>NZ_JBBOBX010000001.1:0-2615776 GCF_038002145.1 Oceanobacillus sp. FSL W7-1309
CATACAGCCCAAATAAGCGTTTCCTTTTCATTTATACGGATAGCACTAACAATACGATCAGCAGCTTTTTGTTGCGCAGCTGTAAGACTTCCCTCCCATGTACAAGGACTTTCATGCCGCGGCCAAATCGGCTTTTCGCCTGTCCACAAATAAAGTTTTTCACATTCACTAACTCTCCCCATCTCAATACATTTACGACAGTAAACATGGGTAGATTCACATTGAGTACACGGAAACTTTCCAAAAAGAGAGGACTTTTCATTGCCACATCGCTCGCAATGAAGATGGAAGTTTTTTTCTTTGATGGGTTTTAGCGGAGTAAATTGTTTCGTTGCAAGTAACTGTTTGAAGGCTGTATCATCTAGAGGTATTTCTCTTCTTAATAATAATTTTCCAGCGAAATGCAAGTGGTATTCATCCTGTTTTATCGTAATTTTGTTTGCCATGAATTCACTCTCTTTCTCATGATTTCGTCATTCCCAGACTCACGGCTGGAAATGACGATTAATTTTTATATTGGTCAGCTGACTATTTCACATACCAACCAACACCGATAGCCCCTTCGCCTAGGTGGGTGCCAATAACAGGTCCAAAATAGCTAATTGTCGCTTCCATCGAAGGATACTTTTGTAAAAATGCATCTCGTAGTTCCAGTGCAGATGCTTCATCATTACCATGGATGAAAACAACAGAAAGGTCTTTTCCTTTATTGGCATCTTCCTCAAGCATCCCAATAATTCGGTTGATCGCCTTTTTACGTGTACGAATTTTTTCAAATGGTACGATAAGTTTTTCAGAGAAATGGAGGATTGGCTTTACTTGCAAGAGACTTCCAACCAATGCCTGGGCACCTGAAAGACGGCCACCACGTTGCAAGTTAGTTAGATCGTCTACCATAAAATAAGCTTTCATGGTTTCTTTCATCTCATCTAATCGTTGAATAATCTCCCCAACTGCCTTCCCTTGTTCAGCCATTTTTGCTGCTTCCAATGCATAGAAACCCTGTACCATACAACTCATTTCGGAATCATATGCATAAACATCAATCCCATCTATCATTTCTCCAGCACTAATAACTGTTTGATACGTCCCGCTGATGCCACTGGATAGATGGACGGACACAACTGCATCATAATCTTTTTTTAGCTCTTCTAATTTGGTCGTTACATATCCGATGGAAGGTTGTGAGGTTTTTGGTAATTGCTTTGTTTCTCTTACTTTTTGATAGAATTCCTCTGTTGTAATATCTATTTCTTCCTCATAGGATTTATCTCCAAAGACAACGCTAAGCGGAACCATATGAACATTGGCTATTTCTCTTATTTCAGCAGGTATATATGCTGTGCTATCTGTCATTACAGCAACTTTCATAACCTATCTTCACCTCTAATACGATTTATGTCATTTTTTATTTTACCTCAACTTTTTCTAAAAAGCACTTGTTATTCAGTTTCTTCTCATGTATGTTTTGAGATTGGTAGAAAACCTATCTAGGAGCGCAATTTTGTTGATGATGCATGCAAAGAGGTATTTCTTTTTATCGAAAATTCGCGGATTAGTCGTTCAATCATAATTACCCTATAGATACACACGAAAAAATACCCTGATGATCAGTACCATCAGGGTATTTTAAGAACAATGCAGCTAGATGACCTCAACCCAACCTTTACGGATAGCTGAAACTACTGCCTGTGTACGATCGTTTACATTCATTTTTTGTAAAATATTACTTACATGGTTCTTTACTGTCTTTTCACTGATGTATAAGGTTTCAGCTACTGCACGGTTACTTTTGCCATCGGCCAGTAACTGCAATACCTGACATTCACGCTTTGTAAGCAAGTGTAATGGTTTGCGGTATTCAATACCTTTATCAGCGATACTTGAACTGTTTTCTCTAGCGAGACGTCGATATTCTTTCACTAGATTATGTGTAATTTTCGGATGTAAGTAAGAACCGCCATCACTGACCACTTTAATCGCTTCAATTAATGAATCGGAATCCATTTCTTTCAATAAGTAGCCTTGTGCTCCAGTTTTCAATGCATGTGTCACATAGCTTTCATCATCATGAATAGATAGAATAATTACTTTCGTATTTGGAAAGTATCTTACTAAATCAGCAGTCGCCTGCACTCCATTTATTTCCGGCATATTTATATCCATTAAGACAACATCCGGATTGTTCTCTTTAACCAGTTTAGACGCTACTGCACCATTATCACCTTCAGCTACTACTTCAAAAGATGGCTCAAAATCTAGTATTCTTTTTACACCTTCACGAAATAATTTGTGATCATCTATTAATACAATGCTAATTTTTTTCTCTGTATTCATTGCCTTTATTCCTCCCACATACTAAATACTAGTTCTTTTACGCCCTATTATGATTATGACAGATCATTTTTCTTTCTCTATATATGAATTTTCTTTTATGAGATTAATGATGCATGTTTCATTCATTTTATTTGCATCAATAATTCTATATAACCTATTATATACGTAACCTGATTAATAGGGAACTTTTATGATAATCGCTGTCCCCTTACCTGGGGAGGACTGAATATGTAACTCTCCTTCTAACATTTCCACCCTTTCTCGCATCCCAATTAAACCGAAAGATTTATCCTTTTTCAAGCTAACATCAAAGCCTTTTCCATTATCTTTAATAACCATTGTTAAGCTGTTTCTACGTATTTCTAACTTCACTTGAATTTGACTAGCTTCACTATGTTTTATTGCATTTTGAATGGATTCTTGCATTAATCTAAAAAATGCAACCTCATATTTTGAATTAAGTCGCTTTTCTTCTCCAAAGACTGAAAACTCTATCGGTACTTTGCTGTAGTCTGAAATACTGTCAACGTATTTTTTCATGGTAGGCACAAGTCCAAGATCGTCTAATGCCATTGGTCTAAGGTCGTAAATGATTCTTCTTACCTCATACAATGAGGAACGTACCATTTTTCGAACACTTTTAATTTCTTCTATCGCATCGTCCATCGAACCATTACGAATAGTTCGTTCAACAATCTCAGACCGAAGTAAAATGTTCGCAAGCATTTGTGCTGGTCCATCATGAATTTCTCTGGATATTTTTCGTCGTTCATCTTCTTGCGCTTCAATTATCTTAAGACCAAATTCCTGTTTTTCCTTAGCATTTTCAATCATTTCATTTACTTGTCTAAAATCATCCTGCAAATAATTAAGAATAACAGAAATTTTCCCAGCCAAACCCTCTGCTCGATTGATCGTATGAGTTAACGTAATTAACCTTCTTTCTAATTCGTCTCGTTTATCACGTAAAGCTTTTTCTTCCTGACGTAAAATAGCCAAATTGGTTTGCATGAGATGGGTATTTTCATACACTTCGCGAATATCTTCCTCAGAATAGCGCTCGAAGTATTTACTAACCTCTGCTAACCGCTTCCTTGAAAATCGTACGCGTTCTTCTAACTTATCCCCATTTTCAATATGCTGCAGCACTTTTTCTTTCGTTTCTTTCAGTTCCAAAACAAGGTGGTCGTGCTCCTTGCGTGCTTCTTCACTAATATTAAAAATCTCATCTTTACTATTTTCCACAACTTCGACCATATCATCAATAACATGATCCAAAGCCTTCTCAGTTATTTTTACACTCATCATTCCCCACCAACCTGTGTTATAATTATACGTACATCGTTTTATTTTTTAAAGGGTCTTTTCCCTTTTAACCGTAAATTTCATCTGGTAATTGATATTTTTTTATTTTTTTAACGTTTAGAAAGACGATACATCTACTATCATGTTCGTTTGAGGTGAGAAAATCAAGATGCTAAAAAGCTATTTAACTGTTAAAAAGAATGGAAATGATGAATTAATCATTCAAAAATCGCGGTTTATTGGTTATGTGCGTAGAGTAGAAACTGAAGAGGCTGCCCATGAATTTATACAAGAAATCAAGAAAAAGCATGCAGATGCTACACATAACTGTTCAGCATATATTATCGGCGAGCATGACCAAATTCAAAAGGCAAATGACGATGGGGAGCCAAGCGGAACAGCTGGAGTGCCGATGTTAGAGGTTCTGAAGAAACAACAGTTGAAGGATACTGCTGTTGTCGTCACAAGATACTTCGGCGGCATTAAGCTAGGAGCAGGCGGATTAATTCGTGCATATGGTGGTACAACCTCTCAGGCGATTAAAGCAACCGGCATTGTAAGAAGAAAACTGATGCAAGGTTTTTCTATTACAATCGATTATACTTTACTTGGCAAAACAGAAAATGAACTCCGAAATTCCGAGCATCTTCTTGAAACAATAAATTATGTGGAAAATGTTGAATTTATTGTGTACGTGAAACAAGATGAGGCAGAAGCATTTCAAAATTGGATGATTGATTTAACAAACGGGCAAGCAGAATTAAAAACAATCGATCAAAAATACATTGAAATTGATGTTACATCGAACGAAACAGAAGCTGAATAAAAAAACTGCGTTCTCAAGCATGAGGATGCAGTTTTTTTATTTTGCTATAACTTGGGAATGTGTATATTTTGATAAACGCTCACTACGAGAAAGCTCACTAATTAGCTTTTTAATTAAATCTTCTGAACTAATTATTTTTTTCTTCTCTGTTTCATCGATCATCTTGCTTAGCATTTCTTTATACTTTTCTTGCTCTTTCATCAAATTCCCGCCTTTTACTTGTTTTCTAGGTTATGTTTTTACATTTAATGAGAACTGTAGCATAATTTTACATAGAACGGTGTCGAAGTGTGTCGAAAATAAAAAAATAAAATTCCGTTCATCATATCTTTCGTCAAAATTTAACATTTCTGTCTGTTCTTCTGTTTTTCCTCCAACACAATGCAATTACAAGTACTGCAAGCAACGCACCTAAACTATCTAATCCAACATCGCCAATATAAGCGGTACGATTCGGCGTCAACCCCTGATGCATCTCATCTGATATAGCGTATAAAACTGTCAGCAGATAAGAGTAAACGAGACAATGCCAACGCTTTGTATTCTCAATAGTTTTTCGAAAAGCAAGGTAAAAAAACAAAACTAATAAAAAGTATACCGTCACATGAGTACCCTTACGTATAAAGAACTCGACAAAGCCATTTATACCAAGTGTATCCACACTTATAACCGATTTATTAAACGTAAAAGATATCCAACCCACTATACTTTCTAAAAAACTTAAATCTACCATATTATTCAGGAATGGTTTAATGTCCTGCTTCTCATATGGAGTTGCTGAAGAAAAAAATATAATACACATCCAACTGATTGGGAGAACCCAATAGTAGTACTTTGTCATCATTAATCTACCAAACCTCCCAAAAAAATACAATCCCCGCGAAAATTTATTATAAGGTAATTATAATGTAAACCCGCACAATTTATATAGTTTTTTTAACAATAACGCTTTATATAGCTTTTTTTTATAAAAACACATTATTTCTCTTCATTGTAAGTTGAATATGCAAGCGAACTTTGTCGAGAATCAACTATACTCATATAGACATTAAGATTAGTTACCTTTATAATTAATAATCTATGAACATATTATATTAACACCTATTGACATATAACAAGTAAATAATATACGCAAACGTATTCTGTTAAGGAGTCGAAAGTAATGAATAATAAAGCTGTAATTTTAGGAAATAACTACTATTTAGGACTGAGCACTATTCGCTGTTTGGGAAAGTATGGCATACACACTGTTGCAGTGGACTATTCAGAAGAGAATAGATATGCAGCTGAATCAAAATATGTTTCGGAAAAGCTAATTGTCCCTCACTATCAAAATGAAACAAAAGAATTTATTGATGCTTTAATTGATTATGCAAAGTCACAGGACGTGAAACCAGTTCTTATACCTTGTCACGATTCATATGTGGAAGCTATTGACGCTTATTTAGATGAGATTCGTGAATATTACCTAATCCCGCAAACCGAACAAGGGCTATATACAACGGTAATGGATAAAGGCAAACTACATCAATTAGCAGAGGAAAAAGGTATGAAAGTTCCTGAAACACTAACGATTGACACAGAAAACTTTCATGAAAAGGTCGAAAGTATTATTAAGTTTCCGTGTTTAGTTAAGCCAGTAGACTCCCCTAACTTTGTAAAGAAGTTTAGAAGAAAATTATTTAAAGTGCACTCAATGGAAGAGCTGGAAGAAAAAATAGAGCTAGCAAAAAATGCTGATCTTGAAGTTATCATCCAACGAATCATCCCTGGTTTTGATGATCATATGTATACCTTTGATGCATATCTTAATCAAGATGCTAAAGTAACCCATTGGACTACATGTAGAAAACTTCGTCAATATCCAATTAATTTTGGGGCTTCTGTCTATACCGTTCAAAAACATGTACCGGAGCTATATGAATTAGGGGCTAACTTTTTAGAAGCAATAAAATTTAAAGGCTTTGCCGAAATCGAATTTAAAAAAGATGCAGAAACAGGTGATTATTACCTAATTGAAATTAATGCTAGGATTACAAACCTGAATAGTTTACTGTACAAAGTCGGATTAAACTTCCCATACATTACGTATATGGAACTTACTGGACAACCTCTTGAACCAAAAGCTGTAAATCATAATACAAATACAGCATTTTGGTATTTTTATGAAGATATGTTAGCAGTTAAAGATTATATTAAGACTGGTCAACTGTCAGCGATGACGGTTCTTAAATCTTTATTTAGACCAAAAGCATATGCAATCTGGGACTGGAACGATCCGAAGCCTGCATTTTCATTTGCTGCAAATTTGTTCGGAAAAGTATTTCATAAAGTTACAAAACGATAGGTAATAAAAGGAGCGCTCAATTATGTTATTAACATCCATTATACAGGGCATGCAGTTTGATATAGTTCAAGGTGATTTAAATAAAGATATTAAAGCAATTGCCTACGATTCTAGAAACGTTACAAAGGATGGTATATTCGTTGCGATTTCTGGTTTTCAATTTGATGGACATGCTTTTATTCATAATGCAATTAAACAGGGGGCTTCTGTTATCATCTCTGAAAAAGCGATAACAGTTGATAAAGGGATAACCGTTTTAAAAGTAGCTAATTCAAGAAATGCGTTAGCAAATGTCTCCAGTAATTTTTATAATAATCCTACAGAAAACCTAAATTTGATTGGTATAACAGGGACAAATGGGAAGACATCAACTACTTATTTTGTTAAATCTATTTATGAAGAAGCAAGAAAGTCCATTGCGCTTATTGGTACACTAGGAACCGTGATGAATAATAAAGTAGTTAAAAATAAAAACACAACGCCTATGTCATTAGATCTTCAATATTTCTTCTCAGAAATGGTCACGGAAAAGATCGATAATTGTATTATGGAAGCATCATCCCATGCAATAAGCCTACAGCGTGTAGCATATAGTAAGTTCAATACGGCAATTTTTACAAATCTATCACCTGACCATTTAGAACTCCATAAAAATATGGAGGAGTATTTTGGGGAAAAAGCAAAGTTGTTCAAAATGACCAGCGATTACAACATTATAAATGCCGATGATTACTATGGACAACAATTGATTGAAATGGTTAAGAACGATAATCCAAAGTTAATCACGTATGGTATTCATAGTAAAGCAGATATCTGTGCAACGGATATCCATTATGCTTTCGATCATACTCTATATACAGTTAATACCCCGACTGGCAGTGTAAGAATTAAAGTAAATTTACCTGGGGATATTTATGTGCTCAATAGCCTAGCAGCTATTGCATGTGCTTATAGTAATGGTATTCCATTGGAAGTAATACAATCGGGTATAAACAATATCAAAACAATTCAAGGACGATTTGAAGTTATCTATGAAAAAGATGATTTCAAAGTTATTGTCGATTTTGCACACACGGAAGACGCACTCCAAAAAACATTAAGTATTATGAGACCCTTCGTTAAAGGAAAAATCATATTAGTGTTTGGCGTATACGCTGATACAAGTGAGAATGGAACAGAAAAACGACAAGGTATGGGTAGGGTTGCAGCTGAATTTGCTGACTTTTCTATTGTGACACTTGATAATCCAAAACAACATAATCCATCCATTATGATAAATGAAACAACAGAAGCTATCATTCGTAACAATGGTGACTTTGAAGCAATACCAGACCGAGAAAAAGCAATCCAGCATGCAATCCGTATTAGCAAAGACAATGATATGATCGTAATTGCTGGTAAGGGGCATGAGACAACACAAATTATAGGAGATACAGAAATTCCTTTTAATGAAAAAGAAATTATTTTAGATGCCTTAGCTGAAAAAGTTTCACTCTAATAAATATTTTAATAACCGGTGGTGGTATAATGACAGACAAAAAGCTAGGTGTGATTGGCGGAATGGGTTCTTTAGCCACAAAAGTATTTTTTGAGAAAATAATAGAAAATACGGTTGCATCCAAAGACCAAGATCATATCGATATGATTATTCTTAACCATGCTACATTGCCAGATAGAACCAAGGCTATTTTAGAAGGTAAAGAATTGTCTTTCTTAAATGCAGTCAAACCAGATATTGAACTTCTGGAAAAGGCAGGAGTAGAAAATATAGCTATCCCTTGTAATACATCGCATTATTTTTATGAACAAATGCAAAATATGACAAAAGTAAACATTATTAATATGGTCCGTGAAACTGCAGCGTTTATTAACAAGAGATATGGAGAGAATAGTAAAGTTGGTATTTTAGCTACAGATGGCACAATTGCTACTGGTATATATGAAAGAGAATGCTTGAATTTTAACCTTAGGCCGTATCACCCGAGTGAATTCGATCAACAAAGAATTATGCGTACGATCTACAACATCAAAGCAGATGTTAATTATCAGCCTTATGAGTTGGAGGATATGATTCAACATCTGATTACAAATGAAAATTGTTCGTCTGTAATTTTAGGTTGTACAGAATTATCTTCTGTCTACTTAGATCCTGAGATTAAAAAATATTGTGTAGACCCGATGGAAGTCCTTGTAGAAAATTCAATTATCTTATCTGGAAAATCACTTAAGAGCTCCATTTTAAATCGTCACCACACCATTAGTAATCCGTAATTTAGGGGGAATTAAATTGTGTTGAAATTAAGCCAGAATGTAACGTTCGAATCTTTCATTAGAGACTCCTTCAAGGATGGTACGTACCATAGAGAATTAAGGTTAACTGATAGTGAAGTTGAAAATGTCAAAAAGATTTTTCCAAACGCCAGCATGAAAGCCATAGCGGAAACTGAATCATTGGATAAGAAATGGTATGAAGTAAATCTTAAGAATCCGCACATGTAAATTCTCCAAGACAAGTCAAACGAAAAGGCTATGATACAATATCATAGCCTTTTTCATTATACCTATAATCTATAAGCTGATACCTTTACAGTTCAAATGGAAACAATCTATTCCTCACCTGTATTCAAGATAATTATTTCCACTCTTCTGTTTTCCCGCATGTTCGCTTCTGTATCATTCGGTACTCTCGGTCTTGTCTCACCATATCCAGCTATTGAAAAGCGAGATTCATCAATATTAAACTCCTCAATCAAATACCGTACGACACTACTTGCTCGCCCACCAGAAAGTTCCCAGTTTGATGGATAACGAAAACTGCTCATCGGTCGGCTGTCCGTGTGCCCTTCAACCTTTACTTCATTAGGGATTTCCATAAGCAGATAGCCGATTTCTTGCAAAAAGGGCTCCCCTTCTTCTAGAATGTCTGCTTCACCAGATTCGAAAAAAATGCTGTCCTGTAACACTAATACAATGCCTCGTTCTGTTCTATTAGCGGTAATAACCTCATTTAAATCATTTTCATTCAAATAGGATTCGATATCTTCTAATAAACCATTTAATGGATCTTCCTTTTCTGCCTCTTCTTGATTCATCACCTCTTTATCCTGTGATGGAAATTCAAATTCATTCGGCATTTCTCCCAAATCATCATCTTGGTTAATTTGCTCTGTTGGATTATCCATCGGCACAGCTGATGAAGAAAAATCAAGTATCATTCTATCTTGAAAAGATTGCGATATCGCTTTAAATTTATTCAAATCAATTTGTGACATGGAGAATAATAAAATGAAGAAAACGAGAATTAGGGTAACCATATCTGAGTATGTAACCATCCATTTCGGTGTACCTCTCTCATTCCGTTTCCTAGTTTCTCTACGTTTCATTAATGCTTTCCTCCGTAAAAAATCTAGATTAATCGTTTATCAAAATACGCTTCAAGCTATAAAATTCAATTTCTATAACTGTTTGTACACCTTTGCTATATATTATTTATATCGGCAATAATCTTACAAAGTTAATATGGATTCCAATCTTTAAAGATTTCAATATATATCTTATGCGTTTTCTTCATTGGCTATTTAATGGTTACTTGAGCTTCTTATTTCACAAGAGCAGGGAACGTGTATTACGTTGCACATCAAAAAACCGTAAAGCATGGTGCTAAACGGTTAGGTGACCTATTTATCTTGTTCTTGTCGCCATTTATTAAATTCAAGATATTCCTTAAATTGTTCTTTAGAAACCCCAGACTCCATTGCCTCTTTTACTATTTTCATCCATTCACTATCTAACTCTGTTTCAACTATCGAATTACTATCATTTATCAAATCGTTCACAGAAACGCCTAACACTTGACTGATTTTCTCGATAAACTGGATCGATGGGTTTGACTGAAGGTTTCGCTCAATCGAGCTTAAATAGGACTTCGCTACTCCCGCTTTTTCAGCAAGCTCTGAAATCGTCATCCGCTTTTCTTTTCGTAATTGTTTGATTTTTTCACCGATCAAGTTCTTCACCTACTTTCTCTGCGAATTATATCATAATTACGGTGAAGAGTTCTATTGTTAGCAAAAATTAAATCAAACTTATATCTTTTTACTTGCACTATTCAGAAACTGCCGAACTTCCTCTAACGATATACCTAGTTTTTTCGCACTTTTTATTAATGTAATCCATTCTTGATCAAACGCAACAATTTCAATTACCTTATCCACAATTCCGCCTCCATCACTAATCCAGATAATTTAGTTATTACCAGTAAGGCTTTTGACTAAAAATCCTGCCTCAACCTCAAACGCGATTACTTATAACAATCAATACATAAGCATATTTTACTATATATTTAGCATTAATTGGGTGACTTGTTTTGTCATATAGACACTAGTTTTGTAGTATAAGAAATTAAAATTGTTACTTATTTCGCACGCTATCCGTACACCTTTCCCACCTGATAAATAAGTACTATAATGCTCTTTTTCTATTGTAAAAATAGATTATCGTACCTGCTAATAACAGAATCAGCCCGATAAGAAGAAAGTTAAAAATGTCGGTTGCTGTACTTGGAAGTGGAGAACCGTCGTGAGGCGAGTTTCCTCCACTGCTAACTGCGCCAGCAATAGATTGTTCATCTCGGTCATCGCTTTCCCCTTCGGCTGTAAACAGCAGATAAAAATTTGCATTCAATCCTTGAAAATCGTTACCCAAATGTTCTGGAAATCGCACTGTGAATTCCAACGTCTCTTCACGGGAACTCTCTAACGTACGAGCGGCTAATCCATTAAAATCCTGCAGCTTACCATTGTATAGGATTTCATCCGAGTCGCTGATTTCCAGTAATAATTCATTATAAAGTTTCATTGAATCCCCATATGGTCTAACGGATACGAAATAATCAAAATCCAATATACCGTTATTTTGTACAACAACAGATCTTGGAGCCCAATCTCCAGGTTTCATGTTATCAATGTTAAGTAGTACTTCTTCTGGTAAAATATCAATTGTTATTTCATCAGCAGCAGAAACCGATGATGGATTTGTTATATTCATAGAGAAAGCACTTAGTACAATTAATAGTAACGGAATTATTTTTGGGAGTTTCATAAGCACCTTCCTCGTATCATTGACATGTATGCCTATTTTGCATCTGCAACATTCTCTTTTTCTTCTAATTTTCTTAACGCTCGCCATATCGTAAATCCAGAATAGCCTAGCATCAATATTCCCGGAACGATCATAAATACAATACTTCCATTAGGTGATTGAGCAAAACTACCGACGTATCCAACGTAAGGAATAGTGAATCCCTCATATGCACCTACAACATTATCTGCCAAAACTGGATTGCTATCTACAGCATTATTATTATCACCTTTTGTCGTATAAAGAACACCGCTTCCTGTTTCTTTTACCTCTGTAACCCTATGCGTAATCAGTTTATTGTCTTCTTCCATAAACGTAATGACATCGCCTTTTACGAAATTGCTTTTTTCTTCTTCTGTAATAGAACGTACAGCAATTATTGATCCTGTTTGAATATCAGGTTCCATTGACCCAGAAAGCACCGTCTTCAATTGATAGCCAAATACCTCTGGTTCCCCACCTGTCAACTTAGTTGATAGTACAAGAGCTGCTACACAAATCAGTAAAATCACAAGAACATTTGAAACAATTCGATTTATCCACTTTAAGACTTTCCTTGCTTTCATTCTTTCTCACCTTCCTGTTCGTTTGTTATTTCTTCTTTATTCTCTGCTTCTTTAAGATTTTGTTCTTTGCTTTTCACTGACGCGTTTGCCTCTTCTTTAACTTCTTCAACTTCCGTTTCGACTTCTTCTTCAATTACCTTTTCTTCTTTATCTTTGTCTTCTTTACTTTTATCTTCCTTTTTTTCTTCCGTACTTTCGGTTTCCTCTACAGTTGATTCGGATTCAACTTGCTTCTCACCATTATCTTTCGTTTCATTCGTTTGCGGTTTTGACTCTTTTTCTTCTGTATTCTCAGTACTTTTATCTAGAGGAATTTCTTCTTTATCAGCCGTTTTCGAGGAAGGACAATTTATCTTTATCCACTTACTCCAAATCGTTTTACTACTAGAATCCCCAGCAATCTCTTTTGTCGTAAATACATAGACTCCAGGTGAACTTGCTTGGAAATTAAGTTTGGTTGATTTTCCTTTATCAAGCGGAGGGATTACCCCTTCACCTTTACCTAATTTTAGTTTCTCTCCGTCTTTTTCTGGATTTCCATTTTCAATATAATACACGTGATAAGAACTGCTTTCTTTTATATCTCCAGGTCCAGTGTTTTTTATATCTGTAGAAATTTTTACGGCCTTACAAGCTTTTATGTTGTCATTTCCTTTGGAGGTAAAACGTAAATAGCTATCCGGGTCTTCCCAAGTGCCAATCGTTACATCACCTGATGTTTCTTTCGAATTCGTAAAGTGTGCTGCTGTATCGGAAGTTACATAGTTAATTGAAAATAGAAGAACATACCAAATTAACGAAACTTTTAATAGCAGGAATAGCAATTGATTCTTTTGTTTAAATTTATTTAAACGACTCATTCGCAAACCTATCTCCGCCTTTCAAAATATCTACCTTTTATACATATTCATTAGCATGTAACTTTACGTTTTATGCTAATGAATATGTATAAATTTAATTTAGAAGGAGAATGAAAATACCATCTCCCTCTACATGCAATTACTTCATTCATTATTTATTGAAAATTAGGTTTCCCATCCCTTTGAATCGCCTCAAACTCCCATTTCAGTTTTAGGGAATCTTGTTGAAAATGATTTTGGTTCTTGTCATTTTCTACAAAACTGAATCGTACAGTAAATTTTTTAGGATTACTTTTCACCGTGAAATCTTCTAAAATCGTTTTTGGGTTATCAGTCAAATCCGCAAGCGTTTCTTTAAATACTACGTTCTCTTTTCCATTCACATGATATAAATATTCTACAAGTATGTGATCACCTAAATCGTCTCCATTATTTTTTTCGCCCTTGTCAATAACTTCGTAGGAGGAATTCAAGATAACTTCCTTCATGTCTACTGTTCCGTCATTTGTAAGTTCAAAATTTCCATTAATGGTGTCACCAGGGACGATGTTTTCTATCTTAATGATGGATTCCTTGTTTATCCCTAAGTCCAAGAGTCCCGCTGCAAACGTATTTGCAGTTTCCTCTGTATCTTTAAAGTAGGCAAATGTTCCACCCGTGACCAAACTGATACCTAGTGCAGCAGTAATGAAGCTGACGGTTAAACTTTTTTTTATGTTCAATAAGATTCTCCTCTCATGGGTTTATTGATTAGCTTATGATTATGGTATTTTTAATTTGATACTTATGTAGGAGGAGAAATACTCTCCTCCGGTTTCAACTTATCTAAGTTCGCCTTCTGATTGATGAGCTGTAAATGTCCATTCAAGCTCTAATGCATCGCCTTGGAATTCATTTTGATCTTCACCATTATCAACAAATTCGAATGCTACGTACATATTGTCACTTGTACCAGCTGATAAGCCACTATCTTCACCATTCAATCCAAAGAAATGAGTCACCCAACTTTGGACGTTTTCTACGCCATCAGGAGTCTGATTTTGAAGATCATATAAAGTTGTTTCAGAAATTACATCATTATAATCTCCAATAACCCAGCCATCGCCAGTTTTATCCGCATTTTCTAGGAATAGTACTTTAATATGTTTAGCAAAATCATCAGTATTGTCACCCTTCGCATCAATAACATTAGTTACTGTAGATATATCAACTGTTGAAATATCAAGTGATCCTTCATTTCCTAATACAAATTCACGAACCATTATATCTCCAGGTTTTAAATTATCTACATCAATAATTACAGTTGGATCTACTGATAAATCTAAAGTACCTGCTGCAAACGTATTATTCGTAGTTTCCGAGTCACTAAAATAAGCAAATACGCCCCCACCGATTAAACCTAATCCTAATACCGCTGTTGCTACCCCTGCACCTAATTTTTTCTTTAAACTCATTGTAAAATTCCTCCTTTAATTTTATAAAATGATTTCTTAAAAACTTGGCATGTGAAAAGATTCCTAAATGGAAACCTAAGCAACATGCAAAATGGGAATTTTTATATCCCACGTAGCTAACACTCAATTGTCGCTGTTCGCTCATAAGCTACTACTTTTACTGCTAAAACGAATACTATTTAACGAACGAAGCTGGATACAGCAACAACCCTCCTTTCATATGTAACCTGACAAACCGCTATCGTTCTTTATTAGCTGTTTTTAATTCTTAATAACGAACGATTTAATTGGAGTATAATTTATTTTCCTCAAATAAGAAACACTCAAATTCGTTCATTTATCCGTTATAAAGAACTATTTACTTTTAAATTCTCCCGTTTCCTTAAATATACTGACATTTTTAATTTTTTTAATTATTTAACGACCTTTATAATGAACAACAGTTTTTTTCTTTCAAACACCCTACTCTTTTTTGATAATTCGTTTAAAAATTTAGCCTTTAAAGTATCGTTTAAATTGGCTATACTTAATGTAAGCCTAATCATAAGGAGCATGTCCTATGAATAAAATTTCGTTGTTTATTATTGTTATCGGTTTTGCATTCCTTGCTTTTGGTGGATTTCAATGGTATCAAACGGAAACGGCGCAAAAAGAAAGCATCGCTGAAGCACAAACTTTGCTTGATGATAAAGCATCTTTCATTTCTGCCCCATCCAAAGATCAATCTGAACTAGCTAAGGATTTCTCGCCAGATACTGGGGAAACAGTTGGTATCCTACATATTCCAAAATTGGAGGCAGACCTTCCAATCGTTGAAGGTACACATGAGGACGAGCTTGCTAAAGGTGTCGGACATTATCAAGGGACTGCCTATCCTCTGCAAAACGACCAAATTGTATTATCTGGACACCGGGATACAGTGTTTCGACGAATGGGAGAACTAGAGATTGGTGATATATTAACAATTCAATTACCTTATGGAGAATTTTCCTATGAAATTACAGATACCAAAATAGTGGATGCTGATGATCGTACAATTATTGTTCCGCATGATGAGGAAGTGTTAACATTAACAACCTGCTACCCTTTTTCATTTATAGGTAGTGCACCAGACCGGTATATTATTACTGCGCTTCCAGTTTCTAATGACATAAATGAGTAGACTTGCAATTTTCTATTAGAAACCTAAGGCAATCGCACGCCTTTAGCGAATGTCTTAGTTGCGCTGATGTGGAAAGAAATATGCAATCACTTTCTTTTCTGCCAAAAAAAATCTATACAGCACTTATGAAATCTTCATACATTTTTCATAGACTAAATTCACTATTTCGTTTATAATTTATCCAAGATTTGATATTTTTTTACATCATTCATCATTAAGAAGTCCTATAATTTTTACATTTTAATAAAGAGGAGAATACACGTGGTATCAAGATCTGACAAAAAACAAAATAAGAAAAAACGGAAATGGCTGCGATGGGTCGTAGGAATCGTAGTTGGATTATTTTTGCTAATTGGGGGATTTGTATTTTATTTATGGAATGAAGTGGGGGCAACGATTGAAACGATGCATAATCCATTAGCGAGAGACGAAGATCCGGATCGCCAAAAGCAAATCGATTCGATTTTTTCAAATAAAGACTCGCTAAATGCTTTACTTTTAGGTGTAGATGAACGTTCAGGAGATAAAGGTCGTTCTGATACAATGATTCTAATGTCCATAAATCCAAAAACAAATGAAATCATCATGCTTAGTATTCCGAGAGATACATATGTAAATATCCCGGGACGCGGTATGGATAAAATCAATCACGCGTATGCATTTGGTGGAGTTGATTTATCTGTTCAAACAGTAGAAGAAGCTTTTAATTTACCTGTTCATGTTTATGCGAGAGTGAATATGGAAGGATTTCAACAAGGAATTGACGCTTTAGGCGGAGTTACAGTTAACAACAGCTTGGCGTTTTCAAGTGGTGGACACACGTTCCCTGAAGGCCAAATTAGCCTGAATGGCGAAGAAGCACTTGACTATATTCGTATGCGTTATGAAGACCCGCGTGGCGATATGGGGAGAAATGAACGGCAACGTAATGTTATTGCTGCAGCAATGAATGAAGCAGCTAGTTTTTCCAGCATTACAAAGGTCGGAGAGATTCTTACCATTTTAGGCGATAATGTACAAACAGATTTAGATATGAAGAAAATTCAAACGTTATTTACAGACTATGCTGGTGCTAGACGAAGCATCACTACAATGGAGATAAATGGATCGGGACAAACTATTGGTGGTGTTTGGTATTATATGGTTCCAGATGAAGAGTTTAGCCGAATCACATCAGACATAACAGCTCATATGGAAGCAAAATAACAATACCCGTAATTACTAGAAAAGTCACCTGTATCTTGAATAAACAGTGTGGCTTTTCTTCTCTGGACAAACTAATAAACTTATTTAACTAACATCTTTTCAGTTAAATAAGACTTGGGGGAATTGGTATGAAACGAATTATTATTTTATTTGCATTTCTACTCATTCTAGGTGCATGCTCTGAAAAAGATCAAGCAACACCGAATGATCGCTTTCAAGACTATGTAACACACTGGAACGAACTTAAATTTGATGAAATGTATGATTTATTTTCTGTAAATGCAGCTAATACATACTCTGAAGAACAGTCTGTATTACGCACACAAACTATCTATGAAGATATAGGTGTATCTGACCTTGAAGTGAGTTTTGAGGAATTAACGGAAGAACAGTTGGACGTAGCTATGGAAGAAGGAACGGCAACTATTCCATTTTCTGTCCAATTAGAAACACTTGCTGGACCGGTTAGTTTTGAACATGAAGCAACCCTTATTCAGCAAGATGATGAAACAGAAGATGAAGATTCAAAGAATTGGTATATTGAATGGGAAACTGGCTTTATCTTTCCTGATTTAAAAGAAAATGGTCAAATTCGTATACAGACAACGAATCCAAAACGCGGAGAAATTCTTGACCGTAATCAAATGCCACTAGCGATTAATGATACGATTTATGAGATTGGTATTGTTCCAGGCAATCTGGGTGACAATCCTGAACAGTCAAAACAGAAGGTTGCGGATCTTCTAGGAATGAGCACTGAAACAATCGATACGGCTTTGAACGCGGGATGGGTTGAGGATAATTTATTTGTCCCACTAAAAAGTGTACTTCCAGAAGAATCTTTTCTGTCCGAATTGTTAGCCATTGAAGGTGTCCAATCACAGGAAGTTACTGGTCGTGTTTATCCTGCAGGTGAAGCAGCAACTCATCTTGTCGGTTATATCCGTAATGTAACATCCGATGATTTAGAAACACTTGACGCTGATCAGTACAGTGAAAACGACAAAATAGGGTCACGTGGGTTGGAACAGCTTTATGAAGAACAGCTAAAAGGAAAAAAAGGTGTAAGTATTCTTATTGCAAATGAGAATGAAGAGGATATTGTTCTTGCTGAGATTCCTGTTGAAGATGGAAAGACTATTACGACGACCATTGACATTAATATACAAGAAAAAATATTCAATACGTTTGAAGAAGATGCTGGTACAGCTGCTGCAGTTGATCCAAAGACTGGCGAAACGTTAGCGCTTGTAAGCAGTCCTTCCTTCGATCCGAATGAAGTTTTATATGGTACATCTGGTAACCTTTGGGGCGAATTAGAGGAAGACGAACGAAACCCTGTACTCAACAGATTTTCCGCTACCTTCGCACCTGGTTCTGTAATTAAACCAATTACAGGATCAATTGGATTGTCAAATGGTTCCATTGTGCTTGGTGAAGGTATAGAGATTAACGGCCTAACATGGAGTAATGGAGAAGGCTGGGGAGATTATGAAGTTCGTCGAGTTTCTACTTCTAACGGTCCTGTTGATCTTGCCGATGCATTAATACGCTCCGATAATATCTTTTTTGCGAGAAAAGCAGTTGAAATGGGTGCCGAAGCATACACAACTGGATTAAAAGACTTTGGCTTTGAAGAGGACTTCCCTTTTGAATACCCAATAACCGCATCAACTATTTCATCAAGCGGCAAATTAGATGATGAAGTCTTGCTAGCAAACGCTAGTTATGGACAAGGTGAGCTGGAAATGAATGTCCTTCATTTAGCAATGACGTATGCACCATTCTTAAATGATGGAAAAATGGTGAAACCAACCTTGCTTACAAGTGAAGAAACTGGACAAGTGTGGAAAGATGAGTTAGTTACTTCTGAACATGCAAATGCGATAAAGGATGCACTAAGAAAAGTTGTTACAGATGGTACTGCTCGAAACGCACAGGATGCAGATTTTCCGATTTCGGGGAAAACCGGTACTGCTGAGTTGAAATTAACGAATGATTCATCTGGTGATGAAAATGGTTGGTTTGTTGGCTACCCTACAGATGATCAAGATATGATTATTGCAATGATGGTTGAACAGGTACAAGATAAAGAAAGTGGTCTCGCTACGAAAAAGGTTACAGATGCATTTAAGGCAATTAAATAAAGCTATTCGTATTGAACCTTTCAACCACCAAAAATCTACTTCTCAATATGTGAGAAGTAGATTTTTTTGTAAGAGAATAACCTATTTAGAATTAGTTCATTACAGTAAGCGCTTACTTTAAATCGATTTATAATAGCTTTGTCAGTTTATAAAATGCATCTTCATCATATTTATCTAAAGCAATGTCAATTAATCTTTTAACATTTTCTCTTTCCATTTCACGAATAAAAAGAAGGGTCATTTTTTCTTGCTCTGTTTTAATTATGTTAGCGTCATCGTTTTGGTAATACGTTTCTGCGATAGAATGTAGCTGCTGAAGGAAATCAGGAATGGAGATGAGCTTGGACATTGTTACATTTACAACGTCTTTTCCGTTTTGAAAAGCAAAAACCGCATCTAGATTCTCCACTTTTTTCGTTTTACGGTTAATTCGAATCTCATTAGCTTCTACAGGAATAAATTGATAAACTTTTTTATTAATCACTACCGAAAAATATTGATATGCAAGTATAACTCGGACGTATTCCTCTTCTGTTTTAATGTAATACGGCTTTAGCATTTTAACAGTTACCATAGTTTACACCTCCTAGTTTTATAAACCTGTCAATCTAAATTTTCAGTTAATTAATTTTACACGAAATTATAGAATTATACAAGTGAAAATTTCATGGCACATACATAGATGTGCTGTACCTACTTCCCATAATTGAATACATAGTTAAAAGAAAAACCCAATCAACCTGACTGGGATTTTCTATGCTGAAACTTATACAACTGCCTGAGATACTATTTCCTACTTCATTTCCGGTATTACTCGAACTTCCCGGTCCATTGTTGAGTTACATAATGGACATGTTGGTTCTTCAGCAAAACTGAATGACTCTCTCATCCAGCCTTGACAGTCATCACTAGTACATGACCATACGTTTGTTTCCACCTCTGGAACCGGTTCTCTTGGTCCGCGAGAAAATGACATGATAGCATCCCCTTTCCTTCTACACTACTTATTATACTCCTTTTTCAGCATCAATGTAAGGGTATCTGAAATGAATCAACTATGCTTCTTGCTTTACCAGGTTTTCAAATACCTGCAGTGCTTTTGGCTGGAACTCATGGTAATTTTTAATGATAGAGAACTTTCGCTTTATTGGTGTACCCTCAACAAAGATTCTCTGGATTTTTTTAAGCTTTTGTTCCTTTTTAAATGTTAGATTGGAAAGCAAGCTTATCCCAAGGCCGGATTCAACCCCTTCCTTGATCGTTTGTGTGCTTCCAAATGTTAAAATCCTTTTTGGCTCTAAATTACTTCGTTGAAAAAAATCCTCAAGCATTTTTCTCGTTCCAGAACCTTCCTCGCGAATAATCCATGTTTCATTTTCTAAATCTTTTATAGAAATACATGCTTCCTCTTTAAAGGATTGGCCTGTCCCAGCAATTATATACATTTCATCTGTCGCAAATTGCCGGGTGGAAACCTGATGATGTGTAAAATTTCCCTCAACTAATCCAATATCGATTTCATGCTGTACAAGTTTTGCTCCAATGTCTTCTGTATTCCCTATTGTTACAGTTGGAATGATATTAGGAAATTCTTCTTGCAATTTAGCTAAAAACCTCGGAAGAACATACTCGCCAATTGTGTAGCTGGCTCCAATTTTCAATTGACCACTTGGTTCATTTTCTAAATCAGAAACAAGAATTCGCATCTGATCATAGTTACGTAAAATTTTCTCGGCATATTGATAAACAATTTCTCCAGCTCTATTCAGTTCTACAAATTTATTACTTCTTTCTAGTAGTCGAACACCAAGCTCTTTTTCTAAAGCTGCAATATATTGACTGACTGCCGGTTGTGACATGTGTAATTCCTTGGCAGCTCTTGAAAAGTTTTTCCGCTGTGCTACTTCCTTAAAAACAATCAAATGCTGATCCACTAAAATATCCACCTCTTTCAATAGTATGAATCAATGCTAGGCTAAAGAACCATTATTCTCATTACGAATGAAAGATATTCTGACCGACTCTATTAACCCTTAGGAAAGTTTAATAATAAGGTTTGCTTATTATTATTATTCTAATAATTTATTTTCCTTATTATACAACTGGATCTATAATTGTGTATAGAATAATGAAATGAGGAATGAGAATGAGTACATTAACGAACAAATCCAATCATTGGAAAAGTCTTCTGTTAGGTATTGGATTTACATTTATTTTTGCTTTGGCTGGCTATTTACTATCCTTAATTCCCGGTTTAAACCGAGTTGGTCCATTAGCTTGTGCAATCCTTTTGGCAATCGTTTATCGTCAAGCTTTTGGTTATCCGGAATTTTTTCGAAAGGGTATTGAGTTTTCATCAAAATATTTATTACGTTTAGCAATTATTTTATATGGATTAAAATTGAATATCGATGTAATTTTCCAGGATGGAATTGGTCTTCTTGTAAAAGGAGCAATAACCATTATCTTCGCTATTTTAGTCACTGTGTATTTGGCAAAATTATTTAAAGGGAACACTCAGATTGCACTGTTACTCGGTGTTGGAACTGGAATTTGTGGTGCAGCTGCAATTGCGGCAGTAGCACCTATTGTAAAGGCCAAAGCAGAGGATACAGCAATCAGCGTCGGGATTATCGCATTAGTCGGTACTGTTTTCTCCATTATTTACGCTTTATTGTTGCCGATTCTTCCAATCTCTGATGTGCAATACGGCATTTGGTCTGGTCTAAGCTTACATGAGCTAGCACACGTAGCATTGGCTGCAGATCCTGCAGGTGAAGAAGCACTCGCTATGGCGCTTTTAGCTAAGCTTGGGCGTGTATTCTTATTAGTACCGTTATGCTTTGTCATGATTCTTTGGATAAGGAGCCGTAAATCACAAGCCGGGGCTGATCATGCAAAAGTTAAATTCCCTATGTTTTTATTAGGCTTTATCGCAATGAGTATTATTGGAAGCTATGTTCTTGGAAATGCGATTCCAGTAACAGACAGTGTTATGAATGGTATTAGTATTGCTACGACCTTCATCTTAACCTCCGCAATGGTTGGATTGGGGCTAAACGTCAGCTTAAAAGATGTGAAAAGTAAAGCACTTCGTCCGTTCTATGCAATGTTAATCACATCTGTGCTCGTATCAGTATTGATGTATTGGATTGCAGGTATTTAAAATAACTCACTATCACAGAGATTGAAAAAAGTGAGCTGCATTTCATCTTGCAGCTCACTTTCATTAGCTTATTTTGACAACGCAAATTTCTCAATCGCTTTAGCAACACCATCATTATTATTCGTATCTGTCTCGTGATTTGCTACTTTTTTAATCGCTTCTTGTGCATTTCCCATTGCAACACCAATACTGGCTTCTTGAATCATCTTGATGTCGTTTAGACTATCGCCAACAGCCATTACTTCATCCATCGTTATACCGATCTTATTACAAAGGAATTGTAGTGCTCTCGCTTTACTTACACCTTTCGGATTGACTTCCACATTTATTGGTAGGGAATTCGTTAACTCCAGCTCCTCATACTTGGATAGCTCCGAAATCATAATATCTAATTTCTGCTTTTCTTCAGATTGGCAGCCAAACTTCAACCATTCATAGTCATTGAAATTACCTGGAGTTTCTTCTCGAAATACACCGCTTGTAGAGATCATCCACATCTCTACCCCGACTTGTGTACCAAGATTATACATTTTCTCGATTAACGCCGCATCCAAAAGATGCTGATCCAATAGTTCTTTTTCTACTGTCCATATTTGTCCACCATTTGCAGTTATTAAATAAGATTGAAGCTGCAGCTGTTCTGCGTATGGGTAGCACGTATGAATCCCACGCCCTGTACTTAGGACTACATGAATCCCTTCTTCCAAAGCCTGCTTTATCGCCATTTGTGTACGATGAGATACTTCGAGATCACTTGTTAACAATGTCCCATCCATATCTAGTGCAATTAACTGAATAGCTTTCTTTTCTACTGTCATTTAAATGCTCCTTTTCTTTACATGGTTTGTCTTTTCATCTGATTATCCTTTTCAAAAAATTTCGTTGTAATAAAAGGAATAAACAGTAATACAATTACAATGATAAATAATAATTGAATATTGTAGAAATCAACTATAAATCCACCAAGAACAGGTCCAATCATTCTTCCTAATGCCGCAATACTATTAACGATTCCTTGATAAAATCCACTACGTCCTTTTGGAGAAAGCTTGTTTGCAAGTGTTGGAATGGCTGGCCACACAAGGACCTCACCTATTGTTAAGATGACCATTGCAACAGCGAACATTGTAAAATTCTCAGCAAACATGGCAATCGTGAAGGAAATTATCAAGATACAGGTTCCAATATGAATATGCTGTTTTGGTGAAGTTATTCTATCTGTAAACCATTTTACCAGAGGTTGCGCCAGAACGATAAGAAAACCATTTATTGCCCATAGAGAACTATATTGTTCAAGCGGGATGCCAATCGATTGTGTATGGGAAGCAATTGTTGACTGCCATTGACTATATGCAATCCATACAACCAAGAATCCACTACATAAAATTAGTAATGAAATAAAAGCAGTTTTATTGTGAATTTTTGCCCGCTGCTCAAGGACTGACGTATGCATTTGACGATCTTTTGACTGATCCATTCCTTTGAACGTAAACAGTACTAACAGGAAAAAGAGAATAAACACAAGCGCATTTGCAATAAAAATATAATCAAATGAAAAGCTTGCCACATAGCCCCCAAATGATGCTCCAAGTGCTACACCTAAATTCTGGGCAACATATACGGCATTAAATGCTCGACGGCCACCGTCTGGCCATAGGGAACCAGCCATCGCAAACATAATTGGCCAAGTGATACCATTTCCAAACCCAATAATAATTAATAAAATGGAGTAAGCCACGATACCATGATTAAACGCTAGAATAACGGAAGCAATCATTGCTAGAAATGTTCCTGCAAGAATTGTTTTATACGCACTATACTTATCATAAAGTGCTCCGCCAAGCAAGTTTCCCACAATGGATGCGCCTTGATTGAACATTAAAATGAACCCAGCAAAAGCAAGACTTTTACCAAGCTCATTATGCATATATATCGTATTTAAAGGCCATAGAAAAGAGCCACCAGTTACGTTGATTACAGTTGCAATCACTAGCAGCCAAATATACCTAGGCATATTTATCATCTTCCTTCATTCATGATTAACTAGACCAGTTTAATCCATTTCAGGACGCAAATCAATACTTCCTAGCAGTTTATTTCATCCAGAGCAAGTTAAACGAATTAATTATTAAAAAGGCAGATCATAAATAGATGAATTTCCAAGAGAAACTCAGCTGTTAATAATAGATTGATTCACATGAATTCCTATCATAAACAAGCAATTGCGATTTGGATTCCTTTAATTAAATCAGCATCAGCCCAGCTTGGTATATCTCTTTCAACCGCTAGCGGATGAGATGCCGGTATATGAATAAAGCCAGAAGGCACTTTTCGACCATTCTCCTCAAAATAATGCAAACCATGATACATGACATTATTACATAGGTAAGCTCCTGCTGTGTTCGAGATTTTCGCTGGTAACCCATGCTTTTTTAACGATTCTACTATTTCATGGATTGGGAGCTTACTAAAATAACCGTCCGGACCACTTTCAAAGATTCTCTCTCCATTCGGCTTATATCCGAGATTATCAACTGGGCCATCATTACAATTAATCGCAATTCGCTCGGGCGTAATCTGATTACGCCCTGCTGCTAAACCAAGTGAAATGACAGCGTCAGGCTTATGCTTTTTCAACAATTCAATGAATTGCTTACCTGATTTATTAAATTCAACTGGTAAAACTTCACCGATAATTTGATAATCGTTTATTCTTTGACCATGCAGTTCATTAACAATCATTTCTGTTGGATTGATTGCGTTATTTAGAAAAGGTTCAAATCCAGTCAATAATAATTTCATTCTATTACTGCAACTCCCTCTTTACATTTAAATCTATTATACGATAAATTTAATAAATATTCGATTAACATATCTAATTCTTGTATCGCATCCTAATAATAAAAAAGGTGATCATTTAATAACCAGCTCAGCGTGATAAATAGTTTTCTACGAACAAAAGCGCAAGCGCCCGGTTAGCGACGTACGGACTGGACTGAGCCGTAGGAGATAAAGGAAACACGGAGACCGCAGGGAGTCGATGTTGACTTATCGTAAGGAGGTGAGGGAAGTCTCGCTAGTCGCTGGGCGCTGGAGCTGGACGTAGCCGTTTAGGTAACTAAGTTATCCACAGCATTCAAATTTTATAGTTTTCTACTGAAAAAAGAGATGGATTTGTACCATCTCTCGTTTTATTTCTATTATCGATTTGCATGCAACTAGGCTTATCGCACGTTTTTCTGTACGACTATTACTAAAACTAAATAAGCTACCGGTAGTATTCCTGCTATCCCCACAATTGCATTCCACCCTGCTATATTCCAGATTGGTCCGACTGCAGAACTTCCAAGCGTAACACCAACATAATATGCCACTAAATACAGGCTCGATGCTCCACCTTTATGATGTGCAGCCTCCTCTGCGACAAAGGTTGCCGTCAATGAATGTGCGGTAAAAAAACCTAAACAGGATACGCATAAGCCAATTATGATTATTGGCAAGGATAAACTGAATGTCATTAAAATACCAGTCGATAGGACAAGGATTCCTATGATACGTACGACCTTAAGCCCCATCCCACCCGCTAGCCAGCCCGCAATCGGAGCTCCTATTACTCCAAATCCATAGGCAAAAAAGGTGTAAGAAATTGCTTTTGTCGAGAGTGAAAAAGGCTCTGCTTCCAGATGAAACGGCAAATAGGTCCATATAGATGTAAACGAAAGCTGGAGTACAGCCCCCATTCCAATAATCATAATAATAGTTGGATTTTTTAAATGAAAAATCATCCCTTCCAAGTCTTTACGAAATGATAGATTGCTCGCTTTAAAGAATCGAGACTTTGGCAAAAAAATAAAAACAAGTCCTACAATTAGTAATCCACCGCCTGCAAAAATATAGAATACAGTTTCCCAGGCATATATATCTGTTAGATAGCCAGCCAAAACTCTCCCAGCCATCCCGCCAAGTGCATTGCTAGCGATGTACAACGCCGTTGCAATTCCGACACTGGAACGGTCTATCTCCTCGTTTAAATAAGCAAGAGATGCAGCAGGTAATCCAGCTAGCGCAAAACCTTGAATAAACCGTAATAACACAAAAAGGTAAAACGAATCCAACATAGGAATTAATAAAAATGGGATAACCGATCCGATTAAAGAATATTTAATAATAGCTACTCTCCCAATTCGATCGGAGAAAAAACCAAGAATGATTAAACCAATAATCAAACCTACAATCGTCGCTGATAAGGTTAACGTCGCTTCTGATACAGATACTTTGAATTCCCTAACATACAACGGTAAAAGCGGCTGTACAATGT
The DNA here is from genome assembly GCF_038002145.1 of Oceanobacillus sp. FSL W7-1309. Taxonomy (NCBI): domain Bacteria; kingdom Bacillati; phylum Bacillota; class Bacilli; order Caryophanales; family Bacillaceae; genus Oceanobacillus; species Oceanobacillus sp. FSL W7-1309. The sequence continues at coordinate 26,834 of NZ_JBBOBX010000001.1, forward strand.
ACATGCTCGCAAAAACAAAAAAGGATGCAAATGCTAAGCTTAAAGATATTTTCCAAAAATAGTAATCTTTTATATGATATTTTTGTGTATTCATTACACTACACTTCCTATGTACTTAATTATGCTAATGGTTTTAACTCTTACTATAGCACAATTTATGCAAAAATTAAAAATTATATTTCAGATTAATATGTATGGTATTTACAGTATTTCCTAGGAAATACACGGTGAAGACGGTGCAAAAGATCTACTTAAGAATCCTTGACACGAAACCGATTGGTGTTATATAGTAATTACGAAACCAAAAGGTGTTATATGGAAGGAGCAGTTAAAATAGAAAACTTACAAGATATTAAACAAACTGTTATTGTAAATGCAACGATACAAAAAGTATGGGATACTGTATCTACATCAGAAGGTATTGCATCATGGTTTATGCCGAATGATTTTGAACCAATTGTTGGACAGGAATTCCACTTACAATCCCCATTTGGTCCATCCCCATGTAAAGTACTGGAAATAGATGAGCCAAACAAAATAATATTTTCATGGGATACAGAAGGTTGGATTATTTCCTTTCTATTAAAAGACTTAGGTAAAAAAACGGAATTTACGCTTATACATAGTGGCTGGAAAACAGAGGATACCGTTATTCAAAAAGCAAACGAGAAAAGCTCTATCATTCATGAAAGGATGAGTAATGGCTGGTCGAATATTATTCATAACAAACTTCGAAAGGTTACTGAAGCATAAGTGGCAGCACTAAAATATGATGTATTCCAAGCCATTTCTGATCCAACCAGAAGAGAAATTCTTCGTTTGCTCTCGACCAAAAAACGAGCTATCTCTGAAATAGCATCTCAATTTCCCGTTAGTCGAACAGCTATTGCTAAACACCTTCACGTACTTTCTGAGGCAAGTTTGGTAAGTGGTGAAAAGATAGGCAGAGAAAAGATTTATCAATTGCAGCCAGAACCGCTCACAGAAATAAAACAATGGTTAGCTTATTATGAACAATTTTGGACTAACAAATTATCAATTCTTAAGCATGTAGTTGAAGATGATGATGAATAGCAAATAAAGGCTTATTACATGTAATAAGCCTTTTCTCACTAGATACAAAAGGTCTAATAATATCCGCCCTCCTTATTCTATGAATTCTGAACTATACTTCTTCTTTCCACTCCATTGACTATTAAAAGAAAGTTTTATACTATAAATTCATTAGTTGGTTTAGCAAACAAATTAATGATAGCGCTACATTTTGGAAGAATAGTACTTCCCTATTTCGATTTTTTTATTGTAAGCGGATTAATAAACTTAATTTTAGGAGGAAATAGCATGGATTGGATTATGAATAATATGCCGATTATCTCACTTGTACTCGGTGTTGCTTTACTCTTGTTTTTAAATATGAAAGTGAAGCTTAATAGTGTACTAGCTCTAATCATATCAGCAATATTAGTTGGACTTTTAAATGGTATGCAGCTTACCGCAATTATTGATACGATTAAAGCCGGTTTAGGAAGTACGCTTGGAAGTTTAGCATTAATCATTGGATTTGGTGCTGTACTTGGGAAATTAATGGTTGATTCAGGTGCTGCACAACGTATTGCTTCCACTCTATTAAATAAATTTGGCGTAAAAAATGTTCAATGGGCTCTCATTATTGTTGGTGCTATCTTTGGTATATCCGTATTCTATGAGGTTGCATTTATTATACTTGCCCCTCTCGTAATCAGCATTGCAATTGAAGCCAAGGTACCATATATGAAACTTGGGATTACAATGGTAGCGGCTACAACTTTATCTCATAGTCTATTCCCACCACAACCAGGACCAACAGCATTGGTTGAAGCTTATGGTGCGGATATGGGAATGGTCTACATGCTTGGAATTGTGGTGTTTATTCCAGCAGTTATTGCTGCCGGGATTATTCTACCAAGACTAATGAAAAATCTGGATCGTCCTGTTCCACCACTATTGGAAAAACCTAAGGAATTTACTGATGATGAAATGCCAGGGTTTGCTACAAGTGTTATCATTCCATTAATTCCTGCAATTATGATTTCCGCAGCAACAATTATAAATATGTTTATTGATGAAGGTACTTTTTTTCATGATCTAATCAACTTCCTAGGCAGTGCGGAAACAAGTCTGCTGCTTGCTGTATTAATTGCGGTCTATGTATTTGGTCTGCGCAGAGGACGTACAATGAATGAAGTAATGGATTCCTTCTCTGGTGCTATTAAGGGCATTGCTATGATTATCTTTATTGTTGGTGCTGGTGGGGCTTTTAAAGAAATCATTCTTGATTCAGGTGTAGGCGATTACATTGCTGGGATGATGGAAAACACGGTTGTCTCACCATTAATTATGGCGTGGTTTATTACAGCATTAATTCGTATCGCAACGGGTACTGGTGTTGTATCCGCAATTACGGCTGCTGGTATTGTAGGGCCTTTGATTACAACCTTTGATGTAAACCCTGTTTTAATGGTATTGGCAACAGCAGCTGGCAGTAACACAATTACACATGTGAATGATGCATCCTTCTGGCTATTTAAAGAGTACTTCAACCTATCCATTAAAGATACATTCAAAACATGGGGATTATTACTATTCACTACATCTATTGTCGGATTGGGTATCGTTTTATTACTAGATCTATTATTCTTCTAAAGTTAAAGAGGACTGCATTCAAACTGAACGCAGTCCTCTTACTTATATTTAGCTTTCTCTCATTATCGCTTCCCGCAGCTCATTGGATTCATTCAAATCAACTATACGCTCGAGATCAAGTAATATGAGCAGGTGATTATCAACCTTCGCAACACCCTTTAAAAACGTTTCATGAATCCCAGCAACCAGTTTTGGTGCTGCCTGAATCTGATTTTGTTCAATATCTTTTACTTCTGTCGCAGCATCAACAATTAATCCGATTTGCATATTCTCAACAGAAACAACTAAAATACGGGTATCATTTGTTGTTGCCGACTCAGTAAGCATTAGTCGTTCTTTTAAATCAATAACTGGGGTTGTTTCACCACGCAATTCGGTAACGCCTTTAATAAACTTCGAAGAACGCGGAACCGCTGTAACTTCCTGCAATCTTTCAATAGAAATAACCTGCTGCACTGCAACACCAAAGGATTGATTATTTAATTTAAACACAATAAACTTTGTTACTTCCTCAGCCATTTAACTTCCTCCACTCTACTTAGGCATCAATTCATTTGGATCAATAATTAACGCAACCTCTCCATTGCCTAGAATCGTTGCACCAGATATGGCGAAAACATCTTTCAAATAATTTCCTAGTGATTTTAATACTACTTCTTGTTGTCCAATAAAGGAATCAACAATAAGCCCGGTTAGTTTTTCTCCTTTTTTCACAATCACAACAGAGTACTCTTTACTTTCATCCTCTTTCTGTGATGGCACTTCAAAAACAGTTGCCAGTGAGACAAGCGGAACTACTTTACCACGGAAATCCATAACCTTCTTCCCATGCGCAAACATCATTTGATCTTTTTCCAGGATAACTGTTTCTATAATCGAGGAAAGCGGGATTGCATAGATTTCCTTTTGCACATTTACGAGTAGTGTTGAAATAATGGATAGCGTAAGTGGCAATTGAATCGAGAATATACTTCCTCTACCCGGTTGTGACTCGATTGCAATTTGACCACCTAACGATTCAATTTTATTTTTCACCACATCTAAACCAACACCACGACCAGAAATATCAGATACTTTATCAGCTGTACTAAAACCAGATGAAAGTATCAAGTTAGCTATTTCATCTTTTGTCAGCATGTCTGCTTCAGCTGTTGTAATAATCCCATTTTCAATTGCCTTTTTCTTAACCTTTTCATGGTTAATACCAGCGCCATCATCTTCAATTTCTATGAAAACATGGTTGCCACTATGGAAAGCTCGAAGTGTCAGTTTCCCTTCTTCCGACTTTCCTGCTTGCTTTCGTACTTCCGGCAGTTCAATGCCATGATCGACTGAATTACGAATTAAATGAACTAAAGGATCACCAATCTCATCAATTACCGTACGATCAAGCTCTGTATCGGCTCCAATAATCTCCAAATCAATATGCTTTCCTAAATCCTTTGCAAGCCCGCGAATCATTCGAGGGAAACGATTAAATACTTGGTCAATTGGCACCATTCGCATCGCTAAAATAAGACTTTGCATATCGCTTGAAACCCGACTAATGTGCTCGACCGTGTCCGTTAGTTCCTGATTCTCCATACCTTCAGCAATTACTTCCAATCTACTTCGATCAATAACAACCTCTTCAAATAAATTCAATAGATTATCAATCTTTTCCAAGTTAACACGGATCGTTTTGGAGGCATGATTCACTACAGCTGGCGCACTTTTTTCAGTAGTTGCTGCAACCTCTTCCGCCGCTGTTTGCGCATCTAGCTTTTCTTCTAAAATAGGTTCTTCTTGCTGCTCTTCAGAAACGGTTGTAGTCAAGCTCTCCATCTCTACATCTTTCACTTCTGATACTTTGCTTATAATGTCTTTTACCATCTCTGGGGCTACTGTTGATAGGAAAATCATTAAAAAGCTTTGTCCGAAATTCCCCTCCTCAATTTCTTCAACAGATGGATTGGTATGAATAATTTCTCCATGGTCCTCTAAAGCTTCAAAAACCATATAAGCACGTGCGCCTTTTAAAATACATTCTTCCGTCAATTCGACTGTTATTTGGTATGGTGAAAACCCTTGATCTTTTGCTTGTTCAACAATTGTAACTTGGAATTCATCAAGTCCAAGCATATCTGTTTGAACTGTGTTTACTTCTTCGGCTGTAGCAAGCCGTTCTATTTGCACATCTTGCTTGCCATTCTCGATCTGATCCAAACGATGAACTAATTCGGAAACATCTTTCTTTCCATCGTTTCCCGCTTGAATGGAACCAACCATGTCTTCCAGAGCATCAATTGCTAAGAAGATAACATCAATTATGGTCGTTGAAACATTCAATTTATGGTTGCGAATCATGTCTAGTACATTTTCCATTTTATGTGTTAGGGATGCAATATCTTCATATCCCATTGTTGCAGCCATACCCTTTAATGTATGTGCGGAACGGAAAATCTCATTCACTAAATTTAAATCTTCGGGTTGCTTTTCTAATTGAAGTATACTGTCATTAACTGCCTGTAAATGTTCTCGGCTTTCTTCCAAAAACACCTCTAAATATTGATCCGTATCCATAAAAGCATTTCCTTTCTATTTCCATTTTGTCAATTTAAGGTTGTATAAAGAGAAAATTCATGCAGTAGGGGATTCCCTTCCCTTACTCCTCCACTGCATATTAGTTGAACAGAATAAGGAATTTACAGACTGTTCACCTTCACGTTTTTTGTATTTTCACGATTTGAAATTGGGGTATTACAGTCCGTTAACGCGTGATAAATTCTACCACGATTTTAAGCATAGTTAATTACTATACACAAAACCTTTATCATTATCTTATGTAGGTTAAAGTTCCTATCTTTTATATCGACAAAAAACACGATTTATAAAGGAGTATTTTAGGAATCCCGCAATTCTACCTAGAGGATAAACAGAAAATTAATATATTCTTTGACTCGTACCAATTACCATTGAAGCAATATGCATCAATCTAGTAATAAATATATATCTAATTTCCCTATTTTTTCAAATTCTACAGAGAGCTCCACTGCTTTTTCATAGCCTGATAAAGTAGTAGTTCCTTGCAAAATAGTTGGTGCTGTTATGTCTGTCTTGATACCATTTTGAACAATCGTTGTAGAAAGGTTACCAGCTAGCATATTTCCTAGCTCACCACTAAAGGAAGCAAGCATCTCCCCTTCCACAGCCATTCCAAACATCGCTTCACCTATCGCCGCAAAAACAGATGGGTCACCTGCAAGAATCAGCTTTCCTTTGGCATCTCCTGTAAATCCGATTAAAACGCCAAAAGATAGTGATAATGAGGTTCCCACCAATGTGGGCTTTGCTATTTCACATGGAATCGGAATGATTGATTTCAAAGATGTATTCATTCCATTTAATAAAAATACGACTGAACGATTACGTTCCTCTTTTGTTGATATCATTGGGTACCCCCTATTATTTATGTTTAACAAGTCAATTTGGACTGGTTAAAAAGAACTATATAATATTAATACTTTATCTATATCGGAACATACGGGAGAATTTGTAGCAAACTAGCTATATTTTTTGGAATATTTTTAGCCAGTAGTCAAGTCTTCTTTATCGTATCATGAGTCGAGTGAAGCCTCGATACGACTTTGTGGACGCTGCTGCAGCGGAATTTAAGTTATCCACAGCATTCAAATTTTATATTTTTCCACACAATAAAATGGAGCTAAACATCAGTAGTTTAGCTCCTAAGCTCACATAAAACTCCACATTGATATAGTAGTTTTTTATTCCTTGCTGTCTTGTTAGTTTGTTAGAAATTTATTATTTAGTCTTCCACATGAATTTCATAGTTAGGTAAAATCAAAACCTCAACTCGTCTGTTTTTCGCCCTATTTTCTTTACTTGTATTGGGAACAATTGGTTTATACTCTCCAAAACCTTTTGCGCTAAAAAGCGTTGGGTCAAGCGATTCATTTTCTAAAACAAGCCGCATGAAGTTAAGTGCACGGGTAACACTCAGTTCCCAATTGGATTCAAACGGCGAGTCGCCAATTGGCACATCATCTGCATGCCCGCTAATTACAATCTGATGTGGAGGCTCTGTGTACAGTAAATTGGAAACTTCCTGTGCAATCGATATTCCTTCTTGCTTCACTTCAGCACTACCTGAATCAAAAAATACATCATTCACAATTGTAACTAATAACCCTTCTTCTGTGAGTTCTGTACCAAACGCATCGGCTAGGTTATTTTCATAAATATAGTTTTGGATTGTCGAGTTTAGTTCTTCAAGATGCAGAAGTTCACCCTCCCCATCCGAAATTGTTTCATCCATTTCTTCTTCCGAATCCTCTTGATTGTCTTTTTCAAGTTCTCCAGAATCAACTGGTGTCTTGACTGGAATTTCATGATTCTCAAGAATCCCGCTGCCTCCACCAGAAAACTGATCACGAAATACACCTGAAAGCTGTTCGTACTTTTGTACGTTTATATCACTCATTGCGAACAATACAATAAATAGAGCAACTAGAAGCGTTAATAAATCAGAGTATGGGAGAAGCCAAGATTCATCAATATGTGATTGCTTCTTTTTCTTCCTTCTACTCATCTGAATTCACCTGTTTCATCGCAGCTAATTCTTTAGAAGAAAGCAGTGAACCAAGCTTCTCTCGTACAATCAGCTGGGAATCGCCAGTAGTAATAGAAAGAATTCCTTCTACCATGATTTCCTTTTGCAGTACTTCTTTTTTAGATTTCTCTCGTAACTTATTTGCAAATGGATGCCATAATACATAACCAGTAAAAATTCCTAATAATGTCGCAATAAAGGCAGCCGAAATAGCAGCACCTAATGCTTCCATATTAGACATATCACCAAGGGCCGCAATTAAACCAATAACCGCCCCCAGTACTCCAAGGGTAGGTGCATAGGTGCCAGCCTGTGTGAAAACGGCAGCCCCTTCTTCGTGTCGCTGCTCCATCGCACTAATCTTCTCCAGCATAATATCTTTAATGAAATCTGGAGATTGTCCATCAATTGCTAGTTGCAGCCCAGATGCTAGGAATGGATCCTCTACTTCATTTACCTGCTCTTCCAACGATAAGATACCTTCTCTACGTGTTTGATCTGCCCAGCTACTGAACATTTCAACTAATTCCCTCGTATTTGTTTTGTTCGTTTCCGTAAATAAAATTTTAAATAGAGTAGGTACATTTTTAAGTGTACTCGTTGGAAATGCTATTGTGACAGCAGCAACTGTCCCTAGTATAATGATTAATAGAGCAGCAGGATTTATCAGTGCTGTAACACCTACCCCTTTTAGCACCATTCCAACTCCTACTGCAATTAATCCTAATATTAATCCAATAATTGATGTTTTATCCATTGTTGACCTCCTGATAAATCTGTGTCAGATTCATATAAACTTCTATATTTAATTATCGGCAAATTTATAGAGTAATGAAGGTGTTTATTAAATGTAAAATAATAATTTATTAGGAGGGATTAAAATGAAGTTACCTGTTGAAGGATATAAAATTAAAAATAGCTTCCCTTAAAATTTAAAGGGAAGCTATTTTTATTAGTTTAGTAGGTTCTTCTCTACTTTTCCATCTTTCATTACAATCTGAATCGTATCATTGTCAGCAAGAGAGGAAATATCCTCCAGCGGGTTGCCTTTTACGATAATAATATCTGCTAATTTTCCAGCTTCAATTGTCCCAACTTTATTTTCCCATCCGAGACATTCTGCAGCAGTTTTTGTAGAAGCTACAATGGACTCCATCGGTGACATTCCAATCTCCGTCATTAAACCTAGCTCACGTAAGTTGATTCCATGTTTCACAACTCCTGCATCTGTTCCCATAGCAATTTTCACACCGGCTTGATAGGCTTTTGCAATACTTGCTTTATGAATTTCAATAACTTCCTTTGATTTTTCTACAGCAGTATCAGGCATACCTGCTTCCTCTGCTGTTTCTAAAACACCAACAGGAGCAAGTAATGTTGGTACGAGATATGTACCTTTTTCAAGCATCAACTCAATTGCCTCATCATCCAGAAAGATTCCATGCTCAATCGAATGTACTCCAGCCCTTACTGCATTTTTAATACCTTCTGCACCTTGTGCATGTGCCATTACCTTGACACCTTTTCTAAACTTTCCTTCCTCAACAATCGCTTCTAATTCTGCTTGAGAAAATTGCGTGAATTCCGGGTGGTCTGTTGCACTTGTTACACCACCAGTTGCGTGCACCTTTATAACTTCTGCACCTGCACGCAGCATTTCACGTGCTTTTTTGCGAACCTCTTCTACTCCATCACATTTTCCACTTGGCATTCCTGGATAACCCGATGGTAAAAGATCCATTTCTATACCCGAGACTGTATAACCATCCCCATGCCCGCCAGTGATCGTCAGTGCGTTAATACTTAATTGCATTCTTGGTCCTGTAATAAGCCCCTCTTCAATTGCTTTTTTCACACCTAGATCTGCTCCAAGTGCATCACGAACAGAAGTAATGCCTGCGTATAATGTTGCTTCCAGGTATTTTGCTGCTTGGTAATACATAAAAGAAAATGGAGTTGTCAGCCTTTTTGCAACCGGTGAAAACTCGAGCATCATATGAACGTGTGTATCTATTAAACCTGGCATAATCGTTCCACCCTGCGCATCCAAAACTGCTTCATTACCGTCTGCAGTATACATACTTTCGGGACCAACGTATTGTATACAATTACCTTCTACAACAACAATTGCACCTTGTTGAATTTCTCCACCATTTCCATCTATCAACAATCCATTTTTAATTATTGTTTTTCCCATTTTATTTCCCTCCAACGATTCCTATAATGTTTGAACTAATATTCCCGCGATGACTACTGATGCAATGGTAACGGTCGTAAACCCGCCAATTAGCATCGGTGTCAGCATTTCATTAAAAATGGTTTCCTCTTCCTCTTTATTCCTTGCAATACTTCTGCTTACTTCTTCACAAAGAATATAGTCAGCCGGAAACCCAAATAATGCTGTTAAAGCAACAGGCATTCCCTTATATGGGTGCCACTTCAGCAGCTTCGAAACGATAAATCCACCTAATGAAATACCGAGTGTACCAAGCAAAAGCAAAACAATGATACTAGGCAGGTTGTTTAATACATCCTGTGGACTAACATCAGCCATTGTACCAATAACAACAAATATAATTGCAATCATCGTTAAGTTAAATGAATTCGCTTTTTCCAGTGATTTATGTTCAAAGATACCGAGCTTCAATCCTGTTACACCAAATGCAAGACACCAAAGACTGTAATGGATTGGTGTTACCTCACCTAGTGCCGTACCAATTGCTGCACCTACAAATACAAAGAATAATTTTAATGTCATACTCGATTTAATTGGACTCTTCGCAGCTGTTTCCTTTGTAGCTGTAAGCTTAGTATCTTCCATCGGCTTAAATGTTCCATTATCTATCTGCTCTTGAATCGTAAACGCATATTTTCTTAGAAAATATTGCGCGAGCGGCATTCCCAATAATCCTTGAAACGCAACGATCAATGCTGGAATAACTACTAAGCTTGTCAGCCCAATCTCTGTTAACTTTTCAGAAGTAATAATTAGTGCTACAACTCCTCCACTGAGCGGCCCAATTCCCGCTACCGCAGTTGGATAGTCAAAGAGAAATGAGACAATAACCAATATGAGTACACCAGAAACTATAATCCCTCCTAATGAAATTAATACAGCTTTATACTGGGTTTTCAAGAGTGAAAAAGGAATCATTGTGCCCATGTGTAAAATAGCAGGTCCAACTAACATCGCCCCTAATGCAGCGAATTGTGATGTTGCAAGAATATCTTTAGGGAATATTCCCGTCCAAATACAAATCAAATAACCTACCATCGCGGTAAGAAGCATTGGAATTCTTGCTTTGGAGATGATCGAAAGCCACTCTCCAAGTGCAATCAATGCAAAAATAAGCGTTGTAGCTATAAGTGGATTGCTTAGCATAAAAAGACCTCCGTATCTAAGATGTAAAGTTTTATTATTATGAAAATTCACTCCATGCAAGCAGGTCCTTTATATAATAGCAACCAATGTTTAGAGCAATTTTAGATATTATAAACCCATTTCCTCTCAAAAATCAATACAATATCTGAAATTTTTGTCGAATTTCGTCATGTATTCGCTATCATTATTTAAACTCAACTCGAAATTTTCTTATATAACGAAAGTGTAGCTTAAAATAAAATGGAGAGTTACATTAAAGCGCAACTCTCCATTTACAAAGCTCTTATATAGGACTCAATAATTCACACAGATAAACGTGCTTTCATTTCTCCAGAGTCATCCTTGCGCTGTTTCTGTATATACCAAACCCCGAGAAGGAGTAATAATCCAATTAAACTAATAACCAAATCAGGTACAATAAGCATAACACCTGCAATAAACAGAATCAGACGCTCCCATGAATAGGAATTTCTTATGAAAAATCCAATCACAGCGCTACTAACTGCGGTCATTCCGATAATTGCAGTTAATAAGGAAATAATGAGTCTTATTGGTGTAATATCCTGTAACAACAATATTGGATTGTAAATGAATATATACGGTATAATGAATGCAGCTATGGCTAATTTCACAGCTGTTACCCCCGATTTAAATGGATTTGCTCGAGCGATGCCAGCCCCAGCATATGCAGCCAAGCAAACAGGTGGTGTAATATCTGCAACAATTCCGAAGTAAAAGACAAACATATGAGCTGCTATCGGTAAAACCCCAAAATCATTAATTAGAACAGGCGCTGCAATGGTCGCTGTCACGACATAGTTAGCGGTTGTTGGAAGTCCCATGCCCAAAATAATACAAGCAATCATGGTAAAAATTAAGGAGAAAAATAGTATGCCACCTGATAACGCAATGATACTTGCGGCAAATTTAGCTCCCAAGCCTGTAATACTTACAACTCCAGCAATAATCCCTGCCGTTCCAACTGCTGCAATTACCGGCAGTGCTACCCGAGCACCTTCCTCCAGAACAAGAAACACTTTTTTAACGCTCATTCGTGTGTCTTTTCGAATTAAGCTAACAAGAAAAGCAGTGAAAATCCCCATTAATGCTGCTCGTTGTGGAGTAAAACCAACCATAATCGTTCCAATAATAATGAATAGCGGCAGAAGCATGTACCCATTTTTCACCATTAACTCCTTGAAAACTGGCAGCTGAGCCTTCGGTAATCCGATAACACCTATTTTCTTTGCTTCAAAATGAGTTCCAATAAAGATACCTGTAAAATATAATACAGCAGGAACGATTGCTGCTAACATAATTGTTCCGTAGGACACACCTAAATATTCCATCATAATAAATGCCGCGGCTCCCATAATTGGTGGCATAATTTGTCCCCCAGTAGACGCAGAAGCTTCTGTCGCTGCAGCAAATTCTGGCTTAAACCCTGACTTTTTCATCATTGGAATGGTAAACGATCCAGAAGCAACTGTATTCCCAACCGAACTTCCAGATACCATACCTTGCAGTGCACTTGCTACTACAGCTGTTTTAGCAGTACCACCCGTAAATCTTCCCGTTAAAGCAAGTGCAATATCATTAAAAAACTGACCGATTTTCGTGTGCACTAAAATAACGCCAAAGAAAAGAAATAAGAAAATAAACTTGGCTGATATTTGAATCGGCGTACCAAAAATACCGATCTCCTTATACCATAAGTCTGTGGTAATCCGGTCCACGGCGAATCCTGGATGTGACAGTATTTGTGTCGGCATAAAGTTACCAAAAACAGCATACAAAATCGCAACACTCGCTACAATGACAATAGGAAGTCCTACTGTTCGACGAGTTGCTTCCAGTAATAATAAAATTCCAAGAATAGAAATAATAACATCTAACGTACCATATCCAGAAATACGACTTTGAAGAATCGATTCAAAGAAAATAATCTTATGGTACGTTACATAAATTGCAGTAAATGCTAAAAGCACATCATACCATGGAACGGTTTTTTGTTTTTTTTGTAATCCTTTTTTTGCAGGAAACAGTAAAAACATAAGACCAAGCGCTGTTCCTAAGTGAATTGCTCCTTGCTGCTGTGATGGAAGTGTACCAAAATAACCTGTATATAAATGGAATAGCGTAAGAGCTACACCTAGAAATAAAACGACCCAAGCCCACTTTCCAATGTTTACACGGTAATTGCTCTCGCGATCATATTTTTCTAAAATTTGTTTAGCATCTAGTTGGGAGTTTTCTTTCATTCGATCACACCTTTATAAAATAGTAAGAAAAGGATCCCGGTTTAATTACTAGATCCTCTTCTTTGTATTCTTATATAGCAATTAAAATATGGAACCAAGTACCTCTATATAACTTACTCTAAATCGTCCAGGCTCGTGATGTCTGTGTTTTCCCGTGTAACAATTTGAACGACTTCAGGGTAAATATGACCGATAAATGCTGCATTTGTAACTTCATTTTCTGCAAAGTCACCTTCTCCATGCACTGCATCCAGTGCCGGTACATGAACTGTCATACCAAGATCCATATTCCCATCACGTATACTGGCTAAGTTTTCAATGGAAGCACCCGTTTCTGTATTCGTCACATTTAATCCTTCAATATTCTTATTCCAAATCGTCGCTATTTCTCCACCGAGTGGATAATAGGTACCGCCCTGACTTCCCGTTCCCAAAATTAAATCATTCTTTCGTTCCGTTGCGCCTAGTACTGCAACTTCATTATCTACCGCCAACCCTTGCTCTTCGTAATAACGCTTAGCACCAGGATGAATCGGTAAGCCTTCTGCTCCTTGCAGTGCATTTTCCAACGTCATATGCACGGACTGTGCATGTGTATTTTCGTTTGCATTTTCCACCATACTTTTCGCAAGCTCATATCCAAGCTCTTCATCAATTGAATCTGTATTTGCTACTAAAACAGCAAATGCCGTAACGGTCTCAATATCTTCATCCATAAAATCATACGTATCCTGTGGAATCGTGTATCGCATGTATCCACTGTTTTCTTCCATATATGCTATCGCATCATCTGATAACCCAATCATTTTCACATCACCAACAGACGCTTGCAAACTTTCAATATTACCGGCAGGCAAACCTAGAATACCAATAGAAACATCGATGTTTCCGTCTTGTACACCATCTGCTGCGTCTCCAAAGCCTTCTTGATAGGCACTATAATCACTATCTTCAATACCATAGGCATCCAAAATTAATTTGGATACCGCATTTGTTTCACTTGCAGGCGGACCAATTGCAATATTTGCTCCTCCCCCACCACAGGCTATAAGTAAAAATAAGCATAAAATAGATGTAAGCGTTAACAAAAATATTCTTTTGAACACACCATCAACCCCTTATCATGTTTACTTTTCGGATATTCTTAAATACTATGTAGATTTCCAATGTTAGCCAATCCTTACACTAATTATATATTATTTCAGAAAAATTTCAATATTTATTCAATGGAATATCTGGACAAAAATGAAGCTAATAAACTAGTAGCCAAATCCATAGACTCGACTACTAATTATAGGGAAGTTTCCAAACCGTTTGGAAGTATTCAACAATCTACTTCACATGCTAAAACTCCTTTGAGGAAAAAGGCAGAAACAATTTAATTCCCCGCTTATTAACCGGAAGAAACTTGCTATCGGCAACTAGATGGCTAATATAACCAGCTAAACAAGCATAGAAGACACCTTCGATTCCAAGAGACTCCTGTAAATGAAAAGCAATAATTCCGAAGAATATAGTACCTATAATGGAGTGTGTGTAACTCCGATGAGAAACGAAAGATGCTATTAATATGTAAACTCCAAGCAACATTAGCCATTTTTCTTGTAACGTAATACTGCCAGCAAGTATACCTATCCCCGTAATAATTAACATATGTTTTTGTTTAAGCAAAGCTGATAATGCCATCATCGCTATGCCGATCCCCATCCCAAAAAGTCGTTCTGTTGCTGTTCCTTCATAAAGACTGTACATAATCATCAATGCACCAATTAACTGAGCCGCTGATTGAATTACTTTATGGGAGAATGTTATTTTGCTTCGAAGTTTTCCGTCGATATCCAAATCAGGCATTAAGCCTGAAACACCTCCTAGTCCAACGAAAAGTAATGTTGTCGTAGGAGACGATGCAAATTGATTCGCAACGACAAAGCCTGCAGCCGCTCCAATTGCAACATGTGCTGTTCCATTCATATGATATATCATCTCTTTCCAAATTAATGTGGTATTTTTAGAAAACCTGGTACTTGTAAATGGGATTCGTAGAAAGCATTCTTAGTAGAACTTATACGTTAAAATGCAAGACTTTAGACGAATGCATTCGTTGCACTTATACAGATAGTAAAGTTTTTATGCTTTCCTATCCTCCAAAACACCAAGCTCTATTTTACACAAAAATAACAAGTTATGTGTGTTATACAAACAAAATCGACACGTTTAACCATATTTTTGATTATCTTATCTTGCAAAATCATACTATTTCCCTAAGGACGAGCATATATTTCAGCATGATAATTTTTGTATTTATGGTACTATTATTTTAAAAAATGTTTGCAAAGGGAGGAATTCTATTGAGATTTTTAACGTCATTTTTTGACAGATTAGTTCAGCGTTATTTACCAGATGCATTTTTATTTGCAATTATTTTAACCATTTTCGTCTATTTTTTAGGGGTTATCTTAACGGACAATGGTCCAATGGAAATGGTTACCCATTGGGGAAATGGTTTTTGGGATCTCCTTGCTTTTGGCATGCAAATGTCCCTCGTTGTTGTGACCGGATTTATTTTAGCAAGTACACCGGTTGTGAAACGCTTTTTAGCTAAGCTTAGTGATTTAGCAAAAACTCCAGGTCAGGCGGTTATGCTTGTTACATTTGTTGCTTTAGTAGCTTGTCTAATAAACTATGGATTTGGGCTAGTTGTAGGGGCATTATTTGCTGTTCACGTCGCAAAACGAGTTCCTGCAGTCGATTATCGGATCTTAATCGCAAGCGCATACAGTGGAATGCTTATCTGGCATGGTGGTTTTTCAGGATCGGTACCACTTCTCATAGCTACCCCTGGACACTTTTTAGAAGATACAATGGGTATAATCCCAGTCGTAGATACATTGTTTAGTCCATTTAATATATTTATTGTTATTACACTATTAATTACATTGCCATTTTTTAATCGATATTTATTAAAAGGTGCCGATCCGATAAGTCCAACAAATACGTCATTATGGAAAGAAGAATCGAAAGAAATCGTGAACGCAGCGGTTGCGCAACCAACAACACCTGCTGAACGAATGGAGAATAGCCGGGTCCTCTCACTCTTAATCGGTTTAATGGGACTGCTATTTGTAGGTTATCATTTTGTGATGAATGGATTTGACTTAAATATAAATATAGTTAATTTTATTTTTCTTTTCTTAGGGATTATTCTACACGGAACTCCCCGCCGTTTTCTCGATACTGTTAGTGATGGAGTTAAAAATGCGGGAGGTATTATCGTACAATTTCCTTTTTATGCAGGAATCATGGGAATGATGGATTCATCTGGATTATCCGAACAGATTTCATTATGGTTTGTCAGCTTTTCTACAGCAGCCACATTGCCAATTTTCACATTTATCAGCGCTGGTATTGTGAATGTTTTCGTTCCTTCTGGTGGTGGACAATGGGCTGTGCAAGGACCAATAATGATTCAAGCAGCACTTGAAATCGGTGCGGATACAGCAAAGACTGCTATGGCAGTTGCTTGGGGAGACGCATGGACAAATATGATTCAGCCATTCTGGGCTCTGCCGGTTCTTGCTATTGCAGGACTAAAAATCCGAGATATTATGGGGTTCTGTGTAATGATTTTAATGTTTAGTTTTATTCCAATTGCACTTGGCCTTTTACTATTTTAATAAGGAAACCCCGAGACGTTATACACGCCGGGGTTTCCTTATTTGTGCTACGGCAATACCAAAAATAATGAAGATAAATCCAATAATCATACTAAAACTCATCGTTTCATTTAAGAAGAAACTGCTAAACAAGAGCCCAAATAATGGGACAAGCAAGGTTGATAGTGTTGCAGTTACGATATCCACCACACTAATTATAACAAACCAAACGAAGAAACAAAGTGCGGATGCCAGTATACCTGTGAATAGAATATAATAAACACTTACTGCATTAAATTGGATAGGTTCCCCCCATTCCATAAAAAGCGTTACTATGAGAATAACGATTGCCCCAAACAGCATCTGAAATGCTGTCGCTTGTATTTTCGATAGGTGCTGGACATGAAGACGATAATAAACATTCGATATCCCCCACGATATAGCAGCAATAATTATTAATAGTTCTCCAAATATGACCCCGATATCTTGCCCCATCCAAATGTCCCCACCGAGAATTGCTAACAGTCCTAGCATCCCTAGAAACAAACCAGTTAGCTTGGCCGGCGTGATTTTTTCATGCAAAAATTTTGTCGCCAGGATACTGCTCCAAATCGGCATGGAATAAAGGAGTACAGACGATTTTCCAGCATCGACAAATTTCAAAGCAAACATAACAAGCAGAAACACAATTGCTGTCTGTAATAAGCCAACTACAAGGAGGTGCTTCCATGATTCTCTTGGAGGAAAACCAACTTTTAGAAAAACTACCATTAACAAGAGCGTTACAGCCCCTATCCCAAATCGAAAAGAAGAAAATACAAAGGGTCCCATAAAATTAAGAGACTCCTTCATGAGCACCCATGCGTATCCCCAAATAACTGTTATCGTTAGTATTAAGCTCCACAAAACAAATTTATTTTCCTGTATCCGATTTAAAAATTTCCCCACCATTGTTCCCCATTTCGAATAATTCTTACAGCTTATGCTAGCAGAGACAGTGGGTAGAACCAAGGAAAATGTCCCCGCATCGTATTTTCGCAAAAAAAATAAGCCTGCAGTTGCACGCTTTTAGCTAATTGCTTTAAAGTTTGTTGTGTTGTCTCTTGCTTTGCTCATCATACATTGAAGTACTTGAGCAAGTCTTTCATCCAGATTCTGCGCATTTTGTTCTAAGCCAAGGATTGTTATCTCAACATCATTTATATCAGATTCTAATTGATTAAATAATTGATCCATATGATAGCTATTTTCTTGTATATCTTTCAAATCCTCTAATAACAATGTGATGGCCGCTAACAACTCGTTAATCATTTCCTGGGTCAACACATCCCCCTCCTATACTGCTAGTTTACGCTTTTCGTGCACCATTTCACAAGTGTAATTAGTATGAATTTAAGATAATTAAATAGGTATTATTATCTGTACAATTTTGAGACAGTGAAGCTAAAATATGTACAGTACAGTCAAAGGAAAAAGGATTCCCCTAAAGAACATAGGAACCCCAGAGCCTTCTAAAGTAAACATTCTTCCATCATTTTATTTAAGTTATCTGCGGACCCGGAAATTGTAACTGCCGATTGTTCAATTGCTTCTATGCCCTGTTCAAATACTTCAAGATCAGTTTGAATTGTTTCATTACTGTTTTTCGTTTTATCCATAGTGTTATCAATTTTTTGGAACGCGGCTTCAGTATTTGCCATCTGCCCCTTTACATTGGTTAGAAATTGTTGAACTTCCTGTAAAGAAGAAGCACTATTAAAGATCTGTTCATTCGTTAACGTAACAAGTTCTGTCACGTTTGTAACAGAATTTCCAGTTTGCTCTGCAAGCTTCCTTACTTCTTCAGCAACAACTGCAAAGCCGCGTCCATGCTCTCCAGCTCTCGCTGCCTCTATGGACGCATTCAATGCTAAAAGATTTGTTTGGTCTGCAATCGACTTCACAATTTCAATAATGTCCTTAATCTGTGTGGATGTGTTTTCTAAGTTTGCCATATCTTCATTTACCTTTGTAGTACTCTGCTGCATATTTTCCAAAGATTGATTCATGACTGTTAAACGAGATTTTCCTTCTGCGGCTGCTTCTTTTGCTTCCTCTGCAAATTGTGTATCCGCTTTCGAATTAGAAGTAATGACATTTACTTGTGCAATCATTTCTTCAATGGAAGCTGTTGTTTCTTCAGCCAATGTTGCAAGTTCCGTAGAGTTTTCCTCTAATGTTTGAACTATGTTCATTTTTGTTTGTACATCTTGATCCTTGATTCGCATTACTTCCTCATCGTACGCCTCTAAAACAATCTGCTGTTCCAAATTCAGCAACTTATTGATAACCTTAATTGCTAAAATTTGATCTGCCGTATTTTCGAAGTTTTTTTGTACGATATCGATTAACCCATCAAAGAGCTTTTGAAAGGATGCAATATACCATTTCTGTGTAAGTCCGATTCTTACGTGGATATGGGCGATTATCTTTCTTCTCTTAATAAAGGAATCATTCATCTCACCAGAAAACATCTCAACGATATGGGTACGTAATGTTTTCTTCAGTCTTTCAATTGAGCTGTTCTTTTCAATGATTTTAATTAAATCTTGGTTGTATTCTAGATTTTTATAAAATCCCTCAACAACGAACTGATTTTCAGCCTCTATATAAGGCTTTAACACCTGTGCAATTGCAAAATCTTCCCTTGAAAAATCCAACATTTTTAATTGCTTCTCTAAATCAGACCCTGTTTCTATTTGTATCTTAGGGTCCATTTGCTTACTCCATTCGACTAAAACAGCATCATTTCTTTGTTTTCTTTTAACAAACATGTTGCCCCCTACTTTCTACCCATGCTTTTAAACTTATCCTTTATATCGGATACAAAACCATTGATGTTTAATCTAATAATCGGAAATAAAAATCGCCTCTCACAAAGTAAGAAGCGATTGATACTGTTGTATTAAGTTTGACCGTCACCACCTAGTATCTTCCCTGCCAACGCATATAGCACGGCATACGTTACAAAGTGGGAGGAGTTATCATTTGGATCTTGCTGTGGGTAGACCTCCACATAGTCCATTCCTCTGACTCCAAGTTTGGCAAATTCATGAATGAGTTCTAATAGTTCAAAAGAAGTAAGCCCATTACCATCAACTGGACCACCAGGGTTAAAGGCAAAGTCAAGTACATCACTGCAAATACTTAAATAAACTGCATCTGTCTCCTTACTTGCAATGTCGTATGCTTGCTTTGCTAAATCGGTTAACTGATTTCCAGCCTGTCGAATTTCTCTTACAGAAATCGTTGCTGCACCGACTTCCTTTGCATATTTACCTGTCTCTGGTTGGTTTCTCGGGCCATGAATCCCCATATGAACAATACTTTCATTTCGTACACTTTCACTTTCATAAATTCGGTGAAATGGTGTACTTCTTGCATATAAGTCACCATTATAATCGGGATAATTATCATAATGCGCATCAAGATGTATGATTCCGACTTCGCCATCTACTTCCTCACTTAAAGCTTTTACAATTGGATACGTAATCCCATGGTCTCCACCAAAAACAACTGGGAACTTTTCCGTCTTCCATACCTTTTTTGCAAAACTTTCAATTCGATTCATCGTTTCTGCTGTATCTGCCGGGACAACATCTACATCACCTAAATCACCAATTTTATAATGACTTAATACATCGATATGATTCAATTCAGGTAAGTAGCCTGAATAGCGTGCTGAATTTATTCGTATCGCCTTTGGACCAAGTTCGCATCCAGTGTAATCTCCCCATGTAACCGCTCCTTCCCATGGTACACCGTAAACAAGAACATCTTTGTCTTTAAAACTATTATCCCCTAAACTAACTTTTTCTCCACCTAAATAACAAGGAGTATTCCCATAGATTTTATTATTCCTCACTCTATCTCTCCTAACCTATTTCATATCTGTGACTTTATCCTATTGGTCATAGACCTTTATCATAACTTTTACCTTAAATTCTTCATGTGAAACATAAAATTTCTTATCATGTTAGGGTTATGTGCAAAATCAAATAATTATGAAATTTATTTGCAGCTTTTGGATTAGTAAGTGGGCATTTCGCTAGTTAATTAAAATGATGTGATGAATTAGATTATCTATTTGTAGGAATATGCCGATCACGAAATGAATATATCTTCAATCGCGACCGAAATATAGTTCATTATTGAAAAATAGTTATCTAATATTATATATTGGTTGATTTTTTATCATTACAGAACCTCATCAATCATGGAACATGCTTTTTCAGCAAAAGCTTCACATCGGATTAAATCGTCATCATCTGGTTCAAGCTCGACCTTTAATCGATCAGGGACAAGCTTTGCTCCAAGGTGCTCCAGATGATTTCCCATCAGTTCAATCGATTCACAAAACACATCATAAAAAGATTCTCCTGAACCGAATACTCCAATTAAACGACCGGTCAAATCGACTTCATTCAGTTCATTATAGAAGTCCTCTGCTTCATATGGAATCTGACCGTCATCTGCAGAATGTGTTCCAATCAGTACCAAATCATATTCAAGCAGCTCCTTCACGTCAATTACATCAAATTCAAATGACTTGTATACAACGTGATGTTCTTGTTTCTGTATATAATGAACAATGGCTTTTGCCATCATTTCTGTATTACCTGTACAACTAGAACAAATTACAAGAATCTTATTCATGCTACTCCCTCCATGTATTTCCTTTTTATTTCACCTTTATTATAATCGATAATGATAATCATTTTCAATTATAGTTTAAGAATACTTATCAATGTTCATATGTACTACATTTATACATTTTTTTCAAATAAAATAGAGATGCTTAGTCCAATAGGATTAAGTATCTCTATATAAAACTGATCACTTTTTCATTGTTTACTCACCGAATCGCGATAAACAATCTGGTGCTGAATACTGATTCGTTTAACTGGTTCTGATTTATTAACGGTTTTTTCAATTAAAGCCTTAGCTGATTGGACTCCAAGTTCATGTATTTGTATATCAACTGTCGTTAGTGCTGGACGAATAATTTCAGATAAGTACACATTATTAAAACTGACTAATGAAATATCCTGCGGAACTCGGACACCAGATTCTTCTAACAAACTAAGCACCCCGACACTCATTAAATCATCTGTTACGACTATCCCTGTTGGTGGTTCGTCTAGTGATAGTAAAGTCTCCACAGCTTCTCTCCCACCAGATTTGAGGAATTCCGTAT
Organism: Oceanobacillus sp. FSL W7-1309; assembly: GCF_038002145.1. Taxonomy (NCBI): domain Bacteria; kingdom Bacillati; phylum Bacillota; class Bacilli; order Caryophanales; family Bacillaceae; genus Oceanobacillus; species Oceanobacillus sp. FSL W7-1309. The sequence goes on from NZ_JBBOBX010000001.1 coordinate 48,657, forward strand.
GGATTTTATAACGATCACTAACTTCTAAATCAGCTTCTTGCAATGCAGCTTTATAACCTGCTTCACGATCTATTGTAACAAATAGATCCCTTGAGCCTCCAATAAATGCAATTTTCTCATGACCGTTTTCAATTAAATGCTGTGTTATTTCCTTTCCAGCAATAAAATTGTCATTGTCTACATGTGTAATTTCGTTCATATTTTCGTATGGCTTTCCAACAATGACAAATGGAAATTTCATCTCTTTCAGGAAACTTGTTACACGGTCTTCTAATCGCGAATAAAGTAAAATCACACCATCAACATAGCTGCCGTGGACCAATCGCTGTACTTCCTCAAAAATTTCTTCCTCTGTTTGTCCGCTGGAAAGCGTCATAGAGTATTGCATACGATGTGTAACGGAACCAATGCCTCGTAAAATTTCGGGAAAGAATGGATTTTGCAACGCTTTGTCAGCAGATGATGGCATGATTACCCCGATTGCTTTCGTCGATTTGGCCACTAAGTTCCGAGCATTTATATTCGGATGGTATCCTAAATCTTTCATCGCTTTACGAACTTTTTTCTTTGTTTCTACACTTATCCTCGGATTATCAGCAATTACTCTCGATACAGTAGAGGGTGCTACTCCAGTTGCTTTTGCTACATCTTTTATCGTTACCATTATTCCCACCCTCATCTCAAAGATTGAATTTATATCATTATTATCCTTTTGTTGCCCCAGATGTCAAGCCAGATATAAGATATCGTTGCAATAATAAAAATACAAGAGCAATTGGAACTGCAATCAAAATGGATCCAGCTGCAAATCGAGTGAAGTTTGTTGAAAATTGGTCATTAATAAAGTTGTATAATCCAAGTGCCAATGTGAAATTACTTGGACTTGTTAACACAATACGCGGTAATAGAAAGTCCATAAATGGCGCCATAAAATTAAACAATGCAACCACTGCAAGTATCGGCTTCGCTAACGGCAATATAATGGTCCAAAATATTTTCAAATGACCCGCCCCATCTATCTTTGCTGCCTCATCCAGCTCTTTTGGAATGGTATCCAAATACCCTTTCACAAGCCAAGCATTAAATGGAATTTGCCCTCCCAGATAGATGATCATCAGCCCATAAAGAGAATCTGTTAACCCAATTGTATTTAATAAAATATAAAGAGCCACCATTCCCATTAATGCTGGGAACATTTGCAGTAACAAGAACATATATAAACCATATTTGCGACCAATAAATTGATAGCGTGAAAATGCATAGGCGATTAATGACGTTATAATCACCGAACCGACAGAATTCACAACTGCAATATACATACTATTTTTATACCAAAGTAGGTAATCACTATTCGGGCTTGTAAATAACCAGGCATAATGTTCCCATGTTGGATTACTTGGGAATAATTCGGTTACAAGCATATTCGACCCAGGATTCACACTCATCATTAATGCCCAAAATAATGGATAGCCTATAATAATAAACATAATTAGTAAGAACAGATAGATGAACGCTACTTCGATTTTTGATTTTTTCTTAGTAGACATAGCCATTAGTAACGTCCCTCCTCTTTAAATGCTGCTGTTTTTCTAAATTGAAAGAAGGCAAATATTGAGATAAGTAATCCCATGATAATTGTTATCGCTGCAGCCATATTATAATTATTCGTTACAAATGTCAGTTTATAAACCCATGAAATTAAAATATCCGTACCTCCAGCATTTTGACCACGAACTGCTGGTTCTCCTTCATTAAATAAGTAAATGATATTGAAATTATTAAAGTTACCCGCATATTGCATGATCAAAAGTGGAGCAGTTGCAAATAATAGATGCGGCCATGTAATATGTCGAAACTTTTGGAACCTCGTTCCCCCATCAACATCAGCGGCTTCATACATATCCTGCGGCACACTTTGTAAAACACCAGTAAACAGGGCAAATACAAATGGGAAACCTAGCCAGGTTTGAATCATAATTAAGGCAACTTTTGCCCAAAATGGGTCAGATAGCCATGGAATCATGATTTCAAATTGACTAAGTAAATCGCGGTTAATTGCCCCAAATGTCGGATTAAATAATGCAGAAAAGATTAAGATGGATACGAATGCAGGTACTGCCCAAGGTAAAATCAGTACCGTGCGAATAGTACGTTTAAATTTAACTCGTTTGTCATTAACGAGTAGTGCAAGAAATAAACCAAGACCAATTTGTAATGTCGTAGCAACAACAGTCCAAACAATTGTCCATGTGAATACACTTAAAAAAGTATCCTTCCATATATTCACACTTCCTAATGCTGCAAAATTATCTAACCCTACCCAATTCAATAGATTCCGAGGTGGTGAATTGTATTGATTATAATCGGTAAATGCCAAGCTAACCATGAATAATAATGGCAAAACTACAACAAATAATAGCATCAATAGTCCTGGCAAAATCATAAAGTACGGAAATCCATTATCATAAAAGTTTTTGATTCCTTTTAATAGTGTTGGAATTGGTTTTCCATCTGCACGGGCAATTGCATCCTTTCTAGCATCCATAATGTTATAAACATAGATTGCGATGCCGAATGCGAGTACGATTAAAGCTATTAATCCTTGGATTAACAATTGAATGGAGTGGTGTTCTCGTGGAATGGTTCCTAATGTAAACAATCCCCAAATACCTATATCAATAAGGTCCCATGTTGTGATTAAAAACGAGATAGCCACAAGTAAAAATAATATTCCTTTTAGAAAGCGCCGGTTATAGATTTGACCTAAACCTGGAATAACTATCGATAACAATGTAGCAACATTTCTACTAGTTTTGTTGGATTGACTATTCGCCATTTGTCTTCCCCCTCATGCAAAAGGCATAAATAAATATATGGGAAGAACCCTTCCCATATATTTATTTTCTAATTAATTTGCTCCAGAAGCTGCAATTTGATCTTGGATCGTTTGTACTGCTTCCTCTAACACTTCATCAACAGGCTCACCTTTAGAAATAAAACTAAGTGCATTATTAATTGGATCCCATACTTGCTGCATTGCTGGAACACTAGGCATTGGTTCTCCATATGTTGTTTGCTCAGCGAATGCAGAGAATATTGGATCATCCGCAATGATTGAGTCCTCCATGGCATCGTCACGTGCTGGAATTTCACCAGCAACATCATAGTATGTCATTGAATTATCAAAGTTTGTAATGTAAGCCATCAGGTCTTCAGCCCACTCTTTATTCTCAGAGTAGTAGGAAAGCATATACGATTTTACTCCAACAAATGATTTCGGGTTTTCACCATTATCGAGTATTGGCAGTGGTGCTGCTGCTAAGTCATCACCTAAAGCCTCTGAATAATCACGAACCATCCATGGTCCATTAATTACAGATGAAACTTTGCCTTCTTGGAATAATCCATTCATAATGTCTGGTGTAAGATCTTGTGGTATATAACCATTATCAAACCAGGATTGAACTAAGTTACCACCTTCAATCGATCCTTCATTAGCTAGTCCAATATCAGCAATATCATAATTTCCTGCGTCGTTTGCAAATACATATGCACCATTACCAGAGAAGAAAGGATAGACAAAATAGAAATTTGCTGCTTCCATTAAAAAACCAAATTCATCATTACTTGCATTCGTATCCCGTTCAGCAATTGCCATCAAATCTTCCATTGTTTCAATTTCTTCATCAACCAATGATTTATTATAATACATGGCATATGTCTCAATTACTGCCGGATATCCCCAATATTCTCCATCATATTGAACAGCATCCAATGCAGTTTGTGTATACTCTGTTTCTTTATCTCCTAGATTGACTGGGTCAACTAACCCGCGTAATACGAGGTCTCCAATTCGATCATGTGGCTGAAAGATAACGTCTGGTCCATTTCCAGCTGGCCCTTCCACATCAAGTTTTTCAACTTGTTCGAGCATATCAACAGGAACCATATTAACCTTTATGCCTGTCTCCTCTGTGTATTTATCAGTTATTTCTTTTACAGCTTCCTCCTGTTTTTCCTCTGCATTAACCCATAGCGTAAGCGCTTCCGGTTTTTCCGGCATTTCGCCCTCTGCTTCTGCATCCGTATTCGTCCCACCATCTGTATTTGATGGTTCTGCATCATCTGGACCACAAGCTGCTAAAATTCCCATAATAAGTAAAAATAAAACACTAATGCTCAACCACTTTTTCATCTAATTTCCCTCCCCAAAATTATAATTTGCAGCGTTTTCACCTTTTTAATGAAAACGTTTGCGCAACTATATAGTATTTATTATACATTGTTTTATGAAAATATCAATATCAAAATATAATTAATTATCGCTCTTGTTACCGGTTGCAAAAATAATATGAACATATTCATAATTTTATCTGCTCACCTATTTTTTTGCTTATATTGTGCAAACGTTATTCATTAAGATTTATTGAAAGAGGACAATCATACAGATTTTTGTCCCCCTCTGGTACAAAAAGCTACAACAACCGATAAACCCTCGCCTCATATGGCCACAATACATTTTCTTCTAATTTATTATAATTACACAGAAGTAATTCTTTCTTAATAGACTTTAACTCTGCTGGAAGTTCTATTTCTACCTTTTTCGCAAATAAGTTGGTTATTACGATAACAACCTCATCATCCAATGTTCTCGTATACGCATAAACATGATCATGATTCTCTAAAATCAGTTCGTAGTTCCCATAAATAAAAACACTATTCTCTTTTCTCAACTTAATTAGTTTTTTATAATAATGATAGATTGAATCTGGATTTTGAATTTCTTGTTCCACATTTATTTCCGTATAGTTCGGATTCACTTTCATCCATGGAGTTCCATTTGTAAAACCGGCATGCTTTTCATGTGTCCACTGCATTGGAGTTCTTGAGTTATCACGACCAGTTTTCCAAATTACCTTCATGATTTTTTCAATGGGGGTTCCCTTACTCAGCTCTTCATGATAATAGTTTCTCATCCCAACATCATCATAATCATCAATGGATGGAAACTGAACATTCGTCATCCCAATTTCCTGCCCTTGATATATAAATGGCGTTCCTTGCATAAGAAAATACATTGTCGCTAAGCTTTTGGCAGATTCCACACGATATTCCCTACTATTCCCCCATGTTGAAATGGAACGAGGCTGGTCATGATTTTCTAAGAATAATGCATTCCATCCAATACCTTCCAATCCTTTTTGCCATTTAGTCAATGTTTTCTTTAAGGCATGTATATCCAAGCCTGTATCGGTATGCTTACCCCAAAGGTCTAAATGTTCAAATTGGAAAATCATATCGAATTTCCCTTTTTCCACTCCGACCCACTCTTCCGCTTCGTCCATACGTACACCATTTGCCTCCCCAACAGTCATAATGTCATAATTAGAAAAGGTTTTTTCCTTCAATTCCTCTAAAAAAACTTGAATGCCCGGTCGATTCATATGACCTTTATAGGAAGGAACATATTTCATCTTTTTCGGATTCGGCAAGTCTGGGAATCCAGCAACCTTTTTTATATGGGAAATCGCATCTACTCGAAACCCATCAATTCCTTTATTGAGCCACCAATTTACCATTGTGTACAGCTCTTCACGGACAATTGGGTTCTCCCAATTTAAGTCTGGCTGTTTTTTGGAGAACACATGTAAATAATATTCCTTTGTTTCTTTATCGTATTCCCACGCTGAACCACCAAAGATAGATTCCCAATTATTCGGCTCTTTACCATTTTTACCTGGATGCCAAATATAATAATCTCGATACGAATTACCTTTAGAAGCACGTGATTCAATAAACCAGGAATGCTCATCAGATGTATGATTAATAACCAAATCCATAATTAGCTTCATTCCACGATGATGAGCGGCTTCAAGTAGTTGATCAAAGTCTGCCATTGTCCCGAATTCATCCATGATTGCCTGATAGTCACTAATATCATAACCATTATCATCATTTGGAGATTGATAGATTGGACTTATCCAAATCACATCAATACCAAGCTCCCTCAAGTAATCAAGCTTAGAAATAACTCCCTGGATATCTCCGATGCCATCTCCGTTTGAGTCCATAAAACTTCGCGGATATACTTGGTAAGCGGTTGCTTCTTTCCACCATATCTTCTTCATTTTTATCCCCCTTTTTCTATTGCTGATTCAAATGATTTTTTAAGTTTCCACATGTCGATAAAATGCAGAAAATGGTAAACCTCTTCTATCATAGCGTATACCTTCTATTAGCTGACGTATGGTAATTTCTGATAGATTTTGCCGGGCTCTTAACCTTCAACTCAATTCACTAACGTGCTCAATGAATTCAAGTGCTTTCACATACAATATTAAAAAGCTAGTTATTGCAACTGTGCAACACCAGCGAAAACGTTTGCACTAATTGCTTCGATTACAATAGTAGCACGATAAATATAAAAGGGCAATTGTTTTTAAATAGTATCTAGATTAAATATTGCTATTTAGCAAGATTACCTAAAAAAAGATGTCATTTAAATAAGGGAGTATTACAGGAAAACGATTGCACATTTATAGAAAAATTAATCAATGGTGGGTGAAATATTGGAGGCTAGCGAAAGCTTTACGAACATTAAAATGAACTTACACTGAATAGCCCTGGACTTTAAACACACGGTCAAGTCCAAGGCTATAAGAAACGCTTATTTTACGCTGAATAATACTGCAAAAGTCGAGAGTAAACGGAACGGGCTATTCTTTTATCATGTGTTCCATGTACAATTGCACGTCCGTCCCGAAAGAAAACAATCCTAAATTCCCCAAAAACACAGGAAAGTAAGAAAGGATTGATTAATAGGTTTGTTGCATTTCCTTTTAACCTATCCATGAAGACGTTTAATTCAAACACTCTTGAAGTAGCAGGCCGAATTTGCACCGCATCTCTTCCACATAACACATCAGATTTCATTTGATTCTCAAATTTCAAGTAAGGATACGTTGGTTGCTCCCCACATGTTGGACAATGGCTATTTTTAAGACGTGTCACATCTATTTCAGCCTTTTCATCCTTCCACATATCAAGCGACCTGAGCACCGGCGATATCTGGGCTCCAGTTAAAATTTTTAAAGCATAGGTTACTTGTGTTGCAGTAACCATTTGAACAATTGGACTGATCACCCCTACCGTCTCACACGTCATGCCATCCACCGGTAAATGATTTAGTAAACAATGCAAACAAGGTGTGACATTTGGAATAACTGGAAATGTGGAACCGTAACTCGAAACACATGCCCCCATGATAAATGGAATGTCATGTTTTACAGCTGCATCATTTACGATTAGACGCGTTTCAAAATTATCCGTAGCATCGAGAATAACATCATGACCCTTTATCATTTCTTCAATATTTAAACCGTGGACATCTTCAATAAGACTGTTAATATCTATCCCACTATTGATTTGCTCAAGCCTCTTCTTTGCAGCGAATGCTTTAGGAAGCTTATCCCGGACATCCGCCTCGCTATATAATTGCTGTCGTTGTAGATTACTCCATTCAACATAATCCCTATCAACAATTGTTAGTTTACCAACACCTGCTCTTGCAAGCATTTCTGCACTGCTGGAACCCAATGCACCTGCTCCGATGATAATAACACTTCCAGATTCTACTTTCTTTTGCGATTCCTTTCCTAAAAATAATTCTTGGCGAGAGTAGCGTGTCTTCACGTTCCTACCATCCCTGTTGTCGGACTGCTTGCCACTGCATAGTCTTTTTCTTCTATTCTTCCCGCTTCATACCCCAGCCTGCCAGCTTCCAGCGCATATTTTACAGCTTTCGCCATCTTGATTGGATCTTTTGCTCCAGAAACCGCAGTATTTAAAAGCACTCCATCTGCTCCAAGCTCCATTGCATATGCCACATCCCTAGGAGATCCAATTCCCGCATCAACAATTACGGGTACATTGGATTGTTCAATAATAAATGCTAGATTTAAAGGATTAATGATTCCTTTTCCCGAACCAATAGGACTTGCACCTGGCATAACAGCATGAACTCCCAAATCTTCCAGACGTTTCGCCAAAACAACATCATCTGACGTATATGGCAGCACGATAAACCCTTCCTCAAGGAGCATTTCGGATGCTTTTAAAGTTTCTATTGGATCTGGCAAAAGCGTGCGCTTATCCCCAATGATCTCCACCTTAATCATGTCACATAAACCAGACCCTTTTGCAAGTTTCGCTATACGAACAGCCTCTTCGGCCGTACTTGCTCCAGCTGTATTCGGAAGTAACGTATATTTAGTTAAGTCCAATTGTTCCAAGAAGTTTGGCTGACTTGCTTCAAAAATATTCATCCTTCTAACAGCAAACGTTAAAATTTCTGTTTCCGATACTGCTACTGCTTCTTTTTGAACCTCAAATGATGGGTACTTCCCTGTGCCTAATAATAAACGAGATTGGAAAGTACGATTAGCAATGGTTAACATAATCATCCGCCTCCTACAAAATGAATAATTTCTACGATATCCCCATTGAAAAGCCTTTTTGTTTCGTATTCTTCCTTCATAACAATTTCCTTATTTACCTCTACGACAGCAATCCGAGATTGTAATTGATAGTGTGCCAGCAACTCTCCGACTGAATCCACTACCTCTGGAAGTTCCACCTGTTTCCCATTCAGCTGAAATTTCATTTTTATCACCTCCTAAACTACTATGCTTTGACGACGATCTACACGAAATGTCTGCATCCATCCGTTATTTATGTCTTTTCCAACAACAAAATCACGAATCATTTCCCCGGTTGCTGGAGCAAGTAAAATTCCATTTCGGTAATGCCCACAAGCAATGAGTATTCTTTCTTCCTCTGGATGCCTTCCGATAAATGGGTTGCCATCAAACGTGCCTGGTCGCAAGCCTGCCTGAACGTGATCGATTTTCCATTCGATTGCAGATGGAAGCATGGCTTTTGCCTTTTCAATTAAAAACTTGATTCCTTCAAGGCTTACAGTATCACTCCAATCCTTCTTGATCATGGTTGCACCAATAACAAGCTTTCCATTATTTCTAGGAACGATATAACAGCTTTCATGAAATAGGGTATGCTCTAATACATGCTGTTCACTATGAACGATTAAACTTTCACCTTTAATTGGTATGAGCTCTTCATCTAATCCAATTTGCCTAAATAGCCCATTACCATATACACCTGTAGCAAAGACAACATAATTTGCTTCGACATCACCATGCATTGTTCGGACAAGATAGTTGCCATCTTTCTTTTCCACTTGATAAACACCATTGCTTTCCATAATGGATGCACCAAGGGCTCGAGCACTTTTAGCAAAGCTTTCACAGGTTTGTTCTGGTATAACACTCACATCATCCTTTATATATGCTGCTCCTAATATATTTGGAGCAATCAATGGCTCCCTTTTCTTTACTTCTTCTTTATCCAACCATTCTGCAGTTGGTTGCTTCAGAAGCGGAGTAAGCTGATACTTATCTGTATCTGAAAATACAAGCTTTAATATTCCACCTTCTTTGTATCCGATATCAATGCCGCTTAATTGATAAAGCTCATCCTTCAACCTGAGATATGCTTGTTGACTCGATCTGGCAAACGAAAATATTGTATCCTCGCCATTGCTTTCAGAATGAGCACCGAGCATACCAGCCGCAGCACTTGTAGTCATCAAACCAATTTGTCCTTTTTCAAATAACGCAACATCAACCTTTTCTTTCGCTAAGTAGTAGGCAATCGAACAACCAATAATACCACCACCAATTACGACTACTTCATAATGCTGTTTCACTTTGAAATTGCCTCCCTATATTTTTTTATCATCACGTTTGGTGCATCGGCATGGAAAATACCGGACATGATTGCAATTCCATCTGCTTTTGTCTGTTTCATTAACGGCACCTCTTCCAATGAAATTCCTCCGATACCATAAACTGGGATGTGAATTTCTCTTTTCATTCGTTCAATTGGCAAAATTCCATTTGGAGGTATTCCCCTTTTACTGCTTGTCTCAAAACAATGACCAAATATTATATAATCCGCCCCATCCGCTTCAGCTTCTTTCGCTTTTTCGAATGAATGTACACTGCAACCAACCCTTAGATGCGGATATTGCTTCTTCACTGTTTTTACTGGTAAGCCATGTTCTGGCAGGTGAAGATTTGGGATGTCACTAAGCAGTACGATATCAAGCCGATCATTTAGAATTACTTTTTCTTTATCAACCCCATTCATTTGCAGATAATCTAGTAGCTGCAAAATTTCACGGGCTGTTTTTGACTTTTCACGAATTTGGAGAAAATCAATCTCGTCGATGATGTCAATAATGGTATCTGCTAGCTTTTCAACAGTCATGCTATCTGCGGTTACAGCAATTAGCTTCATCAAACTCCCGCCCCTTTCTTTCAGGTTTCATCAAGAATCATTACCTAATAATGCAATTACAGCTTTTATGCACACAAAAAACCACTTTCCTGCACACAGAAAGTGGTATCGTATTTGTATAATGAAACTAACAATACAATTTGCCCTTGCCACATTCCTACGCAGGTGCTAGCCTGTTCAGGTTTTGAGGGTTTCAAAGTAACTACTTTTTTCTCAGCCCTTATCAAGGGTTCCCCTAGTGAATAACGCTACGTATTTACTTATCATTACTTTACCACAAATAGAAAAATTTGCAAAGTCTGGATTTTTCAAATAATACAGTTTAAAGACGAGTTGCAGGCTAGATTTCACACAGCTTTTTTATTTTCGAACCAAAAAAATACCATTTTCATGTATACTAAAACTAGAAAAAATAGAAAGAGGTCTTAAATAATGAAAGTAAAAATGAACGTACAGACAGCATATCATGGTGAATTGCTGCGAGCAGGCAAAGTATATGAAATTGATGAAACGACAGCAAAGCGGTGGATTGCTAGTAATTTGGCAGAAGAAGTTAAAAATGAAAAGTAAGCTATAACCTTCCGCAATTGATGCGTCCAGAACAGTTAAATTGTATGGAAAAAATGCTTACTTCTTTAGTTAAAACTGTTGGATCAGACATCGAATAACAAACTGAAGCGGGCGGGGATATCACATCGATGAAAGAAAAGAAAAACACCTGGCATCATGAAGTTATAGACGCAGTAAACATAATTAGAGTAGATAACAATCTTCTTTGGGAAAAGCAATAAGCATGAGCGCGAAATAGGTATACCAGGAAGCTTAATGAGATTCAATCTTCCAAACGCAACTGTAATACAGTACAAACCTCGCATATTGCTACCCGATTTTTTCCCACTAAATACAAATGTCAACCCAGCCGGATACACTTCGTGACTCTTTACTGTGAATAGCGGGGTTGACTATTTATAATGCATATTTTTTAGCACTGCCAATCTAACAGCACTGCTAGTTGAACAAATAGACGTTTCTTCTAGAACATTTCGTCTACTATCCAATAAATCTATCTATTCGCGAAGAATTCTTCCGCCTTTTCTAAAAATACTTCTTGATCAGGAGTCAAATCGTATTCCTCCTCGATCGCTGAAACAGGACAAACTGCTTTGCACGCACCACAGTCAATGCAAATGTCAGGATCAATATAAAATTGATCTGGTCCCTCTTCTATACAATCAACCGGACAGACACTCACACATTCTGCTGCCTTTTCCGGTCCACATGGATCCAATATTACAAAAGCCATTTATGATTTACCTCCTTACATACATCACTTTCTCTCTATTAAATGATAATGCTTAAACGTCTTGAAGTAAACCATTTGACTCGAAATTCCGACAACATTATACATAAACACTTACTCCTGGGCCAAACGGAATTCCAAAGTAGAAGAAAATTAACAGAAGAATCGTAAATGTAATCAAAAAGAAAATCGTATATGGTAACATTAATGCAATCAATGTACCAATTCCTGCTTTCTTATCATACTCCTTCATAAATCCAAGCACGATAATCAAATACGGGTTCATCGGTGTGATTACGTTTGTGGATGAGTCTGCAATTCGATATGCCGCTTGAACAAATGCTGGACTGTATCCTAAAAAGTAAAACATCGGTATAAAAATAGGTGCTTCTAACGCCCATTGTGCAGATCCACTAAATATAAACAAGTTCAATAGTGTTGTTAAAAGAACAAACCCTAATATAACAGCAATTCCTGTTAAACCAATGGATTCCAGCATGTTCGCTCCACTAATAGCAATCCAAGCTCCCATGTTTGTCCATTCGAAATAGGAGATAAATTGAGCTGCCGCAAATACGAGTACGATAAATCCGGACATGTCTTTTATTGCATTTCCCATATAGGTCCCGATATCCTTCGAGCTTTTAATCTTTTTTACTGTTACCCCATAGACCGTACCAACTAGAATAAACAAAAACAAAATTAATGGCACAATTCCAGATAAAAATGGTGAAGGGATGATTCCGCCTTCCTCATTCGTCAGTGGGGAACTAGGAATAAGAATTACTGTAACAATTAATACAACATATGCAACACCCGCAAGCACAGCATTACGCAATCCCTTTATTTCCAAGGAAGTTGTTCCCTTTACTTCTTTGGCTGCTCCACCTGCATAGGTACCTAAGCGTGGCTCTACTATCTTTTCCGTAACAAATCCGCCAACAAAAGTTAAAATAAATACACATGTCAACATAAAATACCAATTATCGACAGGTGTTACATAGAGATCTGGATTTACAGTACGAATCGCTTCCGTTGAAATTCCAGATAGCAATGCATCCGTGCCAGTAATCATTAAATTAGCTGTAAAACCGGAGCCCACACCAGCAAATCCTGCAGCAAGTCCTGCGAGAGGGTGTCTGCCAATATTATAGAAAACCATTGCAGCCAGTGGTGGAATAATAACAAACGCAGCATCAGATGCGATATTTCCCAAAATACCAGTGAAAACCACTGCATATGTAACCAATGATTTTGGTGCCTTTAAAATCGTACTCTTTATTCCAGTCTCTAAAAGCCCTACCTTATCAGCCAGGCCAATTCCCAGCATCATCGCTAAAACAATCCCTAATGGTGTAAAACCAACAAAATTGTCCAGCATCGATGTTAAAATATATTGCAGCCCTTCAGCTGAGATCAAGCTTTTTATAGCGAGCACCTCAGACTCACCTGGTAATGTGAACGTGACATTAAATAGTGAGATTACCCATGATAATACGATAACGATACCTGCAAGAATGACAAACAACATAAATGGATCCGGTAATTTATTCCCCACTCTTTCAATTCCGTTCAAAAAACTTTGCATGCCAAACCTTTTTTGTCCTCTTGCCATCAAATCCATCCCTTCTATTTTCTCTTATTTCAATGCACAAAAACGAAATACTTTTTTGGGCCTGCCTCGTACATTTGATTGCACCTCTCCACATTGCTCTGTAATTGCAGCCTTTTCTAGCAGGCTGACAATCCTTCTCCCATTTCTTTCTGTGCTTTTCAGCCACCTGGCCACATCACTAGCTGTAAATTCATATCGATTATATTTTCTTGAATAAGCTCTTATCTTTGAAACGATACTTGGACTTACACCACTGTGTCTAATTTTTTCTTGCCATTCCTCATCTAACTCCATCGTTTTAAATGCAATTGTTTCATTATCTGCATTCTTTTTTGTGATTGACTGGTCTTCATCGACAATAATAATAGATGTTGATTTCTCTGTTTCCAGTTGGTGGAATCCTAGTCTTACATGGTCTTCTGCTTGGGATACTGTTTCACCAAATCCAATCGAGATAGTCAATTGAATATTCTCCTGGACTTTAACATCCTCCATTATTTCAAATATCGCCACTTCGAATTGATCATCAATTTCTCCCCGGGTTGTGAATATAAAAAATAATCCATCACCTAGCTGCATTAATGATCCATTTATTTTTTCTGTTAAAAAAAGCAATGTTTTCCGCAATTCGAGTTCTTTATGTTTCATTTTGAACGAATAATACATCGCTTCTTCATTCGTATTAAACACTACATTGCACCCGATTACAGCCAATTGGGCATTTTTATAGCGACTGGATAGCGCCCGTTGAATTAATAGTCTAAACGATTGTTCGATCGATAAATAGGATGGCATAACCCTGTAAACAGGAATTCCTTTCTCTTTCAAAGCGATATAAGTAGAACGAATAAATGTAATAGCAACTTCCGATTTACCTTTTTCATATAGTTCCTCATGAAAAGCAATTTGCTTTTCGTTATGTTCATATCCTTGGAAAGGAATATTATTATAAATCATGGAGTGTAACTGATAAAAGGATAATAACTTGTCTATTTCTTCATTTTCAATCGTATCAATGCTTATTTTTTTATAGACCTTATCCTCATTAAGCTGCGCCTCAAGCAATGTCCCTAAAAAAGCTGATCCATTCATATCTGGATAGATTGCATGATCCATTGACAAAAGCGTATGCTCCATTGCATAAGAAAAATTCATTATTCCCGAAAAGAACCATTGATCAAATTGATTTTTATTATTCTTCAATATTTCGTCTATTTCCTCGAGCGATTCATAGGTAAATGGGACAATTGATGTATCGCTAAATTCCTTTGCAACAGTCATAATTTGATTTACAGAATCAGCAGGACCGATGACCCCAATTCTTACTTTCATATTGGTTCTCCTGCTTCCTGTTGTAAAAATGTCATCATAACCTTTGTTCCTTTTTCAAGACTTTCTATCGATGCAAATTCACGTGGATGATGACTTAATCCATCTTTACACGGAATAAAAATTAAACCTGCTGGCCAGTTCGCCGCCATATTCATTACATCATGACCAGCCCCGCTATTCATTGACAATGTTTCATACCCAATTGTTTTACTTGCTTGGGTTAATTTTGCATGCATTATGTTATCCATCTTGACTGAATCATTATCTACAAGCGTCTTTACACCAATCCTAATTTGCTTTTTCACTTCAAGCTCAGAAACAAAAGTACGAATATTTTCAGCGAAATCCCGTTTTAGTCTATCGTCAACACTTCGTATATCAATACCAAGTTCAACTTCTCCAGGGATTACATTCATTGCGTTTGGATGTAAACGGATTGTACTTACTGTAGCTACAAGTGGAACTTCACTTTTTTCATTTACTTTTAGTGCTTCCTCCTGCACAAAATTTACGAGTGGTGCAATGGCTACAAAAGCATCCTGCCTTTGATGCATCCGGGTTGTACCAGTGTGATTGGCCATTCCCTTTGCAGTAATTACAAGTCTTACTGGGCACGCGATCCCCTTTACAATACCAATTTCTGCACCTGTTTCTTGCAACTCCATTCCTTGCTCAATGTGCAGCTCAATAAAGCTTTCCAATGAATCAAGTGAGAGGGCAGCCGCTTCGATAGATTCCCAGTCAAGTCCATAATCTGTCATTGCTTGTTTCATTTTAATTCCATTACGATCTTTAATTGCTTCCATTTCCTTTAGTTTTAGTTGACCCGTGATTGCTTTGCTTCCAATCGTCGACACACCAAATCGGGCAGATTCTTCAGCAATAAAACAGATGATAGCGATGTTTTTTATCGGGTGAAATCCTATGTCCTGTAATCCTTTAACAGCAGTTAATGCTGTTAACACACCTGCAACCCCATCATAGCCACCACCACAATCAACGGTGTCTAAATGCGATCCCATTGCAATTGTTGATGCAGACGGATCAACCTCCCAAACAGCCCAGCAGTTCCCTGCTTGATCTTGATATGTTTTCAAACCGAGTTCAGCAGCGATTTGTTCAAATTGGATATGCGCTGCTTTTTCTTCCTTTGTAAAGCTAAGCCTCGTAAACCCATCTGGACGTGCCATTGTATCCGTCACATTGAGGGCTAGCAGTTTGTCCTCTAGCCATTTAGTCAAATTACTCAATTCCTGACCCTCCTTCAATGATTTTGATAAATGCATCCAATGCAACAGGAAGAACATCTTCTTGAAAATCAAAAGCTTGATGGTGATGCGGGTAATTCAACTCTGTTCCAAATAACAAATAAGTTGCTTTCCCACCCTGTTGCTGTACACGATTCATCATAAAGCTTGCATCCTCTGAACCCGAAACCTTCGCTACCGGAAGAACTTCCTTTATATAATCACTTGATTTACATGCCTCTATTATTGTTGGTATTAATGCTTCACTGCAAATCATTTCCTCTGTAATACCGACAGGAGTGATCTCACAAGTCACGTCATGCATGTCTGCTGCTGCTTTTATGATTCGGGTTGCTTCTGTTAGCATATATTCATTAATTTTTTTAGTTTCTCCTCTCGTCTCCATTTCAAGAAAGGCGTCACTAGGAATTATATTTCTACCACTACCAGCAACCATTTTCCCAACATTAATTCGAGTAATGCCATCACTATGCCTAGGAATTGTATAAAGATTTGTTGCTGATACTGCAGCAGCGAGCAAAGCATTCTTTCCTAACTCCGGGTGCATTCCTGCATGAGAAGCAACACCAGAAAATGTGACATTGAACTTTGAGGATGCTAGAAATCCATCTACCGTTGCAGCAATGGTTCCAATTGGCAAGGACTGGATGCCAATATGTCCGCTATAAAAATAATCGACATTATCTAACCACCCTTTTTCAGTCATTGCTTTAGCACCTCGTCCACCTTCTTCAGCTGGCTGAAACAATAACGTAAATTTTCCTTTTAATTTTGATTGATAGGCAGCAATGTAGGAGGCAACCCCTAGACCAATTGTCATATGGCCATCATGGCCACAAGCATGCATGGTTTGGTCGATCATAGAATGAAAACCTTCTTTTGCAGGGATATGATTCGTATCCTTTGTTTCCGTAATTGGTAAGGCATCGATATCAAATCTGAATGCCACATGGTCTCCGGGTCTTTCAGTATCCCATGTTGCTACAAGTCCTGTAAGACCTCCACGCATTTTAGCAAGCCAGGACTCTTCCACTCCTTTTGCTTTTGCTTGGAGTTCATGTTTATCCAATTCAGTTTTATTTGGAACTCCTAATCTCGCATCACGCTCTAGTGCTTCTTCTCCTAAATGAATCGTAAATCCAAGTCCCTCTAGAACTTTTCCAAGACGGTACGTTGTTACATATTCCATAAAACCAAGTTCAGGGTATGAATGAAAGGATTGTCGCCAACTAATCAACTTTGGTTCCATATGGCTTACAAAATCAGACATATACTCACTCCTCATTTAATTTTTGTAATGCATCGATTGCAAATTGGACAAATAGCTTAGTTCCCTGTGGCAAGGCACGTTCATTCAATTTAAAATTCGCATCATGAAGTGGTGTCTGCTTTTCCTTATCTTCCAATTGTGTTCCAAGCCAAATAAATGCACCAGGGTATTTATGTAGGAATCTTCCAAAATCTTCTCCTGCTAAAGACGGCTTTTGTGAAGGTGTTGCATTCTCTCCAAGGATCTTCTGTGCAGAACTTCTGGCAAGTTTAGCCCATTGTGGTGTATTAATTGTTGCTGGATACCCATCCGTGTATTCAATATATGCTTTTGTATTAAAGGCTTCCGCAATCTGGTTTGTAATCTGGTAAAAGCGTTCTTTTAATCGCTCTCTAATTTCTGAATGATACGTTCGAACAGATCCTTGCAGCGTCACTTCTCGCGGAATAATGTTCGGTACACTGCCAGCATCCAGCATACTAATTGTAACAACAGAAGACTCCATTGGATCTAGGTTTCTACTAACGATTGTCTGCAGTGCAGTAATCAAATGCCCTGCTGCTATAACAGCATCATTTGCTTGATGCGGCATGCTTGCATGACCACCTCGCCCTTCTAAAATTATTTTAAAACGATCTGATGCTCCCATTACTTCCCGGTCATGCACACCGACAGTACCCGTTCGCATATATGGCCACACATGCTGGCCAAAAATTACATCCGGCTTGTATGTATCAAATACACCATCCTCCATCATGACCTGCGCTCCACCTTTTGGTGATGCTTCTTCTGCCGGTTGAAAAACAAGCAACACTGTTCCATTAATCTCTTCCTTTAGTTGCTGAAGAACATATCCTGCACCAAGTAACATAGCTGTATGAGCATCATGTCCACATGCATGCATCACATTTGGGTGTTTAGATACAAAATCATCTTCATTTAATTCCTGTATTGGTAATGCGTCGATGTCTGCACGTAACGCAACGATGTTATCGGAATCTTTACCTTTAATAATCCCCAAAACCCCATGTTCGGCAAAGCCAGTTTTAAAGGGAATTCCATAATCTGTTAGCTTCTGTTGAATATAGTGGGATGTTTTGACCTCTTGATTACTAAGCTCTGGATATTGATGCAAATGACGTCGGTTAGCGATAATTTCCTGTTCCACTTGCTTCAAATATGTGTCTATCTTTCGTTGCATTAATCTACCTCCAAAAATATAACTCATTTACGGAAAATTACCTTTAATATTCCGTTAAAATGGATTATACAGAATTTTTAACCTGTTGTATATATTTTGTTTATATAAAGTTGATGATGTTTTAGTTTCAATACAAATGGGAAAATAAATTATATCTTAAGAAATAAAGGAGTTTTTTAATTGAAAACGTATAGTGTCACACCAAATGTAGATGCAAGTGCTTGGTTTGTAAAATTGGAGGACGTTGCACCAGAGGAAGTCTACGACACTAAGTCAGAAGCCATTGAGGCAGCAGAACAATTGGCACAGGAAAACACACCAAGCATTGTCGAAATACAAGATGAATATCATAATGTTTTGGAAGAAAAGAAGTATTAAATCACACCACACAAAAAAAGGGATAGCTTATCTACTGTAAGCTATCCCTAAACCTCTATTTCTTCAGCTTTGCCAACGCATCAGCGAGTGCATTGTTCTTAAAGCCATCATCCTGCTTTTTCAAATACTTATTTACATCTTTTTTCGATACTTTATGTTTTTTCTCTTCTTGTTTACGTGCATTAAATGTGGAAAGTTTTTCTCTGTGTCCACATTTGCATATAAACATTTGCCCTTCTCCTTCACCGCGAAGTTCCATACGTTTATGGCAGTTTGGACAGCGGGCATTCGTTTGTTTGGCAATATTTTTCTTATGCCCACAAGAGCGATCTTGGCAAACGAGTTTACGTCCATGCTTATTCTTAATTTCCAACATGAGCTTTCCACAACTAGGGCATTTCGTCCCCGTCATATTATCATGCTTGAACGTGTCCCCAGTATTTTTAATCTCCTGAACAGCTTGTTTCGTATAGGTTTTTATTTCAGAAATAAATTTATCCTTTGCAAGCTTGCCTTCTGCAATTAAGGCTAGCTTCTGCTCCCATTCCGCAGTCAAGGCCGGAGAACGCAAATCTTCTGGCACAAGATCAAGCAGCTGACGACCTGTAGGAGTTAAATAAATATATTTTCCTTTTAGCTCCATGTACATATTATTAAATAACTTCTCAATAATATCCGCTCTTGTCGCTACCGTTCCAATACCGCCTGTTTGATTAATTGTTTTCGCCAAATGTTTTTCATCCGAGCTCATATAACGAACTGGATTTTCCATCGCCTGTAATAAGGCACCCTCTGTAAATCGTTCTGGCGGCTTCGTTTCTCCTTCCGTACGAGAAATACGGATATCCGTTAGCTTATCACCTTTATGCATAACTGGTAAACGTTGGTCATCTTGAAGATCATCTTCACTTCTTCGGTTATTGTAGACTTCTTTCCAACCGAGCTTTTTAATCACTTTTCCTTTCGCAGTAAAACGCTCTGGTCCAATTTCAGCTGTAATTGTTGTTTGTTCATATTCATAGGCATCTGAAAGCACCGCTAAAAAACGTTTCACAACAAGATCATAGATTTTAATTTCCTTATCATCTAAATCCGCTAACAGAACCGGCTGTTCCGTGGGGATAATCGCGTGGTGATCCGATACCTTCGCATTATCGACAACTGCCTTGGAAAGCTTCAAATCCTTTTTTAAAATTTTCGCAGCTGATTTTGCGTACTCATCTACGCCACAAGCTTTTACGCGATCCTTTAATGTAGGAACAATATCTGAAGAAATAACGCGTGAATCGGTCCGTGGATATGTCAAAACCTTATGCTGCTCATAAAGCTTTTGCATAATCGACAACGTCTGTTTTCCAGAGAAATTAAAAATCCGATTGGCTTCTCGCTGTAATTCCGTCAAATCATAAAGCTGTGGGGCAAATTTTTTCTTATGCTGCCTATCAACTTGGACAACAGTTGCGGACTCATTTTTCAATTGATTAAGCAAAAGGTTTGCTTTATCTTCGGAAAAAATACGCGAATTATTTTTTTCATCCAGCCAAGTTAATTTAAATCCTTTGTCTGTTTTTGCTTCGATACCGTAGAATGCCCTCGGCTTAAACTCTTTGATTTCCTGCTCTCTTGCAGCAATCATCGCTAGTGTTGGCGTTTGAACTCGCCCACTGGACAATTGGGCATTATGCTTTGTCGTTAATGCACGTGTTGCATTCAGACCAACATACCAATCAGCTTCAGACCTTGCAACTGCCGATTCATACAGATGCACATACTTTGCACCAGGCTTGAGATTTTTAAAACCTTCACGTATCGCTTTATCCGTAACCGAGGAAATCCATAAACGTTTAGTCGGCTTTTTAATTCGGGCTTTCTCCAAAATCCAGCGGGCCACCAGCTCCCCTTCACGTCCGGCATCAGTAGCAATAACGACTTCACTGACGTCCTTGCGTGTTAATTGGGATTTGACAAC
This sequence comes from Oceanobacillus sp. FSL W7-1309, assembly GCF_038002145.1. Classification (NCBI taxonomy): domain Bacteria; kingdom Bacillati; phylum Bacillota; class Bacilli; order Caryophanales; family Bacillaceae; genus Oceanobacillus; species Oceanobacillus sp. FSL W7-1309. The sequence goes on from NZ_JBBOBX010000001.1 coordinate 69,367, forward strand.
CTGAAATTGTTTACCTGTCTTCTTAATAACGACTGGCTTTAATTTCGGCGGGAGCATTGGCAAATCTTCCATACGCCACGTTTTATATTTATCATCATAGACTTCTGGATCTGCCAATGTAACCAGATGACCAAGCGCCCATGTTACAATATACCTTGAACCTTCAAAATAACCATTCCCCTTTTTCGTACATCCAAGCACCCTTGCAATGTCACGACCAACGGATGGTTTCTCTGCTAATACAACTATTTTACTCATCAAAAAATCCTCTCTATATGAACGATCCATTCGGATTTCACTTACTTATTTCGTTATGAAATGAAGGAAACATCTAAAGATACTTTATCACAAATTAACTCTTTCGTGCAGGCATAACTGCCGCAAGCACAACGTAACCATCCTTTCCATACTATAATCTAGAACCTTGTAAAGGATATGGTTAGATGCTTTATTATACTGGATTACTCTTATTAGTTACAGCAGTTAGTTTAGATGGATTCGGCGTAGGAATCACTTATGGACTGCGAAAAATTAAAGTACCTGTGATTGCATTAATCATCATCATGCTCTGTTCAGGTATTATAGTTTATACATCCATGCTGGTTGGCGATTTGCTTAGCTTTTTTATCTCAAAAGAAGTGGCAAAGATCCTTGGAGGTATTATCTTAATCGCGATCGGTTTATTTTCATTCATTAATGTTATCCGAGCAAAATTAATAAATGCGACTTCTACTAATAAGGCTCACACGACTAGAATAGAAGATATTAAAACCGTAATGACAACACCTGATAAAGCTGATTTAGATCAATCCGGGTCCATTTCAGCCGGAGAAGCATTCCTGCTTGGCTTAGCACTTGCACTTGATGCATTTGGTGCTGGAATTGGCGCATCAATGCTTGGGTATTCCCCTGCACTGACTGCCGTTCTTACAGCGTGTATGAGTGGTTTCTTTTTATTTTTCGGTATGAAGCTAGGAATTTTTTTATCACAGCAAGAGAAACTGCAGCGCCTAACCTTTCTGCCACCCGTTATTTTAATTGCGATCGGGATTTTTAATATTTTTTAAGGGTCATTCCAAATGTCTGATAAACGTGCAATCATTAGAAAACCAAGGCATTTGCCAAGCCTTTTCATCGAATGCCTTAGTTGCGGATAAAAAAGTTTAAACTTTCTTATCTGTCAAAGATGGATCAGGCTCAATCACCTGATCCTCTTTGACGTCCATTTATAATGCTTTCACTTGTCCACCGTCAATAATGAGAGATTGTCCTGTAATGTATGTATTTGCACCAGATGCTAAGAAGACAACTGCTTTCGCAAACTCCTCTGGCTGGCCGAATCGCTTCATTGGAATCTGATTCTCCGTCTCTTCTATGATTGTTTCAACACTTACTTGACGCTTTTCCGCTCTCACCTTGTATAGCTCAAGTATCCGATCCGTTTCAACCGTTCCCGGACCAACTGTATTGACTAAAATATTATCAGCACTTAATTCCTGTGCCAATGTTTTAGAAAGCCCAACAATACCTGGACGCATTGTATTCGATAGTACTAAATTGTCTAGGCTTTGTTTAATAGATGATGATGCAAGATTTACAATATGACCACGGTTTTGTTTTTGCATGAATGGAACGACTGCTCTTATTGTTCGGACAAAGCTGAGCAGATTTAATTCAAATGCGTGATACCAATCATCATCAGACATATCCATGAATGAACCCGCTGGTGGTCCTCCTGCATTATTAATGAGCACATCAATCGTACCATTCCAGGACAATGCTTTTTCAACAAGTCGATCAATTGCCTCTGAATCCTTCATATCGCAAATAGTATAATCAACCTGTTCATTTCCTGTTTCCTGCTTAATTTCCTGAACTGCAAGATGCAATGCTTCTTCATCCCTGCTACTTAATAAAACATGAGCACCTTCCTTTGCAAACTCTTTCGCAATTGCCCTCCCAAGTCCTTTGCTTCCTGCTGTTATAATCACTGACTTTCCTTTTAATTCTAAATCCATCTGGAACAACCTCCCTATTTACCTTTTTTTCAATTATAGCAAAAATCATAATGAATACGAGTAAACTTAATCACTTAATCCTTAACATGAACACAACGCGAAAATGCCCGAGACAAATTGTCTTCGGGCAAGTCACGTGTTTATTCTTTTTTCATTAAAGCAATGAAATAATAAACCCGATTACTACTATTGCTCCAATTATCATTAGTATTGTTCGAATCATATTAATCTCCCTTTTCTGGAATGCATGAGCTTAATAAGAAGTTTCCCCTTATAATTCCATACCAAACATCTAAATTAAACAATGATATTTAACAGAATACTAAGTGTTACAATACTAACTAATGTTGCAATGAATGTAATACTTGAAACTAGGTCTGGTTCTGTATCAAACTCAATGGCGTACATTGTTGTTGTAGCAGCCGTTGGCATTGCAGAAATGATAATGATAACAGCGGCAATTACTGGATCTACATCAAGAATTGAAACAAAGATTATCCCAATTATCGGAGCAGCAATCATTTTCAATGTCACTGCAGAAATAACAACCTGCCAATTAAGTTTCAGTGCTGTTATCGAAGCTAACTGCATTCCAAGCATAATCATCATTACCGGAATAGCCGCACTTCCAACCATGTCTAATGTCGAATGAACCGAATCAGGAATTTCAACAGAAAAAAACTGGAAAACAAATGCCAAAACCGCCGCATAAGTAGTAGGCATTTTCAATACATTCTCAAACGCGCGTCGAAAACCACTTTTACTTCTGGAAGCATAATAAACACCAAAAAAGTTATTTTGTAATGCTTGAACAACCATTATGAAAATAGCATACGGTAATGCAGCGTTTCCTACTGTATACAGTACAACAGGCAAACCATAATTACCTGAATTCATAAAACCTGAAGCTAGAATCGAAGCACTTTCTGTGTTTGGATCCCATTTGAATATTTTTGCCAATATTTTATTGATGGCAACCATTATGTAAAATAATACAAGCATGTAAACTACAATCACCATATAGCCACTATTAAACTCAGTATCATATAAGGTTACAAATATAAGTGCTGGTGACAATATGTAAAGCGAAATAGCTGATACCGACCTTACATCTAGAATACGAATTCGTTGCAATATAAAACCTGAAGCAAAAACTGCCATAATCGGTACAATAATATTCAGAAATAAACTCATCCATGACATCTCCATTTTATTAGAACTATTCACTAGTTTATCACAATTTTTGGCACTTCTAGAATGAAAGACTATTTATCTTATTTTCTAGCATCTAATATTTCATTGTGTCTCCCTTTTTTTATCGTAAGCTCCTTGCCCTCTCGTTCAGGTGTAAAATTATGATTTGACAGAAGTACTCATGCATGGTATGATTACTCATCTAGTAACAAATAAGTAATTCTGGCATTCTACAATGTTTTTGAAGATGCTTATTCACACTGGCGCGACTTAGGGGTCGCAAGGACGTAGAGCAGGTAGGGCTACGTTGCTTAAGTTAGAGGACATCCAGTGGAACACGTACCGCGGTTAAGTGAAATTCTTGGCAGATAGAAAAGAATAAATGCTGCTATCTGTATATTGCAATGAATATTTGCATAGAAGACTTGGTAAATACTACGTTTTTGAAAAATAACTTTATTGAATAAAACAAGTAATACACTTTCTCACGCTATCAATTAATAGCTGATGAACAAGAATTTCCCACCCGAAACAATCGGGATAATAAAATAAAATTAAACTTATGTGTTACTTTTAAATCAAAGGGGTACTCTTAATAATGAGGGTACTCCTTTTCCAATACATACTAGGATTGCGCACATTTAGGACACTTTAGAAAAGAATGAAAGTAGGTAAATATATGCATACATTACCAATAGGCAAGGTACAAACAATGACTGTTTCTCGAAAAATTGACACCGGCTATGTATTAGAAAAAGACGGACAAGAGGCGCTTTTACATCATAATGAAGCCAATCATACTTACGACGAAGGAAGAGAAATTGATGTTTTTCTCTATAATGACAAAAAAGGAAACATTGCAGCTACAGCGACATTGCCATCCGTTCAAATGGATGTCTATGATTGGGCTGAAGTAGTAGAAGTTATTCCTAAATTAGGAGCTTTTGTTAACATTGGTATCGCAAAGGAAATGCTAGTATCTGTTGACGACCTTCCATTATTCGAAGCTGTTTGGCCAAATCCAGGAGATAAACTTTTTATTACTCTAGGTAAAGATCAAAATGGACGTCTGCTTGCAATACCTGCTACGGAGGGTGTCATTGCTAGAGAAATCGAACTAGCACCAGAAGAACTATACAATCAGCCGATAAGCGGAACCGTTTATCATACAAGCAAAGAAGGATCCGCTATTATAACCGAAGATGATTATCGCGGATTCATTCATCATACAGAACGTAAAGAAGAGCCAAGACTCGGTGAATTCGTTCATGGGCGTGTGATTGATGTGAAGGAAGATGGGACATTAAATGTTTCCCTTCGCCCATTAAAACAGGATAGTATCGGAGAAGATGCTACGAGCATTTTAGCACATTTGGAAGAAAACAATGGTGTTATTCCCTTTAACGATAAGAGTGATCCAGAAGACATCCGTGGAACATTTCGTATCAGCAAGGCAGCATTTAAACGAGCTTTAGGCAGACTTTTAAAAGAAGGTAAAGTGGAACAACGTGATGGAATGACTTATTTAAAGTAAAAAACACAGCATCTTTCAAAAGATGCTGTGTTTTTTATGCAGTTACATTTTGGTAAGCGTCAATAATTGATGTAATAATAAATCCAATTGCTGCTGAGAATAATGCTGCAATTCCCCAACCACCAAATCCTGCTCCTAGTATGTCTACTTTAGGAGCAATCGATGCTACTCCTAGTAGTAATAATCCAACAATCACTAAGAAGATATTTGGATAATAGCAAGACCTTGATTCTTTTGCGGTCATTTTAACAAGTAGAACGTTTGCAAGAAGTGTTACGATTGTTAAAATTCCCCCGATTGTAAAAACTGCCAAAATCATAACTTTCACCCCATAAATATTAAATGACATTACCTATAGTCTACAATTGAAAGAAATCAAAGTCAATTAGAATATCGCTTTTCAGGTAGATCGTGTCATCTTTTTGGAAGCGGTTCCTCTGGTTAAGTCATCCCTATTTTACATGGATTCGTCCAACTTGACCGTCCTCTAATCTAACTTTAATTCCATGTGGATGAAATTCTGATTTTGTCAAAAGATCTTTCACAACTCCTGCCGTTGTTTTTCCTGTGCGTTGATTTTGCTTCAATACGATTTCTGCTTTTTGCCCAGGATAAATATTTTTTCGATATCTTCCATCAACTATCATCTTGCTATTCCCTCCCCTAACTTCATTTCTTTAACAAAAATCTGATTTTAAGCATCTCATTTACTTCTACCGTTAGCCATAATATACTAAAATAAAGAAAAATGCACGGTTATCATTCATAGCGTGTATGACTATTTTCGTAAAACTTTCTGCTTTTAGTATACAATATAATGCACTAGAAATTGATGAAGGGAATAAACAAGACATATGGCCACTATTACACAGCTTCATATTTTTTCAAAAGTTATTGAAATCGGCAATTTCACGAAGGCAGGTCAAGCCTTAAAAATGACACAACCAGCTGTCAGTCAGGCTGTTTCCAGTCTTGAGGCTGAACTTGGTGTGTCACTATTGATCCGAGATAAATCAAGGGGACTCATTCTGACAGACATCGGTGAAAAGATTCTTCTGCAAATCCGTACGATTGAAAACAGCCTTAAAATAATTGATCAGGAGGTTGCGGCAGAAAAAGGCCTTGAAACTGGCACAATCAAAGTCGCTGGTTTTCCCGATGTATCCGCACGTTTTCTGCCTAAGATTATTCAGGCAATCCAGCAAAAATATCCGAATATAACCATCGAATTATTTGAAGGGTCTGTCGAAGAAGTTTTTAACTGGATCACATCACGTATGGTTGATATTGGATTTATTTACTCTCCACATAGCAGCCTGGATATTATTCCATTAGTGGAAGATAAATATATGGCAGTATTTCCTCCTGAACATCATTTACTTAAAAAGTCATTAATTACGTTGTCAGATCTATCAAATGAATCATTGATTGTTGGTAAGTGGGGAGATCCAAAAGCGATTGAACAACTATTTATCGATAAAGGACTTCCCTATCATCAAAAATATACCGTTTCAAACTTAAATACAATGCTCGGAATGATTCAGGAAAGGCTTGGTTTATCCATACTCCCTGAACTTGCTATAAAAGATACGGAAATGTGGAAATACGCTCGTCCAATTTTGACCGATTATCGTCGAAATATCGCATTAGCTGCTATTTCACTACAGCACGTTTCGCGAGCGACCAAGCTGTTTATTGACATTGTGAAGGAACAGGTCAATTAAGAACAAAATGCACGTTACTGAAAGAACAAGCCTCCCCCCTTCTCCACGGGGGCCTTTTTTTATAGAAGTCACAATGCTTATACTTCTTCATACCTCCTCAATCCTATTAAAGGTTCAAGATGATCACCTATATGACCTAGTGTTTGTTATGAGCTTGATTAGCTGCTCATTCAGTATCTCTATCGGTGTTGTATAGTTTTGTTTATGCCACTCAATGATAATTCCGATTATTGCATTGGCGTGGTAGCTTATGAGGTAATCGAAGTCAACATCCAAATACACTGCATTATTATCTATGCTCAAGGATTCTTCCATAAATTTACGAATTGTATCAAAGACGAGATAATAATAAGTCATTGGAGATTTTCCATCAAATATAATCTGATAAAAAGCTTTATATTTTTTTACATGATTAAAAATATCAATCATATCAGGTGTCATATTATTTATATTAAAATTTGTATTCAAATATGGTTTCTCATATGCCTTTCTAAAATCTTCCACAATCACTTCAAAGTAATGACGAAACACATCATGGACATCACGATAATGCAGATAAAAGGTCCCTCGATTAATTTGCGCCAACCTACATAGCTCTGAAATTGTTATTGTTTCTAAAGTCTTTGTTTTTAATAGTGTGAGCAGTGCCTTTCGCAAGCTTTCCTCAGTCTTTATAATACGTAAATCTTTTTTCACTTTTTCTCCACCTTTAATCAACATATTTCTTAATAAGCGTATATTAATCAGCATTTCTCGATTTTCTGTTGATTGCGCTTTCTTATTAGACCATATATACTTTTATTGTACAGGTGTTCATTATCTTCATCAATATGAAGGAGGAAATTAAATGAAATTACAAGAAAAAGTTGCGATTGTAACTGGTGCTGCTTCAGGTATGGGAAAAGCAATTGCGAAGTTATATGCTAAGGAAGGTGCTAAAGTAGTTGTAGCTGACCTTAATTTTGAAGGTGCTGAAGAAGTTGTAAAAGAAATCATTGCAGATAATGGGGTTGCTGTGGCCGTTCAGGTTAATGTGGCAAACCAAGGAGATATTGATCACATGATTGATACAGCTGTTAATGAATACGGTAAATTAGATATTTTAGTAAATAATGCAGGAATTATGGATGGGTTTGAGCCAGTTGCTGACATTACGGACGAACGCTGGGATTTAATATTCGATGTAAATACGAAAGGTGTTATGCGTTCGATGCGTAAAGCAATTCCGTTATTCCTTAAGCAAGGCGCTGGTGTCATTGTGAATATCGCATCAACAGGTGGCTTAAATGGGGCACATGCGGGAGCAACCTATGGTGCTTCCAAGCATGCAGTTGTTGGTTTAACGAAGAACACAGGTTATATGTACGCACAAAAGGGTATCCGCTGCAATGCAATCGCTCCTGGTGCAGTAAATACAAATATTTCTGCTTCCATGAAAAATATTAATCCGTTTGGGATGGAGCGAACCAAAACAGTTCAAGGTGTTATTCCGAAAGTTGGGGAACCAGAAGAGATTGCAAATGCTGCACTTTTCCTTGCTACAGATGAAGCGAGCTTTGTAAATGGAACAGTTCTTACAGTTGATGGCGGCTGGACTGCTGCATTCTAATATGGATAAAGCAAAAGCACTTTCTTTTTTCACAAAAAAGAAAGTGCTTTTAATTCTAATATATTAATACTTGCACTTCAACAGCTGTCACACAGTGAAATATTTTGGGAAATATATTCTAATGAACAATTAAACGAGTGAACCGCCACCATCTTTAAGATATTTTATAATGCCTTCTGAAGCTCTGTAAGATAGCGCACCAATCGTACCTGTCGGGTTAAATGAACTGTTATGCGGAAATGCGGAAGCACCAATAACAAATACATTCTCGGCTTCCCACATTTGTAAATAAGAGTTTACTGCCGATGTTTTCGAATCAGCCCCCATAATTACGCCACCAGTGTTATGAGTATTTGTATCCACATTCACATTAAAGGCTGCTTGTTCTTCAGTAGTTTCATAATGATCCGCGCCAATTTTCTCCGCAATTTTACGAGTTACTTTAGACATATATTTTACTAATTCTTTATCTTGTTCGGTATAGTCATATGTCATGCGTAATAATGGCATGCCATATGCATCTTTATACTCAGGATCAAGATCAAGATAATTGTCTTTATGTGGCATGCTTGCACCTTGTGATTTCACCTGTAACGTACTATTTGCGTATTTAATCGATTGCTTTTTAAACTCTGCTCCCCATGACGGTGTTCCGCTTGGTACTTGATTAATGGCAATTGGTCGGTTGCCATATTGCGTCATGCGAATCCCTGAACCATGAATAAAGTTTACATCTGAATGGTCAAAGTTATCTCCAGCGAAATCAGGAATTTCAATTCCTAAGGCCCCAGCCCCAGCATAGTTATTAAACGCTTTATCCTCATAGAATAACGTAGTAGCACCTGCACTTACTTGATAGCAATAGTTTTTGCCAATTGATCCTTCCCCAGTCTCTGGGTTATATGGTGTACCTAAGTTAGAGTTTAATAGTAAACGAACATTATTAAATACATAGCTTGTTACAATAACAACATCAGCTGGCTGTTCAAATTCTTCACCAGTAATTGTATTTACATAAACAACTCCTGTTGCTTTTGTTCCATCATTTAAAATGCGCGTTACATTGGAATGTGTTCGAAGATCGAGGTTACCTGTTTCCTTAGCAACCGGGATAACCGTAACTACTGGATCGGCCTTCGCTCCATACTCACACCCAAAGTTTTCACAGAATGCACAGTATTGACATGCTGATCGTGAGATACCATCAGGATTCGTATAGTTTTCCGATAGGTTAGCTGATGGCAACATATACGGATGATAGCCTAATTTTTTCGTTGCTTCCTCAAACAATTCAAAAGTAGGTGTCTTCACCATTGGTCCTGTTGGATAAGGATTTGAACGGTGTCCATACATTTCTACCGTTTCACCAGAAATCCCAGCCATTTTTTCGAATGTATCATAATATGGCTCAATTTCATCGTATGTAATTCCCCAGTCCTGTAATGTATACTCTGAACCTAGTTTATTTGTGCCATATTTCTCTTCAGTCAAGGATTTAATTTCAAAATCATATGGAAGAAATCGATAGGTTTGACCATTCCAGTGACTTCCTGCTCCACCAACACCATCTCCAACAATAAATGTTCCGTAACTGCGCATTGGAAGTGCACGCATATTGGGATCATTACGATGTGTAATGGTTTCTTTCGATAAGTCTTGCATTAATTCTGTTCGATGTTGAAAGCGAAGCTCATCATGTCCCATTAAATAGTCATTTGTAGTTCGCTCTTTCCCACGCTCAATGCCTACAACTTTAATTCCTGCTTTTGTCAGTTCAGAAGCAATAATGCCTCCTGCCCATCCCATTCCAACAATAACCGCAGGCACTTTAGGTAGTTTTGTGCTCATGTTTGTCAATTCCTTTCTTCAAGTCCCTCTTCAATTTAGTGCCCCATATGGCTTTGTAAACTTTCAGGTTCCAATTCAATAAATTCTTTGCTTACCACTTCATTGTTATAGTTCATTCGAGAACCCGGGAATTTGCGCATTGCCCAGCCTTCCATGTCTTTGTTCCCGCCATACATTGGATCTGCGTACGCACCTTCGATCGTTAATATACGAAGCAAGTCAAAGAAAATACTGCTCGATACGCCGGAAAGTTTGTATTCCCCATTTTCAAACTCGGTCAAAATCTCATCCTGCTGTTCGCCTTCTAATGAAGTAAATTTACTGTCAAATTTATTCCCACTATAGTCATCCAGTCCCTTTAACCCCAATAAGAATAAATCTTTCCGTAAAATACGTACTTGTTCCTGTTGAGTGGCCTCTGCTTTATAAAATGCACCTAACATATAGTCCTTTGCATTAATTCCCCAAGGACTCGCCAATTGATGGTCAATATAAATAGCTACATTTAAATCAGCTGCACCTGGTCCGTTCTCATCTGCAGGGAAAATCCGCTCTGTTGCAGCAATTGTAGTTTGGTACTGATCAGGTGTGAAAAACATTAATGCAGCATTTGGATTTGCTGCAGGAGCGGCATGTTCGTGCTCAGTTTCTGGTGCTTGGTGCTGTTTTTCACCACCAAAACCAATTAAGCCTCCAAGCACACTACCAACTACTACTCCGCCAGCTGCTACTCCAGAATTTCTAAGGAATTTACGCCTTGAAGACCCCTTCTCGTCAAGTCCATATTTCTCTGATTCTTCCATCATATAACCCCCAGTAAATAGACTGATAATATTTGATTTGGTTGCTTATGAAAGGAATTAATTACCCATTCAAAAGCACTACAAAGAAACTCTCACCCATTTCGGATGAGAGAGCTTCCATTTTACTATGTAGTAGAAAGCTTTTTTTAATCTCAATTAAAAGAATTATAGCATAGTAATCCTTCTAAATAACAATGCGAATTTGGTTATATATCATAATCAAATACTTATGAAAACGTTATATATCATAATTTTAGAATTTTATGTAATCATAAATTTTAAAAAGGATTACTTAAATTTAGAGGTTTCTTTACACAAGAAGTCGAATTATTAAATGATATATATTTGAGGGGGTCCACCATGCTAAAATTTGAAGAATATGTTTATGAAAGACCTATACTCCATGAGGAACAGGCGACATTTAAAGTGCTATTAAAGAAATTTACAGATGCACAATCAGCTGAAGAAGCAATTGCTGGCACAGAAAGCATCAATGCTTTTCGTAACAGACTATCAACTTTATTTAATTTGGTCTATATACGTGCATCAATCGATACAAAAGATGAGTTTTATCAAAAGGAACGTGACTATTTCGATGAGATTCAACCAAACCTAAAAGAAATGACCACCGAATTTTATAAAGAACTGGTTAACTCTCCCTATCGCAAGAATTTAGAAAAGCAGTTCGGTTCTCAGCTCTTTCAGCTTGTCGATAACGAAATTAAAGCTTTTTCACCTGAAATAATTAGCTTATTACAAAAGGAAAACAAGCTTTCTTCAGAATACTCAAAGCTTGTAGCCTCAGCAGAAGTAGCCTTTCAAGGTGAAACCTATACATTGGCACAGCTTGCCCCATTTGCACAAAACGAAGATAGAGAAGTTCGGAGGCAAGCAGTCACTGCATATGCAGGCTTTTTCGCGAGCCATGAGGATCAATTTAATTCCATTTATGATCAGCTCGTAAAAGTGCGACATGAGATTGCCGGGAAGCTTGGTTACAAAAATTTTGTGGAAGTTGGTTACTTACGAATGCAGCGAATTGGTTATAATGCTGAAATGGTTGCCGCATTCCGTAAGCAAGTTCGGGACTACATCGTTCCACTTGCTACAAAGCTATATGAGAAACAGGCAGCACGCATCGGTGTTGATACATTAAAATTTTATGATGAAAGCTTTCAATTTAAAAGTGGAAATGCTAAACCAAAAGGTTCCCCAGAATGGATTATTGAAAACGGCCAAAAAATGTACAAGGAATTATCCAATGAAACAAATGAATTTTTCCATTTTATGCTTGATCGTAATCTGATGGATCTTGAAGCAAAAAAAGGAAAAGAAGCCGGCGGATACTGTACATTCATTGAGGATTACGAGGCTCCATTTATCTTCGCCAATTTCAATGGAACCTCTGGTGATATTGATGTGCTAACACATGAAGCAGGACATGCTTTCCAAGTCTATACTAGTCGGAATCTGAAAGTGCCAGAATACGTTTTTCCTACAAGTGAAGCTGCAGAAATTCATTCCATGAGCATGGAATTTTTAACATGGCCATGGATGGAGCTTTTCTTCAAGGAAGATACCGATAAATATAAGTACTCCCATTTAGCTGATGGCCTACAATTTCTTCCTTACGGGGTTGCTGTTGATGAATTCCAGCATCTTGTATACGACAATCCAGACTGGACACGAAAACAACGTAAAGATGCTTGGAGAAAACTTGAAGAAATCTATTTACCACACCGTGATTACGACGGCAATGCATATCTAGCTTCTGGTGGGTATTGGCATCGTCAAGGACATATCTATGATATACCTTTCTATTATATTGATTACACGCTTGCTCAAATTTGCGCTTTCCAATTTTGGAAAAAGTCGCGTGAAAACCATGAGGATACATGGAAAGACTATCTAAACCTCTGTAAACAAGGCGGCTCACAGTCCTTCCTTAATCTTGTAAAGACAGCAAAACTGAATTCTCCGTTCGAGGCAGGAACAGTCCAAGCAGTTATTCAAACAATTGAAGATTGGCTCGATTCTGTGGACGATAAATCATTATAATATTATTTTAAAGCAGTATTCCGAATTGGGTACTGCTTTTTTTAGTGTATCTAAAACCCAAAAGTTAATATTATGTAAACGTAATTGGTATTAGTACAATCCAAATTTCCTTTATGCTAGAATAGACTACAAAGCATACATAAAGGAGAACATTATGAGTTATAAAGTACTTTTTCTAGATATCGACGGTACCATCCTAAAACCAGATCACACATACACAGATTCAACAAAAGATGCTATTGAACAAGCAAAGCAAAATGGGGTTGAAGTTTTTATTGCAACCGGCAGACCATATATTGAAATTCAGGATCTTGCTGAAGAATTAACTATTGATTCATTTATTGCTTATAACGGCGGATATGCAATCTATCAAGATCAAACCGTGGTCAATGAACCAATGGATCCAACGATTGTAAAAGAATTCATCGAAATCGCTAAACAGCATAATCATGAACTTGTTCTTTATACAAAGGAAAAAAACTACTTCACAGATCTTAACCATCCATTTGTTAAAAAATTCAATGACATTTTCCAGTTGAAACAAAATGCGTTATTTGCTGAGGAAGTTGCAGATCAAATCATAGGTGCTACCGTATTGAATATTGAACCAGGAGATGCATCACTTTATGAAATAGAAGAAAATATTCGCTTGTCACAAGTAAATGTAGAAGGGGCAACAAAGGCCTTTGATATTATTCGAAAGAACGTCAATAAAGGAGAAGCCGTTACAAAAATTCTTCAGCGCATCGGTATACCAATGGAGCAAGCTATCGCTTTTGGAGATGGAATGAATGATTGTGAAATGCTGCAAGCTGTAGGCGAAGGATTCGCAATGGATAATGCACATCCAGAACTATTTACTTACGCAAAGCACCGTACCACATCTGTTAGTGATTCTGGTATCTATAACGGCTTAAAAAAGCTCGGGGTTATCGAGTAATGGGAATATAAAAAGCAAAACCCAACAATCAAGGGGTTTTGCTTTTTTTCATAAGTTGAGGCTTATGGAGTCGATAAGGGCTAGATCTATTTATAAAAGAAAGCCACCGTAAATAAGAGCTCCGGCAATTACAAATGCAGGGTGTATTTTAAAACGCTCGATTAATAGAAAACTAACGCCAACCAGTAGTACCGTCTGCCAAATTCCAATTCCTATATAAGATTCACTGAAAAACCTCCATGCCATAACACCGAGCAATATAGCAATGACCGGCTGAACAAAAAGCGTTAACCGCTTTACTTTAGGAGAGTCCTTATATTTTAACAACAGTCCACCAAGGAATATTAATAAAATTAGAGATGGAGCCACAGTAGCAAATACGCCTACAATCGACCCAATAACCCCTCCTACTTCATAGCCTATGTACCCTGCCATCTTCGTTGCAATTGGACCTGGTAAAGAGTTTCCAAGCGCTAAAATCTCACTAAATTCCTGCACTGACATCCAACCATATCGTAATACCACTTCATTTTCAATAAGGGGAATGGAAGCAGGTCCTCCCCCATAGCCCAGAATACCCGGAATAAAAAAGGCGACAAAAATATCAATATAGATCATACATCTTCACCTTCTTTATTCTTTTTTTGCTTCTTGTGGACTGGCAGAGACAGCGCCAGGATGAGTAGAACAGCAATCAAAATTCCTGGATGCACCTGAAGAATTTGCAAAGTGATAAAGAAAATGGCAAGAAATATACATGTCTTTACCCATCCCAAGCCAATAGCAGCTTTTTGGGCAAATTGCCATGTCAAGACAGCCATCATCATCCCCACTACTGGAACGACTGCTGCCGTCATTCCTTGCACCCAATCAAATTCTTTAACTTGTGAAAGTGTAGTGAGTAAAACAATCATTAATAAAATCGTAGGTACAATCGTAGCAAGAACGGCATTTATCATTCCTAGTGTACGGGCAACCCGATAACCAATATAACCAGGTAGCTTTGTTGCAATTGGACCCGGTAATGTGTTTGCTAAAGCAAGAATATCACCAAATTCCTCGTTATCCATCCATTTATAGTGATCAACTACTTCCTTTTGAATAAGCGGTATCGAAGCAGGTCCTCCCCCAAATCCGAGTATACCAACACGAAAAAAAGCAATAAATAAATTCCAATGTGTTTTCATTTGTCACAAACCTTTATCTATTTTTAGTATGTTGCCAGCCTATCCAGTGATGAGCTTTCGAGTAAGCCCGTGAATCCAGTAAATAGGCCCCAAATGTTGATGCTCTCTTAATGCTGGAACCCCATTCGCTTTAGATAATCAAATAACTCACTGCGCCAAGAAGCTCATAGCCTACATAACTTACAGAATGAACTTATCATTCCTTTGATTGGTAACTCATCTTTGACCAATCAAAGGAGCCTACTCTCTTCCCATTAGGACTCTCATCACTTCTATGAATGACCAAATAAACTTATTCTCTTCTCATTCGGGCACTCATCACTTCTATGAACGACCAAATAAACCTACTCTCTTCTCATTCGGGCACTCATCACTTCTATGAACGACCAAATAAACCTATTCTCTTCTCATTCGGGCACTCATCACTTCTATGAACGACCAAATATACTTACTCTCTTCCCATTCGGGCTCTCATCACTTCTATGAACGACCAAATAAACCTACTCTCTTCCCATTCGGGCACTCATCACTTCTATGAACGACCAAATAAACCTACTCTCTTCTCATTCGGGCACTCATCACTTCTATGAACGACCAAATAAACCTACTCTCTTCTCATTCGGGCACTCATCACTTCTATGAACGACCAAATAAACTTATTCTCTTCTCATTCGGGCACTCATCCATTTATGATTTCCTTTAATATGACGTTCAAATCATTTATACCATTATACGTGAATGAAACATATTTTTAAATATTTCTTTCCTTCTTCATCGACACGATATAGTTACAATTCTGACACACTTCTTTAACATTTTAAATAACTTCATCTAAAAATATGTGATATGATAAATATATAAAGAATGCTCAATGTTTCACAATATCTTTTTTAGGAGGGTTATTATGGTTGTAACTGCTCAAAACAAAATGGATTTTAAAAGTGGAAAATGGCAAGAGGAAATTAATGTTCGCGACTTTATTATGCAAAACATTACTGTCTATACTGGTGATGAAAGCTTTTTAGCAGGATCGACAAGGAACACGACAATTTTATGGGAACAAGTGATGGATTTAACAAAGCAAGAACGAGAAAATGGTGGCGTATTGGATATGGACACATCAATTGTATCAACCATTACGTCACATGGAGCAGGCTATTTAAATAAAGGTATTGAAAAAATTGTTGGTGTCCAAACAGACCAACCTTTTAAGCGCTCTCTTCAACCATTTGGTGGTATTAGAATGGCAGAAGATGCTCTACATGCATACGGATATGAGTTGGATGAAGAAGTAAAGCATGTCTTCAACAATTATCGGAAGACACATAACCAAGGTGTTTTTGATGCATACACACCTGAAATGCGAGCAGCAAGAAAAGCTGGAATTATTACAGGTCTTCCTGATGCTTATGGACGCGGACGGATCATTGGCGATTACCGAAGAGTTGCTTTATATGGTGTTGACAGGCTAATCGCAGATAAACAAAAAGAACTTGCAGCAACGGGAGTTAATGGTGTGATGTCCGAGAAAATCATTCGTGACCGCGAAGAGCTTTCTGAACAAATTCGTGCCTTACAAGAGTTAAAACAGCTCGGTTCAGATTATGGATATGATATTTCCAATCCTGCTACAAATGCAATCGAAGCGTTCCAATGGTTATATTTTGGTTATTTAGCAGCTATCAAGGAGCAAAACGGCGCAGCTATGAGTCTTGGCAGGGTTTCTACCTTCTTAGATATTTATATTGAGCGTGACATTCAAAATGGTGTCATTACAGAAGAAACAGCACAAGAGCTTGTCGATCATTTTGTAATGAAACTACGACTTGTAAAATTTGCAAGAACTCCAGATTACAATGAATTATTTAGTGGAGATCCAACTTGGGTTACAGAATCAATTGGTGGTATTGCTATAGATGGTACACCGCTTGTGACAAAGAATTCGTTCCGATTTTTACACACATTAGACAATCTTGGGCCTGCACCCGAACCAAACTTAACGGTTTTATGGTCTGATCAATTACCACGCCCTTTTAAGGAATACTGTGCATCTATGTCCATTAAAACAAGTTCAATTCAATATGAAAATGATGACCTCATGAGGAAACAATTTGGAGATGATTATGGAATTGCATGCTGTGTTTCTGCAATGGAAATTGGCAAGCAAATGCAGTTCTTCGGTGCACGAGCTAACTTAGCCAAAGCATTGCTATATGCAATTAATGGCGGGGTAGATGAACAATCCTTCACTCAAGTAGGACCGAACTATGAACCAATTACTTCTGAATATCTACACTATGAGGAAGTAATGGAAAAATATGACCAAATGCTAGAATGGCTTGCCGGATTATATATTAATACACTAAATGTGATTCACTACATGCATGACAAATATAGCTATGAACGAATTGAAATGGCATTACATGATAGAGACATTCTCCGGACAATGGCAACTGGGATTGCAGGATTATCAGTTGCAGCTGATTCACTAAGTGCCATTAAGCACGCAAAGGTAAAAGTAATCCGCAATGAAGCTGGCTATGCCATCGACTACAAAATAGAAGGAGATTTCCCGAAATACGGAAACAATGATGACCGAGTTGACGCTATTGCAGTCGAACTTGTCACAGCCTTCATGAATAAAATCAAAAAGCATCAAACATACAGAAATTCTGTACCAACACTTTCTGTATTAACAATTACTTCCAATGTCGTTTATGGGAAGAAAACTGGAAATACACCAGATGGACGAAAAGCTGGAGAGCCCTTTGCTCCTGGAGCGAACCCATTGCATGGACGTGACGAAAAAGGAGCACTTGCATCCCTCAGCTCTGTCGCAAAATTGCCTTACGAATACGCATTAGACGGAATAAGCAACACCTTTTCCATTGTACCAAAAGCATTAGGGAGAGAAGAAAGTACACGAATTCAAAATCTAGCAGGAATGCTAGACGGATATACGATAAAAGGTGGACATCATTTAAACGTCAATGTGTTTGATCGAGAAACATTGCTCGATGCAATGGAGCATCCAGAACAATATCCACAGCTAACCATCCGTGTATCTGGATATGCGGTAAACTTTATTAAATTAACGAGAGAACAACAATTAGATGTTATTAATCGAACATTCCATAAAGGGATGTAAGCAAACCACTTGTAAGGAAAAAAGCATGCAATAGTTAGATGATATAGGTTCTCGCTTCCCTGTTTAAGGGGAGCACCCTATTACGTCAACAATTTTAATGGGGAGGTTTTTCAAGTGAAAGGTCGAATTCATTCTATCGAAACATGTGGAACCGTCGATGGTCCAGGTTTGCGCTATATAATTTTTATGCAAGGCTGCCCGCTCCGCTGCCAGTTTTGCCATAATCCAGACACATGGAAAATGGGCGATGGCAAGGAAATGACGGTAAATGAACTCGTCACGGACATCAAGGATTACCTCCCCTTTTTCCAAGCATCTGGTGGAGGCGTTACCGTAAGTGGCGGAGAACCATTGCTCCATGTTAAGTTTCTGATAGCCCTTTTTAAAGAACTAAAAGAATTAGGTATCCATACAGCAATTGATACTGCCGGTGGCTGTTTCTCCAAATCTCCTGCATTTCTGAAGCAGCTTGACGAACTCTTGGAACTAACTGATCTAGTGTTAATGGATATCAAACAGATTAATCCAGTGAAGCATAAAATACTAACTGGCATGTTTAACGATCATATTCTCCTACTTGCTCGTTATTTAGATAAAAAAAATATTCCTGTCTGGATCCGTCATGTGCTTGTTCCTGGACATAGTGATAATGAAGAGGATTTAAAGGATTTATCTCTTTTTATTCATACACTAACTAATATCAAGAAAATCGAAGTATTACCTTATCATAAAATGGGCGTATATAAGTGGGAAGCACTAGGGTTAGAATATCCGCTTGACGCTGTCGAACCGCCAACAGATGCACGCGTTCAAAATGCAATACAAATTTTAAATGCATAACAAAAAGTCAGGACTCTCCTTTGAAAAAGGGCCCTGACTTTACATGTAATCTACTTTTCTGGTAAAACTGCTTCCGTAGTCATTTCCCATTCATGAATATCATACCCTCTTGCTCCATAAACAACATATGGATCGTTTTTCACAATTTCTTCAACCTCTTCAAAGCTTTCCGCGATGTAAATAACAAGTCCACCAGTACTATCCGTAAAACGACCTTTAGCAAAAACTTTCCCCTGTTCGGCTAACTTGCCTAAATAGTCTAAATGATCTTGACGATACTGCCTGCTTTTTTCAGCATTCTTCATTGGTGAAAATGCAGCATAATACTTCATATGTATCCCCCTCCTAATTGAAACTAGCATTATTATATCGCAATTTTCAAAGAGTTACATAATAAAAGGTTCTTTTAAAAGGGAGCCAATCCTTTTAAGAGAACCTTTCTATCATACTTGAATCTTCACATCATATTTACGTAGCCAATAATCAATTTGACATAAGTGTGCAATTAATTGGGGGCCGCGCATTAACTGACCATACCATGGCTCCTTAAATTCCTTCCCTTCACTGTTTACAATAGCTTCCACTTTTTCACGCTTCATAAATTCAAATAAACGAGCATTCGGATCTGCTAAAATTGTTTCCATCCACGCTATTACCTGCTTCGTATATTCTGGTTGAAAGGTCCTCGGATATGGACTCTTTTTTCGATATAAAACATCATCTGGTACAATACCTTCCAGCGCCTTGCGTAAAATTCCTTTTTCACGTCCATCGAGATTTTTCATTTCCCATGGGATATTCCAAACATATTCCACAATACGATGATCTGCATAAGGAACACGTACTTCTAGACTGGCTCCCATACTCATCCGATCCTTCCGGTCAAGCAGCTGCGCCATAAACCATTGCATATTTAAATAAAAAAGCTCTCTGCGCTTGGCTTCTTCAGGTGATTCACCATCCAGCCTTGGCGTTTCCAGAATAGTTTCCTGATAACGATTTTGAACATAGCTTTTTAAATCTAATTTCTTTTGCCATTGGGAATGAAGCAAGTCGATTCGCGCATCTAAAGAACGCATCCAAGGAAAACCATCTTGAATGGCCGACGGATCATGAAACCATGGATAGCCACCAAAGATTTCATCAGCACACTCACCGGACAATGCCACCGTTGTTCTTTCTTTAATCCGACGACAAAACCATAATAAAGATGAATCAATATCCGCTTGCCCTGGCTGATCTCGAACATCTACCGCTTCCTTCAGTAAAGCAGCAAGCTCAAGTCCAGAGATAATTTCATCATGATGATCTGTCGAAAATACATTAACCATCTGTTCAATCCAAGGCTTATCACTAGAGGGCTGGAAGGTACTTGACTGAAAATGTTGCTCATTTCCAGCATAATCTACTGAAAAAGTCGTTAATGTTCCCTTTCCTTTTTCCTTAAAATAGTCTGCAGCTATAGCTGTAATCGCACTAGAGTCTAATCCACCAGATAACAAAGTAGATACAGGTACATCTGCTACAATCTGCCGTTGCACTGCATCTACAACTAGTTCTCTTACCTTTTGCGCAGTATCTTCCAGTGAATCAATATGTGGCTTACTGACCATGTTCCAATAACGCCAAACTTTTAACCCATTTTTGGAAAAGATTAATGAATGCGCTGCACGAAGTTCACGTATACCTTTAAATAATCCGTGTCCAGGTGTTCTCGACGGCCCTAGACCAAAGATTTCCGATATACCTTCATGATCTATTGCTGCATCAACAGCATCATGAGCTAGAATTGCTTTCAACTCTGAGCCAAAAATGAACTGCTCTTGTTCCTCATAAAAAAACAACGGTTTTACACCTAAACGGTCTCTCGACATAAAAAGCTGTTCTTTTTCTTCATCCCAGACACCGAATGCATAAATGCCATTGAGATAATTGACGCAATCTTCTTTCCACTCCAAGTAAGCTGTCAGCAAAACCTCTGTATCAGATGAGGTCTGGAATACATAACCTTTTTGAAGAAGCGTTTGGCGTAATTCCTCCGTATTGTAAAGCTCTCCATTATAAACAATCGTATAAGTAAAATCATTCTTTTTCTTATGCATTGGTTGTTTTCCGCCTTCTAAATCAACAACCGACAGCCGCTTATGTCCAAACCCAGTATGTTCATAGATCCAATGATTTGTTTCATCAGGTCCCCGTAATGATAACGTATCTGTCATTTTCTCCAAAACCGCTAGTCGTGTATGCGCATGCCTCTTCCAGTCAACAAATCCAGTTATTCCACACAAATGATGCCACCCTTTCCACCCACATTTTTAAGTCTACTTCTCATCGTATGCAAAAAAGTCGGATAAAGTGATAAAGTGAGACTTCATTTAGCGGGGAGACTCCTTCCAACTAAATATTAGTACCACAAGGGTATGACCTAAAGGCCCTTGAACAGAATCAGGAATTTACGGGCTGTTTTATCCCCTATCCTCAACATTTTGATTTTCTTCAGGATTGGAGGTCGAGATATCACAGTTCGTTAATGCGTGGTAAAAACACCCAAAGAATCTCTTCTAGGGTGTCTCTTCTATTACATCATTTTACTCGACAACAGTAACCGTTTCTTTATTTCCAATAATTACTTTCGTTGTCATATCGATAAATAAGCCAGTTTCTATTACTCCAACAATTTGCTTCAATTGTTTATTTAATTGATCTGGATCTGGTATTTTATTGAACGGACAATCCAATATGTAATTCCCATTATCGGTAACTAATATTTCTCCATCAAGCGTACGCAGCTTTGGCACACAGCCAAGTTTCGAAATTTCATTTGCTGTTCGTTCCCAAGCAAATGGAAGCACTTCGACAGGCAGTGGATACTCTCCCAAATGTGAAACCATTTTTGATTCATCCACAATAATAATCAGTTCCTTAGCAGCCTGTGCAATAATTTTCTCACGAAATAACGCTGCACCTCCACCTTTGATGAGTTGATGATTTTCATCTACTTCATCCGCACCATCAATTGTAATATCCAATTCCTTTACTTCCCGAAAATCAGTAAGTGGTACGCCAAATTCCTGCGCCCATTTCTCTGTTTGTTTTGATGATGGAATTCCCTCAATATTTACACCAGCATCAACAAGCTCACCTAGCTTCCGTACCATCCAATATACAGTTGATCCCGATCCAAGACCTATTTTCATACCATCTTTTACAAAAGTCGCAGCTTTTTCTCCAACTGCTTTTTTCATTTGATCTTGTTCCGTTAGCATTACTTACGCCTCCTTGATTATATATCTATTAATTATTATAGCTTATTCGACCCGTCCAGCAAAATCAGGAGAAATTTTATAAATACACTCAAATCGCAAGTTTGATAAATTTATATTAGATACGTAACCGCACAAAAAGAAGACTCACAAAACGAGCCTTCTTTTCATTTACTATTTATTCAGCTACAATTGGTTCTTCTTGCGTAACTGCAATATCATAACGATACATGTTTGTTCCATCACCGATATAGTAATTATGAACTCGATTATTTACAGGTACAAGCTCTGAACGGTATAATGTTGGGAATACAGGAACTTCATCAATCATGAATTGCTGCCACTCATTGTATACTTTTTGACGATTCTCTAGTTCAAAGGCATCCTCCGAAACTCCAGCAGCCAGTAATTCATCGTTTTTGTCACTTGAATAACGAGAGAAGTTGAAGATCGCGTCTCGGCCATACAATCCTCTAGGATCTACGTCGATTCCAACGCCCCAAGCTGCTGAATAAATATCAACCGCTGGGTCATCATCACCATTTTGACCTACACGATCGTAGAATGAATTAAATTCTTGTAAACGTCCATCTAAAAGCTGCACATTTAAACCAACTTGTTCCCAAGCCTGGATATAGTATTGAGCTAATGGTTCTGCCACTTCTCCTCCAGACATGGAAGCAAAATTAATAACAAGCTCTTCGCCATCAGGATTTTCGCGGAAGTTATCTCCATCTACATCTACATAACCAGCCTCATCCAAAAGTTGTTTTGCTGCTTCTGGATCATATGAAACTCCAGCGTTTGAATCATCATGGAATTCTGGATGTGACGGTGGAATGAGTGTTGTTGCATTCCAACGTAGACCGTTATAGAAACGTTCACCAACAGTCGTGTTATCTACTGCATGCCACATTGCTTTACGTAGATTAACATCTGCCATTTTTGCTTCAGGATCTGTCACAACTTCACCATTTTCTTTGTCCCAAGTACCTAATTTAAATCCAATATATGAATATGACCTATCAATTCTTCCTAAATATTCAACATTGGACATTTCTGCATTGTCAGGGTATTGATCCACCTGGAATGCACTCACGGTATCAACACCACCGGATTCAAGCTCTTGTACTACCACATTCGGGTTAATTACTTTTACAGTAACACCATCTAAATTTGGCTCGCCTCTCCAGTAGTCTTCATTTTTAACCATGGTTACGGATTCCCCCGGTACAATGCTTTCTACCTTAAACGGACCAAATCCAATTGGGTTTTCACGTACTTCTGGTGATGCAGACATTTCTGCTACTTCCATATCACCAAAAATATGCTTCGCTAATGGATATGTCCAAATACTACCAGTTACTAGTGATGGTGTTGCTTGAATATAGGTGATCTCTAATGTTTTATCGTCAATCACTTTGATACCTGAAATCGTATCCGCTTCACCTGCATGGTACTCTTCCATTCCTTCAATATTAGTAAAATCTGAACCATATCGTGGGCCATCATAGTCTGGATGGCCAATTACTTCATGCGCGAACAACCAATCTTCAGCAGTGACTGGCTCACCATCATGCCAGTTTACATTATCACCAATCGTGAACGTAAAGACATGCCCATCTTCACTGATTTCATACGTAGCTGCTCCATCATTTGTATACACATAGTTTTCATCCCAAGTTAGCAAAGCCTCATCAAACCAATCTAAGATTTGAGCATCTGGGTCTCCTGAGTAGAAATTCCAGTTTAGCGTTCCTTCAAATGCAGTATCCGAAACTAAACCAAATGTAAGTGTTCCTCCATCAATTGCTTCCCCTTCATTTGTCTTAATTTGATTAAAATCTTCAATTGAATAAAGTTCACTTTCACTATCACTTTCTCCTCCATCATCAGCCTCTGCTGAATCCCCAGAATCAGAACCACTATCAGTCCCTTCACTTTGACCATCATCAGAGTCCCCGCTACAAGCAGCTAATGCAACTAAAAGAACCAACATTAGTGCTAATAGCGCCTTCATAAGTTTTGACTTACCCATAACTCTAACCTCCCCTTTTTTTAAAAGCTTTTTCTTAATTTCAGTTTTTAATGACTGAAATTATATATCTAACATTAATACGATTTGAATAAAGGTATTAATGTAGGTACCAAAGTAAGATGTGTACACAACTATCCTTTATTAACCTCTTCGCTGCCTTGCATCAGTAGCGCGTTTTAATGCCTGGCCAACATTATTTATAGCAAGCATCAAAATTAGAATGAGTATTGCTGCCGGTAGCCAAATCCACCATCTAAATTCAAGCGTTTGCGGATTTCTAGCATAACTGATAAGTGTTCCAAGGCTTGGTGTACTTTCCGGGAAGCCAAATCCAAGGAAAGAAAGACCAGATTCAATTCCAATATTCGCTGCTAAGTTTAATGTCATTGTAACAATAATTATAGAACTTAAGTTAGGCAGAACTTGTGCAAACATAATTTTAAAATTGGACGAACCCAAAGTCTTCGAAGCTTGAACATAATCGTGCTCCCTTTCCTGTAATGCTTTCGAACGAATAAGCCTAGCAATCCCCATCCATAAAAAGGCGGACATAATAAGAGAGAAAGACCAAATGCTATAATCAGATACAATGGTTACAAAAACAATAACGATCATTAATGTTGGCAAAACCATGAAAAAGTCAACTAACCGCATAGCAGCGTTATCAATATGGCCTCCAAAATACCCAGAAATTAAGCCGAGCAAAATCCCAACTGTTCCTGATATTAAAGTAACTAATATTCCAATAGATAACGAGTTTCTCGTTCCAATAATTAATTGGCCAAACACATCACGACCACCATAATCCGTACCTAATATAAATTGATCATTTGGAGGTTCATGTATTGCAAATAAATCAACTTTTACAATTTCCCCTTGATCTAAAAATAAAGAAATACCATATACAAACATGCATGTAAGTATCAACAGGATTAAAGATATTAACGCAACTTTATCTCGGACAATTTCCCTCCATAAAATTGAAAATCCGGAGGGACTTCTTACTTGATCAGACGCTTGAACGTCTGCATTAACCTTGTTCATTTCCATTTTAACTCACCTCAGTGTCTCTCGGATTCTACTTGATGCGTATCCTTGGATCAACGATACTTAAAATAATATCAGAAAGCAAAGCACCTAATATGGCAGCAATACCAAAAATTAATACAACTGAAGTTACGACACTATAATCTCGTAAAAGTACCGAATCAAGGAATAATTGCCCCATTCCCGGAAAAGAAAATATACTTTCAATAAATATAGATCCTCCGATTAACCCTGAAATTTCATAGCCAAAAAAAGCAGCAATTGGCAATAATGAATTCCTGAAAATATGTCGATTATATACTCTCGATTCAGGAGCTCCCTTAGCCCTCGCAGTTACAATAAAGTCTTTCTGTTTCGTATCAATTATTTCACTTCGCAAATATTGAACCGTAGAAACTGTGGTAATTACTGCCATTGAAAATGCAGGTAATAATAAATGTTGTAACTTACTTATAAAATACTCAAATGTTCCTGGTGTTAGTCCTGGTGCAACACTTCCACCTGTTGGAAACCAACCAAAATGAAAACCGAAAACCCAAACCATCAATAAGGCGGTAATAAACAGTGGGGCTGCAAATCCAATATAGGTATAGCCTGTAATTGCACGGTCTAACCACGTATCGTTCCAGCGTCCGCTAATAATGCCCAACGGAATCGCCATTGCATATGTAAAAATTAGTGTAAGAAGTGACAACCAAAATGTGTTAATCATCCGTTGTTCAATCAGATCAGATACGGGCATCTTATATCGAAATGATTGTCCAAGATCCCCTTGTACGACGCCTTTAACCCAGTCACTATATTGAACATACCATGGATTGTTGAGACCTAGCCGTTCACGCTGCTCTTCGATTGCAGCCGGATCAATATTTGGATCGATTAAGCCAGTAAGTGCATCTCCCGGCATCATTTGCGCTAGAATAAAAATAATAACACTAAGTATTACAATTTGAGGAAAAGTTACAAAAAGTCGTCTAACAATAAATTTCCACATAGAATCAACCTCTCTTCGGCAAAGCAACTTTATGTGTATCCGATATCGATTGCAAGCTGTACGCTAATCCTTCATGATCAAAATAATCATTATAGGAACTGTTGTATTCTTCTTGTACCTCTTGACGATATCGATATTGCTTTTCACGCATTCGCGGATTAATATCAGGAATTGCAGCAACGAGACGTTTCGAATAAATATGATGAGGTTTCGTAAAAATCTCTTCTTTTGTCCCTTCTTCCACGTAACGTCCCTTATACATAATTCCTATGTGATCACACATATGTTTAATGATACCTAAATCATGACTAATTAATAGGTATGTCAAGTTTAGCTGATCTTGAATTTCTCGCATGAAATTAAGTACCTGGGCTTGAACAGAAACATCTAATGCTGAAACAGGCTCATCAGCAATAATTAACTTTGGTTTTAAAGCTAGTGCCCTTGCAACACCAATCCGTTGCCTCTGTCCACCAGAGAATTGATGGGGATATTTCAATATACTCTCTGGACTCAATCCTACAAGTTCCAATAAGTCTTGTACTTTCTTTTTTTCCTCCTGTTTAGAATGCATTTCGAAATTTCGCAATGGTTCTGCAATAATATCGAGAACACGCTTTTTAGGATTCAAAGACGAATACGGATCTTGAAAGATCATTTGAATATCTTTTCTCAAATCTTTTGTCTTACTTTTCATTGATGTAATATCTTTACCTTCAAATAATATCTGTCCAGAAGTTACATTTTCTAAACCAATAATTGCTCTTCCAGTGGTTGACTTCCCTGAACCTGATTCTCCAACTAGCCCGTATGTTTTACCTTGTTCCAGAGAAAAAGAAACACCATCAACGGCTTTGATATGGCCAACGGTGCGATTGAAAACTCCGCCTTTAATCGGAAAATATACTTGTAAATCCTTAACCTCAAGAAATGCCACTCTTCTCAGCCTCCTTACTTTCTTCAGAGAAGTAAAAATGCGTGTGACAACTGCACCTTACAAAATGACCTGGTTTAACCTCATGCAATACAGGATTTTCTTCGTGGACAGAGGCGTCAATCCAAGGTATTCTTGATGCAAAACGGCACCCTTTACGCGGTAAATTTTTTAACGATGGGACAATCCCTTGAATGACGTGAAGCTTGTCTTGTCCTTCCGTTGGTACTGAATTCAGTAATGATTTGGTATAAGGATGTAATGGATTTTCGAACAATGTATGTACTTCAGCAATTTCTACAATTTGTCCAGCATACATAACAGCTACCCGGTCAGCCATTTCAGCAACAACACCTAGATCATGCGTAATTAGAATAATTCCAGCATTCATTTCTTCTTTTAGCTTGCGAATTAAATCCAGTATTTGCGCCTGAATCGTTACATCTAGTGCTGTAGTCGGCTCATCTGCAATTAATAATTCTGGTTTATTCGAAATTGCAATCGCTATAACAACTCGTTGTCGCATCCCCCCAGATAATTCATGCGGGAATTGCTCATATACAAATTCCGGACGTGGAATTCCTACTAAATTTAATAATTCTATAACTCTTTGCTTACGTTGTTTCTGTGTCATTCTAGGATTATGTAAAAGTAATGCTTCACTAATCTGTTCTCCAATTTCCATTAGCGGATTTAATGCTGTCAGTGGATCTTGGAAAATCATTGCCATATCGTCACCACGTAATTTATTTAAATTAGCAGCAGACATGTCTACAATATCCTGATCATTGAGCAGAATACTTCCTTCTATTTTTGCCCGATTGTGGAGTCTCATTATGGAGAATGCAAGTGCACTTTTTCCCGAACCCGATTCTCCAACAATACCTAATACTTCGTTTTTATTTAGCGTTAATGTAACATCATCCACTGCAGCATAATAATCATCACCGATGCGGAATGAGGTTGATAGGTTTTTAATTTCCAATAATTTATTACTCAAATTAATCCCCCTAAAGTATTAATTTACCTCTACTATGAAGTATGATTGATATAAAAGAGCTACATGGTACTTAAAAAAATTTGATCTACTGCACCCCCTCTAAACAGAAGGTTCTGATAATTATTAAAAAATAAAAAGTCTTCCTAACTAATAAATATAATAGACTTATAACTATTTTGTAATTATTTTTAGCATATTAGCTTTTGTGATTTTTCTAATAATTCACATCCTGAGTCAATACAAAGACAAAAAAGTTGTATTTCTTTATCGACTTATTCGGAAACTTATATTTGTTTTTTAAACATTTTGTATTATCCGAAATCAAATCGTAAATATTTCTTAATATATTAGAAGATTATAAGTGAATATTTTTATAAAAGCAATATCTTTTGATAAAATTTAACAGTAATAAATTCTGATAATTTTCGTTATTAATAAGAATTCTCTTTATAAAGTCTTTACTATTAAGGGTTTAACAAGTAAGCATATAAATATTTTTTTAATTAATTTTTTTCGCATTATATGAAAATTTTAAATCTTAATAGCTAATTTTCAGATAAATTTAATTGACTAAATCAATTATTTTCGCCTAAAATCTGACAAACTCTGACAAATCAACGGATGTATCCGCTTACCGTTTTTCCTAAAAACAGAAAAAAAGCCTCTTGGAAAATAAATGCCAAGAAGCTTTTTCTTATAATGCCATGTAAGCTTTTTCTTTTTTGGGGTTTTTTTGTTCGGCAAGCTGCTGAATATTGGACATTGCACCAATATCCAAATTTCCTCCACTTACAATCACACCGCAGTGCCTTGATTTTATTTTATCATTATGGGCGAATAAGGCTGCCAAGGCAGCTGCTCCCGCTCCTTCCATTAGTGTTTTATTTCGTTCGAGCATATACACAATGGCTGAAGCAATTTGCTCATCTGTCACTGTAACTATATCGTCTACATACTCCCTGATAACTGGTAAGGTTAGACTTCCTGGTTCTTTAACAGCAATTCCTTCTGCTATAGTTGAAACCTTATTCGATTTCATCACCGAATTAGCATGGTAGCTCTCATATATTGCCGGGGCCCCTTCTGCTTGAACACCGATTATTCTAATATTCCGGTTCACATGCTTCGCAGCAACAGCAATACCGCTAATTAATCCTCCCCCACCGATTGGGACGAGGATCGTATCCATTCTGTCTTCTTGCCGAAGCATCTCCATTGCAATGGTTCCCTGTCCTGCCATAATATCATAGTCATCAAAAGGATGGATATAAACTGCCCCAGATACCGATTGATGTTCGATGGATGCCTGATATGCTTCCTGGAAGCTCTCACCAATTAATACTACTTCAGCACCATAGTTTCGTGTAGCATTCACTTTCGCAAGTGGCGTACCTTCTGCCATAAAGATGGTTGCTTTCACGCCAAGCTTCGCTGCTGCATGCGCAACCCCTTGTGCATGATTTCCTGCAGAGGCAGTAAGCACACCTTTAGCAAGCTGTTCTTTTGACAGCTGCATCAGCTTAAAGCTTGCTCCACGAAACTTAAATGCTCCTGTTTTTTGCTGATTTTCCATTTTGCAATAGACGTGTTTTCCTACTATATTATCTGTCGTATGTGATGTTAATAATGGTGTACGATGAACAATGGGGGTCAGCCGCTTCATTGCATGGTAGACCTTATCACCGTTTAAGAAATCCCCAAGACCATTCACTCCTTCTTCTCGTTCAAATTCATTTAATTTCTGTTGGCTTCGTATGCTAATATTTTATTTTCTTGAAGCAAGGTTAATGCAATATCATCCCAGCCATTCAACAGCTTTTCCTTATGATATTCAGGGATATCAAAGGTTATGACATTCCCCTTCTCATCAGAAATTTGTTGGTTCCGTAAATCAACATGCAAAACCAATTGTGAATCTGCAGCATCTTGCATCCATTCATGAAGTTGCTCTTCTTCCATCTTAATCGGAATAATTCCATTTTTCAATGCATTATTATAGAAGATATCAGCAAAGCTTGGTGCAAGAATCACCTTAAAACCAAAGTCTGTCAGTGCCCACGGCGCGTGTTCTCTTGAAGACCCACAGCCAAAATTCTCACCTGCTATTAAAATCGATGCGTTTTTGTATTGCTGTTGATTTAACGTAAAGTCTTCTCTTGGGTTACCGTCATCATCAAATCGCCAGTTATAAAATAAAAATTCTCCAAAACCTGTACGCTCAATTCTTTTCAAAAACTGCTTAGGAATAATTTGATCCGTATCCACATTTGAGCGATCTAATGGGTATACTAATCCTTTATGCTCTTGAATTGCTTCCATTGTTCGTCATCTCCTAGCTAAGTACTCCTGCAAAGTTACGTACATCTACAAAACGCCCTTCAATCGCTGCGGCTGCTGCCATTTCGGGACTGACAAGATGCGTACGTGCCCCATTTCCTTGTCTTCCTTCAAAATTACGATTCGAAGTGGAAGCACAACGTCCTCCAGCTGGAACAATATCATCATTCATTCCAAGACACATACTGCACCCTGATTCTCGCCATTCAAATCCTGCTTCCGTAAAAACTTTATCCAAGCCAGCTGCTTCAGCTTGTAATTTTACACTAAAGGAACCAGGAACGACGATTGCTTTAATATGATCCTTCACTTTTCTACCTTTAACAATTGCCGCTGCTTTTTCTAAGTCACTTAATCTTGAATTTGTACATGAGCCAATAAACACATGATCAATTTCAATAGAAGTAATTGGCTGATTTTCTTCCAGACCCATATATTCAAGAGCTCGCTTCACATCTTCTTTATGGTCCGAATCCGCAACAACCGGTGTATTCCCACCAACAGGTACACACATTCCTGGATTTGTCCCCCATGTAACCTGTGGTTCAATTTCATCAGCTTGAATGGTTACGGTGTGATCATACGTAGCACCTTCGTCTGTTGCTAAAGCAAGCCATTCTTCTGCTGCTTTATAGAATGCTTCTCCATTAGGAACATATTCTCTTCCTTCTAAATAATCAATCGTTTTCTGATCCGGGCTGATCAATCCTGCCCTCGCCCCTGCTTCAATTGACATATTACAAACAGTCATTCTTCCTTCCATGGATAAGTTACGAATTGCTTCACCTGTATATTCCATGACATACCCTGTACCAAAGCGAACTCCAAATTTCCCTATAATAGCTAGAATCAAATCCTTTGCAGTTACACCTGGACCGAGATCACCAATAACTTTAACATTCAATGATTTTGGGCGTTCTTGCCAGATCGTTTGAGTTGCAAGTACATGCTCCACCTCACTCGTGCCAATCCCAAAAGCTAACGCGCCGAATGCACCATGCGTAGAAGTATGACTATCCCCGCATACGATTGTCTTTCCTGGCTGTGTCAACCCTAGCTGTGGTCCGATTACATGAACAATACCTTGGTCTGGGTGAAACATATCTGCAAGTTTAATTCCAAAATCGGCACAATTCTGCTTTAATGTCTCCATTTGCTTTTTTGAAATCTCATCTTTGACAACTTGTCGATTTATAGTTGGCACATTGTGATCCATCGTCGCAAATGTCAAATCAGGGCGACGAACCTTTCGATTGTTCATCCGTAAACCTTCAAAGGCTTGTGGCGAAGTTACTTCATGAACAAGGTGCTGGTCAATATATAGAAGGTCTGGTTTTCCCTCTTCTTGGTGTACCACATGCTTCTTCCATATTTTATCAATGATTGTTTCCGGTTTTCCCATTTCCTAACACCTCACTCTTTAAAATACGTATGAATCTTTTACACGTACATATTGCAAATTGAATCTGAAATACTCTTCGTAGTTAAATTCTCTAGTACGATTTCTGTTATTTTCTTAGTTCCAACCTGTTTTCCGTTTTGTATCTGCAAATCAGCCGTATGGTAGCCTTGCTCAAGACATTCATTTACTGCTCTTTCAATTTCAGAAGCTTCCTCCTCCAATCCAAAAGAGAAACGCAGCATCAATGCAGCAGATAAAATCATCCCAAATGGATTCGCAATCCCCTTACCTGCAATATCAGGTGCAGATCCGTGAACTGGCTCATACATTCCAACACCATCTGTCCTGAGACTAGCAGACGGTAACATGCCAAGTGATCCAGTTAATACGGATGCTTCATCACTTAAAATATCTCCAAATAGATTTTCCGTTACAAGAACATCAAATCGATTTGGTTGTGTAATCAATTTCATTGCGGCTGCATCTACTAATACGTGCTCAACCGTAACATCTGGATATTCCTGCTTTTTTTCCTCAACAATTTCTCGCCACATACGACTGGATTCTAAAACATTTGCTTTATCTACAGAGGTTAAGTGCTTATTCCTAATCCTTGCACTTTGGAAACCTTTATCAATAATTCGTTCCATCTCTGCCCGCTTATAATAGAGTGTATCGACGACAGCATTACCATTCTCTCTTCTTTCACTCGGTTCACCAAAATATAACCCACCGGTTAATTCACGTATGATCAAAATATCACTGTCTTTTATGATTTCTTCCTTTAATGGAGAAGCATGCAACAGAGGGGAAAATCCTTTTACAGGACGAATATTTGCGAATAATCCAAGGGCTTTACGGATACCTAATAAACCTTTTTCTGGCCTTAAATGAGCCGGATTAGAATCCCATTTTGGACCTCCAACAGCACCAAGCAAAACCGCATCTGCGCTCTTACAAGCCTGTATTGTATCCTCCGGTAACGGGTTATTGTGCGTATCAATCGCACTTCCACCAATTGCATGTTCCTCGAAAGTAAAATGATGGTTATACTCAGCTGCAATTGCTAGTAACACAGCCTTAGCAGAATCCATAATTTCTTTCCCAATACCATCACCAGGAAGTAATATGATTTGCTTTTCCATACTCGGGGTCCTCCTTTTTCAAAGTATTTTTAAGAAAGCTCACGCCCGATTTTATAACTAGCTCCGGGCGCTTGCGCTTCTGGTTATTACGTCCAGCTTCAGCGCCCAGCGACTAGCGAGACTTCCCTCACCTCCGTACAATAAGTCAACATCGACTCCCTACGGTCGCCGTGTTTCCTTTATCTCCTGCGGCTCAGTCCAGTCAGTACGTCGCTAAACGGGCGCTTGCGCTCTTGGTTATTTCACAAGTTCTTTCTTTTCTATTGTTTTTACTTTGATAATATAACGATTTACTGCATTCAAAAATGCTGATGCAGATGCTTGAAGCACATCTTGTGCTGAACCTCTTCCATTTACGGTTTCACCATTTACAATTAGTTGAACATGTGATTCTGCTAAAGCATCCTTCCCTCCACCAACTGAGTTCAATTGGTAGTCTACTAGCTTTACATCTTCTTCCACTAAACTATCAATGGTTTGATACAAAGCTTCAACACTACCTGGAGCAGAGCAAGAATTCTCTACAACATCTCCTGCTGGTGTTTTTAAAATGACAGTAGCTGTTGGAACATTCTCTGTTCCATACTGTACTTGGAAGTTTTCTAATTGATACTTACTCACTGCTGAAGAATCTGTCTTGACTTCCATTGCAATTGTATATAAATCATCATCTGTAACTTCTTTTTTATGATCCGTAAGCTTTTTGAATTGATCAAAGGCTTGCTTCAATTCATCCTCTGTAAATTCGATTCCAAATTCTTTTACACGATCTTTAAACGCATGGCGACCAGAGTGTTTACCTAAAAACAGATTGTTTGAGCTAACGCCAACCATTTCTGGTGTAATAATTTCATAGGTTTCAGCATTTTTCAGCACGCCATCTTGATGAATTCCAGATTCATGGGCAAATGCATTTCTTCCTACAATTGCTTTATTTGCTTGAACGTACATACCAGTAAGTTTGGAAACAAGGTCACTCGTACGCTTTATCTCATTTAATTTCAAGCCTGTTTCAAAGGAATAAAAATCCGAACGAATTTTGAATGCAACTGCAAGTTCCTCTAAGGATACATTTCCAGCACGCTCTCCAATACCATTAATTGTTCCTTCGACCTGAGTGGCCCCATTTTCAACAGCTGCAATGGAGTTTGCTACTGCCAATCCAAGATCATTATGACAATGACAGGATAATGCAACTTGATCAATGTTCGGGACGGTTTCACGGATAAATCGGAATAGTTCACCATATTCTTTTGGTGTCGTATAGCCAACCGTATCCGGTAAATTTATGACCGTTGCACCAGCATCAATAACCTTTTCAATTATTTGGGCTAGAAAGTTCCAGTCCGAACGTGTAGCATCTTCAGCAGACCATTCGACCTCAGAAAACCTTTCTTTTGCGTAGGTGACCATACTGACTGCTGTCTCCATTACTTCTTCGGGAGTCTTCTTCAATTTATAAGTCATATGAATTGGTGATGTTGCAAGAAATACATGAATCGCAGGCTTCTCCGCCCCCTTTAATGCATCCCAAGCAATGTCAATATCGGATTTAACAGCTCTTGCAAGTGCAATAACGGATGTATTTTTAATCGTATCGGCGATCGCTTTTACTGCCTCAAAGTCACCTTTGGAGGAAGCTGGAAATCCTGCTTCCATCCGATCAACTCCAAAACGTTCAAGCTGTCTTGCAATTTCCAGCTTTTCTTGCTTATTCAAGTTAACCCCTGGTGATTGTTCGCCATCTCTTAGAGTCGTGTCAAAAATCTTAATTAGTGACATGTTCCTTCACATCCTTCTGTTTTGATTTAACGGATTGTTTAACAAAAGGCATTAAGTCACGGAGCTCCCTTCCAACAGTCTCAATTTGATGTTTATTTTCTTGGTTATTGATTGCATTAAATTGTGGACGACCTGCCTGGTTCTCAAGAATCCAACCTTTTGCAAATTTACCATCTTGAATATCTGTTAGAACATCTTTCATACGTGCCTTTGTATCTTCATTTACAACACGTGGTCCAGATACGAAGTCACCCCATTGTGCTGTGTCTGAGATGGAATAACGCATGTTTTCTAGTCCACCTTCATATAGAAGATCAACGATTAATTTCATTTCATGCATACATTCGAAGTAAGCAACTTCTGGCTGGTATCCAGCTTCCACTAATGTTTCGAAGCCAGATTTGATTAAGCTTGTAACCCCGCCACATAGTACTGCTTGCTCACCGAACAAATCTGTTTCTGTTTCCTCTTGGAAAGAAGTTTCCAAAACTCCTGCTCTTGCTGCTCCAATTCCTTGTGCATATGCTAATGCAAGCTCTTTTGCATTACCTGTTACATCTTGATACACACCATATAGAGCTGGTACTCCTGCACCTTCTTCATACGTTCTTCTTACAAGGTGACCAGGTCCTTTTGGAGCTACTAGAAATACATCTACATCAGATGGAGGTACAATTTGTGAAAAGTGAATATTGAACCCGTGTGCAAAAACAAGCGCATTTCCAGCCTTAAGATTTGGTTTAATGCTTTCTTCATAAACCTTTTGCTGCATTTCATCTGGAAGAAGAATCATGACAACGTCCGATTGTTCAACAGCTTCAGCTACTGAATATACATTAAAACCATCTTCCTCTGCTTTAGCTTGAGATTTTCCTGGTCTTAAACCAATAACAACATCATAACCACTTTCACGGAGATTCAATGCATGCGCATGCCCTTGTGAACCATATCCTACTACCGCAATTTTCTTTCCTTGTAATACCTCTTTTTGGATGTCTTTTTCATAAAGTACTTTAGCCATTAATATCTTCCTCTCATTAATTAGTAGTTTTTTTATTAGTAAAGTATAAATACTTAACTCGCAATTTATTTGTTTCAAGCCTGAATCGTTACAAAAATCAGTTAATTATATTTTGCATTCAATTTAGATGGACAACGAATTTAGTTCTGTTACCTGTTCTGGCTGCTGTCCTCTTAAAAATGCTGTAACACCAGTTTTCGTTAATTCCTTTATGCCATATGGTCTGAGTAATGCGATAAGTGCATCCACTTTATCAGGACGCCCTGTAACTTGTATGATTAAGCTGTCCTTGCTTACATCAATGACAGATGCTCTAAACGGAGTGATAATCCACTGTATTTCAGCACGTGTCTGCCCAGTACTAACAACCTTAATGAGTGCTAATTCTCTCGCGACCATTGCTCTATCCGTTATGTCGGATACTTTTAACACATCAATTTGTTTGTTTAATTGCTTTGTCAGCTGTTCTAATTTCTGATCATCACTGACTTCTACTACAAATGTCATCTTAGAGACACCCTCTACCTCCGATGCTCCGACAGATATACTTTCAATGTTGAATTGACGTTTGTGTAACATACCCGTAATCCGATTCAGAACCCCGCCACGGTCTTGAACCGTAGCTGTTATAATTCGTTTCATTTTGTCACCCCAACCATCTCATGAATTCCTTTTCCTGGTGCGATCATCGGATAGACACAGGTTTTTCGTACAACTCGGAAATCAGCAACCACAGGACCATCATAAGCAAAGATGTCTTGTAATGTTTGGATTACATCTGCTTCCTTGTCAACTTTCACACCGCGGACACCATAGCTTTCTGCCAATTTTACGAAGTCCGGGTTTTCTGAAAACAGTGATTCTGAATAACGTTCTTCATAAAAGCTTTCCTGCCATTGTCGAACCATACCTAATGCCTCGTTATTAACGATAATTACTTTCACCGGGAGATTTCGTTCCTTGATTACGGATAATTCCTGTAACGTCATTTGGAATCCACCGTCACCAACGATCGAAATAACTAAATCATCTGGTCTTCCTAACTGTGCACCAACTGCTGCTGGAAAACCAAAGCCCATCGTACCAAGCCCACCTGAAGTTACCCAATTATTTGGCTTATCAAATTTATAGAACTGTGCTGCCCACATTTGGTGCTGACCTACATCAGTAGTAACAATCGCTTTCCCACTTGATATGTTATAAATTTGCTCAATCAGCCATTGTGGTGATATTGGTGAATCTGTGCGTTCGTACCACAGTGGATAATCCTGCTTATTTTTGGATAGCTCCTTAAGCCATTGGATATTATTTTGCATATCAATTTTACTATCTAATAATGCAATCAAGGTTTTCTTCGCATCAGCTACAACCGGAATATCCGTTTTGATATTTTTTCCGATCTCTGCCGGATCGATATCGATATGTGCAACTTTAGCGTTTGGTGCAAAGTCAGCAATCTTCCCAGTTAATCGATCATCAAACCTTGCACCAATATTGATTAACAAATCGCATTCATAAATTGCCATGTTTGCTGCATATGTTCCGTGCATCCCTGCCATACCTAGCGAAAGCTCATTCGTACCCGGAAAAGTCCCTAGACCAAGCAACGTGGTCGTGACAGGAAGCTTATATTTTTCAGCAAAATGCTTCAGTTCCTCTGAAGCATTTGCAAACAATGTACCTGCTCCTGCTAGCAGCAGTGGACGCTTTGCACGACTTAGGGCTTCTGCAAGTTTAACAATCTGTAATGGATTCGGGTTAATTGTCGGTTGATAACCTGGTAGATAAAAGTCATCTTCAAAATCATTTATCGTGATGTTCGCTGAAATATTCTTCGGTATATCAATTACGACTGGGCCAGGTCTACCTGTTGTCGCTATATGAAATGCCTCTTTAACAATTCTCGGCAAATCCGCAACGTCACTTACCTGATAATTGTACTTGGTAATCGGTGTTGTTATCCCCATTACATCTGCTTCTTGAAAGGCATCGGTCCCGATAACATTTTTAGCTACCTGACCAGTGAAGATAACAAGTGGTATAGAATCCATCATGGCATCCGTAATCCCAGTAATTAAGTTTGTTGCACCAGGACCTGATGTTGCTAGAACTACTCCAGGCTTACCTGTCACACGAGCATATCCTTCTGCTGCATGAATGGAGCCTTGCTCATGACGTGATAGGACATGCTCAAATGGTGTCTCGTTACGATACAACGCATCGTAGATCGGTAATACCGCGCCACCCGGATAACCGAATATGGTGTCCACTTTGGCGTCCACTAATGTTTTAATTAATAAATCAGCACCTGTTATCAAATTCCCCTTCATTTCCACTTCGTGACTAGCCTCAACTTTCACTACTGCTACCTCCTTAGGTTCATATTAATTTTAGAAAACTTGGCATTCAGTATGTTGCACTTATGCAGTAAGGAAATTGTGGGTTTTCCTTCCAGTAAAAAAAGACCCTTCTCTCCCCTATAATCTGCATAACATCAGAATTATTGGGGAGAAAAGAGTCTTCTTTTCACGGTACCACCCATGTTCATAGCATCCTCACGAATACTACCTCGGCAGGCTGATAATCAGCCTACTTGGATAACAGGTACACAAAAACTGCACCTGACCGAATCTAATAAAAGCATCGTTCTTACGCTCCGTTCAAAACGGCACTCAGAGAAGATGTCAGAACAATATGTATTTCTGGGCTTCCAGCAACCCCAGCTCTCTGTGAATACACGTGGCATGTTCTTTTTTTCTCGTCATCGAGTTATTGTATTTAGTTTTAAACCAACAGTTATAAGATTTTGAAAATTCATAGTAACAACTATAATTCGTTATTCAGAAAAATAGGTTTGTTAATTGAATTCTTGATATTGCGGTCAATCATATAATGTTTTCCGGGAAGAGTCAAGAGTTTTTCAGAAGTTTTTAGATAATTTTATTTAGTTCGTCTTTTTGTATGCGTTTACAACATTGAAGCCTCATACTCTCTTAGATTTGTAAATTTTTCTTAGCAGATTTGGGATTTTCATATCCTTTAGGAAAATAATTTTCTTTCACTAATGCAGATAAAAGTATTTTCATCTGTTTTCTACCTACTAAAAAACGAGCGTCTTCAAACAGACGCTCGCAATGAATGTTATCTATTCAAATAATCTGTAACAGCACCTTTGGATGAACAGGAAACATTATGTGCGTACTTGCCTAGTATCCCTTTACTGTATAACGGTGGGGCTATCCAGTCTTTACGACGTTTCTCCAGATCAGCTTCAGAAAGATCGACAGAAATTAATTTTTCACCCGAATCAATAGTTACCATGTCACCTTCTTGTAAGAGTGCAATTGGACCACCTGCTTGTGCTTCTGGTGAAATATGACCAACTACAAGACCATGTGTACCACCAGAAAATCGCCCATCGGTTAATAGCGCAACCGATTCACCCATTCCTTTACCAACAAGAATACTAGAAATGGAGAGCATTTCAGGCATACCAGGTCCGCCTTTAGGCCCCACATAACGAATTACAAGAACATCCCCATCCTTGATTTCATTCGCCATAACGGCTGCAGTCGCTTCTTTTTCGGTATCGAATACACGTGCCGGTCCTGTATGACGTGTGACTTTCACCCCGGATACTTTAGCAACAGCTCCTGTTGGCGATAAGTTCCCTTTTAAAACAATTAATGGTCCATCTTTACGTTTTGGACTATCAAAAGGCATTATGATTTCCTGACCATCTGCAAGTGATGGTGCGTCCGCAAGGTTTTCAGCGATTGTTTTTCCTGTCACCGTTAAACAATCTCCATGTAGATAGCCATTTTCAAGAAGCAGCTTCATAACTGCTTGCACCCCGCCTGCTCGATGCAAGTCTTGCATCACAAAACGTCCACTAGGTTTCAAATCTGCAAGATGCGGTACTTTTTCCTGCATTCGATTAAAGTCATCAATTGTTAAATCTACTTCTGCTGCATGAGCAATTGCAAGCAAGTGAAGAATTGCATTGGTCGATCCTCCAAGTGCCATCACAACTGTAATCGCATTTTCAAATGCTTCTCTTGTCATAATATCTTTAGGATAAATATCGTTTTCCAGCATGGAATAAACAGCTTGTCCAGCAGCTTTTACATCTTCCTCTTTCTCTTTAGATTCTGCTGGATTGGAAGAGCTTCCTGGGAGACTCATTCCCATTGCTTCTACGGCCGAAGCCATTGTATTAGCAGTATACATTCCTCCACATGCACCAGCACCAGGGCATGCACTGCATTCAATCGCTTTTAATTCGTTATCATCAATATCACCATTGTTATGCTTACCAACGCCTTCAAACACGGAAACGATGTCAATGTCTTTTCCTCGATGTGTTCCAGGTGCGATAGTTCCCCCATAAACAAAAACGGATGGGACATTCGAATTCGCGATTGCAATCATGCATCCTGGGATATTTTTATCACAAGCACCAATTGCCACAAGTCCATCTAAGTTTTCTGCTCCGACAACCGTTTCAATCGAATCAGCAATTATGTCACGACTTGGTAATGAATATCGCATTCCTTGTGTCCCCATCGAAATTCCATCAGATACTGTTATCGTATTAAAAATCAATGGAACACCACCAGCTTCTCGCACTCCTTTTTTAGCACGAACAGCCAGTTCATCAATATGGATATTACACGGTGTTACTTCCGCCCAAGTACTTGCTACACCTACCATTGGTTTTTTAAAATCTTCATCTGAAACACCAACAGCCCGCAGCATTGCACGATTTGGGGCTCGCATAGTTCCGTCAAAAGCATTACTTTTGATTCGCAAATCCTTACTCATTTGAGGATACCACCTTTCTTTCGCACTATTATATGATTAATCAATCTATACTTCAATCAAATTGTAAAAATAAACAGAATGTTCATAGCATCAAAATATTAAAATGGACAATGTTAAATTAATTACGGATCCAACCACATACATACATAAAGCGATTACATTTATTTCAGTTATTTTTACTGAAAAATATTACTTCGCAAAATTTGTTGACAACAGTTGTATACTTGTTATATTGAATAACTAATATGGGTTGCTATATGAATGAATTCGTTTCTCAAAAAATGACATCCGTACAAGAGTAAATGAATCATATAAACTCAAAAAAAGGAGCAGTGCAACATGCTAGCAGATCAGCATTTATTAAGAATACCCGGACCAAGCCCAATTCCACCAAGTGTGCAGCGGGCTATGAACCAAACGATGATTGGACATCGTGGAAAAGAAACAAAAGATTTAATCCAGCGAATCAAACCAAGATTAAAACCGATTTTCGGAACAGAACAAGACGTATTAATTGTTTCTGGAAGTGGTACAGCAGGACTTGAAACTGCTGTTGTTAATACAGTTAAACCTGGTGATGAGGTACTCGTTATTGTTACTGGAGCTTTCGGTGATCGTTTTGTGAAAATTTGTCAGGCATATGATGTTGCCGTACAGCGCTACGATGTAGAGTGGGGTGCAGCATTTGATCCAGCATACATAAAAACATACTTAAAGGATCATCCGAATATAAAAGCCGTTTTTGCTACTTATTGTGAAACTTCCACAGGTATATTAAATCCGATTCAAGAATTGTGTACAGTTGTTCACGAAAATTCGAATGCACTTGTGATTGTTGATGGTGTCTCTTGTGTTGGCGGAGTCGATACAGAAGTAGATGCATGGGGAATTGATGTACTCGTTACAGGCTCACAAAAAGCAATGATGCTTCCAGCAGGATTAACTTTTATTACAGTGAGTGAAGAAGCATGGAAAATCATTGAGCAAAACAAACAAGCCCGTTTCTACCTCGATTTGCGAAAATATCGCAAGAGTCTTGCCGATGATTCTACGCCATTCACACCTGCACTATCCTTATTGTTTGGATTAGATCAAGTGTTGAATCTTGTAGAAGAGGAAGGTCTGCAAAATGTCTATACAAGACATGAATTAATGAAAAAAATGACACGTTCAGCATTTAAAGCAATGGGAATTCCTTTGCTGACAGCGGATGATGCAGCTTCACCGACGGTTACTGCAATTAGACCGAATGATTTTGCTGCAGAGGATTTAAGAAAAGTAATGAAGCAAGAATTTAATTTATCAGTTGCTGGCGGGCAGCAGCATCTACAGGGTAAAATTTTCCGAATTGGCCATATGGGCTATTGTTCTCCTGCAGATGTGCTGCAAATTATCGGTATCGTAGAAATCAGCTTAAGAAAAATCGGCAAGCAGATTGAGTTGGGACAAGGCATACGCGCCGCTCAGGAAGTTTATTTACAACAGGGGGTACTAGCATAATGTTTAACATTTTAATCAGTGATCCGCTAAGTGAGGATGGTATCGGACCACTACGTGAAGCGCCGAATATGAATCTTGTCATCGAAACACATTTAAGTAAAGAAGAACTGGAAGATCGAATCGGCGAATTTGATGCTTTGCTCGTTCGAAGTCAAACACAGGTAACGCGTGAATTAATTAATAAAGCTAAAAAGTTAAAAATCATTGGTCGTGCTGGTGTTGGAGTTGACAATATTGACCTCGATGCTGCTACTGAGAATGGTATTATCGTTGTCAATGCGCCAAATGGAAATACCAATTCAGCAGCAGAGCATACAATTGCGATGCTTATGTCACTATCAAGAAATATTCCACAAGCGTACCATGCATTAAAACATAAAAAGTGGGACCGTAAAAAATATGTCGGTGTAGAACTAAAAAATAAGACACTTGGTGTAGTTGGTCTAGGTAGAATTGGTGCAGAAGTTGCTTTCCGTGCAAAAGGTCAGCG
This sequence comes from Oceanobacillus sp. FSL W7-1309, assembly GCF_038002145.1. Lineage (NCBI taxonomy): Bacteria > Bacillati > Bacillota > Bacilli > Caryophanales > Bacillaceae > Oceanobacillus > Oceanobacillus sp. FSL W7-1309. The sequence continues at coordinate 112,047 of NZ_JBBOBX010000001.1, forward strand.
TATGAACGTCATTGCCTATGACCCATTTTTAACAAAAGAAAAAGCAGATAAAATGGGTATTGGTTATGGGACACTAGAAGAGGTTATTGAGCAAGCTGACTTTATTACAGTTCATACGCCATTGATGAAAGAGACAAGACATCTTATTAACGCTGAAGCCTTTGAACGCATGAAGCCAGGGGTTCACATTATAAATTGTGCACGCGGTGGAATTATTGATGAAGATGCATTATATGATGCAATTATTTCAAAAAAAGTGGCTGGGGCCGCATTAGATGTCTTTGAAGAAGAGCCTTTTATCGATCATAAATTATTAGAACTGCCAGAAGTAGTAGCGACACCACATTTAGGTGCAAGCACCATTGAAGCACAGGAAATTGTAGCTGTTGATGTTAGTCACGACGTACTCAGCTTTTTGAATGGAGATGTCGTGAAAAATCCAGTCAACCTTCCCTCTGTTCCAAGTGAGCTGATGCATAAAATTGAACCTTATTTCCATTTAGCTGAGAAATTAGGAGTTTTCTTAATTGATTTGACGAAGGATGTAGCAGAAGAAATTAATATCTCCTATTCTGGTGACCTATCCGATATGGAAGTAGCGCCATTAACACGCAACACAATTAAAGGGATTTTAAAACGTCACTTAGGTGATCACGTAAATGACGTCAATGCATTATATCTTGCAAATAAAAAAGGAATTATCGTTAATGAAAATAAAACCTCTTCAACAAAAGGATTTACGAATTTAATCACAGTAGAAGTAAAGAGCAAATCAGGAACACGTAAAGTTGCCGGTACTTTGCTGAATGGATTTGGACCGCGGATTGTGAAAGTCGACGAATATAGTATTGACGTTACTCCAGAAGGTCACCTTGTTGTTATCCAGCATGTTGACCAGCCTGGTGTTATTGGTCGAATGGGAAGCACCATTGCAAAGCATCAAATAAATATTGCTACGATGCAAGTAGACCGTTCAGATATCGGCGGGAATGCAATCATGGTACTGACGATCGATAAACATTTAGAAACAGAAGCAATGGAAGAATTAAAGAGTCTTGAGGAGATTAAAGAAGTAACATCGATTGATTTATAGCAGATTAAAAGCACACCTCTATTTTTGAACGGTGTGCTTTTGTGTATTACCTAATCTTCAAGAATTGGCAAAAGCTCTAATAAGCTTGTGATTTCATACGTTGGTTTAACATCTTCTGGTTTTCTGTCATGTCGATTTAACCATACAGATGTTATCCCAGCCCTTTTTGCTCCAAGTATATCAGTATTCAGGTTGTCACCGACCATGACTACTTCACCTTTATCGAGCGAAAGCAATTTTAAAGTATGCTCAAAAATCGTTGGATCCGGTTTTCCTTTTCCAAAGTCACCAGAGATCACGATTTGATCAAAATAGGCAACTAATTCCGGTGTTAGTGTCAGTTTTGTATTTTGTAACTCTGGAGATCCATTCGTTAACATGAGCAGTTGATAGTGCCCTTTCAATTTATCCAGTACTTGAATCGTATCATCAAATAAAAGTGCTGTTTTCTTTCGCTCCCGCGGGAAAGCTTCTGCTAGCTCCAAGCCAAATTCAGGATCATCAACACCTAGCGCTTTTAGCCCTGCTGTCCATGCTTCCCTACGATACAGGGGAGCAATTTCCTTCAATTTAGCAAAGTCCTCCCCTTCATCCAAGAAATTCGCCCAAAGTCCCTCAAATGGATTAATTCCGATCATTTGTGTAAATTCATATGTATCGTACGAAGCATAAAGCTTTCTAGCATGCTCTCTAACAGCAGCTTCCAGCTCATCTGGGTTGAGACCATATTTCTTAACTGCCAGCTCACAAGTCCTTTCAAAAGCGTGTTTAACACTTTTTTCATCCCAAAGCAATGTATCATCTAAGTCAAAAATTACTGCTTTAATCATTTTTCATCTCCTTTAAACCTTTTTTTCATTTTAACATATCGAAATAAAACTAACTTAACAAAATTAATTAAAAATTAAGTCTTGCACAAATTCTAAATATCTATTATGATATATAGAAACTTTTAGAACAAGGAGATAATTGATATGGAAGACAAAACAATTCGCTTACAACTAAGTGAAACAAAAAAAGAGAAGCCCAATTCTGATCAGCTTATTTTCGGCAGAGCTTTTACAGATCATATGTTTGTGATGGATTATTCTGATCCATTAGGGTGGCATAATGCGAGCATTGTACCATATCAACCTCTAATGATCGATCCTTCTTCCATGATATTCCATTACGGGCAATCCGTTTTCGAGGGATTAAAAGCATTTCGCACGGAAGACGGAGATGTACAATTGTTTAGACCAGAAAAGAATTTGGAACGATTAAATCGTTCAAGTGACCGACTTTGCATTCCGCCTATTGATGAGGAATTCGGATTAAAGGCAATTAAACAGCTTGTAGCAATGGATAAAGACTGGGTTCCTGACGCTGATGGAACATCGCTTTATATTCGACCATTTATTATTTCAACAGAGCCCTATCTTGGTGTTGCACCATCACGCAATTATAAATTTATCGTTATTCTATCCCCAGTTGGCGCTTACTACAAAGAAGGGATTAACCCTGTTAAGATTGCTGTTGAAAACAAGTACGTTCGTGCGGTTAAAGGCGGTACTGGTGAAGCAAAAACCGGTGGAAACTATGCTGCTAGCTTAAAAGCACAGGAGGATGTTGCTAAAGGCGGGTTCGCCCAGGTACTTTGGTTAGATGGTGTCGAACAAAAGTATATTGAGGAAGTTGGTAGCATGAACGTATTCTTCAAAATCAATGGAGAAGTTGTAACACCAAAGCTTAATGGAAGTATTCTTGCTGGCATAACTAGAGATTCTGTAATTGAACTTCTTAAACATTGGAATATACCAGTATCAGAACGTCGAATTTCTATGGATGAACTATATCAGGCGCATCAAGAAGGTTTATTAGAAGAAGCATTTGGTTCCGGAACTGCCGCTGTTATCTCCCCTATCGCGCAATTGTCATGGGAAGGTAAGGATATGGTAATTAACGGAGGAAAAACTGGGGAAGTTTCCCAAAAGGTTTATGACACAATAACTGGCATCCAATATGGAAAATTAGAGGATCCGTTTAACTGGATTGAGAAAGTTGAAGCAAAAAGCGCTGTAAAACAATAATTTCAAAAAGAAATCGGCATTCTGCCGGTTTCTTTTTGAAAAAAACTATCCTATACCTATGCTAAAAAAGGATACCCAACTATATAACCGGGTATCCTCAATTACTACCAACTAATTACGTTTATTAACCATACTTTCCTCAGCGATTTTGATCATTCGTTTGACCATCTCGCCACCCACCGAACCGTTTTCACGTGCAGTTGTATCAGCTCCAAGTTCTACTTTGAACTCATTTGCAATTTCTTCCTTCATGTTGTCCACTGCATTTTCCGCACCAGGCACTAACAATTGATTTCTGTTGTTACGAGCCATCATCGATCACTCCTCGGTGTAGTTGAACAGAATTAAACTGCTCCATTTTATTATGAATAGTTAAGGTTATTTCTATACTACTTAGTCTAAAAATGGCATTTGCATCATATATTAAATTTGCATGTATTCATTACATAGGCAAAGGAGGTCAGTACGCATGGCACAAAGCATCCATCATGTCGAATTAGATATGCCAAGTAAAAGGATTTGGAATTTTGTTAGTGACATGAATAACTGGGCGCCCCTTGTTCCAGGATATACGGAACATGAAATTATTAATGAGCGTCAATCAACATGGAAATTACACGGTGATATTGGAGTAGTTCAAAAAGATGTACGTGTGAAAGTCCGGATTACTGAATGGACAGAACCATCACACATTATATTTGAATTAAGTGGTTCAAGCGAAAGCTGGGTAGGTGACGGATATTTTAAAGCAACTCCCTTATCCCAAGCAAAAACACAAATAACCGGAAGCTTAAATATTACGGTTAAAGGCATGATGGGAGCGATGATCAATCCCGTATTAAAAACAGTCATACCAAAAATCGGCAAAGAATTCACAGAGAAAGTTGCGGCAAAAATCGCTGAAACGGAAAAAATGACAGCAACTGTATAATAAGATAGCTTACACGGGTTCAACTTGAATCCGTGTTTTTATATACCCTTTCCTTTTGACCAACGCTTAGTTATATGCTATTTACTCTAATGCTCGCAAATGATAAAGTAAATAAGGTTAGGTTGAAAACGGAAAGGAAATAAGCGAATGAAAAAATTAAAACAGAATAAATCAATGATGGAATATATCTATATTATCCTTGGCGCCACACTTGTCGGACTTTCTTATAACACATTTTTTCTGCCAGCAAAGCTTGCGGCAGGTGGTATATCAGGAATTAGCACCATCCTATTTGAAATATACGCACTAAGTCCAGCACTTGTTCAACTCGTGATTAACATACCAATCTTCTTTATTGGCTGGTTTGCGTTAGGTAAAGACTTCAGCTTCAAAACACTGCTAGGTACATTTTGGGTTCCTTTGATTATTTATCTTTCAGCGGATATTCCGATTGAAATTACGAATCCACTGCTAGGAGCTCTTTACGGTGGAATCTTACTCGGTATTGGACTAGGTATTGTTTATAAAGGAAATGGATCAACAGGTGGAACGGCAGCAATCGCACAAATCGTAAAGAAGTTCACCGGTATATCAAGCGGGTATTCTCAATTTATTGTGGACGGGCTTGTCGTAATTGCCTCCATCATCGTATTTAGTTTAGAACTCACTTTATTTGCGCTATTAGCTATCTACATTAGTGGAAAAGCAATTGATTTTGTTCAATTACGAACAACAGCGACAAAGTTAATTTTAATCATTACCGATGAAGAAGAAAAAATTCAAACTCTTATTCATGAAGGAATCGACCGTGGTTTAACGAAAGTTCGATCTGTCGGCGGCTATTCTAACCTTGATAAGACAATGATTCTCTGTGTAACTGAACAACAAGAGGCCGTGCAGCTGAAAAAACTGTTGCAAAAAGAAGCTCCTTCAACTTTTGTTATTTTTATTAATGCATCTGAAATTTTAGGCCGCGGTTTTTCTCTAGATCGTTATTATGGTCAAAAATTATAAGGTTTCTTGTGGCATGCACTGTAGCATGCCTTCTTTAAGTTCACTTCTCTTTTCTGTGCATAATTTTAGCATCATTATTAAAAATAAACGATAATAAGTATTGTCACAATTATAAACCTTGTTATTAGGGAACGATTTATTAAGCGTGTTTAAAAGAAAATTAAGACCGGCCTCTATTATGAAAAAAGGTGGAGCACAATGACAGCAAGCAACAATACAGTAATTCAGTTAGACCATGTGAATTATTTTGATGGAGACGTACATATTTTAAAGGATATTACCGGCTCCTTTCCTGAAGGGAAAATAACAACATTGGTTGGACCTTCAGGCGCTGGGAAAACAACATTATTTAGATTATGTAATGGACTTATATCACCAAAATCCGGTGAAATTTATATTAAAAATAAACGGATTACGGATTATGAACCAACCACATTACGTCGCAATATCGGGTTAGCATTACAAAGTGCAACTATGATAAGTGGTACGGTTTTTTCAAACTTAGCCCTACCTTTAACATTACAAGGTAAACAGTTAAAAGAGGAAAAAGCAAAGGAATTACTGCGCGATGTTCGCTTAGATGAAGAATTTTTATATCGAAATGTCAAGGATTTATCTGGTGGACAGCGACAAAAAGTTTCAGTAGCGAGGACGCTTGTAAATCGACCAAAAGTTTTATTGCTTGATGAGATTACTTCTTCACTTGACCGTGTTTCACAACAAGATATTGAGGAATTGATTGTGAAAATTAACCAGAAATATCGTACAACAATTATATGGATTACCCACAATTTACAGCAGGCCTTATCAGTTGGGGATTATACATGGGTGATGATGAACGGAGAAGTTGTTGAAACTGGAGAAACTAGCCTTCTGGATAACCCTCAAGATGAAAGAGTAAAACAATTTGTAGAGGGGGTTAATGTATGAGCTATTTGACATTAGCCTTAGCTCTTATTTTCGTCTTGATACCAATTTTATTATCAAAAACGCTTAATCTAGGATTAGAAAAAGATACCATTGTCGCAGTGATTCGCTCAACGATACAATTATTAGCAGTTGGCTATGTTCTGCAATTCGTATTTGACTCAGAAAGTATGATCTTTATCATACTCATGATTATGTTGATGATTTTTGCTGCAACACATAATGCAAGGAAAAAAGGTGTTACGATAAAAGGGATTACATGGAAACTCGTTTCGACATATGTTTTCATCGAAGTATTAACTCAAAGTATTTTACTCGGGTTCCACATTATACCACCCACGGCTCAATATATTATTCCCATTAGTGGTATGATGATCGGGAATTCGATGGTGCTTTCGATTCTATTTCTTAATCGGTTTACAGCTGAAATTGATACCCATCAAGATAAAGCAGAGCTAATTCTATCCCTTGGCGGAACACCAAAGCAAGCAATTCATAAACAACTTATTACATCGATTCAAGCAAGTACAATACCGACAATTGAAAGCCAGAAAACAATTGGGCTCGTTCAGCTTCCTGGAATGATGAGTGGACAAATCATTGCGGGTGCAGATCCTATACAAGCTGTACAATTTCAATTACTTATTCTTTTTCTAGTTTTAACTTCTGCTGTCGTTACAAGTGCCATGCTAGGATTCTTATCCTATCCAAGTCTATTTAACAATCGGATGCAATTGTTGAAGAATGATAAGAATACTTAAACTGATTCGCAGTAGCTTTATAATTTAACCTCGTGTTTGAATGTTATTATGAACGGAAATTATAGAGGCATGCAGCAGACATGCCTCTACATATTATCTGGTTTTTAATGCTGAATATTTAGACTCCGGCATTAACAAACCTAAATGGCCCCGAAGTGTACTGTAATCATATTCCTTTCTAAATAGCCCGCGCTGTTGAAGTATTGGAATAACTTGTTCAACAAATTCGCTTAAGCCACCAGGTAAATATTGAGGCATCAAATTAAAACCATCCGCACCTTCAGCTACAATCCAAGCTTCTAATTGGTCTGCAATCTGTTCCGGTGTACCGAATATCGTGAAATGTCCTCTTGCACCAGCAATTCGTTTATAAAGCTCCCTAATTGTTAAGTTTTCTCGCCTCGCCAGTTCAATTATTAATTTTCTTCTGCTTTGGTTTCCATTCGTTTTCGGGATTTCATCCGGAAGTTGATCATCAAGTGAAAGATTTGAGAAATCCATACCACCAAGATAATCGGATAAGAAATCAAGTCCAATCTCTGAAACAATCAGGTCTTGTAATTGCTCATATTTCTCTTTAGCCTCAGCCTCTGTCCTGCCTATAAAAGGGGAAACACCTGGCATAATTTTTACTTCATCCGGTTTTCTTCCAGAGGCAATTACCTTTTTCTTTACTTTTTTATAAAATTGTTGTGCCCCTTCAAGCGTCTGCTGTGCTGTGAAAATAACATCCGCTGTCTGGGCCGCAAGCGTTGTGCCAGCTTCTGAAGACCCCGCCTGAACGATAACTGGATGACCTTGCGGTGAACGCGATGCATTTAATGGTCCTTTTACAGAAAAATGCTTTCCTTCATGATTCAATGAATGCAACTTATCAGAATTAAAGTAAACACCAGATTCTTTATCACGAATAAGTACTCCGTCTTCCCAACTATCCCATAAACCTTTCACGACTTCGACAAATTCACCTGCTCGTTCATAGCGTAGGTCATGCGCTAAATGTTCCTTCTTACTAAAATTGCTTGCTTCGTGCTCATAATAGGACGTCACCACATTCCATGCTGATCTTCCATTGCTTATATGATCTAGTGAAGCAAATTTTCTAGCTAGATGAAATGGCTCATTGTATGTTGTTGATGCTGTAGCTGCAAGACCAATTTTTTTTGTAACAGCAGCTAATGCAGGAAGAAGTGTAAGCGGATCTAGCCTTACTAATTCTGCAGGGTGTGATAATCGATGAAAAGAAAGACCATCACTTAAAAAAATCATATCTAGCTTTCCTTTCTCAGCAATTTCAGCAACTTCACGATAAAAGTTAAAATCCTCAAATCCATCGGCTGGAACATCTGGGTGTCTCCATGAGGCCATATGATGACCTGTTCCCATAAGAAAAACACCTAAAGCTATCTGTTTTTTCTCCACTGTTTTCAATCCTTTCATACTATTTCTTTTGATAAACTGGATTCCACTTTAGGAGTCTGCTCTCTAATAGCTTCGCAAGAGAATCTGCCAGCTTCCCTAAAAGTGCGTATAGTAATATCGCTAGAACAACGATATCAAGTTGCATAAATTCTCGGGCATTATTTGACATGTAACCAATTCCAGAGGAAGCTGCTACTGTTTCTGCTACGATTAACGTTACCCACATTGTTCCCAGTGCATATCGAATTCCAACTAAAATAGATGGCAGTGCTCCCCTCAGTACAATTTTTGAAAAAAGCTTCTGCCTTGATAATCGATAAACATTCCCCATTTCAATTAGCCCCTTATCAACCGAACGAATGCCGTGATACGTGTTTATATAAATTGGAAAAAAGACACCAATAGCTACCAAAATAACTTTGGGCTCTTCACCAACCCCAAACCATAATATAATAAGTGGAATTAAAGCTAAATGTGGGATATTACGGAACATTTGAACGGTAGTGTCTAAATGTTTCTCCGCAATCGGATATATTCCATTTAATAAACCAAAAATTAACCCTAATCCACCACCGATTATAAAACCGGTTAATGCACGGTTAAAGCTAATAAAAATATGAGTCCACAGATCTCCATTCACAGCCATTTGAGCACCCGCTTGAACAACTTCCAAAGGGGGAGGCAATATGCTGCCTGAAATTGATCTGTTCATTGTAAATAACTGCCAACCCAATAACAATGCTACCGGAATTATCCACGGGGCTATTCGGTCATAAAAACTACTAGTTTTTTCTTTCACTTTTTTCACTTCCTTTTACTTACATAATTCATCCGTGAACTTATGAACTATGAATAGAATGTTTGGTGGTACACACCTAGATTTCACTTATGCAGATAGGAAGGTCTATACTTTCCTATCTGCTAAGCTAGCCATTAATTAACTGATTTTAATTATTTATTTTCTGGATACCAAATGTTCTCTGTGAAGTCTATTTCATTATTAATTAACCCAATGTCTAATAAATCTTTTGCTTCGACTTGTAAATCTTCTATTGCTTGATTGTCTATAAACTGTACATTGGATTGTTTTCTTGCTAAGACCGTTCCCCATGTGGCCGAAGGAATTTTGGTCGCTTCTTCTAATAGCTCAGCTGCTTCAGTAGGATCCGCATCAATACTCTTGCCAACTTGTGATAAGTGTTCAATGAATAATTCGACTACCTCAGGAGCTTCCTCGGTTATCTCAGAAGTCGCAAAGTAAAATGATCTGTATGGAACAATATCTTCTGCTGTCTGTAAAACCACATTCCCTCTAGATTCAGCATCAGCTAAATATGGATCCCAAACAACCCATGCATCTACCTCTCCTTTTTCAAAAGCAAGACTAGCATCTGGTGGATTAAGAATGACAGATTCAATATCATCAATCGATAAATCGACAGCGTGAAGCGATTTCGTTAATAAATATTGAGCAATCGATGCGTTATTATAAGCAACCTTCTTCCCTTTTAAATCTTCAAGAGACTGTATATCGGAATTTTCGCTTACTAAAATCCCCTCCGATGTTGGGGCAGATGGTTCACTAGCAATATATTTAAAGTCACTTCCTTTATCTAAAGCAAAAATAGACGGAATATCCCCGGCTCCTGCAAAGTCAATACTTCCAGAATTTAATGCTTCAAGAATTGAGCTACCAGTATTAAACTCCGACCAAGTAACTGTATAACCTAGATCTTCAAGTTCTTTTTGAAGCTCCCCATCATTCTTTAGAGTCAGTGTTGTGCCATTTTTCTGATAACCGATTTTGATTTCATCCGAGGAACCTGCAATCGCACTGCACCCTGCAAATAGAACGGATAGCAATAATATACTGAACAAAATGAACATGTTCCTTTTCGAAAAATAATCCATTTTATATACTCCTCTCACCTATACTGTTTGCCGTATGCTAATAATCTCATGCACCTTGGGTATAACCTTTTCACCTATTTCTTGTATTGTTTCTAAATGCGGGAAACCCCGTAACAATACTTTATCGAATCCTAAATCAGCAAATGCAACAATCCGTGCTGCAACCTGATCTGGCGTTCCAACGAGTGCAATCGAATTTCCAGACAATACCTGGGTCAGTCCCGCCCACAAATTAGGGCCAATCTTAAAATCATTTTCTCGCCCTTCTTCCATTAATTGGTGCAGCCTTTTTACACCAACGGAATCACCTTTTGCTGTTGCCTGCTTTTTCTCGTTTAACAAATCAATTTCAGCCTTTGTGAGCAGTCTATCAGCATTCTTATAAGCTTCTTCTTCTGTCTGACCTAATACAACTTGAAAAGAAACACTATAACTCAATTCCCGATTGTAAGCTGCTGTCCGTTTCTTCATTTCGTTAATTCGTTCTTTCGTATTTTCCAGTGTTTCCCCCCATAACATATAAACATCAGACTCCGCTGCTGCTACGTCCTTACCAACATCTGATGCGCCACCAAAATATATTTTTGGTATAGCTTCAGGCTTTGGAAATAATGTTGATCCTTGAAGTTTATAAAATTCACCTTCATGATTAACGGTTTCTTCTGTAAATAGTCGTTTCAATACTTGAATATACTCCCGAGTTCTCCGGTATCTTGTTCCATGATCCAAAAAATCACCATCAGCAGCTAAATCCACTGGAGAACCTCCTGTTACCACATTAACGAGCGCTCTTCCTCTTGACCAATAATCTACTGTAGCAAACTGTTTAGCAAATATAGTTGGTTGAATCGAACCCGGGCGAATCGCAAAAAGAAATTTTAAGCGATCTGTCTGACCGATCAAATTAGCTGCAACAACTAGGGAATCCAGGCACCCTCCACCTGTTGGCAATAACAATGTTGAGAATCCTCCTTTTTCTGCTGCTTGTGCAATATCCCTAATATATTCAAATGTAGGCAGTCTTTCCGAACTTTCATCTGTCCCTGTCCAAGGGTTCACTTTTCTGCGTGAAGCATTATTGCTGGATGCGCCAACAAACTCTCCATCGCCTGATGTTGGTGCCATTGTAATAAATTCAACCATGTTAAAACCTCCACAATGTTATATATTTAACTTCTTTTTTCAAAGCCGTTGATATAAGAATAAAACTGCAATCAATCACATAGTAAAGTTATTCATTTCCAACTTTTCTCATCCTGTGTTCCTGTATATCAAGCTTTTGTTTTCCAAGTACACTCGATAAAAGTTCTTCTTCTAACTTTGCAAATTTTGGATTTGATCGAGTTCTTGGTCTTGGGAGATCTATTCGCAAATCCAGTTTCACCGAACCGTTTTCAATTAAAATAACACGGTCCGCAAGCTTAATTGCCTCACTCATATCATGAGTAACCAGAATCGTTGTAAATTTCTGTTTCAACCAAAGTTCCTCAATAAGTAACTGCATTTCTAACCTAGTCAACGCATCAAGCGCTCCCAATGGTTCATCAAGAAGCATCAATTTTGGTTTTGATGCCAATGCTCTAGCTAAAGCAATCCGTTGCTTTTGTCCTCCTGATAAAACGGCTGGCCACTCTTTTGCCCTCTCTTCTAAGCCGACTTGTTGTAAAGCCCACTTCGCTTGTTCCATCCATTCTTTCTTTAAACCTAATCCAACTCCAACATTCTCCAGAACTGTTAACCAAGGCAATAACCGAGCATCTTGAAACATAATTCGTGCCTGTTTATTTAAACCATCTAATAGGATATCATCCTGCTTAACCTCTCCGGTGGTTGCTTTCTCAAGGCCAGCAATATGTCTAAGCAAGGTACTTTTTCCGCATCCACTCTTTCCAACAATTGCAATAAATTCACCAGGATTGATACGTAGATCAACTTCACGCAATACTTCTAAATGTCCAAAGGATTTTTCGAGTTGGTTGATTTCCAATTCGACACCTAAATTTGTCATTCTAGAGAGAGCCTCCTTCTCATTCATTTTTAAAAACTAGGAGCAATTTCATTTTCTGGCAACTCTGATTGATGCAAAAGTAAATTGGACTTAATTCTATCTTCAAATTGGTCAAATGAGATTGAATTGCTTAACTGAAAAAACTGAATACCATCATTTCTAGCTTTTTCATATGACAGTTCACAGAATGTCTGTGGTGGGGCAACGAATGCCTCCACACCTTGCTTTTCAGCAAATTTTAATGCTGCACCCCTTCTTCCTTCTTTTAAATGTACAGCTGGATTTTCATAGTCTGCAACCTGTTTAGTTTTTGAATTATAAATCCGTAAAACCTTTCCTTCAACAATTGGTACGATAAACTTCCTTTCATCCAGTACTGCAGCAATAATCATACTTTTCTCTCCTCACTTCTTTGTATTTTTCTTTATTCTACAAAACTAGCTCCCAGGCTTTTCCGTAAAGCGGAATTAATATCAGCTTTTATATCCTCAGCATCTTCTAATCCGACCGATATTCGAATTAATTCTGGTGTAACACCGGTAATTCGCTGCTCTTCTGGTGATAATCTAGAGTGGGTCGTACTTGCCGGATGGATAACAAGTGTTTTTGAATCACCTACATTAGCGACATGTGATAAAAGCTTTACCGATTGGATAAACGTTTTTGCCGCTTCAAGTCCTCCTTTTATGCCAAATGTAAAGATTGCTCCTGCTCCACGAGGTAAATAAGTTTCCGCAAGCTCAAATTGACCATCTCCTTTTAAACTAGGGTAGTTTACCCATGTTACAAGTTCATGCTCATTTAAATACGCAGCAATCTGTTTCGTATTTTCGACATGCTGTTTCATTCGAAGCGACAGTGATTCAAGCCCTTGAATAAATAACCAACCATTAAAAGGAGATAAGGCTGTTCCAAGATCATGCCCTAACTCAAATCTAGCTTTTGAAATAAAAGCACTTTCACTAGTCAGTTCCACATATGATTGGTTATTTAGTGAATCTTTGGGTGTTGTAAATTCTGGAAAGTTACCATTTGCCCAGTTAAACTTTCCTGCATCGATAATGATTCCGCCAATCGATGTTCCATGCCCACCAATAAATTTCGTTGTCGAATGAATAACAATATCTGCTCCAAATGCGATCGGGCATTGGAGATACGGTGTCGTGAAAGTAGAATCTGCAACTAAAGGTATACCGTGTTCATCAGCTATTTGGCCTAATTTTTCGATATCAGCTATTTGCAGCCCAGGATTCCCAATTGTCTCCGTAAAAATTGCCTTTGTATTTGCATTAATCGCATTGGTTATTTCTGAGAAATTTGTTCCATCAACGAAACGAACCGTTACACCAAAACGTTTAAACGTTTCAGAGAAAAGATTGTACGTTCCACCGTATAATGCATTTGTTGTCACAATCTCATCTCCTACTTTTGCAAGTGTTAATAAAGCGATTGTGATGGCTGATTGTCCAGAAGAAACTGCAAATGCATCCACACCACCCTCTAACCCTGCTAGGCGTTTTTCAAGGACCCGGTTAGTTGGGTTCGCATTACGTGAATAAATATATCCTTCCTCCTGCATTTGAAATAGGGATGCAGCATGATCTGTGCTTTCAAACCCATAGGATGTTGTTTGATAGATAGGTACAGCCCTAGAATGTGTTACCGCATCAAGTTCTTGTCCCCCGTGCTGTGCAATAGTATTAAAATTTAAAATACCATCATGTTCATTCGTCATTTTTTATATCTCCTTTTCATTATTTAATGGCAGCAAAACTAATTTAATTAAACAGATAGGTTAACTTGGTTTAACAGATAAAAAAACATCGCTTTTAAAAAATGTTTTTCAATAACAAAGAGGCTGAAAGTGTTTTTATCAGTAAACATTCAAACATGATTGACAAAAATATCCGATTCGGAAATATACTTAGAGCATCAAGCGACAGATGGTGAGCACCCTTGTGATATGTACCCCAATGTCTCACCCATGCCCCTTCCGTCTACGTATATTTTCTGCGCTAAGTTTGTCTATCGTTCTTCATTTATTTAAATACTTTAGATATCTCGCAGCCTCTTTGAATTATCACATACACCCTCCTTATTTTCAGTGGAATTAAGAATTGGCACCTTGCTACTCAACTTATGACATAATTGCTGCCGCAGGATCATTAGACCAGATTCTTCCCCAGACTCTAGATAAGGATTTTTTATGGGTCAACTAATTTGCACTGGGGGAACTCCCTACATGTTCTCTCAATTTCTCCAGTTCACTCCCTAAAAACCTCGCTACTTCCAGCATACCGTATTTTCCGCTTTTTGCTTCTGCTTCGCTATTGTAGTTCGTATTTGTGTTAATATCGTACGTGTAAATATTCCCATCCTTATCCTCAATAAATTCGATTCCTGCAATACGAATATTATTCGCCGCTAGGACACGCTCATATTTTTCTAATACTGGATGATTAAATCCCTCACGAATTTGAAACTTAGCTGGCTGGGCACTTTCTTCACCCACCGGGCAAAAAAGATCATCGATTGTGCAACCATCTGCCGGACATAATTCAAATCCCTCTGATGTATCCACACGCACAGCATAAAGGAACTTTCCATTAACAAACTCACATCGCGTAATATAGGATTCCGGAGATTCAATATACTCTTGAAGTAACGTAACGCCATCAACCGGCTCTTCAAACGACTCCCCTTCCACATAATTTTGCAGTGCGTTTATGGAAGTAAATAATTGAACGCCCAAGCCTTTACCTGCACGATTATGCTTCGTTATAAACTTCTTCCCTTTAAAAGCTTCTGCTGCTTGTAAAATATTTTCTTTCCCTACAGCTGCAATTGTCTTTGGTGTCTTAACACCATACTTTTCAAGCTCAAGATATTGCAGAACCTTGCTTACTTCAAGCTGCAGTGCACGACTGCCGTTTATTACAGTTCTTCCATGATGCTCTAACCACGCGAGTACAGCATTCGTTAATTCTGGTGCAAACCGATTTCCACGGGTATGTGACGAGGCACTCATCCGATTGTAAAAAACCCCTTCTGGAGGTGCTGCACTAAGATCAACCGTACCATTATCAAGCAACCAATCTTCATAAGGTAAATTAAGCTCTTTTAATCGATTAATTAAATGCTCTGTCCACTCATTATTTTCATGGATAACGTATATTTTACTCATTTATAATTCTCCCCTAACTTAGATATGCGTTAATGAATTACGTAATTCTTCAACCTTAGGCATTACTTGCTTTGCAAAGCGTTCCAATTCTTCAAGCTGTGGAGAGCATTGTAATAATAGTTGATCTACTCCGGCTGCTTCATAAGCTAAAATTCGCTTTGCAATTTGTTCCGGTGTGCCAACAAGATTCGGACGCAATCCCCGGTTTGATACTGAGTAATCTTGCAATTTAAGCTGTTGCTCAAGCTCTGACTTCGTTGTAAAATCTTTCATACCTGCATAGCCTGCAGCATCTTTAACTGTCGTAATACGGTGTAATTCTTCCTGTGCCTCTTCCTCCGTATCTCTGCAAATAACATAGGCAGCCATACTAAATGATTGCAATGCTTCTTTTTCAGCCTTCTTTCTACGTCTCTTCATATCTTCAATTTTATTCCTAACTTCTTCCACCGTTCCGCCATGCATCACATATGCGTCACAATAAGCTGTAATAACTTGCTTTCCTTTTTCACTCTCACCACCAGCATATAAAATTGGATTTGGCCGTTGAACTGGCTTTGGTGATAAATTTGTATTTTTAATGTTATAAAACTTTCCATCATAAGAAAATGTCTCTTCCGTCCATAATCCTTTTAAAACTTCTAAAAATTCACTTGTACGATCATAGCGATCATTATGCTCTGTAAATTCTCCACCATACTGTTTGGCCTCTTCCTCCCACCAACCAGAGACAACATTTAAAGTGAATCGACCATTGCTAATTTGGTCAATATTTGCGGCCATTTTAGCAGTTACCGCCGGGTTATGGAATACCGGTCGGACAGCGGTCATAATTTCCATTTTCTCGGTAACAGCTGCCAGTGCTGCGGCAGTTGTCCATGCTTCAATAGAATCGGCTTCAATCCCTTTAATATCATTCAAATATAATTCAGCTATTAACGTTGTATCATAACCCCACGTTTCAGCGTGTTGAATGACTTTCTTTGCGTAATCAAATGTTGGTGGCATATTTTCATCCTCTACATTCCTTAGCCATCCACCAAAAATCGGTAACCAAAACCCATATTTCATTGTTCCATCTCCTCCTAACTTCTGTTCAACAAAAAACCTCTATTCTAGGATAAGAATAGAGGTTTTACATATTATGTATGTATGCTCTTCTTATCTTCCAAGCAGTCCGCTTGATGGAATTAGCACAGTATTCTTAAATGAACCTGTTGCCGAGGATTCTTTGGGCCATGTCCCTCCACCTCTCGTGATAAGATAAATCAAATAATGAAGTTGTTGGTTGAATAATAATATAGAACTTAAGAAATGTCAATCAATTAATTCTTATAATTCTTAGTTGACTTATATGATTTGATATATTAGAATATATCCAACAATTGAAAATTCTTATCAAGAGAAGCTGAGGGAACTGGCCCTATGACGCTTCAGCAACCACTAATTATTTTAGAAAGGTGCTACTTCCAGCAAGATTTTTTCTTGAGAGATAAGAGCTGATAAATGATGTAGTGTACCCTCTTTTCTCTTTTTAGAAGAAAAGGGGGTTTTTTACTCGTATTAAATATTTAGTACCTGTCAACTAAATTTAAACTGTGAACTAACTGCTGTGGTATGAGCAATTCCGCTAAATATACACAATGATCTAGCACTAGCGGTGGAAACAAACAGTGACTTCTGCCGGGGGACGGAGCCATAGTGAGACTTCAAAAACGACAGTTCAAAAAGGTTCACGGGTCCCCCGAATAAAGCGTAGTGTGTTTCCGTAGCGAGTATACGTACCAATCCATCATTACGGATTAGTGCAATTTCTCAAAAGTCTAATATTAACCAGTGTTTCGTAGAGTACAAATAAAAAGCTAAAGGAGAATGTTTACATGAGCGAGATTGTAATTCTATCCGGAAGTCCTTCTGAGTTTTCAAGATCTGAGCAGGTGCTTAAATATTTGGGTACTTTATTAGAAGGTGAGCAATTCTCAGTAACGCATATTTCCGTAAAAGATGTAGCCTATGAAGATTTATTTCAAGGAAATTTCAATAGTACTGCTGTTAAAGAAATTGCAGTCAAAATCCAACATGCCAAAGGACTAATCGTCGGATCACCAGTATATAAAGGAGCATATTCCGGTGTACTAAAAGCTTTGATTGATATATTGCCACAGGATATTTTGAAACATAAGCCAGTACTACCGCTTATGACAGGTGGAAGTCCCTCCCATTTACTTGCTGTCGAATATACGTTAAAGCCGGTTCTTGCTACATTAAAAGCACATAATTTAAAAGGTCTTTACCTATTGGATAGACAGATTGATAAGCAAAATTCCCTTCCAATTATTGATGAAGATATTTTACAACGAACAAAAAAACAACTCTTTTACTTTGTTCAGCTTATAAATAATCCAGTTGCTAGAGAAGTTGTTACGTACTAAAGATGCTATTCAATAATAAAAAGGGAGAAATAATATGACAAAAAAGCGTATTTTTTTAAATGCTTTCGATATGAATACTCCGGGACATCAATCACCTGGACTATGGACACATCCAGATGATCAGTCGCATCGATACAAAGATAGTACCTATTGGACTGAGCTTGCAAAAACATTAGAAAATGGAAGATTCGATGCAGTCTTTATTGCAGATGTATTAGGGACCTATGATGTATATGGTGAATCCCGTGATGCAGCAGTAAGAAATGGTGTGCAATCACCAGTTAATGATCCATTTCTAATTGTTCCATACATGGCAGCAGTGACAAAGCATCTCGGTTTTGGAATTACTGCTTCTGTGACACATGAGCATCCATACACATTTGCTCGTAAAATCAGTACGTTAGATCATTTAACAAATGGACGTATTGGCTGGAACATCGTTACCTCTTATTTAAAAAGCGCAGCTGTTAATATGGGATTAGAAGATCAGATTAATCATGATGAACGCTATAATATTGCGGAGGAATATTTGGAAGTTTGCTATAAGCTTTGGGAAGAAAGCTGGGAAGATGATGCGGTAAAGCTTGACAAAGAAAATCGCGTTTTTACAGATCCAAGTAAAGTTCATGATATTAACCATCAAGGAAAATATTACCGGGTCCCTGGTGCTCATCTATGTGAGCCTTCTCCCCAACGGACCCCTGTTCTTTATCAGGCGGGCGCATCCAAAAAGGGGCGTGCTTTTGCAGCTAATAATGCGGAGCTTGTTTTCATTGGCGCACCAACGATTGCAACAGCAAAAGCAACCGTGGATAAACTGCAAGAAGATATCGAACGGGCAGGAAGATCCAAAGATGAAATAAAAATTCTTACGATGTTTGTACCGATTGTTGGCAAAACAGAAGCAGAGGCTAAAGAAAAATATAAAGACTATCAACAATATATAAGTGCAGAAGGTGCACTAGCACTATTCGGTGGGTGGACTGGAGTCGATTTATCCCAGTACGCAAAGGATCAAGAAATCAGTTATATCGAAAATGATTCGATTCGGTCCGCACTTGAAAATTTCACAAAAATCCATCCTGATCGACCATCAACAGTAGAGGATGTTATCCAAACAATTGGTATTGGTGGAATGGGAGCAACGGCAATTGGCGCTCCCGAACAGATTGCAGATGAGATGGAGCGATGGGTCAACGAAGCTGGTATAGACGGATTTAACATCGCATATGCCATTACTCCAGGGTCTTTTAATGATTTCGTTGAGCTCGTCATACCTGTTTTACAAGAAAGAGGGCTTGTTCAAACCGAATATGAAGGAAGTACTTTAAGAGATAACTTATTTGGAAAAGGCGATAAGCTCCTTGATACGCATCCTGGAAGGAAAAAACACTTGCTTGTAAAGTAGAAATAACTAAAAAAGAAAGCATGCCATTTCATTATAGGCATGCTTTTTTACTGGTGAGTTTACCATTCAATGTCTGTGCTCCTCACTATGTATTACTTCTTCCAAAAATGTTTCAGATTTCGTATGATCATGTTCATCACAGTAATAAACAACTGTTTTTATTTTATGAGAAATATCACATACATATGAATATCTAAGGAGGTTTTTCATATACGAACCCTCATGAGAACCTACTTCCAATACAGTTGTATCCGTACTATATTCTACCCAATTATGATGTGATGATTCCTTATCATTACTCTCATGCTCTATTACTTCTGCATTCACTGTATTATATGACACTGCTAGGACAATTACTTGGAGAAGAACCACTGCAAAAATCAATTTTTTCATCAATTCACCCACTAATTTAAAGTCATTAAATAATTTCTGCCGTTTTTTATGAAAATATACATTTAGACTCAATTCTCTTGTATGGAAATTAAAAACAGGAGCACTATCCCTATAAATGATAGTACTCCCATTATAACTTTAAAGGCTTCTCAGTCTAAAATAATATTGCTTTTATTTCTCATAAACCTCATCGCTCTCATCACTTTCCACAGGTTGTTCCGGTCCGCCACCTACTACATAATCTTCCGGTGCATCCTCAAAGTAATCGGACGGATTCGGTGCTGCCGAAGCATTATTGCTGATACGGATTTCAACCGTATAAGTCATCCGAACAAATTCATTAAATACACCCATGTCCACGACGGTACCTTTCACTTCAGGGGAATCAACATATTTCACAATATAGTTAATATCGGCACCTTTCGAGTGATATTCTTCATAAAACAATCTTGGGAGATCGCCTTCTAACTGACCTCGAAAATCACGTAAATAAGGACTTCCTTCTGAATAAGTAACGGTAATATTCTTATTATCTTTATCCGTCAGCTTTGTTCCTGCCTCAACGGACTGTGAAATAAGTGTTCCGTATGAAACATCTGTGCTAAATTTATGTTTTACTGTCACGAGTAGATCAGGATAATTTGCCACAGCTTCTTCTGGAGTCAGCTCCCCAAAGTTCGGAACTTCAGTAGCTTCTCCCAATGAGACAACAACTTTCATTTTATCCCTTTTAGCAATTTTTTCATCTGGTGCTTCACTCTGACTAATAATATTCCCGGCTTCAATCGTGTCGGAATCCGATTCTTCATATGTCATTTCAATTTCATTGGTTTCTGCCCATTTTTCTACTTCTTCTTTGGCTACCCCAGCAAAATCAGGTATGTTGATATTCTTCTCGAAAACTTCTTTTCCTTTTGAATAATAGACAGCAGCACTATCTTTACGCTTGTATTCTGATTCATCAATGTTGCTATCCCTGATGGAAAACTGAATAAAGCCACCTTCTTCGATATCATCGCTATATTCTGTGACCATCTGCAAATTTTCTGCTTTATTTTCATCAATCCAGGTTTGCGCTTCCTCATGTGTCATCTCCGAAAAATCAACAAGCGGAATAACCTCTTCTGGGTCAGCTCCTAAGCTGCTAGTTAATTGAAGCGTTTTTCCTTTTCTAATCTTTTCTCCAGGAGATACACTTTGCGAAATAATCTGGTTTGCATCATACTCCATACTATATTCCTGCGCTAATTCAACCTCTACATCATTTTCACTTGCCCAAGCACGTGCTTCTGAAACAGGCTTGTCCACAAAATTTTCAACTTTCACATGAACAAGCATATAGTAAATGAAGAATATCAAAACACAAGCTATGACAGTTCCAGAAATAATCAGCCACATCCGGCGTCTTTTTTTCTTTCGATAATCCTGATCAATTTCTACTTCTTCTTCTGCGTCTTGACGGCGACTGCTTCTGGAAGAATTAGACTCTGACTTAAGCGGGGTATTACGCTCAGGTACTGTTTCTTCACTTTCCGCAGCAGAAGCTTGTTCTTCCTGCTTCCGCTGCGTTTCTATTTTTTCCTGCTTAACACTTTTCTCTTCTTTCTTATCTTTTATTTCTTTGTCTTCTTTTTCATTTACCAGATCATCATACTTGTCTTTATTAAACTTTGATAAAAAATCACTCATAGGAAGACAGTGCACCCTTCCTCAAATGGAAAGCCTGATCAGACTGTAAAGCAATTTCATTGGAGTGCGTTACCACAATGACACATTTCCCGTGTTCATGTGCCAATTTTTTAAAAATATCAATAATTTCCTGTTCCATCTCTTCATCAAGGTTTCCTGTAGGCTCATCAGCAAGAATTAATTCCACATTGGTCGCGAGAGCTCGGGCAATAGCCACACGCTGCTGCTCCCCCCCAGAAAGCTTATTAACGAAACGATCTGCTTTACTTTTTACAATACCAATATAATCTAGTAAATTATAAGCTACTGTCTTTGCATCTTCTGGAATTTCATTTTCCGTAATCGTCATAGGAACCAGTACATTTTCCACAGCTGTAAAGGTCGGTATTAAATTATAGCTTTGAAAAATAATCCCGACATTATTACGACGGTACTTTTCATAGCCAATTTTCTTAATGTCTTCTTCATTAAATAATACTTTTCCGCTATGGGGCGAATCCAAGGCACTGAGTAATGATAACAAGGTGGTTTTCCCTGAACCGGACTGCCCTAAAATCGTATAAAACTTCCCTTTTTCAAAAGAGACAGATGTATCCTTTAAGATATA
Source organism: Oceanobacillus sp. FSL W7-1309 (assembly GCF_038002145.1). Lineage (NCBI taxonomy): Bacteria > Bacillati > Bacillota > Bacilli > Caryophanales > Bacillaceae > Oceanobacillus > Oceanobacillus sp. FSL W7-1309. The sequence continues at coordinate 133,896 of NZ_JBBOBX010000001.1, forward strand.
ACGACGTTGTTCGCCATCTTGATAATAATAATTTAAATCTTTCGCTTCTAATATCATATTCTCACCTCTCTAGTAATGAGCGTAACCTCTCTATTACATCAGTATTTTCTTCGGATTTAGCCTTACAATATAAATTAGCGGGATAACCGTTGAAATTAAAATAGTTAACAGGCCAATTCCATAGAAGCCCAGAACATAGCTTGAGTTAAGATTTACCTCATAAGAGTCTATGACATCCTCTGTTGTCAAATCTATTTGTGTATCACCAAAATAAATATACTCTTCATAATACTCATCTTGATTCTCATTAGCTTTCATCATCATATCAGATACCTGTCCAGCTAAGAGATTCCCGCTAAACAAGGATAATGTGATACCAATTACTGCAACCACCATCACTTCAATTAGAATTTGTCCTACCACACGGATCCGTCGTTCCCCTAAGGATAAGTAAATGCCCAGTTCGCGTTTCCGGTCCCGGAGGAATAGTAAAACTACTAATCCAGTTATCAGCACCGTTGCAATTACTGCAACAAGCAAAACATATTTTGCTAGTTTGGACATCGACTCCATTGGTCCTGCGATGCTATCGTATTGATCCGTAGCATTGATTACAGTATAAAATTCGGGCAGCAATGGAGCTACCTCTTCTTCAAATGCTTCACTATCTTCAGGGCTGTTTAAATAAAACATCGGTGTGTAATATTCGAAAGAGTCCCCTTCTTCTTCCATCATTTTTGCAAATTCTTCATCCTCTTTCATATATTCTTCCATATGATATCTATTTTCGCTGGCGACAATCTCATTTGGAACATATACTGTATTTTGATACTCTATGTCCATCCAATCTATCATACCGGTATCTGAGTCTACTTCTATATCTTCTTTAATTGACTGCGGTTCAAATAAGCCAATTACTTCCAATACGACATCTCGAGAAGTGACTACATCCTCTTCACCTGTTTCTTCATCATACGTATAGACTGCATTCTCTAATGTAAAAGTATCACCTACATTTAGATCATTTTTTTCTGCCAATTTATTTGAGATGATAGCTACAGAAGTGCCATTGTCCACTTCATCTTGGGTAAAAACGCGACCATCAACTAATTTACCCTTCTGTTCTTCAAAATCAATCACGGGAGCATAGTTAATTCCATTCAGCTTAAAGTCCATGCTGGGGCCCATCATAACTACTTCATCTTCCGTCCCTTCACCCTGATAGCTCTCAATGCTCTCTGACCCTAGATAGGTAGACGTATTATAATCAAAGTATTTCACATAGGAAAGCGCACCAATTTGTTTTATCAAATCAATGTCTATGTTTTCAATCTCTAGCCACTCTTCCTCGCTTAGATCTTCCACTGCTTCATGATCGAGCTCGAGCGTTGCGGCAGTTCCCAGTCTATCTTTAATATTCGTTTCTACATTACCAGTTGCCTGTTGAATAGAAATTGCTCCTGATATTAAATTCCCTAAAATAAAAATAACTGCTAATAAAATTAATGATTTCCCTTTTTTTCTTGTAATACCTAAAAACCCACGTTTAATAAAATTCATTCCAAACCCCCTCACTAAAATAATTCCACTTTTGCCAATAAATCCACTTATGAATAAATATATGTATGATAGATGTTATTCAAGGCTCCCTTGGAAGCTAACTCTCACCTCACTCTATTTAATTGTATTATTTTTGTAATATAAATGTATTATATTCGTAATACACCAGAAAAACAACTAATATTTTAAAAAAAATCCAAAATTTGTATTTACTTATTGATTGGATAAAATTACCATTTCCATCATAATCAATTTTACAGAAACCTCTCCTAGAAACTAGCAAACTCTGTATTTGATAATATATTGTCCTAAGACAAATGAATGCATAAAAAATCCTTCTAAGATTTCTACTATCTTAGAAGGATTTTCTTAAGTTACACCATACTTGTATTACTTCTTTGAATACTATTATTTTAATAACCCCTCTGGGAAGGTTGTTAAATCAATATTAAATATAAGCGGCAGCATAAAATAAGCAAATAAAACAATGAGTATCGTTGAGAACACATTTAAAGCAAATCCTGTTTTTACCATTTCGATAATTTTTAGTTTTCCAGTCCCGAATATAATCGCATTTGGCGGCGTTCCAACCGGCAGCATAAATGCACAGTTAGCCGCAATGGCACATGGAGCCATTAAAGCAAGCGGGTGGACATCAATCGCAACTGCTAAAGCACCTAAAATTGGCATAATCATAGTCGCTGTAGCTGTATTAGACGTGATTTCTGTTAACATCATAATTAATAAAGTTGCACCAGCAATAATGATAAAGATATGGAGACCATCGAGTATTGTAAGCTGTTCTCCTAGCCAACTAGATAAGCCACTTGATTGGAAACCTGCTGCAATTGCAAGTCCTCCACCAAATAATAACAACACACCCCATGGAATGTCTTTCGAATCAGCCCACTCGAGTACACGCGGACTCGCTTTTGCGGGGATTAAAAATAATAGAACAGTTGCCATCATGGCAATCATCCCATCTGAAATTCCTGGTAATTGGTAAATCAGTGCACTTTCTCCACTCCAGAAAAAGTCTTTTGAAATCCACATAAAAGCGGCAAAAACAAAGACGGCTGAAACAACGCCTTCTTCATAGGAAATTTTCCCAAGCTTCTTTCTCTCATCTTGGATCAATTCTTTTCCACCCGGTATCTGTTTAAGATTAATCTTAAAAGCAATTTTTGCTAAATAATACCAAGTACTAAGCAGGACTATGATCATGAGTGGTGTTGCAAACAACATCCATGATGCAAAGGAAATTTCGATGCCAAATAGTTCTCTAACCTGTCCGGCAAGTATTATAGTTGGAGGTGTTCCAATTAAGGTCGCAAAACCGCCAATCGTCCCAGCATAACCAACTCCAAAAAGCATTGACTTTTCAAATTTTGGCAAATCTGATCCATCTTTTTGACCTTTAAGTGTAGCAGCTACTTGTGCAGTTATTGCAAGAGCCATTGGAATCATCATCATTACCGCCGCTGTATTAGAAACCCACATCGATAAAAAGGCGGTAGCCGACATGAATCCAAGTAAAATCCGTTGTGTACTCGTTCCAATAACAGCTATAATGAACAGGGCGATTCTTCTATGTAAATCCCATTTTTCCATCGCCGTCGCAATAAAGAAACCACCTAAAAACAAGAAAATAATATCATTTCCGTAAGCAGAAGCAACCGCTGAACCTTCCATACTTCCTGTCAGTGGCAGTAAAATAAGGGGCATTAAGGACGTCACCGGAATCGGAATCGCTTCTGTAATCCACCACGTAGCAATCCATAGAGTAGAAGCTAATACAAACCTTCCTTCTGTTGATAGACCTTCTGGAAAGAAGAAAATTAGTGTTAGCACAAATAACATCGGTCCTAATATTAATCCAACCTGTTGACCTTTTGAGTAAGGTTTTTTCTCATTTGGTTTATTTGGCTTAGCATCTTTTTGATTCAGTTGTTCATAATCACCTGACTCCTTTTTTAAGGCTTGACTGTCTTTTTTAGCATAAGCAAACACGTTAAGTGCATCTTTTGTTTTCTTATGCTGCTGCCACATTTTGTTCCAAACAAGGGCAAAGTCTTGTTTCATCATATCCACCTCTTTTTCAAATATTTGAAAGCGTTTACTACATTATTCATGAAACCAGAAGCTACGTCTAGTTTATTTAATTAAATGAAACCAGCTTCTAAAAAAAGAGGTGCGTCAATTGTAGCTTTATATTTTTGTAAAGGCCGACCTAAAACTTGGTAAATTAATTGTGTTTCGATTAATTTTTCTTCCTCAAAAAAACGCAGGTATTTACGTAAAGATACGTGTGATATGGAACATTTTTCAGCAAGCTCCGTTGCAGTAAGCCAGTCATCGATTTCAATCAAACATTGCATGATACGAAAGGCAGTTTCTTTCGTAATTCCTTTAGGCAGCGTATAGACTTTATTTTGTCCGCCCTTATGAAATAATCGGTCAACTTCTTGCTGCGAAAAAACTTCACTTTTATCTAGCTTGTTCAAACGGTATCGATTTAAAGCTTTTTGAAAACGTTTAAAAGAAAATGGTTTGATTAAATAATCGACAACACCAAAGCGGTGTCCCGTTTGAACCGTTTTCGCATCATTAGCTGAAGTAATTAGGATCACATCCAAATCTATTCCTTCTGCTCGAATTTTTTTCAGTAGGTCGAGACCATTCGTCGTGCCGATATAAACATCAAGCAGAAGTAGATCAGGTTGATGTTGCTTAAGTTTTTTCAATCCATCTTCGAGCGTATGTGTATCAAATATAAGTTCAAAACCGTCTATTTTATTTAAAAATAGACGGTGAAATCTACTAACATCTACATCATCTTCAATCATTGCAACCTTAATCATTTGCTTAGCTCCTTTCTGTATAAGGAATGTGAACCGTAATAATAGTCCCTTTATCTTTTTCAGATAAAATGTCTAATGTTCCATTAAGCAGCTGAATTTTCTTTTTGATATTGGCTATTCCATATCCATGATCACCTTTTTTTGAACTTATTAAAACTTGTTGCTCGCTTGCCGAAAACCCAATGCCATTATCTTCAATCACATAACGCAGCACTCCACCGACTTGCTTTAATGTGAGTGTCAGGTTTTTATGCTCCTTATGCTTCATCGCTTCCCATGCATTATCACAAGTATTACCGATCACCGTAACCCAAGTATCAATGAACTCCGTATTCATGCTTGGCCAAGGTATTCCACTTTGGACATGAACGTTAACCCCCATTTGTTCCATCCAGCCAATTCTTTTAGCTAGATAATGAGCAATACTCACATCTTCAACTAGCTGGCCGACTTGGCTTGCAGCACTTGCTGTTTTCAGATGGTAACGCTCAGATATATCTGCAATATAATCTTTTAATTCTTCATAGGATTCTGTTTCAACCATCGCCTGAATGATATGAAGTTTATTCATAAATTCATGTGTTTCACTTCTTAAGCTATGTGCATACACTTCTGCTCCAATAAGTTGTCTCATTAAGTCATTGAGTTGGCTTCGTTCATTAAAGGTTGCCAGTGCACCGACACATTGATTATTGACATAGATAGGAACTCGAGTGACGATTGTTTCAACATCGCCTCTTTTGATTAGCTCATGGAGGGCAGTAGATTTTGTCTTTATCGCCTCTTGAAGTTTTAACTCTGGCCAAATAAGATCAATAGGAGTATGTTCGAATTGTCCTTGGTAGCCAGTCCGCCTTAAAAATTGCTGGGCTGTATCGTTGGCTAAAAGAACTTCTCCCGTATTATTTATCGCTAACATCCCATCATTAACAGCCTCAAGCATGGAATTTCTTTCTTGAACAGCTAAAGCGATTTCTTTTGGCTCCATGCCATTCAATGTTTTCTTCATTCGGTTAGCGAGATACCAAGCACCAATAAGACCAAGGATTAAACTTATCGCAGTAATCATAATTAAGATAATTTGATTTTCTAAGACAGCTTCTTGAATCGATTTCGTTGCAATCCCGACAGAAACAGCTCCAATTTGATTGCCTTGTTGATCCCAAACAGGATGAAAAGCCCTCATGGACGGGCCTAATGTGCCTATATCTTCTGATGTATATTTTTCGCCATCCAAGACTTCTTCAGCATCTGACCCAACAAAGGTTTGTCCAATTTTTTCACGGTCAGGATGGGTAAAACGAATTTTTTGGTTATCCATTACGACAATATATAGAAAGTCATTTTCTTCACGAACAAGCTCAACGTAATCAATTAATTCTTGATTGGTTTCTCCAACAAGTAGTGAATCTTGAATAAGTGTATTATAAGCAATGTGGCTTGCGCTAATTTGAACCTTTTCGGCTAGATTATCCTTTGTATTTTTGGATTGGTTATAAGCCACAAACAAACTCAATATTAGGAGTGATAGTATAACTATAAGACTAGTAAATAACATCACTTGGCCTTTTAATGAAACTTTCCCCCATAGTTGCTTCATCTGTCACGCACTCCTTTAAATACTGTATACAAGTTATATGAAATGGTGTTTAAGCTAGAGATAGTGACCCAATTTTGATGTATCTCATAACAAAAAAGCATTCTTCTATGATTTATCAATTTTATTTTAATTGGGAAGCTATGCGTATAGGTGCTCTATACGTTTTGTATCTCAAATCAATTGAATTTCTTTTCAGAATAAAGAGCATACGTTTATTAGTATTATACTTTTCAGTATTTGTGTCAACGTTAAGAAAGATTAATGAATCAGGGAATTTAATACCATTTGTCTTGCGTTATTTTTGTTCCATAATAGTACTTTCTCGTAAATAAAAAACTTCCTTCTAAGATATATCACCTTAGAAGGAGTTATGTTATTGTTTCATATATACATCTTTCAGGTTTAAAAGCTGTGTCGGCATTTGCGTTAGACCATTCACGTCTTCATTTACGCCCATTAAATATTCCTGATGATGGATGTAAACCATTGGTGCAATTTCAACTAATAGTTCCTGTACTTGACGATAGAGTTCCAACCGCTCATTGGGATCAACAGTTTGGCGGGCTTGATCTAATAGTTCATCAAGCTCTTCATCTTCGGTAAACGTACGATTCCCAGCATTACCCAGGTTATCTGAATGGAGTAACGGATATAGTCCATTATCTGCATCACCAGTAACCGTTGTCCAGCCGAAGACAAACATATCGTGTTCGCCATTAGCTGTTTGCTCAAGCATTGCTCCCCACTCCAGGATTTCCACTTCAGCAGTAATTCCAATTTCCCTAAGCTGAGCCTGAATATTTGTTGCAGTATCTATCCGCTGGCGATCATCGTTCGTCCAGATAGTTGTTGAGAAGCCGTCTTCGAACCCAGCTTCAGCTAGCAAATCCTTCGCAGCTTCTACATTATAATCAAGACCCGTAACCTCTTCACTATAACCAAATACATTCGGAGCGATTGGACCTTTTGCAGGTATTCCTATACCATCATAAATCCCCTCAATAATTTGCTCTTTATCAATTGCCATTGAGATTGCTTTTCTTACACGTGCATCATCAAATGGTTCCTTTGCCATATTAAATCCCAAATAAGATAATGCAGAGCTTTCTTGGCGTTGAACGGATAAGCCATCTGTTGCTTCGATTTGGCTAACATCTGATGGACTCAGTGGATTTGTAATATCCGCATCACCAGTTTCAAGTTCTGCGATACGAGTTAAATCTTCCGCAACAACTTTAAATGTTACCGAATCTAGTACTGCAGGCTCACCCCAATAATCTTCATTTTTTAACAAGCGTACAAATTGGCCTGGCTGCCACTCATCATAGACAAATGGCCCTGTTCCTTGTGGGTTTGCACTAATGACAGTTCCAGGATTTTCGCCATTTTCCATCGCAGCATAATCTTCTTCAATTTGTTCTTTTGAAATCATCACTCCACCAGGATGTGCAAGATGTGCTGGAAGTGGTGCGAATGGATACGCTGTTTTAAATTGAACGATATAATTATCGATTACTTCTACTTCCGTAATCATGTTGTACATAATCGCTCTTGGTGATCCAACTTCCGGGTCAAGTGTACGATCGATATTTGCTTTCACTGCCTCCGCGTTAAAATCAGAACCATCATGGAATGTGATTCCCTCGCGAAGCTTAAATACCCATGTTGTATCATCAATTTGCTCCCAGCTTTCGGCAAGCAATGGCTGGTTCTCCATATTTTCATCTTGTGTTACGAGTGTTTCAAAGATATTGCGCTGTACATCACTAGATGGCGTATCATTTGATGCAGCTGGATCAAGTGACACCACATCAGATTGCTTGGCAATAATTAAATCGCCACCTTGTGTTGTTTGTCCATCTGGGTTTCCTTCATCTGCATCATCTACATCATTAGGTTCGCTTGCACAAGCAACAAGCGCGATGCTTAGAAAGCCAATTAAAAAGATTAAAATATAAGATTTCTTCCGCATTCTCATGTGCTGTTTTCTCCTTATTCGTTTATGTAGTTTAACTCATCTAATATATCGAAATTAATCTTTAATTTCAAACTTTTGTCACTTATTGAACTGATTCTTTAACCATATGATGTTCTAAAAAGTTTTGATAACTAAAACCCTTAACCTCATCCTCTGAATAATAATGTAGAAGTTTTTCAATAAGAGTTGGATATGACGAAGCATCCTCTAATCCTGTAACAAAGTTTGATATCCCATCGAAGTCCGATCCAAACCCAATATTCTGTACACCACCAAGTGCGCAAATATGCTCAATATGTTTCAGTAAATCATCTATTTGAGCTTCCTCTTTATCTTTATGAATAAAGGGAGGATAAAAGACAACATGAATAAGTCCATTATTGGTAATCAATGCTTTGATTTGTTCATCATCCAAATTCCTAGGGTGATTGCAAATCGCTCTTGCATTGCAATGACTGGCAATTGGATAATCAGCATGCTCAATAATATCCCAAAATCCGTTCACTGTTGAATGTGCAACGTCTGTAAACACCTTTTGAGCATTGTTCAATTGAACGACCTCTTTACCGAACAATGTTAATCCACCGCCACGAGGCTCTTCTGCACCATCCGCGCAAAGATTGGCATTATTCCACGTTAACCCAATAGATAGAACACCAAAGCGATATAGCTGCCGAAGCTTCATTAAATCATTGCCAAATGCATCGGCTCCTTCTAATGTCAAGACTGCACCAATTTCCCCTGGCTTCAGGGAAGCTAGTTCGTTCCATTTTTTAATATGCTTCATCTTTGGGTTTTTATTGATAATCTCCGTATGAAATAGATCAATTTGTTCTAAAGCATGCTGCCACTTTTCATCTGATGGTACATGCGGTGGAATAAAGACAGCAAAAAATTGAAGCATGACATTTCCCTTCGTTAAACGGAATAAATTCGTTTGTAATTCAGGGGCTGTACGAAAATCCAGAGATAACTGGTTTCCATATTGCCCTCTTTTCGAAAGCTGCAACTTTAAAAGCGCGTCACAATGTGTATCAACTATTTTCATTTTTCCACACTCCTTTTTCTATTTTATCATGACTAATTCAATGAAATGAACAAAACGAAGAGATTGATCATCTCTTCGTCTTATTGTTTTTATGCATTATTTTTTTCATATTGTCTCAATTCCACCCGGCGAATTTTTCCGGAAGAAGTTTTGGGAAGTTCCTCAATAAATTCAATTTTTCTTGGATATTTATATGGTGCAGTTGACTGCTTCACATGGTTTTGTAATTCTTTTATTAGATTTGGGTTATCCGCATCTTCACGATCTTGCAAAACAATAAATGCTTTTACTACATTCCCCCGAATTTCATCTGGGCTTGCAACTACTGCACATTCCTTTACCGCTGGATGCTTTGTCAATGCATCTTCTACCTCAAACGGTCCAATTGTATAACCAGAGCTCACGATAATATCGTCGTTTCTACCCTCAAACCAGAAATAGCCTTCCTCATCTATTTTGGCTTGGTCTCCTGTAATGTAAAAATTACCTCGTTGCGATTTTTTGGTACGCTCTGGATCCTTATAATATGATTTAAATAATGCTGGTGTATCTAGCGGAATTGCAATATCTCCAACTTTTCCAACAGGAACTGGATTACAGTCCTCATCAATTAGCTGCACACCATTTCCCGGTGTTGGTTTTCCCATCGATCCAGGCTTTACTTTCATTCCTTTTAAAAATCCAAGGAGCAGTGTATTCTCCGTTTGACCGTAGCCATCACGAACGGTAACGCCAAAATATTTTTCGAACTTGTCAATCACTTCACGATTCAATGGTTCTCCGGCAGAAACTGCACTATGTAATGCTGAAAGGCTGTATTCAGAAAGGTTATCTAACTTCGCCATTAGTCTATATTCTGTCGGTGTACAGCAGAATACGTTGACTTGATTATCCTCTAATAAGGTTAGGTATTTTTTTGGACTAAATTTCCCGTTATAGACAAAGCCTGTCGCACCAGAACCGAGTACAGATAAAAACGGACTCCATACCCATTTTTGCCAACCTGGAGCTGCAGTTGCCCAAACAGTATCACCGTTTTGTATACTCAACCAGTTTGCTGGAGCTGTTTGCATATGTGCATACCCCCAACCATGAGAATGCATAACTGCCTTAGGATTACCTGTTGTTCCAGAAGTGTAAGGTAAAAATGCGATATCATCTCTTGTAGTTGCTACCATTTCTAGCTCATCTGATGCATTTTCTTTTATTTCATCAAGCAGACTCCAATCTTCAGCTTTTTCACCAACAGAAAACTTCATAAGTGTTGGATACTCTTCTATAGTTTTGAATTGATCTACATAATCAGCATAACTTACAATAGCCCGTACTTCTCCGTGCGTAATCCGGTATTGCAAATCTTTTGTTCGCAGCATTTCTGAAGAAGGGATAATAATAATTCCTGCCTTTAATGCAGCAAGATACACTTCATAGGTCTCGATAATCCGGGGCATCATGACCAATAATTTATCACCTTTCTTAAGCCCATGTTCAAGAAAAGTATTTCCAATCCGGTTTGCATTTCGCATAAGTACTTGATATGTAATTTCTTTTCTGTTCCCCTGTTCATCTTCCCATATAATTGCCTTTCGATCTGATTCATTGGCGTATTTTTCTATTTCCATCACAATATTATACATTTCCGGTGCAATTAAATGTTCCTTTTTCATTTTATAACCTCCATTTAGAACCTGATACTAACTCCTAATCATTATATCAGAATAGGATTAGAAATATCAAAATTCGAGGATATCGATTAAGTATGGTAAGATAGAATTAACTAGGAGGAGGTTCTACGATGACGAAAATGCAATTTCAAGTCCAGTTGAACAAGAAAAAAATACACCTAACAGCAACCCAGCTTGTTTTCTACAAACAGAGCAAAGTGTTAGAAGCCACCGATAAAAATAGCAACTATTATTATTTGATTTTTTATAAAAATAATTTTATTAACGGGGCAAAACGTAATCAAATTAAAATTAACTCTCATGTTCATCAAGCATTTAAGAATGGTATTCGCTACCTGGGTGAGCATCCAATTACTAGGACTCTAATCAAAAAACAGAAATCCTTCCACCTCATTTCATTTAATCAGCTTTATAAAAGCATTCAAAAAAAATACACAACGCTTGAAACTGCGCTTATCTTTTCCTATTTCGATTCATTTATAAAATTGGAATCCACCCATAAATTATTTAGACAAACATTTTATGAATATCGCAGAAATGGCCAACATTTCGCTGCCTATAAACTGTTGAATTGCTACAGCCTTGCATATCCAAATAATAAATTTGCTCATGATATGCTGCACAACTTGCAATTTCAAACTTATAAACCAATCTATCAAAACATGACAACCCTTTACGAAAAGGACCCAATTTATTTCGAAGCTTCTTTCGAAAGTTTTAAAGGTAATAAAGGTAATCAAACCTTCCTAAAATTACTCTTTCAATTATATCGTGAGCAAAACCGCCTTCTTGATGAACTTGCAGTAAGAAGTGAATTGCTCCAATTACATGATTCAGAAGAAAACAACTCCACCGTCATATTTCTATTAGAAAACTTCTCTTTAGACGATCAGCTTTTAATTTTACAACAACTAAAGCAGCACGCTGCCATTCGAGAAAAGAGTATGCAACTGCTTTTATCCACTGGAAAGGCAAATGACTTCGTTCACTTCCTATTTAAGACTGATTTCCAACCAACCCCTGAACAAATGGACGCTATTATCACCCGATTTGAGCAAGCTGATTCCGATGTGCTCTCTTCTCACTATCAATTGTCTAAAACAAGATTGCTTACATTATGCAGCTTCGATGCCCGTATATTAGATAAGTTAGTCACACCATTCGTTACTGCATTTTTTAACCATTATTCTCTTCATGATATTTTAGACTGGACCGAGGCTTTTCGTAAAGCCAATTTCCATTTACCTATCGAACAAAAGCTAAGAAAGATGCAAACAATGACAGAAGACCCCGATCAGCAATTTGCGCTGGGCGAACTCTATGTTCATTTTCAGCAATTAGAAAAATCGATCGACTGCTTCAAATGGGAAATGGAAATGCATCCAAATAATCCAAAGCCAGTGTCGTACTTATCAAAAATTTATAATCGGCTCGGGCAACAAGAAGAAGCTACCGCATACCAACAGTTATTTCTACAGATGAATCGATAATCAGAAACTGGAAATACTCGTATTTGATTAAAAGAAGAGAACCGTCCGCACCTATTAGGTAACGAACGGCTCTCTTCTTTTTTAACCTACCTCAGTTTCTAATTGCTCTTTCGGCAATACTTCATTCATGCTTCCTGTTCGATAGCCTTTTAAATCAACAGATACATAATCAAAACCTAATGATACAAGTTTTAATTGGATTTGCTCGCGTTGGTTGAGTAAATCTACTATTGAATCTTCTGTAACTTCAATTCTTGCAACATTTTCATGATAACGTACACGTACCATATCAAATCCAAGCTTAATCAGGAAAAGCTCCGCCTCATTAACTTGGTTAATTTTTTGACGATTAATTTCTGTTCCGTATGGGAATCGAGATGCTAGACTGCAAGACGCAGGCTTATTCCAAACAGGTACTTCCAATTGCTTTGATAGCTCTCGAATTTCGTTTTTATAAAGGCCAACTTCTTGTAAGACACTGCGTGCGCCTTCTTCCGTTCTCGCTTTCAGGCCTGGCCGAAAATCATCCATATCATCCATTATCATGCCATCCAATACATACGGGTAACCTAGCTCTTCAGCTAATTCATTCAGCCGCACGTAAAGCATTTTTTTACTATGGTACCAGCTGTCTGGCGTATTTGCTACAATTGCTGGATTATCTAATTCTTTCATTTCTGTTTTTAGGACACGTACACCCATTTTTTCAGCAAGCTCTACTGCTCCATCGAATTCCTCTTGTCGGAAAAGCTCTGATGCTACTACTACTGCTAGCACATCGTCACCTAGTTCCTGCTGGGCACGCTTTAATAGAAATGAACTGTCCACTCCACCTGAAAACGCAACCATTACACGGCCCATATCAGTAAGGATTTGACCAAGCTGACTGTTTTTTTGATCCATTGAATTACTCATTTGCTTCGCCTCACTTTGTATATAGTTAAAACCATTATAACATAAACAATTCTTTCACTATTAGTTTATCGTCCAAACAAAACACTGTCAATGAAATCGCTTAATAATATTTAGTTGACAAATTTAAGCGTTGGCTACATATTATAATAAAACCTATAATATTACTATGAATTATATAAAGGCGGTGAATATAGTGTATCTCACTTTAAAGGGTGTTGAAAAAAGTTTTCAACATAATACAAACGATAAATTGAAGGTTTTGGATGATATAAGCTTTGATATTGAAAAAGGCCAGTTTGTTTCGATTGTCGGTCCTTCTGGTTGCGGAAAGTCTACATTACTTTATTTAATTTCCGGTCTGGATAAAGCGACAAAGGGCAAAATTGAAGTGGCTGGAGAACCTGTAAATAATCCAGGTCCAGATCGTGTTGTTGTGTTTCAAGAGGATGGGCTTTTTCCTTGGGCAACCGTGCTGGACAATGTAATGTATGGATTACTTTTGAAAAAAACACCGAAAAAAGAGGCGGAACAAAAGGCAAAAGAAATGCTGAAGCTTGTTCATTTAAGCAACTATGCTGGTGCCTATCCGCATCAATTATCTGGCGGAATGAAGCATCGTGTGTCAATTGCAAGAGCTCTTGTTATGGATCCTGATATTTTATTAATGGATGAACCATTCGCTGCATTGGATGAACAAACAAGAATGACGCTTCATCACGAATTACTTGAGATATGGAGAACAACGAAAGTGACTGTTTTATTTGTTACGCATAATATACGTGAAGCAGTGCTTTTATCTCAAAAAGTTATTGTAATGGGGACGCGACCGGGAAAAATTAAAACAACGTTTACTGTTCAAACCACGCAAGACGGAGTAACCCCAGATAGTATTACACTTGATTTGGAACAAAAGATTCTTGCTGCATTAGAAGAAGAAATGGAAAAAGTGCTAAGGGAGGAGCTTGGAGATGATTACAGCTTTAAGACGGGTTCTGTTCATCGGGATTCTAGCGGTGATATGGGAAGTGGCATCTAGACTTTCATCCGTTCCGGACTTTATGTTTCCCGGAGTACTCCAGGTGCTCGAAACACTTTTCACAGGAATTACTGGTGGACAAATAACAGAAGCCATGTTTCGCAGTATTGGGCGACTGCTCTTTGGATTTATTATCGCATCAACGCTTGGACTATTCCTTGGTTATTTAATATGGCGTTTTAAAATTGTTGATGAGACACTAGGATTTCTAGTCGTTGCATTACAGTCCATTCCTAGTATTGTGTGGCTGCCACTTGCAATTGTCTGGTTCGGTCTTGGAGAAACAGCGATCCTGTTTGTTGTCACAATTGGTGCAACGTGGACGATGACCATGAATACGACGAGCGGATTTAAAAATGTACCTACCCTCTATCAACGGGTTGCGAAAACGTTTGGTTCTAGTGGATTTCATTTATTGCGAACTGTGATTATCCCTGCATCCGTCCCACAAATTATTTCTGGCATGCGGTTAGCTTGGGCGTTTTCCTGGCGTGCGTTAATGGCCGGGGAATTACTTGGTGCTGGTGGTGGACTTGGTCATTTACTTGAAACAGGACGTTCGTTAGGTCAAATGGATTTAGTTATATCTGTGATGATTATCATCGCAATTATTGGAACAATTATTGACAATGTTGTTTTCACAAAGCTTGATCGAAGTGTTCAGAAAAAATGGGGATTGTCTTCCTAAAACTTCTGAATCTATGAAACTATGTATTTCATTTGGAGGGGTAAAAAATTGAGTAGATATTCGATTCTGGTCATAGCTTTTACAGCTATGTTGGTATTCTTATCAGCGTGTGGCGGATCTTCAGAAGAAAATGAGACGAATGAAGTAACCATTGGCTACTTCCCGAATTTGACACATATTGCAACAATTGTTGGTTTAGAGAACGGTTATTTTGAAGAAGAATTTGGTGAGGATATTACGTTAAAAACGAAGACAGTAACAAATGGCGGGTTATTTATGGAAGCAATGGCTACAGAAACAATTGATGTTGGTACCGTTGGTCCTGGCCCACTATTAAACATCTATGTAAAGGATCCAAGCTATCACATTATATCTGGTGCTGTAAATGGCGGCGCTGTCTTAGTTGCCGATAACGACAGCGGTGTTACCGAACTTGCTGATTTAGACGGAAAACGCGTTGCAATTCCTGTTATTGGAAGCACACAGGATGTGATGCTCCGTAAAGCACTGCAAGAGGTTGATTTATCACCGACTACAAGTGGTGGAACTGTTGAGTTATATGCAGCTGCCCCCGCAGACACAACCACCCTTTTTTCACAGGATTCCGTACACGCTGCAGCAACACAGGAACCATGGGGGTATGTGCTGGAAACACAAGCGAATGGACAAAAACTGCTTGACTGGGATGAATTCGCATGGGGGAAAGAATCTACGAATACAGTAGTTGCTGCTTCGGAGAATTTTATGGAAAATGACGCATTGACCGAGTCTTATTTAAAAGCTCACCTTCGCGCAGTAGAATTTATCCAGAAAAACCCAGAGGAAAGCCAAGCATTAGTTATTGAGCATTTGAAAGAACTCACAGGACAAGAGCTTAATGCCGATGAAGTAGAAGCAGCATTTAATAACTTGGAAGTTACAACCTCTGTTAATGAGCAAGTGATTCAAGAAATGGCAGACATCAGCTTAGAAGCTGAATATGTTTCAAGCAATAACATTGATGGGATGATTAACCTTTCGATATTAGAAGGACTAAAAGAATAGAGATTTAACATGAAGCTGTTGTGAAGACTTACTATTTACGACAGCTTTTTGTGTTTATTGGAAAGAGAAAGCGAAGTAGCGTGCAATTATGGTTGGAGCACTGCTAATTGAATTTCCGTAGCTGGGGTTGTCAACTTGACTTTCATCTCTGCCTAAAATGTTTTACTAAGTAGATTTTTCACCGTTTTGGTTTCTAATCAGCCGTGATAAGCCTTATCTCGGTCGATTCTTCTTATTTTTTTATTCTCAAATCGGCCGTGACAGCCTTTCTATCGTTGAATTTTTCCTATTTTTTACCCGTTTGCCAGATTGAAACTCCGAAGAACGAGTTCAAGGTGCCTCACTGGTCGCGGAAAGCGACTGCTCGGAACAATCCCGGACGGCGGAAACTGCTCAAACTTAAAAAAACAGTAGTTAGTTCGCATTTTATCTTATCTGCAGCAAACAAAAAATCGCATCGTCAATACAAGAAACTGTTTGAGCCTAATATATTAGCAAGTTTAATTTTTACGTGTCTACACTTCACTAATCTGGTAAAATAATGATTAAGGATGTGATATCTTGACACAATTTAACGATGAAGAATTTGAGAATGCATATAAACAAGAAACAGATCGAATCAATGCCCAGTTGGATAAAGAGATATTATTTGCCATGATTGGGGATGTAAACACTGGAAAATCATCAACGATTAATCAGATAATCGGTGAAGAGGTTGCCTTGGTTGGAGCGAAGCCAGGCGAGACCACAGGAATCGATCGCTATATATATCGTGACAAAATCATTTTCGCAGATACACCTGGTCTGGATGATATTAATCGTCATAACTCGGAAGAAACAATGAAATTTTATAAAAATGCAGATGTCATCCTATTCTTTCTAAATGCAGCCGGAACGGTTTTTTCTGAAGGTGAAAAGAGATCATTTGATATGATTTCAAAGGAAAATAAAAACATCCTTTTTGTTTTAAATAAAATCGATGCAGCAGATGACATACCAAGCCTTATCCAATATGTAAAACAGCACACGAAAAATAAATATAATGTCGTTCCTATTTCTTCTCGAACAGGAGAAAACATTGATAAGCTTCGAAATGAAATAATGGCTATTTTGAAAAAAAAACATAAAGAAATACAATTTGCGAGGCTTGTAAAAGAAAAATCTTCTACGGCTAACAGGTGGATTGTAGCTGCTTCAGGCTCCGCAACTGCTGTTGGGGCTGCTCCAATACCAGGTTCAGACTTTATTCCATTAACCGGAATTCAGGTTGCACTATTGGTTAAGCTAGCAACGCTTTATGAAAAACCACTATCTAAAGAGCGCGCTAAAGAGCTAACGATAGCAACCATCACGGGGAATATCGGAAAAACGCTATTCCGTCAAGTCATTAAATTCATTCCTGGAGCTGGATCTGTGGCAGGCGGAAGCATTGCCGGAGGAATGACGCTCGCTCTCGGATATGCTGTTAAATATGCATATGAGAATGATATTGAATTAGATGCTAATAGCTTAAAATCGTTATACGAGTATTTCCGGAAAAAGGACAAGATTAATTCATAACAAAAGGGCAGCCAGAAAGCTGCCTTTCGTTATGGATGTTTTCCTAATATCCTTTATAATAACTTTGTGCGGTTCGTGGTAGACTTGGTGTCTAAACAATTTTTAATAATTACTCATACCCTTGTATCCTCATTTACCTTTAAAATCAATTAGAAGGACCGACCCCCTCTGTCAATTTTCTAACCATCTATAAAACCTCCAAATAACGATAAGGAAGAGAAAGTAACCCAAAAGAGAAAATTCATGTTTCCAATATACAGAATGAATAAATAAACCATATTGCTCTGCTATTTGTTCTGCGATGTATACAAATAAACTGCAAAGGAAAAGAAAAATGTACCTGGGTAATTTATGTAACCTCTTCAATACAAAAATAATGGTAAGGGAAAATAACGGAAGAATACAAAGCGTGAATAAGATATTTATTGTAAATAGCTCGGAAAACGGACGCCTTGGAAAAGAATACAGACCTGCCCCCACCAGCAAAAGATCTAAATACGTTCCTATAAGTGATGCAAAAATAATGGCAGATAAATAGGTTTTAATTCTGTGATTTCTTCGGTAATAATGCTTCTTTCGCGAGGATTGAAAATTCGATTTTCTCAAGGGTTTTACAATATTCATGATAAATAGCTCCATTTCCTTTAAACATATCCATTTTTAAATAATGAACTACTTTCCAATTCAAATACCAGTCCCCTTTCTCAGCTTCTTTCTGTTCTATATTATTCCATGCGAACTTTAATATGGGACTATATAATTTTGGGGCGTTTGGTTTGATGCAGCAGCTTTTTATTCTTCGCTGGTAAGATCCCCCAGGTACGGATTCATCAAGATCATTAAATAAATGAGGCCAAAAATCTTTTCTTGATCCAGTGTGGGGGTGTTGAATCGCCCACTTATAAATAGATAGATAGTTTTCTTTATCAAAAAGTAATTGATACAAACGTTTTCCCAACAAAATCCGGTTATGTAAAGAGGCAAATTGGTGAATGGTTTGACCAATAATTCTTATCTCCTTTTCATCGATTGATGGAAAAATGATTTGGTTTAAATCCAATAACTCATGCAGTTTATATTCCAGTGTTTCCAGTACAGTGGATTGATAATAAGGATTTTGGATGACTCTTTTCTCCAAATAGCTTTGTTCATTGACAATAAGTGCGGCGGTCAAAAGATGTCGATCTTTGATTTGGTAGAAATAATCCCAAACTACTCTCATGAAAAAGGAGACATGAAACAATGGTAAAAGGTAAAAAAGATTGGTGTTTCTTTTTACACTTTCTTCATAGAGCAGTAATTGCGGATAA
Source organism: Oceanobacillus sp. FSL W7-1309 (assembly GCF_038002145.1). Classification (NCBI taxonomy): domain Bacteria; kingdom Bacillati; phylum Bacillota; class Bacilli; order Caryophanales; family Bacillaceae; genus Oceanobacillus; species Oceanobacillus sp. FSL W7-1309. The sequence continues at coordinate 152,671 of NZ_JBBOBX010000001.1, forward strand.
ATGTCCTGAAAGATTAACCAATTGCCTCGCTCTAAAAAAGTAAAAAAATCCTTCTTTTCCTCCTCAGATAATAGCCTGGATAATAGACTTCCTTTTAAATCGGTCATGTTCCATCCACCATTTCGAGAAACCATATGTCCTAGAAAGGCCCAGTGGATTTCAGGGAACCTTATATAAAATTCTAAGTAGGCATTCGTTCTGGTCACATTATTTACATTTCTTTTTTTCGTTTCACGATGAATGTATTCGAATAATTCATGTTCCACAGCATTTAATTTATTTTCATGAATCGTGGGTCTCGACTTCTTCGTTAATTCCTTTTTTATTGCTGCTAGTTCAGGAGTAATTGGTTGACTGGCCAATTTCTTTGTTAAAAATCCAATGATGGAGTATCACTCCTTTACTAACTATGTTATGGATATGTATGAGAATAAATGATGAAAAGTTATAAAAGCAACAAGCTGTATTCTAGGATTTTGGAATTTTTACAATAGGGATGGAATAAAATGATATAGCTGTTTGGAGGTGTCATTGTGAAAAGCAAAATAACAGATGAAATCAATCGAATCATCGAGGTATTAAAAAATGATCAATCCTCTGATGGATCCTGGGATTATCCTTTTGAAACAGGCGTCTCTACGGATGCCTATATGATTATTTTGCTTCGTACCTTGGAAATAAATGATGAAAAGCTCATCCAGGCTTTAGTCGAAAGAATACTTAGCAGACAGGAGAAAAACGGATCCTGGAAACTTTTTTATGATGAAAAAAACGGAAATTTAACTGCTACCGTTGAAGCTTATTATGCACTTTTATATTCTGGTTACCGAAATAAGGATGATAAAGAAATGGAAGCTGCAAGAAGGTGTATTTTGGCATGGGGCGGTATTGAAAAAAGTCATATGCTTGCCAAAATCATGCTCGCTCTAACCGGTCAATATAAATGGCCTAGTTTCTTTCCAATGCCTGTTGAATTTATTCTTTTGCCATTGTCATTCCCTATTAATTTTTTCGATTTTTCCGTTTATGGAAGAACGAACATTGCACCGATATTAATCTTAGCCGATCAAAAATTTGTGATGAAAACGAATAGAAGCCCCGATCTTTCTGATTTGTTTCTTTCAAGGGGAAATGCAGAAAATGACGAATTCTTCCTAAATCGATCTGGGGAGTGGCGCTCCTTTTATTCCTTTATTCAACAAGGTATTAAAAATATCCTTGGGTTCCCCGAATACATCCATAACATGGCCATACAACAGACGAAAAAATATATGCTAGACCGAATCGAATCGGATGGGACCTTTTACAATTATTTTAGTTCTACCTTTCTGATGATCTTTTCGTTATTAGCTCTCAGATTTCCCAAAAACGACCCAATCATAAAAAAAGCAGTAGAGGGATTGAAAGGCATGGCCTGTCAAATTGACGGCAAAACGCATATGCAATACACAACGGCAAACGTCTGGAACACATCCTTAATCAGTTATGCATTACAAGGCGCTGGTATTGCCTGGGACGATCCAATGATCGGGCAAGCAAATAACTACTTACTTTCCCATCAACAGTATCGTTACGGTGACTGGGCGATTCATAATCCAACGAAAACCCCGGGCGGATGGGGATTTTCTGATAAGAACACCTTGAACCCAGATATAGACGATACAACGGCTTCATTACGATCTATCACTGTTTTAGTACAACATGAGGTCGTTTACCGACAGGCTTGGGACAGAGGAATCAACTGGATTTTTTCCATGCAGAATTATGATGGCGGCTGGGCTGCTTTCGAAAAAAATGTGGATAAACATATTGTAAAGCTTATTCCAATTGAAGGGGCTGAATATTTATTAACAGATCCCTCTTCCGCAGATTTAACAGGTAGGACCCTGGAGTTTTTCGGCAACTTCACCAATTTGTCTAAAAATCATAACGCGATAAAAAATGGAGTGAATTGGCTAAGGAACAATCAAGAAAAAAATGGTTCTTGGTATGGAAGATGGGGAATTTGTTATATTTATGGAACATGGGCAGCCATAACCGGGTTGATTTCAACTGGAGTTGATACCGAGAATTCTTCCGTTCAAAGATCGTTAAAATGGCTGATAAGCATTCAAAATCAAGATGGAGGATGGGGAGAATCTTGTTATAGTGATATCAATCAATCCTATACACCACTCGGGGTCAGCACATTAACACATACTGCCTGGGCATTAGATACGCTTATTGCGGCATCTGATAATGTCACACCAGAAATATTGGCGGGAGTAAAATTTTTGCTGGACACTTCAAATAAAAAGGGTTGGACCTTATCCTATCCAGCAGGGCAAGGAATGGCAGGAGGATTTTACATTCATTATCATAGTTACCAATATATTTTCCCTTTGTTAGCCTTGAGTCATTACAGAAATAAATTTTTAGAATGACGGGGACAGAGGGTTAGGCCCTTTGATCTCTCCGTCCCGTTTTCTCAATTGCGCTAGCTGCTAGAGATTACTAAATAGATTTAGATTTTAGAGGCCGATGTAAAACAAGTAGTAAGAGAAAAACCTCTTATCAGGAATTACGATTATATTTTTGTCATAGTTCTAAACTATCCCTCAATTACCCTCATGTTTTTAAAAAACTCCTAGCTCAATAAATTCATTACCGTTATTTTCCCTATTAAATTTCCTCTTATAATCAATTTATTTTCTTCTTGAACTGACCATTACCGATAATTAAAGAAGGTAATTTACAAAAGAAACAGATATTTATAGTATAATAATATTGGAGCACTAATCTAGAAAACTCTGTTCCGAAATTAAGCTCATTTGAGGAGTCGATGCACGTTGACAAAGGTACACGAACAAACTATTTTTCATCATATTGGAAATCGGTTTCAAACAGAAGATCGAGAGATTCATATCGTAGCTCGTCTAGAAGAACCGCTCGTGGTAGTACTAGGGAATGTTTTGAGCGATGAAGAGTGCGACGAACTCATTCGATTATCAAAAGATAACATGCATCGTTCAAAAATCGGCTATTCACGGGAAGTAAATGACATTCGGACAAGCAGCGGTATGTTTTTTGAAGGCACTGAACACAGCATTCTGTCTACTATTGAAAAAAGAGTATCCAATATTATGAACGTCCCCGTAGAACATGCTGAAGGGCTTCAAATTCTAAATTATACGCCTGGACAAGAGTATAAAGCTCATTTTGATTACTTTTCAGCTACAAGCAAAGCATCCGAAAACAACCGAATCAGTACAATGGTCATGTATTTAAATGAGGTCGAACAAGGTGGAGAAACCTACTTTCCGGAGTTGAATTTTACTGTTTCTCCAAAAAAGGGAATGGCAGTGTACTTTGAATATTTCTATACCAATCACACCTTAAATGAACAGACCTTACATGGTGGAGCGCCCGTAATTGCAGGGGAAAAATGGATAGCCACACAATGGATGAGAAGACAAAGAGTGAGATAATCAATAATGAAATATACAGTAAAAGAGACTTAAACAGTCAAGTCTCTTTTACCTTGCATTAGCTCGCCCAACCTTTAATAATTTTTTAAGCCAATCTATCAATTCTATTTCCCTCGTTTTGATACTTCTCTTCCGTCATAGGTAAACACCGTTTCCCTTCCTTCAATTACCGTCTCCATATGAACTGGTCTTCCCCATAGCTGATAAACATATGGCATTACATGCTCTAAATATCGAATATCTAATTCTGTTCCTTCATACCCATGAACGAGATATAATTCACCGTTACGCAGATAATCTCCATCCTCCACGACAATATATGGAAAACCACCATTTACCCGAATCGATATGAGCTGATCCCTTACCTGTTCATAATCCTTCTGCGTTATTCGGTAATCTCTTCCCTTTTTCTCAAATAAATACATATCCTCCCGTTCGACAAGTTCCTTCGTTAAATAATTGCGGATAAATGAAATATCTGATTCAATCTCCCGAACCTCAAAAATTTTCTCCCTGCCGGCATTCGGCTTGTAACCTCGGTATTGCATTTCCTCAGTCGGATTATTATAACGTTCTTCAATATCTTCGAATATTTTTATTCCTAGATAATAGGGATTAATCGAAGTACGTGATGGCTGAACGACCCCAGCATTTAACTTGGAAAATTCAATCGTCTCATCGGTTGTTAAATCCATTTCTCTTAAAATTCTCTGATGCCAATAGGATGCCCAACCTTCGTTCATGATTTTCGTTTCGAGCTGTGGCCAGAAATAGAGCATTTCTTCACGCATCATTGTTAAAATATCACGTTGCCAATCCTCCAATTCACGACTGTGCTCTTCAATAAATAGTAATAGGTCCTTTTCAGGCTTAGGCGGCAGTTTTTTTAGTCGTTTTCTAACTTTCGGTTTTGGGTCGATTCGTTTCTCGTCTAAACTCCATAAATCGTCATATGGACTTTTTGTTCGTTGCTCTTCTTCCACTTCATCCTCGTCTACTATAGGTAGTTTCGAACGAATAATCGATGGATCGATGTGTTCTTGAATCGACAGAATTGCATCTAAGAAACTCTCCACCTCATCTTTCCCATACAGCATCTCGTAATCAGCAATTCGTTCTGCAGTAGCTGTCATGCTCTCAACCATATCTCTCCTCGTATTTGAGAAGCGCACATTGTTTTTGAAAAAATCACAATGAGCTAGTACGTGTGCGATAATTAATTTATTTTGTATCAAGCTGTTTGTATCGAGCAGAAAGGCATAACATGGGTCAGAATTGATTACTAGCTCATATATTTGACTTAGCCCAAGATCGTATTGAAGCTTCATTTTATGAAATTGCTTTCCAAAGCTCCAATGCGTAAACCGTGTTGGCATTCCATATGCACCAAATGTATAAATAATATCTGCTGGACAAATTTCATAACGCATCGGGTAAAAATCAAGCCCAAAACCAGTTGCAATTTCTGTGATTTCTTCAATTGCAAACTTTAGCTCTTTTGATTGTGTCAACTTCATCCCTCCACAAGTGCTTTATATAGTTTATGATATGTCAGAAGAAAAATGTCCAACAAATCGTAAGCCTCGGTAAACAGTTTATACGATTAAGCAAGAATCTAAAGAAGTTTTATATGTGACAGCATATACATTTATCACTTTCAATCGAAAAAATAGTAATAAATTTTAAAGGATCAATCATTTGATTTTTGTTCCTTTAATAATTCTTTTTTTATTCGGTCAATTATAGTAAAATAACTCTATATTAAAAGGCAATGAAGAGAAGAGTAAATGTGTTCAAGCATAACAGAGAACTCCAGTAGCTGGAAATGGAGGATGTAATAGCACATTGAACCAAAACTTAGAGCTGCACATAGGATTATTCTTATCGATTATGATGATGTGTCGGGTTCTCCCGTTATAGAGATAGAGTATATTTCGTACTCGAAAAGGTTTCTGTGGAGATACAGAAATAAACTGGGGTGGCACCACGAACTTCTAAATTCAAAGAGTCTCGTCCCCAAGGTTATTAACCTTGGGGGTGAGACTTTTTTGTTCGCAAAATAATTCTAGATTTAGGAGTTGATCTCGTGAAGTGGAAATACCCTCTTTTACTTTTGTTAGGAATCGGTGTTTCAAATTTAGGTGCATGGGTTTATTTAATCTCATTGAACTTAATTGTATTGGACATGACAAGATCTCCCTTAGCCATATCATTTCTTTATATCCTTATTCCAGTTGCAACTTTATGTACTAATTTTTGGGCTGGAAGTTTTATTGATCGAATAAACCAAAGAAGTTTAATGATATTCTTAGATTTAATTCGAGCAATATTTATATTTACATTAGCTTATATCGATTCACTAGTTCTCATTTATACTTTTGCTTTTGCCATTAATATAGCAAGCTCCCTGTTTGCGCCAGCTTCTATGATTTATATGACAAGGGTGATCCCCAAAGACGATAGGCAAAGGTTTAATGCACTGAGAAACTTTATAAATTCTTGTGGTTTTATACTAGGCCCTTCCATTGCAGGGTTCCTCTTTATACTTGGGACTCCAAATTTAGCCATTCAATTAAATGCTATAGCATTATGTTTATCTGCAATCATTATTCTTTTACTTCCAAATCTAGAACGAAGAAAACAGGATGACCTTTCAGAAAAAGTTACCATTACTTTAATTGTAAATGACTGGAAAAAAGTTCTTCGTTTTAGCAAATCAAATCGTTATGTGACTTTGATTTATGTTTTCTTTAGTGGAATTACAGTACTTATGACTGCTTTAGATTCTTTAGAAGCCGCATTCGCAACCGAAATACTTTCTTTATCTGAAAGCTCCTATGGATTCCTTGTAACTGTTGCAGGAATGGGAATTATTGTAGGATCATTCATAAACACTTTATTCACTAAACAATTAAAGCTAAATATTCTAATTGGTCTTGGTTCCCTTTTTACACCAGCTGGTTATTTAATCTTTGCTTTTTCACATAATTTCATCTGGGCCGCTATAGGATTTTTTACTTTAACATTTGCACTGTCATTTGCAAACACTGGCTTTTTAACTTTTTATCAAAATAATGTATCAGTAGATATTATGGGGAGATTTTCAAGTGTGTTAGGAATTTTAGAGGCTTTCTTAATCATTCTGTTTACAGCAACTATTGGGATAGCTGCTGAACTATTTGAAATCCGACTAATTTATATTATAGGTTGTTTTGTATTTTTAGTGCTAGGGTTTGTAATTTATTTGGTTGTATTCAATAAATCAAACAGCAACTACTATCATTAAGTGTTTCGTAATGATAATAGTTAGAAACAGAGGAATTCACACATTGGCTGTGTGAATTCCTCTGTTTGTATATTTTCCATCGATATAAACAACGAATTTCTTACTTTGTTAAACTGTGGCTGCACCTTTTAGGAAAAAGCTTTTCATCGCATGATAAACATCGCCTTTTTCCTTTAACACGTAATATCGAAATTTTGGATCATCAATATTTTTATATGCATTCATTAATGTGGAGTAACGGTTATACCCATTTACTTCTCCATAGCCAAACATATTGGAAACATCCATAATTTCTTTTACGAGCTTGATGCATGTTGCATTGTCTGAGCTAATATTTTCTCCATCTGAAAAATGAAATGGATAGATATTATAACGGGATGGACTAAATTTGTCTTCTATCAGCTCTAACGCTTTTTTATAAGCAGACGAGCAGATTGTTCCACCGCTCTCTCCCTTCGAAAAGAATGCTTCCTCTGAAACTACTTTTGCTTCCGTATGATGTGCAATAAATGCAAATTCCACTGTTTCATACTTTGTTCGCAAAAAGCGATTCATCCAAAAGAAAAAGCTTCGCGCCATATACTTTTCGAAATTTCCCATCGATGCACTCGTATCCATCATGGCAATGACAACTGCTTTTGATTCTCGATTAATCACTTCGTTCCATGTCTTAAAACGTAAATCTTCATTATAAATTGGTGTGATTTTCGCTTCTCCATCTCTTGCATTGCGTTTCAGTGCTGTTAAAATGGTTCGTTTTTTATCCACATTTCCCATTAACCCTTTTTTTCGAACATCATTAAATTCAATTTTCTCTGTTGTGATTTCTGCCGATTCCTTCTGCTTTAGGTTTGGAAGTTCTAAATCTGGAAATAGCGCATTTTCTATTTCTGCAATCGAAACCTCTGTTTCGTAATAATCGGTTCCTGGATTTTCTCCTGCCTTCTTTCCATTTCCTGCACCTTTTTGCCCGTTCGCATCCGCATTCGGATCACGAGCAATTACATCTCCTACTTCGGAATCGCCATTTCCTTGCCCTACATGTTTCGATTTTTCATAGTTATAACGTATCTTATATTCATCTAAAGATCGAATCGGAATTTTAATGACGTCTTTCCCATTGGACATAATAATATTCTCTTCACTAATAAGGTCTGGCAAGTTATTTTTGATCGCATCTTTCACTTTATCAATATGACGTTGCTGATCCTGATAACCTTTCCGATGGAGAGACCAGTTTTCCTGGGAGACAACAAAGTTATGCTCATTTTCTTCAGTCATTTGTATCCTCTCCTATTTGAATTTTCAATCTCTTATTATGAAAATATACTTTCTTTATACTATGCAGAGAGAAACAAGTTATTGCCACTAATTCAAGAAATCTAGTATAAAAACAAAAGAATAATCAATATTTCATTTATAGATATGCAGTTTTCATAAAGTTTATCTAAGTGCAGCCTCTCTCATATCAACCCTCCAAAAAGTGAAAACAGGACTAACATTAAGTCAGCCCTGTTCGCATTTTTTCTTCACACATTATCGATTTAGCAAACTACCAACATAGCGTAATAAATCGTTAGCAGACACAGAGTTATAGCCATGTTCATCGATGAGACGTGCAATGACTTCATTTATCTTTTTCAATTGTGACTCATCTGGTGTTTTCGATGATGTCGTAATTTTTACAACATCCTTCAAGTCTGCAAATAGTTTCTTCTGAATTGCTTCACGCAAACGTTCATGTGAATTATAATCAAATCGTTTTCCTTTTCTTGCATAAGCAGAAAGTCGAATAAGAATTTCCTCACGAAATGCCTTTTTCGCATTTTCTGAGATCCCAATTTGTTCCTCAATCGATCGCATCAGCTTTTCGTCTGGACTCATTTCCTCTCCAGTAAGTGGATCACGTAATTTATTTTTATTGCAGTACGCTTCCACGTTATCCAAATAGTTATCCATCAACGTTTTAGCTGATTCTTCATACGAGTAAACAAACGCTTTTTGTACTTCTTTCTTCGCAATCTCATCATATTCTCTTCTTGCTACCGCAATGTAATTCATATATTTTTCCAAATCATCCTTTGAAATAGACGGATGTTGATCAAGTCCATCCTTTAACGATCGCAATACATCTAATGCATTAATCGATGGCACTTCCTTACGAATTATCGTTGAGGATATCCGGTTAATGACATAACGAGGGTCAATTCCAGACATTCCTTCATCCTGAAATTCCTTCTTTAACTCTTCTGTATCCACTTGATTAAACCCTTCAACACTTTCGCCATCATAAAGCCTCATCTTCTTCACAAGGTCAATTCCTTGTTTCTTCGATTCCTTCAATCTTGTCAGGATTGAAAATATCGCAGCAGCTCGAAGTGCATGTGGTGCCACATGAACATCCGCAATATCACTTTCTTTAATCATTTTCTCGTAGATTCGTTCTTCCTGACTAACTCTTAAATTATATGGAATCGGCATTACAATAATTCGAGAATGCAATGCTTCATTTTTCTTATTTGCTATAAAGGAACGATATTCCGATTCGTTGGTATGCGCCACAATAAGCTCATCAGCGGAAATTAACGCAAATCTCCCAGCCTTGAAATTTCCTTCTTGAGTCAAAGATAATAAATGCCAAAGGAACTTTTCATCACTTTTTAAAATCTCTTGGAACTCCATCATGCCTCGATTTGCCTTGTTTAATTCTCCATCAAAACGATATGCCCGTGGATCGGATTCAGATCCATATTCTGCAATCGTAGAGAAATCAATACTCCCGGTTAAATCAGCGATATCCTGCGACTTCGGATCAGATGGACTGAACGTTCCAATCCCAACACGTTTATCCTCTGAGAAGAATATTCGCTCCACCTTCACATCTTCAATACGGCCACCATACTCCTGATCAAGTCGCATTGTATTTAATGGTGATAAGCTCCCTTCAATTCGGATACCATACTCTTCATAAAAATCTTCTCGCAAATGCTGTGGAATTAAATGAAGCGGATCCTCATGCATTGGGCAGCCTTTTATCGCATATACTGCTCCTTCTTCAGTACGTGAATATTGCTCAAGTCCTCGCTTTAACATACTGACGATGGTCGATTTCCCACCACTTACTGGACCCATTAATAATAATATCCGCTTTCTTACATCTAACCTTTTAGCCGCTGGATGAAAATACTCTTCTACTAATCGTTCAATGGCCGTCTCTAATCCAAAAATTCCTTCCCCAAAGAAGTGGAACATTTTCTTATCGTCTTTTTCAGTAACCCCTGAGCTTTTAATCATATGATATACACGAGAATGTGCTGTCTGTGCGACTTCTGGTCTCTCTTTAACAATCTCTAAATATTCTTCAAATGTACCTTCCCATTTTAAACGATTTTCTTCTTCCCTATAGTCTCTCGCCTTATTTAATATATTCATCAGCTACTCCCTCCATCTATGCAGCGGTTTATATATCCTATGCACGGACACATCTTTTCATGCTTTGTATTCAAAAGCGGAAGCGCCCGGGTAGCGACGTACGGACTGCGCCCCGAACTTTGGGGTGGTTCGACGAGTCGAACATTCCTACGCAGGAGATAAAGGAAACACGCCCCTTTAGGGGTATGCCGATGTTAGGCGTAGCCTGATTTTAATCGGCCATCCTTTTACCTAGAGACGGTGTTGACTTTCACCGCCAGGGTATAAGTGCGACTAAGCCTCTGACACAGCCAATCGGCAAGTCTTCTTTATCGTGTCATGAGGTGAGGGAAGTCTCGCTAGTCGTTGGGCGCTGGAGCTGGACTTGGCTATTCTACTTTGAAAAATAAATCAAGCTAATTATTATATTTGTTTTCCCTTAAAAAGGCGGGGAATTGTAATTTTCTCTTTAAAAGCAAGTTAATCTATATGAATCCAGGGTATGATATAATGCAAATAATCTAATAAAGGCTGGAGCACTAGCAGGATAAGAAGTTACTATGCAATCATTAATATCTGTTCCAATACAATGCGTCTCGTTATCTATTCACAAGATAAATCAGGCAGACTGCATGAGGTCGAAAATGTCAAATCAGTTGCCCGTCTTCTTTTTATAACTGACTAAATCCCATTTACATTGAACAAAAAACAACCCAGAGCTGATTGTATCTGGATTGTTTTTCATTTACTATTTAATTATGTCTTGTATAGACTCGACCGCTTTTTCGATAACTCGATCTGTAATGATATAATGTTGTTCCAATTCTTCAAAAGCTTTACCTGCCTCCACTAAATCCTGAATCCCTTTTTTCATATACGATTTGTAATTACGATTCACCGTATCAATTTTCGTTGCAAACCTTTCATCAGTACCTGGAGTAACAGCTTCCACATACAAATCCACTACCTTTTCACCATCACGAGCTGGAAAAAATTCATGTGGATCCGTGCTATCAAATATACAAAATCCAAGCTCAAGGACGAGAACCATATCTAAGCTTTTGGGGTCAAAGCTACAATGATACAACTCCACATCATACCCACGCTCTTCACATGCTTTTGCAATTTTTTTCATAAAGGTTGATTTTCCAGTACCTGCTCTTCCTTTAATATAATAAACATTAGAAAGGTTTTCGATTAAATGCGGGACCTCATTAACAACTCCATTCGGTGTATTCGTACCAAATAAGCGGTGGTATACCTGCGCATCTCTATTCAAGGTTGTGGCTGAAGACAATAAACCTTGAATAAAAGTTTCGGCTAACTTATCCGCTCGTTCGAAGTTCATTTCATTAATATAAATGGCTTCTAAATCATCATGAATTTTTAGACCTGTTGCAAAGTTTTCATAAGCTTTCTCTGTAAAATGATTCACCTTATCTTGTAGTTCCCACTTTTCAGCTGTTGGTTGATGCTTCCCAGTTATTTGCTCTAAATCAAGTTCTATCCCCTTTGTCTCATTTAATGCAATACGGTCGGTAACGATTGCTACAGATTTTTCTCGAATGATTATACCATCTAAATAGTTTCTGCCCAGAGGGCTTTTTAAAGCTTCTAGCTTATCCGTTGAATTATAGATGTCAATGAGCTTTTTTAAAATATTTGTTTTATACGTTTCAGAGGGATGCTTTAAATAAATAATTGTCTCTAATTGTTCTATGTTTGTCTGTAAGTAATTCACTAATCCCACTGCAGTATTACCACTCACATAATAGTTATGAATAGACAAGTTAACACATCCTTTTGGTCGTTTTTCCTAGTTTATGTATTGCCCAAATGAATGTGAATCATGTTCTACGACCATACATTTGCGAGCAGGTAATTTCTGGAGTTTATTGATACAAGAAGAAGCTGAGACAAAAGTATTTTTATGAAATAAAAACCGAACATGATTGGTGCAAATAACTCGCTCCGGAAATATACTTCGCGCATCCAGAGACGGCTGGAGTCTACGTATATTTCCTAAGCTAAGCTTATGCATCGTTCGTCTTTAACATTAATCACTTTTGTTATGTCCCAGCTTCTTCCCGTTCTTATTAACTGTTTGCTAACTGACGCATTTCATCTTCTGTAAATACACGAGATCTCGTAATAAATCGTTTCCCTTCCGGACCTTCTAATGAAAACATTCCACCTCTACCATCGATTGCATCAATAATGAGCTGGGTATGCTTCCAGTATTCGTATTGATCTTTTGACATGTAGAAAGGTGTATCGCCTATCTCTCCTAGTAAAACATCTGATTCTCCAGTTCGAAATTCTCCGAGTTGATAGCACATTGGTGAACTGCCATCACAGCACCCTCCTGATTGATGAAACATTAAAGATCCGTGAATGTTGATCAAGGTATTAATCAGACGTAATGCGTCCTCTGTAGCCGTTACACGTTCGACCATGTAAACGCCTCCCTTTATCAGACCCTATTTAGAATAATCCTGCTGGACCTTCACTATAGCTTATTAATAAGTTTTTCGTTTGCTGATAATGGCCAAGCATCATTAAATGATTTTCCCGTCCGATACCTGATTTCTTATAGCCGCCAAATGCTGCATGTGCTGGGTATTGGTGGTAGCAGTTTGTCCATACACGGCCAGCCTGAATTTCACGGCCAAATCGGTAAGCTATGTTAATATTACGTGTCCAAACACCTGCACCTAATCCATATAATGTGTCATTAGCGATTTCCATAGCTTCCTCTTTATCTTTAAACGTTGTCACGGAAAGAACAGGTCCAAAAATTTCCTCTTGAAAAATACGCATTTTATTATTCCCTTTAAAAATCGTTGGCTCGACATAATAACCATTTTCAAGCTCACCTTCAAGCCTGTTTACATTGCCACCAATCAGGACCTCTGCACCTTCCTGTTTTCCGATATCCAGATAAGATGCGATTTTTTCCAATTGCTCGTGTGAAGCTTGTGCCCCCATCATTGTTTCCGTATCTAGCGGATGACCAATTTTAATTTGTTTTACGCGATCGATCACACGTTCCATAAATTGATCATAGATCGATTCATGGACCAGAGCACGAGACGGACATGTACAAACCTCACCTTGGTTGAGTGCAAACATAACGAAGCCCTCCACCGCTTTATCCAAGAAACCATCATTTGCATCCAGTACATCCTCAAAGAAAATATTTGGTGATTTGCCACCAAGCTCCAGTGTAACAGGGATAATATTTTCAGATGCATATTGCATAATCAATCTTCCGGTAGTTGTTTCCCCTGTAAATGCTACTTTGGAAATACCAGGGTTCGTAGCAAGTGGTTTTCCTGCTTCAACACCAAATCCATTTACAATATTAACAACACCTGGTGGTAACAGATCTTGAATAAGCTCCATGAACACATGGATGGAAGCCGGTGTTTGTTCAGCTGGCTTCAGTACGACACAGTTCCCAGCAGCAAGTGCCGGCGCTAGCTTCCATGTTGCCATCAGCAATGGAAAGTTCCAAGGAATAATTTGTCCGACGACACCAAGTGGCTCATGAAAGTGGTATGCTACTGTATCATCGTCAATCTGACTGATCCCACCTTCTTGTGCTCGGATAACACCTGCAAAATATCGAAAATGATCAATAGCAAGCGGTATGTCTGCAGCTAACGGCTCTCGGACTGCTTTTCCATTATCCCAGGTTTCAGCGACTGCCAGCTTTTCTAAATTTTCTTCCATGCGATTGGCAATCTTATTTAATATATTTGAACGTTCTGTAACAGAAGTCTTTCCCCAAGCGTCTTTTGCTGCATTAGCCGCATCAACTGCAGCCTGAACGTCTTCTTTTGTAGAGCGAGCAATCTCACAAAATACCTTGCCCGTTACGGGACTGACGTTTTCAAAATACTTTCCATTCATCGGTGGCCGGTATTCCCCTCCAATAAAATTATCATAACGCTCCTTGAATGTGACGATTGAACCCTCTGTATTTGGGTTTGCATACCTCATACTCCATTCCTCCTCTTATATTGTAATGATTTACAAATACATGCTGAAGAATCATGTTGTATTCCCTATTTTCAATTATATCGGTATTATCAGAATCATTCAAATAAATCTGGTGGATTCGCCTAAAAAAACCTTAATAAACTCAACATTGCCAAGCCTTTAGGCGAATCTCTTAGTTGCACTTATGCAAGATAAGAAAGTTTATACTTTCTTATCTGCTAAAAAAAAGCTGTGACCAATCTTCCCGTCACAGCTTTTCCTAATTTTAATGATGATGGCTATGCCCTTTTGATGGGTTGGTAATCACAAATCCTTCGTTGTTCACAAAGAAGTATTGAATCCAAATTCCATCTAAAAATTCCTCACGTGTATCAAGCAATATATCAACATCTTTATCTGTTTTCACAATTTCATCATGCTCTGTTGGTGTATCTAAAGAAATACCATAATGTGCATGATCACCGTGCATATGAGAAATATTTACTCGGATCATTTTGCCTTCTGCTTCTTCTTTTGCCAGCATTTCCTTTAGCATTTTTGCTGCATTACGATTTATTTTACATTTCATGTTCTAGTCTCCAATCTATTATGCATCTGTTGTACAAGTATATATTATCCCATGAAATCGATGAAAATCCTAATATTTCAGACTGGCTTTAGGGAGAATTAAAAAAATCCCCATTCATTCGGAGATTTTTCTAATTATTTCTTCCATGACTTATAATCGCCTTGTAAAAGCTTTAATATCTGAATAAATAATCCTTCACTTTCATAATCCATACATGTTACTTATTCCATTACATATTGAACCCACTTGTTAGGACGTCACTACCAGCCAGAATAAGTAAATATTTAAGCTGTCTGGATTTGTGCTATTTGCGTTAATTTTTTTAGCAGGGAATGAAATATATGCTCCACATCGCAAGCTTCTGGAACTTTAGGATTAGTCACAATTCCATTACCGCTAAAGGAATCTTCTACAAGCAGCGGAATGCTATCTTTAAATTCCTCTAAGTCAATATATCGTAACGCATCCTCCCAAATGGCAAATTTATCATTATATGATTTAATTAGCTTATGAGCCTGTTTAGCTAATTGATCTCTTTCTCCAGTATCTTCTTCTCCTAAATTTACTGCAATAGCTGCATATTTCTCTGCTGCTGCTTCTAGGCCAAATTCGACTACAAACGGTAATAACAGCGCGACACTTAATCCATGTGGAATATTAAACCTTGCACCTAATGGTCTCCCTGCTGCATGTGCCAAATTTGTAGATGCATTGGAGAAAGCAATTCCGGCATAACAGCTTGCGAGCAGCATTTCTTCACGAGCCTCCACATTTGCTCCGTTTTCATAAACCTTAGGTAACGACCTGCCAATCATACGAATTGCGTTTAGCGCATAATTATCTGTTGTTGCGCTGGCAAGCGTTGATACATATGCTTCCATTGCATGGGCCAGTGCGTCAAGACCAGTGTAAGCTGTGAATTGACTTGGTAGACTTTTTGTCAGTAACGGATCTAGAATAGCAACATCTGGTACCAAGTCTTTATGTCCTGGATTCATTTTAATCTCTGTCTTCATATTTTTTACGACCATTACTTTTGTCGCCTCAGAACCTGTACCAGCTGTAGTAGGCACAGCCAGCAGCGGAAGCCTTTTCAACCGGTTTTGAGCAGCTATATCCTCCCACGCTAAAGTTGGATTAACCGCAAACACAGAAGCTGCTTTGGCAATGTCTATAGCGCTTCCTCCCCCGATTGCGACAACACAATCTGCATTAGATTTGAGCAGACTATCCAATGCGGCAAGAAGGTGATCAGTTGTAGGCTCTCCCCTGTAATCAGAAAAAATCGTAACTGCAAGATTTTGTTTTTGTACGATAGATTTGATTTTCACATCATAATTTAGACCTTCAGAAGCTAGAAACGCATCCATTACGACAAATAACTTCGTTGCTCCATTTTCAACTGCTATTTTCCCTAAGTGTTCTAAGCTATTTGATCCCAGTTCAATTTGACGTGGTAAATATGTTGAAGCCATTATTAAACCTCCTTCAGTAATTTTCCATCTGATAATTTTTTCAGTATTTGCAGTTACTCACTCCCTTCAAAGCACTATTATTAAATGAACGAAACCCATTACCTCATATATTCAACCAGCCATAAGCTGATATCTGGTATATAGGTGACAAGTAGCAGAACAACGACCATCGTAATTAACAATACTCCAATTCCTTTAACCACTTCCTCTATTTTCAATTTGGCTACTCCAGCTGCAACAAATAAATTCACTCCTACTGGTGGTGTAATGAATCCAATTGCTAAATTGAAAATCATAATCAAACCGAAATGAACTGGGTCTACCCCAATTGCTAGTGCCATTGGCAGCAAAATCGGTGTTAAAATAACGATTGCCGCTAATGACTCCATTATTAAACCAACGAGTAATAAGAAAGCATTTAGTAACAGCAGAATGACCCATTTATTTTCACTAATACCCAGTACAAAGTTAGCTACTACTTCTGCAACTCTTTCCAATGTGATTAATCTCCCGAATATACTTGCCATCACAATTAGTAAAATAATGACCGAGGATGTAATGCCTGCTTTTGCTAGATTTCTATATAAACCTTTAAAATCCATATCCTTATAGATAAACATTCCTATAATAATTCCATAGCCAGCTGCAACTGCTGCCGCTTCCGTAGGGGTCATGAATCCACCATAGATACCGCCTAAAATAAATATGGGAACGAGTAAAGCTAGTTTGGCATCCCACGCAGCAGACAATGTATTTTTTAAACTGAAAGCAGTTTTATCTCCTCGCCAATCATTCTTTTTTGCAATAAAGTAGGTCACCACTATTAAGGCAATGCCTGTCAGAATTCCAGGAATTATTCCTGCAATGAACAATTGTGAAATCGACTGTTGGGAAACAACTCCATAAATCACCAGAGGATTACTAGGGGGAATAATAACTCCAATTGTTCCTGCAGCAGCTACGACCGCAGTTGCAAACCCTGGTGAGTATCCTTGCTTGATCATAGCTGGTATTAATAATGTTCCAATAGCTGCAACCGTTGCAGGACCCGACCCACTAATCGCTGAGAAAAACATACTTGTCACAATTGCTACGAGTGCAAGACCACCTGGCAAGTAACCAAGTAACTCATCTGATAAATTCAATAGCTTTCTGATGATGTTTCCACCACCCATAATAATTCCAGCAGCAATAAAAAACGGAACAGCCATGATTGGGAAATTATCAATACTTGTAAATGCGGTCTGCGGAAAAAAATCTATTGGAATTGCATTGGTAGCTAATACCGTTGCTAATGTACTAACACCGAGTGCAAAAGCAATCGGCATACCAAGAACAATAAACAATATAAAATAGCCAAATAGCAACAAGGATATGCTTGATTCACCTAAGGTCAAGACAGGAAGGATCATTATAAATGCAAGGATTGTTCCAATTAGTCCATCCTTTACATCCATATGTTTTGTATCCTGCATTAGATTTTGAATTAAGCGGATTGCCATAAGCAAGAAGCCAAGTGGTACAGCGCTATAAGGGATTGCCATCGGCAGAGATAATGCTGGTGTAGTCTGACCTGTTTCAAACTGGAACATAATTAACGTGTATCCATATTTAACAATCATGTAGCTGAAGTAAAGCATAAAAATTGTGTTGGCAATATGAATCGATTTTTGTAATCCTGAAGGAAACCTGTCTACTAAAGCAGTAACCTGGATTGAATCTCTCTTTTTAATAGCTAGACTAGCACCTAGAAATGAAACAAAAATAAAAATGTAGCGGGAAACTTCTTCTGTCCATGTGGTAATATTAGCAAACTCAATAAATGGTAAAATATATCGATTGATCACTTGAAGATTAATTAAGATGATAAACGTCAGAAAGCCCAGTACAATTAGCACTTCCTCAAATCGCTGATCCATAAATTTCAATGTTTTTAGTAATCCGCTGTTTTTTTTCATTAGTGGTGAATTATGATGCCTATTTTCCATTGCGGATAAATCTCGCCCCATATTTTCTCAGCTCCTCCCACCCAGTTGAGGGATTTTTTAAAACTGAAATAGATTATTTAAAGATGTCTTCCCTTGTCTTCCCAAGTGTTTCAAGAATGATGTCGACATACTCAGGCTCTGCCACTCCCTCTTTCACAAACTGATCCCAAACTGGCTCTGCAGTTTGCTTCCATATCTTCATTTCTTCTTCTGTTGGTTCATAGATTTCAATTCCATAATCAATAAACTGCTGCTTTGCTTCGTCTTCTCTTTCATTCGCAAGATCACGTTGCCATTCCGTTGCCTCTAGGCCAGCCTCCATAATGATATCTTGATATTCCTTTGATAGTGCATCAAATTTATCTTTATTCATAACAACGATGTCCGAACTGTAATTATAATTCACCTCAGTAGCATAATTTAACACCTCTTGATGTTTGGAATCCCAAAGCAAAGAATAGCTATTTCCTTCTCCTTCTACTGTACCTTGCTGCAATGCAGTAAAGACCTCTGACCAAGCTACAGGTGTCGGACTTGCACCAAATTCACTAAAATCAGCTTGTTCAATTCTAGAATTTGTTGTTCTAATTTTAAGCCCGGCCATATCTTTTGGAAGTTTAACTGGTCTTACGTTATTAACAACCTGACGAAATCCATAGTCAGGAAAGAATATAACTTTGAATCCTGACTTTTCCATTTCCTTTCGAATGATTTCTCCTGGCTTCCCATCTACGGCTTTATACACTTCTTCTTTATTCTCAAAAATATAAGGAAGATCCCAAGCGGTAAAATAATTTGTGAAGCTAGTCATATTTGGAGTAGAGGAGCTGGCCAATTCCAGACTTCCTCTCTGAGCACTTTCGATTACTTCTCTATCACTTCCGAGCAGAGAATCGTGAAATGTATCCACGGTTATTTTTCCATTTGACTTCTCCTCAACTAGTTCCGCAAATTTGTTAATTCCGATTGAAACTGGGTGACTACCAGCTTTTGATTGACCAAGTCGCAGTGTTATTTCCTCAGATTGACCAGCAATAGCATTTTGATTGAGTACATTATTTCCAATCAACGTAAAACTTAAGAAGGCTAAAATAACTAGGAGGATAATAACAGTGGATTTCACTTTTTTCATCAAATAACTCCTCTCATTTGATAACGCTTACATTTATGTTAGTTTTCTTTTTATTTTGATACGGAAAACATACATATCCGGACGATATAAGCCTTGGTAAGACTCAACAGCTTTTCCAAACTGATCATAAATAACTCTTTCTGTACAAAGTACAGTTGAGGATTCAGGTATTTCTAAATGTGCAGCTTCTTGTTTATTAGCTTGATGGGTTGTAATTGATTGCTCTGCTTCACTTAAATTGATAGATAGTTCATTTTCTAACAGATCGTAAATTGTTGCTGTATTTAAGTCAAATGCTGAAAGCTTTATTCCTATTTCGGATGGATAAAAGTGCTTTTCAATTGCTACTGGAATGTTATCTGCAAAACGCAACCGCTCGATTAAATAAGCATCCTTGTTGAATTCAAATATCTTCACTCCATCTTGCTGTAATAGTTTTCCAGAATATAATAGCCTGCTGCTCGGATTCATTCCCGTTCTTATTACCGTATCGGTAAAGCTATTTAATGAGGTTAACCACTCTTGTATTGGGGGATGTTTAGAAATAAATGTACCTTTTCCATGAACCTTTTGAAGTTTTCCTTCATTTACTAATTTGGAAACAGCTTCTCTGACTGTCGTTCTGCTAACAGCATACATATCCATTAATTCTCGCTCACTGGGTATCTTTTCTTGATATGCTCCAACTCGAATTTGCTTTTCCAGCAAATTACTAATTTGTGCGTGTAATGGAATTGGTAAATCAGCATTAATCATCTACATCCTCCTTTGCATGTATACTAGTAGTGATGTCATGTCGTACGTACCAGAAATCTCATCTTGACGATTAAGCTATTATTTTCTTTTATTAAAACAGTTGCTTTTTTATAAGTCAATAGATTCTGTAAATTCGGATTATCAGAAATTATAATATACCTTATTATAATTTCTAATATTGAACATACATGCCAATCTCTATACTGTTGATAGAATCGCATAAAAACAAGAAAGGATGAACCTTTCTTATTTCTTAAACCTATATAATGGCTTCTAGCTATTTCAATACTTCACGATTATACGTCTTAACATCCATCACCTGACCATCTACAATGTAATATTGTGTTTCACCTCTTAAAACTACCCATGTTTTAATGGTGTTCTCACCTGTTTGAACCACGATAAAACGCCAGTCCTCATCATACACATTATTCAGATCCTGGGAGATATCTTTCTGGAGATTTCTTTCTTGAAGCTCTTTCATATTTAGTAAATTTATCCCACCACGATTGTGAACGTCTTCCGCTAACTCGTCCGATAACTCTTCTAGCGGGTGCCTCGCTAGATAATCCTCGGAAAAATATGTTTCTACTAATTCATCATCTTCCAATAAAGCTGCTTCATACATATCTGATACTACAGATACAGCTACTGCATTAAAACATCCGCTCAATAACAGCATTGGTATACATATCATTACGGCTATCAGTCGTTTCATAAAATAACCTCTCTTAGCAATTTCATCAATTAAATTCTAAGCTATTACTAGAAAAATTTAAACTCTAAACATTAGAAAACAGAGCATTCGGCTATAGGCGAATGCTCTAGTTGCACTTATGGAAGTAGAAAAGTTATTTTACTTTCCTACTTCCATAAATGATGCAGATTCATTTGAACCTTGCATCATTGATATGATAGATGTAAGATTTTTCTTTTTTAGTGAAAAAGGTTTTCATGCATAAGGGAGTGAATGTTCCACTGATCATCCACCGCATCTTCAGTGCTATTTAACGCTGAAACAATGATTAAAACAGAAATAATGAGAAGTGATAGTACGGTGACGATCCAAATCAGTTTGCGACCGGTCATACGTACACCTCCTGTTTGAATTGGTCAAATTGGCAATTGCTTTTTACTCTTTTTCTGACCTAATTCATTCTATGTACACTGTTTCATAGTTAGAATTCAAATGTAGCATGTTGCATTTCTAAAGATCATAGCTATCTGGATTTGTCCCTGCCCGATCATTGTTATTCATCGCATCCAACTTTTCCATATCCTCTTTAGTGAGTGAGAAATCAAATATGTCCGCATTCGCTTTAATCCTTTCATCTGTAATCGATTTAGGAATGGTAATAACTTCATGCTGAATATCCCAGCGCAAAATGATCTGCGCTGCTGTTTTCCCATGTTTTTTTGCAATTTCTATAAGTGTTGGATCATCAAACAATTGTCCACGTTTTAATGGTGACCATGCCTCAAAATTAATATTTTCATTTGCGCAAAATTCCCGCAGCTCCACTTGGCTTAAATGCGGGTGAAATTCCACTTGATTAATGACAGGTTGAACATGACTATCCTTTAATAAGTTCTGTAAATGATGTACATGAAAATTGCTAACACCAATTGCACGAACCCTGCCCTCATTATATAATTTTTCCATAGCTCGCCACGTTTCCTTATACTTTCCTTTTACTGGCCAATGAATGAGATAAAGATCTAAATACGCAAGCCCTAATTTCTGTAAACTTCTTTCATAGGCTTCCAACGTGCTCTCGTAGCCTTGCTCATCATTCCAAACCTTCGATGTAATAAAAAGCTCTTCTCTAGTGATACCAGACTCACTGATTGCCTGCCCAACCCCGACCTCATTATCGTAAAAAGATGCAGTATCAATACTGCGATACCCATACTTTAATGCCGCTTTAACAGCATTGACCACCGTTTCTCCATCTTCAACCTTATAAACTCCAAGTCCAAACCCTGGCATTTTCACATCATTATTTAATGTAACGGTATCCTGCAAATGTGTAATCATATCGAACCCCTCCTATTCCATTCTCCATCTATCTTATCTTAGCTTTTTTAATGGACATTGTTAATCTATATGTTTATTAGTAGGCATAAATAAATCCCAGGTAAACAATTAAATCGTTTATCTGGGACCCAATTTACAGTGTATACCAATACTTCCCATCTCTAATTTCCCGCTGACACTCCCCGTTATACCGTAGATATTCCAAGTGGGCGAGTGTTTCACCAACCGCAAACCTTGTTTCATGAATGGTCAGC
This sequence comes from Oceanobacillus sp. FSL W7-1309, assembly GCF_038002145.1. Lineage (NCBI taxonomy): Bacteria > Bacillati > Bacillota > Bacilli > Caryophanales > Bacillaceae > Oceanobacillus > Oceanobacillus sp. FSL W7-1309. The sequence goes on from NZ_JBBOBX010000001.1 coordinate 175,051, forward strand.
TGCCTTTTGAAAAGCTTTTCAGTAGCCTCATAAATCGTACGTCCATTTTTTAATATACCTATAAGTACACCTAATCGTTCATCATGATGTGCTCTAATTTCATCAATCCGTTTGCTTGCACCGTTAAATGGGTTTCCATGTGATGGTACGACTAAATCAGCATCCAATTTTCTTATTTTAGCTAATGAGGTAAAATACGTTCCTAAAGGATTTGGGTCACCATGAAACCAGTAGGAAATGTTCGGTGTGATGCTTGGTAAAATATGATCGGTTGAAAGCAGCATATTTTTTTCTTTGTTATAAAAGCTTACTAGTCCATCTGAATGTCCAGGTGTAAAAATCACCTCATATTCATATTTTCCAATCGGAATCGATTCACCTTCCTCAAAATAATGGTAAACATTTGGATATGGTGTTACCAGCGGTACAAATTCCCTTGTATTCGAGCTCATTTTAGTTGCAACATCTGCAGGAATTCCCGACAGCTGATAGTTTTCATGCAGACCATTTAAAAAATGTTCCTGCCATGCTACCAGACCTGCCTCAGCATCAATACGTGACATCGAAACTTTTGCAGCCGTCTTTTTCTGCAACCCTCCAGCATAACCAAAATGATCTGGATGGTAATGTGTAATGATAATATTTGTTACTGTCTTACCATCCAATTCTTTCTCCCATCGCTCTGCAGTTGATTTTTTATGCAGCCCTGTATCAATTACTTGAAAACCATTTTCCCCCTCTGCCAGAAAACAATTTACATGGTTTAGGCGAAAGGGAAGGTCAATTTTAACTAATTGGATTCCGTATTCTTCTAACACAACAATTCACTTCCTTCTCTAAAAACACACTTAAGCATAGCTTCGTTCTACTTCTTATTAGTTAACTTTCCTTTCTCCTTCCCAGAACATTTCACGTAACAGGTACTTTTGTAATTTACCCGTTGCAGTTTTGGGTAACGCTTCCACAAATTTCACAGCCTTTGGTGCTTTAAAATGTGCCATATTATCACGACAATAGCGAATTACCTCATCTTCTGTCAACGTCGCATCGGGTTGAAGCACGATGATGGCAAGCGGCACCTCTCCCCATTTTTCATCTGGAATCGCAATCACAGCCACCTCAAGGACATCTGAATGCTTGTACAACATACCTTCAACCTCCGTAGAAGATATATTTTCGCCACCGGAGATAATCAAATCCTTGGCGCGGTCACGAATTTCTATAAATCCATCCGGGTGGGTTACAGCAAGATCTCCCGTGTGGAACCAGCCATCTTTAATTGCTGCATTCGTTTTTTCCTCATCTTTATAATAGCCCTTCATAACTACATTTCCTTTTGTAATGATTTCACCTAATTCTTCCCCATTCCAGCGTACTTCCTCGCCATCCTGATGGACAACCTTTGTTTCGCCATTAAAGGCAAGCTCAATTCCTTGCCTCGCTTTTATCGTTGCTTGTTCATCCATTGATTTGCCATCAAACGCTTTTTTCCACTCACAGTAGAGGATAAATGGAGATGTCTCTGTTAAACCATAAACATGAATCATATTTAAACCGAGAATCTCCTGGGCTTTATGGATAAGTGCCGCTGCAGGTGGTGAACCAGCTGTTGCCATCCGTGGACTGGTCGTTATCATTACATCCTTTGCCTTTGGTTCGTTCACTAGCATATTAATCACTGTCGGCGCTCCACATAACAATGAAATCTTTCTTTTTTCAAACAGGTCTAAAATAAGTGGAGGGTCTACTTTTCGCAAACATACATGGGTAGCACCTGCTGCGGTAATTGCCCAAACGCCTCCCCAGCCATTTGCATGAAACATTGGCAATGTATGTAGATAGACATCATCATGCTCCACACGCAAATGATGTAAAAAATTAGCCGCGTTCATATAATTGCCCCTGTGCGTTAGCATCACACCTTTTGGATGTGAAGTCGTTCCGCTTGTGTAATTAAGCGTTAAAAGCTGATTCTCATCAAAATTCACCGAAGGAAGCATAAGGTCTGCTTGTACGCCACTTAGATAATTCTCGTAATCGATTCCAGTTAAAGAAGTCTTTTGATCATCAACAGCAACAACAATAATCGTTTCCAACGATAGCTTCTCTTGAATTTCCTCAATTGGTTTAGCAAATTCCTCATCAACGATCAGCATTTTAGCATCACTATGGTTAATAATATACGCTAAATCGTTTGCAGTGAGGCGGTAGTTTAATGGCACCATAACAGCACCTAACTGACAAATCCCATAGAAGCACTCAAGCATATAATGCGTATTCGGGAGCATCACTGCAACATGATCTCCTTCCCCGATCCCAGTTTCGATTAAAGCTTGGGAGAGCCTATCCACCCGATTGCCAAATTCTTTATACGTAAATTCCTTTTCTCCATCAATAACAGCAACTTTTTCTGGATAGTATTTGATTGCACGTCTTTTCCAATCTAGTGGTGTAAGTGGTGATAACATCGTAACAACTCCTTCATCTTTAATCGTTTATAAGAATAGATCTTTACCAATAATTAACTTCATTACTTCCGAGGATCCGCCATAAATTCGTTGTACCCGTGCATCTGCATATGCTCGGGCGATGGGATATTCTGTCATATACCCATATCCTCCAAAAAGCTGTAGACAATGATCCATCACTTCTCCCTGAACCTCGGTACAGCTTAACTTAGCCATGCTTGCTGTTACTGTATCTAATTCTCCCTTAATTAATAGATTTGTACATTCATTAGCAAAGGAGCGTTGAACCCTTGCCTTCGTTGCCACTTCTGCTAAAACAAATTGAGTATTTTGAAAGGAGGCGAGCGTTGTTCCAAAAAGTTCACGCTCTTTCACGTATTGAACCGTTTGCTCAATTATTCCTTCCATCGAAGCTACAGCATTGTTTGCAACAATTAATCGTTCCCTCGGTAACTCGCTCATTAAAATCTTAAAGCCTTGATCCTTTTCTCCCAAGATAGCAGCTTCCGTTACAAGAACATCTTCAAAGTATAATTCTGATGTATCACAGGAATGCAGACCAATTTTATCCAGATTCGTTCCTCGTTCAAAACCAGCTACAGGAACATCCACGATGAACAACGTTATTCCTCGAGATGGCTTTACATCCAAATTTGTTTTTGCAACAACGACAACAAAATCACAATGCTGTCCATTTGTAATAAATGTTTTAGAACCATTTAATTGATAAGCTGCTTGTTTTCTATCATACTTAGCGATCGTTTTAATCCCTTGCAAATCGCTTCCTGCTGCTGGTTCGGTCATAGCAATTGCACCAATCAATTCTCCGGTCGCCATTTTCGGAAGGTAGTGTTTCTTTTGTTTTTCTGTGCCGTAGTTTAATAGATATTGTGCAATGATTGTATCATGGACCGATAAATTAGCGGCAATCGAGTTATATCCTAATCTACTAAACGTTTCAATAATCGTTGTCGAATATAAAAATGTCGTTCCAAGCCCACCGTATTCTTCAGGTACCTCTGGTAAAAGAAACCCTTGATTTCCAAGCTTATTCCATAAATCTCTTGGAATATTTCCTTGCTTTTCCCAAGTAGCATAGTGATCAGCAATTTCCTTTCTGCAAAATTCTGCTGCGCTTTTACTAAGCAGATTAATTTCCTCTTTCTCTTCAGATGTCTGATGCATTTTCTCCTCCCCTTTGTGATGCATGATAACTACTTACCTTTGAAGCTAGGTTTCCTTTTTTCAAAAAAAGCACGAATTCCCTCTTCATTATCTTCTGTCTGAAGGAGTAGCGTTTGTACAGCTGTTTCTTGCATATCGTTCGTGTCATAAGTTAGTTCCTGTGAATGATTAACCAATTGTTTTACAAACTGATTGGCAAGTGGTGGACCATCAACAATAAACTGAGCAAACTCTGTTGCACCTTCTAATAAATTTCCTTCAATTACGCGATTAATAACGCCTTTTTCATGAGCAACAATTGCTGAAATCGGACGAGCCGAAGAAATCCACTCCTTTGCAAGATTAGCCGGTAGCTTTTCTGCTAATGCCTTGATGAGGCCAAGATCTGGAATAATCCCGACATTCGTAAAACTGCATACGAATTTTGCATCTTTTTGTGCAACAACAAAGTCTGCTGCAACTGCAATACTAAATCCAGCACCAGCAGCAAAACCATGAACCGCACTTACAACATATTTATCTAATTTCCTTATCGTTTGGATGATTGCTAAAGCACGCTTCATGTACTTCATAATTTCTACTGAGTTATTTAGGCTATTTATTGTTTCGAGGTCGCCACCAGCGGAAAACGCCTTCCCTTCTCCGTAAAGAATTATTGCCTTCACATCATCATCTTGATTTGCTTCCTCTAAAGCAGCTACTAGCTCATCTGCCATTTCAATCGATAACGCATTTCGTTTATCTGGTCGATTCATTGAAATATAAGCAATCTTGTTTTCTTTTTTTACTCGTACCACTTCCGACATGTTGAGCCCCCCTTATTGTTTAACAATAGAATTATATTCCCGACTTACTTTTTCCTGTGCGGCTTGATATTGCTTGTTCAGTTCTTCGGTAATTTCTGCAATGGACTGTACCTTCTCAATTCCACCAACACCTTGTCCAGCTCCCCAAATATCTTTCCATGCACGTATATTTGGATCCCCTAGCTCGGAAAAATCCATTTTTTTGTTTTCAGGTAGATTTTTCGGGTCCAGACCGGAATTTATAATACTAGGAATCAAGTAATTTGCTGGAATCCCACTAAATGCAGGGGTATAAACAATATCATCGATTGTTGATGCAATTGCCATACTCTGGTAACCCTCACTAGCCCCGCTCTCTTTTGCAGAAATAAAATGAGTTCCAAAATAAGCAAAATCTACTCCCAAAACCTGTGCTGCCAGTATATCCTCGCCCTTAGACATCGCCCCAGCAAGTATGAGCGGTCCGTCAAAAAAGCTACGTACTTCATGGACGAAGGCAATTGGATTTAATATCCCAGCATGACCTCCGGCACCACTGGAAACTAGAATGAGACCATCACTTCCCTTTTCCAGCGCCTTTTTTGCGAATTTGATGTTAATAACATCGGAGAGTACGATCCCACCATAATTGTGAACGATGTTTACTACCGGACTCGGATCTCCAAGTGATGTAATGACAATTGGTGGCTGGTGCTTTTCAATTAGTTGAAGGTCTTCCAAAAAACGTTTATTAGAATTATGGCTAATAAAATTAATAGCCCATGGCGCAATTTTACGGCCTGGATTTTGCTCTTTCAGTTGTGTGAGTTCCGACTTTATTTCTCCCATCCACGCATCCAGCTTTTCCGTAGTTCTGGCATTCAAGGCTGGAAAAGAACCAACGATTCCAGCGTTACAAGCTTCGATGACCATGGTTGGATTAGAAATTAAAAACATTGGAGCCATAATGACTGGTAGTGTCATTTGCTGCTTTAACTCGTTTAATTCCATTTTCTTCAATCTCCTTTACTTTTTTGTTTCCATAAAATAATCATGTATTACTCATTGGAAATTGCTAATTGTTTCTTGACTTGATCACGCAATGCCATTTTCAGGAATTTACCGACAGACGTCTTTGGAATTTCTTCTAAAAATAAAACCTCATCCGGTAACCACCATTTCGCAAACTGTGTCTTTAAAAACGCAAGTATTTCCTCTTTTGTGACATTCGCGTTTTCTTTAAGTACAACACAAGCTATCGGTCGTTCCTGCCATTTTGGATCTGGAATCGCAACAACAGCCGCTTCATAAATTGCTTCATGTGCCATTAATGCATTCTCTAAATCAACAGACGAAATCCATTCGCCACCACTCTTAATAAGATCCTTTGTACGATCGACGATTTTTACCGCACCTTCCTCATCTATCGTGACAACATCTCCAGTGTGTAACCAACCATCACGAAAAGCATCCGCCGTTCGTTCATCCTTGTAATATTGATCCGCTATCCACGGGCCACGAATCAACATTTCCCCCATTTCCTCTCCATCTGCTGCAACCTCACCATTTTCATTTACAACCTTAAGCTCAAGACCTGGAACAATCATTCCTTGTCTTGATCGGAATTCTAATCGATCTGCCTCCGATAAATCTGATTGATAACTTTTCAACCTGGAGACCGTTGCAAGTGGTGACGTTTCTGTCATACCATATGCATGGATAAAAGGAATACCATACGTTGATTCAAACGCCTTTATCATTCCTTTTGGCGCTGCCGATCCCCCACATAAAACAGCTCGTAAGCTTTTCATGTTGTAGCTTCCCTGCTCAAGTGCTTTTAATAAACCGAGCCAAATTGTAGGAACTCCGGCCGTTATTGACACTTGGTTTTCTTCGATTAGAGACGCTAATATTTGCGGTGTAGGCGAAGGTCCGGGCAGCACTTGATCTGCACCAAGCCAAGCTGCTGCAAAAGGTATCCCCCAAGCATTCACATGAAACATAGGTACAACTGGCATAGCTATGTCAGCTTCCGACAAGCCAACTGTATTCGCCATTCCAAGTGCCATACTATGCAAGTAGATTCCCCGGTGCGTATATAGCACACCCTTTGGCTTTCCAGTTGTGGCAGATGTATAACACAATCCTGCTGGATCATTCTCATCTAAATCTTCCCGAAATTCATATGTTGGATCAGCATCTTGTACGAGCGCTTCATATGAATATAAAGATGTTAACTTTGACTCTGGTAAAAATGCTTCATCTGTCATTACAACAAAAGCCTCTACTGTTTGGAGCCTGTCCTGTATTCTTTCAATTAGTGGCAGTAAATCGGGGTCAATTAAAAGAATCTTATCCGCTGCATGATTAATAATGTAAATGAGATGCTCTTCTGAAAGCCGGATATTAATTGTATGCAAAACTGCTCCCATACTTGGAACAGCAAAATATGCTTCCAGATGACGATGGTGGTTCCAAGCGAACGTTCCAACTCGATCTCCCTTTTCTATCCCAAGAGATTCAAGCGCACTAGCAAGCGATCGCATTCTTTTCACGATTTTCTTATACGTAAACGAATGGGTTCCAGATAGTGTTCGTGAAATAACCTTTTTCTTCGCATAATACTTTTCCGTATGATTGATCATAAAAGGCAGTGTCAATTGCGTGTTCATCATTGGGCATTTCCCCTTCTCTATTAATTAAAATATAGATAACTAATTTAATACGCCTATTTCTCGAAGAATTAATTCCGTGTGTTCACCACGTTTTGGTGCCGGCAAGAAAGTTTCTTTAGGGCTTTCCGACAATTTTATCGGGTTGCCAATTTGCTTCATATTACCTAATTCAGGGTGAGCTATTGTTTGTATCATTTCTCTTGCCTGCAGCTGCGAATCTTCCAGTGTTTCTTCCATTATCTTCACTGGTGTAACACATGCTTCCTTTTCAGAAAAGATATCCAACCATTCCTCCAAGGTTTTCCCGGCAATATTCGTTTGGATTTCGTGTATCATCTGCTCTTGTTTCTCCTTTGGAGCATCTAAACAGTCAATGAAATCCTGTCTTTCGATTCCTTCGCAAAAAACCTTCCAAAACTTTTGTTCAATGCCACCCATCGATAGAAACCGATTATCTTTCGTTTCATATACTTGGTAACAAGCAAACCCTCCGTTCAAAAGCTCTTCCCCCCGAGTTACTTCTCGTTCAGCAAAAACATTTGGCAATAGCATGTGCATCCAAGATACGACCCCGTCCAGCATCGATACATCGACAAGCTGTCCTTTTCCTGTTTTCTCCCGTTCAAATAATGCTAGCAAAATCCCTGCAATTGCCGGATATGCTCCACCACCAATATCAGCAATTTGTGTAGCTGGGATAACTGGTTTGCGATCCTTTTCCCCCATCACATGTAATAAGCCCGCATAGCTAAGATAGTTTATATCATGTCCAGGTTTGTTTTTATATGGACCGGTCTGTCCATAGCCAGTAATAGCACAATAAATCAGTCTCGGATTTATTTGTTTCAATGTTTCATAGTCAAGTCCAAGCCTCTTCATTACTCCTGGACGAAACGATTCCATAACAACATCCGCAGTTTCTACTAGCTTTAAAAAATGGCTTCGTTCTTTTTCAGTTTTTAAATCGAGACAGATACTTTTTTTATTGCGATTTAGAGAATGAAAGACTGCGCTATCCGCATCAAGCTTTGGTTCAAAGTCTCTTAAATAATCTCCAGCCACTGGATCCTCTACTTTAATTACCTCTGCACCAAAATCAGCAAGCATTAATGTACAATATGGGCCTGGCAGCAGTCTTGTGAGATCAAGTACACGTATCGCTTGTAAAACCATACCTCTCACCCTTTCAAAGCTTAATCGAGTCTTTCAATAATGGTTGCATTTGCCATGCCATGTCCTTCACACATCGTCTGTAACCCGAAACGTCCTCCGGTACGCTCAAGCTCGTGTATCATCGTCGTCATCAACCTTGCCCCGCTTGCACCTAACGGATGACCGAGTGCGATAGCACCACCATTTGGATTTAACTTCGAAGTGTCTGCTCCAGTTTCTTTCAGCCAGGCAATTGGAACAGAAGCAAATGCCTCATTCACTTCAAAAACATCGATATCTTCAATCGTCAGTCCTGCTTTTTTTAATACTTTCTCTGTTGCAGGTATTGGTCCAGTTAACATCAATGTCGGATCAGAACCAACTACCGTTCTTGCTAAAACTCGGAATCTTGGCTTTAGCCCAAGCTCTTCCGCTTTCTCTCGTGACATTAAAAGGATTGCTGCTGCACCATCACTAATTTGGCTCGCATTCCCTGCCGTTATCGTTCCGTCCTCTTTAAAAGCTGGAGCCAGACTTGCTAGCTTCTCGATAGATGAGTTAGCACGTGGACCTTCATCTTCCTTTAACATTGTTTTTGTTCCATCCGAATGTGTAACCTCAAGTGGCATGATCTCTTTTTCAAAATGACCTTTCTTTCTAGCTGCCACCGCTTTTTCATGACTGTTTAATGAAAATTCATCCATCTCTCGTCTTGTGATTCCCCATTTTTCCGCGATACGTCCTGCTGATAAACCTTGATTAATAATTTCATAGTTTCCTGTTAATGCATTACTCAGTTTAACCCCTTGCATATTGGAGCCCATCGGTACCCGTGACATATTTTCAATCCCTGCTGCAACAACTACATCCATATCTCCGCTAATAATTGCTTGCGCTGCAAAATGAACTGCCTGCTGACTTGAACCGCACTGTCTGTCAATGGTCGTACCTGGTACTTCGATTGGATAACCAGCAATTAAAGCTGCTTGTCTTGCAATATCAAAAGCCTGTTCCCCCACCTGGGTAACACAGCCCATGATGACATCCTCAACCAAGCCCGGTGAAATTCCTGCTCGCTTCACTACTTCTGCCAGTGGTTTTGCGGCTAACTCTTCGGCTCGAATACCACTCAATGATCCGTTCCGTTTTCCAACTGGAGTTCTGACTGCCGCGACGATTACTGCTTCTCTCATAGTTAACTTCTCTCCTTGTTATTTCGGCTGCATCCGGATCGCACCATCTAGCCGAATTGTTTCTCCATTCAACATTGGATTTTCGATAATACTCTGCACTAATAGCGCATACTCACTAGGTTTACCCAATCGTGATGGGAATGGTGTCATTTTACCGAGTTCCTCTCTTGCTTTTTCAGGTAAAGTTTCAAACATTGGAGTTAGAAAAAGACCTGGCGCTATTGACATCACTCTGATTCCATATGGAGCAAGATCACGAGCAATCGGAAGTGTCATCCCAGCAACGCCACCTTTAGAAGCACTATATGCAGCCTGTCCAATCTGTCCTTCAAATGCAGCAACAGAAGCTGTGTTGATAATTACACCACGTTCATCAAGCTCATTCGGTTCATTGGAACCCATCCGCTCTGCTGCTAAACGAATAACATTAAACGTTCCAATCAAATTGATCTGAATAATCTTAGAAAAGGCTGCTAAATCATGCACGCCCCTTCTTCCATAAGTTTTTTCAGCAATTGCAATCCCAGCACAATTGACAACTACATTAACTTTTCCAAAATGATTTTCCGTTTCATTCAGTGCTCGCTCTACACTTTTTTCATCTGTAACATCCGTCTCAACAAATAAACTACTTGTCCCTAGCTCTTCTGCAAGAATCTTCCCTCTCTCTTCGTTTAAATCAAGAATGGCTGCTTTTCCGCCATTTTTAATTATATTTCTAGTTGTCGCCTCACCTAGTCCTGATGCTCCTCCTGTAATCACAGCTACAGTACTTACTAGTTTCATCGAGTCCACCCACCCTTACTTTTATTTATTTTTTAGCAGCATGAGCATTACGTAATCTGCAATAACTGCGGCGATTTCTTTTTTATCTTTTTTTCCATCAGCTGAATACCACTGTGTCACCCAATTCATCGCGCCAAAAAGAATATTTCGAGCAATTTTCTTATCTAAGTTGCGAAATACTTGCGTGTGGATTCCTTGTTGAATTATTTCGTCAAAACAATGACTATACTTTGCCTGAAGCTCGCGTAACTTTTCCTGCTGTTCTTCTGAAAAGAATTGTTCCAGCTTCAACATGAGTTCAAACCCAGATTGTTCATGAATAACATGCTCAATATGAACAACCATGGATTGTTTCAACTTCTCTTCTATAGATATGTCTTGTTGTTGGATATATTTCACATTTTCAATACTGCGTTCCAGCAGCATTTGGTGACTTTGATAGAGTAGGTCCTGCTTATCTTTAAAATAATAATAAACAGCACCTTTCGTCATGAGGAGGTTTGCGGCGATATCTTCCATTGTCGTTCCTTGGTAGCCTTTTTCTGCAAAAATATGAACCGCAGAACGTAAAATCTCTTCCTTTTTCTTTGCTATCTTTCTTTCACGTAAAGACATTCATCACACATCCTGACAAACCATTTGTAATCGCTTTCATTTTTATTCTAGTTAGTTAGTTTTTGAATGTCAAGTATGTAGTCAGAAAATTTATATTAAATTTATAAATTAAGATTATTCTTATCGAAAAGAAAACCAGGATAAACTTTATATCCTGGTTTTCTTTGTGTTTTTTTATTCCATACCTCAATTATCCAATCATACTGTGCCCGCCATTTACGCTTATTGCTCCGTTCCTTGCAGAACCAGAAATGATTAAGCTCCTGTCACGACGAAAAAGTTCACCAATTACGGCCAAAACCCCAGCCACTTCCACCACGTAAATACGACAATCAAGGTTACAATCGTACTCGCAATTGTGGACAAAATACCAGGAAGATAAAAATCCTTTTGGCTGACCAATCCTGTTCCATGAACAACAACATTTGGCATTGTTTCCACAATTAATATATAACCAAACAACATTGTTATTGCTGAAGCAAAGCTTATAACTACAGGATCCAGACCAGTCTGTAGAGACAGACTAATCAATACAGGCAGTAAAGTTACAACCGCAGTCGATACATTGGTTACACCTAGGTGATAAAGTTGCGATACTAAGATAACCACGAATATAGAAATCCACGGATTCGAAAATACATTTAATATGTATTCTGATGTAATAAGAACTTCTAGTAACTCAATTGCTCCAGACTCAATTAAAGCAAAACCTAAAGAAAGAGTTGCCCCGATTAATAATACTAAATCAAAATTTATATTTACCAGCTTTTTCCATTCCACAAAACCAATTCCAGGCATTGCCATTAAAAATACTGCCATTAAAGCCGGAACTGTTGGATGATAGCCATGTAATGATTCGGTCATCCACAGAAGTACTGTAATGAATAAAATTACAATACATTTTATTTCGGAGCTGGTAAGTCTACCGAGTTCCTGGTTTTGCTCTCTCATAGTTGATTGTAATTTATCAAAGGAATATTCTTCAGGTGGAAAGCATTTCCATACAATATAGGGAATAACAATAATTAAAATTAACCAGATAGGAAATGTATACAGAAACCAGTTCAAATATGATATTGTTCTTCCAACATATAATTGTAAAATCTCTATTGTTAATATATTCCCAATAGCAGCTGTTAAAATTGCCGTACCACTGATATTACCTGCATAGGCAGTGCCTATAAGCATAAGTTTGCTAAAATTACTTCCCTTTTGCGCCCCAACCGATTTGAGTATAGAAACAACAACAGGAATCATTAATGAAGCCCGTACTGCAGTTGCCGGTATAAAAAAGGCTTGAATTTGCATAAGTAAACATATCCCGATAAAAATACCCTTTGCAGTTGATCCCCATTTTTGAAGCATCCAATAGGTGACTCTGTTCATTAAAGGAGTTTCATTAACCCCTTTAGCAATCATCATTCCAGCAATAATTAAAAATACAGCGGGGGATGCAAAACCACTTAATACGACATCTACTGAAACAGTATGTAAAAATAGTAACAAAACAAGTACGAGGACAGAGGTCATTCCAAGCGGCAGTGATTCAAAAGCCCATAATAGCAACCCGTAAACCATAATCGATATTGTCGCTTTTGCTGACCAGTCTATATCTTCTGGCAACAGAAACAATAGCCCTAAAAAAATGACTGTAGAAAATAAGAACGAGACTATGTTTCCTGACATCTTTATTCTATTGGGTTGATGCTTGCCTTTCATTTTGAAAAACATAGATTGTATCCTTCTTTCAGGTTCTTATAGTCTTTATTAATGAGAAATGGAAAGAAATAAATTTCAAATGAATGTTCCCGTACCAATTAGTAAATTGTACGGGGTACGCTTGAACTACCCCAGATAAACCCTCACTTGCACATACCCCATCACTAACACATACAACACAACAGCAAACTTCCAATTAAATTGAATGCCATTTTTAAATCCACTTAATTGATTTTGTCCACTCAGCATAATAATTGGCATAATCACTGGCGATAGCAATATAGAAATAGAGCTTCCCAGTGTAATTGCCAATACAATTAACTCTGGAGGATATGGTAGGTGGATACTTTGTAATATACCAGCTACCAGAACCATTACCGTAAGAGGGCCTAATGCTACAAAACCTAATAGGATTACCATAATCGGCAGGAAATACAATATATTCAAAAATGGCAGCATCTCTTGTAGAGAATAAATCCCATTCACAATAGAGTTCGCAAATTCAGTCTGATTAAGAGCAAAAATTAGAAATCCTGCTCCAAGCATGACACAAAGCTGATAGGATTGCTTTGCCATATCGGTTCTTACATAGCTTTTAGCTAAATCAAATAATTTGTTCATCCTACCTTTAATTATGTAGTAAACTACAATCCAGACCATAACGACCAATGGAATTAAAATAAGCAGCTCCATTGTTACTATAAAATTTAATATAAATATAGTGCCGAACAACGAAATAAACAGGATAATAAATTCTTTAACATTACGGTGCATCACCTTTTTATTGGAAGTATGGTTTAGAAGTTCTGCGATTTCAGTCTTTAATCCAGCCGTCAAGTTTACTCCATACTTTTTTTCTTCCGATTTTGAAAATAGTAGTGCGACAAAAATTCCACATATCGAGATGATTAATCCCTGAATAATAGAAATGCTTAGTGATGCATCCATTGTTTCAACAACATAAGCAAAACTTGGAATACTAATTACCCAAAGCACTGAAAGTGAGAATCCCCGCAGGAGAGCAGTTCCTTTAAAATGTTCCCACGCTTCTCCCTTTTCATCTTTTAAAATCATATTTACAAACTGATACATCATCGTAATCGAGCCGAACAGTAAAAAATAAGCAATAACTTGTGTAAAAGAGATCATACCAAAGTAAAATTTCCGACTAGTATTCAAAAAGCGATGTCCAAATCCCATAATTGCTTCCAAAAATGGCTCTTCTCGTAGCACCCAGCTAATCATTGGTACAATGACAAGGAGCCCAATGATATTTCTCATTTGTAAAAATCCGCTCCAAAATCCTTCTATTAAAGAAGTTTCAGAGAAAAATAAAATCATAAAACCTATAACAAACAATGAAGATGGCATTTTTATTTTTGGAGGTGTGTACTTGACCACCGTAAACACAAAAATTCCGATTCCACTAATGGAAAGGATTCTTGACAGCCATTCATTATCATAAAAATATGTGACGAAATGCAAAACAGTAAACGTTATAATAGAAAGCGTTAAACACCAGTTTGTCAGATTTTTCATTGTAATATCCCCTAGACAACATGTTAACCTTATTCTTCCATAGTTCCGTCAATTCGTCTATAGATTACAGTATGGACAACCGTCATTTCAACTTGTTCCTCCAGACGAAATTTTACTAGTAAACCAATTTAGGCATAATAAAAACTGCTTATCTTGATTAATATCCAAGATAAGCAGTATAAAAATGTAGAAATGTTTCAGACTAAATCACTGCATGTTCTTCATCTTTAACATCCGTTATAAACATATGTCCAGGTGCATGGGTAATTACTAATTCGGGTTTACTTGCCATAACTGCTGCCTGTGGAGTTACACCACACCCCCAAAATACAGGCACTTCATCTTCATGAATTGTTACAGCATCCCCGAAATCCGGATTATCAATTGCGTCGATTCCGATTAAGCTCGGATCACCAATATGGATCGGTGCACCATGGACAGAAGGAAAACGCGAAGTAATTTGTGTTGCTCGAATCGCTTCTGCAGGCTTCATCGGACGCATGCTTACGACCACTGGTCCTTCAAATATACCAGCTGATTCACAAGCTATGTTTGTTTTGTACATGGATACATTTCGGCCTTCCTCAATATAACGAATTGGAATACCATTTTCGAGCAGCGGTTTTTCAAATGTAAAACTGCAGCCGATAAGAAATGAAACAAAATCATCTTGCCAATAAGAAGTTATATCTGTAACTTCCTCAGCAAATTCTCCATTTCGATAAATTCGATATTTTGGAAGATCTGTTTTTAAATCACCGTCTGGCGCAGTCTTATGTGGTATAGATGAGCCGACATCCGTAACTTCTATTAGCGGACAGGTTTTAGGGTTTCGCATACAGAACAATAGAAAGTCATAAGCGTATTTTTTCGGTAAAATCACTAGATTGGCCTGTGTGTAACCAGGTGCGAGTCCTGTCGTCGGCTTTGTCCAATCTCCTTTGCGAATCATCTTTCGAATTTCATTTACTTGTTCATTCGTATCATTAACCACTTAAACACTTCCTTTTTATTCAGTTTACAAATTTAAGATTTTAGATTTACAACTAGTACATCTATGTCAATCTTAATTCGATTTACAAGATGCCTCTGCTTTCCGTGCCATGGTGATTAATACGAGCAGGAAGAATGAGGCATCTTATTCTGTTAAAATCAATTTCATTCTTGACAACCATCATTATTTTCTATCCAATAACTCCTGCTCCCAAACTCAAGCATCTTAACAAACGTTCACGTTTCACATAAAGCAATTGTGCTTCTTCCACTTGGACTGTCTCAAATCGCAATTCACTGCCAGTATATTTCTGAGCTACAAATGGCAGGTCAACAGAAATAACAGTCCCTATCCTTGTATATCCACCGGTTGTTTGGCGATCAGCTAGTAGAACAATGGGCTGTCCACTTGCAGGAACTTGAATCGTTCCAGAAAGCACGGCATCGGATAAAATATCTGCTCCATGCTTATGAGTGAGCTCTGCCCCTTCTAACCTGTATCCCATCCGGTCAGATTGCGTGGATACTTTATAGCTGGATGATAAAAATTGCTCGATGGAACTTTCCGCAATCGCTGCTTGATCTGGTCCAAGGATAACACGAACTTTTTCTACATTTTTGTAATTTGGTACGTATGTGGGAGATAATCCCCTACCAGACACACTTTTTAAAGAGAAACTGAATGGACTGCTAGCTAAGTGATCTCCCTTTTGTAAATATCTTCCTTTAAAACCACCTATCGCGGCTTTCGTATAAGTAGATTTACTTCCCATTACAACAGGAGTATCTATACCACCTGCGACGGCAATATAAGCATATGCTCCGTCTTTTGGTTGTCCAAAGGTGATAACTTGTCCCTTTCTAACAGAAAATGATTTCCATACCGGGAGCAGTTCCCCATCTAGCTTGGGTGATAAATCTGCACCACAAATAGCAAGTACAGTATCCTCAAGTATTCGGAGTTCCGGTCCCATAATCACAATTTCAATTCCTGCTGCTTCTCGAGGGTTACCTACTAAGATATTTCCAACCTGTAACGCGAAGCTATCCATTGCTCCTGATACAACAACGCCAAATGCCTGAAACCCAGTTCTTCCAAGATCTTGTACAGAGGTTGCTAGACCTGGCTTTACAACTTCAATAATTGTATTACTCATTTACTTCCCTACTCTTTTTATGATAATTCCGTTCTCCGTTAATGCTGTACATAAACGTTTAGCAAACTCCAGCGACTTTGGTTCGTCCCCATGAATGCAAATAGTATCTGCATTGATTGCTATATCTGAGCCATCAACCGCCTCTACTTTGCCATCCTTTACCATCCGAATGACACGGCTAACTGCTTCGTTTGCATCCTCAACCATCGCATTTTCAAGCGTTCTTGATGTTAGTGAACCATCCGGCTGATACGTGCGGTCAGCAAAAACTTCTTCAGCAACAGGCAATCCTGCTTTTTCCCCAGCTTTGACTAACTCACTTCCTGCTAGACCATATAAAATAAGTTTCGGGTTAATTGCATAAACTGCTTCAGCAATAGCTTGGGCAATTTCTGGATCTTTTCCGGCCATGTTATACAACGCCCCATGTGGTTTCACATGATTCAATGCATTTTGATTAATATGGGTAAAAGCTTGAAGCGCTCCAACCTGATAAATCATAAGATTATAGACATCTTGCGGATCTATTTTCATTGGACGACGACCAAACCCAATTAAATCCAAAAGGCCAGGATGAGCACCAATTCCTAGCTTTTTCTCTGTCGCCATTTTTACCGAGTGTTGCATTACATTATAATCTCCAGCATGGAAACCACATGCAATATTGGCAGAAGAAATATAGTTCATCACTAAATCATCCATGCCAATTTTAAATGCTCCAAAGCTTTCTCCTAAGTCACTATTTACGTCAACAAAATAGGTCACGTGCTAAAACCTCCCTATTCTATGAATGTTTCTACATAAGGAATATACGTTCCTGCATTCACTTCTTTCTCAATCACTTCATATTCTTCAACATCAATTGGTTTAAAACGAATATAATTACCTGCTCGCAAAAGAATTGGAGACGAGCTGTTCGGATCATATAATTTTATAGGTGTTCTTCCAATAATTTGCCAGCCACCAGGCGATTCAAGTGGATAAATTCCAGTCTGCTCACCTGCAATCCCTACAGATCCAGCCGGAATTGCAGCACGAGGATTTTCAAGCCTTGCTGTTGCAATTTCCTTGGACATTCCCCCAAGATAAGCAAATCCTGGGATGAATCCCATCATATAAATTAAATAGTCCCCACTTGAATGAATGGAAATCACTTGCGATTCATCGAGGTTATGAAGACGAGCAACTGCTGCTAGGTCAGGTCCCATCTCCCCTCCATAACAAACTGGAACATGCATGATTTCTGCAGGTGGAAGCTCCATATCTGAAAGCCTGTTTTGCAACTTCTCCATTTGAGTTACTAATGCACTATATAAAATCGTGTATGGATCGTACACAACCGTAATCGCTGTGTACGTTGGAACCCACTCAATTACACCCGGTATTCCTTCTTTCTCTAATAAAATACAGAAGCTGCGAATTTGTTGGTTTATATCTTTTGATATATGGTCACCAAACTGAATCCGTAGACCTGTATCCCCAAAAGCACTTATTTGAAACATACGTATCCCACCATTAAAATTAATCATTATTAGAGGTTGTTCAAAAAGTCTAACCTCCTTTTTGAACACGCACTATTATATATAAAAAACAAAGTTATATCTTAAAAAATATTACTGCGCAACATTAGAAAAGTTGCGGCAATGTTTGAATTAGTGTTCTAATTCCAAGGAACGTTGTCAGCACTACTATAATTATACCAAAAACAGTCAACCAGACAGGATGTTTATAATCACCGACAATTTTTGTATTATGTGCAGCAAGCAGAATAGACCCTAATGTCAATGGTAAAATTAAACCATTTACAGCACCAGCAAACACGAGCAATGTAACAGCTTGGCCAATAAACACAAAAATGAGGGTTGATAATAATATAAACCCAATTATCCAATAACGATAATATTGATCAATTTTTTCGTGGAATGTGCGTAAAAATGATACAGATGTGTATGCTGCACCAATAACTGAGGTAATTGCCGCAACCCAGAGTACAAGACCAAACATACGATAGCCAAATTCACCTGCAGCATATTGAAATACAGTTGCAGCAGGATTATCCGGATCTAAAGATACACCGGCTGAAACTACCCCAAGTACTGCTAAAAACAGTAAAATTCGAATCGCAGAAGCAATTAGAATTCCCATGACGGATGTTCGATTTACTTCAGGAATACTTTCCTTCCCAGAAATACCCGCATCTAATAATCGATGCCCACCAGAGAATGTTATGTATCCTCCAACTGTACCACCAACAATTGTGATAATTGCGTATACATCAAGCTCCAAAGGAACAAAGGATCGGTAAATTGCTTCACCAACCGGTGGTTGACTCACAAACATTACATAAGCAATAAGGATAATAAGCAATGCCCCAAGCCATTTTACAATTTGATCCATAGCAGCTCCTGCTTCTTTTGATAAAAACACAAAAATAGCAATTCCCGCCGTAATGACAGCACCAATTCTCGGATCGATTCCTAGCATTGCATTAATACCTAGACCTGATCCACCAATATTTCCAATATTGAAGGCAATTCCACCAATTACAATAAATATTGCTACAACGAAGCCTAATCCAGGTAAAACTGCATTGGCAATCTCCTGACCACGCATCTTCGAAACCGTAATTATTCTCCAGACATTTAACTGCGCACCGATATCTAATATGATCGAAGCTAAAATAACAAAGCCGAAACTTGCCAATAGTGCTTCTGTAAAATACGCTGTTTGTGTTAAAAAACCTGGCCCAACTGCTGATGTAGCCATTAGAAAAGCAGCACCAATTAACGAATTTCTCCTGCTTTTCTTGTCTTTCTCTGTCATCACATGATGACCTCTATTTTTATCTGTCATGATGTCACACTCCTATGTTGAAATACCCCAGATTGATTGTCAATTATCGAATGAAATGAAGAAAGATTTTATTATTATAGCACAAAACGTATTTTTGATAACTTTTGAACTAATTATTCCCATCAAGAAATTATAAATTCTATGCTCACAGCAGAAGATAACTCACTTTCAATTACCTATCATGAGCATGTATATATTTCAAAAATGAGGAAACCTAGATGTAGATATTCTAACAGTGATTCAATATCTAAAATAATAATTTTACAAACTGGATAAAATGTAAACTTTTTATATACAATAAGATTATAATTAGTATAAGCTAAACTTTTCTAATGTATCCTTACATTTACTCTATTTTACACTCTATTATTAGAGTTTAATTTTTTAACATTCTGTGGTAAAGTGGCTTAATAAAGTTGATAATTGGTAGGTGAGCCTATTGGAAGAAAAGGCATCTTTAAAAATGATGCAAATTGAAGATAAATTTATTGAAAATATCGCGGATAATATGCGGATGTATGGGATTTCTACAACTGTGGGCAGGGTGCTAGGCATCATATATATTAATCGAAATCCGATGACATTGGACGAACTATCTGAAGCTACTGGAATGAGCAAAACGAGAATGAGTCAAGTCGTTCGTGAAATGGTCGATCATAATATTGCCGAGAAGGTATTTGAAAAAGGGGTTCGCAAAGACATTTATAATGTGGAGCAGGATTATTACCAGACCTTTATTTCTTTATTTACATCCGGTTGGCAGCGTGCAATTAAGCGGAATAGGTTAGTTGGTAAAAAGTTATCTGCCGAATTAGCAAACCTCCTTGAAAACGAAACAATAAATGAAGAAACAGAAGCAAAAATTAATGATTTGTTAAGTGAAACAAAAGAATGGTTAAACTATTATGACTGGCTTCATCGTTTAGTTGAGTTTTTTGATAGCGGAGAAGTATTTAATCATGTCCCCAAAGAGAAATAATTGTTAGATAGGTTTTTTCAGAACTAAATTAAAGATTCAAGATATCTAAAAACGTTTTTTCTATATATCATCCAATATTTGCCAAACAAAAGCTGTTGATTTTGATTAAAACCAACAGCTTTATTTAAAGGATTTAATGCAATTGAGGGTTCTCCAGCTCACAAATGTGTTATCGCAATTCTAATAACTTCTGCTTTAGTTCTTCCTCCATGCCAATCAACTCTTGCTCTGCTTGATTGCGCTTCGCACGTCCTTCTGTTTGAATTTGAATCGTTTCTTCAATCGTAGAAACTAAATGCTCCTGTGTCTGCTTCAACGTATCAATATCAACAAGTCCGCGTTCATTCTCTTTTGCTGTTTCAATCGTATTTGTTTTTAACATTTCCGCATTTTTCAGCAAAAGTTCATTCGTTGTTTTCGATACTTGTTTTTGCGCTTCTACCGCGTTGCGCTGCCGTAACAGCGTTAATGCAATCGCAACTTGATTTTTCCATAACGGAATAGCTGTTAAGATAGATGATTGAATTTTTTCAACAAGTGCTTGATTTGTATTTTGAATCAAACGAATTTGCGGAGCAGTTTGCATCGTAATTTGTCTGCTTAATTTTAAATCATGCGTCCGTTTCTCCAAACGATCAGCAAATTGCATGAGATCATTCACTTCTTGAAAATCCATTTGGCTTTGATTAATTTCTGCTTTTTG
This sequence comes from Oceanobacillus sp. FSL W7-1309, assembly GCF_038002145.1. NCBI lineage: Bacteria > Bacillati > Bacillota > Bacilli > Caryophanales > Bacillaceae > Oceanobacillus > Oceanobacillus sp. FSL W7-1309. The sequence continues at coordinate 195,853 of NZ_JBBOBX010000001.1, forward strand.
CTTTAATTCCGGAATTAATTTGGTTTCCAGTTCTTCCAGCTTTACTTCACCGGCGGCAATATATATATTCAATGCGTCATAATAATCTCTGTTTTGATCAAAGAGCTGTTCCAGCATGCCATTATCAGTAATCAATGCATCCTTGCTTCGATCTAGTTTCACTCGAATACGATCGATTTGAGCACCTGTCTTTTGATATTTTGATAAAATCTCATTTACCGTACCAGAAATTTTACCAAACATTCGAGAAAGCAAGCCACGTTTTTCTGGTCGAAGCTCGTCTGGATTAACTTGCTCAAGCTTCTTCATTAAATCACTTAAAATGGAACCGATCTCGCCAACATCCTGTTTTTGCACGTGCTCTAGCATTCCATGCGAAAAATTCAATAGTTTTGATTGTGCCTCTGTTCCATATTGTGCAATCGACCCGTTATTTTTCGGATCAATTTGTTCTGCCAATTGTATTGCTCTTGCTTGATTTTCTTTCGATAACGTATGAATCAACTTCTCAGGCTTGTCTGCATTTTGCTGTGCTAAAGTTTCTGATGAGGAGTATTTAGACTCTCCCCCAAATGGGTTTGCTAATATATCATCAATTGCTTGTGAAGCTTTATGTTGATTGTGTTCACTCATTTCATCATCCCCTTGTTGTTCTTATTCATCCGATGAATGGACTGCTTTGCAACATCAAGTTCGAAGTGTAACGTATCCATATCATCATTAAGCATAACATGTAAATCTTTTTTTATCGTTTCTCCAAGCGTTGTAATTGTTTGACGTGTTTGTCTTAGCGAGCTTTCCATTTCTCTGGTTTTAGCAGGCTGTGTTGCCAAAAAAGCGTATTTTTCTGCTAGCTCTACAAGAGAGTCCAAATGATTATAGAAAAATCCTTCTGCTTGATAAAAACGATTTGGATCCCGCTTTGCATTTATATATATTTTTTGAGCTGTACGGGCAATTTCCAAATTTCGTTTGGCATCCTGCAGTGAGCGAACACGAAATAACGCTTTTTGCAAACGGGAAATCTTTTGCTTTGCTTCTTTTAAGTTTGATTCGATAAATTTGTATTCTCTTCTTGTCAACCCATTTCTTTTCACATACCGATAATCCAAAATTTGCTTGGAAGTAATGAAAAATACAATACCTCCCCCTAATGCGATCAAACTTGATAATAAAAAGGTTTGACTAAAAGCGAAAAAGCTAACAAGCCATGTTAATATCGTACCAGTAAAACCAAGCATGGATTGAATAATAAATTGTAAAAACGCCCTCAAATCCATCAACTCCTATTCGAAATTCCTCTATACAAGTTCAAAAAGGTCATGTCATTCTCCCCAGACTTTTTGAACTACCATTAAAGTCAATTATTAAATAAAATCATTCTCCTACCATTATACTATTACGATAAAGACTCGCAATAGGTTTCAATTTTTTTATGTTCGAACTAAAGTATGATCAAGTTTTGACGAAGGTTTTAGTACTAAACTATTTAAAACAAACATCATACAAAAGGTCAATACATATCGCTGCACACTTTACAAAATGTCTAATGAAGCAACTGTAATTATCCACTATAATTCATATATCCAAATATTTAGAATTAATGTTTAAATACCATAAAATGGTAACGTTTTCAAAAAATATCAGTATTCTTCTTTAGGCTAGTAGATTAGCAAAAATAGTGCATGCGGTAAATAAAGGATACACATATAGCTATTGAAATTTACATCTATATCATTTATCTTATATAATAATATCTGAATATTATTTAATTTATTTTTGGAGCTAATGTTTCGAAAAGTCATATTTAAACAGACGCTGCATTGCAATTCTTAAATGAATGAGGTGGTAGTATGAAACAACTAGGGACAGAGAAACTTCTCGAAGTAAAGGATCTAAAAGTTAATTTTGAAGTTGGCCACAATAAAATTGCAAAGGCAGTTGATGGTGTTAGTTTTTTCATAAATAAGGGAGAAACGGTAGCATTAGTTGGCGAATCAGGTAGCGGAAAAAGTGTTACTTCCCTTTCCATTATGCGACTAATTCCCATTCCACCTGGGAAGATAGTAGGTGGTTCGATTGAACTGGATGGGCAGGATTTACTTAGCTACACTGAAAAAAGAATGAGAAAGGTTCGTGGTGAGGACATCGGCATGATTTTCCAAGAACCCATGACATCCCTCGACCCTGTCTTTCGGATCGAAAACCAGTTGATAGAATCTATTATATACCATCAACGTATCTCTAAAAAAGAAGCGAAACAACGTGCACTGGAGTTATTAAAACTTGTTGGGATTGCAAATCCAGAAAAAGTATTACACGAATATCCTCATCAGTTATCCGGTGGAATGCGCCAACGCGTCATGATTGCCATTGCAATGTCGAATAATCCAAAATTGCTCATTGCTGATGAGCCAACAACTGCCCTAGATGTAACTGTTCAAGCACAAATTCTAAAATTAATGCTTAAAATGAAAGACACGTTTAATTCTTCAATTTTATTAATCACGCACGACATGGGGGTTGTAGCAGAAACTGCTGATCGCGTGTTAGTCATGTATGGTGGTCAGATTGTTGAGGAAGCGCAAGTTAAAGAATTATTTTTAAATCCAAAACATCCGTACACAGCAGCCCTGCTTCGAACAATTCCGAGCTTGGAACAAAATATGCGAAGATTACCTTCCATTCCTGGAAACGTTCCCCCTGCACATAAATTTCCAAAAGGCTGTCGCTTTGCTGACAGATGCGAGTTTGCAATGGATATTTGCAAAGAGGTTGCTCCAGCATTAGACAGTATATCAGATGGACATCAGGTCCGTTGCCACCTCCATGTGAACAAAAGCGGAAGCGCCCGGATAGCGACGTACGGACTGGACTGAACCCGAGGAGATAAAGGAAACACAACGACTTAAGGAAGTTGATGTTGACTTTCACCACAAGGGTATAAGTGCGACTAAGCCTCTGGCACGGCCAGTCGGCAAGTCTTCTGTATCGTACGGAGGTGAGGGAAGTTTCGCTAGTCGCTGGGCGCTGGAGCTGGACTAGGCTATTCCGGTACATGAAGTAATTCAGTCATATTTTATACTTTCTTCCAGCACGCGAAAGGAGGACAAGCAGTTGACGAAAAAACAAGAAGTATTACTGGAAGTATTTAACTTAAAAACTTATTTTCCAGTGAAGGCAAATAAAATTGGAAAAAAGCCGGTATTAAAAGCAGTTGATGATATCTCACTTACCGTTTATAAGGGAGAAACACTCGGTATTGTTGGAGAATCCGGATCTGGAAAATCCACATTTGGCCGTACAATTTTAAGGCTGGTTGAGCCAACCGAGGGTGAAATTATTTTCGAAGGTCAGCATATTGAAAACTTAAAACCAAAGGAATTGCAGGTAATTCGAAATCAGATGCAAGTGATATTTCAAGACCCCTTTGGATCACTCAATCCCAGAATGAGAATTGAAGAAATCATTGAAGAACCGATTAAAATGCATACAAGATTATCAAAATCAGAAAGAAAAAGCAGAATAAAAGAATTGATTGAAAAGGTTGGTTTATCGGAGGAAGCATTAAAAAAGTTCCCCCACGAATTTTCGGGAGGCCAGCGCCAACGTATTGGCATTGCTCGAGCACTTGCTATTAACCCAAAATTTGTCATTGCAGATGAACCAGTAAGTGCTCTTGATGTTTCCATTCAATCTCAAGTTTTGAATCTGATGATGGATTTACAGGATGAGTTTCACTTAACTTACTTATTTATCTCCCATGATTTAAGTGTCATCAAACACATCAGTGATCGAGTAGCTGTCATGTATTTAGGAAGAATTGTAGAAATAGGGACGAAGGAATCTATTTATAAGAACCCACTGCATCCTTATACAAAAGCACTGCTCTCGTCTATACCTGTTGTTGATTTTGAGAATAAACGAGAAGAAATTATGATTTCTGGTGAATTGCCAAGTCCAGTAGATCCACCAGTTGGCTGTGCTTTTCACACGAGGTGTCCGTTCGCAATGGATATATGCAGAGAGAAACGCCCACAACTACAGGACATCAATGCAGAGCAACAAGTAGCATGCTTTTTATATAAGAAAGAAGAAACAAAAGAAAATGATCCATATCATACAATTGAAGTTTAAGGGTGATGAATTTGCTGAAATATCACAATATCACAGATGTTCCCGGTATCAAAGTAGGCAATGTAGAGGATATAGACGCATTAACTGGTTGTACCTCCATTATAGCTGAGTACGGCGCTAGTTGCGGTGTCGATGTCCGTGGTTCTGCTCCAGGCACAAGAGAAACGGATGCACTTGATCCCATTAATGCAATTCAAGAAGTGCATGCAATTTGCTTAGCTGGCGGGAGTGCTTACGGTTTAGAAGCAGCGTCTGGGGTTATGCAGTATTTAGAGGAGGAAAATATTGGATTTAACGTTGGCGTTGCAAAAGTGCCAATTGTTCCAAGTGCTGTTATTTTTGATCTTAATATTGGAGATTCCAACGTTCGACCTAATCTCCAAATGGGCTATGAATCTGCTAAAAAAGCTAGAGTTGGGGATTTTCCTCTGGGTAATGTTGGCGCCGGCTGTGGAGCAACAGTGGGAAAACTAGCTGGTCCTGAAAAGGCAATGAAATCAGGGTTAGGTAGTTCATCCCTTGCGGGTGCTTCTGATTTAATTGTCGGAGCAATTGTTTCTGTAAATGCCGTGGGAGATATCAAAAATCCGGATACAAATACAATACTTGCCGGAGCTTGGGACCCCGATGCGTCTATATTCATCAATTGTAACGACTACATAAAACAGAACCAGACACATCAAGCCCAGCCAGGAGCAAACACAACCATTGGAGTTGTTGCAATGAATGCAAAACTAACAAAAGCTGAGGCTAAGAAGATTGCTAGCCTTACACAAAATGCTTTAGCACGAACAATATTCCCTGTTCACACAATGTTTGATGGCGATACTATTTTTGTGTTGGGAACAGGAACGAAGAAATATCCAGTGGATTACTTAGGTGCACTTGCAGCTGAATCAATGGAACAGGCAATTGTAAAAGCTGTTAAAGCAGCAGAATCTATTAATCATATGGAAAGTTATACTAGTTTACAAGAGAGAAAAACAGAAATATCTGGTTAACAACGTACAGAAGTGAAGAAAGTTTCGTTAGAACTTTATGCTTTGCAGGTTTGGTTCTTCCGATATAAGGAATACCTCCAGCTAAATTTTATAGTATCTTTACTAAATAAAAGGGGTGAATGCAGTGTTAAAGAGAAAATGTTGGTTATCATTCGTTTTGGTTTGCGTTCTATTTTTAATCGGTGCTTGTTCAAATTCAGAGGGAGATAATAGTTCTACAGCAATGAGTGGTGATACAAATGGACAATCGTCGTCACAAGCACAGGAAATTCGCGTTCGTATCAATGACGATCCAGACTTTTTAGATCCACACCATGCAACAGCATCAATTTCCTTCCAAATGATTTTAAATATGTTCGAAGGGTTATTTATTCCAGAACAAGACGGCTCCTTAACTGAAGGGGTTGCAGAGAGCTATGAAGTATCTGATGATGGTTTAACGTATACCTTTAAAATCCGTGAAGGGATTACTTTTCATAACGGTGAAGATTTAACAATTGATGATATTATGTATACATTTGAGCGTTTAATGGGACTAGCTGGTGGAGAAAAATTATCCAATAACTTTGATAATGTTGATTCCATTGACACACTGGATGACACAACCTTTGTTATGACATTAAAAGAACCAAACTCGAACTTTCTATACTCATTAACCGCATTACAATCAGCGATTATACCAAAAAGTAATGATGGGAAGCATAATGAAAATCCAATTGGTACAGGACCTTTCGCCTTTGTGAACTATTCACCTGGATCAAGTTTGGAACTGAAAAAACATGAGGGATATTGGCAAGAAGGCTTGCCATATTTAGAAAAAGTAAATTTTATCTTTCAATCTGATGACCAAGCAGCTGTAATGAACCTATTAGCAAATGAGGTTAATCTAACAGGGATTCCTGGACATCGTGTTTCTGAAGTAGAAGGTAACTATAATGTTTCACATCAAAATAACAATTCTAGCTTAATTATTACATTTAATGGTGATAAAGAACCATTTAATGATGTAAAGGTTCGACAAGCAATTAACTATGCAATTAATAAGCAGGATATTATTGATTCTGTATTCTCTGGCTATGCAACGCCAATTGGGTCAAATATGAGCCCTGCTATGGGAGATTATTACTTAGACGGACTTCAGGAGGTTTATAACCGTGATGTAGAAAAAGCAAAGGAACTTCTTGCAGAGGCTGGTTACCCCAATGGATTTTCAACAAAAATAACCGTATCTTCACATAATGATATATACTCCAGTATTGCTCAGATTGCAGTTGAGAACTTAAAAGAAATTGGAATTGATGTTGAGATTGAGGTAGTTGAATGGGGAATTTGGTTAGAGCGTGTTTACTCCGGTCGGGATTATGAAATGACAACCATTGATTTAACAGGACGTCCATCTGCTTATGAGGTTCTTAATGACTACATTTCAGAAAACGATGCGGAGAATTTCTTCCTCTTCGATAATGAGGAATTTGACCAAGTCATGTCAGATGTGCTATTGGAATCAAATCGGGATAAGCAGATTGAATACTATCAACGTGCTCAGGAAATTTTAAATGAACAAGTACCGGCTGTTTATATTGCTGATTATCAAATTCTGTGGGGATCTACGAATAATATTACAGGTCTAAAAAGTTATCCATTCTGGTTCCATGATATGAAAGAAGTTAAATTCGAATAGTGAAGGGCTGGTACTATGTTCTTTTATCTTCGTCGCATCATTTTACTTTTTATAACGGTAGCACTAGTGTCGGTCATTACGTTTGCAGTCTTTCAAGTATTACCAGGTGATCCAATTCGAACAATGCTCGGAACTGAGGCGGATGAGACGCAAATTGAAAATTTAAGAAGCGAGTTAGGTTTAGACCGTCCTTTGTATGAACAGTACTTCACTTGGATTAAGGGACTGTTCACTGGTGATTTAGGGAATTCAATCCGTTTTTCAATGCCAGTCAGTACATTACTAATGGAACGGTTACCCGTGACATTATCTGTAGCAAGTATAGCATTACTAATCGTTTTACTTGTTGCACTTCCGCTAGGGATTTTCGCAGCTCGCCGAAAAAATAAAGCTAGTGATGTCGTTTTATCATCTGTGACCCAATTGGGGATGGCGGTCCCCTCCTTCTGGCTCGGAATGATTTTTATTCTCTATATCGGGATGAATGTAGACTTTTTCCGAATTAATGGATATATTCCATGGACTGAAAGTATTCAGGGTGCATTAAGTACACTGCTATTACCTGCACTAACAATTGCTATTCCACAGGTTGCTGTTAAATTCCGATATGTTCGGACGTCGATTTTAGAGCAGGTGCAGCTTGATTATGTAAGAACGATTCGAAGTAAAGGGTTACCAGAGAAAATCGTTGTTTATAAACATATCTTGAAAAATGCAATGATCCCGATTCTCACTATTTTCGGATTGATCACTGCCGAAATTGTAGCAGGGACAATTATCGTTGAACAAGTCTTTGCTTTGCCTGGAATAGGTCAATTGTTAATCACATCGATAAGCAATCGGGATTTTCCACTCGTACAAGGAATCGTTATGTATATAACTGTTGCCGTTGTATGTATCAACTTTCTTGTGGACATTTTATATTCTGTCGTTGATCCAAGAATCCGGTTACGTTAGGGAGTGTAAACCATGCAAAAACATAAAAAAAATATCAATCTCCTATTGGGATCGGGTATACTGCTGGCCTTTATCGGTATTTTAATTGTAAGTTTTTTCTATACTCCTTACGATGTTAATTCAATGGATATTCCGAATAAGCTAAAAGAGCCAAGCACAACACATATCTTTGGGACAGATGAATTTGGCCGTGATATTTTTAGCAGGATTTTAAAAGGCAGTCAAACAGCGTTTTTAGTAGGTATACTGACAATTGCGATCGGCGGGTTCTTCGGTGTATTAATTGGAGGAATTGCTGGCTATGCAGGTGGATGGCTAGATGAAGTGTTCATGAGAATAATGGATGCTCTCATGGCTTTCCCAGGGATTATTTTAGCTTTAATGCTTGTTGCTGTTTTTGGTCCAGGAATAATTAACACTTCTATTGCACTTGGCATCATTGCTGTTCCAAGTATCGCTAGGGTAACACGGAGTGGCTTTGTACAGCAAAAAGAAGCAGAATATGTGACTGCAGCCAAGCTAATCGGAGTGAAAAACTACAAAATAATGTTTAAGCATATTTTACCAAACATTTCTTCGCAAATTATTGTAGCTCTATCAATTGCCTTTGCAATTGCCATGTTAGCAGAAGCAGCACTCAGTTATTTAGGGTTAGGCGTACAGCCTCCTGATCCAAGCTGGGGAAGAATGTTAAAGGATGCTCAAAGCTACTTAATCAACTCTCCTTGGTATACGTATGCACCTGGTGGGGCAATCACATTACTCGTATTGGGGTTATACCTATTAAGCAACGCATTAAGGGATTTAATGGATCCTCGTTCAAAATAAAGCTCAAAAGCGGAAGCGCCCGGTTAACGACGTACGGACTGCGCCCCGAACTCTGGGGTGGTTCGACAGTCGAACATTCCTACGGAGGAGATAAAGGAAACATGTCCCTTCAGGGGTATGCCGATGTTGACTTTCACCGCAAGGGTATAAGTGCGACTAGGCCTCATGTCTTAGCCAGTCGGCAAGTCTTCTTTATCGTACGGAGGTGAGGGAAGTCTCTCTAGGCGCTGGCGCTGGCGCTGGACGTGGCTTTCCGGTAAAAGAAATACTACATCCACATTTTATGCTTTCTTACACTAAAATAAAGGGATGGTTTTTATGCAACTTCTCGCATAAGAACCATCCCTTCTTTACATATTATATTTCACGGCAATATTTTTAATTTGAACATAATTCTTCAATGCTTCAAATCCTTTTTCTCTTCCTATTCCGCTTTTTTTATAGCCTCCAAATGGCATTTGAACTCCGCCACCAGCACCATAATTATTTACAAATACTTGGCCGGACTTGACTCCCTGAGCTGTATAATGAGCTGTATCAATATTTGAAGTCCAAATTCCTGTTACTAAACCATATTCCGTCTGATTTGCAAGTGCAATTGCTTCTTCTATATCCTCAAAGGTAAAAACAGTAAGAACCGGTCCAAAAATTTCCTCCTGTGCCAATGTACTATTATGCTCCAGACCGTCAATAATGGTTGGTTGAATATAATAGCCACTTGTATCTTCAACTTTAACCGGCTCTCCCCCAGTAAGAATTTTTCCTTCTTTTTTGCCTATTTCCAAGTAAGACAATATCTTCTCATATTGACGTTTATTTAAAATTGGTCCAATGTCTGGATCTTCTATTCCCCGACCAACTTTTAATGCATCAAATTTTTCTGCCAATTGATTAACAAACGTCTCTTTAATTGATGAGTGCACAAGTAATCTTGAGCCAGCTGAACATGTCTGACCTGCATTTTGAACAATTGCATTCTTAACACCCTCTGCCGCTTTTTCTAAATCCGCATCCTGAAACACGATGTTCGGAGATTTCCCTCCTAGTTCAAGTGTTACTGGAGTGACACTTTCAGCAGCAGCCTTCATAACAGTAATTCCCGTTTTTACAGAGCCAGTGAATGTAATTTGATCGACACCTTCATGGGAAACCAGATGGCTGCCTGCAGTTGAACCAAGACCTGTAACATGTTGAAAAATTCCTTTTGGCAACTTACATTGAGCGAACCATTTCGCCAGAGCATTTGCTGTCAATGGTGTATCCTCCGCACTTTTTACAATAACAGCATTACCTGTTGCAATTGCAGCAGCTACACTTCTGGACATAATTTGAATCGGATAGTTCCAAGGTATTATATGGGCGGTCACTCCCATCGGCTCAAGTACAGTTACATCAAGAAGTCCATCTTCAATCGGAATGCTATCCCCCATTAACTTATCTGCCGCTCCAGCATAGAATTCAAAATATCTTGCAGCTGCTTCGATATCATTCCTTGCTTGTGTCATCGGTTTTCCAACATCTAGACATTCCAACTCACTTAACTTATCTTTATTTTCGCGAATATAGGTTGCGAGCTCCATTAACAACTGTCCACGCTCATACGGTTTAAATGACTTCCATTCCTTACTTTCAAAAGCTTCACGCGCAACTTCTACAGCAGTATCAATTTGCTTCTCCGTCGCATTCACAATTTCTGCTAGCTTTTCACCTGTTGATGGATTATATACTGGAAGCCATTCGTCTTCTCCAGCTCCAACCCATTCCCCATTAATCAGCATTTTTATCTTATCCATTTATTTACCCCTTCCTATAAACTTCTTCCACCATCCACATGGAGTGTTGTCCCAGTAACCATCTTTGCTCCATCTGATAACAGATAGCTAATCGCTTCCGCAATATCAGTCGGTTTAATCAGTTCACCTAATGGTACACTCATTTTAAAATCATCTAGTGTTAATCCATTTTCTTGGTCCTTCTCAGATGGAAATTGCACAAGCATTTGTGTTTCCGCTGGTCCTGGATGCAGTACATTAACACGAATTTTATCTTGGGCAACTTCAATTGCGAGCGCTCTTGAGAAAGCTTCTACAGCACCCTTTGTTGCGATATATGATTGAAGACCGGGTCTTGGTCTTGCCACAGAAACAGAGCCAACATTTATAATTGCTCCTCCCTCTTGCTTTTTCATATAGGATACAGCTTCCTTACATGTTAAAAAAATCGAGGTAGCATTAATGCCAATGATTTTATTCCAAAAATCTAAAGAAACATCCTCAATTGGAGTTGATGATTGAGCTATCCCCGCCAGATTCACAAGTCCATCTATTTTCCCATATGTTTCAAAAATCTGTTTAAACACTTCCTTAATCCGATTACTGTCTAAAAGATTTACTTCTTCTTGTCGGAAATTATTATGCGTAATGTGTGCCATACCTTCTAAAGAAATATCAATTCCAACAACAAATGCTCCTTCAGAAAGTAATGTAGAGACGACTTCATTACCCATACCTCCTCCAGCACCTGTAACGATAAATACTTTTTCCTTCTGTTTCACACGTTCACCCCTCTAGAATTTTATTAACAATCTTGTCTCCCATCTCAGCTGTTGATGCATTCCCACCTAAATCTGGTGTTATGTTATCACCCTCAACTAACACACTTTCAATTGCTTGTACAACCTTCTCAGCTAAATCGATATAACCGAAATGATCTAGCATCAAACTGATACTCCAAATTTGTGCAACGGGATTAGCAATTCCTTTGCCTGCAATATCTGGTGCGGATCCGTGTATTGGTTCAAACATAGATGGATACGTACCTTCCGGATTGATATTTCCAGATGGTGCAATACCAATACCACCTGCAATCGCTGCACCTAAGTCTGTTAATATATCGCCAAATAAATTACTGGCAACGACCACTTCAAATTCTTCTGGCTTTAAGACAAAAAAGGCAGCCAATGCATCTATATGATATAAATGGAACGGAATAGATGGATATCCCTTCGCAATTTCACGGACGATGTCATCCCAAAACGGCATCGAATAATTCATAGCATTTGATTTTGTCGCAACGGAAAGCTTGCTCCTTCCCTTTTGTTTTGCATATTCAAATGCATATTTAACAATCCGTTCTGTTCCATACCTTGTGAAAACACTGTTTTGAATCACTGTTTCGTGAGGCGTATTCTCATGAAGCTTCCCACCGCTATTTGAATATTCACCTTCTGTATTTTCCCGAATCACCGTAAAATCGATATCTTCCACCGACTTATAACGCAGTGGGCTTTCAATCCCTTTCAATAGCTTAATCGGCCGTAAATTTACATATTGCTGAAAGGCTCTGCGAATTGGCAATATAAGCTCCCACACCGAAATATGGTCTGGAACTTCCGGTGCTCCTACCGCACCAAATAGAATAGCATCATAGTCTTTAAGGATCTCTAAACCATCATCCGGCATCATCTTGCCCGTCTCTAGATAACGCTTACAATTCCAATCGAATTCGTTTCGCTCAAACACTATTCCACCATGTAAATTTTCCAGGGCTTTTAATACCTTATACCCTTCATGCATAACATCAGGGCCAATACCGTCACCTGGAATTGAGGCGATGTTAAAGTATTTCATTTCTTTCAGCTCCATTCTTCAGTACATCATACGTATTATGTATATGGTATAATAAAACCAAAACATTGTAAATACAAAAATCAAAAAATTCATTATACTTCCAAGAGTGAACCCAGCTTGTTATTTTTATCTATCGGGATTTGCAGATATCATATTTAAACAAGTCTTTAGAAAATCGCATCTAAATCTGAATATATTAAATAATAATAAACCGGAGTGAATAAGATGGAGCCTTTTTCAAAACTAAGTTCAGCAAATAAACGATCAGCAGAGATTGTCGCGCAGATAAAAGCCCATTTATTAAATGGTACGTTAAAACCTGGTGATAAACTACCAACTGAAGAGGAGCTGGTTGAGCAATTTGGTGTAAGCAGAACACCCATCAGGGAAGCTATTAAGACACTGGAGGCAATCGGGATTGTGCAAATTAAACGGGGAGAAGGCATGTTTATCACAAAACAGCCTACGAGCGATTCTCTCAACCCATTGATATTCAGTTTGCTATTACTCAATGAAAGCCTAGATAAACTGATAGAGTTCAGACAACACTTTGAAGTTTTAATGATGAATGTCATTAAATCAAATTGGTCAGAAGAAAAAATTGCAAAGATCAGACAGGTCTATGAATCCCAGAAAGAAACGCTAGCATCTGATATTTCTATTGAAGACTTAGTAGAAATTGATTTAACATTCCATTATGCAATACTGGATACGACAGAAAATGAATATATTATTGAAATCGGTAAAACGATTTATGAATTGTATAAACCGAAAATGCTCCAAGCCAAACATACATGTAATGTTGAAAAAACGCTGAAAGCACATAAATACCACCTAGAATTGCTTTCAAGTAAAGAACCACTGACGCAAATGCAGATAGATGAGATGATTAAGTATAATAAAGAATGGATTGGTTAAACCACTCCTGTTGTTCTTTATTTCATTGAACAATCATCTTACTTACAAAACTAATCATTTACGAGATGCTATTAGAAAGACAAAAAACAAAGCGAGGGATTATATAATGGACAGAATCGGAATTGATGCTGGAGGAACGCTAATAAAAATAGCCTATGAAGAACATGGAAAGCTTCACGTGAAGACATATCCCATCCAAGAAAAAAATGAGCTGCTTCAATGGTTACAATTCATTTCTCCTCATGCTACATTACATGTAACTGGAGGAAAACGTAAGTTGATTTCTCACCAGCTAAGCCAAAACATCCGTGTTTTAGATGAATTCCAATCCCTCATTGAGGGAACGCGCTATTTACTAAGCCTAGAAAAGCAACAAAAGGAAGAGGATTATCTCGTTGTAAATATCGGTACTGGTACATCAATATTCCATGTAACAAAGCATAAGTTTGAGCGCCTTGCTGGAAGCGGTGTTGCTGGAGGAACATTAATGGGTCTTGGTTCATTAATTACAGGAAAAAGCAGTTTTCTAAAACTTATTGCATTAGCTGAGAAGGGAAATCATGAAAACAGTGATTTATTAGTGAGGGATATTTATACACCAAATGAGCCTCCTATTTTTGGAGATCTTACTGCTGCTAATTTTGGTAAAGCTAATCTCAATAAAACAGCCTCAAAAGCAGATCATATGGCTGCACTTATTCAATTAATTGGAGAAATTACGATATCACTTGCTAGTCAAGTTGCAATCCAAAAAGACATAAGCACCATCATTTTTATTGGCAGTACATTAAATGGTAATACTCTTTTTAAAAAGGTATTAAGCAGTTTTCAAGATAAGCTATCCTATGAAGCAATTTTTCTTGATAAAGGAGCATATGCAGGTGCAATAGGTGCCTTAATTTCTTAATCATTACCCATTCATGGACTTCATTAGTTTTAATCGTACTAAATGTAAATCAGAGCCACATACTGGCTTCGATTTCAGATGGCAGAAGATTTTTGGAGATAATCATCTCTTTTTTTAATTCCTTGAGCAATATTACAGCTTGATTATTTTCAACACGGTTGATTACCCCATTAAATTTTTTATCCGATTAACATACGCTATCTGTTTTCCCCCTATAGTTTCATAGATTTTACTGCTCCTTTTTGATACCCTTATCTGTGAAAATACTTTTTGGAGGTTAACAATTGAATAGAAGATTTATACTAACTTTGATTTTCATCATCTTTTTAACTGCTTGTGGGCAGACTAGTGATCTAACAGAACCTTTATCCATTGCAAACAACACAAATGATGAACGGTCTGCTTCGCTTATGGAGAAAAATGTGGATACAGGATCAAATGAAACCTCCTCCCTTTCCGATTTAAAAGTTCATTACATTGATGTTGGCCAAGCAGATGCCACGCTCTTCCAATATTCCGATCAAGATAAGTCGTATACAATCCTTTTTGATACAGGAGATTGGAAAGGCGATGAGGTTGTAAATTACCTAAAGGCACAGGATGTTTCTACAATTGACCTTGTCGTTGTCAGTCACCCAGATGCTGATCATATCGGTCAATTGGATGATGTCGTTCAAGATTTTGATGTTGGTGAGGTTTGGATGTCAGGAAATGAGAGCTCCTCTCAAACCTTCATGCGTGGTGTCGAAGCCGTTATTAATAGTGAGGCAGATTATCACGAGCCAAGGGCTAATGAGGAATATGAAATCGGTCCACTAGAAATCACAGTACTTTACCCTGAAACAATTACCGGAAAATCAAACGAAGAATCCATTTCATTACTGTTTACATATGGTAGCACGAAGTTTTTATTTACAGGTGATGCTGGAAAAAGTGACGAACGAAACATCCTGAGCAGTGGAATCGATATAGGAGCGGATATTCTGCATCTCGGTCACCACGGATCCAACACATCAAGTGACCATGCTTTTATTCATGCAGTTGATCCAGTAGTTGCAATCTATAGTGCGGGTGTAAATAATCTCTATGGACACCCTAGTCAAGATGTAGTTTCACATATTAAAGATGCTGGAGTTGAACTGTACGGAACGGATAAAGATGGAACAATTGTAGTCACATCTGATGGAGAAAATTTTCATATTGAAACAAACAAGGAAGAAACAACAACAGATTCCAATACTTCAAATAGTTCTGAGCAAGATCCAGGTGCAAATGCAGAAACGGCAGCTGATAATTCTTGTATCAATTTGAACACCGCTACTATTTCTGAAGTTCAAGCAATCATCCATATTGGCCCAGAGCGAGCTGCAGAATTAATAGATTTAAGACCATTTAATGCATTAGATGACTTAAGTCGTATCCAAGGAATAGGACCAGCTAGAATGGCAGACATAAAGGAACAAGATCTGGCTTGTATGGATTAACAGGGAGGGAAACATATGAGAGGAATACTAGATCGATTTGAGGGAGACAAAGCAGTAATTTTACTTCAAGATACGAAAGAAGAATATATTGTAAACGAAAGTGAGCTTCCCGCTGGGAGTAAAATCAATACCGTCTTTGATCTTGAAAAAAATCGTACTACATATAAAATAAAGAGAATTAACATTTCTAACACAGAGGAAGCTGCACAACAATCGTCTGATTTAATGGCAAAACTTAGAGCAAAAAGCAGGAGAAGCAAATTTAAAAAATAGTGGTAGTATTTGTTGGAATAAAGGTTAGCTTTATCATTAATTTAAAGGATAGAGCTAACCTTTTTATTAGGTTTTTAAAGTAATTTTAATAAGTTCCCCACCAGGAATAGATTCGAAATCATGCCTCACCATCTATGATACGCTGCAAGCTTATATTAAAGTCTCTGCCCCAATTCATTACCGCTTCAATGGTAACTCCCTCTTGTTCTGCAATTTCCTTTATCGGCAAATTTAAATATAACGATAGGTAAACCCATTTCCACTGATTTACAGTTAAATTGTTCTCATAATACTCCCATAAGGAAGCACTATTGTCAGGATATGTAACTGGTGAGTTTGATTCTATGGTTGCGACTGGAAGAAGTTTTATTTTATGTTGGTTGATTGATTTAAGCTGAAGTAATTCGAAAATATGCTTACGAATTATAATATTGAAGTATGTAGACAGGACACCTTGCTCTGGCTGTAATGCTAATGTATTCTCTATTCCTTTATTAACGTAGGTATCATAGTTTCTAAGTCTATACAGATGAAAATGAAACCTACTACGATTCTCTTCAAAAATCTCCTCTAAATAAAATTTCTTTACATTCTCCATTCCTTCGCCTCTTTTCCCCCTGTTAGTATATAACAGCAAAATTTTAAATTTTATATATTTCCATCTAATCCCCATTATAGGAAAAAAGTAACAAAAATTCAACAGTAAAAGCTAAAACTTTCCAAAAATTTAGGTATTTAGCACTTCGAATTTTAAATATTTTAATGATGAAAGTTTTATTATAAGATCACCATCCTGTAGATTTATTTCAAAAAACAATATATTTTTCAAAACGCATTAGATACAACGAACTGCTAAATAATTGGCAATTACCGATAAGTGACAGTCATCCACATTTTCTGTACAATGAAATTAATTCTATTTAAGAGGTTGTTGAAAAAGTCCGGTAAACATGATAAGGAACTTCGACGCCCAGGACGTGTTAGTGTCGGCGTCACAAAGGGACGTTTCGACCTTAGCCGACCTCGGTCCTTTTTATCCTCCTTTTTGAACACGCACTTTAATAGACTTTTTCTATGCTGTAACTTGAATTTTGATAAATTATGTTGCCTTGTTCAAATCTATGAAAGGAGATTCGATCATGCCTATTTCTCTATTTTGGCTACTCATTACAATGCTATTAACTTTCCCTACTACATTAGGTACACTTGATAATTTTCCTATCCAATTAAAGCACGAATCTCTAGAAAATACGGATAGTATACATAAAACAGCAACAATCGCTGATAGTCATATCGATACGATGATGAATGTACTTAACGAGAGCACATGGCTCCCAGAAGTCGATATTGGTGAAAATACTTCCCTTCATGCTGATATACCGAAGCTTGAGGAAGGTGGTATAAATGTAGGATTTTTCGCAGCATTCACAGAGGGATATTATGATAATAATCCTCGTAGTATTAGTCGTACACTCGCATTAATTCATGCACTTTATTGGATGGAGGAAAATAATCAGGACCATTTTCAAATTGCCAAGACAACATTTGATATTTGGAAAACAATAAAAGCAGGTAAAATTGCAGCCGTCCCTACAATTGAAGGTGCCTATTCTTTAGAAGAGCATAATGCAATTGAATTACTCCATCAATATTACGACCTTGGTATTAAAGCGATTGGTTTTAATTGGAACTATTCCAATGCACTCGGTGAAGGTGCGAATAAAATATATGGAGACCCAGCAAGAACTCCTTCAAATGGTGGCTTAACGAAGCTTGGTGCTCAGGTTGCAACAGAAATGAATAAGCTAGGCATGGTTATTGATGTATCTCATATGTCAGAAAACACGTTTTGGGACGTATTAGAAGTCACCAATGCTCCTATTATGGCAACACACTCTGGTGTCAAAGCGCTAAGAAATCACCAGCGCAACCTAACAGATGAGCAGCTAATCGCCCTTGCTGAAAATGGTGGTGTTGTTGGTATCGTCTTTTATCCAGTATTTTTAACGGATAAACCATCCGCCTATGTTACCGATATCGTTGATCACATTGATTATGCTGTTAATTTAATTGGGATTGATCACGTTGCAATAGGTTCTGACTTTGACGGTTCGGATATGCCTTCAGACTTACAAGATGCAACCGAGCTTTATAAAATTACGGATGAATTACAAAACAGAGGGTATTCTGATGAGGAGATTGAAAAAATCCTTGGAAAAAATACGCTTCGTTTATTGTTAGAAGTTGAAAAAGCTGCAACTAGCAATCCATATGCAAAAGGGTTAGATTTCGAAATAAATCCGGAATATAGAATGGGTGAAATGATCGAAGAAACAACGCCAACTTTAGAAGCAACTATTGATGGTCCAGCAAATACAATTGAAACGCTGGATTTCCGAGTAATTGTCGATGGAGTTGCCTATGAACCGGAGTACGATAATAATTCTGCTACACTATCCTTCAAACTGACAGAACCTTTGACCGAGCATTTTCATGTTGTGACATTTGAGGCTGCAGATAAGGATGGAACCGTCCAGCGAGCTACGCGTATTTTCTATTTGAACAAGGAAGCGTAAAATGATACAAGCAAAATAAAATATCAACAGAGATTGATTGTAATCCTGTTGATATTTTTATGCTTTTCTTCTACTAAGCCAATTTCCAGCGCAACGTTTTTGCTTTATGATATCGATCTGCAACTGCTGGCCAATTGACGACGTTCCACCACGCGTCAACATAATCCTTTTTCTCATTTAAATATTGTAAATAGTAAGCATGCTCCCATACATCTAGTACTAATAAAGGAATCATATCTTGCTGGGAAAGATTTTGGTGCTTCTCTGCTTGTAAAATTTCCATTCTTCCTGAACGTGGTGCCCAAACAAGCATCGCCCAGCCTCCACCTTCTACTTGGTCTGCTGCTTGAGTAAAGTGCTCCTTAAACTGTTCAAAACTGCCAAAGTCACGCTCGATTGCTTGGAGTAATTCTCCTTCTGGTTGCCCTCCCGCATCAGGTGCCATAATCTCCCAAAATATCGTATGCAAATAATGCCCAGCACCATTAAAAGCAGCCTCTCGCTCCCAATGTTTAATGAGGTCAAAATCACCTGTTTGTCTTGCTTCTTCCATTTTAATTTCTGCTTTATTTAATCCATCCACATAACTTTGATGATGTTTATCATGGTGTAAATACATAATTTCCTTTGCGATATACGGCTCTAATGCGTCATAAGGGTATGGAAGCGGCGGCAAATGATGTCCACCTATCGGAACAAATGACTGCCTTTTCTCTGCTTGCACAAACACTTCTTTTTGCTCATACAATGCATAAACTTGTTCAACTAATTTAGAGATATACTGTTCATCTATAGTTTCTCGCTCTGCATCTGTAAACACGTGTTCAAAGTGATTTAATATGCTAGCAAGCACTTCCTTTGTTTGTCCTTCAAAATGAGACAAATCGCGTTCAAGTTGACCCTTATTTTCCTGATACCATTTCTGCACTTCCATTAAGTATGAACTCATAATTCCCTCCTAATCACCATATTGATATTATCGTATGAGTAAATTGCTTAGATGTTCCTTAAAATTCTGCTGCTTATTTATTCGGAGAGCCGTGAAATCGTCTCTGCCAATAAGAAGCATCTTTCCGTTAAAGAATCTATCTCTAAATATTCATCTTCATTATGGAGCCCTCCACCAACAGGTCCTAGCCCATCCATTGTTGCTACTCCTAAATTAGCGGGGAATGATGCATCAGAGCCACCTCCAGTATGAACAGCTTTCAATTCAATTCCGATTGAGTCTGCAGCATCTTGAATCACCTGTAAAAGTTTCTTGTTTGCTTTATTTAATTCAAGAGGAAGCCGATTAATTCCACCTTTCAACGTAATATTTGTACCTTTTATATCAGGTTTAGCGCAGATCTCTTCAATTCTCTTCCTTACATACTTAGCTTGATCACTACTTGTAATTCGCACATCTACCATGCCTTTTGCTTCAGATGGTACAACATTTACTGCATTTCCACCTTCAATCATACCAACATTAATCGATATTCCCTTTTGCGCATTATTCAGCTGTTGAAGTTTGATAATTTTATGAGCAAGTTCTTCTATCGCACTTTTCCCTTCTTCTGGAGAAACTCCGGAATGTGCTGCTTTTCCTTTCACAGATAAAATATATTTTCCACCTCCGCGTCTTTCCGAGACAATGGAACCATCTTTTCGTGCAGGTTCCATAATAAGTGCATATTTTTTCGTAGCAGAAACTTCCTCAATTAGTTTTCTAGACGTTGGTGAACCAATTTCTTCATCACTATTTAAAATAATCGTTACATTTTTATACGCATTGTTATGCTGATGATGGAGTGCTTTTATTGCATATAATAGTGTTACTAGACTTGACTTCATATCAATAACACCTGGTCCATATGCACGGGTTCCCTTAATGGTAAAAGGGCGCTCACTTACAGTCCCTTCTGGAAAAACAGTATCCATATGTGCAACAAGTAAAATATCAGTTTCTTTATTTTCCTCGTATTCTATGACAACATTATTTCCGTATCGCTTATTTTTCTTTATCGTAACCTGAAAATCCATCTCTCTAAATTGCTTTATCAATATTTCTGCTACTCTATCAATACCTTTTTTATAATACGATCCACTATCAATGTTAACTAATTGTTCAATTAAATCGAGCATCTCCTTTTTATGATTCAAAATGTACTTCTCCATGATGATTTCCTTCCCTTAGATAGACAATCCCCTTATCCTCCCTTAAGGGATAGTGACACGCTGCGAAATGTCCGGATTCTTTTTCTTCAAATAATGGCTCCTCTTGTGCACAAAGTTCTGTAGCATACGGACAGCGTGGATGAAAAACACAACCTGAAGGTGGATGAACGGCGTTTGGGATATCTCCTTTTATTAATACTCTATGTTCTTTCAAATCCCGCTGTGTGGGGTCTGGCACAGGAATAGCTGCTAAGAGCCCCTTAGTATATGGATGCATCGGCTTTTTAAATAGATTCTCTTTTGTTGTTAACTCAACATTTTTCCCTAAATACATGACAGCGATACGATCACTAATATGTTTCACAACAGGAAGACCATGTGCAATAAAAAGATACGTAATTTGAAGTTCCTTCTGAAGTTTTACAAGTAGATTTAAAATTTGGGATTGAATGGATACATCAAGCGCAGATACAGGTTCATCGCACACAATTAACTTCGGATTCAAGGCAATAGCTCGTGCAATACCAATACGTTGTCTCTGACCTCCGCTAAATTCATGTGGATAACGATTTGCATAGGAAGGATTCAGTCCGACAACCTTCATTAATTCTAGCACGCGTTTTTCAAGTACTTTTTTCGATATTGTTTCATGTGTTCGAATTGGTTCTGCTATTAAATCAAATACACGCATTCGTGGATTAAGGGAGGAATAAGGATCCTGGAAAATAATCTGAATGTCTGATCGTTTCTTTCGCAATGCTTCCCCTTTTAGTTTCGTTATATCCTCGCCTTCAAAATAAATCTCTCCTGCGGTTGGTTCTAATAACTGAACAATCATATTACCCGTTGTCGATTTACCACACCCTGATTCTCCAACAATACCGAGTGTTTCCCCCGCATCGATAAAAAAGCTAACATCATTTACTGCTTTTAAATCGTTTTTATTTCTTTTTAAAAAGCCACTTTTAACTTCAAAAGATTTCTTTAATCCTCTCACTTCAAGTAAATGCCCTTTCCCTGTCAAGTTCCTTCCCCCTTTCTTTCATGTAGCCAGCATCTAACCAAATGCCCGGGTTTGACCTCGATTAATTCTGGATGAACCGTTCTGCAGGTTTCCATAACCAAAGCACAACGGTCTGCGAATCGGCAGCCGATTGGATAATCAATTGGATTTGGCACAGAGCCAGGAATAGGTACTAGTTCTTCTTTTAATTCATGCACTTTTGGTGTACTGGAGAGAAGTCCCTTCGTATACGGATGTTTCGGATGCTTAAATAACGTAAAGACATCTGTTTCTTCAACAATTTGACCACCATACATAACGATAACTCGATCCGCCATCTCAGCTACAACACCTAAATCATGTGTAATCAGCAGAATTGATGTTTCGAATTCAATAATTAATTCTTTCATTAAATGAAGTATCTGAGCTTGTATGGTAACATCAAGTGCAGTTGTTGGTTCATCTGCAATTAATAATTCGGGGTTACAGGATAATGCCATTGCAATCATTACTCGTTGTCGCATTCCACCGCTTAAAGCATGCGGATAGGAATGAAACACTCTATCAGGCCGTGGGATGCCAACCTTTGTCAGCATCTCAATCGTCAGCTGCTTTGCTTCTTTTTTACTTTTATGTTGATGCTCGATAATAGATTCTGAAATTTGATTTCCCACTGTAAATACTGGATTTAAAGAGGTTAGCGGTTCTTGGAAGATCATAGCTATTTTATTGCCACGAATTGCTCGCATTTTTTTCATAGAATAGTCTACTAGATTATGGCCTTCAAAGAGGATTTCTCCAGATTCAATTCGACCTGGCGGATCAATCAAACGCATCAGTGATAGTGAGGTTACACTTTTTCCGGATCCTGATTCACCTACAATTGCAAGTATTTCCCCTTTGTTAATCGATAAGGATACATCATCAACCGCGGGCACAGTTCCATCTTCTGTATGAAAATAGGTCCTCAGATTTTTAATGTGAATGAACGGTTCCTTCATTGTTATTCCTCCTTATCGGCGTCTATTTTGTTCGGGGGTCCAGCACATCACGGAGCCAATCACCTAAAAAGATAATACCGAGAACCATTATGGTTATCGCAATGCCTGGAAAGGTCGCCAACCACCAGCTTGTAGCTAAGTAATCCCTTCCATCACTTAAAACCGTACCCCATGATACGGTCGGGGGCTGTATACCCAACCCTAGAAAACTTAAAGACGATTCTAAGATAATCGTTGACGCTACACTCAATGTTGAAATAACAATAAATGTTGAGATAACATTAGGCAGCAGATGTCTTATTATAATCTTATTATTTTTCACACCAATGGACCTGGCCGCCCTTACAAAATCTCTTTCCTTTATCGATAGAACTTCACCGCGCACCAGTCTTGCATACGATGTCCAATTTGTTAAACCGAGCACAATAATCAGCGTGATAATACTCGGTCCAAAAACGGCTAAAAAGACGAGTGAAAAAAGAATGGTTGGTATGGCGAGAAATGAATCTACAAAGCGCATTAAAATATTATCTAAAAGCCCACCGTAAAACCCGGCAATTAATCCGATACAGACACCAATTATTCCAGATAATAGAACTGCCGCAATCCCGACAAGCAATGATACTTGAGAACCGTAAATTATTCGGCTTAAAATATCTCTCCCTAGATTATCTGTTCCAAGTAAATGTTCTGCGCTTCCCCCTTCCATCCATGAAGGCGGTACATGCAATCCCCCCGGATTAATAGCATTTGGATCATGCGGTGCAAGTATTGGTGCAAAAACAGCTACGAGGGTTATAAAGAACACAATGAGAAGTCCTACTGTTCCTGTCTTACTTCTGAGAAGCAGCTTACTCCATCTTTTGATTGTTCCATTTCGTTTTCTCATATAAACTTGAGAATCTGCATCAATTATTGCTTTCGATTGCTCTCCCAATCACTTCGACCTCCTAATTCAATTTAATACGAGGGTCAAGGATGCGGTAAATGATATCAGCTAACAGATTCATCAGTATGACAATCGCTGCAATAATCATGACACATGCCTGAACAATCGCCATGTCACGCGTATTGACTGCCTGTATTAGTAATTGTCCTATTCCCGGCCATGCGAATACCGTTTCGGTGATTAGGGCTCCGCCAATCAGTGTTGATGTTTGTAGTGCGGTTATCGTTACAAAAGGAATAAGCGCGTTACGAAAAGCATGTTTATAAATCACGTGCACCGATTTAATTCCTTTGCTTTTGGCAGTCCGTATATAATCCTGATTTAATATTTCGAGCATGCTTGAACGTATCAGCCTTGTCATTTCAGCAGCAATCCCTGTTCCTAATGTGATAGCAGGAAGAATCAGGTGAGCAATACTCCCTCTTCCCGATACCGGTAATACACCTAATGTTACCGAGAACAATAAAATCAGCATAATACCAAGCCAAAAATTCGGCATCGCTTTTCCAACAACTGCAGCACCAGTAGCAATTAAATCAATACTTGAATTTTGTTTTGTCGCGGACCAGACTCCAAATGGTATAGCTATCATAATTGCAATCACAATCGCTGCAATCGCTAACTCAAACGTAGCCGGAAGCCGTTCTAAAACGACAGATAACGCATCTTGTCCATAGCGAAAAGATTCTCCAAAATCCCCTTGAATCATACGAAAAACATAGTTTCCATACTGTATATAAAAGGGTTCATTTAGTCCAAGCGATTCTCGCAACTGTTCAATTTCTTCCAATGCAGCATCCTCTGGAAGCATGAGCGCAACAGGGTCACCAGCAATAAAAACGAGTGTAAAAACAATAAATGAAATGATTAGTAAGACCGGAATAATTTGCAGCATTCTCCTTACGATGTAATGCATCATCTGTCGCCACCTTCCTGTTAGGTATGGAAAGGAAGAGTGGAGACATTCCCCACCCTTAGCAAGTGCTACTTTCTAGTAATCGAATCGATATAAATCATCTCATCCATCGTTGGCTTATAATCAATGTGATCAACCACCCCTATATTTATTGACTCTTGGTGCAAGACAAGGTGTGCGACATCTTCAGCAAGCAGTTCTTGAATTTTTATATATTGCTCATTTCTCTCCTCTGCATCCATATTTTGTTCAGCAGCTGCTAGCAATTCCTCTACTTCATCATTTCGATAATCAAGCTGTCCGATAAAACGATCATACCGGTAATAATCAAGTGCATTTGCGGCATCAAACATCGAATTACCAAGCCCTAATAAATAAGCGTCTTTGTTTTCTCCAGCGTTTCGCAGTTCAAGATAATTACTCCACTCCATAAATTCGATATTTATTGTTACTCCTATTTCTGCTAACATTCCAGCTACCATCTCTGCAATTTCCGCATCCTGCAAGTAACGTCCTCTAGGTGAATGAAGTGTCATTTCAAATCCATCTTTAAACCCGGCTTCAGCTAATAATTCCTTTGCTCTTTCCGGATCATAATTATACGTATTATATAAATGCTCTGCATGACCAACATCGCCCGGACCAACACGAGTTATCGTTGGTGTACCAGCACCTCCTAGTATATTGTCTACAATTGCTTGATTGTCGATTGCTAAATCTAGCGCTTCACGCACTCTCCTGTCTTCTGTTGGATAACCTTCCGTCGACCTTAAGAAAATCATTAATGTTCGATTGGAAATTCCTTGTGTTAAATAGGTCCCTTCATTTTCATTTACTCGCACCCAATCACTAGGTGGAATATTGACAGCCATATCGACCCCACCTGTCAGTAATTCGGAAACCCGTGTTGAATTTTCTGGAATAATCCGATAAACAATTTCATCCCATTCTTCATTTTTCTCATCAAAATAATCCCCATATGTTTTCAGCACAATCCGGTCATCCCGAACCCATTCGACAAACTCAAACGGCCCAGTCCCTATTGGATTTGCAAGAAAATGATCGAAGCCATTTTCTTCAATATAATTTGCAGGTAAAATACTTGAGCCAATTCTTGAAATACGATTTAACAGGGCAGGATCTGGTTCATGTGTATGAATACGAAATGTAGTGTCATCGATAACTTCAACCTCTTTAATTGTTTTATAGTTCGCATGGTCAAGCAGTGTCGTATCAGTTGCTACACGTTCCAGCGAATACTTGACATCAGCTGAAGTTAAGGCGTCACCATTATGAAACGTCACCCCATCCTTCAATTTAAATTCCCATGTTAAGTCATCGATATTTTCATAGCTTTCCGCTAAATCCGGCTCCATTTCTCCTGTTTCGTTATTTCGTTTTACCAAATAATTAAACATATTAATATGAATAGCTTCTGTTGAGGTATTATTGTGATTATGCACATCAAACGATACCATGTCTGTACCGAGTGCAATTGTTAGTGTACGATTATCTTCGTTACCTTCTTCCGTTTTACCAGCTTCCCCATTTTTTCCACCAGTACAACCAACTAAAAGCCCGATTGCAATAAACAGGATACAGATAAACCAAAGCTGTTTTCTCTTCATCTTATTGCCCCCTTTTGAAAAAAATTCTATTTCTATTGAAAATCAGTAAACCCATTATTTATTTTATTAAGGTGTAATTTCATTGGGAGAACTAGCGGATTGATGCGATGGATATACTATGAAAGTTGGCTGGCGAGAGGATAGATTAGAACTTCGGTTATATTCAATTGATTATATGTTATGGGATAAAAATTGATGATTATTTTTCGATAGGGGTGGGTTCGAATCGTTGGGATTTAAATTAATGTTATGTCCATGAAAAAGATGAGTAAGAAACAGTCATTCTACTCATCTTTTTCATGGCTTAGAAAACTATAAAATTTTAGTACTGTGGATAATTCAGGCCCCGAAACAGCCAGGTTCACGAAGCGCTAACTTTTTGTTATTCGTTATTAAGGAAATTTTCCAAATTACTATCGGCCAAGTGACCGGAACCCTGTCTCTTTTAGATTTGATATCAAGCAGGTATGCTTTTAATATTGCTTTAAATGCTGGATAAATCCAAAACTGTCTGTAAAACGACATTTACCCCTCGTTCACAATCTTCCCAGGATGTTAGTTCATCTTCGGCGTGGCTTTTTCCATTAACGCTTGGCACAAAGACCATAGCAGCAGGTAGATATGTCGCAATGAATTGCGCGTCATGTCCCGCACCGCTTGGTATGCGTTTATACGAGTAGTCTAGGGACCTGCAGGATTCCTCTAAAGAGTTTACTAGTTTATCATTAAACCATACTGTATCACGGTCCCAGAGTTTCGTTACCTTTACTTCACATTTTTCTTTTGTGTCCGATTCCGTTAATCCTTGAATAATGTCCTCAACTTGACTGATTGTAGCCGCTTCTTTATGACGAGCTTCAAGTGTGAAAACGACTTTATTTGGAATCACTGTATGGATATTCGGACTAACATTCATCCGGCCAATGGTATAAACAAGATCACTGTCCAATTTACTCATTTGCTCTCGTATTTCATTGATTAAGGAATTGGTTGCAAATAAGGCATCTTTTCTCATTTGCATTGGAGTAGTACCCGCATGGTCAGATTCTCCAACTACTTCAATTTCATAGCAGCACATGCCTACCACACATTCTACTACTCCGATATTGATGAATTCACTTTCTAAAACAGGACCTTGTTCAATATGCAGTTCCAAAAAAGCCTTTGCATCTGTCAAGCGGTTTTCTTTATTTCCTTTATAACCACTTGCATGTAAAGATTCGGCAAATGTGATGCCATTTTTATCGGTCGACCTCAACATCTCATCTTTATCGAACCTTCCTGATAAGACCCCTGAAGCCATTAGCGAAGGTTCGAATCTAGCACCTTCTTCATTGGTGATATTAGCTACCACGATTGGAATCTGTGGCTTAATATTATTTTCGACCAATACTCTTACTACCTCAAGGCCAGTTAAAACACCTAGTACACCGTCAAATCTTCCCCCTTTTTCTACGGAGTCCAAATGCGATCCGATAACAATTGGGGGCTTGTCATTTTCCACCCCTTCTAGCGTCGCATACATATTACCCATATCATCCCATTTTACCGTCATCCCTAACGCTTCACAGTCAGATTTAAAATGATCCCTTACTTTTATATCAATTTCGGATAATGCTAAACGAGTGACACCGTTATTATCTGTTCTTCCATAGTCTGCAAATTCTTCCACCGTTTGTTTTAATCTTTCTCCATTAATTAATACTTTTTGTTTCTCCACCGTAACTCCTCCTGGTTTTATTGTTTTTGAAGTTGTCTTTTAATTAGTAGTGTCGTTACATACTTTCTACTATCAGCATTCAAAAGCAGAATGGACTTCATTTTGATTAAGCCCTCTTTTCGGAACTCCACCTTATCACCGTCCAAACTCCCTGTAATCGCAGTGATTTTATAACCGTTATTAACAAACTCATCAATTAGCTGTTTTTCTTGTAAAAACGCTTGATAGCTTGACAATGTGATCCCCCTAATCTAATCATTCTATATTTTGCTGCTAAGATAGCATTTTCTAAATCCTATCCAGGGACTTTAAGTAATAGCGATATCCCTTTCCTGAATACAATCAACCCTCCTCTTCATTTTTTTGTAAATTAAAACTGAAAAGCTGCTTCATTATTTATTCATCAAGCAGCTACAGGAGATTTCATGAAGTTCATTTAAATGCTTTTAACTTTTTCTTCTTCATTCATTTGCACAGAATTAAATTTGGCTCGTTTTAAGAACTTCCCTGTCCCTAGTTTGGCTATTAATTCCTTGTCCTTGATGACATATTCTCCGCGAGATAGAACTGTTACGGGCTGACCAATTACCCTCATCCCTTCCAAGGCGCTATAATCAACGGCCGAATGATGTGTATCAACGGAAATCGTACGTTCCACATTTGGATCGAATAGGACGATGTCAGCATCTGTCCCAGGCGCAATCGTTCCTTTTTGCGGGAATAACCCAAACAATTTGGCAGCCTGCGTTGAGACCATGTCAACAAATTGATTAATAGAAATGCGTCCTTTTTTCACGCCTTCAGAGAATAGAACGCTAAAACGATCTTCGACAAATGGCCCACCATTTGGAATCTTAGTAAAGTCACCTTTTCCTAAATCCTTTTGTCCATCAAAGTCGAAGGAACAATGGTCGGAACCAATCGTTTGCAGTTCTCCACTTTTCAAGGCATTCCACAATACTTCCTGGTTAGATTTATCGCGTAATGGCGGAGACCATACATATTTTGCACCTTCAAAATTAGCTTTTTCCAGATAGGTTTGATCAAGTACTAAATATTGGGGGCAAGTTTCTCCGTAAACAGAGAATCCTTTGCTTCTAGCTTCAGCAATTTGTTCCACTGCTTCTTTACAAGTGACGTGCACTACATATAATTGAGAAT
The DNA here is from genome assembly GCF_038002145.1 of Oceanobacillus sp. FSL W7-1309. NCBI lineage: Bacteria > Bacillati > Bacillota > Bacilli > Caryophanales > Bacillaceae > Oceanobacillus > Oceanobacillus sp. FSL W7-1309. Next base: position 224,782 of record NZ_JBBOBX010000001.1, read on the forward strand.
TAGCTAATGCCGTTAACTTCGCAGCACGGCCTGTTGCTTCACCTTCCAGTTCTGGTGGGCGAGTTAAGGCGTGATAGATTGGATCTGTCTTGCCTGCTTTTAACGCTTCTTGTGTCAAGTGTTCGATAACGTCCCCATTTTCTGCATGTACCATAACTAATCCACCATGGTCTTTTGCAGTAATTAGGGTTTGGAAAAGTGTTTCATCATCTGCTTGTAAAACATTTTTGTAAGCCATAAATACTTTAAAGGAAGTCACTCCTTCTTCAATTATAGAAGGTATCTCCTGTAAGACATTTTCATTTGCTTCTACGATTTGTAAATGAAATCCATAGTCAATCACTGCTCTGCCTTCTGATTTAGCATGCCATTTTTCCAAAGCACTTTTCAGCGGTTTTCCTTTTTCTGTTAAACAGAAGTCTATAACCGTCGTTGTTCCACCGTATGCAGCTGCAATGGTTCCGCTTTCAAAATCATCTTTTGTTACAGTTCCGCCAAACGGCATCTCCATATGAGTATGCGGATCAATGCCTCCAGGGAAAACATAAAGTCCTGTTGCATCAATAACTTCTGCATAGACATCACTTAAATCTTGACCAATCGCTTTTACTTTTTCATCTTCAATTAATACGTCCGCTTGATACGTGTCTGTTGCTGTGACAATCGTTCCATTTTTAATAATTTTTTTCATCTATGATTCCTCCCTCATATAAAATTCTATCGACAGTAATTAGCGTCTTTCCAATATCTCAATTGCTGCTTGACGGTCATTCCAGGACATCGGGGCTTCAGTTGGAATTAAATCAATCATGTCAATCGCACCGTCCACCGGACAAACGATGGAGCATAGATTACAGCCAACACAATCATCTTCTCTTACCCTCAGAATATCATTTCCATTTTCATCTGTAAGCATATCAATACATTGATGGGATGTATCTTCACAGGCTATATGACATTTATTACAATTAATGCAGACATCATTATTTATACGGGCAACCACCTTATGATTTAAATCCAGGTTACTCCAGTCCGTATACTTTTCAACAGATTTTCCTATTATGTCACTTAGGGAATCAATTCCCTTTTCATCCAGATAATTTTCCAAGCCCTCTGTTAAATCATCAATAATCCGGAATCCGTGATGCATCGCTGCTGTACATACTTGTACACCACCAGCACCCATCAGCATAAATTCCACGGTATCTCGCCACGTAGAAATTCCACCAATTCCCGATATCGGGATATTCACTTCCGGATTTCTTGCGCACTCTCCAACCATATTTAATGCAATTGGTTTCACTGCTGGACCGCAATAACCACCGTGTGCCCCTTTTCCATTCACATTTGGAAGCGTGTTCCATGTATCCAAATCTACACCTATTAAACTATTAATCGTGTTAATCAAACTGATGGCGTCTGCCCCACCTCGAGCAGCAGCTTTTGCTGTTGCTGTTATATCTGTAATGTTTGGAGTCAGTTTCGTGATAACTGGAACCTCAGCAGCTTCCTTGGCATACATTGTCGTCATTTCTACTAAATCTGGATGCTGACCAATAGCTGAACCCATTCCTCTTTCAGACATGCCATGTGGACAGCCAAGATTTAGCTCAAACCCATCAACTCCGACGTCCTGAACTCTTTTTACAATCTCATGCCATTTTTCACGCTTAGGCTCTACCATCAAGGAAGCGATAATGACACGTTCAGGAAAAAGTTTCTTCGTTTCATAGATTTCTTTCAAATTAACATCTAGTGGTCGATCTGAGATTAATTCTATATTGTTAAAACCAGCAACTCGCTGTCCGTTAAAATGAGAGGCACCAAATCGAGAGGTGACATTTAATACTGGTTCTCCTAATGTTTTCCATACAGCCCCTCCCCATCCTGCTTCAAAAGCACGCTGTACTTGATATCCGGTATTCGTCGGGGGTGCAGATGCCAGCCAGTACGGATTAGGTGATTTGATTCCAGCAAAATTAATACTTATATCAGCCATTTACATCCTCCTTATATTTAATTAACTCTATTATGCATATCTGTTACAGATTCTTTAAAGCGTTCGTGAATTGCTAATGCCGTATCTTTTCCTTGTTGAGCAGCAGTTACGACCATTGCTTCTCCAAGCCCTTTGCCAAAAATCATATCTCCTGCAGCATACACTTTTGGATTAGATGTGATAAAAGTTTCTGGGTCAACTTTTACAACTCCGCCATTATGATTCAAACCAAAAGCCTCAATCATTTTCATATGTCTTGTTTGACCAATGGCTTTGACAACGATATCTACATCCATCAAGAATTCGGATCCTTCTTTTTCCACTGGTCGAGGGCGTCCATCTCCTTCAGCTTCATGTAACTCCATCTTCACGCATTCCATTTGTTTTACATGCCCATTTTCATCACTGATAAGACGTTTTGGATTGGTCAACCATCTAAATTCCACACCATCCTGTTTGGCAAACTCATATTCAAAATCATAAGCAGTCATTTCAGCTTCCGTTCTACGGTAAAGAATTTTCACATTGTCAGCACCAAGTCTCACAGACGTTGTCGCACCATCAACAGCGGTATTCCCTGCACCGATAACAGCAACACATTTTCCAATAAACTCCTCTGCATAGTCACCATTTTTCGTTCTTTCTACCAAGTCAATAGCGTCGTATATTCCTTCTAGTTCCTCGCCTTCAATTCCGAGCATTGGAACTTTGGACATTCCAATAGCTAGTACTATCGCATCATATTGTTCTACAAGATCATCCGCAAGAATATCCTTGCCGATTTCGGTATTCGTTCGAATTTCCACTCCTAAATTTTCCACTTGTTCCACTTCCCAAAGTGAAATATCTTTCGGTAGACGGAAAGGAACAATCCCAAATGTATCTAACCCACCAGCTTCACTTTTGGCTTCAAATATAGTTACTGCATAACCTAATCGAGCCAATTCACGTGCCGTTGATAAGCCAGCAGGTCCACTGCCGACAATAGCAACCGTTTTTCCATTCTTTTCACCTGCCTTAAATAATACTTCTTCATTCTTAATTGCCCAATCTGTAGCAAATCGTTGCAAATCCCCAATTGGAATAGGTTTGGTAGATTGATTTAGTACACAGGCACCTTCACAAAGTTCTTCTGTAGGACAAACTCGTGCACAACTAGCCCCGACAGGATTTGAATTCATAATCGTTGTTGCAGACCCCTTCAAGTTCCCAGAAGCAATCTTTTTAATGAACCCCGGTATATCAATCCCTGTTGGGCATGCTGTGATACAAGGTGCGTCATAACAATATAAACACCGATTCGCTTCATCCAGTGCTTCCTCGGAGTTAAAACTTGTTTTAGATTCCTCAAAGTTTGCTGCAAGCACCTCACCTGATATAAGATTTTTTAATAAATCACTCAATGATAAACCTCCCTTTATAACTCTTTTTAAAAATGAAATAGAAGATTACTATATATTCATGTTCAAAAAGGAGGATAAAAAGGACCGAGGTCGTCTAAGATTGCAACGTCCTTTTGCGACGCCGACACTAGCACATCCTGTGCATCGAAGTTCGAGGCGGCGTTGCTCCCCGTACCGGGCTTCCACAGGACGTGGACGGTTTTAACAGAAGTTCATTAAATCTTTTGGTACGTGAGGAACGGAAAAGCAGGCCAACGAGCTTCTCGCGTGTTGTGGTGACTTCGACGTTCGACACAGGATGTCTCGGTAGTTAGTCGAAGATCCTCTGTTCTCGATGTGTCATTTTTACCGGACTTTTTGAACAATCTCTATATACTTATGCGGTAACCTATTAGCAAATCACCATTTTAACTATAGCAATCTTCTTCATTAAAGCTTATTTGCTTATATTGCTGGAAATAATTATATAAATTCACTAGTGGTGTAAGAGAAGATCGAGAAAAGTGTGATGCCAAAAATTTAATTAGTATGACGTGAATTTACTAGAGGGTATCTTTCATCCATTTCTAAAATAGCGAATATTCCATTAATTAATTTTAATAATTTAATCTTAACAACTGCCCTACAATTTCGAAGAATTTTCTTCCTTTTTTTTGACATTAGAAAAATTTATATTTTACTTATGTCAAGCTAATTATACGGGGCCAGATCGAATATTTTCTGTAACCGATCCCCCAAACAGATTAAATTTATTTTATCCTTCCTTCGCTATTCCTTGAACTTTACTTCAAAACTTAACAGAGCTTACCATTAACAATTCTGATAAGCTCCGTTATATGTTACCTAGGTGTTAAACCCACTTCGTCGTAATAACTTTCTTCCTCGTATAAAAATGCAATCCATCTTTTCCGTTCGCATGAAGGTCGCCATAAAACGAATCTTTCCATCCAGAGAATGGGAAGAATGCCATTGGTGCAGGTACTCCGATATTGACACCAAGCATACCTGCATCAATTGTCTCTCGGAACCGACGAACACTTCCACCATCCTTGGTGAAAATACAAGCACCGTTCGCAAAACGGGATTGATTGGATAAATCAATTGCATCATCCAAATCCTTCACACGCGCGATTGATAATACTGGTGCGAAGATTTCATCCTGCCAGATTTTCATTTCTGAGGTTACGTTATCGAAAATTGTTGGTCCAACAAAGTAGCCTTTTTGCTGAACTGCTTCATCATTTCGACCATCACGCACAAGTTTTGCTCCTTCTTGTTCTCCTGTTTCAATATAGTTCAGTGTTCGCTCTTTATGTTGCTCTCGAATCACTGGTCCTAGGAATACACCATCATCTAGCCCATTGCCAATTTCGATTTCATTGGCTTTTTGCGTTAACAGAGAAATAAATTCATCCGCAACGGAATCTTCAACCGCAACGACTGATGCTGCCATACAACGTTCACCAGCGGAACCAAATGCTGCATTCATGATTTGTGTTGTTGCATTATCTAAGTTAGCATCTGCCAGAACGATCGAATGGTTTTTAGCCCCAGCTAAAGCTTGCACGCGCTTCAGGTTATCCGTTCCGCGTTTGTATACATATTCTGCCACAGGCTGCGATCCAACAAAAGAGATTGCTGCTACTTTTTTATGATCCAGTAAACCATTAACGACATCATGTGCTCCATGCACAATATTAAACACACCTTCTGGTAAACCTGCTTCCTCTAGTAACTCTGCTAAACGATTTGCTAAAAGCGGGGTACGTTCAGATGGCTTTAAAACAAACGTATTTCCAGTTGCGATTGCCATCGGGAACATCCAGCAAGGCACCATCATTGGAAAGTTAAATGGCGTAATCCCACCAATAACACCGATTGGATAGCGGTATACACCAGACTCTAATTCTGTTGCAATCGATGGAAGCTGTTCTCCCATCATTAAGGACGGGGCACCTGCAGCAAACTCTACATTCTCAATTCCACGTTGCACTTCACCATATGCTTCCGCGTAACTTTTTCCATTTTCAATCGTAATGATTTTCGCTAATTCTTCCCAATTGTCTACGAGCAACTGCTGATATTTAAATAGAATACGGGCACGTTTTGGGACCGCTACTTCTTTCCATGATTGGAACGCCTCAGCGGCTACCTGTACTGCATGATCAACATCCTCTTTTGTTGAGACAGGTACGTTTGCAATCACCTCACCTGTTGCTGGATTGTACACGGCTTCCGTTTTATCTGTATTCGCTTCTACCCATTTTCCACCGATATAGTTTTTAACTTCTTTTACTGCTGTTTGTGTCAATTGAAATCCTCCTAGCTTCATCTTTTAGAAATATAGATTTCTTCTAGTCTAGCATTTTTATCCCAATAGGTTGACTAATCTGCACCTACTGATTTTTCCGAACACTTAACTGTTAATTTCCCTGGTTATGCATTTTGTTAGTTATCAGCATTCTCACTAAAAACTTTTCGTAAAACAGAAATAATAAAATCAATATCTTCATCTGTAGATGATAATGGAGGGCTTAGCGTCAAAATATTGTTATAACCCGCAACTGTATCTCCATTCTTACCAATTATCAATCCTCTGTCTTTACAATCCGCAATCAGCTTTCCTACACGTTCCTTTGAGCCTGGTTCCTTCGTCAGCTTATCTTCAACAATTTCGATTCCAGCGACTAAACCTAACCCACGTATATCCCCAACATAATCATAAGCTTTCAATTCATCTAATCCATTTAGCAAACGTTCTCCTAATTCTACAGATCGGTCAACTAAATTTTCTCTCTCCATAATTTCAATATTTTTTAATGCTACTGCACAAGCAGCTGGATTTCCACCAAATGTATTCACATGACGAAAATGGCTATTCTCTTCATTGCTTTTAAATGCTTCGTAAATATCCTTTCGAACTGCTGTTACCGATAGTGGTAAATAGGCACTCGTTAAGCCTTTTGCCATCGTTATCATATCTGGCTTAATATTAAAATGTTTATGTCCGAAAGATTTACCCGTTCTTCCAAACCCGCAAATTACTTCATCAATGATAAGAAGAACACCATGGCGCTTACAAATTCTCTCAACCTCTTCCACGTATACAGAATGTGGTATTAATACACCGCCGCCAGTAATTAATGGTTCCATAATAAGCGCGGCAATCGTTTCCTTTTGTTCCCAAATAATTGTTTCTTCTATTTCTTTCGCTTTTTGTAAATTATATTCCTCAATTGATACTCCTTCTGGTTTCCGGTAGTTATCCGGTGGTGCAACATGTAAAAACCCAGAAGTCAGCGGTTCATATTTATATTTCCTTAATGCCTGGCCTGTTGCAGATAAAGCTCCCATCGAGCTTCCATGATAAGCACGATAACGAGAAAGAATTTTGTAGCGGTTTGTATCGCCATTCTGTTGATGATATTGACGAGCGATCTTAAATGCTACCTCATTCGCATCTGAACCGCTGTTGGAATAAAAGATCATATAATCATCGTCAAGCAATTCATTTATTTTCTCTGCTAACTGAATCGCTGGAAGATGGCTTTGTGTCATTGGAGTGTATGCCATTTTTTTAACCTGTTCATAAGCAGCTTTAGCTAATTCCTCGCGTCCATAGCCAACATTGACACACCATAATCCAGACATTCCATCAAGGTACCTGTTTCCTTCATGATCTGTAATCCAAGAACCTTTCCCTTCCTCTACAATCATTGGCGCATTTTCTTTACTATAGGGTGAAATATGATGCCACACATTTTGACGATCTTTTTCAACTAATGTTTGTTTTTGAAGCGTTTCCATTTTACCTTCTCCTTCCATGTTTAGATTTTCCTTTTAACGAAATGTCCATTTTGCTCATCATGTTGTATTTAGTTTCCTTTTACAGAATTCTTAATTATTAAGTTTGACACAACTTTCTTTCTATTACATAATTATTTTATATCGTTTATTTTAAAAAAGCATTTTACATAAAGTAAAATAAATCATTTTTTTATTTTACAATTTGGAGGGCAGTCCATGGAAAATTGGAAAGTAACTATAAATGATATATTAGGCAGAGACATATTTAAAAATGCGAAATTAATTGCTGGGGAAAAGGGAAAAGATCGGGAAATAAAATGGTCACATATTTTAGAGATGGAAGCGTTTGATTCATTTATAAATGGAGGAGAATTAATTCTTACTACAGGATCTAACATCGAATTTGACTCACCAGCAGGAATACCTAAGCTAAATAAACTAATTGAAAAAGATGTCGCTGGAATTTGCATTGAACTTGGAACACATGTGAAAGCAATAGCACCAGAAATTATAGCATTCGCTAACGAACACCATTTTCCCATCATAGCTTTTTCACAAATTGTTAAATTTGTAGATATCACCCAGGATTTACATACGATTATTATCAATAGACATCATCAAATGCTCAACCACCTCCATGTTCTCTCGAATCAATTTAATGAATTATCTTTAGAACCAAACGGTATTTTAAAAATCCTAAAAAAACTGTACGATCTATTTCATGCTACTGCTTTACTTATAACCGATGATAAAAAAGCATTTTACTACCCGCTTAAACTTAAAGAGCGTACTGAATTTATGAACTTGATAATGAATAATTCTATAAAATTGGAACCATATAAAGATCATCTATTGGATAATGAATATTACACTACTTTTCCAATTAAAGGACTTGGTCATTCATGGGGAAATCTCTGTTTACAAAAGAAATCAAATGATTTGGATGAGTTTTCATTTTCCGTGATGGATCGTGCTTCATTAGCCATTGCGCAAATCCTGCTTCGAAATCGAACGATTGAAGAAAGAAAGCAAAACCAAGAAGAGGAAATTGTTCAAAAATTACTGCACGGCGAGGAATTTGAATCATCAATAGCACATAAATTCCTACCTGCTCCTGCTAATAATTGTTATTACAGACTGATTCTTATTGAAAATAATTCCATTGAAGAAAACTTGAAAGAAGAAGATTGGGAAGAGATAAAGCTACAACAGTCTATCATTCTAAGATCATTATTAAAGAAAAATGGCTTCTTCCCAGCTATGTCTGTTACCAAAAATAAAATTGCAGTAATCGCCTCTTTCTATAAGAAGAGTAATACAATAAGAGATATCGACAGTTTTACTATTCTAGCAAAGGAAATTCGCAACATTCATGAGAATCATATTTTTCACGGAGATCATTATGGCATTGGGATAAGCAGTCTTCAAAAAGATTATAAAAAAATAGCTACATGCTGTCATGAAGCAAACGAAGTACTTTTTATTCAGAAAAAGAAACTCTTGGATACGCTATTCTATGAAGAGATAGGGGTTTATCGTCTTTTATCGAAGCTTAACCAAAATGAATTAAAAGCTTATGTATCAGAGTATTTAGGTCCTTTATTAGAATATGAGGAAAAAATAAAGGGTAACCTGCTTTTAACCCTTTCTATATTTCTCGATACCATGGGATCCAAAAAAGAGACTTCTGACCGGCTTTATATTGTACGGCAAACGCTTTATCACCGTTTGGAAAAAATAGAAGAGTTACTTGGTGATGACTTTATGGAACCAACTAAAAGACAGGCGATTGAATTGGCAGTCAGCGCCTATAAAATGCTAAATAATACGGAATTCTAAAACCGAAAGAAAATAAAGGAAAACTCAAAAAATAAGTGTGGTACCTATCACACATCATCTTAATTTGCAGAAGGTATCACGCTTATTTTTAAAATAATTGCTCTCCTATTTACTCGTTATATAGACGTTACGTGGACTGCAGGACGCTGACCCTGATTCCATTTCCCATCCAATGCTCGTTCAATCTGTGCTCCTAGTTGCAGAAGCAATCCATCATTTCCTTGACGTGCAAGGGCGTGAATTCCTAATGGAAGCCCGCTTTTAAGCTTAGCCATCGGTAACGAAATACCCGGAAGCCCACAAAGGTTAGCAATCGAAGTATAAGCAAATATGCTCCATAGATTCTCAAACCAATCGTACACAGATGGGTTATCACTAGTAGTCAAATATTCCTTCGTTCCAATTTTCGGTGTAGGTAATGCCATTGTTGGAGTTAGAATGATATCCCAAGCTTCAAAAAAGCTGCCTAGACTACGGGAGGTTTGATTAAAGGCAGCTTGCATTTTCGCTCGGTCCGTATAGGAAGCAATACGCCCTTCTTCCCATACTTTAATACACATTGATTCAATCAGTTTGACAGGTGGCCGTTCTAAGTTTTTTTGCTCCAGCAACTCTGCAATCACTTGTGAAAAATTCATGATATAGCATGAAGTCTGCGCTTCGTAAGCAGTATGGAAATCAATATCAGGAATAACCCACTCGACGTGATGACCGAGTTTCTCAAGAAAACGTGCTGTCCGCTCCAATTCAGCAACAATTTCCGGTGTAGCCCGATAATCTCCCCACTCATGCGAAACCGCGATACGCAGCTTCTCTGGATCCCGATGAATAAGCTCAGAGTACGGTTCTTTCGGCATCCAATAAGGCATAAACTCGCCAGGTGCCCCACCCCTGCAATTATCTACAAACGCAGCAGTATCACGAATCGTACGTGAAATGCATCCTTGAGCAGAGACAACTCCCATTAAATCCGAACCAGCAGGTCCTACCGAAAAGACTCCACGAGATGGCTTTAAACCAATATTTCCGTTTACACCAGCAGGTATTCGAATCGAGCCACCACCATCAGTCGCATGTGAGAGTGGAACGATACCAGCAGCAACCGAAGCTGCCGTGCCAGCAGAAGAACCACAGGTCGTATATTCAAGATTCCAAGGATTTCGTGTTACGTAGACTTCTGGATTCTCTGCTGAACTGCAGAGCCCAAACTCAGGTGTTGTCGTTCTACCTATAATATTAAGACCCGCTTTACGGATCTGCTCGGTCAGGAAGCTGTCAGCTTGAGAACGATTTCCTTGCATAAAAAGAGAGCCCATCTCTTGCAGACGCCCTTTGACAGTGGGGCCTAAATCTTTCATTAAAAAAGGTACTCCCGCGAATACCCCATCCGGATTTGTTCCATCTTTCATAGGTTCATTAATCGCATCATCAAAAACTTCAATAACAGCGTTAATTTCGGGATTTAAGGCTTTGATAGCAACGGTAACCTGCTTGGCCACCTCTTGCGAAGAAATTTGTCCATTCTTTACTAATTCAGCAAGACCGATGGCATCAAGATCAGCCCATTCATCCCAGTTCATCACTTTTCCCATAAAATTTCTCCCCTTTAATCCCGCACTGATTTGATGGTTGTACGTTAGAATTAATCATCATTATATAAAGCGCTTTCATTAAAAAATTAGTACAAATCTATTGTTATTCCTATCCTACAAGAGATTCATTTGATTTGCATTTTACAATGTGTCTAATAATTTCCATATTTTCATACAAATTGTAAAGATCACCGTATTATTTGCAGCTTAACCTTTTAATAAATAAAAAGTAACAATAAAGATGCATAACCAGAAGATCGATTATGCATCCTCCTTCATATTATTTAATACGATTACATGGTTTCCCTTTTATCCAGGATAACTTATTATCTGTTAAATTCATAACGATACTAAACACGGTTTCCATCCCGGTTAGGGCAGATTCTTCGTCTGTATCGTTCGTAACATGACTACAAATAGAATTCGGATAATTATCATGATTGGATAGGAAGTGAAATAGATCTTCGGCTTCTAAAGCTTTTTCTTTTAAATCTTTTACTTGGTTACGAATTGTATCGAATCGACTGTAAGAGTTTGGTACTACCTCTTCCCTGATGAAGTCTCTCATTTCCGTTGAACAGAGGTGATTGGTATGGACAAGCGTCCCATTTGTTGCCTCAATTCTTGCAGTATGAATTGGTGATACTTCCAAGCTTGCTGCATCTCCCGGCTTCGATGCGATTAAAAAGTGTGCAGGAGATGCCATTTGATTACGATCAACTTTAGAGATAGCTTCTTCAAATGATTCCGATTCTAAAATAGCTCTTAGCCCTAAATGAATAGGAACTTTAGGCTGCCATGTATTGGTTACTAATGCATTGAGACATACACCAACACCTGCACTGTTGCAGCCGATTTTTCCAATAATACCAGCCTCTGTAATCATCTGTACTGTTGGCAAAGTGTCCTGCTGAATTTCAAGGTGAACTAAAGAGTCTATTTGTGCACCTTTCCAATCCCAGTTTTGTGCTAACCATGTTTTAGATGTTTTCGGTTTCGTTAATGCAAAGGAAGTACAACCATCTGGTGCGGTGCTTAATGCAATCTCACTTCTAGCGTTCAGTGCAAGTATATCTTCAAATTGTACTGCTGCTCCTTTAGCTAATCCTTCCATCTCCTTCATGTAATTTGCATTATATTTTTCAATTGCGGAAACATGTAATAGTGCTTTATTGCATGCTTCCTTCCAGGAGATTCCAGATGTTTCTTTAAAGAGCTTTTCATACGTTTGTAAGCTGCTGTGCACCTGCTCTTTTGCAAGGCTGCCATGTTTAAATCCTATTTCATATGATGTTCCTGATAGAGTAAGAACGGTATCTACATTTGGCAGCAATCTACTCATGCTTGGACGCCAACCTTAGAATTTCTATATACGATATCTCCGTCAATCATCGTCCATTCTACTTGAACATCTGGTATGTCATCGTAAACAAATCCACCAATGGCAACCCTGCCACCCGTTACCATCTCCATTTTAAACTCTCCTTTTAATGATGCGGAATCTAGCATTTATATATAATTTATTATCGATACCATCTAAAAACTGCTTAGGTTTTTCAATATAATATATTACTGTTGTGAATTGCAAAACGGATACTTTACATGCTTACAATCCAATTCTCTCCTGTGAGGTTTACTAAATAAACCTTATGCTGAGTACATTTTTTGCTTGGAATCATTAGGTATTACAATCCAACGATTAAACAGATCTATTAAAAATCCTATACCAAACATAAATAACAAGGTGCCTGGACCAAGACCAGTTATGTGTTGTCGAAAAAGAATTATAAGAATACTGATGGATAAGGGAATAGCTGTGCAATAGATTGTTCCTAATGTATAATTTTTCATTAATTTCCCGAACGCCTTCAACAAATAGTCAGACGGCAAGTATACATTACTCGATTGGAAATAAATACATAAGGCAACTGCAATCAGGCTGAGTCCTATGAATAGGTATAGATAACGAACCACAGTTTCACCCGGTACATACACAATTTGATGGATATACAAAAACAGATCAACTAATATTCCAAAAACAAAAGTAAGAACGATACTTTTGATAATCATTTCAATCGTGAATTTTATTTTCATCAAATAGCTTAGTAAAAAAGATAGAATGTTTAGCAAAATAATACAACCGCCAATGGAAAACGGTAATATGAAGGCAAGATTTTCACCTGCAGTTGCCCAAGGAGCGCTTCCTAAGTTGGCTATTATCATAAAGCTATTTCCTAGTGCGTTTAACATAATCGAACATACAAACCATAATGAATTTAATGATAATCTTCTCATATTGCCCTCCAATAATCCCTGATTTTTAAACGTACGATTAAAAACACTGATTCGTTCAATTTAAAAACAGGAGTAAATATTCAATTATGAGAAAGCAAATCTATTCAATTAAAATATCAAACTGGAATCTAAATGATGTAATAAACAGAAAATCTATTACCAACACACATGTTAGTTTAACTCAATTTCATTTTTTTCTGTATCAGGAAACTGAATAAATTTTAAAACCTGACTCTATCATTCTCATTTCTTTAGCTAATATTATCTAAAACCAAATGTCGCTTACCTGATGTCCGTATGCAATCGGATCTGTGGGGTCAGTCCCCAGCTCCATAATGCCAGTTATCCATGCTTGGCCGGCAATGGTAGGTACTACTGCATCTTTTCCACCTATTTTAGTGTATTCAACGATTCGACTTTCAAATTTTGTCCCAGTAATGGATTGATTTTCAAATCTTTCTCCTTTTTGAATTTGCCCCTTTGCTGCCATTACTGCCAAGCGAGCGCTCGTACCTGTCCCGCATGGTGACCTATCAAGCCTACCATGTAACACAACTGTCCCATTTTTACTTAATAAACCTGTGTCACTCCGTTTAACAGCGCCTTCAAAGATAATGTTTGATACACCACGTATTTTCTTATTTTCAGGATGAATTACTGTAAGTTGTTCATTCACTGCTTGCTTAATTTTTTGACCTACCAAGCACATTTCATGGGCCTCATTCGGAGAAATCTGAAAACCAAGCTTTTCAGCATTAACATGCGCGAACATCATGCCACCATATGATGTGTCGACACTTAATGTTCCAATTCCAGGAACTTCGATGCTAGCACCTAGATCAATAACAAAGGCTGGTACATTCGTAAGCTTGACTTGTTTCACCTTTCCATTTTCACATGTACAATCCACACGAATTAAGCCTCCTGGTGCATCAAGGACCAACCTAGTTACAGGCTCTTTCATGGGGAGGATTCCTGTCTCTAAAAGAACAGTGGCCACACACATCGTATTTGAACCTGACATAGGTGGATATTCCGTACTTTCTAATATGACAAAGCCCATATCCGCCTGTGGGCTACAGGGAGATAATAGTATATTGGCATTATGAAATGGGCCACCACGAGGTTCAAACAGTAACATTTGCCTAATTTCGTCCAAATGCCTCTCTAGATACTCCTTTTTTTCAAACATATTTTCACCGGGAATATGTGGAACACCGCCCACAACTACATTTCCCACCTCGCCCTCAGCATGTGCACCTACCACACTGATTTTTCGTGACCACCTCATTGAAAGTCCCCCTTTTTATTTCAATAATTTCTTATCAGCATTTACATATTGATGTTTCATCAAAGATTAAAAGTGATTCTTCGTATTAAACTTCATCCATGTTAATGCTTTCCACCCTACTTTACCGAGTATCCTCCATCAATAAACAGATGCGTGCCCGTTATAAAAGAAGACTCATCAGATGCCAGAAAGACAACTGCTCCCAAAACATCATCCGGCTTTCCAATTCGATTTAACATCGTAAGCGCAGCTTCTCTTGCAACAACTTCTTGATCTTGTAAGCGTGCACCGGTTAAATTTGTTTGTATCGTTCCCGGGGCTATGGCATTAACTCTAATATTATGGTCACCTAAATCCATTGCCATATGTCTAGTCATCGAAGCGACAGCTCCTTTGGAAGCACCATATTGAACGGCATTCGGTTCAGCCAATACGGAGGTAGTAGAAGAAACATGGATAATGGATCCTTTTCCTTGTTCAACCATTACTCGTGCAGCTTCTTGGCTGCATAAGAATACCCCTTTTGCATTTACATCCATAACCCTGTCATAATCTTCCTCTGTCAATTCTAAGAATGGTTTTCTAATTGTAATACCAGCATTTGCCACCATTATATCCAGACTAGAAAATACCTCCAATGTGTGAACAACTAAATTATTTACGGAATCTTTCTTAGATACATCCACCTCAACTGCCTGCCAAAGTTCTTGATCATATCCAGAATTTTTGGCTTCTCGCTCAGCACTTTTAATATCTATATCTGCAAATACTACTTTAGCCCCTTCTCTGAGGAAACCTTTGGCTATTGCAGCACCATTTCCAGAACCAGCTCCAGTTACTATTGCTACTTTATCTTTCAATCGCATAATCTCTACCCCTTTTCATCCTTATATTTTCCGAATCTTTCCATCACTTTGATCGTTCTTATTTTTTATCTGCTCTTCCCAGAAATCTGCGTTTTTAATACCAAGCTTAATTGGATCAAATACTGGGTCTTTGCCAGCTTTTCTTTGTTCCTTATAATCTTTTAACACCGCGAGTGCTGGTTTACGAAGAAGAACAATGGCGAAAATATTAAGATATGCCATGCTCCCTAGACCAATATCACCTAGTGCCCATGCTGTACTTGTAGCAACGATGGAACCAGTGAATACAAAAATTAACACCAAAAACTTTAATACATCTCCAGTTAATCGTTTATTTATTTTCTTATTACGCATGATATATGCCAAAGAAGTTTCTGATTTATAATAATAAGAAATCATCGTTGTAAAGCAAAAGAACAACAAAGCAATCGCGAGAAATGGATACCCAAATCCGGCCAGAACATTATCGACAGCTAATTGAACATTTGTAGCACCTGCCTCTACTCCAGGGATATTTGTAACAACGGCTTCTTCACCGATCGGATGGACATTAAACATCCCGGTTATCAAAACCATAAACGCTGTAGCCGAACAAATTATCCATGTATCTATATATACCGCTAAAGCCTGTACTAATCCTTGTTTAGCAGGATGAGATACTTCAGCAGCAGCGCCTTCAAAAGTTTCACCACCAGATCCAGCAGCATTGGAGAAGAATCCGCGTTGTACGCCCCAAGCAACAGCAGAGCCAACTAATCCGCCAAAAGTTGAGTTGATACCAAAAGCACTTGAAATAATTAAATTAAAAACTTCAGGAATGAACGTAAAGTTTACAATTAATACAATGATACATACAACGAGATAGCCAATCGCCATAATAGGCACAAGGAACTCTGCTGTTTTAGCGATTCTTTTCGTTCCACCAAAAATAATCATTGCCAATACGATTACCAAAAACAATCCGATAAAAATTGGCTGAATTCCAAATGCTCCTTGCATCGATACTGCAATTGTATTCGATTGAATATTCATTAACAGAAATCCGTTTGCCACGATGGTTAGAATGGCGTATGCGACAGCTAATTTTTTATATCCTAACCCTTTTTCGATATAATAGGGTGGTCCACCGCGATATTCTCCATCTTGTTTACTTTTATAGATTTGTGCTAAAGAAATTTCAATAAATGAAGTTGCAGCGCCTAAAAATGACATCACCCACATCCAAAAAACAGCACCAGGTCCACCTAAAGCAATCGCGGTTACAACACCAGCAATATTTCCCGTCCCTACTCGACTCCCTAATGACATCGATATTGCTTGAAAGGATGACACACCACTTTTTGAATCCTTCCTGCTAAATACTAATTGAACCATATCTTTTAAGTGGGTTACTTGGACAAATCGCGTAATTATGGTAAAGAATAATCCGATTGCTAAAAAAGCATAAATAAAATACTGATTCCAAACCAATCCACTAAACCAGCCTACTATTTCTCCCATAAATAGCCTCCTATTGACATTTGGTTTTAAATGACTAATCTCAAGTGAAAATAACCGCATTTATTATTTTAATTTTCTGAAATTTAATCATGTAATAAAATTTAATCTGATGAGTGAATTTCATCATGAATTATTTAACAGTGATTTAAAATCGTAATATCCTTAACATACATCTTATGTTGATTTTGAAGGCTTCCAATAATGACATCAGACACATCATCAGGGTCCATAAAGCTAGCTAACCGTTCCTCATCCATGTCTTTTTCCCATAGATCAGTTCTCATATTTCCCATGTAAGCAGAATGAACTTTAATATTCGTATTTGCTAATTCCAGTACAATCGCGTCAGTGAACCCACGAACTCCAAACTTACTAGCACTATAAACACTTTCTGTTTCCTTCGCTACTTTCCCAGAGCCAGACACAATATTGATTATTTGTCCTTTATTTTGTTCTTTCATATATGGCAATACTTCCTGTGTACAAAATATCGTCCCTTTTAAGTTAGTATCTAGCATTTGGACGATCTCATCTTCTTCCAACTCATCTAAATACTTAAAAATCCCCACCCCAGCATTATTAATCAGATAGTCTATCGATCCATGAATACGCTTAATTTTTCCTATTACTTCCCGTACACTTTTTTTAGATCTCACATCTATTTCATAAAAGGAAGTGTCGCCTTTTATTTGTGATGCACTTTGAATTAATTTTTCTTTTGATCTCCCTAATAAACATACGTGACTACCTAGCAGTGCAAATTTTTTCGCTAAAGATGCTCCTAACCCACTTCCGGCACCAGTTATTACAACAGTTCCATAGTCCATACCTTAATCCTCCCTTCCTGAAAGAAGCCACACTTGCAAATATGCAACTCCTTTCAAGCAAACTTTAAAACATTCTATTTGGATAATTTCTATCTCGGAGATAATGTTTCTTTCTTCTTTACAGCTCCACCTAAATTTTAATTTCATCTATATAACTTTGCGATCTTTTTTGGAAACTTGTTCTACTTTTGACGCAATTTCTTCCCTTGAACCATATTCTTTCTCCCAAAATTCTGCTCCTTTAATTCCAACCTTACTAGGCCTGAATACAGGGTCTTTACCTTGTTTCCTCTGCATTTCATAATCCTTTAAAGCTTTTAATGCAGGCTTTGTTAAAAACAAGATAGCTATCATATTTAACCATGTCATGACCCCAAATCCTAAATCACCAAATCCCCATGCTAACGAAGCTGAATTCGTACTATTGTAAAACACAGTAACTAAGAGCCCGAACTTTAACACAGTTAACGGCCAAGTAACTTTTACTTTGCGATTACGATTCATATATGCGAGGCTTGTTTCTGCTTTATAGGAATACGTAATCAGACTTGTAAATGCAAAGAAAAAAATTGCAATCGCGACAAAAGGACCGCCAAGACCGGGTAAAACAGATTCAACTGCTAGCTGTACATTACTAGAACCTGCTTCCACCTCACCGATATTATTCACAACCGTTGTACCATTCGCCAATTCTACGTTATACATGCCTGTGATGATGACCATGAAAGCAGTTGCCGAGCAGATAACCAGTGTAGTGATATAAACAGAAAGCGCTTGCACCAAACCTTGCTTTACAGGATGAGAAACTTCTGCAGCTCCCGATTCAAACGTTTCACTACCAAACCCTGCAGCATTGGAAAAGGCACCTCGCTGTACGCCCCAGGCAATTGCGGAGCCAATAATTCCTCCAAATGTAGCGTCAGGGTTAATTGCGCTAGAAAAAATTAATGAAATCACATTCGGTATTTCCGTAAAGTTAGCAAGTAGAATAATAATACAAATGACAATATAACTTATAGCCATAACGGGTACGATGATCTCAGCGGTTTTTGCAATTCGCTTTACGCCCCCGAAAATAACAGCTGCAAGCAATAGCACCAGAAAACTACCCGTAATGATTGGATTAATTCCAAGTGCTCCTTCAAGAGAAAGAGCAATTGTGTTTACTTGAATTCCAGGTACTAGAATTGTCATGGAAATCATCGTAACGATAGCAAAGATTGCAGCGAACCATTCCAGATTTAACCCCTTGCCAATATAATAAGGAGTCCCGCCTCGATATTCTCCATCCTGTTTAACTTTATATATTTGAGCAAGTGTCGTTTCTATAAAAGCAGTACTTGCTGAAAAGAAAGCCATTACCCACATCCAAAATACTGCCCCTGGCCCACCAAGCGTAATTGCGGTTGCTACTCCGGCAATATTACCAATCCCAACTCTGCTTCCTATAGACATGGATAAGGCTTGAAAAGAAGACACTCCTGCATTCGATCCATTGCCAGTAAACGTCAGCTTAATCATTTCTTTAATATATCTAATATGAAAAAAACGAGTAACAATGGAGTAAAATAATCCAACGCCTAAAATAAAGTAGACCAATGCTGGACTCCATATAATCTCATTTAACAAACTAATAAAACTATCCATAGGATGCCTCCTGGTTTAACATCACCTAATAAGATTCTAGTATACTGCGTGAAACTTATTAGGTGATTAGAACATTTTGAGTTTACTGTTTTCTAAAGGTTGTTTCCTTTCTAGCTTCTAGTAAACATTGTAACTTTGACCTGTTTGCGCTCCTAAGATACTCTTTTTAAATGCAAGAGCAACACTTTTCGATTTAACAGGTTCTGCTCCTACAAATATAGAACCATATTTATCGATTGATTCTTCAACTACATTCGGGCTTACACTATTAATACGAATTCCTCGTGGAAGCTCGATAGCTGCTGATTTAACAAAGGCGCGAACACCGCCATTTGCCATAGCTGATGAAGCCGCCCTCACCAGAGGATCATCCATCAAGATACCAGTGGTTAATGTAATACTTCCTTTATCTTGAATATATTCCAAGCCTAGAAGCACCAAATTGATTTGTCCTAAAAGCTTACTATTTACTGAAACAAGATTTTGTTCAGGAGTCATTTCTTCAACTAACCCGAAATGCGCTGCACCTGTTGCACATACTAGGGCATCAATATTACCAACTTCTTCAAACATTTTTTGAATGCTTTCTGTTGAAGTAATATCAACCTTTACTTCTGAGCTATTGCGACTAGCCTGGACAATTTCTACATCATCACCTTGCAATTCATTTACTACAGCTTTTCCTATTGTCCCACTTGCACCTACTACTAAAATTTTCATTTCTCCACCTCATTTATTTTTCAATCTATATTTCTATTTTATGCCTACCAATAATTCTCTCAACTATTTCTCTTTAGGAAATCGATCGTTTTGGACTTTCCATATTTCTGTCTTCTAATTCAAATTCTTGATAGATTAAATCTCTTGCTTCAGCAATGTTTGGCTGGAACTGTATTAATGCTTCGTCCCTTTCCTTTCTAACCGCCGCTACAGCCTTTTCTATAAGCGATTCCATCTGAAGCTTATTGCCATTTATTTCAGAGGCAATGGTAAGACCTGCCACAGTACCTTGCGCCATTGCAATCTTTGCATTCTCTACTCCAGTTATATTGCCTGCAACAAAAAGATTTTCTACATTTGTCTCCATTCGCTCACTATGAATTGGAACATGGCCTCCCAACTCCCGGACATATTTAAACACACAACCTGAAAGCGCTGCCAATTCGGGTAATGGAGCTAATCCACCTGCTATACAAACAAAATCAGCTTCAATTATCTTCTCCGTATTTGAAATAATTTCTCCGTTTGGTCTAACATTTACTGTCTTAACACCTGTGACCTTGCTCTCTCCTAAAATTTCTGTAGCTGCAGTTTTTATTTTTATTGGAATATCAAATAACTTTATGCCATTTTTAGGATAAAATTTGACTGCAAAACTTGGATGAATATACTTTGCAACCTTACCAGCTTGCCGCAATAAAACAGTTGGAGCCATGTGCGTAAGTCGCATGAACGATTCCATCACTTTTTCAGGAGTCCCATTATCTGATAGATTAGTGTTCGCTTGTGGGATAATAATTTCTTTAACGTCTACTCCACAAAGTTTTAATTCGTTAGCTATTGCAATTGAAAGTACATTGGCACCAATAATAACGCATGTATTGCCTGGTTTAACCCGATGCACATTTCCCATCACTTGAGCAGCGCCAATGGACATAACACCAGGGATAGTCCAACCTGGAATTGGGTTTGGGACTTCCGTTGCTCCTGTCGCTAATAACAATTTATCCGTTTTTTCAATTCCTTGGGAAGTATAAGCCTTCCATCCAAACTCGGATTGTTCTAAATCATATACAGATACACCGCATTCTATCTTAACTCCTAAGTGAACTGCTTTTTCATGAAGTCCAGTTGCAACCTCTATTCCATTCCACCAATTACCTGTTGACTCTTGATGAAGTTGCCCAAGTAGTCGGCCTCCAACTTTCGTAAATTCATCAATTATCTTTACCTTCAGGCCTTCTTCTGCAGCTGCAATTGCTGCATTTAAGCCAGCGGGACCGGCTCCAATAATGAGTAAATTCCACAACTTCATCCACTCCTTTCGTCAAATCCAGTTAGTGAATCAATTTTCATCCCATTATAGATAGGAGTAATACATGCCCGAACTACTTTTCTTTCCTCTAACTTTACGCGGCATTCATAACAGTGACCAATATTACAATAGATTCCTCTCTCTTTGCCACTTACTTCGTGTTGACGAAGAGCGTATATCCCTTGCGCCATCATTGCTGATGCAATCGTGTCACCTTCATATGCCTCATATGGTTTTCCATTAAAATAGATGGTAATCTGATTCCGCTCTGTTTGTTTTCCTAATACTGGATGATTGTCAATTCTCATTGTCATGTTTTCCACCTCCAAGCACGGCGAAAGTTGCTGGACGTATTGGAGAACGATAGCTAAGCTGTACTTCGTCTTTAATAGGTTCCTTGTTAGTTTCCGCAACAATTTGATCAATCACATTCCGACATGTTCTTCCTCCACAGTATCCCATCCCTGCTCTTGTACGCAATTTCACTTCCCGTGAGGAACAGGCGTACTGATGTACCGTATCTTGGATTGTCTCTAATGTTACTTCTTCACATCTGCATACAATTGTTTTTTCTACCGCCATAAATAACCCTCCTATCAAATGAAACCGTGATATGGTTTCTGGGTCGTTGCCATATGCGCCCACTTTATCATGGTAATAAAGTCAAAGACCGGAAGTCCTGTTGCACGCTGGATATCAGAAGCATATGGTGGCAAATCACTGCATTCTAGTAAGATCGCAGCAATATTTGGATTCTCTTCTATAAGTTCCAAAGCAGCATCAACGACTTCTTCTCGTAAGATATTATTATTAAAGCTTCCTCTGCTTTCAACTATAGCTGAAAACTCTGGTAGCTCCCCTAAACCTTTAACTTTTACATAGTCTGAATTCGTTATGCCACAGCTTCTAAATAAGTTTTCCGTAATTCCATGAATATCCGCAGTCAACATGCCAACTTCCTGATTAATTTTTAAACCTGCTTTTATCCATGGCAGCTGAATGACACTTGATAAGTAGACGGGTATATCAACAGCATCTGCTACCTGTTCTTGGAAATTACCAAAGAATCCACAAGCCGCACAAATGGCACGTGCTCCTTCCGCTTCCAATTGTTTTGCTGTTGCAATAATATCATCGACCAGCGTCGGATCCCCAATATGGATTCTTTCTTGCGTGCAATTTGGTACAACTTTCATCACTACAGGAAAATCATAGGTCGATAGATTTGCTACATTTCCAGGAATTGTTGGATACCAGCAGTTGTCTAAAAATAAAATCCCAATAGAGAACCCTGATACATACATGCCCTTTTTCATCGAAATAATACCGCACTCTTTTTCCTTACCTAAATACTCATGTTCTCGTTCTCTATCCAACTCTTGCAAGTTAATCATGGCTCCTCCTTATTGTTTCAGAGAATGACTTTTCTCCGAAACGATTCATCTATTTATTTTAGAAAAGCTCTACTGATACTAATTCGAAACAACAGATTTATCCAGTTCGCTAACTTCATATCCTAGCTTTATTAGTTCTTCTTTAATTTTCGTTTTTATTTCTTCAGTAGGTTGTGTTAAAGGTTTTCTCACCTTTCCACCTTTTATACCAATCAAGTCCATCCCTGCTTTTACCGGTCCTGGATATGGATTGCCTTCAGCCTCCATCAGGCCATAAATACCTGATAATTTCTGATTCAAAGCACGTGCTGCATTTATATCGCTCTTTCGGGCTACCAATTCGTAAAGCTCTACAAGTTCCTTAGGAAGCAAATTAACGAGAATTCCAAAAGCACCCTGACCTCCAATTGAGAGAGAAGGAAGAATAAATGGTTCTTCACCGGTAAAGACAGTAAAGTTTTCAACATTCTTCGTTATAGCTAGAACATCACAGAAGTGGCCAAAATCCGCAGATTCTTTAACACTTACAATGTTTTCTTCCTGACTCAACTCATAGATCAATTCAGGTGAAAGGGAAACGTTAGTTGCTCCTGGATAATTGTAAATGACAATTCCGACACTTGATTTTTCAGCTATTTCCTTATAAAATGCACGGATTCCTTCTTCACTTGTCTGTTGATAATAAGGAGGTAGAACAAGCCCCCATGCCGCTCCACATTCTCCAGCATAATTCGCAAGTTCGATTGTCTCCTCGGCAGTCGCGCATCCAACACCTGCCATTACAGGCACTCTTCCTGCAGCATACTCACAACCAGCCTTGATCAAACTTTTGCGTTCCTCTAATGACATCACATGGTATTCTCCTGTTGTGCCTCCAACGAGAAGACCATGAACTCCATTTTCAATTTGAAAGTCGATTACTTTCTTATAATCCTCAAAATTAATCGTTTCATCTTCATTGAACGGTGTAATTAGCGGTACAATTATACCTTTTGGTGCAATACTCATTAGTAATTCCTCCCCATGTTTTTTTATGAAATAATAGCTTCTTTATAACGCGAAAATCTGAGACGACTTATATCGAAGTCTGTTTTTTCTCCAGAAATTAATTGGGTAATCATTTTTCCAGTAATAGGTGCCATACTAATACCGTCCCCTTCATGCCCGCTAGCAATATAGAAGCCTGGAACTTCCTCTACTTCAGACACAATTGGCAAATGATCAATTACCCAAGGTCTTATTCCTGCATACGCACGTATACAATTTACATCCTTTAAAACTGGCAGAAAACGCATCGCCCGTTCAGCAATTCCTCTAATCACTTGATTTTCTGACCGAATATCATATCCATTAAAAGCGCGGTGCCCACCTACGAGATAGTTATCCGCATCTGTTGGCTCAATCGTAAACGCAATATTATGATCTTCTACCAACTTACTAACGTCTCGCTTATAATTGATATCCTCAAATTTGGAAAGCATATAGCCAAACTCATGCACTTTTTGATTCACAATTCTATCCGTCTTTTCTGTTACTAGAATCATTCCTTTTCTTGGACGAATCGGAATATCGATTCCAACCATGTCACCGATTTGGCTTGCCCATACACCAGCACAGTTTACAATTCGTTCGGTTCGGATTATTTCTTTGTCTGTTATCACTTTTTCAATACGACCATGAACTCCTCTGCCAATCTCTCTAACTTCATGATTCGTAAAAAGCTTTAGACCATATTTCTTTGCTTCTTCTATAAAGGCGTAACAGACTAAATAAGGGTTCATTGTTGAATCAACTTCCGTCCAAATCCCACCAATTAAATCTTTGGCTAATTTAGGTTCAATCTCGAGAAGTTCTTTTTGATCAACAATTTGCATACGGTATCCATCACTTCTCTGCTGTGCAGCGTACTCTGCAGCAATCTCTAATTCTTGCTCCGTTTCACATACATATAAACTACCTCTGGAAGAGAATTGAAAATCAAAGGATAATTCTTTGGCCAATTCTTTATACATTTGAATACTTTTATAGCCTATATCTGTATCAATCCCAGGCTTTTTATCACTAATAAGTGCTACTGCATCACAACGACTGGAGGTTCCGCTTGCAATATCTCCCTTCTCTACTAATCCAACCTTATATCCGGCTTTTGATAGATAATAAGCTGTGCTGCAACCAATAATTCCAGCTCCAACCACGATAATATCGAAATTCATGAAGCCCGCCCTCCTTTCGTTAGCTGTTCTTTCTATTTAAATGTGTCTAGCCTTTATAAAAACCAGAAGGCTTTACTTCAAGGGCAATATTTACTTGCTTTTTATATAGATACTCTTCAAAACCATATGTTCCTAAATCTCCACCTAAACCGCTTTGCTTGTAACCACTCCAGGGCGCTTCATTAAAAGTCGGGTGGTACGTATTAATCCATGTAATCCCTGCTTGCAACCTGCGAATCACGCGTTGTGCTTTTGCACCATCATTTGTAAATACTGCTGCTGCAAGTCCAAAGTCTGTTCCATTTGCTAATTCAATTGCTTCTTCCTCCGTTTCAAACACTTGAATAACAAGAACAGGTCCAAAGATTTCCTCTTGAACAATGCGCATATCTGGAGTCGTATTCGTAAAAATCGTTGGTTCAACAAAGTTACCTTTTGCGAGATCCCCTTCAGTTACTTGCTTGCCTCCACATAAAAGTTCTGCGCCCTCTTCTTTGCCAATTTCCACGTAATTTAATACGTTTTCCATATGAGATATCGATATAAGTGGTCCCATTTCAGTAGTATCATCCCATCCCGGCCCGAGCTTAATCTTCTTTGCTCGTGAAACTAACTCTGGTACAAACTTGTCATAGATGCTTTTTTCAAGGAGGAGCCGTGAACCAGCTGAACATACTTGACCTTGGCCTGCGAATATTCCTAACAGTGCATAATCAACTGCTGTTTCAAAATCCGCATCAGCAAAAACGATATTCGGTGATTTTCCACCAAGTTCCAATCCAACTTTTTTTAGCGTATTTGCAGCATCCTTCATAATTTGCTTTCCTGTCGATGTTCCCCCAGTAAAAGATATTTTTTCAACATCAGGGTGATTGATTAATTCATTTCCAACAACAGAGCCAGATCCGTGTACTAAATTTGCGACTCCATTTGGCAGACCAACCTCATCGATAATTTCAAACAGTCGAATTAACGTTAGTGGTGTCTGGGTGGATGGCTTAACGACTACCGTACATCCAGCCGCTAATGCGGCCGACATTTTTTGCGCTGCCATTACGAGTGGGTAATTCCACGGAACAATAATTGCAACAACTCCAATCGGCTCCCGTATAACCATTGCTTGAATTTCATCTGGTACTTCATATGTCTGTCCATGCGGCTTTGTAGCGAGGCCAGCATAGTATTGGAATTGATTAATAGCATCTTCCACATCGGTAATTGAATCATCATAAATTTTTCCATTATTTAATGTCTCAAGCATCGCAATTTCGTCTTTGCGTTCTTCTAGCTTACTGGCAATTTGGAGCAGATAATCTGCTCGCGTACGTGCATATGTGCTTTTCCAGCCATTTTTATAAAAGGCATCTTTAGCAGCTATCACTGCTTGATTTACTTCTTCTATCGTACCTTCCGTGACACTTCCAATTACTTCATTCGTTGCAGGGTTGATTACCTCACGTTTATTATTCGAAGCGCTTACTTTCCATTCCCCATCAATATACATACCTTCCACTGTATCCTTATCGCGTAAGACAGACATATTATGAGCTACTGTATTTAACATTTGGTCAAACTCCCTTCTCGATGCATTCGATAATTTGTAAACGAATACAAATTATATTTTTTGAATTAACTATAAATAAATGCTATATTAAAAATTACCATTAGTAAAATAACAATTTTACATACTTGCCATCAAATTTATTCATGAAAGGAGGATACGAAATGAGCATTCAACGGTTTGAAATATTAAATAAGGTTGTTCAATTACAAAACATAACAAAGGCTGCAGCAGAGCTAAATCTCTCTCAATCCGGTATCAGTTATGCTATAAAAAATCTGGAGGAAGAGTTAGATATACAGCTATTAATTCGTAATCGTTCTGGTGTTACGTTAACAAGTGAGGGGGAAAGAATTTATCAGCATTCCCTTTCAGTTACGAATGCTTATGAAAATTTAATCCAAGAAGCTGCAGCTATAAAAGGGATTGAAAGAGGAACAATTCATATTGGCACTTTTGCAAGCGTTACCACTAATTGGATGCCAAAAATTATTACTGTGTTTAAGGAAAGGTTTCCTGGAATAACCATTAAAATATACGAAGATGATTATCAAAGTCTAGAAAATGCAGTCATAGCTGGTGAATTAGACTGCTGTTTTTCAACCATTTCGAACAATAAACAGCTAGTGTACATCCCATTAAAAAAAGACAAGCTCTACTGTATTGTTTCGAATGATTGTCCATTATCTAAACAAAAAGTGATGAAAATCAGTCAAATTGGGGATTATCCGTTAATTAAACCAAAAGTTGGCTGGGATAATGAAATATCCGATTTTTTCAGCAGTCACAAAATCAATCCTGCAATTGCCTATGAGGTATCAGATGACCAATCCATTATAGCCCTTGTTCAAGCGAACTTAGGCATTAATATTCGCCCAGGACTTGTCCTAACGAAACGAACTCCAAAAATAACCGTACTTGATTTAGAAGATGATGCATATCGAATGATTGGATTAGCAACGTGCAATCAAGTATCACATGCAACACAACGGTTTATTTCTGTTGTTACCGAGCTGTTTCAGGAAATTTGAAGGTGTTCGGTATAAACTACTTAGAGTATAGTTAACGGTTTGACTTAATTTAATATTACACGATCAAAATAAGGCATGGAATCCAAATTCGATTCCATGCCTTATACACCGTTATACTATTCTTCTAATACCGTCTTCGCAATTGTATTATCCAATTCTTCGAAATCATCGTAGGAAATGGTTTTATAGAGCTCTTTTCTCGTTTGCATATTAAACACACCATCTGCTTGGGAGCCTTGCTCTTTAATTAAGTTAAAGATTCGTTCATATGCTTTCGCTGCTACTCTTAAAGATGTAACTGGGTAGATTACCATCCGAAAGCCCATGTTTTGAAACTCCTCTGCTGTAATAAATGGAGTTTTACCAAACTCTGTCATGTTTGCAAGTAATGGAACGTCTAATTTTTTCGCAAAAAGACGAAATTCTTCATCGGTTTGTAATGCCTCCGGGAATATTGCATCTGCACCAGCTTGTATATAACTCTGGGAACGCTCTACAGCAGCATCTATCCCCTCTACTGCTCTTGCATCTGTTCTTGCAACAATGATTAACGAAGGTGCTACTTCTTTAATAGCTTTGATTTTTTGTACCATTTCTTCCGTCGTTACAAGCTGCTTTCCATTTAAATGACCGCATTTCTTCGGTAACTGTTGATCTTCAATTTGAACTGCGGCAACATTCGCTTCTACCATTTCGCGAGCAGTTCGAGCAACATTTAACACACCGCCAAAGCCTGTATCGATATCAACTAAGACGGGTAAATTTGTTGCCCTGACAAGGTCTCTTGCACGTTCTGCCACTTCTGTTGATGTAACAATTCCGAGATCAGGTAATCCTCTGCTTGCTGTGTAAGCTCCACCTGATAAATATAAAACGGAAAATCCTGCATCCTTTGCGATTAATGCTGCCATTGCATCATGCGCACCAGGTATTTGTAAAATGTTATCGGTAAGCATCTGTTCTTTAAACCGATCAGCTAATTCCTTCTGAGTCGATTGTTGGTCTACAATCCATGCCATAAACGTTCCTCCCTCTCGTTAAATATAAACAGAAATTCACAGGATGTTTATCTCATCTTGCCTTATTCTCTTCCTTACGCATATTGTTTTAAGGGATTACAGCCCTTTATTGCGCAATAAATAACTCTACAAATTCATTGACATTCATTTTTGCTAGCTTGTTGTAGTCATAGCTAACTTCTTCAATTTTCTTACGCTGTTTTTCCGTGTAATGTGTAGCAAGGTTTGCTGCATACTTCTCAATGATTTTAGGTATTGCTTCATCTCTGCGGAACCGATGTCCTAATGGATATTCTCGCTCTACATTTTCCGTCACTGTGCCATCCGTAAAATGTACCTGCACCGCATTTGCAATCGAGCGCTTGCTCGGATCAAGATAATCCTCTGTATAGGATTTATTTTCTACAACGACCATTTTATCGCGCAACCCGTCAATAATTGGATTTGCAGCAAAATCATTCTCATAGTGCTCAGCGCGAATATCTCCTTCTAAAAGTCCAATTGCTGTAATATACTGCAAGCAGTGATCACGATCGGCCGGGTTATTGAGCGGACCCTTTTTATCAATAATCCGAATCGCTGATTCATGCGTTGTAATTGTAATTTTATCAATCTCACCTATACGATTGACTACTTCAGGATGAAGCTTTACCGCTGCTTCGGCTGCTGTTTGTGCATGGAATTCAGCTGGGAAGGAAACTTTAAACAACACATTTTCCATTACGTAACTGTCGAGCGGCTGACTAAGAACTAATTCCTGCTTGTTAAATAGTACGTCTTGGAATCCCCAGCCAGGTGCGCTTAATGCTGTCGGATAGCCCATTTCTCCTTTCATTGCCATCAGAGCTAAGCGTACTGCCCTGCTTGTCGCGTCTCCAGCAGCCCAAGACTTCCGTGAACCAGTATTCGGAGCGTGACGATACGTACGTAAGCTTGAATTATCAATCCAGGCATTTGTCAATGCATTCGTGATTTCTTCACGTCCACCACCAAGCATTTTTGTTACAACAGCTGTTGTTGCTATTTTTACATATAGAACGTGATCAAGTCCTACACGATTCAAGCTATTTTCTAACGCAAGCACACCTTGAATTTCATGTGCCTTAATCATCATTTCCAGTACATCTTCCACCTTTAGCGGCTCTTTCCCCTTCTGAATTCTAACTTGACTGAGATAATCAGCAACTGCTAAAATTCCACCTAAGTTGTCTGAGGGGTGTCCCCACTCTGCAGCAAGCCACGTATCGTTATAGTCAAGCCAGCGAATCATTGTTCCAATATTAAATGCTCCCTGAATTGGATCAAGTACATGAGATGTCCCAGGCACGCGCACACCATTTGGAACAACTGTACCAGGAACGACTGGTCCGAGCAGCTTCGTACACTCTGGATAATCAAGTGCAAGAATTCCGCATCCTAATGTATCGATTAGTACATGGTGGGCTGTTGAATATGCTTCTTCACTCGTTATATCTTTATTCAAAACGTAATCTACAATTTCCTCTATTAATGCATCTGTCTTTTTATAAGTATCCGTTTGTAACATGATAAGCATCCTTTCCCTTACATTCTTTTTTTTGTTTATCAAACATGCCGTGCGCCAGTGTAATTAACTCGCGGCCGGAACAATCGATTATTTTCATGCTGTTCAATGACATGTGCTGCCAGTCCTGCTGTTCTCGCACTAAAAAAGATTGGCGTATATAGTGGGATTGGGATTCCCAGTTTCCAATAAACTGGTGCTGCATAGTAGTCAAGATTTGGATAAAGTCCTTTTTCTTTCTCCATAACCTTTTCGCCTGCCTCACACATTTCAAGCAACAGATAATCCCCGTCTTTTTCACATAGCTGCCTTAATGCTTCTTTCGTAATCAATGCTCTTGGATCCATTTTTTTCATATATACACGATGACCGAACCCCATAATCTTTTCTTTCTTTTGTAATTTCTTCAGTAGCAGTTCTTCAAATTCTGATACGGTTTTTACTTCATTTAACATATACATCACAGCTTCGTTTGCCCCGCCATGTAAATTTCCTTTTAAAGAAGCAATTGCCCCGGTTAACGCTCCATAGATATCCGAGTTCGTGGACGCAATCACACGTGCAGCAAATGTAGAATTCGGCATTTCGTGCTCACTATACAATAGAAGCAAACGGTCAAAAATTTCTACTTCTAACTCAGAAGGCTTTTCACCAGTAATCATGTACAAAAAATTTGCGCTGTAGGATAAATCCTGAAGTGGATAAACCGGTTCTTGTCCATTTATTATCCGGTGACTATTCACCGTTATCGTCGGAAGCTGACCCAGCAATTGATAAGCTCGTTTTTTATTAGCTGGCAATGTTCGATCTTCAATCGCCTCATCGAATCCTGCTAAAACAGACAAACCAGTACGCATCCCATCCATTGGATGTGTTTGCTCCGGCAATAATCGAAGTACATCCATCACATTTGAAGGCACATCATAATAATCCTTCAATATCTCTTCTAACTTCGCTTTCTCAGCTGCTGTTGGCAGTTCCCCTTCTAATAAGAGATGCACGATTTCAGCATAATCTTTACGTTTCGATAGCTCAATCAGATCATAGCCTTGAATAATGATTTGTTCCTTCTCCACATCAAGAAACGAAATGGACGTCTCTGCTGCAATTACCCCTTCCAGACCTGGCACATATTTTGCTTTTGTTTCCATGAATATCCCCCTAGCTTTTTTAAAATCTCAGAAAATACTATGACGAACAATTCGGCTCACTACATCACCAAACAGACAGCGCTTTCAAACCATTTCCAATTTCATTATAATATTGAATTGAAAATTATAAAAATATATAATATTAATAATTAGCCATTGATTTTTTCTATAGCTCATAAAAGTGAGGCGATTAAGGATGAACTATCAAGATTGGGAAATGCTGGCTGCACTATATTCTACTGAAAATATTACAAAAGCAGCAGAGCATCTTTTTTTATCACAGCCCACATTAACATCAAGGATTCAAAAATTAGAAGAGCACTACGGTGTACAGCTCATTCTCCGAAAGCGCAGAGGTGTTACATTCACACCTGAAGGAGAGCATTTAGCACAGCATGCACAAAATATGCTTCGGGAACAACGGAAGATTGAAGAGAAAATTAATAACATGAAAAATCAAGTAACAGGTACGTTACGAGTTGGTGTTTCGAATTTTTTTGCATTAAATAAGATGCCGAAATTATTACGTCTTTTTAAAAAAGAATATCCAAATGTTGAGTGTCAAATGGTAACCGGGTGGAGTAGTGAAATGCATCGACTAATTTTAAACAATGAGGTGCATATTAGCTTTATTAAAGGGGACTATCCATGGAAAGAAAACAAAGAGCTTTTATACGAAGAAGAAGTATGTATTGCATCTCCATGGGATTTCAAGTGGGAGGAACTGCCGCGCATGCCACGGATTGATTACCGCACTGACGAGCATATGAAAAGCATGGTGGATGAATGGTGGTTCCATAACTATTCACAAAGGGCTAATATTACCATTCAAGTTAATCAAGTAGAAACCTGTAAAGAAATGATTGTAAACGGACTAGGCTATGCGATTATCGCAAATTTAGTTGTTCGTCCTTATACAGAACTTTTTATAAAACCAATTATGCTACCATCTGGAGAGCCAATGATAAGAAAAACATGGATGTATTATCATGAAGATGCATTACAAATGAACATTGTACGAGCTTTTATTCGATTTATTCAAACGTTGGATGTGAAATCTTTATAACTCTCTTAAAGCCGAAACAAGAAATAGCTTATATCCGTGCATAAATAATATTATTAGTCAGAAACTAACGGAAGAAAATGAGCGAACACTTTATGAGAGGAATAAATACGTATGGGAAATCATGATAACATTAAATTAACGGCTCCAGAGATTTCAACTTTATGGGCTGGCTATCAAAGTAATTCAATGGCCATATGTGGTTTAAAGTATTTTTTAATGCATGTCGACAATGAAGATATCCGCAGCATAATTGAAAATGCACTCACATTATCAGAACAGCAGCTTGAAAAAACAACCGACTTTTTCAGGAAAGAGGATTATCCAGTTCCACAGGGGTTTACAGAGAAAGACGTAAATTTAAATGCACCCCGTCTATTCTCTGATAAGCTTTATCTTGCTTTTGTATTCAATATGACCGTTGTCAATTTAGCTAGTCATGTCGCCTCTTTGACGACTGCTGTCAGAAGTGATTTACTGCAATTCTACGCTGATTGTTTATCAGACTCTGAAGAACTGCACATGAAAACAAAAGAATTTTCAAAAGAGATAGGTATCCATATCCGTGCGCCACACATACCGACTCCCAGTCAAATTGACTTTGTTAAAAAGGAAAGCTTCACTGCAGGATGGCTGACAGACAGACGCCCATTATTAGGGTCCGAAATAACAAATCTAGTGTTCAATGCACGAAGAAATTCACTGGGGCAAGCTGTTATGACCGGTTTTAGTCAAGTTGCCCAGTCAAAGGATGTACGAAAGTATTTTGAAAGAGGCCGTGAAATATCCAAAAAACATATAGAAGTTTTTAACTCTATTTTAAGCAATAGCTATTTATCAGACGGTACAATCTTGCTGACTCCAGAAGTAACTGAATCTACTGACCCTCCTTTTTCAGATAAGTTCATGATGGTTTTAACATCGTCGTTAATTGCATCTGGTATTGGCCAATATGGAATGTCTATGTCCTTAAGTCCCAGACACGATATAGCGGTTCAATACAGCCGTTTAATGGTAGAAATAGCTAATTATGCAAATGACGGTGCTTCTATTATGATTGAAAATGGCTGGATGGAGCAACCACCAATGGCAGCTGATCGAAAAGGGTTAGCTAAGTAGGTTAAAAATGGAAAAAAGGGCAGATTTAAAAAGTAAAAAACTTGAAGTACTTCTGTGGAGTATTGCTTTACCAGGATTCGGTCAACTTTTAAATCGTAAATATATGAAAGGTTTCGTACTAATTGGATTAGAGTTTTTAGTTAATGTAATGGGGAATTTTAACACCATTATTGTACTTAGCTTTAATATGAAAATCGAAGAGGCCATTGCACAGACAAATTATTTATGGTTGATGTTTTACCCCTGTTTATATTTCTTTGCTATCTGGGATGCTTATAAAGATGCCGGAGGTGGTGAAAAACCTTTCGCTTACCTCCCCCTTGTATTTTCAGCCTATTTTGTTACAGTAGGCTTAATTTTTTCTCCCACACTTACAATATTTGGTGTATACATTGGACCGATGTGGCTGCCTATATTATTTCTTCCAATTGGGTTAGGTGTTGGGGCACTGATTCGAAAGGTATTGTTTAAAATTTATGTTAAAAGCTCTGGATAAATTCTTTCTGCTGCCGGTTTTAAGTATTTTATACGAAACCGGCTAATGCAAAGAAATATCCACTTTTTATTTTGTGCTATACTTTCCAGAAGTTAAGCTCTTTTTACTCCTGTTCATAAATCCACAAAGCAACCTGTAATATTAATGCATCATTAAACTTCCTCGGATCATAACCTGTCTCATTAGCAATCTTATTTATCCGATAAATTAGCGTATTACGATGCAAAAATAACGCATCAGCCGTTTTTTGGATATTCAAATCATTTGCAAAAAACGCCTCTAACGTTCCTGCTTTTGTTTTGTCCACACATTGCAATATTCTGTTAGAGAACCTTTTTCCAACAGACTTATCAATTTGATACAATAATGCCCTCACTTCTAATTGAGCAAATGAAATAATCTCTGTTTTAGGATCGCCTATCCTTAAGGCAAGCTTACAATCAGAGTAGGCTTTGTTTAATTGTTGCAATTCGTGAAACATTAAGCTATAAGACATTCTAAATTTTATTTTTAGCTTCTTTAAAAGCCGTGCAAGTGATTGGATGTTAGTCAGCAGGTCCCTCTCTTCAAGTCCCGTTGTTGCAATAAAGATTTGATTAAGACTGATAAATCCTGTTATTACATACGTTTCGCCAAATACCTTCTCCAAACTCTGAATAAAATCCTGCTTGGGAATCTTAAGTTCATCTATTCGAATGACAATAGCTGTGAAAGGTGGAATAAGTTCTAATTTCAGCATACTTAGTCCTCGATTCATTACATCATAGGAAGGAGAACGTTTTAGCAGTTGTTCAATTATCATTTCTTTTGTACGTTGTTTCCATTCAAGCTGTGAAGCAATAAACTCTTGGTTAATCATAAGCTCTGTCGCCATCTTTACTAATTCTGCAATATCTCCCATTTCATCTGGATTGCCTGTTATCCCAATCACTCCGATAATTCTCTCTTTGAAAACAATTGGTAAATTAATACCCGGTTGCGCTCCTTCCCATGCTTCATCCTGATGTGAATAGATTGTAAGGGATTTCCCGTTTTTTAATACCTCAACTGCTCCTTCATGAACCGTATGTAATCTTTTTTCATCCTTTGTGGCAATAATAGTTCCATCCATATCCATAATATTAACGTTACGACCTAAACGTAAAGAAGTTTCTCTAACGATTGTCTTTGCAATTTCTTTTGTTATCATTTCCATGATTCATCATCCCCTTTAGTCGATACGTACAAAAAATGTCGGATTCACTTCCTATTTTTCATATGGTATAACCATATACATTTTTAGTCAAGATTCGTATAATTTAATCTACAGATAATGAAAACGTTTACCAGGATGTGATTGTGTGAAAATTATTATAGCACCAGACTCATTTAAAGGGAGTTTACGTGCGGTTGATGCTGCTAATTCAATCGATAGAGGAATCAAAAAGGCTTTTCCAAAAGCGGAAACAGTGATGCTACCTGTTGCAGATGGTGGCGAGGGGACATTAGAAACACTTGTCACTGCGACAAAAGGCGAGATACGAAACGTCACAGTGATCGGACCTTTAGGGGATGAAGTGAAGTCATCCTATGGTGTTTTAGGAGATAAGAAAACCTGTGTCATTGAAATGGCAACAGCATCAGGACTTACACTTCTTACGGATGAACAGCTTTCTCCTTTAAAAGCAACAACATATGGAACTGGCCAGTTGATAAAACAAGCGTTGGATGATGGATTTACTTCGTTTATCATTGCCATCGGTGGATCAGCAACCAATGATGGCGGGGCTGGAATGCTCCAAGCACTTGGATTAAAGTTATGCACTAAAGATGGTAATGAAATCGGATATGGTGGTGGTGAATTAAATAAGATCGCTTTAATAGAGGATGATTCTTTCGATTCGCGTATTAAAGCTTGCAACTTTTTAATTGCTTCTGATGTAGAAAATCCGCTTATCGGTCCAAACGGTGCCTCCTTTGTTTTTGGTCCACAAAAAGGGGCAACTCCAGAAATGGTTGAAACGCTTGACCAACATCTTACCCATTGGGCCGATCATGTTGCCAAGCTTACAGGAATCCACTTACACAACCTGCCTGGTGCAGGGGCAGCAGGAGGAATTGGAGGAGCCTTTCAAGCTTTCTTCCCATGTAAGGTTAAACGAGGAATCGATGTTGTGTTAGAGTACAGTAAATTCAGCGAATTCTTGCCAAATACAGATTTAGTTATTACCGGAGAAGGTAAAGTAGATGGACAAACCGCATCAGGCAAAACTCCGCTCGGCGTTGCGCAAGCCGCAAAAAGCCAGGATGTTCCGACAATTATTATAGCTGGTTCAATCGGAAATGGCATTGAAGCACTGCATGAATTTGGTATTGTGAGCATTCATAGCATAATCAATCAGCCAATGACCCTAAAGGAATCAATTACAAATGCAGCTGGATTATTAGAACAAAGTACCGAACAGGTTGTTCGAGCTTACTTTTATTCTAACAACCATAACAATAAAGCAAATAGCGACACTACTGCGAATGGACTTCCTGTAACATAACTATAATGGTCCAGTCTGTTAATTGATTCATTGAAGCTAATATTATAATCCTATTTTTAAAAATATCAAAAGGAGGAACGATTTGATGAACATAAAAGATACGATAGAAAAAGTACCCGGAGGACTTATGGTCGTTCCGCTTTTATTAGGAGCTTTTTTAAATACAATTGACCAAATGCATATACCTGCAGTAATGAACGTTTTAAAATTCCTCGGTGCACCCCAAACGGAGGAAGGCTATTACGAGTTTTTACAAATCGGTGGTTTCTCTCAGGAGCTGTTTAAGGATAGCGCACTTGTATTAATTGCTTTATTTCTATTTTGTGTTGGAAGCCAAATGAATTTAAAAGTTGGTGGAAAGGCATTAAAAAAAGGTGTCCTCCTAACTGGATCGAAATATTTTGCTGGCGTGGCAGTCGGCATGGCTTTCGGATACTTTTTCGATCCGATGAGTGGATTGTTCGGACTTTCGACGCTTGCATTAATTGCTGGGATGACAAATAGTAATAGTGGAATGTATGCAGCATTAACAGGTAAATTTGGAAACAGGTCTGATGTCGGCGGGCTTTCTATCCTTGCAATCAATGATGGACCGTTCTTCACGTTAGTTGCACTTGGTGTATTAGGTACTGCTTTCCCAATGATATCATTCATAGCTGTTTTATTACCTATCGGAATTGGTATGCTTTTAGGAAACTTGGATCCGAAAATACGAGAGTTTTTAAAACCTGGGGAATCGATTACAATCCCATTTTTTGCATTTGCACTAGGAGCAGGTATGGATTTGGCAAACTTCTTTAATCCAACAGTTCTTGCAGGTGGTTTGATACTTGCGATACTTACTTTCGTTTGCTCAGCTGGGATGGGAATTCTTATGTTTAAATTATTTAAAGAAAAAAGCTTTATTGCACCCATTTCAGAAGCTTCTACAGCAGGAAATGCGGCTGCAACACCGGCCGCCATTGCAGCCGCAGCAGCTGTAGCTGTTGGCGCAGGAGCAATGACACAAGCAGAGCTAGAAGCAATCCAAAACATTGTCCCTATTGCTACTGCTCAGATTTCGATATCCACAATCACTACTTCCTTACTCTGTCCAATAGGTGTTATATTAATGGATAAATATCAACGAAAAAGAGGAATTGATGGTACACGGGAAGATCTTGGTCTGAATAATGCTGAAAGCACTTCGGGCACCCAAGAGAGGCATGCAGTCAACGATTAACATCAAAGAAAGCGCTATCCTATATGATATTTAGTCGTATACGATTTAATACGAGTAGATCCTGTTGCCCGTCAGCACAAATAAGAAAAAAATTATTAATGAAATGAGGTATGCATCATGAAGACAGAACTGTTATATGGAAAGCATGGTATTTCATTAGAATTGCCGGACAACGCTTTCCTTATTGAGCCAACAAATTTGCCAAAACTTGAGAATGAAAAAGAAGCAATCCGACAAGCATTGCGACATCCAATTGGTTCTGGATCTTTAAAAGAGTCCGTTAAATCAACGGATACGGTATCCATTGTAATAAGTGATATTACAAGACCAACACCAAATCATATACTCGTCCCCCTGCTGATTGAGGAATTAAATCATGTCCCATTAGAAAACTTTATCATTATTAATGGAACCGGAACCCATCGTGACCAAACAAGAGAAGAGTTTGTTCAGATGCTGGGAGATTGGGTAGTAGACAATATTCGAATCATAAATAATCAATGTCATGATAAGGATACACTTGTTAACCTTGGAAGAAGCAAATTTGGTTGTGATGTCTACCTTAATAAAGAATATGTTGAATCAGATTTTCGAATTGTAACAGGTTTTATTGAACCACATTTCTTTGCTGGGTTTTCTGGAGGTCCAAAAGGTATCATGCCAGGGATCGCGGGTATTGAAACAATTTTGACATTTCATAATGCCCGAATGATTGGTGACCCTCTTTCTACGTGGGGCAACATGGAGAATAATCCAGTCCAAGATATGACTCGTGAAATTAATAGTCTATGTAAACCAGATTTCATGTTAAACGTTACATTGAACCGAGAAAAAGAGATTACAAATGTGTTTGCAGGGGAATTGTACGAATCACATGATCTCGGGTGTGCATTTGCAAAAGAGCATGCAATGTTCCGTTGTGATGAACGCTTTGATGTTGTCATAACATCCAATTCTGGCTACCCACTTGATCAGAATTTATATCAAGCTGTAAAAGGAATGAGTGCTGCACATAAAATTGTGAAGGAAGGCGGATCTATTATTGTCGCATCCGAATGTTCGGATGGTTTGCCTGATCACGGCAACTATGCAAAAATATTTGACATGGCTGAAAGTCCACAAAAATTGCTGGATATGATTAATGATCCAGAATTTAAAATGTTTGATCAGTGGCAGGTTCAGAAGCAAGCCGTTATCCAAGTTTGGGCTGATGTTTACGTTTATTCTAAACTATCCGATCAACAAGTAAAAAATGCAATGCTAAAGCCTACTAATAACATTGAACAAACTATAGAAGATTTGAAGAAAAAGCATGGTGACACGATGACAATTGCTGTTCTTCCACTTGGTCCACTAACAATTCCATACGTTGAAGAAAAAGTAAGTACTAAATAAGAAGGCCATCATTTCTGGTCTTCTTATTTAGTATGTCATCAATTATTGTAAAGTAATTATACCCCCTCCCCTTACTACAAATGCCTCTTTTATTCCATATCTGAATATGGTAATCTATAGTGAGGCAATTTTATAATTTTCCTACAATAAGCTAAATGAATATGGAGAAGGTGAGCTGAATTTGAAAAGGTCTTACATTTACATAGCATTTTTTGTCTTACTGATCTTTCTTGCAGGCTGCAAAGATACTACAAATGAGGAACCGAATTCATCCAAAGCAAAAGAGAATGGTTCTGGTGAGGAACAAAGCAAATCCAAAGAAACGGAAGGTCAGAAAGAACCTAAAGAAAGTCCAATAGATTATAAAGAAGATATTGGCAACCTAAAGGTTTGGATCGGGGGCGAAATGATAGTAGAGGATGATGAAATCATTGTAGAAGGTCAAAGCAACCTATTGCCAGGCTCGATTATTAGCTCTTCCGGAAATAGTACATTACCGATTGCAGCTTTTATGAAGAATGCTGAGGTACAAAAGGATGGCTCTTTCCGTTTTGAATATCCCGGCTATGAAGGAAATGCGATAATCGATTTCCGATTATCTTCTCTGGGTGAGGATACGACAAAACATTATGGTGTATACTTCAACCAAGTTACAGGACCCCAACGTTATAAAACATCACAAAGCGAGCAATATGAGGTTAGGGCTAGCGTTTTATTAGATGCAAACAAGGACATCCCGTACACACTCCCAATCGAAACGCCCAAATGGAGTGAACTTCCTGCGGATTATGGAGAATCGAATATATGGATGAATGTTGATGTAACTACTGATCATAAATTCATCTATATACACGGAAAAAGTAATCTACTTGAAGGAACATGGTTAGGTGGCGATTTAATGAACGCGACCGATGTTATTGTTCCATTTTCTTATGATTATACGAATGTAAATCCAGATGGTTCCTTCGCACTTAAAATACCTTATCTATCATTGCGCCCAGGCATGTATATCCCAATTCAAGTCCATGCCGATCAAAATTCTTGGGATGATGTTCTAGCAGCCTATGGTGAAGACTTTGGGAAGTTGGAAGGAGACCTTTTGCAAACCACTGATGATGGAAAACGTTATCTTGAAAAGACTATTGAATTAGATATACCAGACATGGAACCACCAGAAAAAGTGGATTTAACTGTGGCAGATGAAGAAATTAAGATGCAAGTTCCTGATGATCTGTTGTTTGATTTTGATGAAAGCACATTAAAAGATAGTTCGCAAGAGACATTAGATGGGATTCTTGCTGAATTAGAAGAATTAGAGCCTGAGACAACTGTTCATATCAATGGCCATACGGACAATCAAGGTGAGACATCGTATAATCTGAATTTATCTTTAGAACGAGCTCAATCTGTCTTTCATTATTTGGAGGAGCATGGTGATATTAGCCATTTAACGATTCATACAGAAGGATATGGCCAGACAGCTCCAATTGAATCAAATGAAGATGAAGATGGCAGAAGTAAAAATCGCCGCGTAGAGATGGTCATCAATCCAGAAGGTTAAGTATAAAGGGATTTTCCACGAACTCTTTTTAGTGGGAAATCCCTTTT
Organism: Oceanobacillus sp. FSL W7-1309; assembly: GCF_038002145.1. Taxonomy (NCBI): domain Bacteria; kingdom Bacillati; phylum Bacillota; class Bacilli; order Caryophanales; family Bacillaceae; genus Oceanobacillus; species Oceanobacillus sp. FSL W7-1309. The sequence goes on from NZ_JBBOBX010000001.1 coordinate 265,226, forward strand.
TCCTATCCGTTTATACATAGTAGGTATGCTTCACACTATCCCAACTATCCGTAATATTTGCGATTAAAATTGAAGAGATTTATTTATTCTATTAACGTGGATTTTCATCCATATGAGCAAATCCAGAGCTAGTATCTATCTCCCCAAAGATTTTACTCCGTTCTAGATTTTTGCCACTCAACCAGGATTCAAAATCAATTTTTACTGGCTCCTGATCTCCTCCAAGTGCAATCCATGCCTGGTTTTCTTTTGGAAAATATGCCGATGTATGTAATGTACCTGACCAGCTTTTGTAGTTGCTTACAAACACCCCTTTATCCGTATCATTCAACAGTCGAAATGCTTTATACGCATCTGTTGCTTGCGCTTTCTGGTTGTTGATTGCATTGAGTCGTTCTTGTGACTCTGCGATAAAACGACGATTTTCATGCTGGAGAACCTCAAAGTGATTCGTACAGACATTCGATTGATGTACTTGAACAGACCTTGGCGTTGCTTCAATTACATAGGTTTCTTCTTTTTCATCTAACACAATGTAACTAAACGAAGTCCGGTGTGGTATCTCCTTCACAAGCTCAATTGCTTCTTCTGTAGTCGCACACACCTCTAATATAATTCTACCAATCATATGACAAATAAATCCATCGCCTGGATCTTTACGATGCATGAAGTTGTACCCCATTACGAGTCCTTTTTCATTCATGCCATCCATCCGACCAGTAACACGTTGAGAAGGTCCGATGACAGCATATCCACCATCGGTCGGCTGGAATAGGTTGTAGCGCCCTTCATAGGTTTTCGGATGATAATCATAATTTCGGATCATATAGTCCTTCCCTGTCAAAATCGAACAGCCACTATAGACTGGTTGAACACGATAATTGCCGAAATCGCGAAGAATCATCGACATCGGCTGTTGAAGAGCATCTCGTAGACCAAGCAGTTCTTCCCATATTCCTGGTGCAAACCGCATAAATGCTTGTTTGGCTTCAGCTTCGTCAATCGTAAACCGTGGTCTTCTCAATCTCCAATCGCGATGTCTGTTTTTAATAATTAAAGAATTCTTCAGATGCTCACCTTGCATATAGCCATAATCGTAATGTCTCCCGCGAAATTGAATAATATCACTATGAACGCTTCTCACCTGTAACCACCCTTTGTTCTTCAATTTGATAACATGAATTTTATAATTACTGACGTTTACTATATAGCTTACCATCTTTCAATGAATAAAAGTGCAGTAAAGATTCAGCTATACAATTGTCTCGTTACAAACTGCATATTACAAGCAAAGCCGTTTTATAGTATGTATTCATACAAAGGAAATCACTTTTCTCTAGCTTCAACATTCACGAGGTTGATTACTATTTAATTCCTCAATAACTTCTATTACACATTCAAATGATTAAAAGTTCTGAAACTTATTGATTATTAAAACATGACATGCTTTAATTTATATAGCTTAATTGATAACGCTTACAATTTGGAAGGAGAATGAAATATGGAAGAACGTCAGCAATTAAACAAAACATTGAAACCACATTGGGTTTGGGCAATTGCATTTGGGTCAGCTATTGGTTGGGGAGCTTTTGTGCTTCCAGTAGACTGGCTATCCATGGCTGGGCCACTTGGGGTAATTATCGGATTTTCAATCGGTGCGATTCTTATGATTATTATCGGAGTGAGCTTTAGTTCTCTTATCGAAAAGCTGCCAGTAACTGGAGGAGGGTTCGCATACGCTTATTATGGTCTAGGCAGATATCATGCTTTTATTTGTGGATGGTTTCTAACGTTAGGATATGTTGCAATTGTTGCGCTTAATGCTTCTGCTCTAGCACTTCTAGGAAAATTCGTTTTCCCAAGGGTTGTAGAACAAGGTTACATGTATACAATTGCCGGTTGGGAGGTTTACACCGGAGAAGTTATTGTAGCCTGTGCTGCATTAGCTATTTTCGCCCTTGTCAATATCCAGGGTGCAAGTTCTTCTGCATTTAGTCAGTTTGTGTTTTGCGTCTGCTTATTTGGAGGAGTTTTGTTATTAACCATCGCTATGATTATTCATCCTACAAGTTCCTTTTCCAATTTACAACCTCTCTTTCAGCCCGGAGTCGGTTCTATTGCATCGATAGCAGCAATAATTGCAATTGCACCATGGGCTTATATTGGTTTTGACAACATACCACAGGCTGCAGAAGAGTTTAACTTTTCCCCCAAAAAAGCTTTTCGTATTATCGTTATTGCCTTAGTTTTTGCAGCTCTTACTTACTCAATGACTGTTATTGCAACTGGAATTGGTCAACCATGGATGGAAGCTGTTCAAGCCGGGTCAGTGTGGGGAACAGCTATGATTGTTGAAAATGCTTACGGAACAATTGGTGTTATTTTATTATCGTTTGCATTAATTATGGGTATTCTGACAGGACTGAATGGGTTTTACATGTCTGCTAGCCGTTTATTGTTTGCCATGGGCAGAGCGAAAGTTATTCCTGCAGCTTTTGGAAAATTGCACCGCTCCCATAAAACACCTCATGCTGGTATTTTGTTCACATTAGCATTCACGCTTTTTGCCCCTTTCTTTGGGCGAGAAGCATTATTATGGGTTGTTGATATGTCCGCCCTTGGAGTCACCATCGCATACTTCTATACTTGCTTTATAGCATATCGATTATTCAAGTGGTCAGACAGTAATAATAAAAGGAACAATAAACGTGCTACTGTCTCCCCTGGAAGAAAGTTTCTATGTCTATTAGGTATCCTAAGCAGTGCCGGATTCCTACTATTGTTAATCGTACCAGGTTCACCTGGATTTTTGAGCACCCCTTCATGGATTGCTTTATTTGTTTGGCTAATTCTAGGAGCCCTCTTTTTCCTAGTTAAATTTAAACATATTCGAGCAATCCCTAAGGCAGAGCTAGATCATTTGATTTTAGGAGACTTTAAGGATAAACAAGAAGCAGCTGATATGGAAGACGATTTGGAAAATGTATCATCATAGTTCTTTCAAACCAAGCCATCCTTAAATCTAATAGCTTCAATACTTAGACCTAGAATATCCTAACCTATAAAAACCACCGTATCAGAGAAATCTGTTACGGTGGTTTACAATTTTATTGTAATAATAAAAAGCTCGATAATGCGTTTTATCCCAACAAAGCGCCCTGTTTTTCGTATACTTTTTTTCCGTCAATTAGTGTTGCTTCCACTGTGATATCTTTGATTTCAAGTGGATCCACGTTTGTTGGATCTTTATCTAATACAGCAAAATCTGCACGTTTTCCTATTTCAATACTTCCCACAGTATCTTCACTAAAATTCATATATGCCCCATAAATGGTCATTGATTTTAATGCCGTTACGACATCGATTTTTTGTTCTGGCCCCAGCACTTCCCCTTCTTTCGTTAGGCGGTTTACAGCTGCCCAAACAGAAAATAGCGGTGAAATCGGAGTGACTGGACAATCGGAATGTAACGTAAATAAAATATCTCGTTTTACAATATCCGCTAACGGACTTATTCTTCTAGAACGTTCTGGACCAAGGAAAAGCCGCTTATGACGGTCTCCCCAGTAATAGACATGATTAATAAAGACCGAACCAGCTACACAGAGTTTCTGCATATTGTCAAGATCATCAATTGTTGCCGTTTGCACATGCTCTATCCGGTGACGATGGTCATCTCTTGGTGACTTTTCTTGAGCGAAAGCATACCCTTCTAAAATGGATCCTATTGCTCGATCTCCATTGCCATGAATGGTCACACGGAATCCTCGCTTGTGTAAGTCTAATATTTCTTCATTAAACGCTTCCTGAAAATGAAGTAATTCTCCAACAACATCTGCATTATTATAATAAGGTTCTCTTAGAGCACCAGTTAAGCCTTGGATGGATCCATCCTGAAACATTTTCGCACTGTCCAGGCATGCTTTACCGTTAGATGCATTCATTATTTCTTCATTTAATTGTTCTGCTGTGTAATTACCAAACTTCTCTCCCTCTCGTAGAAGTGTGTGTATAATCATTAATTGTGAATGCATTGGATTGATACCTTTTTGTGCTGCTATCAGATGCGCTTCTAATTCTGATTCACCAAGGAACAAACCTACTCCGGCATCCGCATTTGTTGTAATCCCTTGGGCTAAATAATCCTTTGAGCCTTCTCCCAGTGCCGCTACCATCTCATCTACCGTGGGAACTGGAATTACTTTTTGAACATATTCCAACGCAGGTATTTCATGAAGCACACCATCTAAACGTCCGTTTTTATCACGCCCAAAAAAGCCTCCCTGGGGGTTCTTTATTTGTTCATCAACACCAGCTAGTTCCAAAGCCTTTGAATTGACAGCTGCGAAATGACTCGAAATATGCGTAATAAATACTGGGTGATCAGGTGCAATCTGGTCTAGCTCTTCCCTTGTTGGATGTCTCTGTTCTTTTAAAAGTGTATCATCATAACCGTATCCTTCCAACCATTGTCCTTTTGGAGTAGAATTTGCTTTCACTTTAATTCGTTGTAATATATCATCAATACTTTCATTCGGTGGTGTACTGCAATTAACCTTATTTTTATTCAGTGAGTACATTAGAATGTGGTTATGTGTGTCGATGAAACCAGGAATTAATGTTTTTCCTTTTAAGTTAAGAACTTCAGTATTTGACGTTATTCGGACTGAAGCTGGTGGTTCTGATTCTTGCCATATTTCAATAATTCGACCATCAGTAATAGCTAATGAATGAGCAATACTATTTTGCTCGTCAAGTGTTAGTATATTGGCATTTGTAATTAAGGTATCTATCTTATCCATTGTTTTTTCTCCTTTTTAGAAATTTTTGCAACACAGTCAGATTTACCTTATGAACTTATGATTTTATCAACTGGTTCTTGTTCTGTAGGATCCTTCACTGCTTTTAATGAGAAGAAATAGGCAGTCACGTCTTCGTCAGCTGAATGTTTTGTTTTAAGACTAACAATGATTAATAATAGAAAAGACATGATTAAGCCTGGCAGAATTTCATGCACTCCATAAGGTGTTCCAGCCAGCTTCCATAAAGAACAAACAATAATACTGCCAACCATACTTACAATTACTCCTGTTTTTGTAGCACGTTTCCAGAACATTGCGGCCATTACAGGTGCAACAAGCGTTACAGCTGTATAGGAAAGGGCAAATTGATAGATGGTTATAATATCTGTAATATATAATGCAATAACAAGTCCCAATACAGCCATACCTAATACAGAAATCCGGGATGTTTTTAACAACTGAGCATCTTCTGCACCAGGTGAAATCCACTCTTGGTAAATATCTTTGGCAATATTAATTGCTCCACTGAGCAAGAAAGATGTTGCACCGGTTAACAGTGCTGCTAATAGTGATACCATAAATAACCCACCTAATGGTGCTGGAAATATGTCTACTAAAAATTGGGTGTACACCTGATCAGGAGGTGTACTTGTATTTAGTATTTGTACGGCCATAATTCCAATTAATATTGCTAGTAAACCAATAAAACCAGAAATGATAAAACCAGTTGTAACAGACCATTTTGCAATTTTAGTAGATTTAGCTGCTGATAAGCGTTGCCATGTTGTTTGCCAAACCATATAGAATGGTCCGAACACAAGGAACCAGTTTAATAATTCTTTACCGCCAATACTGAAAAAGTTAAACAGATGCTTCGGGGTTTCATTTGCCAATACCTCGACCCCACCTATATGGTTAAGCCCGAGGAAAAACAATAAAATAACCCCAGCTAGAATTACGATGGTTTGCACCGTATCTGTCCAAGCAACACTAAACATTCCTCCCATAAGTGTAAAAATGAGACTGATTATAAAACCGATAACAATTCCCCATGTTACGGTAAGTGCTGTAGTAGAGGCTAATATAGAACCCATTCCTACTAACTGCATCGCAAATGTAGGGGTCATATAAAGTAATCCAATAATTAATGCTGGAAGTAATGCAGACGCTTTTCCAAAACGTTTTATAAATAAATCTGGTATTGTATATAATTTAAGTTTACGTATGGTTGGAGTTAGAATAGCGACAAATAGAATAGTAAAAGAAACGAAACTAATAGAAGTAATAAAATAGGAAATACCGATTTCAAAACCTTTTCCAGCTCCACCGATAAGTGCTGCAGATCCAGTAACTGTTGCTATAACTGTTCCTGTGATAGGAAAGAACCCAAGACTAAAGTTGGCCATTAAAAAGTCATCTGAGGTTTTAATTTTTCGTGAGGAAATAATACTTATACCAAAAATTACAATTAAAAAAACTACAATCCAAACTAACCACCAATTCATACGATCTCCCCTTAGTAATTCAATTGATTGCTATTTACTGAAAATAAACTTAATATTCACACATATATAGAGGCATCAAGGGTGACATTACATAAATATCAGATAATAACTCGGTAGTATATGTAACTATTTAAAATAGATTATTTATACTTTATCATTAGGTATAAACGGAGTCAATGTATTCTAAAGAAATGAAATTATCGGATTTTACGATATAATTTATAGATGTTCTTTATAAAACTTAAAGTCTAATACCTTCTCCCAATATTGACATTCCTCATATTGAAAGTTACGTTTAAAATGATAGAAAAACAACCATCAACAAACTGAAAGATTACTTGAAGGAGCTTATGAAGATGAAGAAAAAAATTATTGTTTATGAGCGGCTTGAAAAACCCGTACTTAAAAGTCTACAAGAAAAGTACGATGTGAAATTTTTTAAAAATATTGATACCCAAACTAATGAAGAATTTATGAACCATCTGAAAGAGGCAGAAGGTATTATTGGACTGGCTTTAGAAGTGAATAAAACATTATTAGACAATGCCCCTAATTTAAAAATCGTGAGTAATGTCTCTGTTGGTTATAATAATTTGGATATCGAAGAATTAACAAAGCGGCACATTATGGCAACAAATACACCGGACGTATTAACAGATACCGTTGCTGATACCGTGTTTGGTATTTTACTCGCAGCTGCCAGACGCATTCCAGAGCTAGACAATTTGGTTAAGTCTAAACAATGGGTAGAAGCATTAGGGCCAGACTATTATGGAGTCGATATTCATCATAAAACGATAGGTATTATTGGAATGGGAAGAATTGGGCAAGCAATTGCACAGCGTGCTAAGTTTGGATTTGATATGAATATTTTGTATCATAGCCGGACAAGGAAACAAGACGCAGAAACAAAGTTTGATGCTACATATTGCAGTTTAGATGATTTATTATCCAAATCTGATTTTCCTGTTTTAATTACCCCGCTTACCCCAGAAACAAGAGGTCTTATTAGTAAAAGAGAATTTCAGCTTATGAAGCCTTCAGCAATTTTTATTAATGCTTCACGTGGAAAAACAGTTGTAGAAAAGGATTTAATCGCAGCATTACAAACTGGGGAAATTGCAGCTGCAGGACTGGATGTATTTGAACAAGAACCCGTCAGTCCAAACAATTCATTATTAGAAATGAAAAACGTTGTTACCCTGCCACATGTTGGGTCTTCCACATATGAAACCGAGTTGAAAATGTCGGAATTAGCAGCTAGAAATCTTGAAGCTGGTCTTAATGGAGAGAAACCACCTACCATGATCAATCCAAAAGTTTGGGAGCTTTTAACTAAATAACGAGGCACAGACAAGTATATAAAATCGAGTAGAGGGAAAAGTTAAGTAACTTTTCGCCCCTCTCCCACCACCGTACGTACGGTTCCGTATACGGCGGTTCAATAGTTTGAGTGTACGAACTGGTATTGTAGAGCGATATCTTTATATCCTCTTGATGCCAGTTCTTTATCTGTCAATGAACGGTGAAGAATATAGCTCTTGGATATAGTCCAGTAGCCTTTTCTTGTATTTGACCATTCATAAGCTTTATATTTGTCAATTCCTAAGCGAATTAGATTTCTCCTTTTCGTACGTGGGCTTTTCCACTGTTTCCAGATATATTGTCTAATTCTTCGCTTCAGCCAGCCATTGAGATCCTTCATAAATCCTTTCATTTCCCCTATGCCATAGTAGTTTATCCACCCTGTCATAAGTTGCCGGATTTCTTTTAGAATCACTTCAAGCTCTCTCCCGCGATTACGTTTGGTGATTTGCCTGAGTTTCGATTTCACCGTTACTTTTGCTTTTTGGTGCGGACGAATTTTTATACCCTTCTTCGTAACTAATAAACAGAAACCCAGAAACTTTCGTTTCAGCGGGCTACCGACTGCACTCTTTTCTCGATTGACGGTAAGACTCAAATCCCCCTCAAGAAATTTGGTGATACTGTTCATCACTCGATAACCAGCTCTTCTACTTTTCACATAGATATTACAATCATCTGCGTAACGAACGAATTGATGACCACGCTTTTCCAAGAGTTGGTCCAGTTCATTTAAATAGATATTACTGAGTAACGGAGATAAGTTACCGCCTTGCGGCGTTCCTTGTTCTGATTTTTCGAAGATACCGTTAATCATAATTCCACTTAATAAGTATCTTCTTATCAAGTGAAGCACTCGCTTATCAGATATCTGTTTTTCCACGAAGTACATAAGTTTGTCATGATTCACTGTATCGAAGTAGGATTTCATATCCAAGTCCACCACATATTTGTATCCTTGTTCGTAGTACGATTTCGCCCGTATGATGGCATGATGCGCACTACTTTTTGGACGAAACCCAAAACTATTATCGGAGAACGTTGATTCAAATATTGGTTGTAACACTTGGTTAATAGCTTGTTGAAGCATCCGGTCGATGACTGTAGGAATCCCCAGTTTTCTTTTTCCACCATCTGGTTTCGGAATTTCAACCCGCAGAACGGGTTGCGGTTTGTACTTTCCTTGCCGTAACTGGGTTAATAATTCCTCTTTATGTTCCTTCAAGTATGGAAGTAGCTGGTCGTACGTCATACCGTCTACTCCAGCTGTTCCCTTATTCCTGGCTACTTGAAGGTAAGCTTGATTTAGGTTGTCCCTTGATAGGATTCTTTCAAACAGATTGGATACACCATTTTGATTGTTCTTTTCACCATGAAAGGCACTATGCACTTCGACATACCCTTCATGTTCCACACTATTTCTCTGCCGATAGCCAGATTCTCCTGTTTTCTGCAGTTGTCGCACCTTCCACCCCTCCTAGAGCTTTCAAAATTACTATTGTTCGGTCCTTCATGTTTCGTCCGTTCACATTACTATGACCTCTGCTGACTTCTTGCGATTCACCAAAACGTCACCGCTTTGGTTGTGCTGGTTCGTTATCATTCAACTCCCACTGCACCCTCACAAGACCTCCCCTGGTAAGAGCGAAAACTTTCCTCCCATGTAACTGCTAGATTTACTGTATAGGTTTCGGGCAGTATGGGACTTCGTCTTGTTTAGCAGACTTATCCGACCTAATTCAGCCTTCTATCTAGTTTCTGTTCGTCAGTTCAGGAGTTTGCGTCCAGCTTCCTTCAGCCACTACCTCACGATAGCCACCTTGCCTTTCGCTAACAGTTCCTACTGCCAAGCCTGTAGTGGACTTTCACCACCTAGTTTCCGCCCATGCAGGGCACACTAAAGAACCTCTATACAACATATTGCGTAGTATAGAGGTTTCTTCATAATGGATTTAGTTTTTATCAGAACCCCATGTCTCATAATCCAAGTGTTTATATTTATCTAGCAATCTTGTCGGCAACTGCAATGCATCTCTTCTAAATGGAGGAGCAAGTTGTGTCCCATCCACATAAATGTTTAAAACTGCTGGCTTACGCTTCTCTAATACTTCTTTCACAACAGGTCCTATGTCTTCTGGCTTTTCAATCGTATAACCTAAAGCACCCATTGATTTAGCAACCTCGGCAAACTCTGGCGCTTGGATGTTCGAACCGATAAATCGGTTATCATAATAATCTACTTGGTTTTTCTTTTCAGCGGCCCATGATTTATTATTGAATACGCAGGCGATAACCGGAATATCTTGCTCTACAGCTGTACTTACCTCATGTAAACTCATTCCCCAAGCTCCATCCCCAATAATTGCAACGACTGGTGAATCTGGCTCTGCAAGCTGTGCTCCGAGTGCTGCTGGGTATGCAAAACCAGTATTTCCAAAAGTTAATGCAGCTATATGACGTCTCGTTTGATTAAATCTTAAATAAGCATTTGCAGTAGATGAGACATTCCCAATATCAGTTGAAATGATTGTATTGTCCGGCAACACTTTTGTTAGTTCTAAGAGTGCTCGTCTCGGATTAATTGGAGATCCATCCTCCATCGCAAGGTCTACTAACTCTTTTTCCCATGCTGTTTTTTCTTTGCTTACTGCCTCTAATCGATATTGTTTTTTGTCTGGAGTAGGAACTGCCTCTTTCAGTAATCTATAAATTTCGTCACTTGTTGCTTTGGCATCCCCAATAATTCCTACTTCAACCGGGTGTGTTCTAGCTATATTTCTTGGGTTAATATCCACTTGAATAATTTTTGCAGCTTTCGGGAAATAATCGATATCGTAACAAGGCAATGTGCCAAAGACTGACAGCCTCGTTCCAATCGCTAGTACTACGTCAGCATTCTTTAACGTATTCATTGCAGATTTAGCTCCCATATAACCAATTGGGCCGACTGCTAGTGGGTGGTCAGCTGGAAATGCGTCATTATGCATATAAGACACTGCTACTGGAATTGTCAGGTGTTCTGCAATTTTAACAACGGTGTCCACCCCATCTGCATCAACTGCACCGCGTCCTGAAATAATTACTGGATTTTTTGCGTGCTTTAAAAGCTCTACTGCTTGTTTTGTTAAGGCAGGATCTCCACTTCCTCTAGAATCTGCACGATATTGATGTGGCTGAAGGATCTGATCCTCAAGCTCCCCATAAAATAAATCTCTCGGAATATCGTAAAGGACCGGGCCACGCTCAGCATAAGCGATCCGGAAAGCTGTTCTTAAACAATCAGCTACACGACTCTTATGCGTGACGCGCACTGTTTCTTTTGTAATTGCACTGAAAATCGAAACCTGATCAGCTTCTTGGAATCCGTCCCACCCGATTGTCGGCGTGCCTGCAGAAGGCGATATAACTACCATTGGCGTATGTGCTTGGTTTGCAGCTGCTACAGACGTCACCATATTTGTAATCCCAGGACCATTTTGACCAATAACAACTCCCGCAACACCGGACACTCGTGTATAAGCATCAGCCATATGTGCTGCACTTTGTTCATGTCTTACCGGTAAGAAGCGAATACCGGCAGTTGGGAATAAATCAAGCATATCCATAAATGCGGAACCAACAATTCCATATACTTCTTTTACCCCTTCTGCGACGAGCGTTTCAACAATTGCTTCACTTGGTGTCATTTTTACTTTTTTAACGACACCCTTTTTCATTTCTGCTTGCTGTTTCACCATTAGAAATTCCTCCTTTTTTTATAACCTTTAATCGAGTAAGTGGATTAAATGACTTGTATGGTTTGGTCAGTTGCATTTTTTTTCAATTCATTCAAAAACAAATCTGCAGTTGATTTTAAAACCTGATCTTTACGCATTGCAATATAGAAGTAACGATAGAATGCTATATTTTTAATCGGATATGATGTCAGCAACCCTAGCTTTTTCTCTTTTGAAATCGTTGCTCTAGAAATAATAGACACACCTAATCCGGCTTCAACTGCTGCTTTAACAGACTCTGTACTCCCTAATTCCATCACGATGTTTAATTCACTTTCTAATATACCAACCATCTGTAGATAGTGATTCACTACTGCCCTTGTGCCAGATCCTTTCTCTCTCATAATGAGGGGGATCGTCTTCAAGCTTTCAGCGGAAATTTTACCATCATTTTCTTTTAAAAAATCAGGAGCTGCTATCAGCAACAGTTCATCTGTTAAAAATGGCTCCAATATAATTTGTGGATCATCAATTGGGGTTTCAATTAACCCGACATCTATAGCGTGATTTTTTATACTGGAAATAATAGTATCCGAATTAGAAATATCTGCACGAATCTGCACCATTGGAAAATTGTCTTTGAAACGCTTCAAAAATATTGGAAGAATGTATTCACCAATTGTAAAACTACATCCTATCTCTAAATCCCCATGTATGTTACTGCCAATTTCCTGTATTTTCTCCTGTGCAGCATCACTCAGTTGGATAATCTCCCTAGCGTATTTTATTAAAATCAACGCAGCCTCTGTCATTTCAACCCTTTTTGTTGTTCGCTCAAATAGTTTGGTATGAAGCTCCTCTTCCAATGCTTTGATCTGCGAGGTAATGGTTGGCTGGGAAACAAATAATACTTTAGCGGCCTCGGAAAAGCTCTTCTTTTCGGCAACAGCTACAAATGTTTTCAGTCTTTCATAATTCACGTAAACTCCATCCCCTCGGATTCCCTTTCTCTCTTATAGGAACAGACTTATTTAAAGACTTCGAATTGCTGACGTTAAAGTATCAATTAAAAAATCTAAATCTTCTACAGTACTTGTTAATGGCGGCGCAACAATAATGACATTGTTTTGTTCTGGAACGGTATCTCCATTTTTACCAATGATTAATCCTTTTTCTTTACACAAACCTATTATTTTTGCCAGTTTTTCATCAGACATCGGCAGCTTAGACTGTTTATCTTCTACCATCTCAATCCCTAAAAGAAAACCAATTTGCCGAACCTCTCCCACGTTTTTGTGATCTATTAAATGATGCAGCTCCGATAATTTAGTCCCGGCAAGTGTGCGAACTCGTTCAACAATGTTCTCACGCTCAATGATATCAATATTTTTTAATGCAACTGCACATGCGGCTGGATGTCCTCCATAGGTAGATACATGACGAAAATGTGAATCCTTGCCAGCCTCTCGAAATACATCATATATTTCAGATTTAACAGCAGTAGCTCCTAATGGTAAGTACCCACTTGTCAGCCCTTTTGCCATTGTCACAATATCAGGCTGTACCCCCGCCGCATGCTTAAATCCAAACATTTTTCCGGTACGTCCATAACCGGATACTACTTCATCCATAATCAGAAGCACATTGTATTTCTTACAAATTTCCGCAACTCGTTGAATATATTTCATTGATGGAACAATAACACCGCCCCCAGAAATAAATGGCTCCATGATAAATGCTGCAACTGTTTCTTCTCCTTCCCAGTTAATCATTTCTTCCAACAGCTGTGCTGCCTTCAGATCTGACTCTTCTGGACTTCCATCAAAAATAGAACGGTAGCTGTATGGCGGATAAACATGTAGAAATCCTGGGACACCCGGATCATATTTTACTCGCCTATTTGCTTGTGCTGTTGCACTTAATGCACCTAATGTTGAACCATGATATCCACGATAACGAGAAATCACTTTATACTTCTGCGGATTACCAGTTTGATTATGGTATTGTCTCGCAATTTTAAATGCAGTTTCATTAGCTTCAGAACCACTATTAGAAAAAAATGTCTGGTATTTCCCACCGAGCAATTCACTAATCTTTGCAGCTAGTTTAATTGCAGGCTGATGGTTCATTGTTAATGGAAAATAGGAAAGGTTTTTCATTTGCTCAGCAGCGGCTTCGACTATTTCTTCACGGCCATGACCTAGATTTAAGCACCATAATCCAGAAACCCCGTCCAAATAACGTTTACCAGATTCATCGGTAAACCAGGATCCTTCCCCCTTAACAGCGACTACTTGTTCCGCTTCTGGATTGTAACGATGCATGGCATTCCATAATAACGATGCTTCTTTCCCAACCACCTGATTCATTTCGCTTTCCGTCTTCATTCAACCTACCTCCATTCATTTAGTTAGATTCTTTATGAAGCAATACATAATCAATCGAAACCTGATTTTGAAAGATTGATTTAGATGGTATTTCATGCACATTAGCACCCTGGATGGTTATCCATTAATTTCGTTTCCTACATCAGAAACCGCTTACATTTATTAGATAATATTTTTAAAAAACTTCCTAGGATCGAGAAGATATCACAATACTAAGCTCATTCGTTTTAACTCATTTGAAATCTAAACAATCGTCATTCAATCCTCCTTACATGAATTTGCAAAACGATAAGTCTGACCTATCATGATGATACTGACGTCCGAACCAGTTGTGATGTGATGGTCTGCTATCAGTATAAAACAGTCCGATTTTAAATTCAATATATTATATAAATTCAGTTATTTAAAATGATAATAAGTCTTATTATGCCTGCTAATAATCTTATTCCAAATACGTGATACAACTTTTGATGAACCCTGTTAGCCAAACTTACGAGACAAGTTTATTTTAAATGTATATAGGTCATTCCGATAAAAGGCTTTTTCGAATTCAATGATTTCACGATTTCGATCTCTAATAATTCGTTCGGCAATTAACGCGTTCGTTCCATTCGGCATTTTCATAAATTCCCTATCTTCATCTAAAAAAATTCCACCGCTAATTGTCTGCTCGGCTTCTGCTAGTCTAATTCCTAAATGATTTTCCAGCAAATCATATAATGTTGCATCATTGAGGTCGTATTTAATTAATTTTACTCCTATTTCGATTGGATAATAATGTCGCTCCACACCAATTGGCATATCGTCAGCAAAGCGAATTCGTTTTATAAAGTAAGCATCTTTGAGACCAGTTTTTTCTTGAATATATGGTGTGGTTTCCGTCAAATAATGCGTAACTAACTGTGCTCCTGGCTTCTTCCCCATTTGCATAATCGTATCAGTTGTACTGCTTAGATTACCGAGCCAATCTTGAATTGGTTTTAAGGAAACAAATGTACCTTTTCCATGCTTTTTCTCTAATACTCCTTCACGAACCAAAAGGTTAATAGCTTCCCTAACCGTACTTCTACTAACATGATATTCCTCCATAAATTGCCTTTCACTTGGTATTTGCCCGGTAAATATTCCTTCTTCAATTTTCTTTTCAATAATATTCTTCAATTGAATATGCAACGCTATCGAATTATTATAATCAAGCATGTTAAAGGCTCCTTTTTGTTTTACATAAATCATAGCAGAGATTAGATTATTCGGAAAGATATAGATAAAGGATGTACTCATTAATAATTTGATAACCATTTTCCAAGTTTAAAAACTTATCAAATATACTGTCTATTGGTACGCTTTACTATATAGCGGGTCTGGTACCTTATCTCAAAAATGCTCTTTGAAGAATGTATTAAAGAGTCTTTGTTTAATTGGTCATGTCCAGTGTTGGTAGATTTTGAGGAATCTTCTTTAATTAGTAGCGGAATGGTTGCCATGCTATCGCGTCTTAGAGAGTTTTGAGTAGATATTCTTGAGGTGAAAAATCTGATTATAATATAGCATAATTTTTCAGCGAGGCAAAAGGTTTAAATACTATATATGAGCTAAAGGGCTGACCCTTTTTTCCGTCTATTTTTTCATTTGGAGCATACAATGTTTTCGAGGTGGAAAATTTGAGAGAAGTAACCGCAGACAAATTACACATTTTTGTCATTATGTTTTTAATCAGCCTGATCATGAGTATTCAAGCACCGATTTTCACTCCTTATGCTGCAATGATTGGAGCATCCAGTGTATTGATTGGAATTATGCTTAGTGCCGCTCAGTTCGCTAATCTAGTAGGAAATTTAATTGCAGGTCCACTTGTTGACAGGTTTGGGAAGCGAATATTTATTACGCTTCCATTGCTTGTATCGGGTAGTTTGTTTATTTTTCATGGCTTAGTGGCTAACACTGCAGAATTATTACTACTGCGGGCATTAAATGGATTTTCATTAGCCTTTTTGATTCCAGCAGCAATGGCACTACTTTCAGGATATGCAGGAAATAGCCGACAGCAAGGGAAAAACATGGCTGTAAATGGGATTCTCGGTACAATCGCAAGTATTATTGCTCCACTGATTGGTGGAAAGCTTGGAGTTATGTTCGGATACGCCAATTCTTATTTTGTTATTGGGGCAGCACTGATTATAACGGCTGTTTATACCATGTTTTTTCTAAAAGATAGACAAGCAGTCACAGTGAATAAAAGAAATCAGTCATTGAGTCTTATTCAGGTTTTGGCAAATCCGGGTTTGCATGTTGTTTTTCTGACAGGCTTTGCTGTGATGTACATTCATGGTGTGATCATCTATGAAATTCCTTATTTATCGGTGGAAAAAGGACTATCTACCGTCACAACAGGTAAAATGTTCAGTTTTATGGGTATTGGAACATTTTTTTCCTTATCTCTGTTTTTTATTAATCGATTTGCTCCTGTGAAAAGGCTGATTTTCGGTTTATTTGGGATGTGTATGACTCTGTTTGCACTTTTAAATGAGTGGACTACAGCCTTAACGCTTTTGTTATTTTTAATGGGATTCTTTTTTGGGGTGATAATGCCGGCAATGGCCACAGCAGTAACAGATGCTGTCGCAAGGGAAGGACATGGCCGTGCTTTTGGGGTGATGTCGGCGGTCTATTCATTGGGAATGATTTTCAGTTCATTTGTAACCGGGCTTATTCGTGAAGTGATTTCTCCATATTTTATTGCGTTTTTAATAGGTATGCTGGTTTTGTCTTTTGTCGGCTATATGAAACTACGGCTACCGCGATCTGCACATACAAAAGCTACTCCTTTACGGTAAGAAGGAAGCGATGACGATACCATGATTTCTGCGACTACAATCCAGAACTGATTTCCGTCCAGGGTGTAAAGAAATCCCGTGGAAAATCATTGGATAAACAGTTTGAACCGAAATACGGAAAAGATGCAGTTGCTCGAGCCATGCTCTATTTTTCACTAAAATATACGGATGAAATTGAAGCTTCGCATAAAAAAGAAATAGATGTATCCCTGCTTCTAAAATGGCATGAAAATTTTATTTTCCACCCGACATTTATAAAAGTCATCACAACCTTGCTATCTATGAAATTCAAGGCAGTCGCAATCCATGGATCGATTATCCAGTTAATCTGATGTGTATTTCTCAATAAAATGAAGAAGAGGCTGGGAGAAAAGCGTCTAGAAAAATCCGAACATAATTCAAAAATTTTTCTATTAGATTTTGAATTCGCTCGGATTTTTCTTTTTATACCTTTTTAATCATTCGTCGGTTCGCTCCAAATAATTACTTGCCAATTGAAATAGTGCTGCAATTCCATAAACAAAAGCCTGTTCATCCACATCGAAGCGTGAATTATGATTGGAATATGCTGTTTCAGGATTACCCCCGTTTGTCCCTAAGTTAAAGAAGACAGCTGGAATCTCATGTGAATAATAAGCGAAGTCTTCTCCACCCATGGATGGATTTTTGTATACGATAGCATCGCTTGTAAATAGCTCCGTAATCGTTTCTTCAAATAATCCACGTAAAACCTTATCAATTTTAATCGATGGCGTTACAAAACGGTAATTCACATCACATTCGCCGCCAAGCCCCTCCGTAATAGTCGTTGCAATTGAACGGACTTTTTTAGCAACCGCTTCTCTTGTTACAGGGTTCAATGTCCGGACAGTTCCACTAAGTGTTACTGAATCTGGTATGATGGTTGATTTCGTCCCACCATGGATTTGGCCAATACTAACAACTACAGAATCAAGTGGATCCGTATTTCGGCTGACGATTTGCTGAAGTGCTGTAATAACTTGCGCCGCAATTGCAACAGGATCGATTGTGCGGTGCGGATGTGCTGCATGTCCGCCATTTCCTTTTATTTCCAGTTCAAATAGATCCATTGCTGCACAGCTGAATTCCGTTTCTGTGATTCCAAATTGTCCTGTTTCTATGGTTGGATGTACATGCAGACCAGCCATCATATCCACTTTTGGATTTTCCAGTACACCATCTGCAATCATTGCAGCTGCACCTTCACCAATTTCCTCAGCTGGTTGAAAAACTAATTTTAACGTCCCTTTTTTCAAGCCTCGTTCCGCAAAAATCTTTGCAACGCCTAATAGAATCGATGTATGAGCATCATGCCCACATGTATGTGCAACATGATCTGTTAAACTTCGGTAATCAGCTGTAATTTCATCCATCATTGGAAGTGCATCCATATCCGCACGGAGTCCCACAACAGGTCCTTCTTTTTCACCTTTAAGGATGCCAACCACACCAGTCTTTCCAACACCTTCCGTTACCTGATAGCCCCAATCACGCAGTTTTGTTGCCACAATCTGAGCTGTACGGGTTTCTTCAAAGGCAAGCTCTGGATGCTTTCGCAAGTCTCTTCTTAATGCAATAACTTCTTTTATAATAGAATTAATCTGATTATATAAATCTGGATAAGACGTTTTTAAATTTTCAAAGGATGACAATGCTTCATATGTTTCCATGCTGAATGCTCCCTCCTAACTTATTCTTCAATATAAACATCTTTGAGCAGCAAGGTTTTGCCTGGTGTCATCGATAAACCTTTAACTTCTTTACGTACACCTAATAAATATTCTGGGTGCACTAAGTAAACCATTGGTGTCTTTTCAGTTAAAAACTCCTGTGCTTCTGTATACAGAGAAAGGCGCTCTTCTTCTACTACCGTTTGTCTTGCTTTTTCTAGAGTTTCGTCCAATTCATCATATCGAGTAAACATCTTGTTTCCACCTGTACCTGCATTACTGGAATGAAATAATGGGAATAGACCATTATCCGCATCTGCTGTTCCGTTATTCCATGACATCACATACATTTCATGCCCGCCATCGCTTGTTTCAGCTAAATAAGCACCCCATTCAAATACCTCTATTTCCAAATCAACTCCAATTTCAGCGAGCTGTGATTGAATGTTGGTTACAATATCAATGCGTTCACGGCTATCATTTGTCCAAACTGTGGCTGATAAACCATCTTCGAATCCGGCATCTGCCAACAATTCTTTGGCACCTTCAGGATCGTAATCAGTCGTTGAAATGGAATCATCATAGCCAAACACATTTGGTGATAACGGACTTATTGCTGGCGTCCCAATATTGTCATAAATTCCTTCTAAGATTTGTTCCTTATCAATCCCCATTGCAATCGCACTTCGAACACGTTCATCATCGAACGGCGCTTTCTCAACATTGAATCCGAGAAACTCAATTCCTAAGCTGTCCTGCCGTACGACAGTTAATTCTTCATTCCCCTCTACCTGGGCAATATCAGAAGGACTCAACGGATTTGTAACATGCGAATCCCCTGTCTCTAACTCTGCAAGTCTCGTTAAATCTTCAGGCACAACTTTAAATGTGACGGAATCAAGTTTAGCCGCTTCCTCTCCCCAATAATCTTCATTATTAACAAGGACAACATGCTGACCTGGTGCCCATTCATCAAATTTAAAATAACCTGTTCCAATTGGATGCTGATTCACGACACTTCCTGGATCTTCTCCTGCTTCCATTGCTTCGTAGTCTTCTTTAATTTGCTCTAACGAAACGATTCCAGCACTGCCATGAGCTAAATTCGATGGCAATGGTGAGAACGGATACTCCGTTATAATTCGTACAGTGTAATCATCGACCACCTCTACTTCGGATATCATTTCAAATCTACTATAGGAAGATGAACCAACTTCCGGATCTAGCAAACGATCAATATTTGCTTTTACCACTTCTGCATTAAAAGCTGAACCATCATGGAATGTTACATTTTCACGTAATTGAAACTCCCATGTTGTCTCATCAATCGCTTCCCAGCTGACTGCAAGCCCTGGCTCCAATTCCATTTGTTCATTCTGATTAATCAGTCGCTCAAAGATATTAAATTGTATATCACGTGATGGAACATCATTCGAACCTGCTGGATCCAGTGTCACTGCATCAGATATAGTGGCAATAACAAGATCTCCTCCAGCACCTTCCTGCTCATCTCCTGATGTTCCATTTGCGTCACCTGGTTCATCCGCACAAGCAACTAGCACGCCCATCATACAAATTACGATGAAAAGTAAAAATCCTTTTTTATAATTTCTCATTTCTAACTCCCCCCAGTTACATGTCGACAATTTTTACACTATTTCAAAGAAATGCTAATTTAAAATATAACTGATTTCCATTTCAATCACAAGTATTTTGGTTGGAATTATATAATTAATCTAATGAATTTTAAAAAGAACCCGTAATCAATTAGACTGATTACGGGTTAAAGTTTATAAAAACCAAGCTCCCCAAAATCCGAAGAGTAGAATTCCAGGAAGAATAAGATCACGCTTTGTTACAAAAAACTGACGGTAAAAGGTTCGATTTCGATCACCTGTAAATCCTTTTGATTCCATGGCAACAGCTGTTCTTTCCGCTTTTCGAATCGCACTCGCCAGCAACGGAATTGCAAAGCGTTTATATTTTGAAAATTTATCTTTTAATGATTTGCCTTGGCTAACACCACGGACTTGATGGGCAGCATGGATTATTTTAATTTCATCCTTCATCATTGGTAAAAATCGATATCCCGCTAAAACTCCATAAGCAATTTTAGGTGGAAGTTTTAACTGCTGGATCAAGCTTAAAATAAAATCAACCATATTGGTTGTAAAAATAAACATTAAGGATAGTGCCGCAACATTTAATATTCGCAGCGAAAGAGCCAAAGCAACGAGAAATGAATCAAGTGGCAACGTTAGTCCGAGCATGTTGATAACCTTATTTGTATGCTCCGAAGTATCTGCAAACGCAATTGTTGTCCAGAGCATTCCGATTGCAAAAATAAAAAAGGGAAGAAAATAGAGAACATATTTTTTCCAATTTACCTTACCGAAAATAAAGGTTGCCGCAATTGTCCAAATCAAAAATAAAAACACGGTCATCGGCTCAAATACAAATGCCAAATGTACAACTAATATACAAACTGTTAGTGCTTTTATGCTTGGATTAAGATGATTGAGCAGCATAATCACCTTCCTTTTTTAAGCAGTTCTGAATCTGAACTTGAATTGGTAATGCAAGCTGCCAATCATGCAATTTTTCTATTGGCTGCGCCCATAGTTCCGCTGGTGCGAGATCTGCAACGAGTCTGCCTTTGTGGAGAACTAGAACCCTCGTTGCATAATCATGAATCAATTCCATATCATGGGTAACCATCGCAATTGTTGCTCCCGATTTATATCTTCCTTGTAATAGTCCCATCAGCTGAGCATTGGAAGATGCATCTTGTCCGAAAGTTGGTTCATCCAGCAATAGAAATGGCTGATCATCAACAATCATTGTTGCTACACTCAAACGTCTCTTTTGTCCTTGGCTCAATGTATAAGGATGCTCATGTTGTAAGTGTAATAATCCACATGTTTCTAATACTGCCTGTACTTTCTCTTTAACTGTTGCTTCCGTTTCCATTTTTAAGCGAAGACTAAATGCAATTTCCTCATAAACCGTGTTTGCAATAAATTGATGCTCAGGATTCTGGAAAACATAGCCGATCTCTTCCCGTAACTGCGACTCCTTCCAACTTCCAATCTTTCTATCTTTTATAGAAACGCTTCCTTTTGTAGGCCGCTGAATACCTGCTAGAATTCTAGAAAAAGAAGTTTTCCCACTGCCATTTGCCCCAACAATTGCAATAAATTCACCATGGTAAAGCGTTAGCGATATATCGTGAATAATTGGTTGCTGTTCTACCTTCCATGATATATGAGAAGCTTTTACATAGGGTAAACCTGCTTCAGAGGGAATACTTGCTGTATTCACGCTTTTACTCTCGAATAATGAAAAAGGGTTTATCTCTCCTACGGTAAGTGGTAATTCCCGCTCTGTTTGCGGTCTGTTTTTCAAGAAATATTGCGTTACTTTCGGTAGCCAAATACCTTGTTCTTCCAACTCTTCTAGCCTGCTCGCAATGGCATTTCTTAAATCACCATCATAAAATATCTCTCCGTTTCGATTCAATAAAAGACAGCGATTTGTTAGCTTTGTCCAGCCATCCAGTTGGTGTTCAATAATAATAAGAGAGCAATTTGTTTTTTCTTGTATCAATTGGATGGTCTGAATTACATCCTTTGTTGCAATCGGGTCTAGATTAGCTGTTGGTTCATCTAAAATTAATAAAGAAGGCTCTAATGCAAGAATACATGCAAGTGCTAATCTTTGCTTCTGCCCTCCTGAAAGTGAGCTTATTGCAGACTTTTTAAACGCAAGCAACTGTACTAGTTCTAGAACATGGTTAATTTTTTCTTCCATAAATTCATGCGGAATGCCGATATTCTCTAATCCAAAGGCAACTTCATCTTCAACAGTCAGCATACAAAATTGTGTCTCTGGATCCTGGAAAACAACTCCGACTTGCTGACTAATTTCGCCCGGACGATATGCTGTCACTGTTTTTCCATTAATGACAATTTCTCCATGTACTTCTCCATCTAATTCGCGAGGATATAGTCCGTTCAGACAATACGTTAATGTGCTTTTTCCGCAGCCACTAGGACCTAATAGCAATAAGCTTTCACCATGATTTAGACGAAAATTCAAATTGGACAGGGTGTCCCCCTGTGGATTCGATTCAAATTTTAAAGAGAATTGCTTTACTTCTACCATTAAACTCATGCCGCATTTTTCCTCCGATATTCTTTTCCTAAAGCAAAGCTTGATAACACACCTGTTTTAGCTAGTCCATCACTCAATGCCTTTCCTAATAATCCAGCAATCAATGCTCCGCTAATTAGTCGAATAATGAACATTGCTAGAACATAGCCTGTAGCTAAAGCAGCATAGCCACTCATGAAATAACCATAAATAAAACTGGTGACAGCTGATCCCATTCCCGCTGCCATTAATACCCAAGTCGAATAATTCTTCCATTTAGTTGCTGCAAATACAGCTTCCGCACCAATACCTTGAATCATTCCAGTAACAATGAGCATTGGCCCAACAGCATTTCCGATTAACACTTCGACCATAGCTGCTATCGTTTCAGATAAAAATGCGGCCCCAGGCTTCCGTATAATGTAGGCTGCAATAATCGAAACAATAAACCAAATACCAAAAATAAAGTCATAGCCAATTGGTCCAAAGAAACCAACTAAGACTGCTCCAACTGGCAAAAAAGCTAAATAGACGACTGCGAACACAACGGACAAGGCTGCTAATACAACTATTTCTTTAAAGCGCCAATTATTCATTTTGATTCGTTCCTGTATGGGATGGACTGTTCGCTGACATCGAAACGGTCATTACCGTATGACTTGAGCCGCCTTCAACGGTTGCTTTAAACACTTTTTCCAATCCATCAAATATTGCAATCGCTTCACCATCTAATCGTGTAGCATAATGGGCGTGACTAACATCTACGTATTGCTTCATTGCCTCAATTTGACTGTAAATTACATCCATATAACTACCGCCGCCCAATGGATACAAGGAAAATTTTGCTGCAACCCGCTGCTTTATATGTTTGACATGCTCTGCATTCAGCGGAATCTCATCTTCTGCCATATAAGCCTCCCCCATTGAATCCCCAGGACATCCTAATGAATACGTAGCTTCAAATGCAACATGTTTCCCACTTTTTGCTGCATGAGCAAATATCGCCTTTGTCACATCAAAAACATGTGTCAGCTTTCCTCTTACAGTTGTTGTTACATCATCTGTATCCATATGAACCTTCGATGTATCTGCCTCCTCTAAAGCACCTTTAATAATCTCGATAAACTGATCACTCATCGGATGAATTGAAAAACTAGCTCCTGCAATATCACTTTCCGTACAAGTTTGATGTACCATTGTAAATTCCTCCTTGTTATATATATTTCCAAACAAAAAAACTACATCCCTGGGGAATGCAGTCTACATGTATATATCGATATCAATAGAAAGATATACAGATTGACTACACTTCCCCACGCTAGTATTATCTAGTTCGGGTGCAAAGGGTCAGAACAATCCAGTTCTTCTCAGCCGCTTTCACAGCTCCCCTAGCGTAAAAATAATGATGAAGTTTTCTGTCTTCAAGATACCACAGGCTTGATTTATTGTAAAGCACTTATTATTTTTAAAATTTAGTAATTGAATACGTTACCCATTAGACTATATATCCTTTTACTAATATCTAGCCACTCCACATTTTAACTTTCTCCTAGCCTCTTTTCCCCAGCTTTTTACAGCCTCCATCGAAACACCTTCTTGTTCAGCAATTTCTTTAACAGACATGTTCTCGATAATAAAATAGGTTACCCATTTCCATTGATTTCCGGTAAGTTGTTTTTTCACATGTTCCCAAAAAATCTCATCAGTTATCGGCTTTTCAGCTATCATCATTGGATAGGAAATAACATGACTACGATAACAATTTCCATTATGGAGAAGTCTTTTCTGTTCAATATTCAAAAGTATCTGCTTTTCCTTCTCTCTATTTGTCTTACGTATTAAATCTATCAAACGGTTGCGAATTATATAGTTGAAGTATGTTGTGAATGGGCCTTTATCTGGTTGATGCTTCTCGTATGCATTCCACATCGCCACTAAACCCTCTTGAAAAAACTCCTGTTCGGTGTCTCTAATATTTAATCGATGTATATGATAGTGAATTCTTCGCTCATTTTGTTCAACAATCTCTTCAAATGTTACGTTGTTATTGGTCATTCAATCCCTCCTCGTCTAAAATACACATTGGCTTTTAGACTTTTTCGTTCGATTTACAACCCTGTTCACTTTGATGGTACAAAGATAAAACGATTAACGAATGCTAGTCCGTTATTTCTTCTTTTTCTAATCACCTTCATTATAGAACAAATGTTCCTATTAATAAAGTGTTTTCCTTTAAGTAATTAATAGAAATGTGGGAGAGTTATTATTGAAAACATGTGATTTACCTTGCGATTCTCATTGGAGCGCTCACTGACTGGATTTTTGCAGATTAACATGTCATGCCGGCTCTTTCCTTTTCGTAAAATTTCTTAACTCGATTGTTTTTGTTTCTAAGTATCCGCGCCTCGGCTGTTTCTTCTCATCATTTCATCCAAAACGACCGTGACTGCTTTCTTATCGATAGATTCTTTCTGCTCTTTCAACCAAATTAACCGACACACATGTCTGCTGGGAAGCTTTCCAGAGGAGGCTGAGACCGTATTCTCAAAATGCTTCCGCCCGCAGTATTTCGTGGGGGAGTTAGCTCATACCACGGAGCTTAGAACCAGGTTATTTTTATAATGACTAAAATATCTGCAAGTATGAACTAAGCTATAAAAAAAGAACCAGCTCATGATCAGAACTGGCCCTTTGATTAAAATACAATTGTTTTATTTTTATAGACAAGGATGCGGTCTTCGAGATGCCATTTTACTGCTCGAGCTAGTACACTTCGCTCAATCGATTGGCCAATTTTTTTCATATCATCTCCATTATCACGGTGATCGACTCTGCCAATATTCTGTTCGATAATTGGCCCCTCATCCAAATCATTCGTTACATAATGTGATGTCGCACCAATCATTTTCACTCCACGCTGATAAGCACGCTCATATGGTTTCGCCCCAATAAAAGCTGGTAAAAATGAATGATGGATATTAATAATACGGTTTTCATAATGCCCTACAAAATCTGGTGTCAGAATCTGCATATAACGTGCAAGCACAATTAAATCGACTTCATATTGTTCAAGCAATTGCTTCTGTTTTTCTTCCACCTGATGACGTATTTCCTTATTCGCTGGTATATAATAAAATGGAATGCCCAGCGATTCGACCATCTCACGAGCAGTCTCATGATTACTTATCACAAGTGCAATGTTTGCCATTAGATCGCCACTTTGCCATTCCCAAAGGAGCTCTAATAAGCAGTGCGGTTCATTCGAGACAAATATCGCCATGTTTTTAATATCACGAACATACATGATTTTCCATTCCATATTGAATTTCTCTGCAATTGGAAGAAACGTTGTCTCCAGTTTATCCACTTGCCCCTTTAAATCAGGACATTCGAACTCGATCCGAATAAAAAATTCCCCACCTTCAGGGTTCATCGTAAACTGATCAGATGCGACAATATTGGCATTGTGCTCATAAAGGAACTTTGAAACTGCCGCCACAATACCAGGTTGATCTGGACATTTAATTAAAAACCGAGCACGATTGTCATTTTGTTTTTGAAACGCTTGTATTTTACCTTCCGAATAACTGTTCATTCCTATTCCCCTCATTTTTCGAATATCATTTTACTTTAGGCAATTGATTGGAAACAGTCAAGTATTATCTATATTTTGCAATTCAACAAAGACATCCTACGCTTTTTAACGTAAATCTGCATCAAATACAATTTCTGCGTCTTTTCTCGCTGCCTCCAGCACTTCAACAACTGACTTTGTATAATCAAGCAACGCATAGCATTTTTCAAAATCCTTTGCAGCAAAAATTTGCTGCATCTCAGCTACCTCATAATAAAGGCGATTTTCATTTGTTTGTGTATTGAGCTTTATTTCGCGATTTTCCTTCTTAATCATAACCTCTTGACAACCATTCGCACCGTTTACTACGTTCAAATATCCTTTTTCGCCTTGAATCATTGCAAAATTCATACTCTGTGTATCTTTCGCACCGACGCACTCTGCGATAAAGTTCGGATAGGACAATACCGCAACACCAGATGTATCAATTCCATTTCCATGTTTATTTGCTGTGTAGCTAACTTTTTCCGGTTTTCCAAACAGATTCATTACAAAGTGCAGATTATATACATTGATATCTACCAGAGCACCTCCGGAAAATTTCGGACTAAAAATGTTTGGTGTTTCTCCACTTAATAATACTTCATATCTGCTTGAGAACTGACTGTAGTTACATTGAATGAACTTAATTGCACCAAGACTAGCGATATGCTCTTTCACTAATTTATAATTTGGCATATGGATCGTGGAAATTGCTTCAAAAAGCATCCGTTGTTTTTGTTTTGCCAGTTCAATTAATTGTTCGGTTTCACGTATGGTCGATGTAAAAGGTTTTTCACAGATTACGTGCTTACCGTGTTGTAATGCAAGATATGCCTGTTCAAAATGCAGGCTATTTGGTGATGCAATATAAACAAAATCAATAGCAGAATCATGCATCATTTCATTTAAATCAGTATAAATAGCAGAAACATCAAATTTATCTGCCAGAGCTTGTGCTGATTCTTCTTTCCTTGAATACACAGCAACACATCTAGCTCCATCAACTTCACGAACAGCGGATAGAAATAATTCCACGATCCTTCCAGTTCCGATTGTAGCAATGTTCATATGTAACACTCCCTCAAAATTCTATAGTCCAACCTATTTTAGCATGGAATGTTCGATACTTGCAGTTTCTCTCGCTAAATGCAATTTTTATCCTAAAAGATATTGTTCAAAAAGTTCAGCAAGATCACATATTAAAAAGCCTGCTCCTGAATTTAATCAGGAACAGTCTTTTCTTTTTACAAATATTTATTTAAGCTAAAATACTCTTTTACCGCTTGAACCGTTTCTATACCCTGGTAGAAAAACACAGACAAAGCAGTTAGAGAAAAGAACCCTAATATGACAAATCGTATCCACATCATGAACATAGCCTCCTTTTAATTAAAATCATTCATTTAATTAAAAGAGGTCTGATCACATAATTAGATTGGTAAAATACTGGAGTTAGCACTATGAGTCTTCTCATGAGCTTTATACAAAAGTAAGACAGGTATGGTAAACATATAAACAGAAATAATAAAAATTCAAACTTAACAATTGAAATCTTTTGCTTTCCATCATCTGTAGGGTGAAACCCTGTTGAAGTATTGTTACTTAAGTTCTCACCTTGCTCCATAACAAAATGATTATGCAGCTGTCCATCTATGGCAAAATAGGAATACCCAAATATCGTCGTGAGATAAATGAAAAGGACGACGTATTTTTTCATAAATACACACCCTTTAGAATTGTTTATACAATTATACACTATTAATGTCTATGTTGAAAGTAAAAATTTGTGATGCACTATTTTAACATACTACGAGATTACAGTAAAGCTCACGCCATGATGGATGGAGTATATTTAATTTCCCGCTAAGTAAAGACCTAGACTAGCAATCAACGTACTTCCTAAATATGTTCCAGTAAAAACAAACATACCTACTATCGCAATTTTCCAAGATGTTTTTCTCAGATCAACAAGCCGATTTGCTACAGAAATTCCCGCAAATGTTAAAATAGGCGTGGTTATTGAAAGAAAATCAACAGCTTGAATCGCTGTAATAAAAAAGTCAAATAAAAGGCAAAGTACTAAAGAAGTAATCGAAACCCAACCTAATACAGGGAATTCCCTCATAAATTTGACTGGTGTCTTCTGCATTAGATCTGAAATACCAATTCCAATCATAGAAAAGAGCCATAACGTACTAAGACCAAGAAAAGTCATTGATGTGACTGGCATTGAATCTGGATTTTTTAAATGTTTAATTTCTTGTGTAAAGACAATCAGGCTAACACTAAGAAGCAATATCAGGCCGTACTTTATATATTTATTCGTTAACATGTTAGCCATTATTCTTCACCTCTAACCAATAGTTTGTACATAAATTTCTGTAATGGCGCAGCTAAAAATACCATTGTAAATGTTCCAAGAAAGCTTGTTAATAATTGACTTGCAGAAGCATAGGCTAAAATCGTGCTTTCCATGTCAGGAACCTGTGCAACTAAACTTGCAGAAGATGCACTCATCATACTTCCAGATCCCACTCCTGATGCCATCGCCAGTGCTTCAACCGGAAAACCGAAACCGAGCAATACAGGTGCTAAAATACTGAAGAAAATCGTTCCGAATAATGTACCAATAATATACAAGGAAAGAACTCCTCTTCCCTCACTGGAATTAAGGGTATATTTTTCTGATATATACGCAAGTTCACCTTCACGCCCAATTCCTAACGTTGCACCAATCGCTTCACGTCTTAATCCAAGCAGAATTGCTATTGGCAGTCCAAATACAACTGTACCAAGGTTTCCAATTTCTTGGAATAAAAATACCCATCCAACCTGAAGTATTTCTCTTATTTGCGGGGCTACATCTGCTCCGTACCTGGCCATTAACGGCAACATAATAAAAATTAAATACTTCCCGGCAAAATCAATGTTTGCTTTACTATAAACATGCCTCCAGAAACCTTTTCGAAACAGTTGCAACCCTAAAATCATCGTAATCACAATAGCAAATACTAAAGGTAATAATCCAATCGAGATACTTCCTATTGGTATACTCTGAAAACCAATCATTTCAGCTACTGTAATAATAATAAGCACAAAGATAATAAGAAATATAAAGTTTTTGTTCTTCATGTGATTGTCCTCTTCCCCAGATAGTTACTTAACAATTCCTTCAATTAATTCTATATACGATTCATAACTTCTTTTGTATAACTTAGCTTTATCAATTCGTCCGTTCATTTTTTTCAAAACGTCAGCTAAAAACCTTGGAAAAATTTCATAAATGTACTCAGGATCGATATCGATAAAGTCATCACCATGAATCGTGCCAGTAAAGCCACTGTAACCAATTTGGATACATGGCATCATATAGGATAAATCACCAATGTCTCCAGCAGCACTAATAAAGTTATTATTCTTTATCGCTTCAATTTCCTCGTTTTCCTCGAATGCCTCCAGCACAAATTCTGACAGGTAACGATCTTGAACAAAAGGAAGATATCCCATTTGGGTAGTCCCTTCAACTTCTCCCTGTAAGGCACAAGCACTGCCTTTAGCAGCAGCATCTAATTTCATTGCCGCTTCTTTCATATAGTCCACCGATTTTGTACGCAAATCTGTACCTACCATAATGCGGTTTGGCACGACATTTGTAGACATGTCAGATTCCATTACAATCGGATTTATTCTGACTTGTTCTGAATCTTTTAATTGCTGACGACTTAAGCCAACAGCAACATTAAATAATGTCGACATATTGTATGCGTTTTTTGACGAAAACGGATCAAATCCAGCATGTGTTGCTTTTCCTTTGAATGTATATTTTTTATACAGAAAACCAGCTAGATCAGCATTTATTTCTGTAGACCGCTTATCAAATTCTCCACCCATTGCATGAACGCAAATGGCGAGATCAATATCATCAAATACCCCTAATCTCATTGCCTCAGGTTTACCACCATAATGTTCAATCGTTTTTTCTTTCATTAGCCCTTCGCGATAAGCTAAATCCAAGTACTCTTCTGCAGGAACAAAAACAAATGTAATTTGATAGTCTAAGTCTCTGTATGCTTCTGTCTTGAACAAATAATGATATAAGCTAAGTGCTATTGCTACCTGTGTATAGTGCCCACAGTTATGCGCTGCACCTGTCTCTTCATTTGCATGCATATGTGTAGGCGCATATACAGCATCCAATTCAGCAATAAAAGCAAGGTGCAAGTCTTTCTTTTCATTTCCTAGTGTAACTCGGAACCCTGTTGTACTAAATTCATCAATTTGGATGGTTTGATTAACTTTTTTTAAATAATCAATTATTGTTTGCTTCGTCTGATGCTCTTTATATCCTAACTCTGGATGATAATATATTTGTTCAGCAATTTTTTTGATCTCTTCATAATGTTTTTTGAAATGCACAGCCAGATCTCCTTTTGCTTAAAGTATGATAATTAATATAAAAACAGTACTGAATAATACTATCACGATTGAATTATATCGTCAATACCAAACATTTTATTATATATTTTTAATAAATGTTCGGTTTTAGCTGTTAATGGATTATTCAACAATATCCATATTGGAAAACGTCTATTTACTGCTATCACACACTTTCTATAGCCTTTTTTCTATTTTGAAATTATACTATTCTAGAAAGAATAGATAATTTTCTTTTAAGCATAAGAAATGAGACAGTTATTGGCATCATTAGTATTAGCAATTATTATTGCTTTTCACCTCAAACAGCTTTAGCAATTGAAACTGATGAGCCCGAACTCGGGGCATTTTTAGAAGATATCAGTTGGGAAGCAAAGGATTATATTGATTACCAGGAAAGTTTTCAGTAATGATTTTTCAATAATCAAAATGGAATATTTTAATAAGAAATAGGAGTAATCTAACGTTGAAATAATGGCTTCATCTTTTTGGGTAGGTTCCGTCTCGTATAACTCTTGAATGCTAGGTAAGCCACACTAACCAATTCAGAAGGGGGAATATGAAATTGGATTCAAACATGATTAAATTTCGAAGACTTATATTAGAGGATTTACCACTTTTGTATAACTGGATTAGAAATGACCACTTTGTTAACCGTTTTTGGGCTTACAACAAAAAGGAACCTTATGAGAAGGTAGCTAAGGAATTTTCTGATTATATCAAACGGGTTGAGCCAACTGATCCGTATCTAATTCTTTATGATGATACACCTATTGGTTATATACAAACATTTAATTGGAGTGATTATCCAATATTTGAAAAGTACGTTGATCTAACTAACTCAGCCAGCTTAGACCTATTTATAGGAGAAGAGGAGTATAGAAATAAAGGACTTGGCACTAAAGTTCTGTCACTTTTCCTAAGTCAGTTTGTTTTTTCAGATGAAAGTGTAGACAGGTGTATTATTAATCCAGAGGTTAACAATCGTATAGCTATCCAAGCTTATGAAAAAGTTGGATTTCAGATTATCAAAATGGTCCCAGATATCCCAGAAGAGCCTGGACCTGTTTTTTTCATGAGCTTAAATCGTCATGAGTTCCAAGGATAAATACCATTACCGGAAAGAGTGAGCAGCCAAACGGAGTCCATTTTTAAAATACGATTAATCAAAATGGACTCTACTTCAAGGAACTAAATTTCAACTAATTTTATAAGGAAGCTGTATCTGACCGTGTTTCGCATTAATCACCGTAATAGACAAAAAAGTCAAAATCGAGGCCACACTAAAAGATATATTTTTACTCGTTCATTATTTCGCTGGTACTATTCCTAATTCGAAGAAAAACAGTATATATTTCCTGGGAAATATTTATCGAAATTAATGTGCTGTTGTCATCCAGGCTCGATTTTTCTGCCATTCAACATTAACAGAGGTATTAAAGAAACGAGACAGGTTTCGATCTGTTAATACATTTACACTTTTACCTTTATCAAATATTGTGCCTTGACGAAGCAACAGTGTGTTTGAGAAAATCGGCAATATCTCTTCAATATGATGTGTTACAAAAATAATGGTTGGAGCTTCTTCTTCTAATGACAATTGATTGACTGCAGCTAATAATCCTTCTCTTGAAATAAAATCTAGTCCATTTGTTGGCTCATCTAAAATAAGCAATTCCGGTGATGCCATTAATCCCCTTGCAATTAATATTTTTTGCTTTTCTCCCTGTGAACAGGTTTGATAGGTACGACCTTGTAAATAATCGCAGCCTAATTGTTCCATGATTCGATTCGCTTTTTTATAGTCTCCCGTGGTAGGGTTATCGTACAGTCCAATTGAGGCAAAACTCCCGCTTACAACGATATCTTCTGTATAATTGCTTCCTTTTATTTTTTCCTGTAGAGATGAACTGACCCAGCCAATTGATTTCCGTAATTCTCTAATATCCGTCTTTCCAAAGACTTGATTTAATACACTGACTTGTCCAGTGGTTGGCCAAATATAGCCATTGATCATGTTTAATAGTGTCGTTTTTCCTGAACCATTTAATCCTAAAATTGCCCAATGCTCACCTTTTGAAACCTGCCAATTGATATTAGAGAGAATGTGCTCTCCCTCTCTTCTCCACGTTACATCCTGCATGTGAATTACATTTCCCAACATTGACCACCTCTTTGTACCCTATTAATTTCCGTTTTGTATTTAATAGTAAGATTAATTCGATTATTATTATATTCTAACAGTTTATATTGAATTAAGGAATCATTAACATTTTTCGACAAAGATGCTTGAGGTTTCGATAATAGATCTAGATCTACTAGGTTGTCCAACGATCCACAATTATACCAACCAAGTACCAATCATCGTTCACTTCCTCAAAGGCAAGAATAAGATTTGCCCAATCCATTTCCTCATCGGTTCCAGGTACATAATAGCTTACAAACCTTGCTTCTGGATAAACTTCTCCCACATTCATCCTCATATTGCCACGCGGATCAATGTCATTTACTAGTATTTCGGTTGATTCCGTAAAATCACGAATATAGAGATAGTCATGATAATACGCATTAGGAGTTAACCGGATTGCATCTCCTGTCCCATCCTCTGTTCCCCATTCATATACTTCACTATCATTAGGGAATCCACGCACTTGTTCAGCCTCAAAAATAGGCTGCTCTTCTTCCTCTATAAATGCATATGGAGTAAATCGAATCCCTTTTTCCGGATGAACAAAAGTGGATAATTGTTCAAAATCTTTATTATCTAATGCGTCTACAATCAAATCTGCGTGTGCTCGTAATTGCTCTTTATCTGCAGCTGTTTCTTGAGCTTCTTTATTCGCATCTTGTGCATTACTCTCCTCAGTGGTCGTCTCAGAGCTGCTGCAAGAGATTAGAAACATAACACTACTAATACCCAAAATTATAATGAAACTTTTCATTGTTAGAACCGCCTTATTAGAGATTTTACAAATTAAGTTTCCCGTACCGAAGCTTTATAAACTTTTAACATCCTCTCGTACTTTCTATAGTCAATGAAGAAAAAATTCAAAATTCCATTCGATTTATTGAGGAACAAAATGATAGACTATATAGGAGTAATAAATTTCGAAGATTAAGCCAGAATTTGTCAGTAAATTATATGGAAAGGATTGATGTTATGGTAAGTAAACTAATTGCAGATAAAACAATGGAACAATGGGTGAAGCAACATCCAATTCTTGAAGAAATAGTCTATGCAGATGAAGTTTTCTGGCCAAACCCTGCATATCGAATGGAGAACTCCAAAAACACACTAACAAATGCGGATATAGATGATGCAGCAGAACGACTAAAACGTTTTGCACCCTATATAGCTAAAGTTTTCCCTGAAACTATGGAGACAGAAGGTATTATTGAGTCACCTATAAAACCAATACGTAGCATGCAGAGAGTAATGGAGCAAAAATATGATGTTGCATTTCAAAAAGACCTCCTATTAAAATGCGATAGTCATTTACCAATATCTGGATCCATTAAGGCTAGGGGTGGGATTTATGAAGTATTAAAGCATGCTGAAGAGGTTGCCTCAAAGCATCATTATATTTCTGTTGATCAAAACTATACCCAATTTGACAGCGATACATTTAGAACGTTGTTTTCAAACTATGAAATCTCAGTTGGTTCTACGGGTAATCTCGGCTTGAGCATTGGCATTATGAGCGCCCAACTTGGATTTAAAGTAACCGTACATATGTCTGCAGATGCAAAGCAATGGAAAAAAGACCTTCTGCGCAGCAAAGGTGTTCAGGTTATAGAATACGAATCTGATTATAGTAAAGCAGTGATTGAAGGGAGAAAGCAAGCCGAAAATAATCCTAGGTGTCATTTTATTGATGATGAAAACTCAAGAAATCTCTTTTTAGGCTATGCAGTTGCCGCCTCACGATTAAAAGAACAATTACATGTGATGGACATTGAAGTTAATGCAGATCAACCATTATTTGTATATCTTCCGTGTGGCGTTGGAGGCGGACCAGGCGGGGTTACTTTTGGTCTTCATGCTGAGTTTGGAGAACATGTCCATTGTTTTTTCGCAGAGCCTACAAATTCCCCATGCTTTTTACTGGGTCAGTTGACAGGGCTTCAAGACAAGATCTCTGTTCAGGACTTCGGCTTGAGTAACCAGACTGATGCAGATGGGCTTGCTGTAGGAAGGACTTCCAGTTTTGTAGGTGAAACGATTAGACATTTGCTAAGTGGCTGCTATACGATCCAAGATGCGAGACTGTATGCTTTGCTTCGTGATTTGGCTGATACAGAAGACATCTTCTTAGAACCATCTGCACTAGCTGGGTTTTATGGTCCTGTTCAGCTTATGTCACAGCAAAGTGGTCGAAACTATATCAAAAAACATAATCTGACAGATAAGATGAAACAGGCTCACCATCTAATATGGGCAACTGGTGGGAACATGGTACCGCAAGAAGTGATGCAAGGGTATTATAAAAAAGGTAAAAATATAAACATTTAGTTTTTAATATACACGCAACAGAAAACGCCTGCGGATTATTTATTGTCTCCACAGGCGTTCCTTTAATCATTTATTTATTTTCGTAAATTGTATCCTTTTTAAACCTTGAACCCTTAAATGCGTATTTCGAAATAATAATATAAGAAATACCTGCAACAATAAAGCCGATTATCCATGCTAGATCAACAAATGAGAAGGCTGCAGCTGCACCGATTAACATCGCAGTAAATGCTGCTGGGTTCGAGCCTGCAAATTGTCCACCTTTTTCATATAATTTCTTTATATCCACTTTTTGTTTTCTTAATAGGTAGTATTCAACTAATAGAATAGCAACTAAAGGTCCTAAAAATGCTGAATAAATAAGTACAAACATGTCGAGACCTTTTGCGGAAGAGTCTTGTACTAATAACCAAGGGAATGAAACCATTCCTAAAAGTCCAGTTATAATTACAGCAATTTTATAATCTAATTTTGTAAACAATTGAATTACATAGGTTGGTGATACAATATTCGCAACCATATTAACAGCAACCGATCCAAATACGATAAAAGCAGATATAAAGATCGTAATAAACGTATTATCAATTAATGCTGGTAATGCTCTTGCCGGGTTTGTGAATCCAGTTGCAGTCGCAAGCATTGCACCAACTACAATTACCGAACCATATGAAATAGCAATTGGCAAGAAGTAAAATAGCCCACGTTTTTTATCACTAATCCCTGATTTAAGTTCTCTTGAATAATCAGCAGCGCTTAAGAAAATCGCAGCATAGTTACCCATAAATACCATAATAAATCCAAAGAATGGAAGTCCCCATGATCCTTCTGCACGTACCCAGCTATCTGCGATAACAGCACTATGATCTTTCAGAAGTACTACAGCTACAAACGCTATAATTAGCATAAGCACCACAGATGCCACCGTTTCAACCCATTTAATTGCATGGAATCCAAACATAGAAAGCACAATTTGTAAAGATTGTAATATGATAAAACAAATTGCAACGTTATCGATCGAACCGCCTGAGGCAATCTTAACAATTTCATTTAAAGCCGTTGCCCCGATCCAGCTTTGAATACCATACCAGATAACTGCCGGTACTCCTCGTAGTAGTGAGGATATTATTGTACCTTTTTCACCGAAAGACATTCTAAGTTGTACAACGTAAGGTATTCCTGTTCGATAACCAAGTCTGTCATTTAATGCAAATATTATTGAAATAATTCCAATCGCTACCAAAGCTGCAGCAAAAGTTTGAACAGCATTTAATGTTGCCACACCAAGTACGATGATACTAGCACCTAGTGTCATATTACCCATGTTAACCCCGTCACCGACCCACATCGACATATAGCCAAATGGACCTAACGTCCTATCTTTTTCAGTATTCGGCTTTAATGAATCGTTTTCGTGACTCTGTAAATTCTTTTTATCATCAACAGTCAGTGTATCATTTTTTGTAGACATACTGGCTTTCAACCCCTTTTCATCAATCTATCTATTTTATAATTGTTAAGTCATCAAGTAGTTTATGATAACTCTTAAGCCCTTTTGATTATAAGCGCTTCCAGGTATAATGTCATTGTTCATAACGTACAAACTAAATCGTTTTTTATTATATAAAACCGACATAAAATATTGTGATTATGCTATTTTTGCTAATTTGTCTCTTCTTTTTATCACATTTGCACAAAATAACGACTTATTACATAAGAACCAGTTGGGTAAATAGCACTGAAAATTCGCTCTGCTAACTAATGCTTGCGTAAAAATTGATGGGTTATTCTGTATTTATTTCCCTTCATTCGGGTGCTCATCGCTCCCATGAGTTACCGTTTCTCTTTTATTTCTCTTCATTTGGGTGCTCATCGCCCCTATAAGTTACCGTTTCTCTTTTATTTCTCTTCATTCGGGGGCTCATCGCCACTATGAGTTACCGTTTCTCTTTTATTTCTCTTCATTTGGGTGCTCATCATCTATATTTTGCGTATTAAACAAAAATATATTATAGGATCGATAAATTTGGTCATATTTTCGCGGAAACATTGTAATTTTAAGTAAATAAAAAAACGGAATCAGATGAGTAACCTCTGATTCCGTACAATATCTATTAATTTCATCCATGTTAGTCGACTTTATCCCATGATATTAGATTTTCTAAAATTAATGCAAGTGTAATACCAACGATTAAGCCATTACTTAATAATGGACGAATGATTTCCGGTAATGAATTAAAATAATATGCCGGCATTGTCATAATGATGATACCTACAAGTAATGGAATCGCAGAACGATAAACATTTCTTGTATTCCATTTAACAAGCCTAAAGAAGTTCCTAGATGAAATAACAATCTGCAAATAAGATACAAATAAAACCGCACTACCAATACTTAATGGAAGCGTCGAGAAAAATGCTCCAACTGCAGGAATAATACCCATCATGAAGAACAGAAATCCACCAATAAGAAATGGTATCCTTTTAATGATTCCAGTTTGGTTTAGAAAACCAATCGATGACACGTACGGTGAATATGGAACAAGCCCAAACATACCAGCAAAACCTGTCACAAATCCTGTGATTGTAAACGAATTACGGTATTGTTTGTTCGTTGCTTCTTTTCCATACATACTGTCAGTTCCTTTAAGTGCACCAAATGTATTAGCCGTATTTAACAAGCCGGTTAAAACAACCGTTAAAATAATACCAATATCCCATGCTGGTGCTCCAAACGGAAATAATTCAAAACTGAATGCCTTTGCTTGGGCACCTGCTACAGATTCTGTTTTGAAAATAATTGCATATGCAATCCAACCAATAATTATTCCAATTAATAAACCATACTTTCGAATTTCTAATGAACCCTTAATACTAATAATAATAACGATAAGTGCAATTACAATTGATAGTATGGAAATAGCTGGATCAATATAAACCTCGCCCTCAACATTTCCAAAAGGAATACCTAACATTCCTTTCAGAAAGATTCCAACCAATTGACATGCAAATAAAAACATAAAAACACCCATTACACCTGGGTTAAAAAGCTTGGCAAGTATTGGCCCAATTCCAGTTATACCAATCAAAATTGTTAGAACACCGGAAATGATAATACCAACCGTTAAACTACCACCTAGTACATCTAATGGCATTCCTTGTGCTACAGCAGTATTAACAAGTGTAAGGATAACTCCCCACCATAGCCCTGACTGCCCTTCCATAATTGCACGATGGTGACCAAGCAATGCTTGAATGATACATGCGAGCCCTGTCACAATGAAGGATAATTGAAGCATTGAAACAATTGTTTCTTGCGATAATTCAAATGCAGCTCCAACTGTTATCGGTATGACAACAATATTTGTAAAAATAAAAAAGAGCCATTGTAAGCCCGATACCCAGTTACTAGATTTTAGCAACTCTTTCATATTAACACCAACCTATAATAATATATTAACGTAATATTTCCATATGGATATTCCATATGTTCGTTCTTTCAAGCCAGTTACCCGACTTCAAAACAGAAGGCAAAAACGAAAAAGCATGTTAGTCAACGAGTCCAATTTTCATCCCCAATAACACACCAATTATTGTGTCTGTTCCAGATGTATGTCCTATAGCCCTCATTTCCTCTAAAACAGCTGATAAACTTGACTCCTGTTCTGTAAGCAAAGCCGAACAAAACTGAATTAAATGGGAATGATATTTATGCTGCGCTGCATAATAGAGGTATTCATAACCTACTTGTGTTGTACGTTGCAAACCATATTGTGTCACGTACCCTCTAAGCTGTAAATGGAAGCGATTCGATGTTCCCTGCAAAACAGAAAGACTTGCACATATCCCAGTAAGAAGATCGTCACCACTTGGTGTAAGACCTAATCCTCTACCAATCCAATAATCAAAGACATTTTGAACATCCGGACCGTAACAATTCTTCACAACACAATCCAACTCATCAAACTTGCGAAACAGCGATTGATTTGCATCTGTAATTTTCCTCGATAAAAGATAATCGATAATATATTCCTTTTCTTCAACTGTCTGAGCTAATCCTGTTTGCCAAGATTCATGACGTAGTTTAGAAATTATCCAATCTAGATTGCGCTGAATACTTGTAGTATTAAACGATTGTTCAGACAGCAGATGATTTGTTCGGACCACCTGATTTAATGAAAGGAGATGTTTGTTTCCAATAATTAACTGCTTGTTAAAAGCATCCCATTGAACCGGTAGATTTCCTTTGATTTGTCTCGTTAGCAGTTGTGCATTCATGTGCTCCATCCCAATACCAAATGGGGCTACACCATTCTCTACGGAACCAATATGAATCATTCTTTCACCAAAAATCAAATTAAAGCTATTATTAAAAACGCTGTGAACGGTGCCATTTGAATGGTCATTAAGAATCTGGAAAACGATTTTACTTGTAGCGTTTGCTTCCCAGCTAGTTAACGAATTTCCACCTCGGATGGCCTTCTTATTAAAATCGTTCATGAATTAGTACCTCAAATCCTTCATTAAATTATCCGTAATTAACCGCTACCTATCTATTTTACACAAATCAATTAAAAATATCATTGTTTAAAATGACTAAAAGCCCTTTGCTTTTTTATTTACTTTAACCTTAAATAAGTATATAATTACAATGTATTTCACTTCATGGAAACAGCACGAAATAGAACAAATGCACAAGGGATGGTATTAAAGTGAAAACGTTAAATAATTTATTTATTTTAGAAGCAATGAAGGACTGTACCGTTATCGCTGGTCATCGCGGATTAACAAAAAACGTACAATCTGTCAATATTTCCGATACACCTGATGTTATTCAGTTTTTAGATAATAACCATTTATTACTTACTTCAGGATATGCCTTTAAAGACGATGCACAAGAACTCTGTAAACTAATTAGACAAATGCATGACTTAAATTGTACTGGCATCGTCATCAAGATCAATCGTTTTCTAAAGGAACTACCGGAAGAGGTTAAACTCCTAGCCAATGAATTAGCATTTCCTATCATCGACCTTCCAACAGACCTAACTTTAGGTGAATTATCCCGTCACATATTGAATTACTTAAATGATGATAAAGCAGAACAGCTTTATTATGCACTACATGTCCAAAAACAGTTTTCCGATATGATGTTTAAGGAGTATAGTTTAAATTCTCTTGTCGAGCAACTGGGGCATTTTCTAGATCGTCCTGTCATGCTATTGAATCATAGAGGAGAAAAAATCGCCCATAGTCATGATTTCCGAAAAGAATCCATGCAGACTGTGGAGGAAGAAATCGTTCATGCAATAAAAAGTGATTTACCGCGTGGACGGCAGGGGGGCACATTTAAAATCTCCACTGGTGAAGGGATATCGATTGCTACCTTTCCAGTACAGACAAAGAGGCAGCATAACAGTATGCTCGTCATGCTCGATGCATCTACTTTACCATATCCTTCATCACAAATGGCAATTGAACAAGCTGGTAATGTTATCTCATTTACGATTATAAAAGAACAAGCAATTGAGGAAAATACTCGATTATTGAAAAACAACTTTTTTGCAGACCTAATTGAAAGACGAATACACTCCAATGAGGAAATTTTAAGCCGCACACATTACTATGGCCTCGATGATAAACTGGATACGATTAGTATTATTTGTACAATTGATCCAGATGGTGATAACTATGAGGCATTGCAATTATATGAAAAAAAAATAGCTGAGCTTCATAATAGCATCTATGACCAGCTGGAAGACGAAATTGTAAATAATGATATGGATGCCATTTTATTTACAAAGGAAAAATATTTCGTCATGCTCTTACAATTTTCCAATTATAATGAAACAGAAATCAATCGCGTAACTGAATTTGTTGAAAATGTGCAAAGGAATTTACAAGATGGAAATCTCACAATTTCATTTGGCATTAGTAATTTAGTTCAATCACCCATTGATATTCCAAACGCATACTACGAAGCAGTGGATGCAATTATGAATGGCTATGATTTAAATAAGTCTGGCTTTATTAATTTTTACCGAACAAGAGAGATTGACGAATTGTTAACAACCTTGCCTCGAAAGGATTTAAAGGCTTTATACGAAAACACATTAAAAACACTCGCTTACCCAAATACGAAAGAGGAAATTGATTTAGTAAAAACCATGGAGACGTATTTGGACTGCCAATGTGAAATATCTGAAACATCCAGAAGATTATACGTTCATCGAAATACAGTGAAGTATCGGATTGAAAAGATGGAAGAGTTGCTTGGCTGTTCCTTCCGAGATCCAACAGATTCACTTCGAATTCGAGTTGCTTTACTAATCGGAACAATTTTGGAAAGCGAAGAATAGGTTAGAAAACTAGGCATTCACCAACCTTTCGGTGAATGCCTTCGTTGCATTTATGCAAATAGCTAGGTTTTTACTTTCTTATTTTCCTAAAACAAAAGCAAGAAGAAAAGTATTCCTTCTTGCTTTTGTTTTACTTCAAAAAACTATAAAATTTGTTGTTACTTAGTTGCCAAAATAGCCTTAAAATCGAACTTACTCTTTATAAGCCAATTCGTACAGTGCACCCATTAATGCTTTTACACCCTCAGCTAAGTCTGCTGGCTCTGTATATTCAGCAGGGTTGTGACTTATTCCATCACGACTTGGAACGAAAATCATTGCAGTCGGAATCTTAGGAGCAAAGATTTGGGAATCATGACCCGCACCGCTGTGCATTAATTTATAATTTAAGCCATTTTCTTCGCATTGCTTAATCATTAGATCAACGATATTCTTATCCATTGGCACTGGATCTTCATCCATCCACATGTCAATATTTAAGCCTACTTGGTGCTCTTGTGCTAAACGATTTAGTATTTCATATACTTCTTCTGTAAACTGAACTAAAGCGTCTTTCTCCGTATGTCTGATATCTAGTGTAAACAATGTATTTCCTGGAACAACATTGACAACATTAGGTGTTACTTCAATTTTACCAACAGTTGCTACTAATGGATCCCCATGCTTTCTTGCAGCAGTAATTATTTCGGATACCATTTGACTCGTAGCGAAAACTGTATCTTTACGGTAGCCCATTGGTGTTGTACCTGCATGGTTTGCTTGGCCGCTGATTTCAATATTGAATCGACGTTGACCAACGATACTGTGAACGACACCAACTGATTTTTCTTCCGTTTCTAATACATTTCCTT
The DNA here is from genome assembly GCF_038002145.1 of Oceanobacillus sp. FSL W7-1309. Classification (NCBI taxonomy): domain Bacteria; kingdom Bacillati; phylum Bacillota; class Bacilli; order Caryophanales; family Bacillaceae; genus Oceanobacillus; species Oceanobacillus sp. FSL W7-1309. The sequence goes on from NZ_JBBOBX010000001.1 coordinate 307,448, forward strand.
GCTCATTATGAATCTCAACAAATGCTTTAAAATCTTCACGCATTCCTTTTGTATCATCTCTGAAGTCAAATCCAGCCTTATGCATCGCTTCTACAAATGGAACACCATCAAAATCCGTAATGTTTCTTACATCATCGTTTTTGGCGATTCCGACAATGTTTTTTGAACCCCAGAATGAGTAAGGGAAACGGCTTCCTTCTTCTTCAGCCATTGAGACGACCTCAATATTACGTAAAGGCTGTCCATATTTTGCTTTTAGATGTTTGATCGCTATGAAAGCTGCTACGATACCAAATTGTCCATCATAATATCCGCCGTTTCCAACAGTGTCTACGTGAGAACCTGATAGGATAGTTTCATTAGGATATTTAGACCCTTTCAATGTACCAAATAAGTTTCCGATTTCGTCAAAATGTACATCTAAGCCTTCATCCACCATTTCTTTCTCTAAATACTTTTGTGCAGCAACCCATTCCTCTGTGTAAAGAAAGCGTGATACTCCGCCTGCAGGATCCTTGCCATGTGATCCTAGCGTTTCTAGCATATCTGTTAACTCTTTACTTAACTCAGTCATATTACATTTCCTTTCTATCACACACTATCTTTGTAAAAGATAGCGTTAAAATATAATTTCTATTAGCTCTATAACTTATTATACCTATCTCTAGCTACTGTTTCTATGCCATTTATGATAAAAAAATAAATCATTTTTATCCATATTAAACAATAACAAAATACAAATACAAAGCTTCAAAAGAAAGAAGCTGGAACGAAGTGTTTTTATCACCTGAAATTCAGACGTGATTGATGCAAACACTTCGATTTGAAAAATACCTTACGCATATTTCCTACACAAAGTTTATGCATTGTTCACAAATTAAACACCCTGGTTATGTTCCAATCTCTTTCCTTTATATGTTAGCTCGTTCAGCCTGTGTATTGAATCGATTGGGCAATGACTAATGCAATAATCGCGATTCCTGAAAAGATGAAAAACAGCGGCAAGAAGAATTTTACCCATTTTTGCCAAGTAACACCCGCAATTGCTAAAGCAGCCATAAAGTATCCTGATGTTGGATAAAGAATATGTGCAAATCCATCTCCGAGCTGGAAGGCAAGTACTGCCGTTTGTCTCGTCACACCGATAAGATCAGCTAAAGGTCCCATGATCGGCATTGTTACTAGTGCTTGTCCACTGCCAGACGGAATGATAAAGTTTATGGTTAATTGAACGAGGTACATTCCAACTGCACCGAAAACAGCAGGAAAATCGCCAACTACCGATCCTAAGCTATAGACAATTGTATCCATAATATGACCATCTTCTAGCGCGACCGAAACCCCACGAGCTAAGCCCATGATAATAGCTCCCATTAATACATCCCGGAAACCTTCTGTAAATCCTTCTGATATTTCTGTTGAGTTTAGTCCTGAAATTAAACCTACAATAATACCCATGAAGACAAATAGTCCAGCCATCTCGACCATGAACCAGCCATGATTAAGTACGCCATAGACTAAGATTCCCATAAATAGGAGCGCTGCAAAAGATGCATACTTTTGTCTCGCTGTCATTGTCCTAACTTCTAATTTATCCTGGTGTTGATATTGCTTTCTTTTCTCTACATCATCTTCATAGACAAAACTATTTAACGGATTGTTTTTAACTTTTTTAGCGTAGCGCATGATGTAAAGTGAGGCAACTGCTACAGTTAGAACAAAAATAATGATGCGAAAGCTCATCCCTGAAAACAGCGGAACACCGACAATTTGCTGTGATAATCCTACATTCACTGGATTAAGTACTCCCGCAGTAAAACCAACTACTGACCCAATTAAAGCAATAGCTGCCGCAACAATAGAGTCATATCCCAACGCAATCATCAGTGGCATGATAACAGGAATATACACAAGTGTTAATTCTGGTGTACCAATTAATGTAGCAACGATTGCAAAAACAGTTGTAAGTACAGGAATGATCAAAATACTTTTATTAGCAAAACGATTTGCTAAGCGATCAACTACTATTTCAATGATGCCTGTTTTTTTCAGCACCATGAACATTCCACCAATCATAAATGTGAAAAATATAATTTCTCCAGCTTCAATTAAGCCTCTTGGGATGATTGTCAAGAAGTCAACAATCCCTACAGGTGATGATTCAATTTGTGTAAAAGACTCTGGATTCACTGTTTCCCTTCCGTCCGGTCCTGGCACCCGCTCAAATTCACCTGCCGGTACGAAATAGGTAGCGATTGCAGCAAGTGCACTAAAAATGAATAAGATTACATAAATATGAGGCAATTGAAATTTTTTCTTTTTCTCTGTTTTCTCCATTCTTGTCCCATCCTTTATTATTAACTTGTACAGAAAACAAGTGAAACTACTGACATGCATTTATGTAAAATACCCCTTATTGCTCACACTGCCATGTGAACAATTTAGAAATCCTCTAACTATATGCTATGTTGTATCCGCTCCCAACTCTGTACTGCATTTCATTGTAAAATTAATTGAATTACATGTAAATGTCGATTACAACTAAATTTATTAAGTATATTGTTCATACTAACCAACTTATATTCATCTTTTATGTACTCTAAATAGCCAATTGTTCAATTTGTACTGCACCTGAGAAGAATTTAATAGTGTGCTTTGCGATTTGTCCAATAAGACAAGGGATCAAGCTCTTATTAAACTCAGCTATTTTCTATGCAAAGATAACAATTGCCTTTTTTAATCTCTATCTATTAGGGTGATTTATTCCTCATTATTTTAAACATAATGTGCTGTCAGGATGAAGTAACTTTCAAAATATGCAATTTATACAAAAGGTGTCCTTCCTAGGAAGGACACCTTTTGTAATGCAAATCATATTAGTTATTCACAGTCATCAGCTTACCAATTGGTTCGCCTACAATGCCTTGTTCTAAATCATAAACAACATTTCCGCGTACAATCGTTTTCGTTACACGACAGTCAATGTTTCTTCCTTCATAAGCACTATGCTTATTTTTATAATAAAGATCTTCTCTGTTTAGCGTGTAAGAGCTGTTTGGATCAACTAGAATGATATCTGCATCCTTGGAAACTGCAATTTCACCTTTATTTGGTAAATTAAAACGCTCCGCTGGAGTTGTTGCGATTAAATCCACAAATTTTTGCACGGGTAACCCGCGTTTTTTAACAGCTAGATCAAACATAATATCTACATTATTTTGTGCACCACTGATTCCGCCCCATGCATCGAAAATATTTCCTTGTTTAAGGTCTTCTGTACATGGAGAATGATCGGAGGTTAACCAATCGATATTGCCTGCCATCAGCTCATCCCATAATCTTGCTTGGTCTTTTGCTTTTCTCAATGGCGGTTGGCATTTAGCTCTTGGTCCAATTTCTTCTACATCTTCTGCAGTAAGTGCAAAATAATGTGTACATGATTCAACTGTTACATCGACACCATCTCTGCGTGCTTCAAGGATTTTCTGAATTGCTTCAGAAGTACTAATGTGCACAAAATGCAGTTTGCATCCAGTTTCTTTCGCAAACAATAATGCACGCTGAACTGCTTCAACTTCCGTAAAAATTGGACGTGAATCAACATAATCCATTGCTGTTGTTCTGCCTTCACGCACCATTTCATCTGCCAGTTTCGCAGTAATCGTTGGGTTTTCAGCATGAATACATAGAATTTGATCCAATTCAGCTAATTTTTGCATGCCTTTATACAATGCATAGTCATCAACATTAACAAAGTCGCCAGGAACTTCTGCAGTTATTGCAGACATAAAGCATTTGAATGCTGGAACGCCTGCATCTACTAATTCTTCCAGCTGATCGATGTTTTCTGGAACAAGTCCACCATAGAATGCATAATCGACATAGTTCTGACTTTTAGCAGCTTCTAGCTTCAAGTCTAATGTTTCTTTATTGATGGTTGCTGGAATAGCATTAAGCGGCATTTCAACATAGCTTGTTGTTCCACCTGCTGCAAGTGCTTTAGAACCTGTTTCAAAGCCTTCCCACTCTGTACGGCCAGGTTCACTAATATGCACATGTGTATCAATCATTCCCGGCATAACATATTGACCTTTTGCATCAATTACTTCATTTGCTTGCTCTGTAATTTCCTCTGCAATGCTAGCAATTTTTCCATTTTTAATTCCGATATCCACATTATATACACCATCACGAAGTACAACATTTCCATTTTTAATTACTGCATCAAATCCCATTTGAATACCCCTTTTCTAATTGAATGTTTATATAGTGAAGCTTCATTAAGTGGAGATTTCCTTACCTCTCCCACTTAAATTAGTTGAACAGAATCAGGAATTTACGGGCTGTTCCCTCACACTCAGAGGTGAAGGATTACAGCCAGTTAATGCTGGATAAAGATTTATTTCTCTACTATCTCTCCATTTGTAAATACAACTTCTCCATTTACGATTGTTGTTTTTACATTTCCTTTAAATGTTTTACCAACATATGGAGAATGCTTGTGACGATATTTTAAATCTTCTGCTTTCAGTACAAACTCTTCATTAAGATCAACAAGTGTTATATCCGCATCGAAACCAGCAGCAATTGTACCTTTTGTTTCTAATCCGAATAGTTCTGCTGGGTTTGTTGATGTTAATGCAACAATTTTTTCTAATGGAAGGTTACGTTTGAAATAACCTTCTGTTAGCATAATATTCAACGTAGATTGAGCTCCGGAGATTCCGCCCCATCCTTCAAAATAGTTATCCGTAATTGTTTTCATGGATGCTGGTGCTGGAGAATGGTCAGAAGCAATGACATTGATTTCTCCTGCTGCTACTGAAGCCCATAGATCTTCTACTTCATCCTCATCTCGAAGTGGTGGAGCACATTTTGCTATTGCTCCTTTTTCTTCTAAGTCTCTTACAGTTAAGGATAAATAATGTGGACATGTTTCAACTGTAATATCAACGCCTCTTTGTTTCGCATCATTGATTACTGCTACAACTTTACGGCTGCTTGCATGCACAATATGAAGCTTACATCCAGTTGCTTCTGCATAAGAAATAATTCTTCTAACCGCTTCGATTTCTGAAATAATTGGTCTTGATTCAACAAAGTCTCTGGCAGTTGTTTTTCCTTGCTCTTGTTTTTCTGCTGCTAATTGGTCACATATTACCGTGCTTTCCGCGTGAACAGCTAGCAGAGAACCTAGTGATGCAATTTCTTTCATCCCTTTAAAAATGGATTCATCATCTACATTATTAAAGTCAGCAATTCCACTTGGTGACATAAACGCCTTGAATCCAATAACACCGTTTTCATGAAGATCTTTTAAATCAGCGATGTTTTCAGGAACTAATCCACCCCAGTAGTATGGATTGACAATTGATTTCTCTTCAGCTCGTTCTTTTTTCAAATCTAGGTTTGCTTTGTTAATAGTAGGCGGTGTACTGTTTAATGGCATATCAAAGAATGATGTTGCGCCTCCAGCAGCTAGGCTTCGACTTCCTGTTTCTAGTCCTTCCCACTCTGTTCTTCCGGGTTCGTTAAAATGTACATGTGAGTCAATTAAGCCAGGTAAGATATGTAATCCTTCTGCATTGATTTCTTTCACAGCAGTTCCTTCGATAGCCTTATCATTGGAAACCTCAACTATTTTCCCTTCTTTAACTGCTATATCTCCTGAAACAATTGAATCTGCTGTTACAATCTTTCCATTTCTAATAATGAGATCAAATGTTGTCATCTGATAATTCCCCTTTCCTGTTTCACTTGCTTCATGAAGTTAAACCTTTATCTAATACCAATTCTATTGGTTAGATACAATTTGTTTTAGCAGTAAAGAAATAGTTGCCTACATCTTTACTGCTTTTATATGGTAGGCCTTCCTTTATTAAATGGACGTACCAAATTGAACAACTTATTACAGTTATGCGCCTTTTTTATTTAACTCTTGAAACTGCTCTTTTTTTTTAGAAAGCTCCAATAGTATATAAATTACAATAGCAGATACAATTCCCACAAACCACGAGATATCATAAAGGGCTTTAAAGAACGGTACAAACTGACCAATCAAACTCAGAACAGCACCGATAATCGTAGCTACAATCGCATTCACATTATACCCGTTTTTATAATTATACTTACCATTTTTAGAGTATAACTCGTTTATATCAATCTTCTTCTTTGAAACAATGAAGTAGTGTGCAAGCATTACCCCAGTAATTGGTGCTAATAAACCAGCAACAATGTTTAAAAATGTAAAAATACTTGTAGAATTTTCCATTAGCTTCCACGGCATAATAAGAATTCCGAGGATTGCAGCTAATGTTGCAGCTGATTTAAAGGTAAAGAGCTTCGGAAAAAGTGATGCAATTTGGTAGCCTGCAGGAACAATATTTCCGGTTACGTTAACAGACAAAGTTGTTAAACATAGTGTTAATACAGAAATAGCAATAGCAAATGTTCCATCAAAACGAGCAACCACATCAAGTACATTCCAAATTGGTGTTCCAAATGCAATTTCTGAACCAACAATAATCGAAATACTTGCAACTGCAAAAAGCAGGTAAGTTACAACTAATCCTAAAGTTTGACCGACTGCTTGATGTTTAGGCGTTTTGGCTAATCTTGTAAAGTCAGATACACTAACCATCGGTGCAGCCCAGGCTGCAATTATTGCAGTAACAGCAGCTAAAAAGACAATAATACTATTTCCTTCAAATCCAGCATTTGTATAGGAAAGAATTGGTCCGATTCCACCAGCCAAGTTAATTGCCCAAATCGCCATTCCACCAAATACAATATAAATTAATGGGGAAAGAATATTTGTAAACTTCCCTAAGATATCCATTCCACCATAAATTAATGCTACATTAAACAGCCAAAAAATAAGGAATGAAATAAGAGCTGGCAATGTCAGTCCGAAGAAACTCCAGTCTCCGCCTAGTGTTAAATAGCCTGGCCACAGCTTGCCTAATAGTATGGATAGTGCCTGGCTTCCTGCAAATGTTTGAAAACCAAACCACATAATTGCTGCGATAACCCCCCTGATTACACCGGGAAATAGGGCTCCTTTATTTCCATATGATGAACGAATCAGCATAGCAAATGGTAAACCATATTTTGAACCAGCATGGCCATTAAATACGAGCACAGCTGCTATAATAAGTGCTGCCACCATAATTGCCGAAAAAACCTGCCCAACAGATAATCCAATAGCAAAAAGACCACCTATTGCAATATAGTTTGGAATATTATGCACACTACCCATCCAAACAGTAAAGAAATTTCCTGTATTCCATGTTCTATCCTTATCTTGTGACGGTAGAACATCATCACTGAAACCAGCTGCTTTAAGCTGGTCTCGTTTCAGGCTTTCCAAAAAAAAATCTCCTTTCACGATCAACAACGAATCCACACTACTTGTCCAAGCATAGGTCTTATTGTAATCATTTTACTCGAAAATAATTACGCCCCTAGTAAAAGGAGAAATAGTGCAAATTAGTAGGATGTTTCACAAATAAAGCTGAAGGTATATGTTATGTAACCTCATGTTTTGTATCTTCACATATATTAATAAGATGGAAGACGTCCACCTGATTCGCTTGAATTAAGTATATAACAGATGAATATTCAGGTCTTTATATTGAGTAAACAAAATAGTTAACTATTGTTGTATAACTTGATTCCTGAATTGTTCAAAGTAAACAACGAGTTGTTATTAATTAACATAAATACGTCAGCATAGTTTTGAAAACGGTATAGATAAAACCCTTATAAAGAACAAAAGCGCAAGCGCCCGTTTAGCGACGCACGGACTGGACTGAGCCGCAGGAGATAAAGGAAACACGGCGACCGTAGGAAGCCGATGTTGACTTATCGTACGGAGGTGAGGGAAGTCTCGCTAGTCGTTGGGCGCTGGAGCTGGACGTCGCTGTTCCGGTAACTAAGTTATCCACAGCATTCAAATTTTATAGTTTCCTAAGCAATAAAGAAAAAGTCACGCATTCCCTATCATTCCGATAGATGCAGTGACTTTTAAATCTATCTTTTACTTTGCAAATGGATCCTTGTTTCCATAGGAATCATTATGAACAACGTCAGACTCAAGATATTCATAAATATCATCAACAATTTCAATGCCTTTTTCCATATATGCAGCTTCTCGCTGTGCACTTCGTTGACCAGGATAAGACACCTGTTCAAACCCTGGAGCTGGTTTAATATTGTTTAAATCAGTCATTGTTGTCGTAATATGTTGCTTAAATGTTTCTAGATTTGTAAAGTATTCTGGGTTAATTACGATGTGTAATTGCCCTAGATTTCTTCCCTCACTTAAATCATGGTACATGGATGATACTTTGTTTCCAAAAGGAAGACCTAATAATATTCCAGAAAGTACATCGACCATCATCATCAAACCATACCCTTTTGGTCCTGCAATAGGCAGCAATGCGTTGACACTAAATGGATCTGTTGTTGCTTCTCCGTTTTTATCTACTGCCCATGTATCTGGAATGCTTTCATTTTTAGAACGAGCATGCAATATCTTGCCCCATGCTTGTACTGTTGTTGCCATATCAAATGTGATGATGTCGTCTTCACCTGGTGCAGCAAAAGCAATTGGGTTTGTACCATAGTAAGGTTCTGCTCCCCCAAAAGGCACTACCATTGGATCTGATTGGCAGACAGAAATTCCGATAAGGTTTTCCTTAGCTGCTTGCTGTACAAAGTAAGATAATGCGCCACTATGGCTTATTTTTCTTACTCCTACAACAGCAACCCCATTTTCTTTTGCCATTGCAATCGCTTCATCCATTGCCAATTTTGCTGCAACATGCCCTGCCCCGTTGTCGCCATCAAACAAAGCTGTAGTTGGCCCTGTCTTTTCAAACTTGAAATCAGGGTTTGTATTAATTCCACCTTTGGCAATGCGCTCTGCGTAATATTCAACACGCATCGCACCATGTGAATGAACACCTCTTGCATCCGCGTGAACTAAAACGTCAGCAACACCGTCAGCATGTTCTGCTGTTAAACCAGCCTTGTTAAGCTTGTTTTTTATTAGATTCTTCAATTCATCTCTCGTTACTCGCAAAATATCACCCCTAATGATTTATTGTAAATATAACAACTTTTAAATGAACCATACATGTAAGGAAATAAAAACTATTCCACAGGTAATTTGTCTCATAAAATCGAGTAGGGTAAGTTTTCCCTACTGAAAACTCACCCAATCGTATGAAATAGTACAGCTATAAACTAGTATGAATCGAAACAGCAGCCTATTTATTCTGCAAATGGGTCTTGATTATCATATGCATTGTTGTGAATAACATCAGAAACTAAATATTCATAGATATCATCGACAATTTCAATACCTTTTTCTTCGTATTCCTTTTGAATGAATTCAAGGTTTTGTCCTGGATAGAAAACTTGGTCAAATCCTGGAGCAGGTTTAATCCCGTTCAAATCAGTCATTGTTTGTGCAATATTTTCTTTAAATGAATCTAAGCCAGTAAATACCGCTGGATTAATCACGATATGTAACTGCCCTAAATCTCTGCCTTCACTTAAATCATGGTACATAGAAGACACTTTATTACCGAATGGCAAACCTAATAACACGCCTGAAAGTACATCTACCATCATCATGAGGCCATAGCCTTTTGGTCCGGCAACCGGCAATAACGCTCGTACCTTGTGTGGGTCTGTTGTTGGCTCACCATTTTCATCAACTGCCCATGTATCAGGAATGCTTTCATTTTTAGAACGAGCATGCAGAATTTTACCCCATGCTTGTACAGTCGTTGCCATATCAAAGCTAATTAACTTACCATCTTTTCCTGGAACTGCGAATGCAATTGGGTTTGTACCATAATAAGCTTCAGCTCCACCAAATGGTACAACCATTGGATCTGATTGACATACAGAAAGAGCTATTAAGTCTTGTTTTGCAGCATACTCTGTGAAATAAGATAATGCTCCACTATGTCCCATTTTCTTAACACCTACGACAGCAACACCGCTCTCTTTCGCAATGCTGATTGCTTCATCCATTGCAAGCTTTGCTGCAACATGTCCAGCTCCATTATCGCCATGGAAAATAGCTGAACTCGGTCCGGTTTTTTCGACTTTAAAGTCTGGATTAGCAGTAATTCCGCCTTTAGCAATTCGCTCTGCATAATATTCTACACGCATTGCACCGTGAGAATGGATACCTTTTGCGTCTGCAAATACAAGTACATCTGCCACTTGTTCCGCATGTTCTTCTGATAATCCTGCTTTGTGAATTTTATTTTTAATTAAATCCGTTAATTCCTGTTTTGTTAGTCTCACTTTATACACCCCTTAGCTTTCCTATGGAATTTCCTTCACGAAAAATTGTTGCACATATACAGGCAAAGGTAAAAGGCAAAATGCCTTTTACCTTTTCAGTAATGCTTTTGAACTTATAAATCGTGTTCCGTTCTTACAGTTCTTCGTCACGATTACAATCTTTAGAATACAAGTAAACAAGTGGTTCTCTGCCTACTGCGTATGTTGCTTGCAAGCAGTATGGAGCCATGTAAATGTAATCTTCTTTTTTAACTGTTTGCCATTTATTATCCAAGTTGTATACACCTTCACCAGATAATAAATATGCACCATGCTGTTGTACATGTGTTTCAATAAATGGATGGCTACCAGCCGGATCAAATGTTAGAATATGGAAGTTCATATCAAATGCAATATCCGTTGGAAGTAAGTCTTTAAGACGCATATTGTGCATGCCATCATAATCGATCTCTTCTAAATCATTTGTGTTTCCAGAAACAACCCAAGGTTTCTTACCTTCTAAAGGTTTATGTTTTTGTTTGTAAAGAAATAGTTTAGAATCTCCGTCTTGTAAGTTCTCCAAGTACATGGTTACAGATGGAGGACAGTATAAGTAGCCACCTGATTCAAGAATAAATTCTTCATCATCGGCTTTAGCTTTTACTTTACCATCTAAAACACATACAAATGTTTCAATGTTATCTTGTCCACCGAAACCTGCTGTATTTTTACCACCTTCATGGAAAGTTAAAATATAATCAACAAAAGTTGCACCTAATTTAGGTGATCCTAAAATAGTCATGGTGCAATTTTCAAATCCAGGTACTACGTTGTTTACTCTTCCTTCTGGAGGAATTACCGCGTATTTCCCTGGTTCAATAACTGCTCTGCTTGATAAAAGATCTGTTGGATATCCCATTTAAAATCGCTCCTTTAATGAATTGATTCTTCAAGGTTGGTAAAAAGTCCGGTAAAAATGACACATCGAATTTCTTCGTTGGCTTGCTTTTCCGTTCCTTAGAAAAGGGAACCACTTTTCCTGCGTGCAAGAACGTCTGCTCACGTATTAAACCCATACGTTCCGCTACTCAAAGCCACGCCTCCTCGAACTTCGACGCACAGGACGTGCTAGTGTCGGCGTTGCAACAGGACGTTGCGAATTTAGCCGACCTCGGTCCTTTTTATCCTCCTTTTTAACCTCTTTTTTGAATAGACATTTCATTAGAATTCATATGAAATGCTTATTCCCTACTTATTTAGAAATAATCGTTCCACTTTCACCACGGATTGCTTTATCAACTTGTTCTAATGAACAGATGATAGCTGTGCCAGTAGTTTTAGCAAATTGTAATGCAGATTCAACTTTAGGTCCCATGCTTCCTGCACTGAATTGACCTTCAGCAACATAGCCATCCATCTCTTCTACTTTGATTTGACCTAATGCTTTTTGTTCCGGTGTTCCATAATTAACGTAAACATTTTCAACATCTGTTAAAATCATGAAAACATCTGCTTCCATTTCTTGAGCAAGTTTAAAGCCACTGCGATCTTTATCGATTACTGCTTCAACACCCTCAACCGTTCCGTTTTCTGCTGTTACAACCGGAATTCCACCGCCGCCACAAGCTACAACTACATTACCCGCTTCTGCAAGTGTTTTAATTGTTTGTGCTTCATGGATTTTAAGTGGTTCTGGAGAAGGTACAACACGGCGATAGCCACGGCCTGAATCTTCTACCATTTTCCAGCCTTTTTCAGCTGCAAGCTGTTTTGATTCTTCTTCTGAATAGAAGGCACCAATTGGTTTAGAAGGATTTTGGAAATCCGCATCATCACGTGAAACTTCAACACGTGTTAACAAGTTAGTTACTGGTGCATCAATACCTAGTGCTTGGAATTCATTTACTAAACATTGAACCATCATATAACCGATAAAACCTTGGGATTGACCACTTAATGCGTCTAATGGAAGTTGAGGAACGACATCTGCAGCTACTTCATTTTGACGAAGGATATTTCCAACTTGTGGACCATTACCATGTGTAATAACTAGCTTATAGCCATCTTTAATTAATTTCGCTAAAAATTTAGCACTTGTACGAACATTGTTCATCTGGTTCTCAAACGTACCTTCTTGACCAGCTTGTAAAATTGCATTCCCACCTATTGCAGCAACTATTGTTTTACTCATCTATAAACCCTCCAACTAAAAATCATAACGGCATCGTTCATTAATGGCAGGATAGGATGGTATGCCTGCATACAGTACATACCATCCATCCACACATCTATCCTGTTGCCATTTTATATTATTTATAAGAAATTAAACTTCTACGCCGTATTTTTCAGCAAGTGCTTCTAAAGCTTTTTCGAAACATCCAAGTGGTACACGTACTGTACCAGCACCAATTTGTCCGTTTCCTGCTACTTTATGAGCAATACCAGTATTGATTACTGGAGTAATTCCAGTTTCAACTACTTTACGGATATCGATACCTAAACAAGCACCTTGGAAATCCCAAGTAGGGATTTGCAAGTTATTGTTGTTAGCGATACAGATTTCACGCATTTCATCACTTGTGTTAACAGCATCGTTGAATCCGCCAGTACCTACGAAGCGAACAACACCTGGTGCAGCAACCATTGCCATACCACCAACACCGTAAGCTTCAGTGATTGCACTATCTCCCATATCCGGAGTTGCATCTTCAGAGCTGTAGCCACTGAAATACAAACCATCTGGAGTATTAACTGGTGCAGTAAACCATTGATCACCTAGTCCACTAACTTTGATTCCGAACTGGTCACCATTACGAGCAAGTGCAGTAACGATACTTCCTTCTGTTTCTATAGCAGCAGTATCCATTACAGATTTAGCAGTTGCCATCATAATGTTCAAGAAGAACTGGTCATTATCTGCTAGGAATTTTGTAACTTCCTGTAATTCTTTTTCTGAGATACCAGAAGTGATTAAGTATGGAACGATTTGTCTTAAGAATAATGCAGATGCCGCAATATTTCTTTGGTGGAATTCGTCACCCATTGTAATAGCTTTTGCAACAAGTACGTTAACGTTCATTCCGCCATCGATTTGTTTTAATGATTTAGAAAGAGCAGGTCCTAATACATCCTTCATCCAGTTTAAGCGATTGATTACTTCTTCGTTGTACGCACCGAAACGCAGTACCGCACCAATACCTTCGTTTAGGTTACAGTAAGCACGTTTTTCACTTGCTTTGTTTTCTACAACAACAACTGGCATATTTGCAGAAGTGATTCCGCCCATTGGTCCTACAGCACTTACAGAGTGAGCAGAAATAAATGTAACTTCACCGTTTTCAAGCATTTTTTGAGCTTCTTCTTCTGTTGCAGCCCATCCTTCAAATAATGCTGCACCGATACAAGAACCTTGCATTGGATGAGGCATTTTTTCCCAAACTGTTGGAGGTCCTGAGTGTAAAAGAGCCTTTCCGTTTAATTCAGAGATAACACTTTTTGCCGGAACGACATCAAGTAAGAATGGTTCTGATGCTGTAATATGTTGAATAACCGCCTGATTTGCTTCATCAATTGTTTTATATTGCATGATAATCCTCCTAATCTTATAACTTGCTTAGTTTGTCTAAAATTGCAGCTAAACGCTTATCTCCACCTGCGATAGGTGCCCATTGATATTGAACCACTTGACCGCCATTTTCTTGAACGGTATCAGCGAATCCAGTCAGACCAACGTTGATTACTCTTGGTTTATCTGAAATCAGCTCAGAAGCTTTTGTAAGATCTGCAACTGCTGTTTTTTCTGCTATTGTTTCTGCTGCCTCTTCTCCTTCAAGAGAATCAATAATTGCAGCAGCAAGTTTTGTTGCTTGTGCATTGCTTTCTGTAACGATAACACCAGCAGCTTCTAATTTATCTACTTGATCCTGGTATACTTGAGGATCTTGTGCAGTACCTGTTACAGATGCAATTGCGATAACTGCTCTACCTTGTTCAGCAGCTTCTTTCTTACCTTTTTCGACAACTGGTGCGAATACGCCAGCCATATCATCATGCGCTCCATATCCAATAACGTTATCTAATAAAAGTACTGCAGTTTTAGGGTTTGCAATAGCTTCTTTAACCTTTTCCACACGGAAAGTAGGGTCGATCATTGGATGCGCGCGACCTTGCGTATAAGCGTCATCACCTAAGTCAATCACTTCATGCTCGCCATGTTGTAGCATCATTCCTTCAGGATGTGCCGCATCTGGATCAAGATTGAATGCATCTTCAAGGATCATTGCTGCTTCAAGTGCTAATGTACCACCACAATAGTATCCTTTAATGAAGCGTTGATCTTTGTTTTCTTTGATTTTCTTCAAGTCTTCGTTATCTGCTAGGATACTATCTGCAGAGGTGTTGCTTGTTTGAGCTAATTCTAAAGCTTTTAGCGCTGTATCTTCTAAAGTCCATGCATAATGTACATTATCATGTTGCTCTTTTGGCTTATCACCCATAAAGATAGAAACAACAGGCTTGCTTAAAGTCTTGAATACTTCAACAACCTTTTCACGCACTTCTGGTGCAGGTGGCTTCGAAATATAAACAATTACATCTGTTTCAGGATCTGCATCCAACACACGTAATCCTTGAATTGTTGTTAATGCGCCGATTTCTAATGCTAAGTCACGTCCACCAGTACCGATAGCATGTGACACACCGCCGCCGTTTCTTCCAATGATTGTTGTAACTTCTTGAATACCAGTACCTGAAGCACCTACAACACCAATATTTCCTTTTTCAATTACGTTTGCAAAAGCAATCGGCACACCGTTGAGGATACCTGTACCACAGTCAGGACCCATTACCATTAATCCTTTTTCCGCAGCTCTTTGTTTTAGTTGTAATTCATCTTCGATACTAACGTTATCACTAAACAGGAAAACGTTCAGATCACGGTCAAGGGCTTTATTCGCTTCAGCTGCAGCGTGTTCACCTGCAATTGAAATAAGAGCTAAATCAGCATTCGGCAGTTTGTTTCCAGCCATTTCCCATGTACGAACTGTAGAATATGCAGTTGCTTCAGATGCTGCAGATTGGTTATTTAAGAAATCCTCTAACTCCTCAATAACACGATCAACATTTTCTGTTTCAGCAACAACACAAAGATCGTTCGGGCTTGCAGCTTCTAGCTCGTCAGTGTATAAACCTGACCCCTTCATAATATCTTTGTTTGATGGTGTACCCATCATAACTGAAATTCGCTCAACACCATCCATAGCGGATAAGTGATTCGTTAATAACATCAGGCTAACGGAGTCCTGATATAAGTTCTTCTTAATCACAGTATGAAGCATGTTTCTCACTCCCAGACCAATATTTATTGTTACATCTTCGAAGCCGTTTCACTTCTCTATCCTTAGGCAAATGAAAAGTCTTCTTTATATTAATTCCATACAGAGCGTGTAAAGGGCTTGTGCGCGCTTTCACGAGTCGGCGCATTCTTAACACCTTCAAGTGATATCAGGTACCTTTCCAACATCATATTGGTTCTAATCAAAAATTCAAATGGTTTATATTTAGACATAAACACCTTTGTCTTTTAAAACATTTTATAAACCCATTTCAGTTGAAATGATTCTCTGTATGTCTTGCATTAAATCGTAAGTGGATTATTATATTGGCAAACTTTTAAATCCCATGTTCCTTTATTAAAAAAACTGAAAACTTATTCTTGTTCACACCAAATCACCAATTACGCAATATTAATATCTTTTCCTAACAGCGCAATTAGTAAATACCTCATGGTACCTATCAGATATACCACTTACCAACAATTATTATAGCCGAGTACCCTTGAAATGTAATTAGTTACTTTTGATAAAATATAGTTCGGCTTTTGTATATAGTTAACAAGAGTAAAGATCCATAATAGTATACTCCTATTGTGTACAAAAACACTAATAGGATACATTGCTTCTCACTAGACGAACAGTAAAATTATCGTTAAACTAATGAAGGCTTTTGCTAAATCGCAGGAGCTGCAACTTATAAAAAAGTGAGTGATTCATAAGATGGGTTCAACATTTGTATACAAAAATGTCGGAAATTGTGCAATCAAAGGAGACTTTTACTCAACGGAAGCATCAAACGCACCTTTGCTTGTTTATATCCATGGTGGTGGGCTAATTTGGGGAAGCCGTGATGAACTTTCCGAAGAACAAATTAATCTTTATAACAATGCTGGCTTCAACATTTGTTCCATTGACTACCGCCTAGCTCCGGAATCAAAGTTACCAGATATCATTAGCGATATTCAAGATGCGCTCAGGTGGTTAAAAGACGAAGGGGTAAACACGTTTAACTTTGACCCAGATAAAATTGGTGTAATCGGCAGCTCTGGTGGAGGATATCTTGCCTTACTTACAGGTATATTTGAAGTAAAACCAAAAGCAATTGTATCCTTCTACGGTTACGGAAATATTACGGGTGACTGGTACACAAAACCAAGTCCCTATTTTACAAAAATGGCAAAAGTGCCAGAGGCATTACCAAAAATGCTCATTCAGCCAAGCATATTGTCAGAGGCTCCAATTGAAAAACGTTATGGCATATACTTATACTGTAGACAGCAAGGTGTATGGAATGATTACGTTATCGGCAGAAATCAAACCAAAGCTGAGCTGACAAAGTATTGCCCAATTGATAATATTCATTCCGATTATCCGGCAACATTGTTATTACATGGTTATAAAGACGACGATGTTCCCCACGAGGAATCCGTTAATATGAGCAGAGCTCTAGAAGATGCTGGTATTACAAATAAACTCATTACCATTCCTAATGGAAAGCATCAGTTTGACAAAGAAATGAATGATCCAAATGTAAAAGATGCATTTCACCAAGTCATTCAATTTTTGAAAGAAAACTTGGATGTTAATTAGCATGACCATATGTTAGAGGCATATAGCTGTGAGAACTTCAGCTTTTTATTTGTAAACATCAGTCAATTAACTTTGAAATTCAGCTTTTAGCATTAGAAATATTGATGCGTGCTTATAAATGAGAACAATCTTAGAAAACAAAGACATTCGCCAAGCTTTTAGGCGAATGTCTTTGTTGCATTTAAGCAAGTTGGAAGGTTTTATACCTTCTTATTTGCCAAATTCATTGTTGGATTTTTTCATTACTTAGATCGCTTTGCTACCATTTCAATTTCCACTTCAGCTCCGAGTGGAAGTGCCAAGACCGCAACACAGGTCCTAGCCGGATATGGTGCTGCAAATTGTTTTTCGTACACAGCATTCATTTCCGCGAAGTTATTCATATCTGTCAAATAGACATTTACTTTCACGACATCATCTGAAGTAAGACTTGCTTCCTTCATTACTTCAAATAAATTTTCAAAGCACTGCTGCGTTTGCGCAGCGATATCACCAGTCATATCCTTAGCTGTAGGTGAATTTTTTGCAGTCTGACCGGAGAAATAGATAAATTCCCCTGCATCAACCGCATGTGAATAAGGCCCTGAAGGCTCCGTGCCTTTTGCGTCATATACTTTTCTCGTCATATTGATTCTCCTTTTTCAAAATCTACTATCCAATATAGCATCTTTTTGAAAAAATACTATTCTATAATCCAAGCACCGTGGAAATAATCCAGGCTGATCCGTAGAAAATCATGAACTGAACACCAACTCCGACCCCAAGAAAACGATTCAGCATTCCGCCAACCATTGCCATCGCAAACGTAACAACAATTCCGACCAATCCACCTTCATAGAATGCCAGTAAACACACGATTCCAATAAACATCCCAATGATTGCTTCCTGATTAATTCGCTTTAAAACAAAAACAGTAGCTTTACGGGCAAAATTCATTGAAAACGGATAAGCAATCACTGATGCAATCACTAAGCCAATCAATCCATAAATAAAAAAGTCTATTGGATCCATCATCGAATGTAAATTATTTACTGGATCCGCAGTGAAAATTGGCGGTGCATTAAATAAGGCTTGTGCAGGACCGATAGCGACAGGACTTAGCGGGATTCCAAATGCAACTAATGGAATGATTGTCTCTGCAACGTATGTAGATTCTGTTACCCCATTCATCGTAGACAAGCTGGTTGTCGTTTTCTTATATTGTCCTTTGACACGAGAACCGACGATTTCCCCCATTAATGCTGTCATTCCAACAGGACTGAGCGCAAAGGTTAACGATGACAGAAAAGAAGTGCCACCAACAGCAGCAGTTTGTTTTTTCGTCAACACCTTAAATGGATTTGGAAAGTACCCAGACCATGATTTCTGTTCAGGGGCAAGCTTGTATTCATTTGGTTTCGTCCGCTGAATCATCGGGCGAGCACTATTTGATGTTGCAATAAGAATATCCGTCAACATCGGTCCAATTGCGATACCGAGAAAGAAGCTAATGGATAGACTACTCCCCAAAATCGATGTACTAACTAAATTTAACCCTTGAATAACTAAAGCTAAAGGCAAGATAAGTAAAATACTCACCCATCGTCCTTTGGAAAAATAACCTATTAATACAGCAGCACCTGTAAAAATAATCCCTGCATTTTCTTGGAAGAATGTTCCAAACTGACTTAAAAACATCGCAAATAAAAGTGAAACAGGAAGTGCAATAAAAGCACCAATAATTCCACCTGAAATCATTTTTCTGAGCGCGATGTGCGGCAGTCCAATTCTCCGCATAAAGTTAGCATGCTCCAGCATCGGAGCTGCAAGTGTGTCTCCTGGAACTCCCATTAAAGCAGTTGGGATAGCGTGTGTTAAATGCTTGGCCAAAATAGCTGACATAAAAAATGCGAAAACCGCTTCAGGTGGTGCACCTAGCAAGACAACAATTAATGTAGTTGGAACTAGAATTGCCGTTTCATCTGAACCCGAAATCAAACCAAGCAATGTAAATACTACCCCGGCCAAGATTGCTAAGAGAATAGCGATTACCAATACACTCATTTTCGCTTATCCTCCCCATCTTGTATAAACATATCGTAGATTCCCTGTTCCTTCATTTCTTTTGTCGTAACAAGATCATTCAATATAGATTCTCGTTCTTCTTCTATATCAAATTGTAGTTTTTTATAAACCTCCGCCAATTCGTCATTCGTGCTTGGCATCTCATTCAATGTCCGTTTTGGCTTAAATAATAACGTATTCGTCACTAAAGCTACCAAACTTCCTGCAATTCCAAGCAGCAATGAATAAGATTGCACCATTTCTTCTGGAGCAATCTTCGGAAAGATACTTTTCCCAATAAAAAAGCCTGCTAAGCTTAGCGTAATACTTATTGCAATAGTACTTATTAAATGTTTCCCATAAACAGTATCCCCAATTATTTCAACATAGCTGTCTGTTCTTTCATCCTTTTCATTACCCGCAGACATGTAACACTTACCTCCTCATGATTTCACTGAAACTAAAAATTACCTTCTTTCTTTACGAAACCAAGGCTTACAAATTTCAGTAATCATTATACTACAATAAACACAAGGAGGCTTCTTTTATTTCCTCCATTCAACAAAGTTTCCTTAAGATAAACTTTGTTGAATGTTTATTCGTATCATAAACCACATGACATCTATTCTGTGAAATACAGCCACATATATTCTTTTAATGTAAAAACAATAAAAAACCATCCCATGTATGTAACGTACAAATGAGATGGTTTTAACAATAAACCCTATCCTATTGTTTTTTTATCGGCGTACAAACTGCGTATAGGCTTTCTGTTGAGTCAGATAAATTTACTTCAATGACTTTATATCCGCTATCAACTGAGTCCACATTTTTCAACTGCATGATTAAGCTTTTATCCATTGTTCCTCTTCCTTTCCTATAAATTTATCACACCGAAATCAATATATGCAGGGAGTTCGAAAGTGTGCATGCTTCATTAAAAATATTTGGCCCATTTACTTAAATTCAGGTACCACAGTAGGTTCGGTAAGGTGTTTCAGTTTTCACAGGCGGTCTTGTAAACTCAGATTGCTCGTCCGTATGTGCGTAAGGATCAGCTAGAACATGTAGTAACTTCTCCAACACATGATAATTTCCCTCTTCGACTGCGGCAGAAAGCGCTGCTTCCACTTGATGATTCCGTGGGATTACTGCAGGATTACTATCCCGCATTAATTGATGTGATGAAGCTTTTGAATCTTCCTGTCTATCTAATCTTTCCAGCCATGACTGATACCATTCCGTAAATCCCGGAGTATCAGCTAGTTCAAAATTCTTCTGCCAATTAAAAGTTAGTGCCAAAAATGTATTCGTATAATCCGCTCGGTGCTTCTGCATCATACGAAGAAGGTCTTCAACAAGAGCTACATCCTCTTGCTCTTCATTAAATATACCCAATTTTGCTCGCATTCCCTTCATCCAGTGAAAACGAAACAAATTCGAGAAACCAGATACAGCTTCCTGTGCAAGCTCCAATGCTTGTTCGTCATCTTCATGCAGTAATGGCAGCAAACTTTCCGCAAATCGCGCGAGATTCCAGCCAGCTATTTGCGGCTGATTGCCATAAGCGTAACGCCCGTTAATATCAATAGAGCTAAAAACCGTTTTCTGATGGTACGTATCCATAAATGCACAAGGACCGTAATCAATCGTTTCACCGCTGATCGTCATATTGTCGGTGTTCATTACACCATGAATAAAACCTGCCAGTTGCCATTTGGCTACAAGAATAGCTTGACGCCTTATTACTTCCTGAAGCAGGTATAGATAACGATTCTCTCCAAAATCACCACCTGAGAAATGTCGCTCTAATGCATAATCAGCTAAAGCGCGCAGTTCCTCCGTCGATCCCCAATTTGCAGCATACTCAAAAGTTCCGACACGAAGGTGACTGTCAGCAACACGGGTTAAAATCGCACCAGGCAGTTCAGTTTCACGCATAATAAATTCCCCAGTGGTTACAATTGCCAAGCTACGAGAAGTAGGGATGCCAAGTGCATGCATCGCCTCACTAATGATATATTCTCTTAACATCGGTCCAAGTGCAGCACGGCCATCACCGCCCCTAGAATATGGGGTCCTTCCCGCCCCCTTCAGCTGAATATCAAAACGTTCTTTATCAGGAGTTACCTGCTCTCCTAATAATATTGCTCTCCCATCTCCAAGCATGGTAAAATGCCCAAACTGATGTCCCGCATAGCTTTGCGCAAGCGGATTAGCTCCTTTTGGAATTCGATTACCAGCCAACAGTTCAACACCATTTTCACTGATTAACTCCTCGATGTTTAGTCCAAGTGAATTGCCTAACTTCTTATTAAAAATTACTAATCCTGGTAACTGGACAGGAGTTGGATTTAGATTTGTATAAAATAAATTTGGTAAACGAGAATAGCTATTCTCTAAATTCCAGCCAGCATCATTTCCATTCTCTTTTCGCATGATAGCACCCTTCCCTTCGTAAGTTTTAAATTTGTTTATAGCGTTTTCGTTTTGCCATTTGATTATCCATTCAATTAGCAACCTAAATTTCTAACTCAACTCGAATTTCCTACAATTTATAATTCCAGGCCATACGAAATCTATCAAAATCAGCGTGCATTCGCTAAAACTTGTACATGTTTGCACTTATAATCCGACAGCTATCTAAACAGCAATGCGCTAGAATAGGATATAGCAATCTACAATTCAACTATTTTACACAACGTGATAATATTTTTTTCAAAAAGAATTGTCTCCCATTCAACTTCCCTGCAACAAATACTAATAAAACAGTTTCAGCGATATTAGATTCTTGTAAAACAATGTATCCTTGGGGATTCTATATTTAAACTGGATTACATCTATTCTAAATGAAGTTATTGTTTAGCAGCAATTAATTGACAGTAGTTTCGTTTTCTCAATTCGTAAGTATAACCAAACTAGATAAGCTGTTATTTAACGACTTCAATTATTGACCAAAATACAAAAGGGAGAGTGCAATATGGCTACTGAAAACTTCCAACACAGCTACAGTTTAACTGAGATTGCAAAACAACTCGGCCGTCCACGGACAACCGTACAAGAATGGCGAAATCAATTTAAACCATACCTTCCGACTGTTCAGGGTACTCAAGGAAGAACTACAAGATATGAAGCTAGCGCATTAGCACTTTTTCAATTAATCGCCCATCTGAAAGAAGCAAACGAACCAATTAGCATTATCGAACAAGCATTAATAGAAAACAGTGCAACCACTTCGGACAATACAACTGCAAACATTCCATCTTTTCAGCCACAAGTTTACGAAGGGTTAAAACAATTAGCTGTTGCACTGGATGAACAGCGACAGCTTAACAAAGCAATCATGAAAGAACTGCAGGAGTTACGACAGCAGCAGACCACATACTATCACGAACTAATGGAGCTGCTAGATCGACAAAACAATGTAGAGGAAAATATTCGAACCCGAGACTTTCGCTTGCTAGAAACGATGCGTGATATGCAAGATAAGAAGAAGAAAGAGAAACAGCGTGGAGGTTTTTTTTCCATTGTATTTAATAGGTGAATTAACCACTAATTGGACTAGCCAGCTCTAATCAATCTGTTGCATTCATCTTCTCTTACATCCTTTGAACCTATCTTCCGCTAACTTTTACATAAACCATCCAAGGAAGCACCACATGGATGGTTTTTTTATTCTTCTCTTTTACAGGCATCAAAATATATCTTTCCCTTAATCAAATAATAGAAGTTGTTCGTTTTGCACAAAATTAAACATAATAAATAGTGCAGAATGCTTAATGATATATCATCAAATTTTTAGTACAATATTAGAATCGTTAATTAATTTAAACAATAGCTTAACATTTCATATTTTACATCCTCCATTCCACACTAGTTAGTCTAGTTAATATATCCAGTAAATTTATAAAAACTGAATCTTTTATAAATTAATCGATAAAAAGGAGAAATTCAACTATGTACACAGAACTAAACACACCAGCTAGAACGATTATGACTCCAGGACCGGTAGAAGCTGAGCCACGTGTGCTTCGGGCAATGGCTACTCCTATACTAGGTCAGTTTGATCCAGCTTTTACTGAAATCATGGATCGTGTAATGAACATGCTTCGAGAACTTTTTCAGACAAAAAATAAATGGGCTTTCCCGATTGATGGAACGTCAAGATCAGGTGCTGAAGCGCTGCTTTGCAGTATTATTGAACCAGGAGATAAAGTTTTCATTCCGATATATGGAAGATTTGGTTATTTATTAAATGAGATTTGCGAACGATACGGTGCAGAGGTTCACACGATGGAATGTGAATGGGGAGAAGTTTTTGACCCAGAAGCAGTAATCAAAGAAATGAAAAAAGTAAACCCGAAAATTACAGCAATCGTGCATGGTGAAACATCAACAGGTCAAATGCAGCCTTTAGAAGAAATTGGTAAAGCTTGCAGAGAACAAGATATACTGTTTGTTGTTGATGCTGTTGCATCCATCGGGGGTACTCCTGTAAAAGTAGATGAATGGTTTATTGATGGTATCGTTGGCGGTACACAAAAATGCTTATCTGTTCCGTCTGGGATGGCACCAATTACGTATAATGATAGAATTGAAAAAGTAATTCAAGCCAGAAAGAAAGTTGAAAAAGGGATTGAAACAGAAGATGACAGACAAAATCTTGGAAGCAATCCTTTTATAAAAAGCAATTACTTTGACGTCAGTATGCTTCAAGATTACTGGGGTCCGAGACGCTTAAATCACCATACAGAAGCAACTTCTATGATTTATGCTCTTCATGAAGGACTTCGGATTGTACTTGAAGAAGGATTAGAAGAACGTTTTGCTCGTCACAAGCATCACGAACAGGCTCTAATAGCTGGTATTGAAGCAATGGGATTAGATATATTTGGGAATTTTGACTCCAAACTCCCCGTAGTTACCTGTGTCACAATACCAGAAGGAATTGATGGTGAATCCGTACGGAAAATGCTGCTTGATGAATTTACAATTGAAATTGCAAGTTCATTTGGTCCTCTACAAGGAAAAATCTGGCGAATTGGCACAATGGGTTATAGCTGCCGGAAAGAAAATGTTCTGTTTGCATTAGCAGGATTAGAAGCAGTATTGATCCGTCACAATGCTCCTATTCAGGTTGGTAAAGCGTTGCAGGCAGCATTGGATGTTTACAATAACAACTAAAAATAAGCGGAAGATGAAATAGTATAATTTTCTGCATAAAACAAAAGCATCGCTACAAAGGGCGATGCTTTTCAATATTCATTAATAGTGAAGCGGTCCACCAGGTCCAAGCGGAATTCCGAACAGGAACCATATAATTAGCATGATTGTCCAGCCAATTAAGAAGAACATAGAGTATGGTACCATAACCGATACTAATGTCCCAATCCCCATTTTCTTATCATACTTCTGGGCAAATGCAATAATTATTGCAAAGTACGTCATTAACGGTGAAATAATGTTTGTTGACGAATCTGCAATCCGGTATGCCATTTGTGTCAGTTCCGGGGAATAGCCCATCTGCATCATAATTGGCACAAAGATTGGAGCCATCATTGCCCATTTTGCAGTGGCACTTCCAATAAATATGTTTATGACCGCTGTGATGAGAATAAATGTAACAATTAATGGTATTCCAGTTAGGTTAACACTATCCAAAAATTCTGCACCGTATACTCCGAGAACTAGTCCCATATTCGACTCGTTAAAGAATGCAACAAATTGACCTGCAGTAAAGGCCAGTACAATAAACATTCCCATGGAAGCCATCGTATCGGACATTTGCGCTGCAACATCTTTATCGTTTCGAATTGATTTCGTAACAATACCATAAACAAGTCCAGGAACAAAAAATAGAATCGCGATAATTGGAACTAATGAACTCATAAATGGTGATTGGATAATTTGTGCCATCAAATCTCCTTCTGTGCCACGCAATGGCGCATTTGGCGGCAACACAAGCAGTAATGCCAGTACTAAAGCGACAAACACCGCAACACCAGACCAGATAAGTCCTTTCTTCTCAATCGATTGAAGCCCGTCCAGTTTTTCCTTCTGATCCCCATTATATGCTCCAAGTCGAGGTTCAACAATTCGCTCGGTTACCCAAGCTCCGATAAACGTCAACACAAATACAGATGCTGCGATGAAAAACCAATTCATTGCAATATTCATGGTTTCTGCATACGCCGGGTCAATTATTGCTGCTCCAGCAATCGTCAACTCTCCAAGCAGTACGTCCGTACCTGATAATAATAGATTCGCACTAAATCCACCTGAAACACCAGCAAATGCTGCTGCAAGTCCAGCTAGCGGATGTCTGCCAAGTGCCGCAAAAATCATTGCACCAAGTGGTGGCAGTACAACATAGCCAGCATCAGAGGCTACACTTGACATGATACCGGCAAAAACTAACCCCAGTGTAATAAACCGCTTTGGTACGGATAATACAAATCCACGTAATAATGCACTTATCAAGCCTGTCCGTTCGGCAACACCGATACCAAGCATCGTTACGAGAACAACACCTAGTGGAGCGAAACCAATAAAGTTATCTGTCAAACTTGAAAATATATACTGGATGCCTTCCGCACTTAGTAAATTCTTGATTTCAACAGTTGATCCTTCTTCTCCAGGATGTTCTACACTTATTCCCAACGGTTGGAAGGCAGCTGATAACAGTAATACAATCAGAGCTAAAATAGCAAATAATGTTACTGGATGCGGAAGTTTATTTCCGGATGCTTCAACAAAATCCAAGAAACGCTGAAAAAATCCCTTCTTTCCTTTTGCCATAAAGTAATCCTCCTATTAAATTTAAATGAATAATTTTCTGAAAAATATAACCAAATTTAGTCACGACATCCATTATACATACTTATAGACTTAATTTAAACCGCTCTAAAAATAGTAATAATAATAGATCATTTCCCAATTTATATGTTATTTAAAATCTTAGATCAACTATAATATCAATTACAATTAGCCCCATGTGTTCAAAGAACACATGGGGCTAATTGTAATAATAGCAGTATTTTATTATTATACATGCAAAATAGGTTATATGGAGTGCTGATTCACAATCTCTTTTCATGGTGCCTTCATTGCTGTATTGATTATCCGTTCTGGATGTGTATATACATTCATTTTATTTCCTCTGGCAAAGCCAATCGTCGTAATGCCTAGATCAGCTGCTAGCTGCAATCCCAAATCTGTCGGTGCAGATTTAGAAAGGAGAATGCCAACACCTATTTTAGATATTTTCAGCAATACTTCCGATGAAATCCGACCACTAAAAACGATAAGTTTATCTGCCACTCTTATTTTTTCATGAATAATATGCCCATATATTTTATCCAATGCATTATGGCGTCCGATATCGGTCCTTATCGTAAGTATTCCTTCGCAAGTAGCAAGTGCTGCATTATGGACACCGCCTGTACGAATAAATTGCTCCGAATTCGTTTGCAGTTCTTTCATTAACTGAAAGCATTGATCGACTGTTATTGATAGCTTACTCGTTATCGTTTTGGCCGTTTTTACATCACTTTTAAAATAAAACTGTCGGCTTTTCCCGCAGCAAGAACCGATAAAGCGTTTCGAGTGGTCAATTTGAGAAGGATCGATCTGTTTATACAGATCCACATAAGCAAAGCCGAGTTTCTCGTCTATTGAGATTCGCCTTATTTCATCCTTAAACCGAATTACCCCTTCTGAGGCAAGAAAGCCGATGACTAGATCACTTTGATTGGACGGTGAACATACAATCGTTGCAAATTCACTTCCATTAATCCTAATCGTGAGCGGTGCTTCGATTGCAACCTCTTCATGTAAAATGGACTGGGAATGCCCATTAAATCGGATTATTTCCCAGCCATCCTCTTTCACATCAGTCATCTTAGCCCCCCTAGCTAATATCTACTTCAAGCTCTTCTACTCTTTTTTCCACATATTTTGTATCTTTTTGAGCAAAATATGTTTCCGCCTTTTCAACGATTGCGGCTGCATTATATTCTGGAATTCCCGCAAATTCTTCATAAACACCCTTTGGAATAAGCATGTTTCCTTCTGGCCAATGTGCTTCAATATTTCCTCGTTTGACCGCTACAAATTTTGCACGGCCATGGAATGTTCCGTGCTGATTGTATACAACAATTGCATCGCCTTCTTTTATGCCGATCTCTGTCCCATCTGCTTCATTCATTAATACATCATATCGATCCGCATCATTAAACGGATCTTTTTCTCCATAGATCATCGAATTAAACTGTTTGCCACGACGTGTTGTGACATAAAAATGTCCTTCAGGCTTGCGAAGCTCTGGCAATTCTACAGTTATCAAGTTTCCTTTTCCACCTGGTGTCGGACATACTCCACCTTCACAAAGCCATGCCCCTCCCCACTGAAACACATCACCCCGATTTTTCAAATGCTGAATCCCTTCATAGTTTGGTGCTGCCTTGGCAATTTCTGCACGTATTTCATCCGCTGTATTAAAATCAATTAAATGCTGCTGATCAGGTTTTACCCGTTTAGCAAGATCAACGTATATTTCCCATTCCATCCGCGCTTCCTCAATACGTGGTCCCTTAATTTCCGGTGAATAATATACCATTCGTTCTGTAGAGGTAGAAGTACCACCACCAGGCTGCTCATATCTTGTCATCGCAGGTAAAACAATCACAGCTTCTCTCGCATCAGCAAATGTTGACGTATTAAAAATAATATCCTGGTGCACACGAATATCTATATTTTCCAAACATCGCTTGACAAAATCAGGATCTGGCATTGTTTCTAAGAAATTACCACCAGATAAATAGTAAAGATCTAATTTACGTTCATGTTCCTCAGGCAAGACCGCATTTTCTAACGATACCCCAACGATATCTCCTTGCCACTCTGGAATATCAAATCCCCAAACCTTTTCTACTCGTTCTCTATTTCCCTTGTCCATTCCGCCACCAGGTAGTACGAACGGGTCTGCTCCCATTTCTCCAGATCCTTGTACACCAGAATGACCACGGATTGGCATTAACCCGCAATGTTCTCTTCCTAAAAACCCTCTAAGTAATGCTAGGTTTGCAACTTGGGAGATATTATCTGTGCCAAATCGATGTTGCGTTAGCCCCATTGACCATACAAAGACAGCTGATTTCGATTTCGCAAGCAGTTCCGCTAGTTCAATCATCCGATGCTTCTGGATACCTGATGATGTGACAAGTTGATCCCAATCATAAGCAGTGACCTTTTCTCGTAATTCCTCAAGCCCATTTGCATGCTGGGAAACGAAATCATGATCGATTGCTGATCCATGCTCCATCTCTTCCATTTCAAACCAATGCTTCATGATGCCATGCATAAAGGCAATATCACCACCAATATTCACTTGGTACACATCATCCGCTATTTTTGTTCCGAATAATGCGGACTCTGCAATCGATGGTACCCAATAATTATCCATCGCTGGCTCATGGTATGGATTAATAATAATGATTTTCGTGCCTTTGCGTTTTGCTGCATACATATACTTCGTTGAAACTGGTTGATTGTTAGCGGCAACAGATCCCCAGAAAATCAGGACATCCGTTCCAATCCAATCCTTATAATTACAAGTAGATGCGCCGACTCCGATCGAGCGATTTAGTGCCGTTTTCGAAGGAGAATGACAGATTCTCGATGCATTGTCGATATTATTTGTACCTAAGAAACGTGCAACCTTGCCAACCGTATAGTAAACTTCATTCGTAATCCCTCGTGAAGTTGTATAAAATGCATAACGTTTCGGGTCAAGCTCTCTCATTTTGTCCGCGATTTTACCCAGCGCATCATTCCATGAAATACGACTAAACTTTCTCTCTCCTGCCTTACGAATAAGTGGATAAGGAATTCGACCGAGCTTCCGCAACTCCGTACTGCTCATTTTTCGTAAATCTTCTATATCCATATTTAATACACGCTCTTCAATCGCAGACATCGTATTTAAACGAAGGACATTTAATCGTGTTGTACATACATGCGGACCTGTTAATGTTTGATCATAAAGTCCAGAGACACCCAATGCGCAACCGTCACATACACCTTGTGTAAGAATTCTCGTAGCGTATGGTAAATTATCTTTATTCTCCCAAACAACCTTCATCGTATCACGGATATGATGTGGCTTAATTTTTCCTAAACCGAACGGAACCTTACTTGCCCATAGTGCTGGATCAGGCTTTTTCGGTAGCTTGATAGGCCCTGTGTGCTTTGTTTCTCCCAACATTTATCCCTCCAGTTTCCTTTTATTAATGTACATTCAGCTTACTTTGTTACAGCTACACCAAGCTTTTGATTTGTAGCTTGTTGTGCATTTCGTAAACGATTAATATCTGCCCGGATCCAGATAGAAATAGCAAATGCGATGATAAATAAGATACCAAAAATCATCATCGTTAAATTATAACTATTCGTAGAGTCGTAGATTAAGGATAGTAGAATTGGACCAACTACCCCAGCAACCGCCCATGCAGTTAAAATATATCCATGAATCGCTCCAAGCTGTTTGGTTCCAAAGAGATCACCAATATAAGCTGGTATTGATGCAAACCCTCCACCATAACAAGTTAATATCGTAAAAATAAGGATTTGAAAAACAATTCCATTCGACGCGAAGGGCAGCATGAAAAACGCGATAATTTGGAGGACAAAAAAAGCCGTATATACATTCGGCCTTCCAATATAATCGGATAATGATGCCCAGCCCAGTCTTCCACCACCATTAAATAATCCCATTATTCCTACCATTGCAGCTGCAGCTATCGGTGTCATCCCAGCTATATCCTGTGCCATCGGCGAAGCTACAGCAATCACCGCAATTCCACAAGTAACATTTAAGAAAAGCATGCACCAAAGCATCCAGAAACGACGTGTTTTAATTGCCTCATTTGCTGTCAGCTGTGATAGATCCGCTTTAATTTTACGCGCACCATTTTGCCCGCTTTCTTTAAATCCCTTTGGTGCCCACCCCTCTGGTGGTGGAGATAAATATTGTGCTGCAAGTATCATCACAATAAAATAAACTGCACCAAGCACATAGAAAGTATTGGAAATACCGACCATATCAATCAGAGCTGCAGCTGCTGGTCCACTTAAAAGTGCTGCAAAACCAAATCCCATAATTGCTAATCCAGTAGCGAGGCCTCGGCGATCAGGAAACCATTTTACTAATGTTGATACAGGAGCAATATAACCAATCCCTAAACCGATTCCACCAATTACACCATAAAATACATACAATAAAAATAAGGACTCAAAAGCTGTTGCTAATCCAGATCCAGCTACACCAACACTAAAAAATATCGCAGCAAGCATGGCAGACTTCTTTGGTCCTTGCTTTTCCACAAACCTTCCCATAAAGGCAGCAGAAAAACCAAGCATAAAAATAGCAATACTAAAAGCAAGCGATATTTCCGTTGTTTCCCATCCATATTGAGCCACCATAGGGTTAGTAAAAACACTCCAAGCATAGGCAGAGCCAATTGAGATGTGAACCCCTACTGCAGATGCAGCAATTAACCAGCGATTTTTAACTTTTCCCATACACATCCTCCTAAATATGATTATGATATAAGGTTGTCAATACTATAAAACAACTGAATGGAAAGGCTTACATAATATACCTTATTAGCCTGGCTAACTAAATAGAAAGCCATGATTAATTTTTAATATATTTTATTTTTTGAAATTTTAACCCAAATTTATCATGTAAGTAAATTTTAGTCAATTACTTGCCCTTGAAAATATATATGGTACGAAACTTCTTATTTAATTTACCCAATAACTTGAAAATTCTACTCTTCAACATTAATAAGTCTTTTGTTCTAAAACTATTAGTCTGTGTGATTGTATCGAACAATAGTTTAAGACTATATAAAATAATTAAAATATTTCAATTATTGTTGAAACCAATACGATTTGATGTTATATTGAACATTAGAATCAAGCGCTTTCATAGACAAGCATCTCTAATATCATTTTATAAGGAGTGGTAGTATGAGTAACAAAGCAGTTGTATATGTTAAAGCTGGAGAAGTAGAAGTGCGGGATATTGGGTATCCTGATCTAATACTTCGTGATGGCCCAGGAGTTAATCCTTTAAACGTAGGAAGAAAATGTAATCATGGGGTCATTTTAAAGGTAATTTCCACTAATATCTGCGGTAGTGACCAACATATGGTAAGAGGTCGTACTACGGCTCCAAGCGGTTTAGTTCTTGGGCATGAAATTACAGGTGAAGTTATCGAGGTTGGAAGTGATGTGGAATTTATCCAAAAAGGAGACATCGTATCTGTTCCATTTAACATTGCCTGTGGACGCTGTCAAAATTGTAAGCAGCAGGATACACATATTTGTACGAATGTTAACCCTGATCGTCCTGGTTCGGCTTATGGCTATGTTGATATGGGCGGCTGGGTCGGCGGTCAATCAGAATATGTTATGGTCCCTTATGCGGATTTCCAATTATTAAAATTCCCTGACCGCGATCAAGCATTAGAGAAGATTCTTGATTTAACGATGCTATCCGATATTTTCCCTACCGGATATCATGGTGCAGTTAGTGCAGGTGTCAAAACCGGATCAACGGTATATGTTGCCGGTGCAGGTCCTGTAGGCTTAGCCGCTGCACACTCCGCACAATTATTAGGCGCTTCGGCTGTTATCGTTGGCGATTTAAATGAAGAACGACTCGAACAAGCAAGAAGCTTCGGCTGTGAAACCGTAAACTTACGTGAGCATGATGATCTCGGTGAGCAAATCGAGCAAATTCTTGGTACGCCTGAAGTAGACTGTGCAGTTGATGCGGTAGGCTTTGAAGCGAGTGGTCACGGAAAAGACGCCGGCGAAGCTCCTGCTACTGTATTAAACTCAATTATGGGTGTAACTAGAGCTGGAGGGCGCTTAGGAATTCCAGGACTATATGTAACTGGGGATCCAGGGGCAGCTGATAACGATGCAAAAGAAGGAACATTAAAGATCCGCTTCGGACTTGGATTTGCAAAGGCACATACATTTGTAACTGGACAAACTCCAGTTATGCGATATAATCGTGATTTAATGAAAGCTATTTTAAGTGGCAGAGCACAAATTGCCAAAGCAGTTAATGCAACGGTTATTTCCATCGGTGAAGCTCCAGATGGTTATAAAGCATTTGACGGTGGTGTATCTCGTAAATTCGTTATCGACCCACATGGTATGATTAAGCAGAAATCTTATGGAGTTGCTGAGCAACAAGTTAATGGTTGATTGAGTGGTTGAGAGGAAAGTGAAAGACCTAATCGATGGGATTAGGTCTTTTTTGTATTTCTATGTAATGATATTACTTCCTTTTTTTATATAAACAGCTATACTGAAGTTAAGAAATAATATTTTGCAGTCTTTAGTTTCTCAATATTTCATTTTTTTAGCAATCTAATTTACCAAAAACTAATTTCATATGTTTATGCTTTAGTCATACATTAAATTTTAATAGAACAAAGATTACATATAATGCACTATATGTAATTTTTTTGGGAAATATATAGTTCTATATATCCATTTCAAAAGGAGGATTTCGGTTGATAGAAGCATTGATTGCACTTTTATTTTTGGCAGTGATGGGGGTTATTTATGGTTTCGATCGAAGGATAAAAAGGTATGGAAGAAGGTAGTTTACTCAATTTTAGGGATCTTTGCATTTTTAGCATTTATAGTCATTACTATAGGTGATTCTGAAGCGACCGTTCAACAAAACTTAGATGAAGAATTAGAGAAAAACGAAAAATTAACTGCAAATATCTCAGAATTAGAGGAAAGTAATTCTAATTTACAGGATGAATTTGCTGACCTTGAAAGTACAATAATTGCACTAAACGAGGAAATTACCACTATAGAAAATGAACATGAAAAATTACAAAAGAATTATGAATCTCTACAAAAGAAAAAGAAAGAGCTAAAGGAAGATTATAAATCTGTTGAAGAAGAGAACGAATTACTTGCGGAGAATATCGAACAACTGAAGGATGAAAAAGCATCATTAAGGAAAAAATTAGAAGAAAAAGAAACAAGTCCTACGAGCAGCTCTAGTACCCAAAATAAAAGTACTAGTGGGGCTAAATCAAGCGAGAATAATAATAATAATAATAGTACTAGCTCTAATTCAGCTCAAGCATCAAGCAGCTCTACGACTTCCAATGACTACTCAGAGGAATCAGAAACAGACAGCTGTGATATTAAAGGTAGTAACAGTGGAATTTATCATGTCCCAGGAAGTACATACTACAATCAAACAAAAAATGTAGCACAATGGTTTTGCTCAACTACCGACGCCGAAAATGCTGGTTATAGAGCCCCTAAGCGCTAATGAATCCTTATTATAAAATAAAACAAAGCAGAAATAGTAAATCTTTCTGCTTTGTTTTTTTTTATATCACTTTGCAAATTCTAAAATTCCACTCACTCTAAAAAATATATCTCACACTAACACACCAAACTCTAGATCGTCCAAACAAACAAATGCACAATCGTAATAATAATCGCCCCAACAATATAAGATAACACTATAACAGGCCAAACCCATTTAATCCACTTTATCCACGGTATTTTTGCCAATGCGAGCGATGCCATTAGAACACCAGATGTAGGAGTAATTGCATTCGAAATCCCGTCACCTAATTGAAATGCCAGTACAGCTGTTTGCCTGCTTACACCTGTTAAATCAGATAATGGAGTCATAATAGGCATTGTCAATGCAGCTTGCCCGCTACCTGATGGCACAAGGAAGTTTAAAAAGCTTTGCGTTGCATACATTCCCATCGCAGAAAATGTTGTTGGCAATTGACCAATTGCACCCGATAGACTATATAAAATCGTATCAATTGTATTACTTTCCTCTAGTACGACCAGGATACCGTAAGCCATTCCGACTACTAGTGCACCTACAACAAGTTCTCGGCAGCCGTCTACAAAGGATTCAGCAATCTGGTTCACCCTTAGCTTAGCAACAAAACCTGCGATAACGCCCATCAGCAGGAACAAGGAAGCGATTTCCATGATATACCAATCAAAATAAGTTACCCCAATCGCAAGTCCAATAATCGTTAAAAATAACAGACCAATAATAATCGCATGTCTAGGAGTTAACTGCATTATTATAGGGTCATGTTCAGCATCATCCATAATCCTTCGCTTGTCAATCTCATACATCAAACTGGTTTCCGGGTTTTTCTTAACTTTTTTGGCATAAATCATGACAAATGCAATACTAAATGCGACAAAAATAAGCCAGATAATAAAACGAATTCCCATCCCGGAAAACAGCGGTAATTCTGCAATTCCCTGAGCCACACCAACCGTAAAAGGATTCATAAATGATGCTGTAAAGCCTGCACAGGATCCTACTATAACCATTCCCGCTCCGACAAGCGAATCGAATCCCATCTTGATTGCTAATGGAACTAATATTAAGATAAATGGAATTGTTTCTTCCGACATCCCGAATGTTCCACCGCCCAGTGCGAATAATAACATAACAACCGGTATGAGATAAATTTCCTTTCCGGCCATTTTTGCTGAAACATTCGCGAGTCCGGTTTCAATTGCTTTTGTAGCATTCAGAATCCCAAAAGCTCCACCAACAATAAAAATGAAAAAGATGATTTCAGCTCCATTAACCATCCCCTTATGCACAGCTTCTAAAATCCCAAAAGGGCTAGTCGGATTTGACTCAACCTGCTGATACGTTCCGTCCACTACAACTGTTCTTCCTGCATCATTTACCTCTCGTTCGTATTCACCAGCTGGAACGATATATGTAAATAAAGCGGTAATAATGATTAAGCCAAATAACAATGCGAATACATGGGGGAATTCAAATTTCCTTTTCTTTCTTTTCAGATTTCCTTCATTAGAAATCGTATCGTCATGCATTAAAAATCTCTCCTTCTGTATATTCTCACGTGTTGTATATAAAAAAATAACAGGCAGTGAACCGCTACAAACAGCTAAGAAGCGGCAATTCACTACCTGTAACCATGTAAAAACTGAACTTATCGTTTTTCAAATTCGGTTTTTATGGCGGATAGTAAATCTTGATCCGTCATAATGTCATAACCAGTTTGTGCTAAGGAAAGCACTGCATCAGCAATTGCTGTCTCGCCATCTTTCGTAATCGTTTGATCTGCAAACTCTTTCGTATGGAATACAAGTCCAGGCTTATTCATTCCAACAAATGGATGGATCGATGGTACCACTTGACTTACATTTCCCATATCGGCCGAACCAGTTGCAGCTACAGCTGGATGGACAGGGTGCGGACTGTGCGCTTTTAGATTTTTAGTAAATACGTCCGATAGTACATTATTTGTGACCATATTGTCATAGCTCAATTCATAATTTGATATTGCAACAGATGCACCTGTCATTAATGCTGCACCATCTGCAATATTTCTTACCTTTTGCACTACCTCATCTACAACCTTGCGCTCATTTGCGCGAATATAAAATTGAGCGACAGCTTTCTCCGGCACTACGTTTGCGGCCTGTCCCCCTTCCGTAATGATGCCATGCATTCGTACATCTGACGGAACATGCTCTCGTAATGCGTTGATTCCATTAAATAATTGAATAACAGCATCCAGCGCATTAATCCCTTCTTCAGGTGAAGCAGCTGCATGGGATGCTTTTCCAGTATAATCAAATTGCAGAGCATCCATTGCCAGCATCGGTCCACTTTCAGAAGAAACGTCAGCTGGATGCACCATCATCGCCACATCAATATCATCAAAAGTTCCTTGCTCAGCCATTGGTACTTTCGCTCCATTTGTTTCCTCGGCAGGAGTTCCAAGAACAACGACCTTCCCGCCTATTTCTTGTACATGCTTACTAAGAACAACTCCAGCACCAACTGCCATCGTTGCGATTAAATTATGACCACAGCCATGGCCAATTCCAGGCAGCGCGTCATATTCTGCTAGAAACGCAACTGTTGGTCCTGGCTTTTCGCTGGAAAACTCTGCCCGAAAAGCTGTCGGACGATCTACAATGCCTGTTTCCACTTCGAAATTGTGGGAACGTAAATATTCAACCAGTAGCTTCATAGATTCAAATTCTTGATCTCCAAGCTCTGGATTTTCATACAATTGATTACTAATTTTAATAAGTTTATCTTTTATATTTTCAAAATCTTTCACGAGTGACACACTATTGCCTCCAATTCAAAATACTTCCGTTTATGGATTATACCATAATATCTTAAAAAATGTTGCATAGCAAATGAATAATTATACTCATTTCTATTTATATAAGATGTTACTCCTTAACAATCAAACTAATTTTAGTAGATTTGGATTGAGCTACTTTGTATATTCGATTAAAATAATTGTATAAAAATTAAAGGAGCGCAAATCATGATCTACGATGTTGCAATAATCGGTGCTGGTTCTATGGGGATGGCAGCCGGATATTATCTTGCCAAGAATGGCAAAACAGTAGCTTTAATTGATTCCAATAATCCGCCTCATTCTAATGGATCTCACCATGGCGAAACTCGAATTATTCGGCATGCTTATGGGGAAGGTGATAGCTATGTTCCTTTGGCATTACGTTCACAAGAATTATGGTATGAGCTTGAACAAGCTTCAAATCGAAAGCTTTTTCATCAAACAGGGGTATTAAATATTGGTTCTAAGGAATCTACTTTTCTACAAAATGTCATGCAATCTGTTGAAAAATATAAGTTATCTGCTGAGATATTAACCGCCCAAGAGATAAATAAAAGATGGCCCGGTTATCATCTGCCAGATTCTCTAATTGGTTGCTTCGAAACAAATTCAGGAGTTTTAATGAGTGAAGAAGCTATTATTGCCTACCGTGACCTTGCAATAAAACACGGTGCGAATCTATACACAAATAGTCAGGTACAGCATTTGAATGTAACGAACGATCTTACAACAATTGAGCTAGCTGATCAGCATATTGAAGCACAACAGCTCATTATAACAGCTGGAAAGGGAACAAACCAGATTTTATCCTTACTCGGCTACGAGTTGCCATTGCAACCGGTGCGAAAAACATTCTCCTGGTTTGAGGCAAAGAAAGATATATACCATTCGCATACATTCCCAGCTTGGTCCTATGATAATGCAAATGAAATCTACTACGGCTTTCCAAGTATTGAGGGGGCTGGCATTAAAATTGGAAGACATGATGGAGGATACCCTGTCCAAACAATAGAGACATTAAAAGCATTTGGTACATATCCGGAAGACGAGCAAGATGTCACACAATTTATCCACCAATATATGTCTGCTGACTTAAAGCACAAACAAGGAAAAGTATGCACCTATACAAACACACCAGATGGAAACTTCATAATCGATCGACTTCCAAACTATCAAAATGTCATAACTGCTTGCGGATTTTCAGGACATGGATTTAAGTTTAGCAGTGGTGTGGGAGAGCTGTTAAGCCAGATGGTTATTCATGGGAAGAGCTCATTGGATATAGGTTATTTTTCGTTGGATAGGTTTTAATACTTCAATTAGATTCCAGCCGATTATTAGCTAAACAAGAATTCCCAGCAATAGAATGCTGGGAATTCTTGTTTCTTCAAAGTGCCTCGTATCTATTAATTTTCTTTATGAGTCGCCCCCACAGGCTCAAGCACATAACTCGCTGCAGACTCTCCCGCTAACTTGCCAAATACAGCACCAGACATTAATCCAGATCCACCTGGATAGTTATGATAAAATAAGCCACCTACCATCTCACCTGCTGCAAATAAACCTGGAATCGGTGATTGATTTTTATCTAGTGCTTCCCCTTTTTCATTAACATGAATCCCTCCAAATGTGAAGGTAATTCCACATGTTACCGGATAAGCATAAAATGGTGCCTGATTAAACGGAAGCGCCCAATTACTCTTTGATGGCGTTATACCCTTCGTTCCCTTTCCATCTTTGATGGCTGGGTTATACTCCCCTTCTTGAACCGCTTGATTATATTCCACTATCGTTTCTATGAATCTAGCTTTATCAATATTCATTTTATCAGCAAGTTCTTCAATTGTGTTTGCCTTGATACACGTTGCTTCTTCTAAATTATATTCTGCTCGCAGCAAAGGACGAACCTGCTCATCAAACAATTGAAATGCTTTTTGTTCTGGCTGGCGCAGCGTTTCTTTTCCATACTTTGCGTACGTATAATTCCGAAAATCTGCTCCCTCATCCACGAAGCGTTCTCCTTTGATATTGACAATTAGCCCGAGTGGATAAGAAGATTTTTTATAAATATCTCCTGGTTTACCATAATCCCCGACTTGTGGAGCTTGAAAATCGGTCGTATGCGCATGGCAGCCTGACCAGTCTCCATATGGCTGCGCTCCAGCTTCTATCGCCATATCTAAACCATCACCTGTGTTGTATTCGCTCCCTCTTACCTTAGCCTTCTCCCATTCTCCCCCTAAATATTTGGCCCGTTTTTCTTTGTTTGCTTCAAAGCCTCCACATGCCAGCACAACTGATTTTGCAGGAATTTGCTTTTCCTCACCATTTTCCACCACGATGATACCGCTTACCTTTTGGTTAGTTGTCTGTAACCCGATAGCTCTCGTATTATAGCGAATTTCTATACTTAAATCTTCAGCCTTATTAATAAGTGCTTCAATAAGCCCGATACCTTTGCGATTTGTTTTTACTGGGAGACCTCCCCAAAATTGCTGCACTCCATTATTGTTAAAGGATTGATTCTCGTTTAACTCAAATTGCACACCTTGGCTCTTCATCCACTGAATCGTATCGTACGACTTGTCAACAAGCTGTCGCGCTAAGTTAGGGTCGCTCTTTCCTTCCGTCACATTCATAATATCATTATAGTAATCTTCCGTATCATAATCTGGCATAACCGTATTTTGAAAGTCTTTGGGGGATAGTTGATTCAATATGGGCTCTAGTTCACCTTTGTTTTGATAGGCAAAACGAATAGCCCCATCTGTGAAAAAAGAATTTCCACCACGTTTTTCTTTTGGTCCACGTTCTAAAATAAGTACATTGGCACCATTCTCTTTTGCTGCGATTGCTGAGCAAAGTGCTGCATTTCCCGTTCCCACAACAATTACATCGTAAGCTTTGTTTTGGTTACTCATGCTTAATCCTCCCTAGTTAAATTTATCTTCTACGCTCAGTATAGGGCTGTTATTAACATAAATAAAATACTGTTTTTTTAGCGTATTCAATAAATTTATTTTATAACTAGAGAATCCTATTTAAAACCTCAGCAGTGAACCCTTGGGTACCTTTATCTCCACCTAAATCTTTCGTTTTAATTCCATCCAATAGTGTTCGGTGCAAGCTTTCTTCAATCTTATTACCTACTATCTCTAACCTGCTGTCCCCAAACCTTTCACTCATCCATTCGAATAATAGAGCCGTAGATAGCATCATCCCAATTGGATTAGCAAGGTCTTTTCCAGCAATATCTGGTGCTGATCCGTGAGCTGCTTGTGCCATAGCGATCTCTTGATTTGTATTTATCGAAGGTGCAAGTCCCAAACTGCCAATCAACTCTCCCGTTAAATCGGACAGTATATCTCCGAACATATTCTCT
The DNA here is from genome assembly GCF_038002145.1 of Oceanobacillus sp. FSL W7-1309. NCBI lineage: Bacteria > Bacillati > Bacillota > Bacilli > Caryophanales > Bacillaceae > Oceanobacillus > Oceanobacillus sp. FSL W7-1309. The sequence goes on from NZ_JBBOBX010000001.1 coordinate 347,338, forward strand.
GTAACGATAACATCAAAATCCTGAATTCGTCGAACCACATGTGCACACATTGCATCCACATGGTAATCGTCAACCTCGACCTCTGGATACTCCCTTGAGATTTCTTTACAAATATCTAAAAACATGCCCGACCCTATCCGAATGACATTTGCTTTATGCACGATTGTTACTTTCTTCTTACGCTGCATAGCTTTTTGAAAGGCTGCATGGGCTATCCGTTCAATGGCCTGTCTTGAAAAAACACCTGTTGTAATTGCAACATCCTTTGTAATCTGAAATTCTCCGACACCACGGTACATATTGCGATCAACATAGAATCCTTCTGTATTTTCCCGATAGATTACGAGATCTGCTCCCTCTACAACACCCTTGATACTTGGAATGCTTTTAGCCGGACGAATATTCGCATATAAATCAAAGTGATGGCGCAGCTCACCACTCGGATTACGGATCGATTTAAATTCTTCAGGATAAGAAGCTGAATCATGCGGTCCAAGCAGCCAAGCATGACAATTCTCCAACGCTTTTTTCGTTTCCTCTGGCAATGGATGATTGGTTTCTGCTATGCCTTTCCAGCCAACTAAAAGTGGAACCCACTCCACTTTTACATCATGCTTTTCCATAATTGCTTCGACAAGCTTAATTGTTGCTTGGACAATCTCCGGTCCAATCCCGTCTCCTTCTAGTACCCCAAGCTTATATAATGCCATACTTTCTTCTCCCCTTTTACATCAGCAGTTGCCTATACCTTAATCAAAAATTACATTCGTGTCTAATACTTTTTTTCTCATCATTCCGATAAGAAAATCTAATCTTTCCCATTCCATTCTCTCAAATGATTGACAAACCGGTCCACTACGGTTAGATTTTCAAAGGATTGATTATACATCAGCCACGTTTCCCTTGTCACAGGGCTTCCATCTTTGAAACATATTTCCTGCTGGTACAAACCATCATCCTTCTTCAGGCAAATACCCGGTACAACTGCAAATCCGAAGTCATTTTTAACCATTTCCTTACACGTCTCTAGCCGATCAACCTCCATTTCTATATTTGCTGGTTCCGAAAATTGATCTGCCCACCAAGCGGTTATGCTATCCTTCAATGAACTGTCCGTACTGTAATTAATCAATCGATACTCCGGCAACAGGTCCATATTCAATTTCTTTTTGGATATGAGATAGAGCGGTTCTTTTCTTAACAACATCTTTTCCCCTTGCCATCCGCGATCGCTTCTTAAAATCCCTACATGCACACTTGAATTATTCAGAAGATCAATCACCTGTGTACTCCATCCAGTTTTTACATTGAATCGTACATTCGGGTAATTTTTAGAGAAGTTTTTTAGAACTTTCGGAAGTAAGTATTGTGCAAAATTACTAGATACTCCTATGCGTAATATACCTGATACCTCTTCCTCCATATTGCTCATTGTATCCTTCATCAATTGAAGCTGTTTTAACATTTCTTTGGAATACTGGACTAAATATTCACCTTCTGAAGTAAAGCCTATTCCTTGTTTCGTTTTAAAAAATAACGGCACCCCAAATTCCTCTTCTAAGTTTTTCAACCGATAGCTCAGAGAAGGCTGTGATACATATAATTTGGCAGCGGTACGTGTCATATTCCTTTGTTCGTAAAGCGTTTTCATTAAAATCCAATCTTTTTGATCCATGCTCTCCCTCCATTTGCTTTATGTTAATTCCATTATGGAAGAAGTCCCCTTTCGTTATCAAGTTTTTTTATGAAGATAAATAAAATATCATTATTTTACTTATACACTGAAAGCGTTTACTATATTGACTAAGATAATTCGGAAGGAGATGAATATTTTGAAGATACGTTCTATTATCGCACTAACGCTCATCATATGTTTTTTTCTTATGGGCTGCAATACACTGCAGGCAACAGGAAGTAATCAAGAAAATGGGGGTAACAATTCTTACCATGGACAGACCATTTCCTTTGTTGTACCTTTTCAAGCTGGTGGCGGTACCGATGTTTTCGCCAGGTTTATGACACCTTACTTTGCAAAGCACCTTGAAGGCAAACCTAGAGTTCAAGTTGAAAATATCCCTGGGGGAGCAAGCATTACCGGAACAAATGAATATGCTAATTCACGTATGCCAAATGGCTTAAACATTCTTACTTCAAGCGCTTCTTCCCATGTTCCATTTATGTTAGAGCAGTCTTCTGTAGACTATGATTTGAGTAATTTCACACCGTTAATCGGGGCACCATCTGGTGGTGTTGTTTACACAAAACCAGAACTGGCCAAGGGTGGAATGGAAGATTTAATGTCATTAGAAGACGAATTGTTTTATGCCGGTATTTCCCCAACAGGCTTAGATTTAGTAACACTGCTATCATTCGAAGTTCTAAAGATGGATGTAAAAGCTGTTCTTGGGTATGAAGGGCGTGGACCTTCCCGCGTTGCATTTGAGCAAGGAGAAAGTAACATCGATTACCAAACAACAACTGCCTATAAGAACAGTGTTGAAGCACTTGTAGAAGAAGACAGAGCAGTACCTTTGTATAGCTTAGGACAGATTGATGCTAATGGGGATCTCATCCGGGATCCACAATTCCCTGATCTTCCAACCATTGAAGAAATCTACGTAGACATCTATGGAGAGGAGCCAAGTGGAGATGTATGGGATGCGTACAAACAAACGGTAGGTGCTTCTTATACATTGAATAAAGTAATTTGGGTGCACAATGACGCGCCAGGTAACTACCAGGACTTACTGAAAAAAGGGATGGAAGCTCTAATTAATGACGAAGAATTTGCGACCCATTCTGAAGAAATCTTAGAGGGATATAACACGTATGTAGGTGAGGAATTGAACGCGCAGATTAAACAATCCTTCTCTATATCGCAAGAAACCAAGCAATGGATTATCGAGTATTTACGAACTAATTTTGACATTGATATTAAAAAGCTTTAGAGGGGAGGTAGTTTCATGATCGAAAGTGCAATTGAAGCGCTATTTATTGTATTAGATCCCTCAAGACTTGTCTATATGTTTATAGGTATCGGTATTGGGGTTGTTGTTGGATTACTGCCTGGTTTAAGCGGCACAGTAGGCATGTCTTTAATGCTTCCATTTGTTTTTGGTCTTGATCCATATGTAGGAATGGCTCTTTTAATTGGAATGATTGCTGTTATTCATACTGGTGACACCTTTCCATCAATTCTTTTAGGGATACCTGGAACATCTGGCTCACAGGCAACCATCATGGATGGATTTCCTTTAGCCAAAAGAGGAGAAGCTTCCAGGGCAATGGGGGCCGCCTTCTTTTGTTCCATGATAGGAGGAGTCATTGGTGGGATTGCGCTTTATTTAACAATCCCTTTTGCCAGACCATTAATTACGTCTTTTAGTTCACCTGAATTATTTATGCTAACCATGCTGGGGCTTAGCATGGCTGGTTTACTAGCTGGTAAATCGCCTTTGAAGGGTATCATTTCTGGAATCCTTGGCTTACTAATCGGCTCTGTCGGCAGTGCACCAGCTGTTCCTGAATATCGGTACACATTCGACACGTTATATTTGACGCAAGGCGTTTCTTTACCAGTAGTCGCAATGGCTATATTCGCCTTTCCTATCATCATCACCATGCTGACAAATAAAGGCAGTGTAGCAAATCATGCAACACTACAAAGCGGCATTTTAAAAGGCGTTATGGATGCATTAAAAAATAAATTCCTTGTTTTCCGAAGTGCTGTAATCGGAGTTTTAATTGGATTCATCCCTGGATTAGGCGGTAGTGTTGTTGATTGGATTGCCTATGGGGCTGGCCAAAAGACAGTGAAAAATAACCATTTTGGAAAAGGAGATATTCGTGGAGTTATCGCTCCAGAAAGTGCAAACAATGCAAAAGAAGGGGGTTCCTTAGTACCGACATTGCTTTTCGGGATACCTGGCAGTGGTACAACGGCGATTTTACTGGGTGGGCTAACGCTCATGGGATTAGAAGCTGGTCCGAAAATGCTCACTACTGATTTATCCGTAACTTTATCGATTGTGTGGACATTAGTTTTTGCTAATGTTTTTGGAGCACTGCTATGTATGATTTTAGTTCGGCCGATTTCGAAGATCAGTTTTGTACCTGGAGAAAAAATCGTTCCTTTCCTTCTCGTTTTACTTGTAATCGGTGCCTATCAAAGTACGATGTCTTGGGGAGACCTGATTATCTTTGTCATGATTGGTTTGCTTGGCTATGTTATGACCATCTTGGACTGGCCAAGGCCACCACTGCTGATCGGTTTTGTCCTTGCCCTGCCTGCTGAACGGTATTATTGGATTTCTATTGAAAGATATGGCTGGGAATGGATTACAAATCCAATCGTTATTTTCCTTGCTGTTATTATCGTCGTACTTCTTTCAGGAGGAGCAATAATGAAACGATTCAGTAAGGATTACGAACAAGGAGGAATCAATTAAGATGAACAAAGATTACCTTAATCTTATATTCAGTGGTTTTCTTTTTATCCTGTTTACGCTAGCAATTATAGAAGCCTTAACGTTTAGTAAATTAGCGCAGTTTTTCCCTTTATATATATCCATTGCAGGTTCTGCGTTGACATTAATCTATTTAATTACAGAGGTTTACAAGCTCTATAAACAAAAGGTTAAGGAAGGAGAACAAATTAAAATCTCTTTACTTGCACCACTTCGATATATAGGCTGGATTCTCGGCTATTTAGTACTCATTTATATTGGAGGATTAATGCTTGCAACTGCAATCTTCTTAATTCTGTTTTTAATACTTGAATCTAGGATGAATTTTATACACACCGGTATATCTATTATTGCTGTACTTATTGGTGTTTCATTATTGAGCTCGGCCCTCGATATATACTGGCCAACAAATTTACTTGGTCTTTAAGACAAGGAGGATGAAACATGCGAGATTATGAAAAAATCCGCTCTGCCATCATACGTGGCGGAACAAGCAAAGGAGTTTTCATATTAAAGAATGACTTGCCGTCAAATCCCATGACTAGGGACAAGGTAATTTTATCGATATATGGCGGGACAGATGAAAGACAGATTGACGGTCTCGGGGGAGCCGATTCCCTTACGAGCAAATTAGCGATTGTCAGCGTTTCCCCTCGACCTGACGCTGATATCGATTATACGTTTGGACAGGTTGGAGTAGGCACAGGAAAAGTAGATTATAACTCCAATTGCGGAAATATTTTAAGCGGTGTGGGCCCTTTTGCAATCGATGAAGGTTTAGTTGCTGCCCAGGAACCTTACACCACCGTTAGGATTTTTAATACGAACACGAATGGAATTATCGAAGCTAAAGTTCCTGTGGAGTCTGGCAAAGCTCGTTCAACTGGTGATTACACGATTGACGGTGTACCAGGAGTAGGGGCAAAAATCATGTTAAACTTCTTAAATGCATCTGGGGCTAAAACGGGCGAGCTTTTCCCTACAGGAAAGCGAAAAGAAATACTTTTAACAGAAGCAGGAGAAGTTGAAGTCAGCGTTGTTGACGTAACCGCACCTGTTGTATTCGTTCATGCAAATCAGTTAGGTTTAACTGGTACAGAACAGCCGACAGACCTTACGAAAGAACATTTAAGCATGCTGGAAAAAATACGCTCAACAGCTGCTGAAAAACTTGGATTCGTAAGCGATGCGCATGACGCAACAAAAGAAACGCCATCCAGTCCTAAAGTAATCATGGTTTCTCCTAGTCAAACCTATTCAACGGTACACGGCGAGTTCGTTAAACGAGATCATATTCATTTAACCGCTCGAGCAATGTCCATGCAAAAAATGCACAAAACATTTCCCGTTACTGGCGGACTATGTACTGCGGCAGCTGCTAAACTGAAGGGAACAGTCGTTTATGAGTGCTGCAATAATCCTGATGCTGATGAGATCATCATCGGTCACCCGTCTGGTTCCATGGATTTCCTTATTACATTTATAGATAATGGTCAATATGTTCAATTCGAAAAAACCGCTGTTGCAAGAACCTCTCGACGTTTAATGGAAGGATACGCATATGTTCCTAAGGAATTATTTTGGAATGAAACGGAGTCGATTCGTAAATAAGATACTTTACATGATAAAAAGCTTCTCTTATCCGAGAAGCTTTTCTCATCCTGGAATTATTTATTGTTACTTGAGCATGTAACAGACAAAACCTGAACTTTAACGAACTTGAAATACCTCTCTCCAGCAATTCATTCTATCTATCCCCTATTATCCAAGGAATGCTGACATTCTTTTTCACTATACTTCGTTTCTCCCTCAAAACTTTCGGTCACGCCATCAGCTGAAAGGATATCTTTATCACAAAATTGCTGAACCTGTTTTCCTTTTTTCGTTACTCCATAATAATACGTTATATTCGGTTCATCTTTAAATACAACCATGTAATGTCCTTGATAATAATCCGTATTCGTTAAGTGCTTCGGTTCTACATAATGTGCCTCCTCCATTTGATCCTCTGTATACCCCATCTCCTCCAGACGTGGTGGAACATGCTTATTCACAAGGTATTTCGTATATGGATTTCCATTGTTTAGCACATAAAGAAAGCCAGCTGGAACAGCAATGAAAAGTACAATAAAAAAGATGCCAACTATAATCAGTAGCTTTTTGGTACTCATCTGGCGTCGCTCCAATACATCGTAATTGTAATTAATCTATTTAACAGGCATACTCAGGACATTTACCATTTTCCGTTTTGCTTCGATTATAGCTTTATTAGAGCTTAGCAGCAATTAGTTATTCTACAACTTCCTAAAATTTCAATCAAAATCAAGTTTGCGTTTGATGTCATAGTGAGGTTGGGTGGTGCTATAAGTTTGCGTTTGGTGTCATAGTGAGGTCGGGTGGTGCTATATGGTTTGTTTTTAGTGTCATAGCGAGGTTGAGTGGTGCTATAACAATTGGATAATTTATTTTAAACGTGAAAAACCCCCTATTATTACCCTCTGATTTTTCATTTTCATCAATATCGGTTATAATAAAGTAAGAAATCTGCATACACTATAAAAAGGTCGCTAGTGCTGCTACACTAACGACCATACAATAGCCCTTCAAGGGGGCGACTCACATTAGAGCTATACCAATAACCACCCTAATTGCTCGTCAGGCTTATGGGGTGGCTATTTTTTTTGGTTTGACAGCACAGCCACAATTAAAGCTCCAAATGAAATCATTAGAACCAACGCCTCATATACCGTCATCATCCATCACCCCCTTTCGATTAAAAGGGGTGAGCCACCACTCATGGTTATCAAGACCTAAATTGTAAAAAGTCATAAAAAATAAGGGATAATACATATTATATATGACTAATATGTATTATCCCTTTTGTTACACAATCGCGCCCTTTTGTTGAGTAAGCTATTTTTCTTTAACAGCAATATAAATATCAATATTGCCATCTGGGTAATACTTTTCAAAATCATAAGTATATGCTCGTTTTAATTGACCTTCTTCTTCTTTTTTCCATATTTCATTCCATGTATTAAATATACCTTGTTCCTCATCCGTATTGACTTTGAATATTTCGTATTTTGTATCATTAGGAATAACTATTGAAGATTCATTTTTTCCTTCAATAGCAACACCTAACGTATAATCTCCTTGGTAATCAGACTCATATTCGTGATACAAACCATATGTATTTCCTTCGTGTTTTGATAACTCAATTGATGCACTTTTCCACATATCAGTGATCTTTTGCATGACACGCTCGTCATTAAAATTATTCGTCCTAATCTTATTAATAATTGTCAGATCCATAAATACCACCCTTTAAATTGTATTTTATATAAAGTTCCAGTTATTCCTGATTTGCGTCAGTTTGCTGAAGAAGTACGCTTGAATAAACTATAAAAGTGTTTCGTCTTGAACGAATCCTAATTCATTACCATCTATATCTAGGATAGTGAATTTTCTGCTGCCATATGGTGTAGAAAACAACTCTTCTATTACATCTACATTATCTTTTAATTTCTTCCAAAGTGTATCTACATCATCAACATAGAAGTTAAAACGTCCAGGTGAAGGATAATTTTCATGTTCCATTATAGCAAACATTGCGCCTCCTTCATGTTCAAAATGCACATAATTAGGCTTTTCTGGTGGCCATAAGCCTCCTACGGTAAAACCTAAAACATCTTTATACCACTTCAAAGCCCTTTCTAATTCTTTAACATTTGCCCGAACGTGTAAAAGTCTTGTTTTCATTTATGTTACCTCCTGCTACTCCTCGTTAATTGATAACTTAGTGATTCGATTCACTTGCTAATATTTCCTTCTCTTGTTCAAGAATCTGGCCCGATTGCTGAATTGTATAAGAATGTTTTGTTGGTTTCGTTACTTCAACCTATATAGTTTTAAAAAAAGTAGGACTAAAGTTTTTTATACACCTCCCCATAAGCTACTTTTAACTGCTCCCGTAGTTGTTTGTTATCATCTTCTAGCTTCTTGATTTTCCGTTTTAATGATTCTATAATGGCATTTTTATTGTTGTCGTTTATTTCTCGTTTTAGTTGTTTTGGTGTTGGGATTTGCGAGTTCTGCTGCCTTAATAACCCAATTCTTTCACGAATCTCAGTATTGTTGTACAATGTTGCCTTCGCTACACCTGCTTCTTCCGCAACACTATTGAAATTAATGTTTTCATTGGCTCGTATGAGTCTTTGAATCGCTTCATCAACTTTTTTACGTGTGTTCATTTTTCTTGTTTCATGTATTTTTTTCATATGTTCCTTACGATTATAATTAATCATGTTTTAGCACCACTCTTTCCTTTTCGTTCTATTTCTCTTTTTAAACGATCAAGACGTCCATAAATTACATTTCCTTTTTTAATTGTATCGTATATTTTTTGATATCTTTTCAAATTCTTTTGATTTGCTTCAATCATATCTTCTCGACCAAATTGCTTTGATGCTTCGATCATTTTTGATGTGGATTCTATGTGAAGTTCATATTTTTTAATATCCATATCAGAAATACCAACTGCTAAATCAAAGCAAGGCTTTCCATCATTAGCTGTAAGACAGGGAGGTTCAGCTGCCAATGGACAATTACCATTGACTCTTGCACGGCAAGATCCGTAGGGGTTTTCTAAGGCGTTAAGCTTTTCGTTTTGCCACAATATATCTAGGATGTTTTCCGGGACTTCTTGATTTTCTGGGATATGATGTATCTCTCCATTTAAATCGAAAGTAAAAACTCCCTGTTTAACTACTTTCTCAAACACTTTTCTTTTTGTGTTATCCAATAGCTTTGCGTAGCGCATTGTCATTTCGGGAGAGGCATGAGCTAATAATTCTTGAACTGTAATGATATCTGCTCCTCCATTTAACATTTTGACGGCATAGGTATGTCGAAATTGATGGAAGTTAAAATGGAACAAATCACCCTTCTCATCAATAATGTTCTTTTCCCTTGACAGTATATTTAACTGACTTTGTACCCACCCTTGAGCGAATGGCTTTCCTTTTCGAGAACCACGATATCGAATGAAGATAAATCCTTGGGGATTGTTTTCAATATTACTTTTATCATTTGATTTTCGAATAAGAACAGCTAAGATATTAGCCAAATCTTCATCAATAGGAATTCGGTGTCCTTTTACATATGTTTTCTCAATATCAGCTACAATCGAGTATTCGCCATTTATTTGTAACAGACAATTAGTTTTTAACCCTAATATATCCGAGATACGCAACCCTGTTTTGAAGGCAATCCATACGATTGGTATTACATCTTTATGTAAATCATTAATGTGATTAAATAGTTGATCTAATACAAAGTCAGGAATATATTTAACTTGATCTATTGACCTTTTTCGCGGCTTAGGAATATCCTGAGAAAATATTAATAAGCGAGTGTCTAATATTGGGGAAAGTTCATACTCATAGTGTTGAATGTCCGTAAGAAATTTATTTATTTTTTTTAATGACCTTGCTACATATTCGTTTGTATTTCCTTGTTTTATATTTTCTTTTGCGTATTTATGTAACCATCGAATATACTTTTCCATATCTACTCGTTTTAAATCCTTTAAGTTTGTCCAAGTAGGTTCTAATGAAAGGATGAACGTTAAAAAAGTTGATACACTTTTAATATACTCCCGTGCTGTACTCCATGAAAAATTGTTTTTACTTAGTAATCGTTGCTTGAAATACTTTTTTACCTGGTTCCGTATATTAACTTCGTTAATATTGGTAAAATTAACAATATAATTAGTAGAGCTCTTGATATAATCAATACCGTAGTCTTTATGTAAATTTCGTACATCCCACTTATCCTTTTCCCATTCGTCACGATTATCCGTTAGTCTATATAAATTTAAATATAGCATTCTTAATATCTTTGATATTTCCTTTTTATGTGTACGAATTCCATAGATTTTATTTTGAATATTTCTATGTGTTTTAATACCTTTCTTTTCTAACCAATAAATCCAATCCAACTCCGCCTTGTCAATATCTAAATTAAGTAACGAGTCAAGGTCAGCATAATACTGATCTATAAACAAAGCTAATTTGTTTAAATGGTTTGCTTTTTTTCCACCACCAAACAGAGTCGATAAAGACCATTCATCATTGAATATTTTATGATAAAAAACATACTTTACTTCTAATTTAATAATCGGACTTGTAAAATTAAAACAAACATTTTTATCTTTAACAGTATAATTATTTTTTTGTTCAAAGTTCTTAATACTACTTAAAAAACTATAGTTCCATATATCTTTTTTGAGAAAATAAGAGTTCTTGACATTCTTTATAGTCTTTAAACCGTCTTTTTGTACTATTTTTAATGGATACGTCGATAACTCTTGTCGCAGTTGTTCGTGTAAATCTTGGTCTCCTAAATAAGGATAATACTCAGTTTGCTTATTCATTCTCTTAATCTCCTTTTTTACTATTGTTCATTTTAAATACAGACTCAGTTTTTTCCCAATCCTCACGGATATCTTTCTCAGAAGGGTGAAGATATAAATTCATTGTTGTTTGAATTTGGGAATGTCCTAAACGTTCCTGTATCTGTTTAATATCTCTTGTATTTTGATAATACATGGTTGCGTGTGTATGGCGAAACAGGTGAGGGTGAACTCTTATCCCTGTCTTTTTTCTTAAACGCTTGAATAGAGATTCTACATCGCTATAATTCATCGGTTTTCCTATGTTTTTCCCGCGTATTTTGATAAAAACGAAGTTTGCAACCAAATTTAATTCGTCTGCGACTTCGTATAAATAATCATCATAAAGATCCATTAAGGTTTGTGATACAAAAATCTCACGCTCGCCTGTTTTTAGCTTTGCACCATTCTCTAATTCCCCTCGGTCTACCAAACTGATTCGGTGTCCATTTTTGTGATCAAATTTAAAGTCAACCATAAAAAGTGAAAGGACTTCTCCGATACGCAATCCCGTTTCAAATAATAGCTGAATTAGAAAGGTATCTCTTATATTGGTTGTTGCGTAAATTACTTGTTGTACCTGATCTTTTGTAAGTGTTTCCATTATTTTACGAGGTTCCTTTATTTTCAGTATATTTCGAGTGGACGGTTTATCTTTGTTTACATGATATAAGAAATCTTTGTAACGTGTCCTACTTCCGGTAAAGACCTGTTGCATTAGCTTTTTAAGCATGTCATTTTGTATCTCTTCATTTCTATACAAAAAATCATAAAAATTTGTAACAACAGTAATCGTCAAATTTATTGTCTTCTCTGTTCTTTTTGCCTTTACTGGATGAAGAGAAGAAACCTTTATACTTTCATATGGACTTCTTAACCAAGCAACAAATTCAACTAAGTCTTCTAACTTTATGTACTTATAATCCTTTTTTGTCGCCTCTAAGTATGTAAAATACTGCTTTAATGAGTAACAGTAAGTTTTTTGTGTATTACCACTTTTACCTGTTGTGTCTAAAAACTTTAAATATTTTATTACAGGAAGAACAGGTAAACCAGCATAATCTAAAAGTATGTACCGTTTTGTCTGGTTCTCTAATAATACCTCTTGAACCTTCACTTTTCATTCCCCCTTCTTAATATATTTGCAAATAATATCTTGTCTTATATTATACAATCAATACTAATTAGAAGTAGTACATAAAACGATTATAAAATAAAAAATAATAGTGGATAATCCATGTTATATTAAACATAGAACCCACTATTATTATAGTATAGTTAACCATGAAAACCTTCTTGTACAAGTTCTATTGTAGCAATAATACAGTATTTTTAACAGAACATATTTTCCCATTTTTCCATTTTCGTTTATAATGCTGCTATCGATCGCGAGACTTCACTTCGTTGCAAATGAGAAAACTAAACGACCAAAACATCCATAATATCACTAAATTTCACTCTCGTCCGTTCCTCATTATCAAATACAATGCAGTCATTCAAAGCAACGCTCAACAGCTTACCCTTTACTTTATGATAATCATGCATTTTATAATATTTAACCTCTATTGTCAGGTTATCATGGATTGCCAGCTGCAATTTTATCGCGTTTTCTTCCACCTGTTGTTCGTCTAATATCGGTTTTTCTTTATAATTATATTCAATCTGTAAAGCTTTTAACATTTCGATATGCTCTGGAAGCATGAGTGCTGTCCATTTCTTCGATCCGCGATCATGTATCATGCACTTGCCGCCTTCCTGTTTGCTTTCTGTACCGACAAAATATTTTCTATTTTGAACGTACGGACCCGCTTGCGATAAAAACAATATGCTAAAATATGATCTTCACGTATCTCTAATACACGCACAAATCGTTGCGAAACCTTACCATTACGTGCCATATAAATCATTTCCAGCTTTATCTTCTTATGAACAGCATGATTTAATAATTTCATCTTATCGCACTCCTTAAATAGAAACGTTTGTTCTATTATACCACAAAAACCGAACATATATACTGTTATTTATTAACATTGATAATTTACATTTTCTTGCATATACTAGGAACAAACGTTCTAAAGGAGTGAGTCAATTGGACTATTCTTCTTACCCCCGTCATGATGTGCTTTGTATTGATATGCGTTCTTTTTACGCAAGCGTCGAGGCAATGAAACTAAATGAGGATCCGATGAAGGTTATGCTTGCCGTCGTTGGAGATCCAAACAGATCTGGGAGTATTATACTAGCAGCATCCCCTGCCTTAAAGCAAAGATATGGGGTAAGTAATGTAAGTCGTTATTTCGAATTACCAGACGACCCGAACATTATCGTTGTGCCAGCCCATATGGCTGATTATTTAAACGTATCCGTTGAAATAACAAAATTACTGCATGATTACGCACCACCAGAAGCAATCCATCAATATTCGGTTGACGAAGTTTGGATTACCGTAAATGGCCTGCAAAAGCTTTTCGGAAGTCGTCAGGAGATTGCATACAAGATACAGCGTGACATATTGGACCGATTTGGAATTACTTCCTCTATTGGGATTGGGGATAATAAATTTCTCGCAAAGGTCGTCATGGATTTACACGCTAAAAAAACAGGGATTGCAGAATGCAAATACGAGGATGTACCAGAAAAACTCTGGCCAACTCCTGTTCAAAACATTTGGGGAATCGGACATCGAATGATGAAGAACTTACACCGCATGGGAATTGTCACACTTGGGCAAATCGCCAATTATAAACTAGAGCTTTTACAAAAACGCTTTGGCGTCATGGGAGAACAACTCTATTGGCATGCATGGGGAATTGATTTAAGCCCTGTTTTTGGCGACTTCACAAAACAAGAGCAAAAAGGATTCGGACATGGCATATCTTTGCTTCGGGACTACACGAGAGAAGAAGTTTCTTACTGCATTCTTGATCTTTGTGAGGAAGTATGCCGCAGGGCTCGCACAGCAGGAACGGCAGGAAGAACCATCCAGCTTAGCATTTCCTATTCAAAAGAAACAGCTGGTGGATTTTCACGTTCCCGATCGATTGATATCCCTACCAATGTGACCATGGATATGTATGGAGTTTGCATGCAATTATTTCAGGAATTTTATGATGGAAAAAGCATGATTAGACATGTATACGTCACCTTAACAAAGCTATTCGATCAGACCGATGTCCAGCTCGATTTATTTGAGGATCGCGCAAAGAAAAATGACATCGGCTATGTAATGGATGCGATTCGTGATAAATACGGATCCACTGCTATTCTCCGCGCTTCCAGTTATACAGATGCAGGGATTACGTTGGAGCGCAGTAAGAAGATTGGTGGGCATTTTGCTTAGGAATCTCAAGGGACAGCTTAGCTTGTCCCTCTTCCCCACTCTATTAGAAATTTACACTTTACTGAAACTTCCCGCCTTTCCTTTTCGTATTATAGATATAAGGAAAATAATGGAGGTGAGGACATGGAATTATTCGTGAAACTGATTTTTGCAGCAATTATTTTCGTATACAGTTATCGGTTTATTATCACGCTAATCAAAATGAAGCAAGAAATAGTATTTCCTGCTTCGATCGAGGAATTTAATACCATTCGAAAACACCCGGAAAAACCTGTATATCCTCCTACCTACTCAAAGCAAAAAACTGGGATTATGATTTACGCTTTAACACTTATTTATTTAACCGCGATGCTCATTGCAAGCTATTTTTTTGATTTATTTTGGTCTATATACCTACTACTCATCCTTCCAATTTTCCATCTGTCTAACCTTTTCAATATGTTTGTGTTCGTACAGGATGGAGTCTTATGTGGCGCGCGCTTTGTCCCATGGAGGAAGATTAAATCATTTGAGTTTGTACGTATCGATGTGAATCACCGATATTATGGATTTTCCAAGGATGTGAATGATCAATATGAATTGAAAATTAAGACACGTTTTGCCATCTTAAGTTGTGTTGTCACTTCCAACGAAATGAAGGAGCGATTAAGGTATTTATTAGAGGAACAAAGAATCAACGAATTGAGCTTGGGAAAAGATATAATTTACTGATATAACGCGATATTGGGTAGACAGGAATCCCAATACCGCGTTTTTTCCTTCCATTGACCGCTAATCAATCTCTACTCAAATAAACTTACCTAAGACGAACTTACCCCTATCAAACGAAAAACAGCTATTCCGGATAGAAGAATATCCAAACTTTTACTGGTTAAACTAACGATGAATCCACTCGAAAGGAGCTTTTGCATGAATCAATTAACACAAACCGAACTAGAAAATTTACGAAAAATGATTGGTGAACATGGAATGATTGCGAACAAATTAGAATCCTACGCGGCATCTGCAACAGACCCAGAACTAAAAACGATTTTACAACGAGACGCACAATCTGCAAGGCAGGCACAACAACAGCTGTTACCATTTCTACAATAGGAGGAAAGAAGCATGCTACAAGATAAAGATATTGTGAACGATTATTTAAATGGATTAAATGCAAGTCTAAAAAGCTATGCAGGCTATATAAGTGAAGCAAATAATTCGCAACTCAGACAAACACTTGTGAGTTTACGTAATGGAGACGAATCCCGCCAACGGACCGTATATAGCTATGCACTGCAGAATGGTCATTATAAACCAGCACAACCCGCGACACCTGAAGAGATTCAGCAAGTAAAAACGGAACTAAGCTCAGGTCAATAACTATTTATACATGGAAAAGCATTTATTTTCTTGAATCGCAGAATATCCTTTTCACCATAAAAATCGGCAAATAACATATTTGCCGATTTTTTTATTTTCCTTCTCCGTTCTATCTTACCAGTGACATTCCCCTCCCCTATATATATAATGTTGATAAGATTACTAAGAATTAAAGGAGACTTAAATCATGAATATCGAAAACATCGAAGCCTTTGTGTTAGTGAATCACTTTGGCAGTATCAACAAAGCCTCCAAAGCCCTGTTCTTATCACAGCCATCCGTGACAGCACGAATCCAAACGTTAGAGCGGGAGTTAGATACGAAGCTTTTCGATCGGGTTGGCAGGCAGCTCGTGATCACAGAGCAAGCAAAGGAATTCCTTCCTTATGCTGAGCAAATTATTCAATACTATAAAACTGGCAAGAAACAATTAAAAGTGAAAGAATTATCCGATCAGTTAATAATTGGATGCACAGAACTCGTATCCAATTACTTAATTCCAAAAGTCATACCCGCTTTTACAAAGAAACATCCGGACGTGCAACTAAAGCTGGTTACAGGGTCAAGTGATGCCATTCAAAATAAAGTATTGAATCGTGAAGTTGATATTGGTTTTGTCAGGAATAGTTCTCATCCGCTTATTACATCTGAAAAAGTATTGGAAAGTCCAATCAACCTGTTTGTACAGCCTGACCATCCTTTTGCAAGCTTTGATTCAATTAACATCGAAGCATTAGCACAAGAACCGATTATCTTTTTTGAATGTGGATCATTAGATTGGTCCATGATACGGAATCTATTTCAAAACCTAAGTGTCAAACCTATTATCCAATATGAAGTAGATAATATGGAAGCTGCAAAAGGCTTGATGGTAAGTGGAACGGGCATTGGTTTTCTCCCAGAAATCAGTGTACGTAATGAACTGGCCCGTCAAGAACTAGTTCATGTGAATTTACCTTTTGTATCAAATCTGTCGCTGAAAACAAACATGATTTTTTACACAGAAGAAACACCAAACTATTATACGGAATTACTAGAAATCGCTAAATTAGAAGGAAGCAAGAGAAACTGAAGCAGAGAAATGCACATTCCAGATCTAAATTGAACCAAAAGAACAGTTTAGGCATATATGATAAAAGCTGAGTTATCAATTCACACCACTATCCGCCTAACTATATAGAACCTTTCTATAAGGGAGACCTTATTTTTCTATAAGGAGAGTTATTGTTAGATTAAGTTACGCGTGATATACTAATCGATAATCTCAAAACCAACTAAAACCCTAGGAATAATCAAAGTTATTCATAAAGTGGAGGGATGAAATACGATGATAAAGATCTCAAATATAAAGAAAAGCTTTAAAAATAATATTGTTTTAAAGGATATTAGCTTTCAAGTGACTGAGGGTGAAGTGGTAGCCATTATTGGTCCATCCGGCTCTGGAAAGTCGACATTGCTCCGCTGTATCAATTTCCTAGAAAAACCTGATTCTGGAAAGATTGAAATCGGTGATGTAACAGTGGATACAACGAAGGCAACCAAATCAGAAATACAGAAATTGCGCATGCAAACATCGATGGTGTTTCAACACTACAACCTTTTTAAAAATAAAACAGCTCTAGAAAATGTAACCCATTCATTAAGAGTCACAAAGAAATTAAACAAAAAACAAGCGGACGAAATCGGACGTCATTTATTGAATCAAGTTGGACTTTTAAGCAAAGCAGATAGCTACCCGATCTCCCTATCTGGAGGACAGCAGCAGCGAGTTGGCATTGCGCGGGCATTAGCAGTAGGTCCCAACGCCATTCTATTCGACGAACCTACTTCTTCGCTGGATCCAGAATGGGTTGGTGAAGTACTGCGTGTCATATCCAGTATCGCCAATAAGGAGAAAACAATGATTATCGTAACCCACGAAATGAAGTTTGCCAGGGAAGTCGCAGATAAAGTCATTTTCATGGATGATGGTTTAATTGTAGAGCAAGGCACACCTGAAGAAATTTTTGATAACCCTCAAAATGAGAGAACAAAGAAATTTTTACAGAACTATCAAAAGCACTCCTCCGTGGAGTTAGATAAGGATATAGAAAATGGCAAATTTGCTCTTCTATAACTACAAGAAAGATGGCGGTGTCTTATATGAATTTTGATTTTGGGTATATGATTGAAATTATTCCTGAGCTATTAAAATATGTACCAGTTACCCTATATATATCAATCGTTTCCATGCTGTTTGCTATTATAATCGGAATCTTCCTTTCTTTAATTCTAGTGAATCGAATTCCAATTTTACAGCAATTATCCAAGGTGTACATTTCCTTCTTTCGAGGGACTCCACCACTCGTGCAGCTTTTAATGATTTATTTTGGCTTGCCACAATTAGTCCCCGCGCTTAATTCAATTAGTGCTACAACAGCTGCAATTATTGCATTTAGCTTAAATGTTTCAGCATACCTTGCAGAAATCTTTCGGGCTGGGCTGGAGTCTGTAGATAAAGGGCAAGCAGAAGCTGCATTAACGGTAGGTATGACGTACCCCCAAGCATTACGAGGAATTATCTTGCCACAAGCCGCACGAAATGCGATTCCTGCAACAGGAAATACATTTCTCGGTTTATTAAAAAATTCCTCACTCGCATTTACCATTGGTGTAACAGAATTACTCGCCCAAGGAAAGCTACTTGCGACAGCTACGCTTAATTTCTTTGAAGCTTATATGGCAGTTGCACTTATTTATTGGGGACTAACCGTTGTATATAGCGGCTTACAATCCTGGTATGAAAACCGTATTAGTAAACCTTACGTAAGAGAAACTTAAGTTGTTGGAGGATACATGAACATGAAAAAACGAATGATTTTAATTTCCGTCCTAATATTACTCTTTTTAAGCGCATGTGGACAAAACACAGATAACGGGTCAGCAGGAGATGATACTGTAATCAAGGTGGGCGCAACACCCGATGGCTATCCACAATATTTCTATGAAAATGAAAAATTAGAGGGCTTTAGCGTTGATATGATAGAAGCTATTTTCACTGAAATCGGGTATGAGGTTGAATGGGTCGTTACGGACTGGACTGGTGTGCTCGCTTCCTTAGAAACCGGGAAAATTGATACGGTTGCGAACTTTGCACAAACACCAGAAAGAGAAGAAAAGTATTCCTTTACAGAACCCTACTACTATTCCAGAGCTGCTCTTGGAGTAGCACAAGATAACGACACGATACAGTCCCTAGAGGATGTTAAAGGTAAGCAAGTTGGAAATGTAACGGGATCCAATTATCAAAATGTATTAAAAGAGCAGGATCCAAATGATGAAATAGAAATTATCAATTATGAAACACCAGATGTTATTCATCAGGATGTTGCATCAGGAAAAGTGGATGCATTTGTAACTGGAAGAGAAATCCTGTTAGCACAAATAAAAGATAAAGGAATCCCATTGCAGGTGGTTGGGGAAGCATTTGGAGAGAAACTAGTCTCCCTTCCATTTGCCAAGACAGATGAAAATGAAGCGCTTATTGCTGAAATTAATGAAGCAGTAGAAACATTAAAAGCTGATGGTACATTTCGAGATTTATCGATGGAATGGTTTGGTGAGGATGTAACGATCAGTCAAGACGAACAATAATTACTTGGGGGATTTTGCATGGGGAGAGTAAGCGGTAAGGTAGCAATAGTAACAGGCGGGGCATCCGGCATGGGTGCCTCCCATGTCAGAAAGCTCATGACAGAAGGTGCGAAAGTAGTTTTCACCGATGTCGCCACTGGGGAAGGAAAAGCATTACAAGCTGAGCTTGGAGAGGGGGTATTGTTTTTACAGCACGATGTAACAGATGCTGCACGTTGGGAGCAGGTCGTTGCAAAGACAGAGAAAACATTTGGCCCAGTGAATATTCTAGTAAACAATGCCGGAATTAATTATAGCGAACATCTAGAAAACTTCCCTGAAGAAGCCTATCGAAAGGTTATTGATGTTAACCAAACAGCTGTTTTCTTAGGAATGAAAGCTGTCGTCCCTTCAATGAAAAAAGCAAAGCATGGTTCCATTATAAATATTTCCTCCATTGGTGGCTTAAGAGGAAGAACAGCAGGCATTGCTTATGGAGCTTCTAAATTCGCTGTGACTGGAATGACAAAGGTAGCAGCATTGGAGCTGGGACAGTATCAGATTCGTGTGAATTCCATTCATCCCAGCCTAGTAAATACAGGCATGTTTTCCGAACA
The DNA here is from genome assembly GCF_038002145.1 of Oceanobacillus sp. FSL W7-1309. Lineage (NCBI taxonomy): Bacteria > Bacillati > Bacillota > Bacilli > Caryophanales > Bacillaceae > Oceanobacillus > Oceanobacillus sp. FSL W7-1309. The sequence goes on from NZ_JBBOBX010000001.1 coordinate 367,189, forward strand.
AGCCGGTGGAGACGCAGTGGCAACTGACCGTCCGTTGAACAGGGTGCTAACAAAAGAAGAGGTATCCAATCTCGTTCTTTATCTCGCCTCTGATGAATCCAGTTATACAACTGGGGCTGAATGCGTCATTGATGGTGGTTTGACCGCAAGATAAGAAAGGAGGATACAAGCCTATGGTGATTGATTTTAAAATGAAAGCACCGATTCCAAAGTGGGAAGCAATGTTTGAAAACGGCAAGACAGCATTACACGGCGTTTTTCATCAATTGGAAAACCTTGCACCAACAAAGTCTTCTACTGTTACAGATGTACTAAATGAGATGGATGAGCAGGGAATTAGTTATTCGGTAATTCTCGGTAGAAATAATGAACAAGGAAGCTCAAATGAAGAATTGCAAGCTTTCTTAACAAGCCCTCAAGGGGAACGATTCTTCGGCTTTATTGGGATTGAAGATATGACAGTCGATGAAGCTGTAGCTACCATTCACCGATATGGGAAAACTGGTGTTTTTCATGGGGTTGCAGCAATTCCATCAAAAATCAAACCATTAACCCCGATAGGCGATGAAAGCTTAGATCCCATTTTTGAAGCTTGTTTAGAATACGACTTCCCTTATTGTATAACATTAAGCTTGCTCATCTCGCTGACAAGTGAAGCACCTGATTATGATTATATCCATCCAAAGCAGCTTATTCGTGTAGCAAAGAAATATCCAGACTTAAAAATTATTATCTCGCATGCAGCATGGCCATTTGTTCAAGAATCTATCGCAGTTGCGACACATTTTCCAAACATTTACTTATGTCCCGACTTTTACCTCACCTTCCCTGGAGGCAATCAATACATAGAAGCTGCAAAGTCAGGATTGGAAAATCAACTTTTATTTGCAAGCCGTTATCCAAATGTTCCTTATGCTTATGCGATAAAGCATTATCAAAGCTATGAATTAGCACCTGAACTTTCAGCAAAGATTTTCTATGAAAATGCAAAACGTTTGTTAAAAATTGATATATGAAAAAATTCAATAAAAGAAAGGAAGAATTAAAATGGCAATTAAAGATTTGAACGTAGTCGTTTGGTCCAAACAAGGTTGCAGTTACTGTGCGGAGGTAAAGCAATATTTAAATGAAAAAGGCATTACATACAAAGACATTGATGTAACCGATCATGATGACAGACGTGACATTCTAGAAGTAAAATACGGTGTTCGACACGTACCTGTCGTGGAAATTGGTCAAGAAAACCAGTATGAAGCGATTACGGAAATAGGTGTGCAATATATTGAGGAAGCGTTGAAAAATAGATAACAAACCGTTCTCCTGCTTGTCATTCGGGCAGGGGAACTTTTTTATGTCTTTGTGAAATTGCAAGATGCTTTTTTTATCCTGCTTTTACTCTTTCCCTCTCCAACAAAAAAAGATCTACTAAAAAGTAGACCTCCTCTAACTAAGCATGTTCCTTCCGCTTCACTTTCCCAAAAAAATAATCAAGCTGTTTTTTCGTTCGATTCAACATATCCACATCTAAAATCGGATTATCACTTGTTTTATCTATCTCACTGTCTTGAAAGTAAAGGCCCTTTAAATTATGACCTTTCACAGTGGCCAGCAACGGTTTCAAAGCATACTCCAGGGCCAATAAATGGGATAGGCTCCCCCCGGTCATCACAGGTAGTACATGGGTATCCTGTAAAATATCCTGTGGCAGCATATCGAACAATGCTTTTAATACGCCAGAGTATGAAGCTTTGTATACCGGGGATCCAACAATTACACCGTCTGCATTTTCCAAATCATTGGCGATTTCCTTGATTTTAGTGCTGTTGAAGTTTGCAAAAAGTAAGTCCTCCGCATCGACATCCTTTACAGAAATATGTTTAACGGAAAAACCTTCTTGCTCGGCAAGCTCGCCTAGATAGTAAAGAATTCGCTCTGATCTCGACAGCGATGAAGGACTTCCCGAAACAATTACAATATTCATATTACGCACAACCATCCCCCTCTCTTAAACAGTAACCCTATCAACAAATATGGGTACTTCGTTTAATTACTCGCTAATGTCTTCTCTAAATGTTCAATACCAACTTCTGTCACTGCTTCATATGCATTTCCTTGGCCGATTTCCACAACTGGAACATGGCGTATCCCATATTTTGCTTCTAAAATATCTCTTCGATCATCATTTTCTGTGACATCGATCGTTTGATAAGGTAACCCTTTTTCCTCTAAATAAGTTTTTACCTCATTACAATAACTACAACCCTGTTTAGACCAGACTACGATAGATTGATTGTTTGGCATGCTTTATCCCTCACTTCGTTTTGATATGTTCTTTTTTATAGCGATTTTCAATAAAAGGCAGCCCTAAATTTCCTCGTAATGTATCACTTTCATAACCGCGATTATAGTAACCTTTTTCCACTAAAATTGGAACAACATGCTCGAGAAAATCTTCATACTGCTTTCCAAGTACATACATGCTCAATACAAAGCCATCTGCCGCATCCTGATCAACCCATTCGATCATTTTGTTCGCTACTTGTTCATACGTACCGAAAAATTCATTTTTAGGAGTTGCTACACGTAATGCTACCTCTCTTAACGTTAAGTTCTCATCTTTTGCCATTTTTTTAATCTCATCTGTTGTCGATTGAAAACTGTTTTTCCCGACCTCACCAATGTCCGGGAATGCCTCATCAAGTGGAAACTGACTGAAATTAAAATGATCAAAGAAACGCCCTAAATAATGCAAAGCTTCCTCAATACCAATTAAATGCTTAATCGCATTGTATTGCTCTTCTGCTTCTTCTTCCGTTGCACCAATGATTGGAGACAATTGTGGTAAAACAGCAATCGCTTCTCGCTTTCTACCATATTCTGCCGCCTGGTTTTTTAATGTACGATAATATTCCTGCGCACTTTCCAATGTCGATTTATTCGTAAAAATAGCTTCCCCATGTTTGGCAGCAAATGCAATTCCAGTCTTTGATGATCCTGCTTGGAAAATAACTGGCTGCCCTTGTTTAGAACGTTCAATATTTAATGGACCTTGTGCCGTAAAAAATTCACCATTATGATTCAAACGGTGCATCTTATCCTTGTCAAAAAATTGCCCTGTTTCACGATTTCTTACAAATGCAGCATCTTCCCAAGAATCCCATAATCCTTTCGTAACTTCTAAATACTCATCTGCCATTTGATATCGTAGCCGATGTTCTGGGTGGTTCCCTTTATTAAAATTCGATGCAGTTCCTTCCAAGGGTGATGTAACAACATTCCAACCAGCACGCCCGCCTGAAATTATATCTAAGGAAGCAAATTGACGTGCAACATTAAATGGCTCACTATACGTTGTCGAAATCGTCCCAACTAATCCAATATGTTTTGTGACCGCTGCAAGTGTCGATAACAATGTCAACGGCTCAAATCGATTTAGAAAATGAGGAATCGATTTTTCATTAATGTGTAGTCCATCCGCAATAAATACAAAGTCAAATCCAGCTTGCTCTGCTTTATGCGTCACTGCTATATAATGATTTAAATTAATACTTCCATCTGCCGGCACATCCTCAGATTTCCAAGAATTCATATGGCCACCGGGACCTTGTATTAATATTCCAAGTTTCATATTTTTGCTAGCCATCTTTCCACTTCCTTTTCTTATTCTTCTAGTAAATCGATATCAAACCATTTTAAAGATATCTCGGAAAATGTTCCATTCTCTTTTAGTTTCTCGATTGTTTGGTTAATCTCTGAAATTAAAGCATCATTTTCCTCAGTTTTTTGAAATGGTAAAGCAACGGGTTGGTCCCCAAATGGTTCATCTACAATTTGTAATGGAATGTCTCTTTCACTAATTTGTGCCATCAATTGCTCCCTGCCGTATATAAATCCATCTACTTTTCCTGTAGCTACATCTGTATAAACCACATCAACTGATTCATAAATGACCAGTTCATAATTTTCTTCTGGGTAATTTTCTTTTAATACATTTTCAAAGTTAGTTCCCATAATACTAGCTAGTTTTTTCCCTTCTAAATCATCTAATGACTGAATGTTAGCCCCATCTTTCGCTGTAGCAATTACTGCTTTCGAACTGTAATAAGGATCTGTGAAATTATATGTTTTTGCTCTCTCTTCTGTTGCTGCAAAATTAATAGCTGTATCGACTTTTCCAGATTGTAAATTTGCCAGTACCCCATTCCAATCCGTTATAACCCATTCCACTTCATAACCCATATCTTTAAAAATAGCGTTGAACACATCGACAACAAAGCCTTTAAATTCTTCATCTTCCTTAAAAGTATGTGGGTAACCATCAGGTACAGCTCCAACTGTAATGACTTTATCTTCAGTTGAACCTTCACTACTGGAACTTTCTCCACACCCCGCAGCAAAAAATAGGAACACAGCTGACAAGAATATCACTAATTTTTTCATTTATTCTTCTCCCCTTGATCATGAATAACTTAAAACTTGGTACAGTTACACTGTTATACCAGCCTTGTAATTGAACTACTTCCTACATCCAATTACAGCATAATTTAAAACACTAGCCCTGCCCCTTATTTATACAAATACCAAATTACGTTTAGTTTTTATTCAATAGCGGAACCGCCAACTGACTTAATAATTCAAATGATTTCAAGCGCTTTTGTTCATGCTGAATGGGTGTATGCAGAATAAACTCATCAATCGCATAAGCAGCTGCTAATTGATCTAACTCCCCTTTTACAAATGCAGGACTTCCTGCAATCATATCCACTTCTTGCTCTTTAACTTCAAAGGATTCCCTCGTTTGTTCCCGGAATAATTCCACTTGCTCAAGCGACTGAACCGATAGTGAGCGACCACTTTCAAGATGGATTTTATAAATTTTATAATGTCGTGCCTCTTCCTCTGCTTCTTCTTGCGTTACCGCAGCGAAAGATGCAATTGCAACAATAAACTTTCCTTCTGGATAAATATTCCTGTACTCCTGTACAGCTTCCCGAAGAATGTCATCATTCCCATTTAAAAAACGCGCAAATACAAAATTTGCACCCTGCTCTGCAGCAAGTCTAGCACTGTTTGAACTTGCTCCTAAAAGGAAAACAGGCACCTTCCTCTTTGGCTTTGGCAAAGCCTTTGCACCATATAATGCATGATCTTCGGGCAATGCATCATGAATGAATTGATTAAGTATGGTAAAACGTTCATCAAAATCGATATCACTACCCGCTGCCCCGTAACGCAAAGCCTTCGTTGATAAAGAAAAACCACCCGGTGCTTTTCCTACCCCTAGCTCCACTCTTCCTGGAGTAAGTGATGATAAAAGCTGGAAGTTTTCTACTACTTTATAAGGGCTATAATGCTGCAACATCACACCACCTGAGCCAATTTTGATCGTAGTCGTTTTTGCTAATAAATGAGAAATAAGTACTTCAGGTGATGTACCCGCAAGGTCAAGTGTCTGATGATGTTCAGAAACCCAAAAGCGTTCATATCCCCATTCTTCTGCCTTTTGCACGAATTGAATCGTGCTTTCTAATGCATCTTCAGCCGACTTCCCTGAAAAAATTGGACTTTGATCAAGTATCCCTAATTTATATGACATTACTTTCTCCCCCATATTTTAGCTTCCTATTGCAGAACTATTCTCATCACGCTGCTGGAAACATGTCTCCTTATTCATGCCAGTATTTCTATGAAAATTCTTGAATAACTTTTTTGTCCTTTCCTTCGTTGGGTCATCAAAAGTTACCTCTGGTGCTCTTTACTATGCATCCACCAACCTGCCATGAATAATACTTTATTCGCTGTTCCTTTTTTCGTTCTAAGTATATATCAGTATACCAATTAACTTACCCGGATTAATAAATTGAATTAAGTATAGCATCTTATTATAATTGCTACAATAGACGGGGTTATAAGTATTTCTTTGTTTACTTATAGGGAAGTTCTATATGGATTTGTCCAGATAAAATAAGGTTAAAAAGGGAAACTCATTCCACAAATGCTTTTCTTACTCCATAACGAAAATTAGCATGATGTTTTCTAATATCCGCTTCTGTTCCACCTTATAGAGAACATTTACACATAATTAGAAATAGGAACCTATCTTTATCATTCAATAGATTCCTAAACTAATGTGTTCTTCAAGATATTAAGCTCTAGCTTTTAACCGACTAATAATTTCCTCCGTAACTTCTGTGGTCGTATGTTTTCCACCGATATCCGGTGTGACGATTCCGTCATTCGTAACACTTTCAACCACATCTAAGAGAACGGTTCCAATCTCCTCCTCACCCATGTGGTCGAGCATCATTTTAGCTGTCCAGATTTGCCCAATTGGATTGGCGATGCCTTTTCCAATAATATCTGGAGCTGACCCATGAACTGGTTCAAACATGGATGGGTATTTTCCATTCACATTGATATTTGCAGCAGGTGCAATTCCGACACTCCCCATGATCGCTGCACCAATATCAGTCAAAATATCGCCAAATAAATTACTGGCAACAATAACATCAAATTTATTTGGACGCGTAACAAAGAAAGCTGCCAAAGCATCGATGTGCTGAGAGTCCGTTTGGATATCTGCATAATCTGTAGCAACATCGTTAAACACTTCATCCCAGAACGGCATCGTATGGACAATCCCATTTGATTTTGTCGCACTCGTCACATGTTTATTCCTTTTTGACGCCAAATCAAATGCATAGCGCATTGCACGTTCGGTTCCTTTTCGGGAAAAAATATTGTTCTGGATGGAGATTTCATCTTCTCCACGAAGAATTCTCCCACCAACCTCACTGTACTCTCCCTCACTATTTTCTCGGACAACAATTAAATCAAAGTCCTTAGGGTTAACGAGTGGAGATTTGATACCACGCAGAACCTTTGCTGGTCTAATGTTAATTTGTTGCTCAAACTCGCGGCGAATCTTGATCAAAAGCCCCCACAATGAAGTATGATCTGACACGAGCTTACTATTACCGACAGCCCCTAAGAAAATGGAATCAAAGTCTTTTAATCTTTCTAATCCATCTTCAGGCATCATCACGCCATGCTCCAAATAATACTCACAGCTATATGGAAACTCCGTGAACTCGAATGATAATCCACCATGAATATCTGATACCGTTTTCAAAACAGCTGTAGCAGCAGGAACAACTTCTGTACCAATTCCATCTCCTGGAATCGATGCAATCTTAAATTTCTTCATTTTCGCAGCCTCCTACATTTAATTTCTCAAAAGTCGTCGGTCGACTCTTTTAATTTATTTTAACTATATAATAAAGTCTGTCTTTTAGCAATCATGGATTATATTCACCAAAATAAAAACCGTACCCTATTAGGGCACAGCTTCATTGGCTTATATAAGTTAAATTCTACTCATAGTTTTCTAGTTGAATCCATCATAATTTGAAGTAAATGTTTCAAATCACGTTCTAAATGGTTGACCATCTCGGCAGAGGCTTTCGTTTCATCTCTTTCTTTCATATAATAGAAGATTCGACGATGTTGTTCCAAGATTTCCACGGCCCGCTCATTACCCTGGAAGTTTAATATCCGATAATAATTAATTAACCCCTTTAAATCATATACTTGTTTTTGCAAGCGGTTGTTTTTCGTATAGGTAAGAATTAATTGATGAAATTGTTCATTAAGGAAGATAATCGAATTGGCTTCAATCTTTTTATTAATAGCAGCTTCGGTTTCAGCTAATATGGCTTCTATTTTTGAAAGCTCGTCATCTGTCGCAAGTTTCGTTGTCAGATTAACAGCGAAGGATTCTAGCGCCATACGGCAATAATAAATTTCCTCCACATCTGTAATGGTTGGCTTATAAACGAGCATTTTAGATTTATCAGCAACTAGCAGTCCTTCTTTTTCAAGAATCCGTACTGCTTCCCTAATAGGACTCTTACTGACATTGTACTCTTTTGCTAACTGGGTTTCGTTGATGTGTTCCCCTGGTTGAAATTTCCCATCAAAAATCATTTGTCTGATCATACGATAAAACTGAATATAATAGGGTTCCTTTTTCTCTATAAACAATTTGATCATTCCCGTCATCTGCATGAATTGTTTGTGGAACTAGATTCGTGTATTTAAGGAAAGTAATATTCATTACCTTCCTTTCTACTATATCCAGATAAGACCAAGTATTCAACTTATGAATCCCGTATCCCTTTTAAAATATGAAGGAATAGTTATATTGTATTTACAAGCAGACTCTCATAATTAAAATACTGCCAGTTTTACCAACTGGCAGCTTTTATAATTCTAGTATACTATAGTACAAAATAACAGATCGGGGAGATTTCAAAAAGCCCATTGTGAAAAACCACATCGAAAAGAGCTTCGACTAACTGTTAACACGGATCTTTTTCAGTTCTACTTGAACTACCGCTTATACAGTCTCTAATACTTCTCCGACCTCTTTCTCACCTTCTATTACCTCAAATGTTTTCCTGTACGTGTTGTTGCGATCAAGCACATCGACAAGAATATGTGCTACATCAGCTCTTGGAATGGAGCCATCACCAATGTCGGGGAATTCATGTGAAATCTTAATTTCCCCTTTTGCTTCATCGTTAGATAAAGGACCAGGACGAACAATTGTATAATCAAGATTCGTTTGCTGGAGATGGCGATCCGCAACTCCCTTGGCAACCATATAATGTTTGATTTTATCTTCTTGTTCATCTGGATTGGCAGAGCCAACTGAACTTAACTGAACAAAGCGCTTGACTCCTTTATCCATAGCATAATCTACTGCTTTTATCGAACCATATAAATCAACAGTCATTGTTTTATCTGCACCAGTTGAACCGCCGGAACCTGCTGCAAAGATCACTGCATCCACATCGTCAAATGCAGAATTGAAGTCTTCTTCAAGGTTGGCAAGCACGACATTGTCTGCTCCGATTTCTTTTAATTTATCTACCTGTTCTTCTTTGCGTACCATTGCCGTAGCCTTATGATTTGAATCAGCCAGTTCTTTCACAATCTTCCTGCCAACTTGTCCATTCGCTCCAATAACGAGTACGTTCATATTATAACCTCTCCTTTATAATGATATCTGTTTAAAATGTTCCCTCTCACCAGTTTGCAAAACATAGCGAGGAAGGTTTCCCTATTTGTTCTGCTTTTAAAATAAATAAGACGCATGAAATCTGATTTAAAATCCTGATTTCATGCGTCTTTTATTTTCATGGTTGAATCGAAAACCAGTTATTTTTTCTTACCTCTCAGTGTTTTTGGATGGCAATAGATTATTTTTTATCTCGGCCTAATATCATCAGGATTCTCTGGACGTGAGTTTTTAATAAAGAATGCCATGATTAATGCAATAACAGCAAAAATTGCTGCAACGATAAAGGAGATATTAACACCATGCAACATTCCAGCAACCCCCTGATCTGGAATGCTATTACTTGTCATTACCGTTACAAGAAGGGCGGTACCAACAGATCCTGCAACCTGTCGCATGGTATTGTTCATTGCTGTTCCATGCGGAATTAACTTGGTTGGAAGCTGGTTCAATCCAGCCGTCGTCACCGGCATCATAACCATAGAAATACCAAACATCCTTATCGCGTTAACAGCTGCGATATACGTGAATGTTGTCTCTTCTGTAAAAATCGCAAACATAAATGTTGTAATGACGAGAATGGTCACCCCTATAATGGATAGCCACCTTGCTCCAAATTTATCAAATAAACGTCCCGTAATAGGGCTCATAATCCCCATTAACAGAGCGCCCGGCAACAATGCTAATCCAGACTCTAACGCAGAAAAACCGAGCATATTTTGCATCATTAACGGCAATATAACAGCAGCACCGATCATGGCAATAAATAGCACCATACCAAGGACTGTCGTTATTGTAAATACACTATATTTAAATACCCGGAATTCCAGAATTGGTTGTTCTAACTTCAACTGTCTGAAAATAAACCACACGAGAGCAAGTGCACCAATGAGAAGCGATAAGACTACCTGCATACTTGTCCACCCACTATTACCAGCGGCGCTAAATCCATATAACAAACCACCAAACCCTAAAGTTGATAAAATAATGGATAAGATATCAAGCTTAGGGAATGTCCTATTGGTAACATTTTTAAGCAAAAGATAAGCAAAAATGATATCTAAAATGACAATCGGAAGAATTACATAGAATAAACTTCTCCACGGGAAATGATCGACAATCAAACCGGATAAAGTTGGGCCAATCGCTGGGGCAAATGCAATAACCAGGCCGAACATGCCCATTGCTGATCCACGTTTTTCAATTGGAAAAATCATGAACATGATTGTTTGCATTAATGGCATTATAATTCCTGCACCAGCAGCCTGGAGAACGCGCCCGGCCATTAAAATAGAGAAAACCGGAGCAATAGCACACATTAATGTACCTAAACCAAAGATAGTCATTGCAGTGAGGAATAATGCTCGGGTTGTAAAACGCTCAATTAAAAACGCTGTAATTGGGATCATAATTCCGTTTACAAGCATAAAAACAGATTGCAGCCACTGAGCGGTATTCGCATCCAGCTGTAAATCCGCCATAATATGGGGTAAAGCTGTAGCTAAAAGTGTCTGATTCAGAATCGCAACAAAAGCTCCAGAAAGCAATACAGCAATAAGTGGAGCTTTATTGAATGCAGGTTCATCCGGTTGTGCGCCGGACTGATTTTTAACCATAGTATTAAAACCTTCTTTCTTATTTAAACGAATATTTAATTTACAAAAAATGGGATAGGGTACGAAATTTATAGAACAACCGCTTCAACATGTAACGGCGAATAGGAACTAACGTATAGTTTATGAATATCACTCATTTTTAAGCACCATGAATTCATAAAGATAAAAGGTCGGATTCTTTTAAACTATAGAATCCAACCATTTTTGTTTATTCTATAAACTGTCTAGTACATGCCATGCCATTTTAACGATTTGACTTATTTCAAGCTCATAACTTGAGCCTTCAAAAACATGCTTCAGTGATAATAATACACTTTCCAGCAAAAAAAGACGCGGATTTTCTGACTGGAACTCCTTAAGCAAAAACTGAACATACTCATTATTTTTCGCTTTTTCTTCCTTTTCCAGCTTCTTAGTAAGGTTACTTAATCTAATAATTAATTGTTGCTTCATCTCCATATAATCCGTTGATAAACTGTCAATCGTTAAATCCAGCCAATTTTTTTGAAAAAAGGCTTTTTTATTTCCCTCACGAATGACAGGTTTCAATTGATCAAGCGCAAACTGAACAACCGTTTCAGTGGCCATTTCTGTATTCGCACCCAAATTCCAAACACGTATGATCTGATGAATGCAGCCAGTTAACATGACAGCATGATCTACCGCGTGGCGCGCCTCTTCTTCACCAAAAACATCAACCAGTCTTTTAGCAATCCAGTTCAATTCCTTTGTTTGGTTCTTTTTAAAGAATGCTTTTAAGTCATTATCATCTGAACATGCAACTGAACCAAAAATAGCCAGCAAATTGTGGTAACGGTTCATATCTAACCGAACAGCAATTTGTGATACGAGAACATTTTCGTCTGCTTTATTTTCGCCTTGCGCAAGTTCAATCCGTCTTCGCTCTGCTTTTTCGTTAACTGTTTCTAATATGGCAATCAGACATTCATTTTTTGAAGCAAAATAATTGTAAAACGTCCCTTTCGCAATTTGCGCTTCATCCAGAATGTCCTGGATCGATGTTTGGGCAAATCCATTTTCGGAAAACAATCGATGTGCTGCATCGGTTATTTGTTTTTTTCGCGGATTCATTATATCACCTTCTGTACCACTCGTCTATTTTATTTTACAACTAAAACCCTTTAATATCAACCACTTTTATTTAAAACGTTTAGACCAGATTATTTTTTTAGACTTGAAGTATAAAAAATAATCCAGGAAATTGAAGTAATATGGTAACAGAATGATATTCTAATATATTGTTGTCACATCTATTTTTGTTAACTAAACAACCTCGTTAACTGCTGTATTAGGAGACATTTAACGACGCTTTTAACACCTCAATTTGATAGATATTTTATTGAACAATAACGATTAACATATGTAAAACCTTTTAAAAATTTTGATGTCTAAGCAACCCTGAAAGTCAATTTAACATTGATATAACAACGAAAATGGCATACGTCATTTCGTATGCCATTGCCATTTATTCATTATGCATCCTCAAAACAGAATAAAATTGTCCCAAGTGTATTCCTACTGTTTATCCTTGTTATATTGCATGTAAACTACATGGGTGACAAGAAAATCTTCAATACCATGTTTTCCGTCTGTTCCGCCCAGGCCGGATTTTCTCATTCCTGCATGATACCCCTGTACCGCCTCAAAGTTTTCACGATTGACATATGTTTCACCGAATTTCAGCTCATTAATTACACGCATGGCTTCATTCATATCTTCTGTATAGACAGAAGAAGAAAGACCATAAACCGTATCATTACCTTTTTCGATTGCTTCATCAAGTGTTTGAAAGGTATCAATTGGGATAACAGGTCCAAAAATTTCCTCCTGCATAATATCGGATTCATGTGTCACATTCGTTAAGATTGTCGGCTTATAAAAATAGCCATTGTCCTGATTTGCACGTTCACCGCCAATAACTACTTCAGCACCGTTCTCTTTCGCTTTTTGCACCATATCATCCACTGTTTTAAGCCGGTCACCGCTAATTAGCGGACCAATATCTGCTTCCTTGTTTTGCCGTGGATTATCAATTGTCTGACTTTCAAACCTTTCCTTCAATTTATTTATAAAGGTGTCCGCAATATCTTCCTGAACATAGATGCGTTCCGCGTTTGTACAGGCTTGGCCATTGTTGGCAAGGCGGGATGTCGTAATATTTTCAGCAGCTACGTCCAGATCTGCATGTTTCGTGACAATAGCAGGTGCTTTGCCACCTAATTCTAGATTTACTTTCGTAATATTGGATGCAGCTGCTTCCATTACCTTTGTCCCCGCTGCAATGCTGCCGGTCATGGATATCATCGCAACTTTTTCATGGCTTGCCAATGCATTCCCAACCTCTGAACCAGTACCAGTCACAACATTGTACACACCTTTAGGGATTTCCTTCATTTTATCAACTATCTTCGTAAATTCCATTGTTGTATTTGGTGTTTTCTGACTTGGCTTTAGAACAAGCGTACAGCCAGTGACAAGTGCTGATGCCACTTTTCTGGCAAGAATGAATACCGGGAAATTCCATGGTACAATACCAGCTACAACACCAATCGGCTTCTTATAAATATAGATATTTTCATTTGGACGATCGCTCGGAACAATGTCACCCTCTATCCGACGTGCCCATTCCGACATATAATGAAAATAGTCAATCGCCAGATCTACTTCACCTTGCGCAAGGTCGTAATTTTTACCTTGTTCCTCCTGAAGCAAATCAATAAAGGTATCACGTTTCTCCTGAATCGCGTCACCTAATTTACGAACGATTTTCCCGCGTTCAATGTTTGGTTTTAATTCCCAGGATTTTTGGGCATCAAAAGCTGCTTGGACAGCTCTATCCACATCTTTATCTGTACCTCTGGGAGCTTGAGAGATTACCTCTTCTGTAGCCGGATTGATAATATCCAGCCATTCGTTCCCTGTAGAGTCTGTATACTTACCTTCAATATAAAGTTGATGTTTTTTCATCATAACGAGCCTCCTTGCAATTTAATGGTGACTACCTATTAATGGATATTCCACTTATTTTTTGCAGTTAAACTAGTACAGTTTTTTTAGATTTAAATATTGTTAAAATATAAAATTGAACCCTTTTAAAAGAAATAGATATTCTATATAACTACTACCGAAGGAGAGGAAAAAAGGCTTTACCTGTGCAGATCAAAAAAATACTGAAATTGAGCTAAATAGACGAAATTCGCACTGAATTAAATGAAACAAATGAAAACCCACAATTCCCCCCTAAAATAAACGCTACCTTCACATTTCCACAGATTTCTAAAATGAATGGAATTGTGAAGGTATATTGAATAAAACCTATCAGCTGTTTCCCCTACAAAATAACCTTTTATCTACTCCCAAAGCTTTACTCTGCACCTCTGTCACTGTCGAATTCTAGATCCTCTCCCTTTTGTAACTCTTGATCTGTTTGATCAGGATCTTCATCATGGATAAAGGATTTGTTTTCTTGATTCTCTTTATCCTCCAGGTTCGCATCATTTTCATAATGGGTTGGGTTATTCTTTATATCATTCTGCTGCTCATTCGAATCGTTATTATCAACGGTACAAGCTGATAATAAACTTAACGAAACCAAACTAGAAAAGATTAAAACTTTCCAATTGACTCTCATTATATGTACCACCTTACTTTTCATTTTTTAGAGGTTGTTCAAAAAGTCCTTTTAGTTAACATTAATATGTCCCTAAAATGACAATCATAGTCTTGAAACATTCATCCATTTATTTGGTGATATTGTTGTTTTAAAGGAAAATACCTGCTCCACAATAGAAGGCAGGTATTTTAATCTCTTTATATAATGGAGAGGAATACTCCTACCTAAATATGAGAGCTTACTTAGGTGAGGTCAACTAACAAATAATCAATAGCAATGAAAGAAACAACGGATTAAAAACACTTAAACAAGAGAGCCGCCTTGCTTAAGGTACGTTTCAATTCCTTCTGCAGCTCTATAAGATAAAGCACCTAATGTACCAGTCGGATTGAAACAACTATTATGAGGAAATGCTGAAGCCCCGACGACAAATACATTTTCAGCATCCCACATCTGTTGATAAGAGTTAATTGCTGACGTTTCAGGTTCAGCCCCCATAATGACGCCCCCAGTATTATGGGTGTTCGTATCGACGTTTACGTTGAAGGGTGCTTGTTCACCAACTGTATCTATATGATCTGGCCCCATCTCTTCAGCGATCGATCTTGTAACTTTCGCCATGTACTTCACTAACGCTTTGTCTTGTTCTGTATAATCATACGTTATGCGCAATAACGGCATGCCGTATGCATCTTTATAAGTAGGATCCAAATCAATATAATTTTGCCGGTGAGGCATACTGGCACCTTGTGATTTGACCTGGAGGATGCTATTTGTGTACTTAATCGATTGTTCCTTAAATTCTTTTCCCCACGAAGGCGTTCCAATTGGCACGTTATTATTGGCAATTGGCCGGTTCCCGTATTGTGTAGAACGGATTCCTGCTCCGTGAATAAAGTTCTCATTCGCATGGTCGAAATTATCACCTGTGAATTCGGGAATTTCAATCCCCAATGCCCCAGCACCAGCATATAGATTAAATTCTCTATCATTATAAAATAAAGTAGAGTACCCGGAACTTACTTGGTAACAATAGTTTTTGCCAATAACACCTGTCCCGTCTGCTGGATTATACGGTTTACCGAGTCCAGAATTAAGCAGAAGTCTTGCATTATTAAATACATAGCTTGCGACGACCACTACTTCTGCAGGCTGTTCAAATTCCTCCCCGGTAAGTGCATCCACATAAATAACACCAGTAGCTTTCGTCCCATCATTTAAAATTCGCGTTACATTAGCATGTGTACGCAGGTCAAGGTTACCCGTTTCTTGTGCAACAGGCAGAACAGTTACAACCGGGTCCGCTTTTGCGCCATACTCACAACCAAAGTTTTCGCAGTACGCACAGTATTGACAAGCTGCACGTGCAATTCCATCTGGGTTTTCGTAATTCTCGGATAAATTCGCAGAAGGCATCATATAAGGTTTGTAACCAAGTTTTTTGGCTGCCTTTTCAAATTCCTCTAGTACGGGTGTTTTTAGCATTGGTTTGGTTGGATAAGGATTTGAACGGTGACCATATAATTCAACCGTCTCACCTGAAATACCGGACATTTTTTCAAAGGTATCGTAATATGGTTCTAACTCGTCATATGTAATGCCCCAATCCTGAAGTGGATAATCAGCTTTGATTTTGTTTTTCCCGTATCTTTCTTCCGTCATCGTTTTAATCTCAAAATCATATGGAAGAAAACGGTATGTTTGTCCATTCCAATGACTACCTGCGCCTCCAAGGCCATCCCCAACAATAAACGTACCATATTGGCGCATTGGGAGTGCTCTCATCTTGCTGTTATTACGATGTGTAACGGTTTCTTTGGATAAGTCTTGCATTAATTCTTCTCGATGCTGGAAGCGGAGTTCGTCATGGACCATAAGATAATCACTCATCTTCCTCTCTTTCCCTCGCTCGAGTCCGACGACTTTGATTCCAGCCTTTGTTAGTTCAGAGGCAATAATCCCCCCTGCCCAACCCATTCCAATGACAACAACAGGTTCTTTTGGTAATTTTGTAGCCATGTTTCTCAACCCTTTCTATTTTTGAACAACCTATTTCTTATGAATGTCCCATATGACTCTGGAGGCTGTTTGGTTCCAGTTCAATAAAATCCTTTTTTTGGATTTCATTGATATAACCCATTCTCGTACCAGGATACTTTCGCATTTCCCACCCCAGCATCTCTTTATTGCCACCATACATCGGATCTGCATAAACACCCTCCAGCGTTAACTGTCTGAGCAATTTGAAAAACTCAGTTGTAGAAACACCAGAAATCGAACCTGCTTTGCCTTCCTCAAAAGCAGCTAAAACGTCGTCTTGCTCTCCTGCCTCTAAGTCTAGAAACTGCCTTTCATAATTTTCGTTGCTGTAATTATCCAGTCTTTTTAAACCTAAGCGGAATAAATCTTGGCGTAATAGTTTGATTTGTTCACCTTGTGTTGGTTCAGGTTTATAAAATGGACCCAGCCGATAATCCTTTGCATTTACTCCCCATTGACTAGCAAGTTGATGATCAATATATATCGCAGCATTCAATTCCATAGCACCAGGGCCATTCTCACCCTCTGGAAAAATACGTTCCACCGCTGCATTTGTTGTTTGATATTCATCTGGGGTAAAAAACATTAAGGCAACATTTGGGTTAGCAACTTCAGCGACCGGCGGCGGAGTTTGTTCTGTTTGCACCTCCCCACCCCTTAAATTGCCAAGTAAGCCACCAAATGTCGCACCAATTGCAATCCCACCAACTGTTAATCCTGAATTTTTTAAAAAGGCACGTCTTGTACTATTTGTATTTGCTTGTTTTGTTATTTGATTGTTCTCCTTTTCCGTCACCATAACCCCTCCTAATATATAAAGAATAAGTAAATCCAACATATTTAGAGCTACACCATATTCTTATCTCAGATTGATAGTCTTTACGGCAAGTTCCCTTCATGATATAGATTAAGAAAGTTTCTTTCTTATCTGCACACAACGTCAATGTGGATGTGTTTTATACTTTTTTCCATAATTATGTCCAAAACTCGAGGTGAATAAACTTAATGCTATACCGGTAAATGTTTTTTTGCAGGTATGTATATATTCATAACACTTCCTAATTTAGGTATAAAATGCATTGCCACTAATTTAAGATATGGTATCTAATTTCCCAAAGGTATAATATGAATTTAGATATCATGCACGATTTCCGTGCTGAAAAAAAGAAGATATAGATAGTTGAGGCGAACGAGTTTTATTGCTAAGGAAGAGCTCAAGGGAATTTATCAAATTATCGAAATTTTAGATGGTCTCGCTATCGAAATAGCAACAAAAAATGCCAAGGAAGAGGAAGTGATTCCGAAGGAGAGTATTCGGGTATTGGCGGCAGAAACTTCTCAGGCAGAGAAGGAAGTAATGACGTCGCCATTCAAACTGCACTCTTTACTAAAAAAGGATGCGAGCGAATCATTCGATTTGCATTTGACCTTGCCAGGACTCATAATACGGCTGAAATTATTAAGAATTGAAGTAAGAGTAAGATTGAGGTGTGAATAAAAGTCTAACTTTTTTGTGCAAAATAAGTATTTTATCATGCGCTGGAATCTATTCCAGCGCGATTATTGTGTTTTAGTAGATTGCTAAATTCAAATTACCCTTTCCTTTATGAATATCTTTCCAAACACTCCACGGATAACGCTCTTCTGGCGGAGGGCAATGAACCTCTATCATTTCTTTTTTTACCGGATGCTCGAATCGTAATAAATTTGCCCATAGCGCGATTTGCTGTCCAGGTCGGTTAACCTTTTGTCCATATTTTTGATCACCAAATATTGGGGTTCCATTAGCAGATAGCTGAACACGTATTTGATGCGGCCTTCCCGTATGGAGCTGAACGGACAACAAACTTAAATCTTCTGTCTTTGCGATCATTTTATAATCAAGCACCGCTTTCTTAGCCTTTTGGTGATTGGCTGCTACCGTATAAACTTTGTTTTTACGAGTGTTTTTGAAGAGATAATGCTCCAATTTTGTCTCTGCTTGTATCGGCACCCCTCTTACAACAGCCATATATTTTCGTTCGATTGCTTGTCTCCGAACTAAATCCGACATTCGTGAAGCTGCTTTGGAGGTTTTAGCGAAAACCATCGTTCCACCAACTGGGCGATCCAAACGATGCACTAATCCAAGAAAAACATTTCCTGGTTTTTGATATCTATTTTTTAGGTCCTGTTTCAGCATCGACAAGAAGTCATTATCCCCTGTTCGATCTGCTTGCACCGGGATATTTACTGGCTTTTCTACAAGCAACAGATGATTATCCTCATATAAAACTGAAATTTCCACACATACCAATACTCCTTAACCCATGATGTTTCACATTCTAATTTTCATTTATCAAGAGACGACGAATTGATCACCCCAATTAAAACAATTAACCTACTACTCTAGTATGGTTCAATTCGAATGTCAAGGGTGGCAGTTTAAATTGGTTCTGAACAACTGTCAGCTTCTGAGCGTTTATCTCTTGAAAAGAAAAAAGAGGCTAAACTCATCATGTATGAATTCAGCCTCTGATCCAGTATTTCGTTTTAATACGAAAACTGGGCATATTACCTATACTATTAAGCAAGCACTCTATAACCAGCTTCCTGTACCACTTGTTCATACTCTTCTAAAAGCCCATCAAAAATCGCATCCCAAGCTTGCGTTTTCGCATATTTTTTTACCTCTAATCGCATTGTTTCTCTCTCCACCCGATTGGAAAGCATACGAATGATCGCTTCCGTAAAAGCATCATTATCCTTCTCTTCACATAAAATTCCTGTTACGCCATCCTTAATAATGGTTCGAACGCCACCAGCATTAACACCAATTACGGGTGTTCCGCATGCCATCGATTCTAGTACAACATTGCCGAAGGTTTCTGTGGCAGAAGGAAAAACAAATAAATTCGCCGCTGCATAAATTTCTGCTAAATCCTCTCCAGTTATATAGCCTGCAAACGTCATGTTAGTCGAGGCAGTCTGTTCCATTTCATCTTTTAATGGTCCGTCACCCACTATTAGCCAGTGAACATTATCGATTCCTTTTTGAAGCAGCTTTTTATTAATGTCTGGCAGTAAGTTAACATCTTTTTCTGGTGAAATTCTTCCAACATATAGCAGAATGTATTTTTCTTTAATCTGATATGCATCTCTAACACGCTGCTCATTATAGTTACTATGATACGTTGATATATCTACACCGCGAGACCAAATCGATAAATTTGTAAATCCACGCTTTTGTAATTGTTCTTTTGTATCTGTTGAAGGAACAAAAATTTTCTTTAACGGGCGATGAAACCAGTGCATATATTTCCAAAGTACCCTTGATAAAAATTGCATATCATAATAGGCCAAGTATTTATCAAAATTGGTATGGTAGGATCCTACAACCGGGATGTTTAACTTTTTCGCGTAATGCAGTCCACAAAGCCCCATATTAAATGGAGTAGCAACATGAATAATATCAGGCTGAAATAGCTGTAATTCCTCTCTTACATTTGACATTTTCGGCAATGCTAATCGACATTCTTGATATAGAAAAAAAGGTAAACTAAGAAAACGATGAACATTACTTGAATATAAGTCTTCATTCGAACTTTTAGGTGCAAACACGCGGTATTCAATTCCTTGTTCATCTAGATATTCCGTAAAGCGTTTTAACGTTTTAGCGACCCCATTCACTTCTGGTGCAAAGGTATCTGTAAAAATAGCAATTTTCAAGCCCATCCACCCCACATTAAGTTTTTAAAAATTAACATGTAAATAGGTATAAACGACTTTTATGACAAGATAAGCATACGAATAAAAGAAAGTGATAACATGCCTACTGTTGTCCCAAATAAACACCCTACAAGTACATCTGTAGGATAATGAAGCCCTAAATAAATCCGCGATAATCCAACAGCAATGCCCAATGGCAGTAAAACGGTGGTCATTATAGGATAATAAAATATAAATGGAATTATGATTGCAAATATTGCTGTTGTATGTCCTGAAGGAAAGGAGTGATCCTGTAATGGATTTTCCATAACATGTATTTTTTCTAAGCTTACATATGGTCTTTTGCGAGGAAACAGCTTTTTTAGAAGTGCAACTGGAAGATGACTAAGTGTTAAAGCTACTGCACTAGCAATCGCAAGTAATTGAATCGTTCCAGAGGTGAAAAGCATTAGAATTAGTACGGTGGCTATCGTAAACCTTGCACCACCAAAATGCGTAACCGTTCGAAAAAAGGTGTTCACATACTTTCTTTCAAAGTATTGGTTTAACAAACGAAACAAGTGAATTTCAGTTGTATAAAACCAATTTAAGAACTTGACCATTCTGTTTATCCCTCCATTAATTTATTCGTACCCTCATATCCATTTTAATGAATGAATATTTAGTCAATAATAATTTAATGTAAATTTATTTATATTTATAGGACAGATTTGCAGGACTTCATAATTTTAATACAAATGTAATTTTTGTAATTCTAGCTCCCATATAAAGCAGTATGCTTCAATTCTTTCATACCTCTATTGTTACAATCCTCCCATTTTCCGATACCAAGTTAAAATTACCGAGTTTCTTATACGTATGGAAGGGTATTTAATTGCAAAGCCAATACAATTTGGCCCCTGCTAAGGAGGTTTTCTATGGAAACACCGAAGAAAATAATCGAAAAACCCGGTGTACAAGCTTCATTTATTGCTGGTGGGATTACTTTTTTAGCTACTACTGCACCTTTTTTACTCCCTAAAGTAAGAAAAGGGATTCGCATTGCAATGCCAAAAGTAAAAAACATAATCAAACGAGCAGACGATCCGACGGAAATCAAGCAAGCAGTAAAATCAGAAATGAAAGACGAAATGGCTGAACAATTCCGTAATAAGCTAACAGAAGGCATTCAATCCAAAGCGCATGAAGCTGCAGAAAAGCTGAAGAAAAAGAAAGATGAAAATGCAAAAAAGATTCATGCTAATGCAGAAAAAGCAGAAAACAAAATGCAGCATGCGCTCTTACAGGTGAAGGAAAAAGTAGCTGGTGCCAAAGAAACTGGACAGAAATTCCAGAGCAAATTAAGAAAAAGGACAGGATCAGACTCAAGTATTCGTGGTGTGAATCACATCAAGGGTGTAAGTCATATAAAAAGTGCTGCATCTATTAAAAGCTCTACGAAAATTAAAGGTCCAAGAAGTATTAAACATTATGCAGACGTTAAATAATGCAAAGCTTAATCGTAAGTAAATTCAACATCCAGAAAGGAGCATGTTATAAATGGCTATTCAAAAGTCAACCGATAGTTCAAGTTTAGCAGAGGTAATTGACCGCATATTAGATAAAGGGATTGTAATTGATGCTTTCGCAAGGGTTTCCGTAGTAGGGATTGAATTAATTACCATTGAGGCACGAGTTGTTATTGCGAGTGTCGATACATGGTTACGATATGCAGAGGCCGTTGGTTTATTGCAAGATGACTTTGAAGAAGATGGTCTCTCAGATCGTTTATCTGCACGCGGAGATAGTTTGGAGTATCAAGAGGAAGAAGCATAACGTTTAACTTACAAACTGGAATTAGAATATCGTACATGTTCTAATTCCAGTCATACTTACAACAACAATATAAGGAAGTGAAACATATGAAAATAATGGAGGAAGTAAAGCAGTTTTTTAACGATAATATCGCCCCTCCACATAAAATAATTTCTGTGAAAAAACAAGAAGAAAATGGCGAGAGCAGCTGGCGGGCATTAGTAGAAGTCATCGAGGAAAAAGAATATATGAAAAAATATGCCAATGACCAAATGATTGGATTATACGAAGTTTTTCTCGATACGGAATCCGAGGTTACCGGATTTTCAAGAATCAGTCTTCGGTTCCGAAGTGATTTAGAGGAACAGGCTTAGGTGAACGGGAGGATTAAACATGACCGATGACACAGAGACAAGCCAAACTAGCTTATATGAACATTCAGCTTACTACAAAGGGATTATTAAACGGTCATTACGATATCTGGATACCGGCTATCCCCTCCATTTCACTGGTCCTTCGGGAATTGGCAAAACAACACTCGCTCTTCATATAGCGAAACAGAGAAAACGTCCCGTCATGTTGATCAATGGAAATAAAGATCTCTCAACAGAAGATTTTATTGGTGCTTTTACAGGTTATAAACGCAGAAAATTAAAGGATAATTATGTTCGAAGCGTTCATAAAATCGAAGAAAATGTTACCGAATCCTGGTCAGACGGTCGGTTACTGGAAGCAGTGAAAAAAGGTTACACACTTGTATATGATGAATTTACACGTTCCAAGCCAGAGATTAATAATATATTTTTACCTATTCTGGAAGAGAAGATTTTACCTCTCTATGGAACCAAGCAAAAAAGATCCTTTATAAAAGTTCACCCGGATTTCTCCGTTATCTTTACTAGTAATCCTGTAGAATATGCTGGTGTCTATAAAACCCAGGATGCTCTGCTGGACCGGATGGTAACACTGACACTTGGTTCGTTGGAAAAAGAAGCTGAAATTACAGCCGTAATCAATAAAACAGAGATTGAGCGGGAAAAAGCACAAGCAATCGTTGAATTTATGATGAAAATCAGGAAACTTTGTCATACGAGTCAAGATTTTCAAGGGCCTTCATTAAGAGCATCCATCATGATAGCTGAATTAGCAAAACGGTATGACATACCAATTAACGGTTCAAATGAAGAGTTTAATCAGTTGTGTTTTGACATTACATGGTTCCCTCTTCAGGCATGTATGGAAGACAAGCATAAACAACGGGCGAAAAGGCAACTCGTACATGAATGCAAAAAAATTACGTTAGGGTGAATGAAATGAGTGAAGAGCAAGGAATATATGTTTTTTGTGGTATTCAGACAAATAATGAAACAACGTTTGGAACCATTCATTTTGAAGGACAAGAAAGAGAGATTTACACCGTTCATTATAAAGACGCAGCAATGGTTGTCACACGAGCTCCTATGAAAATCTATCATCCTAGTAAAGAAAATCTAATGATGCATCAAGAAGTGCTTTCAAGGGTAATGGAAACAATGGACACAGTCGTACCAATTAGTTTTGGAAATTTATTTCAAACCGAAGAAGATGTCATCGCCTTAGCTGAAAGCCTCTATCCTCAGTTGTTGAAGATTTTCCCTCAAATTAAAGGGAAAATCGAGGTTGGTTTAAAGGTTGTCGGCAAGAAAGATTGGCTAGAGAAAAACATCATGCAAAATGATGATGTTATGAAGAAAAAACAGGTAGTTCGTTCCAAATCTGAGGCTGCCGGATACTTTGATCGGATTCAACTTGGGGAGATGGCGAAGAACTTCTTTCAATCGCTGCAGAATGAAATCAAATCAGAAATACATGATTCATTAGTACCTCTTGCTGAAGCGAATGAAATCAATGATCCAATCGGTGAAAAAATGCTTCTTAATGCAGCATACCTGATAGACCGTGATAAAGAGGCAGAATTCGATGAACATGTAAATAAACTTCATGATAGATGGCAGGATAAAGTGGAATTTAAATATACAGGACCATGGCCAGCGTATAACTTTATCAATATTAAATTGAAAATAGAGGAACCCTCGACATGATTCAAAAAATCTTCACTTCGCCGATAAACTTAATTGTAAAAATTGGGGAAAAGGTTCAAGAAGAAGTGGAAAAAGAGCTATACGATCTGGAACATATCCAAAAGAAATTGATTCACCTGCAGATGATGTATGAGCTTGAAGAAATTGATGAGGATTCTTACAAGCAATCAGAGAAAGAACTGTTAATACGTTATGAGATTGCTAAAAAACGAGAAATGGAACAAATAAATGAGTTAACAAAACGAAAAAAGTGAGGATGGAATATGGAGAAATTAATCTATCTATATGGAATTATACCAGCTGGCGGAATAGATGCGGCTCCCCTTCCCTCTCTTAAAGGGTTAGATGAGAAGTCGCAGATTTATAGACTTCCATTCGAAAATGTCGAAGCAATTGTCTGTGAGCTAGATCCAGTGGAATACAGTGAAAAGGAGCTCGAAAAAAAAACAAATGATGTAAACTGGCTCCATCAGAAAGCATTTCATCATCACGAAACATTGATGAAACTGTATGAGCGATATCCCATCATACCGATGAAATTCTGTACCCTCTATTCTGGTCTGGAAAGTCTAAAAAACACAATCAATACCCATCAAAAGCGTATGCTTCAATTACTTGATAACATCGCTGATAAAGAAGAATGGATATTAAAACTCTATTGTGAGCGAGATAAAATAAAAGAAATAGTGGCGTGTAATAATGAAACAATAGAAGCTAAAAAAGAAAAAATTGCTGCCATGTCACCAGGTCGACAATACTTGGAAAAAAGAAGGCTTGATCAACTAATTGATCAAGAGACAGAGAAAGAAACACATGTCTTTTCAGAAACGATTCATGAGAAACTAGCAGCATTAAGCGTCGACCACGAAGTGAAAAGAAATTGGAATAAGGATGTAACTGGCCGTCAAGAGGAAATGTGCTGGAATAGTGTCTATATGGTGGATAAATCCGAAATAACCAACTTTAAATCTAGCATTAAAGAGCTACAGGAAAAATGGGCAGAATCAGGCTGGTACTTCGAGGTTACAGGACCATGGCCATCCTACCATTTTGCCAGAATTAGCTAGTTTGGAGGATACACATGGAATTGGAAAATAAAGAGGTTGGTCTTATTGATATACTCGATGTAGTTCTGGATAAAGGTGTAGCAATTAAAGGAGACCTCATCCTCTCTATCGCTGGAATCGATTTAGTCTATCTTGATTTGCGCGTATTGATTTCATCGGTTGAAACACTAATTGAGTCGAATAAGGAAACTGCTGAAAAATTATCATCGAAACAATTTGATTATGAAAAGGAGGAGTTGGATCGTGTCATCCATCAATCTTAATAATCAACCAGCATCTCTAGCAGGTCTTGACCATCGACCAGAAAAAAGCGGACGTATTGAACTTGACCCAGAAGGTGCTGAAGAAGGTCTTGCCCAGCTCGTCCTTACCGTCATCGAGCTATTACGTCAACTTGTGGAAAGACAAGCAATTCGCCGCGTGGACGGAGGGAATCTGACGGAAGAGGAAATTGAAAAACTCGGTGTAGCGTTAATGAATTTAGATATGAAAATGGAAGAATTAAAAGAAATTTTTAATTTTACAGATGAAGATTTGAACATTGATTTGGGTCCATTAGGAAATTTACTATAGGTTGAATGAAAATTGAAACAGGATTTCACAGGGAGGGTAAGACATGGCTAATGGAAACTCCCCACAAACAACTGGTGGTTCCAGTAATTTGGTTGACGTTCTCGAAACGGTATTGGATAAAGGGGTTGTCATTGCGGGAGATATACGGGTAGGAATTGCAGATGTGGAACTGCTTTCCATCAAAATCAGATTAATTGTCGCATCCGTTGATAAAGCAAAAGAGATTGGAATGGACTGGTGGGAAACAGACCCATACCTAAACTCGCAAGCAGCGTTGCAGGAACAGGATAAATTAAAAGAGGAAAATCAAAAGTTACTAGAGCGATTGGAAAAATTGGAAGGTAAACTGTCTAGCGAAAGCTAGCAAACCAAAAATTTTACTAGGAGGAATAAATCATGACTGAACAAAACAAACAGGATACGCAAAAGAATAGCAAGGAATCTGATAAAGTTTATACAAAAAAAGATGTTATAAGAGGTGGTATTATCGGTTGGGGAATCGGTGTTGCTACCACCCTATTACTCGCTCCGAAGTCCGGAAAAGAGCTGCGCGGAGATATTACCTATCAAGTAGGCTCTGCTAAAGATAAGGCAGTAGATAAATCACGTGAAATCAGTGATTCAGCAATGGATAAATATGCTGCTATCAAAGAAAATGCCACCAATAAAACAATAGAGCTAAAGGATAAGCTTAATCCTGCAAAGAACACGTCGTCCAATGAAGCTAAATTGGATGAAGAAGATCCAAAAAACAATTCTGAGTCACAATCTAATAGAACAAAAGAGAAACAAAATCCAAAGGATGAGCAGAAGGACAAACAAAACCCGTCTGCAAGTTCAAATAAGAAAACAGAAGCTAATTCAAAAGCCGGTTCTTCCAGCGCTAGAAGAACAGCTGCAAAAAGAAGTTCAGGCACTACTCCAAAAACACGTGCCAAAACAGCTTCAGCTTCAAAATAATAAAGGTCACTAAAACGTAAAGAGTAAGAAAAGGCAGCCAACTATTGCGGTTCCCTTATAGATCAGAGACTCATAAAGCCCGGTACAGTCATTCGACCTCCACTTTGTGAGTCTCTGTTTTGCTATGCGAGCTTACATCGTAAATAGACAAAAAGGAAAGGGTAGATCCCCTCTCCTTCTTTACCATACATATTAAAGTTTTTAGTTATGAATTGTTGCTGTTGTTATTGTTGTTATTGTTCCGTTGACGCGCACGTGCATTGCCGCCCTTTTCACCAATTTCTTCAAAAAATTCCTGGTCATGATTCTTAGCGGTTGCTTCGCCGCCTTTTTGACCTATTTCTTCATAGAATTCCTGGTCATGATTTCTTGCGGTTGCTTTACCGCCTTTTTTGCCGGCTTGTTCACGAGACATCTTACCATTATTGTTCTTAGCCATGTTAATAGCTCCTTTCAATAGTTGATATTTTTGCTCGTACAGTAATTGTATTCCACGTAGTCTATTACCTAAACATGAATAACAGTTTTTAATGGGCTTGTATTCCAATTGTAATGTTCTTATTACATCTGTTCATTTCTATACCTGCATTCGAATGATTTACAGTAGCTAACTCTTATTCTTGTCATTTCCTATTTTCAAAAATGATTTAAACACTGGATGTCTCCCCGTCAAGCTCTCCATCCATAATCATGATGTTCTAATATTGAAAGAAAAACATAACATATAATTATCAACAAAATATATAATACAAGCTGCCTAATCTGTCAGTTCTTCTTTCCGAAGTCTTCCCACAGATAAGATCCAGTTCAAAGACTTTTTATAGTCTTCTTTGAACTGGACTTTTTATTTAGAGTAAAAAAATTATTGTTTAAATTCATACATGATTTGAAAGTTTTTCAAATGAAAGCATAGAGTCTAAACATAGGAGGTGTATAACTATTTCCAGTATCCATATTTTACTAGACACATTGTTGTACGATGATTGTTTCTTAAGTAAAGCTACTTAACCATTGGAGGTATTTTAATGAAAAAAATTTTATCCATCTTCGTGTTCGTATCCATATTTATGATAATTTCCGCGTGTAATAATAATAGTAATTCTGATCCTGCTGGCGAAAGCGGAAATGCTGAAGATGTATTAGACGGTGAGTTTATTACGATTCTTACAGGTGGTTCATCTGGTGTGTACTACCCGCTAGGAGGAACATTAGCGAATATCTTCCAAGATTTAGGTGCTAATGCGAACAGCCAATCTACAGCAGCGTCTACAGCAAACGCAACAACCCTTAACCAAGGAAATGCAGAAATCGGATTTTCGATGGGAGATGCAGCTCAGGATGCTTATGAAGGAGTTGCTAGCGCTACAGAAATAGGTGCTCAGGAAAACATCCGTACACTCGCCTCCCTCTATCCGAATTATTTACAAATTGTAGCGACTGAAAGCTCTGGCATTAAAACAGTTGAAGATTTAGCTGGAAAAAGAGTTGCTGTTGGTGCGCCTGCATCTGGAACAGAAATCAGTGCGCAACGTGTGCTGGAGGCATACGGAATGACATACGATGACATCAACGCCGATTTTCTTTCCTTTTCTGAAGGAGTCGAAGGGATTCAAAATGGAAATATCGATGCAGTCGTTATTTCTTCTGGATTGCCAAATGCCGGTGTGCTCGAGCTTCAGACAACACAGGATGTTGTAATTGTAGAAATTGCTGAAGATATCATTCTCGGAATGCAAAAAGACTATCCTTCCTTTTTTCCAACGACTGTACCAAAGGATATATATGATATGGAGGAAGATGTATCAACCATAGGTGTTAACAATGTTTTGTTGACACATAGTGAAGTTTCAGATGATATGGCCTACGCAATGGCTAAAGCTATATTTGATAACCTTGATCAATTACAGAACACACATAATGCGGCTAACGATATCACATTAGAGAATGCATTACAAAACCTGCCAGCACCACTCCATCCTGGTGCAGCTAAATATTTTGAAGAACAAGGGATAACAGAATAAAAGCGGAAGTTTTGGCTAAATGATTAAAAAAATAACGCTGATACTTGCTATTCTGCTGGTTGGATTCGGGATCAGCGTGATTCCCGTCCAATCAGGTATTTTATTAACGGATGGAGAAGAAAATCCATTACTTTTTCTGCCTTGGGATTCGGATAAATTAACAATCGGGTGGAGACATTCTGTTGAATTGACACCTTGGAAGGAAACATATCGAATAATCGAAAATGGAAATCTAAGTCTTGAGTCTACATTGTACAAGTCTTATGGGGCAGGGACTCCAGATACAGATGGTAAAGTAGAATTTCTTCCGAATGGATTTATCCAAGTTACTGGAATAGATCGGGTTATACCCCATTATTCCCTGTTCTATGTCGCGATTTCAAACTATTATCTCGCAAACAATGAACAAAGGTATCCGTTATCCGACTACGTTCCGGAAGACATAAATATCCAAATCCACTATGAACAAATACAAGTCTATAAATGGCTACTGTTAAGGATATTCAATAAGGAGGTATCCCTCAGGTGAGTAATTCCATTAAAAAAAATGAAAAGTCACTAGAAGAGCTTGCGGAAAAGGACGTGCAAGGAATCATTCGTGAAGAATTATCAGAAGAAGAAAAACAAAAGATTGTTGAAAAATACGATTCAGAAGCCAGGTTCCGAAAATTGAATATACCTTGGATGGCCAGGCTTGTTATGATTATCTCAGTTTCCTTGGCCCTATTCCACTTGATTACTTCATTTACAGGACCCTTAGTTACACTACAACACCGCGCATTACATACGGGAGTAGTAATGGCTCTTGTATTTTTACTGTATCCCTCACGTAAAAATGCACCACAGACTCGTGCAACAATCATTGACTTTTTGCTTGCTATCCTATCGATTGCAACCATCGTTTATATTTTCACCGATTATATGGGGATTGTAAATCGAGCTGGATTGCCAAGCCAAAACGATATTATCTTCAGTTTACTAATGGTTCTGCTTGTCCTTGAAGGTGGACGGCGAGTAGTTGGGAATGGACTGACCGTTCTTTGCACCTTGTTCCTCTTGTATGCCTATTTCGGTCCATATCTCCCTAGAGTAGTTGCCCATCGCGGATACCAAATAGACGACATTGCTTCTTACTTGTATTTAACAACAGAAGGTATATTCGGGACTGCAATAGGTGTTTCTGCTACCTATATTTTCTTATTTATCTTGTTTGGAGCATTTTTAAATCGCACCGGAATGGGACAATTATTTAATGATTCCGCAATGGCTATTTCTGGACATACTGCCGGAGGTCCCGCGAAGGTTGCCGTTGTTTCAAGTGGTTTTCTTGGTTCTATTAATGGTTCTGCCATTGCGAATGTCGTAACGACAGGTTCGTTTACGATCCCACTAATGAAGAAAACCGGATATTCCAAAAATTTTGCAGGAGCTGTGGAGGCAGCAGCCTCTGTTGGTGGTCAGATACTTCCACCGGTAATGGGAGCGACTGCCTTTATTATGGCAGAAACGTTAGGGATGCCATACGCGCAAATTGCTATCGCAGCCATTATCCCTGGGATCTTATATTACATGGGCGTTCTTACAGTTGTTCATTTACGCGCCAAAAAACTTGGCTTAAAAGGATTATCCCGAAAAGAGCTTCCGAGAATGAAAGATGTTTTAAAAGAACGAGGACATTTGCTAATTCCACTTATTATTCTCATTTATATGTTATTTGGTGGGTTTACACCCATTTACGCTGCAGCATGGGCAATCATTTCGACTGTAGTCATTTCTTTACTAAGAGCAACAACGCGAATGAATCTGAAAGGCCTTTTTCAAGCGCTGGAAGATGGAACACGCAGTGCACTTGGTGTTGCGATGGCCTGTGCGATGGTCGGAATTATTGTAGGTGTAGCCTCTTTAACAGGATTTGGCTTAAAAATGACCTCGGCAATTCTTATTCTTGGTAACGACACACTTATTTTGACATTATTCTTTACGATGATTGCGTCCATCATTCTGGGAATGGGGCTACCTTCTATACCTACGTACATTATTACGTCCTCCATGGCAGCACCAGCGTTGGTACAGTTCGGTGTCGAGCCTTTTGTATCACATATGTTTGTTTTTTATTTCGGTATTTTGGCAAACTTAACCCCTCCTGTAGCCCTAGCAGCATTTGCCGGCGCAGGACTGGCAGGTGGAGAACCAAATAAAACTGGATTCATATCACTGAAACTCGCAGCTGCTGGGATTCTCGTACCCTATGTATTCGTTTATTCGCCTGAGATGCTGATGCAAGATGCTGACGCTTTAAGTATCCTATTGATTGCGATTACAGCAATTATTGGGGTTATGGCATTAGCTATCGCACTAGAAGGATACTTGCTGGAAAATTTAAATTGGGTATTAAGGGTGATTTCAGCAATAGCTGCTGTCGTATTGGTAATACCGGGGATGTTGTCTGATGCTATCGGTATCGTTTTATTCGCAATTGTCATTGCCACTCAAATTATCAAAAGAAAAAGGATGACACAAGCAGAAGCTTAGTTTGCCCAGAATGATGATGAGGTCAAATTATTTTACGAAAGGTCGTCATCCATGATGGTTAACGGTAACAAGCAAAATAATCGAATTTCTAAACGGCATAGATATTATCCTCAACAAAAAGCTGAGTGAGCAAGAACCTTATGCATACTTGCTCACTCAGCTTCTATATTTTTCTATTAATTTTTATTATGAGTTGTTGCTGTTATTTCTCCGTTGGCGTGCACGGGCATTACCGCCTTTTTCACCAATTTCTTCATAAAACTCTTGGTCATGGCTTTTTGAAGTTGCTTCTCCACCTTTTTGACCAATCTCTTCATAAAACTCTTGATCATGATTTTTGGCGGTTGCTTCTCCACCTTTTTGACCGATTTCCTCATAAAAGTCCTGGTCATGATTTTGAGCAGTGGCCTTTCCGCCTTTTTGGCCGATTTCCTCATAAAACTCTTGGTCATGATTTCTTGAGGTTACGTTTCCACCTTTTTTTCCTGCTTGTTCACGAGACATCTTACCATTATTGTTTCTAGCCATTTTCTAACAGCTCCTTTCAATAGTTGATAGTCTTGCTCGTACATTAATTGTGTTCCACGATAGAAATTACGTAAACATGAAACATAGTTTTTAATAGGTTTGTATTCCGATTGTAATATATTTCATGCGCTCCCTCTTAGTGGTGAAGTGTAAAATCTACTTCTTTTTATTTTTCCCATTCAATTTATCAAATACTTTTTCTGTTGCTGTTTCTTTTTCCTCTTTTTCTTTATCTTCCAATTCAAAGTCGAGGCGATCCTCTGTCGGCAAACTAAAAAACGAATCCTTTGATGACTTCTTTTCTTTGGAAACCATAAGCTCATTCCTTTCTGATTTTAAAATCGAGCATTAATTTCAGAATTCACATAGTTTTTCCGTTTCATCCATACAAACCCATCACCTTTTGTAATGACAGCTACATCAATTGGTGGACCAACAGACTCTGTTGCTCTTGTCACTCGTCTTTTAAAGGAAGTAAGACTAATAAGCATTTCTGCCATATCGGCCAGCTCTTCTTTTGGCAAGGATCGCACAACACCAAGTAATGGCTCAACATAATTTGTTTGCTGGTATTCCTTTACTGCATCTTCTATCGACTCATACACTTCTTTACCCAAGCTTTGCAGTTCTGTAACTTGTTCCTCGGTAAAATCTATCGATACATGCTTTTGAATTTGCTCTGGATAGTCTTTTAACACGTTAGCAATAATGTCAAAGATAACATCTTCCATATTCGGTTCCATTCCGCCTATGAATGAATCGACCATTTCTCGTTGCGCAAAAGCGGTAACAGCAGCTGTTCCATCCATTTTATCTGTCGTATAGCTAATTCTTTTTTCCTTTAGCTTTTTGTATTTCAATTGGTCAAATACAAAGCCTTCTAATCGGTAGTTTAATAATTGCGGAAAAATTTCTTCTTCGCCATATCCAGCAATTACAAATCCAGTACTTCCTACACTGAAATAATCTTTCTTTGCTGCTTCAAAAGCAAGCTCGTAAAATGTTTCCGTCAGTTCACTGGGGATTTCATACGTAATCAGCTCATCTTTAATCTCATCAATAACAGAGCCAAATTTTTCTTTAAATGCACCATAATTGATCTCCAAAAAGGTTTTTCTCTCCTTTTGGTACGATTGTATATTCTCATTTATACAGTCAACTAACCATTCCGTTACTTTTTCAGCGGAAATGCCCCCATCTTTATTCCTTTCATGCCTGATTATGTCCTCCACTTCTTTTACAATACGCTTTAGATTGTCAGAAAAAATGCGGTAAATGACTATTTCTTCTACATTTTCATTTTTAAATCGCTCATCTTGTCGTAAAAAATTAAAAAAGTCCTCCACATAGTTGGTCAGATTAGCGAATTTCCGTTCACCAAGATTATCGCGATACGATTTAATAATGACATCCCAAGGCACCTCCATAAACGATGCAGCACCATAAACCATTATTCCGATTGGATGTTCACTTGATAAGGAGAATAATTTGTTTGCTGTATTATAAACCTTTTGTACACCGTCTCTGCCACTTGTGATTGCACTATCAGCAGCCAACGAAATACCTTGTTTATTCATTATTGCTACCTCTGCTGTCATATGTTTGCCTCCTTTTTCTTACTATGTATCACGAATCAATGGATATGAAACGAAATCGATTATGCTTCTATCATGAAAAGCAGCTAATAGGCTTCAGGATTAAGAAACAGAAGAAAGGGTAATACAACATTAAACTAACTAAGCATTTCAAAAGGCGGGATGAATCATAGAAACTTCCATAAGCATAAAAGTAATTTGCGGACTTTTAGCTTTGCTGCTTGTTGTCCGTCTCTTAGGAAAAAAAGAACTCTCACAAATAACACCATTTGACCTTGTCTATCTATTAGTTCTTGGTGGCCTGCTCGAGGAATCTATTTATGATGATCTGGTAACTGTATGGCAAGTACTGTATGCGATAGGATTATGGGCGGCTTTAATTTATATAATAGAACTGATTGTACGAAGATTTGACAGAATGCGAACGGTTATTAAAGGGGAACCTTCTATTATCATAAAAGATGGAGAACTGGATGTAAAAACACTGAAAAAGAACAAACTAGAATCCGAGCAGCTCCGAACAATGCTACGTCAACAAGGTATATTTTCTTTACAAGAAGTAAAATACGCAGTTCTGGAGCCGAGCGGACAATTAAGTGTCTTGAAAAATGAATTATCATCCCCAGTAACTGCCGAAATGCTATCAATTAAACCCAAAAAGGCTACTTTAACTCATCTACTTGTCGATGAGGGAAGGATCGAAAAGAAAGCATTGAAAAATATCCAAAAAGACGAAAGATGGTTACGAGCTCAATTGGCTGAAAAGGGTTATAAGGATTTAAGCAAGATTTATTATGCTGAATGGTCTAGCGTGAATGGGATTGTTGTTAGAGGGGTAAAAAGGGATGACGCAGCTTTATAGCACAAAGAGAGTTAGCATAAGATTTCCATAATGAATAAAACAAGACAAGGCGTATTGCACCTTGTCTCGCTTCCCTACCTTATTGAGGTATATTCATAACTCCAAGCAATACTAAAATATTAACAATAATCCCTACTGCTATTGCCCCTACTGGCCCTACTGCTATTCGAACGATTGGACGCCCAGCAGCTTCATTCAACAGATAGAATCCAGCAATAAAGAAGAAACCAAATCCTGGTGCAATCATATTTGCAGCATTCGCACCACCAATTAGTAACGCAACTTCAAGTAATTTGGTCATGGCACTGCGAATGTTCTCTCCAGAGTTACGGACACCCGGATATTTATCTAAGAATTTAGCAATATAACTCAATAGCATTACTTCCGCAAAAATTACGACGGCACCAATAATAACTGCTAACCACACATTTGGTGCAAATAAACCAACGACGAAAATCAAGGTAAATCCAACTGGACTATAAACACCAGTTGCTATTGCCGTACTTGCAACTAATGGAATAAATCCAATTGCTCTTGCTGCTGCAGCAATTCCAGCATCCGTTTGTTTGCCTTCTGCAAGTAAGTTAAGTGAAATCGGATCACCAGCCATCAATAATAGATTGGTAGCTCCAGCAATTAAAGCACCGATAATCATAAAGTACACAACATTTTTCTTAATACGTAATACTTTTTCACTAAAAACAGAGGCTAAATCCACAGAAGACCCTTCTTCTGCTTTTTCTCTCATTGCGTAAGCAAATAAGAATATCATACCGACAATTAAAGCCATACCTTCTTGGTTTAATGTAATCACATTATCACCAATTGTCAGCAGTCCTTGTTCATTTACAAATACGGCAAGCTGTCTTACAATTGCTGCTACCGCAAAAGTCAAAATACCCTTTTTAATACTGAATTGCAACGCAACTGCCAGTGCTGGGAAAGCCATAAATGTGACAACAACAGGTGTACCTACTTCCCCAAGTGGCTCAAGGAAATTAACCGGAAGATATTCAAATAATTTCACAAATCCTTCCAGACCAGTTAGTAGTCCCCAGCCATACAAACCACCGACAATTGCTGCGATCGGCGTACCCCACTTGTTCTTAGGTGTTATTAACCCAATAATATCAGTTCCCAATAAAATACTGTGAATTAAAATAATACTTGCTGATAATGTAAATGGTATCCCAAACCCAATTACCAAACCAAAACTCATAGCAAATGCAGTTAACCCAAGTTCTCTACGTTTTAAGCTTCCATCAATATGTTCTGAAACAATTGGCCGTAAACCATCATTAAAAACCGCAATATTTTGATTTGCTAAAATAGCAGCTACTGCACCTATTAATACGACAAACAATGTTTCCATTTATTTGTCCCCCTATTCTATGAATTTGCTTTAATCGCATTTAATATCATTGGAACTGCTGTCTCAACATGATCACCTGTAAATCCAAAAGCCTTTTTTCCGTTCTTGACTGCTTCTATAACATTTTCTTCTTTAGGCTTTTTCCCTGGCATTGATACGGTTTCACACTGATTTCTTCCAAGCATTGCAATCGCCATGGCTAATGCACCGCCACCACCTGTATGACAAGCACCAAAGTAGTAATCTGCTTTACCTGTTTTCATTTGCATTGCCGCTTCTAAGTCAGATTTGACAACGGTTTCAATTGTAGGTTCTAACTCCTTTATTAATCTTTCAATCTCTTTTTTCTCCACTTGCCCACCAATAACAATTTTCATCGTAACTCCTCCTTGTATAAATTCGTATTTAATACTGTTACATAATGCATATAAAGAAATTTCTTTTCTCCCTGTGGTAAAGGTTGACTCCACTTATCCTCAATCATTGCGACTTGCTCTTTGGCTAATCCAAAATGCTCTGATTGTTCCACTTCACGCATTATTTCCCCTGCTGGTTCTTCTACTTCCTCTCCTGCATCAATTCTTGTAAGTGCCATTGGCAGGTGGGTAAAGAGCATCTCAGCTTGGTCAATATCCGTTTTATTAACAACCCCCATGATTTGCGTGAATGCCTGTAAGGCAACTTCATGTGCAGTATTAGAAATTACCTTTTGCTCGAGCAAAAGTTGTAGCCTTTCCTTATAAGCCTGTAAATTCATAAAAACACCTCCAATTCTTCTAATTGTATGATGAATAACCACTACCAAAAATCTAACCGCGAAACGTGCTGATCATTTTCCAGGTAGTATCTTCTCCAAACCTCCGGCAAATGAATAGCTCCCTCCAACTGCTGGGCTAAATCAAAAGCGTATCCACAATGAGCAATTCCGCTTTTGGCAATTATCGTGATGCCACTAGCCAACGTACTTGTAGGAACAGTAATAGCTGTCGTTTGACACATATTAGCAGCTCGAATAAGGTATTTACCATGGTTTTTGGTTAAATTTATACCTGCTTCTCCAAAATGCTGTGGGATGGTTTCCCCATATCCATATACGTCAACAGGTCCTTCACAGGTAAGAATCATATCCGCTTGTCTCTCTTGCAAACAATAACGAATGACGTCAATAGCTGTCTTTCTCTCATCAATTCCATTCATATCAATCTCTTCGATTTGATAGTTGCTCAATTGAATAGAAGCTAAGTGTTCCATTACTTTATCATGCATATCTATCTGATCGGGACCGATTATAGATCCCTTTTTAGGAATTACAATTTTTAACCTTTTCTCTGAAGATGGCGTTAACTTTTGTTCAAGCATGCATTCCATTACTTCTTTTAACATCGAAATACGCTTTGCAATGACACCTATACTCCCTGTAAATTCATATTGGTCAGTGGACAGCTTTTTATTTTTTACAAACAGCCCAGTTCCTGCACCAATTATGGATGGAAGCTGGCAGCTCATTGCAGGAGCAAGCACAGAACCACCACCGTCTGTACCTATAACAAAATCGTTGATTCCTTTTAAAATATTAATAGGTCCACCACTAGTTGAACCGGTCATAGCGCGATACGTTAATGGGTTTATTAAATCCGTATCTATCGCCCTCCCCTTATCAGCAGATTTATCAATGGTTAGCCAAGCAAAATTCGCATGTGTCCGAACCTGCCGGATTATGTTTTCCGGAATTTGACTCGTATTCTTTATTCCGAAATAGAGCATATTCCTATTTTTATCCCTTATTTCATTCACTATCATTGGATTAACTGCAATTACAGATCTGCCTATTTCTCCTTTTGCTAGCTGGATTTTATCTATCAGGCCTGGCATGATAGCTCCCTCCATATTTTCTTCATAACAGGTTATTGTTGTAATACTTACCATTCCTTTCATTTATAGATTTCAAAAGCCATCATTTATTCGTCTATATTATTAGTTGGAATGACATGTCCTACTGAATCATAAATCCCTAAAAGCTTTGGATCATCATTTATATTTTCAACGATTGCTATCTGGGCATTTGTTACAAAAACCTGTGTACGAAACGCATAAATAACGGTATCGCCAACATGTACATCCTCGGTTTCCAATGTTCCATAATAATCAATATTTGCTGGGTCATTTTCAATCACTGAAACTCTTTGCAAATTCCTTTTATCCGTTGCAACTAAAGCACCCTCCATACGTGATCGTGGATAGAAGCCACCTCCAAACACATATGCCTGGTGATTATATATATGAGATACCTCGGTTACATAAACCATCGATGGCTTTTCAGGCAGGTCACCCGAGGCATGTAAAGGAGTCGTGCCAGTCATAGCATGACCCGGCTCCCCTTGTGTAGCGCCATTTTCTTTTAATAGTTTCATCGTAGCTGTAGAGGTGGCACTTGGCATATTCATCTCTAAGTCATGGATACCTTTTTCAGCTAACAATTTCTTTGCTTGTTGCATCGTTAAAACGTTTTGTGTTACCTGTGGTGAATTATCCTTAATTAATATACATGGGAAACTCGTTAATCCTGCGATTTCGATACCTGTTAATCGCATTAAATTTTCCACATCATGATGCAGTTGGGATAATGTAAATCCTCCATTTTGTCCGTTATACAAAAAATCCTCTGTATCGGCAATTCGTAAATATATTTTCTGCTTTTTATTCATTTGTACCGCAACTTCACTAATCTGACATGCATTTTCATAACTAAAAACGGTTACAAATTCTGGTTCTAATTGCAAGATTGTACGAATCATCCCCTTTGGAATTTGCACCAAATGTCCAACATGGCCAATTTTAATGCCATATTGATTTAATGTAATTGCTTCCCAAGGATCTACTGCTACCGCTTTCTTAATACCAGCTTCAACAATAGCCTTAGCAACTAATTCATTTCTGCCAAACTGTTTTGTCATAAACAATAATTCAATATCCTGTTTTTTGGCTTCTTTGGACAACAGTTGAACATTATGCTTCACCATATCTAAGTCCAGTACATATGTGTTCGGCGAAATTAGTCCTTGCTGATGAAACTCAATCGCTGTTTCAATTAATTTTCTATTCTGTTTTAATGTTGCATCTAAGAACATATGAAAACCTCCTCTCTACTTTATTAAAGGAAGAAATGACGTACCATTTTCTGTCCTATCCAACCCTAAATAGGCTGCACCTGTAGCTGCAATATCAGATAATGTCTCTCTTTCCCCAAGATATTTAGACTCCTTTTGCTTCTGATACGCTAATAAATACGTTTTTTCTCGGGTATGCTGATTATGACCAATCGTTGGGTCATTCCCATGATCAGCACTCAATATTAAAAGATCTTGTTCCGTCATTTTTTCGATAATTTCTGGTAAATAGCGATCGACTAACTCAATCCGATCTGCATACCGTTCAGGGTTTTGAGCATGCCCTGCTAAATCTGTTTCCTGAATCGTGGCTGCAATTACACCATGCTGCACATGGTCCATTTCGTTTATAATTTCCTTCATGACTTGTTCTGTATCAACTCCGGGTAATTTTGTAGCACCTTCACAATAAATGACATCCTGCATTTTCCCAACTAGCGATACATCCAGACCAGCTTTTTTTGCCAGAGTAGGTAGTTGATATTCAGGTGATATACCGTATCCTAAATGACGTACCTGATACCCTTGTTTATAGACATTTGATTTTGGTGAGTTTACTCCTACTAAGCCATCTTCTCTTCTCTCTACTGATTTTCGTAAATGCTGGGGTGTTACATTTTCTCCACCGAGTGCAATAACACGATTAACCTTCACCTGTTTACGTACACATTGGCCAATTCTTAATACCTCTTCAAAGGATATATAATCAAGTGGTGCGGTTACATTATAAATTTGACCAAAGTCCGTTTCGATATTGTCCGCAACAATAACTAAATCATCTACTAATAAATAAGCTAGATTAGCATCTGGTATTCTCACATTATATCCTTCTTTTTCCAATGCTCGCTTTACCTCTTCCATATTGTCAATAAAGGGTGCTAAATATGTTTTCTTCGGTTTAGAGCCCATGATTTCATTATGACCCTCAAAGCTATCCGCTCC
The DNA here is from genome assembly GCF_038002145.1 of Oceanobacillus sp. FSL W7-1309. NCBI lineage: Bacteria > Bacillati > Bacillota > Bacilli > Caryophanales > Bacillaceae > Oceanobacillus > Oceanobacillus sp. FSL W7-1309. The sequence continues at coordinate 406,763 of NZ_JBBOBX010000001.1, forward strand.
GTTATGCATCAAATTTAAGCAACCATAGCTGGCAAGTTGATTCTCACCTGTCTTTAAGGCTGGATGATTCACAATCTTGTTAATCCCTAGTTTCTCCAGAGCAGGGATTTGTATGGATGGAACCGCATCCATAATATGATAGAATGTATTCGCTCCTATATCCTGTGGGTGGTAGTATTTGGCGTCCTCCATATACCCAACACCTAAGCTATCTAGGATGATTATTATAACTCTTTTCTTCAAGCTAATTCCTCCCTATTTACTTCGCTGCTTTGCTTGCTCAATGGATAAGGTAAGGATTCTAAGAACGGTATCAACTCCACTTCGTAAAGGATTTATCCGAATCATCGTTTTCTCTAATGATGGATCAGAAGCTAAAAACGTACCAGACACCTTATAGAACATTGGTACAAATTCATATTTCGATTCTGCTCCTACTGGATTCGGTGCAGCCCCAAGTTCATTAGCATGATGAAGTACTTGATCTGCAATTGGTTCGTCGAATTCCACCAGTAGTACCTTCGATTGAGCATTTGCGAGAAAGGCGCTTTTCACACCAGGGATAGCTCCATGGTTAAGCTGTTTAACTAATTGCTCATTAACTCCAGCTTGAATTGCTAACATGACAGGTGCATAAATAAGACCTCTTAATGCTTCTAATGCTTCATATCCTTGAATTTGACTTCCACCAGAATAGTTAAATGCTTCTATCTTTTCGATCAAATCTGCTTTCCCTGCGATTAGACCTACACCTTCTGGCCCTAATAACTTAAACAGAGAAAAGGTAGATAAATCAGCTCCGATTTGTGCTCCAATCTGACCAACTTTCATCGCAGCATAGTTATCATCCGTAATAATAGTCAGAGATGGCTCAACCGATTGAATAACTTCAATTATTTCGGCAAAATCATAATGATCATTTATTTGCTGACGCGTGTGTTGGATCAGTACCCCTTTTAGATCAGGATGTGCAGCAATCCCTGCTTTGATTTCCTCATGTTTATGGAAATCAACTGCAATCGGAATTATCCCCATTGATTCTAAGGTTGTTTTACTAGTTGGATAGATAGGAGCGTCATGCACTAAAATCTTATCATTCGGTTTTAAGAAACTCATAAAACCATAGCGTAATGCACCGGTTCCAGCTCCACGTACTAGTTTCGCCCGCTCAACACCAAAGAACGCTGCTAATACTTCCTCTACCTTTTTGGTATAAGTCGGTTTATTCAAGCCCTTTACCACACCCAAATCACCAAGTGAAAGTATCTCATCACCTCTAAAGTGCTTTGTAATCACATCGATTAATAAAAATTGTCTTTGCTGTGCTTCCTCTAAGGAAATACTTTTTAGTGGGCTTGTTTGCATTAAAATCACCTTAGCCTTTCATAAACGTGATTGGATTTTTTACCAGCAATTTATCAATGGAAGCTTCTGTAATTCCAGAACGTTCCAGCATCGGAATAAATGCATCTAATAAATATGCATAGCCAAGTCCACCTTGATACTCTAAATGTGACTTTCTTGTTATATCCATTGATAAAACGACTTGATCCATGTAGCCTCTTTCTTGTATTTCCTTTAATATATCTGCTCGCACTTGATCCGGCATATAATTCTCTTTGCCGATTGTATCAAATTCAACATATGCTCCTTCTCGCAACATGTGGAGAATATAGTCTCTATCCCCGGTTAAATCGACATGTCCGATAATAACTCTGCTTAAATCAATCCCATTTTCTTTGAAAAATGCTACCTGTTCATGACCTAGTGTTCCTAAAGTCGTATGCGTTGTAATCGGCTTTCCTGTTTCTTTATGTGCAATAACAACCGCTTCAAATACCTTTTTTTCTGTCTCCGTCCATTTATGATGGCTCGTGCCAATTTCTCCAATGATTTCAGCCTTTACAGACGTTCCTTTTATACCCTCATTTATGTCTTTAATCATTCTTAACGCAAGCTCTTCCCTTGTTTCCCTGAATACTTGAATCGGATAAAACTTCTCCTGGTAAAAGCCAGTTGAAGAAATTATATTTATACCACTTTCTTCGGCTACTTTTTGGACATAGGGAATATTTCTCCCCATTCCAAAGTTAGTGACATCAATAATATTACGAACACCTTTATCATATAGCTTCGTATATTCTCGAACTGTCTCCGAAAATACATCCAGCTGACAATCTTCATTATTTTTAATTTCCGATAGATCAATCGTTGTATGCTCGTGCATATAGGTAATTCCATCTACTAACAACTGGATCACTCTCCCTTAAGTGGGACAGGGGATAGATTCCTGATTTCTCTGTTCCTGTCTGCACATTGTTAATACCGTGGAATTTTATCCCCTGACTCAACTTGCTTTTGAATTTCTAAAATGCTTTTTATTTCAACAGTCCCCCACTTTTCAGCAATTTCTTGCTCTCTATCACCATCGATTATAATAACTGCTTCTGATGTTTCTTCTGCTATTTTCTTGGCTTCCGGCAATTGGAAATCTATTGCTTTAAAAGATTTTGTTATTCGTTTGTCATCTATACTCCAGATAGCAGCATCTAATTGCTTCGAATCTAGCATATCTAAAAGTTGCATATAATTAATATGCACATACTCTACGTCCAGCCCCTTGAATTCATTGAACGTTAATTCTTTCTGGTCAGGTGAATCCATATCGACTCCTACTCGCATTCCATTTCGAATCGAATTTTCATGTTGATCAGCCAAAAAGATTTTATGTGCTGATACATAGCTATTAATGCCAAATTCCTTCATGATTTTTAAGTTGGGATAATTCGATAAGCTATTAACTGCTGTCATTTTCGAAACAATTGAAAAATCACTTCGCTTTGTGCGGATAGATTCAATACGGTTTAAACCTCCACGCATGTAAGATAAATTAATTCTTTTGCCAGATAATTCAAAGGCTTCCACCATGCCAGTGGCGAGCCCTTCATATTTTCTTGAATATGGCAGCGGCATGGAACCAATCAATGGTGCTATACCAGCGATTTCCTGCAATAGCTCTATATCTTTATCTACTAGATATGTTCCTAGATGCCCTCTTGCCTCCAGTCGAATTGCTTTTAATTCTTCTAATAAACCTAGCGCAATTTGTACGGTTCCTCTACCGATGGATAACTTCACACTATAGTCAGTAACTCTAGGAATCTTATTACCAATCTCCACGTCTAATAATTCTTTTGCAATATTTTTGGCCGTTAACCCATTTTTTGAATATAACTTTTCCCACATATCATTACCTCAAATCAATATACTATTTTTTGTATATTATAATTATAAGCGTTTACAACAGGTAAATCAATGGGTTTATCGAATTAAAAAGTTACTATATTAAAATAACTTCCCTGGATTTAATCTGGTATTTGGATCAATCGCATTTTTAATTTTACGCATCAAATCCAATTCTACAGGATTACGCATTTTTTCTAGATAAGGTTTCTTTATAATGCCTATCCCATGTTCAGCTGAAGGTAATCCACCCAACTCATTAACTTTTTTATAAAGATCTTCTAATAGAGCTTGTCTCCTTACCTGCCATGTTGCTTCATCTAAACCTTCCTTCATTAAAACAGTATGGATATTTCCATCCCCTGCATGCCCAAAATTGATTACTTTCAAGTCATACTTTGCTTGTAATTCTTTTGTATAATCAATCATCTCACTAAATCTATTAATCGGCACAACTTCATCTAACATTTCATATTCTGTAAACTGCATAAGCGCAATCAGTATATTATCTCGAAGTAACCAAGCCTTTTCCTCTTCTTCTTGGGTAAGTAAAGGAATAATTTCTGCTGCTTGACCTTTTAAAATATTATTCACAGTATTAATCTTGCGAAATACAGTCTCCTGTTCATTACTATCAATTGTCATTAAGACATATGCTTCGCCCTTTTGACTTTGTAATAAAACCTTTGTATATTTTTCACTATATTCAATCGTTCCTCTTTCAAATAATTCTAATGCTGTTGGCTCGATGCCATTTTGAAGAATAGTTAATACACCATTTGTCGCATCTTTTAATGTATGAAAAGCCAATAGAACCGATTCTTTATATTTTGGCAGCGGTAACACTTTTAATTTGATTTTCGTTGTTATTCCTAATGTCCCCTCTGAACCTATAAATAAGTTCTTCAAATCGTATCCAGAACTGCTTTTTATGTTTAAACTTCCCAGTGTAACCTTTTCTCCTTCTGGCAAGACAACTTCCAATTCACGAACATAGTCTTTCGTTGTACCATATTTTACTGCTCGCATACCGCCTGCGTTTGTGGCAATATTACCTCCAATAGTAGAGTTTTTTGAGCCCGGATCTGGTGGGTAAAAATAACCTCTATTTTCAACAAATGCTTGAATTTCATTTAACTGCACTCCTGGTTCCACAGTTAATGTCATCGTCTCTTCATCTAATGCTAGAATGCGATTCATTTGATGAACATCAATAATTAATTCTCCTCCGTTTATTGGAACTTGAGAGCCTGCTACACCTGTACCAGCTCCACGAGCAATAATGGGGATATTTTCTTTATTAGCAAACTTGACTAAATCGATTACTTCTTGTGTTGTATTGGGAAGCGCAACCGCATGTACAGTAGCAACTTGTTTATAAGAGAAATCCGTTTTGTATACATCAGGAACTTCCGTTTCTAGGAATAGACGTTCTTTATCGGTTATGATATCTTGCAATTGCATTTAGATCCTCCTCTTCTTTCTATAGATTTTTAGATTAATTTCTTAGATTACAATATACTAAATTTCGTATATTTATATTGTAAACGTTTTAGTTTTATTTTGCAAATAGAAGAAACGTAGACTAGCAAGTGTCAAAGCAGTCTACTCCCCCTACAAAAAGAATAGAAATAGCTCATCTTAAACAACAGCAGGATAGCTATTTCCTTCTATATATATCAATTTACGATTATCCACTCAAATTCAGATCGTAGTAACATTATTATCCTGGTGGATTTGATTTAACTTCGAAATCTTTGAAATAGAATCCGGTTGATTTTTACCAAGGTCAATGATGAAAGATTCAATTAAAGCAATCGTAGAAATAATACTATACCGATTTTTACTTTGACCTACGATTAAATGCGTATCACAATATTGTATAATTGGACAGGTTTCTATATCAGTGATTAGAGCGATGGAAACATCTTTCTTTTGACGACAGTATTTTATAAAATCAATAGTCTGCTTAGCATAAGGTGATAGCGCGATTACAACTATCGTATCGTTTTTATGAAAATTCAAGGAATCATCGTATAAGAAATCAGGATTCCAACTCAGTTGTGCTAAATTATCAAGTATTCCCCGCAGCATCATTTCAAAATAAAGTGCAATCGACTTTGAAGTTCTCATCCCTAAGAAACAAACTTTATTCGATTGTAGAAGCAGATTTAGAAATTTATTGTATTCCTCTACATCCAATTCTCTTAGCATTGATTCTATATCCTGTATACTGCTATTCCCCACTTTAACCAAGGAATTCTCTGCTTCATCCATTTCCTCTAAAGACTTCTGCAGGTGCCACCATGTATTTTTTCGATCATTGAAAACATGTTTAATCACATCTTTTTTGAAATCCGGATATTTTTTATAACCCACCTTTTCAATCAACCTTAAAATGGTTGTTGTACCTACTTGGCTTTTTATTGACAATTCATTAATTGTCATTGTTGAAATTTCACCTATATTTTCAATCATATATTTACAAAGCTTTTGTTGTTGCCTTGGCAAGTCATATTGAATTGCTATTAGCTGATCTTTTATGTTTGAATCCATAATTATCACCCCTATTAATCTATTATATATAATATAACTTTACCTGATACCCATAAAAATTAAAAGGAAAAAAAATTCCTATCATACTAAAAAAGGTTTATTTTTTCCTGAGATAATGATATAGTATTAACAACTTAATGAAAGGGGTTACAATATGGAGTTTAGTGTTTGGGATATCTTAGTTGATTTAGGTATCATTTCTACGTTATTGCTGATTGGAGCATTTTTGAGGGCAAAAGTAGGGATATTTCAACGATCTTTTATGCCAGCTAGTATTATTGCTGGAATCCTAGGACTTATTCTAGGAAAAAGTGGATTTAATATATTACCATTTTCGGATTTTATTGATAGTTATCCATCCATATTAATTGCAATTGTATTTGCTGCCCTCCCTTTATCTACCCCGAAATTTAAGTGGTCGGATATGTTTGATAAAGTTGGAAGATTATGGTCCTATTCGCAAATTATTATGCTATTCATGTGGGGCGGTGGATTACTATTTGCGCTGATATTATTGGTACCACTATTTGATGTTCATAATGGCTTTGGTTTATTACTAGCAGCAGGATTTGTCGGCGGCCATGGTACCGCAGCAGCATTAGGAGGAGCTTTTCAAAGCCAGGGTTGGGAAGAAGCCACTTCCCTTGCAATGACCTCAGCAACTATAGGAGCAATTATTGCAATCGGCGTTGGACTACTATTAATTAAGTCAAATGCCAACAAAGGAAACACAAATTATATTAGCAGTTTTGACAAGCTCCCGGATGAATTAAAGTCGGGCTTATTACCAAAAAATAAGCGTGATTCATTAGGTGAAAATACTGTTTCCAGTATATTAATCGACCCTTTTGCATTCCATTTGATACTGGTACTATTCGCAACCATGATTGGGTATTATTTAAGCCAATTCGGAGAATCTTTATATGCAAATCTATCTATCCCTGCATTCTCACTTGCCTTTTTAGTGGGACTAATATTAAAGAATCTTATGCAATTGGTAAAAGCAGACGAATATATTGATAACAGGATAATGAATAGTATTGGTGGAACTGCTACTGACTTGCTTGTCGCTTTTGGAATAGCATCTATTAATTTAACAGTTATTGTTGAAAATATGATTCCATTTAGTATTCTCATCGTCTTTGGAATTATCATTAGCTATTTCTTCTATAGAATTCTATCGAAAAACTATTTCCAGGAAAACTGGTTTGAAAAAGGTATCTTTACATTTGGATGGATTACAGGTGCTGTTGCAACTGCAATTGCTTTATTGAGAATTGTTGATCCAAAGTTTAAAAGCAATACATTAGATGAATTTGGTCTCGCATATATTCCAATAGCTCCAGTCGAAATAGCAATTATTACATTTTCACCGTTGTTTATATTAAATGGACAACATTGGCTTCTTACAGTAATTACTATTGGTCTCGGATTCGTGATATTGCTGGTTTCTTACTATAAAAAATGGTTCAGATTTAATTTAAAGGGGAGAGCATAATGAGTCAAAAAGTTGAATTTTTATATCTACAAGAAGAGGATCTAATTGAAGCTGGTGTTTTAAATATGAAAGAATGTGTGGATACGATTGAATCCATGTTTCATTTGATTGGTAAGGGCGACTATATGATGGGAGGCCCCAATAGAAATGATCATGGGTTAATGCTCTGGTTTAATAAAGAAGAGCCATTTGAAAACATGCCTAAAGCTGGTCCAGATAGAAGATTCATGTCACTTATTTCCTATCTCGGAGGAGATTTCAATGTAATTGGTAATAAATGGTATGGTTCTAATATTGAAAATCTCAATAATGGACTACCACGCTCTGTTCATACATTTACGCTTAATGATAAAGATACTGGTGCACCACTTGCGATTATGGCAGGGAATCTGATTAGTTCGATGAGAACCGGCGCAGTTCCTGGAGTTGTGTCCAAGTATCTAGCCAAAAAAGATGCAAAAGTAATAGGTGCTGTAGGTGGAGGAGCCATTAACCAGTCTTGTATTGAAGCAATCATTACTTCAATTGATAGCATTGAAAAGGTGGTACTCTTTGATATTAACCTCGAAAAAGGAAAACAAATTGCAAGTAAACTTGAGCAATTATTCAATATACCAATTGAAGTCGTCGACGATCTAGACCGATGTATAAAACAATCCGATATTGTGACAGTTGCCACATCAGGGAAAATAAAACCACAAATAAAAGCAGAAAGCATGAAGCCCGGATCGCTCATTATCCTTACAGGAGCAGCTGATTTATCAGATGGAGTCTATGCAAACGCTAGAATAGTGTCAGATTTATGGTCGATGCATGAAAAATGGCTAGAAGATGGATTAGCGCATCCTGATGGACTCTCGAGTATCCGCGACTGGACCATGTCAGGTCAATTACTAGAATTAATCCATAATGGTGAATTTGATAGCAGCACTGTTGACGATATCGGTGACATTATTACCGGAAGAAAAACAGGGCGAAAATCAGATGATGAAGTTATTATCTGTATGACCGGGGGACTTCCTACAGAAGATGTTGCATGGGCATATAAAGTATACCAAAATGCTTTAAAGAAAAATGTTGGTACCGTACTACCATTATGGGAAAGCTCGTACTTAACAAAATAAAAAATAAGTATAAAATATTTTCTATTAACCTATATAAAAGAAGCCGATTCTAGATAATCGGCTTCTTTTTATAACATATGGTTAAGAATGTTCGACTTTCAACTAGAAACCGTCCATACCATTGCGTCAATATTACTTAGTTAATATGAATGTGATAGCTATCTAACTACAAACAACTCATCTGAAAATAAGTCCAATAACTCTCTCGCACTATACACTACCTTATCTGGTTTAACAGTACCCTCCGGCATATCTCGCTTTCGATGGTTCATCCACACAGCATGCCAGCCCACTTGTTTTGCACCAACAATATCATTTGCAAACGAGTCCCCAATATAAATCGTTCTATTCTTGTCCAACCCAAGTTTATGCTCAAGAACTTCGAACGCTTCTTTGGATGGCTTGGCGTGACCAATGGCACTTGAAATAAACATATTTTCTTTAGAGATCCACCTATCTAACCTTAATTGTTTAATTTTCATCGATTGATGCCCTTCTGCTCCATTTGTTAAGACAGCAACTTGCTTATTATTGGCTATGAGAATATCCATCAGTTCCATAACTTCATCAAATAACGCTATCTTTCGCTGTTCAGCTACATAGGCTTCTTGAAAATCTATTGCTTGTTGCTCCGTCATTTCAATACCAATCTCCGTACATGCATCCTTAATCCGGCGGATATGCATTTCCTGAACGGTTAGTTTCCCTGCTACTTGATCGTCAAATAATGCATCGCTGTATTTGCGACTTATGATATAAAAATTATTTAATTCCTCATCTGTAAAAGGTACATCAATCATTTTCTTACATGTATTTTTAAATGATGCTGCTTGATCGTACAATGTATCATCTACATCAAAAATAATCGTATCCATGCTATCGACCTCCATTACTTACTATCATACTATATTATAAAAGACAGGAGAAGCGCTGGATATATTCCATTATTGATCAAATGTAACGCAATAGTTCGGTTAAACTAAAATAGGCTTCTTCACTATTTTATTCGGGCATCAACACAGACTCGGGACATATGCATAAAATGTGACTGAATGAATTCAAAGAAGGAGCATGATACATGATGCATCGAAATTGGAATTACCAAAATCTATATAACCAGCCTCAACACCACTGGCAAAATCAAGGATGGAATGACCAAATAAATTACAACCAATCCCCACAGTTTCAACGTCAAATCACTATTCAAGAAGCAATAGATATTGCACTTGCACAAGTACCTGGTCAAGCTGTTAAGGCAGAATTAGACACAAAACAAGGTGTAAGGGTTTATGAGGTGGATGTTATAACTGCCCAAGGAGTAAAATATGAAATAGCAATAAATATGAATACTGGAGAAATAGTTGAAATAGAGTTAGATTAATCGGTGGGATGAGGAATGGAGTTATGCTCTTTTCCTCATTTTATATGTAATTGTGTATGAATTACTTCAATCAGTTTGGAAAAGATTTAAAAGTAGTGGACCTACATAATTGTGGAGTGATATTTCATTATATAGTTAAGGGGATAACAGAATTTAAACCTATGATAAAAAAACAAACCAAAATCCTTATCACTTGGTGAACCAAATACTGGCGGAGAAGGAGGGATTTGAACCCTCGCGTCGCTTACACGACCTACACCCTTAGCAGGGGCGCCTCTTCAGCCTCTTGAGTACTTCCCCAAATGGCTCCACAGGTAGGATTCGAACCTACGACCGATCGGTTAACAGCCGATTGCTCTACCACTGAGCTACTGTGGAATAGTTTATACGCGCCCTAGAGGATTCGAACCTCTGACCCACAGCTTAGAAGGCTGTTGCTCTATCCTACTGAGCTAAGGGCGCAAATGTAAAAGTATATAATAACATACAATTGTATGGAATTTAATCCAATGTAAGAATATATAGGAATGGGCCTGAGTGGACTCGAACCACCGACCTCACGCTTATCAGGCGTGCGCTCTAACCAGCTGAGCTACAGGCCCAAAGAAAAGGTAATTGGAGCGGGTGAAGGGAATCGAACCCTCATCATCAGCTTGGAAGGCTGAGGTTTTACCACTAAACTACACCCGCATTGTAATATATAATATGGTGGAGGGAGTAGGACTCGAACCTACGAACCCGATGGGAGCGGATTTACAGTCCGCCGCGTTTGGCCAACTTCGCTATCCCTCCACATTATAATGGTGGCTCGGGACGGAATCGAACCGCCGACACACGGATTTTCAGTCCGTTGCTCTACCGACTGAGCTACCGAGCCAATTATTTAATTAACTATTTATGTATGGAGGAGGTAGAGGGATTCGAACCCCCGCGCGGTTTGACCCGCCTGTCGGTTTTCAAGACCGATCCCTTCAGCCAGACTTGGGTATACCTCCACATTACGGTGAACTTATAATGGACCCTGCAGGATTCGAACCTGCGACCGATCGGTTATGAGCCGATAGCTCTAACCAACTGAGCTAAGGGTCCTAATATTTTCTTCATAATATAATGGGGCGACCGGTGGGGATTGAACCCACGTATGCCGGAGCCACAATCCGGTGCGTTAACCACTTCGCCACGACCGCCATTATACAATTATTTAATTTTGAATGGTAGCGGCGGAGGGGATCGAACCCACGACCTCACGGGTATGAACCGTACGCTCTCGCCAGCTGAGCTACGCCGCCAATATTCAAATGGAGCCTAGCGGGATCGAACCGCTGACCTCCTGCGTGCAAGGCAGGCGCTCTCCCAGCTGAGCTAAGGCCCCATGTAGAAAGATAATCGGGAAAACAAGGTTCAAACTGCAATACCTTGGTCCTGAACCAAGGGCTCTACCAAGCTAAAGTTCCCGGAATAACGCGCCCGAGAGGAGTCGAACCCCTAACCTCTTGATCCGTAGTCAAACGCTCTATCCAATTGAGCTACGGGCGCCTATAGTGCTGAGTAAGAAAATTGAAACGGCAAGATAATGCTCTACCGCTGAATTACTTATACGCTTGACAAGTAATAAAATGCGGGTGAAGGGACTTGAACCCCCACGTCCGAAGACACTAGATCCTAAGTCTAGCGCGTCTGCCAATTCCGCCACACCCGCATATGAGATGAGCCATGAAGGATTCGAACCTTCGACCCTTTGATTAAAAGTCAAATGCTCTACCAACTGAGCTAATGGCTCCTACTGTAATAAATGGTGCCGGCCAGAGGACTTGAACCCCCAACCTACTGATTACAAGTCAGTTGCTCTACCAATTGAGCTAGGCCGGCATCTGGCGGTCCGGACGGGACTCGAACCCGCGACCTCCTGCGTGACAGGCAGGCATTCTAACCAACTGAACTACCGGACCAATAATAATAATATATGTTAAAACTAGCGGATACATTTATCCAGTATTTCTAGCTTTAGCTTATTTCAAGTTAATTTAATTTTATATTTTTGGTTGCGGGGGCAGGATTTGAACCTACGACCTTTGGGTTATGAGCCCAACGAGCTACCAGACTGCTCCACCCCGCGGTATGAAATAAAGTATTAAGATGAAATATGGTGGAGGATGCAGGGCTCGAACCTGCGACCCCCTGCTTGTAAGGCAGGTGCTCTCCCAGCTGAGCTAATCCTCCATATTGGTGACCCGTACGGGATTCGAACCCGTGTTACCGCCGTGAAAGGGCGGTGTCTTAACCGCTTGACCAACGGGCCAGGTAAATTTTCCCAAGTATAAACAAAGAAATAATTTCACAGGTAGATTTCAAAAGTTAAACTTCGAATCCACGATCAATCGACAAATAGTCGTTGTGCTACCATTTAGGTACTGTGAAATAATCTTTTGCCTGGCGGCGTCCTACTCTTGCAGGGGCAAAGCCCCAACTACCATCGGCGCTGAAGAACTTAACTTCTGTGTTCGGCAAGGGAACAGGTGTGACCTCTTCGCTATTGCTACCAGACCTATTTTTTTTAGGTTTATACCTTAAAAACTAAATAAGAGTAAACAAGACATCAAATAAAGAATTTAGTTAAGTCCTCGATCGATTAGTATCCGTAAGCTCCACGTGTCACCACGCTTCCACACCGAACCTATCAACCTCATCGTCTCTGAGGGATCTTACTCACTCGAAGTGATGGGAAGTCTCATCTTGAGGGGGGCTTCATGCTTAGATGCTTTCAGCACTTATCCTTTCCACACGTAGCTACCCAGCGATGCTCCTGGCGGAACAACTGGTACACCAGCGGTGTGTCCATCCCGGTCCTCTCGTACTAAGGACAGCTCCTCTCAAACTTCCAACGCCCACGACGGATAGGGACCGAACTGTCTCACGACGTTCTGAACCCAGCTCGCGTACCGCTTTAATGGGCGAACAGCCCAACCCTTGGGACCGACTACAGCCCCAGGATGCGATGAGCCGACATCGAGGTGCCAAACCTCCCCGTCGATGTGAACTCTTGGGGGAGATAAGCCTGTTATCCCCGGGGTAGCTTTTATCCGTTGAGCGATGGCCCTTCCATGCGGAACCACCGGATCACTAAGCCCGACTTTCGTCCCTGCTCGACTTGTAGGTCTCGCAGTCAAGCTCCCTTGTGCCTTTACACTCTACGAATGATTTCCAACCATTCTGAGGGAACCTTTGGGCGCCTCCGTTACCTTTTGGGAGGCGACCGCCCCAGTCAAACTGCCCGCCTGACACTGTCTCCGAACCGGATCACGGTCCTGGGTTAGAATGTCCATACAGCCAGGGTGGTATCCCACGGATGCCTCCACCGAAGCTAGCGCTCCGGTTTCCAAGGCTCCCACCTATCCTGTACAAGCTGCACAGACATTCAATATCAGGCTACAGTAAAGCTCCACGGGGTCTTTCCGTCCTGTCGCGGGTAATGCGCATCTTCACGCATAGTATAATTTCACCGGGTCTCTCGTTGAGACAGTGCCCAAGTCGTTGCACCTTTCGTGCGGGTCGGAACTTACCCGACAAGGAATTTCGCTACCTTAGGACCGTTATAGTTACGGCCGCCGTTTACTGGGGCTTCGGTTCAAAGCTTCGCCTTGCGGCTAACATTTCCCCTTAACCTTCCAGCACCGGGCAGGTGTCAGCCCCTATACTTCGCCTTTCGGCTTCGCAGAGACCTGTGTTTTTGCTAAACAGTCGCTTGGGCCTATTCACTGCGGCTCCATGTAAATGAAGCACCCCTTCTCCCGAAGTTACGGGGTCATTTTGCCGAGTTCCTTAACGAGAGTTCTCCCGCTCACCTTAGGATTCTCTCCTCGCCTACCTGTGTCGGTTTGCGGTACGGGCACCTATGATCTAACTAGAGGCTTTTCTTGGCAGTGTGAAATCCGGAACTTCGGTACTAAATTTCCCTCCCCATCACAGCTTGAAATTGCCAGACGGATTTGCCTATCTGACTTTCTCACTGCTTGGGCGCACATATCCATCAGTGCGCATTCCTTATCCTACTGCGTCCCCCCATCGCTCAAACAATCATGAGGTGGTACAGGAATATCTACCTGTTGTCCATCGCCTACGCCTTTCGGCCTCGGCTTAGGTCCCGACTAACCCTGAGAGGACGAGCCTTCCTCAGGAAACCTTAGGCATTCGGTGAAAGAGATTCTCACTCTTTTTTCGCTACTCATACCGGCATTCTCACTTCTAAGCGCTCCACCAGTCCTCACGGTCTGACTTCACAGCACTTAGAACGCTCTCCTACCATTGTTCGTAAGAACAATCCGCAGCTTCGGTGATACGTTTAGCCCCGGTACATTTTCGGCGCAGAGTCACTCGACCAGTGAGCTATTACGCACTCTTTAAATGATGGCTGCTTCTAAGCCAACATCCTGGTTGTCTGGGCAACTCCACATCCTTTTCCACTTAACGTATACTTTGGGACCTTAGCTGGCGGTCTGGGCTGTTTCCCTTTCGACTATGAACCTTATCACCCATAGTCTGACTCCCAAGTAAAAGTAACTGGCATTCGGAGTTTGACTGAATTCGGTAACCCGGTGAGGGCCCCTAGTCCAATCAGTGCTCTACCTCCAGTACTCTATTTCTTGAGGCTAGCCCTAAAGCTATTTCGGAGAGAACCAGCTATCTCCGTGTTCGATTGGCATTTCACCCCTACCCACACCTCATCCCCGCATTTTTCAACATACGTGGGTTCGGGCCTCCAGTCAGTGTTACCTGACCTTCACCCTGGACATGGGTAGATCACACGGTTTCGGGTCTACGACCGCATACTCATTCGCCCTATTCAGACTCGCTTTCGCTGCGGCTCCGTGTCTTCCACTTAACCTTGCATACGATCGTAACTCGCCGGTCCATTCTACAAAAGGTACGCCGTTACCCATTAACGGGCTTCGACTACTTGTAGGCACACGGTTTCAGGTTCTATTTCACTCCCCTTCCGGGGTGCTTTTCACCTTTCCCTCACGGTACTGGTTCACTATCGGTCACTAGAGAGTATTTAGCCTTGGGAGATGGTCCTCCCGGATTCCGACGGAATTCCACGTGTTCCGCCGTACTCAGGATACACTCCGGAGGGAATTCTTTTTCAACTACAGGGCTGTTACCTTCTGTGGCTGACCTTTCCAGGTCGATTCATTTAAAGAATTCCTTGGTAACTCCGAGTGGAGTGTCCTACAACCCCAGAAAGCAAGCTTTCTGGTTTGGGCTCTTTCCGTTTCGCTCGCCGCTACTCAGGAAATCGATTTTTCTTTCTCTTCCTCCGGGTACTGAGATGTTTCAGTTCCCCGGGTCTACCTCATGCACCCTATGTATTCAGATGCATGTACTGTTCCATTACGAACAGTGGGTTCCCCCATTCGGAAATCCCCGGATCAAAGTTTACTTACAACTCCCCGAGGCATATCGGTGTTAGTCCCGTCCTTCATCGGCTTCTAGTGCCAAGGCATCCACCGTGCGCCCTTATTCACTTAACTAAGTTACAGTAAATAAGCGTACTAATTTATTAGCCTTGCTTTTATTTAAAAATATTGATGTCGTTGTTACTCTTATTTAGTTTTCAAGGTACAAGCTTCCACAGGATGTGGTGACTTCTGTGTTCGTCACAGGACGTGACGGGTTTTAACAGAAGATCCTTCAATCCTTTGAGAGATCTTTTTTACTCTCTCAAAACTGAACCAAACAACACAGTATGTCCTTCCTACCCGAAGGTAGGGTTCCGTAATAATCCTTAGAAAGGAGGTGATCCAGCCGCACCTTCCGATACGGCTACCTTGTTACGACTTCACCCCAATCATTAGTCCCACCTTCGGCGGCTGGCTCCAAAAGGTTACCTCACCGACTTCGGGTGTTACCAACTCTCGTGGTGTGACGGGCGGTGTGTACAAGGCCCGGGAACGTATTCACCGCGGCATGCTGATCCGCGATTACTAGCGATTCCGGCTTCATGTAGGCGAGTTGCAGCCTACAATCCGAACTGAGAATGGTTTTATGGGATTGGCTTGACCTCACGGGTTCGCTTCCCTTTGTTCCATCCATTGTAGCACGTGTGTAGCCCAGGTCATAAGGGGCATGATGATTTGACGTCATCCCCACCTTCCTCCGGTTTGTCACCGGCAGTCACCTTAGAGTGCCCAACTGAATGCTGGCAACTAAGATCAAGGGTTGCGCTCGTTGCGGGACTTAACCCAACATCTCACGACACGAGCTGACGACAACCATGCACCACCTGTCACTCTGTCCCCGAAGGGAAAACTCTATCTCTAGAGGTATCAGAGGATGTCAAGACCTGGTAAGGTTCTTCGCGTTGCTTCGAATTAAACCACATGCTCCACCGCTTGTGCGGGCCCCCGTCAATTCTTTTGAGTTTCAGCCTTGCGGCCGTACTCCCCAGGCGGAGTGCTTAATGCGTTAACTTCAGCACTAAGGGGCGGAAACCCCCTAACACCTAGCACTCATCGTTTACGGCGTGGACTACCAGGGTATCTAATCCTGTTCGCTACCCACGCTTTCGCTCCTCAGCGTCAGTTACAGACCAGAGAGTCGCCTTCGCCACTGGTGTTCCTCCACATCTCTACGCATTTCACCGCTACACGTGGAATTCCACTCTCCTCTTCTGTACTCAAGTCCTCCAGTTTCCAATGACCCTCCACGGTTAAGCCGTGGGCTTTCACATCAGACTTAAAAGACCGCCTGCGAGCGCTTTACGCCCAATAATTCCGGACAACGCTTGCCACCTACGTATTACCGCGGCTGCTGGCACGTAGTTAGCCGTGGCTTTCTGGTTAGGTACCGTCAAGGTTGGGTCAGTTACTACCCAACTTGTTCTTCCCTAACAACAGAGTTTTACGATCCGAAAACCTTCATCACTCACGCGGCGTTGCTCCGTCAGACTTTCGTCCATTGCGGAAGATTCCCTACTGCTGCCTCCCGTAGGAGTCTGGGCCGTGTCTCAGTCCCAGTGTGGCCGATCACCCTCTCAGGTCGGCTACGCATCGTCGCCTTGGTGAGCCGTTACCTCACCAACTAGCTAATGCGCCGCGGGCCCATCTGTAAGTGACAGCCGAAACCGTCTTTTATCTTCTCACCATGAGATGAAAAGTGTTATCCGGTATTAGCTCACGTTTCCGCGAGTTATCCCGATCTTACAGGCAGGTTGCCCACGTGTTACTCACCCGTCCGCCGCTCATTCCATAAACATTACCCCGAAGGGTTCTGTTTATTTCCTGCGCTCGACTTGCATGTATTAGGCACGCCGCCAGCGTTCGTCCTGAGCCAAGATCAAACTCTCCATAAAAGTTTGTAATACTTAGCTTTTGTAGAAGCTGACTTCTACTTGTTTTAAAAAGAAAAACGAGTTTCCTTTTTCTTGACATACTGGTTGTTTTGTTCAGTTTTCAAAGAGCAAATTTGTTTGCCGCCTTCTTTAAAGCGACTTTATTAATCTATCACAGATTAAAATATAATGTCAATAACTTTTTCGAATTATTTTCTTGTTTGCATTGAACTTTTTTAGCGACAAGAAATAATTTACCACACTATTAAACTAAAAGTCAACAACTTTTTTATTATTTTTAGCTCCGTTTTGTGGCAGAAATTTAATATAACATAGATAGACAGCTATTGCAATACTATTTATTATCGAGATTTAATATTCTTTGGTGGGATGCTGGGTCAACTTCTGTCCCTAGTCACTTCTATAGTTAAGATATGAAAGATCTAATGATATCCGATTAAATTGATATCATCTGTTCTTCTAAATGACTACAAGTTTTTTTGCAATAAAATGTAATCAAAACAAGCTGCTATTTTTACCTTTAACCGAAAAGTGAAGAAACACCAAAGTTTAATGGTAATTCTCTACTATTATTAACATGATAGTAATTCTCCTATATATAACATCTACCCGCAAAATAAGAGGATGATGAAATTTGTTTGGATGAGAAACCTGTCCCCTCCCCTTTTACATTCAATTAACTTGATCTCAATTGTTTTTTACAATCGTTTGATATATTTAGGCGCTCCTTACCCTTTCTCTTGAACTCCTTTCGTAATATCAACCTTGTGTCCTATTTTTTATACAGGAAATTTAAAATGGATTTTATAAACTCTTCATATGAAGAGAAATATTTATCTCGGTGATTATACCATTTTCGTACCGTGTTAACTAACCAGTAAGGTACAGAATGTCCATCAATTAAGTGATAGTATTGTTCATAGCCTTTCTTTAGATGCTCCCATCTGAAATCATTACCTGGCTGAATGTATTCAGAAACATCGAGTATTTTTGCTCTTCCGTTTTGAAGTAATATATTTTTTAAATGGATATCACGTGGGTTAAGACCCTTATTACGAACATATTCCCGGGCATCCTCCACATCATTTATAACTTGCTCTGGAATGTGAATCCCTTGTAAAACGCAGTCAAAGAGAGTCATCCCTTCCTCGTAGCTTAAAACGAGGTATTCATCATACGCAGCAAAACATGTTGAAAAGAAAGAAGAGTCATCTATTATCTGATAAACACCTGCTTCTACTTTAACTTTATCAATTTTGTCCTTTGCATATTTTTTAAACACATAAGCTGGAGCATGAATCGATTGAAAAACTGCCGCATCTGTACCTACACCAATACACTTCAAATCTTTAGCGCCCCCACTTATCGTGACAGGCTCATTATTAGGATTTGATGAAACAGTGATTTTGGAAAGAGAATCCTTCGCTATATCCCAGTCGTTTTCCATTTGACTTCTCCTTTCATTACATAGGTAGAAAATTACTTTATTAAGAAGCAAGAAAGAAATCTTAATCCTAGACATTCTTACCGAGATAAAACAAAATTAACCGTTTTGGAGTAAAAATGCAAAAATAAAACCGCATGAAATCAAGTTTTAATTGATTTCATGCGGTTTTTTCATTTTAATGAAACGATCTCGCAGGTTCTTCTTAGGTTTCGTTTTTCTAAACAGCTTCAGATGAAGCACAATTGAAAGAGTAACCAAAGATTCCATATTCAAAGTCTATGTTGGATTTTACTATTTTCACTCCCTAAAAAAACTATATTTATTTACTGTCACAAAACTAGAATCAGGAGGAGATGGATTTTTTCTTAATACAATAGCTAATCTATTAAGTATTTGCGTTAAATCAGACTGAACATTATCATCGAATATAAATTCAATTCCATACTGATATATCCCATATCTTATTTCCTTCATCCAGACAACTGTACCTTGCAGATTAACTATGTTTCCCAATATCTCTGCTTCAAATTCTAAAATAATGTCTTGATGGACAGTTAGCCTTATATCGGATAAAAACCGCAGACCACCTAATCCAATATCTTCAATTAGCACCTCTGCTTTTCCAAGTTCAACATTTCTTCCAAGAATACGTGTAAGTGTCATAGATCCTTTTAATGGAATATCAAGGTCAATCCTGAAATAATTTCTTCTATTATCAGTTACTTTTTCTTCATTGGATGGTGCTTCAACTTTGATTTTACTTTTTTGCAGAAGTGCAGCAAACGCTTCTGCTGAAACAGGCTTTGAAAATATATAACCTTGTATTGCGTTACAATTCATTTCTTTTAATAGTTCCACCTGTTCATTTGTTTCCACTCCTTCCGCAATAACATTCATATTAAGATGTTGAGCTAAATCAATAATTGTTTTTGTAATAAAATTGGTTGATTCAGAATCCTTGCGACTTAATCCATTAATAAATGTACGATCTATTTTTAATGTATCGATTCGCCCTTTAAATTTCTGCAAGTAAGAAAGTGATGAGTAGCCTGTCCCAAAGTCATCTAATGAAACCCGAATGCCCATCTTCTTAAAATCATCCAACATAGAGAGAATCATCGTTTCATTATCCAGAAGTGACGATTCAAGTATTTCAACTTCCAAGTACTTAGGGTCAAGTTTCGTCCTTTGTAAAATATTTGAGATATTAACAAGCATTTCTTTTTCCATAAAACGCTGTGCGGATAGATTGATAGAAATAGGGATAGCCGGCAACCCATTATCCTGCCATGCTTTATTTTGGATACATACTGTTTCTTTAATCCATTTGCCTATATCCACAATTAGCCCAGTTTCTTCTGCTAATGGTAAAAATTCATTCGGATTAACTAATCCCCATTCTGGATGATTCCAGCGAATTAAAGCTTCTGCACCGATAATTTGATTCGAATTTGTACATATTTTAGGCTGATAATACATTTCTAGCTGTTTCAACTTCAATGCCTTTCTAAGATCTGACTCAAGTGTAAAGGTTTTATATGTTTCTGCATCCAATGAGGAAGTATAAATTTGATATGTATTATTTCCTTTGCTTTTAGCCTTGTACAAAGCAGAATTAGCATGCTTGACAATTGTTTCATAATCCTTTCCATCATTTGGATAAAAGCTAATCCCAATACTCGTAGAAACAAAAAGTTCATAATTGTCGATATGAAATGGCTGATCGATTGATTCGATCAACTTTTTCGCATATGCTATAACCTGCTCTGAATTTACGATATTGGGTAATAAAATAACAAATTCATCTCCATCTACCCTTGTAAGAACCGCTTCATCCTCAAGCTTCTCTTTTAATCTATCGGAAAATGCTTTAAGTAGCTTATCACCGGTCAAATGACCCAACGTATCATTCACATACTTGAAACGATCTAAGTTTAAAATCATTAGCGCAAATCGTTTTTCTAGTGTATTACTAATAACGATTTCCTGTTCTATTTTCTCATTCAGAAATCTACGGTTTGGAAGCTTTGTTAATGCATCATGATAGACCAAGAAGTTATTCAACTCCTCAGCCTTTTTACGTTCCGTAATATCAATAATTGTCCCAATGATTGTTGAATAATTGTGATATAAAACCTTTTTCACACGGAACTCTACATCTATCCTACTCCCGTCTACTTTAATCATTCTGATGGATTGCTCAATACTTTCTTCCCCATCCATTAGATTATTAATTATAGATAGAAATATAGCTTGATCTGCTCGATGTATATAGTGGTAAATATCGAAATCCGAGCTAACATTTGATGAGTGTATACCAACAATTTCGGATAGCCTCGGATTCCCGTAAACTAATTTTTTATTTTGTATAATAAAAACTCCAAAGCTAGATTCTTCAACGAGACTTCTAAACTTCAATTCCGATTCAGTCAGCTCATACTTCGCTGTATTCAATTCTGTCCGATCTTTAAATATCCCAAAAATACCAATCGTCTTTCCTTCTGATATGGCAGGAATAATATGTATTTCCACTTGAAGTGGAGCACCATTTTTCTGAACGATAACAGTATTATCATGTTCAATTCTTCCAGAAAGGGTACTATTAAATAACGCTCTAAACTTAGGGACTTCACTTTTTAAGAGAATTTCTTCCAACGGGTATAATGCAATTTCCTCTTTTGAATAACCTAGGGCATCCGTAAACCCTTCATTTACTGATGCAATAACCCCCTCTTTATCTGCAAAAAAAACGATATCAGGATTATACGTAAACAAAGAACGAAAAAATAAATCTGTATCTACCACTTCATCATGATTCGATCGATCTTCCTTTAAATTATTGTCCATTTTCTTACCCCTTTATTTTTAGAATGATAATATTTTTCCTTACACTGTTATACTCCTTATTCTATGAAGTACATTTATTTCTGTCTTTCACACGACAGAAATGATGTACGATAATTAATGACAGCTATATCATTAATAATATTAATATATAGAATTATAACATTATTTTATAGATCTTATGCTCTATTTGATCAAAATTAACACTAGGTAAATATACTTACTGATTATCCATTAGAAGATATGATTATGAGGTCAGCTCTTGATTCATGACCTCAAGTAGCAATACCTACGCCTCAAGCCATTGTAACGGCAGTCGGTTATGCCCCATCCATACTCCCGAGGCTTTTGGTACATCCTATATAATGGATGTATTCTTGCTGTTTTTTCAAATTATACCTTACACATTAAGCACTACACCACCACACAAAACAGCACACTCGCCAAGTGAGTGTGCTTATAAATTATTACCAAATCTTTAATCTAGTCTCTATTGGTAAACGGTTAGTAATTTATTTTCATATGATAATATATTTAACTCTTAACATTAAAAGCCTAATGTCCACTTCCTTAAACACAGATGAATTCTACGCATTTATTCGAATATTCCATTACAAGATTGCTAACCACTTCAGATTCCTCAATTCTTCACCGGATGCCGGTAAACATACTCAGGAAAGTCCGTAATGATACCATCAACCTCAAGTTCAAATAAGTTATCTGCTTGCTCCTGAGTTCGTACAGTGTAAGCGTAAATTTCCATCCCAGCGAGATGAACACGGTCAACCAGATCTTCTGTGACAATATTCATATTTGGATTGAAAAAATCAGCATATGTTGCAAATTGTGCTAGCTGTTCATCCGTAACATCCGCCCATGTTAATCCAGCAAGAACCCCATGTGGGATATTTGGCAGAAGTTGCTTTGATAGCTGTACCGATTCATGATTGAATGACTGAATAATAATTTTACCGTTATTAGGCTTGTGCATATTACGCTCGATCAGAGCCTCAGCAACTTTTTCTTCCATGCCTGGATATAATTCAGGAGATTTTAATTCTATTAATATTCTTATCTTTCCGCGATATTCATCTATTATTTCCTCAAAAGTAGGAACCCGTTCACCTGCAAATTCCTCTCCGAACCAGCTGCCTGCATCCAATTGCTGAATTTCTTCTAGAGTATAATCTCCAACAAATCCATTACCATTGGTTGTACGATTTACGGTTGTATCATGAATAGCTACTAATCTTCCATCTCGTGTCATTTGAACATCAATTTCTATAAAATCAGCTTTCATTTCGAATGCCTTTTCAAATGCAGCCATTGTATTTTCTGATGCATGTCCTGAAGCACCGCGATGTGCAACATTAACCATTTCGCTTTTTCCATTCGATGCGAATACAGGAACTGCAAAAATAAACATAAAGAATATTGCCGACAATGCTAAAACCGTAAATTTTCGTATCATGAGCTGAATCTCTCCCTTTACCCGTATTTGTCTTTAAT
This sequence comes from Oceanobacillus sp. FSL W7-1309, assembly GCF_038002145.1. Lineage (NCBI taxonomy): Bacteria > Bacillati > Bacillota > Bacilli > Caryophanales > Bacillaceae > Oceanobacillus > Oceanobacillus sp. FSL W7-1309. Next base: position 429,713 of record NZ_JBBOBX010000001.1, read on the forward strand.
TATAGAGAAAATCTATTAAATGACTGTAAATTGCATGATAAAGAAATGTATGGAAATGCAAGATATTTGTAATGCTTCTAAAGACCTTCATAAAATCCCTTACAGCAAAAAGAGGCATAAAAAAGAGAGAACGATTTGTCCTCCCTTTTCGTTTCTTATTTAACTTTCCGGAATGGCTTCAGCCGGAGCTAAATAATTCTGTGCCATACGGGCAGCACTCTCCGCTTCAATATATCCCCATACATCATCTAGTGTTGGGTGAGAAGTTGCTTTTAGAATACTCTTAATATCATTTGGACTGAGACTCGGATTAGCCTCTAGCATTAGGGCAATGATACCCGCACAAATCGGAGTTGCCATCGATGTACCAGACAACTGAATATAGTTTTCGTCAATAACCATCTCCGGCAATTCAGATTCAAGCGCCGATCCCGGAGCTAGCAAGGAAATAATATTTGTACCTGGTGCATAAATGTCCGGTTTAACGAACGTATCAATTGTAGGGCCTCTACTAGAATAATCTGCTATCACATCATCTGCGCGCTCTAATGTGTTCTGATCATCCGTTGATCCAACTGTAATAATAAATGGGTCGATTGCAGGAGTGCTGATAGTTGCTGCAGAAGGCCCACTGTTTCCAGCAGCAGCACATACAACAATTCCTTCATGCCACGCAGATTGAGCAGCTAATGCTAATGGATCATCCCTGAACGATTCATAAGCAGGAGCTCCAAGTGAGAGTGAGATTATACGGATATTATGCTCCTCTTTATGATCGATGCACCATTCCAAGCCTTCAATAATGGTGGATAATCTCCCACTCCCTTGTTCATCTAAAACCTTTATTCCAATGAGTGAGGCTTCTGGTGCTGTCCCCACGTATTTTCCATTGGACAGGCTTCCATTTCCAGCAGCGTCACCAGCACAATGGGTGCCATGTCCATTATCATCATAGGCTTCACTTTCACCGTTTATTAAGTCTTGAAAAGCTATTATTCGATTTTCTGGATTGGTCAAGTCTTCATGTGGATGGATACCAGTATCAATTACGGCAATCGTAACGCCCTTCCCAGTTAACCCAAGCTGTTCTCTAACTTTCACAGCTCCTGTTTGCTCACAGGCAATATCCATAAAGGAAGTTACAATCCGATCATAAAATATTCGATCTACTGCTTCATGATCTTTAATTTCTTTTATTCTATCAGGTGTTAAATGTCCTTGCATCGCATTTATACTTCGGAGTTCTCTACCTAGTTTGTTTTGGGAGTCAGCATTGCATACTTTCAGGAGGTCGTCTTTTTTGCCTTGATCGCAATTCTTTTTCAAATAAACGATAATGGGGATTTCCTTGTTGTCGTTTTCCTGTTTGGGTACTTTTCGAGAATTTCGTAATTGTTCCACTAAGCCAGGGTCAAGTTTACGTTCGGCATCTTCGAACCACACTTTTTTCCGATCGCTCATCTTACTCCTCCTCGTAAAAATGTTTTTTTACCTCATTAATAGATTATCAGCGAAAAACAACTAAAACAATCAGACAAGTTTACTATTTTTGGAAAATTAAGATAAAAATCTAGTAATTTTGTTGGTAGTTTGAATAATATGAAGGGAGATACAAGCAAATATCAGCAGTTTATTTCCCTGCTTCTTTAAACTAGTACTCTTCTATAATGAACAAATAAAACCAAAACCTCTATCAGCGGAAATCTAAAAAATTTTCCACCAATTGAAGTTTTGGTCAAGGTCACATTATCTTACTTATCTTTGCGAATCATTTTCAATAGCCCAGGAATTTGATGTGGTGCTTTCGTATCTTTAGCAAACTCTTCTTCTATAATATCCCACCAACCATACATTTCTAGATATACTAAGTCGAATAACATAATCCCATGTGTGTTATCTTCTAATGTACGGATTGCTTTTCGGAATTGTTCTGGGTCACCTTCATATTGTTGAAGATAGAGAGAACCATATACTGGTGCAGCATAATCTACTACTTCCATTACGAGCTGTGCAGACCCTTCGACACTATACCAATACGGCAAGTCGGAAGCATCCGATTCTTCAATACTTACATCATAATAGTAATTACCGGTCATGAGGAAGTCGAGATATTCAGCATAACCAGTTTTATGGTAGTCTTCGCTAGCCCAATCATACTCTGGCTTGTAATCTTTGCTTGCCCAGTTTACACCTTCATTATAGTAGAGTGGATACCAAGAACCAACATAGGTGGTAAACAATAAATCATCGTCATAAGAATGAATGAGATCTTCTGCATCTTTGAAGAAAGATTGGATATTATGTGCACGGAATTCAACCCATTCTTTATATAACGGTCCTTCAACGATTATCTGCTCTGTTCCATCTAACTGGATTTCATAGATGTCTTCTGGCCAATTAGTCACTTCCTCGCCAATATATTTTTCAAATTGCTCACGACTTAAATCACTAAAGTCAGCATGTTCATTCGAATATCTTGCTCTGTCAAGCACAATACCATCTAAATCATAGTTCGTGATTAGCTCTTCTATAATACTCAATTCATAGTTACGAACATCTTCCTGGATTGGATTTACAAACACTGAAGAAGAAGGATATTCTGAAGCTGGTATAATCCTCGTTTCAGACTCTTCATGTGCAACTGGATCACCAACCTTCAGATTTTCCAATACCCAAGTTCTTGCTTTTCCATGGGCAGATAACACGACACCATTTTCCGGAATTTCTAAAGCCTCTCCATTCGTAGCCACTCTGTCTTCGATTTGAGAGATTACGCCATCAACAACTTGAACTTCAACTCCCCAGCGATTAGAAGGGGAAACATCATATTTATCAGGAGTAAATAAAATAATTTGGTTTTCCCCTCTTTCTGTATTCACCCCATCTAATGGCACTGTCGCTCCATTTTTTGCCTCAACGATTTGTACGGCCGTATAGAATTGGGATTGCCATTCCGGATGATCAAAAGCTGGACCATCTTTATACGTGTTGTTTCCTTCTGAGAAAACATTGATATTCGCTAAAACTTCCAAACCGTACTTATCTGCTTCATCAAGAACTGTTTCCAGTAAATCATAGCCAGCTGGAAAATCGCCATAGTCGGCAATCTCCGCTGTACTCATATGTGGCGCAATATCACTGTCATAGCCGACGAAACCAGTATAATTCTTCACATCTAAAACAATGGTGTCGATATTCGCATTCGCTGTTTTTTCCACAATATTTGCTACCTTTTCAGGTGTATCTAGGTTGTGAATGTTTGCAGATAAATCATACCAAAGCACACGCCCTTTAATGTTTTCATTTTTTACAAGATTAGAAAGGACCTTCTCAAGGCCTCTCCCAGGTGCTGCTTGAATTGGGGTTGCTAACGTCAAAAACAAAACAATAGTCAGTAACATACTAAACCATTTTCTCATTTTCTTTACCTCCAAAAAAATTTATTAGCAACCTATTACGTTGATGGATGTTTTCTATTTATTTATCTCTATACAAACGACAAAACAAGCGAATACATCACCTCCTTTAAAGATGTAACCCGTTTGCAGTTCGAGCTGAGCATCGCGCCAGGCCAAACTCCAAGAAACAAACTAAGAAGTAAAAAGGAAAAACTCTAACGCATTCATTAAATCCGACTTCCAAAAACGCCATTCATGCTTCTCTTCCTGCTCGGAATATACAATCCGTGCACCTTTTTTCACTAACATTTCGTGTAATTCTCGATTTCGAGTCAAAATATATAAGTTTTCATTTGTAAGCAACGAAACATATTCATCTTCGTATTTTCCAACAGTTTGATAAACGCGCCATTGCACATGCTTTAATTGTTCTACCATTTCAATATCCTTTTCGGAAACAGCTGCCGATTGCAACAAGAGATGTGTCCATGTCTCTGGACTCATTCCTGCAATGTTTAGCGATATATTTGCTGCTAATGAATCCCCTAGAAGACCACGACGGACTATCTTCCTACCGATTTCTACTTCCACTTCTGGTAAAAATTCTTCTGTCATAAAGGTGAGGTATTGTTTAAATTTTTTTCCCTTATGATGGTAGGCGTTCCACCTGTCCATCGAATTCCCTGGGTGCACAAGTATAAAAACTAACTTCCTAGCAATCTCTGGTTGTTTTTCCAATAAATTTTGGAATGCATTCTCTAATTCTCCAAGTTCTAAATAATCTTTTCCGTCCTGAACATATAAAAGATAAGCTTCCTCTGTTTCCTCGTCTGAAGTTAAAACGCAGTATTCATAATCTTGTTTTAATATATTGCTATGAAAGGTTTTTTTCGTTCGATTCAACAACGTATAATATCCTTTCTTTTTTAGATTTCCATCTCATCTGGCCAGTGTAGCTCGATACCTTTTTCGATTAATAACTGTTGATAAGCTTGTAAATGTTTCGAGTTTTGTCTAACTTCCTTTGGTTCAACCTCATTTGCAATGGCGTAAGCGGCTAAATATCCGACTGCCTCCCCAATATTCCATTCAGTGGGATGCAGTCTGTAACATCCATTGGTAATTTGCGTGGTTCCAATATTTTTACATGCTGGCAGTAGATTTGTTACGCGCAATGGAATCAATGCACCAAGCGGGATTTCATAGGGATAGGTAGGAATATAAAATGTGCGATTTGAGACAGTCGTATGGTGTAAATCAAGGTGATAGCTTCCTACGCCAACACTATCCGGATAGGTGCGAATGCTTTCCCGTAAATCTTTACTAACATCATTCTCTGTTATCGTATATTGCGCCTTTATTCTCCGCGACTCGCGAATATAAGGATATTTAGCAAGTCCGTCGTCCGTTCCCAAAACATCCATACGTAATCGTAAGCCTGGATAACCCTTCCCACCATCCAATCTTGGAGCCTCGGTTTGCAACCAATATAAAAGAGACAGACTTAGCTGCTTTGCGCCTTTTAAATGCTTTTCTCGCTCCTCTTCCGTAACATCAATAATAGAACCTAAAAAATAATCATTTTGCGGCCAATTTATTAGTGACACATCACCGTCATATATTGAATCTATTAAATGCGTAACGTCTAGTACCCTTCGATAAGTAAAAAGAGCTGGAATATCCTGTTCGTTAGGAAACAACGTGAACTTCTTCATCGTACTTGTATCCAAAGAATTCACGGCATACCAACTAAGTAATGGCCATTTCGAATAACTCGGAATATAGCGTTTCCAAAAATCATACTGGTCGGGTTTCTCAATAATACTATTCCTTTCTTTTAGGTAGTCGACTGCAAGTACATGTGTAACAGCCTGTACATCTTTTGAATCTGCCTGTAAAGGAGCATGCGGCTCGCCCGTTTCCTTCTGGGACTCAGCACCAATCACGTATTCTACCCCTGCAAGCGGAAGGACGTCGCCACACTCCGTAGCATCTAAAAAGTAGTTTCCAGTAAGTTCTGCCAGCTCTCCTTTTACATTATCTCGAATAACTACAGATTCTATTACTTCGCTACTTGTTTGGACATCAATAGGTTTATGGTTTAACAGGATACGAAGTTTTCCACTGTTTACATAAGGTGCTAACATATCCTCAAGTACCTGTAAAGCAACTTTTGGTTCATGTGAAAGACGACTAACCCATGCATTTCCGGGATTCAATCGTTCTTCCTTCATCGCCTTTTCTGTTAAGGCATAGTTCTGTTTATAATAATCTCGTACACGATTTCTAAAATGACGATAAGTAGTCGTACAACCGAACTCCTCAATCCAAGGATGCTCATCAGGCGGGACCGCTTGGCTTGTCAATTGGCCGCCGATCCAATCGGTTTCCTCCGTTAACATAACGGATAACCCCATTTTTGCTACCGACAATGCCGCAATGCATCCACCAAGACTCCCGCCGACAACGATGACGTCTGCCGCTTCCTTCCTCATCCCGTCAACTCCTTCCTTTTACAATTGATTGACTTGTAATTAAATTGTTTTCGTTTCCAGTTCTATACCGCATTCAAACATCCGATTCCAGGGTGCATTAGTTTTTAGCTTTTCAATTTTTAATCGCTTAAAGCTATTTATCAATAAGTCGTTATAACGTTTCCATAAACGCTTATCTCGTTCTGCATTCACAATGTCTGCTTTATCTTTTAAATCAAAATACGATAGATTATGTGCAGCAAGAAAATCTGCTAGCATCTCCATACGAATTTCGGCTTGATAAAAATAATCATCTAACAAATGATAAATTAAGTTTTGTTGGATTACAGTTTGGTCTCCATCCATCCCAATGACTCCTTGGGCAATCGTTGTACCAAGCGTATTACAATTTGTATTCCAGCCTTTATAAGAAAGTAATTTATCTAAAATCCCAGCTTCATCTAACAGTGTAATAAACTGAGAATCACCACCATTTGCATATGCAGAATCTGCTACAGCCACTTTTTTGCCTTCCTTCACATAAGAGGCAATCTGATCCACGAAATGCAATAAATTACGAAAGCTAGAATACGTTATGTCCTTCTTACCTTGGTCCCAAGCTTCTTGCATCACGCGACCTGGTGTATTATAGGCGAGAATTATATCCGCTTCTTCAGCTTGATCAACCAGCTGACAACCACTAGCTAAAACATGTGCCTTGAGACTCTCGGCAAAAGGGCGATCCTCATACATTGGAATAATCTGAGGACCTAATATGCTGCTCCAAATCGGATAAATTCTTGGCCTCTTCTGATAATGGGTATTATAAATTCGAGTGAGCAGGGTTGCACCAACCTCATCTGCACCGGGATAAATATGAACGTCGTTATAAAGCCTGAGCTGTTCACGTTTTACTGCGACAATAGCTTGGTCCCTTGCGGTGTAACCATATTCCGCACTATCATCCTGTGGAATTGCAAGAAAACTAATAACTCCCTCTTTAACTAATTCCAACATAGATTGATTGATATGCAGGTTAAAGCTTCGGCGATTTTCATAATCCTCCACATATTGCTTTGGGAGATTTTGCTGTATTGCTATAAGTTCAGCTGTTTCATCATCCGTTAATCCACTAACATTTTGCTTGTCTTCCAAATAAGCATGCAGGAAAATTTCTCTTCCCCACTCCTCATAATAGGTGGGCTCCTCATCACTAGAGCTATACTTAGGAGTGCGCATAATCATGTTAGATGCATAGATAGGTAATGCCGGATACTGTTGATGGAAACTTCGTAACCTTTCTATCCATTTCTCGACGGTTCCATCCGACAAATAATGAATACGAGACGGAAGTAATCCACCATAGACAAGCATATCGATACTAAGAATAATTGCATCCACCTCAGGAGCTGCACGCTGTATCCATTGCCACATCCCATCTGTATCGGCAGGTTGCTTTTTAAACCCAAACAGTACCTTAGGGGGTAACAATAAATCAATATCCTTCGCTGTAGCTGCGATTCGTTCTACAACATGTGTATTACAAGGTCGTTCGTCAATTGGAGTATAGATGATTTTCATTTACACACCTCTTTATTACATAACTTTCGTTTTTTTCAATGTTTGTATTTCCTTTAAAAAAGTATCAAGTAAATAAAATAAGGATACTTCACTAATCGAATGAGTAACTTTTCCTACGTCATTGCCGGAAGGGATAAAAAACGTAATATCTGCTCTTTCTGTTATCGGTGAATCCTGCTGGCTAGTCATTCCAATCGTTGTTGCATTACACTTCCTAGCAGCTTCAAGCATTTTTAGTACATTTGCGTTAAATCCTGAAATACTTAATCCCACTGCTAAGCAGTGCTGATCCAGTAAGTGAACTGAGCGATCCATTTGATAGCGATTGGAAAAAACGTCAACAGGTATGTGAAGTTCCATCATTTTATACTTGAGTTGATTCATAACATATTCCATTTCTTCAGATCCGTATAAAATAATGCGTTTCGCAAGCCTAAGCTGTGATCCAATTTCCCCAAAATCAACTGATTGGTTTAACGTATCGATTTTGTTCAAGATGTTAATATAGTCTTCTTTAATCTCTACTTGACTAGAATTCTCTGTTTTATCGTGAAGCCTTGTTCCAATCGTTGCTTCTTTTGCCATCATACGCAACTGATTGTAGGAACCAATTTCAAGCTTCTTGCAAAATCTCGTAATCATCGATTCAGAAACATTGATTTTGTCGGCCATGTGAGAAATGGTATGATTAGGTACGTCGCTTAAATTCATCGTTACATATTTGGCTATGGCAGCTTCGCCTTTGGTTAATTTATGTTTATTTGATTCAATCATCGTCGTAATCCGATTAAAAGGTTGCAAGGATTCTTGAAGTAGGAAATGCCGTAATGCACCAACCATTCCTGCATCATTTAAATTACCCGCAATTTCAATTTTCGTTTTATCTAGTAGTGCAGGTATAAGATCCTTCTCTAATTGCTTCCTAATAAGCGGATAAAGATATTCCTTTTGATTGGTTATTCCTCCACCAACCACAATCATTTCTGGATTCATCATATAGGCAATCGTTGCCATCCCCTTTGATAAGTAATACACAAGCTGATTGATTTCTCTTATGCAAACCTCGTCTCCACTCAATGCTAATTTAAATATTTCCTTCCCATTAAGCTTATCCTCAGCAAAGCCTTTTTGCTTAGCCACATTTTTTACCAGAGTTCTTGTTGAAGCAAGTTCCTCAAATTGACTTCCTTCAATTGGAATATAACCAATCTCTCCACCACTATAGCTATGACCACTGTGCAGCTTATTGTCGATAACATAACTCCCGCCAATTCCTGTACCAATTGTGAGGCAGAACATGCTTTTAACATCTTTTCCTTTTCCAATCCAAGATTCTGCTAATCCCACACAATTTACATCGTTCTCCACTTCCACCTGTAATTGAAAATAAGTTTCCAACTCTTTTTTGATTTGCATTCCGGTATAATTTGGAATGAGGGAAGAGGCATATAGTATTTCCCCTTTTTTAGAATCCACCTGGCCAGCCGTGCTAATGCAGATTCCAGCAATAAGATAGGATTGAAGCAGTTCATCCCCAATCTTTTTTACTTTATTGATCACTTCTAATCCTCCTAAATCTGCCTCGGTAGGGACTTCATTTTTATAAATAATACTGCCATTCTCTTTGAGAACACTGTATTTGATTAACGTGCCACCTATGTCAAATGCGATAAATTCTCTCATTGTACCTCTCCTTACAAACTCGGATCACGTTATAGTGATCTGGCCAAATTTTAATTGTGCACTTATCCCTTAACTGCTCCATCCGTTTGTCCGGAAATAAAGTATTTTTGTAACCAAATAAAGATGAGCAGACTAGGTATCGTCGTTAAGATGGAAGCAGCACTTATTAATTTTAAATTACCCCCATCAAAGTTTTGTGACATTTGTGCTAACGCAATTGATAATGTATACATGCTGCTTTCTGTCGTGTTGATGAGAGGCCATAAGTAATCTCCCCATGTAAAGGTAAACGTATAGATTGCTAGCGATATTAACGTCGGTTTCACAAGCGGCATAGCAACCTTCCACCATACTTGAAAACGATTCGCACCATCCAGATACGCAGATTCCTCCAATTCTTTAGGTACAGTCAAGAATGCTTGGCGCATAAAATAAATACCAAATGCAGTCGAAACCTGCAGCACAGCTAAACCTACATAACTGTTTCGCAACCCAAGCTCACCTGCGATTTGAAATAGAGGTGCCATATATAATTGGAAAGGAACGGTCATCGTAGAGATGATAAGCGTAAGAACAATACTTCTTCCTTTAAAATTCATTCGGGCAAGTGCATACCCAGCCATACTGCTGAATAGTAAGTTAAACGGTACTGCAATGCCAGTTACGATGATAGTGTTTAAAAGGTAGCGTAAGAAATCAGTCTTATAAAATGCATCAACAAAATTTGCAAACGTTGGATTAGCAGGTAATATTCCATCATAGATTCCTTGTGTTGCAGGCTTTAATGCAATAAATAACGTATATAAAAACGGACCAACCGTTACAACACAAATTGCGAGCATGACAATATAGAGGATAATTTTCTTTGTTTGTGTCTTTGCTTTCACTTTCTTTCAGCTCCTTTTAGAGGTTGTTCAAAAAGTCCGGTAAAAATGACACTTCGAATTTCCTCGTTGGCGAAATAGGAACTTCTACTAAGAGCGCCCACGTCCTGTGGGCAACGTAGAAGTCAGCACATCCTGTGCAAGCCCGTTCCTCACGTATTAAGGGATTCAATGAACTTCTGTTAAAACCGTCCACGTCCTGTGGACAATACAGAAGTCACCACATCCTGTGAAAGCCCGGTACTCAAAGCTTCGCCGCCTTGAACTTCTTGGTCCTTTTTATCCTCCCTTTGAACACACACTTTTTAAGCCTTCAAATCATCTTCCCGACCACTTGTTAGCTTCATTTGAATGAGTGATCCAATAATGGCTAACAGTAATAAGACTAGTCCAGCAGCAGAAGCAATGGACACATCCAAATTCATGAACTTATCGTAAATATACATAACAAGTGTAGTAGTAGCCCCAGCTGGACCACCATTGGTTGTCAGAGCTATTTCTTCAAAGACTTTCAATCCGTTAATAATAGTTAGAACCGAAACCAATGTCATGGAAGGAACCATCATCGGTACCGTAATCTTAAAGAATTGTTGTATGCCATTCGCACCGTCAATACTTGCTGATTCATACACTTGTTTTGGAATAGATTGCAGGTTTGCTAGATACATAATCATATAGTAACCTAGCCCTTTCCAAACGGTAATAAATGCGACCGCGATAAGTGCTGTTGTTGTATTCGTTAAAAAATTCATTGGAGAATCAATTATGCCTAGTTTTACGAAGAAGTTGGATACCGTACCATCCTGGGAATAAAGCATTTTCCACATTAATGCGGCTACGACAATCGGCGTTACAACTGGTAAATAATAAAGCACCCGAAAAGCCCCAACAGCACGTATTTTTTGATTAACTAAAACGGCTAAAATCATCGGAAGAAATATGTTTAAAGGAAGAACAATGGCAACATATAAGATTGTGTTCACAAATGCCATCCAAAACATTTCGTCCGAGAATATCTCTTTAAAATTAGCAAAACCTACAAATTCACTTGTATCTGCAATAATCTTATAATCTAGAAAACTCCATTGAAACGCTTCTATAATTGGTATTGCTAAAAACGTTACTAATATCACAATAGATGGAAGTAAGAATAACCAAGGTGTAATAGCTTCTGTTAGACTCTTTTTGGAGAAAGGATGTCTACTCATTCATATCCCTCCTGAATTTAGAGACTAGCAAGGGCTGCTAGTCTCTTCAGTTTTGTAATGTATTAGAATGTTGGTGTTAAACCAGCCTTTTCAAAGGATGCATCCCATTTTTCTGTGATTTCCTGCAAGGCTTCTTCAGGAGTTATATCTCCTTGGATATTTTTTACAAATGCCATTTTAACTATTTCATAAAGCTCAGAAGAATTTTCTACCGGTGGAATAAGCACCTTCGAACGTTCAAGAGAAGTTGATGCTTCTAACATCCCCAACGCTTTAGGTGAGTCCCCTGGATTCGTAAAATATTCATCCTCCAATGATTCCGTTGTGGAAGGAAGTACCGTTCCAGCAACTTTTGCAAACTCTAATTGATTTTCTGCATTCGTAACAAATTCCGCTAATGCAACTGCCGCATCTGGGTTATCTGTTTTTGATGGAATAGAAAAATTCATAACAGCTACGTTCATTGGCGCATCTAAGGCATTTAATGGTTGACCAGCTTTTGCTGCATTATATACATCTGGTGCACCAGATTCAATCGGTCCCAAGAAGGTTACCCCACTTTCAAGGAGGGATACATTATTAGCCATAAATAGTTCTTGTGCAGTAGAGAAAGATCCTTCCGCATTTTCCTGTGGCATAATCCCTTCTTCATACATTTTTTGTGTTAGCGTAAAGAACTCAAGAATCTCTTCATTTTCAGTTAATAACGCTTTTCCTTCTTCCACAATCGGCTCACCATTCGCTATGGAAATCATCTTTTCGATTACCGTGTCACCTTGGTTGATGATTTGGTAGTAAGAAGGTTTACCTGTTGCATCTGTAATAGTCTTGGCTGTATCATAGATTTCCTGTGTGGTTTGAGGAGTTTCCGTAATTCCAGCTTGTTCAAAATGGTCATTATTGTACCAGCTTACCGTAGTTGTTAAATACCAAGGTAAGGCATATAAGTCTTCTTCAAAATACCCTGCTTCAAAAGGGCCATCTAAATAGGAATTTTGGACTTCTTCACTTACTAAGTCATTTAACTCTAAAAGCCCACCTTGTGCAGCAATATTAATCATATAACGCGGTGCTAGGTTCACAACGTCTGGAACATCATCACCAGTTAGTGAAGTAAGTACTTTTTGTTCAATTTCATTTTGTGGAATATCTTCTATGATGACATCAACTTCTGGATGCATTTCTTCAAATGCTGCTTCTAAATCAGCAAAATAACTATCAAATGGTTCACCAGCCAATGAAGCAGTCCACATGGTCACTTCCCCTGAAAGTTCACCTGATGATCCAGCGTCTGAAGTAGCATTTCCTTCATCCTCACTACTACAAGCCATTAAGCCAACTAAAAGTAAAGCAGTAACTAATGCAAATGAAAGTCTCTTTTTCATTCTTTTTTCCTCCCTTTTAATTGTGAAAACGGAAATTACCTCTTTATGAAAGCGTTTCCTTAACCTTTATTTTAATTGTTTGATAATTATATAGCAAGACTTTTCAGAAAAAATTTCTACTTTTTATCCTAATTTGAAAATTATTTCTATTAATTACTGTTTGCCTTCATTCAGATATATACGATATACAACTCTCTCTTACATACATTCTTAAAAAGCAACAATAAAATCAGATGCATGTAGAACTCATGCACCTGATTAGAATAATATTATGAATAACTCTTAATCCTTCACAACCATACCTGATGGATATCCGATATACAGCTGGAATTAAAACTAATTTAACCATTATTGTAAACAGCAGAAGAGATATAATCGCTGTCTCCATTGGCACCTGTTAATCAATTTCCAGTTGCATGCAAGCTGCGTGTACTGTTCGACCGTTTCTGCATCTTTCGTTTTCAAGCGCTGGACCTGGATAATAAGTTCTACTGGGTTTAACAATGGAAAGCTCACAAGATCTTAAACACTACGAATCTCTTATCGTAACCTGCTTCAGTCGTTCCAACCCTAAATCCTCGTCATTTATTAAAAATCCTTTCTGACAAAACCATGGTAAAGACAAAAAATTCAGCTTCCATCCAATTTTACCAATTAATAATATGAGGCTCGCCAAGTATTTTAATATTTTCATTTTGTTTTGCTTCAGCCAATAGGCTCTCTGAAATATAAATTTCCTTTATATGGAGTGTATTTTTTATTCGAACTAGCCGCACTTTTGATGGATCAAATAAAGCAGATGTTTTTATTCCTGCTTTAACTGCTGATTCTGGAGTATCCATGAACATTGGAAACTTTACCACATCGGTTACAAGACTTGTAAGGGCATTGGCAAATCCTTTATCCCAGGCTGTTTTTTCAAATACTTTTCGAGTGGTTATATCCGCTAGACCTATTCCGTTTGCATTATGATGTGTTTGTTCAGTGAGATCCAAAACTATGATTTTTGAGGTTTTTTGATCTCCTGTTGCGTACGGAGTCGGATATCGCCCGGTGATATGAGGATCCATCCCGCTTCCTGAAATATCTTTTCCGAGCTCGTCCACCACGAGAACATCAATAGGATTAAACATTAATCTCGGCATAAGTGATTTGGCTTCAAGTAACAATTCAGGTTCAACTTCAACTATTTTTTCGGCAGGAACAGCTATAATTTTGGCCGGTCTGTCATACGCATTTTCAATTGTACCAAGCCCAAAGATTATAGGAGCGTTAGCTAAAGTTATTCTAGCCATTGCCGGTACATGTTCGGCCATATATTTGAAACTGTAAGAATGTGCAGCATCCGCCCCTTTTTGTTTGCCAAGACCAATCGTAATCATTTTTGCAAGACCACTCTCATGGGTACCACGAAAGGCAGTATGCGGTTTAATCCTTGCTATAAAGATAATTTTATCCGCCTCGTAAGCATTTTTATCGATATATATTGGTAACCCCTTTGGTAATCTACCTAATTCAACGACATCCATAGTAGATATAATCGGAGCTCCAATGAATTCCTCTATAACTCCCAGTTTCTCTAATACATCCCGTTGACCTTCTGCTGTTGCCCCTCCGTGACTACCCATAGCTGGTACAATAAATGGTAGCCCACCAACTGATTTAACAGCATTAACTACTTCCCTTGTTAAAATAGGAATATCCGCTACACCTCGGCTTCCTACGGCAATTGCAACGCGATCACCTCCTGTAATTCTCGATAGCACCCCTGCTTCCTTAATCGCATCATGTACAGCTTTGTCTACCTCTAAAATCTCGGGAGCGTAAAAATCTTGCTGCACTTTAACCATTCTAGGTAAAGGTATGTCTTTTATTAAGGTTTCAATAACACGCATGCCTGCCACCTCATTATCATTTGATTACTTCTCATAACACCATTCCTATTCGAATGTTTTATTCCTTCTATAGTCCGCGACATCTACAAGCATAGTGAACGACCTCTTCTTATCAACCCTGTTTGTACTTACATGAGAATTCTTTAGACGAATTTTAGTTGACTATTTGAATGCCTTACGTCTAGAACTCTTTTCAGTCATTTCCTGTTTATTCACCCAAAAATGCGGTTTCTCTTTGTTTTTAATTCGGATAATTTCCTTTGCGCAATCTAATGACATTTCGTTCATTGCTTCGTTGGTTAATGCGGCTATATGTGGTGTGACGATAATATTATCAAGTTCCCACAAAGAATGATTCAAGCAAGGTGGTTCTTGTTCAAAAACATCTAATGCTGCCCCAGCGATAGACTTTTCTTTTAAAGAGGTTGCTAATACTTCTTCGTCAACCAACCCTCCCCTTGCAGCATTAATTAAAAATGCTGACCGTTTTATCCATCCGATTTTTTCTTTATTAAATAGATGATGGTTGGATGTATTGTAAGGTAAATGCAAGGATATAAAATCGGCTTGTTTAATCAATCTTTCCAAATCATTTTCAATAGAGATATAATCAATCATTGGTTGATCTATATATGGGTCGTATGCAATTACCCTCATCCCGAATCCTAGAGCGCATTTTTCAGCTACCAACTTCCCTATATTACCTAAACCTAAGATCCCAAGGATTTTACCTTTTAACTCTGTTCCAGGTAAACTATTTCGTATACTAAAATCTCCCTCTCTAACTGCACGATCAACCTTATTTATTTGACGAGAAATGGAGAGTATCAATCCAACTACATGTTCTGCTACGGAATTAATATTAGCAGTTGGTGTATTGGTTACATAGATTTCACGATTCGTGGCTGCTTCTATATCAATGTTATCTAAACCAACACCGTACCGTGCTATAATTTTCAACTTAGTTGCGTTGGCAATTATTTCACTGTTTATTATGTTTGTTCTAAGCACTACCGCATCGTAATGTTGTATGGAACCCTTAAGTTCATCTGTAGTCATCTCCTGTTGCACATCAACTGTACAACCATTGTTTTCCAGATAATCAATACCTGCCTGCGCTATTTTCCTTGGAACTAATACGCTAAATTTCATTTTTCTCCTCCTAATTGCATTTCGTAAATAGTATGAATACACACAAATTACTTATTGGATAATTTACACTTCGGATGAATAAACGTAGCTTCCTGATTTTAGGGAAACAATAATCTAAGAAATATACATATCTCCTCTTATTTCATAATTTCATACACCTAAACAACTTTTTATACAAAATGAAAACAGGATAATAAACTGTTCCTGTTTACATCCTGTATAGTTCTTCTAAGAAGCAATTATTCAGATTAGGTATTCAATATCTTGTTTCGAACAAAACTCAAATGTTTGTACATTTGTTTAAAAGCTTCATGGGGATCCCGCTTTTTTAAGGATTCATATATTGCAAGGTGATGTTCCATCGTAATCTCGGGTTCGCGATATTCAATTAAACTATCCGTTTTTTCATGTGTAATAAGAAGTGATGTGATCATACCTTCTAAAACTGGATTATTTGCACTAAGCGCGATAATTCTATGAAATTCTTTATCGTATTTACCATAGTTTGTATGCGCGTTTATTTTAATATCATTGATTGAATTATATAAACGATCCAATTGTTCATCCGTAATTTTTTCAGCCGCTATCGTCACAAGTCCTAATTCTAATGACATACGTGCTTCAAACAGAGCAGGTAAATTATTAATGGAGAGTGAGATCATCGCTGTAAATGGATTACTTCCTACCTTGTCATTTACAAACGTTCCTCCACGGGGTTTGCGAGTAATTATTTCCAATGTTTCAAGCGAACTTAATGCTTCCCGCAACACTGGTCTACTAACATCTAATTGCTTCATTAATTGCATTTCAGGTGGTAGCTTATCACCTGATTTTAATTGCCCACTTACCAAAAGAGCGACAATTTTCTCTAACACTTGCTGTGAAAGTGTACTCCTTTGTACTGTATCGACAAAATAATTTTCCAAATTAGTCATTCCTCCTCAAACACTGCTATCTATATATGTTTTCCAACTAACGAACCCTCTTTATTTTAACATTTTATTATCATTCTCTAACTAAGCAAGGTTTTTTATTATTAAATTCCCATCCAGGAATTAAATATTGCATGGCGATAGCATCGTCACGTCCCCCAAGATTTTGTTCATTATATAATTGATTTGCCTCTTTGATTTTTTCCATATCTACTTCTATACCAAGACCTGGTACTTGTGGCACCTCTATTTTTCCATCGATAATTTGAAAAGGTTGTTTTGTTAATCGTTGTCCATCTTGCCATATCCAATGGGTATCTATCGCTGTAATATGCCCCGGGGCTGAAGCAGCCACATGTGTAAACATCGCGAGTGATATATCAAAATGATTATTTGAATGGGACCCCCAGGTTAATCCCCATTCATTGCACAATTGCGCCACCCTAACTGATCCTTGCATTGTCCAAAAGTGGGGATCAGCAAGTGGTATATCAACCGCATTCAGCTGTATGGCATGTGCCATTTCTCTCCAATCCGTTGCAATCATGTTCGTGGCGGTAGGGATACCTGTCGCACGACGAAATTCTGACATTACCTCACGTGACGAATAGCCACCCTCGGCACCACAAGGATCTTCAGCATATGAAAGAACATCTTGCTGATTTTTACATAGATGAATTGCTTCATTCAATGACCAAGCTCCGTTCGGATCCAATGTGATTCTTGCATTGGGGAAACGTTTGGCCAGTGCCTTTACAGCTAATATTTCTTCTTCTCCCTTTAAGACCCCACCTTTTAATTTAAAATCATTAAAGCCATATCGTTCATGTGCAGCTTCAGCAAGAGAAACGATTGCATCAGGGGTTAAAGCCTCTTCATGGCGTATCCTCATCCATTTATCTTTTGAATTGGGATTACTTACGTAGGGAAGATCTGTTTTCCGTTGATCACCGATGTAAAAAAGATACCCTAGCATCTCCACATGTGTTCTTTGTTGTCCATCACCAAGCAGTTCCGAAACTGGAACTCCAAGAAATTTACCCAATAGATCAAGCAAGGCTGCCTCCAGAGCGGTTACTGCATGTATTGTTGTCCTAAGGTCAAATGTTTGAGAACCTCTTCCACCCTCATCCCTAAAAGAGAACATTGTTCGAACAGTATTTAAAATATTATTATAAGCACCAATTGGTTTACCTATTACATAAGGTATTGATTCTTCAAGCGTTTGACGGATCGATTCTCCACCTGGAACTTCACCTACTCCTTTATTCCCATGATTATCTTCTAAAATTACAATGTTGCGCGTAAAAAAAGGACCGTGTGCTCCACTTAAATTCAATAGCATACTGTCATGACCAGCTACTGGAATAACGATCATTTTCTCAATTCGCAATGTATTAATTCTTTTTGGATATTCTGTACTTACCATACAGCATTCCTCCTATATTGTTAAAATTAGTTTTAATAGAAATTATTAAATTTTAAACGCTAATCGTTTATCGAATTCTAAAATATGTATTGCCTTTTGATCAAATGTAAGTGTAAATAAAAGGATGCCACTATATATGCTTTGAAACTTTAAAAAATGGGGAGTAAGCATAGCGTGCATAACTCCCCTTTCCATTATTATTTTACAAATACCGTTTTTATTGAAGTATAAAATTCTATCGCAGCCCGCCCTTGTTCACGGGAATGGGAACTTGATTGTTTCATGCCTCCAAATGGGGCTTGCAGCTCTACCCCAGCGCTTTCTGCATTGATTCTAACCAGTCCAGCATCCATTTCATTTATGAACTCCAACATATTTCGAACTTTCGTTGTAAAAATAGAGGCACTTAGACCATATTCCGAATCATTTGCCATTTCTAATGCCTCTTCGACTGTATCTACCTTCATAAGGGCCAATACTGGTCCAAAAATCTCCTCTTTGGCAATGATCATGTTCGTTGAAACCTCCTCAAAAACAGTTGGTTCCACAAAATAACCATTTGTTGTATCGGGGGTAGAAACACGCTTACCACCAAATATTAGTTTAGCACCTTCCTTCTTGCCCTTCTCTATATAGGAAAGTACATTCTCAAGTTGACCTTCACTAACAACAGGTCCCATCCAGTTACTTTCTTCCATTCCACTTCCGACAGTTATCTCAGCAACTTTTTTAAGAAGCTTTTCCCTGAATTCATCATAAACCCCGCTTTGAACGATCACTCGACTGGTTGCCGTACATTTTTGTCCAGTCGATTTAAGTCCTCCACTGATAGTTGCATCAACAGCAAGATCCAGATCTGCATCATCCGTAACAATTACAGGATTTTTCCCTCCCATTTCGAGTTGGTATTTAATTCCGCGATTCAAAGCCGCACTACCAATTTTTTTACCAACATTATTTGACCCAGTAAAAGTAATGCCATCAACCTTGTGATGTTCAGCCAACCCTTGCCCAATGACAGACCCCGATCCTGTCACCATGTTAATGACACCTTTTGGAAGCCCAGCATCATGAAAGCATTCAATAACTTTTGCACAAGTTACCGCTGTATCACTGGCTGGTTTAATTACTACTGTATTTCCATAAATAAGTGCCGGGGAGATTTTCCATATAGGAATCGCAACAGGGAAATTCCAGGGAGTTATTACCCCTACTACCCCAAGTGGCGCCCTTGTAGTAAACATAAGTGCTTCACTGTCCGATGACGGTATAACATCGCCTACAGATCGCATTCCCTCCCCCGCATAATAACGTAAAATCGCAACACCTCGTGCTGTTTCACCTTTTGCTTCAGCGAATGTCTTGCCCATTTCCTTCGTCATTGTTTCAGCTATACTTTCCAGGCGTTCTTCCATAACAGCAGCAACTTTAAACAGATAATCGCCTCTTGTACTTCCTGATAGCTTCCTCCAACCTTTTTGGGATTGACTAGCTGCAACAACTGCTTCGTCTAAATCATTAGCAGATGATAGTTGATAAGAACCTAAAACTTCGGCATTTCGGGAAGGATTTAAACTTTCTGCTGTTTTACCTGAATCAGATGCAATCCATTCACCATTAATATAGTTTAAATATGTCTTGGTTTTCGTTTCAGTAGTCATAAGAACCTCCTATTTTAATGTTGTTGCTGCTTTTGCAGGGTATTTTTGTGAAGCTTTATTAATAATTTCTTTTAGCTGCTCATAATGTTGATCCTCCACCTTGGCGACTGGTGCTCTTACATGTAAACTTACCGGAAGACCAATGGCTTTCATCCCAGCCTTAATAAGTGAAACCGCATATCCTTTCTTTTGACTTCTAATTCGATGAATCGGTAAAATAATTTCTTCATACAAATTGTGAGCCATCTCTTTATCCCCACTTAAAAGTGCTTCATAATACATCGCTGAAATATGAGGGATATAGTTGGATATTGCCGATGAATAGGATCTGAATCCAAGGTTTATATAGGCCTCCATCGTAACTTCTGCTAAGGGCATTCCGTTTATCCATGCAAGACGATCACCAAACAAATGTGTAAACTCTGCGATTTGTTCCATATTACCAACACCGTCTTTAAAGCCTATCAACTGCGGAAACTCACATAATCTCCTTAATGTATCCGCATTCAAAATACAGTTATCGCGGTTATATACAATAGCATTGAGATCAGTGTTTCCTATAATCTCACTCAAATAATTGTATAAACCGTCCTGTGACGGATTGATTAAGTATGGTGGCATGATCAAGTAACCATCTACCCCGAGTTCTTCGGAAATCTTTGTCTGTTCTAGAGCAGATGTGATATTGCCGCCTACACCTGTATAAAGTGGAACGCTCCCCTTTACTCTTTCAACAGCTACTTCTACTATTAACCGGTATTCTTCATTACTGAGAGCATGAAATTCCCCGGCCCCACATGCTACAAATATGGAAGATAGTCCTTCCTTTAGCAAAAAGTCAATATTGGCTTCTAATCCGTTTAAGTCTAATTTCCCTTGTTCGTTCATTGGTGCAACCGGAAAACCTAAGATCCCCGATGGGGCTTGTCTTTTCTTCGTAACCATATAAATTCCGACCCTTCTTCATTATAATTATGAATATTATGTTAATTATATTGTAAGACAAATAATAATAGATGTCAATCGCATTGACCGATTATTTATATTTATCATGTAACAGGAGATGGATTAAATAGTGCAAGATCATTGTGAATCCCCCATTTATCCGCCCATGTCTTTTTCGTTCCACTGGCAACCTCAAGAATATCCTTAAAAATCTCCCATCCTATTTCTTCTATCGTTGCTTCCCCATTGGCTATTTTCCCTGCATTTATATCGATGAGATCATGCCATTGTTCTTGCAAAGTATTTCTTGTTGAAACCTTCAGCACTGGGGCAATCGGCAGATTATAAGGTGTTCCCCGCCCTGTAGTAAATACTTGTAAATGAATACCTGATGCGAGTTGAAGTGTTCCGCAAACAAAATCACTTGCAGGAGTAGCAGCGAAAGTTAATCCTTTCTTCTTTACCTTTTCTCCAGGCGCAAGTACATCCGTTATTGGCAAGGTTCCCGATTTAACAATTGAACCTAATGATTTTTCAACGACATTTGATAAGCCACCCCGCTTATTTCCTGGAGATGGATTTGCACTTCGATCCGCCTGCCCTTTGTTCAAGTAATTGTCATACCACTTCATTTCGCGGATTAAGCTATCCCCCACCTCTTTTGTAGCAGCACGAGGAGTTAACAAATGAACCGCGTCTCTTACTTCTGTTACTTCCGAGAATAAAACGGTTGCTCCTGCTCTGACGAGAAGATCTGTCGCAAACCCTAACGCCGGGTTTGCAGTGACCCCGGAAAATGCATCACTACCACCGCACTGTACCCCGATTACCAAATCTGAAACGGAACAGACTTCCCTCTTACGTTTGTCTAATTTATCCAATCTTTCCTCTGCCATATTAATAATGGACTGGACCATATTTACAAATCCACTTTCGTTCTGTAAGGTCAAAATATTATCATTATCTTCTCCATCATTTAGACGCTGTGGTATTAGTTTTTCACAGCCCAATCCAATAATCATTACTTCTCCACCAAAGTTTGGATGTTTGGCTAAATTTTGTATGGTACGAATTGGTATTGTGGCATCAGGAGCATTGATGGCAACACCGCAACCATAGTTATGATTTAAAGCAACTACATCATCTACATTAGGAAAACGAGGTAACAAATCTTCTTTAATTCTTTTCACTGCGTATTCCAAAACACCCACTACACATTGAACACTAGTTGTTATACCTAAAATATTTTTTGTACCTACACTTCCATCGGAATTGCGATAGCCAAGGAAAGTGAATCCTTCTTCCAATGGAGAAACATCTACTAGATTAGTAGAAAAAGGAAGATTGTCTAATCCTGGGGGAGAAGGCATATCGACTAAAGATTCCCTTATCCAGCTCCCTTTTTTTATATGATCTTTTGCATATCCTATCACTTCACCGTAACGGATAATTTCTTCTTCTGCCGCTATATTACATAATGCTACTTTATGCCCCTCGGGGATTCTTTCGTTAAGTGCCAAACCACATGAAAATTTGGCGCCTTTCGTTAGTCCCCCCGAATTTACGATAATTGCTGTATTATCCTTGGTACTCACTTTAATATATATAGGAGTATCAGTATCTAATTTATTGCCCATTTACTTCATTCCCTCCTCCTAAAATATAAATTACATTATCAAAACTACTTTATTTCCCCTCGAATTCAGTCAACGCTGCTAATAGTGCTTTTATATAGCCTATAGAATAGGAAAATCCTAAACTCGAAGCTTTCCAGCCAATATTGGAGTGTCCCCATCTATCATCCAGATCGGGTGTGTCCCCTGCCATTGTTGGTACGTGATCTGGATTTATGCAGCCGTTGTAACCAACCTTCCTCAGTTCTAGCAACAATTTAAACATGTTCATATCCCCATCATCTAGTAGCGCCTCCTCAAAAGCTCCAGCAGTAGGTAAACTCCCCCTTACATTTCGGAAATGAACCAAGAATATTCTACCTTTGCGTCCAAAATGGTTGATTTCATCAAGAACGAGAGAGGATCCCCCTGCTTCTGCACGTGTTCCAATACAATATACTAACCCAACATTCTTATTAGGAAAATCATCGATAATACGGTGCAAACCCAATCCTCCAAATGGTGAATCTGGATGTGGCGTATCAGAAGGATGCATTGCAATGTTGACATTACTATTTTGGGCTGCCGGGACAAGCTTTCCATATGCACCTTGAAAAGCAGCCCACCATTTCTCTAATTCTTCGAATGTAGGTGTTTCCGCCTTTTCTTTCATGATCCCAAGACTTTCCCCACGTGAAATGGCCCCACCTCGCTGTATTGCTTGATAGCTTTTAGATAAACCGTAAAACACATCGCCTTCAAACCGCTGTCTAACAATATCAATATTGGCTTCCCCAAAAGTCTTAACTGCATTAATGGAGTTTTCGAGTTCGCGTTCACTACCTGGACGATTTCGCATAAAGTTATCACTTAAGTTTGGTAGTGTAACCCTATTAATATCCATGCCATATGACCGTATTTTCCTTTGTAGTTCTAGTAATTTATCCAAGTCAGGATAGCCTTGCTCTTTTACTCCTGCAAATGAGTTACCTGCACCAAAATCGATGCAGTCTACACCCAGCTGGGACATTTGCTTTAAGTCCAACTCAGATAAATCTGTGGTATTCACAGTTACTGAAACCTTCATCATTTTGCGTCACCCCTATTTATTAGTTAGATAGATTCACTCGGTTTTATATTGATTCCTCGTTAGAGTAAAATAATATTTTGACAGATCATAATATTCTTGAATATATTGGAATAAATTCCTAATTTATCAGCATCTTGATATTTCCCCACTCTATTTTTGGATATTAGTTATCTTCCTCTGATTTCTTATAAGCTTCTTGATAACTTGCATTGATTTCTTCTAGCTTTTTATTCGTCTCTTCGGAGTTTAAAAAGGTTGGACTAAGCCAAGAATTTTCAATCTCCTCTTGGTAATCTTCATTCGCAACTACCCGGTCCATTGCATTCGAAAATTTAGTTACTATTTCTTCTGGAGTATCTTTATGGAAACCCCAATAAAATGCTTTATCGATAACAATATCTACTCCCTGCTCTTTAAACGTCGGAACGTCTGGAGCTCCTTCAAGTCTTTCCTCACCCATTATTCCAAGAGGAATCATATCACCAGACTCAATATAGCCGCTAATTAATCCGAGTGATGTTGGAACAATATCCACACGTCCTCCAAGAAGTGCAGAGATCTTATCGGATGCTCCCCCAATATCAACGATGTTAAATTCTACACCGGTAAGTTCCTGAAATTGTAGTGTTTGAATATAAGTCATGGAACCTATTTCAGTTGCCATCGTTACCTCTCCAGGGTTTTCCTTTGCATATTCTATCAATGAAGGTAGATCATTAAACTTCGAATCTGCTGAAGTAACAAACGTATTAGATTGGTCTAATACCCCAACACCCGCCATTTTAAAATCGGTATAGGTGTAGTCTGTAAGCCCAAAGATATTATTCAGAAGCATAGAGTTATGAAAGGCTAGTACTGTATGTCCATCTGCTTTAGCATCCAAAACATTTTGCGTACCCGTTGCTCCTCCCGCACCAGTTACGTTTGATATAACAATGTTAGTGTCAAGTTCCTTTTCTAAATATTTGGCCATAATTCTTGTATTCAAGTCTGTATCTCCACCTGCCCCTGCTGGTACAACAACCGTAATTGGACCTGAAGGATAGTCACTTGCCGGATCATCTTTAGCATCTGAAGATCCATTAGCTGCGTTTTCAGCACAAGCTCCTAGAAGCACTAGTAATGCAATAAAAACAGAACCCAAAAGCGTTTTTCTTAAAAAGTTTCTCATAAATTTTCTCCCCTTATTTTTTATTTCAATGGGATTTACCCATAAAAAGTGGATTTAAGTACCGGTTTTTTCTAAGTTATCGGTGGACTCTTGCTTTTTATTTTTCTTGTTTTTATATATCGCAAAAATCAATGAAACTATCGTGATTGATAGAAAGGTTGCTGCAATTGGTGAAGTTAGAAATGGCATAAAGTCACCTTGCGATAGCATCAATCCCCTTCGTAAATTTGTTTCTAAAAGCGGACCAAGAATGAACCCTAAAACTAAAGGAGTCAATGGAAACCCAAATTTAATCATCAAATAACCTATTACACCAAAGAAAATCAACGCTCCTACATCAAACAATCGATTATTAACTCCGTAAGCACCAACTACACAAAGAACGAGGATAATCGGCAATAGTATATAGCCTGGAATACTTAATAGCCGTACAAATCCCTTCATACCTAAGAACAAGAATAGAGCCATAAAAACATTCGCAATCAGTAAAGCAGCAAATATACCATAGACTATATCCCCACTATTTTGTATTAACAAAGGACCTGGCTGTAAACCATGTAATACGAGTCCGCCCAAAAGCATTGCAGTTACAGTATCACCTGGTATTCCAAGAGAAACGAGTGGCACAAGCGCTCCCCCTACAGCAGCATTATTCGAAGATTCGGAAGCAACGACCCCGTCAGGAATCCCAGTGCCAAATTTCTCAGGCTTTTTGGATGAATTTTTTGCGGCAACATATGAAATGATATTAGAAGTTCCACCGCCAATCCCCGGGAGGATTCCAATCGCAATGCCAATGACACTTGACCTTAGAAAGTTCCATCCTTGTCCCAAGTATTCTTTTATACTTACCTTGTAATTTACCTTTTTTAAATTCGCCTTAACTGAACCCTTCATTTTCTTTTCCGCTGAAATAAAGATCTCAGATAAAGCGAACAGCCCAATTAGTACTGGTAATATATTAAAACCGGCATCCAAACTATGGAAGCCAAATGTAAATCTAGGAAATGCATCAATAGGTGCTGAACCTACCATCGCAAAAGCGATACCGAGTAAACCCGCCATTATCCCTTTTGATAATGAATTGCCAGAAAGACTTGCAATCAACGTTAAAGAAAAAATGACAATGGCAAAAAATTCATACGGACCAAATTGAAGAGCTATTTTGCCTAGTGGTGGGGCTATCATGATTAGAACAACAATACTCAATAATCCCCCTAGAAACGAGGAAACAATAGCAAAACTAAAAGCTTTCCCTGCCTCTCCCTTCTGAGCCATTGGATATCCATCGAAAGTTGTCGCAATGGACGATGGTGTACCTGGCAACTTTAAGAGGATTGCGGGTATCAATCCACCCGATACGCCCCCAATGTATAGCCCCATTAATAAGGACATTCCTGCAACTGGTTCCATTCCATAAGTGATTGGCAAACAAATAGCAACTGCCATTGTTGCTGTTAACCCAGGTATAGATCCAAATATTAGCCCTAAAAATACCCCTACTATAATAAGTAAAATAATGTAAATCGTTAATACGGATTCAAACCCTGCTAAAAGCATATCTAACACATGATAACCTCCTTAGCCAATAATTCCTGTAGGAAGCATGACATAAAATACGGAACGAAAAACGTAATAAATCAAGGTGGATGTTGCGATTGATAGAATAGCAAAAAGCCAGATTTTTCGATTTGACTTATGTGACAAAAGAAGCATTTGAAGAAATAAGTAAAGCGCTGTCATTATCAAGAAACCTAAGATTGGTATTAATACAAAGTAACCAATCATTAAACCCAATGTAATCATTACTGGAAGAAGGTTCTTTTTCTCGTCTTGGGATGCCGATTTCGTACCCTCTTCTTCGTCTGTCTGGTATGCACCTGTACTTTCTTTTTCGATTTTTGCCCTTTTTAAACCATTTACGATGATGATAATACTCAAAATCATCATCATAGATGCAATAATCTTCGGCATAAAGTCTGGACCTACTTGGCTTTCAGTAAGCGCTTCAAAACTGAACGTCGCCAAAAACATGGTAACGCTTACAATCAGGAGAAAAAAACCAGAAAAAACATCTTGATATTTCACTGCCATCATCTCACACACCTTCCGTTTAATAATATGTAATTTTCACCCAATTTTTATAATTCATATTGTAAGACAAATTATATGGATTGTCAATAATAAAATCTAACTTTTATGCAAGTTTACTAAGATTAAAAATATTTTGCTTACTTTCAAAAAACAATTATGAAATCGATTCACTTGTATAAACTATAGCAGTAATAGGTTCATGGAATATCGAGACTCCATGCAATTTTCTATTAATGAAGATAGCTATACATAACTTCAATCTCCCTGGAAATAATATTCGTACAAGGAGGCCTCCATTTATGAAGAAAAAACCAACTAAAACAGAAGAAGCAAATATTGAGCTGAATAAAGCATTTTATGGAGAAGAGCAAAAAGAGCCAGATTTGGATCCATTAATAAACAATAATAATATTGCTTTAGTTCTCAATGATAGTAAAAATAATGATAAAGATAATGAAGACATGTAGTCTTTATTATTGATATTGCAATGAATCCGGGCAGGTTTATATTTTAAATGATGTTACTTGATACTTAAAAAACCGCTCTCAGTAAGGACTCGGCTCCTACAATATAATGTTCTCGTCATCGGGGTGATTCATACAGTGAGGGGTTTCCTGCTCACTCTGAGCTGTGCCTGTCTAGCAATTTAATAATCCACATTACTTTCCTAACAACAAAAAAGGCCAGGTATCACTACCTAGCCTTCATGCTTTATTTTGTTGGCAAGTCTTCAATACTGTCAATATCCATATATTCAGGAACCACAAACCCTTGCTGGGCACCTTCTAAGCTCGGTCCTAAATCAACAATTTCATCTTTATATTGCTCCGCATAAGATGCTGCACCTACTGGAAGCCAAGCGATTAACATCCCATCTACTTCCCCTACTGAAAGACTTTCAAATGCGATTCCCATGTCAAGCGGGGTTAATTCCACCGTATAGCCCAATTCTTCAAGCACAAGTGCAACCACATTTGTTGATGAAAGTTCCGTATCCCAGTTAACATAGGCCAACTCGATTGTCTCATTTTCAACTGTGTCAATGCCTTCTGTCCAAGCATCAACTTTGTCACGGTTATCTGCAATCCATTCCTCGGCTGCTTCTCGTGGTTCAACGTCCTCATTTTGCCCAAACTTTGCCATCACTTCATTCATATCGGGCACTTCCCAATAAAAGTTGTCCAAAAGCTTGTATGCTGATGGATGCTCTTCCTCAAGACCTTGTCTTACCATCGTATGAATATTTTCTGATTCACCCAGTGTTCCTTGTGGATCCTTCAAGAATTTCAAATCATATTCGCTGAACATCCAATGTGGCTGCCATAGTGTGACAACAATCGGTTCTTCATTTTCAAGCGCAGTTTGCAATTCGGTAATCATCGCAGGTTCAGTACTTGGTAACAAATCCAGATCCAAGTCGTATGCTTCAACCGTTTCCTCTGCGATGGTCATTGTGCCGGATCCTGGTTCAATCCCGACAATTTCTGAAATGTCAGCTGCTGCATTATCTTCTTCTGAGTTATTATCGCCAGCCTCTCCCTGACATGCTGCTAATATCATTAATATACTTATGCTTATGAAAGCAATGCCTTTCTTTACTATCTGTTTCATTATTATAGCAGAACCCCTTCTCTATTCAGTAAATTTAAATAAGACAAACTTTTTCGACCAACATTAAGTAATAATAAAATAGAACAAATTTTATAGCAAAGCTCTTAAATCGTGATTATCAGCCATTTTCAGGACTCAGGTTCACCCACAGGGATTATGGTCGGGAATGGTTAAAATTATTAGTGTGTTTGAATATTACAAAAAATATTCACTACTAAAAATAGGAACTTGAGACCAACATATTAATAATATGTACTTTCTAATCGGAAATAACTAATAATACTGGTACTGCTAAGTGATCAATTAATTGAAGATTTCTCAATACTTCCAGCATGATTACCAATACTATCTTCTAACAACTGGAATAGTTAGCCACGATTGGGAGTTGTGTTAAATAGTGCATAAAAGGACCAAACGAATTCAATGTATTATTTTAGCTATTTTACAAAGGGTAATAGTGTAAAACCATATGAGAGGAGGAGTTTCCTTGAAATTTTCTATGCGAGGTGATGCACATAAACTCTATCTTCGACTAAAAGAGATGCCAATTGAAGACATAAAAGAGAGCCGATATTTGAAGGAACCGGCATCTATAAAAGAATTTTATCAGTTTCTCGACAGTGAAACCCTAAAATTAATTTATTACCAAATCGTAAAGGAAAAGAGTGGGATTGGAATCATTCCAATTTTTGCTACAGCTATACCATGGCTACTCTTTCTCTTTGCGAATCCATTGGAAAACTTTCTCTTTCACGATGGAAGTTCAAATTGGATGATCTTCTCCATTATTTACTTAATATTACTCACGATTAGCCTGATTCTGCATTTTAAAGAAAAGGCATGGGCGGGGGTGCACACGGAGATTATCCAAGATATTCTAGCCAAACGAGACTAATCGCAGACTTCAAAAAGCAATCCGATTCTTTGCAGACGTTTGAAGGGGCCGGAGCTTCGCCAACGAATACTTTGAACCGGATTGCTCAGCTATATAGCAATTTTATTGCCGTTTAAAACATGACTACTACGTTCATTCCGCACTATCCACAATATGTTTTATTTTATCATCCAGTTCCCTTAGAGTTCTCCAAATAGTGAACACAGCGTATCCAACCATAAATAAGCCAGGTATGACCATAAATAATATATATCCGTTGGGGGATTGGACAAAATTAATGACATAGCCGACATACGGAATCGTTAATCCAGAATACAGCCCAACAACATTTTCAGCTAAAACCGGTGCTGTATCTGTCGCATTATTATTATCCCCTTTTGTAGTATAAACCGTACCGCTGTCTGTTAATGCAATATCAGAAATCCGGTGGGTAATTAAATTATTTTCTTCTCCAATAAATGTAATTACATCACCTTCCTGTATATGAGGTATCTTTTCTCCCTTGACTGACTTTATTGCGATGAGGGATCCCGTTTGAATACTAGGCTCCATAGATCCCGACAAAACAGATTTCAGTTGATAGCCGAATATTTCCGGCTGCTCTCCAGTTATTTTAGCAGGAATAACCAATGTGGCTACACCTATTAATAAAATGAATAAAACACCTGTCACTATCCTGTTCGTCCATTTTAATAGCATCAGCATTTTTCACCTTCTTGCAATAATTTTCTCTCTTCTGTATTTCCATTTACCGGTAGTTCCTCAGAAGATTCCTCCGAACAGTTCGTCTTCACAATGCCGCTCATTTTTTCTTTTACACTATGTTCATTAGTTTTTCTACTATCCCAAGCACCTATGGTTACCTCTCCATCTACGCTATGGTAGTAATGAAAGAATGAATTGGTATTGCTAGTTAGATAGCTTGTAGACAAGAAAAAGACATACAAGCTTATAAAAGCCTTTAAAACAATTAGCGAAGCTTTGTTCCTTGATTTGCCACGATATTTAAAAAGCCATCCCATATTGATCCCCTCTTCCTCATGTCGCCTTACATGGCAACAAAATATACTTGACGGGGAAAAGCTGGATTAAAAAATAATTCCCTTATTCCATCAATGCTTTATTCAGCATCTGTATTACCACTTAGCTGGACTGCCTCAAATTCCCAATTGAATTTTAATTGGTCTGTCTGAAAATGATTTTGATTTTCTCCATTATCCACAAAGGTAATTCGGATTGTGAATTCTTTTGCCGTGCTTCCAGCCGAAAATTCCTTTGTGATTTGCTGTGGGCTAAGGCTTAATTCCGCGAGCGTTTTTTCAAAGATTTGTGTCTCTTCTCTGCCCTGATTGGATAACAGCTCAACAATGAGGTGATTTCCGAGGTCATCACCATTATTTGGTTCACCATTGTCCATGATTTCATAAGAAGTATGTAACGTAATATCTCCCATGTCCACACTTCCTTCATTGGTAAGTTTAAATTGAGTTTCCTGTATATCTCCTGGAACTAGATTCTCAATATGA
Organism: Oceanobacillus sp. FSL W7-1309; assembly: GCF_038002145.1. Taxonomy (NCBI): domain Bacteria; kingdom Bacillati; phylum Bacillota; class Bacilli; order Caryophanales; family Bacillaceae; genus Oceanobacillus; species Oceanobacillus sp. FSL W7-1309. The sequence goes on from NZ_JBBOBX010000001.1 coordinate 460,340, forward strand.
AAAATCTCTTGTTTATTTAACCCAAGAACCAATGAACCATTTGTAATCGTATTATTAGTGGATACAACAGAAGTAAAATAAGCACTCGTGCCTCCGGCTATTAAACTTATACCAAGTATAGCTAAGAAGCTGCTCATGATAAGCTTGCCTTTTATACTCACTTCAGCCCCTCCTTAAAATGGTAGTCCGTGAGACTCCCACCTCTTTTCAAATTTATAGGTGGGAGTCTAGCTTACGGACGCGTTAGAAAGCGGCTTTCCCTAATGCAATTGACCATTTATGTTCTTACTCGTTAATCTGAATTTTAACTTCAGATTCCATCTGATTGGATTGAACTTTTAATGTAACCTCACCTTGTTGTAATGCACGAAGATTACCTGTTGTATAATCAAATACGGAAGTATATTCTCCAGATCGAATCGCTTCGTTAGATTCTTCACTGTTACCTACAAAAACATTGTCACTTCCTGACCAGTTTACACTTGCTGGGTATCGAAGCGGGAAGTTAATTCCTCCAGGTTGATGTCCGGTAGCTTTTACTTCAATCGTTTCACCTACGGCTAATTCTTCAGGTGCATCAACCGTTATTTCTTCAAGTAATGGATTTACTTCTGTTCTAATCCAATCTGTCTCTTCAGGACTTTGAATACCCCTTAATAATGAGGATTCATTTTCGACACCAAACATAGTCCAACCAAGGATTCCTCCATTATCAGGAGTACCATAAGGGTCTTTCCCCGCTGTTCCAGTCACAAAATATGGTACGCCATTGACCCGATTCACATTAAAAGTTGAAGCATGTGAAGAAATAAAAATTGCTCCTTTTCCTCCAGATGTCATTCTGAATTCAGATAGCCATTTTTCTACAAGGGCAACTTCTTTTCTGTCACTTAATTGACTAGCATCTGTTGGCATCGGATCATTAGTTGGATGATGGGAAAAAACTACTGTGTTACGAACTTCTGGATTACGTGCAGCCTTATTTAACGTGGCCTGTAATTCAACTAATTGTTGAAAGTCAGAAGCTCTATAGCTCCCTGCCGAGGAATTCAACATCACAAATTGCACTCCATTATGAACGAATGATTGACGCGTTTCTCCAAATACTTCTTCAAAATTGGTTAAATTCCCCGTACCCATCATTTCATGGTTTCCTGGAACGTAATAGATCGGAAAACGATCACCAACTTCTTCTTCTAAAACTTGTTTCGCCAATTGAAAATCCTCAGGGTATCCTGTATCTACAAAATCACCGTTGATTACTAAAAATTCAGGGTCCGCTGCTACTATTTGCTGTAACATTTCACGAGTTCTTCGCAATACATCACTGTTTGGATTTGCTGCAACGAATTGCGTGTCCGAAATAACAGCAAACTTCCAGCGCTCTTCACCAAATTCATCATTTTGAATCACAAGTGGGTCTGTTGTTATTTTTTCTTGTTCGGGTATGTCTACTTCTGGTGGTACCTGTACAGTCAACTCATCAAAGATCAAACTACCTGCATATTGCTGACTTTGAACCGTTTCGACAGGGTATATTCTCCACAATTTGACTGGATGTTGCACGCCCGCTGGTAACGAAGCTTCAACATATTTCCATCCTGTCCAATCTACTTCATCAGCTAGGTTTATTACATATTGAGTATTGCTGGTATCTCTGAGAACTGCACGAAGCCAAGCACCGTTTCCATCTCCGTAAATCCATAAACCAATTTTTTGCGTGTTCGTCGGAAGCTCCAGATCAGGAGTTGCTTGCAAGTATGCTGCGCGGGTTGCAGTAGTCGTACTAAAATCATAGTTTAATTGAATTGCATTACCTTCTCTGCCCTCCACTTCCTCTATAGAAGCCCCAACACTGGATGGATGTTTTTGAACACTCCAATCAGAAGAATCTTCGAACCCCGACACAACTTCCTCTTGAAATCCAATGGTAACAGGCAGATAGAATTTTTTATCTAAAACTGCCATGGTAATCGTTGTCGAAGCCCCATCTTGTTTTGGATTTACTGTGAAGCTTGCATCTTCATTGTTTGTAACCTCAATTACAGATTCATCATAATCTAATTGAATATCCTCTGGTTCAATAGGTGCAGCATAACCATTTTCATCAAAACCAATCACCGAAAAAGTATCGGGTTCTTCTAGAACTGTACTTATTCTGGATTTAGTTGCTTCAATTCTCTTTAAATCTCCTAAAACCTGAATTCTGCTTTCTGATTCAATATTACCTTCTTTCGCTTTAGCTACAGCAAGACCAGTCTTACTTGCGGTAAATACTCCCTCTTCGTTAAATGTGCCAAACTCACTTGGATAAGCTTCCCATTGAATATTCTCAGCAGACACAGCGTCATAAGCATCATCAAATCCCTTCACTGTGAAGCTCCTTGTTAATTCAGGGAAAACACGATAAGCATTTTCATGCTGCATAACTGTATCAACATTTAAACCTGTTAATTGTCCATTTTCTTTAGCAGTAAAAATACCAATACCATTTGGCACCGAACGTTCCACACCATCAGATGGATTGTTTTTCACTTCTGCTTCATTCTCTCCGGGCATCCTTGAAGTAAGTGTTGAGGAACCACCACCATCAAGATTTAATGCTTGATACGATCCGATTTCTTTCATGAATTCTGCCATCTCATATAAAGTCATCCCTCTGCTTGAACTTTGACGCCCATCAACCAATACGAGATACATCGTCCCACCATCTTCGGAAAATCCTACAGCCGTTCTAGGCGCAAGTGTTTCGTCATCAACATCTTGCAAAGCACCCTCTTTTACAAGTGTTGGATTACCGCCAATGGCAAATGCATACTCCCCATCCCCATTTGTTTTCGGTGCATATTCAACTGTTACGGAATCTCCAACCCGCATTTCTTTTAAAGTATCTGTCCCATTTCCCCTACCAATTAATATATTCCTATTTTTTGTGATTTCATCATCTGAGATTTCACTGCCAGTTTTCACAACTTCCCCTTCTTCAATAATCACTTCATAAACATTTGGATCCCCATGAACTGCTCCTTCCCTTGATGCTTGTCCCCATAAAGCATTATATAAACCGATGCCATTCTCTGGTATTGTATTCTGGTTGTAGGAAGCTAGTTCGTGTTCTTGCTCATTAAATGTAAAAGTACCTTCGAGAAAAATAGCAGCTATCTCTCCAATCCCTTCTGTTGTAACCCCTGCAGCCATTTCTCTTCCATTATTAGGACCTTTGATTATTTCATAATCCTTAATTTCAATGCCTAACGGAGCTTGAGTAGAATTAATATCAAAAAAGTCACCATTTACACTCGCAATAGCTCCTTCGCGTTTGGTTACTTCAGAAATTGGTTCTGATGCTGCCACTACTCCGTCTGCTGTTAAAAGATCAAGAGAAACAGCTTCATTTTTGAGATCAATCTCTAACATTTCACCATTAATCCACCCTCGAGCATCAAGCATTTCAAATGTAGTAAATGTAACTCCTTTACCAATCTGCTCCGATTCAGATTTTGTTTCAATTCGTTCACTTTGTTCAATTTCTGTCAGTATCTGGGTTTCATTTTCTTTTGATGATTGCGGCGTTTCCTTGCTTTCTATCATTATGTTTCCTGAACTATTTGACTCCGTATTTGCAGCATATCCTACTATTCCTATAGTTTGAAAGGTTAGTAGAAATACAAACGACAAAGCCAATATTTTTTTTACAGAACGCATGATTTTCACCCTTCATATTGAAATTATGATTCCCCACTTGTTCGATTCTTCGGTAGCTGCATTTCAAAATTATTAACCTTTGTTTCGCATCCTTTTACCGAGCTTTTTGAAAACATATTGATAGCTTATCTATCTTCACCAGCTGTTTGAAAAGATTCAAATGTCCATGTCAAGTCGAGTGAATCCCCTTGAAAAACATTCTGATTCTCACCATTGTCAACAAAATTAAATTTGACACCGAAGTCATGTACGGAACCAACAGGCATTCCTTTTTCGCCATACCAAGGATACATAATATGCTGATCAATAGCCTCTGGAGTCATTTCAACCAACTCAGAAACAGTCGTCTTGTAAATAATCTCATCCGAGTTGTTGTTATTGTATAAAAATTCGACTTCTATATGTTCGCCAAAATCTTCTTCTCCGTTGTCATTCGCTGCATCCGTTACAGAATAAGACGTTTCAAGTAAAACCTTTTCTATGTCTAAACTCCCATCATTTGTGAGTTCAAAATTACGATAAAACGAATCACCTGGCTTAATATTTTCAACATTAATTATGGTTGTTGAATTAACACTTAAATCCAGGGTACCTGCAGCAAAAGTATTGCTAGTTTCATCTGTATCGCTAAAATAAGCGAAAGTACCACCAGTGATTAATCCGACACCTAAAGCAAATGCAGAAATTCCTGTTATCAATTGTTTTTTTACTCCCATCTTCTTTTCCTCCTGATAGTGTAATAGATTAGGGCTTTCCAAAGACTACTCACTTCCATTGACTAAGCTAATGAAATTTCAACCTGTAATTCCTATAAGCATCACATCCTTCGAGAATAAACTAACTTTCAATTCAAATTGAAGTAATCGCTTTCGCTTTGTACCAGACTTTTTGCACAGAACTATTTTCGTATTCCTCTGTAATTTTAGACATTTACTATTAACTAAACGTTAATCAAAAGATAAAGAATTGTAAGATAAAGCACGATTTTAGTAGTGATTCTATATGCCCAACAATAAAGAGAATCAAATAAATAGTAAGTTTCAGATATCAATCATTTTTCATTTGATAAAAACTAGAAGTAATCCTGTGCGCCAATTTCACTTCTTCGTATTTGGTTCATTCCATTAATTAAATGATAAAAAAAGAGCAAGGAACAGCATGTTATTTACTAGGTTTTATACAGTTGTTTGTAGCGATGAAACTACTAAACCCATATTTTTGACTACGACCTATCTCATGTTTTTTGTTACAACAACTTTATACTTCAGTAAAGCTAACTTTATAACTGTGTTATATAATACAGTTGAACCAACCAAAAGGAGGAGAATCAATTGCAACGTAATCAAAAGAGAATATTGATAGCTGCTGTCTTATTGCTTGCATCTGTACTACTCTTTATCAAACCGGTAACCAATACTTTCGTGAATGCAAACACAGGTGACGGATCAGTCTCGTCCCCATATACAGTCACACAGGCTATGGCCAATCAAGATAACTCGACTAAAACGGTTGAGGGATACATTGTTGGTCAACCAGTCTCCACAACTTCAGTCATCAAGCTTAATTTCCCTAATAATTATGCTTTTGCATTAGCTGATAGTCCTTCTGCAACGAACATAGAAGAAATGATTTATGTTCAAATACCATCTTCATTCCGAACTTCATTTGGACTGCAATCCAATCCTTCCTTATTAGGAGAAAAAATCAAAGTAACTGGTACACTAACAAACTACTTTTCTCATGCTGGATTAAAGAACGGAACTGCTTTTGAACAGCACGAGGACGGTACACAGCCACCAGAATCAAACCCAGATCCAGAGCCTGAAACACCAAGCCCGGACGGCTATTATGATGCTGCGAATGGTAAATCAGGAGAACAATTAAAATCTGCTCTGCACGACATCATTGATGATCATACAGAAATCTCCTATTCCAATGTTTGGGAAGCACTGCGTGAAACAGATGAAGATCCAAGTAACTCGAATAATGTAATCCTTCTTTATACTGGACGTTCACAAGGGAAAAATGAAAATGGCGGAAATGCGGATGACTGGAATCGCGAACATGTTTGGGCAAAATCTCATGGAGATTTCGGTACATCGATGGGGCCTGGCACTGACCTTCATCATTTAAGACCAACAGATGCTTCCGTAAACAGCTCCAGAAGCAACCTTGACTTTGATGAAGGCGGCAGTGAGCATACAGAGGCAGCTGGAAACTATTATGACTCCGATTCCTGGGAACCAAGGGATAGTGTAAAAGGTGATGTAGCACGAATGATTTTTTATATGGATGTACGTTATGAAGGTGATAGCGGTGAACCAGATTTGGAATTAAATAATCAGGTCAATAATGGTTCTGCACCATACCACGGCAAGCTATCCGTATTGCTGGAGTGGCATGAGGAAGACCCGGTTGATGATTTGGAAAGAAGAAGAAACGAGATTATCTACACCGATTATCAGCATAATCGTAATCCATTTATTGATCACCCGGAATGGGTAGCGGAAATTTGGGATTAGAAATAGTTGGAAGATAAACCGCTGCATTGCGTTGACTTTTCAGCTAAGTTAGGTGTCCTTATACTAGGTAGATGGAAAGATACAACTGTAATGTAACGGGAATTAATTATTTTTAACAACGAAAACTTTCGTTGTACAATATGATCCAAGAATACCTAGAATCAAGGTCACTGGGTTAAAAATTAAATAGGGATTTTAAAAACCTGTCATCAACCTATTCTTACTAGATTTTGCTAAGAATCGTGGGACAGAAAAGGATTTTATTGCTCCTTGTTTTTGTTATTAAATCGATACCTGCCATAGAAACATGGTCAAGACACCAGCCAGGTTTAGACTAGTTAGTAGAATAAAGTAGAGTATTGCAAGCAGAGTCTCTAACGACAAAACATATGAGATTACATCTAGAAACAGGTATAATTCATGTTTTGTTTTATAGATAAAGAGAGAAGTGCGCTAACACTTCTCTCTGCAACCTCTACCGTCAGGATGATAGTTGTCAAAAAAAATATTTGTTTTGAGAACCACCTTTTGCTTGTGACGACGCGGGGTGGTTTTCTTTCGTTCAAGAAAAAATCTATTGAATAAATACGCACTAATTGCAGGTATAATCCTTTTCAAAACTACTTTTGTAATTAACACGAATATCCTTAAATTTTATGGTTCTACTGCTGTTCGATCGTTATCCAGCACAGAATAGTCTTCTTTTATTAATTACACCTTTAGTCGATTTTAACCCTACTACTTATAATGCTTTGATAATAATCTACCTGGATCAAGATGATTGATATTGCTTTTTGTTTTCCCTTCAATCAATAGTTCAGAAGAAATCCTGCCGATGATGGGTGCTAGTTTGAAACCATGACCAGAGAAACCACTTGCAATGATAGTATTATTCTTTCCTGGTAATTCTCCCAACAACGCATGATTATCCGGTGTATAAGCATCCATATAAGCACTCGCACGAACTGGGTCTGGATATAGCATTGGGAGCAAGGCTTTTACGGATTCTCGCAGTTTTTCAATTTCTTCTGGATATACGTCTCGGTATAATGAAGATGGATTTTCTATTGGCAAAGGATCTTTTGTATAGGAAGCTTTCACCATCGACCCATCTAGTGAAGGTGCTCCTGTAAGCCTGAAATCTCCGCGCATTCTAGCAAATATAGGTAGCTTATTTGCTTTTGTTTCAGCAAGATTTTTCGGTGTAAACCAGGTCAGCAATAATCTTTTCGGTATCAATTGCTTTTTTAAAGCTGGTAAAAGTTTCCCTGTCCATGCACCAGTGGTAATCAATACTTTTCCTACCTTGTACGTTTTCCCTTCTGCAATAATGCGTACACCAGCAGTTTCAGGAATAATTTCATCTACTGCGGTATATTTCATTAATTTCGCACCATGCTTCATAGCCAGTAAAGAAGCTGATACAACTGAAAGTTCCGGTCGAATAAAGCCTGCTTCCTTATCTAATATGACTAGGTCATCATCGTATATTTTAAATTGTGGATAGCGTATTGCTGCCTGGTCTCCCTCTAAAATTTCATGCTCCAGTTTAAAATCCTCGATGCTTTTTAAAACTGTTTTAATTTCCAGAGAGTTAGATTCTCCAATCATTAATCCCCCATTTAGCGTTAACAGTGAATTTCCGCTTTCTGTTTCCAGTTCCCTCCATAATTTTTTTGCTTCCTGTAGCATGGGAACATATTCAGGTCCTTCCATGTATGCTGTACGAAAAAGCCGGGATTCTCCTCCCGCAGCAGTTCGGTCATTTCCAATTCCAAACTGCTCAAAACCTATAACAGATACGCCCTTTTTTGCAAGTTGCCATGCAGCCATGCTTCCCATTGTTCCAACTCCAATGATGCCTATATCAGCGTCCATTTTTTTCTCCTCCTTCATATACTTACTATTGCTTAGGATTTCAATTACTAATTCTTTCATCATACAATTAATTATATTCCCGCAAATTTATAAATTAAGAAAATTCAAGTTGTACTTATAGACCAGAAACTTTCTTATCAAGCCCTCTTTTTTCTTTAAAAATCATACTGAATAAAAGGAAACCTACTAAGGAACCAACAACCCCATATACAGCATATGGAATGGCTGTATTTAATAATTGAGCAATTGCCGCTCCAATAACACCAGCGAATATACCACCCATGGCTCCTTTTGCTGAAAGTAACTTCGTTCGTCGCAAGGCAATACCCAAAAATATGGGAACTAGCAAACCTGCAGCTGAATAAGCGTATGTCGCTTGCAGCCATCCCAAAGCTTGCGGATAATACAATGATAAAACAATTGCAAGTACAATAATTATTACGGATAGCATTCGCGAAGCTTTGACCAATGTTCTATCCTTTACTTCGGGATTGATATATGATTTATAAATATCATTTGTTATATTAACTACTACAGACTGCATAGCACTGCTGACTGTTGACATGATAGTTGCGATGATAAAAGCTGAATAAATCGCCAGAAACCAAGTAGGAATTTGAGTTAGAAACCATCCTGCAGCCAACTCGGGATTATCCATACCAGGATTTTGCGAAAGAATAGCAATCCCCATAAAGGAAGCCCAAGTTCCACTAATAATTCCGGCAATTGCAGCTATGATAAAACCCTGTTTTGCCGTTTTGGCATCCTTAGCTGAATAGATTCTTTGATAAGACATTTGATTTGTAAGGGCACCAGGAAAAATGGCAAAAATCCAAAATACGATTGTTGTCAATCCAATCGCTCCCATCCCTTGAGGAAACGACACAAGGTTTTCAGGAACATTCGAAGCAATTCCCGACCAACCTCCAGCATAATTTAACATATATATTCCACTAACTATAGACAGTAGCAGCATAAAACAACCAAAAACAAAATCAGTCCATGCTACCGAAGCCATTCCTCCAGGTAAAACGAACAACAAACTGATAGCTGCAAATATAATAATCAATAAAGTAAAAGATAACCCCGTTATTTCAGTGAATAAGTTTCCGAATGCCACCAACTGTGTACATAACCAGCCAAATGGTACCACAATAGCTAGTAATGTAACAGAACTCATCATAATTTTGTGCTCTCCATATAACTTCTTGAAAATGTCAGGTAAGGTGGAAAAATTATGTTTCTTTAGCCACCCCGCTAGTAATACAAGAAGAACAATACCTATAGAATATAGCAAGTTATACGTTATTGCTGACCAGCCAGCACTGTATCCTATACCGACATGTGCAACAAGAACTCCTCCCCCCATGCCAGTAGCAAACTGTGTGCCCGCAACAACATACATTGGAAGGGATCTCCCTCCCACATTCCAATCTTCTATTCCCTTATTCCTCTTTCCTACCCAAAACGAAATAGCCACACCTACCCCTAAAACTACAATAGAGCTAATTACTATCGCTACAGCAGCATTCATCATTTTCCTCCCTTAATATATTTGGCTTTTTTTGATATTGTTTTAACATTCCATTTTAGACTCCTTCAAATCTTGCAAGGCTGTATCTAGTAAGGTCAATAGAAGTTTCACCATCTGTCAGCAATTCTGTCATTAATGTACCGACTAATGGTGATAATGTTATTCCACTGTGCATAACAGCCACATAGACACCTTCAATATTTGGGATCTCACCGATAATTGGAAATCCGTCTTTGGGCATTACTCTGATCCCGGAAAAAGTCCGAACAACATTTGCCTTGGCCAGTGCTGGAACGAAATCAGTCGCCATTTTTGCTGTTTGCTGAATAACATCCAATGTCGATCTTCTATCATAGCCCACCTCCTCTTTCGAATAGCCAATTAATACTTCACCATTGTCTGCCTGACGAATACCGCCAATAGTATATTTAAGAAACGGCTGAAGCGGTTCTGTAACAAGAATTTGCCCTCGTACCTGCTTCACCGGCATCTCTACACCTAACATGCTTCCTAAATCCTTTGACCAAGGACCGCCTGCCAATATAACTTTCTTCGCTCGAAAGACTCCTTTGTATGTTTCCAACCGAAAGATGTCACCAGATTTCTCTATATCGATTACTTGATTATAATAAGAACACTGGACCCCATTCCTCTTTGCAGCTTTCACATATAACTCAACGAGGCGAAATGGATTCACATTCCCATCTAGTTTACTGAAGGTAGCACCAGCTACATTAGAAGAGAGAGAAGGCTCTTTTTCCAGTACTTCGTCTCTTGTTAGAACTTCAATATCTATTCCGACCTCCGCCTGTTGTTCAACAAGTCTCCAAGCTTTTTCCCGTTCAGCTTCATTGAAAAAAGGGGCTATTCCACCAGTTCTTTTATACTCCACATCACCGATTTTCTTTTCTAGAAAAGGGTACAGTTCTGCGCTGAACATACTTAATTCCCCATACCAAGAAGGTACTTTGCTATGTACCCAAACCCATGCTTGCGTAGAACCGGAAGTGCCAGATAAAGGGAAATCCTTATCGATAAGCAGAATTTCATGATTTTTACTTTCTGAAAGATGGTAGGCAATACTGCTCCCGATAACCCCACTGCCAATCACAATAACATCAAATACATTATTCATTTTTTGTTTCACCATCTTCCACTGATTCTCCAAAAACAGATGCAACATTACCGCCTTCACTTCCATTTGTAAGCGCACTCATTCTTACGAGTTTTAATGGCATTCTCATCCTAGATATCCGAATATCTGCCAAAGGCTTGCCAGTATATTCAGCAATAATTTCTCTTACAGGATTAAGGCAAATCTTTGACTGGCAAGGACCCATCCCACATCTAGTCAGCCGCTTTATATCATCAAATGTTTCAGCACCATTCTTCATAGCTGTCTCAATCTCATCAACATTTATTTCTTCACAACGGCAGACGATTGTTGATTTATCCATACATCTTCCCTCCTCTTATCTTCATGAAATAATCCGGGAGATTCAATTCATGTTTCTGATGATAATCGGCTATCATTTCAGTCCTTGTTTTAAATACTTTTTCACTTTCCAAATTAGCCAACTCTCTCCAACATCTGCTTTTTTGTTCATCTCCCTCTGCTGAGCTGATGAATCCCATCGCCTCTAAAGCACTCAAAGCAGCAATTTCTCCTGTTAATAGAATTGGTCCAAGATCCGTAATCCCTGCCGCATTTCCAGCAATATAGCAGGAAGGATTGGTTGTCTGTAAATGAATATTGTACGCAGCTAGCCATCCTCCAAGTTCTTTTTGATAAACAAAATGACAATTCATAATTTCAAAAGGCTCCAGTATGGGACTGAATCCATTAGCAATACAAACAAGATCCGCATTAACTTCTTTTAACCCATCTGGTGTCTGAATTACGACATGTTCCACCTCTCCGGCACCCGTAACTATTTCAATCGTGCTATTTTTATAGACAGGAACGTTTTCCACAGCCTTCACTAACTCTGCATCAGAGCAGGTAATTTGATTCTTTTCCTCCACAATTGCAGCTACTGTTATTCCACAAGAATTGAGTTGTCTTGCAACTTCCAATGAGAAATCATTAGAGCCAACCATAACAGCACGCCTACCAGGCAATACTTTTTCCCTGTTTATTAGTATTTGAGCTGCTCCAGCAGTCATGACTCCAGGAAGTGTCCATCCTGGAAAAACCTTTGCCTCCTCTTGGGCTCCAGGCGCTATTATACTTTTTCGGGATTGGATTTCAAAAGTCTTATCCCCATCAGAAACACCAATGTTTCCATTAAGATAGGAACCAATCATGGTATGTTTCTTTAACACCTGTAGATTAGATGCTCCTACTTGATTAATAAGTTGTTCATTCACCCATGTACCGCGCTTCTTTCCATATCCATACTGTCCCGGAAGGTTAGAAAACCATTGAGTCTGTTGTCTCAATTGTCCACCGAGAGAAAATGATTCATCGGCTACTACTACCCTTGCCCCCGCTCTATCAGCAGTAAGAGCTGCATGCAGTCCTGCCGGTCCACCCCCTATAATCAGTAAATCAGTTTCCATATTTCTCACCTCTTATTTCTGGATCATTATTATTGGAAAAAACCTGCATATTGTTTTCCACAAGAGTAGTACAGCTTATCACATGATCGAGACCATTTATCGTTACAAAGCAGCTGGTACACCTTCCATTAGAACAATAAAGACCTCGAGGCTGAGAGAGTTTCCGACTCACTCCCAATTTCCGAATACCATTTGCCATAAGAGCAGCTGCCACCGTTTGTCCTTTTTTTGCTTCTAAACGATGATTATTAAAATAGAAAAAAACTTTTTCATTGGATTTCTCTTTCAAAACTGGATGTTCACTAATATGCATGAGAAAGCCTCCTTCAGGTTATATATTTTTATTTTTCGATAAATTTTGACTAAAAAAATTAAATTTTAATACAAATCTAGTTAGTTATACAATAATCTATTCATAACAGGTATTTTGTATGTGATAAAATTATAATGTTATAACATTATAATTTTGCAAGTTATATTAATGAGCAAGCATTAATTATAAATTAATCTCAAGAAAATATTTTGCATCTTTAAATACCGCCTTAAAACGGGAATATTCTACAATATAGTCATCTTCTGCTTTCGTATACCTATCCAATACTAATAATTGTTCACCAATGGGGATATTGAGTAACGCTGCTTCAGATTTATCTGCAGTTTTTGTAGAGATAAACACTTTTGCAGTATCCAGCTTAAGCCCATACTTTTTTGAAAATAAGTTATATAGTAGTTTATTTTCAATTTCCTCCTCTGTTAAACCTGGTGTTAAAGCTGCAGGTATCCAGGAATTTTCAATTATAACGGGCTTCTCTTCTTCTAGTTTAATCCTAGAAATATAATAGATTTCTTCATTCTTGTCTATCTGCAGATTCTTTATCAATTCAGTATTTCCTACTATTTTTTTAAAGCTTAATGTTTTATGGGGATAGGGCTTCTCATCTTCAAACTTATTATGTATGGAAACAAGTCTAGACAAGTCAGTTTTATCGTGTTTATTTACAAATGTACCCTTTCCGCTTTTCCTGTATAACTTCCCATTGTTAACTAGGTCAAGTACAGCGCGTTTTACTGTAATATTACTCACCTTAAAAAGGGATGAAAGCTGTTTTTCTGTTGGAATTTTATACCCCGGCTCCCACTCTCCAGAAATTATTTTGTTTTCTAGGTATTGTCTTATTTGCCTGTGTAATGGTATTGCTGAATTCTCTTCTAATGACATGTATTTCAACTCACTTTTGTTATAATATTATAATTTTTAAGAATTTATTTCTGTATATTATAGCTACATTATCATTCATAGTCAACATCATCTTTAGAATTTTCTAATTATATTTTGTGCTTCGTTTTTAACATTTCACATAGTTCTTATAAAAAAACTTTGTGCTTCAAAGTAAATATTACCTGCCAACCAGTCACTACTTGCGGGTACTATTCGATTTGTATTAATTGTTGTGTCTATAATTACATCCCTCATACCTATTTAGCATAATACTTTAAAAAGACATTCTGCTTTATTCTTTATGACTGGCATCACAGTTGAAATTACTGTGGTATCGACAAAAATATATGCTTTGTAAACTTTTAAAATATAACATATAAACCCGGATAAACTTAAAATTTTGGGAAATTATATTCATGAGGAGGTGTTTTGCGTGGGAAATAAAAACCTCAGTCAGTTCAAAGGTCGTGTCATGAAAGCCAATGGATATATCGTGGATAATAATAACCCGGATTATGTAAAATATGAAGTTGCTAAAGAACAAGGCATCACTTTGAAAAAAGGAAATAATGGAGACCTTACCTCCAGACAAGCAGGAAAAGTTGGAGGGTCAATTGGTGGCAGTATGGTTAAAGAAATGATTAACATAGCCAAAGAACAGATGAAAAAATAACTATAATTCTCCCCTGCTGCTTCTAACGCACGAATCAGCAGGGAACGTCGTTTTATTATCATTTTTGATTCTTTTTCCGAACCTGTTCTGTATTCGTGTCGCTATAAATTGCCGTTCCGTGGCCACCAGTAGTCCTAGCGATGTATTCCTTTGCTTCGTTATAAGACATGCCGGATTGTTCATTTGACTGTTTAACAGCTGCAATATTTGTGCCAGCTGCTGTATACTTTTTACTTCTTTCCATAAAATCACCTCTCTCTTGGTGAACTTAGTTTTCCCAGAAATGCTTTATTCAAATAGACAATTCTTTCCTTCCACTCACCCTAAAATGTAAAAATACTGTTTTATTACACATGAGTAAACAATCTATTTGATTTATGTATTCGATCTCTTATTTTTACATGAGGGATCGAATGGATAAGAACGGAGGGATAACTCGTTGAGTTGTAGCAGAGGGCAATGCCTCTTATAAAAATGAATATCCTTACAGGCAACAGACCCTCAAAGGTAACGCTGCCTGTTAAAGGTACCTTCATAGCCCCATCCCAACCCATTGCCAATACGAAAAATAGAATAACATCATAAGAAGTATATAGAGCGGCATTAATATAGCACTCATCTTTAATAGATTACTAGCATCATAGGATATGTCGCCTTCCTCATAAAAAAACAGCAATGCTTTTGAACTAACCGGAAATGTAACACAATAGTTCATCCCGACTAAACTTAAGAAAACAACTGCAACAGGATCAACTCCTATTGTTTCACTAAACATTAATAAACTTGGAATAAAAATAATCGCTCGTGTCGTATGAGAAGTAATATACAAATGACTCGTTACGGTCACAACCAAGATAATGAAAACAATGAGCCAATCTGGTGCTCCTACAAACAAATGCAGCACATGCAGCATTTCGTTTTCAATCCAGTGGACTACACCTGTATCGACTAACACTTTTCCTAGCGCAGTTGCAGCAGCAACAAATAAAATCAAATTCCAGGATACCGCCGCTAGTCCTTCTTTCCAACGAATGATTCCGTATTTCGGTATCATGACCAGGATGGCACCTATCATCGTAATAAATGCTATATCATAGCCATGGATTGTTTCTGTCATCCAGCCTGCAATTAAAAATGAAATCAAAATCAGTGTCTTCTTTTCACCCCCACACAACTGATTTCTTTGCATTGTTTTTTCTTCTGGTTTTACATCCATCTCCGTTGTTTCACCTTTTGGCCACAGGCACCATTTAATAATAAAAAATGAAACAAGCGTAACAATAAGCGCAAATGGAACTCCCCATAGAAACCATTTAAAATAGGAAATGGTTTGACCAGATGTACTTTCCAGTAAAGAGACTCCGATTAAATGAGAGCCTGCACCTATTAATGTTGCTGACGTGCTCATTAATATAAGTACAGGTGTGATAATAGCCAATACGCGTTGTTCTTTCGTTGAAAGCTTTTCACCTAGCTGATTCACAATCGGTCTGGATAATGCAGCCCGACCTGAGGTAGATGGAATGAAAAATGCAGATGCAAAGAAAACCGAGCCTATTCCAAAAAGCACACTGCTTTTTTTCGTTGACCTTCTGCATACAGAACGAGTTAATCGTTCTGCTAATCCAGATCGTTTCACTGCTTCACCGATAATAAAAGAACCAATCATTAGCCATACTACCTTCTCAGATAGTGATTCGTATAACAATTCCGTACCTGCCGCCTTCATCATGATGATAAACATAATAAGTGTAATCGCTACGAATCCCGCGGGTATTTTAGTTGTGATCCATAGCGTCATTGCTGATAAAAATGCGAATAATGCTATCTTTCCACTGAAGTCTAAATGACCAATGGATAGAGTCAGTGCTATTAGAAGGACATGTATGCTGATAATTACGACCGACTTCGTTGATAATTGGCTTACCCGTGATTTGTTCCAATTCTGCTTATCTAATCGTTTCTCCATGCGCGACATCACTTTTGATTCATGCCTTTCCTTAGCAATTTTCTTTCACCAATTCCTAAGCCAATAGCAACTTGTCGCAGTACGGATTCTGTACTTTCCTCAATCCACTTTGGCGCCTTTTTTATCGCCTTTTCTAAAGTTGTTGGTTTTTGAATAATACTACTGTAAGCATCTATACCCGCACGATAGTTTAAATTTGCTCCTTTACCGATTGTTCCAGTAATCGCAATCACTGGGATGTTATTTTTTTTCGCAATTCGTGCAACCTCCGCTGGAATTTTTCCATTTGGAGTTTGAAAATCTAAACTCCCTTCTGCAGTGAATACGATATCAGCATTAGAAATTTTTTCCTCAATACTAATATAGTCCATAATAATATTAAAACGCGGGTGTAATGTTGCACCGGTAAATGCAATTAATCCCGCACCTAATCCCCCTGAAGCACCGCTCCCTGGTAATGAACCTATCTCTATCCCAACTGATTCCTGAATTAACGCCGCATAATGCTCTAAAGAAGCTGATAACTTTTCTACTTGTAATGGGCTGGCCCCTTTTTGTGGACCGAAAACTCTGGCCACCCCTTTCTCGCCACATAAAATGTTTTGCCAATTACATGCAACATCGATAGTAACAGAATATAAGCGCTTATCTAATTTCGCTAGATTAAGAGAATCCACCTCCAATAAATCCTTCCCCCCGTTTATAGGAATTGATCGATGTTGCTTATCCAAAAACTGAACTCCTAAAGCTTGCGCCATTCCAGCACCACCATCAGACGTTCCAGAATCACCACAGCCGATTAAGATTCGATCAACACCTAAATCAAGAGCAGCTAATATTAACTCACCTACACCATAAGTAGTTGTTCTTAATGGATTTCGTTGATCACGAGGAACGAGCTTCAGCCCAGCAACTGCTGCCATTTCAATCACCGCAGTTCGTTTGCCATTCTCAACAAAAACGCCAAAATGGCTTAATATCTTCTGCCCAACAGGACCTGTAGCTTCTTCATATATTAATTCTCCATTTTTTAAATGAGTAATCGTCTTTGCAAATCCTTCTCCACCATCAATCATCGGAATAACTTCCATATCAATAAACGGATCAAAGCGTCTTACCCCGCGTTCCATTGCTGAAGCCACTTCCTCAGAGCCCAAACACTCTTTAAACCCGGACGGTACAATAACGATTTTCATGATAACATTCCTCCATATGTTTTTATTACTAATCAATATACCGCTGAAAGATGAGAACATAATGAGAGAATGATGGGAAAATTATTAAAAATTCGTTGTAATTGTATGATTAAGAATACGAAGATCCCCATTTTCTTAATTTTTTGGATTAAATCGCAGTCTCACCCGTCTTCTTTTGATTCAGGCCAGATGCAATTTATCGTTGATTCCCTTTTTCATCATTTTTCATCCAGGATTCAAATCGATAACTAGTTAATTAGTAGGAGGAATATTTCATATGCCGTTCTTTTATACTTATGAAATAATAGTCTGTTTTTACCGAAATATAGGATTCAAACAATTATTGAAAGATAACTATTTATTGTTCTTCTATTCTTTAGTATATTGTTGGATGAACAAGAAGAAAATGGAAAAAGGAGAGTCCTATTAAGTATGAAGAAGAATTTCGTTTATCTTATTTTAGCTGTATCTTTAAGCTTTTTTATAGGAGCTTGCTCGGAACAAACTCCGGAAACAGCTGGGTCAAAAGAGGAAAAGACAAATAATGCCAATGAGGAACAAAACACTGGTATGAAAGAAATGGAATCAGAAAAGGCAACTACACATACTTCTCAGTGGTCTTATAACGGGAATACAGGCCCTGAACACTGGGGAAAACTGGACAATGCAAACTTAGCCTGTGCCAATGGAACTGAACAATCACCCATTAATGTCGAATTTCCCCAAGTAAAAGCGAATAAAAAACAAGAGGAAATTCAGATTCAATATGAGCCAACAACATTTTCACTAGTAAACAACGGTCACACAGTTCAGGCAAATGCTGTAACAGAAAGCAGCAGCATTGTCATAGAAGGAAAGGACTACAAGCTCATTCAATTTCATTTTCATACTCCGAGTGAACATCAATTTAATGGCCAAAATTATGATATGGAGCTGCACCTAGTACATAACGATGCAAATGGCAATCTTGCCGTACTTGGATTAATGATTAAAGAAGGTAGCGAAAATGAAAATCTAGCATCTGTTTGGAATGCATTACCGAAGGAAGAAACGGAAAAAGATATTCCCGTAAAAGAACCGATTGATTTACAAGCACTGCTACCCCAAGATCAAACATCTTTCCATTATAACGGTTCGTTAACAACACCTCCTTGTACAGAAGAAGTGAAATGGATGATTTTTGAACAACCAATCGAAATGTCAAGCGTACAAATTCAAGCATTCCAAGACATTTTTCCTGACAACCATCGTCCCGTTCAATCTTTAAATGAACGAGAGATTATTAAAAACTAGATAGATTTCATTTTTTCACACAAAAAAACATATCTATTAATCTCGGTACCCATTATCCACTCTCCGGACAATAAAACAGATAAGCTCGATAATTCGTCTAGAGTTAATCAAAAAAGTGTACGAAAAACTTTTGGTTAGGATTAATAAATGTATCTCTTGACATTCACGAGTTTGCAATGAATTCAGTATAAACACAACACTACATGGAGAAGTGGTATTGGTAGGCTTATTTACTAAGCAAGATATAGCCTTTGACCTCTACCACAGAGGCTCCATGTCAAGTTCCATTAGATTGAATATATATACTTTCATCCGGATAATATCGAATGCCATTTCATACAAAAATCAAATGCCAGACTCACATTTCCTAAACCTCTCCTTCAAGCATCCCTCGCACCTTCGCAATCTCCTCACCTGTTACAATCAAATAATAAATCCCGTCAATCGTCGTTCCGTCCCCTTGCAATTGATAACTAACAACATTATTTCTTGTATCTTTATAGCCAGATAAGAGCTTTTTCATATCGTCAAAATCCAGATTTGTTGCCATATTATTCCCTAGAATATCAATTGTGCTGTTGATTTTTGTAACGGAACCTACAGAAGCACCTTTGTTAATAATGCCTTCGATTACTTGCCGTTGTCTGGATGTTCGTCCAAAGTCTCCGTTTGGATCTTGCTTCCGCATTCGGACGAAAGCCATTGTTTGGTCGCCGTCTAGTTCGACTGGGCCAACATTAAAATTATTTGTACCATCATTCCAAGCAATCTCATTATCTACTGTAATCGTCCCAAGCTCGTCTACTAATTCGGACAGTCCATCCATATTCATACGTACATAATAATCAAGCTCGATATCCAATAGATTCTCAACAGTCGCTATAGACATATCTGTACCGCCAAATGCATGCGCGTGATTAATCTTATCCTCGGTTCCTTTTCCGACGATTGTTGTTCTCGTATCCCGCGGGATACTAATTAGCTGCATGGAATCGTCTGTTGGATCAAGTGATAGAACCATTAATGCGTCAGATCGACCGCTCGTTCCTTCTTGTGAATCAATTCCCAATAATAATATAGTAAGCTTTTCGGTTGCTTTCATTTTCTTTTTCGTTGTTTCCCGATCAATCGAATCTACGGGCTCATGCATTTTTTCGTTTACAGTTTTGGCAACGTTATTGTAAATGGAAATGGCATATGCTCCCACTCCAAGGACAATCACCCCGATAAGTATCAATGGAATTTTCAACCATAGTTTTCTAGATTTTTTCTGATTTGATTTTCTAGTCATTACCTGTTTCCCTCTTTCAGCATTCGAATTAATTACGTTTATATCTAACTCTTGCAACATTCCTTACATTTACAAAACACATTGTCACCCGCCAAATCAATCACGTCTTGCGGACAATATTTATCAATCGACTTAACAACAGATAGCCAACTATCCCCACACTAGCTCCTGCGCTATCTATTAAAACATCCTTCACCTGGGCTCCCCTACCTGGAACAAATAGCTGATGCACTTCATCTGAAATCGCGTATAGCACACAGATGAGTAACGCTAACCCGATTGTTTTGCATCCAGTTCCTTTACTCATATTTAATGCATGAAGCACTAGCATTCCGAGGAAAAAATAAATGAAGAAGTGAGCGTTCTTTCTGATGATATGGTGGATGCTGCTAACATCTAAATCCTCATTTGGAACAACTTTTTCTATAAAGGCTAACACTATTTCTGTAACTCCTGTACTAAGTTCACTAGACGCTGCAGCAGCTTGATGTGATAAATGAAAAATTAACCCCATCCAGAGGATAACAGCTGCCCAGGAAAGGGTTTTTTGCATAGAAATCTTCCTTTGCTATTTATACGAATAACATTTTCAAATTTGCGAATAAAAATTTCAAGTAGAGACAATGGTCCCTCACTGAAATAATAAACTGCTTTTCGTGTATTAAGGGAGTAACATCCTATATATTATCAAATAAAAGAAAAATTATGAAGCAGCGATTATACATGAATTAATTCAATTACAAAATACAATAGAATACCACATAGTCTGATTAGTTAGACTAGGCTAGATTGTACTCTGTACTCTTCTGCTTCTTTATGTATATAAATGAAGCATCGCTATTACAGGAACGCTACCCCCGTCTAAATATAATTTTAACTCTTATCCAACAATAATATCTTTACAAACACCATTATTTCTTATAAACTTTATACACATAAACCCTATTAACTTAATAGGAATAAGGAGGTTTTTTCTTGGAACAGCAGGTGGCTGAATCATCAAAGACATGGATTAAACATCCCACAACCGTTATTAAAGAACTACAGCCTGTCCAAAAACCATTTTTAACACTCGGAGTTATTGCTTCCGTTATCTTATTTATTGCGATCGTTAGCACGACTGATATGGTGCAAGGAGTGCTTTATTTAATAGGTATTGCATTAGGTGTTACACTACTACAAGCTCGTTTTGGCTTTACATCAGCTTTCAGACGGCTTATGTCCGTTGGAAATACACAGGGACTCCAGGCGCATATGCTGATGCTCATGGTTGCAACAACATTGTTTGCCGTCATTCTTAGTACTGGTTTTTCATTTACTGGTGCCGATCCCGCAGGATATGTTTCTCCTGTAGGAATGAGCGTCATTTTTGGATCGTTTCTATTTGGTATTGGCATGCAGCTCGGAAACGGCTGTGCCTCTGGAACACTTTATAACCTCGGTGGTGGTTCCAGTTCGATGATCCTTACGCTGATAGCATTTATCATCGGATCAACAGTTGGCGCACTTCATTTCCCATTCTGGATGAGCACACCGTCACTTGAACCATTCTCCCTTGCTACATCAACAAGCCTGGGGTATGGTGGGGCTTGGATCGTACAAATAATTATGTTTGTTGTGATTTACTTTATTCTCGCTCAATTCGCAAAGAGAAAGAATCCTCCAAGAATGAAGCCACTCGTGACAACAAGCGGATGGAAAAAAATCTTTAGAGGAGCATGGCCGTTATTTGTTGCTGGAATAATTCTAGCAATCTTAAACGCTCTGACACTAGCAGTCCGTGGTCAGCCATGGGGAATAACATCCGCCTTTGCTTTATGGGGAGGAAAAACGCTTGATTCTGTCGGTGTCGATGTTGCTTCATGGGGATATTTCCAAGGGGCAAACGGCATGGCATTAAGCCAAACCGTTCTAGCTGACTCCACAAGTGTGATGAACTTTGGCGTTATCTTAGGAGCATTCATTGCTGCGACTGCGCAAGGTAACTTCAAACCTAAAAAACTAAAAGTCGGCCCAGCCAGCGCCTCTATTGTTGGCGGATTATTAATGGGATATGGCGCACGTCTTGCCTTTGGTTGTAATATTGGTGCTTATTTTGGCGGTATTGCATCATTTAGTTTACACGGTTGGGTATGGATGGTTATGGCAATGCTTGGCACAGGAGTTGCTTTGTTTATTAGGCCGTTGTTTGGTCTTAATAACCCGAAGAAGAATGATTTGTTCTGTTAGGGAAAACCTCGTCCGTTTTTGGGCGAGGTTTTTTGATAATTATAAACAGGTATTGGAGGTCTATGGGAACAAAATGTGGTCCTCCAATACTCATTGATTTTCTCAGTGCTTTAGGTAACAAAGGAACTTATCTCCAATCAATTTTTTCAAGTAAATTTCTTCAGGATGTTTTCTTACTTAAATTAGTCAATTGCACTAGATTAAGGGTTATTATAAATGTTTTAAGCTCACACTTTCCCTCATTTTTTGTAATGCACATCGCCCCAATTCTTTTCTCAAAATCATAACATTTGTATAAAGCGCATCAATTATAGATAATTGAGCAATTCTAGAAGATAGTACTTCTAATCGAAAGTCCGTTTCATCAGCAACCGTATATAGAGCAATATCTGCTCTCTCCGTTAAATATGATTTTGCAAAATTGGTAATCGCTAAAATAGGAACTTTGTTGTTTTTTAACACCTGTGAAATGTCTAATAAGTCTTTTGTTGAACCACTAAGTGATATAAGCACAGCAAGATCTTTATCTTTCATCTGAGATGCAGACATAATCTGAAGATGGGAATCCAAATCAGCATTGGCATTAATTCCACTTCTTATAAACTTGTGATACGCATCTAGGGCTACAATGGCTGATCCTCCAGATCCAAAAAAATGTACTCTATCTGCTTTCATTATAGCATTGACTGCTTTTATAATAAGATTTTCATCCTGGATTTGAAGTGTGTCTTCGATTGTTTTAATATTGGAACGAAAAATTTTTTCAGAAATTACTCCAATACTATCCTTCTCTTCTATTTTTTCGTTGATATTATCTATAGGGGCAACAACCTCTGCTGCAAGGGCAATTTTCATAGATTGAAAACCTTTAAAACCAATTCGTTTACAAAATCGAAAAACTGTGGAGTCAGCTATACTTAGTTTCTCTGAGATTTGGTTTATTGTATAATGAATAACTTTATCAGGATATTTTAATATAAAATCAGCAATTAAGCGTTCTTTATCACTAAAGTGACCATAATTGTTACGAATACTTACTAAACAGTGTTGGGTATTATTCAACGTACATTACCTCCTAAAAATATAATTTTTAACTGAAACATTTAATATAAAAGATTTCAAAAGTACACCTCTTAAGCCTTTTCTTTACAATCATCTATCAAAGAATTAAAAACGGTTATAAAAGTACAATCCAAATTTTTACACCTTATAAACAGGATTATATGTAGTTTACCAATCATGATATTCCTCTCTTTAAGAAAAATCATCGAAAAATTTTTTACAAAAATGCGAATAAAAGAAAAAATATTCTATATATTGGATTAAGCAGTTTTAAGTGCCTTCCAAGTTACTAACAAAATTAATTGTTCTTAAAAGATTATTATTGTAAACGTTTACAAAGTAAACTTTTGCTTACGGAACTCAACTATAAATATTAACTCTAGAAACCTTAAAAAGGAGGAGTAATTTTGGCAAACGACTCTTATCAAAGTGAAATTTTATTATTAACTCACGGGGGGTGGGGAGAAACACTTATAGATAAATTGACTATGATAATTGGTCAAATAAAAGGAGTAAGTGAAATAGCTCTAAATCCTTCTGATACACCAGAGGACTTCTTGCAAAAGGTAGAGCAAAAGATTAAAAAAATGCCAGCTAATTCTTTAATTATCACTGATATCGCTGGCGGTACAACGTCAAATGCTGCATTAAAGTTAAGTCAGAAATATAAAATTCATATATTATCCGGATTAAGTGCAATTATGTTGATTGAAGCCATTATAAGACAAAATCGACCTTTCACAGATGAAAGTATAAAAGAAATTAATGAGGCTGCAATTATGAACTGCCAACATTTGAAAGTACCAGCACCTGACCCAGATCAAGTATAAATATAATTTATATATGTTTTACCAAAATAGCAAAAAACTATCTAGGAGGAGATTTTAATGGCTCAAATAGAATTGGTAAGAGTAGACTTTCGTTTAATACACGGTCAAGTAATTACTAAATGGGTGCGCCAAACTTTTGCAAATCGTATTGTGATTATAGATGATAATTTAGCTAAAGATGAATTTATGAGAAGCATATATGTAATGGCAGCCCCATCAAATATAGAGGTGAATGTTTATTCGGTTGAATCTGCAATAAACAATTGGGTAGAAAACGAGATGGGACATGGGAAATTATTCATTTTGTTTAAAGATGTTGAAACAGCCTTTAAAACTATAAAGGGAGGAGTTCCAATTAAGGATTTACAAATTGGTGGTTTAGGGGCTGGTCCAGGAAGAAAGGCTATATTTGGTCCAATTACATTAAACGAAGAAGACGCTAATTTGTTAAAAGAATTAGATCAAGAAAATAATTGCCATGTATATTTGCATCAAGTACCAGATGAACCAAAAATGGAATTAAAAAAGGCTTTAGAAAAATTGGATTCTCTAAAAAATAAAAATTAGGGAAGAGGTGCACCACCAATGAATTTATTAGTAGCGGCATTATGCGGCATTTTATATTTCATAGGTACTAGTCGTCTTGGTTATGGTTTATCACAAGCAACAGGTTCACCTATTTTTTATGGTTTAATTCTAGGGTTGGTCTATGGAGAACTTGAAAAAGGTCTAATTATTGGTGCTACAATACAGCTAATTTATATTGGTATTATTTTTACAGGAGGCAATATGCCTGCCGATCAATCACTCGCAGGAATAATCGCTATCCCGATTGCTTTACAGACCGGTATGAATGTAGAAGTTGCTGTCGGACTTGCGGTTCCTTTTGGTATTCTAGGAATATTTATTGACCAACTAAGAAGAATTTCAAATTCTTACTGGGTATCAAAAGCGGAGAAGTATGCACAAGTTATGGATACAAGGAGAATTTTCCATTGCGCAATTACGTATCCAACCATAACTATATTTCTATTAACGTTTACTCCTGTTTTTGTTATTACCTTATTTGGTGCTAATGCTGTTACAAGTATAATGGACATTTTACCCCAAGGAATAATAGATGGTTTTAGCGTTGCAGGTGGTATACTTCCAGCTCTAGGATTTGCCATTATTATAATGGTTATAGGAAAAAGAGAGATAATGCCTTATTTCTTTATTGGATTCTTTTTAGTCGCTTATCTAAAAGTTGACGTTATGGCAGCAGCAGCATTTGGTTTCTGTGTCGCAGCTCTCACCATGTTTAATTCAATTAAACAGAATCAGAAGGAGGTTAATTAATAATGTCCTCTAATTTAGATGAAATACAAAAGCAACGCGAATTAACTAATAGAGATTTAATGAAAACCTATGCAAGATGGTATTTAGCAGTAGAAGTTAGTAATTCTTATGAGCGTTTACAAGCATTGGCATTTTGCAATGCTCTATCTGGGAGCTTAAAAAAGTTATATAAAGATGATGATCAAGGATATAGAGAAGCTTTAATACGACATTTGCAGTTTTATAATTCTGAAGGAACTTTTGGTGCCGTTATACATGGTGTCGTTTTATCAATGGAGGAAGAAAAGGCAAAAAGCAAAGATTCTTCAGATTCGCTTTCTGAAGAAGTTATTACAGGATTTAAAACAGGTTTAATGGGACCAATTGCTGGTATTGGAGATACATTAATTTGGGGAACCTTAAAGCCTATTATTCTAGCTCTAGCTTCTTCTTTAGCATTAAGTGGACTGTTTATCGGAGGTATTGTGCCGTTTTTATTCCCCTTAGCAGTTATCCTAATAGGATACGGTATGATGAAATCCGGATATTTATTAGGAAAAGAGTCTGTTACAAAGTTAATGAAATCCGGATTAATCAACAATCTTATTAACAGTGCTAGTATTTTAGGATTGTTTATGATGGGAGCACTTTCATCAACTTATATAAAAGTTTCCACTCCTTTAGAATTCTCTTTTAAAAATGCTGAGCCAATTGTTATTCAAGATATATTAGATCAAATTTTAGTAGGTATATTACCTCTTGCAGCTGTCTTTGGCATATATTTTTATTTTAAATTGAGAGGACAGTATTATAACAGGCTTATCATGTGGCTAATTGTTATTTCATTGATTACTGGGTTCTTTGGAATATTACAAGGCAGTTAAACATCAATAAATAAGTGAGAGGATTATTATATGGAAAAAGAAGCTATGAAACTACGATACGATGATTATTTGGATTCGAGACTTGATGAACTTTGGAAAATCGCACAATATGTTCATTCCAATCCCGAACTTGGGTTCAAAGAGGAAAAAGCTTATCGAATTCAATGTGATTTTCTAAGAAAAAATGGTTTTGTGGTAGAAGATAACTTAGGTGGGCTCTCAACTGCTTATAAAGCAGTATATCAATATGAACCGGGGGAGCTAACTATAGCTGTGGTATCTGAATATGATGCTTTGCCTCAAATTGGTCATGCTTGCGGACATAATTTAATTTGCGCCACTGCTTTAGGTACAGCTGTTCAAATAAAAAAGTATATGGAAGAACAAAAAGTACCCGGGACATTAAGTGTAATGGGCACACCTGCCGAAGAGTTTGGAGGGGGCAAAATAAAATTACTCGAAAAAAATGCCTGGGATGGTATTGATGCTATTTTATTTATGCATCCAACTAGTGATACAACACGACTTGCGGGTGAATGTATGTCTTCTAAGAGAATAAAAATAAAATTCAAAGGGAAATCTGCACATGCCGCATCACATCCTAGTAAAGGTGTCAATGCCTTGAATGCCGCAAATTTATATTTTGTAGCAACGGGTTTATTACGACAGCATACAAAATCAGATTTTCGCCTATCAGGGATTATAGAGTCTGGTGGAGAAAGTACAGGTTTAATACCGGATATTGCTTCAATAGAAGGATCACTCAGCTGTTTCAAATTAAGTGATCTAGATGATTATACTGAACGTGTGAGAAAATGTGCTGAAGGCGCAGCTATTGCTACTGGTTGTGAGGTTAATATTGAATTTATTCCTGGTTATTTAGGAAGAGTTCCTAATAAAACATTATCTGAAGTTTGCCGAAATGAACTAATATCTATAGAAGAACCAGTTATGGATGGTATGCCTTATGACTATGGTGGAGAAGATTTAGGCAATGTGTCAAGAGTAATTCCAATTTGCAATCCTTATGTCACTATTTTCCCTGATTATAAAATTTCAAATCACACCGAACAATTTAGAGATCTCGCCAACTCTTCCTCTGGAAAAAGGTGTATACAAGTTAGCAGTAAGGCTATGGCAAGAACCGCAATGGAATTGTTTATGAATCCTGATATAGTGGATGAGGCTAAGAAAGAACTGAATAAACGCATGCAAGATGAATAGGCATTTGGAGTTTCGAGGAGGAGGGGGGGTGACTAACCCTCGCCCTCTCACACCACCGTAGTGTCAAGATAACAACTACCCTCCCCTATATAAGTCTTGAAGCAAAACTACGTCTTTGAATTACTTATAAAAATGATACCCAAATGTTTTTCGTAATGTATGTGTACCGTTTCCTTCAAGACTTATATGCGACTTCCCTGAAATGTAACGGAAAGCCCCATATCTGCCTGCAATGTTTAAAGTATAACCCATAAAGGGATTGCCTCTAAAAAAAGCAATCCCTTTAATAATATTTACTCTAGACATAAAACGCAATAGATTCTCTCCATCCTAAAATCTACCTCCCTAACTCCTCATTTAATGCCTCATAAGGCTGCTCCATCTTATCCCGAAGGTTAGTTAAATATAAGATGAGTCATATTTCAACATGAAGTGGGAAAATGTAGCACCAGAGTTAGGTACTGCATGAAACTTCGGTAGCATGAAAGATTCTTAAGTAGAGATTAAAACTCCCTTTAAAACAAAAAAGACATTCGCCAGCTAAACTAGCAAATGCCTCACTCTTAAAGAATCAAAAAAATAACTCGATAAACAAAATAAAAACCAGCAACAAATAAGACCGCTGTCTTCAAGTTGTTTTTTGCAACAAAGAAGTAAGAAATCAAAAATATGGATAAATACAAAAATGTATACGCTAATGAACTAAACCATGAATAAATTGTAATGTCTACTAGCTCTAACGGAATGGATACGATTAATAATATGGCTGGAACGACAAGTAGTGCTCCCAGCTTTTCAAAGAAAAAGTTCAGATCATATGTTTTTCCATTTTTATTTGCGACATTTTTAAAAACAAACATCAATAATGCTAGTGCTGCCGCATAAGCAATAGTCCGTTCAAAATAATCGAAGTAGTCACTGAATCCAAGGTAACGCAACGCATCTAGATATGTAAAAATGCCAACAATATTACTTAGTAAAATAAGACCAAGAAAAGCTATTAATGTAATAAGGCCAAATTGCTGCTTGCTTTGCGTTTCATCTGAAAGAACATGGTCTGGATCCTTTAGGACTTGCTTCACATATTGAAAGTAATTACCTAGCTTTCCCTCATTTCCATTATTCCCTTTCTTCTTCTCCAATACTTCATTTTGGTTTTCCATTTTCCTGTTCATCCCTCCAATGTATTTATTACTTATGATATATAAGTTTTAGGTAATTTTATATACAAAACAGGAAGAATGAATCGTTAGTACCTCACTTTTCTTTTTATGGGTACAAAGTATGTAACCAACTTATAGTAGTCTTTTTTATTATCGCAATGAATACATTACCAAACATAGTACTATTTTTGACTCATTCACACCTCTAACACAAACCTAAGAATAGAACCTTCCCTCCTCAAATGATAAACTCATACTATACTATATCCAATTGAAAGAATAATAATTGAAATGAGGTAACCATAATGAAAC
Source organism: Oceanobacillus sp. FSL W7-1309 (assembly GCF_038002145.1). Lineage (NCBI taxonomy): Bacteria > Bacillati > Bacillota > Bacilli > Caryophanales > Bacillaceae > Oceanobacillus > Oceanobacillus sp. FSL W7-1309. The sequence goes on from NZ_JBBOBX010000001.1 coordinate 489,203, forward strand.
TTGTCGGCGTATCAGGAGCACTAGCTGGCGAAAAGACATCCATTGTTGTAAATGATGTTTTAGTCGCTGCTCAACATCTTGACTCAAACATACAGACAGAATTAATCGACTTAAGGGACTATGAAATTGATTTATTTAATGGGTCTCCATTAATAGCATATAACGAAGATACTTGGAATGTTGTTCAAAAGATTTTATCTGCCGATTTCCTCGTATTTGGTACACCGATTTATCAAGCATCTATTTCAGGTGCTTTAAAAAATTTGTTAGACCACTTACCGGAATATGCATTTAAACATAAAGTAACCGGCATGGTTGCGACTGGATGGTCAAACAGACATTTTCTTGTCATGGAATACCATTTAAGATCAATCTTATCTTACTTCAAAGGTTTAGTTCCAACAGGTAATGTCTTTGTCCACAATAATTCTTTTAATGAAAATAGTGATGAAATTATAGATGAACGTGTTTCGGAAAGAATTCAAGCGCTCGCGGAAGAAATGGTTTATTTGCAGCATGGGATAAATAATAGGTAATCACAACGTGCCATGGCGAGAACATCGTACCATTTGATAGAGACCGGTTAAATTGCACGAAACGTTATTTAGCTCTAAAAAATCCTCAGCCTAATCTATAAGAGTAGCTGAGGATTTATCACACGTTTTATTTCGTTACACCGTGTACCATTTGTTTAAAAGCTTCATTATGGTTCAATTTCTTTCACTGATTTCTTAATAGAGCCACCAATAAACTTATGTTCATTTTCTCGTTGCAACCATTTTTTCTGTAGCAGCTATATTTCCCTATGAAATATTTTCCATTTTTCACTTGTAACTGAATCGATGAGAAATTACTCGTAGCTGCTTAGATGACATCCATTCCTTTTGAAAGCCCATTATTATTCTGTTGGAAAGACACTTCTAATTCCGTGAAGAAATCTGCAACTTCCTTTAATTTTAACCTTATTAACAGAAGACAGTACACTTCTATCCCTGTAAAATGCAGTAACTGAAGAAGTATTATCTAGTATATTGGGCAAAAATAGAGTTGTTGGCGGATCAGTGGAATTTGGTGGATCTTGGAAAAGGCCTTCTTCTAAATTTACTAGGTTTGTACTGTTCGATATGATTTGCTCATTAATTATTATAAATTTCCTAAGTAAGCATCATAAATCCACACACTTATACAGGTGGAATATAGCTAACACTCACTTTATTAAGCCTTACCAGAAGAACCAAATAATCTAATCTTTTCTTTTACCATTTCTTTAACCGCCATTCTCCCTTCTCTTATATAACGAGTTGCATCATACATATCCCTATTTTCATTTAATAACTGGCGCACTCGCTTTGTGAAAGCAAGATGATTATCCGCATTAACATTAATTTTTGCAGTTCCCGATAATATAGCCTGTTGTATTTGTTCAGGATAAAGACCAGAAGCGCCATGTAATACTAATGGAATTTGAATAGACTCACTAATCTTCTTCATTTTCTTGAAATCAACTTTTGGTTCACCTTTATATGGTCCATGAGCAGATCCGAGTGCAGGAGCTAAACTATTAATTTTGGTTAGTGTAACCAACTGTATGCATTCATCTATGTCTGCGTACACAGGGACATCAGAAACGATCTCGCCTTCTTTTCCACCAATACTCCCTAACTCAGCTTCTACTGTAACCCCTAGCTTATGTGCATAGTCAACGACCTCTTTCGTAGTCATGACATTTTCATAAAAAGGTAACTTTGAAGCATCAATCATCACGGAGGAAAATCCAGCTTGAATGGCAGATTTGCAATTTTCTAGGCTTGAGCCATGATCCAAGTGAAGAGCTATAGGGACAGTGATATCTTTCTCTCTTATAACGGAAATTACAAGTTCTTTGGCAACTGAAAAACCGCCAAAATAATCAATTGCTTCCTCGGTGACACCGAGAATAACAGGTGAATTTAACTCCTCAGCAGCTTCTAAAACCGATTGTACCCATTCTAAATTGTGAACATCAAAATGACCAACTGCATAATTTTCTTTTAAAGCCTTGTCCAGCATACCTTTTACAGATACTAACTCCATCTAAAATTACCTCCTAGTTACTATTCGCTATTAGAAAGCTTAGTTGTCACCACCACTTAGCTATCAGCCTGAGTTATAATTAACAGCAAGAAATTCTTTTTGCTTCTAACTATATGTTGCCAATTATATTAAAAGCACCATTGTTTAAGGCTTCTACTCTAAAATAGCAGAAGCCCCTATAGAATTATTTATTAACTTGTAGGTTTGCATTAGCTAAGTCAAGATAAAACGCATAAGCCTCTTTATCTGTAAATCCATCATGTACAACTTTATTAACTGCTTGAATCATCCCTTCCGGATACTCGGATTGAAAAATGTTTCTTCCCATATCTACCCCTGCAGCTCCACATTGAATAGAGTTATACGCAAGTGTAAGCGCATCCTTTTCAGGAACCTTTTTACCACCGGCAACGACTAATGGAACTGGGCAGGCTGCTACCACTTTTTCAAAATCATCGCAGTAGTATGTTTTTACAATTTGCGCACCAAACTCTGCTAACATTCTTGTTGCTAAAAGAAAGAAACGATTGGTACGCTCCATTTCTTTTCCAACAGCCACAACACCCAATGTCGGGATCGAATACCTAGAACCTAAGTTTACTGCTTTATTTAATGCTTCAATCGTTTCTTTTTGCCCCTCTGCACCGATAAAAGTCTGAATTGCAATTGCACTAGCATTCATTCTGATCGCATCTTCTATATCTACAACCATCGTTTCGTGACTTAAATCGTTTTGCAAAATACTCGATCCCGACGAGATTCTTAATGCAATTGATTTATTATAATTCGCTGGGACGCTCGTTCTGATTGCTCCCCTTGTTGCCATTAAACAATCCGCGTGCTTCGCTAATCTCGGAATTAACAAATCTAGTCTTTCTAATCCGGAAGTAGGCCCCATGAAATATCCATGATCAAATGCCAGCATCACAGTTTTTCCTGTTTCCGGTTTAAAAATTCTTGAAAGGCGATCCTTCATTCCCCAATCTAAATTAGAAGCCCCTCTTACATGGAAATCACCTGTATTAGCAAAAGCTACATCTTGGGCAAATTGTTTTGCATCTTTATTGCCTTCCATATCCGCCATAAATCGATCACTCCTCAAATAATATCGTTTAGACTAAAAGTCATAATCAGCTGTATTATCTTTTGTAAAGACGATTCGTTCAGGCAAGACAATGATTCCTGAATCATCAGCTTCATAGTCGTAACCTTGGACTGTATTCGGCTCAACCATGATTTCACCAATAGTTGGCACATCCAATGTATCCCCAACATTTAATGTATTGCCTTGTGCTAAATAATAGGCTATATAAACAGCCAATGCTCCCTGATCCTGTACATCCCAAAGACCATGGTTTACAATGGTTCCATTTTCAATGAACCCTCTCATTGAATTTGGTGATGCAAAACCTGTAATAATAAGATCTTCAGCAGTTAAACCTTTATTTTCTGCTGCTTGAGCCATCGCAGGAAGCGCAGTGGAATCCGGAGCTATAACCGCATCAAGATCTGGATATGAATCGATGATACTTTCACCAATTTGCAATGATTTTTGCTCATTTCCTTCTCCGAATTGCTTCGTTACAATTTCCCATTTAGGGTATTTATCTTTAATATATGTTTCCGCATAATCAACCCAGGAATTTTGGTCTGGTACTGTTGGACTTGAGTAAAACCATGCAACTTGATTTTCTCCATCTGGGTCATCCATTTGTTCTGCAGCCATATCCACCAGCATGGCCCCGAGGATCTCAGGTGTTCCTTGATTGATATAAAAGGATCGATATTCTGGATCCACATCAGAATCCCAGGTTACCACTTTAATACCTGCATCTAACGCTTTTTGCAATGCCTGATTCAAACCATCAGCGGACACAGATGATATTGCAATCGCATCAGCACCGCTACTAACAGCACTATTGATAATCTGTACCTGATTTGCTACAGTACCTTCAGGTGCACCATCATACTTAACCGTAAATCCCTCTGCTTCAGCCATCTTTTGAGCCCCATTATTTCCAGATTCAAAAAAGGCATTGCCAGTCATTTTTGGGATAAACACGACTTCGATATCCTCCTCATCCTTCCCATTATTTTCAGCTGCTCCTTCCTCATCTGAGCTACAAGCGACCAAAAAGAAACAAAGCATTAATAATCCAAGCAGAGATAATGTTAACCTTCGTTTTTCCATTATATATTTCCCTCCTTCGTGAATTTTGGCCTCCATAATTTTTTCATGTTCTCCTTTGCACTAGATGAAATACTTAGCAAAGCTACGGATATGATAAGAAGCAGCCCTGTTGCCAAGCCAATATATTGCGTTGAAACCCCTCCCATTTGCATCCCAACTTGAAGAAAACCTACGATTATACTAGCGAGAGCTGTTCCAATAATCCCCCCCTTCCCTCCAGTAATTAAGGTACCTCCTAAAACAACGACTGTTAAAATGGACATTAAATATTCAGCACCAAAATCTGCCCTGGCACTTCCCAAATAAGAAGTCAGCATGGTACCTGCTATTCCAGCACTCATGCCAGATAACACATACGTACTTGCAATTATTTTTTTCGTATTAATACCAGCGTAATCTGCTGCATCCTGGTTAATACCGGTTAGAAACAGATAGCGGCCATACTTCGTAACATGCAATAGAACATAGGCAATAATAAAGAGAGCGATAAACAAAATAATGGAGTTCGGTATTCCAAAAACGGTGCCGTAAGCTAGAATACTAAAGCTCTCGGGAAATCCAGAAATCCCTTCATAAGCGCTAACACCGGAAACTCCTACCAAAACAATTGCTATCCCGCTATACAATAGCAGCCCACCCAACGTAACCACCATGGCCTGCACACGTCCATAGGCGATGAGAATCCCATTCAGTAATCCACATAACCCTGCAGCTGCAATAGCGAGAATAATCGAAATCCACATATTTATACCGATTACTTGGGAGAGAATCCCAATTACTACGGACGTTAAGCCAATGATCGATCCTCCAGAAATATCAATTCCGCCAGTAATCATGACCAGTGTTACAAAGAAACCAATAACAGCAATCCCAATAAAATCATTGAAACTATTTAACAGTATGGAGATGTTCCAAAACCTTGGGTTGATAAGTCCAAATATCATTATTTCCAGCAGCAGAACAATAATTAAACCGAGATTCCATTTCGGTATTTTACTTAGCAGGGACATTTACTGACACCTCCTCCTGAAGCACCCTTGCCCTTAATCGCTCTTTTTTCGTCCGTTTATCAGCTCTTCTAGACAGTACTGCATCAATTACAACAATCGTTATTAACAATAATCCTGATATAGCATCATTCCAAAAAGCAGGTATCTTCATATATATAAGTGCCGAGTTAATGGATATCATAATAACCGCACCAATCGTTGCACCAAGGACCGTTCCAACTCCACCACTCAGTGATACACCACCAAGAACGGCAGCAGCAATTACAGTCATTTCGATCCCTAAACCGGCAGTTGTTGAAATAAATCCTACTTGACTAGCAAATATTAATCCGCCCAAAGCTGCACACACACCGGAGAATATAAAAGAGTATGTCACATAACGCTTCACAGGAACCCCTAACAAAATCGCTCCGTCAACATTGTCACCGATAGCAGAAAAATACCTTCCTTTACTACTCCTCGTTAAAAACAAATGCATGACTATAACTCCAGCTATAACGATAAGCAATAATAAATTCACGCCTAGTACATTCATTTGCGACAATTGTTTAAATCCTGCTGGCAAGTTCTCTACCCATTGTCCATCTGTATAAATAACTTGAATCACTCTAGTAATTTCCAGCATTCCCAATGTCATAATAAAGGACGAAATCTTTAACCTGGTGACTCCTAATCCATTAATCAATCCAATAATAGCCCCGATGAGGATTGCAACGATTATGGAAACAAAAATACTCCCGCCATTTTTTAATAGGATCCCGCTCACTGCAGCACTAAGTCCCAACGTACCGCCAACTGAAATATCAATATTCCCAGTTAAAAGGACGACTGTCAGACCAACTGCCAGCACAATGTAAAGCAAGCTGCTTTTTAAAGAGTTTTGGATATTGCCAACCGCTAAGAAATCGGAGTTCACTAGTCCTGCAATGATAAAAATTGCTACTAAAAAATATAAGGTTCTAAACTCTCTTTTCTGCATTATTGTCTTAAATATCGGCATCGGAATCACTTCCTTCATATGTTCCAAATGCAACCTTCATTACATTGGCAGCATTAATCTCCTCAAAACCAAGATAGGCATTACAGGTTCCCCGATAAATACCGTAAATTCGATCACTAATTCTTTCGATCTCTTCTAAATCGGAGGAGATTAATAAAATGGAAAAGCCTGCTTCTTTTAAATTATGGATAATCGAGTAAATATCACTTCTTGCTGCAGCATCAATTCCCCTTGTGGGCTCATCCATAATGATTAAATGTGGATTCGTCGATAGTATTCTGGAAATGACTGCTTTTTGCTGATTTCCACCGGATAATGATTTAATTTCTTGGTGATGATCTGCCATCTTAATTCGTAATCTATCAATATATTTATCTGTGACTTCTTTTTCATATTTATGATTTATGAAAACCCCTTTACTTCTTATTACCTGGGCTGTCATATTATTTCTAACGGAACTAATAGGAAAAATCCCATGCAGAAACCGATCTTCCGGAATATAGGAAAGGCCATTGGCAACGGTTTCATTTATACCAAGCTGAGTAATATCCTTTTCACCTAAAAGAATTTTCCCTTTTTGACATTTCGTTATCCCGTATATTGCTTCGGCAATCTCCGTTCTGCCAGCGCCTACAAGACCCGCAAGTCCAACTACTTCCCCTTGGTAAACCTCAAAGCTAATATTCTTAAATCCATCACCACTTATATTTTGAACAGTTAATACTGGCGGTCTATCCAGGTGACCAGTATATTTTTTCTCAAAAGCAGTACGAGACGTTGATTTATTTCCAACTGGCAATAATCCATCAATCAACATGTCTTTGGTGAAGTCCTTAATATTTCCTTTAAGTGTAACCTTTCCATCCCTTAAAATAACTGCATGGGTAGAGATTTCAAAAACCTCATCCAAACGATGTGTGATATAGAAGATACCTACAGCGGAATCCTTCAACTTTCTAATCACTTCAAACAATGATCTCGTTTCAGAGAAGGTCAACGCAGAAGTTGGTTCATCTAGAATCAGCACTTTGGCGTTTCTGAGCAGTCCTTTAATAATTTCTAATTGTTGCTGCTCAGCTATTGTTAAACTAGACGCTATACGAGTTAAATCGATCCCCCATCCTAACGCTGCATATAATTTTTTCGTTTCTTCTCTAATTTCATATTTCGATTTATTAAAACCAAATGTAATATTTTGCTCAACCGTCATATTTGGAAATAACAAAGGTTCCTGCGGTACAAGATAGATTCCCTTTTCATGAGCAATAGCAGGGTTATAATTATCAATTCTTTCTCCGCAAATTTCCATTGTTCCGCTGTCTGGTCGATATACCCCAGTCAGGATTTTCATTAGGGTACTTTTACCAGCACCATTACCGCCAATGATTGAAATTACTTCATGTTGAGCAAGTTTTAATGAAACACCTTTCAGCACATTATTTTTATGAAAACTTTTATAGATTCCCTCTAGATTAATAAGGTTATTAGCCTCATCCAAATTTCTCCCCCCTTTAGTACTTTCGTATCAATAAATTTACTTTACGTAAGCGTATTCTCTTTTTTGTAATTATATGATTGCTTAATACATATTATTAATCGTGCATAAAATTATTATTGTTTTCTTTCATCCCAATCAAGTCAAAAATAAATTTATGAAACCATTTTTGTAGAAATTCCCTCAATAAACTATAGATTTATAAACGTAATGAACCATATTTTTTCACTTCAGAATCTATCCAGATATATAACATTTGTTAAAGCCTAAATAATTTGTTGCACCTAATTAAAATGAACACCAGTGGAAAAGAGAGCGAGTGATGATGATGTCGTATGAGAAAGATACTGCAGTCAAAGTAGCCTGGAAGTACTATAACGAGGGACTAACTCAAACAGAAATCGCAACAGCTTTAAACCTTTCAAGGATGAAAGTTATTAAATACCTGGAAATTGCAAAAAAGAACCACATCATTCAATTTAAAATTGATTTAGAACAGGTATCCGATAAGGATTTACAAACAAAATTAATCGAAGAATTCGGTTTAGATGATGTATACATCGTTCCTTCGGCAAATGATCATTCTTTAGATAGTGTCACCATTGCAGCCGCAAACTATATAGAAGATAGAATCACTAGCGATACGATGATTAATATTGGGTATGGTGAAACTGTTTCAAGAACACTTGGCACTTTAAAAATATCTACAAAATATAAAGTAACTTTTGTATCTTTATCAGGTGGGGTTAAATTTTATATGCCAACTGCTATCGACCAAGCTTCTGATTACTATACCAATCCAAATTACAATCATTACATTCTGCCATCCCCTTTAATGGTCTCAGCTGCTGCCCTTGCAGAGAATTTAGTTAATGAACAGTCCATTAAAGATATCTTAGAAATGATTCCTTATTCTAATTTCACAGTAATAGGTGTTGGGGCATTGAATCAACAAGCAACTTTAGTAAAGGAAGGGCTTCTCAGTATAAGAGAAATGGAGATTTTGAAATCCCACGGTGCAGTGGGCGATTTATTAAGTCAGTTTTACGATATTAACGGGGATGTCTTAGATTTAAGTTTACACAATAGGCTTGTCAGTACAGAAATTCAATTATTGAAATCCTTGCATAATGTTGTCGCTGTAGCATGTGGTGTTGAGAAAAAAGAAGCGATAATTGGGGCATTAAAAGGAGGTTATATCGATATCTTAATAACGGATGAAAATGTTGCCCGTAGCTTACTAGAATAAATGGATTTTCCTCAATAAGCTTCAACTCATTTATTGCGTTAGAAATGGATAATCATTAAACAATGAAGGGATGGGTTATGGTGCAAAAGTATTTAATGGCAATTGATGCTGGAACAGGCAGTGTTCGAGTCATTTTATTTGATACTTATGGAAATGAAATATACGTTTCACAATCCGAATGGACGCATAAAGAAGATTCCCGATACCCAGGTTCCATGAATTTTGATGTTCATACGAATTTCAATATTATATCTAAATTAATTAAAAAGACCGTAACAGAAAGTAAAATTGATCCTAATCATATTCTTGCAATCTCCACAACGAGTATGCGAGAAGCAATCGTTCTATACGACGAAAACGGCATTGAATTATGGGCATGTGCGAATGTAGATTCAAGGTCTGATAATGAAGTTATAAATCTTAATAAATCATATCCAAAATTAGAAAAAGAAATCTATCAAATCTCAGGGCAAACCTTCTCTTTAGGTGCTATCCCGAGAATTCTCTGGGTAAAAAATAATCTGCCAAACCTTTATCAGAAGACTAGATATGTAACAATGCTTAATGATTGGATCACTTACAAATTAACAAATATTATTTCCGTAGAACCATCAAATGGTTGTACTACCGGTCTGTTTAATATTAAAAATCGTACATGGGATTCTACACTAGCTAATAGAGTAGATCTAAAAGATGACATCTATCCCATTGTACATGAGAGCGGCACAGTCATTGGAAATGTTACAAACGAAATAGCAGGATTAACTGGATTAAGCACGAAAACAAAAGTGGTTGCTGGTGGTGGTGATGCCCAGCTTGGATGCATTGGACTGGGGGTGATTCATGAGGGTGATGCAGCTGTTTTAGGAGGCAGCTTTTGGCAATATGAATATACGACAACAAGCATTAAGCCAGATGAAAGTGCTCGAGTAAGGGTTAATTGTCACGCCATACCAAATACATGGCAATATGAAGCCATCGCCTTTTACCCTGGTTTAGTGATGAGATGGTTTAGGGATAGTTTTTGTGAATTAGAAAAGTATATGCAAGATCAAATTAATCAAAACGTTTACGAACAAATGGAAAACAGAGCTGCAAAAGTTCCTGTTGGCAGCTATGGAATGATTGCTACTTTCTCTAATAAAATGAACTATATTTCTTGGAAACATGCTGCACCTAGCTTTATAAATTTTAAATTAGATGCCGTAAAATATAATAAAGCAACCTTTTATCGAGCCATTATGGAAAATGCTGCTTTTGTTACCAGGGGTAATATTGAATTAGTAAGTGACATTACGAATACCTATCCAGATACAATTATCTTTGCAGGCGGCGCTTCCAACAGTGATTTATGGTGTCAAATCGTTTCGGATGTATTAAACAAACCTGTAAAAGTTCCCATTGTTAAAGAATCAACTGCCCTAGGCGCAGCAATTTGTGCAGGTATTGGTGCTAACGTTTACGATAGTTTTCAAGATGCCATTTCTAAAGTTGTTAAGATTGAAAAGGAATATCAACCAATACAAGAAAATCATTTAATATATAGCAGGTTATATGAAAAATGGGAAAGTGTTTATCTACATCAGCTTAATCTGGCTGACAAGGGGCTTACAGAACACATGTGGAGTTCACCTGGAGTTTAGTCATAACAGAGGAGGAATTTGGTAATGACAATTATTAATGAAAACGATAGGGATTATAGATTCGGTGATAGTGGACCGAAATATTTACAAAAAGGACCTCGAATGAATTTCGGACTCGTAGTGTTAAAACCAGGGCAAGATTTTAATGCACATTTTCATCATATCATGGAAGAAAACTTTTATATATTAGAAGGCGAGCTTGAAATTCATATTGATGAAGAGGTCTTTCATTGCAAAAAAGGCGACTTTATTCATGTAGAGCCAAAAAAAGTCCACTACTTAATAAATAAGGGTGATACTGACTTTAAAGCTGCTTTTATGCTTTCCCCCTACCAAGAAAAAGACAAAGTTGAAGTGGACTATAAACCGTATGGTAATTAATGCAAGAACCATCATCAATTGTCCCAAAAAAGAGGTTACAAATCTCTAAAGCATGCTGTTGATCCAACTGGCGGCGGAATGGGTAACCGAATTGATTGAGTATTATCAAAAGGAAATGTAACGACTGAGACCAGCAAGATTATTGATTTCCAAAAAAATGGACAATATCCGAGTGAACATTATCCAGTATTGTCAAAAATACGTTTCTAGGATTCTTCTAAAAGTTGACGGCAAAAGACATGGTCTAATAGGGACGAAATAGATTGGTGAGACCGTATGGATGCAATGAAAAGGTTTTTGACAAAGCGAGATCTTTCGCTTTGTCATTTCTTTCTCTATACAACTCATGGTTTAGAAATATAGAAAATAGTTTACTGATCTTTTCACTTATTATTATACTTCAAAACGCCTATCCGACTTTATCCATTCTTCTTTACGTTACACTGTGATCGGTTCTGGCTGTCAGCAGTCGTTTCTATAGAAGTGTTTCCACTATCGGTGTTTCTCTCTGGATTTGTGGAATTATTAGAGGCAAGCAATAGCAATGAGTTCTTCCCACTGTGAAACGTTTTATCTGCCCTTCTAGGAGATTGCGGAAATTTTGAACGTGCTAAATTTGACAAATCCAGTCTCCACACATTCCTTTAGAAGCTCATTGGCTAAAACCAAAACTCTCCCAACATACCATTTCTTGAATAATAAAAAAGCAAATAGGCCATAATAAACACGCCCAAAGGAATAGTAGACGAATCTTTCTCTTCACATTCTAAAATTAGAAAGTGACCATCATCATTGAAATATGGAGGTGCAATATGAATAAGCCATACCGTTGCCCAAATTGCAAAACAAACAGATCTCGATTTAATATCATTGAGCAAATCGCAACGCCTGTCAAACTCGATGCAAAAACTGGGGAAGTCCTCGAAGATTATACATCTGAGAATACAGAAATGTTTCATCAGATGTATAATGGTCCAAAATACCGTATTCAATGCGGGGTATGTGGGTTGATAGAAAATAAAAATACATTTGAACAATTTGCTAAATACGAAGGGTCTTAAAGTTTGGTATATGTGTCTGCTGCTGCCCGATGATTTTTTGTTGGTGTGAAAACACTAAACACAGCAAGCCTTTTAAGGTGTAGATGTCATCTAAAATTAGGTTGTTTGGCATCATTATTAGAATTAATGCGTAATTAGATTATCGATTCATTGCTTATTGAGGATTTTTATAAATCAATTTCGCAGAGTTTGCTCAAAAAGGAACTTACTTTATCCATTTCCCTCTTCCTCTTCATCCGCAAACAAAAATAAACGTTCTGTAACAGGTCTATTTAAAATATTAACTAAAATTTCACTTTTTGCACCCCATATTGTAATGAATGGTCGATTATAGATATGAATACCGTTTATGATGAGGAGTGTAAATTAAATGAAAAAGAATACAAACACATTTACATTTGAAGAAATTTTTGAGCAAAATAAGCGTAGGATTCATTATCACCTTCACAAATTAAACATACAAGATCCTCACCAAGAGTTTTATCAAGAAGGAATTATCTCGATGTGGAGCGCATATAAAAACTACCAGCCAGATAAAGGCCCACTTTCCACATACTTCAACTTTATTATTCGCCATCGTCTGATTGATCTAATTCGAAAAGAGAGTCGTAGAATTGAAAGAGAAGTACTCGCCTCCACAGAGGAGGAAGCTACGTTTGAAGCAGAAGTGTATCATAAAGCGAGTAACACTAATTTTTCAGGATTAACTGTGAAAGAAAATATCAAAAGCGATGATTATCTTTGGCAGCAAGTTAAAGGAATATTAACCGATAAACAATGGAAATGGATAAGATATTACATTATTGAGGACAAGTCATTAAAAGAAATTGCTGAACAAGAGGAAGTTTCTATTGAAGCAGTAAAAAGCTGGGGAAAAGAGGCAAAAAAGAAGCTACGAAATGTTGATTTTGAGAAAATAATTATGGAGTGTATTGATCCGTAACGATGTGTGAAACAGAAAAATGTAACTTACAAGCCACATGAAATCAAGACGAAGACCTTGATTTTATGTGGCATTAGTATGGTATAGTCAATTGGAAGTTAAGTGCTAGTTTTTTTACACTATAATAGTTCAAGGTTTTATAAGACAGTTTCTTCTAAATGAATAGCTCAAATACCGGAATGATTCCAGTAAAAAAATGCTTTCGTTTATCAAGTGATAAATGCTTTCCTATATCCTCATCATGGAATTTCCAATTGAACATTGTACCGGTATCGATCCCCTCTATAAAAGAACTCAGCATATTCAATTAGTCGATCTTGTTCATCTCTTGTTACTCGTTGAACGTATAATAAGGGGCTATTTTCTGCTACTTTCAAAATTTTAGCCAATTCCTTATTCGCAACTACAGATTCAATTGTTTCATTAGCTTTTTTCACCATATATCCTTTTATGCGAAACAACTGATACAAGGAAGCATCCACTGAACTGAGCTCTTCAGCAAATAAAGGAATAGACGAAGGACAATATACACGTTGAAAGCCAATCGGAATTTCATCAATCCAGCGTATTCGTTCATGACAACTAACCATCGCATTTTTTGGCAAATCAAGTTGGGAACATACCAGCGGACTTGCTGGAATAGAAGCTTCGAATGAGAATAACGTTGATTGTATATTATGCTCTTTATTTTCCTCCGAAAAACTTAATAGGTTTTGTAATTGCAACGATTTTTTTTGACTAAGAACAATCGTTCCTACACCATGAATCCTTTCAACGTATCCTTCATCTACCAGTAATTGTACTGCATGCCTTACAGTAATTCGACTTACATTATATCGTTTTTGTAAGTCAGGCTCTGCTGGCATCAGATCACCAACGAGGTAGTCCCCATTGATGATCTGTTGTTGTAATTCTTCATAAATAGCTAAATATTTAACTTTGTTTCTTTTCATAAGCATCCACCATACTTACTAACAAATTTGCAACTCTACCATGTTTAATTTTGTTTCTCTTCCTTAGTATTCACTATACTTGCTAATGAATTGGCTAATTCTATCAAATTAAAATCATTAGCAACTTGTACAGTCTCATATAAAGACATAAAACTTGGATCGGTTAAATCCACAAACGACCCAACCATAGACCCTACAATTGTTGCAACAGTGTCGGTATCGTACCCAATATTTACAGCATCAATTACTGCTTGCAAGGCATTGTCTTTATTTAAAGCAACTATTCCAAATGCACAAGGCACAGCTTCAGAAATATGTAAGCCGCTCCCCACCACTTGTGATAATTTACGCAATTTTTCTTCTTTTGTACCAACACCGTTTACTATATCATACGCTAATCGGATACGTTCTACAACACTTGGACCTGCTACTTCACGAGAAATGAATTTTGCTTTCGTTTCACCACGTAAAGCCCCATAAAAACCTGCACTTAAAGCCTCATCAACTGTCGCATGGGGTGCTAAGGACGCACTTGTAGCAGCAGCCACTGCACAAGCACCAGAAATAGCCAAAGCGTTATCGTGTGTTACCTGTGTAATTGTAATTGCAGCATCAATCGCACCTTCCAAATCGTTAGGATATAAAATACCAGCTGGCGCAATTTTCATTGCTGCACCGTTTGTTGCTTTGGAGGCATAGTCCACCGTTGCTGCTCCTGGTAACGGCTTCATTTTTAACGAGGGGTCTTTATACATTGCTACTGCACTTCGTGTTGTAGGACCAGCAAAACGATCAAAATACCATGGAACATTTGACCAATCCAAAATAGCTTTAATTACAATATCTTTATTAATAATACCGTCATTTTTCAAGATAGCTTGGCATAGAAAATACACTTGGGAAAAATCATCTGTAACTTGTCCTGCCTCATTTCCTAGTGCAAATGCTGTTTCTCCCGGTTTTTCAAATTTAGTTATAGTTTTACCAAATTGCGTACGGATTTGATCAAACGATAGATTTTCTGTTGCTGCTCCCATTGCATCACCAATTGCTGCTAATCCTAAAATTCCTTGTATTTTTGAGTTTAAACTCATTTTTATCATCCTTGTATATTATATTTAAGGTTTTAGTCTCCCGACTGTGAAAGGAAAACCTTATGAACCTTTGCTATTCCTAGTTGGTATTTCCTCAATTATTTGAGAAAATATAGATAATGGATTGAGAGGTAGATCGTCTCATCCTTGGGTTATAAAACTCGTAACTGAAAGACTGATCCCTCTCTCTGTTAAGCTGATTACGAATGAGTTAGATGTTGAAGGCATTTTGCCTTACTCCGTATTTAGCACAAGGTCGTGACACTTTTCAGATGAGTGGCATTCAATCCAAATAAGTAAAGAAGGTGAATCCATGCTTTATCTCGGTATTGATATTGGCAAGCGTACGCATGTTGCTTCTGTTATGGATGATACAGGAAAAATTTTATTAAAAGGTTTTTCTTTTCCCAGTACTCTTGAAGGCGGTCACTCACTACTCAATCGTTTACGTACCATTTCTGATGATCCATCTCATTTCCTTACGGGAATGGAGGCGACAGGGCATTATTGGCTCACTCTATTTTCTTTTCTGGATAAAGCCGATTATTTTGTCCATGTCATTAACCCTATTCAAACAGATGGTTGGAGAAAAGGTACCGAAATTCGAAAACGAAAGACAGACATCATTGATTCCGTATTAATAGCCGACCTTATTCGTTATGGTTCATTTGAGGACACCACTTTAGCGCATGAAGAGATGTTCTCTTTACGTCAATTAACCCGATATCGATCGTACTTAGTTGGAACAGCTGGTGATTTCAAACGTAAAATCATAGCTGTTTTAGACCAAGTTTTTCCTGAGTACGATACTATCTTTTCAAAAGTTGGCGTGTTTGGAAAAGCTTCCAAAGCTGCGCTTTTAGAATATTCCTCACCTGATGCGTTTAATGAAATCACTGCCGATACTCTAGCCGAAACGCTTCGTTTAGCGAGTCGTAATCGCGTAGGATTAATTAAAGCAGAAGCATTAAAAAAAGTAGCTTCAAACTCTTTTGGTGTTCGATTTGCACAAGATGCATTCACTTTCCAACTACGTTCAATGATTGAACAACTTAACTTCTTAGAGAAACAAATCAAACAAACCGAAGAAGAAATAAGCCGATTGATGACTTCGATTAATTCCGTAATTGAAACAATTCCAGGTATTGGACCCATTACCGGCGCAACGATATTAGGCGAAATTGGTGATATTCATAAGTTTTCCAACCCTAAAAAATTAGTTGCTTACGCTGGCATTGATGCTTCTGTATCACAGTCTGGACAATTTGACGCAACACATAACGTCATGAGCAAACGTGGCTCCCCTTATTTGCGAAAAGCTCTGTTTCAAGCAGCCTTAGTTGCTTCACGCAGTGACCCTGTTTTGAAAGCATTTTATGAAAAAAAACGTTCTGAGGGGAAGCATCATTTAACAGCAATTGGTGCAGCTTCAAGAAAGCTCTGTTACATCATTCATGCGATTTTAACTAAAAACGCCCCTTACGAAATTCGTCAGTAAACGAAAAAATAGTCTTTCTATAAATAATCTTATATTTATTTTGAAGCAGACATTTCTGCTTTTGGATCCTTAATACCAAAAAGAAGTGTTAATAACAGACCACCCAAAAACGAAATTGTTAAACCAACGACATATGCCCATAACGTTGGTCCCGCAAATGCAGGGATTGTTGTCAATCCGCCAAATACAAATGCATTTCCTACTACATTAAATGCACCCATAAAGGCACCACCTAAAGCTGCACCTATACATCCCGCTACTAAAGGACTCTTAAATCTTACACCCAAACCGTAAATTGCTGGTTCAACAATTCCCGATAAAAAGACAGATGTTATTGCAGTTAATGAAAAATTCTTCAATTCCTGGCTTCTGCTACGTAGGAAAATTGCTAATGCTGCACCCGCCATACCAAAGTTCGCATTCGCACCATACGCAATAAAAGCAGAGCTACCTGTTGAAGCAATTTCCGGAATAATCACCATTGTATTCGGTGCCCAATGTACACCAAACATAATCAAAATATTCCAAATTCCACCAATAACAGCTCCCGTAACAATTTGATTTATATTTGCTAACCAATCTACAAAGCTAGCAATACCAATACTTAAGTAATTTCCAATTGGTCCAAATATTCCAGCGACTATAGGAACTAGTATCACTAATAATACTGTAGGGATTACAATCATATGCAAACTATTTGGTAGTTTACCTTTCATAAAGTGTTCCATTTTTGATTGTACCCAAGTAGTTAAAATCGCAGGAATGATTTGGCTAGTATAATTGAATACAGGAATTGAAAGACCTAGAAATGTAATCATATTTCCGCCATCACCCTGCACCAGGTTGATAAATTCAGGCATAATTAGTGCACCCATCACAGCAATCGCGATATACGGACTTGTATCAAATCGTTTTGCTGATGTAATAGCGACTAATAATGGTAAGAAATAAAACACTGAAGTCGCTGTAAGAGTTAAAATCAGATTTGTTGTGCTTTCAGTTGATAACCAGCCCAACTCATTAGCTAAGATCGTAAACCCTCGGAGCAAACCTGCACCAGCTAACAATGGCAATAATGGTGAAAAAATACTGACAACTAGAGCAATAAACTTATTGAACCAACTATGCTTCTTATTATCTGTCTGTTGAATATCTGTCATTTCCTTATCCGTATCATTTAATTCAGTTGATTTCCATACCTTTATAAATGCGTTATAAACTTCATCGACATTGGTACCAATTATTATTTGAAATCCTAGGTCCCTATCAACAACCCCTGCTACACCATCTAATATTTCGATTTTCTCCTTTTCAACTATCCCACGATTTTTTAATGTAGGGCGTAGCCGCGTCGCACAATGGGTTATCGACACAATATTATTCGCACCTCCCATCAACGATAACAACTGGTTTGCTAAAGATAAAGACTCTGTTTTTTTCATAAAAACTTCTCCTTTCTTTTAGACCTAGAAACATAATTGCTATCCCAATAAGACATTATAACGTCTTATCCTCATATTAAGAATACACAATTGTTCAATTATTGTAAAGGCTTACATTAATTGAACAATTAAATATAGTATCATATTATCCGTACAGCACACAGATAAGTAACTCCCTGGAATACGGTTTTCCATCAATGAACCAAAAACGGAATATCCCAAGTGTTTTCACTTCTTTCCACCCTGCCTACCAACAAATCTCCGCTCATCGTTTGATAATGCTAATCACTTGGAAATCTGACTGTGTAATAGGTAGTGACAGACACCTTAAATTAAAGATTGTGTAAGCAATTATAAGGCAATAATGTAATTACACAGTAGGAATGCTATACTTACTGAATTATTGGATACAAAAGGGGTTAAAGTAGCAGATGAAATATTATACATCTCACATGAAAAAACTGGTTATGCAAAATGAAGAATTACAAAAAGAGTTAAAAAGAATAATGAAAGAACATGATCTTGAAAAAAGCTTTGCGCTTAAGGCTTTGTACCATGCCGAGGTTGCTGCAGGCGCTTCAGGCGGGAAATATCAGGATGCATATCGGGAACTTGACTTACCCAATAGGTAGGTCTTTTTTTTGAAAATCGAAGTTCTAAAAACAGAAGCGTTCTTCTGATCCTAGAGTCTGTGTAAACAGCAAAAGAGGCTGAGACATAACTAGCCTAAATTACTGAAAAATGGTTCCGATCATCGGTTTTTGATGATCCGAACCATTTTGCTTTGGATTATTTTTATTATCTACTGTTTGATTTCTGTTCATGGGGGTGTACTTCCTCAAGTTTACCGCCATGAACGCAAAACCTAATTCATTTTCCACTTTTCCTTTTCCCCTCACAGAAAAGCGAGTGAAGCACAAATTAGCCTTCAGAAATCCGAAGACTGGTTCCACATCTATTTTATGTTTGCCGTAAATTTCTCCAGTTTCTTTATTCGAAAGCTGTTCTCTTATATATTCTTTTTGTTGTTCCCATTTTTCGTTATAATAAACTTTTCGGTTATTTCCTTCTTTTGCTTTTGTGCATAAGGAACGTAACGGACAATCTGAACAGTCTTCACATTCATAGACTTTAAATGTTCGTGTAAATCCGTATTTGTCTGTTCGATTAGATAGGTAGCGGAATGACAATGTTTTATTATTTGGGCAAGTAAACGAATCTTCCTCTTCATTATATTCCCAATTAGCTAAGTTAAAAGCGTCATTTTTATATTTCTTTTTCTTCTCTTTTCGATATTGATTATATGTAATGAGAGGTGTGCGTTTTCGATTCTCTATGGTATCTTCATAATTTTGTTCACTTCCATAACCTGCATCAGCCACGATATATGGAGGTAGCTCAAAGAAGCCTTCCTCTATTTTATCCAGAAAGGGGATGAAAGTACGTGTATCAGTTGGATTTGGGAATACATCATAAGCGAGCACATATTGTCCTTCTGTCGCAGCCTGCACATTATAACCTGCTTTTAGTTGGCCATTCTTCATATAATCATCTTTCATTCGCATAAAAGTGGCATCGTGATCCGTCTTCGAATAACTGTTACGTTCTCCGAAGATCTCCATGTCGTTTTGATATTTTTGTTTGCGTGCCAAATAATCCTTAAATTGTTTTCGATATTGTTTTGGTGCTTTACGCTCTGAACGGAGTTTTTTACGCTCGCTTACACCTTCACTCTCTTCTATTTTTTTGTCATATTTTTCTACCTTGTCGTCTAGCTTTTCCACTATTTTTTCGAGTTCTTCGGTTGATATTTATCCAGACTTTCTCGTTCTATTTCTGGAATAACTTCCTTTTCCAATAATTCATCGTACACTTGGTTAGACTTCTCCACCAAATTAGTACTATATTTTTCAATCGATTTACGCCAAACAAACGTAAACTTATTGGCATTGGCTTCAATCTTCGTTCCATCAATAAAAATTGCTTCCTCATCAATTAGTTTTTCTTGGACAAGTTGGCAGCGAAATTGAACGAAGCATTGACGTAGTAACTCCTTCACTTCTGGATGCACACGAAAACGATTGATGGTACGATAACTTGGTTCATATCCTTGTGCTAACCACATCATGCGTACACTGTCTTTTAATAACCCTTCTATCTTTCTGCCAGAAAAAACAGATTGCGTGTAGGCACACAGAATAACCTTCATCATCATTCGCGGATGATAGGCAGGACAACCGGTAGTACGCAAAAACTTAATGAATGCCTCATCTGGAATACTTTCCACCACATCGTTCACAGCGTAGGCAATATCATTTTCTTGAAGTTTTATTTCTAAATCTAACGGCAATACAACTTGATTCATGGTATAATGTTTAAACATAGGGACACCTCCGAAAATTATTGTCTGGTAACTTTAATTTTATCAAAAGGTGTCCTTTTTAATTACTGGGGTTTTGTCCCAGCCTCTTTTTGGAAAGAGAAGAGTATTACGGTTTTAAAACGACTTTTATACATTCATCCTCACGATTATTAAAAATTCGATAACCATGACTTGCTTCTTCAAGGGACATTTTGTGTGTGATAATATCTCTTGGGTCAAATTCGTTATTTGTTATTTTTTTAAACAATTCTGGCATAAAATGAATGACTGGAGCCTGTCCCATTCTAAGATTAATATTTCTAATCCAAAATGCACCTAATGGAAATAGATTATAGTTACCTCCATAAACACCAGTCATTTGCACTGTCCCATACTTTCGGACAGCTTTAGTAGAAATTTGAATAGGTCCAAGGGTTCCGCCCTGCAGTTTGAATTTTTGTTCCAGAAACTCTAGGGGGGATTTCTTTCCATCCATACCTACACAATCGATGACGACATCTGCCCCACCATGTGTGATTTCTTTTAAATGTTCCCCCATATCAGGGTATTTTGTGAACTCAAATACCTCAACATTGTTCATCTTTTTCGCATGATTGATTCGGTAATCCAAGTAATCAACTGCTATTACACGCTTTGCACCTTCCATCCAGGCAAATTTTTGTACCATCAACCCAACAGGTCCGCATCCAAGAACAATAACTGTATCGCCTGATTTTACACCTGCATTTTTTACACTCCAATAAGCTGTTGGCAGAACATCCGATAAAAAGAGCAGTGACTCATCCTCCAATTCGCATGACTCCGGGATAACAAAGGGAGTGAAGTTTCCAAAAGGGACTTTTAAATATTCAGCCTGACCACCCGGATGGTTACCGAACTTCTCAGTATAACCAAAGTATCCGCCAGAATCATAATGAGGGTTTGAGTTATCACATTGGCTTTCCATTTCATGTTGGCAATAAAAGCAATGTCCACATGAAACATTAAAGGGAACGACAACACGGTCTCCCTTTTTTACTTTTGTGACTTCAGGTCCAACTTCTTCCACAATACCCATTGGTTCGTGGCCAATAATATATCCTGGGGGTAATGGCATGTTACCTTGATATAAATGCAAATCAGATCCGCAAATAGCGGTAGAAGTAATCTTAACAATAATATCGTCTTTTTTTTCTAATTTTGCATCCTCTACTTGATTAACCTGTACATGATTTGGTCCTTGATAAGTTACAGCCTTCATAAAAGCAGGGCCCTCCTATTTCTAATACTGTTAACAGTCCTAACTATGGTTAACAAAGAAAGTAAATAATATACACTCTTAGCGTAATTGTTTTATGTAAGTTAAAGAAGTTGCACAATTATTTATAGACTGATTGGTAAAACCGATAGTCTATTTTATTATCAATAGGGTACACCCTATTGATAATAGTTGGCTCCTTGGGATCATTAGCTTATCATTTCAGGAGATATTTTGCGCTTATTTTAAGTGTTATTTTGCACATCCAACTTTAAAACCCAACTACCTTCACATGAGAAGATTAGCTGAGTTTCTTAGTCGATGCTATTCCACAATCACTTTTGCGAAATGATGGATTTGTTTATTTTTTGTCTTCAAATCTGTTTTTGACTTTACATTATAGAATAAATGGTAATATACGGAAAAGACCACAAACTTACAAAGAATGTGGCCTTTTCTGTATATTTTAGCTATGCTCTATTTTAGATAGGTATTTACCCGTTAATTTAATTATTTAAAGTAGGAGAAAATAATTTATTTTTCTCTATTCGAGATTTGCATGTTTACCATACATTTTATTAGAATCTAACCCTTTTTTCTCCATAAAACGCAAGATTATGGCATCATAAAATAACAACATCGTTTGCTCAAATAGAGATCCCATTGGTTGAATGGTCTTGTAATCACCTTTAGACTGGTCTTTCGTTACCCCCGGTAATTTAACAATAATATCAGCTAATTCTCCAATGGTTGATTCAGGAGAAATGGTTACAGCTGCGACTTTACCACCTAAGCTTTTAGCTTTTTCGGCAATGGCAACTAAGGTTTTGGTTTCTCCTGAACCTGAACCAATGATTAATAGATCGTCCTTTTCTAAATTAGCTGTTACTGTTTCACCAACTACATAGGCATCAATCCCCATGTGCATCATTCGCATTACAAAAGATTTACCCATTAATCCAGATCTGCCCGCACCAGCCACAAAGATTTTCTTGGATTCTAAAATCTGGTTTACTAATTTCTCTGCTTCTGAATCAGAAATTAAGTGGACCGTTTGACTTAATTCTTGAACGACTTCGGCTAAATATTGAGTAGTCTTCATAGTTGAATTAACCTTGTGTAATTAATTCTTGCATTTCGCGAGCTGTATCTTTTTTATTTTCTTTACTCGTGATTCCGCCACCTACGATAACTAAATCTGGGTTTTGTTTAATTACTTCAGGAAGTGTTTCTAATTTGATTCCACCTGCAATGGCCGTTTTCGCATTTTTAACAACGCTCTTGATGGTCGCAAGGTCTTCGAAAGAATTCTTTCCAACAGCTTGAAGATCATAACCTGTGTGAACGCAGATATAATCAACACCAAGTTCATCTAATTCTTTTGCACGGGCTGCAATATCCTTCACAGCGATCATATCAGCAAGGATTTGTTTACCTTGTTTTTTCGCTTCTTCTACTGCGCCTTTGATTGACTCATCTTCTGCCGTTCCAAGAATCGTAATGATGTCAGCGCCTGCAGCAGATGCTTGGCTTACTTCATATCCAGCTGCATCCATAATTTTTAAATCAGCTAATACGGTTAAGTTAGGAAATGCAGCTTTTACTTCTTTCACTGCTTTAAGACCTTCATTGATCACCACAGGTGTACCAATTTCTACAACATCAATATGCTCTTCTACCTCTTTCACTAATTCAATTGCTCCGGGAATATCGACAAGATCTAATGCTAATTGTAATTTCATTTATACTCACTCCTTATAGAATATTTTAATTTGTTGTACTAAGTGGCTGTCAATAGACATGGGCAAATGTTTCCTTTTGAAAATCTATTTACTCACTAGCACGTTGTTTAGTATACTCATTATGTTGCGAAATTAAAAGTACGCACTTTTACCACATATAGTGCTAAAAAGTATACTATTGGGTAAAATAGGAGGGGGAGTGACATGTATGCCAAATTTATCTTGGGGCGTTAAGCGAAACGAGCCAGGGATGATCGGGTTTTAATTGCTTGTCTGATTGCTTGGGGCACCAATATGGGGTTGGGGAGAATGGGTGAAATCTCCGACATCGGTTATCCCCTGCTTGCGGCTACATCTGAGAACTTTATACGATTGGAAACCTTAAAAGAAGCCAATGATCGCATCAGTAATGCTGTTCGAAGGCTGCCGATCTTTCACCACTTTGACATTAATGAGGTCATTCATTCGAGCAGTGACGGGCAGAAATTTGAGACGAGGATCCATACGATGCGCTCCCGTCATTCCCCCAAATATTTCGGCTTAAATAAGGGGATCGTTTCCTATACAGCGGTGGCCAATCATATTCCCATCAATGCCCGAGTCATTGGCGCAAATGAGCATAAAAGTCATTACGTGTTCGATATTTTATACAACAATACAACCGATATCCGACCGGATGTGCATTCCACCGACACCCATGGAACCAATGAAGTGAATTTCGCCATTCTTCACTCTTTTGATTATGATTTTGCACTCCGCTACAAGGATATCTATCGTACCGTGAGCAAGTCGTTATCCGGATTCAAACACCCGAGCCAATACGGGGATGTCCTCATCAAACCTGTTCGAAAAATCAATACGAAGCTGATTATTGAGGAATGGGACAATATCCAGCGTATTCTATTGTCACTTGCATTGAAATCTACAACACAGAGTATTATCATTGGGAAACTAAGTGCTTACGCCCGCAAAAACAAAACCATGCGGGCCTTGTGGGAGTACGATAACATCATCAAGAGTTTGTACCTTCTGAATTATATAGACTCCCCACCCCTACGTCAAAATGTGCAACGTACCCTGAATCGGGGTGAAAGTTATCATAAATTAAAGCGAGCCGTATCCTATGCGAACTTTGGTAAACTCCGTTTCAAAACAGAATAAGACCAACAAATTTGGGACGAATGCAGTCGTCTCATCGCCAATTGCATCATTTTTTACAATGCCAGTCTATTATCCAATATGCTAGAATACAGAGACAGGGAAGCCCTCAATTCAGATGTATTGAAACGCATTTCCCCCGTTGCATGGCAGCATATTAATTTTTACGGGCATTACGAATTTAACAAATATCCGGAATCAGTTAACATGGATGCCATTATCCAAGAGTTGGCTCAATTGGAGGTTATTCCGAATGAATAATTCATATCCATTCGAAGGAAAGGTGAGAATCAATGAAACCAGAACCAAATTGGCAGCCCGTTCTAAACCGCATATATTAGACGATGCCACAGTCAACCGTGTCATCCGATCCTACACGGAACAGCTTGAATTTGCGCCGATCTACGAAAGGCAACTCGTCAAGTGGCAACAGGAAACGGATTTATCGTCGGCGCAACTGTAGGAACTGCAACGGCTTCAAAATCAGGTGAGTGAATTGAAACAGGCCGTTACCGATATTTTAGACTTGGCCAATGAACTGAAAGAGGGAACCATTGAAAAAATGTTATCGAAAAGTGACTTTAACGTTTCATTCATCCTTATCGGCTATAGTGAAAGATACTAACAAGTTGTATATAAATATCCACCACACGTTGTCTTAGAAGCTCATTAACCAAAACAAAACTCCCAAACAAACAGTTTCCCGAATAATAAAAAGCAAATAGGCCACAATAAACATGAAAATCAGAAAATGACTGTCATCACTAAAAGACATATGGAGGTGCAATACGGATCAAGCCATACCGTTGTCCAAATTGCAAAACAAATAAATCCCGCTTTAATCTCATTGAGCAAATCGCAATACCTGTTAAACTAGACGCAAAAACTGGAGAATTACTGGAAAGTTATACAGATGAGAGTACGGAAATGTTCCATCAGATGTATAAGGGGCCAAAATACCGTATTCAATGTGGGATATGTGGTTTGATAGAGAATGAAAATACATTTGAACAGTTTGCTAAATATGCAGGTTTTTAATGTTTGTATGTGTGTCTGCTGCGACCCTAATGATTTTTTGTTGTTGAGAAAACATTTATTTGAACAAACCTTTTAAGGAACCTAAACTCTGTTAATTAATGATCGATTATAAATATGAATCCATTATGATCAAGAGTATAAATTGAATAAAAAAACAATCACGTTTTTATAGCAAAAAATCATAAAATTACGTTAACCATCCCTATTCCCTTGACATAAATTTCTAAAGATTATAACATATGGATATAACTTAATTATATGCACTAGGGGTGTTATTTAACTGAGATGAGTATTACTCAAACCCTTTGAACCTGAACTAGTTGAAACTAGCGTAGGAAAGTGTAAACTCTAAATACATACTTAAAGAACATTTATGCCTTATTCTTAATATGTAGTTATTTGTTTTTACGCAGCTTTCCTATGGGAAGGTTGCGTATTTTTTATTTTATCTATCATTTTTATGATGTAAGTTTCACGCTAAATTAATAGTATAGGAGTGGTTAGGATGATTAGAACAGTATTAGTAACAGGCAGCAGCAGAGGGTTAGGGGCAACTATTGCAAAGACATTGGCACAGCAAGGATTTCAAGTGGTTATCAACTACTATCAAAGCAAAGAAGCTGCTGAGAAGCTCGTTTCTGAGATTGGTGAAGAGAATGCTATTGCCATTCGGGCTGATGTAACAAATCGTAAAGAAGTAGATGAATTGATAAAAAAAGCAACGGAATATTTTGGCCAAATAGATGTTGTCGTCAATAATGCATTAATAGATTTCAAGTTTGATCCAACCAAACAAAAATCCTTCACAGAACTTACATGGGAAGATTATCAAAAACAACTGGATGGTACGTTAAAAGCAGCATTTAATGTCGTTCAAAGCGTCATCCCCCAATTTATTGAACGACAAAATGGAAGTATTATAAGCATTGGTACAAATTTATATCAAAATCCTGTTGTACCCTACCATGAATATACAACAGCAAAAGCTGGATTAATCGGTTTTACACGTAATATCGCTGCCGAATTAGGTGTATATGGCATAAAAGCGAATGTAGTTTCAGGTGGATTATTAAAAACAACTAACGCGAGTGCCGTTACAACACCAGAAGTATTCGATTTAATTGCTCAATCAACGCCATTGAAGAAAGTGACCACACCTCAAGATGTAGCCAATATGGTCGCTTATTTATCTTCAGAAAATGCTGACGGTATTACAGGGCAAAATTTCACAATAGACGGCGGTTTAACAATGAACTAATAGCTTAAAATACGATAGCTGATCCTTCAAAAACGGAATGTACAAGACAGTTAATAATGATGTATGTTGAGGTGTAAATAAATGACAAAAACGAAAGAAAGACAACTGCATTTAGGTGTTTTGCTGTATGGTTGCGGACACCATCAAGCTGCTTGGTTAATGCCTGACTCAAGCATTGAACATATTGGGGAGATTTCTTATTATCAATCTTTAGCACAGGTTGCGGAAAAAGGTTATTTTGATGCAGTATTTTTTGCTGATAATCAATCATTTCCGGCTAAACATGCCAGTGATATGCCAGCATTTTGGTTTGATCCAGTAGTCAATTTAACAGCTATTTCCCAAGTGACAAATCATGTTGGATTAGTTGCAACAATTTCAAGCACTTTTTCTAATCCTTTCACAGCTTCCCGGCAGCTCTTAAGCTTAGACCATATTACAAAAGGGCGTGTTGGCTGGAATCTCGTTACCTCCATGACTGATTTAGAGGCGTTGAATCATAGTATGGAAGAGCTGCCTCCTCGTGACAAACGTTATGAAAAGGCAGATGAATTCGCTGCTTTAATGAATAAGTTATTTATTTCATGGGATGATAATGCGTTTCTGCATCAGCGGGAAGAAAGAAAATTGATAAACCCATCAAACATTCAGCCTTTTCATCACGATGGTACGTATTTTAAAGTGCATGGCCCATCCACCACGCCAAAAAGTCCGCAAGGCAAGCCAGTATCCATGCAAGCGGGGGCATCTAAACAAGGCATTGCATTAGCCGCAAAATATGCCGATGCAGTCTATTCCGTGTCGTGGAACTTAAAGCAAGCAAAAAGTTTTCATAAAAAATTAGATGAACAAGTTAAACAAAGCGAAGACAGCAATAGACATATTAAAGTATTCCCAGGCCTAGTAACTTATGTAGGGCATACACGTGAAGAAGCTTTAGCCAAAAAAGCAGCTTTAGATGAGCAATTACCTATTGAAACAGCTTTAAAACAGTTGAGTTTCTTTATTCAGCAGGACTGTTCGAATTGGGAAATTGATAAAGCAGTCCCTCCATTACCTCCAGTAGAAGAATTTACTGGTCCAGTTGGACGTTACGAAACAATACTGGAAATTATCAATGATACCCAGCCTACAGTAAAAGAATTATTAGGTTATCTCAGTGCAGGCGGTGGACATCACACACTAATAGGTACACCCGAAGAAATTGTGGATCAAATGGAGGTCTGGTTTGAAGCTGGTGTTGCTGACGGATTTAATCTAATGCCTCCTACATTACCCGGCAGTTTAGAAGACTTTGTGGAACTGATTGTTCCTGAAATGCAAAGAAGAGGGATTTTCAGAAAGAATTATGAAAGTCATACCTTCCGTGAACATTTAGGGTTAAACAAATAATGAAAGTGCTGCACTATTATTTTGCCATTGAAATAGAGCAGCACAGTCAAAATTAAACAACCTGTTATCTTGGACTTGAAATTATGAATACAAAGAAAATAAATCCGGTAATGAGTAGTTAAGCAAATCTATTATAGATTTAACAAGTGAGGAAACTTAAACAGGATATAAGTTCCGATTACATTAATAAGAAAAAAGAAAAACCAGGCAAACCCCGACCGGTCCTTTTAGAAATTGATATTTAACCGTTACACTAATCTATTTTTCTCTTTCGCTAACCGAATAACTTCTCTAATCGTATTCCTTGAATGACCACAGTTCGAAGCCACCTCACTCTGTGTGACTCCCTGCAATAAAGCCTTAGAATTTCTGGATACTGAAACACAAAATAACTCCTATATAATAAATTTGCACGTATGTGCTCCTTTATTATATAGGAGGTTGGGTCAGTCATGTATTACGTAAATCACACATTATGTCCCAAGTAGTGAGTGGTTTGAAAGAAGGAGTACGAGCAATTTTCCCTGACGTAATCGTTCAATGATGCATGGTTCATTTGATTCGTAACTCCGTCAAATATGTTCCTAGTAAGGATTATCCCCAAAGCGTTAAAGAAAGTCTATGGTGCACCATGCCTTAAGGCTTGCCTAAGTGTTTTTGAATATTTTCAACAACAAGGGGCTGCATATCCAGGAGCTATTGATTTATGGACAAGAAACTTCCACCATGTCTAGCAACTTTATGATTATGGAAGTTCCATTCGTAAAGTTATGTACACAACCAATGCGGTAGAAAGTATCCATTCCAGCTTTAGAAAAGCAACCAAAAAAGGAGCATTCCCCAACGAGAACGCCTATTAAAAGTATTATTTTCACGGGTAAAAGAACTTGAAACCAAATGGGAAGGTGGCCATATCCAAAACTGGGCAATGGTTATGAACCAACTACTTCTCCAAAACGAGCTAAAAGATAGAGTGTTAAAGTAGCTTGAGTAAACTGGGACTTACACACTTTATTTGACAGACCCGGCTTTGCTCTTTCGTCGATCGTTTATCTCTCCATTAATGAGTTATTAGATTGTCCAGATCGTTCTGAAAGTCTTCTTGCTAACTTAACAACTTCTTCTCTCGCCACGTCTTTCTTTTTCTGCCAATGATTTGTTGTCATGACAATACTTACTCCTGCAATGATTTCGTTTTTATGGTTAAACACTGGAGCAGCGACACAATGAATTTCTTCGGCAGATTCCTCATGTTCTTCGGCAAATCCACGCTCTCTAGCCAATGTTAGTTGTTGATATAACTCATCTACTGACTCAATAGTTTTTTCAGTCTTTGCTGGTAAAGGTTCATCTGGATAAATCGCTTTTAATTCTTTATAACTAAATTGGGAAAGTAATATTTTTCCAATCGATGATGCATAGGCAGGAAATCTCATACCTGGCTCCGTGACTAATTGGAGCATGGAATCTCCTCTCATTTTACCTGTGTAGACGACATACCCATTATCGAATATACCCATTTGTAAGTTCTCATTAATGACTTTTTGTGTTATTGCACCCTCCTCGTAATAAGCTTGTAAAATATTAAACTGACTTAAATAGGAAGCACCAATATTTGCAATCGTAGTACCTAAAGAATATACACCACCATTATTTTTTCGAATCCATCCTAATTTCTCAAGCGTATTTAACAATGTAAACATACTACTTTTATTAATATCAAGTTTCTTTGATAGATCTATCATCCGGTATTTATTTGGATTCAAAGCAAGTAATTTTAGAATTTTATCTGTTCTCTCTATAGCTGGGCTCCAATACTTTTCTTTCATTTTTTATCTCCTCTAACTTACCTTACTATTATTCAGAAAGAAGTAATAAACTTATCTCTGGTATTATTATAAGTATAACCAAATTTAATAGCATCAGTAAAATAAATGGAATAATACTTTTTATCAGCTGATTAAACTGGATATTAGCTAATGATTTCGCGACAAACAAGTTCACACCTAAAGGTGGGGTAAGCAATCCGATAGCCAAGTTAAAAATCATTAATACACCAAAGTGAATAAGATTAATATCATAAGTATTTAGTAACGGTAGTAAAATCGGAACGATTAAAATGATTGCTGCATTTGTTTCCATAAATGTCCCGACAACTAGTAATACTAGAGTTATAATAAATAAGAATACTAAAGGACTTTCCGTAACAGATGACAATGCACCTGCAATTTTCGATGGAATTTGTTCAACAGTAATTAACCAACTCATTAGGTTTGCTGTTGCTACAATGAATAATACCATTGCTGACAATGTTCCCGCTTCAACAAAAACACTTTTTAACTCAGATATTTTCATCGTACGATAGATAAATAAAGAAACGATTAAACCATAAATACATGCAACAGCACCTGATTCCGTAGGAGTGAACCAACCTAAATAGATTCCACCAAGTATGATAAGTGGCATTAATAAACCAAGGATAGAACTTTTAAGACTCTGAAAGAATTTTTTAATACTTGTTTTTTCTGAACCCTTATATCCTTTTCTCTTAGAAATGATAAAACAATAGATAATTAAAGTTAATCCCATTAGAAGTCCAGGTAATACTCCTGCAATAAATAAGTCTCCCACACTTGCATTTGCAGAGATTCCAAATGTAATAAAAGGGATACTAGGTGGTATAATAATACCAATTGTTCCACTAGCTGCAATTAGTGCGATTGAGAACTTCTTATCATACCCTTCTTTAATCATAGCAGGTACTAAGATACTTCCAATCGCAACTACTGTTGCTGGAGCAGAACCAGATATGGCTGCAAAGAACATACTAGAAATAACTGCAATAATCGCAAACCCGCCGGTAATGGACCCGACAATACTTGCAGCTAAATCAACCAAGCGTTTTGATATACCACCAATCTCCATAATTTTCCCTGCAATCATAAATAAAGGAATAGCCATTAAAGAAAAGACGTCTAATCCTGTAATCATTCTTTGTACCGCTACAAAAAGATCTAAATCCCCCAAGTACAGTACTAAAATGGACGCTAACCCCACAGCGATAGCAAGAGGTACGTTTAATAATAAAAGACCTATTAATGATGAGAATAGCAATGCTGCCATCTCTCTCCCCCCCTTCGATTATTAAGAAACCTTCTGATCTAAATTATTTGTATTTTCAATAGTTTTTCCATAGAAAATATCATTAACAAACAAAATAATATATCGTATTAACATTAAAATAGACCCTACAACAATGGAGAAATAAACAATATACATTGGAATTTGCATTGCAGGAGAGGTTTGCCCCGTTTGCATTAGATTATTAACGAAAGGAATACCTGCTAAAATGACTACAAGACAATAGATCGAAGAAACAATATAACTTATTGTCCGTAACACTTTGTTAGCTTTTTCATTGAAATAAACTACTAAAACGTCCAACGTAATATGAGCTCCCTTTTTCACCCCATAACTCACTGCGATAAACGTTGCCCAGATCATTAAATATCGAGACAATTCTTCAGACCATCTTAATTGGGCATCAAAAAAGTAACGACTAATAAAACTAGCAAAAACAGCCATTAACATCGAGAATAATAGAATAAATATCAAATTCTCCTCAACCTTAGTTAAAATTTTATCTGTCTGGTTTAATATTTTCTTCACATGATTCACCCCTTTAGGAAAAGTAAGAACAATAAAAAAGGATAACTTCTTTATTGTTCTATTTTTATGTTAATTTGACTCTACTTCAGCAATAGCATCTTGTAATTCTTGATATATGTCTTCCCCAATTTTAGGGATATAAGAATCTACAACTGGTTCCGCTAATCTCTTGAATTCTTCTACCTGCTCATCCGTTAATTCTAGCACTTCTACACCTTGCTCTTTAATGTAGTCAATACCCGCTGCTTCTTGATCTCTGTTCATTTGCCGTTGAATATCACTCCAGTTCTTCGTTTCCTCTACTAGAATAGTTTGTACATCTTCTGGCAGACTGCTGAAATAAGCGTCATTTACAATAAATGCATACACTCCATTTACGTGAGAAGTTAGAGAGATATATTTTGTTACTTCATAGAAACGCATTCCCTCGATTAGGGAGAAAGGGTTTTCATATCCATCAATAACATCTTGTTGTAAAGAGCTATATAATTCTGGAAACGCAATTGGAGTCGGGCTACCACCAAATGCTTCAATCATATCCATATGTGCTGGGTTTTCTTGTGTTCTAATTTTTAAACCTTTAACATCATCTGGAGTTTCGATTGGATGAGAGTTGTTTGCCATATGGCGAATTCCGTTTTCTCCCCAAGCTAGACCTCTAATCCCTGTTTCTTCTAACATTGAATCAAACAAACTATCCCCAAATGGACCATCTAGAACAGCATCTGCAACCTCTTGACTATCTAAAATATAAGGCAAGTCAAGAATCATCATTTTTTCAAAGAATCCAGAGAATGGTGCAGTAGACAAAACTGCCATTTCAATCGATCCCATTTGTACACCTTCAAGTTGCTCTCGTTCACCACCTAACTGGCTATTAGGATATGTTTCAATAATAATTTTGCCTTCGCTTCGATCTTCAACTGCTTTTTTAAATTCTTGTAAAGAGTTTTCTAACCTGTCATCTGTTGCAGCAGATGAGTGAGCAACACGAATGGTGAATGTTTCACCATTTCCGTCTGCACTATTATTATCCCCTCCAGAGGCACCGCTAGAAGCATTTCCACAAGCAGCTAACAATAATACTAATACGATGATTCCGCATAACTTACACAAAGCTTTCATGTTTAACATCCCTTTCATTTAAGATTCCGTCATAAGAATTCTTAATAATTTTTTCCACATCTTTTGCAGTAGTTAATCTAGGATTAACCAACACATTTCCACTTCTCATGGAGTCTTTGACAAGTTTATCTAATTGCGAAATATCTACACCTAATTCCTTTGTATTATTAGGGATATCGTATGAGTGATTCCATTCCGCAATAGTATCAATTACTTTATCCGCAATAATTTCTTTAGAGTCATTAGCAGTATCAATCCCCATCGCTATAGCAATATCTACCATTTGATCCAAACATGCTGGTGCATTAAATTTGAGAATAAAAGGCAATAGTGTTGCATTGGCGATACCATGCGGTATATCGAATAGCCCTCCAAAAGATTGAGAGATAGCATGTACATTCCCCAATCTAGTTTGCGAGAATGCTAAGCCTGCCAACATTGATGCCTCTAACATATTTTCTCTACTTTCTCTATCTGTACCGTAGAAATAAGCTTTGGATAGATTTACAGATATTAAAGAAATAGCATGAAGAGCAACAGAACCACTAATTGGATTATTTTCCTTTGAAATATAAGATTCAATGGCATGTGTTAAAGCATCCATACCTGTCGCAGCTGTAATGGATGGAGGACATTTCATTGTAAGTGAAGCATCCAAGATTGCTAAATCAGGGAAAATTTTTTCGCTAATGATAGCAGCTTTAAATAATGTATTTTCATCCGTAATCACTGTAGAAGCTGTTACTTCACTACCAGTTCCTGACGTGGTAGGGATAGCAACGGTGTAAATTGGCTCATTTACAAGTTTCTCTACCCCTTCGTAATCAAGGATATCTCCTTTATTCGTAGCCATTACACCAAGTGCCTTCGCCGTATCAATGGAACTTCCTCCACCGAACCCAATCACCGCATCAAAGGAATGATTGGACAAAACTTCTGCACCTTTTCTTACTGTTGATGTTTTTGGATTCGGCTCTACTTCATCAAATATTTCATAATGAATATTATTCTCTTCTAAAGACTGTAGAGAAGAACTTAATAATCCTGCAGTAGTAATCCCTTTATCCGTAACAATCAGTACGGAATATTTATTTTCATACTTTAATATTTCTCCTATTCTACTTGCACTATTTAATTCAAAGATAACCTTTGTAGGCATATAATAAGTATAATTATACAAACTTTATTCCTCCTCGATTACGATCTTCTAAAATGCCTCAAGCTCCATTTTGAGGCAATCACAATAAATTGTAAGCACTTTCATTTGTTCCACCGACCCATTATCTATTTATAGAATAATAGAGAATCGGTTCTTAGTTTAACTTTTAGTTTGAATAACCTTCGCTACTCCTAATCCTTCAGCTCCTAATTTGGATGTTTTTGCTTCAGGATAATAGCGTTCAATCATTTGTAGACCTAATGCAGCACGGTGCACTCTTTCTTTTACTAAAGATACATTTGTACTTTCCCATTGTTTTCCAGATGGGTAAACATCAGGGTGGTTTCTTAATCCGAACTTAATATATAATGGGGACAACACACGAATAATTTCAGGAATTTCATAATACCTTAGAAAACCACCAAAGTTATCTGGGACTTCAACATATAAATCAATTGGAATATCAATTGATTGTCGAATAGCAGCAAGTTTAGGTAAAGTTAGCGCTGTTGGAACATTATAAGTATCCGCACCAAGATCTTGCATGAGTTTTACCGATACAGGATTACCTGCACCAATTTGTACCGACGCTTTTATGATAAAGTTATTCGGTAATTGACCTTCTTTTTTCATTTCCTTCGTTAATAGCAATAATCCTTCGTCTGCTACTAATGCTCCGCGGAGCCCTAAGCTAGCTCCTCTTTTTAAATCTTCCATAGCATATATTAGTTGGTCAACACCTTCGTGACGTAACCCCATCGCCTTCCCACTAGAAGTAAAAGGTTGTGCACTAATATCCCAAGTACCACGTGGACCTACGAATAAACTTAATTCCATTCCTCTTTCTGCCGTTAACTCACACATTTCTTTAATTTCATCATCCGTTAACAACATAATACCGCTACCTTGGGAAATGCGGTGAATTTCTAGTCCGTATCGATCAATCTCTTTTAAGGTTTCTCTCAGCGCTACCGGACCTTCCGTGCTAGGTAATTCGATTCTATATTGTGCACCATCTGGAAAACGTTTCGGTGATGTCGGTAATTTCCTTAAATCACTAGAAGGGTAACCGAGTTTTTCCAGTAATTCTTGAGATTGTTTCATAATCACACTCCTCCATTCGGTTACGTGTCTTTCCCAGAGATAAGGGGATAAAAGAAGACACCAATATCCCCTGTCCCCGGAGAACTAAGCTCAAATTTAACCTTTAACAAATACAGTCTTGATTTCTGTGTAGAACTCTTTTGCCGCTTCGCCTTGTTCTCTAGAACCAGTACTTGTTGCCTTCATTCCACCAAATGGAGCCTGCAACTCTACACCAGCACTTTCCGCGTTGATTCGAACAAGTCCAGCTTCAATTTCATCTACAAATTCCAGGAAAGATCCGATATTTGTTGTAAAAATAGAAGCACTTAATCCGCATTCAGTATCATTTGCTTGAGTAATCGCATCTTCTAGATCTGTTGCCTTAAATAATGCGATAACTGGTCCAAATATTTCTTCTTTTGCAATTCTCATATCGGCATCAACATCTCCAAAAATAGTTGGTGTAACGAAGAATCCATTACTATATTCTCCATCTGTCAGAACTTCCCCACCAGCAAGTAGAGTTGCTCCTTCTTCCCTTCCAATTTCTAGATATTCTTTAACAGTGTTAAATTGTTGTTCATGCGCACATGGTCCCATCCAAACGTCTTCCCCTAGTGCGTTACCAACTTTGATTTCTTCCGTTTCTTGAATAAGTTTCTCTACGAATTGATTATAGATGCCTTCTTCTACAATGACTCGACTAGTTGCGGTACACTTTTGTCCAGTAGAACGGAATGCCCCACTTATTACTGCCTCGACCGCAACGTTAAGATCAGCATCCTTTGTAACGATAACTGGGTTTTTCCCACCCATCTCTAGTTGGAACTTAATACCACGTTCTGAAGCAGATCTCGCAACTACTTTTCCAATGGTATCCGAACCAGTGAAGGTAATTGCTTGAATTTTTGAATGATCAATAAGGTTTTGTCCAACAACTGATCCAGATCCAGTCACAAAGTTAAGTACACCTGCTGGTAAACCAGCTTCCGCCAAGCATTCTACAACTTTAGCTGCAGTTACTGCCGCTTCTGTAGCAGGTTTAAATACGACTGTGTTTCCATATATTAGTGCAGGTGCAATTTTCCAAATTGGAATTGCAACCGGAAAATTCCACGGAGTGATAATCCCAACAACTCCCACTGGTACACGCTTCGTATATAATAGCGCATCTTTATCTGTCGAAGGAATCATGTCTCCATCTTTTCTCATTCCTTCACTAGCATAATAGCGAAGAATTGCTACACCACGAGCCGTTTCTCCTTTCGACTCAGGAAGAGTTTTCCCCATCTCTCTTGCCATCGTCTCAGCTATTTCATCTAATCTACCTTCTAGGATATTTGCAGCTTTATATAAATATTGAGAACGTTCCACTTTTCCAATCTTTCGCCAAGATTTCCTAGCTTGGACAGCTGCTTCTACAGCCATATCTAAATCCTGCTTATCTGATTTTTGAACATATCCAACAACCTCATGTTTATTTGATGGATTCATACTCTTTAATGTTTCATTTGAAGAAGATTCTTCCCATTTGTTATTGATTAAATTTTTAAATGTCCTTTCGGTAGTAACCGTTTCCATTTTACTTCCTCCTTTTAGAATTGTTCCTAGATTCTTACTTAGAATCAAAAGGCTTAATTAAGTAATTTAAGTTTTGGTTTATTATAATAAACCACATTCTTTATAATAAACTTTTATGTTTTAGAGACTATCATATTTCATGAATTGTTGCAATACTTTATTTAGATTTAATTTACCAATAAATTAAAAAAGCCTTACAGTCAACATTTCGTTAAACTGTAGGGCTTTTAATTAGTTTATTCTAGAATTTAAACTATGCATAGAATCAAATAAAAAAGTGTTTTTAAGATCCTCTCAACTAATAAATATTCAATAGACTTTTAAGTAACCCAAAGAAAAGCTATCCACCTTATTACCAATCTCATAAAATGAATAACTGCCATAAGCCCGCCAAGTACCGCATGAACTGAATAGGAATAGTGCAATAAATAAGAAAGTAAATTCAAGTGGTTCTGTAATACCAGTTAAAACCGCTGTTAATGCAACAGGTACAATTAGTCCCCAATTGTCTTTTTACGTTTTTCTGGTTTACTTGCTAGAATAATAGCAATTGCAATACCTAGTGATCCAAACACTTTTGTATTCCCATACATCATAAATCCAGCTCTTGGAAATAGAGTCGTCATAGACTCAGAGGAAGCAGCAATGTTCCCTAAGTTGGTAAACCAGTTTGTGAGAAGTCCCTCATTAACTGCAGCAGGAACATATACAAATGGTTGCCACATAAAGTGATGTAAGCCAGTTGAACCATCTTGAACCCTTCCATCCATTTCATCTGGTTCCTCAACAATTTGTTGGATGATCGTTATCGTTTCATTCGCCTCCTCCAAAGATTCACTCATGGATTCATTTACAAGCGTTAAGCTAGATGATTCTTCTTGTATTCCAGCCGACATTTGCTGTACAGCATCAAGAATATGCTGACTGGACTCATGTATCGTTGTATTATCGGTACTAAAGTGGTTGATATTATTTTCTAATATATCCGTTCCTTTTTCAATGGCATGGCTTTGGTATTAGACATCTATTTCACTCCTTCTTGGAATCTGTTGATGAAAAACCTTTGTTGTAGTACAACACAAGAATACCTAGAAGCAAGGTCACTGGATTAAAAAATAAAAAAGGCTATTCTCAAAATAATTCTGACCTTTTTAAGCTTGGAACTTCATATATGCTAAATTTAAAACAGACAGTTCACCAATCTCGATGTTTAGAATAAAACCAATTTGTAAATACTAGTTTCAAAGAACAAAAGAAAGGTGGAATTAATATGCCCCGAATTTCCATGGTGCCCTTCGATAATTTAGTGAGGATATACAGTGAAACTCCTCATAAGAATGATATGGAAGCAATGAAACACCTTGAAATTGCTTTTGAGAAAGGTATGATAGAAGTTTTAAAAGAGATTGCTTACACTGAACTCTTAAAGTATGAAAATAGAACTGATAATCTAAACTATAGTGACAATGCATATACAGAATTGGACGATTCATTAAACAATGCCCTAGAGCAATGCAGTACCAAAGAACAAGAAGATGCATTTTTTAATCTTGAATCAGCGCTCAACCGAATAACCGTACTTGAATCTGAAAAACATTTTATTGGCGGTTTTATTACAGGATACAAATTTTTAAAGGAGATTGGACAATAGGGCTATTATTTTAAGATAAAAATCGTTGCATGGTGGAGTGACAGGTAACTAATTATGTTACAGTTGCGTTAATGGATTCAGTCATTCATCATGAATACATCTTGAGCTTTACTAAGAACAGTTATCGCAGTAACAGAGTATCAAATCAACAATCTAAATGTTTTCCTTAAATTCAACAATAATATTGACCTTCACAAATCGATTATAGAATTATTGCATATGGGTAATGTATTCATGTATAATAAGTTAAGAAGCAATATAGAATAAAATAGACTGAGTGCTACTAACGCTCAGCCAAAGCAACTACATGCCGCATGAAGAGCGGCTGACCAGAATAGTTGGTTAAGTTTTAAAAAGTAACCTATCCTAAACTTTGATCGGGCGAAGGACGGTTACTTTTTTCTTGTTTCTTTGACGATCTGCACAACTAGTGCTAGCACATTTACTAGAACTATACTCGATGTCAGTGCAATGATGATTGCTTCATATGCCGTCATTTTATACCACCTCCCCTCATGGAAGATGGTCAACCGTCCATCCGCTTTATGTGGTTGCTACAACTCTATTTATAGCAATATTCTTAAACAATATCTATCGAATCTATTGGGTTGCTTCAGGCGAGAAATATCAGGATGCATACCGAGAACTTGACTTGCCCAATAGGTAGGTCTTTTTTTTGTGTAAAAATCATAAAAATCGAAGTGATTCCTAAAAGCAATAGCGGTCTGACCCCAGAATCTGTAAAAAAGCAAAAAGTACCGTTTCTATCTCAACGGTACTCTAAATCAGTTATTAACTTCCCATTTTACGGCGAGTCATACTCGGTTTCTTCGCGAGTTGGCTTTGCATATGCTTTGCTCCGCCTTTGCCGTTTTTGGTGTTTGTATTGTTTGCTTGCGCTTGTTTCTTTCGTTCCAGCTGCTGTTGTACAATCTCTCTGGTACTAAGTTTTTTTTCGTTGGACATGTATTGTCTCCTCCGTTCATTTACTCTTATTATAATCTATTTTTGTTACATTTAGCTATCTATATTTTCCAAAGCTTTTGATGCTGTCAATCAATAACTTCATACGCAACCTGAAACGGAAAGTGACGGGCCCCGTGTCAAGCACATATGAAACGAGAGAACCCTCCACCTATTTCATGATATACTGGGCTTTAAGCAATACTAAGAAAACAAATATAAGAAAAAATAACATAAAAGAGGTTAACAAATGACAGAGATACGTTTTACCGATTATAAACTAAGCGAAGACATCATGACTGCTCTAAAGAGCTTAGGTTACGAAAAGCCAACAGAGGTGCAAAGCAAGGTTATTCCACTTGTGTTAGAGAAGAAAGATCTCGTTGCGAAATCACAAACTGGTAGTGGGAAAACTGCTTCTTACGGGATTCCAATCTGTGAGCTAGTCGACTGGCTCGAAAATAAGCCACAGGCTCTTGTCTTAACTCCAACAAGAGAACTCGCTGTCCAAGTGAAGGACGACTTGACCAATATAGGAAGATTGAAACGAATTAAGGCCACAGCCATCTATGGGAACAGCCAATTGCCATTCAAAAGACCGAATTGAAACAAAAAAACCATGTAGTAGTTGGCACCCCCGGACGTGTATTTGATCATATTGAAAGAGGTACACTTGCCCTCGAGAAGATTCACTATCTTGTTATTGATGAAGCAGACGAAATGTTGAATATGGGATTTATTGAACAAGTAAAAGCGATTATTAATAAGTTACCTAAAAAAAGAGTAACTCTGTTATTCTCGGCTACCCTACCAGAAGCAGTAAAAAGCTTAGCACAGAATTATATGAAAGACCCGATTGATATTGAAATAAAAGCTTCTGGAATGACGACGGATAAAATCGAACATTTTCTTTATAATGTTCACGAACAAAATAAACTCTCCTTGCTCAAAGACATAACGATTGCTGAAAATCCAGACAGCTGCATCATTTTTTGCCGAACAAAAGATAGAGTCGATACGTTGTGTGAGGCATTAACCGATTCAGGCTATAGCGCCGATAAAATCCATGGCGGTATGGAACAAGACGATCGTTTAGCAGTCATGAATGATTTTAAAAAAGGAGAATTCCGTTATTTAATTGCGACAGATGTAGCTGCAAGAGGAATTGATATTGAGAATATTACCCATGTCATTAATTATGATATTCCATTAGAAAAAGAAAGCTATGTCCATCGTACAGGCAGAACGGCACGAGCAGGCTCCAGCGGAAAAGCGATTACCTTGGTAACACCATTTGAAGATCGCTTTTTGAATGAAATAGAGGGATATGTTGGTTTTAACATTCCAGTGAAGCATGCACCGACAGTGGAAGACGTTGCAAATAACAAGTCTGCTTTCAAGGAAAAAATGAACAAGCGACCAACCTTGAAAAAGTCTAAAAGTGAGCAACTAAATAAAGAAATCATGAGGTTATATTTTAATGGCGGAAAGAAAAAGAAGCTTCGAGCAGTTGATTTCGTTGGCACAATTGCAAAAATAGATGGTGTAGCTGTAGAGGATATTGGTATCATTACAATCCAAGATACGGCATCTTTCGTGGAAATATTAAATGGAAAAGGGCCACTTGTGTTGAAATCGATGAAGCATACGAAAATAAAAGGGAAATTGTTGAAAGTTTATGAAGCGAATAAAAGGTAAGAAAGCAGGCCATTCAGGTGCTTACCCCTAAACATACTAATCTTAGTATGTTAGGGGTAAGCACCTGTTTAAAATAACTTTACATAAATGGGTACTCTCGCTAACTTAATCTATTAAATTACTGTCCCATCCTTCAAATAAAAGGCTGGCATTATCGTAGAGTTTATTTTCCCATCTTTCAAGTAAAAGATTGGCGTCACTATTGAGTCTGTTATACGCTTCTTGTTTGATTAGTCCGTTTTCTCGCTGATTATCAAGTAAAACTTTAAATCCATTCAAATGCTTGACCATTTTCTCGCTATTCTCTTGATTTTCATAAATTTCTAGTGCAGCTAAATGGTTATCTACTAAACGAGCATCCCTATCATTCTCAAATTGATCCTCTTCCGTAAAGCGTACCATAACATCTCTCATGTCAGTTATGTTGTCTGTCCAATACCTAGGTATTTCTGTAAGAAAATCATCGCCATTCAGGTCATCAATAGAACCATCAGCCATGTGAGAAATAATCCCCCATAACCCGTTTTCCACACGATCTACTAGATCTTGATTATAGCCGAATTGGGGTTGTTGACCAGGCATTTCGAAAAGAACAGTTGCCGTTCCATTAAGAGCAAATGCAGATCTAGCTTGTCCAGGAAAATCACGTTCTTGAAAGGCAATATACTGGGCTACACCAGGCTCCTCTTTATCTGAGAATTCCTTTACTCCACGAGCTGCAGCTAACGCATAACGTTTTGATTTATCCTGATCCAGTAATGGATAGTCATCGTATTTTGTACTATCGTCTGGCCCCAAAGGTGGATAGTCTATAGCAATTGTAACGTCTTCACCTGTTTTATTCATTACTGGGGTCCCCATGTGATGCAGATCAACATAAGCTTCTACATGACTAAACTCATCTTGCAACTCCACGTAAAGATCTCTCAGTAGTTGAGATTCCTTCGTTATAAAGAAACCAAAATCATTCGTGTGTCCAGGTAAATCTTCCGCTGCAACTTCATAGTTCAAATCAGCATTAAAATCACGATTAATATCAAAGCCACCATTTCTCTCATTATAATACCAAGCTGGTGCAGCACCCTCTAGATGTGGGTAAGCAGAAACAACTTCGTCCCACGGAAAGATATTTTGTCTTTGCGGTATCTCGAGACCATCAACATTATATCGTGGAATAGCCACTATAGTAATCTCATTACGAACAGATTGAGCGAAGGAGCTATCGCTAGTCCCAAGGTATTCTAGTATTTCCACAAGTGCCTCGCCACCACTTTTTTCATTGCCATGTATGCTACCAGTGATTAGTAACACTTGATCACCAGTACCAACACGTACAGACATTACTTCATTTCCTTGCGTGGAATAACCGGCGACATCCGTCTCAACTTTTCCATCACTAGCCTCCAAAATTTCGCTTAGTTTTACAAGAAATTCTTCATTGGTCATCCAATCTCTTTCAGATTCAGCAGATATTCCACTCACTGGAATCAACATTATCAGAAAGACAATTATAAAAAACATAAATTTCTTCCAACTGTCATTTTTCATATTAGCCACCTTAATACCCTCCTCGTAATATCAATTTACCTTTTCACGTTGTTCCCGATAGTAACAGAAATAGTAGTTTTATCATGAATCCCTATATTCTTTCCTAAAAATCCCTCCCTTCATCTTTACTCCTTTATATATTTATTTTATAATTAAAACTATTCTTTCTACTTATCGCAATTTCCTTCTAGTAAATTAAAAATGAATCTAATCTACTCCTTCGTTTTTTTAAAATCGAGTCCTTATCACTAGCAATTATTCATAAATTAGGTTTAATGGTCCTCTATGTAAGGACTAGGTCTCGCCAAAAAACAAATCATTTTCTTCCTCTTATCATGTCCTCCTAAGAAGACGATGGAGGTTTAACTTTTTGCTGGCTTTTTAATTGAACCATCCGAAGTCTTCTGTGTCTGATAACTATCGTTAATAACATGAAAGATTTCTCTCAGGTCTTTTAGCCAGTGATTGGCGGGTTGGGTCTCGAATAGGTTAATGGCTGCCGGCTGATTTTCCGATCTGAGCAGACGACAATAAAGTAATCCCGATCCACACCGCCTAGAAATTGTTTCAACAAATCATAACTATCTTCTCTGAACGGCTCTTGTACAGCATACTTGATTCTTTCATTCATCTTAGGCTCTAACGATGTACACGTTTTGCTAATGTCTGTTTCGTTTCCTTTCCGTTTACCTCACATGCAACAATTCAAGTTATTCTACAATTAATGCATACTTTTTCATTTACTTTTCCGCCTCAAATTAAAATATGCCCTATTTCCAACAATAGGAATTAGGGCTATATAATTGATTCATAATATATATTTAATAACTTATTTGGAAATTTAGGTTGGATTAATTCTATCACTCTTGAGATATTCGGAGAGAGGCACTCCAAACAATTTACTTTAATCCATTAACGTACAATTACACCCACTGAAATTCACCACCGATTGCCAAACTGTTTACCAGTTAAAACCTCTTATATAATTAGAGAGCACACCTATGGTGGTGTGAAACTTTTATATAGGAGGTTTTTTGTTTGGTTCATTATCGAAAGATTTTGGACTTACATCATGACAACTGTTGCTTGGAAAGACGTTAAAACGATATCTTGATAGTTGTCCCTTTTCCAACTTGGCCCGCAAGCTCAACTTCCCCTCCATGAGCTACTATAATATCCCGAGCAATTGCCATTCCAAGGCCGGTTCCTCGTATATTTCCAGTATTTGTACCACGATAATAGCGGTCAAAAACTTGGGTCTGCTCTTCAGGGGAAATACCTTTTCCATTGTCGTGTATGGTAATAGCGTCTTCTGTAATATTTACAAAAACTTCTACATTTTCATCATTATGAATGAATGCATTATACATAAAGTTGAGCAAAGCGCGTTTCATTAAATGCTGGTCTATTTTCCAGCTTAGTTCGCTATTTTCACTATGGAAATGAATTTGCGACGAGCCAAATTGAGGGTCATTTAGTAAATCAATGACCATTTCTCGAACAAAGCC
Organism: Oceanobacillus sp. FSL W7-1309; assembly: GCF_038002145.1. NCBI lineage: Bacteria > Bacillati > Bacillota > Bacilli > Caryophanales > Bacillaceae > Oceanobacillus > Oceanobacillus sp. FSL W7-1309. The sequence goes on from NZ_JBBOBX010000001.1 coordinate 533,432, forward strand.
TTCCATATTTGTGTCCTGTCTTTGAAGCGGCATTTCTTGGTTCCTGAGTCGCATGGTAAGATTGAAGTCATCTAGTAATTCCTTCATATAAAGAGACTGTCGCTCGATTACCTCTGCATACTTTAGGCGTTCATGTGACGAAACATTGTCGTCGCTTAAGAGTTCTGCATAACCACGAATGGAAGCGAGTGGAGTTTTGATGTCATGCGAGACATTACGAATCCAATCATTTCGCATTTTTTCTAATTTATTGCGTTCTTTTTCGTGTTCTTGCAATGTCGCCGAAACATTATTTAGATTTGCAAAAACTGGTTTGTATATACCCGGGCGTTTTGGTTTTTCTGTGTGGAATTGTCGTTCCTTTAGTTCATTAATTCGTTCAATAATGCGATTTATGGGTCTTGTTAAAATAGTACTGAACAAGAGGCCAATGACTGCCGCAATAATTAAATCGACGATGATAATGACTCCAAAAAACCGAGAAGCATACATCATGATTGCGGCTGGATTCAGCATAAATACTTCACGTTTTTCATTGGAATCTGGCACACCAATTAAGTAACTATACCCTTCATACTCGCCTATAAAGTACGTATGCAATTCATCATCCATATACTTATATTTGTGTATAAGCTCCATGGGGGTGTAATTTGTCGCGACATGATCTGGAGTTTGATAGGACGAAATCACATTTCCATTGTCATCTAAGATTTGCAGCCAGGCACCAAATCCTTCTAAGGCAGTCTCTCCTTCTTCTGTCACATATGGTTGATTATCCTCTAATCTTAGGTATTGGCTGAATGTGCGAGTGAAATTTTCACCAGAACTGTTTTCTGAATCACCTGTATTCTGGGATGCTTGATAAATAAGCAGTCCAAATAAGATTATAGTGTTTACAATAATGACAATAAATACGATGCTTAAAATGGATATTAAATAACGAGCGGTTAGCTTCCATTTCATTTTCTATCACCTATCCTTAAAAAGGAAAGTCTATATTTATGCACAAATCCATAACTTAAGTTTAATTATGTGGCACGAATCGATAACCTAGTCCCTTTACCGTCAAAATATAGGAAGGATCAGACGGATTGTCTTCAATTTTTTCCCGAAGCCTGCGAATGTGCACCATTAATGTATTATCAGCACCATAAAAGTCTTCTCCCCATACATTTAGAAATAAGGTTTCTTTGCTGAGGATTTGGTTCGGATTCCGCATAAATGATGCCATTAATCCAACTTCTTTAGCGGTTAACTCAAGTATTTGACCGTCCTTTTTTACCTCCGTTTCATCTGAATTGATTTCAAAAGGACCAACGTTTGTCGCCTTAGCTGCTGTTGTCTTTGCAGTTGCCTCTATCGTATAGACACCTGCGCGCCTAAGTTGTGCCTTCACGCGATAGGCCATCTCCTTTGGACTAAAAGGCTTCGTAATATAATCGTCTCCACCGATTGCCAGACCTAATATTTTATCCACTTCATCGGACTTAGCAGACAAGAAGAGAATAGGGATACGTGAAACTTCTCTTATTCTTTTACACAAATCATAACCTTCACCATCAGGAAGCATAACATCTAATATTACTAGGTTTGGTTGGAAAGCTTGAAATCTTTTCCATCCTTCTTCTATCGTGCCTGCCAAATTGATTTCAGAAAACCCTTCCTTTGTTAAGCTTGTTTTTATTAATTGGCATAAGTCTTGTTCATCGTCAACAATGAGAATCCGTGGTCTTTCCATGTTTATCACCTTTTCATACTTGTTATTATCATCTAATTTATTCTATCTTAACAGGAATTTGCGAGGAAAAAACGTATTTAAGGTTTTTGTAAGGTTCCTGTGATTGTAGTTTAAGGATGGAGGGATATAGTAAAGACAACATACGAAAGAGGTGGAGGAATAATGGAATCCTTATTACAGGTGAAAAGTGTTGAGAAAGTCTTTGGAAAAGGAGCGAATACATTTAAAGCGCTGGAGGACATTTCCTTTACGATAGATCATGGTGAATTTGTAGGAATCATGGGACCATCCGGTGCTGGAAAGTCAACATTACTTCATGTATTAGCGACAATTGATACCCCTTCTAAAGGTGATATTTATATAGAAAATGATAATATCGCAAAAATGAAAAGGGATCAGCTTGCTGATTTTCGCAGGGACCATCTCGGATTTATATTTCAAGATTACAACCTACTAGATTCTTTAACGGTACGTGAGAATATCGTATTACCGCTTGCAATTGCAAAAAATTCTATAAAAGAAATTGATGTAAAAGTAGATTCAATGGCAAAAGCATTCGGGATTGAAGCAATACTCGATAAATATCCCTATCAAATTTCCGGTGGCCAGAAACAACGCACTGCATCTTGCCGAGCGCTCGTTTCTAACCCAAAATTGATTTTTGCAGATGAGCCTACTGGGGCACTTGATTCCAAGTCAGCAACGGATTTATTAAAAGCCTTGAGTTCATTAAATGAAGATCAGGAAGCAACCATCATGATGGTGACGCATGATGCATTTGCAGCAAGCTTTTGCAGAAGAATACTATTTATCAGTGATGGACGTTTATCCAGAGAAATGATTCGTGGTACACACTCACGAAAAGAGTTTTACCAAATGATTTTAGAGAAATTAGCACAACTGGATGGTGACGGGCATGACATTGTTTAATTTAGCACTGAAGAATATCCGTCGAAACATGAAAAGTTATGGACTTTATATTGGCTCAACTATTTTTTCCATCATTATATTTTTTACGTTTGCAACGTTAAAACATAGTGGTGATATTAGTGGGTTGGCAGAACAGTCAAAACAAATCAGCGGTATAATGAGTGCTTCCGCGTTTGTGCTTATCATTTTTGTTGCAATCTTTATTCTGTATTCAAATTCTTTTTTTATGAGGAAAAGAAAGAAGGAAGTAGCATTATACGCTTTAATGGGTGTACGAAAACAAAAGATTGGTTTTCTATTGTTCTTTGAAAATATGGTAATAGGGATGGTTTCCTTAATCGTTGGAGTAGTGTCAGGTTTCTTCCTATCTCAACTACTACTCTCTCTTCTTTTAAAGTTAATGGGATTGAATATCGGGATTGGTCTAGCATTCTCACCAAATGCTGTTATCGAAACAATTATCGTATTCTTGATTATATTCCTCTTTACATCGTTGCAAGGTTATCGAGTCATTTATCGATTTAAATTGATTGATTTATTTCATGCATCGAAAAAAGGAGAAGAATTGCCAAAAGCTAGGGTTATTTCAGTCATTCTTGGACTAGCTACATTGGCGGGCGCTTATTGGTTAGCATTACAAGATTTAACTTCGGAAGCGTGGCGGCTCTTAGGCCTAGCAATGCCAATTGTAATCATTGCCTTAACCGTGTTGGGTACGTATCTCATATTTAACAGTGTGTTGGTTTTCGTACTTCAAATGTTGAAAAAAAGGAAGTTCTGGGCATGGAAAGGTCTCAATTTAATGACTGCTTCCCAATTGTTGTATCGAATTCGTGGAAATGCAAAGACATTAACCATTATAGCTACGTTAAGTGCAACAACGATTACAGCGGGTGGTGCAGTGTTTGGATTGTATTATGACACGGAGGAAAACGTAGAACAATATACACCATTCTCCTTTATGTGGGAAGGGCAAGAAGAAGCTATCGATGATTCTATTGTAAAAGAATCGATTCATGTAGACACCAAGAATATTCGTATGAACAGTGAACAAATGGAAAAAGCGTATACAGTTATTGACCATTCTGCATTTGAGCAGTTGGCCGAAGCGCTTGAATGGGATATTGATTCCTTAAACATAACCGAGGACGAAGTTGCCTTGATAGAACCTTTTTATGATGAACAATGGACGGAAGATGTAAAGGAAGTTTCTTTTAATAAAGTAGATTATGAAGTTGTACAAATTTATGGAGAATCTATCTTCAATATTTCTACAGTGCCTGGTACGGTAATTGTTGCTCATGATAAAGCTTACAATGATTTGAATGCTGAAGAATCGACTTATCAAGCAGTGCAAGTAGAAAATTATAAAGAGCACTTAGACTTGTCCCAGGAATTAGAAGCGAAGTCATCAACAGTAGACTTCTCCAGCGCAGCGCAAGATTTTCAAGATTCTTTAGAAGGATCAGGAATCATGTTATTTGTTGGTAGTTTCTTAGGTCTCGTTTTTCTTGTTGCCACTGGCAGTATTATTTTCTTTAAAATGATGACAGAGGCTGAAGATGATAAGGATAAGTATTCCATATTATATAAGATTGGTGTGCCTGAAAAAGAGATAAAGCGTACCATTCGTTACCAAGTAGGATTCATATTTATAGCACCGCTCATCCTTGGATTACTGCATGGTACAGTCGCTTTGATTGCATTTTCTAGCCTTTTCCAAATGGAACTATGGGTACCAATCACAATTTGGATGTTGGCGTATGTGTTCATTTATATTATTTATTATTTTATCACCATACGAGGGTTTCATAAGACCATTTTTAATACAATTCAGGAGGGAAATTAAATGAAAAAAATAATTGGTATAACGATTGGTATAGTTTCTATTCTATTGGTGGCTGCAGTAGTGATACTGGCCACGGTTGATTTTAATCGCTTTGGAAAAGAAAATGTATATGTGCAGGTTGGAGTCCCTTCTTATACAGATGAGTCTCAGCTTGACTCGGGAGAAATTATGACAACCTATTGGTATGAACTTCCCGCATATCATGAAGATGGTAACGTGTTGAATGTAGAGTTTTCTGCACAAAAAGAATTAAAACAAGGTGCGTACTTGAAATTGTATGTTAAACAAGAAAATGAAGTTACATCTTATGATGAAGTGTCTTGGGAGGAGGTTCCAGAATCCGTCCAAGAAGAATTAGAGCAATAAATACCCGGCGGTAGAAAAAGGATTTATATAGGCCTGCTCTACTTCTGGACAATGTTGCCTTTTAAGTAGAAAGACTATTAACCACATGAAAATGGACCGAAGAAGAGGATTTAAACCATGATGAACGCATTCGTTGGGCCATGGAGATTATTAATATGCAATTAGAAGATAAGAGTTTTAAATGATTACTGAACAGCCGTTGGGACAGTGATATCCCAATGGCCGTTTATCTATAGTTTATTACAAATTACACCCCCCTGTTAGACTTTGGTAAACACACTGCAATCAATGGTAATTTCATGACACTTGATGGTAAATAGCATGGCAAGAGGGGAAATTCGGCAGTATCCATCTAAGAAGATAGGTAGTGACAGACACCTTAAATTAAAGGTTGTGTAAGCAATTTTAAGGCAATAAGGCAATTACACAGTACGAATGCTGTACTTACTACATAAATAATTGGATACAAAAGGATTAAAGTAGCAGATGAAATATTATACATCTCACATGAAAAAACTAGTTATGCACAATGAAGAATTACAAAAAGAGTTAAAAAACTAATGAAAGAACACGATCTTGAAAAGAGCTTTGCGCTTAAGGCTTTGTACCATGCCGAGGTTGCTGCAGGCGCTTCAGGCGGGAAATATCAGGATGCATATCGGGAACTTGACTTACCCAATAGGTAGGTCTTTTTTTTTGAAAATCGAAGTTCTAAAAACAGAAGCGTTCTGATCCTAGAGTCTGTGTAAACAGCAAAAAGTACCGTTTATATATAAACGGTACTTTTTAAATTAGCATTAACTTCCCATTTTACGGCGCGTCATACTCGGTTTCTTCGCGAGTTGGCTTTGCATATGCTTTGCTCCACCTTTGCCGTTTTTGGTGTTTGTATTGTTTGCTTGCGCTTGTTTCTTTCGTTCCAGTTGCTGTTGTACAATCTCTCTGGTACTAAGCTTTTTTTCGTTGGACATGTATTGTCTCCTCTTCTTTCGTCATATTCTTATTATAGTCTATTTTTGTTACATATAGCTATCTATATTTTACACCGTTTTTAATGTTACCAATCCATAACTTATCACTCAAGCGACAGGCACCGGATGTCAATCACATGAGACGAGAGAACCCCTCCCCTTGTTTCATGATATACTGGTCTTTAAGCAATACTAAGAACGGAAATACAAGAAAAAAACAACAAAAAAGAGGTTAACAAATGACAGAGATACGTTTTACCGATTATAAACTAAGCGAAGACATCATGACTGCTCTAAAGAGCTTAGGTTACGAAAACCCAACAGAGGTGCAAAGCAAGGTAATTCCAATTGTGTTAGAGGAGAAAGATCTCGTTGCGAAATCACAAACAGGAAGCGGGAAGACAGCTTCTTATGGGATTCCAATCTGTGAGCTAGTCGATTGGATCGAAAATAAGCCACAGGCACTTGTCTTAACCCCAACAAGAGAACTCGCTGTCCAAGTGAAGGATGACTTGACCAATATAGGAAGATTGAAACGGATAAAGGCAACAGCCATTTATGGGAAACAACCGATTGCCATTCAAAAGACCGAATTGAAACAAAAAAACCATGTTGTAGTTGGGACCCCTGGACGTGTATATGATCATATTGAAAGAGGTACACTTGCCCTCGAGAAGATTCGCTATCTTGTCATTGATGAAGCAGACGAAATGTTGAATATGGAATTTATTGAACAAGTAAAAGCGATTATTAATAAGTTACCAAGAGAAAGGGTAACCCTGTTATTCTCGGCTACCTTACCAGAAGCAGTAAAAAGCTTAGCAGTGAAGTATATGAAAGACCCAATTGATATTGAAATAAAAGCTTCCGGACTGACGACCGATAAAATCGAACATTTTCTTTATAACGTTCCTGAACAAGGTAAACTTTCCTTGCTTAAAGACATAACAGTGCTTGAAAACCCAGACAGCTGCATCATTTTTTGCCGAACAAAAGATAGAGTCGATACGTTGTGTGAGGCATTAACCGATTCAGGCTATAGCGCGGCTAAAATCCATGGCGACATGGAACAAGACGATCGTTTAGCAGTCATGAATGATTTTAGAAAGGGAGAATTCCGTTATTTAATTGCGACGGATGTAGCTGCAAGAGGAATTGATATTGAGAATATTACCCATGTCATTAATTATGATATCCCATTGGAAAAAGAAAGCTATGTCCACCGAACAGGAAGAACGGCACGAGCAGGCTTGAGTGGAAAAGCGATTACCTTGGTAACGTCATTTGAAGATCGCTTTTTGAATGAAATAGAGGAATATATTGGTTTTAATATTCCAGCGAAGCATGCACCGGCAATGGAAGTCGTTGCACGTAATAAATCTGCTTTTCAGGAAAAAATGAACCAGCGACCAACCTTGAAAAAGTCTAAAAGTGAGCAACTAAATAAACAAATCATGAAGTTATATTTTAATGGCGGAAAGAAAAAGAAGCTTCGAGCAGTTGATTTCGTTGGCACCATTGCAAAAATAGATGGTGTAGCTGTAGAGGATATTGGTATCATTACAATCCAAGATACGGCATCTTTCGTAGAGATATTAAATGGAAAAGGGTCACTTGTGTTGGAATCGATGAAGCATACGAAAGTAAAAGGAAAATTGTTGAAAGTTTATGAAGCGAATAAGAAATAAGGAAGCAGGCCATTCTTAGGTCTGCTTTTTATATTTGGAGTTGAAATATGGGTGAAACATGGGGACGGTTCTCTCGTTTCATGGAACGAGGAACCTGCCCACGGATTATTTTAGAGCAGATATGGTAATCTATTGACAGGCTGCAAAGATCTACCTCCCCTTATAATTCGGTTTATCCTTTTCAGCAAATGCTCGTAATCCCTCTACTCGGTCTTCTGTAGCAAAATTAACCAACCACGCTTCTGCTTCTATTACCATGGCCTTCTACAAAGGAACTGAACCTCAACCCCATGATTAATTGCCTTTCTGCTTGCATCACAGCAATTGGACTATTTTTAAAGATACTTTTTGCTAGGGCGATACTTTCTTCCAACGCGCTTCCTATCGAAGCTAGGGGGGACGTTTGAGGATATTGATTGAATCTAATGATTGATGTGTTCGATTGAATATTAAAGTGAACCCTATCCCGAGTATAATAGCTACCAAGGATAGGGTTCGTCGATATAAGTTATTCTATACAGGTAAACGCTCTCTTAATCCCTACTAAACACGTCTCGCGTATAAACTTTCTCTTTCACATCTTTCAACTCATCAGACAAACGGTTTGCAACAATTACATCAGCTTCCTGTTTAAACGCTGCAAAATCCTTAATCACTCGTGAGCTATCAAATTCATTAGAATCAAGTACTGGTTCGTAAATGACTACTTCTACTCCTTGATCCTTTATTCGATTAATTACACCTTGAATAGCTGATTGTCTAAAGTTATCGGAACCTGTCTTCATTGTTAAACGGTAGATACCAACAACCTTAGGATTTCGTTTTGTAATCATATCAGCAATATGGTCTTTTCGTGCAGAGTTAGCATCAACAACTGCCTTAATAATAGTATTCGGTACATCTGCATAGTTTGCGAGTAGCTGCTTTGTATCCTTCGGTAAGCAATAGCCGCCATAGCCGAACGAGGGGTTGTTGTAGTGATCACCAATTCGAGGATCTAGTCCAATTCCTTCAATAATTTGCCTGCTGTTTAACCCTTTTACCTCGGCATATGTGTCAAGCTCATTAAAGAATGAAACACGCATTGCTAAATAGGTATTTGCAAATAATTTAATCGCTTCAGCTTCAGTAGAATCTGTGAATAACACAGGGATATCTTCCTTGATTGCACCTTCAGCTAATAAATCAGCAAACTTCTCCGCACGTTCTGATTGCTCCCCTACAATGATTCGAGATGGATATAAATTATCATATAAGGCTCTACCTTCTCTTAGAAATTCTGGAGAGAAAATGATGTTATCATTCTTAAATTTTTCACGTACTGATTTCGTATATCCCACTGGGATTGTTGACTTGATAATCATGATGGCATTCGGATTTATGCCGATAACCGTTTCAATTATCGATTCAACCGAGCTTGTATCAAAATAATTCTTATCTGGGTCATAATTTGTTGGTGTTGAAATAATAACATATTCAACATCTTTAAAAGCTGCTGTTGAGTCTGTAGTAGCTGTTAAATTTAGTTCCTTTGTTTCTAAGAATGTTTGAATTTCTTCATCAACAATTGGCGATTTCTTATTGTTAATCATGTCTACTTTTTCTTGGTTGATATCTAGTGCAGTTACTTCGTTGTGTTGCGCTAGAAGTACTGCGTTGGATAGGCCGACATATCCGGTACCTGCTACTGTTATTTTCATGAGAACTCACTCCTTATTTAATTTTAAATGTACATAGCGAGCTTTAATAAACTACTTCTTATCATAATACTCTACATACCAATCAGCGAACTTCTGTAACCCTTTTTCAATAGACGTTTGTGGTCTAAATCCAACAGCTTCATGTAGGCGGCTGTTGAAGCATAGGTAGCTAGGACCACTCTAGGCTTAATAGGTTCAAATACTTTATCAAACTCTAATTTTCTCCTGGATGATTTTACTTAAAGCTTTCAAATTCGCAATAGTTACCATCAATTTCTCTAGAATATTGTGTCCAGTGTTAAAAGCACTATGTGTACTCTGATAAAACGTTTCATGACAATTACGATATTATAAATATATGTACGCTTACTGTAAAGACTCTTCTCAAAATCTTCACTGGTATGTTAAGGAAAGTAAAACGAATTTAGGTAGTCTGTATTTAAATTGACTTCTAGTGCATGAATCATTAACTCCTTTGACATTTAGATAGTTGATATACTATAAAAGTTTTACAGTCACTTACTTCCGACACCGGCATATGCCTAAATCTTATTATAGAGCCTGTAAATCAATACAAATAAATGATGACTTTTAAAGGTACAATTATTCACCATAGGATTGGTTCCGCAAATAAAACTTTTGTATGTACTGGATATAAAATCTATATCGATATGAAGTAGTTATGCTGACAATTATGGAGTCAAGTAACTTAAGAAATATAAGTCTCTTACGATATGTCATCGACATGATCTATCTTAAAATTTTAATTTATTTTGCTAACTTTTAATTTTCGATTCGTATACGATTCGACATCATTTCATTTAGATAGTGTACCACATTTTCCCTTCCCCTGATGTTAACTTTTTTATAGATTCGACTGATATGTACTTTTACAGTTCCTTCTCTAATCTGTATATGTTCTGCGATTTCTCTATTCATTAAACCCTTTTTGAGAAAATAAGCAACTAGAGATTCTTTTGTCGAAATGTGAATTCCATTTTCCACTAAACATTTCTGAAATAGGTCAAAATTATCTTTCTTTAATTCATCTAAACGTCCTAATAGATTTATAATTACGCTGGAAGGAGCATAATAATGCGCATCTTGAACAGAAAGAATGACTGGCATCAGTTTTTCTTCAAAGTCCATATGCTTTTCGATGATGCCATCACTGCCAGCTTCAATGAATGCTATTGAATTATCTAGCTGTGAAGCATCTACTATCGTGATAATTTTGACAAAAGGGGTGGCCGCTTTTATTTGTTTAATAGCGGCTGTTGTCTCGGACATTGGAATTAATTCTGCGTCCAACAAAATAACATTCGACTTCTTTTCAATGACGAGAGCGGATGTTGTATACAACACACATCCAATTAACTCCGTTTCTGATTCTTCCTTAATTTTCTGTATAATCAACCTAGAAAATGAGGTCTTACTTATGTATAAAATAGTCACCATTCAACTTTCCTACCTATTCTTTAGTTTTTACTGTCTTAACAACATTTAGTAACAAGCTTCTATTTTAGTGACTTCTTACAATAAAAGTCACTAATAGGTCATTTCCTCTAATTTGAATTCTGCCGTGTGACCTTGTTGATAAATTCAACAATATTCGCTCGGTTTCATATATTCTGTTTATTATAAATCTAGCTAAAGTAATTTTTTACCGTGCCTTCTCCAAGAAATAGTTTTGTGGGCAATTTGCAATATGAATGCAATGCCTGTCTCACGCTTTGTAAAGGAATATCCAAGACGTTCAAGACGTAATGTAAATATTTGCTCACTATTCTTTGTCAGTTGACTTATTCGAGCAACAAGCATCCGTGCGTGCTACTTCGCCTGAAAAGATTGTTTTTTGTTTTTCCCCGATAGGCGATTCGAATAGCTTCCAGCAAGTGCTCAGCGTAAACTGCTTTCACTAAAAATCCATCTGCACCAACATTAATTCTGGAAATTATGAAACACTTACTTCTGGATACTTCTTTTTCATATATTTTGTTGTGCGAATCTCGTCCATTTGTGGTATATGAATATCCATGATCACAATATCTGGTTTTAGGTATTCCATCTGCTTGTTCGCAATTTCTCCGTTATCCACTGCACCGATAACGTTTATATCATCTGTTCTTTTAACAATGGCTTCTATACCATCATAAAAGTAACCTCTAATTTTCTACGATGAGAAAATGTATCACCTGATTAACCCTTTTTTAGATATTTTCTATTCTATCCTTATTCTTGCTATTTTTTTCTAGTTTAGTTTTTAGTCAATATAAGATTGGAATCAATGAATTGATTAGCGAATTTTTGAATGTTGTTCCCAATTTTTCAACGTGGCTTACTACTGTTACTTGTGTTAAAGCAACCATTTTAACGGACTTTGCAGGCAGTTCAATTAGCAACAAATTTCGCTCTTGGGAACGATAATTGACTTTACGTAATTATCATATTCACTATTTCTATGAGAAAGTGCGATTATTGTAGTTATGCCTCGAGCACCTGTTGCTCTTACCATATCTATACAAGTCTACTTTTTTATCACCATCACGTACTCAAAGTAAGATTTGAGAATGTATACAATATCTATCACATTTCCACTCTCACCGATTATTTTATAAAACAAAAGAATAAATAGTTACACAAGCATCAATACAGTTGATATCCATATTTTTTATTGCATCAAGAAGTGATTTAGAATACAAAACCTAATGATTCACGATAATGCTTCTGTATTTATTTCCAATTCGTTGGATTCCAGATTTCACTAAATTACGAATTACTTTATGTATTTGTTTTGATAGCTATAATTCATAATGTATTTTTATGGTAATTAACTAAGTAATTTTACCTAGTATTATTATATCATATAGAACCGTAAAATTATAGGTGTCTAAAGTCATGAAAACAGGATGTGGGACGGTATCTATACTGATCATTTAAAGCATTTTTACTTGAAAAGATTCAACCGTTGTATTCGAAATTTCTGTTACTAGAGCCGGACCTGTTGTAATCTCAGTTACAAACTGATGAATATAACCACTTATCACCTGATTTTTTTCTGATAATTGTTCACTTTCACTGCTCATTTCTAAGTTTAATCCTTCTTTAACGGTATCAGAAAGTGTTGGAGGTGGTGATAAAAGATTTTGGGAATAGTTTTTGATTTGTATGGGAATTTTTTTGTTTCATAAATCAAGGACAAGATGTGACATCATAACACTTTTTTAGATCTTTACCAAACCTTTACATTACAATCATGTTACAAATGTCCTATTAATCTATAATAATTTTGAAATAATAGCTATAATAGTGTTAGTTTCTGTTAGAACATGGATATTCAGAAATAAATTGGCGAATTTTCCAGGATAAAATCATAACCTGCCGAACTGGCAAGTATTTACTGGAATTACTATACTATTTGATTACAACAGGGGGATAAAAAATTGGCGAACAAGAAAATTATTATGTCGGTTACTGCAAGTGCGGCGATTGCATCAGCTATTTTTGCAGCTGAGGAAGCAGAAGCAGCATCACACAAGGTTAAGAGCGGAGATTCACTATGGAAGATTGCACAGCAATATGGTACAAGCGTATCTGAACTGAGATCGATTAATAATTTGAGATCGGATTTAATTTTCCCGAATCAAGTCATTCAGACTACGAAATCATCTTCGAGCACGGGATCATCATCAAGTACGAATACAAACACTTCAACTAATAAATCTACTACATATACAGTAAAACGAGGGGACACGTTAAGCGGCATTGCCTCCAAACATGGAATCTCATTATCTAACTTGATGAAATGGAACAACTTAAACACAACCTTAATTTACCCTGGGAATAAGTTTGTTGTAAGTAAGAACGGAGCGTCTACTGGAAATTCTGGATCATCAAACTCATCTGGTTCTAGTTCTTCTGGATCTAGTTCATCCGGCAATTCTTCAAGCTCATCTTCTGTCTACACCGTTAAGTCAGGCGACACGTTATCACGTATTGCTACACGACATGGTGTTACAGTTAGCAACTTGAAAAAATGGAATAGCTTAAGCTCTGATCTCATTTTAATCGGACAGAAGCTAAGTATCGGAAGTAGTTCAAATGGCTCATCCGGATCTAACTCAGGCGGAAGTTCAAACAATGCTCCAGCAACTGATGTAAGCTACAATGTGGACAAGCTTATTAGCACAGCTAAAAGCATGAGTGGCGTCAAATATGTATGGGGTGGTTCTACACCGAGCGGATTCGATTGTAGTGGATTTATCTACTATGTATACAAACAAGCTGGGATGGACTTGCCTAGAACATCAGCAGCAGGCTACTTCGACCGTTCCTTTTACGTGAACACACCACAAGTAGGAGACCTTGTATTCTTTGAAGGAACATATAAATCAGGCATCTCTCATATGGGAGTCTATCTCGGAAACAACCAATTTATCCACGCAGGAACATCAAACGGCGTACAAATTACGAGCTTAGACAATTCCTATTGGAAGAAGCATTTTGATAGCTTTAAAAGATTTTACTAGAATGATAGAAGACCTTCAGCTGTGGCTGGAGGTCTTTTTTTGTGTGGGCGGGGTGGTGCGTTAATTTTTTGTTTGGTGTCGTAGCTTGAGGCGGATGGTGAGTTAATTTTGTGTTTGGTGTCGTAATGTGCGGCGAGGGGTCGTTAATTTTGTCTTTGGTGTCATAGCTTGAGGCGAGGGTGCGTTAGTTTTCTGTTTGGTGTCATAGCTTGGGTGGATGGTGCTTTAATTTTCTGTTTGGTGTCGTAGCATGGGCGGATGGTGCGTTAATTTTGTGTTTGGCGTCATAGCTTGGGTGGATGGTGCTTTAATTTTCTGTTTGGTGTCGTAGCATGGGCAGATGGTGCTTTAATTTTGCGTTTGGTGTCATAGCGTGGGCGGATGGTGCGTTAATTTTGCGTTTGGCGTCGTAGCGTAGTGGGAGCGTGCTTTAATTTTCTGTTTGGTGTCGTAGCGTGGGCAGATGGTACGTTATTTCTGCTTATTTTTTATCCATCTTTTATTTGCTGGTTCATAGGTTAGATTTATATTCTTTAATGCTTTGTTTACCATGTATCGGGAGTTTACCTGGAGGAAATTTTTACATTCCTGATTCGTTATCCATTGGTACAGCAATAAATATTCTTTAATTGCTAGGTGATGTGCGTGTCGATCTTTATGCTCGCATTTTGGGCACACCCAATTTCTGGGTGTCCGCTGCATTCCAAGCATGTCACAGTTCGTGCACTTTACGCCGTTCACTAAGTCCTCTCTTTTGATCTCATGCTCTTTCATAATATCTCGGTCAAAGTCAATGCATTTCTTTAAAATCATATGTCCGATTTTTTGATGGATGATTTTGTTCGTGTTCTCAAGCTTTTTTTCAATGTCTAGTATGATGTGGGGAATCCGTTCGCCGTGTGCAACTACTTTGGCTATTGGCTCTGTATCTCCTATAACTTTTATTATGGTAGATGGTTCGCTTATTGCGACGAAATAATAGATGGGAATATTTGTGAAGCCGTTATGATGGAGCCAGTTTTGAAGTTTAAGCTGTTGTAATTCTACCTGTGTAATTGGGTGGCTAAACCCTGTCTCTTTCTTGCCGTCTTCTCGAATAAACTGGTTAAGTGTTGTATCAAAAATAATTGTGCCACTATAGTTTTTCACTTCAACGATATAAATTGCGTGCTGCGAAATGATAATATTATCAAGCTGAACACTTTTCCCATCCAGTTTTAAACAGACATCCTGGAGAATCGTAGTGATCTGTTCAAGAAATTGCAGATAATAATCGACCTTCACCTCACCCATATATCCTTTCATGTATTTTCCATATGCTCTATCGATCTGCTGAATTCTAGGAAAATTACGCTTTAAGCGTGTTCGCAGTATTTCATATTTACGTAGTATCAAAGGTTTCGTGCGCTTTCTTATAATCATCCCACCGCTCCTCTCTATCATTAATTTTTCTCTCCTTAATATATACTGGATAAGCAATGTATACAAAAGCCCAAAATAAAAAAACATCTTCTATATAGACCATGAAAAACAAATTATTTCTTAACGATAAATTAAAAATTTGGAGTAGAAGATGGCTAATAACTGCATTTTAATCGTGTTATTTCAAACCTAGTAAATTATTGCTATTTTTTAAGCAAAAAAATCCTCCGAACAGTATTTCGAAGGTGTTTTTGTTCCATTTAATTCGTTGCTTTTAGCAAGATTGCTTGTAATATAAACCCCACAACCACCCCTGGGATAATCCCTAAAGTGGATAGCCAGATTGGCCCTAATAATACTCCAAATAGTTTTAATTCAGACGAAAACATACATGCAAAGGTAACAAAATAGGCGGAAAATACAAACGGTAAAAAGGAAAAGGCTCGCTTTCCTCCTCCCGCATCTTTATATGCATCCCACATCGCAAAGAAATATAAACAAGGATAAAACAAAATCCATTGATAATCCGCTTGTTGAATTGCTTGACTTATTTTTCCATGATAGCTGAGCACGACAACTTTATTAAGATTCCCCTCTACATTAATCAAAAGCTCTAAAAAAATCACCATGATTCCTTTGGCATATTTTTTATTTAATAATTGGCCTAATCCTGGTAAAGCAATACTCCATAAAAGTTTTTCACCTGCGCCCTTATCTGCCATAACATCTCAATGACCACCTTACCTTCAATTGTCTTTTGCTAAATCTTTGCGGTTCGGAGCCATTGGGGGCTGTTCTAACCATTGGTTTTTGATCATTATATCTGCCCCATCTTCAGAAAGCTTCTGGATCTCAAGTGATAACCTGTTATACATTGCACCTAAATCCATTCTGGGGCTTACAGAAATGCTTGTACCATAAAAGCCAACACTTAAAGAAATCAAAGCGGTTGTATAATACATCATTAATCGATCAGAGAATGTGTATGCGGTACTAGTTGTTATATCGGCATCCCATGTCATTGCAACAGGCAAATTGCTTTCCTTTAATTTTCCAGTAAACAGTTCAATATGCTTTTTAGCAACTTCTATACATCTCAGCATAAATTTTGTGACCTCTTTTGATTGAGATACTTGACTAAATCCTGTTAATGTAGCTGTTCCTAAAGCATTTCGTTGAATGTTCGCATAAAGCGTTGCTATTTCAGCTGCTATTAATGGTCTTTTTTCTCCAATAACGTCCCACATAAAACCTTGTTTTTTTACAAATTCAATTTCTCTATCTTTAGACACGTATGGCGCTCTGATATAAATCCCCTTTTCTAACAATAAGTCCTTTGACATCTCGAATAATTCCATTGTTTCTTTTATACATTCTTTATAAAACGCTGTAATGTCTGTTCTTACAGAAGAGTATAAGCTAGATGCTAAAGTTAAAAGTCCTATTCCGGCCATTTGATGGATATAATTTAGTACAAACCCATCAGAATATAATCTGGGAGCGGTCAAATCAACATCACCCTCTACTGAAAAACCAAGAGGGACTTGATGTTTTTCCTTTGTAAGAATTGAGCTGATTTTTTGCAAATGGGACTGCGATAATTTCAAAGCATGTTCGATAACTTGCTTGATCTCCCCATCCTCAGCTTTTTCAAGAAAAAAGCTTAATGCACATACACTTGCACTCTCTTCCATGTATTGATAAAGAAGCTGTGATAGCTCTCCCGATGTCAGCCTTATTTGTTTTTCCTGTTCCACACAAAACCCTCCATTGTAGAATAACTTTTATTCGTAGTTATCCTTTGTCATTAATGGTAAAGTATGCAGGTGTTTTTCTAAAATTACTGCAAAAAATTAGGATATATTTTGTTACGAAAATATATTTAGTACCGAGACAGCAATTATAAAGCTATTTATTATAGGTAGATCAAAAACACCAAAAATCGGCCTACTAAAATAAAATCCCCCTTCAGCTCAAAATGTCTACTTGATAGGGCATGTTCAACAAGTAAAGTCGAGGCAGTTCCGTACATTGCCTCAACTTTTACTTGCACACGCCTTTACATTTTAACCCGCCATTATTTTCACGTAAAAGTGCCGTTCTCTCGGCCCATCAAATTCGCAGAAATATACACTTTGCCATGTGCCTAATATGGGCTGCCCATCTGAAATGATTAAGGTTTCACTTGCTCCGATTACAGAGGATTTCATATGGCCGTCCGAGTTTCCTTCCATATGAATGTATTCCTGCTTGTTCGGAAATGTTTCATCCAGACCGTGTTTAAGATCTGTTTTCACATCGGGATCAGCGTTTTCGTTAATGGTAATTGCTGCTGTTGTATGTGGACAGAAGATAAGCATAATTCCATCTTGGACATTGCTTTCAGCCAATGCTTCTTCTAAATAATGATCTAGATTTGTGAATGATTGCTTTTCGTTCGTATGGATTGTAAACTTTCTCAACAAAATCAACTCCTAACATTTCTTTCGTCTATCATAGCTAAACTTTCGATCCATTCCAAACATAACATGAAACCTTTTTTATGTAGAATCGTATAGCTGAGTTAGAGGGTTATTTTAGTCTGAGGAGGATATGATGAGGAAATTTCTATTGATTGGACTAGTAATATTAGCCGGTTGTTCGTCCGCTTCGCCTACAGCTGAGGAGAGTGCACGGGAAGTGATTGATTTTCTTGTAAATGAAGATTTTGAAAAGGTTCATGATGATTTTTTTGGTGAAAAATTACAAGAATCCACTTCACTAAAGGAATTGGAAGAAGTTTGGAAAGCTGAAGCAAGTGGAACATTTATTGGAGTGGGATCTTTGGAATCTTCCGAAAGAGGTGACGCTTATCAAGTTGTTGAAGCTGAAATCGAGTATAGTGAAGTAATTTTTCAATTACGTTTGACATTCGATGAAGCGCTTCAATTGGTTGGAATGAATTTATCTCCTGGAGGGGTAAATGTTGATGTACCGGACAGTGTCACGGAGGAGCAAGTAACAGTCGGCCAAGGAACTGAATATGAGCTGGAAGGAACACTAACACTACCGAAGCAACATCAGGAGCTGGGTGATCTGTCAGGGGTTGTACTCGTTCATGGCTCAGGTCCTAGCGATAGAGATGAAGCTGTCTTCGGTTATAAGCCTTTCCGAGATATTGCTTGGGGTCTTGCTGAACAAGGGATTGCAGTATTAAGGTACGATAAACGAACGTATACCTATGGCAGCACAATGTCCCCCGATGAATTGCAGTCCTTAACTGTTTACGAGGAAACCATTGAAGATGCTGTTCGAGCTGCTGAGCTGTTAAAACATGATTCGCGCATTGATTCGAATAGCGTTTACTTAGGCGGACATAGTCTCGGTGGGATGCTCGCCCCAAGGATTGACCTAGAGGGAGATTTTGCTGGTCTTATTATACTCGCAGGTTCACCGAGGAGTTTATGGGAGATTATTTATGATCAAAGTATGGATATGTATGAAGATGAGAACCAGATAGCGTTTGTGCAAGCGGAATATGAAAAAGCAAAAGGGTTAAAGGATATGACAGAGGATGAGGCTTTATCAGAAACGCTGTTTGGTCTCCCTGCCTATTACTTTCAAGAAATGGATACCTTTGATGCAGGAGCTTTAGCTGCAGAGTCCGAAAAACCTCTATTGCTTTTGCAAGGAGAAGATGATTTCCAAGTTTACGTCGATAAGGATTTTGCATTATGGCAGGAAGCCTTAGCTGACAAAGAAAATGCAACATTTATTAGCTATCCCGGACTGAATCATTTTTTAGTTGACTATGATGGTCCTGATGCAGGAACAATTGCCGAATACGAACATCCTGGTGTTGTCGATAAGCAGATAATAGAAACAATAGCAGATTGGATTCTGGAGCAAACGAACAAATCACAATGATAGAAAGGTGAGCCTAATATGAAGAAGCTTTTATTTATCTTGCTAGCACTATTAGTTTTAATGGGATGTGGCGAACCAACAGGTGACCAGGCTTCTGAAAATGCAACCGATAGCAGCACTTCGGATGAACAAAATGAAGATACAGATGATGCGGATTCTAGTGAAAAGAACGGTTCAGATGAAGATACAGAAGAGATAGTCACTCTTGCGGTAGAATTTATCGGGCAGCTTGCTAATGGAGAATTCGAAACAGCAACCCAACATTTTAACGGAACGATGGAAGCACAACTCACACCTGTCGCACTCGATGAATTATGGGTGGCACTTGAGGATCAGCTCGGTGGATTCATCGACCAAGAATATAGCTCGATTGAACAAGTCGATGACCACCAAGTTGTATTAATTGATGGGCTTTTCGAAAGTGCCGATGTCGTATTTAGTGTCACGTTTGACAATAACAATCAAATTGCTGGTTTTTACATTCAATAAATGATGGAGAGCTTAAAACTCTCCATCTTAGCCCCAAACTAAATTTTATCGCATCACGATAAGAGCGCCTAAATTAAAATTAACGCACTAACGTATCTCGCTTGGTTTGGACACCTAAATCATATTTAACGCACCATCGCACACCGCTAAAACACCTTCATCCAATTTAACGCACTATCGCATCTCGCTAAGACACCTTAATCATATTTAACGCACCATCGCAACTCACTATGACACCTTAATCAAAATTACAGCACCATCACTCACCGCCAGGACACCCTAATCCAATTTAACGCACTATCTCATCCTACTATGACACCTATATCAAAATTACAACACCATCACTCATCGCCAGGACGCCCTAATCCAATTTAACGCACTATCGCATCTCGATAAGACACCTTAATCATATCTAACGCACCATCGCACACCGCTAAGACACCTAAATCATATCTAAAGCACCATCGCACCTCACTATAACACCTATATCAATTTCATCGCTCCGCTCTCACTATCTAACGAAAAAACAAATCGTAACAATTACTGTTTACAAATCGTAATGATTACGATATGATAGGAAATATTAAAAATACAAAACAAGAAAGGAATACGATAAATGAAAATTATCCAGGCTTTATTTATTTTTAGTTTTACAGCATTTTTAATGATTGGTTGTACATCAACTGAAGAGGATCCAGCCAATGCCAATAATTCAGATAAGCTTACTGTCTATACGTCTGTTTATCCATTTCAGTATGCTGTGGAGCAAATTGGCGGCGATTCTGTTGAAGCCAAAACCGTTTATCCACCTGGCGCAGATGCACATACATATGAGCCAACATCCAAAGATATGACGGCAATTGCTGATAGTGATGCATTTATTTTTATAGGTGATGGTATGGAGGGCTTTGCGACAAGTGCAGCAGATGCGCTTGCTAATCAAGATGTAGAATTAATTGAAATCGGAAAGTATGAAGAGCTTTTCCATGGGCATGGTGGCGGCGATAATCACGATCATAGCGATCATACCGAGGATGGACATAATCATGGGGAAGACAGTCATGGGCATGATGAAGATCACGAACACGATGGCAGCGAACATGAACATGGTGATGATCACGAACACGATGGCAGCGAACATGAGCATGGTGATGAGCACGAACACGATGGCAGCGAACATGAGCATGGTGATGAGCACGAACACGATGGCAGCGAGCACAATCACGAAAATGATCACGAACATGATAACAGCGAGAACAGCGATACTGAAGATGACCACGAACATGATGGTCACAGTCACGGAACAACTAGTGATTCACATGAAGAAAATAGTGTTTCCATTACTATCGATGGCCTGGCTGGACATTACCATACTGGCGATTCTATCCAGTTAACCGCCCATTTAAGCGAAGACTCTGACCATGACCATTGGCATTGGTATACGTTAGAACCTGGTGCTGATGATTGGGAGACGGTGCCCGATAACGGAACCGCTACATTTGGTGGAGAGGCTACTATTGATGGACAGCAAATTAAAGCAGTCCTCTTCGGAGACGATCATGAAGTAGTAGCAGAATCAGAGGTCGCAACAATTTCAATCGATGACCATACTGGCGATCATGATCCACATCTTTGGATTGATCCATTGCGAATGATCGAAATCTCTCGCATTATCAAGGATGAGCTGATTGCATTAAATCCCGATGCAGAGGCTGATTACAATGCGAATTTTGAAGCATTAGAAGCGGAACTTCTAGCATTGGATAAGGAATTTTCAGAGCTGTTAGCGACCAAAGAAAATAAATATATCATGGTACCGCATGCTGCTTACGGATATTGGGAAGAGCGCTATGGTGTAAAACAAATTGCGATTAGCGGGCTTTCAACAAGTCAAGAGCCTTCGCAAAAGCAATTAACTGAGGTTATAAGCCAGGCAGAGGAACATAATTTGGATTATATTCTCTATGAACAAAACAGTCCAAATCGACTTTCCGAGGTTATCCAGGAACAAATTGGTGCAGAAGATTTAACGATTCATAATCTCTCTGTCCTAACAGATGAAGATATTAAAAATAAGGAAGACTATATTTCCTTAATGCGATATAACTTAGAAATACTCGACCAAGTGACGAAATAATTATGTGTTGTCCTCATTTTTTTGGCAGAAAGGAAAGTGTAAAACTTTTCTTTCTGCATAAATGCGACTAAGGCATTTGCCGAATGCCTTAGTTTTCTATAGGGCAACTAACTTATGGAGGGAAAATGAATTTGCTACGACAACTACAACATAAAATTCCAGTTACGATTCTTACCGGTTTTCTAGGCGCAGGAAAAACCACATTATTAAATCGCATTCTTAATGAAGATTCGCAGCAGAAAACAGCTGTGATTGTGAATGAGTATGGGGATTTATCGATTGATAGTCAGCTGATCACCGATACAAAAGAAGAAATTATTGAAATCAACAGTGGCTGTATTTGCTGCAATGTTCGGGGTGACTTGATTTCTATTCTCTCTTCTATGCTGCGACAGCAATTAAATGGCGAAGTTCAATTTGACCGGGTCATTATTGAAACGACAGGACTTGCCAATCCAGCGCCTGTCGTTCAAACCTTTTTAATGGATGAGGCAATGTCCCGCTGGTTTGAACTAGATAGCGTTTGTACGGTACTTGACTCGAAGCACCTCCCTCAACATATTGATTCAGAGGAGTTACAGGAGCAAATCGCCTTTGCAGATGTGCTTATTTTTAATAAAACAGATCTTGTAAATAAAAGAGAACTGAAGAAGCTTCAAACGCGGATTACACAAATGAACTCGAATGCAAACGTAATACACTCTATTAATTGCGATATTAACACCAGTGATATTATTGGCATTCAATCATTTGATCTCGGACACAAGCTTCAAATACACCCCAATTTATTAACGGACGAGCATCATCATCACCATGATACTGTAAACTCTTTTGTATTTACTGACGATCGTCCCCTCAATTTGGATCGTGTAAACAGATGGTTCAGCTATCTCGTGCAAATTAAAGGTGAAAGCTTGTACCGTTATAAAGGAATTCTTCATATTGACGGAATGGATGAACGCGTTGTTTTCCAGGGTGTGCATATGTTATTTTCCGGTACAAAAGACCGTACATGGCTGCCAGCGGAAACGAAGCAAAGCGAAATCGTCTTTATCGGAAAAGAACTGGATAAATATGAATTAGAAAAGGGATTTTACGCTTGTCTGCAATGAACAATCTATTATGAAATAAAAGAAAGAAGGTAATACAGTGGCTAAGAAATCAAAGGTCGCAAAAGCAAAGAAGCAACAAGCACTTGTAGAAAAATATGCTGATTTAAGAAGAGAATTAAAAGCAAAAGGGGATTACGAAGCACTTCGCAAACTGCCGAGAGATTCTTCCCCTACACGACTGAATAATCGCTGTGAAGTAACCGGGCGTCCAAGGGGCTATATGCGAAAATTCGGCATGTCCCGGATTGCTTTTCGAGAATATGCACATAAGGGGCAACTGCCTGGTGTGAAAAAATCGAGCTGGTAGTAAGCGCTCGAGCAAAAAAAGGGTCTCCCTCAAACTCTAGGGAGACCCTTTTTTTAAATTACTTCGTATCGAGGGGTTCTAAACGCGCTTCGATTGCTTCCCGCTGATCTTCGAAGTAAGGCGGCAATGCTAACGATTCACCTAAATGCTCGAATTCCTCATCTGATGTAAATCCAGGACCATCTGTAGAAAGCTCGAATAGGATTCCATTAGGCTCTCTAAAATAAAGTGCTTTAAAGTAAAAACGCTCCACAACACCTGAATTACCAAAGCGTGCTTCTGTGATTCGATCTCGCCATTTTCTCAATTCCTCTTCATTTTCCACACGGAATGCAACGTGATGCACACTACCACGACCAGGACGTTCTTTTGGTAGATCGTTTCGAGTTTCTAGATGGATTTCTGCTCCTGTCCCACCCTCTCCAGTAGAAAAAACTAAAATATCATCTTGCCCCTCAACCAATGATGGATAGCTTCCAACTTGTGTAAATGTTAACAGCTCGGTGAGAACTTTAATTGTTGGTGCTGGATCTTGAACCGTTAATTTTACCGGACCAAGCCCGATAATACTCGTATCCACTGGAACAGGGCTGTGTTTCCATGGCGTTCCACCTGCAACACCCTGATTTGTTTCATCTGAAACTAAGGTTAAACGCTGTTTCTCTGGGTCACGGAAATGAATGACACGACGCCCCCCCTGCTCCATAATCCCATCATGTTCAACCTCATATTCATTAAAGCGGTTTTCCCAGTAAGTAAGTGCGGCATCATTCGGTACACGTAATGATGTTCCCGAAATGCTGCTCACACCTTGATACGTATTCCCTGCTCGTGGAATCTCAAAAAACGTTAAATCTGTTCCTGGATTCCCTACCTCATCTGCATAAAACAAATGATACATGGATGTATCATCCTGATTTACTGTTTTCTTAACAAGACGCATCCCTAGAACAGTTGTGTAAAAATGGTAATTCGCTTTTGCATTGGCAGTGATCGCTGAAACGTGATGGATTCCTTTTAATTGCATGACTTTTCCTCCCAGGATTTTATTATGAATTAAACTATTTTTAATTAATTTATATTTAATTAATTATATAATACAATTTATTTTATTATTTGTCAACAAGCTATAAAATTAACTTAACCGATTATAGCTGGTAAGAAACATAGTCTTATCTGAAAAAAATGTCATATTATGTTCGTCAGCTTCTATGCTATAATACAAACGAGGAGGTGATAAGAATGGACAAGTCGGATCAAATTATTGAAATGCTTGGGGAAATTAAGAGCAAGTTGGATGAGCACAGTCAAATTTTAAAGGAACATAGTCAAATCTTGAATGAACATAGTCAAATTCTCGGAGAGCACAGTCAAACACTAGAAAACCACAGTTCACAATTAAAAGAACACGGGCAAATTCTAACTGCATTGCGTGCGGGACAGGATCATTTAAAAGCAGAATTCGACGGGATGAAACTAGCAAATGCAAAAGAATTTGGAGAATTGAAAGAAGAAATAAATACGATTTCGATCAATCAGGAGCTGCTTCGCGATGACACATGGACAAATAAAGTAGACATACATCGCATCAAGAAAACGATGGGAATGGCCTAACATCACCTCGTTTTGCCTCTTAGAATGAACGCTCCCGAATCTTACCTACACTTAAAAGCAGGTTGGACATCCTATCCAGCCTGCTCTTCTCTTATCTATATGGCTTTTAACAATAACTTCTTCAAAAGCGGTGCAAAATGCTCCGGTAATTCAGCGACACTTGGTACCATCACACGTTCCCTGCCATAGATATTTTCCATCGTTGCATCTTCACGCTCGCCAATTTCACCATCAGATAAAAACATTCCGATAACATCAATTCCTTTTTTGCGCGCTTCGGAAACAGCGAGATGTGTATCGACAATGCCATTTTGATCATAGCCCGCTGCTGCAGGCTCTCCGTCGGAAAATACTAAGAGGAATTTATTTTTCTCGCGCCGTGCTTCTAAATCCTTTAAGGCGACACGAATGCTGAAGCCATCACGATTATCCTCTTCAGGCTCGAGCTGCATGATTTTTGGACCATTGTTTTGATAAAAGGAATCGGTATGGGCATGAATTATATGAAAATAATTTGGCTGATAGCCTTCCCTTACTTCATTCGCATCCTCCCAGAATCCGATGATGGAATGAGGTATTTGTAATTGCTTCAGCACCTCATGAAACAGCACAATTCCTTTTTTCGTTTCTTCCATTTTTCCAACCATGGAAGCCGAACAGTCAATTAGCAATGTAAAAACCGCATCGAATTCTTTCGATTCCTGATCCTTTTTATAAAAAACTCGTGACGTATCATCCAATACAAGCGGCAGTAAGTTTCTCGATAATCGTCCTGCAAGCAGATCTTTTCGCGGTGTCGTTTTCTTATGTTCGATTGTCTTCTTAATCGTATTTGCAAGCTTGCGGTGGAACAGATCAATTTCCGCTACATATTCTCGGTAAAGCTCCTCATCTTCTCTTGACGGGGCATGCGCCTCTTTTATCAGCTTAACAGCATCAGCATTCTCTTCCCCATAGCTGCTTTCCGATCCTTGCTTCTGGTCCTTCGCCGCCTGCTTATCCACTGCTTCCATCTTCGAATAGTCCTCTTGCTTACTTTCGCCGGACGTTCCTTGAATGGAAGCCATCGCCTGATCGGCATCCTCCGTTTCGCGTGCTCCGCCACCTAGCATGCTTGTTTTCGAACCTTGCTCCAGCTCAAATTGCAGGAAGTTTTGCTTCCGGTCTTCATTTTTATTTTCGCGGTGCCAGGTAGAAAACGTCTCATCGAAGTATTCGCTTTTTTCCTTATCCACCTCGTCTTCATCGTCATTGACCAATTCATCTGTACGAGTTAGCTCATCAAAAAGGGTGTTTTTCGTATAGGTCTCCAGATGGCCAATTGGAAAAATAAAATATTCATTAATGGAATCCTTATAATCTCGGTTCAATCGAAAGACAATTTGCTCGCAAATTCTTACGGTTGCATCCGTACTTCTTGCTTCATAAACAGAATAAAGAAGCGGCTTCAGCTGTTCAAGATGTGACAGCTGCTCCTCATTTGCCCTTGGGAAATTAGGATCCGGACTGTCTGCCTGAATCAGTAAATAAATAAGGCAAAATAATTCATCGAGCGCAAAGCTTCTCGTCACATTTGCCGCTAATTGCATGTCAAAGTAATTCCTTAAATAATTTCTCCGTTTTTTGAACATGGCCACTGTTCCCGGACGGGTTTTTTTCACAATTTCTTCTAATCGAATATCCTCAAGGAGCGCGAATAATTGTGTAGCGAATTTAGGCAGATCGGATTCTTGAATACTTTCCATATATGCTTGCACCGTGGGTATATCAGAATAATGCAGCGTACCAATCGTTCTTAGAAGCACATCCGATTTAAATCCTGCTTCCTTCGTGTCCTGATCCAGCTTACGCCAAATCTGGCTTACTGTAACTCTTTCATCGACTAGGTCAATTTGTGAGCCATAGCTATATTCAAAGTCTAGATTCGGATTTCCAGATAAAACGGTCGCTAGATCCTGTAACTGCATAAAAAGTTTGGTGTCCACTTTCGAATCATGGAAACGGGTCATCCGGCATTCTCCTTTTTAAAATAGCGTTTCAGCTAAGTTCTTCACAAATTCACGCTCTCGCTCTTCATCCAATTTGTCAACGATTGAGCGTAAAATCGCACGTTTGGGAGGTATCAAGACACTCAAATCACAAGCATCAAGTAACGCACGAATTGATGCCGCATCCTCGGATAGCTTTCCTTGAAAGACAGCTGTAATTAAATCTCCAGATAATTTTACAAATAAATTAATTAATGTCTCATCTGCCAACTTTGTATTGGAAACGATAAGTTGCTTCAATTGCTCGCCCTCGATGTATGGAACCTCAATGACGATAAAACGGTTTTTCAACGCTTCGTTAAGCGGAACAGTACCAATATACCCTTCATTAATCGCAGCAATCACGCCAAAACCTTCCTTGGCAGTAATCATTTCATTTGTAAATGGATTCGTGATTGTTCTCCGATAATCAAGCACCCCATTAATAAGCGGCAATGTTTCCGGCTTAGCCATGTTTACCTCATCAATATATAAGAAGCAACCAGCCTTCATCGCATTTGTCACCGGTCCCGGGATAAACTCAATCACCTGCTTCTCACCTTCGTAAGCAAGTGTTTTAAACCCAAGCAAGCTTTCCGCATCCAAATCCACCGAGCAGTTCACACTGAACATCGGCTGCTGGAACAGCTGGGATAGCGTCTCCGCAAATTTCGTTTTTCCCGCTCCAGTAGGACCTTTTAACAATACATTTTTTCCCATACTTAACGCAGTAATAGCATCCGTTAGCAAATCCATATGTGGCGGCACATAGCCACCAGGCCGAATTAAATCTTGAAACTCCTCTGCTTGTCTTGCTTTTTGCGTCTCCTCTAGTTGTTGGTTTATATTTTCAGGTAACTGATAGTTTATATTCATTGTAAAAACTCCTTCCTAAGACATTGTATACGTGATTAGGGGGAGAAATCAAAGATTGCCTTCTGCATTATGGCGGAATGATTGTGTGGAAATGCTATTTATTTTGGAAGTGCGTGCTGAGATGGTGCCTTATTTTTGCGTTTGGTGCTTTAGCAGGGCGGGAGGGTGCCTTATTTTTGCGTTTGGTGCTTTAGCATGTAGCGGTGGTGTCTTATTTTTGCGTTTGGTGCTTTAGCAGGGCGGGAGGGTGCCTTATTTTTGCGTTTGGTGCTTTAGCAGGGCGGGATGGTGTCTTATTTTTGCGTTTGGTGCTTTAGCAGGGCGAGATGGTGTCTTATTTTTGCGTTTGGTGCTTTAGCGAAAAGGGGTAGCGTCAGGAAAATGCGTATGAACAACGATAAGGTAATCCAGATATAAAATAAGCCTAATTTCTCGGTAGTTTTAGTGAGAAATTAGGCTTTGATTACTTCCATTAACGACCCTTACAGCTGAAGACGGTTGTTTTCTTAGAATGGAAGTGCTTTTCATGTTCCATCTATCTATGAGTAGCTATCATTTACTTTTTTTGTTATATACAATTGCAGTAATTACATTAAGTACAATAGTAACTATAGAAAGCAGGAAAGAAAGACGAACCACACCCTTAGAGGTGTCCATAAGAGCCGACCAATCCTCTATCCTGACTAAGTAATCGTTATACAAAATTTGAAAACATAGCGAGATTACACAGGCACTAAAACTTGCTATCGAAAATAAAATCCAAGTTTTGTTATTATCTTTATTACGCTTTGCCAGACTTGCAATAGGCAATATCCATGCAATTAAACCCAGCACAAGGCTTCCGATATTTAACAAACCATACATAATCATGTCTCCTTTCTATTTCTAATCCATATTTTCAATTATTTTCTTGAGTTTGAAAAATCCTGATAAATATTTCGTTGAGTAAAGAGTCAGTATTAATCCGCCAAGCCATATCAGCGATACAATGAAAATGATGCCTAATGGGAAGTAACTATAAAGAAACATATTTAATGCTAATACACATGAAATGATAACCGAAATGACTGTTAGAGGGATAAGTTGAACCAGTTTGCGCTTGATAATCTTTCTGCACATAGCGAGTTTCGTTTCACGATCACTGAATATTTTTTCTTCGCTACACTGTAAAGCAGGTTTTGAAAAATAAAATCTGCCGTCTTTTTCAGCCACGAATTCCCATCCAAAATCAGTAAATAATTGTACATATTCACTTTTACGCTGCTCTTTCGGATTAAAGTCTATCTGATAGATAGCAGCTTCTTTATCGCATTTTTCAAAAAAATATTTCTTGCCTCTTGTATCGGTCAATCTCCATCCAGCGTTGTGTTGAGAGGATAAAAATTCTTGCTCCTCCTCAAAATCGGATATATAAAAACTCCTTCTGATTGTTTTCTTTTCAGTCATTATTGCATCCCTCCCTATGCTCTTGTGTTTTTATATAATCTTTCAATACGCAGGATTTCAATGTCTAATATTTCACGTCCTAAATCAGTGATTTTATAAAATTTTCGATTGCTCTCTGTTTTCACAAGAACAATTAGCCCATCTTTCTCCATTTTGGACAAACTGGTATAAACCGTCCCTGCCCCTAAATCTATTTCACCTTTTGTGAGGGTTTTTACGTGTTTCATGATACTATAACCATGCATTTCACTTTGCAAAGCAAACAGGATATAAAAGCTGGTTTCTGTCATTGGCATATAAAACCTACGTATTCTTTTATCCAATCAAACACCACCTTCCTTATAGCGTACTACGATATAAATGATTATAGCGAAGTGTGATATATTTGTCAAAACCTGATTTTAAAGAACGGAATAATCACTGAAAGCCGTGAATTACGCTTCTAATAGCAATTCACTACTAACAAATATAACTAATTTACAAAAAATTTACAAAAAACAGTAATATTATCCTATTTGGTTTTAAGGGGTAGTTTACTAGAATGGAAAGTGACAGGGGTGGTACTTAGGTAGTTTTACTAATGGGCTCAGTTGTGATAGTCGGAGGGGAGTGATACTGACGGGCAATAAGGCAATAAAGCATTAAAACATTTCTATTAATCAACTAAAACTACAAAATACTTTTAAGTAGAATGAGAGGAGAAATCAAAATGAAAAACAAACTGAAAACGGCGGCTTTCATTGCATTAACTACTCTTATGGTATTGGGTAATTTTAATCCAGTTTCCGCAGCAACTGAAACGGATGAATTTAAATATTTAAAGGACGCAATCGAAACAGTTGACGCTGTACCTTCTGAGGAAAGAGATCAATACTTGGAAGATAACCGTGATTGGATTGATGAAGTTGGAGTGAGACTGGAATCTTATGTAGAATCCTTTCCAGAAGGGGAGCAAAATGATGTAGTTACGCGTCTTTTAAGCGATAACGCTATAGGAAAAATCGAAATCGCACTTAGCGGAAATCTTGATGAATACTTTAATAACGTATGGACTTCTACACGTGGGGGTTATTACACATATTCAATGGAACCAAAGTGGTCCGTCAGACTTTGGGGACCAACAATGGAGGCTGCTTGGAATGAATTAGGAAGAAACTATAGTGGTATCCGAAACGACAACGGAAGCTTATGGAACCAATATAAATGCCATTGGGATTATGATGTTTTTGGTGCAGTAGCAGGAAGCTGGGATTTAGAGGTGGGTAGACCGATTGTTTCTGACTGGGAAATGTTCACGTCTCGTTGCAATCCGTCGTAATTAAATAATCAAATTTATTGAGTAGCAAAGAACAATTTTTAATCTAAGTATTGCAGTAGCGCAACAGACGATAGGAAGCAGAGTTGCTATAATCTGGTAGACTGTGTTGGCTAAGAGAAAACGTGGTGAAAACCGGAGGAGCAAAGCGCCATGATAATCTGGCTGCAAACCTAATAGACCAATGTAACCAATCTATTTATATGGTGAGCTCATCCGAGAAGAGGTTGCGTTACATACTCTAAGACCACTAAAACTGTCTTAACGTTGTTAATCCGCATTTTCCTGACGGTATCCCTTACAGGCAAAAGGAGCTTGGATTCGGTTCCAAACTCCTTCTTTTAATACTCTTTCCTCAATTCTAAGAAATGAATTGATAGAAGGATGGTATTCTTTATTTTTGATTGCGTGTCCAGTTACGGAATTTCACATAACATGGAATGCCTTGAGTGAACTACCCACCACTTAGCTAACCTTATGGTCTGCTTGAAGTGGGGGCTTCTCGACTTATCGTTACTTTTACTGTACTAGCTAACGAAAAATGACCGAGCTAACCCTCTTGTTCCAAGAGTTTTTGTTTCTATGATAATGCTAATAAGCGTAATCCTTCATTCTTGATATTGATAGCTGAATTGTAGTCACGATCTGCCACATAACCGCAAGAGCATTGGTATGTACGGTCAGATAGCGCCATAGGCTTTTCTGCACCACAACAAGAACATTTTTTAGTAGAAGGAAACCATTTGTCAATTTTCATGAGTTGCTTCCCCAGTTCTTTTAGCTTGTATTCTAAAAACGTAGTGAACATACCCCACCCATTATCATGAACGCTTTTACCAAAGTAAAGGGTTTTAGACATACCTTTCATATCTAAGTCCTCTATACTAACCGCATCGTAGTTTGAAGCCAATTCCTTTGACTTATTATGAAGGAAGTTTTTACGTTGATTTGCGGTTTTTTCTTGCAATCGAGCTACTTTCAATCGTTGTTTTTCCCATCGTGCAGAACCATACTTTTTTCGAGATAAAATACGCTGTTCCTTTGCTAGTTTGTCTAATGATTGACAATAGAAACGAGGGTAATTGGCTTTCTCACCCTGTTCGCTTTCAACATATAGACCATCCATTGCAAAGTCTAATCCGACAACATGTTGAACGTTTACAGGCTTAATCTCTTTCTCATATTCTGTCAAAATAGAAATATAGTATTTTCCTGATTTTGTTTTGGTAATCGTACAGGGACTTTATTTTATAATCAGAAGGGAGGTCTCGATGCTGTTTGATTTTTAGTGTCTGTTTTATTTTGGGCAATTTGATATGGCGATCTTTCAATTTGATATTTTCATTTACCATATTTGTTGTATAGGATTGTTTATCTTTTTGGCTTTTGAATTTCGGGTAGTTTGCACGACCTTCAAAAAAGTTTTTATAAGCTACTTGCAAGTTAATCTGTGCATTTGCCAAAGCCAATGAATCCACTTCTTTTAAGAATGAAAATTCATCTTTATATTTAGCAGGAGTCGGAAACTTTTGTTTGTTGAGTTTTTCATTGTCGTCTTTGTATTTCTCATACGTTTCTTTACGGTCTGCTAACATTTTGTTGTAGACAAAACGAACACACCCAAACGTTTTAGCAAGAAATATTTCTTGGTCTTTATTCGGTAATAATCGAAATTTGAAGGCTTTATGTTGCTTCGTCATATCCATTCACCTGCTTCGATAAAGAATATATGTTCTTATTATATCGTAGGAAGGGATGCTTGGCTATCGCCAACCGAAATTCATCTCCCACCTACTCATTAGGCTAACGCCATAATGCCATTCACATTCCTTGAGGATGGGAGACTTCTTTCGGAAATCCGTTAAAACGTATGGTTTTATCCGTTTCCCTCACGCCGTGACTTTCCGCTTCTCTATAAATCTTTTTTCTAGCATGGACAGGCACAAATTCCATTAATCCAATGGGTTTCCCGTCTTCGATGAGCTTAATAGAAACGAACGGTCCTTCTTCACCATTTCCGTTATCATCACGTCGATATATTTATAATTAATGACCTTCAGCCATTGATGGGAACGTTTATTGATATGATACTTCGAATCCTTTCGCTTCAGGACAATCCCTTCCAAGTCTGTCTTATTCCTTTACTAAATGGAAATACGGCACGCCACCCCTTCGCCCCATTGAACCTGCACTGTCTTTTCCGAATGGAATTCCAGCTGATTCAGAAGTTCTTTGCGTTCGATAAGCGGGAAAGACGTAATCCTTTCACCGGCATAAGCTTCATCCGCAGTACGTTTCCAGTCACAATTTCATGGAACAAATTTACAGATAAAAGGTTTGCTTCTTCTTTATCACAGATGACCGTCACTTCCCCTCTAGTCCTGTCAGGGTAGCAACTTCCATCAAAACGAGCTGTTTCATCAAGTTTTTCTACAGGTGTTCTATAATCAACCGTTTGTGCAATATACGGGATAAAATTATCTATAACCCCTCTTTTTCAGCAGCTTGATTTTTTCAAAGTGCTTATCTTTATATTTCTGAAAAAGTCCAACTACAATTGTTAGCCAAAATCCACTAGCGAAGTATCCGCCAATAATATCACTCGGATAATGTACACCAAGATAGACTCTACTGATTCCAATCAAAACAATAAATAGGCTGCTAAATAGTATTAAGATGGTACGTCCAGTGCGATTTGGAATATGACGCCATAAGAGGAAAGCTAGAATGCCATAAAATGCAAAGGCATTCATTGCATGACCACTAGGAAAACTATAACCACCAATATCAATTAGACGGTGAAACTCTGGACGTGCTCGATGAAAGATTTGTTTTAAAATCCAATTTAGGATTGGCGTACTAATAACAACCGACCAAAGTAAAATGATTTCTACTCGATGTTTCATTACAACATATAGAAACAGAGAAGTCAGCAGAACAATGACAAGCATGGCAGAAAAAGAGCCAATGAATGTGAAAAACTTCATGATGGACGTTAGTGTTGATGTTTCGAATTCTTGAATATAGGCAATCACTGTACGATCAAAGTTCGTAATATCTTGATTGACTGCAAAAATCACCATTATACTAAATCCGAAAAGCGTGACTAAACCGGTAATCAATGCTCCTGTCGAGTGCTTTTTATGTATCATGCTGAAAAACTCCTTAGGATGAAATTACCTTTTATTTAGAGATATACGGAATCTTACCGCCTTCCCCAACAATACTTTCTTTGCGTATTATTACCTTACTTCCACTACTATATTTAAATTGTTAAAAGTTATCTGCTATCCTGGAGTATCCATTTGTATTGCATTTTTGCGTCTATTTTATTATATATTGGGACAGATGACGGATCTTAGAGGATACGGCACCAGCGCATGGAACGAAATCATGGAAAAACTTATTCAAACGACGTACCACTGTTGAACGTTTTCCATCCTGTCACAATCCTTAATTTCTCTCCAGAACGCGTCCGAACACATGGCTTTCATCTGGTGTTTGAAACTCTATCAACAATGGCTCACTCTTCATTCTATTTTTTTATTATGCTCCAATCGCACCTCAAAACGGACACCCAACAACGTTCGGATACCCCCATACCATGAAAAAATTTTAACTAACTAAGTTCTTAGTCATGAATCAGGAAGCTCGTCCCCGCCAATTAATCACAATAATTCCAGCTGCAACTAGTAAAATCGCAAAAAGAATAAATACATTTAACGTCTCCCCGGGAATAAACATCGCGGATAGCACAGTTCCCGACACAGGAACGACAAATTTGTAAATACTTATCTCGCCAGCTTTATTATATTTTAAAATCGAGTACCATAATGCAAACGCAACGGCCGATAGAATTGCGGAATAGATAAATAAAATCGTTCCGAGACCATTAAAGTTAATCGCATTTTCACCTAGCTGCGGATAGCCGACCGCAAGTAAAAGCACAGCACCTATTGTTAGCTGCCAGCCTGTCAATGCGAATGGATGGATACCAACCGCTAATTCTTTTGCCATAATCGTTCCAATTGCACCTGTCAGCGCAGCTAATATCATGTAGCCTTCCCCAGTAAATTGAAATGCCAGCTCAAATTCCTGTCCCCAATTCGCAACGATAATCCCGGAAAAACCGGCGATTAGGCCGATAACTTTTTTCCAATTCATCCGATCATTTTTGTAGTAGTAATGTGCTAGGATAACGGTAAAGAAGGTGGCACTTGCTGATAAAATCGATCCTTGCATACCTGACACTTTTGCTAAACCATTGTAAAAGAAAAAGTATTGTAACGAAGTTTGAATAAATCCAAGGATAACAATGACCATCAGCTGTCTTTTTGTAATGATAACTTTCTTTGGGTTGGTTAGAAGCAGTCCAACAAGCACAATAAGTCCAGCTAGTAAAAAGCGCCAGCCGGCAAAGACAATTTTTGCAAAGGTATCATCAGGTGCCATTTGCAGTTCTTCATAGCTTACCTTTAAAACAGGAAAAGCACTCCCCCATAAAAGCGAGCAAAAGATTGCAATACCAATGACTGCCCATTTATTTTGAAACATGTTTTTCACGTTTGATTCATCTCCTGCTAATTCTTCTAGTAGTAACAATAGTCTAATGTAGC
This sequence comes from Oceanobacillus sp. FSL W7-1309, assembly GCF_038002145.1. Taxonomy (NCBI): domain Bacteria; kingdom Bacillati; phylum Bacillota; class Bacilli; order Caryophanales; family Bacillaceae; genus Oceanobacillus; species Oceanobacillus sp. FSL W7-1309. The sequence continues at coordinate 568,470 of NZ_JBBOBX010000001.1, forward strand.
TTATAGATAGGTATTTGGTCAAGCAAAGAAAACTTGGCATTCGCAAGCTTTTAACGAATGTCTTAGTTGAACTTATATAAAAAGATAGTTTTAAAATAACCCAGCTGGAATTAGCCGGGCTATGCCTTAACAGTTAAATAATCGGATAATACTGTTCATATCCCGGATTGCAGTAATAAGGTGGTCTTGGCCCGATTTTCGGAACAAGCCACAAATTCGGGTTATCATCATATCGCATTTTTTCTTTTTCGTCGGAATGCGTAACTAATAACAGTTTTACCTCTGGATTGTAATAATCATGCATCGTTATAAACCCCTCCTGCCTATGCTTTCCAATTACTTTATTCACCTCACACCGTTCATGAGCACGTACATTTAACCGATGCACAACATCCGCCCATTTTTCATAAATTAATTTCAGTATGAATGATGGAGGAGGAATATAATGACAAAGGATTATGGAGACGAGCAAACTTATCCTATGTATCCCAATTACGGAAAAATAACGCGGTATGAGGATATCGCTATTACGGTTCCTGAACAACGTCAATATCGACAGCCAGGTGTAGAAGCCAAAATGGTACCGAGACCAATCATCGAAAATCCGAATTATAAAGGAAGTGGAAAGTTAAAAGGTAAAGTTGCTCTGATTACTGGCGGTGACAGTGGAATGGGAGCTGCTGCGGCAATTGCTTTTGCAAAAGAAGGAGCAGATATTGCCATTTCCTATTTGGATGAACATGATGATGCAAACCGAACGAAAAACAGAATCCACGAGCTTGGCAGAGAGTGTCTCCTGTTACCTGGTGACCTTAGAAACAAACAGCAATGTATCGCTATTGTTGAAGAGACAATTAATACTTTCGGGAAGCTTGACATTCTGTGCAATCATGTAGGTATCCAATTTCAACAACTAAGTTTGCTCGATATTACCGATGAACAATTCGATGACACATTCAAGGTAAATATCTATTCCCATTTTTACACCACACGCGCTGCACTTAAATACTTAGAAGCAGGTAGCTCCATTATTAACACCTCTTCTGTTGTCGCTTTTGATGGAAATGATCAGCTCATTGATTACACAGCAACTAAAGGTGCAAACATCGGCTTTACACGAGCATTGGCAAACAGCTTAGTACGTAAAGGAATACGTGTTAATGCAATTGCACCTGGACGAATATGGACACCCCTCATTCCATCCAGCTTTTCCGCCGACCAAGTTCCCCTTGCAGGTAATCCAATGGATCGTCAAGGCCAGCCGTTTGAAGTGGCTCCGACATTTGTCTATCTTGCTTCAGATGATTCAAGATTTGTAACAGGACAAACGCTGCATGTGAATGGCGGGCAGGTGCTTTCATAGTATTATGTTTATATCTTAATGAATGACTCTTTACTGTTTGGATGGATCGTGCGTTAGTTTTCGGTTTGGTGTTATAGAGATGGAGGATGGTGCGTTAGTTTTGGGTTTGGTGTCATAGAGATGGGGGATGGTGCGTTAATTTTGGGTTTGGTGTCATAGAGATGGAAGATGGTGCGTTAGTTTTGGGTTTGGTGTTATAGAGATGGGAGATGGTGCGTTAGTTTTAGGTTTGGTGTCATAGAGATGGCGGATGGTGCGTTAGTTTTAGGTTTGGTGTCATAGAGATGGAGGATGGTGCGTTAGTTTTCGATTTGGTGCTTTAGCCAGGACGGATGGTGCCTTATTTTGGATTTGGTGCTTTAGCGACGGTGGATGGAGGGCAGTCAAAACCGACTGCCCTATTTCTAGATTAATCTACTTCAACAGGCCAACTAACTGCAGTCCGTGTAAAATTCCATCTTCTCCTACATCTTTTGTCACAAATTTCGCAGCTTTTTTAGCTAAATCATGTCCATTTCCCATGGCAACACTATTATGAACATACGTCAGCATCTCCACATCATTTAATCCATCACCAAATGCATATACGTGTTCAGGCGAAACACCTAAATGCTTTACTAGATTTTCAATGCCCATCGCCTTTGACCCACCTAATGGCAAAACATCTACTGAATATTGATGCCAGCGGACAAAATCAAGCTGATCTACTGCTTCTTTGTATGCTGCTTCATGCTCATTCTTACAAAAAAGCAGCGTTTGGTAGATTTCATTATTTTCATAGAAACTGGGATCAAATCCCACTTTATTATTCACTTTCAACGAATCGATTGCCTCTGCCAATTCAGCATGCTCTTCCACATTCGAATACCAGCCTTCATGATCCATGTAGATCAGCGGATGCCCATGCTTCCTAGCATGGACAGTTAATTGTTCCAACAAATCGCGTTTGATTGGGTTTTTATAAACGATTTCACCGTCTCTTACAACATATTGCCCATTAAAACCTACAAACGTATTGATATTTAACACTTCACGCAGGTCTTTAAAATTAAAGGGTGAACGGCCAGTCGCAATGGCAATTTCATGTCCTTCTCCTTGAAGCGTTTGAATAGCTTCCTTTGTTGATGCAGGAAGTTGTTTCTCATCGTTATACAACGTTCCATCTATGTCAAAAATAATTAACTTTTTTTGCATGTTGCTACCTCTTTCTATGGGGGTTCTACTGTTTAGCTTAAGGGAAAAGGTGGGGGAATGCAATTTATTCGGTTAGATAGAAATAAGAATGGGAAAGAATTTGTTGCAGAGAGATGTTTCGCTCGGATATTTAAAAATGTCACGCAGCTCTTTATTTTATAAACTCCCAACAAACTCTTTATAATCCCTGGCTTTAATCAACCTTTCAACCATCGTACTACTATCAATTATCTCTCCGAGCATTTCGTACATTGCCTGCAGGTCTTCTTGTGAATCTTTCTTAACACATAGAAGGCATATAAATTGAACAGGTTTGTCCCCCCATTTTATTGGCTTTTCTAATGTACATACAGTCAGAAAGGTTTTTTCTGTTTTTGGTGTGATTGGATGTGGTATTGCCACTAAATTGCCATACGAAGTAGGAGCAACTTCCTCCCTTTCGTATACCGCTTCTAGAAACGTCTCATCCACTAAATCTTTCTTTAGCAATTCATCATTTAGAAAGCTCAAAACCTCATCCATCGTTTGGTGCTTTTTCCGAGGAAACATTAGCTCTTCACTAAAATAGGTATTTATAGATTGACCCCGTTCCCCTATAAATCGCCCAATTTTTGTTAAATCTTGATCTCCTAAAATGGCATTAACTTGAACAACTGGTACTGGGATATTATCTTGAATGGGAATTGAACTGACAATAAAATCTATATCATACAAACTATAATCACGTAATTTATAATATTCTGTTGTTCCAACAATATCTAAATCCTTACCAAATTGATTTTTCAATTTATAATAGATTAATTGCGCTGTTCCAAAGCCTGACGCACATATGATTAAACAGCGCTTTGGTCCACTTTTCAGCTTTCTTCTTTCTATCGCTGCTCCTATATGAAGGGCAATATAGCCAACCTCAGGTTCATCTATTTCAGTCCCTGTTTCTTCTCCGATAATTATTCCGGCATAAACAGCTGCTTCAAATGCTAATGGATAATTCTTTTTTATATCTTCCAGCATCGGATTACGGATGTTCATTCCATACTTATACCGATTAACAGCCGGCTTCAAATGAAGACTTAACCCAAGTATTAACTCCTTATCCTCGTTAATTCCAAGGTTTAATTCTTGCTCGATTTTATTCAATGCCGATGTGACAAGATGAAGAATATCCTCATCAATTACCTCTTCAACGGCATCATTCGCCTGAGAAAGCATTTTTGTTCCAAGTAAATGTATTGCAATATAGGCTACCTCCAATTGTGGAAATTCAACTTGGAACTTTTCTTCTATCTCTTTTACGATTTCCTGCGCAACTTTGTATTCTTTTTGTTTTAAAATATCCTGTAAATCCATATTGTATAATTTCACATGATTACCACTTTTTATTCGCTTATAAGCAATGGCAATATGAACGAGTAAATTATTCAATGCTATGTCTGATAGCGTGATGGAATGAGCGTTAATTTGCTTGATGATAATCTTTAAAAAACCATCAAGTACTTTCTGATCGAAGGAAGCTAGATATGGATCCATCAATTGCTCTCCAATATCTTCATTCCAATCAAAAATATATTCTGCCATACAAAAACGGAGTTTCATTTCATTCCCTATTACTTTCAAACCATAATTTGGACGCACATCTAAACTAAGTTCGTATTTAAATAGTATTTCTCTAACTTGCTTTAAATCATTTTGAATAGTAGACCTGCTGATATACATCTCATCAGCTAAATCATCTAACTTAATATAATTCTTATTAAGCAGAAGTCGTATGATGATATATTTCGTTCTTTCTTCCGGTGTCTTTGGAACAAATCCGTTTATCGACTGACCATCATTTGATATTTCTGTTAAAAAATCTCGGAAAAGTTGTTGTTCTTCCATAATTTTCAGCTGATATCCCTTGCCCTTTAATGACTCAATCATAGCTCCATTTCCCTCTAGTAGCATCGAAAGATTTTTTATATCTTCTCTCGTAGTTCGTACGGATACTTGTGTTATAGAAGCTAAGTACGTCCCGGTAATAGGAGATTCAACTGCGATTAATTCTCGTAATATCACTTTCATTCTGTATTCTAGCATTTTCTTAATCCACCCTCTTTCGGTGTACCAATTACGATTAACATGAATCTTTTATCACTAACCTTGCCCTCTATCATTATTTTAACCATAAAAGGCTCTGATACCTATGCAGAACCAGAGCCTTTTAGAAAAAAATACTATTATAATGGAATCTTCTATACACTTTTTTTGAGTCCGCATCATGTTCTATAGGATATTCTTTAGAAAAACAATCCAATTCTTATTAAAAGCCGTTACGCTCAGACACTTCTTTGATCCAGTGTGCACTTTTCTTCGGTGTGCGTTCTTTTGTCTTTACATCAACTGAAAAGAACCCATAGCGGTTTTTATAGGCGTTCATCCATGACCAGTTGTCCATAAATGTCCAGAGGTGGTAGCCTTTTGCATTACACCCTTCCTGGATTGATTGATGCAACCACTTTAAATGCTCACGGATAAAGTCAATTCGGTAGTCGTCCTGGATTTCTCCGTCTTCTAAGAAGCGTTCTTCATTTTGAACTCCCATACCATTTTCTGAGATGAAGGATTCAATATTGCCATAGTTTTCTTTTAGATTAATCATAATGTCATAGATACCTTTTTCGTAAATTTCCCATCCGCGATAAGGATTCATTTTACGACCTGGCATTTCATAGTTATCGAAAAACCAATCTGGCATGAAAGGTCCATAAGGGTTTGGCAAATGTTCCTTTGCTTTTACACGACGTGGCTGATAATAATTGACACCTAGAATATCAGCAGTGTTTGCTTTAATTAGCTCACGATCTCCATTTTCTGTCATAGGTAATTGACCATGTTCACGTAGAATTTCAATTAATTCTTCAGGGTACTCCCCTAAGACAGCTGGATCCAGGAAGCTACGGTTGAAAAATAAATCTGCAATTTGTGATGCTCTTAAGTCAGCAGGGTTTTGACTACGCGGATAAGATGGCGTCAGATTTAAAATGATACCAATTTTTCCTTCGCTAATATCACATGTACGGAAAATCTCCACTGCTTTTGCATGAGCAACCATTGTATGAAATGCAACTTGTACTGCACGTCTTCCATCGACTACATTAGGATAATGGAAATCATAAAGATAACCGCCTTCTACCGGAACAATTGGCTCGTTAAATGTAAACCATTTGGAAACACGATCACCAAATAGATGGAAAGCTTCTTTGGCATATGCTGCATATGCATCAACAACAGATCTGCTTTCCCAGCCACCTTCTTCTTGTAACTCGAATGGCATATCAAAATGGTATAGGTTTACAAAAGGCTCAATCCCATTAGCAAGCAGTTCATCAATTACATGATTATAGAACTTCAAAGCCTCTTGATTTACTTCACCACGTCCACCAGGGATTAGCCGAGACCAGGAGATTGATAAACGGAATGTATTGTGACCAATTTCCTTCATTAATTGGATATCTTCTTTATAACGGTAATAAAAGTCAGATGTGGACTCTGGACCTACACCTTCAAAAAAGCGATTTGGTTCGACTTCGTACCAATGGTCCCAGATATTTTTTCCCTTTCCTCCCGCATTGGCAGCTCCCTCCATTTGCGTTGCCGATGTTGCACTTCCCCACCAAAATCCTTCCGGAAATTTATATTGAACTGACATTTCATATACCTCCTCATTATTTGCTGCGATAGAGTTCAATAAATTCTACTGCTAAATCCCTCACAGTCATAGCGTTCATTAAATGGTCCTGTGAATGAATTAAAATCACATTTACATTTGCCTCTTCCCCATTAGCTTCTTCCTGTAATAGCTTTGTCTGGAAACCATGTGCCTTCGTTAGCTCTTCACCTGCTTCTGCTATTTTTTGATCAGCTTCTTCAAAATTACCCTCTTTTGCATCTTGAATAGCCTCCATCGCACTAGAACGACCATTTCCTGCATATAAAATAATTTGAAATGCAATTTCTGTAATATTATCCATTCGCAGTCACCTCTCATAAGTTGCTAATCTATCATCTTAAGAATAGAGTGGCCCCGCATAATTGGGGCCACTAATCTATCTACTTATTGCCACTTTTCTCTTTCTCATAATAGTTTTTATCCAGAATTTTCAGGAACGGCCACCAGATTACCATTACGACCATTAAATTAAATGCCTGCAGTACTGCACCTTGCCACGCATTGCCTGTTGCTAAAAATCCACTTATCAGCGGTGGTGTAGTCCATGGGACAATTATTCCAGCTGGCTTCGGTACGATTCCAGTTGACATTGCAATATACGTAATGACCGTTATAACAACTGGAGCGATAATCCAAGGAATCAGGACTAATGGGTTCATAACAATCGGCAATCCAAAGATAATTGGCTCGTTTACGTTGAATATGCCCGCTGGCGCACCAAGCTTCCCTAGCTCTTTTAACTGCCTGCTTCGCCCTATCATAAAGATCAGAATGATAACCGCTAATGTCATACCTGTTCCACCCATACCGACTAAGAAAGTATCAATAAACTGTTTTGTTACAACGTTTGGCAACTCAAGACCTGCCTGGAATGCTTGTAAATTTTCATCGTTTAAGGTGTACCAAATTGGATCAAATACAGAGTTTACGATAATCTGACCATGTAAGCCAAAGAACCAGAAAACTTGAATTAAAAGTACTGCCACAATAGTTGCTGGCAAACCACTGCCTAGAGTAGTCAATGGCTGTTGAATAATGGTATAGATAAAGTTCTGTATGGTTTCAAATGGTGTATAGCTGAAAATAATACGAATTATTAAAAATAATGATAACGTTAATGTGATTGGAATTAATGCGCTAAATGATTTAGAAACTGCATCCGGAACGCCTGGTGGCATTTTGATTGTCCAATTTTTCTGAGTGAAAAACCGATATAGCTCAGCAGATACAAATGCCGTAATGATTCCTAAGAACATACCTTGTGCACCTAAGCTTACTGTTGGAATAACACCTGCCACTCCCTCAAGTACTTGCGGTGTTAAGATTAAAAACGAAGCTAAAGCAGTTGCTCCACCATAAATAGCCTCCAAACCGTATTGCTCAGTTAGCTTATATCCGATACCAATAATGACAAACAGACCCATAATACTTAAGGTTGCGGCTGAAGCTGGTCCTAATGCAGTTTGATACGTTGCAAATGCTTCTTCCCCAATCAATTTATCTAAAAATGGCAGATTTGCCAGAACAACGAATATTGAACCAAAAATAATTAATGGTAGTGAAACCATGAAGCCATCACGCAGAGCTGTCAAATATTTGTTATTGTTAAGCTTGTCCGCAATTGGTAACAGTATATTTTCCAAGACCTCCATAAACTTGTTCATTTTTATGCTCCCCCTCTTGGTGACTATTCACCAATTAACTCCAATGCTTTATTTAAAACCGCTTCTCCATCTACGCGACCATAAGCCATGGGATCAATAATGTCTAATGGAACTCCAGCTTTCTCTGCGACTACAGAGAATTTCTTCTTCATAAATCTCATTTGCGGGCCGATTAAAAGAACATCTGCCTTTTCGATTTCAGTTGGTGCCTTGTCTTGTGCAACAGCCCAAATATTGACTTCAATCCCTTTCGAAGCAGCTGATTCCTTCATCTTGTTCACTAAAAGACTTGTTGACATTCCTGATGAGCATGCTAATAATATATTTTTCATCTGATAATTCCCCCTGAATTATAATGTAGTTTGTTTTTGAACCTATATTTATCGTACAGCTAAAGCGGTTTCATTAACACGCATTGTTTTTCCTCTTTAAAGAGGAAGTTGTTAAACGCTTTCATTTTTTTTTACCAGACACCAAGCAAAAAATAGCAATCTGTTATGAATCATTAATAGAATGAAAAACTCCCTACCATCAAGTAAGGAGTTTAGTCAGTTTAAATTACAGCTTTAGTCAGTAACTCTTCGACAACTAATTGTGATTTTAATCCCTCTACTCCATCGACAAGAAGTTGTGAGTCGTTGGTAACACATTCCACGAAATGTTCAACCGCGTCAACAAATCCTTTTTGCTTTAAGGTCGTTTCCCAGGATGGGGAAGTCTGTATGGTAAGTTTATCTTCTTGAACAGTTTCCATCACATTCAAGTTTTTCACACGAATTAGTGCTCCATCTGTAAGTAACTTTAATTGCTCTAAACTCGTTCCAGCCTTTCGATGCATTGAAAGATTAAATGAAGCTCCATTTTCAGCTTCGAAAACATGCTGAGCAAAAACGAGCTGTTCAGTCAAATTAGTTGTCATCTTTTGATACATCAACTTCAATTCACCACCATGAAACCACCTCATCAAGTCAACGATGTGAATGTAATCGTCAAGCATCGTAAAACGGCAACTCGCCGGACCAATGTTATTTGTACGGTGTTTCTCAACATAAATCGCAGCAGGATCCCCTCCCCTTTGCTTCGCTTCCACATACATCGGTGCAAAACGACGATTAAATCCAACCATTAGTTTTCGACGTTTTTTTTCACTTAACTCAACTAGTTTTTCCGCTTCTTCAACTGTAGCAGCAAGTGGCTTATCCACATAAACATCTTTTCCATTTTTAAGAAGTTCCGATACTACTTCAAAATGGGACTCCGTTGAGCTATGGACAAATACCGCGTCACTTGCTTGTATTAATGCTGACATACTATGAAAATCCTGAATTCGATACTGCTGGCAAATTTGCTTTCTTTTTTTCTCGTTCGGGGAAAAGGCCCCGACAAATTGCCACTTCGTTTCTTTCGTTAAAGTTGGTAAATAAGCTTTTTGTGCAATACCTCCAAGTCCAATCATAGCAATTCTTGGCAATTTCATTTAGACACTCCTTAAATAAGGCTTCTTTTATTTATGTTCTTTCATGTTATTTAATATTGGATAATAATACAAGTACTTAGGTAATGAGAAACATGATTTATGGATTTTCTCGAAACGGTTGCTTTTAATCCATTCATAGATAATAGCAATATGAAAAAAACGAGTAATCACTTCCGTCAGTGATTACTCGATCCTTATTTTAAGCTCCTATTTTTTCTTTTACATACTTTTCATTTTTACTGAATATTGTAAGACCAGTTGTGTTTTTATGGAATTTAGGAAAGAAAAAGCTTGCGATATATCCAAACCCAAATGATGTAAAGAAAGATACCATACTTACAGCAAATGGGGTTAACTCCGTTTGCTGGATAAAGTACGAAGCAATTGCACTTAGGAATAGTCCAACCAATACACCTGGAGCATTTGCTCGTTTCGTGAAAATTCCGAGTGCAAATATACCAGCAATTGGTACACCAAATAATCCGGTTATAGCCAAAAATAAGTTCCATGTTTCTGCACGATTCGTGGAAATGAGATACAAAGCAACAGCTAATCCAAGAACACCAGTAATGATTACTACCCATCTTGCAAGTGCGACATCATTTGTTTTCTTATGATTGAAAAATCGCTGTTTAAAATCAACCAATATACAAGCTGAAATACTGTTAAGACTCGATGAAATGGTAGATTGAGCAGCCGCAAAAATAGCAGCAATTAGTAAACCTGCAACACCTACTGGCAATGAAGTCACAATAAAATATGGAACGATTGCTGAAGTGTTAAACCCATCAGGAAGTGCTTCCACATTACTGTAATAGCTGTAAAGCACCGTTCCCATACCATAAAATATAGGAATTGTGATTAATGCAAGAATTCCATTTGTCCACAAGGATTTATTTGTATCCTTGATAGAACTTGTTGTCTGGTAGCGCTGTACAACATCCTGACTCGCTGTATACTGATGCAGATTATTAAAAATGGAACCAAGGAAAATAATTGGTATTGCTGCAGCTGCAGTACCAAACTGAAAGTTTTGCGCTGTAATAAATTTTTCATTCGAAATCGCATCATTTAATACAGTTGAGAAACCACCATTAACTGCGGATATACCAAGTACAACAACTAATATTGCACCGCCAAGTAGTATAATCCCTTGAATAACATCACTCCAGATTACACCTTCCATACCACCTAAGAATGTGTAGATAATACATAACCCTCCAACAGCTGCAGCAATAAGCACTGGATTAATTTCTGAAACGGAAGTAATGGCTAATGTTGGCAAATAAATAACAATCGCTACACGTCCAATATGAAATAAAACAAATAATAAGCTCCCTATCACCCTTAGTGAAGGGCCGAATCTTTCTTCGAGATATTCATACGCTGTTGTTATATTAAGTTTTCTGAAGAAAGGAATGTAGAAATAAATCAAAATCGGTATAATTGCAAATATTGCAAGGTTTCCTGCTGCATAGGACCAGTCCGTTAAAAATGCCTGCTCTGGAGTAGACATAAATGTAATCGCACTCAAAGTTGTCGCATAAATACTGAAGCCCGCTGCCCATGCAGGAATTTTACCACTTGCTTTAAAGAAGGCATCTGTATCCTTACCGGCTTTTTTCGTGAAGTATAAACCTACGCCAAGCATAGCGATTAAATAAACAACTAATACGATCCAGTTTACTGTACCAAGACCCACTTTTTCCATTATTTTTCCCCCTCTTTGTATGCGCTTAAATATTTATTATTCAAAAAATTAATTGATAGGAAAAGCAGTTCAACTGCTTTTCCTTGTTTGGTCTTATGAAAACTTGGCATACGGTAAATAAATTGTTGAAAGCTTATTTTTTTCTTAGAAGCTCTTATTCTATTATTCTTGAAATTCAAGCTTCCTGAGCGTGCATGATTCTGCATAAAAATGCTTTTCCTCTGAGAAGTATGTGTTTTGGACTATTAATTGCTCACTTGTACAGAAAAAATACAAGTACACTTTCGACTTAAATCACAAATTAAAATCTCTCACCAGTTTTTCCACAGCTTCCCTTTTTGCTGGATCAAATGAACTCATTGGCTGCTTCACTGTTCCGGCATCGATGCCCTTCACATTCAATATCTCCTTCAATGTCTGATACAACCCAAGCTCTAAAACTTTTTCTATGATATCGTTCATAACATGCTGCACTTCATAGGCGCTGGCAACTTCTCCCCGCTGCACCATTTCAAAAATTTGTTTTGCAAGATTACCATGGATATTATAGGTACTTCCAATTGCACCGTCTACACCAGAGACCGCACCATATATTAGCATTTCGTCAAATCCTGAATAGATCAGTTTATTTGGGTATTTCTTACGCAGACGCTCTAACATAAAGAAATTGCCATCTGTATATTTAACACCGATAACTTTTTCATTTTGGAAAAGCACATCAAACTGTTCCAATGACATGGATACGCCTGTCAAAGCAGGAATAGCATAAATAATCATATTGTTGCCTGTTGCTTCTATAATCGTTTCATAGTAATTCTTAATCTCGTCAAACGTAAATTTATAATAGAATGGTGTAACAGCTGAAAGGCTATCATACCCCAATTCTGTTGCATACTTCCCAAGTTCCACAGCCTCATCTAGATTGATTGAGCCAACTTGTGCGATTAGTTTAACCGCTCCATTCGTTTCTTCATGTGTAATTTTAAAAATTTCCTTCTTTTGATCGGTTGTCAGCATAAAGTTCTCCCCAGAGCTTCCGTTTACATATAACCCATCAACCTGCTGCACGTCGATATTATTTCTGATTACTTCCCGTAACCCCTGTTCTTTAATTCTTCCCTGATCATCAAAAGGAACGAGTAACGCTGAAAATATACCTTTCATGAAAATTCCTCCCTTAATTTTATAATTGCTAAAACGCATTCATAAAGTTATAATATTGTCAGACCAATTTTCATTTTCATCATAAAAGGGTTTTCACAAAATGTCAACACTTTTCGTAAGGGGTTTCATTATAACTATGAAAATATGATATGATTTAGGAAAAAAAACGAGGGATCGACGTGGAAATTCAGAAGACTTCTCTAGTGAATATTGTTATCGAAAGAATAAAAAACTCTATTCTAGAAAATAAGTTAAAACCAAATGATAAATTTTTAACGGAAAAGGAGCTTACGGAGCAGCTGAAGGTAAGTCGAACTGTAGTAAGAGAAGCATTAATCTCACTTCAAGCTGTGGGGATTTTAAAGATTAAGCCCGGTGGCGGAATCTACATTGCAGACACGAAGCTTGGAACGATCAATTCCATTTTAAAACATCATTATGAAACATACGGTGTAAAAATAAGGGAATTAATCGAAATTCGAAAGATCATCGAACTTGGGGCATTGCGCCTGATTATTGAAAAGCAGGTTCCATTGGATATACAACAGCTAAAAGAAATAAATGAGTCCTATCTCCAAGCGATTACAACCAATGGAGATACAAAGAAATTCGATCGTATTTTCCATCAATCCCTTATTAAAGCAACTGATAACGATACCTTTTATGACTTCAGTGAAATTATTCATCAGTACTTTGCTCTCGTAAGAATAGATTTGACAGAGAATCAGGATTCCTTAATAGAATCGTACAAACAGCACAATGAAATTGTTGATGCTATTAAGGATAATGATCTGCTTCATGCACAGAAAACAATGACTGCCCACTTTGAACCTATTTTTACTTTTATTAAGAAAATGGAGGAAGAATCGTGAAAATGGATCCAGTCGATGTGACAGAAAGAAAGTCTCTTAAAAAAACGGTCATACAGGAAATTAAAAAATATATAATCGATCAGCAACTAAAGGCAGGAGACAAACTTCCGACAGAGCGTACATTTACTATGATGTTCGGGGTAAGCAGGTCTGTAGTCAGAGAGGCCTTAAGTTATCTCGAAAATACTGGGGTTGTTACAACAACACAGGGAAAAGGTGCATTCATAAATGAATCAAACATAGAAAATCTTCTAAACAGCTTTTTTTTCCTTTGGCAAGTTAATGATGGACAAATCGAGGACATATTAAGCTTAAGAATCATTTTTGAGTCAAGTGCCATTGATGAAATAATTCGGCAAAATCGAATGGACGAACTTACTGAATTAAAACATAGGGTGGATGACAGTAAAAACTGCCAATCATTGGAGGAATTCAGGGAAGCGGATATTGCTTTTCATAAACATCTTCTAGAAGCAACGAATAATAAGCTGTTTATTCAAATGACAAACATGATTACAACCTATTTTTTCGAAACGGAATATATTGAAATGACGATAGACGAATATCAAAAAGCTGCATCAGAGCATTTACAAATTGTAGAAGCAATGATTAAAGGAAATGCCGAGCAAGCAAAAGCATTACTCACAAGACATATTCAAAACACAAAGGTATAGGGGGCTTCATATGGGTATTTACCTATCCATTGATATTGGGGGTACATACATTAAATATGCCCTGATGGATGAGCAGCATAGACTTTATAACCATCAGAAGATGGAAACACCCGTAAATATCAATCATGCCATTTTAAAACAGATTGAAACAATAGTAGAGAACACAACAGCTCAGTACGAGATTAATGGAGTCGGCATCAGCACCGCAGGGATTGTAGACAGAACGACAGGGGAAATAATTTACGCTGGACCGACCATTAAAGACTATAAAGGTACAGCTTTCAAATCTTTGCTGAATGATAAATATAAGCTGCCAGTACATGTTGAGAATGATGTAAATGCAGCACTGCTCGGAGAAATTTGGAAAGGTGCTGCTAGAAATCAAAATAACGTTGTTTGCATTACCTTGGGTACAGGAATTGGCGGTGCACATTATGATCATCAACTAGAGGATGGATTTAATTATCAGGCAAATTCAGTGGGATATTTATTGTATGACCCAGAAACACGAACAAACTATGAAGAACGCGCATCAACAGCTGCTTTACATAAGAGAATAGAAAAAGAATTAGGAACCGAATTCTCAGTAAAATCCGTTTTTGAACATGCGAAAAATGGAAATGAATCCTGTATTTCCATTATTGTACCCTGGGCAAAAGAAGTAGCAAAAGGACTAGCGCAAATTATTTTAATATCAGACCCAAAATGCATTCTAATAGGTGGTGGCGTTTCAGCTCAAGGGGATTATCTTCTCAAACAGATTCAAAATCAGCTCGACGTATTCCTACCGGAGAATTTCCTGAAAACGGAGCTGAAGATAGCTGAATTATTTAATGACGCTGCATTATATGGAGCTGTGTATCCTTTTTTTAATACGAAAAATAACACTTTTTGAATAGGGGGAAGTAAGATATGCTAGAAAAAGTAAAAGGAAATTTGATTGTATCCTGTCAGGCACTACCTGATGAACCATTACATAGTTCATTTATTATGTCCAAAATGGCATTAGCAGCATTACAAGGTGGAGCAAAAGGCATTCGAGCCAACTCTAAAGCGGATATTATCGCAATTAAAAAAGAAGTCGACCTGCCAGTAGTAGGTATTGTAAAACGTGATTATGAAGATAGCTCTGTCTTTATAACTGCAACTTATAAAGAAATAGACGAATTAATAGAGAGCGACTGTGAAATGATTGCAATGGATGCGACAAACAGGAAGCGCCCAAATAATATTGAACTTGCAGAGCTTGTGAGCTATACACGGGAAAAGAATAGTAAAATCCAGCTCATGGCCGATATTGCTACACTCGAGGAGGCTGTTCAGGCAGAGCAACTTGGGTTTGACTGTATATCCACTACCTTGCATGGTTACACCGAAATAACAAAAGGCAAAAAGCTTTACCATGATGACTTTAAATTTTTGAAGGATGTTTTGGAACATGTGAACATACCGGTTATTGCTGAAGGAAATGTGATCACACCAGAAATGTACAAACGTTGCATGGAACTTGGCGCATATTCCAGTGTCGTTGGTGGAGCGATTACAAGACCGAAAGAAATTACAAAACGTTTTATTGAAATGATGGCGTGATAATCAAGTAGGATAAGTGAATAACTCTTCAGAACCCGGAGTGCCGATTTCCCCACACCGGGTTTTCTAGAAATTAGTTCCTAGTATTGCGCAGTTCTTTAACAACTCTGAAAATCGAATTGATAGATTTGGAGCTTTTGGGTTTTTACAGATGACATCGTTCTTTTGACTTCTGCTACTTAACACTAGCTCTTTCTTGGTTAAGTAATTTAGATTATGGCTTTAATCTGCCTTTATAGTGGTTTTTACAATAGCATTAATGCTACTCTTTGTGTTAATGCACGTTTATGTTGTTATTTTAGAATGATAAAAATATTATATAGGGGAGGAACGATATGCTTATAGGCGGAATTGAAGCAGGTGGTACTAAATTTGTGTGTGCTGTTGGAGATGAATCTGGAAATATTTTTGACAAGGTAACTTTCCCTACAGAAGAACCAGAAAAAACACTGGATGCAGCAAAGCAATTCTTTAACAAACATGATATCCAAGCACTAGGTGTAGGAAGCTTCGGTCCTGTGGACTTGAATAAAAAAAGCAAGACATTTGGCAGGATTTTAAATACACCAAAGTTAAAATGGAAGCAGTTTCATCTGTTAGAGCAGCTAAAACAAGATTATAATATACCAGTAACTTTGGATACAGATGTCAATGCTGCAGCATTGGGAGAATATAAATATGGTGCTGCAAAAAATGCCGCTAGTATTCTCTATATTACAGTAGGCACTGGCATTGGAGCAGGGTTTGTGAAAGACGGCCAAACTTATATTGGCAAAAGCCATCCCGAAATGGGCCACATCTTTATTCAACAAAGAAAAGACGATAATTTTGAGGGTAACTGTCCTTACCATGGTACCTGTTTAGAAGGTTTGGCTTCAGGACCAGCGATTGAAAAACGCTTTGGTAAAAAAGGAGATTTATTAGGAGCAGATCATATTGCATGGGAAATAACAGCAGATTATTTAGCACAAGCAATCATTAATTATCTTCTTATTCTTTCTCCTGAAAAAGTGATTATTGGTGGCGGCGTAATGAAACAAAAGCAGTTGTACCCGCTTATCCGTAGAAAGGTACTGGAGTTTTCGAATGCTTATATGGAACTTGAAAATTTGGACGAAATGATTGTAGCCCCTAAATTAAATGATGAGCAGGGGATTAAGGGTGCTATTGCGTTGGCTTTGTTGGGGTGAATGGGAAAAAGCTGTTGCTATGTGTTTGCAACAGCTTTTATAGTGTAAAAAATCAAATTTTAACAGGACTTGTTCCCTCTAGGAATGCGAAACAACCAGCTCTGCTTCCCCAGAAAGTTCATACGCTCCAACACGATGAGGAATGACAAAGTGACTCCCCTTCCCTATTTCAAAATCTTGACCATTCACTGTTAGCTTTGCTTTACCGGCAATTACACTAACCTGTAAAAAGTCTTTGTCCATGTCGAGCGAAGCCTTCCCCTTTAAATCCCAGTGATACACAGAAAAATACTTCTCTTCCACTAATTTCTTAACTGTTAAATCATCTACGGCATTTTCGGTTTGTTCCACCTCTGCATCTTGATGTGGAACTGTTGTTACCTGCTTTGCACGTTCCAAATGCAACTCACGTTTATTTCCTGCTGCATCTGTCCGATCATAGTCATAGACTCGGTACGTAATGTCTGAACTCTGCTGTATTTCCAAGATTACGATTCCCTTACCAATTGCATGAATCGTACCACTTGGCACATATACAAAGTCTCCAGCTTGTACACTGACACGTCGTAACAACTGATCCCATTCGCCACGATCAATCATATCTTCAAGTTCTTCTCGTGTCGTTGCATGATGTCCCAACACAAGCTCTGCACCCTCTTCTGCACTTAAAACATACCAGCACTCTGTCTTTCCATATGGTACATCTTCTACCTCTTGTGCAAATTGATCATTCGGGTGTACTTGTACAGATAAGTCATCAGCTGCATCTAAAACTTTTACCAATAAAGGATAAGCGCCATCATTGTCTTTACCCTTATTAAATAGTTCACCATGTTCCAGCCAAGCATCTGCTAACGTCTTTCCCTTTAATGGACCATTCTCTATAACGCTTGGCCCATTCGGATGAGCAGAAACAACCCATGCCTCGCCAGTGTGTTCATAAGGAATCTCATAATTAAATTGTGTATTTAACTTTTGTCCACCCCAGATTCTTTCTTGAAATACAGGTTGTAGAAAAATAGGTTCGTTATACATAGCGTCCTCCATTAATCGTAATTTTTCTTTTATGTACAGTGTCATTCTAACATAAGAGGAACAGAAGAAAACACAAGGTTCTCTTCTGTCATTTTAGTTCCAATTAGCTTATCGTATCTAATAACTCATAAGCTTCTTCTGAACTGTGCACATTCAATAGTTGCTCTCTAAATGCATCATCCATCAATTTACGTGATAACATTTGTAAAATCTTTAAATGAGCGTCCCCTGCACTTTCCTCTGGTACTGCAATCATAAAAATTAGCTTCGCTTCTGTTCCGTCTAAACTCTTCCAGTCAACACCGTCTCGCTTAATCCCAAATGCTACCGCAGGGCGTTTTACTGTATTAGACTTACCATGTGGGATAGCGATATTCATACCAAGTCCTGTTGTGCTTTGACTTTCACGATTTAAAATCGCTTGTCTAAAAGCTTCCTTCGAATTTAAAATACCGGATGCATCAAACTTTTCAATTAGCTCATCAATCACGTCATCACGTGTTTCCCCAGCTAAATTCGTTTCAATTAAATCAACATTCGTAATAGAAGTTAGCTTATTGATTTCTTCCATTTCAGCTTCTTCTTCAACTTCTTCAGGAGCAGACGCTTCTTGTACTTCCTCATTTGTGTCACGGAGCGTACCACCGCCAGCAACTGCGACAGCTGGCTCACCATTTACATCTTTCTTCAAGAAGTTAACCATAAATGCCGTAACAATAACCCCAACAATTGCTGCAATAAAGAACATCACCACATTATTTACGGCACCTAGTACAGCTACAATTGGACCACCATGTGCAACTCTGCCACCTACACTGCCAATCATCGCAATAACGGATCCGGCCATTGAACCTACAACAATACTTGGGATTACACGAAGTGGATCTTGTGCTGCGAATGGTATTGCACCTTCTGTAATACCAAAAAGTCCCATCGTAAACGAGGCTTTTCCAGCTTCCCTTTCATTATCCAGATATTTTTTCTTATTCAGCATCGTTGCTAGTCCCATTCCGATTGGAGGAATACAGATAGCAACAGCAATTGGTCCCATAATTTCATAGTTACCTTCAGCTATCATGGCAGAGCCAAACAGGAAAGCAACTTTATTGAATGGTCCTCCCATATCTACTGCAATCATTGCACCGAGAATAAGTGCCAGCAAAATCGAGCTTGCACCTTGCATCCCAGCAAGCCATACAGTTAACGCTTCAAAAACCTGTGCAACTGGTGCGCCAATAACAAAGATAAATAATAGTCCAACGATAACCGATGCAATAATCGGGATAAATATGATCGGCATGACAGGTAGAACAGCTTTTGGTACTTTAATTTTCTTAATAGCAAGTGCGACATAACCAGCTAGAAAGCCTGCAATAATTCCGCCGATAAACCCTGCCCCGGCTTCACTTCCGTAAAAACTTCCGTTAGCAGCAATGTAACCACCAATCATACCCGGAACAAGCCCTGGTCGATCAGCAATACTTACAGCAATGAACCCTGCTAATATTGGAACCATAAACATAAATGCCGTACCACCAAGGGATTCAATTTGTTTCCAGATCGAATCTTCCGGTATCACGATTCCACCTGGAGTTTGCTCTCCGCCAAGCGTCAATGCAATTGCAATCAATAAACCACCAACAACAATAAATGGAACCATATAGGAAACACCATTCATTAAATGTTTATAAATAGGATTTTCTTTTTTCTTACGTTCGTTTTTAATATTTGCTGCATCCCTTAATTCAGGACGATATATAGCAACATCACCACTTTGAATTCGTTCAATCAATTCCTTTGGTTTACGAATTCCATCCTGTACACCTGTCACAATCAATTTCTTCCCTATAAAACGTTCCTTTGATACCTCTTTATCAGCAGCAATAATAATTGCATCCGCTTCTTCGATATCTTGTTCTGTTAATGGATTCTCTACACCAATTGATCCTTGTGTCTCCACTTTTATATCAATACCCATTTCTACGCCTGCTTTTTGTAAATTTTCAGCAGCCATGTACGTATGTGCAATTCCAACTGGACAAGCTGTCACAGCTAATACTTTCATCATGTCTCCTCCTCTTTAAGAAGTAATCGCTTTCTAAACTTATTATAACCCTGCCTTGTCCATGAATAAGTTTTTATTTTTACCAGAACTAGTGGTAATAAATGATTAATTAGATTTCACTATACAAAAAAAGAAAGCAGGCATAATAACCTACTCACTTCTCTAAAACGTCTATAAATGCATGCATGTCCTGCGCATCTGCTAATTCCTTTCCTAGCGATGGATCTTCACTGATTCCTGCAATTTGTCCAATAACTTCCCTCGTTATTTTATGATCGACATTTGCTATAGCAAGCATGAAGACAACAGATACAAATTCATTTCCCCATTCAATCGGATTCTCCAAAATAGCTACGGCAATCGCTGATTTATGAATCAGATTTGGATCAGCATGAGGGATAGCAATACCTCCACCAATTGACGTTGCTGATTTTCGTTCTCGAAGTAACGCATTATGCGTAAAGTTTTCCTTTACATATCCTTTTTGAATCAGTGCATTTCCAAGTAGTTCAACTACCTCATAACGATGTTCCTTGTCCACACCTAAGAAAAACAAATCATTAGAGATTAATCTTTGAAGTGAAGTGCCTCCACTTTTTACAACCTTATGATCCAGCTCATCTATAAACTGACTAAGCGTTTCCTTATCTTTTGTCTCCAAGAGAGGAGATATAATGATATAGGGCACCTCCACTTTTTCTAGTGGAACCGTAGATATAATAAAGTCTACTTGTTCTTTCTTTAAAACTTTATCTACCTCTGCTTTACTTACACAAGCGGCAATTTCTATCCCTTTATAATTTTGGGTAATCTTAGCTTCAAGTAAATGAGACATACCTACTCCCATATGGCAAACTATTAAGGTCCTCCTACGTTTACTTTTGGAACCTTCCATTCTTTCTATAGAAGCCTGAAAATGTAAAACGAGATATGCAGCCTCATCCTCTTTAATATCAAGGTTATGCGTCTGTTTTACCTCTCCTAATGTTAGAATAACCATGCTAAACATGTAGGGATACATCTTTTTAATTTCAGATAACATTGGGTTTGTAATGGGAAAACCATATCGGATGCGATTAATCACTGAATGCATATGCACAACTAAACCGCTTTCTAATACTGCATCTTTTTCAAATGGAAACAATGTTAATTTGCTTAGCTTCCTAGTAAGGCTAGATACTACCTCCAGCAAAAAGTCATCGGAACTTAATTTATCTGTCCCGCTGCTTTCTGTCACCTTACTGCTTATAAGATGCCATGTAAAATAAACACGTTCATCCTCAGGGAAAGAAATCCGAAATATCGCTTCCAATTGTTCAAAAAAAGAGGCAGCATAACGATATTCTTCCTGACCAAAAACATGAACTTTTTCTTCCTTAGGAACAAGAACAGGCGATTTTTGTCTCGTACGCTTCAGCATGATGAGAGCATGTACAAGGAGACTCTCCATTGCTTCATCTGTAAAAGATAATTGATAGTTCAGCCGCAGATCACGCAACGCTTTCTTAACTGCCGCAATCTCATGAGGCAAAAATAAATCAAGGACGTAATTTCGATCGGCTGTTGAAACTAGTAGCGGCAGCCGCGATAACGCTTGGCGTTTCTGCAATTCTGTTCCCTTAATCATATGCCCAAGACCTGGTTTAGAAATCAATTTTAAATCAAAAGATGCTAACCAAAGCTCTATGTTTTCTAATTCTTTCTTTATAACAGTCTTTGCCGCATAATATTTATCTACAAAGGCTTGGATAGTAATTGGATAATTACTCGTGAGTAATTGAAAAGCAATTTCAATAATTCGTTCTCCCTTGTCTTGGAAAGGAGACGTTGATAAAAGCAAATGCAATACTTCAAGGCGTTCCGTTTCATCCATTTCGAGCGTAATGCCAACACCTGGTTTTCGCTTGATATTACCTCTTGAAATCTCCGGTAAATATAAATCAATTTGGTTTAAATCATTTCGCACTGTCTTTTCCGAACAATCCAGGCGCAAAGCAAGTTCTTGGATAAGCAGCGGGACTTGATATTCAGTTAAAAGTATTTTTAGTAGTTCTTTTTGTCGCTCATTCATCGTTTATCTACTCCTATGTATGAGTTTAGCTAATAGGTGATGGAGAAGCAATGAATATCTATCGGAAAATTTTTTCTATATTTATCGTTTAAAGTCCGAGTACCACCATAGCTAAACTCATTTGGTATTAACTCCAGCTTAATCCTATATTGAACGACTTTCCCAAATAAAAGAATGCTTAAAAAAAACTGCTACTATCCATTTGTATTACATCCGACTCAGTTAGTACTTAGTCAATTCCCCCTTGTAATAATCCAGTTTCAATGAATATCCTTTGACAGATAAACATTCTTTCAGCTATCGTTAGTACAATCAATAATGTTATGTTACACTAAACCAAATCTTCGAAATGAAAGGAGAATGTTATATGAGTAAAAAATGGTTATTAGGTTTATCCCTTGCCTTATCCGTACTTGTAATAACTGCTTGCAGTAATGGAGATGAGGCAGCTGAAGACAATAAAGAGGAAACAAACACACAAGAAGAATCTCAGGGAGACGGGGAAGGTGCTGAACAGCCCGAGATGCCTCAAGCTGACTTGGAAGGTATCCCTGAAGTAGTTGCAGAAGTAAATGGAGAAGAAATAAGCAAGGAAGAATTTGAAACTACGTACCAAGCGCAATTTCAGCAAATGGCTATGCAGTCTCAGATGACTGGACAAGAGCTTGATCAGGATCAATTAAAAAAGCAAATTGCAGAAAGTATGATTGGTTCGGAACTGCTCATACAGGAAGCGGACAACCGTGGTTTTACTGCTTCGGAGGAAGATGTCAATAAAACAGTGGATGATTTAGTAAAACAAAATGGGCTTCAATCGAAGGAAGAGTTCATAACCGCTCTTGAAGAACAAGGTCTCCCTGAAGAAGAGGTAATGACCCAGGTTGAAACGCAAGTAAAAGTGGATCAACTTATTGCAGACGAGTCTGGTGACACAAAGCCAACAGAGGAAGAATTAAAAGAAGCTTATGATCAAATGAAAACTCAACAGGAGCAAATTGGCGGAGAGGAAGCAGAAGTCCCATCTTTTGAAGAAATGAAACCTAATCTTGAAGAACAACTCAAGATGCAAAAGGAAGGCGAAGCAGCTCAAAAGCTAGTTGAGGAACTTCGGAAAAACGCAGACGTCACTGTCAATATATAATCTAATAAAACCAGGTTCCTTTTCGGACCTGGTTTTATTATGTATGTATAGCCAATGAGTAGTTATAGAGCTGCTTCCCTATTACGCGGAAAGAATAATATAAAATAATTGGCTAACCAGGAGAAAAAAACTCGCAAATGCTAGTATGTTTCATGCGTATTTAGCGTTGGAATTGGACATCCCATTTTTGAAAAGGAATGGTAAACAGGCAAATCCTATACTTTCCTACTTCGGAAAAGAGGTAACTATGGGATCCTTATATCAACATACATTGGACTATTTCAAGCATAAAATCGTTGTATTCCACGATGATCCCACAGGTATTCTAAATGGATAGTAAAGCCGTTTTCCCAACACGCCCTATTATTTTAAAAATTGAAATCCGCATAAAACTTAAGTACAGTAAAGTTAAACGATACATTCATGGAGGTTTAATATGGACAAATTCATGGAACGAGCAATTGAACTAGCGACAGAAAATATTCAAGAGGGTGGACAGCCATTTGGTGCTGTACTCGTAAAAGAGAATAACATCATAACTGAAGGCGTAAATGAACTGCACAAAACATTTGATGTTAGTGGCCATGCAGAGTTACTTGCTATCCGACGTGCGCAAGCTAAATTAGAAACGAACAATCTATCTGGTTATACGATGTACGCGAGCGGTGAACCTTGTCCAATGTGTTTAACTGCGATGTACTTTGCGGGAATCGAACAGATATTTTATTGTGCAACCGTTGAAGAAGCGGCTGAAGTTGGGTTAGGTAAATCAAAGGAAATCTATGATGATCTTAAAAAAGCAAAAACAGAACGCACCTTATCAATGAGACGAATGCCATCGCGTGAAGGGCAAGTAGATCCAATGAAACTCTGGGAGGAGAGATAATTAGTTGAGATATCAGCTAATTCCATCTTAATACGAGTATAATTTTTGATATTTTTCCCATTTTATTGATATGAAAATCTCTAGTTCCAGATCGTAATCAGGGATCCTGTTGCTGTCTTTTTTAGAATTATGCTTGGATTCGACTTATCAAAAAGATTCTGCTCTGAACGAGGATAAACGTCCGTTCTTTCTGCCTATTTGTCAGGTTATTCAACTCTATCCAGTAAACTCGCTGTTAAAAAGGTTCCCATTCGTCTCAATATTAAATAGCGAAGATCCATAAAAAGACAGTTACTCTGCCTTCTTATGGATCTTAATCTTCATTTATTCTTGACCTTATTAACATATAATCAATTAAAACCTATCTAATCTTCTCCAGAGGGAACAGGTATCGAATCGTCAGTTGCTAACGGAATACCAAATTCTGGTGTTCCATCAGCTTTCCAGTAAATCTTTTGGATTCGAGTACTGCGTTGCCCTCCCCCTTCTGATTCAGGAATAGCATGGTAAACGATCCAATCTTCTGTCCCATCTGGTGACTCTACAAAACTATTATGTCCTGGTGCAAACACTTTATTTTCCAAACTTTTCTTAAAAACCGGCTGTGTTGATTTTTCCCAAGCACTTGGTTTCATAACATCTAAATTGGCAGATAGAGTTAACATTCCTAACGAATAATCATCTGACCATGTGGCACTTGCTGAGTAAACCAGGAAAAGTTTAGATTTTCTTTTTAGTATGACGGGGCCTTCATTTATCGCCATACCCCCTTGCATTTCCCATTCATATTCTGGTTTCGTTAACATTACATTTTCACCAGTCAACGTCCATGGGTCAGTCATTTCAGCAATATAAAGCGCTGATCCATAAGCAGGAAAATGCCCATATCCCGCATAAACAAAATATAATTGATCCTTATATTCGAAAACTGTACCATCCAGTCCAGGGTATTCTGTATTTACATATCCGCGTTCAATCCATTGACCTGTAAAAGGATCCTCAGAGTTATTTTCCAGAACAAATATTTTACGTGATTCATCATCGCCAACTCCATCATTTGCAGTAAAATAAACGTACCATTTCCCGTTTATTCTATGAATTTCCGGTGCCCATATATTCTTGCTGTTTATCCCTGCTAATGGAGGAGTCCAGATGGTCTTACACTCTCCTTTGGAAATCCCGCTCAATGTGCGGGATTTCCATAAATCGAGCCTATTGCCTATGGTAATCATTAAATAATACATATCATTTTCTTTATAAACCCATGGGTCAGGACCGGGATCTAATAATGGATTCTTAAACGTTTTCCCCATGAAGTACTTCCTTTCGTATAGCTATTACATTTTTTGTAGCAGCATTATTAATTACAGTTAAGGATTGTTCAAGAATACCTGAATCCTTCTGCTTATTACTATTTAATGGAATCATTAATTTCCTTTATCTTTTTCAGTTCAATTTTTGGTGTTCGATCTTCTTTTAATAATCCATTAATCTCCTGCTGTACATCTGTTGTCTGTGTATAGCAGTATCCAGAAATATACGGAATTGATTTTATTGCATCTGTGATATTGCGGTATCTGGTTAGAAATTCCTCCTCTGTATTCACTTGATTCCCGTATCCCCAGCCGCTTTCATCATTAAAGGCAATTCCGCCATATTCTGTTATCATAATTGGCTGACCTTTATATTCATATCCTTCTGCAAATGCATACTTTCCTTTGTTATGAGGTATTTCATTATTTACTATTCTATTTTTATCTTTATAACGTTCTAAAAATGCTTCCCCAAACTCTTCATAATCATGAAGGGCAATAATATCTGAAACTGTGTGTTCCCACCCATCATTCACGATAACCGGGCGATTTGGATCAATTGCCTTTGTTAAGTAGTAAATTGATTCTGTAAATGCTTGCTGCTTTTTATCCTTTAATATATTTGGCACACCCCATGATTCATTGAATGGCACCCATGTCACAATAGATGGATGATTATAATGCTGCTGAATGATTTCCAGCCATTCTTTCGTAAAATTATCTACTGCTTCATCAGAAAACTCATATGTAGCAGCCATTTCAGACCATACAAGCAATCCCTTTTTATCGCACCAATATAAGAAGCGTTCATCTTCAAGCTTTTGATGTTTGCGTACGCCGTTAAAGCCCATCTGAATTGTCTTCTCAATATCCTCCAGCATTGCTTCATCGGATGGAGGTGTAAGCATCGTATCTGTCCAGTATCCTTGATCCAATAGTAATTTTTGGTATATTGGTACATTATTAAGAAGTACTTGACCATCTTTAATAGAAATTTTTCGCATGCCGAAATATGAAATTACTTCATCTACCAATCTGCCATTTTCATAGAGTCTAAATGTAACATCATATAAATTCGGTTGTTGCGGTGACCAATGCATTACTTTCCATTCATGTATCTCAGAAAGAAGATCCACTGCAAAACTCATTTTTGAACGATCTGGTGTTATCGAAAATTGCTTAACTCTTTCACCCGAAAAGCTGATTATTGTTTCCACATACCAATCCTCATTAAATGAACCATTCAATGTATAGTCAAAATTAACAGAATGTGTATCCACATCAGGAGTAATTTTTACATTATCAATACTAGCTTCCTCCAAGAATTCCAGCCAAACACTTTGCCAAATCCCTGTAGTCTGTACATACCAGCATCCGAAGTTTTCGTCTTTCCACCGCTGTTTTCCTCTTGGCTGATAGCAGCTCATACTGTCTTCCGCTTTAACAACAAGTTCATTCTTTTCATTATAATCAATCGCATCCGTAATATCGAAATGAAAAGAAGAATTACCACCAACATGACTTCCGATATATTTACCGTTTACCCATACCTTTGTTACATAATCCGATGCTTGAAATCTCAAAATTACCCGTTTTCCTATTTCTTCCGCTGGAATTTCAAACGTTCTTTGATACCAAACATAGGGATGAAAAGCTTCTTCTCCAATTCCGCTCGCTTTTGTTTCATACGTAAACGGTACTTGAATATCTGTTGTAAAGCTTGGCTCATTCGACCATTGCTGTTTCTCGCCAATATTTTTGTCATCAAATGCAAATTTCCATGTTCCATTCAGATTTAACCATGAATCTCTTTGAAATTGCGGACGTGGATATTCTGTCCTCTGATATGTTGCAGTTGTTTGTGTCATTTATATTCTCCTATTCTATGATTTAATATTGTTTTGATTGATAGCGTTTACCTAAAAGTTAATTCTCCAATTTAACGCGGGGGTATACATCGGTCTTCTCAGCCCATTCTTTCCAAGTTGCTTTCATCTTTTCCACGAGCTCGGGATAGTCATTCGCTACATTATTCATCTCTGTCCGGTCGTTATTCATGTTGAATAGCTCCCATTCTCTTTCTTTTATTTTCACAAGCTTCCACTCTCCCTGGCGAATTGCACAATGTTCTTCATGTTCAAAACACAATGTTCGGGTATCTGTTGTCTCTCCCTTAAAAACAGGCAGTAAACTTTCCCCTTCCATCGGCGGTATCTTATTTCCTTGATACTCATCTGGATACTGTGATCCGGTAATATCAACAAAAGTTGCCATAAAGTCAATAAAGTGACCTGGACGATGATCAATCTCGCCTTTTCGCTCAACCTCTGCTGGCCAGTGAACAATCAATGGCGTACTAATTCCTCCTTCATGGGAATAGTGCTTATACATTCGAAGCGGTGTACTGCATGCATTTGCCCAGCCAGACCCGTAGCTGTGATAGGTTTCTGGACCTCCCATGCGTTCCAAGTCTTCTTTTCGGTGCAAAATGTTTGAAGTTGTTTGCCAGTCATCAAATCCCCAAGGATCCCATTCCGCGCATGCCCCATTATCCGAGCAAAACAGTATCAGCGTATTTTCAAGTTCATTATGTTCTCGAAGGTTTTCAATCACCCTGCCGACATTCTGGTCCATACGGTCAACCATGGCGGCATAAATCGCCATTCTTCTTACTAGATCTTTTTTACGGTCTGGATCAATCGTTTCCCAAGCTGGATTGACACCGCTGATATTTCGATCCCGATCCCAATATTCTGACCGTGGTGGCAGCTGCATCTCTTCATCCACCTCTTGCAGCTGTTTCATTCGCACCAATCGTTCTTCCCGTATTTTATCCCAGCCTTTTTCATATAATTTCTCATACTTCTTAATATCTTCTTTCGGTGCCTGAAGCGGAAAATGTGGTGCATTATATGCCAAGTACAGAAAATAAGGCTGTTCCTCACTGCGGGATTCCTCTATAAAATCTAATGCGTGATCTGTAATCGCATCTGTAGCATAAAATTCTCCCTCGGTATAACTTCTTTGCGGTCGATCCTCAGGCAAGCGAACATAGTTCTTCTTGTCCCAAAAACTTGCAAAACCTCCCAATAAGCCATAAAAGTCATCAAACCCGCGTTCAATTGGCATATGTTTCCCAACATGCCACTTTCCAGATAAATAGGTGTGATAGCCACCTTCTCTTAACACTTCAGCAAGGGTGACAGATTGTTCTTTCAAATATCCGCGGTATCCTGGTGTTTCCCGATCCTCATCCATTAACCCTATACCAGCCTGATGTGGATATAATCCGGTTAAAAGAGAAGCTCGGCTCGGACAGCAGCGTGCTGAATTATAAAATTGAGTGAAGCGTAACCCATCCTTCGCCAGCTGATCCAGATTTGGTGTATTAATTTCACCCCCATAGCAGCCTAAATCAGAATATCCCAGGTCATCTGTCAAAATCAGTAATATATTTGGCTTGCTTTTTACCATTCCTATCCCTCCAAGTTTGAGGATTGTCACACTGTCTAAATAACCCTCAATTCTTTAATTCATTAAATCACTTGCTATCAAATTCTACTAATCTACCAGCCTTTAGTTATTTCTTTCACTAATCACAATCCCTTTACGAGATTATAAATATTAACTAACACAATAATTAAAATTGTGAAGTTAAAAACGCCCCAAATTGCCTTACTCGAAACCTTAAACAATAAAATATTTCCAATTAATCCTCCAGCAACACCTCCGACAATCATAAATGGAAGCATAGACAGGTCCATCCCCTGATATCTGGTAGTGAATGCTACCAATAGTAACGATGCCAGCTGTGAAAAAAATATAATGAACGTCGAATTAATGACAACTTCCTTGCCAGTCATGGAAAATAATAAAACCAATACAGCTACGTTTAAAGGACCGCCTCCGATTCCTAGAAATGCTGAGAGCAAACCCAATATTAGCCCTGTTGAAAAGATAATGGCTTTATTTGCTATCAGATAACTTGGTGTATGGCTATTCCATTTGAAGGATGCATAGATAATAATCAATAGAAAAGCAAGTAATCCTGATTGTATGGCTCCTACAATATCAGCTAACTTCAGGTTAACTACGTAAAAATTAAATACTCCTTTACCAATTAGACCACCCACTATCGATCCAACAGCAATTAGTAAGCTAATCTTGAAATCTATCTTTACTTTGGTTGTTTTTATTCTTAACAGTGTTACAGTGGACATTGCCATAACGGTTGACGCGGATAAGACTCCGATTGTTTCCAAATCATAATGCCCAACATAATCTAGAACCGGCTTGATAATTATTCCTCCACCTAAGCCAGCCATTGCACCAATTACGGAGGAAATAAATCCAATTAAAAAGTATAGAATAATTATTTATATCATCTCCGTTTGGTAGAACAATCCTATTCAATCATTTTCTAAGACGAACCTCTCTCAGTTAGGGATTATTCTCTTGAGACCTTTCTTTGTCTATTTCACACATCACTTACACAGCGAAAACCTATATTCCCTGAAGAGCTGTCCATCGTATTTGAACTCCTTGCAGCTACACGATAGCGATTACAATAAGATTTATGACATAGATAAGACCCACCACGCATGCTCTTCTGTGTTGAATGTTCCATGTCTTTATTAAACCAATCCGAGCACCATTCCCATACATTTCCGGACATATTATAAAGTCCATAATTATTTGGCGGAAATGACTTTGCTGGGGCTGTTCCTAAATAACCATCTTCTTTTGAATTATATTGTGGAAACTTTCCCTGCCAAATATTGCAGTAATGCTTTTCATCTGGAGTCAGCTCATCTCCCCATGGATATTTCTTCTGTTCAAGCCCTCCGCGAGCAGCAAATTCCCATTCAATCTCTGTCGGCAGACGCTTTCCTGCCCATTCGCAAAAGGTATTGGCATCATGCCAGGATACATGTAATACAGGATGATCCAACCGCTGCTCAATCGTTGATCCGCTCCCTTCAGGCTGATACCAAAAAGCATCTCTCACCGCATACCACCAAGGCACGTCCTGTAATTGCTTTTCATTATTCAACTGTTCAAGCGTTAAAAATTCATGAAATACAAAGGACCAGCCAAACTTTTCTGCCACTGTCTGATAATTCGTCTCTTCAACGAACTGTTTAAATTCTTTGTTCGTAACGGTGTGATTATCGATATAGAACGGTTCTACCTTTACATTTCTTACTGGACCTTCTCTGTCAGAGGGAAAGCCTTCCTCATCATCCGTTCCCATCAAAAAATCACCACCGGATATATACACCATTTTGTCTTTAAATCTGATCTTTCCTCCCCAATAATCAGAGGGGGCTATGCTATGATTAGTTTGAGAAATATCTGTTCTGCTTACAGAGCAACATGAACAGGTTTTATTCGTATTCACTCGAATCTGTTCCCCCTTTAATTAAGTGGATTTGTGGGAAATAAGATTTTCTCGACTACCAAAAACCACTGCCTCATTCATCCTTGCTTTCAAAAGAGTCTATTAAGCTTGCAGTATCCGCGTTTAATTCTTCATATACACGTCCAGGTACATCAGCTTTATTTTTCTCCAGGTGCTTCAGAAAATCATTCAGATGTTTACTAGCCTTGTGCAGATCGCCCTTATCCTTATGATGCTGTGATTGCTTTAGTTTGTTATGCAGTTTCATATATAATGAATGACTGATATTACCTGTATCCCTGTTTAATTCGAGTGACTTCTGTAAAGAATCCAGACTTGGCTCAATAGGTTTCACAAGGAAATTATCAAATTCAGCATTACTGAAATGACTTCTTACCCCGACACTACCATGAGAGAATGCTGTAACACTGTTATCGGTATAATCAATTTTTGGATTGTCCATATCTCCAACATATACTTTTATGTTCGCATCCTTCACAACTACTTTCATATGCTGCCATTCATCTTCTAACTCTGTCATTTCTGTACCTGCTAAATACTCCCAATTGTAATTTTGCTTTCCAAGATGGACGCCTTCTTCGTTCAAATATGCAACATAGCCCTGCATAAAATCAGGATTATTCTGTGCTCGTTCCATCCCATTTGCTGGATTATTTACTCGAAAGATAAGCCCGCCATCTCCAATTCCATCAACAAGTTTAATATCTGCTTCTACACTATAATTCTTCCAATCTTTTTCACCAATTACGGACTTCCCAAAAGTTCCAACGCTAGAAGTATAGGTTCCATCAGTTTCAATTTCTTCTTCTTCTTCTTCAGTATTCTCATAGAATTCTATACTATGAAAATCAAATTCACCATTTACTGTTTCCACCGTAATTGAATGGTTACCAGCAGGAAGGGAGACGTTTTCCTTCACAACATCGGACCAATTATCCCATCCCCCTGTACGAGGAACATTGATAACTCCAGTAAGGTCTATCTCGTCATTAAGCCACAACCTTACCTGGCCACCTTCCAAGTCCGTTGTTACACTCATTTTCATGTTAAAGTTACCACTCTCAGCCATGTTTACATTATATTTATACCATTCCCCTGTCTGATTCCAGCCAATATTATATGTCCCATCTGGATGATTCCTGATGTCGACACCACCCTGTCTGTACACACGTCCAATATTTTCAGGGGTATTATCATGATAAGCGATGCCTTCTCCACCTGTTATATAATCAACTGCCATCACCTTTCCTGGGAGACTTTTATATTCATCAAAGGTATGAAATATCATTTTTGAGAAATCAAACTCTCCTTGAACTGCCTCAACTTTGAGCGTATGCTTACCTTTTGGTAAATGGATGTCTTTTAATGTAATTGTTTCCCAATTATTCTTATCACCAGTGTTTGGAATATCCATAACATCAATCAAATCTGTATCATTCAATACTAGTTTTAACTGAGCATTATCCTGTATGGACGCAACAGCTAAATCAATACCATACTCACCCTCTTCGGCTATATCAACGTCATAGTTGAGCCATTCTTCTGCTTCAAAGCTTTCAACGGCAAATCCATCATCAGGAGTCGAACGAATGTCAACGCCATCATCGCGATACTCTCCACCACTATTTTCTTCCGTTTTATCATGATAAGCTATTCCTTCTCCACCAAGATTATAGTCTTCAGCCTCTATTAATCCAGGCAATGGCTTATGAATATCAAAGGAGCTGAAACTAAATCTTGAGAAATCAAACTCTCCATTAACAATCTCGACTGTGATTGTATGTTCCCCTTCTGGTAAGGTTATACCTTCTTTCGTTACAGGGTTCCAGTTATTCCACCCCCCTGTACTTGGAACATCAATCACTCCTGTTAAATCCGTTTCATCATCCAGCCACAACCTTACTTTCGCATCAGTAAATGTGGTTGAAGCATCTAGTCTTAAGTTATACAGCCCCGTTTCCTTTACATTTACATTGTATTTCAACCATTCACCCGTCTGATTCCATCCAACAGCAGTACCACCCTGAGGCTTATTCCGAATATCAACGGAATCCCCTCTTAGGACACCACCTATATTTTCAGGTGTTGTATCGTGATAGGCTACTCCTTCTCCACCAGAGTTGTAATAAGCGGCTTCTATTACTCCAGGCAATGGCTTATAATTATCAAAAACACTTGGTTCATCTGTATTTGTATCCACCTTCCAGAAACCATCATGTGGTGCCCATCCGTCATCATTACCATCATTAAAGTCATCAAAAAGCACAGATTCAACTTTGTGTTTACTAACTTTCATACTTGCAAAATCAAATTCTCCTTGGACAACTTCCACTTTTATTGTGTGATTACCTTTTGGCAAAGTAATCCCATCAATGGATAAGTTTTCCCATTGATTGCCGTCTCCTGTATTTGGTACATCAACGACACCTGATAAATCCGTCTCATCATCTAACCGTAGCCTGACTTGAGCATTCTTGTCAGATGCTACCCTCAAACTGACATCGTATTTTCCACTATCTTGTATATTGGCATTATATTTCAGCCATTCACCTTCCTGAAAAGAACTTATTTTAAAACCGCCTTCAGAATTAGCTTCAATGTCAACAGCATCCCGTCTGTACTCCTCATTAATTTCATTTGTACTTTCACGGAACCCTTTTCCATCACCACCAGAATTATAATGTACGGCTTCAATAGACCCTGGTAACGGTTTATATGCATCAAATGCATTACTACCGTCTACCTTATTACTCGAAGCAATAAAACCAAATTCTGCATGAACATCGGAAGTGGTATAACCAATTTTTCCACCGTTCAGTCCATCTATTTCCCTAGTCTGTTTTAGCATTCCATCAACATATATGTTAAATTCTCTGTTTGACTTTTCCACTCTTATTTGGTGAAGATTAGCGTAATCATAATCAGACGGAAGTTCAGAAGCCTCCCATTCTTGATCAACTCCATCCACCCGGAAAAATGTTTCCAGTCTATTTTTATCAGGGCTTAATACAGCTAATCCATAGTTATCTTCATCTTTATATGAAAATACTGCACCAAATCTTGGATTGGAACTCGAACCTTGTTCCTTCTTTTTCATGTTAAATTCTGCAGTATAGTCATCATTTGTCTCGTTTTTTGTAACCTGACGATGCCAATTTGTATCACCAAGGGATTCCTGCTCTAACCAATCATTTGAAATACTCCAGTTCCCTCCATTTACCGTTATCCAATCATTACCTACTTCATTACGCTTAAAGCGATCACTGAAATCCGGCATATCGGGATTTTGCTGTTTAAACGTTGTAGGTCCGAGTAATAGCATCTTATCACCGTTCCAAACGATTCTATCAAGGTTCGTTTCACGGCCTGGATTTGCATGACTATGATATACCATGTAATGTGTGTCAAGATCAGGTCCACGGACGATCGAATTATGACCAAGTCCAACATGGGAACCTTCTGTGTTAATTAATATAGGATTTTGTTTTGTTTCATTTGTAAATCCTTCTGTAGGTGAATTACTGCTACCATAATCAACCCGATACGCTTTATTCCAAATATGATTTCCCGTATAGGTCATAAAGTACTTTCCATTTCTTTTCAACAGTGTTGAACCCTCAGTCCAACCATCCATTGATGCTCCTGTATTTATAGCCTCTCCAAATGTATATGGGTCGTCCATAGGTCTTGCCATAATGCTGTTGGTGCCAGTACTATAAAAATACCACTGGCCATCATCATCAATAAAAACACTTCCATCTATTCCCATCCCTAGATTGTCCGTCTGCTTAACAAATGGTCCAAGTGGACCAGAACTTTTATAAACGTAATGACCATTTCCACCTGGTGATGTATACATATAGAAAGCACCATTCCAATACGTTACCTCTGGTGCATATGCCGCTTTCGTACTAGGCTCTTCTGTAACTAGCCCACCATAATCCCAATCAACTAAATCCGTTGACGTCCAAACCTTCACTCCACTTTTATCATCCACAGTACTGACATAAAGATAATAGATGCCATTGTACTTTAAAATATATGGATCACCTTCCCCATAAAAATCCCCATGTTCCCATATCCAGGAATCAGGTATATCCAAGGGGTTACTGTATGAAAAAGACGGTTGCGGAGCACTCAACATAACGGCAAATACAGTTGCAAATAACAGTAAAATCATTTTTTTCATAGAAAGTTTCTCCTTATTCTAATAATGGATTCTATCTATGTTACGTTCTTTAAATATAAGCAATTGCATAACTCAGTAAGCTCAACGTTTCTTAGCCAGTTTCTCTTTGTCTTAACCTTTAAGTCCTGTAAAGCTGATTCCTTTAATAATTTGTTTTTGAAAGATTAAGAACACGATAATAACTGGTATCGATGCAATAGCATTGGCTGTCATTGGCAGTACATAGGCTTGCGAATAGCTGGAATTAAATACTGGCAGACCTACTGGCAATGTATAGAGCTCCTCAGATAATATGGACAGGTATGGCCACAAGAAATTATTCCATGACCCAATAAATGTAAAGATAGCTATTGCGGCTAAAGCTGGTTTAGCTAGAGGTAAAGCGATTTTGTAAAACAGTTTAATATTTGAACATCCATCCATTTTCGCACTTTCGAATAACTCCTTTGGTATTCCATCAAAGAAGCTTTTTAATATGATGACACCTAATGGTGAAGCAATCATCGGTAAAATAAGCCCTGCATAGCTATCAATCAAGTTTAAACTTTTCGCTGTTTCATATAGCGGAATAATCGTTGCTTCTCCAGGTATCATTAAACCTACCAAGAAGAATATAAAAATAGTTCTTTTGAAACGAAATTTCATTTGAGATATTGCAAACGAAGCTAATGATGTCACAATTAACGTTAAAATCGTTGTAATCAGCGCGACGATAAAACTATTAAACGTCCAGCGAAGTATTAACGTGTCAGAAATTATATTCGTGTAGTTCGAGAATGTAAATGGTGGCAAAAACCATTCGATTGGATTAGTTGTGCTGTATCCATCTGGTTTCAAGGAAACAAAGATCATCCAAATGATCGGCAGAATGAACAGAACAGATACTGCAATCGCTACCGTTACTTTAACCGGATGAAAAGGATCGCGACTCCTGTTTAATGCTGCGGATCTTTTCTTTTTACTTTTCGGTCCTTCTCCATTTCTTTTCTCGACTGGTTTTTGTTCCGCTATATTTGGGATTGGATTAGGTTGTCCCATTTTAACTTTCCCCCGTTCTCTGTGGCCTTAGCTGGATTATCGACAAAATTAATAGAATAAAGAATAATGCAAAGGACATTGTAGCAGCATATCCTAAATTATTTTGTGTAAAGCCAGTTTCATAGATATATTGAATGAGAGGTCTAGTCGCACCACCTGGTCCACCGCCAGTGATTAGCATAATTTGTGCAAACACTTTAAATGAGGCAAGAACCTGCAGCAGCAAAATGACTTTGGAAATCGGCTTAAGCTGCGGCAATGTAATGTACCAAAACTGCTGCCAGCGGGTTGCCCCATCTATTTCACTTGCCTCGTATAATGATTCGGGTATGTCCTGTAGTGCGACAAGAAATAGAATCATATTCGTTCCTACCGTCCACCATAAGGTAACAACTACAATCGTAATCCAAGCAAGATATTTATCAGCCAGCCAAAAAGGCTCCCCTTCGATTCCTATGCTATGAAGAATGGTATTAACGAATCCGTTATATGGTTGCAGCATAAAAATTGCTAGAAAGGAAATAACGGCAACAGATAAGATACTTGGGATAAAATAAGCTCCCCTGAAAAAGGTCTGAATCTTCGTATTTAAGTTAGCGAGTAATGCCAGTCCTAGTGCAAGCACCATCATTGTTGGTGTTGTTAAAATAACAAACAGCGTTGTATTTCCAAGACTTCTCCAGAAATAAGAATCACTGAACATGACCTTAAAGTTTTCCAACCCAATAAAGTCCAATTTTCCAATTAATGACCAATCATAGAAGCTCATTTCCAGCCCTTTAATAACGGGAAAAATAGTAAAGATCATGTATACGATAAAAAAGGGAATTAGAAAGGGCACTGCCTTCATATCCTGTAACCATGACTTGTTTTTCATAAAATACCCCTTTTCTATTAAAAGTCAGAAGCTCCTAAAGTATATTAGGAGCTTAGACAGTTCAAATTATCCTCCTATTAACGCCTTTACTTCTTGTTCAATCAATTCAAATGCCTTCTCAGGAGATTCCTCATCTGTCCAGATCAGATCAAGATTGCGAATAAGTATATCTTGGATACCACGTGCATGTACGGTTTGATCTGGAAAATTAACATAGTTTGCTACTTCTGCG
Source organism: Oceanobacillus sp. FSL W7-1309 (assembly GCF_038002145.1). NCBI lineage: Bacteria > Bacillati > Bacillota > Bacilli > Caryophanales > Bacillaceae > Oceanobacillus > Oceanobacillus sp. FSL W7-1309. The sequence goes on from NZ_JBBOBX010000001.1 coordinate 605,350, forward strand.
TAATCACTCCGATATGGAAGTTCCGCATATTCTTCTGATTCAACAACCGTTGTCTTTGCTGGAATATGTCCTGCTTCTGCCCAAACTACACCTTTATCTGTAGCGTAGTTCATAAATTCAATCGCAGCTTTTTGAACTTCCGGTTCCGCATCTTGACTAGCAGGGATTACGAAGGTGTGCGAATTGCCGAATGCAGCCTCTTTGCCAAATATATTTGGTGCAGGTATTGCTGTAAATTCTAATCCTTCCGTTGCTTCCCAAGTACCAGTTGCCCACACCCCAGTGGACATAGTTGCTGCATTGCCAGATTGGAAATCAGCATAGAAATCCGCTAAATTCAATGGAATAACTTCATGCTCGTACCATAAATCATGCATATAGTTTGCAGCTTCAATTGCTTTATCAACATCAAGTACGTATTCAGGATTTTCTAAATCATCCGTTACAATATTTTCTCCACCTAATTGACTATAGAAGGAAAACCATAACCGATAGGAGTCTACACCAGCAGTAGAAAATGCCATCGGAAATTTATCTTTCGGTAATTCTTCTTTAAGCGTTGTCAAGAATTCAACAAACCCTTCTGGTGTCTGTTCCATTTTTACACTGCCATCTTCATTCAGAAGTCCTGCGTCACCGGCAAGCTGATTATTCACGAAAAAGATATGTGGATGTGTGTCGATTGGTATAGCAAAGTGTTGCCCATCAAAAACTGTCGAATCCAGAACGTTTGGATTGAATTCATCCCAGTTAACGCCAACTTCTTCACCATATGTGTCTAATTCCTGCACTAGTCCCTGATTAACCAATTCCGGAAGTACATTCGAATGGGAAATAGCCAAATCCGGTCCTTTACCTGCGGAGACACTCGTGATCAATTTTGTATAATACTCTTCAAATTCTTGTTGAATATTGTTTATGAAAATCTCATCCTGACTTGCGTTAAATTCGTCAACAATTTCTTTCATAAACGCTGCATCCCCACCACCAAATAAGTTCCACATAACAACCTCTGTAGCACCCTCCGGCACCTTAACTTTCCCACCAGCATCATCTGAACCGCCACTGCATGCTGCAAGTGTGATGGCAGTAATAATTATTCCGATAAGCAACATTAACTTCTTTTTCATCATTGAACCTCCCCTTTATATTTAAGAATTGCAAATGAATAGATACTAACTTTTAGCTGCCTCCTTTCATCGATTACGGTTTTAATGTAAAGTTAAAACACGGCTCATGAATTCGCTTTCAAACAAAAGCAAAAAAATAAGAAACCGCCTAAGAAAAATACTATTATTGCATTAATTAAATTAATTAACTAACATAATAATAAACTCGATCTTTTCACTTGTCAATATCAATTATTCGAATAAACTCAAAATTAATTTATTAAGAATAATGTCTTAATATGTTGCTTATTGGTTTATAATATTCAAGATTCAGATGAGATATATTAGATTAACGAGCATTATTAACAGGATTTTTGATGTCAAACACATATTATTACCGCAATTAAAGAACTGAATCCTGAACCTATCCATCCTCCTATTCATTCTTTTATCTCCAGTCTCTAACTTTAAACATGGCTCTATAAGTGTTCATAGGTGTAACGTCCCTCCATATTTATATCTCATTATATTTCTTCTTGTTTTTTTAAAATAAATATAGTAACATTAACTTAATTAAATTAATTAACTATTATACATTCTTATTATAATTGCAATATCTTAAGTACTTATCTCTTTTTTAAAGACCACGATACTACAGGAGGTTATTATGAATATAAGGAAACTAACAAAAGAATTCCAGGATAAATTCAGCACTTTCCAAACACCAAGACCCTTCTTCGCCCCAGGAAGAATCAACCTAATCGGCGAACATACGGATTATAATGGCGGACATGTGCTGCCAGCTTCAATTTCTTTCGGAACATATGCGCTTGGCCTAAAGCGTCAGGATCGAAAGTTACGCTTTTACTCCGTGAATTTCCCTGATGCAGGGATAATGGAATGTGATCTGGATGATTTAATTTATCAGAAAGTACATGAATGGGCGAATTATCCAAAGGGTATGATTCTTTATCTGCAGAAAGCAGGATATCAATTCGACCATGGTATTGATGTTTTATTTTATGGAAACATCCCAAATAGTGCAGGGCTGTCTTCTTCTGCATCAATTGAAATGGCCATGGGTGTCTTATTAGAAGGTTTGTTTGAACTGAATATTGACCGGATTGATTTGATTCGCATTGGACAGAAAGTGGAAAATAATTATATTGGTGTTAATAGTGGAATTATGGATCAGTTCGCGATTGGCATGGGAAAGCAGGATCATGCGATTCTCTTAAACTGCCAAACATTGAACTACCAATGTGCACCACTCATTTTAGGGGATCATGTTATCATCATCATGAACACGAATAAACAACGGACATTAGCAGGATCTAAATATAATGAACGCCGGACACAGTGTGAAGCAGCACTCTCTGATTTACAGACTGTACTGCCTATTCAAACACTTGGAAATGTAACAATTGATGCTTTTGAGAACAATCAACGGTTCATTAAAAATGAAATAAACCGGAAACGTGCGAGACATATTGTTTACGAGAATGCCAGAACAATAGAAGCCCTTGAAAGGTTAAAGCAAAATGACCTTATTGGATTTGGAAAACTCATGAACGCCTCCCATATCTCATTAAGAGATAACTATGAGGTTTCAGGAATTGAGCTTGACACGATTGTCGAAGCTGCTTGGAATCAGCCCGGGGTCCTTGGTGCACGTATGACAGGTGCAGGATTTGGCGGCTGTGCGATTGCAATTGTAGCGCGTGAGGAAGTGGAGAAGTTCAAGAATATTGTAAGCGCAGTCTACACTGAAAAAATTGGCTATGCACCAACTTTCTATATGGCAGAAATCTGCGATGGAGCAAAAGAAGTCACAGAAGGAGCGTTAAAATGAGTGTATTAGTTTTAGGCGGTGCTGGTTACATTGGGTCACATGCCGTTTATCAATTGATTGATCGAGGGGAAGATGTCGTTGTCATTGATAATCTGCAAACAGGACATCAGGAAGCCGTCCATCCAAGCGCACAGTTTTATCAAGGCGACATTCGGAATGCAGCTTTCCTTCAAGACGTTTTTACCAAAGAAAGCATTGAGGCTGTTATCCATTTTGCTGCAAGCTCCCTTGTTGGGGAGTCAATGGAAAAACCACTCCACTATTTTGACAACAATGTTTATGGAACTCAAGTATTGCTAAAGACTATGGTCGAGCATGAGGTGAAGACTATTGTCTTCTCCTCCACTGCCGCAACTTATGGAGAGCCCGAATCCGTTCCAATTACGGAGACAATACCGACAAAGCCAACCAGCACGTACGGCGAAACAAAATTAACAATGGAAAAGCTGATGAAGTGGACAGAGCGAGCACATGGAATTAAGTATGTATCCTTGCGTTACTTTAATGTTGCTGGCGCCCGGCACTCAGGTGAAATTGGTGAAGACCATCGCCCGGAAACACATCTTGTTCCAATCATTATACAGACAGCACTTGGTCAGCGCGATTATATAACGATCTTCGGTGAGGATTATGATACACCGGACGGAACATGTATACGTGATTATGTTCATGTGGAGGATCTTATTGAAGCACATCTACTAGCACTTGATTATCTAAAGCTTGGGGGTAAAAGTGATGTTTTCAATCTCGGAAGCAACCAAGGCTTTTCTGTAAAAGAAATGATTGATACTGCACGTGAAGTAACCCGTAAGGAAATATATGCAAAGTCAGGAAGGAGACGTGCAGGTGATCCAAGCATACTGGTTGCCAGTTCAAATAAAGCCAAAAGTATGCTTGGCTGGGAACCGAGACGCACTTCTATCAAACAAATTATCAAGGATGCATGGAACTGGCATACATCTCACCCGAATGGATATGGAAAGGACGTGAAGAAGTGATTTTTCAGTATGTTAATGGACTTATTCAACAAGCAATTAAAGCAGAACTAATTGAACAGGCAGATAATATTTATGTTCGCAACCAAGTCATGAATCTATTAAATTTGGAGACTTTTCCTGAAGAGCCTGATTGTGTCACAGATGAATCGATTCCCGACATGCTTGAAAAAATAATCGAATATGCTATTGAACATGAAGTAATCGAGGACGTATTCGACGATAAAGAGATTCTCACAGCTAATATAATGAACTGCTTTGTAGCTCGTCCATCTGTTATTCATGCTACTTTTAATGAAAAATATGAACAGTCACCGAAAGCAGCAACCGATTATTTTTATAACTTGAGCAAAAACAGCAACTACATTCAGATGAATCGGATTGAAAAAAACATTCACTTCAAATCGGACACAGCATACGGCGAACTAGACATCACGATTAACCTGTCCAAACCTGAAAAAGACCCCGTGCAAATCAAACGAGAACGTGAAATGAAACAAAAGCTGGATTATCCAAAATGTCTATTATGTGTGGATAATGAAGGATATACTGGTAGAACAGGGCATCCCGCACGTGCGAATCATCGTGTCATTCGCGTTCCACTGCTAGGAGAAAATTGGTACCTACAGTACTCTCCATATGTTTATTATAATGAGCACAGTATTTTGCTGTCAGAAGAACACCGGGACATGAAAATTGATAGGAAAGCTTTTGAACGCCTATTAACTTTCACAGAAATATTTCCCCATTACTTCATTGGATCAAATGCAGATTTACCGATTGTTGGAGGTTCCATATTAAGTCATGACCACTATCAGGCAGGACGCTATGATTTTCCGATGACGAATGCAGCGAGTGCTTTTGATTTTATCCTGGAAAAGTTTGATAATGTTTCTGCTTCTGTATTGAAATGGCCTTTATCCGTTATCCGTCTGAATAGTTCTAACAAGGATTTACTACTTGACGCTGCTAATCATATTTTACAAATCTGGAAAAGTTATTCCGACGAACTTGCAGACGTGAAAGCATTTACTGGTGATACACCTCACAACACGATTACACCAATTGCTCGTTCTCGCGAAGACGTATATGAGCTTGATCTTGTATTACGAAACAACCGTACATCTGATGAACATCCACTGGGGATTTTTCACCCACATGCAGATGTGCATCATATAAAAAAAGAAAATATCGGACTGATTGAAGTTATGGGGCTCGCCGTTTTGCCAGCAAGATTGGAGATGGAACTGGCTGAAATCAGGCAGTTTTTAATTGGAAAATCCAGCGATGTAGCTGCATATCACCTGGAATGGGCTGATCAAATCCAAAGTGAGTACGGTGAGATTCTCGATTCTAGGATGGCTGATGAAATTTTAAAGAAAGAGCTTGGCAAAAAATTTGCCAGAGTTCTGGAAGATGCCGGTGTTTTCAAGGAACGGCAAGCATTTGAAAGATTTATCCATACATTAAATAAGCAGGTGGCACAATAATGAAGATTGAAACAACTGATATTTTAGGAAAATGGAAAGAATACACACTAGTAAATGAACAAGGAATGTCTGTCAGTGTAATAAATTTTGGCGGAATCATTACAGAAATGCTTGTTCCCAATCGAAATGGAAAACTGGAAAATGTCGTAATTGGATTTAAAAATTATGCAGACTATGAAACGAACCCGAATTATTTCGGTGCTTTAATCGGTCGTGTTGCTGGAAGAATTCAAGGTGGGGAGTTTGTGCTTAATGGTAAAACCTATAGTTTAGATCACAATGATGGGGATAATCATCTTCACGGAGGTGCGTCAGGCTTCCATCAGGTAATCTGGAATGTTGATCCTTTTCAAACAAGTGACACAGTCGGGTTGAAGCTGACTCACAAAAGTTTAGATGGTGATGGAGGATATCCTGGCAATTTAGATGTAACTGTTACCTATATTTTGAATAACGATAACCAATTTACAATCGACTATGCTGCAACCAGTGATCAGGTCACTCCAATAACATTGACGAACCATTCTTATTTTAATTTAAGTGGAGATTTGAAAAACACCATTCATCATCACCACATAACGATAGATAGTGAAGAAATTGTCAAACTTGATGAGAAACTTATTCCAACAGGAAAATTAATGAATGTATTCAATACTTCCTTTGATTTTCGTGAAAGCCGGTCATTGCGCGAAGGATTCAATGACAAGTCTGAACAAAATACAGTTGCTGGAAATGGTTATGATCATTATTTTATTTTCAATAAGAAGAAAGAAAATGCTGTTACTGTAAGTGATGAGAAGTCTGGACGCTTGCTGATGATAAAAACAGATCAGCCAGGGATGGTTATGTATACCTCGAACATGCTCGAAGAGGGGATGGAACTGAAAGAAGGCTTTTCAGAGAAGTATTTAGGAGTATGCTTTGAAACCCAAGCGTCACCTGCATCTTTGCATTATCCAGGATTTCCGTCAGTTATTTTAAAAGCAGGAGAACAGTATAAAAAACAGACCGTATTTTCTTTCAGCATAGTAAGATAACAAGGGTCTAACTGATACCCTGAGAAATGTTAATAAAAGAGGATAGTTCTCCATGTGTAACACGAAGGAATATCCTCTTTTTTAACGCCAGGAAACTATAAAATTTGAATGCTGTGGATAACTTAGTTACCTAAACGGACACGTCCAGCGCTTGTGCTTTTGTTCTTTTTTCATCAAACTGGATCAAACAATTCCACCAATAATAGCGAGACTGCCCCTAACAGGGTTGCATCTTCACCAAGTTTTGTTACTGTTACTTCGGTTTCTTTTGCAGCCGGACTGAGTACACGCTGTTCAATCGTTTGCTTAATTTTTGGCAAGATGAATTTTTCACTCTTCATCACCCCTCCGCCGAGAACAATTTTCCTTGGGTTTATTAGATGTATTAAATTTGTTAAGCCGATACCAATAATCATTCCAGTTTCTTCAAGAATTTCAATATATGCCGTATTACCAGATTCGGCCAATTTGTATACTTCTTCGCCTGTAATTGTTTCTGATTTCTCCTCTAGCTTTTTTCTGGTTCTCTCAGCAATAGCGACACCACTGGCGAAGGTCTGCAAACAACCGCGGCTTCCACATTCACAAATCTCTCCATTAATATCTATCGTCATATGGCCTATCTCACCAGCAATATCCTGAGCGCCGTGGTACAGCTTTCCATTAATAACAACACCTGAACCGACGCCTCTTCCAATATTTACAGCAACCATACTATCCGCATCGCCGTGTCCTCCAAACCATGACTCGCCAAGTGCCATTGCTCTGGCATCATTTTCAACGTTGACCACTAAGTTAAATTCTTCCTCAAGTTTTTGCTTGATTGGAATATTTCTTAAATCCAGGTTTGGTGCTACAAGTGAGGTACCAGTTTCTATATCCACAACCCCATGCATTGCTACTCCAATCCCTAGAATTTTATCATGATACGGTTTTGATGTTTGTAAAATCTTATGTATATTTTCTTTTAAAATACTGATAAACTGATCATTTGTAATTGGAATGTTTAGCTTACTAGAAACACGTTCAACGATCTTCCCAGATAAATCAGCAAGAATACACTCAACCGTTTCTGGACCAGCATCTACGCCAACAACATAGAAGGCATTATTATTAATATGAAGCATCGTCGGTTTTCGCCCACCCTTGGATTCGCCGAGATCACTCTCTCTAACTAATTCCTGTTCGATCAATTCTTTCACAATACTGCTTACCGTTGGTGGGGTGAGCTTTGTATCCTTAGCTATTTGAGCCCTGGAAATAGGTTCCGATGTCCTTATTTTATTGAGAATGATTGATTTATTGACTGATTTCATTAATTGGAATGTGCCCCGCTGCATGAAAAGTCCTCCTATATCTCTTGATACTTGTAAATATATTATAACATAATTAATTAAATTAACTAATTAAATACAACCACTTGTAGAAAATATTCCTGCAAAGAGTACAAGATATGTCTAGAAATATGGAGTCCATTATGTCTGATGTTGAGATTGAAGAATAAAACTATCTAAAAATGATAAAACCATTGTACAAGTAAAGATTTGCAGGCATTTGCATTCCGAAGAGGTTATTCCAAAATCTATTACACCCTCATTATGCATCTTTTATACAACGAAAGCCGATGTTTCCTGATGAACGATCAAGTGTATTAAAGCTTTTGATTGTTTCTTTTATGAAGTGCATTTATTCACCTGCTCTCTCCTTTAATTTAGCAGAATATTTAAATTCAGACAAGAAATCATTTACTAGTGGCAAGATAATCAAAAATGACACGTTATTAATCGAATAAGACGGAGTACCTATTAAGAAAATGCATAAAAAGAAGCGAGGGAAATATCCCTCGCTTCTCTCTCACCTTCTTTACTTCAATTTCATCGCCTCAGCAATAATTTTAGGAAGATCCGTATTATCATGGAACCCAACAAATTTATGTGTTTGTGGACCATAAGCATAGACTGGAATATCAGCACCTGTATGATTAGTACTTGTCCATCCAATGCTTGCACGGTCGCTTACAATCGTATTAATAGCAAGCGGCGCATTATCAGCTTGTTGAATTTCATTAATTTCTTCTTCTGTTAACTCAAATCCAGTATGTGTTTTCAGAACTTCACTTACATTGGAGCGGTCTTCGTTTAATTGGGTTGCCATGTAATCACCTGTAGCTGTTACATCTGTTAATAGATCAGCATTTAAATCCATTGAACCATTCGAACCAGTTGTCATCCCACCAGTATCATGATCAGCTGCAACAATTACTTGTGTCTTTCCATCTTTCTTAGCAAAATCGATTGCTTCTTCAACTGCCTTTTCAAATGCAGCGACATCAGACATTGCCCAAGCTGCATCATTAGCATGACCTGCCCAGTCAATTTGACTTCCTTCAACTACTAAGAAAAATCCGTCTTTGTCTTCTTCCAAAACATCAATTGCAGATTCAGTCATTTCAGCAAGACTAGGTTCTTCTGTTTCAGCACGATGAAGCTCTGGAGCAAGTGCATCATCTGCAAATAAGCCTAAAAGCTTTTCGCCTTTCTTAAGTGCAATTTGCTTATTGTCTAGTAATTGACTTCGTGTTTCTACCAATTCATATCCTTGCTCCTCAGCTTGCTCAATTAAATTAAGCTTTTCCTGATTTCCGCCTTGATCGATTGGTAAGAAATTGTTTTTCCCTCCGCCAAGGATAACATCTACTTCATTTTCAAGCATTTGTCTAGCAATCTCCGTTTCATTATTACGATCCTCGACATGTGATGCAAATGATGCTGGTGTAGCATGTGTAATCGTAGAAGTTGCTACAAGTCCAGTTGCCTTTCCGTTTTCTTGAGATGCTTCTAAAATAGTTTCAAGCTCGTTGCCCTCTGTATCCATTCCAATGACACCATTATTCGTTTTTTCACCTGTAGACATCGCAGTACCTGCAGCAGCAGAATCGGTAATATCAGAGTTAGCAGAATGTGTCGTGAACATTCCTTTTAGATGATCATCCCATACTGCATCTTCCCCCTTGTACACGCGATAGTTACTTGCATAATCAGCACTAAAGCCGTCTGGAACCATGAAGATAACATTCTCTACCTTCTTATTTCCCTTTCCTTTTCTATCTACAGCATCCGGTTTTGCGTCTACCGTTCCTATACTTAATCCAGACAATACAAGGGACGTACTAAGTACAACAGCACCAATCTTCTTAAACATCCTACACTCTCCTCTCAAATTTTTATTACAATTTAAGCGTAAAGGAAAGATATCTAAATGAAGTTACATGCTAGTAAAAGTCTAGTAAACTTTTTTCACCCTAAATAACTACCTCTTTTTTCATAGAGTTATCTGTAACCACTTGTCATTAACCGATAGAACTTGATATAGCTTCATTTAATCCCTTTCACTTGATCCATTACAATCCACCAAAAAAACACTATCACTAGAGAGAATTCCCCTATTAAGATAGTGTTTTTTAACTATAATATATTCTATTCTTCTACCGTGATTGTTATCGTTTGCTCAACTACTTTGGTTTCATCTTCATCGTTAACGAAATCACCTGCAAGATTTTGACCATTCTCTCCATATACTTCTGTGACATGTGGACCATTATTATGATGGGATGGATCCATTGTAATAACAATATCATACTCGGTTAGATTTTTAATTCGACTGTCTTTTTCAGGATCATAAATATATAAAACTGTTGAGCCATCTGGATCCGTGTAGCTATACCCCTGAAATCCTGATGTAATATAATTTGGAATGTCTGCTCTTGCCAGAATAAATGTATCTTCTATAATGTTACTATTTATTTTTACTACAACATAGTCATCTTGTTTCTCGATTACTGGCTCTATCCATACCTTGGGGTTTCCATAATCCTCCGGCAAATCCCAGCTTGGTTCCGTAATCGAAAAATTATGTTGACCACCATCTATTGTGGCCGACTGTTGGAAGGATACTTTTTGATAGATTTCATTTGATTTCGCATAGTTTCGTACGAAGCTCCCACCCAGTTGGTTTAAATAATGATTTTTTATCTCCCCATACTGATTTGCTGGCTCAAATTTCAATTCAATATGTACGATTCCTTCTACTTCGTCTGGAAGAATATATTCCAATTCAAACTCTCCATTTTCGTTAACCTCAGTTCGATCAATTCCTCCAACTAACAATCCATATTCTGATTCAATTGAAAGAACAAGTTTTGACTCAGGCAATAGATTGGTCATGCCTTTTACAGAAACGAGCTTATTATCGATCTGAAATTCCCCTTCCAGCCTTACCTCTGAATCTCCTTGATCTTCTGGAGCCTCTTTTACTTGATTGACTTCAAAGGAAACCTCTTCCGTATTATCTACTGACTCTACTTCCTTTTCCACTTTCTCCGCCTTTGTACCTTCAGTTTCCCCAGCTTGTATACTTCCACTGCTTTGTATATCTGTTTCACTTTGTTCTTCATTATTACTACTACATGCTGCCAAAAATAAAATCATTAGTGCTAAAAACATAAATAATAAACGTTTACATCTAACCACGAAACTGATTCCTCCTAAATATAGTAAACAATCAATCCTAATGATACCGTTTGCCTTTTTGAATAACAACAGTACCAAGTACCTATAAGAAAAAAACTGGTGACAGTTCACTTTGTACTTTCATTATAGGGTCTTAACATTATGTTATCTGCTTCACAAATTAGACATAATTACTATAAAAATTTCCTTGAATGTCTTTACATAAATGCGCTTTCATATATAATGTAATTAAGTGATATATTTCACAAACAAAATCTAAAGGAGGAATAGCAATGGCTAACCTTGATACAGGTCTTACTTGTGTATATCAAACACAAGGTACGATTGCTCGTGAAAATATTCGTTCGAAATTTGTGGATTACCAAATTGCAGACATAAGCCTTCACCCGGATATACCGCTGCCTACTGAAGGCAATCATCCTATTTCCATAAAAATTGAAGGTACTTGGTACAAAGCAATTGCTTCTGTTGTAAGAACGCTGGCAAACGGTAATAGTAAAGCAGTGAAAGCATATATTCGTAACTTTAATCAGCAACTTCAAGCATGTAACGTACTAATTTCCTGGGATAATTATTTAAGCACTTCGAAAAAGAAAAAGCAACAAGACAAATCATTACCTCTAGCTATGAATTTATAAGAGCATACTACTTTATTAAAAGGCATTTTTAGGAACATTCTCGTAATCCATAAAGTAATATCGCTATTCCTTATCCAATAATTTTAATCCTCATCTTCCGACCAAGGAATCGAATAATAAAGCTCTCCTAGATAATCATGATATCCCCAGCCAATTCATTTCTGAATTCCTCTACAATAACTATACAACCGATTATGAAATGTCTTGAAAAGCGCTTCATCTTTTTCACATTCCATCACAACTTTCTGTAGTGGAATTGGCTTATCAGCAATTCATATCGCTTCGTCTAAGCTACTGTCATTGGCGTACACATCAATGACAATAATTTAGAATTAGCAAGGAAGTTTGGTGCTGATGTTTCCGTTGATGCTCTAAGTATTACGGAAACTTGTATGAATGGAATAAGTAGCTAAGAAAAGGTGGACGCCATCACAGGTCAGTGTAATGACGAAAAAGAAGCTGGTTTTATCTGGATTCCATAATCAGAAATCGTTTATTACGACACTCAGTATAGCTCGCTTCACTACACTACCAAGTTGCAAAAGGAAAATTGAAACCAGGGAAAAATGGTAACTCGAGAGATTAAGCTCTCTGAATGTGGAAGGAATTTTTGAAACCACAAGTAATTTTGCAACTTCTGGTACGTTTGTTGTAACGGATTACTCTTAAATAGCGTTAAAGCTGCTTGTGGTTTTTATGCAAGCAGCTTGTTTTTCCAATAGTAATCTTATACCTAAATGATTTTGATTATAAAGATGATAAAAGTTCTGCAAAAAATGATTCACGTAACGATAGGACACCCTTATCTACTCAATCAAACAATTACCAAATTATCTGATCGTTCGCCAATTTGTTTAACAACTTCTTTACCTATCTCTAACGAGGCTGTTGCTGCTGGTGATGGTGCATTACATACATGCAGGCTTTTCTTGCCTTGTATGATTTGGAAGTCATCAACCATTGATCCATCACTATTTAAAGCCTGTGCTCGGACTCCTGCTGGTCCTGGGACTAAGTCTTCACTCTTAATTTCAGGGATAAGCTGCTGTAAGTTTTCCACAAACTTTTTCTTGCTTACAGAACGAACCATTTCATTAATTCCTTCCTTCATATTTTGACTCGCTAATTTCCAAAAGCCTTTGTAGGTTAAAACTTCTGCAAGATCTTTTATGTTGATATCTGACTTTTTATAGCCTTCTCGTTTAAAGCTGAGTACTGCATTCGGTCCTGCTTCAACTTCTCCGTTTATCATTCTCGTAAAATGAACACCTAAAAAAGGAAAATCAGGATTTGGAACAGGGTAAATTAAATTTGTTACTAGATTTCTTTTTTCTGCTTTTAATTTATAATACTCTCCGCGAAACGGTACAATTTTCATATCAATATGATATCCTGCTAGTTTAGCAATTCGGTCACTTTGCAATCCTGCACAATTAATTAAAAATTTGGCTTTATAGCTTTGCTTGTTCGTATCTACTATCACTTCATGTTCAGATTCATTAATTGATAGTACAGTCTCGCCACAATTTATTTCACCATCATGCTGCTCTATAATCTCTGCATACTTGTTTGACACCATTTTATAATCTACAATTCCCGCAGTTGGAACTTGAATAGCTCCAATACCTTTAACATGTGGTTCTATTTCATGTAACTCTTCTTTATTTAGTTGTCTTATAGATAACCCATTCTGTAGTCCGCGTTCATATAGATTATTAAGTAATGGACGCTCCTTTTCATTTGTAGCAACAATTACTTTTCCACAAATATCATGATTAATATCGTATTTACGTGAAAACTCAACCATTGATTTGCTTCCTTGTTTTGCAAAGCGTGCTTTAAAACTACCTGGTTTATAATATATCCCTGAATGGATTACCCCACTATTATGACCTGTTTGATGTGTTGCCAGTTCTTTTTCTTTTTCAAGTACAAGTATTTTTTTGTTTGGATATTTTTCTGTTAAATTCATACCTACAGAAAGCCCTAGAATACCACCGCCTACAATGATGTAGTCAAACATGTCCATTCCTCCTCGTATTCAATTCCGCGGTTCCGCTTGTCATCCACCTTGATGTACGACTAGTTGACTTCCAAAATCTGTTGTCGCCTTTATTTCAGGTTTCGGTACAAATCTATCTTAATGAAAGAATCGGCCACCCAACCTGTCCATCTATCTCTTAAAATTACGAGTCTATAAAATATCTTTTCTTAGCTGCAACTAAGTGATTCCACATAGCTGTCTGAGCTTTTAATTCATCTTGTTCTTCGATTGCCTTGTAGATATCGAAATGCTCCGATAAAATTATTTGCCCTTTTCCACTTTTAATACTTTTTTCACGTAGTATATTTACTCCTTGTATGAATGGGTCTGTAAAAAGTTCTACTGCTTTTAACAACATGGGATTTTTAGCCGCTGTTACGACCGAAATATGAAATTCATAATCTTCTTCTGCTGCAACCAAATCATTTGCATAAGCTTTCTCCATTTTAATATAAGCACTTTTTATCTTTTGTAAATCTGTCTCTGAACGTCTAATTGCAGCTAAATAAGCGGCTTGTCCTTCTAATCCCTGTCGGACCTCTATTAATTCAATAAGGTTTAAACCTTGACTATTTAAAAGTTTATCCAATTTGTTTAGTAATTTCGTATTCTCATCATTTATTAAAAAAACACCTTTACCTTGTAAAACTTCTACTAAACCTGCGGATTCCATCACACTTATTGCTTCTCTAACCGAGGTACGAGAAACAGAAAGGTTTTCAGCCATTTCTCGCTCCGAAGGTAATTTATCTCCTGGTTTAAGCTCATTATCTCGAATCAAAAGCTGAATTTGTTCTATAATATCCTGATATAATCGTTTTCTACGTATTGGCTTTAACATCATAACTAATCTCCCTTTTCCATAATATTATCTACTCTTTTTTAAAGGAACATCACTCCCTATTCTACTAGGTTCTCAATAAATATAATTTTTTATTAGCGATTCCATCCTTACCAACGATATTGGTTCGATTTTAATTTTATCACTTTTTATATACCGAATGAATTTACTGCACCAATAGGACATTTACCTTAAGATACAAACCTTCTAAAGTTTATGGAGTTGTGTTATAACGAATGAAGTGCTCTAATCTTTTAACACCATCTTCAGCAATGGATAATACTTATTATATGAATACTTCCTTATTTATTAAACTAGGAGGGATTTCTCCTTGCAAACCTTTAATTAAATTTTCCGCTGCTAACTTAGCCATTTTATACCTAGTTTCCAATGTTGCAGATCCAATATGTGGTAATGTTACGACATTTTTCATATAAAGGAGGGGATTATTTGGTTCCACGGGCTCTTTTTCATAAACATCAAGTCCTGCTGCACAAATTTCTCTTTTTTTTAAAGCCTCAACTAATGCATCTTCATCCACCATTTGTCCTCTAGCACCATTTACAAATATAGCTGTTTTTTTCATGAGAGAAAATTCCTGTTTTCCTATTAGTTGAACCGTTTCGGGCGATAATGGTGCCATTAGGCAAACAAAGTCTGATTGTTGCAATAACTTTTGTAACGATACATATTCTGCTTGTAATTGTTCTTCTGCATTAAGCTTCCTAGAGCGATTATGATATAGAATCTTCATTTTAAAACCAAAGTGAGCCCTTTCAGCAATAGCTTTTCCGATTCTTCCCATTCCAATAATTCCAAGCGTCTTATGATGAATATCTACACCATATAAATCCTCGCCAATTTTTCCCGTCCACTGACCAGACTTTACATACTGATCAAGTTCTGTGATTCTTCTAGCGGTTGCTAACAGTAAACCGAATATCGTATCGGCAGTAGAATCCGTCAAAACATCCGGAGTATTCGTTGCCATTATTCCACGTGCATTGACAGCTTCCATGTCTAAATTGTCATATCCTACAGAGATATTGCAAATGATTTCTAAGTTCGGTGCTTCATCCAAAAGTGTTCGATCTACTTTCAAACCCGATCCAATGATTCCATGTGCATCTTTTAACTCATGAATAAATTCTGGATTCTCTCCGTTAGTAAGTTCAACTACTTGAAAATGTTTCTGTAATATTTTTAATAGGTCGCTATAGATTGGATTATAAACGATAATCTTTTTCATCTTGGTCACCCACATTCCTTAATTGGAGTACTTATTTTTCAACTAGACTACCTATGACATGATTTGTAAAATGCTTAAATGATTGGTTAATTAAAGATGTAACGGTAATCCCAACGTAGTCTGCCCCCCAATTTTTCCGCATAAGTGCACCACTTCTATCCTTTGTATGGATACCTACTTTTACTCCGTATGTTTTAGCAGTTTCATAAATATTGTCAATTGTTTTTAACACTTCTGGATGATCAATTGATCCTCCGTATCCTAATGAAACGGACAAATCTGTTGGTCCAATATAAACCATATCAATTTCTTTCACACTAAGAATCTCGTTTAAATGAACCATTGCTTTTTCTGATTCAATATGAATTCCAATCAATGTTTCTTGATTGGCTTTTTCCAAGTATTGTTGAATTGGAATATTGCCATAATCAGCTGCTCTCATCGAAAATGCAGCTCCTCTTTTCCCAAGAGGTGGATATTTCACCGCTTCAACAATTCTTTCTGCCTGTTCCTTAGAATCAACCTGTGGAACGTGTACTCCGTGCGCTCCACGATCCATTACTTTTAATAGTTCAGAAGGGTCGCTAGATGAAGTTCGAACCAAAGGAGTAATCCCTTTATTTTCTGCAGCAATTACCATGTTTTCAATATTTTCATAAGAATGCATTCCATGTTCATTATCGATCACAATGACATCAAACTGACTTAATGCAGCCATTTCTATGATTTGTGTGGAAGGAAATCCAACAAAAACACTAAGTGCAGGATTTTCTGTTGGTTCACTCCATCGTCTTTTTAATTGATTATAAAACATGTATCCCTCTCCTCTCTATTCTTCATCTACTTTATAATTGGTTCTATATTCGTATCTTATATCGCATTCATGAAACTTAAATAACTCTTCTAAGGAACTCAGAATGGTTTTTCGACACCTTCTCATTCCATAATTTCTACAATTGCTTCAAAACAGTTATTGTTTTTATCACTTTTGATAAGCACTTAGTTTTTTACTTCCTCTTTTAACATGTTCCAACTTCTTAAAATTCCTCTTACTTCTTCTTTATCAGCTTCATTCAGTGGACTCACTGGTTCTCTAGTGACACCTGCACGTAATCCCACTTCTTCCATTGCTTCTTTAATAACCACAACATTGTTTCCATCATGATGTTTTGCTCGTAAGTTTTCAAAGCCAATGACTTCATTCCATATGTTCCACACGGTTTCATCATCAGCATCACGAAGCGCAGTAAGCATCTTTTGGGAGCTGGATGGATAAATATTGATCAATCCAGATGTAAATCCTTTCGCTCCTGCATAATAAAAGTATGGTGCCCATTTTTCAGCCGTACCACAAATCCATGCAAGGTTATGTTCTTTAGGTACTTCACGAACCACTTGCGTAAAACGTGGTAAATCATTGATGGCATATTTCACACCTATAAATTTCTTAAGAGGTGCTAATTCCTTAATAACATCATCACTTAGATTAGGATTTTTAAAATATATAATGGACGGAATATCTAATGCTTCCATAATTTTTTTGAAGTAAGAAATTGCACCTTCCGTCGTAATGAAGGGATGAATTGGTTGGTGAATCATGACACAATCTGCACCAGCTTCTTGTGCATCTTTTCCTAATTCGATTGCAGTTTCCACCGAGTAACCAACACCAGCAACCACTGTCGCTCTCCCATTAATTAGTTTTATAACTTTTCTCGCTACTTCCTTTGCTTCATCAAGCGTTAGCGCATAAAACTCACCGGTATTCCCATTTGGAACAATGACCTCTGTATCATTCTCTAGTAAAAATTCAATATTTTCTTCCACCCCTTGCCAATCAATTTCTTTCGTACCCTCATTAAAAGGTACAATATTAATTGCACAAATTGTCTCTAATTTTTTTGCAATACTTGTAAAATCCATGTTCAACACTCCTCTTATTATTTTTCATATATTTTGTATAGAACTAAATAAATGCTTATTTACAGAATTGACTGGTTCTTTCTCTTGCAATACATTAATAATTTCTTTGGCAGCACCAGATGCCATTTGACCTAAGGATTCTTTGGTATGCGCTGCCATATGCGGTGTTACAATGATATTTTCTAAGTTCCATAGAGTATAATTATCTTCTGGAGGTTCATTCTCAAACACATCTATACCTGCTCCGCGTATTTCATTATATTTTATTGCTTTATATAGTGCTTTTTCATCAACCAAGCCACCTCTAGCACAATTGATTAGAGATGCAGTAGATTTCATTTTTTGCAATTCTTTTTCACCAATAATATGATGAAGTTCTGAGGTATATGGTAAATGCAACGATACAAAATCGGATTGTTCTAAAATCGTATCTACGGAATCTACAAATACAACATTTTCTAAAGATCTTTCGTTTTGAATGTAAGGATCATAAACAATGACATTCATATCTAATCCTAAAGCACACTTTTTCGCCGTTAATTGACCAATATTTCCATACCCAATTAAACCTATTGTCTTATCCGTTAATTCATTCCCGATAAAATACTCTCGCACCTCAAAATGATTTTTACGAAGAGCTTTATCTGCTTTAAGAATGTTACGAGACAAAGCTATTATCATCCCGACAACATGCTCTGCTACAGCATTCGAATTTACTCTAGGAACATTACAAACATAAATACCTTTCTCAGCTGCAGCAATAATGTCAATATTGTCATATCCTACACCCGAACGAGCGATTACTTTTAATTTCTTCGCCTTTTCTATCAAAGAGCGCGAAATCACTTTGGTTCGAACTAATATCGCGTCACAATCAACGACAATTTCCTCTAGTACTTCATCCTTGGTCGATTCTGGTTGTATGATTTCAACATTAGCATTTTTTAAGACCTCCATTCCGCTACTAGAAATTGGCTGAACAACTAAAACTTTATACTGGGTCATCAAATTACCTCTTTTCTATTATCAATTGCTATATCCAGTCTTTTTTTTCTCCTTAATTGATTGAAAAAGACTAAAGCTAATATAGCAATTCCAATCGAATCCGTCATGATCCCCCCCTGAATTAATAATAATGAAGCACTAAATAGCAGTACACTTTCAATAATCTGATTTTTAACAAGAAAGAAACCGACAACAGATGTAGCAAGAGCAAATACCCCAATGATTGCTGATACTAATGCTAACCCAGACGCTAAATAATCATTGGATTGTAACAATAGTTCTGGAGAATAAACAAAGGCGAAAGGTACGATAAATCCGGCAATCCCTAATCTAAATCCCGTCCAACCTACTTTGGAAGGACTTTCTCCTGCGATACCTGCAGCCGCATAAGATGCAAGTGCAACCGGTGGTGTTATTGCTGACAAACAAGCAAAATAAAGCACAAAGAAATGAGCAACGATTGGTTCTACACCTAATTGAATTAAGGACGGCGCTGCAACGGTAGCACCCACGATGTAACAAGCAGCAGTAGGAAGTCCCATTCCCAAAACAATCGCTGTTACCATCGTTAGGAATAAAGTTAAGAATAACTGTTCATTTGCTAGGACTAAAATGACATTAGCCAGTTTTAATCCTACACCGGTAAGAGATACTACACCGATAATAAAACCAACAACAGCAGTTGCAATTGCAACCGTAAGACCACCTTTTGCTCCCTCTTCTAAAGTTTTTAATAACGTTTTGAAATCCATACGTGTGGATTTTCTTAGGTAAGAGACTAAGAAAGTTGCGACAATTGCAAAGAAAGCTGCATAGATTGGTGTGTAATCCATGAATAATAAAACCATTAGCAAAATAACCGGTAAAATTAAATGCCCTCTTTCTTTAAAAATTGGCTTAAATGCAGGCAACTGTTCCTTTGGTATCCCCTTTAACCCATTTTTCTTACCTTCATAATGGACCATAATCCAGATCGATAAAAAGTAGAGAATAGCCGGAATAATAGCAGCAATTAATACCGATGTATACGGGATACCTAACATTTCTGCCATTATAAAAGCTGCAGCCCCCATAATCGGAGGGGTAAACTGTCCACCAGTAGACGCAGTCGCTTCTACACCACCTGCAATACGCTTGGAGTACCCTATTTTTTTCATCAAGGGAATGGTGAATACCCCAGTTGTAGCAACATTAGCAGTTGCACTACCATTGATCATTCCTAAACCAGCACTACCAAGTATGGATACTTTTGCAGGTCCTCCTACCCTATGACCTGCAATCGCCATCGCACCATTTGTAAAAAACGACGATAGTCCAGTTCCATTTAAAAAAGCCCCAAACAATATAAATAAGAAGATGTAAGTTGCAGAAGTACCTAGAGCAATTCCGAAAATCCCCTCACTTCCAATATACATATGCTCAATTAACGTAGTAGCAGTATATCCACGATGAGCTAGCGCACCTGGCAAATAAGGACCTAAATAGGCATAGGCTAAAAATAGTAGCGATAAAATTACTAATTCTATTCCTACACTTCTACGGGTTGCTTCAAGAATAACAATCATGGTAATCGCCCCCATGATTAAATCAATTGTCGTTGAAGACATTCCTCTACTTGCAATAGTGTCAAACATAACAAATAAATACCCAACAGAAATTGCAGAGACGGTTGCAAATAAATAATCAAAAATCGTTGGTTTACCTTTATTCGATTTTTTTCTACCCGGGTATAGTAAGAACACAAGTACAAGTGCAAATAAAAGGTGTAGGGCTCTCTGCTTCGTACTTACCATTGGAACAACTGCAGTAAATAAATGGAATGAAGACATGGCAATAGCAATAGTAGCAATTAATAGTCCAGTTTTCCCTTTCATAATTCGTGATTTTGATTCGCTGTCTTGGTTTTTTGACAATTCATCAATATCTATTAATTCTATCGTTTTCTCACCTTTTTGCTCTTCAGATAGTTGTTTTGTCATGTAATCACCTCTTTTTAATTTGGTAATTCCTTCTATAGACAGTGGAGTAGCTTTTTCTACTACCCCACTGTTCATCATTTATTCATCAATTTCTAACCCTTGTTCTTCAAAGTATTTAATGGCACCTGGATGTAATGGGATAGTTTTACCATCTAAAGCATTCTCCAAGTTAATATTTTCTGCAGCGATATGAATGTCAACTAGATCTTGTTTATTTTCATACAATACTGTTAAGAACTCATAAACAAAGTCCTTAGACATTTCAGAGCTACCATGCAACCAGTTTGCTACTGCAAATGTTTCTACTGGTTCTGGTTGATTTGGATACGTATCTGCTGGAATAGTAAATGGATAATATGCAATATTTACTTCTTCCGCAAGCTTTTTTACTATTTCTTCATCAAATTCCAAAATTTCAAAGTCACCGCTACTCATCAAATCCAGCATATTAGAGCTACCTAATGATGCAATCATATTCGCACCATCGGCCTGTCTATTTCTTAATAACTCTACGGATTGTGATTCACTCGTATATTCTGGTGTAATATCTTCATAAGTAATATCTGCCACTTGTAATAATTCTTGTGCATTGATTTCCGTAGCACTTCCAGATGCACCTACAGCAATCCTTTTCCCTACAAAATCTTCTACTGATTTAATACCAGCATCTTTTCTTACTGCAAATTGCATTACATTTGGGAAAAGATACGTTATCTGTGTGATTTTATCCATTTGATTCCCTTCAAATTGACCAGTTCCTTCATAAGCTTCTTTCGCAACACCGGCTTGAGCAACCCCCATTTCCGCATTCCCTTTTTGAATATTTTCTAGGATAACCGGTGATCCCGGGGTAGACTGCGCATTTGCATCAATTTCTGGAAACTCTTCCCCAATTAATTGTGCCATTGCATTTGCAAGTAAGAAGAATGTACCACCACTTGTTGCGCCACCAATTGTGATAAATTGGGGATACTCGGAGGATCCACCTCCACTAGAACTTTCTGAAGTACTATTACCACAAGCAGCTAAAATTGTTGCTAAGCCTAAAATCATCACAACCAAAAATATTTTCATATTTCTCATCGATTAGCCCCCTTTTTTTATCTTCACTGAAATATTCCGTGAGCAAGGATATTTGTCCCAAGATTTTAAACACTATTTAATCTGATATATTAAACATACGAAATTAAAATACTTTCAATGGATACTTCACATTGTTTCCCTAACATTTTTAACTCATTGAAGATAGCTTCTGTTAAAACTAATCCTTCACTTTGAACTTTTTCGCGCTTATTCTGTTCTATATCACCAGGCATAAATACTCGTTCCACTCCATCTGCTGCAGGACCTTTTACCGTTTGTTCAATACGGTCTTGCATTCGTTCCTTATACACATCAATATCCATAAAACTATTAATATCTATAACGATAAACATATGACCTAATGTTTGCGGTTCATCGCCATCATACATTAACGGAATCTGATCACCAAATAGGGATCCAGTTAATACCCCTGTCATAATATCGATCATAATGGCTAATCCAGAACCTTTAGCACCAAATGGAAGTAAATATCCGTCAAGCGCTTCTTGAGCATCGGTTGTTGGTTTTCCGTCTTTCGTAATCGCCCAGCCTTCCGGAATACTTTGATTATTTTTTGCAGCAAGATTAATCTTTCCACGAGC
Source organism: Oceanobacillus sp. FSL W7-1309 (assembly GCF_038002145.1). Classification (NCBI taxonomy): domain Bacteria; kingdom Bacillati; phylum Bacillota; class Bacilli; order Caryophanales; family Bacillaceae; genus Oceanobacillus; species Oceanobacillus sp. FSL W7-1309. Next base: position 627,726 of record NZ_JBBOBX010000001.1, read on the forward strand.
TACCGTACTTGTTGCCATATCTAGTACAACTGGGTGTTGGTTTGTTGGTGCCGCAATACAAATAGGGTTCGTACCTAAAGTTGGTCGTTTAGAGCCCCAAGCTACCATTAACGGAGAAGCGTTCGTCATTACAATACCAATACAACCTTGCTTAGCTGCCATTCTTGCAAAGTAGGAAGCAGTTCCAAAATGATTCGAATTTTGAACAGCACTAATTGCTGTACCACATTCCTTAGCTTTATCAATTGCTTTTTGCATGGCTACTTTCCCTGCATATTGTCCCCAACCGTTATTGGCATCGTACAAAATAGTTGCTTTGTTCTCTCTAACTACCGAAAGTTCTGTCTTTGGTTCAATTAAGCCTTTTTCCAAACGTTTCATGTAATCGGCTAATCGCGTTACCCCATGGGAGTCAACACCGATTTCATTAGCATCAACTAAACTATCAGCAATGATCTTTGCTTCCTTTTCTGGGATTGAATTTCCTAATAGGACTTTTTCACAATACTCTTTTAGTCTCGAAGAATCTACCGTATACATTTGAACAGCTCCTATGCACTATTTCATAATAATCATAAATCTCGGGAAAAATTTTATACCTCACCACACCTTAAGTAAGCGGTTACAAATCTTTTTTTAAATACACTCAATCAATACTAATACATGATAATAATCCGACAACAAGTGTCAGGGGTATTCCAAAGCTCTGTCAATCCAAATCATAGAAATACCCTCTGCTTTAAAAATATTACCAAGATGTACCTATCGAGAATGAGAGAATGCACAAATAATCACAGTTCCTGACCACCATTTAATAAACATACTTATATATTTATTCGTAAAAATAAAGTGAATTATTTATGAGTTCAACCTACAAATCTAATTGAAGCGATAAATATTTGTATTCCAGATAATCTTCAATTCCATATTTACCGCCTTCGCGCCCAACACCCGAATCTTTCACACCTCCGAATGGTGCCTGCGCTACGGTAGGTGCTGGATCGTTAATTCCAACAATACCGTATTCAAGTCTTTCACTAACTCGGAAAATACGTGAGGCATCGTTCGTAAAAATATATGAAGCTAACCCGTAAACACTATTATTCGCTTTTTCAATGACCTCATCTTCTGTTTCAAATTCAAAAATTGGAGCTACTGGACCAAACGTTTCTTCATGAGAAATTTTCATTTCATGCGTAGCATTTGTTAATAGAGTAGGTTGATAGAAATAACCGTCCTTAAACTTTCCTTTGTTTAATCTTTCTCCTCCTACTACAACTTTTGCTCCTTTTTCAACAGCATCTTTAATTTGATCTTCAGCTTTTTCAATTGCTCGTTCATTGATCAGTGGGCCAATTGTCACACCAGAATCAAGACCGTTTCCAACCATTAATTCATTTATTTTTTGTGCAAAACGTTCGGAGAATTGTTCAGAAATACCTTTTTGAACATAAATTCTATTTGCGCAAACACAGGTTTGACCTGCATTTCGAAACTTACTTGCGATTGCTCCTTCAACTGCTGCGTCTATATTAGCGTCTTCAAAAACAATCAATGGTGCATGACCACCTAACTCCATGGAAACCTTCTTCATTGTATCTGCCGATTTGCGAACAAGCTGCTTGCCTACTTCTGTTGAACCAGTGAACGTAATCTTTCGAACTTGAGGAGATTCCATCATGACATCAACAATATCATTTGCTGAACCATGCACTAAATTTATTACACCTTTCGGAACCTTTGCCTCATGAAACGCTTTAACTACTTCAATTGCTGTCAGTGGTGTTGCCGATGCCGGTTTCAACACAACCGTGCATCCTGCAGCCAATGCAGGTGCAAGTTTTCTTGTTATCATAGCAATAGGGAAATTCCACGGTGTGATTGCTCCTACTACTCCAACTGGCTGACGAATTACCATAAGTCGTTTGTTCTCTGAAGATGAAGGTATTGTATCACCATATATCCGCTTTCCTTCCTCTGCATACCAATCGATATAATCAATTGCCATCACAACCTCACCTTTTGCTTCTCCTAGCGGCTTCCCCATTTCCTTCGTAATCAATGAGGCAATTTGGTCTGCTCTTGAACGCAGGATAGTAGCCACTTCCATTAAATATTGATATCTCTTTTTAGCAATAAGTTTCGCCCATGATGGAAAAGCTGCTTTTGCGGATTCAATAGCTTTTTCCGTTTCATTACCTCCGCCTTTTGCTACACTTCCAATAACTTCACCTGTTGCTGGATTCACTACTTGGATAACCTCGCCTGTTTGGGATTCAATCCATTCACCATCTATATAAAGCATAATACTCCCTCACTCCTTTGTTTTATTTCATTTTATTGTGTAAGCGTTTGTATTTTCACATTTTTCTCTTGACCTGCAGTAAGAATCTCAGGATTTGTTAAAACTTCTATTAAAGCTGGTTTACCTGCAGACAATGCTCTTTCTAATGCAGGAATAAAATCTACATTCTTTTCGACCCTTTCACCGTGTCCACCAAAGTTTTCAGCTACTTTGGCGAAATTTGGGCTTGTCAATTCAGTTCCAACTACTCTACCTGGGTATTTATTTTCCTGATGTGAACGTATGGTTCCATATATACTATTATTCACTACAATTGCTATAACTGGAATATTATATCTCACTGCTGTTTCAAACTCTTGCATTGTCATCATATAGCCACCGTCGCCCGAAAAAGAAACTACGACTCTTTCAGGTTTAGCAAATTTTGCACCAATAGCTGCTGGCAATCCATACCCCATTGCCCCTGACGTTGGTCCAATATAGGTATCTGCTTGATTGAAGCGATAATAACGTGATAGCCAAGTGGAAAAGTTTCCAGCATCATTCGTTATGATAGAGTCTTTCGGAAGCCTCTGAATCAAGTCATGCATCATCCCATCCATATCTACATAATCTTCGCTGTAATCTTCTTTTGTTGTTGAATAGGTATTATATTTTTTATTTATTTCGTTAAGGTTATAAGAACGTTGCTGATTTTTTATTGGTTCAATATTTTTTAATAGTCCCTTTGTAAATTCTTTTACATCAGAAACAATTGGCAATGTCGGTGTATACACTTTTCCTAGAACATCCGGTGAAATATCAACATGGATTAAACGAGTATTTTCATTTAAAAGAGTATAATTATTCGTAGCAAGTTGCGTAAATCTTGTCCCTAAAGCTAGAATTAAATCGCACTCTTTTATATAATCCAGCAAATAAGCTGGCGCTCCCATCCCTAATGATCCTACATAGTTTGGATGCGAATTTGGAAATGCAGTAAAACGTCTAAACGCAGTAACAACTGGTATTTGCAACGTCTCTGCAATTTGGATAAGTTCTGGTTGTGCCTTTGCTAAGTCTACTCCCCCACCTGCAATGATAATCGGTTTTTCCGCTTTTGATAATTCACTTACTGCTTGTTTAACAGATTCGGTATTCGGTTGAATAGAATTCACATGGTAAGGTGTATGTGTGACATCCCCTGTTAAATCCTCCAACATATCCTCAGGTAATGAAACTAACACAGGACCTGGTCTGCCTGAACGTGCTATATGAAAAGCTCTATGCAATAGTTCAGGAACTCTATCCGCTTGATCTATTTCTACTGTCCACTTACATAAATGACTGAAAAAAGGAACAAAATCAACTTCTTGGAATGCTTCTCTATTTTTAAAAGAGCGTTCAACTTGACCTATTAAGGCAACTAAAGGTGTGGAGTCTTGCTGGGCCGTGTGAATACCTATTGATAAATTAGTCGCTCCCGGCCCTCTTGTAGCCATACAAACTCCAACATCTCCCGAGGCTTTTGCATACGCTTCGGCCATAAAGGAGGCTCCTCCCTCCTGTCTTGCTGAAATATATTCAATATCTGAATGATCATAAAAAGCATCCATTACAGCTAAATAACTTTCACCAGGAACACCAAAAACTTTTCTAACTCCTTCTTTCCTTAAAACTTCCACTACACGTTGCCCACCTGTTCTTTTCATGAGTTTGTCCCCTTTATATTTTTTCAAAGTAATTAATTCAATTCATATGAATCCACTCATAGACTTCTTACAAATCTAATAACTGAGTCAATAAGTGTCTGGGTGGTCTAGCCACTTAAAAGATATCATGGTAACGTTTTCATGTCAATGACTATTTTAAATTTTTTATTTATTTTAAATAGATGGTTATTTAATTAAGAGTTAATGTATTCCGTTAGATAATTTGAGGATGTATTCGAAGACAAAGGTTATTTTTATTTACAATAAACAACCAAGATACTTACAAACTTCATGTAAGCAACTTGGTTGTTTTGATTTAACGACTTAATTTACTGCAGCTTCCCTCTACACTCCACAATTACCTCATCCATAACCTCCTCATCCTGGATTAAATATGCCTTTTCATGCAAATTAGACACAGGACAAATATGATTTGGTATAATTTGTACCTTATCCCCTACATTTACCTGTTCACTAAAGGATTTGTTATAAATAATCGCATGCTCGTCAAAAACGCTATCAATAAAAACATCTTCATATTCTTTTATTTTACCCAGACCAGTTGTCGCAGTAATGCCTTTTGTTCGCTTTTGTGCAGTAATTCCTTTAGCTCCTACATCCGTTATGACACGCTCACTTGTTGGTTTACTAATGATAGTGGTAAGAACTGTAGCAGCAGCTTTTTCAAAACTACCAAAAGCATTCGATTGGGATGCATCCATTAAAATGTAGGTGCCGGGTCTTATTTCCGTTACACCTTTTGGAATATCAAAGCCGAATAAAAATGGTGGTGTAGAACCGATACTTACCACTTCAGGTGGAACTCCTAATTCTGTACATATACCTGCAAAATGCAGCGTCCTATCTACACTGGCAGTATATAACTCCTTACAATGCCCCACATTTTCCGCTGCATACGTGTGGCCATCATGCGAAAAAACGCCTTTCAGATTTATATTGCTGCTATTTTTCACTGCGCTCACTAATTCTCTAAATGCTTCTTCTTCAATAACACCGGATCTATTTTCCCCTACTTCAATTTCAATTAATACTTGTGCTTTTTCCGCTGCACCTTCAAAAACTTTCTCTATTTCATTTACGTGATAAATGGAATCAATTCCAAAAGAAATAGCTATTGATTTCGACAGATCTCTGATTTTCTGGATTTTCTGTTCGCCTACAATCTCATTGGCAATAAAGATATTGTCTAGACCATGTGCAGCCATCACTTCTGCTTCTCCTACTTTTGCAACCGTAATACCAGAAGCACCATATTTTTCTTGCATTTTAGCTAGCTTAGGCATTTTATGTGTTTTGGTATGTGGGCGTAATTTTACATTTTGGTTATCCGCATAAACTTGCATGTCCTTCATATTTTTCATAAGAATAGCATAGTCAATCAAAAGTGCAGGTGTGTCTATTTCTTTATAATGCACCTATTTCCCCTCCCCGATCGCTGCCATCGCTTCTATCTCTACTAGACAGCCAAAATGTAAGGCATTGGTAGGTACAATAGCTCTCGCCGGTTTATGATCGCTGAAAAACTGCGCATATACCACATTAATTTCGTCCCAGTATGCAACATCTGGTGTGTAAACTCTGCAGAAAATAACATCCTCTCGCTGTAAGCCACGGGCCTTTAAAACTAATTCTAAATTAGCTAATGCTTGTTCGGCTTCTGCTTTTATACCACCTGTAGGAATCGTACCTGTTTTAGGATCCTTCGATAATTGTCCGGATATATAGAGTACCCCATTATGTTCCATCGCTGGAACGTAATGGGCCCCCTGCTGCTTCGAATAATCTGTATGGATTGGCTTCACTTTAACATCCCCCGCATCACCTTTTATTTACTTAACCGCCTTAATACCCGCTCCACATAAAGGAATAACCATCGTTTGATTTTCCACATTGCTTCCTTCTTGCGCGATATATGCAAGATATCCTGCATAAGTTGAAGCCGATGTTGGTTCGACGAAGAACCCTTGATGTGCTATCGCTTTTCTTGCACTCTCAATCGTATTTTCTGGGGCAGCTATAATTTCTCCACCAGTTTCTTTTATGACCTGCAAGATTTGGTAATGTCTTGCTGGATTAGCAATTGCAATCCCTTCTGCTTGTGTTCCTACTGTTTCAATGGGTTCTATGTGCTCTGAACCTGCTTGGAATGCCTTAAGTAAAGGTGCACACCCTTCCGCTTGAATGGCAACAAATTTAGGGATACTAAGAATTAATCCTTTATCATATAAATCTTTAAAGCCATAGTACGCCCCTAACAACAGCGTGCCATTTCCAACTGGTACGACAATCACATCCGGAACATTCCCATTCATCTCCTCCCAAATTTCATATGCATAGGTTTTGGTTCCTTGATAGAAAAAAGGGTTGTAAACATGACTTGCATAAAAACTTCCACTTTCTTCTACTTCCTTTACTGCAGCTTCTGCCGTATCTTCTCTCGTTCCAGGGATTAAATGTAATTGTGCTCCATGCGCTTTAATTTGGGTTAATTTATTTGGTGACGTACTAGCTGGAACGAATATGTCACACTTTATACCGGCCTTGGATGCATAAGCAGCAATTGCTGTTCCTGCATTCCCGCTACTATCTGCTACAATTCGCTTTACATGTAACGCTTTCGCCGCTGTAATAAGCATGGATGCACCACGATCCTTGAATGAAAGGGTAGGCATCATATAATCCATTTTAAAGAAAACGTTATTAGAATCATCAGTTGAAACCATTGATGTAAAGCCTTCTCCTAACGTAACCTGCTGAGATTTACTGAACGGAAGTGCTTCCTCATAACGCCACAGAGAAGGTGTTCGTTGTTTAATTTTTTCAAGTGGAAAATCGACATCAAACGGAGTTATATCTAAAAGCCCTCCACATGGACATTTGTGAATAAACGTTTGTGGATCATGAGTTTCACCACATTGGCTGCACTTGTATTTCACCTTCATGCATGATCACTCCTACAACTTGTTATCATGTAATTTTTTATATATAATGAGTTGAAAATATATTATACATATAACTTTATCTATAAAATTAATGCAAGTCAATAAAAAATTATACGTTTTACAACGAAGGAGATTGTGATTTTAGTGTCGATAGAATTTTTTAACCCCTATATTACTGCAGCAAAAATGATTGCTAAAACGTTTGGAAGAAATTGTGAGGTTGTTGTTCACGACTTAACAACTCCTCAAAACTCTGTGATATTCGCTGTAAACAATCATGTTACTGGCAGAAAAGTTGGTCAATCATTTGATCATTTGATTCGAGAAGTACTCTTGTCTGGACAATTTAATGAAGATTTTGTGGCGGGTTACGAGACATCTGACCACAACAAAGAATCTATAAAATCTTCTACGTCTCTGATCCGAGATGGATCTGGAAAAGTCAAAGGAGCACTATGTATTAATTATCGTTTAAATTCTCTTTCCCATGTACAAGAGTTCGTTGAGGATATGATGACATTTGGAGAGGAAACTAAACCAACAGCTGAGGTTCAGAGAGACAATGTCGTCGAGATCGCTGATGAAATCATTGATTCCATTATTAAAGGTTATGATGTTGAACATCTTAAGAGGAAAGACAAAATACAGATTGTAAAATTCATGGATGAAAAGGGGATATTTCTGATTAAAGGAGCTATTGATAAAGTAGCTGAGAAATTGAATACGTCGAGGGTTACGATTTATAGTTATCTGGATGAGATTAAGAAGGGTGAGTGATTTTTTTGAACGCGATAATAGCTGCATCTTTCTCCAGTAAATGCTCTTAGCTTACCAAGGTTCTACTATCAAATTTCGATAATTAAATCCTATCTAAAAAAAGGATAGAGACACGACCCAGCGTATTTCTATCCTTTCTTTGAACATATTGAAGTAACACAGATATCCAACCTTATCTTGCAGTCCAGCTCCACTACTGGTTAGTTCATCAAATCTGGCAATATAGTAACGATCTGGGGAAAAACAACTAGAATCGCTACACATACAATCATTGCGATAATCATCGGAACGACGCCTCTGAAGATCGTCTGCAGCGGAATATTTCTTGCTACGCCCTTAATAACATATACACTTATTCCAAGCGGTGGTGTTAATGCACCGATGTTAATAACCATAATCATAATTACACCAAACCAAATCCCATTAAATCCTAATTCCGTAATAATCGGATAAAGGATAGGCAATGTGATCACGATTAAAGCTAAACTTTCAATAAAACACCCAAGTAAAAGCAATACAACAAGAATACCGATAAGGATAATATATGGGTTCAAATCAAGATTTCCAACATATGTGGTAAGCATGACAGGAATTCTGCTGATTGCCAAAAATTGGCCAAATAAATTAGCACCAATCAAAATAAAGAAAATAAACGCAGTTAATCGAACAGATTCATTTAGTGATCCTTTCAAACTTTCCCACGTAAGTTTTCTGGAAATTAAAGCAAACAAAAGCGCGCCAAACGCCCCCACTCCAGCTGCTTCAGTCGGAGTAAAAACACCTAAATAAATACCGCCAATACTAACTAAAAACAGCCCCATAAATGGCCAAATATTTTTAAGCGTATGTAACCTTTCAGCATTACTTGCTTTCCCCTCTCTCGGCGGTGCAATGGAAGGATCTTTACGAACAAGAACATAAATTGTAATGATAAAAATAACAATCTGTAAAATACCTGGAATGATACCCGAAATTAATAACGCACCAATTGGTTCTCTTGTCAGGATTCCGTATAAAATCAAAATAACACTCGGGGGAATTAAAATGCCAAGTGTTCCGCCTGCAGCAACACTTGAAGTCGATAACCCTGGTTTATATTTGTATTTTTTCATTTCCGGCAGGGCAATTTTTGCTACTGTTGCAGTCGTTGCATTTAGGGAGCCTGAAATAGATGAGAAAATAGCTGCTGTGCCAATTGTCGCCATCGCAAGGCCACCATGTAAGTGCCCAATCCAACTATCCACCATTCTATATAAGTCTTTCCCAATTCCTGTATATGATAAAATCATACCCATCAAAATAAATAATGGAATAACACTTAGTGAATAGTTGCTGGACGTATCAAATGGGGTTCTTCCCAATTGCGCAAAAGCAACATCCCAGCCTCTAATTAAAGTTGTTCCTAGCAAACTGACTATAATTAGGGAAATAGCCACTGGGATTTTCAAAAAAAATAAGATTAGAATCGCAATAATCCCTAAGAAACCAATAAGTTCTGGACTCATTTTCCACCCACCTTTGCAACGTATTTGATAGCTAATAATAATGCAGTTAAGGCAAATACAATTGATCCAATTCCTGACACTGCAGCGAATAAGTAGATTGGAAGGCCTAAGTCTCCTGTGACTGTACCAGAAGTAAGCAAGCGCTCAGCATACCAGAACAGACTTAAAGCCATTAGCACCATCACTGCCATAATAATTAAATTAATAAACCCCTCTACTATCCATTGAGCTTTTTCAGGGAATCGTTCCACCAAGAAGTCAATTGAAATATGTTCTTCTTTTAAATGGGTATAACCAATGCTCAAGAAAATAACCATGGATAGTCCAAGTTCTGTAAGTTCTACGGCTCCCGTTATTGGCTGACTGAACAGCCAGCGGCCAAGCACATCTGCGGTGACTAAGAATACCATAATAATTAAAACAGCTTGGGCAATATAAAGTAGTCCAGCATTTAATTTCGTTATAATCCTCTCCACCTTACTACTCCTCCCTCTCACTCAGTTCCTCTTTCAATTCCATTGCCCGGTCATAGATTTCCTGAGCAGGATAGCCTTCTTCCGTTCTTTCTTTAATCCACTCATCAACCATTGGCTCCAATGCCTCTTGCCATGGGATTAATGCATCACCTTCTAGTTCAATCACTTCAGCACCACTTTCAATTGCCGTCTCAAGGCCAATTTTTCCGTCCACATCATAGACACTTCCAGCTTTTTTTGCTAACTCTTTACCTATTAAATTATCTAGTATTTGCTGATCCCCTTCGCTGAAATTATCATACGTTTTCTGACTCATCACACTAAAAAATGGTGTCGCAGAGAAGTCGCCAATAGTAATGTAATTTGTTACTTCATGAAAGCTATAATTGTAAAGGGTTTCAAAAGGTACGACGGCTGCATCAATTACGCCTCTTTCCAACGATTCATAAACATCTCCCATTGGCATGGAAATTGGTGTAGCCCCTAATGCCTCTATAATTTTGTTTGCCATCGGGGATGGAGAACGGACACGCAGACCTTTCATATCGTCTGGTGTTTCAATTTTAAAATCTTTACTTATAATCTGAGCTGGTTCGGCAGAGAAAAGAAATAATGGGTACGTGTCTGCATGTTCTTCCTGCATTTCCGGAAACTCTTCATATAATGTCATTAGTATTTCCGATGCATGTTCGGCGGACTCCGCTAGAAAAGGCAGTTCCATAATTGTCACGAGCGGAAATCTTCCTGGTGAGTAACCATAAACACTTAATGCAATATCCGCTTCTCTTGTTACAGCCATATCATATTGCGACCCGGCATCACCTAATGTATTCGATGGATAAAATTCCATCGTAATTCTTCCGTCTGTCTGTTCATGCAGATCAGAAGCAAGACCATTAAAAATTTTTGTTTGAATAGGGTGATTCCCTGGCTGGAAGTGAGAAACAATTAAATTATGATTTTCCTCTACTGAATTTTCCGGTTTGAAAGCCAGTGTGCTGTCACAGGAAGCTAGTGCCAATACAAAAAATAACAACACAATCAGCAGAACTCTATTCCTAATAAAACTGAATTGCATAAGTATTCTCCTCTCTTTCATGCACTAATAACTTTAATTTCTTCGTCTAAGCTTAAAATTTAGTCAGACAAAAACTGCCTCGAAGGAAATCGCTTACATTTTTAAATATTTAGTTATAATATATTAAATTATATATAATATTATATATAAAAACAATATAAATTTAATATTTTTATATAAATGGTAGGAAGTTTTAAACAGATTAGATTAGAGCATGATATAAAAATATTTTCAATGAGATTAAGGATACTTTGACACCAAACGCAATACTATCGCAACATTCTATCTCACTATGACACCTAATCCAATACTATCGCACCCATTCCATCTTACTATGACACCTAATCCAATATTATCGCAACATGCCATCTCACTATGACACCTAATCCAATACTATCGCACCCATTCCATCTTACTATGACACCTAATCCAATATTATCGCAACATGCCATCCCACTATGACGCCTAATCGCACCTTTCCATCTACTACTAGATAAACAATAAACACTTCCTTCTCACATGAGAAGGAAGTATAAAATTTGGATTTTAAATAAACAGTTTTTGTATTTCCTTATCTGGATTAACCCACGTATCATTTGTCCAACCGTTAAGGTCGTAATCATTCATTGCTCTTTCAACGAATGATTTGTATATATCTGTTTGGCCTGCTGTATTAGCCATCTTCAGTGCATCCAATCGTATTCCTTCGTTGTTGCCGGCATAGTTTATTTCATACAATTCATTACGTCCGCCAAATTCAGTTCCTGTTGCATCCCAAACCATTTTCAAAAGCTTTACTCTTTCTTCTGCGCTTACACCCGTTCCTTTATAGTATTGGTCAATGTACGGGCGCAGTTCAGGGTTAAGGAAATCCTGAGTGCTCGAAGGGAGAGATATCAAACCACCTGCTACTACTTCGTTAAATGTATTTTTGATGATTGGCCATACGGTCGGTGCAAATGTACGATATGCAGTTGCATAGGTTGAATTCGGGAGTTTATAACCTTCTGGACCATCTTCTGGATCAAGTGCCATTGCTGTAGAAATAGCCCAAAACATATTGCGATAGGAGATGACCTCACCGATTCTTGCCTGTACACCGCGGAAGTTATTCGTTCCAGCGACTTCAGTTGCTTTAAGCAGCATGCCAACCATAAAGTCAAGCTTCACCGCAAAGCGCGTACAGCCTTGGAATGTGTAACGATTCAGCCAGCCTGTTTGTGGTCTAAACCCATTTGCTATTTCCACATTATTGTAAGTTAAAACGTCTTCCCATGGTATCAGAACATTATCTAAAATAATAATGGCATCGTTTTCGTCAAAACGGCTTGATAATGGATAATCATATGGGCTGCCTTGCTTTGCAGCCATTTCTTCGTAAGATTGACGACTGATTACTTTTACACCAGGCGCATTCATTGGCACAAAAAAGATTAATGCATGGCTTTGGTCACCTTCACCTAAATCTTGTGGGGAGTAGTTCGCAACAAAATTATAATGGGTAAGAGCTGCAGAAGTTCCAACCATCTTGGCACCGCTTACAATAATACCATTATCTCTTTCTCCAACAGCCCGTACGAATACATCTTTATTTTCATGAAGTGGCTTATGTCTGTCCAATTGTGGATTTACAATCGTATGGTTACAGAAAGGAACTTCTTCCTGCCCTTTTTTATACCATCTCCTTGCATTATCTTCAAATCCTTTATAGAAATCTGCATATGGACCAAGCGATCCTAAAAATGCTGCTTTATAATCCGGAGTACGTCCCATAAATCCATAGCTATATCTCGTCCACTCGGCCATTGCATCGCGCGCTTCAAGCAATTCTTTAGCACTTGTAGATGCTTTGAAAAACTTATGTGTACGAAAATCACCAACATCTGATTTCGTTGTGATCGTATCTTTTTTTTCTGGATCATGCATGGCATCATACAGCTGGGCTATCGATCTTGCGGCATTGCGATATGCTGGGTGGGTTGTTACATCATCAATTTTCTCACCGTTCAAATATACGTGACGACCATCGCGCAGACTTTCTAAATACTCCTTACCATTCATCATTGTTGTATAACCTCCAAAATAATAGATATTATAATATGGTATAATTTTTCCTTAAGGTAAGATTATCAAGGAGGCAACTATCGTTCTACAACAATTAGTGTTTATCCTCTATGGATAAAACGAACAATTTCTGTTCAATTCCATTTTACTTTAAAATGATTTCTCCCTCTGCATCAAGGACTTGTAACGTGAGTAAAAGTTCATACGTTACAGCAGGCTGGCGAAGATCTTTTCCTAACATTTCTTCTAACCTTCTTATTCGATATCTTAACCCGCTCATCGAAAGACACAGCTCATCCATAGACTTTTCCAGGTTCCCTCCGTTTGCGAGAAATACGTATAGCGTTTTAATTAATTCGGCGCTTTCATCTTTCTTCGCATAAATTGGTCCAAGAAGATGTTTTGCCTTTTGTATCACTGCCTGTTTATCTTTGGAATGTATGAGCAGACCTGCGACACTGATGTCTTTAAAAAACATGATTTCCTCTGATGCATCGGTCATTTTCAGCGCTGTCATCGCTTCTTTGTAATACTCACTCGCTTGTTGAATACTTTCAGACAAGGTGCTTGCCCCCATTCGAAAAACACTGGGCGGAAATTCCTTTTTTAAATAATCAAGCAGTGACTGGCAAACTTCCTTCATTGTCTTCTGGTTATGATCTTTTTGAATAAGAAGAACGAGTATGCCTGAACGCTGTCCAATTAACACATTAAACCGGTTTTTAAAGAAATGCTGTACACTTTCAATCACTTGATCATGTATAAACAATCCGTTTTCTGAACCAGCATTTCCATTATCATATTTCAATGCAGCAATACAATATGGAGCATTTAAATCTGTTTGTATATATTTTCCTCTTGTTAGAATTTCTTTTTCTGTGAGATGACCTCCGTCGATAATCTGATCGAGAAAGTGCCCTTTTATCCGTTCTACTGCTTCAAATGTTGTTTTCTCGTTTAAAATGTAAAGCGAACAGACAGAAGCAACTCTTTCTAAAATCATGAGGTCGACTTTAGTAACCGGTTGATTTACTTCGTATATAAACGAACAGAAACCAAAACACTTTCGCTGCAGCATAATTGGCGTTGTAAGATATTGGTTTACTCCATCAGAAATTTCCCTTGTCTGATAATCCTTTTCCTTTTGTTGAATATGTACTGCTGACTTAAAATCCAAATAACCATTCGTGAAAAAGTCAGAGGAAAATCCCGAACCTGCTAATGGTGACATGTCTGCATTTTCTATTAATATTGGTATACCGATCTCTTCATAGATCGCATCTGCAATCGTTTGTAGATCATTCCCGTTTGTAAATTCTTGTGTAAGACGCTCATGAATGGTAAACGTCTTTTCAAAATTATTCCGTTCCTCCAGCAATTTTTCATAGGTGATCTCAAGTTCCCGAACAATTGGTTCATCATGATAGTACTTTAATTCTTTTTCAATTGAACCGTTCCACTCAGGTATTGTTTTTCCAACATAATAGCAATTATCAGCGCCTATCGCTTTGCATGCCACTTCTTTAAATACAACCGTTTTTTTGCATATTTCGGAGTAGTAGCCACTTGCATAACCAACTAGGGTATAGCATACAGCAGCATCTGAATTGCCAAACTGCTCGATAAATTCCTCTGCTTCATAAGATCCAGACCAGAATCCCTCTACGTGAACACCTTCTATCTGCCCATCTTCATCATAATCCAGTTGTAAATCGACTCGTTTTACTTTTGTAAAACCTCTCATCATGTGTAATTCAGGTCCCTTTTTCAAGAGCTCTTCAATAGAAGATTGATTCTTTTTAAGCACATTTTTCGCATCATTTTTTCCAAGGTTCCATCCATAACGGATTAAAAACCCCTTCATCCTCTCTTCAGATATATTGTCCATCAGATCTTTGCGAAGAATCCCAAAGACAGCCGACGAGGTTAAAATTACCCGCTCATCATCTAAGTAGATTCTTCCCTCGTTATCTGTTTTATTTCGATCTATTTTCTGATCTACACTCATTTTCGTCACCTGCCTGATAACCAATATTCGCTAAGACGTATAGAAACAAAAGGGAGCTGCATTAGCCCCCTTATTAAAATGCAAGTGAAATATATTTCGTTTCAAGAAACTCTTCGATGCCATAGTAACCACCCTCACGACCAAGCCCGCTTTCTTTAAATCCGCCAAATGGGGCTTGTGGTGTGGACGGTGCTCCGTCATTCAATCCGACAATTCCATATTCGAGTGCTTCACTTATTCGGATAGCACGACCAATATTCTCTGTAAATACATATGCAGCTAATCCAAATGGTGAATTATTTGCTCGCTCGATTACTTCTGCTTCATCTCTGAATGTTGTAACGGGAAGCAGTGGCCCAAATGTTTCTTCATACATACAAAGCATGTCATCTGTTGCATCCATAACAATTGCCGGTTCCACATATAATCCTTCTAAATTCTTTCCACCTAAGGTGACGTTCCCGCCTTTGCTTACTGCGTCTTTAACTTGTTCATTTACCTTATCTACTGCGCTTTGATCAATCAATGGGCCAATATCTGTCCCCTCTTCCAGACCATTTCCAATTTTAAGCTTGGACACAGCCTCTGTCAGCTTTGCTTGAAAGTTATCTTTAATCGATTCATGCACATATACTCGGTTTGTACATACACAAGTTTGACCAGCATTACGGAACTTAGATGCGACTACGCCTGTCACTGCTTTATCTAAATCTGCGTCTTCCATCACAACAAATGGGGCATGGCCACCAAGCTCAAGGGAGATCTTTTTCATTGTATCGGCAGCGGCTTTCATCAATATTTTGCCTACCTCCGTTGAGCCAGTGAACGTTAATTTTCTAACTCTGCTATCTTCATTCCACACTTTCCCGATTTGACCTGAGCTGCCAGTTACTATATTAATAACACCTTTTGGAATACCAGCTTTTTCAGCTAACTCAACCAATTTAAATGCCGTTAAAGGGGTTTGAGTAGCAGGCTTAATAACTACGGTACACCCTGCTGCAAGTGCTGGTCCAACTTTACGGGTGATCATTGCGGCAGGGAAGTTCCATGGAGTAATCGCTGCGACAACGCCAACCGGCTGTTTCTGCACGAAAATACGTTTATTCGGATGGGATGCCGGAATAATATCGCCATATACCCGCTTTCCTTCCTCGGCATACCATGATATAAATCCATTTGCATAGTCTACTTCACCAATTGCTTCTTTTAGTGGTTTGCCTTGTTCCTCTGTCATGATTTTCCCTATCGTTTCTCTTTCTTTTTTTATCAGTTCATGCCATTTCACAAGGTAGCTGCTTCTGTCCTCTGCAGTTCTTGCAGCCCATTCTTTTAGTGCACCATACGCGGCATCCACCGCCTGCTTAGCCTCTTCTTTTCCGCCTTTAGGTACTGTTCCAATTGGTTCATTTGTTGCCGGATTAATTACATCAATCTGTTCTAAATCCTTTCCAAACCATTTCCCACCAACAAACATTTCATATTGCTGCATATTCTGATACCTCTCTCATTAGGATGATTAGTAGTGCGACTTACCTTATATTACTTTTTATACCGAGCATGAATGTTATTCTGCTTATAAGTAGGATTTGTAAATTCATGTAATTCCAATGATAATGCTAAATAACGTTTATCATACAAATCCGCAAAGTGTTCTTTTATTGTAGCAAATAGATCATCACAAAGTACCTTTTTATCTTCTTCTGTCCGGCCGCCGCCAAGCTTTAGGGTGGCATGTACAAATGCATCGTCTTCTGTTCCATCCGCTATGCGATAGTCATTTAATTCGATTGCCCTTGTACGGAGACCGCCGATTGGAATGATGGCAGAATAGGAGAGCAGGGAATCATTAACCTTCTTTAAAAGCCCCGGTATATCTGTTTCTTCTTTTAGATTGGCGGTGTATTCAATAATCAGATGTGGCATCGTTAGTCCCCCTTACCTTAATGAAGTTATCTTCAATTAGTTCGTTTGAAAGGTTTCTTCCCCAACGATTGTATTGACAAGTCTGCCTATTCCTTCTACTTCTGTTATCACTTCATCGCCAACCTTCGTATCCACAGATCCTTTTGGCGTTCCAGTCAGAATAATATCTCCTGGATTTAATGTCATAAACCCGCTTAAGTATTCAATCAAATGAGGAACAGAGAAGATCATATCTGCGGTACTGCCCTGCTGCGTAATTTCACCATTTACATAAGTAGTTAACTGCAAATTCATTGGGTCATCAATATCTTCTTTATCGACCAACCACGGTCCGATCGGTGTACATGTATCACGGTTTTTCACACGAAGGTTAGGTCGATAATAGTTTTCTAAATAATCTCGAAGCGCATAGTCATTCGCTACCGTATATCCACGAACATAATCATATGCCTCTTCTTTTTTGACATTTTTAGCCGTTTTGCCGATGACTACCGCTAATTCACACTCATAGTGCATAAATGTTACATCTCCCGGACGAACCGTTTCACCACGGTGGCCGATGAACGTGTTTGGTCCTTTTAAAAATACTAATGGCTCTTTTGGTGCTTCTTTAAACGAAAGTTCAGCAGCATGATCAGCAAAGTTTAAACCAAGCGTAAATACGGTTTTAGGTTCTACTGGTGGGAGCCACGTAACTTCTGATTCCTCGACAATCCGACCATCTTCTAATTGAATACCTTCTTCTGTATCCATTGCATTCTGAATTAAACCATTATACGCTACACGTGCGTGTCTCATACAATACCGCCTCCTACAACTACTTTCTCTTTTACAACCTTATTTGTTAATGTTCCTATACCGTCAATTTCAATTTTAACGCTGTCGTTTTCTTTTGCTAGCGGGGCATTTTCAGGCACACCTACTAATAATATATCCCCTTCATAAAGTGTCATGAAGTCTGTTACCTCTTCCAATAATCGTTCAACTGAACGGATTAAATTTGACGTTGTATTTTCCTGTTTCAATTCACCATTGATCAAAACGCGGATTCCGAGTTCATTCGGATTTCCGATAGCGTCACGGTCAAGTACCCATGGTCCTATTGGGCAGAATCCATCTCTTGCTTTTTCTTTATAGGCAGGACGATAAAAACTTTCATGTGGAATGCTTACATCATTTACGATTGTATAACCAGCTACATAATCCAAAGCATTTTCTTTCTTAATTTTTTTAGCTGGCTTACCAATTACGACACCTAAAGCAGCTCCAATCGAAACTTCATCAAACCCTTCTGGTAAAGGAATTGCCGCATCATATCCGATATGTGTATTGATAGGTTTAATGTATAGTATAGGAGCTTTCGGTGGGGCTTTATATGGATCGTCGTTCATCGAAGACTCTAACTTGGCATACTCACCTTTATAATTTAATAGAGTTCCATAAACTGTTCCGGACACAGGTACATCTAGTGATAAGTCATTTAGCGGACACTGTTTTCCATCGAATTCTATTCGATTCTGATCCGCTTGATAGATTCCTTCTTTTATCTGCTGAATCCCTTGATGTTTAAATTTCACCTTACTCATAATAACAGCACTCCTTTAACAATATTGGGTCCATAACGATGTTGCCTATGAAGAAAAAGAGACCAGTAGCTTACTGGTCTTGATTCAATTTCTTCCTATAAAGCTATCTATTTAAACCGAAGCTGTTTTTTCTAATTTTCCATATTCAACAAGTGTTTCGCGAATTTCTTCTTGCAGTGCCTCTGAAGGCAAGCCCATTGGTTTACGCAAAACTGGTTCAATCATGCCCATCATGCCAAGTGCTGCTTTAACTGGTGCAGGGTTTGTATCTTTAAACAGCACATCATTCAGGTTCATTAATTCAAAGTGAAGATCCTGTGCCCGTTTGATATCTCCTTCTTCCCAGGCATTATGCATTTCTGCTATCTTCTTAGGCTCCACGTTTGCTGTGGCACTGATGGACCCTGCCCCACCAATTGCTAGCATTGGGTAGCATAACAGTTCAATTCCTGAATACAATAGGAAGTCTCTGCCACAATTAAGCAATACTCGATTCACATGTTCAAAATCTTTATTCGATTCTTTCGCTCCCACAATATTAGGACAATCTTTTACCAAACGTGCCATCGTTCCTACTTCCATGTTTTGTGCAGTACGTCCTGGTATATTGTAAATAATAATCGGAATCTCTACAGAATCAGCTACTGTTTTGAAATGATCGTACAATGCTTCCTGGTTTGGTTTGTTATAATAAGGAACAATTACCATTGCAGCATCTGCACCCATTTCTTCAGCTTTCTTTGTTAAGTACATTGTTTCATCATGGTTAGTGGACCCAGTTCCTGGGGCAAATGGAATTCGTCCATTTATTGTTTTGATTGCATTTTCCATTACTTGAACCCGTTCTTCAGTAGTAAGAGAGCTCGGTTCTCCAGAAGTACCGGTTACAGATATGGCATGTGTTCCATTTTCAATCTGGAATTCGATTAATTCAGACTGTTTTTCGAAATCGATATCTCCATTTGCTTTAAATGGCGTAATTACTGGTGCAATGGATCCTCTTAATCTCTTTTTAATAGCCTCGTATCGATTGCTCATTTTATAAAAACCTCCTGTTAGTTTGCTAAATATATAGTTAATTTATATTACTGTTGTGGGCTTTCTTTTTTCTAATGTTGGCTGTTTTGTTTCAACTCTTTTACCTGTATAAACGTTGAGGAATGTTGATGCCTCTTCAAACCAGCTATCTGGCGCTTCATGTCCCCAGAAAGTTTGACGCTGCGGATCATCTAAGTCCCATTCGACTGGATCAAAGTCAGAATCACCAGTGTAATAATCGCCATTATACAATTCGATACGGTGTCCGTCTGGATCTCTTAAATACAAGAAGAATGCGTTAGACAATCCATGACGTCCCGGTCCTCGTTCAATGGATGCAGAAAATCCTTTGGCAGCTAAGTAATCACAGCCATCAATCAAACTCATCGGGTCTTTTAACCAGAAACCAATATGATGAAGGCGTGGTCCTACACTATTCATAAACGCAGTGTCATGTACACCTGGTTTACGGTGTAACCATGCTGCCCAAATATTATCTTCACCTTTTGATGTCGTATATTCAGAGCAAGCAAAGCCAAGTTCTTTTATATAATAGTCATAAGCTTTTTGTACATCAGGAACTGCACAGTTGAAGTGATCGATTCGCTGTACTTTTGCACCTACGTGAATGTCAAAACGCTGCAGCATACGCTCCACTTTATCCATTTCAAAATAAAATTCTACAGGAATTCCTGAAATATCCTGAATCCGAATGGTACGACCAATTCCTTTTTGTGAACCTTTTTCCATCCATTTTACTTCTGTACCTTGGCTTTGAAAGAATAATTCCAGCTTTTCCAGATCATCTTCCGCATTAACGCGATAGCTAACTACCTCAACAGCCGCTTCGGCTTTCTTTTTTAGCCAAAGGCAATGGTGATTATGGTCTTCAATTGCTCGATAGAAAATATTCTCATCATCTGATTCTGTTTCAATTAAGCCAAGTGCATCATAAAACTCTCTCGATTTATCCAGGTCTGTAACATGAAGCACCGCACGCCCTGTACGTTTAATATCAAAGTTCATATTTAGATTCCCCTCTCTCTGTTTTGATCTTATTTTCCAAATTGCGGTATATGATGATCACCAATAGCTACATGGATAATTTTTTGTTCCGTATAGAATTCAAATGCATAGTGTCCGCCTTCACGTCCGATTCCACTGTCTTTTGAACCACCGAATGGCGTTCTTAGATCACGCACATTTTGGGAGTTTACCCATAACATGCCTGACTCAATGGCATGTGCTACACGGTGACCGCGTTTGATATCGTTTGTCCATACATAGCCAGCAAGTCCATATCTTACATCATTTGCTTTTTCAATTACTTCTGCTTCTTCTTTGAATGTCATTACTGCAATTACAGGTCCAAAGATCTCTTCTTGAACAACACGCATTTCATTGGAAGCATTCAACAAAATAGTTGGCGCTACGTAATTGCCTCGGCTTAATTCTGTAGGAATCTCACCACTAATTATTTCACAACCCTCTTCCTCAGCAATCTTAAGATAGTTTTTTACGTTGTTGTAATGCTCTGTTTTAATAAGTGGTCCAACTTGTGTATCGTCTTCCAACGGGTCACCAACTTTGATATTCCAGACTCGTGTTTTTAATTTTTCGATAAATTCATCTGCAATACTTTCATGTAGATACAGTCTTGAGTTTGCCGTACAACGCTCCCCATTAAATGAGAATATCCCCCAAGTGGCTGCATCAAGTGCTCTATCAAGGTCAGCATCTTCAAATACGATAATTGGTGATTTGCCACCAAGCTCCATGGAGAAACGCTTCAACGCATCTGCGCCATTTTTCATAATCGTAGAACCTGTAGTTGTTTCCCCAGTGAAGGAAATAAGCTGTACATCAGGGTGTTTAACTAATGCATCTCCAGCCGTTTCACCAAAGCCATGTACAATATTGAAAACACCGTCAGGGAGTCCAGCTTGATCGATAATTTCTGCCATCCGGTTAGCTGTCAATGGAGACCATTCAGCAGGTTTCAAAATGACTGTATTACCTGTTGCTAATGCAGGTGCTATTTTCCATGTTTCTAGCATAAATGGAGCATTCCACGGCGTGATCAATCCCGCAACACCAACTGCAGAATATACTGTGTAGTTAATGAACTCATCGTCTACTTGGTACACTTCTCCATACATTTGAGATTTCACTGTATCTGCATAAAAACGGAAGTTATTTGCAGAACGTGATACTTGTTTTCTTGTTTGTGCAATCGGAAGACCAGTGTCTAATGATTCTAATAAAGCGATTTCATCTGTATGCTGTTCAATTAGATCACCTATTTTATATACATACTCCAAACGTTCAGCTTGTTTTAAATTTCCCCACTCACCTTTAAATGCTTTCTTTGCACTTTGAACAGCTTTGTCAATATCTGCTGCTTGACCTGATGCAATACTATTAATCTTCTCATTCGTAAAAGGACTGATATTGTCAAACGTTCCTTCATCTTCAGCATCAACGAATTCCCCGTTTATATATAGCTTAATATCATCTAGTTTGTTGGCTAGTTCTTCGTGTTTGCTTACTAATTCTTCATGTTTCACAGACACATGATCCACTCCTTCAATTGAATTTTCTTTCTATTACGATTATATACGAAATAATATATGATTTGAAGTGTTATTCTTTATTTCTTAAAATAAATTTACCGTCCCTCACAAATTTAGCGCTTTCATTTCTTCTCATAATACTGTTATACAAAAAATATCAAGGATGGCACCCTATATAAACGTAGTGCCATTTGGCTGTCTTTTTCTTTCATGAAACGATTGAACTGTATTTAACTTATGCGATCTAACTGCTAATTCGATTACTTGAAAATCTGCATCCTCGCTTAGCAGCTGAATAATATGCTCATGTTCATCAATAGACTCTTTAGCTCTTTTCGGATTAAATGTTGACCCCGTCAAACGGATGGAATCCAGCTGCATCCATGTCTTTCGGATAGACTCAATCAAATACTGATTCGGACAGCTATCGTACGTTAAATCGTGAAACTTTCGATTTAGCTCTCCAAATTTTCCAAACTCAAACTCTGTTAACGCCTCCTTCATTTGCTGATTTAAGTCCTTCAAGATTGTAATTTGATCCCCAGTAAGTGCTGCTTTGCTCAATGCTGTAGCATATCCCTCCATGACAGCCAACGTGGAAAGCGTATCCGTATATTTACTTTCATCAATAGGTGTTACAACTGGACCAATATTTTGCTGGTATTCAATTAAACCTTCTGCTTCTAACGAACGTACAGCCTCTCGAATTGGAATTGCACTTGTTGCTAATTCCTTGACCAGTTGATTAATAACAATCCGTTGCCCGGGTGCATAAAAACCTTCCATAATTCTTGATTTCATATAGTCGTATGCTTTTTGTTTTTTGCTTACTCGTTTAGTATTATTCATAGTGTCTTCATATTATATGAATTGGCGAATTTGGTCAAAGGTTCTCTTTAAGAGGTTGTTCAAAAAGTCCGGTAAAAATGACACATCGAATTTCTTCGTTGGCTTGCTTTTCTGTTCCTCACGTATTAATTGCATACGTTCCGGTACTCAAAGCTTCACCGCCTCGAACTTCTCGGTCCTTTTTATCCTCCTTTTTGAACACGCACATTAAGCGTATTCTTTTTGTCTGTAATCACCGTATTTACCGCAATAGAAAGTTAATGGATTACCATCTGTTACTTTTACATCTTTTACGCTACCGATAAACAGTGTATGGTCACCAACTACAATTTCTTGTTCGACATCACAAACAACCGAAGCTAAAGATTCTTTAATAACTGGCACACCTTGAATGAAGCCAAAATCAACGCCGTCTTCTTTTTTCTTTTGTCCAGCAAAATTCATGGAGATGTCCTGCTGTTGATCCGAAAGAAAGTTTACTGCATATTGCCCTGAAGCCTTTATTTTTTTGAGCATATTTGCATGATTATCAATTGAAATCGTTATCAATTTTGGTTCTAGTGAAATAGACATAAATGCATTCGCTGTCATTCCATGAGCATCAGTGCCATCATTTGTTGTGATTACCGTTACACCTGTAGCGAATCTCCCCATTGCATTCCGAAATTCTCTGCTATTCATTAAAACTCCTCCTTTAAAATTATACCGAAAGACTCTCTGATACGTTGACCCTACTAATAAATTCAATTGAACAAACATCACCTAACTCGTAAGCCGGTTCATTCAATTTCAATACATTATCTGCTCTTGAATCAGAAAATTGATAAAACTCCCCATGTAAGGTTGTTGTTCCTTGTTTCACTTTCACTACATAAGTTCCAGGTCTCGGAAAAATAGATTTATCACTTGGCTGCACAACTATATTTCCATTGATTTTATACGGAAGAATGTTAACGCTCACCTCATAATTCGAGCCTACATAATAAGGCACCACATTCACATTCCCTTCCATGACCAATCTTCTTATAAGCGTAGAGCTTATTTTTTCCTGCAAGTAGGTTTTTTTAGGGATAACCGATAAACCAAACCCACTTTTTTTCGATTCTTTCTGGAGTAGTTGTGTATTTCCCTGCGCCTTAAAACCAAACGTGAAATCAAAACCGACAACGACGTGTTTCGTGTTTGAATTCAATATATATCTCTGGATGAAGTCAGCCGGAAGGAATGAAGCGAAAGTGCGATCAAATTCCATAACAAATAACTTATCAACTCCCATGGCTTCCATTTTTTTAATTTTTTCAGGTAATGTCATCAAGTACTTACGATTCTTATTCCCTTTTAAAACTTCATCTGGATGTGGGCTAAATGTCATCGCAGTAAATAAGACATTTTGCTTTCTCGCAAGTTCCTTGGCACGGTTTAATAATTCTTGATGACCTAAATGCACCCCATCGAAAAATCCGATTGCCATAATATGAGGTTTCTGAGATATTTGGTCATCCAAGTGAGTCAAGTTAATCACTTCCATTACAGAATTCTCCTTCCTGCTGCATTGTTTTCTAGCCTACATTCATATTATTCAATTCCATTCATTACTTCTATGACATTTTTTGTTTAAAATACTTTTATTTTAAAACACTTTCTGTTTGTGTTCCTGATTTTGTTAATATGGATGGTTTCTTAATGTTTTGGCTTTCTAAAAACTCATCGACCATTGCTTTGTATGGTTCTTTATTATAATTGTCAAAGTAAGCCATACCCATTTTTACTGGATCTCCAAAGAAGTAGTACTCATAATGTGTCTGACGGCTTCCAAATGAACTCATCGTCATGTCCCATGCGAGACGGAATAATTGAACACGTTCAAAACCTTCCACGTTTTTACCTTGCATGGCTCTGTTTAAGATTGGTCCAAGTTCCGCGCTAGCAAAATCATCATACGTCGGAATCCCCATTAATCCAGATGCACCCAGTATTCTTAAGATTTCTGCTAGACGCGGATATACGCGTGGGAACCAGTTTCTTGCAGCATTCAATGCTTCAAAGTCTGGTGTCATCATGCCCCATCTATCAATTTTTGCATTGTGTTCAGCTCTGTACAGATGAGACTTCATATTTTCCAGCGTAAGCATGATTTCTGTCCCTTTGTCTTTTACATGCTGGAATCCGTCAATACCGATTGAATCCATCAGCTTAAGCACGACACCAAGCAGAAATTCCACTTTTGCAACATCTTTTGCAATAACCTGATGGGACATGTGCACAACAGCATTTGTTTCAGCAAATGCGCCATTACAAATCTCGGAATCTTCCAGAATGAAAATACGATCCCAAGGAACAAGTACGTTATCAAAGGAAACAATCGCATCCCCTTCTTCGAACTGGGAGGCTACTGGATGATCATACCCATTTTTCCCATAATCAAATGATTCTCGGCTTAGGTATTTCAATCCCGGCGTATTATTTGGTATTGCAAAAGCAAGTGAATAAGGATCATCTTTTGCTCCTGTTCTTACTACCGTCGATGGGAAAACGAAAATTTCATCTGTGATACCAGCTTGTGTTGCAAGTAACCGAATACCGTCAACAATAACTCCATCATCATTCTTCTCCACTACGTGTAAAGCAACATTAGCATCTTTTTGTTCCGCTTGAATTTTTGCACGGTTTACTTGCGGGTGGATCAATGTATGTGTAAGACTGATGTCATTTTCCCTAGCGTATTCTGCATATTTTCTAGCGTTCTCAGCAAATTGCGGATTTCCTTTGCCGTAATAGTCATATGCTTTTTCCATTGTCATAACTTCTGAATTTAAATAGTCTGGAGAGCGTCCCATTAAACCTTTTGTAATGCCCTGCCACTCCATAATCGCTTCTCGACGTTCGATTAAGTCTTCGATTGTTTCTGGTGCCATAAAGGTCTTCCCTACTTTATCACCGGTTGTTGGAGATGTATAAAGCATTTTTTCAGGTTTCTCATATTGTAAATCATACAATTTTGCCATGGATTGGACTGCACCCTTAAACGCTGGATGTGTTGTCACATCTTCTACTCGCTCCCCATGGATATATACGTTGTTATTTGCTTTCTTTAAATTGTCAATGTACTGCTGTCCTGTTTTAGCTGGCATTACTTTATCCTCCTTTAATTTCGATCTGATTTTCTTCCATTTTTTCAAAGTTGTTTTCTAGACCGTCAAAATGTATTCGTTTTCATAATGTGTTAAAAAAATAAAATGATTACATATCGTTGTGGTCAGAGATCAAACCTTGCATATGCTTTTAAAATATTTCAATAATTCAACCTTGTTTGTATAGTAACATGGAATCAAATATATGAAAAATATCTAAAATATATGATTATCATACATTTTAGATATACTATTATATATAATTTGCTATAAGATGAATCTGGGATTAGATGAATTAACTTTTTGACTTTTTCGTTATTTGATACTATTATTTCTTTATACATACTTGGTTTACTATCATAAGAGATATCGAGGTGGAGAAAGATGGATATGAGACAACTGCGTTATTTCTATACAATTGCAACAGAGGGACAAATTACACGGGCAGCTAAAATACTTCATATGGCACAGCCTCCTCTTAGTCAAAGTTTAAAAGCATTAGAAAGTGAAATAGGTGTCCCGCTGTTTGAAAGAAATGGCAAGAAAATGGAACTTACTGAAGCTGGTGAAGTTTTATACAAGAAAGCAGATTATTTTTTTAAGTTTTTTGATGAAGCGCTTACAGAGGTAAAGGAAACAGGGGAAGGTCTAAAGGGACAATTGACTGTTGGCTGTGTAAAGACACTTTTTTCTCATGTACCGCAAAGAATAAAATCTTTTCGTGAAAAATATCCAAACGTCACCTTTGAATTAAGAGAAGGGGACTCTTATCTTCTTGCAGAACAGCTTAATAATCGAAACATTGATTTGGCAATCGTTCGGCTCCCTTTAGATATGGAACCTTATTCAAGCCTCTTTCTGCCAGAAGAAAACTATGTAGCTATTATGCCTGAGCAATGGGCAAAATCCTATGAATCCGAAACCATTACCATGAACGAACTTGCCAATTTACCTTTACTATTATTAAGAAGAATTAGTGGTGTTGGTCAATATGAGCTGATTATGGATAAATTTGAAAAACGAGGACTTACTCCCAATATCGTGACAGTTTGTCCAGATGTGGACATGATTCTCGAATTGGTCAATGTGGAAGTCGGAGCTTCGATTTTACCAGCATCCATACTCAAGAAACATTTTAATGCTGGAATAAAAGGGTTTGCCATTGAAGACGAGACGATTATTTCCAAGTCCGCAATCATTTGGCTAAAGGATCGTTATCTTTCCAAAAGCAAGCAACGCTTTATCGAATACTTTGAGGAATCTATCGAAAATTAAAAAAGGCCAATTCCTTCAGATTTGAAGTAATATAAAGAAATTGACCATAAATAAATGTCCCAGTCGAGGCTCTTTGGCCATAATCAAACCTCGAAGAACAACAAATGACTTCAATCCGGAATGTAGATTTTAACGCTTGTTTTAATGCTACAAAACTCAAATACTTTATAAAAAAGGAAAAAACTATCATTCTTCTTTTTTCAATAATACTGTAATAAACAGATTTGTTTAATAGTATTTAAGAATTTTCAGGAAACAGAGCATCCTATTTCACACCAATTTTTGGCATAAACTTAAAATAAAACATGGCCTAAAGATATTCCTACAATAATATATATCAGAAAAACACCTATTGCCCACTTAGCAGCATATTTTTGGACATCTCCTAAATTAACCTTTGTCATCTCTGTTAACAAGTACATTGCTCCAACCAGCGGACCAATGAAACCAAAAGAGGTTCCGTATAACGATGCAATAGCAATCTCCATTTCACTAACCCCATATATGGAAGCAGTCTCCGCTATTACAGGAATAATGCCAAAATAAAAAGCATCGGGGCCTATTAAAAAGAGTCCGGGAATACTAAGAACAGCAATTACAATTGGAAGAAAGGATCCAATTCCGTCTGGGATTATAGTGATTAAACTCTGCGCCATAGCTGCGGACATTTGTGTTTCTTTCAATATACCGGCAAAAACCCCGGCAGCAAGCATGATACTCGTAACAGATAATGCATTGGGAGCATGTTTTTGAACTCTTTCGCGTTGATCAATAATCGATGGATAGTTTATTAATAATGCGATAGCAGTCCCAAGAATAAATAACACTACTGGTGGCAGCCATTCCAAAAGCAATGCTGCCATGATAACAATCGTTAGAATAAAATTTAGCCATCTTAGTTTGGGACGCTTTATTACCACATTTTCTACAGCAGCAGACATCATACTTTCGGTTTGATCGTTCATGTTCAAATAAGGTTTGTGTATTCCGAGTCGAGCCCTTTCCTTCCGGCCAATAATATATGCAACCAAAACAATATATATCAGGCTAACAATCATCCCAGGTACCATTGTCCTAAATAGACTTGTAGGATCTAAGTTCAAAACACTTGCAACCCGACCGACAGGGCCACCCCAAGGAACTAGTGTTGTAATACCAATTTGCAATACCGTTATAGATGCTAAAATAATAGGTTTTATCCCCAGTTTTATATAAATTGGAAGAAAGGCGCTCACAACTATAATAATCGTAGTGGAACCATCACCATCTAAGCCTACTATACCTGCTAATATAGCTGTCCCTACAATAACTTTTAATGGATCACCTTTTGCTATCTTTATAATTTTGTTTGTTAGTGGCTCAAACAATCCCGTGTCAATCATGATACCGAAATATAGAATTGCAAACAGGATCAGGAGTGCTGTTGGTGCTGTATTTAAAACACCATCCATCATCATCGGACCCAGTTGAAAACCAAAGCCTCCAATAATCCCGTAGATTACCGGTACGATAATCAGGCCAGTAAAAGGTGTCACACGTTTTGACATAATAAGATACAAAAATGTGATTACCATCAGAAAACCTAAAATAGCTAACATAATTGCCCTTCCCCCTTTATAAAAAAACATTGAAATCGTTTACAATTTTGTGGAGTCTTCATTACTATTTTGTTTTTCATTAATAAGTTATTATCCAAGTAGCATGTGATCAATCATCCATTATCAATAGATTAACGAATTCATATATAGATATTTGGGATTATTCCAAAAAATATAGTTAGATTGAATGTAATAGACTTATAATTTACCCTCTTAAAAAAGTCAATTGAATGAAGTGGTGGTTTGCCTAACGATATCCACCACTCCCATTGTCACTTAAGCTAAAATAATATCCATATAATTTGTTTATAGCAATTTTTAAGTTTATTGCTTACTTTTTATTTCCGGTAGATATTCTGAGTTATTTTCACCTAATTCAGGTCCAATAGTTCCAATATCGCCAGGTGTTTCGGATAATTTTGGCACAACCCCCGGGACTCTGACACTTTTCCCATCCGGCAATTCAACTGTTTGGAGCATGTCTCGCGCCTGGTATTGTTCATCATTTACGATGTCTTCTATACTATAAATTGGTCCTACTGGTACACGGGCTTCATCAAGAATTTGCTGTACCTCTTTTTGAGTATGCTGCTTTGTCCAGTCTTCTATAATCTTATCAAGATAATCAACATTTTCTGCCCTGCCTTGATTACTCGCGTACACGGGATCTTCCGCAAGTTCAGGACGTTCCATTGCATTCGCAAAACGTTTAAATATACCGTCACTGTTTGCTGCAATCACGATATATTTCCCATCTCCACAAAGATACGTATTCGATGGTGCTATTCCTTCCAGCGTAGCTCCAGTTCTCTCTCGAATGATCCCTTTTAGGTCATATTCAGGAAGCACACCCTCTAATAGAGAAAAAACAGATTCAGTAAGTGCAACATCAACGTATTGACCTTTTCTTGATGGTACATTATCTCGGACTCTAAGTGCCATCAGTGTACCGAGTGCTGCGTATAAAGCAGCGATAGAATCCCCAATAGCTAAACCGACACGAACTGGTGGACGATCAGGAAAACCTGTTAGATAACGCAGGCCGCCCATTGACTCTGCAACACTGCCAAATCCTACTTTATCCCGATATGGACCGGTTTGACCATAACCGGATATTCGAGTCATAATAATGCTTGGATTTACTTGTTTTAAATCTTCATAACCGATTCCCCACCTTTCAAGTGTACCAGGGCGGAAATTTTCAATTACCACATCCACCTCTTTTGCTAATTCCCTTATCATTTCCTGTCCTGCTTCTTCTCGAAGGTTAATCGTAATGGATTTTTTATTTCTTGCATGCACATACCACCATACAGATGTATCATGGTGCATGACTCGCCAGTTTCTTAAAGAGTCACCTTTTCCTGGATCCTCTACTTTTATTACTTCAGCACCAAATTCACCAAAGATCTTTCCAACAAAAGGAGCAGCTACAAAGTTTCCTAATTCTAATACTTTAATTCCTTCTAGTGGTTTTTTCATTATCCCCATCCTCTCTTAACTCGATAAACTCATTGAATACTTAATATTCTGATATTGTATACAAATAATTACACACTTGTTTGCTTTTTTACCATATCCTGAAACATCTGATCCGTATTTTTTAACTTATCTATATCTATTCCAGTCTCTATTCCCTGCCTTTCCAAAAAGTTTACTACTTGACTTGCCTGCACATTCCCTGGTGCTCCTGGTGCATATGGACACCCGCCCAATCCTGCCTGTGCTGTATCATAGATATAAACGCCTGATTGAATACCTGCTATAATATTGGCGAGCGCATACCCATAAGTGTCATGAAGATGCAGACTTAATGTCAGGTCAGGATACTTGTCTTTAATACGACTGCAATATTCATATATCATTTTTGGTGTTGCTTTTCCTATGGTGTCTCCCAAACCAACTTCATCCACGCCATTTTCAACCATTGTCGTAACGATTCGTTCAACTTCTTGATAAGGAACCTCTCCTGCATATGGACAAACAAAAGCAGTGGCAACTGCCCCCATTGTTTTTCGGTTATGACTTCTTGTTTTGCTTATTAAATCACTTACATGTACCAGCGATTCATTTGTCGTCCGATTCAAATTGGCTTCATTATGTCTCGTACTGGCTGAAAGGAAGAAAACCGCAGTATCAATATTGGTCTTCAAAAACCGTTCGAGACCCTTTATATTTGGAACCAAAGCATCGTATTGAATACCTGGAATTTTAGGAAGTCTCTTCGCCAGCTCATCAGCATCGCTAAGGGCTGGCACCCACTTTGGATGGACAAAGGAAGTAACTTCAATACGTCTAAATCCAGCATCAATAATCTCATTTAAACCACCAAGTTTATTCTCCGCTTCGATGAAAACGGATTCATTTTGAAGACCGTCTCTTAACGTAACGTCGCGAATGCTTACTTTTTCAGGGAAATTCACGTGTAAATCCACTCCTTTTGATTTATGATAATGAAGTAAATGAATCATTTACCAATTCATTTAGTTGTATCCATATTGTTCCAAGTAATAATTATAATCCTTTTGAATATGGTCTCTCATATGTTTCTCTGCAGATTTAGCATCTCTGTTTAAAATATCTAAGCAGATTGCTTCATGTTCAAAGAAGCCTTCTACCATTCTGCTTGTTTTTGTAAGAATAATGTTTCGGTAGAATAGAATCAAGGAATGAAGCTGATTCATCATTTTGATGAGAAAAGGATTTTCACTGCATTCCAAGATTAAATCATGGAAATTTCGACTTAACTTCTTCATATGCTCAAAATCTTCTGCTTCCATAATGTCCTTCATTTTCCTAAGCAGTTCATTTATTTCTGTTAACTGTATATTATTGCTGCGTTCAGCTGCAAGTGATGCAGCCAGAGGCTCTAAACTTAAACGACACTCATATAAATATTTAAAATCATCACTCGTAGGCCTGAAAACTCTCACTCCGCCCCGGGGATGACTTGCTACAAGCCCCTCACTTTTCAATTGCTTTATAGCCTCACGTATGGGACTCCTGCTTACCCCTGTTTCTTCTGCAATTTGTTGCTCCACAACTCGTGTCCCAGGTCCCAGTTTTCCATTTACAATTTTGTCGTGCATATATTCATACACTTGAACTTGAAGTGTCTTGGATGTATCTAGTATGAATGTCAATTACCTCACCCTTTTCATAAAATTCAATTAGTGTATACAATCAACTGCAAATGTATAAATTAACTCTTATATTTTATAATATTTCTCAGTATAGATTAAGTTGAGTTTCATTATAAACATGGAATAATCTACAGTCAATATTTTTTGAATATTTAGCTAGTTTTTGCGTGCTTTGCAGAGATGGGAGGAAGCATCAGCTCCTCCCTTCTATTTATTATCTTCCTGAAACCTATTACCCCATCTTACTTTCTTCAATTGATTCAAACTGAACAGGATTTACTGCTGCAGCTTCCGTATATGTCAGCGTTTTTCCAGTAATTCCAAAAATAATCGTCAGTATTGGGCATAACAAACAAAAGAAAGCAAATGGCAAATACGCTAGAGTCGGTACTCCTAAAACACTTGTGATAAAAACACCGCACACACTCCATGGAACTAGTGGATTAACTACGGTTCCGGCATCCTCTGCAACTCTTGATAGATTTTTATTTGCTAAACCGAGTTTTTGATATTGCGACTGGAACGTTTCTGTTGTTAATAGAATAGATAGATATTGTTCCCCTACCAGCACATTGACTCCGATAGCATGGAGAGCAGAGCCAGTGATTACTGACTTCGCAGATCGTAACATTCTTTCCACGGCTTCAAATAGTCTTGGGACAATCCCTAACTTAAACAATAATCCTCCCATTCCTAATGCTAGCAAAATGATTGCAATCGTAAAAAACATACTTTCCATTCCGCCCCGTGTCAGTAAAGAATCGATTTGTTCAATACCTGTCTCTGACACATAGCCTCCATATAATATTCCCAGTAACCCACCAATTGAAGGAACAGCATGAAAAAATGATATAAGAATAGCACTTACTGCACCAGCTGTAAGCGATAATAATGCTGGGGCCTTGAAGATAGAGAAAATAACTAAGACAGCAAGTGGAATGACCGCATTATACCAGTGAATCAGCCCTGTCCCCAAAAGCCCTTGCTGATATAACTCCATTTCACTGAAATTTGCAGTTGAAATACTCGGTGATATAATTCCGAAAATCACCAGTCCAATCAGGAATGCCGGAACTGTTGTCCACATCATATATCGTATATGGTCAAACAAATCAACCTTCAGAATACTGGAAGCCATATTCGTTGTATCTGAAATCGGAGACATCTTATCACCGAAAAATGCTCCAGATACAATTGCTCCAGCTGTGATTGCCAGTGAAATATCAAGAGCCTGGGATATACCAATAAAAGCTAATCCGACTGTTGCCACCGTTGTTAAAGAGCTCCCCACACAAATTCCAACGACAGAGGTTACGATTAAAACAATGGCATAATAAAAACGTGGTGTCACTAATTCAAATCCAGCATAAATCAAAGTCGGAATAGTTCCACTATAGATCCATGCAGCTATTAAAATACCAATCATAAAGAAAAGAAAAACGGCCCCCATTCCAGATGTAGCCCCTTCTGAAAAACCTTCCTGTAATTTTTCATAAGGGATCTTTTTAATGATTCCATAAATAACTAACATTAACAATGAAATCGTTAAAGGTATATGTGGAGGAGCTTCAAAATAGATAATACTGACACTCATAATAGCGATGATAGCTGAGATTACGAGGATAGCCTCAGGCAACGACGGCATTTGCTCAGATTTAATTCGGAACATAATGAATCTCCTTCATTTTAATTTGTTGTTAGATTAACTGAGTTCTACTAGTAGCAGTTTTGGTTTTTCAAGCAATGCCTTGAACCTATTCGTAAAGGCTATTGCATTTCCTCCGTCTGTAACACGGTGGTCGAATGTGAGCGTCACGTTCATCATTGATCTGATAACGATCTCATCATTTTCGTTTACAACAGGCATTTTTTTCGTTTTATGAAAAGCCATTAATGCGACTTCTGGATAATTGATGATCGGCGTTGCACCGATACTTCCCATTGGTCCAACATTGCTGATCGTAAAGGTGCTTCCGGTCATTTCTTTCGGTGTCAGTCTATTTTCTCTTGCTTTCTTCATCAGTTCTTTCATTTCTTTGTTAATAATGCGGATTGACTTATTATCCGCATTTTTAACGACTGGAACAATTAACCCCTCTTCCGTATCCGTTGCAATGCCCATATGAACCCCTTTTTCCAATCTGATTTCTTCTTTTTTCTCATCAAGTTTGGCATTAAAGATTGGATGTTCTCTCAATGCTATCGTGAGCGCTTTAATAAAAAATGCTGCAACAGATACATCGGCATGAGGCTTAATCTCTTTTCTGAACTGCAGTAACTCAGTCATATCAATTTCTTCCATGTGATGAACATGTGGGATCGTAAAGATGGAGGTTGTCATTTTTTTTGCGATTTGTTTGCGCCTGCCTTTAAACGGAATAATATCCGTTTCCTCTTTTTCACTGACCGACTGCTTTTCTGCTGTCCCTTGAAAAAATTGCTTTCTTAACTGTTTAACAGCAGGCTTGACTTTTGTTGCAGCGCTCTCTCTGTTTTGAGCAAACTGCTGAACATCTTCTACGGTAATACGTCCAGATTTCCCCGTTCCTTCTACAAATTCGATATCCACATCAAGTTCTCTTGCAATCTTCCTCGTAAATGGTGCTGCTTTTATTCGTGTTGGCCCGTTTATTTTTTCGGGTTTCGTTTGTTTTTTTGCATTATCACTTGCTGCAAATTGTATAGAATGATTTGATTCTTCTTTTTGTGTTTCTGCAGCCTCTTTTTTCTCAATAGAACCCTCTGCTTCAATCGTCAAAATCGTTGTTCCTACAGGGATAGTCGTTCCCTCAGCAATATATATTTTTTTAACAACCCCTTTGGCTGGCGCTGTTAACTCGGCAACCATTTTTTCTGTCTGCAATTCTACAATTGGCTGATCTTCCTCAACTTGATCTCCTTCCTGAATAAAATAAGCTAGTACATCCCCTTCTGTCATTCCTTCTCCAATATCATGTAATTTTACTTCTACCATTCACTCCACCTCCTTTAAAAATGAATCACTTTATAAATTGCATCCGTTACACGTGCTGGTGTCGGGATATTATGTTCTTCCAGAGCCCAAAAAGGCACATGAACATCCGCACCAGTGACACGCTCAATTGGTGATTTCATATATAAAAATGAAGTATCATTTACAATCGAAATAATGTCATTTCCTAATCCCCCGGTTGCTGGAGCTTCATGAACAACGACACAGCGCCCGGTTTTCTGCACAGATTCGGCTATAATAGCTTTATCAATCGGATACAACGTGCGTAAATCAATGACGTCACAGCTAATCCCTTTATCTGCTGCCTGTTCGGCTGCCTTCATTGCAACGGGTACCATTGCCCCCCAGGCAATCACCGTTGCATCGTCTCCTTCTCGCAAATACTTCCCTTTTCCAATTTCAATTTCATATTTTTCTTCTGGAACGTCTCCTCTGACAGCACGGTATAATCTTAGTGGCTCAAGAAATAGTACCGGATCTGGGTCCTCTATTGCCGAAATAAGAAGTCCTTTTGCATCATGTGGATTAGATGGACAAACGACTTTTATCCCTGGCATATGGGTGAATAATGCTTCCATACTATCCGAATGGATTTCTGGAGCACGTACTCCTGCTCCATATGGTGCACGAATCACAAGTGGTACGGTAAAGGCACCTTTGGTACGGTAGCGCATTCTCGTCGCATGTGTCATAATTTGTTCGTATGCAGGGTAAATAAAACCTAAAAACTGAATTTCTGCTACTGGCAACAGTCCGTTTATTGCCATCCCAATCGAGGATCCGATGATTCCTGCTTCACTCAATGGTGTATCAAAAACCCTCTTTTCTCCAAACTCTTCCTGCAAGCCATCCGTTGCCCGAAAGACACCGCCATTTTTTCCAACATCTTCCCCTAATACCACGACTTCTTCTTTTTCGTTAAGCATGGTACGCATTCCATCAGTGATAGCTTGAATAAGCGTCAATTGTTTCGTTTTCGCTATCGTTATCATCTCATCTCACCCCTCGCAAATGGTTCATATATTCTTCCTTTTGCTGTTCAATCGTCCATGTCGGTTTTTCGAACATGTAATCATAAATATCATTCACATCCGCTGGTGGCATCGTCTCCAACTCTTTTACTGCCCTATCAATTTCTTCCTTTACTTCCTCTTTTAACTGTTCTACGACTGTTTCATCCCAATAACCGTGCGCTTTCATAAATAATTCTAATCTTGTAACCGGATCATTTTGACGGTGTTTTTCATTTTCTTCTTTTTGATTACGATACTTCGTCGGATCATCTGCAGTGGTATGGGCACCATACCTCCATGTTACGGCTTCAATTAAACTTGGTCCTTCCCCATTTCTCGCTCGTTCTAATGCTTTTTTTGTTTCAAAATAAGCTGCAAAAATGTCATTCCCATCAATTCGAATACCTGGGATTTCATAGGCAATTGACTTCTGAGCAATCGTCTTGGAATTCATTTGTCTCCAGATTGGAGTCGAAATGGCATATTGATTATTCTGATTAAAGAAGACAACAGGTGCTTGAAATACACTAGCAAAGTTTAATCCTTCATGAAAATCACCTTCTGAAGTTGCGCCATCTCCAAAATAAGCAATAACAGCTTGTGAAGAATTTTTATATTTATTTGCCATCGCTATTCCAGCTGCAAGTGGCAGCTGTGTTGCGATTGGAACAGAAGGTGGTAATATATTTTTTCCTTTAGGTGGAAGATTCCCTTCCACTCGTCCATTCCATGAAGATAAAATAGTATAAGATTTTCCAAAGCTAATACTTGCCGCATGATCTCGATATGTTGGCAACATCCAATCATCTTCATCGAGTGCTAGAGCACTTCCCACCTGTGCTGCTTCCTGCCCTTCAAAGCCTGGGTAAGTACCGAGCCTGCCCTGGCGCTGCAGGTTAATTGCCTTTTGGTCAAATGCCCGCATACAGATTAGCTGTCGGTAAAATTGCTGTGCTAATGCATGATCAATTTGATTAAGATATGATTTATCTATTAGTTCTCCATTTTGGTCCATGATTTGCACCATTGGAAATTCTTCCTGGATGTCTCTTTTCATGTCCATCACCTCTTTGACTCTTATTTTTAGATTCTATAAGTAAGCTTTTCGTTCACATAGGGTTTTAGATTATTTATATAAAATTAAATATTTATTCTCTTATATTCCATTTCGGTCTACGCTTGCGAGAATAAAAATTGTTTCGATTTCGCTGTTCATCCAATACGCTGCGTACTTTTCTATTTGCTGCTTCTACTGTTGTAATCGCATCCATTTCTGCTTGCTGATAAATATCATAAAGCGAACGGTAAATTGCTTTTGTCTTTACAAGTACTCGTTTAGAATTCGGACCATATAATTCATCCGCAACCTGAATTAGTCCTCCGGCATTAACAATATAATCCGGGGCATATAAAATTCCTTTTTCGTGAAGTGTTTTTGCGTGATTTAGAGTTTGGAGCTGATTGTTCGCTGAACCAACAATCGCTCTTACTTTTAGCTGACCAATGGTTTGGTCATTAATGATTGCCCCCATTGCACAAGGAATAAAGATATCTGCATTCGTATTATAAATAGCGTTACTCTCTACCTCATGGATTTCACCGTTTGTATCTTTTGCTTTTGTTTTAATCTGTCTCAACACATCTTGATTAAGGTCCGTGACATAGATTTGCGCTCCAGCTTCC
Organism: Oceanobacillus sp. FSL W7-1309; assembly: GCF_038002145.1. Lineage (NCBI taxonomy): Bacteria > Bacillati > Bacillota > Bacilli > Caryophanales > Bacillaceae > Oceanobacillus > Oceanobacillus sp. FSL W7-1309. The sequence goes on from NZ_JBBOBX010000001.1 coordinate 665,400, forward strand.
AGTAATTGTTCGGCCACCTTATAACCGACTTTTCCTAATCCCTGAATGGCATATGTTCTGGTTCCTAAATCGTTATTTTTAAATAAGTATTCATTGGTTGCCTCTAAGGCATGAATCACTCCACGTGCGGTGGAAATAGAAGAATCTCCGCTGCCTCCATAAGCTTCTGGAATTCCGTTAATAAAATTGGTTTCCTTATATGCCTCCACAAAATCATCGGTTGTTGTTCCCATATCTGTACCTGTATAAAAACGTCCGTTCAAAGAATCAACAAATTGTCCGAATGCGCGGAATAGTGCAGGGGATTTATCTTTTTTGGGATCACCAATAATGACAGCCTTTCCTCCACCAAAATCAAGACCAGATGCTGCACACTTATAGGTCATTCCTTCTGACAATCGAAGAACATCCTCCAGTGCCTCATCAACACTTTCATATGGATACATCCTTGTTCCGCCCAATGCAGGACCGAGTGTCGTATCATGAATGGCTATAATTGCTTGAAGTCCCGTTGCCGGATCATTACAGAACATCACTTGTTCATGATTTGCTATTGTTTCAAATGTATTTTTCTCTATTGGTTTGACTATTTCAAGCTGTTTCAAGAAGACTACCTCCATTTATTTGTTTAACTGCAATTGTTCATTTAATTTGCTTTGCATCGTATTTTTTGGCAGAATTGCCTGCTTTACTTCCCCTTCACCAATGATACCGTTTTCATTTTTAGCAATAACCTTTGTTATCACTTGTTTTTCGGTAATACTTGTTACAACAGCTTCCATCTTAACTTTCGTACCTAGTGCTGATGGGGCGATATGCTTGAGTTTTACAGCTGCTCCTGCACTTTCTTCTTGTCCCCCCAGATAGGGAAGTAACAGATCTCTTGATACCCATTCCATATGATAGACCATGGAAGCGGTGGAATAAGCGGGATGTACTAATTCGTCGCCAAATTGAGCAAACATATCTTCCGTCACTACTATTTCAAGAACGGCCCAATCCCCAACTTTCAATCCTTCCTTCATTTCTTTCATCCTTTCCCCAAAGCCTTGAATGACAGCATATTTGTTTGAATAAGTCCATATAAGGTTAAAAAACATCTAACTTTTTACCATCTTTATTATTTTCAAAATATTACATTTCCAATTATATTCACCCGACAGTTAACTGTCAACCAAAAATAAATAATAAAATAAAAAATCTTAATCCATTTTTGATTGGATTAAGATTTGATATGCATCAAGACACCTTCCAGAGCCTTTTTAATATGGACACTCATTAGATTGGCTGCTTCTTCTTCATTCCCCTTAAGCATCCATTCATAAATTTGTTCATGGTCTTCAATAAAAGAAGGGTAAAACGATCCTCCGACCATACTCTTTCGCATATAATGCGTTTTTACTTTAATAACTTCAAGCAAATTAATCAGTTGGCCGTTGTTAGATGCTTCGGTAATAATTGTATGGAATTGCTGATCCAGCTGACCAAGTTCTGGAGAATCCGGTTTCACTTTTTTCGTTTCCTGTAAATTATGAGCTAAACTTTCCTTCACTTCATCGGTCAGATTCTTAATAGCAAGACGGATCGCTAACACTTCCAGACTTTCCCTGCACTGAAATATATCTACAACATCGTCAACTGTTGGCTCATACACCTTTACGAACCCATCATTATATATTAGTAAGCCATCCTGCGTTAACATACGAATCGCTTCTCTTACGGTTCCCCTGCTAGTCCCTAACGTACTTGCGACCTTAGCTTCTACGACACGTTCAGCAGGCTTTAAATTTCCTTCCATAATTGCTTCTTTAATCAAATGATAGGCTTGTAAATGCAAGGATTCTGACTTAATAATTTTACCCATCGTAACAGCTCCTTCTGCTAAACTACTCTGCATATATAAAATAGTTAATTGTAAGTGTTTACGTCTACTAATATAGCACAAAAATATGCTGGACGGATAGAAGTTGGATGTACACATTATCAGTTTATGATAAAAATTTGAGGACTACTGGAATTACAGACGCTACGTGATTGTATTCTATAAATCAACAAAAATGAGCTACATTCTCAGTAGCCCATTTTTTCACATTTTATCTATCGATTCCCCGATTCGAGATTTTAATTTCCCTCTCCACATCCAGTGTTAAAATGGTGTAGCGAACTAGCTTCTTTTGGATAATAGCAAACTAGCTTTTCTATTAAATTTCACCGACTGATTAGCCTTTTCATTTCCTTAGCTACAATTTTCGGATGAGCTGCCGCTGTTATCGCACTTCCAACAATAATGATATCTGGTTCCTCTTGAACAATTTCAAACAATGATTCCAAATTGATTCCCCCTGCAACCGCTATTTTAAAAGACGATTCCTTTACTAGAGAAAACAAATCAGTTGTAAAACCGCCTTCTGATTGCTTGTCTTTTCCAACATGGAGGCTAATGAGACTTACACCCAGCTGTTCAAGCTCTGTAATTCGGTCCTTTGAATGTACTTCGAGCAAATCAACCATTACCTGAGTCCCCATCTCTTCACCTGCCTGCAGCGTATCTTTTATCGTTAAGTCAGAAGCTAATGCCATAACTGTCATTATATCTGAGCCCGCTTTAAAGGCCTGGTATGCTTCATGCCTGCCCGCATCACATGTTTTCATATCTGAAAGAATCAGCTTATCTGGATAACGCGCTCGCATTTCCTTTACAATCGCCATGCCATATTCTTTGATAACACCCGTCCCTATTTCGATAATATCAATATATTCCTCTACTTCTTCTACCAGACGAAAACATTCATGTTCAGTAAGTCTGTCCAATGCTAATTGCAGTTTCATTATTTGTACCCCATTTCTATCGCTCGATACGTTCAATTTCACCGAGTTTGCCTTGAACATCTTCATAATATGGCAGTCCTTCATTATCGCCAACAACACCGACAACCATCGAACCGATCGTATTTGCAAACTGTAATGTTTTTTCAAGCGGCCACTTATTCAGGATTCCATAAAGCACACCCGCATTGAATCCATCTCCAGCTCCTACCGTATCAGCAACCTTGTTCGCTTTAACAGGAGGTGCTTCCACAATTTCCTCATTGTAATAGCCGACAGATCCATTTTCACCTTGCTTTACAGCTATATAGGAAATCCCCATCTCCTTCGTCTTTTCAATAATTGCTTTGGGATCCTTTTCACCAATAATAATATCCATCTCTTCATCCCCTGCTAACAAGATGTCAACATGGGGGAGGATTTCAGCTAACACACGACTTGCTTCTTCCTTGCTCCACATCCGAAGTCTTATATTTGGATCAAAAGAAATTAATAGATTGTTCTTCTTCGCTAGTTCGATTGCTTTATGGATAACGTCAATATGAATTTCACCAATTGCCGGATAAATCCCTGTTATATGGAGGATCTTTGCCTCTTCAAAATAGCCTTCATCCAAATCTTCCGGATGCATTGCTAATGTTGGAGATTTATCACGATAATAAAACGTTCGGACATTTCCATCTTCCATAATTTCTTTAAAATTTAACGATGTGGGATATCCATCCACTAATTTGACCTGTGACATATCTATTCCTTCGCCACGGGCAAAATTATAAATATATTTGCCAAATTCATCATTGCCTAATCTGCTAATATAACCAGCTTTCAGTCCTAAGCGCGAGCAGCCGATTGCTAGGTTCAGCTCTGCTCCACCAACCTTTTTCTCAAACATATTTACGTACTTCATTGGTCCTGTTGATTGCGGGCTAAATGCAATCATTGCTTCACCAATTGTAATCACATCATTCATTTTTAGCTGCCTCCTCTTGACATTTACCTTTCTAAAATGTCAATCCTTCCTTCTCTTGCAATGATCACATTATGAGCCATTTGTGGAAACAAACCTGTTTCGACGACTCCTGTGATGTGTTTCAATTTCTCATGCAGTGCTTGTGGATCTTCAATACTGGCAAACTTACAATCTACAATATAATTTCCGTTATCGGATATGAATGGTTGACCATCTCTTTTTCTCAATACTGGAGTACATCCAAATGCGGCGATTTGTTCTGTTGTCACCTCAAACCCAAATGGCAATACTTCAACTGGGAGGGGGGAGTCTCCTAATTTAGATACAGCCTTTGATGAATCCACAATAATAATAAGCCTATCAGCTGCTTGATCAACAATTTTTTCTCTGACAAGTGACCCGCCACCACCTTTTAAAAGGTGGAGGTTCGGATCCACTTCATCAGCTCCGTCAATTGCGATATCAATCTTTGTCGTATTAGAAAAATCAGTCAGTGGAATTCCTAATTGTTTCGCAAATCGTTCTGTTTTTAACGAAGAAGGTATACCTTTGATTGTAAGTCCTTCTTTAATACGTTCAGCAAGCTTTTCAAGCATGAAATTGACAGTGGAGCCGGAACCGAGTCCGACCGTCATCCCATCTTTTATATATTGTATAGATGCTTCAGCAGCCATCTGTTTATCTTCCATCATTATCTCTCCTAACAGGGCTTTAACTTTTGCTAAAATAATCCAGGATTAATCATTTTCGGTATAAAAAATGCGATTTCCGGGAAGAAGGCAACAAACAGCAACACGACCAAAATAATTGCAATGTACGGGATTACTGCTATAAACGACCTTTCAATGGACATGTTCCCAATCTTCGCAGCAAGCAATAAACATAGCCCATATGGTGGTGTAATCAATCCAATTGCCAATGTAATAACGACAATCAATCCCAAATGAACGGGCTCAATCCCAAACTGCAATGCTGTCGGAAGAATGACAGGTACAAATAAAATCATTGCTGGAATCGCATCCATAAACGTCCCAACAAACAAGAAAAATGCAATCACGATGATAATAAATAACCACTCTGTTCCAACATTATTCGTAAAGAACTCCTGTGCAAGCGTTCCGAGCTGGTAATAACTCATTAATTCTCCAAGCGCACTTGCTGCTGCTAGGGCAAACAAGGATAAGGAGCTTAATGCAAGGGTATCCATTAAAATACCTGGTAAATCTTTTACGCGTAATGTTTTATAGTAAAACATACATACAAGCAGTGTATATAATGAAGCAACTGCCGCAGCTTCTGTAGCAGTAAAGAAGCCTGTAATAATCCCTCCAATAATAATGATCGGAGTGAGCAGTGCTGGAATAGCCTCCACCAATAATTTCATAAATTTCTTAACCTCAACACGCGCATCCCTTGGGTAATTCCGTTTAATTGCCATGAAGTAAACGAAAACCATCATTCCTAAGCCAATTAAAATTCCTGGTATGATTCCACCAAGGAACAATGCTCCAATTGATGCATTGGTCAGACCTGCAAAAATAATCATTGGGATACTTGGCGGTATAACCACTCCAACTGTTGATGATGCTGCCGTTACCCCAACGGCCGTTTCCTTATCATAGCCTTTTCGGAGCATACTTGGAATCAGTATTTTCCCAACCCCAGCGGTGTCTGCCTGTGCTGCACCTGAAACACCGGCAAACATCATGGATACAAGGATATTGGCATGTGCAAGTCCTCCACGAATTGGTCCAACAATTGCTAAAGCAAGATTGATCAGTTTTTCAGAGATTTTACCGGAGTTCATTAAATTTGCAGCTAATATAAACAATGGAACCGCAAGCAGCACAAATGAATCCAGTCCATTAACCATGGACATTGGCACGGTAGCTTCAGGTGTGTAAGGGATTCCAAAAATACCGAGCAATGCGACTATCCCGATAACAAACGCTATTGGAACACCGATGAGCATTAACACAAGAAATAAACCAATTAATAAAAATCCCATCACTCACTTACCTCCTTCACTTTAGCTGCCTGGACATGATCAATTAGGTGGGACACGGAATAAATAATCATCGTTCCTGCCATTAATGGAATAGCAATCCAAACATATCCCATCTTCATTTCTGGTATCGTTGCCCATGTATAATTCCAAAATTCTGTTACAACTTGCAAACCGAGCAATAATATACAACTATTAAAAACAATTAGAACTAAATCATTGAATATACTTAAGGACATTCTTTTTTTTCCGTTCAATTTTCGGATTAAGAAATCAAAATTAAAATGTTCTCTGCGATTCACCATTACTGCAGCACCCATAAAGATTCCCCAAATAAAGGAATAATTCGCTACCTCTTCTGTCCAAATAACGGATATACCAAGGTGTCTGGTTACGATTTGCAGCATAATGATGAGAAAGAATATACATAGAAATGTGACACCGGTGATAATCTGTACTTTTTCAAGTACGTTTACGAAACGTTTCATGATAGGACCTCCTTCGATTATTTACTCTAGTTCTCTTATCTTTTGCAGTAATTCTTCCGCTTCAATTTCTTTTACAAAGTCATCCAAGATTGGCCGGGCAATTTCAATAAATGGTTCTCTATCAATCTCATTGATGATTGCTCCATCATCTATGGCCTTTTCCTTATATTCAATATCCTGTGCATTCGTTGCTTCACGTTCAGCAACTACAGATTGTTCAGCTGCATCTAAAATAATTTCTTGATATTCTTCTGGGAAGTTATCAAATTTTTCACCATTGAATAAGACAAGTCTTGTTGTATAATCATGAGCTGTTTCCGTTATATACTTACCATTGGAAGTAGTGTGATGTGCTTGTTGCACAAAAAATGGGTAAGCGTTTTCGGAAGAGTCAACAACATCCTGCTGCAAGCCTTGATACAACTCGCCCCATGAGATAGATGAAGGAATTGCACCAGTCTTCTGCCAGAAATCAGATATAACTCCAGATGTTTGCGTTCTTAGAGAAACTCCCTTCAAATCATCTACGGATTCCAAAGGAACTTTTCCATAGAAATGTCTAACCCCCGCTGACCAATAGCCTAATAGTTTAAAAGAGTTATTGGATTTTTCATTAATGATAGCTGCCATCTCTTCTCCAACTTCTCCATCTACTGCTCTTAACCAGTGATCATAGCTATTAAACAAATATGGGGCAGAAAAAATATCCACTTCTCGAATTCCCGTTTGTGTCATTAGACCTGGTGAAACAACAACAAGGTCAGCCGCCCCGAGCTGCAGCTTTTCAATTAGCTGTGATTCTTCCGTACCAATTGTACCGGCATGCACTTCTACCTCAATTTTCCCATCTGATTTTTCTTCAACAACTTCTTTAAACTTCAGCAAACCGACCTGGTATGGATTATCAGGCGATGTCTGATTATGAGCTGTAATCAATTTAATTTTTCCATCGTCCTCTGCCTCTACGTCATCCGTATTACAGCCAGCCAATAGAGCAGCAATGGATATAAAAATAATCATAATAAAAGTATAGTTACGATTTTTCATGTGATAAGCCTCCTTATAAATATTGATATTTATCTTTCAAGCTCATTTACCTTTTCTACATACGCTCTTGCCGTTTGTATTAAATGAAGGTAATCTTCATCTGTCTTTAGTTGTTTTACATTTACAAGATTGCTTCCAATTCCAACTGCTGTACTTCCTTTGGAAAGGTATTCATTTATGTTTTCAAGTGTAATTCCACCAGTAACCATTGCCTTCACATGCGGTAATGGACCGAGGATATTTTTTACATAATTTGGTCCGAATGCATCTGCCGGGAAAATTTTAACCATTTGGGCACCGCTTTCATAAGCGGTCAAAATTTCTGTTGGCGTCAGGACTCCAGGTATATTTAAAATTCCATAGCGATTTGTTAACTTTAACGTTTCGAGATTCAGTGTTGGGGATACGATAAATTTCGCTCCCGCCATAATGACAGATCTTGCTGTTTCTGGATCAAGTACTGTTCCAGCACCGATATTTATTTTATCCCCTACTTGTTTGACAGCGGTATCAATTACTTGCAAAACATTTGGAGTTTCTGCAGTAATCTCGACTGAGTAGACCCCCCCTTCGTATAAAGCATTAAGAATCGGAACAATGTTGTTCACATCTGCTTTTCGAATAACAGCTACTATTTTATGTTGCTGAATTTGTTCTACTAAATTCATTTACGAACACTCCCTATTATTCTAGATTTGTATGTTTTTGATTTAAGCTTGCATGGCTGTTTCTATCTGGCTTATTTTCCAGAAGGTATACAACAATTGCATCAAGCAGCAAATGTGCCGACTGATCAAATTGATTTCCAAGCGGCTGGATGGTAGGTGGTTCAGAGTCCAGACGTTTCTTTGTTGCTGCTGGAATGGTAAGGAGATAATCACTTATGCTTCCTATCTTCGAATCTTTATTTGTTGTTACTAATGCAACTGTGGCATCAATCTCTTTTGCTTTCTCAGCATAATTTATAAGTGAACTGGTACTTCCTGATCCCGAGATAATGAGCAGTAAATCATCCGAACCGATACTTGGCGTTATCGTCTCACCAATAACATATACTGGATAGCCGCTATGCATTAATCGCATAGCTATTACTTTGCCAATTAGTCCTGATCGTCCTGTTCCCGCTATAAATATCCGACTGGCACGATCAATTTCCTCTGCAAGTTTCATTGATTCATTGAAATCGGTTTTTTCCAATACTTCCTTCACTTCTAATGCAACAGTGTTAATTATATTTTTCACGGCTGATCAACCTTTCTTTAACAAGATTCTCTTACGATTAGCTCTGGTTTAAAACGATATACTTTCGCATCGGCAGATACATTTTTGTCACGCATCAAATCAAAAAGAACTTCCGCTGCCTTTTTTCCCATTTCAAATGCCGGCTGGGCTATTGTTGTCAGTGCTGGATTATAAATGCCTGCAAAAGATACATCATCGACATTGATTAATGCCAAATCTTCTGGTATCCGCAGCTGTTCTTCTTTTGTGTACGTTAATATTTCAATTAACGTACGATCATTTATTGCAAGTATTGCAGTTGGAGGCACAGGCAAACACATCATTTGCTTTAATTTCCTGTGCATTTCCTCTATCTCTCCACTTTGAATATAATCTGGATTAAACTGGATGCCATAGTTCTCTAATGCCTTTTTATACCCTTCCATACGTTCAAATCTTGGCGTAACGTTTTGCGTTAATGGAGGAGAAACCACTCCTATACGCTCATGTCCCTTTTTTATAAATTCATCAACCGCTAAAAATGCTGCTTGTTCATTATCCAGTAAAATCGTATTAATGGTAATCCCAGGAATCAATCTATCCATAAAAACTACTGGGTAATTTTCTTCTATTATTCCTTTGTATAACTCAACGTTTTCTCCAGTAGGAAAGGCAATGATCCCATCCACCTGTTTTGCTCGAAGCATCTCAATGTACCGTTTTTCTTTAACCGGGTCATCATCTGCGTTACAAACAATAACGTGGAAATCTTTTTCATTACAAAAATCTTCAATAGCTCGGATAACTTGTGTGGAAAACACATGTAAAATATTCGCTACAATAACACCAATTGTTGTGGAAGATTTTTGCTTCAAACCCCTTGCCAAAATATTGGGACTGTACTTTAACTCAGCAATTGCCTTTTCAATCCGTTCTTTTGTTTGCTCCCCCATATAGTCGAAGCGCTGGTTCAGATATTGAGATACTGTACTTTTTGATACGTTTGCATGTTTTGCAACATCAGCTATTGTCGTCTTTTTCATCTGTTTGCTCCTAAAATTCATTACTAAATCGATTTAGTAAACCGATTTAGTAAAAGTATATAATAGTTGTAAGCGTTTTACAAGGGGTTATTTTTATTTTATTAGAATATAATTAAATTGATCGGATAATCTTAATCCATGTGATTTCCATCACAGAAAAAACGAACAACCTCATTTATCATAAAGATAGATTGATAAATAGGAGGTCATATTATGAATTCATTTACAGTTGAGCATACACCAGCAGAAATCGTGAAGGTTTTTCCAAAAGCGAGTGATTTATTCAAGAAACGACGTATCGACTTTTGCTGTGGTGGAGATCGCCCATTAGGTACAGTATTTACTGAAAAAAACATGGATGAAGTAGCCGTTCTATCAGAATTGAATACAGCATTTGAAATCTGGAGTAAAGAAGATCATGAAGTTATCGATTGGGACCGGGTGCCACTTTCCGAATTAGTAGATCATATTGTCCACAAACACCATGCTTATTTAAATGAAGAACTTTCTCCATTAGGACAGTTTGTAACCAAAATTTTTCGTGTACATGGAGATGCTCATCCCCATCTTCAAGAACTGCACAGATTATATAATGATTTTAAAGTGGATATGGAAGCACATATGGTCAAAGAAGAAAATGAAGTATTTCCGTTGGTTAAGGAATATGAAAAAAATCCAAGTCAAGAGCTTGCAGAGCAGATTCATATAGCGAATGGTGGTTTAGAGGATGAGCACGAATCACAGGGGAACATTTTAAAAAGAATGCGAGAAATTACAAATGATTTCCTCCCTCCGGCTGGAGCTTGCAATTCCTATCAAATAACGTATGCACGATTAGCTGAGTTAGAAACAGATACATTCCAGCACGTTCACTTAGAAAATAATGTACTGTTTAAACGGATTAAATCATAAAATTTGAGATCGGAAGTGATTGACTTCCGATCTCTTTTTTTTCATGTGTACCCAATAAAACTACTAGAAGTCATGTTTTTAGTCTACCCTTTAAAAGAGTGGCCGATAAACGTTTGAAGTTTAAAAAAGTGTTCTGCACTTCTGAAGAATTCTTTGAAGGTCATATTCATGTAGAGATCCAATTCTTTTGATCAATGATGATCGAGGTACCGCATGAATCTTTGTCGTGCGAGCAACTGAAAGGTGTCGTAATCCGGCTTCTTTCCAATAATGAATGATTACATCGAACTCATTTCTTGGTTCACTACTTGTTATAGGAGAAATAATTATGTCAATATCAATCGTGATACCCCGACCTACTATAACAATTGGTCGATGCTTAAATTGCTCCTGCATTTTAAAGTATACCTTTGCTAGCCATACATCACCCTGACTATATATCGGATTCATATTCCTCATCCTTTTCATTTAGCCAGAAATCATAGTTTTCATCTGCTACAAACACTTCATGCTTAGTAAAATACTTTTCATGAAGCTTTTTTAATACATGCTTTTTCGTTTCTTTAGGCAATTTTTCAATTTCCTCAATAATCTTCTCTTCCGCAGACACTTTATCCTTTTCCTCCTTACTAAAGTAAATTTTACACTTTTAATTGTACTGTAGTCATTATATTCCTGCAATGACTGAACGATAAAAGTTACCATACACGCTCACGGACAAAACAAGAAACACCCACAACCACTGATATCAGTAGTAATGAGTGTATTTTCATTTTATATTCCCTGTCAATAGTGTATTTATAAGTGCATTACCTTCACTTCATATACCTGTACTTCAACAAACTATTCAACATATTAATTTCCTGTATCAGCTTTTCGCCAACATTCGTTTCGGACACCTTTTTCCTCTCTAGCTCTTTATCTACTAATCGTCTTACAGACAGCACATCATTACCATTTCGCAAAACATCTTCCTTCGAGCTAAAATGCTGATGGGCAACCAATTGCATGCCGAACGAATTATATAGTAATGTATAACCCGCAATTCCTGTTGTTGGTTGATAAGCCTTTGAAAAGCCGCCGTCAATGACAATCATTTTACCATTTGCTTTGATCGGATTTTCTCCGTCAATCTCCTTCACTGGTGTATGGCCATTGATAATATGACCTTGATCTGGATCAAGATCAAATTCTTCTAAAATCCTTCTGCAAATCTCCTCCTTTTCTCGCAAATAATAATATGGGTTCTTTCTCTCTTTGTGTGTAGCCTTATCCTTAATAAAGTACCTTTCAAAGGTAGTCATTTCCCTTTTCCCAAAAAGGGAGGAATATTCTCCAGTCCATAAATACCAAACCATATCCGTTGCAAGGTCATCGGTTACCTCGCGGTTTGCAAAAGAATATCGCAAATATTGCTCGAAAATATCAAGTAGCTCACGACCTGCATATGCTTTATTTTCAATAACCATTTTTTCCATATTCCCGTTTTCATCTATCGGCATGCAGCCATGTATTAATAAATTCCCATTATATCTTAAATAAAGTGTGCCTTTTTTCATTAAAAATTCCATATGCCTTGCTAGTTTTTCTGAATGCTGGACAGAAAATAATAGCTTATCCATTACTTGTTTTTCTTCCTCCAATAATTCATCAGGCTGGTCTGGATTAATGGTTGCAAAACAAGTATTTTCCAAGGAATAGGTGTTTCCTTGAATCGTAATTTCATTGTTTTCATAATCGATTTTTTCTAGTAAAAGCCTTTTCGACATATTAAAGTAACTACGTCGTTTTATGATTGGCATCTCGAGTTTAAACTGAATCATTGCGATTGCTTGATGTATTTTGGTGATTTGTAATTGTTCTTCTGCGGATTGCTGTTTATTGGAATGTCTTTTTGGTCTGAATGCAGGATTGTCCTCATAGTACTTCTCTGCAAGATTCAAAAGTGGTCTAAGATTGATGCCATACACATCTTCAATAATATCCAAATTGTCATACCGCGCACAGATCCGGAGTATATTAGCTAGACAAACCTTCGACCCTGAAAAAGCACCAATCCATAGTACATCGTGATTTCCCCACTGTATATCCAGGGAATGATAATTGATAAGCGCTTCCATGATTTTATCTGGTTCAGGACCACGGTCATAAATGTCCCCCACTACATGAAGATGGTCGACAACTAACTGTTGCGTCGTATAGGCAAGACCTATAATGAGTTTATCCGCCTGACCAAGTGAAATTACTTTTTGGACAATCTTGGAATAGTAATGCTTTTTATTTGTATATTCATCAGTTTTGTAAAGCAACTCTTCTATGATATATACAAATTGCTTCGGTAATGCTTTACGTAACTTGGATCGAGTGTATTTAGAAGACGCATAGGGAATGAGCCGAATGATCTGATCAATCGTTTTGGAATACCATGCATTTAATTCTTGATTATTGTCAAATTGATCCCGTATTAATTGCAGTTTTTCTTCCGGATAATAGACTAATGTCGCGAATTCATTAATTTCTTCTTCCGATAATTCATGTTTAAAAATATCCCTGATTTTTTCCTTCACTTTACCGGAACCATTTCGTAATACATGCTGAAAGGCTTGGTACTCCCCATGTAAGTCACTTACAAAGTGCTCTGTTCCTTTTGGTAAATCGAGGATGGCCTCCAGATTAATAATCTCTGTAACTACTTTTTCTTCACTATCATATTTCTGTGCCAATAAGTCTAAGAATTTCTCCTTCAACATATCCATCCCCTCTTGAAGTCATTTTATGTAGATATAAGCTATTGCAACTACTATACCAAAAAGACTAGCAGAAATGAATTGCTAGTCTTTGGTTTATCCGTTTTATTTCGTTTATCTCTTAATTATAATGGATACCATTTCCCATCCACGCTGCTGCGGTTTCAAACAATGCTTCTGAAACGGTCGGATGCGGGAAAACCATACTTTCAATTTCCTCTACCGTACCTTCTAAATGCATAAACGCAGTACTTGCACTAATCATCTCTGTTACATGAGCACCAACCATCACAACACCAAGAATTTCACCGTATTTTTCATCTGCAATTATTTTCATGAAGCCATTGTTTTCATTGGCAGTAATTGCTTTTCCATTGGCAGCAAGATCGACTTTTTTAACTTTAACCTGATATCCTGCTTTTTTTGCTTCCGTTTCTGTTAAACCTACACTTGCAATTTCCGGGAATGAATAGACACAACGCGGGATAATTGCTTCTCCATGAACTTCCTGTCCTACGATATGTTTAACAGCCCTGATTCCTTCTTCACTTGCAGCATGCGCTAACTGGTAGCCTCCAACTAAATCACCAATCGCATAAATTCCAGAGATTGACGTTTCCATGGATTGATTTATATCTACAAATTTCCCTTCAAACGCAATAGGAAGGTCTTCGATTCCTGTTACGTTTGGTTCCCTTCCAACTGCAACTAAAACGTTATCTGTTTCAATCATTTGTTTCTTCGAATTTTTTTCCATCTCCACAATTGTTTTTCCGTTATTCGGTTTAAACCCGGTAATCTTCGTTCCTGTATGAATGGAGATGCCGCTTTTTTTCAATTGCTTTGTTAGAAATTTCGTTGCATCTTCGTCTTCATTCGGGATGATACTTTCAGCCATCTCGACAACTTCTACCTCTGTACCCAAGCGATTAAAAATACACCCAATTTCTAATCCAATTACACCTCCACCTACAATAACCAGCTTAGATGGGACCTCTTCAATATCAAAAATCGTGTCACTTGTATGGTAAGAAACTTCATCTAAACCAGGTAACGGAGGTACAAATGGTTTGGATCCAGTTGCAAGTATAATATTTTCTGCTAGAATGGTCGTATTTTCATTAGCTAAAGAAATAATTATTGTTTTATTTTCTGATACGACGCCATAGCCTTCGAAAACCTTAATTTTGTTTTGTTTCAGCAATCCTTTGATTCCATTTTTCAACGTGTTTACAACCGTATTTTTTCTTTTTACCATTGCTTCAATCGAATAGGAAACATCATTTACGGTGATGCCAAACGCTTGTGCATTCTTAATTTGATCTAGTACTTCCGCATGTTTTAATAGTGTCTTCGATGGGATACATCCTCTATTCAAACATGTCCCACCTAAATCTCTTCCCTCAACTAAAGCGACATTTAGTCCTTGCTTTGCTGCACGAATGGCTGCTACATAACCGCCAGGTCCACCACCAACGATTGCTACATCAAACTTTTGCATTGCTCCCAGCCCCCTATACCAATAATGTCCATGGATTTTCTAAACGTTCTTTTAGCTCTGTTAAGAAGGCTGCAGCAGGTGCACCATCAATTGCTCGGTGATCAAAAGAAAGACTTAATACCATCATTGGTCGCACTTCAACAACGTGATCAATCACTACGGCTTTCTCTACGATTCTGCCAACACCTAGAATTGCTGTTTCTGGTGCATTAATAATTGGAGTAAAGCCATCTATTGCATACATTCCTAAGTTACTTATCGTAAACGTACTTCCTCGCATTTCATCTGGTGTCAGTTTGTTATTTCTCGCTTTCGTCCCAAGCCCTTTACTTAGCGTTGTTAATTCTGCCAGACCTGCTTTGTCAACGTTTGGTACAGAAGGAACAATCAATCCATCTTCAACAGCAACTGCCAATCCTAGATTAATTGCTTGATTCATAACAATTTCATTATCAATAAGGGATGCATTCACTCTTGGATGATTTTTCAGTACACTTGCAGTAGCTTTCATAATAATTTCTGTATAGGATACCCGATAGCCAGTTTGCGCTTCGATTGTTGGCAGTAATGCCTTACGTACCTCGATGGCTTTTGACATATCGACATCTGTTGTTAACGTTACATGTGGAATAGAGCGTGCACTTTGTAACATCTTATCCGCAACAGCTTTACGAAGACCTTTTAATTTGATTCGTTCCAGCTCTCCTGTTTCTTGAGCTGAAGTATTTTGCTGACCTAACACATCTTGTTTAACGACCTTCCCTCTCGCACCTGTTCCCTGAATAGAATCAGGGTCAATGCCTTGGTCTGCTGCAATTTTCGCTGCTAGAGGGGTTACAAGTTTACTAGAATCCGTGTTTAGTGCTGCTATGACATCTTGTTCATGGATACGACCATTTGAACCTGTTCCTTGAATGATTTCTATGGACAGGTTATTTTCTCGAGCTACCCTTCTTGCTGCAGGAGTAGCCCGTACTTTACTGATTGATGCTCCACTCGTTGCAGCTTCCTCCTGTGAAACTGCTTTTTCTGCTGCAGTCTCTTCTTCCACCTGTTCCTCATTACTTGCTGCTGGCGGATTATCTGGTGCCTTATCATTTGCCTCCCCGATGAATGCGACAATCTCATTTACCGGAACTTCATCTTCCACATCATAATATTTTTTCAGCAAAATTCCTTCTTCATAGGACTCTACTTCTATATTGATTTTGTCCGTCATGATTTCAAATAAAGGTTCTCCTACTTCAACGGACTCTCCTTCTTCTTTAAACCATTCAAGTAAGGTACCAACTTCCATCGTACTACTTAATTTCGGCATAAATACTTCTTTTAACATGTCCGCTCCCCCTTACTTGGCCACAGCTTTTTTCGTTAACGTTTCTTTTACAGCATTTACAATATCCGGTACCTGCGGAATGGCGGCTTTTTCTAATTCTGGATTATATGGAATCGGTGTTTCTACACCGCCTAATCGCTTGATTGGTGCATCTAAATAGTCAAATGCTTCACTTTCAGCAATCATACTGGCAATTTCTCCTCCAAATCCACCACGTTTTACCGCTTCATGCACGACAACGAGATGCCCTGTTTTTGCAACTGATTCGATAATCGTTTCTGTATCTAATGGAACAAGGGTACGCGGATCAACAACTTCGACACTGATTCCTTCTTTTTCTAGCTCCGCTGCTGCTTCTAGTGCTTTATGAACCATAATAGCAGTAGCAACAATTGTAATATCTGTTCCTTCACGCTTCACTTCTGCTTTTCCTAATGGAATGCTGTATTCCTCTTCCGGCACTTCCGAGCTTGTTTTATATAATAGTTTATGTTCATAAAAAATAACTGGGTTATCATCATCCATGGCTGCTTTCAGTAACCCTTTCGCATCATATGCAGTTGATGGCTGTACTACCTTTAATCCCGGAATATGGGTAACCCAAGCTTCTAAACTTTGTGAATGCTGTGCTGCTGCTCCTGTTCCAGAGCCACTTGGTGTTCGAACAACCATTGGAACTTTTCCTTTTCCACCGTACATATAACGTAATTTCGCAGCTTGGTTTACAATCTGATCCAGTGCAATTGTGATAAAATCCGAAAACTGTAATTCCATAATCGGGCGCATTCCCGTTAATGCAGAACCTACTGCTGCACCTGCTATTCCTGCTTCACTAATCGGTGTATTACGGATACGTTCCGGACCAAATTCCTCAATCATTCCACGTGATACACCAAATGCTCCACCATAAACACCAATATCCTCACCCATTAAAAACACATCGTCGTTTTTACGCATTTCAATACTCATTGCTTCTCTGACAGCTTCTAAATAAGTTATCTCTCTCATTAAAATCCCCTCCTATGCATATACATCCGTTAATAATTCATCCAGTGACGGCATTGGACTATTCTGCGCAAATTCAACTGCATCATCCATCTCTTGCTTAGCTGCTTTCTTCAGTGTTTCTAACTCATCTTCCGTTGCAATTCCAGCTTCCACCAAGTCTTCCTTGAATCGTTTGATTGGATCCCGATTATCTCTCCAATCCTTTTCTTCATCACGTGTACGATATTTTTTTGCATCACTTTTCGAATGGCCCTTCCAGCGATAAGTTTTTGCTTCTATTAATGTTGGTCCTTCTCCAAGACGCGCACGTTCTGTCGCCTCATAGGTAGCATTGATGACTTCGATAATATCGTTTCCATCAATAACAACGCCGGGAATACCATATGCAGCAGCACGATCTGCAATATTCTCCACATTTGTCATTTCACTTACGTTACCAGACATGCCATACTGATTATTTTCACAGAAAAACACGACTGGCAAATCCCAAATCGAAGCCATATTGATCGCTTCATGAAAACTTCCTTCATTCGACGCACCATCACCAAAGAAACAAACCGTTACATAGTCCAGCTTCTTCATATGTGCTGTAAGCGCCGAACCAACAGCTAAAGGTATTCCACCACCGACAATCCCCATTGCTCCAAGGTTACCTTTATCCAAGTCCGCAATGTGCATGGAACCGCCTTTTCCTTTACAATATCCAGTCGTTCTTCCGAATAATTCTGCCATCATCTTATCGACACGGCCGCCTTTTGCAATACTATGACCATGTCCTCTGTGTGTACTTGTAATTTTATCCTCATCGGAAAGCAATGCACATGCACCTGCAGCAGTTGCTTCCTGCCCAACAGCCAAGTGAGTTGTTCCATGAATCATTCCTTTTGCGAAGAATTGATCTACTTGTTCATCAAAGTAGCGAATTAACCACATTTGTTTGTAAAGCCCTTTCAATTTTTCATTTGATAGTTCTGGAACGAGTTTTAATGTTTTGGTTTGTTCCATTCTGTTCACTCTCCCTTTGTTTTTATGATAAAAATGTTCTTCCGCCGTCAATTAGCAGCACCTGTCCTTGTATATAATCGGACTCTTTAGAAGCCAGGAAATTTATCGCATTCGTTGTATCAGACAACGTTCCAATTTTTCTTACGGGTATTTTCTGTACTAATTTCTCCAAGCTCTCTTCTGTCGGGTATAGCCGATCAAGCATTTCGGTTTGAATTACCCTTGGTGCAACAAGATTAATTTTTATTCCTAAGTGACTGTACTTACTGGCAATAGATCTCATTAAGCCAAACGCTCCACCTTTTGATGCTGCATAATGAACACCACCGCCAGTTCCAGTAATAGCTGATCCTGATCCGATGATAATGATATTACCGCCTTTATGATGCAGCATTTCTGGGATTACAGCTTTTACAGCGTAGAATAATCCTGTTAAATTTACGGAAATTGTTTTTTTCCACGTCGGGAAGGTCAGCTCTTCAAAAGATTTAGATACCGTAATGCCTGCAGAATGTACAAGCGTATCTATTCTTCCAAACTGTTTGATCACCTTTTTTATTATTCCCTTCGTATTCTCCCAATCGGTTACATCATGCTGAAAAAAAGTTGCTTCTTTACCTTTTAAAGCTAATTCATTAACTAATGATTCTCCAGCCTCTTTATTTAGATCTGTAAATATTACAGAATCTCCCCTAGCCGCTCTATTTTTCACATAATCCTTTCCAATTCCCGCCGCTCCGCCAATAACCAAGATTGCTTTTTTCTGCTCCATATATTCACCCCATTTTAATAGCCATTCTTAAGCTAGTGTTTTTCCACCATCTAATAGAATCGTTTGCCCATTCATATAGCTCGCCATCGGTGTTGTTAGCATTAATATGGTATTGGCAATTTCGCTTGCTGTTACTTTGCGCCCCAATGGAATAGAATCACTTGTGTCATATTTCCCAACACTTACAGCATTGACTCTAATGTTACTTGACGCTAACTCTCTGGATAGGGCCTTATTCATGGATTCTAATGCACTCTTACTAGCAGCATAGGCAGTATCACCATTCCCCCCATCTATCGCACTCGTTGAGGAGACGTTAATGATTACTCCATCATTTTGTTTTTCCATCAATGGAGTTATCATTTTTATTAATTGAAAAGGTACATCCAAATTAATAAACATTACGTTCTCCCATTCCTCAGGGGTTATATCTATAATTTCCTTTCCTGTATCCGTTTCCAAATTATTAATAATAATATCAATTTGATGTAAATCTGGTAATCCTTGAAGAAATGAACTATTTTCAAGATTCACTGGACCTATATCATTACTAGAAGATCCATCTTTATATTTTAAAATAAATATGCTTTCATCCTCTGGGGCCGTTCTGCTTAAAAACAATATCTTTGCCCCTGCTTCTGTATATAACCGAATAATTTCTTTGCCTACTTGATGATCGCCATCAAAAACAAATACTACCTTGTTCTGTAAATCAAATTGAATCATCTCCAACCTCCTTTACATTTGTTCTTAGTAGTTACATTTGTATAAAATATAACTTATGAATAGCATTTTGTCAACATTCAAGTGACATATGTTCTTATCGTAATCAAAAATACACCTCTCTGCAAATGGAAGAGAGGTGGTATTATTTATGTCCTAAATGAACCGTGTTCAATGAATTCCTTTAGCTATTATTTAATGGAAAAGTTCAACTACTTTATAAATGACATAATGAATTAAGTTACCTGCTTGGTCAATACTTGAAACCATGGTAGCTCCCTCAGGCATATTAAACTCTGCTTTCACCGCCATATCAGTATATATCACAGCTAAGTCTGTCGCCATGTAGAGTGACATAGCAATTACAATGGTTCCTGCAATAACGGAGTGAACAATATTTCCGCGCGCAGCACCTACGATAAATGCAACAATAAACGGAATCGTTGCCAAGTCTCCAAACGGAAGTAATGCGTTACCAGGTAAAATCACTGCTAATACGACTGTTATTGGAACAAGAATCAATGCTGTTGAAATTACTGCGGGATTACCTAGAGCCACAGCTGCATCAAGTCCAATATAAATCTCTCTATCTCCAAATCGCTTATTTAACCATTCCCGTGCTGATTCCGATACTGGCATTAATCCTTCCATTAAAATTTTTACCATTCGCGGCATCAAAACCATTACCGCTGCCATGGACATACCGATTTCAATAATATCACCCACACTATATCCAGCTAATGCACCAATCCCTGCTCCAAGTACGAGTCCAATGAAAATCGATTCTCCTAAAATACCAAATCTTTTCTGAATTGAATCTGGATCTGCATCCCAATCCTTTAACCCAGGGATTTTTTGAAGCAGCTTTACGATTGGAATACCAATCGGGACGTAAGAAAGTGTTGTTGCAGTAGTTAACGACACACCTGGCATTTCATAATAATCAGCAACCATTGGAGCTAAGCGATCAGCCATCACTAGTGTGATAACTTGGAAGATAATCGCTGCGGCAAGGCTTATCCAAACGTTTCCAGTTAGTGCATAAACCATTGCTGCCATAAATGCATAGTGCCAAAAATTCCAAATATCAACATTCATCGTTTTGGTTGTTTTTGTAACCAGCATAACAACATTTACAGCTAACCCTAAAGGAATGATAAATGCTGAAAGCGGGGATGCCCAAGCAATAGATGAAGCTGCTGGCCAACCAATATCAATAACATTTAAGTTAACCCCTAATCGTTCTACCATCCCTTGTGCCGCAGGACCAAGGTTTAAAACAAGCAAATCTATCACTAAGAATATACCTACAAAAGCAACTCCAATAGTTAAACCTGAACGAAATGCTTTTCCAGGCTTTTGTCCAAAAAATAAGCCAAGCAAAAAGATTGCTACTGGTAGAATTACGGTAGCACCTAAATCTAAGAAACCTTGTATAAAATCTACGAATCCTTGCATGTTGTTTCCCCCTTGAGTGAAAAATATAATTCTATTTAATTTAAATTTGCTTACCAATCTTCATATGCTTTTTCATCAATACCTCCTTAGTTAAGCGAATTTCATTTGTTCTCATCGATTTATTATGTAAGTTAGAACTCCCTCCCAAAACGATCCTATTTTTTGATATCGCTTACATTAACTGCATTACTAACCGGTATGAAAGTAAATCCACTATTAACAGTTGCTTAATAATTCTATCTTATCACCAATAATATCGATTTTGTATTCGCTTTCATCACAACTTAATGTCATATCTTTGTATAATATCATGATTAACATTCGTAACCACTCAGAACAATTGATTAATTTATACATAAATTGAATCTAATTTTTTGTAGCAACAAATAAATGCATCCCTTTTCTATAAGAAAAAGGGATGCATTTATTTTAATTATCTAATAAAGCTTGTGCAGTACGATCGTCTGTTATAAGAACATTTAAACATCCACCAACAAGAGCTGCTTCTATACTTTCCAGTTTATGTGAACCTTCAACAATGCCAATTACTTCAGGTATTTTCTTTATCTCTTCTATATTTAAACCGATAAAACGATCATTTAAGGGGTGATCTATCTCCATTCCAACTTCATTAAAAAAGCAAGATCCGATATTACCTACTGCTCCTGCCTTTTTTAATGAAGTTAAATCACTTTCCTTTAAATATCCCATCACTTCTAAAGTTGAATCTTTAAATGGATTTCCTATCCCTACGACAGCCATATCAACTTTTCGGCCTTCTTCTAATACCATAGCGATATCTTTTGTATGAACGAGCATCTCTTTTAAATCGTCACTTTCAACCATTGCTGGTGCATAAAGATACATGCAGGATGTATTCATTTTTTGCGCTAAATTAAACGCAAGCTGATTGGAGTGTAAATGAACATAATTGTTACCCATTCCACCAATAATTGGTACAATACGAATATGAGCATTTCGTTCATATGGATATTCTTCAACCAAAGATAAAAGTGTACTTCCCCAAGAAATACCTATGTTTTTAATATTCTTTAGGTTTTTACTAATATAGGATGCTCCTGCTTTTCCAAGCTGCCTCTTAGCCATTTCCTGTGTAAAACCTGCAGTAGAGACAACAATAACTTCTTTTAATCCAAACTTCTTCTCAAGCTGCTGTTCTAAATCAATCGTATGAATTGTCTCGTCTTTGATATAGATTTCCACGATTCCTTCTTTTTTTGCAGCATTTAACAGTTTTGAAATGACAGGTCTGGAAACATTATGTTTTTTTGCGATTTGGGCTTGAGTCCAACCTTCAAAATAATATAACTTAGCTATCTTCACCATTAAACGTCGTTCTTCCCAATCTAACATAAAACCGCTCTTTTCTTTTTAAAAATTATATTTGTTCTATCGTATTACGTTTGTACATTATCATATAGAACAGATGAAACGCTGTCAATTTTATTCAGCTATTTAAAATAGAGATGGACCAAAATTTGTTTTGCATACTCAGACAGCAGCTCCTACTATATGAATTATGCAGAAATTTCTTCTGGTCAAAGACTACTATTACTTTCTTTCGCAGTACAATTCTAATACTAGCGCACTAAAAAAGGTTAGCATCCTTATAATACTAACCTTCCAGTAATAATCTAGCAGTTTTTTCATCGGTTATTAATACATCAATTAAATCTTCTCTTAATGCCGCTTTAATAGCATTCACTTTTTCGACTCCAGCAGCTACTCCAACAACTAGGGGGATTTGCTTTAACTTATTTAGTTCAAGTGTAATTGTTTTTTCATTCCAGGAATTGTTTACTACTTCTCCATTTTCATTAATAAAGTTATAGCAAATATCACCAGCAATTTCATCAAAATCCAGATCATCTGTTATACCAGAATTAATATAGGATCGAACCATGGTTGAATGCTCTGGTGTTCCGCCTATTCCTACAATCGCAATGTCTGCCTTGCTTCCCAATTCCAATGTATTCTTTATAGACGGTTGTTTCAGAATTATTTCCCTCGTCTCTTTAGAATCAACAACAACTGGAGCATGTAAAAGGTGATAGGTTGCTTTCAATGCCTCCGCAAGCTTAGCAACAATATGGTTTGCATGTATATCTACACGCTCGTCTCCCATTCCCCCAACTATAGGAACAAAGCATACATTTGGGAAATGCTGATTAGATGACATTGCGGTTGCAACCTCATATAAAGTTGTTCCGGAAGACACTCCAACAACCTGATCATCCCTGATCATTCTATGCAAATATTTACTTGCCGCCGTTCCCAACTGAATTTTAGAATTACTTTGTTCCGTATCAGGCACACAAATTGCCTCACGTAATCCGTATTGATTTTCTAGCTTTGTCTCTAAACTTGATACGGTACTATAATCCTCATCATGAATAATAATTTCAACAATACCTAATTCCTTTGATTTTGATAAATACTTCGATATTAATGACCGACTTACTCCAATTTTTTTTGCAATAGTTGATTGAGTTTCACCTGCTTCATAATATAGATTTGCAATCTTAACCATTAATCTCCGATCGTCTAGATAGGACATTTCCTACACCCTGTTCTTATTGAAAATTATTTAGATTACTGTCTTAGCTGAGAGGGAATTTGATAGATTAAATACTGCTCCAGATCCATACAGTTTAAAACGATATCAAAATTCCTCTGTATTACTTCTTTTCCAGTACCAAGTTTACATGTTTTTTACAAAAATTTCTAATTTTAACACTTACATTTTAGCACTTACTATGAAACATTCTACCTTTATAATTGCTTCCTTTAGCTTACCTTTGCTTCTCGTTTCATTTGCTCTTCTACTCGTTTAACAGCATCTTGAACGACTAGCCTATGCTTCTTCTTCTCCCAATCAATAACCTTTATATTTTCACCAACATACTCTTTATACTTTGCAAATCTTGAAAGAACTGTAAGTCCTGATAAAATATTACATTCCTGAATGGTTCCTTTTTTATCTGTAACGACAATAGCTACCTTTCCAACGCGGAACATTTTTTTCGTCATCCCCACACCAAGGTACCCTTCACTATATTGTTGGGTAATCTTCTTTACTTTTTTCTGATAATATTTCACATGTAAAATTCCCGTAAACGCTTGAATAACAAGAACAACTACTAATAACATTAGGAATGCTAAGGGATCCATCTTTTCGCCTCCTGCTCTGATTGATGTTATTTATTCGATAGATTGAAACTGAGGTTGATGAACAATGGATGAAGAATTTAACCGTTCACCCATTGTTCTGATTAATGAACTGTCAGCTCTAAAGCTTCGATAATTCGTTCACTTAATATAATTGGCGAATTAGCAAAGTTACCGATTGTTGAGCCTGCAATATGTGGTGTAATCGTAATATTATCCAGTCCGTTGTAAGGATGATCGCTTGGCAATGGTTCAACATTATATACATCCACGGCAGCACCAGCAATTTTTTTCTCGCTTAATGCTTCTGCCAAGTCCTGTTCGTTAACTAATCCAGAACGAGCCGTATTAATGAGCACTGCGTTATTTTTCATCATGCTAAAATGTTCTTTATTAATCATGTTCTTTGTTTGTTCCGTTAGACGGTAGTGCATTGAAATAATGTCCGCTTCTTTCACTAATTCTTCTAGGGTTTCAACTTTTGTGTCTGGTGTATCACCTTGGTAATAATCATCGAAGAATAGAATTTCACTGCCAAAAGGGCGAAGTAATTCTGCAACCCGCCTGCCTATAGCACCGTATCCAATCAAACCTACTGTTGAGCCCTTTAGTTCGGGAGCAAGCACACCGTTTGGATAATGTTTTTCCCACACACCGTTTCTTAATTTATAGTTAGCTCTGGCAATATTACGGATTTCACTTAGAATCATACCAACAGCAAACTCGGATACACTTGTAGTGCTGCGCCCAGGTGTATTCAAAACCGTAATACCTTTTGATTCAGCATATTCCCTATTCACATTTTCAATACCCGCCCGAAGGACACCTAATACTTTTAAGTTTTTGCATTGGTCAATGACTGCTTTTCCAATCGGTGCAAACTGGGTAATGATAATATCATAGTCTTCCAGGCCATCTGTTAGTTCAGAAGGAAGCGCAATTGCTTCACTGCCTTCATACTCTAGTTTAATATTATCCTTCTGTAACGCTTCCAAATCTTTATGCTTCCATTCTTTGATGGTAATATCAATACCTAGCTCTTTTAAACTAATAAGACCTTCTTCCATCATTTGTTTATCTATAAATAAATCGGCTATTGCTAAACATTTCATTTTTTCACCCTCCGATTATTTTTTCTCTACGCTTATGCATGCAGCAAAACAGAAATACGATAATTACCGCGTGTACTTGCTTTTTCATAGGCTTCTTGAATTCTGGATAATGGAATCTCTTCTTCTATTAAAGGACTTACATCAATTCGGCGCTCACTTAGCATTTTTGCTGCATTATTGAAATCCTCGAGGCTTGAGCCGTACGTACCAATAAGTTCACATTGCTTATAATGAATTTCATTGGAATCTACATTTAAATCCGGTGCTGGATAACCCGCTGCAAACAAAAGAACCTTCCCTTCATCATCTTTGATCATATTCAAAGCTTGCTCATTTGCAGAAGAAGTACCGACTGCAACAATCACGATATCTGCACCGCTGCCATTTGTTCGTTTTCTAACTTCCTCCACTGGATCAGTTTCACCAGCATCAATTAATTCTAAGTCCATTTGTTTAATCTTCTCTACTTTTTTGGGATTACGTTCCGAGACAATGACTCTTGCCCCCATTGCTTGAGCGACTGCTGCATTAAGCAATCCCATTGTACCGCCACCAATAACAACGACAGTGTCAAGTCCTGAGTTAATCCGCAGTTTTCTAATTCCTTTTAATACGGATGATAACGGTTCAACAAATCCTGCCTCAGAAGCAGATAAGTCATCACTAACTTTCACAACACTTTTGGATTTCCGGATAAAATAATTCGCAAAACCAAAAATCCCAAAATATTGATCAGAATAATTTTTCCCAAATTGTTTTATGTTTTTGCAAGAAGTGATGTCACCTTTCTTACACTTCTCACAATCCCCGCAGTAGTCATATAGCACACTGACCCGCTCTCCAACCTCTAAAGAGCTACTTACTTTTTCTCCCTTAGCGACAATTATCCCTGAGCATTCATGTCCACCAGCCATGGGGTATCCTTGATGTTCACGTTTCCCCTGCCATTGTTGATAATCGGTTGTACAAATATTACATGCTTCCTGCTTAATCAGCAGTTCATCATCTTTTAAATCAGGCAGCCTTCCTTCTCTTACTTCAGCTTTTCCTGCTTCTAGAAGAGCTCCAAATCGAAATGAATCTGGCAGCATTTTAATCCTCCTTTCATCATCTTTTCTACAGTGTAAACGACATAAAGTAAGCAATGACAACTGCTAGTGGCCCAGTGATTACTCTGGAGAAAAGAATTGCTGGTGCTCCAACACTAATTGTTTCCGGCTTCGCTTCCCCCAGTGTTAAGCCAACCGGAATAAAGTCAGTTCCAACCTGTGCATTAATTGCAAATAATGCGGGAAGTGCAATGCTCATATCAATGTTACCGTTTGCAATTTCATTTCCAACTAATGTACCGATAATTGCACCGATAACAGCTCCTGGTGCAAGTAGTGGTGACAGGAATGGAAGCGCGGTTATAACACCTAAAATAATTAGCCCACCAATATTATTTGAAAGTGGTACAAATACATTTGCTAATATTTCTCCAATACCTGTATAGTTGATAATCCCGATTAACGTTGCAACGAACGCCATAAAGGGGATTATATTTTTAATGATTGTGTCGATGGTATCACGACCTGCTTGGTACATGATATTCATAAAGCTACCCGCACCCTTGGCTATCTTGTCAATGATTCCCATAACACCTTTATTACCCTCAATTTCATTGTTTGTACTGTTATCTTCTACTGGTTCAGCTGCAGCCGCTACAGTTTCTTTGTTTTTTTCAGCATTCTTTACTTCCGCTTCATCCAATTCTGTTTTTGGTACTGCAGCAACGGTTGTTTCACTATCAGCGAGCTCGACATCACCTACAGTTACACCAGAGACAAAAATATCTTCTGTCATAAATTTTGCAAGTGGTCCAGATGGACTCATTACTTTAACGTTAACAGTAGGTATTCTTAGTCTTGGATAAGTTCCGCACCGTGCTGTCCCACCACAATCAATAACCGCAACCAATGTTTGCTCTTTTGCTACTGGATTTTTAAATGAGTCAACTACCTCAGCACCTGCAAGTCTTGCAATCTCTCTTGCTACTGGATGGATTCCCCCTCCAGTAACACTGATGACATATTTTTTTTCATCGGTTGGAGTTAATTCTAATGGTCCACCCCAGCCATTTTTTCCTTTGGACACTATTACCGTCTTATGGTTAGCCATAAGATTTCCCCCTCTGCGTTTCTACTTTATTTCTCGTTAAGGATTCGTTCATAACCTTGTTTTTTAAACATATAGGCACTGATTCGTTCCGTTACAAGACCTCTCATTAAAATAACAAGTAAACCAGTTAATAAGAACATAAGACCTAATTGCGCTTGACTGCCGCCAGCCGTTGCATACCCTGTTGCGACTCCTAGCCAAATAAATAATTCAGCCGAGTTTGCATGTGGGAAAAGACCGGTAATTGGATGCACGAATGAAACCGCAGAATCATAGAATGCTGGTTTATATTTTTCTGGCATGAAACGTCCAACTGTATAACACATTGGGTTCGTAAAAAAGAATACAGCGATAAGTGGTACAAGGGTATAGCGTAATAAGGCATATTTGGTAATTTTTTGCAGGAATCGATTTATCTTCTCCTCACCAATCATTTTTGTTACCGCATTAACAGCTGTGATTAACGTTACTAATAAAGGTATAATCCCCGTCATATAACCCATGAATACTTCTGCACCCGCCTGAAACATTCCAATAAATCCATCAGCAATAGCGATCATAAAATCCATCTTAATTCCATCCTCTCTTATAACGTAATATAGAAGGAAATGCTCGTTTAGAGGTTGTTAACCCCGCACTATAAGGGCGTATCCACCTTATTTAACTTCAATTGAATCACCAATATTTAACTCTGGAAATTCACTAGGTGTTACTAAAACTGCCCCTGGTAAGATTTCTTCCGTTTCATCGTCTTTAAAATAAATCGAAACGTGACCAAGGCTTTCAAAATTTGGATTTGCTTCATCCCCGACTTTTTGTATCGTATATTCTTTATCACCAATCACAAGTGTTGTTCCTTCCTGCAGAGCATTTTTAGGTTGTTCTTCAAAACGGTGAATTACTGAGATATCTTTTAATTCAAGGGGAGCAGTTTCATTAAAAAGTACTAATAAGCTCTCCTCTTTAAAATCTGGTACTAGTGCTCCAATTTCCAGAACTTTCGTTTTCATCATGATTTTATCCTCCCTTTATGTGTTTGTTGACTTGTAACTTAATCATCTTCCTAACACCAGGAACCCAATATTAATTTCACTTAGGCAGCAAAATACTATTTAACACGAAACATATGATCCTGCAAAGCTCTTAATTTCCATACGGTTGTTGAAGGATCAAGTTCTACATCATCGTGTGTTAAAAATTGGCCTTCTTTAATATCCCTTTTAGCAACAACATTACCACTAATTAGACCAATAGGAATGTGACCATTCACTTCCATATCTTGATGTGTTTCTAATACACCTCTAACAGAATAACCACCAATGCCATCTAGTGTTTCGCCCGCTTTAATATCTCGCTTTGCAACCGTTACAGTTTCTGAGATTGGAGCTCCAAGCGGATGAATAGAAGTATCATGATGTAAGACAGCCTTCGCAATTGTAACGGGTGTTTCTAAACTAGCTAAATGATATGGGCGATATAATGTATAATGGTTTCCATGACTTTTGTCTACTTTTAATAAATAGCGCAGTTCCTCATCAACAGGTTCTAGGTCACTTTTAACAATAACGAAAACCCCTGGTGCTAAACCGTTAACATATTCTACTACTCCTAAGCTGTTTAAAACGCCGCCATTTTCTTTCAAATCTAGTTTTTGTGCAACGTCATCTAGATTAGCATCGACGCCATGCATTCCTACTTTATCTGGCACTAAGCCGATTGCGTTACTTAATAAATTCATTTCAGCCATCGTTTTGGTTCCATCCTGGAATGCTGCTAGCATATGCGGACTCATGTTTTTAGCTTTTGCTTCTGCTGCGGCAGTATCTGGGTTAGCTGTCGTTTTTAATGCGTTATTTTTCCCTTTTCCAGCAACAACGACTTCCATTCCCATCGTTTTAGCAAATTCATATAACTCAACGATTGCAGCTGGCTCATCTCCAGCAGATCCTGAATAAACTAGTCCAGCAGATTGAAACAATGAATTCATATACGAACCTATTGTTATATCAACTTCTACATTTAATAAGACTAGATGTTTCCTAGAATTTAAAGCTTCCAGGGAAATATTTGCTCCAACTTCAGGTACTCCAGTAGCATCTACAATTACCTCCACATTGGATGACTGGATGACTTCTCGATAATCTGAAGATACCAATGTGTTTACTTTCTTATTTTCTTGAGACTGATAATAATCAACTGCCTTTTGAGCTCTTTCAACGTTTACATCCGAAACTCCACCGACGATCATTCCGGGAATGCGAGATATTTGGGTAATAAGTCCAAATCCCATTTGTCCCGCACCAATAACTCCTACTTTGATTGGGTTATTTTCTTGTTCTCTTAATTGAAGTTCATGATAAATTGACATTATAAATCCCCCTCAGAATCTTCTGAAATAAAAACGCATACTTAATAAACCTAGCTTTGATAATGTTCTTTCATAATTAACAATTGTTACATTACGTAAATAAAGTTTAATCTTGTAACATTTGTTACAATGTGTGTCATATGTTAGAATACGCTTTCATTATAGATTGGAAAAATTAGATTGTCAACTACAAAAATTGTCGGATTTTGCAGGAATTTATATTTTCATCGCAGGATAGCTTTATAAATGTAGGTTTAAAATAATAGGTGCCTGTTGTTAGTGGTTAAATTATTGCGATTTCAGATAGTTTTCCTGACACAAAAAGCCATCATTTATCTTAGATAAACGATAGCTATTATATCTAGAGCGTATAGAATGGGGACACTCATAAAAACAACATTTCTAACAACCATGGTTCTAGAATATCAATCTATTTAATCTAAAAGCGTTTCCAATAAACGGTAACTCTCTAGTTTATTTCCATTTTCAATATTTAATTTATCAAAATCTACATCTATTATTTTATTTCCTTTAATACCTACAGCTTTGCCAGTTTGCTCGTCCTTAATAATTCTATTGCTGCAATACCCAACCTGCTTGCAAGTACCCGATCAAAAGCCGATGGGTTTCCACCTCTTTGTAAAAATCCTAATGTAGATGTTCTTACAGATATATTCAGCCTTTCTTCGATACCTTTTTGTAATTCCTGTATATCATGTAATTCTTCTGTTACGATAATCATATTGTTTCTTTTTCCATCATTTATTCTCATAGCTAATGTAGAACAGATTGAATCTAAATCCAATTTCCGTTCCGGTGTAGAAATGATCTCTCCCCCACCGGCTAAAGCTGAGAACAAAGCTAAGTCACCACAGTGTCTGCCCATCACCTCTACAATAGTTGTCTTATCATGAGAAAAGCTTGTGTCTTTAATCTTATGAATGCATTCTAGAATGGTATTTACAGTTGTATCAAAACCGATAGAATAATCTGTATAGACTATATCATTTTCAACTGTTGCAGGAATACCTATTACTTTTATACCTTGTTGTTGAATTTTCCTAGCCGCTTCAAAGGATTTATCATCCCCGATTATAACTAGAGCATTTATTCCGGATCTTTCCAATGTATCTTGTATTTTCATTTTCTCTGTTTCACTTAATTCCGTACTTCTTGATGTCTTTAAGATTGTACCGCCTGAATCAGTAATATTTTCCAAATCAGATGCAGTTAACGGATAAATAGATCCTTCTATCAACCCATTGTAACCATAATTAACTCCCATTACATCAATATTATGATAATTGGCCGCTTTAACGACTGCACTAATTGCAGTATTCATTCCAGGTGCATCTTCACCACTTGTTAATATCCCTATTTTCATCATTTGTAAACACATCCAAGTAATTTAATTGATTTCTGTTATTTATATATAATCAGATATTTTGTTTGTTGTCTATATAAATTAATTTATCCCCTATGATATTCTATATGTTAATTACTCTCGCTATAACAGAAAATACTATACAAGATTCCTATAGGTACCCTGTATAGTAGTAATCCTTGATTTATTTCAACCAAAGATTCTTAAGAAGAAACCTTGATTGTGTTGTTAACCTTGAAAAAAATACATTAACCTTTTATAGGTTACATATTATAAAATATTTTATTTTCCTATCGTAAATTCTTCAACATTTAATTCACTAGATACTTCCGTTTTTTCCGGGTTAAAAATCACTTTAACCGAGTCTATCTCTCTATTTATAACTTTCTGGAATGCTTCTGGGCCCTCTTCTAAAGATAACTTATGAGAAATCATTGGTTTCACATTAATTTGGCCAGTACTCATATAGTGAACAGTTGATGACCACTCTTTCCCAGGGAATGGTGCTGAGATTGCATTCCATGATCCATAAATGGTCAATTCATTACGAACAATTTTTTCAAAGTAGAAACGCTCAATGTTAATATCTGCATATGGAATTCCCATAAATACTACTTCTCCACCTTTTTTAGGTAAGGCAAATACTTGGGCAGATGTAATTGGTGAACCTGCAGATTCAACGGCTAAATCCACACCCCGACCATTTGTATACTCCATAATTTGCTCATGGGCGGGTTTTTCCAATGAATTGATTGCTACATCAGCACCAAGCTCTTTCGCAATTTGTAGTTTTTTGTCATCAATGTCAATTGCATATACTTTTTTCGCACCGAAAATTTTTGCCCATTGTACAGCTAGAAGTCCGATACTCCCAACACCCATTATAGCAACCTCTGCACCTGGCTGAATTTTAGTACGGTAAAATCCGTGTGCTACTACCGCAGAAGGTTCAACCAATGCAGCCGTATCATAATCAACATTATCTGGAAGGGGAACGATGTGGGTTGCAGGTAATTTTGTATATTCAGCATAAGCACCAGGGTGACGTGCACCAATTACACTAAGGTTTTCACAGCGTGCTGGTTCACCACTGAGGCAATATTCACATTCTCCACAAACAAATGCAGGGCATCCTGCGACACGATCACCAACTTTAATTCCTTTTACTCCTGGCCCAACCTCTGTTACTTCACCAGCAAACTCATGGCCAAACGTCATTCCCTCTACATATGGGCCGAGTTTTTTATATCTAGATGTATCGGATCCACATATTCCAACTGATTTTATTTTAATAATAACGTCGGTATCATTTTCGATTACTGGAATTGGTGTATTCTCTTCAAAACGAATATCTTGTACACCATAAAGATTTAACGCTCTCATCCCATTCACCTCAATATATCTAATAATTTGCAGACTCATTTTTTACTTCTTTTTTTTTGCTGAAAAACAGTTTGTATGCTGCGAATCCAACGATAATCGTGTTAAAAATTAATTGGTATTCAAAATAGAATTCACTTATCCCTCTTAGTGGGCCTAACATGAAGTCTAAAAGTGTATCTACCATACTAACCCTCATTTCTATGAAAAGTGATAAAGTGAAACTTCATTCAGTGGGATTCCCTTCCTCCCCACTGAATGTTAGTACCTCAAGGGTATGACCTAAAGGCCCTTGAACAGAATCGGGAATTTATGGGATGTTTCTCCCACAACCTTCACGTTTTAGTTTTCTCAAGCTTTGAGAAAAAATATTACAGTCCGTTAATGCGTGATAAAACGATTAAGTATTATACTTAACCGTTTAGCACGATATTTTTAATATGAAGCCTCTGAAACACCGCCACTGATAATTGCTACAGCACCACTTGCACCAATACGATTTGCACCAGCAGCGACAATGTTAACTGCATCTTCATACGTTTTAACTCCCCCAGCAGCTTTGACACCTATTTTGTCACCCGCTACGGAACGAAGTAATTTAACATCTTCAATTGTTGCTCCACCACCGTTAAAGCCAGTAGCTGTTTTTACAAAGTCAGCACCCGCTTCGATGATTATTTCCGTTACTTTCACTTTCTCTTCATCCGTTAATAATGCTGTTTCAATAATAACTTTGGTTGTTAATCCTTGAGATGCCTTAACAACTTCTGCAATATCATTTTTTACCACATCATATTCGCCTGACTTAAGAGCTCCCAAGTTAACTAACATATCGATTTCTTCAGCACCATTTTTAATTGCCTCTTTTGTTTCTTCCACTTTTACATGCGTTGTTGCACCACCAAGTGAGAATCCTATTGGTACTCCAACTTTAATATTGTGTGGAGATAACAGACTATGCGCGTACGATACATAAAATGGGTTCACAAAAACAGTTTTAAAGCCATATTCGATTGTTTCTTCACAGAATGCTTTAATATCCTCTTTACTTGCAGTTGGAGTTAATAATGTATAATCAATCATGTCAATTAGTTGTTGCTTATCCAATTTCATTCTCCCCCTCACCTTTGTTACAAGGTATAATGTAATTCAGACCTTTGCTGGAAGATTACTAGATTTTTAATCAATCCACAGGCGTTAACAAAACTTTAATTGCTTCTCCACTTTTAATCGCTTGATATGCTTCATCCCACTCGGTAATGTTAAACTCATGTGTTACTAAAGCCTTTGCATTTACTTTTCTATCATTCATTAATGCAAGTGATGGTTCCCAATCAGCTGATTTTTGGCTTCTGCTGCCCACAACCCGGATTTCTTTTTGAATAATTTTTTCAAGATCAAATTGAATTTCAGATTGTGCAAAAATACCTACTTGCGCATAATGACCTTTTTTGCGAAGAATATCCAGACCTTGTCTCGCAGCTGGTACAGCACCAGAGCATTCCAAGACTACATCAGCACCATAACCATTTGTTAACTTATGGACAAACTCTTTTAGATCTTCTTCTTGCGTATTAACGGTATAATCAATACCTACCTCAATTGCTTTATCCAGACGAACTTTATCATTTGTTAGTCCTGTAATGATTACCGTAGCACCACGACTTTTAGCTACCTGAGCCGCTAAAAGTCCAATTGGACCAGGTCCAATGACAACAACAAGATCTCCTGTATTAATTTCTGTTTTCTCAATTGCATGGTGTGTACATGCTAATGGTTCTGTCATTGCTGCTGACTGGTAGTCTACATTTTCCGGCAACTGATGGACACTTTCTTTACGGGCAACTAAATATTTGGCAAAACCACCATCTTGTTGTGAGCCTAGACCTTTTCTGTGGCTACAAAGGTTATAGTCACCTGAGTTACAGTATTCACATTCACCACAAATATAGAAAGTGGTTTCTGAAGTAACTCGATCACCTACTTTAAATTCCGTTACTCCTTCTCCAATCTCAACTACCTCACCAGAAAATTCATGGCCGAGTGTTACAGGTGTTGCAACCTTATAATGTCCTTCATACGTATGAATATCAGATCCACAGATACCCGCATATTTCACTTCAATTTTCACTTGATCTTTACCAGCTTGTGGTTCTTGTTTATCTTGAATTTCTAGGTTACCAAATCCGAGTTCTGTTTTTACTAATGCTTTCACTATGAATTCCTCCTGTTGCTTTTGTTTAACTCGATCAATTAATTAGTTGTATATAGCCTTTTGGTGAAAGGTTTCACAATCGAACACTTCATAACTTTAGAAAAAATGAATCTTTCTAGTTAAAAATCTCAAAGACTCTCCAGATAATCCAGTTTACTAAGTTACCACCTTGGTCGATACTTGAAACCATTGCTGAGCCTTCAGGTAAATTAATGCTTGCAGTTGAAGCCATGTCAGAGAAAAGCGGCGCAATATCTGTCGCCATATAAAGTGAAAGTGCAATCATAACCGAACCAACAATAACCGAGTGGATAATGTTCCCTCTAGCTGCACCTACTACGAATGCAACAACAAATGGAATTGTAGCTAAGTCACCAAATGGCAGTACAGCATTACCAGGTAATACAACTGCAATTAAAACTGTAATTGGTGTTAAAATAAGAGCGGTTGCGATTACAGATGGATGTCCTAACAGTACTGCTGCATCCAGCCCGATATTAATTTCTCGATCACCAAAACGTTTATTTAACCATTCACGTGCTGATTCTGAAACAGGCATTAACCCTTCCATCAAAATCTTAACCATACGTGGCATAAGGACCATTACAGCAGCCATTGATATACCAATGTTAATAACATCACCAACACTGTACCCTGCTAATGCTCCAATTGCTGCACCTAAAATCAGACCAATTACCATGGAATCTCCAAAGATACCAAAACGTTTTTGAATGGAATCTGGATCAGCATGTAAATTTTTCAATCCAGGGATTTTTTGTACTAATTTTACTAAATAAATAAAAGGTGCATAGGAAATTGTACTTCCTGTTGCAACGGAAACACCTGGCAATTCATAAAAATCACTAACCATTGGTTGTGTCCAGTCTGCAACTTTAAGACAAACAATTTGGAATATAACTGCTGCAATTAAACCTTGTACAATACTACCTGATACTGTATACACAACTGCTGCCATAAATGTATAATGCCAGTAGTTCCAAATATCAACATTCATTGTTTTCGTTGTCTTCGTTAAGAGCATAATAACGTTTACAACTAATCCCAGTGGAATAATAAATGCCGCTACAACAGATGCCCAAGCAATTGATGATGTCGCCGGCCATCCTACATCAATAACATTTAAATCTACTCCTAAACGCTCAACCATCCCTTGTGCTGCTGGGCCTAAGTTTAGCGTTAACAAATCAATAACTAAGAAAATACCAACAAAAGCAACCCCGATTGTTAAACCTGAACGAATCGCTTTGCCGAGCTTCTGACCAAACACAAGACCTAAAATCATGATTGCTACTGGAAGAATAACAGTCGCGCCTAAACCTAAAAAACCTTGAATAAAATCTACGAATGCTTGCATTATGATACCCCCTAACAAATTCAACATAAATCTCGATATCACATTAAGAGCTTATCGAGATTTATGTTTTGCTGCTTATTTTTGAAGTT
The DNA here is from genome assembly GCF_038002145.1 of Oceanobacillus sp. FSL W7-1309. NCBI lineage: Bacteria > Bacillati > Bacillota > Bacilli > Caryophanales > Bacillaceae > Oceanobacillus > Oceanobacillus sp. FSL W7-1309. The sequence continues at coordinate 701,734 of NZ_JBBOBX010000001.1, forward strand.
CTTCTAAAATTTGTTTTTTTGTATCTTCAACACCAATACCAGTTAAAAATGTACGTGCATTAATTACTGGGAATGGGTATTCTGTTTTCGTCATTGCAGTTGTAACTAATAGATCAGCTGTATCTACGTAAGCACCAACTTCAGCAATTTTGATTTGTTTTAAGTCAACTTTAATGTTGTTTTCTTTCGCTAATTCTTCAATTGCACTGTTTACAACTGTTGATGTTGCAATACCTGCTCCACATGCTACTAATACTGTTTTCGCCATTATCTCTCACCTCCTTCAAGTGCTACAAAATCTAGCTTTTCCTCCAAAAGACTTTTAACCTTTGTTTTGTCTTTTTGGTTTACTAGGTACTTCAATGTATCCTCTTCTTGAAAAACTTGCATTAACTTTTGGAGTAAAGAAAGCTGTGAATGCGCTTCATCCATTGCTAACATAAAAACTAGTTGTACAGGTGTAGTCTCACTATCGTCGCCCATAATCACAAAATCAACTGGGTTCTTTAGAACGGCGACACTAATCGTCTTTTTATTTACATGTTCCACATCTGTATGTGGTATTGCTACAGATACTCCTGCTGTTGGAAGCCCTGTTGCAAACTCACCTTCTCGTTTAATAATCGCAGGAACAAAGCTTTCTTTCACTAAACCTCTTTCCACTAGATTATTGCCAATTGTTGCTAATACCTCTTCTTTATTATCGCCTTCCACATCTAGTAGAATGACAGATTCATTGAAAAATAACTCACTCATTCTTTGCACTCCTATTCTTTTGCTTCTGTCTTACAAACTTCTGTCAGAACTATAAAATTTTATAATTTCATGAACCTCTTCAATAGAACTCGCATTGATTATTTTGTTCGTATCTTCTTCAGATCCTGCCAAATTCATTAATTGCATTAAAGCATGTATATGTTGCTTTTTATCCACTGCGGCAATAACGAAAATTAGATTAATCTTATAATCCTGACTGTACTGAACACCATCTTTTAAACGTAATAAAGTCATACCAACCTCATTAACACCGTCTTCTGGAGCAGCGTGTGGGATTGCTATATTTGTACCTATTACGATGTACGGATCATCATTCGAGTGGTGAATCATCGCGTGCACATACTCTGGAAGTATTTTGCCTTTTTTAATTAATGGATCGGCACTTATACGTATCGCCTCTTCCCATGAATCAACTGAATCTCTTAACGTGATATTCTCTGGCACAATTAATTCATCCAAATCGATTTCCCGTTGTGCAGCATTCTGCCTTACCACTGCTGAATCATCGTCACGATTAAAATATTGCTCTAAATCTTCTATTAAAGCCTTTTCATTATTAATTGCAGTATGCTTCTTAATAATATCTACAATATGATAAACATTAATATCATTTGGAATATACCCATGAATCGCAAGCATCACTTGCTTTCTTAAACGATAACGTTCATCTTGCCCAAGAAATACTTTTGAGATAAATAACTTTTTCTCTGTTTCTAATTGGGTTGGTGAAAATACAATATCGTAATCTAACTTATAATCGAGAAATTCTCGTACGGACAAGGAATCCAAAAAAACAAATTCCGGAAATAATTCTTTCAGCTCATTAAACATTAATTTTGAAACCGATACACCTTGCGGACAAACCACAACTGCTTTTATTTTTTCTTCAATACTTTCACCTTGTCTGTTCATCCACCCACCAATAAGCATCGTAACATAAGTGGTTTCGCTTTCAGGAATGTCATCACCGATCAGCTCTGCAAGCGGTCCAATGGAACGCTTTACAAGATGATGCAATTCCTTAAACTCCTTGCTCAAAGACCCTTGAAAATTAATTGTATCTGTAAGATGATATTTTATTCGGTAATATGCAGGCTGAAGATGCTGTAAAAGCTTGTCTAATAACTGATTACGCTCCTGCAAATAAATACAAGCACTCTTCTCAAATTGTCTGAGCATATCGTTAATAGCTGGAACTAGATTTGGAATTGCTTCCTCATTAATGTATTCAGACCAATAAACATTTGTCGTCAAAAGATGCAATGTGATAAATAAGCGCTCTGTTACTGGGATCTCATTAAAATCATATAAAATTTCCTCAGTAGCCTGATACTCTTTCGTATCCGATAACTCCTCATAGCGAATGGAAAACGATTTTATCTCACAGCCTTTTTGTATTCTTCTTAATATTAGAATCAAAATGTATGGCATCGTTACCAATTTTTCGTCGGTAAATTTTAAGTTTAACTTATTCTCCACTTTCTCAATACGCCTTTTAAATTCATCTAACAAATCATTTTGAATGCCAGATAAATCCTCTAATCTATTTTTCCCATTACTCATTTGCAGTACTTGATGTGTAATATGGATGAGTAGTTTACGGACTTGAAACTCATTACCCTCAATCAAATATCCATGTTTCCTTGAATACCGAATTGTCAAATCGTATTCATCCAAGAATACTTGAGCTTGTTTCATGTCATTTAGAATCGTATTCTTGCTAACTTCCAGCTCGATTGTAAAATGATTTAACGACAGCTCTTCTTCGGAGCTTAGCAACATCAAAATAATTAATTGAACACGTTGCTCTTCCGTAAATATCGCTGAAGCCACAGCACCTTCATAACTACTATTAAGCTTTGAAAAAACAGCCTGATCAATCACAAATTGACCTTTCCTGGTTCTTTCTATTGTTGGAAGACTATTTATTTTTAACCATTCGTTAATCTTCGTGAAGCTATAGCCAAGCTGTCTTCTTGTTAATAAATGTTTCTCTTCTAATGTCATACTTGTAATACTTGGATTACTCATCAAATCATTTAAGACCCTTTTGTCGCGATCGCTCAGTACCACTCGTAATCCTCCTTTAGCTTTATATTACCATCTATTATACATAAATTGAATTCGTTTTCATCCCAAAAAACAGAACATTTAATGTACAACGTTGTGATTTACACAGAAAATACAAATTTGTACATATATTATTCACAATTACGTACAATAAAATGCTTGTTTTTGAAAACGGTTCATTATACGATAGTTATGTGAAACATATAACATTTATAAATTAAAGGAGCGTTTACTAATGTCAACAAACATCGAGAACTTATCCATTAATACCGTTCGCACCCTATCAATCGACGCAATCGAAAAGGCTAACTCTGGACATCCTGGTTTACCAATGGGAGCTGCTCCAATGGCTTACACGCTATGGACAGATTTCATGAACCATAATCCAAAAAACGCTAAATGGTTTAACCGTGACCGTTTCGTACTTTCAGCAGGTCATGGATCAATGCTTTTATACAGCCTACTTCATTTAGCTGGTTATAACGTTTCAATAGATGATTTGAAAGCGTTTCGCCAATGGGATTCAAAAACCCCAGGGCACCCAGAGGTACATCACACAGATGGAGTGGAGGCAACAACTGGTCCACTTGGTCAAGGTATCGCAATGTCTGTTGGTATGGCAATGGCTGAGGCACATTTAGCTGCTAAGTTTAATAAAGAAGACCTATCTGTCGTGGATCATTATACGTATGCGCTTGTAAGCGACGGAGATTTAATGGAAGGAATATCCCATGAGGCTGCTTCATTAGCCGGGCATTTAGGGTTAGGCAAATTAATTGCACTCTATGACTCTAACGATATTTCTTTAGATGGTGAGTTAAATAAATCTTTCTCTGAAAATACCGAGCAACGTTTCACAGCCTATGGATGGCAGGTTCTCCGTGTTGAAAATGGAAACGATATCAATGAAATCAGAAAAGCAATTAAGGAAGCACAAGCAAATACAACACAACCAACTTTAATTGAAATCAAAACTGTAATTGGTTATGGTTCACCAAATAAATCTGCATCTGCAGCATCACATGGTTCTCCGCTTGGTTCAGAGGAAACAAAGCTAACAAAAGAATTTTATCGTTGGGAACACGAAGCCTTCTATGTCCCGGAAGAGGTATATGCCGATTTCAATGAAAAAATTGGTAAAAACGGTAAAGAAAAAGAAGCTGCATGGAATCAATTGATTGAGATGTATACTGAAAAATATCCAGAACTAGCAAAAGAGCTTCAGCTGGCAATACATGATGCGCTTCCAGTAGATTGGGAGAAAGCATTACCAGTTTTTGAGGCTGGTCAGGATACGCTTGCTACAAGAGCATCTTCTGGTAAAGTTTTAAATGCTATTGCAAAAGCAGTACCTAACTTCTTTGGCGGAAGTGCTGACCTAGCAGGATCCAACAAGACAATGATAAATGGTGAAGGCGATTTCTCACGGGATAGTTACGAAGAAAGAAATATTTGGTTTGGTGTACGTGAGCATGCAATGGGAGCTGCTTTAAACGGAATGGCTCTGCATGGCGGATTAAAAGTATATGGTGGTACATTCTTTGTCTTTAATGACTATTTACGCCCAGCTATTCGCCTGGCATCCATTATGAAAACACCTGTAACTTATGTATTTACCCATGATTCTATTGCCGTTGGTGAAGATGGTCCAACACATGAACCAATTGAACAATTAGCAGCACTACGTGTCATTCCTGGACTATCCACGATTCGTCCTGCTGATGCTAACGAAACCGCTGCTGCATGGCGCCTAGCACTGGAATCAAAAGATCAGCCTACAGCACTTGTTTTAACAAGACAAGATTTACCAACACTGGAATCAACAAAAGAAAATGCCTATGAAGGTGTTAAAAAAGGTGCCTATATCGTAAGCAACTCAGAAAAAGAGACACCTGATGCACTATTATTAGCAACTGGATCTGAGGTTCAACTGGCGATTAATTCCCAGAAAGCACTGAAAGAAAAAGGAATCGATGTACGCGTTGTTAGCATGCCTTCATGGGATCGCTTCAACCAACAAGATGCAGCATATAAAAATGAAGTAATTCCTCCTCAAGTGAAAGCACGTGTTGCAATCGAAATGGGAACCACTTTCGGCTGGGAACGCTATACAGGTGAACAAGGAGGAATTCTTGGAATTGACACTTTCGGAGCATCTGCACCAGGTAATAAAGTGATTGAAGCGTATGGTTTTACAGTTGAAAATGTTGTTAAGCATGTTGAATCAGTATTGAACGTGGAAGCTATTTTATAATTTTTTTCACAAATAGGAGATGTTACAAGATGCAAAATGCAGACGAGTTAAAAAAGTTAGTTGGAGAAGAGGCAGCGAATTTAGTTAAAGACGGCATGAAAGTCGGCCTAGGATCTGGATCTACAGTTTACTGGATGGTGAAAAGATTAGGTGAACGTGTACAAGAAGGACTAAATATTACTGCTATCCCCACTTCCAACACGACAGCCAAATGGGCAGAAGAATTCGGTGTACCACTTACTGATTTCTCAAAGGTACAGCAATTGGATATAGCAATTGATGGTGCTGATGAAGTCGATGAAAACCTGCAGCTTATCAAAGGCGGAGGCGGTGCATTACTGCGCGAAAAAGTTGTCGCAGCTGCTGCAAAAGAGTTTATTGTTATTGTTGATGAATCAAAACTTGTAACTCATCTGGGAGCATTTCCGCTAGCTGTAGAGGTAACGCCTTTCGGTTGGGAACGAACTTCAACAACCATTGAAAAATTAGGCGGCAGACCAGCATTGCGCCATAAAGATGAAGAAGTGTTTATCACCGATAATGGCAACTACATTCTGGACTGCTCCTTTGATGAAATTCTAGAACCAGAAGCATTGCAAAGGGATTTAAAAATGCTTGTAGGTGTTGTTGAAACAGGGTTGTTTGTAGGGATGGCTGATAAAGTTATTGTTGGAAGAGCGGACGGTGTTTTTAATATAACTAAATAATCTTTCAGTAATTCTTCTCTAGTATTTATCCAACAGTTATCGTTTTAATAGCAAGAATCATACTGATAGCTTTAAAATTTATTTTCCTACACGGTTACATTTCAGTATATGTATTTATAAAATCGAGTAGAGGGAAAAGTTAAGTAACTTTTCGCCCCTCTCCCACCACCGTACGTACGGTTCCGTATACGGCGGTTCAATAGTTTGAGTGTACGAACTGGTATTGTAGAGCGATATCTTTATATCCTCTTGATGCCAGTTCTTTATCTGTCAATGAACGGTGAAGAATATAGCTCTTGGATATAGTCCAGTAGCCTTTTCTTGTATTTGACCATTCATAAGCTTTATATTTGTCAATTCCTAAGCGAATTAGATTTCTCCTTTTCGTACGTGGGCTTTTCCACTGTTTCCAGATATATTGTCTAATTCTTCGCTTCAGCCAGCCATTGAGATCCTTCATAAATCCTTTCATTTCCCCTATGCCATAGTAGTTTATCCACCCTGTCATAAGTTGCCGGATTTCTTTTAGAATCACTTCAAGCTCTCTCCCGCGATTACGTTTGGTGATTTGCCTGAGTTTCGATTTCACCGTTACTTTTGCTTTTTGGTGCGGACGAATTTTTATACCCTTCTTCGTAACTAATAAACAGAAACCCAGAAACTTTCGTTTCAGCGGGCTACCGACTGCACTCTTTTCTCGATTGACGGTAAGACTCAAATCCCCCTCAAGAAATTTGGTGATACTGTTCATCACTCGATAACCAGCTCTTCTACTTTTCACATAGATATTACAATCATCTGCGTAACGAACGAATTGATGACCACGCTTTTCCAAGAGTTGGTCCAGTTCATTTAAATAGATATTACTGAGTAACGGAGATAAGTTACCGCCTTGCGGCGTTCCTTGTTCTGATTTTTCGAAGATACCGTTAATCATAATTCCACTTAATAAGTATCTTCTTATCAAGTGAAGCACTCGCTTATCAGATATCTGTTTTTCCACGAAGTACATAAGTTTGTCATGATTCACTGTATCGAAGTAGGATTTCATATCCAAGTCCACCACATATTTGTATCCTTGTTCGTAGTACGATTTCGCCCGTATGATGGCATGATGCGCACTACTTTTTGGACGAAACCCAAAACTATTATCGGAGAACGTTGATTCAAATATTGGTTGTAACACTTGGTTAATAGCTTGTTGAAGCATCCGGTCGATGACTGTAGGAATCCCCAGTTTTCTTTTTCCACCATCTGGTTTCGGAATTTCAACCCGCAGAACGGGTTGCGGTTTGTACTTTCCTTGCCGTAACTGGGTTAATAATTCCTCTTTATGTTCCTTCAAGTATGGAAGTAGCTGGTCGTACGTCATACCGTCTACTCCAGCTGTTCCCTTATTCCTGGCTACTTGAAGGTAAGCTTGATTTAGGTTGTCCCTTGATAGGATTCTTTCAAACAGATTGGATACACCATTTTGATTGTTCTTTTCACCATGAAAGGCACTATGCACTTCGACATACCCTTCATGTTCCACACTATTTCTCTGCCGATAGCCAGATTCTCCTGTTTTCTGCAGTTGTCGCACCTTCCACCCCTCCTAGAGCTTTCAAAATTACTATTGTTCGGTCCTTCATGTTTCGTCCGTTCACATTACTATGACCTCTGCTGACTTCTTGCGATTCACCAAAACGTCACCGCTTTGGTTGTGCTGGTTCGTTATCATTCAACTCCCACTGCACCCTCACAAGACCTCCCCTGGTAAGAGCGAAAACTTTCCTCCCATGTAACTGCTAGATTTACTGTATAGGTTTCGGGCAGTATGGGACTTCGTCTTGTTTAGCAGACTTATCCGACCTAATTCAGCCTTCTATCTAGTTTCTGTTCGTCAGTTCAGGAGTTTGCGTCCAGCTTCCTTCAGCCACTACCTCACGATAGCCACCTTGCCTTTCGCTAACAGTTCCTACTGCCAAGCCTGTAGTGGACTTTCACCACCTAGTTTCCGCCCATGCAGGGCACACTAAGAAAAGCAGTGAACGATTATTAATCGTTCACTGCTTTTTAATATGCATTTATTCTATTATATTATACTCTTATACTTTCAAAAGCATCCACTGCTGCCTGTGCCACTTGAACATCGTGTTCTACAGAGCTGCCACTCACGCCAACAGCACCAATAACCTGATCATTTTCAACTAATGGAATGCCTCCCCCGAAGAGAACGATCCGCCCGTTATTCGTTGTGTTTAAACCATACAATTCAGCTTGAGGAATAGTAGCTTCAGCTAAATCTGATGTTGGCATCTTTAACGCAACAGAAGTCCAAGCTTTATTCTGCGCTATGTCAACACTAGCCAGCCATGCGTCATCCATACGATGTACTGCGATTAGATTTCCACCCTCATCAACAACGGATATAACCATTGAAACTCCAATATTTGCTGCTTCTTGTTCAGCACCCTCAATAAGTTTTTTTGCTAATTCAAGATTCATTTTACTCAACTAAAATTCCTCCCTCATATTAAATAACTATCCATTTCTCGTGATAGGAACGATATTTTAAATGTTTCACATGATTGCAGTTTCATTCTACATTAAACCAAAATATTAAACAAGTTGTAATTATTAGAATTAAACAAATAAATCATTATACCTAGCACAAACTCTCGGCAGGTAAAAAGACTTGATTCATGTAAACTACTGGTTATCTTGTAAAAACCTTAACAAAACTCGAATTAACGGTAACTCCTTCTTCCCTCCACGCAGCAACAATAGCTCCGCCAATAGGTTCCATTTTAGGAACTGTGAGTATTGATTCCAATTGATGTTGACGAATTTCTTTTTCGATTATTGCTTGGAAAAGGTCAAGTCGATTATAAATCCCACCTGTTAGCACAACCGGGACTCTATCCTTTTTTGAAAATCGCTTTGTTTGTAAACAAGCAATTGACTTGCCCATATGTACAGCGTTTTTTTGAATGATCCCTTGTGCAACTTGGTCACCATCATCAGCTGCTCTCATTACTATTTTGCTCAATGAAGCAACACGTTCTTTCTGGTTTTTTTCTTGATAAACAGCATGGATAATATCGGGTAACTTAGCCGCTTGGAAATATTCAAGTAGGAAATTACTAATTGCTGTTGGAGTCCCTAATCCATCATAGGCTAAGAAAGCTGCCTCTAAAGCATCACGTCCAAGTGCAAAACCGCTTCCCATCTCCCCACTTAAATATCCCCATCCCCCCACACGGTCAGATAAACCATCATGATTTATACTAAATGTAATGGAGCCTGTGCCAGCAATTTGTACAATTCCCGGTTTACCTAAAGTACCTGAATAGAGAGCATTAATAGCATCTATATTTACTGTTACATGCACATGATCTGGTAGTAAGTCGACAAGAATCTTTTGCACCATCTCTTTCGTTGTTGGATGGCCAACACCTGACATCCCTGCAAATACATGTTTTAATTGGAAAAAGCAAGAATCACACTGTTGTTTTAATAAAGTAAATAGATTCTGCAACTCTTTTTTCAAACTCCACTTATCTACACTATTTGGGTTGGTCGGACCTACTGTTGCTTCGGCAATTATTTCTCCATTCGACTTTGCTATGATGCCCTTTGTTTTTGTACCACCACCATCAATTCCTAAAACGTACATAATAACTAGCCTCCACCAGTGTTTATAGTTGATTAGTTGATTATCTATTAGATTATATGTGAAGGGAAAATTGATTATTATAGACTCGTGTAGATTATCAATATTGTGGGACAGGGGCTGTTCTATAGAAAATACAAGGGTTACGCACTTAAGAAATTACAATCTAGGTGATGAGGTACCGAATATCCAAAAAGAAGCCTGGTTCAGGCACTCATTACAGACATAAATAACTTTATACGGCAGAAACCTTCGTAATCCATAAAAAAGGAAGCTAAGAATCTAATCTATTTAGACGTTAGCTCCTTTTGTTGTAGTTCATAAGGGAAAGTTATTTACTTCGAATGAAATCTACATTCACACAAATTTATATAAATAATACTCATTAACGGGCTCACCGTTTATCATGAGAGAATTGACTTTCTCTCCCTCTACAACGAATCCCATTTTTCGGTATAAATTAAATGCTTTTATATTTTCTTTTATAACTGTTAATTCTAATCTTGAAATCCCAACTTCTTTTGCCCACTCAAAAATTCGCTGAAATAATTTTGTAGCTATTCCTTGTCCTTGATATGCTTCGAGAATGCCTAAAACAAGGTATGCTGAATGCTTGTTTCTAATCAGTTTCCCACCGAATGCTGCAATAAAGCCAACCAATTTGTTATCAGCTTCAGCTACTAAAAAGACTGTATTTTTTTCAGTTAGAATCCGTTCGATTGATTTTCGTTGTTGCTCGATCGTCGTATCGCGTTCTCCTGGATCATGTAACATAAAGCCAGATGCATCGATTTCCTTACTTAGCTCAACAAAATTTTCTGCATCACTTTCCGCGATTGATCTAATGATCATCCTTATTCCCTCCTTTGTTCCTGACATTCTGCTAAAGATACCTTGATTACACCCATTTAATCCGAAACTTCTGGTTGCCCTTAATCCATGGAAGCAATGGTAAATCATCGTCAATGACTTTTCCAAGTACATTTACTCTTTCATCTGCTGGTAAATCGGCTAATGCAATTTGAATTTCTCCTTGATAACGCATATATTTCTTATTATCGATCGTAATGGATCCAGCTGATCGTTCCACACAGTTGCGGGGCTGAACAACTGCTTCTCCAAATTGCGCATAACCTCTCGATTCAACTGCACGGATACAGTCTCTCGCGTTATCTGCCCGGTTGGTGAATGGACTCACTGATTTGCTAAGGATTTCAGAGTCTGTCAGTTTATCTGGAACAGCTCGAACGACAATTTCATCTTGCTTATAGTCGCGAAATTGTTCTAATGACGCTTCACTTAATTCAACGTCACCTACCACAATTTTATCCACCCCTGCCAGTTTCTCTAATTCCAAAAAAGCAGTAAAAGGTGAGTGCTTGCGATGCTGTTCCAAGGTTGGCAGTTTTTCATATAGCGGACCCCTTAATTGCTTGTCCCCAGGAATGAATGCCATTACAGTAATCCCTGCCGATTTTAACAGCCTGTTTTTTTGGATAAAATCACTTAACCCGAGTCCTGTTTCTGGTCGTGGATAATAATTATGCCAAGCTTCCACTGCTTCAGTGTTTAGCCCCTTTGCTTTCATATCGTGTAACGAATCCGCTGTAATCGTACTTGCATTTAGTGCGATGCGCATTTTGTGAGACAAATTAATAATCGTTTGCTCGTCCACACCATAATCGATCCGAAGACCTGAAAGTCCCCAATTTAGTAATTCATCCGCATTTTCCCAATTAAACCCTAGTGCCTGTAATGAATTCGGCGAGATATCTGCCATCAATTCCATATCTAATTCAGTAGCTACTCTTCCAAGTTCCTGAAGCCGATCCTTATAGGCTGAATGATCATCCTCAGGAATATGAAGCGATGTAAAAATCGACTGAAATCCACTTTCTTTCATCTTACGAATATAGGGAGTCTGCTGTTCAATTGGCTCATTCCCTAGATAAACAGAAATTCCTAACACACTGATTCCCTCCATTTATTTTTTATGTAAGCAAAGATAGGAGGTTAAAGCAACCTCCTAATCTTAAAGCCTATTAAATACCATCTGCCATGCTTTCCTTAAAGCCAAATGCATACGTAAATAGGAATCCAAACGCATACGAAATGACGAGTCCGAGGAAATAGCTTATATATTGTCCGTTTGTTATAAGTGGGATTAGTGACAAACCAGAAACGCCAATTCCCGATGATGCTGTACTCATAACTGCTTGGAATGCTCCACCAACGGAAGCTCCCAGACAAGCTGTTAAAAACGGTCTTCCTAATGGTAATGTTACTCCATACATTAATGGTTCGCCAATTCCCAGGAACCCTACTGGTGCACTCCCTTTGATAATATTTCGCAGACGCGTATTCTTTGTTTTTACAAAAATCGCAATCGCAGCACCAACTTGTCCAGCTCCACCCATCGCTAAAATGGTTAACAATGCAGTCTCATTATAGACATTAATTAATTCAAGGTGAATCGGGGTTAAGCCGTGGTGTAAACCAACCATAACTAATGGCAGAAAAAATCCTGCTAGTACTGCTCCTGCTATCGCCCCACCTGTATCAATTAAAGCAGTTAGCCCCATCGTGATACCATCTGACAAAATACCAGCTACTGGCATAACGGCGTATAATGAAGCAAATCCAACAACAAGTAATGTGATCAAAGGTGTAAAGATAATATCTACTGCATCCCACATCACTTTACGAACATTTTTCTCAACAAATGTCATTAACCAGGCGGCGAAAATAACACCAAACAAACCACCTCTACCAGGAGTTAGGGCTTCACCATAAATCGTAATATCTGCGAGCAGCGGGCTAAATAAGAACATTCCTGCAATGGCGCCTAATACCGGTGTCCCGCCAAATTCTTTTGCCGTATTCCAACCAACCAATATTCCTAATGATGCAAAGACAACGCTTCCAAGCAAAAGTAAAATTTGCATCCATGTTTGCTCTCTGTCTACTCCTGCATTCACTGCAAAGTTAGCTGCTCCATTAAGAATCCCTGAAGCAACCAAACCTGGAATAAGTGGAATAAAAATATTTCCAAGCTTACGCAGAAAATTTTTAAATGGTGTTCGATTTTTTGCTTTGAGTTTTTGTTTATCAAGGGCTGCTTTTTCTTCAAATGTTAAATCATCTGGTGTTGCATCTTCACCGATACCAAACCCGGTTAGTTGACTCATCTCAGCAGCAACTTTATTTACGGTTCCAGGTCCAATAACGACCTGTAACGTTTCATCCTCAACAACTCCCATCACACCTTCTACACGCTTTAAGTCAGTCATATTCACTTTCGAATCGTCCTTTAATGACAAACGCAACCTTGTCATACAATGAGCGACTCGCTGAATATTGTCTTTTCCACCAACATGTTCTAATATATCTGTAGCCATTCTTTGTTCTTTCTTCATAATTGACCCCTCCTTTTTCTTACTTTGCTAATGCGCGTCGCACAAATCCGTCAGAGTTCTTAAGCTTGTTAATAGCATCTTCATAGGAGCATTGCAATAAAATCATAACGATTGCTATCTTCACCTGATGCTTCGATTTCTCAAAATAAGAGGCTGCAGTTTCATAATCGACTCCAGTAACTTCCATAATATTTCGTTTGGACCTTTCTTCTAATTTCTCATTTGTCGGCTTTAAATCTACCATAAAGTTTTGGTAAACCTTACCAATCCCTACCATCGATGCAGTAGAAATCATATTTAAGACCATCTTCTGAGAAGTGCCAGCCTTTAATCTGGTAGAACCAGTTAGTACCTCAGATCCCGTTAGAAGTTCAATCGCCACCGAAGCGTATTGACTCATTACTGCGTCTTTATTACAGGATATACTTACTGTACTCGCTTTTTTCGAATTCGCATATTGTAATGCTCCGATAACGTAAGGGGTACGCCCGCTTGCAGCAATTCCAATGACCGTATCATTTTCTGACAGTTGAATGCTCTTTAAATCGTTTGCTCCAAGTTCTGGATCGTCCTCAGCCCCCTCAGCCGCTTCATAAAGCGCTTTCATTCCACCCGCAATAATTCCTTGTACCATCTCTGGGGACGTACCAAATGTAGGAACACATTCTACAGCATCTAAAACTCCCAATCTACCACTTGTTCCTGCCCCAACGTAAATAAGTCTTCCGTTTTTGTTGAATGATTCAATTGCATATTTCGTAGCCTTCTCAATTTGTGGAAGTTGCTCCTTAATCGCCGTTAAAACCTGTTGATCTTCTTTATTCATCGTGCGCAAAATATCCAACGTAGTCATTTCATCTAAATGCATCGTATGTTGATTTCGCGCTTCCGTTGTTAATTTTTCAAGCATAATTTTTGCCTCCTCTACTTTCTTTCACCTCTATTTTACCTATTTATGAAATTAAAAGTCAATATAAATAATAAATTTTATGAAATTAAATTTCATTTCAAGTAAAAAAAGAAGCTATCTTCTTAATTTCACAACATGATCTCTCGCTTCTTGATATTCGTCCAGCACATTCTCACCAATACTATTAAAAATACTAATATATAAGCTATCTATAATTGTCAGCTGGGTCATTCTTGATGTGATGCTGCCAATCCGAAAATCCTGCTCTACATTCGGGGTTGCTAATCGAATATCTGCTTCTTTATACAATGGTGACTTGTTTATGTTTGTAATTGCTATCACCTTTGCTCCTTTTTTTTGCGACAGTCGCGCTAAGTCCAGAACATCTTTCGTTCTGCCGGACATACTAATCGCAACAAAAACATCCTCACTATTAAAATGCGGCACTTTTGATAGCATGTAATGAAAGTCTAAATTAAACTCCACTTGATATCCGAGTTTCGTAAATTTGTATAGTGCATCCATTGCAGCAATCGAAGATCCTCCGACACCATAAAAAATAATTTTTCGCGCATTTTTTAGGTACGTGACCGCATCATCGAGCTCTTTTTTATCTAAGGATTCCATTATCAGCTCAATCGCATTCTTGTTTACATGGACAACTTTCTGGAACATTTCGTATGGGGAATCCTTTTTCTGCAAAATTGAAAAGTCCGTGATATATCCTTCTTTTACAGCTAATTCCTGTGCTAAGGAAATTTTAAATGTCTTAAAGCTCCCTATCCCAATTGTTTTTGCGAACCGAATTACGCTTGCTTCACTTACATCTGCTTTATTCGCCAGTTCCTTCGTTGTCATGTTTGGGATTAGCTCTGCGTGATTTAATATGTACGCAGAAATTTTCTTCTCCGTTTTGGAAAATTGGTGAAGCCGTTCGTTTATTCTAGCTAGTAATGTGGTTGCCATGTCAACTTCTCCTGTTCTTATCCTTTTATGTTCATTAGTATAGCAAAAATTAAATAGGTGTACTAATTTAAAATCAGAATGTGGTTGCCGACGGGTGGGGCTGATGTGCCTTAGCTGAGAGGGGTGGTGTCTTATTTTTGTGAATGGTGTCTTAGCTGAGAGGGATGGCGTCTTATTTTTGTGATTAGTGTCTTAGTTGCGGGGGATGGTGTCTTGACTGGTGTCTTAGTTGCGGAGGATGGTGTCTTATTTTTACGATTGGTGTCTTAGTTGCGGAGGATGGCGACTTATTTTTACGATTGGTGTCTTAGTTGCGGAGGATGGCGTCTTATTTTTGTGATTAGTGTCTTAGTTGCAGAGGATGGTGTCTTATTTTTACGATTGGTGTCTTAGCTGCGGGGGATGGTTATGGGAGTAAAATAGAAAAGAGACACGTGCACCCACGTGTCTCTTAAGCTTATACTTCCTTCATCACTGCTGCAATCAATGGGTGATTAGCATCCAGTTCTGAAATAGTTTGCAACGTTTTTTCATAACCTTGTTCAGCGATCATTTGCTGTAATTTTACTGCTTCTTCATCCTGAGCATTTTTGTATTGTAATGCAGCTACAATCACCTGAACCAGATAAGTTGGCACGTTTCCTGTTACATCCATATATAAACTTGCGGGACGAATGATACGATCTCGTGGACCTAGCTTACGAATTGGTCCACGTCCAACTCGTGTTACTTCGTCTGAGATATATGGATTCATAAAGCGACCGATAATCGTATCAATATAGTTTTGATGTTCGGTGCGGTCAAAATGATAGGTCTGAATCAGTGCTTCACCAGACTCATTTAAAGCTCCCTTAATGATCTCCTGTACTTTTTCATCATGCATTGCTTCATTGATGGTTGCATATTCAAGGGAGCGCCCAATATATGCAGGCACGACATGACCGGTATTCACCGTAAATAATTTCCGTTCAATGTATGGTGTTAAATCTTCCACATATGTGACACCATCAATTACAGGTACCTCACCTTTGAATGCTGGTTTTTCAACAACCCACTCAAAGTATGGTTCAACAGAGACTAATAATGGATCTTCATTCACTTGGTTTGGAACAATTCGGTCTACTGCAGCATTTGGAAATCCAAACACTTCATCAAATTGTTGTTGTTCGTCTGCTGTTACTTGTTTGTAAATATGTTCTTTAAGCAGTGAACTTCCACCAACCATATTTTCACAAGCAATGATATTTAAGGCCTTATTATTTGTCTTGATTCGTTTCTGTAATCCTTCTGCAATTAACTTTGCGATAATGGCCAAAATGTTTGGTCCGACAGCAGTTGTAATGAGATCTGCTTTCCCAATTGCTTCGATTACTTTATCTGGATCTGTAATGCTATTGATTCCGGAAACATCTTTTACCGTTAATGTTTCACTTTCTTCTGCTGCTAACACAACATTGTATTGCTGCTTCTCGTTTATTTCGTTAATAATGCCTTCATTAACATCGACAAACGTTGTATGATAATTCGCTTGATAGAGCAGAGCCCCGATAAAGCCTCTGCCGATGTTTCCAGCTCCAAAATGTACTGCTAGCATTTAGTTCACCTCATCAAAAATGCTTATGATTTCCTCTTTTGTCGTTGCGTTAACAATTGTTTGGATATTTTCTTCCTCAGAAAGTACAATCGCAATTTTTGATAGAACTTCCAAATGGTCATCACCTTTACCAGCAATACCAATCAAGATTTTCACCGTGTTTCCGTCACCAAAATCCACACCCTCTGGTACGATAACAACTGAAATCCCTGTTTCCTTTACTAATTCCTTTGCATCCTCTGTACCATGTGGGATAGCAACGCTATTACCCATAAATGTAGAAGTTAGCTCTTCACGTTCAAGCATTTTTTCCACGTAAGTTGGCTCAACGTACCCATTATCGACTAGGATCTTACCTGTGAAACGAATTGCTTCCTCTTTGTTAGCTAATTTTGTATCTAACTGAATGTTATCTTTGCTTAAAATTTCTTTTGCCATGATAAAACTCACTCCTTAAATTAATTCTTTTTCATGTATAAATAGCTCTAGTTGTTCGGAAAGATACTGTTTTATCTTTGGTTCATCTCCGGATTCAAATAAAGAAATACTTGTCTGATCCTGGATAATCAAACTGCTTAGAAAGCTTAAGATCTCCAGGACTTCTTGATGGGTTATCTCAGGTGCCAGCATAACGATTACCGTATCCATTTCCATTTGGTTGTTATCCATTCCGCGGATAGCAAGCGGGTGGTTTAATTTATAAATGGAAAACGTCGGCTTGTGGATTGCATTGGAACGTGTATGGTAAAGTGCAATGGACGTAGCTGGAATTCCTAATCCACTTATCTGTTCCCTTAATTGCAGTTTTTTAAATACAATTTTTTCACTTTGTATGATTTTATTTTCTGCTAACGTCTTACAAACCAAACGTAATACCGAGTCTATTGTTAAATTATCCGTAACGTCATAAACTTGGAATGAATCTAGAAGATCCAGAGTTGCTCGTAAATAATTTTGCAGTGCTTCCATGCGAACAGTAAAATTACTGCTATCTGTCGTTACTCGTGGTTCTTTATTATTCATATGAACCGTAAGCTTTCTTTTCTTTATCTCCTTTTTCACCTGATGAATCTCGTTTTGAGTAAGCATCGGAGAAATGAGTAAATAATCGTGGTCAAATTCTTTTAACGGAATCGTCGACACAATGACATCATAAGCTTCCACGTTTAATTTATTTAAGTCAAAAATAGATGCATTTTCAACATGCTTAATCTCTGGTATACGCTGAACGAGCTTTGTCGCTAGCATTTTTGAAGTACCAATTCCACTCGAACAGATGACTAACGCTTGTAAATCTACTGCTTTTTCATTGTTTAACAATGCCGCTGCAAAATGAAGAACAAGGTATCCTATTTCATCATCCGGGAATTCCATATTTGGAAACGTATCCTTAACAGCTGCCGTAATCATATGAAATAACTCATCGTAATCCTGCTTGATTTCCCTAATCAATGGATTTTTTATTGTCATCCCTTGTTTTAATCGATAAATAGCTGGCTTCAGATGGGCAACTAAATCATTTAGCAGCTGTTTATTGTTCATCTGCGGTACATTGATTTGCTTACTGACGGAACGAATTAATTGATTAGCTGAAAAAACGATATCCTCATCAGGATACATGTCAATATAGTTCGAATCAGACCGCAATTTAGCTCCCATTAAATGCATCGTGATGTAGCCAATTTCATCATCGGGGATGGCCATCCCAAGGGGGCCTTCTATATCACGTATCATTTTTTCAGCAACACGATATTCTTTTGTACCTTCCATTTGCATTAGCTGTGCTTGGTCAAATTGAATCGAATCACCCTTCTGCAGTCGCTCAATCGCTAACGCTAAATGAACAACCAACCCAATCAATGCACTATCTGCTAATTCGTACGGTAATTCTTCTCTTGCCTGTTCCACCCGTTGTCGAATCACAATTAGATGCTCTGGATTTACTAAACCTAATAGCCTATTGGAAATCGCAGAAAATTGATCCTGTGATTTCTTTTGAATATTATCCTTTATCAATGACACGAACTCAAATGGATCAATATGCTTTGAAATCAAGCTGCTTAATGCTGCACGTTTATTCGCCTCGTCACCGGCAATTTCCACTCCGTACCCTCTTTTTCGAATCAAAATAAGACGATAGGATGCTATTTCTTTTTCTAATTGATCAAGATCATGACTGATTGTTGCTTCCGTTACTTTTAATTCTGTGCTTAGCGTAAACAGCTTTATTGGTTCCTTCATTTCAAGAAGGGTAGCCAAAATAATCGATTGTCTTTCTTCTGGTGTAAAGTCAAAGACAGTAACATTCGCTAATGCTGAGAGAAATTGCCTTCGATCCTGCTCCATGCCAACTAACCGAAGGCCAACACCGGATTTTTTTTCTAATATTAGGTTGTAGTGATTTGTAATATCTTCTGTGTTTTTTAAATCACGATGAATGGTTCGAGCACTAACTTCTAATTCCTTGGCAATATCTTTTACAGTTATACCCTCAGGATTTCCCAATAAAATTTCAAGGATTTTACGCTCACGATTAGAAATGTTCAGAAGCCTTCACCACCTCAACCTTGCTATTCGAAACTTCTCTTATTTTTTTAGACGTTCTACTAACTCATCATATCTTGGGCTATTTAAGAAATTTTCTACGGAAATATGTTCAGCTGCTGGTACTTTCGCTTTTGCACGATCCGTTAGATCCTTATGCGTGACCACGATATCCGCATCATCTGGAATTTCATTAATCGCTTTATTCGTCACAAATATATCAATATCTGCTTTTTTAAATTTATTTTTTAATAAGGAAGCACCCATTGCACTGGAGCCCATTCCAGCATCACAAGCAAAGATAATTTTATCTACATCGGAAGCTTGCTTGCTTTCCACTGCTGCTCCTTCAACTTGCTCTTCAGTAGCTTGGTTTAATGATCCAGCAACTGAACTTTTCTTCCCTTTCATTGTTTCCATTTTACTGGTAGCTTCAGAAAGATCATCATTAGTAGCTTTGCCTGTTTTCAATATAATTGCTGCAACAGCAAATGAAACAGCAGCTGCAATGAGCACACCAAGGATAACACCGACGTAGCTATCTTGTGCTGTCATCGCCAATACGGCAAAAATACTACCAGGTGAAGCAGGAGCTCTTAGTCCTACATCAAACAATTGGAAGGTAAACACACCACTAACCCCACCAGCGATAGCTGCTAAAATTAATGCTGGTTTCATTAATACATACGGGAAGTAAATTTCATGAATCCCACCAAAGAATTGGATAATTGCCGCACCAGAAGCAGAGCTTTTGGAGGCACCTTTTCCAAAGATCATAAAGGCAAGCAGGATACCTAAACCAGGTCCTGGATTCGCTTCCAATAAGAATAGAATTGATTTTCCAAATTGTGAGGCTTGATCCGCTCCAATCGGACTTAAAATTCCATGATTGATTGCATTATTTAAAAATAGTATCTTTGCAGGTTCAATGATGATATTGGCAAGAGGCAATAAACCTGCATTGACAATAACTTCAACTCCAGCAGCTAAGGCTTTATTCAATGCGCCTACTAATGGTCCAATTCCAAGTAAAGCAACAATTGCTAAAAGCGCAGCAAGAATCCCTGCTGAGAAGTTGTTATAAAGCATCTCAAAACCTTGACGAATTCGATGCTGGAGCACCTGGTCAATTTTCTTCATTAAATACCCTGCGAGTGGTCCAACAACCATTGCTCCTAAGAACATTGGGATGTCTGCTCCTGCAATAACACCCATTGTTGCAGTAGCACCGACAACTCCACCACGTAAATCATAAACCATACGCCCACCAGTAAAACCAATTAAAAGTGGCAATAAGTAATAAAGCATTGGATCGACTAATGCTGCCAAATCTTCATTTGGCCACCAGCCATCCGGTATAAATAAAGCTGTAATAATTCCCCATGCAATAAAAGCACCAATATTCGGCATAATCATACCGCTCAAATAGCTTCCGAAACGTTGTACTTTGGCACGAATTCCTTTTTGTTCAGCCATTTAATATTCTCCTTTCAAAATTGCATCATTATTAATCGTAAGCGAGTATGGTAGGTTATTCAATTAAAAGAAAGTGGCAAATTGGCATAATTATTGTTGACATAATTTAATAAGGAGGGTGGGAAATGTAAAACTTGTCTACGGTTAAGGTAAGGGATTGAATTCAAGCTTGTATTTTCTTTTCTTACTGTACCCTGTTTATTTCTATCTTAATCACGAATTAAGTTAGGAATTCAAATGCGATTGGTGGTGTCTTTGCTGCGAGGAATGGCGCCTTAACCGCATGGGATGGTGCCTTATTTTTGCGAATGGTGTCCTAGCCGCGCGGGATGGTGCCTTATTTTTGCGGATGGTGTCCTAGCTGTGCGGAATGGTGCCTTATTTTTGCGAATGGTGTCTTAACTGCATGGGATGGTGCCTTCGCTGCCAAGAATGGTGTCCTAACTGCTGCTATTTCGCCTGGCATGGTGCTAATGGAAAAGTAAAAGCGCTCAATGCGAGCGCTCGTTGAAATAATTATTTACTTTCTGCAACAGTCAATGCTGCTTCGTCAACAATGACTGTTACGTTTTCATGCTGTTTCAAAATAGAAGCCGGGAAGTCTTCAGACACTTCGCCATTCAGCAATTTTGCCATTGCATCTGCTTTTGCTTCACCAGAAACGAGTAACAGAATCTCTTTACTGTTCATGATTGTCTCGATTCCCATAGAAACTGCTTGTGTTGGTACGTCGTCAATTGAATTGAAGAATCGCGCATTGGCCTGAATCGTGGACTCATCTAAGTCAACAACATGTGTCCTGCTAGAAAAGGAAGTTCCTGGTTCATTAAAACCAATATGTCCATTTCCGCCAATCCCCAAAACCTGAACATCAATCCCACCTGCTTGTTCAATTGCTCGCTCATGTTCCATACATTCTTTTTCCAAATCCTGAGCAACACCATTTGGAACGTGAACACGATCCATTGCAATATCTACATGACGAAATAGCTTTTCATTCATAAAATAATAATAGCTATTTGAATCATCTTTATCTAATCCGACATACTCATCTAAATTAAAAGTAGTTACATTTTTAAACGATACTTCTTTTTGCTCAAACTTTTTAATTGTTCGTTGATAGAGACCTTCTGGTGTTGAACCAGTTGCTAAACCAAGTACTGGGTTCTCTAAGGTATTGATACGATTTACAATAAGTTCGGTTGCCTTTTCACTCATCTCATCGTAGTTTTTTACTTTGATAACGTTCACTTTCCAATCTCCTCCAAATGAAATACTTCTGAACTTAGCAGTTCTTGTCAAATTTTGTATACACTTTGATAATAACATGGAATATCAACAAAGTGTTTATTGGAATGAAATTTCCCCACGGCAAATGGTAAATTTTATATTTAGTTCATCATCTACCAACAGAATATCAGCGTCTTTCCCAAGTGAAATACTGCCTTTTTGATCGTAAATTCCAATTTGCTTTGCCGGGTTAACGGAAGCCATTTCAACAATATTACGAATCGAAACATCGGTTAGCTTCAGCATTTGCTTCGCACCATCATGCATCCTCAAAATACTTCCCGCTAGTGTTCCATCTTCTAATACAGCTTTCCCGTTTTCTACTTTAACCGGTTGACCGCCAAGCTCATAATCGCCATCTGGTAGTCCTTTAGCACGCATCGCATCCGTGATTAAAATAATCCGCTCACTACCCATGTTATTATAAATTAATTGCAGCATTTCTGGAGCAACATGAATGCCATCTGCAATTAATTCTGCTCGTAATTCATTCAGTTGAAATGCCGCACCGACCGCACCAATATCACGGTGATGGATTCCATTCATTGCATTACAAAGGTGGGTTAACTGGCTAACACCATGTACTGTTGCTTTTTTTATTCCAGCAAATCCAGCATCTGTATGTCCTGCTGAAACATTCACACCAGACTGTACTAGGTGTTTAATAAACAGACCTTCTTCATCATGCTCTGGGGCCATCGTGATCGTTTTTATTTTCCCTCCAGATTGCTGTTGCCATTTCTTAAATTGTTCCAAATCTGGTTTAATAATATACTCTCTTGGTTGCGCGCCAGCCTTTGTTTTTTCTACAAAAGGCCCTTCTAAATGAACCCCTATCATCTCTGCTTGGCCTGGTTTGTTTGGATAACGTGCAGCATTTTCCAATGCCTTAGAGATATGCTCTGGTGACTGCGTTATCGTCGTTGCGAGAAAGCTTGTCGTCCCTTCCATTGGTAAAAGCGATGCAATTTTATCTAACGCTTCTTCTGTTGCATCCATGGTGTCCGCTCCATTCGCACCGTGGATATGTCCATCGATAAATCCCGGGATAGCATTTAGGTCAGTTGCATCAATAATGTGAACATGTTGATCAAGATTATGTGGTAGATCCTTACCTTCATGAATGGACTGAATGCGATTATTTTCGATATAAATTCCACCATTTGGAATCACTTTATCCTCCAAATAGAGCCTTGCATTCTTTATAAATATCGACCGATTGCCTTCTACCATGTGTTTCCCCTCCACATATTTCTAATAACAACTATTTATCTTCAGCTGTAATGATAACCGTCTCTTTTGCTTTTGCAAGTTTTTCCGATGTAAAGCGATACGTTTTATTACCTTCTGCACTATTTGTAATTACAATTGGTGTGATAGTGTCCGATGCATGTTCACCAATATATTCCAGGTCTACTTCCATTAACAGCTGCCCAGCGATTACTTCATCTCCTACATTTACTTTTGTGGTAAATCCCTCTCCTTTTAATCCGACCGTTTCCAGTCCGATATGGATAAGAATCTCTACCCCACCTTCCGTAATAAGTCCAATCGCATGTTTTGTCTCAGCAAGCTGAATGATCTTTCCGTTAACTGGGGAATAAACCATTCCTTCTTCCGGAACAATTGCAATCCCTTCTCCCATCATTTTCTGATTAAAGACTGGATCAGGAACTTCTTCCATAGGTACAATTTTTCCGTTTAATGGTGCAACTATATTTTCTTCCTTTTTTTGCTTAAACAGTTTTTTAAACATAGTGTGAATTCCTTTCTATATAAATTAATCACTATCTTCTATTAAAGCATATCTTTGATTTCATGAACAAATCGACTTGTAATGTCTTTCGGTCTTGTAATTGCTCCACCAACAACGGTTGCATATACTCCAAGTTCAAAGGATTTCTTCAACATATCTGGTGTTATAATATTTCCTTCCGCAATTACTGGTTTTTCCACTGCTTGCAATACTTCTTTTAAAAAGGCAAAATCCTGATCATATAATTTCTTCCCTTTTGTATGCTTCGTATAGCCATGCAATGTTGTTCCAACGTAATCAAAGCCTAGTTTTTCAGCAATAATTGCTTCCTCAATGGTTGATATATCCGCCATTAATTCAACATGTGGTGCCTGTTCTCTCGCATAGTTAACTAATTCTTCTAATGACTCTTTCGGTCTTTCGCTAATGGTCGCGTCCATCGCAATAACTTCACAGCCACTTTCAATTAATTCGTCTACTTCTTTACTCGTGGCAGTAATATAGACATCTGATCCCTGATAATTCCGCTTTACAATTCCGATAATAGGAAGGGAGACTTCTTTCTTTATCTCAATAATATCTTCTTTTGAATTAGCTCGAATTCCTTTTGCTCCACCTTGAGCAGCAGCAAGCGCCATCTTGCTCATGATAAAGGATGAATGAAGTGGTTCATCTTCCAATGCTTGACACGATACAATTAAATTACTTGGTAATTTCAAAACGTTCAACTCCTATTATTTCTCTAGTTCTTCTTCGATTTCATTTTTTATAACTGATACCTGTGGACCGTAGATTACCTGTACTCCTTCTCCTTTAACAATAACACCTTTACTTCCTGTTTGTTGTAAAGCTGCTTCATTTACCATTTCCCCATCTTTAACAGTGACACGCAATCTCGTTGCACAATTATCGACATCAACTAGGTTATCTCTTCCACCCAATGCTTGGATGATTGCTAGTGGTCGTTCTTCTCCGGAACCTTGAGCTGTTTGAACAGTAGTATCATCTTCTGCTTTCTTGTCTTCGCGTCCAGGCGTTTTAAAGTTAAACTTCTTAATTAAGAATGTGAACGTAAAGAAATATAAGAAGAACCAAATGATTCCGATTGGAATAACGTACATCCAGTTGGTTAGTGCCTGTCCTTGTAATACTCCAAATAAAATGAAGTCAATAAATCCTCCAGAGAATGTTTGCCCGATTGTTATTTGGAAAATATGAGCCAGCATAAATGCTAGACCATCAAAAATTGCATGCATCACATAAAGTAATGGAGCGATAAACAAGAATGAAAATTCTAATGGCTCTGTAATCCCTGTTAAGAAGGATGTCAATGCAGCTGAAAGCATTAACCCACCAACAACTTTTTTATGTTCAGGCTTTGCAGTACGATAAATCGCATATGCTGCACCTAATAAACCAAACATCATTGTAATAAATCGTCCAGACATAAAACGTGATGTACCTTCAAAGAATTTTGTCGTTGTCGGATCACCCAATTGTGCGAAGAATATATTTTGCGTTCCCTGGATTAATTGCCCTCCAATTTCTAACGCACCACCTAAACCGGTTTGCCAGAAAGGTAGATAGAAAATGTGATGCAACCCGAATGGCCCTAACATTCTTAGTATAAAACCATAGAAAAATGTACCGATATAACCGGTCGCATTAACTATATCTCCAAAATTAAAGATGACATTTTGAATCATTGGCCATACATAATACATGACCGTTCCAAGAATGATTGCAGAAAAGGAAGTTATGATTGGAACAAACCGCGATCCTCCAAAGAAACCTAAGAATTGTGGAAGTTCAATTTTATTAAATCGATTGTGCAATAATCCTGCCATAATACCAACAATAATCCCGCCGAACACACCTGATTCTAATGTTTGAATCCCTAGTGTTACACCTTGTCCAACTGCTGAAAGGCTATCTGTAGCTAATTTATCAGAAATAATTAGGATAGCATTTATCGTTGCATTCATAACTAAATAACCAATTAAAGCAGCTAAGCCAGCTGTACCTTTATCTGATCTTGCCAGTCCAATGGCAACCCCTACTGCAAATATAACCGGTAAATTTGCAAACACAATATTACCCGCGGAACTCATTATTGTAAAAATCGCTTGGAGCAAGAATTGGTCCAAGATTGGATATGCATTAACTGTATTTGGATTGGATAAAGCACCCCCTATTCCTAGTAATAGACCTGCTGCAGGTAGGATAGCAATCGGTAACATAAATGATTTCCCAAATTGCTGCGCTTTACCGAAAAACTTTTTCATAAATATTACACCTCCAGAAAATTATTTTCACAAAAAATATTAACAAACGCTTTCATCTATGTCAATATAATATTTGATGGTATGATAAAATTACTTAGAGTTAAGAAAGGAGATGAATCTGTTGAATTTTGAGAATAGGATTCAAAAATACAATTCTTCATTAACTGATAATGATAAAAAAATCACCAGATATTTACTCGCCAATAAAGCTTCCATACGTGATAAAACCATTATCGACTTATCTGAAGAAATTCAAGTATCTCCAGCTAGTATAACCAGATTTTGCAAAAAAATTGATTTCAATACGTTTCAGCAAATGAAATTTTCCTTAATTGGAAACAGTACGGAAAGCAGAAAAAGCGATCACACCTTTGAAAAAGTTTACAATTATTACCAAACAATTATTAAATCAACACAGGAGTTCTTTAGCGAAGAACAAACAAGTAGAATCGTAAAACTCATTTTAAACAAAAATAAGGTGTTATTTTGTGGGATTGGAAACTCTGGTTTGATCGCACATGAATTCAACAGTAGAATATATCGAATGGGGATTGCTTCTGAATCTGTGACGGATGCACATGATTTATTAATGAAAAGCAGCCTGCTACAGGAAAACGACTTGCTCATTTGTTTTTCTAATTCTGGTAAAACGAAACCAGTTATCGACTCAGCAAAAATAGCAAAAAACAATAACGTTACAATTATCGTTGTAACGAATTTCGAGCAAACTGTATTAAGTGAGCTTGCTGACGAAGTTATACTTATATCAAGCTATAAATACATTGATGATCCTAAGTTCATTAATTCTCAGATACCCGGTCTCTTCCTGCTGGATTTATTAACCTACAAACTGCTTAACAATGAAGACCTAATGCATGCGCGGCAAAAAACATTAGATGCAATTCACAAATATAGTTAATCAGAATGCTAGTGCCGAAATTGAGCACTAGCATTCTGACTCATAAATGAATTTTTCTTTACTTAATATCACTATATCTCTGTTTTAACCCAATCCTTTTCCATCTGCAAATTTCGTAATTCATGCCATCGAAAGCTTCAAAACACCTACCAAAAATAATGAATAATTCATCTATCCCATCAATAAACTCTACAAACAATATTTTTTGGAGGGGTATAATGAACACAGATAATTTGCTGTTAACAGAGGATATGCTAGCCCGTTATTATGATTTGAACAAGTTAAAGAAAGAAATCGAATCTGAAATGAGTCAATTGAAAGCTTCTTTCCATACACATATGGATAAATATAGTGGACCTAATAAAAAGGGGGAGTTTACCGAAGGAGACTACAGACTTCTGCGACAGATTCGAAAAACAGAAAAGTTTAAAGAGATGGATACAGTTGAACGACTAGAAGAATTACAAATGCATGACCTCATTCAAGTAGTTAAAAAACCTGATGATGGAAAGGTAAACGCTGCAATCGAACTCGGACTGCTTAATGAAGCAGATTTAGATGGGTGTAGAGTAACGAGTTATTCTCAGGCTATTTCTGTGAAGAGGGTGTAGAAGATTAAAGAGAGGAGTGCTGAATTTAGTAGCTCTTCTTTTAGTATTGGATTACAAGGCAATGGTGGCAGGTCGCAAAAGAACATTTGTTCTTTTGCTTTTTGATACTTTAAGGTATAATGATTACATGCAATAGTTGCTTTTTCTCATGGGAGGTCGGCGCACTTTTTGCCGTTATAGTGTCATGCGATATGCTATAACGAAGGGAGGTGTTGCCTATGTCTGTTTTCGAGACAATGGTTATCATGATTGCGTTCGCAACACTCGTTGTAGTAATCATCGACCATAAAAAATAGACCTCTCTGAGATTACCAGTCCGGCGAGGTCTATCCTTACTGCGCTGCCTCTCTTGAAGAGGAGCGACTCATTGCTGACCGGAGATATTAGCAGTATCTTCGGTCCTTATTATTTTATGAATAATTTATTCTTCTATGTATACTATACCATAAAAATCGGTTTTCGAACAGGAATATTTTAAAACAGCTAGTAAAGAGGATTCCAAAAACAGGTCTGAATCTTCCTTTCACTAATAGCTCAGTACCATTTTCCAGCATTAATGCTTTTAAACGATCCAAACACCCTCTTGGTAAGATGATGTAGTCTGTGTAATTTTCTGTACAATCAATTATTCTTGGTATCTTATATGTTGATAATCTCTTCGACTTGGCTTTAAAGAATTCAGGGTTAGTAAATGTTGCTAATTGTATTATTTTATTTATCAATACTGGTGGCAAGCTACTTTTAGGTATATGGTTCCCATTACTGTTGGTAACTTTTAATCTTTTAGGCATCTTCACAATATTAGTTCGTTCCTTTACCTTAGAAACGACTCCTTTATTTAGAGAGTTATTTTTAACAATATCCTCAATCTCTTCGCCACAGTTTTTTTCGATCCGGGATAAGAACTGCCATTGATTAGGATATGCCTTATAAATTTCAACAACAAACACTATTTTCATGCTCCCGTAGATGTTTTTCTAGAGGTAGCGCAATTAAATTATAGTGGATATATTAACCCTGTTTTCTCAAGAAACTAACTAGTCTATCACTATGATTTTGTCGATATTTCCCGGGAAATAACTATTAGACTCGATTTTTCTTAGTATCAACTTACCTCAAATCAGGCTAAAATAAAAACATTAAACAGAATTTTGCTTATAACCATAACTTTTTGGTTGAAATTTGGCGAGAAGTAATCAAAAGCAGTGATGCAAAGGAAGTAACTCGAAAAACATTCCGTCTATCAGTGATTATTCCAATCATTCTTTATATTGGTAAAGATAATTGGACAACTCAATTGAAATTTAAGCGAATGTTGAATCAAGCAGTTTTATTTGGGGATAATGTTCTTAATTGTAAGTATCTCTTCCTAGGTAGAACGTTATAAAGAAAAAGATTTACTGGAGAAAAGTAGCAAGGAAACTTTTAGCGAAAAGAATGCCTATTGCTGAAATCACTGAGATAAAGGAGCTAAGCATCTATGAAATTATAAATTTATAAAATTAGGATAAAAAATGTTGGATATCGCCCTTAATTCCTAAAAATTATGTATACCCATTTCGACAGGTATTCACACATAGATAGGAGCCCTGAATCATTCAGCAGCTCCTATCTTCGGATTTGGCATATTTATCCTTAAATCCAAGTTTTATTTCTAGAAAATCAGTATAACGAAACGTCTTATTGTATCTTTTCGAGCAAGACACTTCTATGAAAATGTCAATCTTTCACTTCGATAAAAGAGAGCTTTTTCCGGAAAATCTGTAATAATCGCATTTACCCGGAGGTCTAATAACTGCTTCAATTCATCTTTTTCATTTACTGTCCAAACTCGAATTTTATCAAGCATTCCTTTCCACTCATACGGATCGAATAATGTCATCCTTTTTGATAGATGTAATGCCTCTAAATCAAATACATTCATGTAATCGAGTGGATGTGTAATTGGCTGGTCTAATAGCCATGCAATTTTCGTTTCCTTATCACGACTTTTCATACGTAATAATGTAGGTAAATGAAAAGAAGAATAAATTACATTTCTTCTATTCCCATATTGTTCTACTATTGAAAGAACCTTTTCTTCTATACCCTCATAATGAAATTGATATGTCTTTAATTCGATATTCAAATCAATTGGATAAGGCTCCAGCAGCTCTAATAGTTCTTTTAACGTTGGTACACGTTCCATTTCCCAGTTCGCTGGATCATAATCCTGAAAGTGCATATACTTCACCCCAGCACTAAACTGTTTAATCTCATCTAAGGTTAAATCCTTTATAAATCCAGATCCATCTGTTGTTCGATCTAATGTTTCATCATGAATGACAACAATTTCACCATCTTTTGTCATATGGACATCAATTTCCAATCCATCGACACCAAGCTCAATTGCCTTCCTAAACCCAAGCAGTGTGTTTTCTGGAAACATACCCATACAACCACGATGACCGTAAATCTTTGTCTCACACATAGAAACACTTCCTTTACTAAATTATTAAATAATGGAGCAAGAGCGTATCTTCTCTCTCCCTATACTCATCCTCAATTGTTACCTTACCTTGACCCTTTATCGTATTAGCTTGTTGAATTAC
The DNA here is from genome assembly GCF_038002145.1 of Oceanobacillus sp. FSL W7-1309. Taxonomy (NCBI): domain Bacteria; kingdom Bacillati; phylum Bacillota; class Bacilli; order Caryophanales; family Bacillaceae; genus Oceanobacillus; species Oceanobacillus sp. FSL W7-1309. The sequence goes on from NZ_JBBOBX010000001.1 coordinate 731,558, forward strand.
TGCATTAAATTGCGTTACTGCAGTTTCCTACACTTTATCTGCACTCTGCCAATAAATACCTTATTCCAGTATTTTGCAAACTACTCAAAAGTCAAATCATTACATTTTTTCTTATCCTGACTTTGAAATATCAACTATACCGTTTTCATAATCCCTATTCGTTATGACAATATTTATTTAATCATAAATAGATACAGAAAAATGCACTTTTACTGATTTCTAACAAATGATTAACGAATCATTTACATACGTAATAGTAAGTTAATGAAAATCAGTTTAATTAAAAACAAACACTATTTACTATTGGGATTAGATGTAAAAACAACCTTGAAATCTAGCCAAGTTTACTTAGTATTCAAAACCAGACGCAAGAGAAATCCAATTTTCCTCATTGTTTGACTGAACCGAGAAGGTTTTTTTAGCAATCGATACAGCCATTCCAAATTTAGCTTTTTCCAATTACGTGGTGTTTGCTCCCTTTCACCAGCTAATAGCTCAAGGCTGTCTCCTACTCCGATAAACACACCTTTTTGAAACTGATTTTTATATGTAGCAATCCATTGTTCTTGTTTGGCTTTCTTTAATGATACAAAAATAAGATCGGGGTTTGCCTGTTTCATATTTGTTGCGATTTGTGAATCTTCAATCGAAATTGAACCATGATGATGACCTGCAATACTTATCTCTGGAAACATTTTCTCTACTTCTAACACAGCCTTTTCATTTATATAATCTTTCCCACCTAAAAAGTAACAGCTTAAATCCTGCACTTGAGCAAATTTGATTAAATCAAGCATGACATCATAAGCTTCAATTCGTTCTTTGAACGGCTCTTTCTTATATTTTGCAGCACTTACAATTCCTTCTCCACCGGCAACAACATAGTCTGCTGACTGAACGATTTGTTTATAAATTCTATCCTTTTCCGCATGCATAAGTGTTGCCGTGTCAGCTAACACAACAAAAGTTTGTTGTTTTCTGTTCAATCGGGGATATAAATGATAATGTAAGAAGTCTTTTTTTGTTTTATTTAATATTTCAATTTGTTCTATGTTCACCCTCGTCATCTATTAACAACCTTTCAAACTTTCCTTTTTTATTCCTGTCATTTTATCTATACATTTAAAATACCATAGTAGCAAACACCCTGGTAGGGGGAAAATTCAGACTAAATGGATTAATATTTAATTATTTCACAATCAATTAACATGTGATGTATAATTTTTATAGAATACATTGAATTTTTTAAAATCCAGATCGCACAGGAGAGAATTCTATTATGAAAATTATTGTTGTAGGCAGTGGTATTGTAGGGGCAAGTGCGGCATATCAATTAGTAAAAAATAATCATGATGTCATTTTGATTGATAAAAAGCATCAAGGAGCGGCAACTGCTGCAGGTGCAGGAATTGTCTGTCCTTGGGTTTCTTCACATGTGCAGGACGAAGATTGGTATCAGATCGCAAGAAGAGGAGCTTCATTTTATTCGCACCTTATCGATCAATTAAAGAACGATGGAGAAGATAATGTGAGCTATAAAAGAATTGGAGCCCTTTGTGTGCGTTCAGACTTACATGAGTTAGATGCAATTGAAAAAGAAGTTAAAGCTAAATATGAAAACGCTCCAGAAATTGGAGACATTAAGCGCTTGTCCGCTCAAGAAGCACGTGAATTATTCCCACCTTTAAACGAACAGTTAGAGGCTGTCTTTATTTCTGGTGCAGCACGGGTTGACGGAAGGTTACTACGAGATGCGATGGTACGTGCAGTTAAAATACATGGAGCAGAAGTCCTTCAAGGGGAAGCAACCCTTGTGAAAGAACAAGACGTCATTACTGGAGTAAAGTATCAAAACCAAACAATTCAGGCTGATGTTGTAATTGCTGCAGCAGGTGCGTGGACACCACAATTATTAGATCCAGTTGGTATTGATTTGAAAGTTGATGCCCAGCGTGGACAAATTGCTCATATTACGTTACCAAATGAGGATACATCCAATTGGCCAGTCGTATTACCAAAGTCGAGTCATTATATGTTAGCATTTGATGATGCTAGAGTTGTTGCCGGTGCAACAAGAGAAACAGGCTCTGGATTTGATTATAAAACGACAGCTGGCGGAATTCATGAGGTTCTATCAAATGCTTTAGACGTGGCACCTGGTCTTTCCAGTGGTACTGTTCAGGAAATGAGAATCGGATTTCGCCCCATGAGTCCAGACGGCTTACCTTTGTTAGGAATGCTTGATAAGGTAAAAGGCATTGTAATTGCAACCGGGCTAGGTGCATCCGGCTTAACGATGGGACCTTATGTTGGATCATTAGCTGCTTCAATAGCTGAAGGAAAAGATGTTGATTTAGATTTAACAGCCTATCAGCCTGAACGAAACTAATAATGTGCAGGGAATTTAGAGTTTAATAGAAATGGCGGTAAGAATCTTTCCTTATTTTTTAAAAGAAAAATAAGGAAATTGTTACTAATGATATCCTAAGTTTATTTACAGAAATATTTTTGAACAACTATTGACGTGAATCCTAATATCAGGACTTCAACCATTTGATTACAGACTTGTAGCTTCGTCTGTCCTATTTGTACTAAAAAAGTCGATTTATGTAAGTTTTAGTTTCACATTTATGATATGATAATTATTAAAATCATCAGTAAAAAATGGAGGCGTAACCCATTAAAAAAATACTAACATATGGAACTTTCGATTTGATTCATGCTGGTCATATCAATTTACTACGCCGCGCAAAGGATCTAGGGGATTATTTAGTTGTAGGAATTTCTACAGATGAATTTAATAAAGTAAAAAATAAACAGGCTTATCATACTTTTGACAATCGGAAAATGATTTTAGAATCGATTCGTTTCGTTGATAAGGTTATTCCAGAGTATTCATGGGATCAAAAAATCGATGATGTGAAACGTTATCATATTGATATTTTTGTAATGGGAGATGACTGGAAAGGACAGTTTGATTTTTTACAGGAATATTGTGAGGTTGTATATTTCCCAAGAACTGAAGGTATCTCAACATCAGAGATTAAAAGAAATATGAATAACAACCAATAGAAATATAAGAAATAATGTATCCTTTTCAGATGTTGAACGTCTAATACATATGGAAACTATTTATCCTTCACATTGTAATTAAAATTTAATTTACGAATTGCTACTTTCATAGTAAAATAAATTGTAGTATGTTTTTGGATGAGTAGTTAATAGAATTGTTATTTAAGGAGAAAACATAATGAGTAATAATCGAATTACCCAGACTCGAATCGTTAAAAGACATAAACGAAAAATACGTAAAAAAGTTTATTTTATCTTGCTACCAATTTTAGTTGCCTTTCTTAGTGTACTAGGCTATGGTACTTATTTGTATATAAAAGCGGATACCGTAATGTCAGACTCCTATGTAGAGACAGAAAGAGAAAAATCCCCATTAAGGGATGCACTTGTTGATCCAAATATTGATAATGTTTCGGTGCTAATCATGGGTATCGACTCAAATGATCATCGGGGGAATGCTGACAGTGCAAGAACAGATGCTTTAATGCTTGCCACTTTCAATAAAGATGAAAAGAGCGTTAATCTTCTAAGTATCCCGCGTGATTCATTAGTTTACATTCCAGAAGTTGGTTATGAGGATAAAATCAATCATGCACATTATTTCGGCGGAACTACTGGTGCGATTGAAACGGTTGAAAACTTACTCGATATTCCTGTCGATTATTATGTAAAAGTTAACTTCCATGCATTTGTAGATGTTGTCGATGCTTTAGGCGGGATATCCGTAGACGTGCCATACGAATTCAAAGAATCCGATTCAATGGATAAGCGTGATTCAATTCACCTCATGCCGGGTGTTCAAGACGTTGGTGGAGAAGAAGCACTTGCACTTGCAAGAACAAGAAAGCTCGATAATGACATTGAGCGTGGTAAGAGACAACAGGAAATTATGAAAGCAGTAATCAATAAAGCAACGTCACTTAATTCTATTTTAAATTATGATGATTTGTTAGAAGCTGTTGGCGATAATATGACGACAAATATGACGTTTAGCGATATGAAAACATTTATTACGTACGGTACAAAAGGAAAGAACATCGAGATTAATACTTTATCATTAGAAGGATACGATTATCAGCCTGCAAATAAATATTATTGGGCACTTGATCAACCATCTTTAGAGGAAACAAAAGCTTTATTACAGGATCATCTAGAAATTAATTCATCCGTTGCAAATAATCAAGATTCAACGATTGAAAGTACTTCAGAGTCCTATTAAAAAAGAAGCATCTAATCTAGTGTTAGTAGATTAGATGCTTCTTTTATTTCATTCTGTTAGGCTTTCGCAGTTTTGTAAGCTGACGAATCCCCCGTAGTATTGGTTGGCGATTATGAATGGTTATCCCAGCTATTTCAGAAAACAGCTGGAATCCTATTAATATACATGCCAATACAGCTAATGATGATAATAGTGTCGCACTATTAAAGATTACAGCCATGATTCCAAAGAATACGCTAAAACCATAGATGATTAGAACGGAAGCACGATGTGAATACCCTCTTTTCATCAACTGATAATGGATATGTTTATTATCTGGTTTAGCAATCCCCTGATGATTCATCGTCCTTCTTATAATAGCCAGCAATGTATCAAAGACCGGAATGGCAATAACAATTATCGGTATGATAAAACTAAAGAACGCTACATTTTTAAATAACCCAAGCATCGATACAACTGCGATCGAATACCCAAGAAACAATGCTCCTGTGTCCCCCATAAAAATCTTAGACGGATGGAAGTTGAAGAAAAGAAAACCTAAAGAGCTTCCAATCAAAATAACACATAAAGCCACTACGATAAATCTGAAATCTGTTACAGCCATTATGAGTATGCTGATTAAAGCAATTATAGAAACCCCAGCAGCCAGTCCATCTAAACCATCAATTAAGTTAATCGCATTAGAGGCTGCCAAAATCCAAAAGATCGTCAAAGCAATTCCGACATATTCATTTAAAAACACAGTTCCAGTAAATGGCAAGGTCACCTTATCAATAATTAATCCAGATGAGACAACTACTACAGCAGCTGCAATCTGACCACATAATTTATAGGCCGCTCTTATTTCAAACATGTCATCAATTATTCCTGTTATCAGCATAATAAACGCGCCAAGTATAATTGCATTCATCTCTGGGCTAGCAGGCTGTAAATACCAAAAACCTGCGGCTGTACCGATAAAAATACCAAGCCCACCCATACTCGGTTTAGGACCTTTATGCATTTTACGGTTATTGTCCGGCTTATCAACGATATTAAATTTAAAGGATAGTTTTATAATTAAAGGTGTTACAAGTAATGCTGTCCCGCAGGAAATTAGAAATGCTATAAGCAATTCGCTTATGTTCCACATAAGTGTGCACCTACTTAGTAGTTTGATATAGTCTTATTTATTTTAACATAAAATATAGGAAAGTATATCTTTATAAAGCAAATATTATATAGATGCCTTACTCAACGAAAAACAATATTTTCCTATGTAAGCGTATTTTAAAATTATACTCTACCTGACTCAATAAAACAAAAAACGCAAGTACCTTTTTATAAAGATAAACAAAGGTATAACTTGCGTTTAGTTGATAGTTATTTATTTTTATTGAAAAACTCAAGAATTGCATCTGCTATTCTACCAGATGCTTCACCGTCTCCATATGGATTGGATGCTTTTGCCATTTTATTGTATTCATGTTGGTCGCTCAATAATTCATTAGCCATATTAAAAATGGTATCTTCATCAGTTCCTGCTAATTTCAATGTACCTGCATCAATTCCTTCTGGACGTTCAGTAGTATCCCTTAATACTAATACGGGTACTCCTAATGACGGTGCTTCTTCTTGAACACCTCCAGAGTCTGTCAGTATTAGGTCTGCATGCGATGCAAAGTTATGGAAATCAACAACATCAAGTGGTTCAATTAATTGAATACGATCATTGTTACCTAAAATATCATTTGCCGTTTCTTGAACTACCGGATTTAAATGAACGGGATAGATCACATGGATATCATCATGTGTCTCTACTAAACGATGAATTGCACGAAACATCTGTTTCATATTACTTCCCAAGTTCTCTCTTCGGTGCGCTGTCATTAGAACAAGTCTCTTATCACCTAATTCATTAAGAATCGGGTTTGTGTATGATTCATCAACTGTTGTTTTCAATGCATCGATCGCCGTATTGCCTGTGACAACTATACGATCAGCTGGTTTATTTTCATTCAAAAGATTTTGTTTTGATTTTTCAGTAGGTGAGAAATGCAGATCTGCCATTACACCAGTAAGTTGACGGTTCATTTCTTCTGGAAATGGTGAATATTTATCCCATGTGCGCAGTCCGGCTTCCACATGACCAACCGCAATTTGATTGTAATAAGCAGCAAGAGAGGCAGCGAAGGTAGTACTTGTATCACCATGCACTAACACAATATCAGGTTGTGTCTTCTTCATTACTTCATCTAATCCTTCTAAAGCACGGGTAGTAATTTGTGCTAGCGATTGTTGTTTCTTCATAATATTTAAGTCAAAGTCTGGTGTTATCTTGAAGATTTCTAATACTTGATCAAGCATTTCTCTATGTTGAGCAGTAACTGTAACAATTGACTCAAATTCCTCAGTTCGCTTGTTTAATTCCAACACAAGTGGAGCCATCTTAATAGCTTCCGGTCTCGTTCCAAAAATAGTCATTACTTTGATTCTTTTCGACAAAATTATCACTCCAAATTTGTTAATTCACTATTGAAAATAGTTTAATCTTTTTCTTTTAAGATGTAACATAAATAATTATACCAGTTTATTTTAGAATTGATAATAAACTTTCCTTATATGTTCCTTAATTATTGTGTTTTATTAAGTTACAATAAAAAAAAGGTTCTCATCAGAAACCGATGAGAGCCCTCTTTTTTAGAGTTCATAAACAGGTATATCTAAATGTAAACTAATTAAGTTTAAATCCTGATAAAGATTATACATTGTATAAACTTGTTTAGAAGCCCAGCCAATATCAGTTGCATATTGATGTGTTGCATAGCCATAACGATCCATTCCTTCTGGATTCCAACGCATTTTATAAAGTGTATTTTGTCCTGCTTTAATATAATTGTTACCAATAAAACTTGCTCCACCAACTATTGCTTTATATGGTGTTGTCCAGCCTTCTTCATAAGCTTTTTTTGCACCGCATTCTATTGGACAACTGTCATAAGCACCTACACCATACATATTATAAACTTTTACACCATTATACATTACTCCCTGTGCTAATGTAGAACCACCATGACCTGTTTCTAATATGGCATGAGAGATTAGATAAATATCGTTTACTCCATGTACTTTGCTTGCATCTTTAAAAGCCTGCGCTTGACCAGAAAGCGTCCCTTTACCAGAAAGATACTTGTTCAACTCTGCTATAACTGCATCACTTGTTTTTGAAAGGTCTAGAAATTGAAATTGCAGTCTCGAATCATTGATAAAATTAGTTGGATCTAGGTAATACAATACGTCTTCCTCGCTAGCATTTACCCATGTTCCATGATTAAACTCAATTTGATACCAACCATTTGTTTCACCTAGTATATTAACCCTTGTACCTTCACTTAATTGACCAACCACACTATTTCCGGAGACACCGGGGCCGCTACGTACATTAAGCGTACTAGCTGTCACTCTATTATTGCTGTCAATATACGTTTTAGAAACATACGCATAACGACTATCCGTTTGTGGTGATACGTTCATTTGCATGTTTAACGCTTCTTCCAAGGTTAAACCATAAGAAGTTCTGGTAACTCCATAAATATCAACATCGGCTTTATTCACGTAACCTACACGATCTAAGTATATTACCCTCCACCAGCTACCATAATCCGTAGCGATGGCATATGTAATATCTTTATCTATTTTCCCCATAGCAACTAGTTTGCCTGAAGTATTATCGTATACTGTCACCTGATTTTTTGTAATCAGTTTACTGCTTGAATTGGTATAGGATTTATTTTTATTTTTTATTTCAGAACCTGTTGCGTAGCCTGTATCAGATTTTTTGACATATCCATAAATATCTCCAAACTGCACACGCCACCAGTTACCATAATCACTTGCAATCGAAAACACTTGATCTTTTTGTAAAGATCCAACTTTTTCTAAAGGACCAGAGCCTCGGTTATCATAAACTGGTAAGTTATTTTGATGCACCCGGAAATACTTATCCCCACTTTTAAATTCAGCCTTCACTTCATTTTTACTGACATAACCGACTCGATCTGCAAGAACAATGCGCCACCAACTACCATAGTCTGTAGCAATCGGGAATATCGTACCTTTGTCAAGGCTAGCAAAAGGAACTAGACTTCCAGATGTATTGTCATACACCGTTACCTTTTGAAGTACTTCAATATCTCGTGATGTGTTCGTATAGCTTTTATTCTTATTCTTGATCGAGTTTCCAATAGTTGGGGTCGTGTCAAATTTCCTTACATAGCCGTATATGTCCCCAAATTGGATACGATGCCAGTTACCATAGTCACTAACAATCGAATACTCTTGCCCTTCGATCACTTCACCAACTTTTTGGAGTGGACCTGAACCACGGTTGTCATAAATTGCTGTGGTTTGATCTGCTTTAAAGTAGTTGTTGAATTTCGCATGCTGAAGGTCGCCTTCACTTTTCCGAATATAACCTACACGATCAGCAAGTACAATTCGCCACCAGTTGCCATACTCAGTAGCGATTGGAAATACAGTGCCTTTATCCAATTTGCCAAATGGCTCTAAGCTTCCAGAAGTATTATCGTATACGGTCACTTTTTGGTTTGATTTAAAGTGATGTTTGGTGTTTGTGTAGTCTTTATTTTTGTTTTTAATAGACTTACCATTATCCGGAGTAGTCTCAAATTTTTCTACATAACCATAAAAATCTCCGAATTGAATACGATGCCAGCTGCCATAGTCGCTAACTCTTTGATAGACTTGTCCTTTTTCTACCTCTCCAACTTGTTTCAACGGTCCATTGCCACGATTATCATAGATTGGTAGATTTTTGTCGGCTCTAAAGTAATCTTGGAATGCTGCATATTGAAGATCACCTTCACTTTTTCGTACATAACCCACGCGATCTAAGAAAATCACTCGCCACCAGTTTCCATAATCCGTGGCAATCGGGAATATGGTTCCCTTATTAAGCTCTCCAAATGGAACTAAGCTTCCAGAAGTATTGTCATATACTGTTACACTTTGGTTAGCTTTATATTTATGGTCAGTATTGGAATATGATTTATTCAAATTATTAATTTCAGATTTATTTCCAAGTACTGTATCTGATTTCTTCACATATCCATAAATGTCCCCAAACTGAACGCGCCACCAGTTACCATAGTCGCTTACAATGGAATAAACTTGGTCTTTTTTCAATTTTCCAATTGGTTTTAACGGACCATCACCACGATTATCATAGACAGTTAAGTTATTCGTGGTAACTTTAAAATAATTCGATGTTGTATTTGCAGCTTTGGCTAAAGAAAAGGTTTTAGCTGTTGCCTTCTGTACAGAGGGCTTTACCGTTTTCTTTTCATCAATTGACCCACTTTTTTCCTCTGCAGCTTTTTCAGTGTCAGATTCTTTTTTATCTAAGTCTGTGGGTTCTTTAATATCCTCTGCCTTAGCTTGCTCTACATCTGGCGTCTCTTCAAGATCTATCTCTTCGTTAGATTCCTCTGTAACTGATTCTTTTTCATTATTCAGAGACTCTTCTATCTCATCTTTAGGTTGACCCGGTTCATCAAGTGTATCTTGTCGTTCTTCGTCTATATCTTCATCTGTAGTATTCTCTTCGAATGCTTCCTGGTCACCTGTATCCTCTCTGCTAGGATCCATTTCAGGTTGAGTTCCCTCTATCGCTGCTTCTTCGCTTTCTGCACTTTCTGTAGCCACTTCATCAGATTTTTCCGTTTCACTTTTTTCTACAATTTTGTCCTCATTTTTTGAAAGAATATCATCGTGAGAAACTAAATCATTCTCAACTATTGGTTGATGTGATTCTTTTTCTTCAGATATTTCCTGAACTACTTTTGCTTCGTTAACTTCCGATGGATGTTCTTGATATGTATCCAGATCTTCAGTTTCAACTTCTGTTTCTATTTCATTCAACGGTTCAGCATGTGTTTGAAATGGGAAAGCGATTTGCGCAAGCATCAATAGTATGAAGGTCAACAAGGAGAAGTAAAAAGCGTTTCTTTTGTTGTACATTTGTGGCCTCCTTTCTTCACGATTATAATAAAAACTATCACCCTATTTGATAGGATGATAGTTTCATTATAGTACTTTCGCACGAGGAAAACAATGGAAATTACTCTGAATATGCATCTACTTTTGAACTTTATTTGACAGTAAAAACAATTACTTTCTTTATGCTGATCAACATTTACATCTACTGTATTGATATAAACCTTAATGGGTACATTTCATTATTTGTATCCAATAGCTTTATAGACGTTCTTGTCACCCATCTGATCTTTCCTTAGAATTATAGTTGATGTAGAAAAGAAGTTTCACCATCCGTAATAATAATTGACGATTATAAGTTTATTGACAAATTACGGTTTCATATTTTCAACAGAGACTTCAAGCTTTCAAATTTGTGTTACCTGGGAGTGTGTATTTCTATATAATTCTAAATCCATTTGAGATTTAAAGAAATTCTACCCATTAATACAAATAAACATAAATGCATCTAAAAGTTATTCAAAGGGGAGTATGATAATAATTTGTATTCTCATAAATAATTGTTACACTAATTAATATACAAAATGTTTAGGGGTTGTTAATTATGCTGTTAAAAGATGAAAAGATTTTTAAAGGAGAAAAAGAGGTAAAGTATCTATTTCAAAAATCATACAGGAAAACTGATGATTTAGTAATTGTTTTTTCCGCTTTCCCTCCAATTGGAAAAAAACCAGGCTATAATTATGTTAGAACATTGGATGAATTTGATTGCAACAAATTATATATACTAGATGATTTCGGTGCACGAGCAACCTATTATCTTTGTGAAAATAAAGAATACACCATTGAAAGAAGTGTTGCTAGATTAATCAATCAAGTTGTAAAAGAAAATGGTATTAAAAACATTATGGCTTGTGGCTCTAGTAAGGGTGGATACGCTGCTCTTTATTATGGTATAAAATATGGGTTCCAACATATCGTTGTAGCATCTCCACAGTACTATTTAGGCGATTACCTCTTAGAACAAACTAACTCACAATCTGTAGTAAAATTTATGGCTGGAAATACAACTCAAAGTGATCATAAATATTTAAATTGTATACTAGAAAATATTATTAGAAAGTCTGAGAATAAGCCCAACATCTTTATACACTTGGGTAAAGGGGAATATCATTATCCTATGCATGTTAAACCCTTATTAGAGGAATTAAAATCAAATGGAATACAATATGAATTAGACTTAGCAGATTACAATAATCATAATCAAGTTATTTACTATTATCCTGAGATACTTAAAAATAAAGTAAGACAAGTTTTAGACTATCCGTTTTTAAAATTATCAATGAGTAACACTGAACATACTATTGGAAATAAATTAATTTTTAAAGCAGAAACCACAAACAACGAAGATTCTATCGCTTGGTATGTATTTAAAGATAATAAAAAAATCCAAGAAGTTAAGTATTCAGAAAACACCAAACGAATCGAAGTTAGTCTTAATGAAACTGGTAGGTATAAAATAAAAGTATTTGCATTAAATACAAAAAGAAACAAAGTGCGACTAAACTCAGAATTAATAGAAGTTAGAGCAAAATAATAATCAGTACTACTATTTTTAAATAATAAAATATACAAAGAAAAATGTTTTTTTATGTAAGTTCTGTGGGCGGACATATGAATATGCTTCTTGCATCGCTATTAAAAGAATCTACAGCGTTAGTAAATAATCCTTAAACAGATGTATCTAGATATTTTATAGGGATTGTCAGAAAACTTTATGATTCTGTTTATAGCGATGACTCTGCAGAATTTAAAAGTTTTATAAGAGATAGAATTAATGTAATAGAATTTTTTTTAAAGCAAAAGTATAATAGCATACATCGTATTTTTTCCTTACAAAATTAAGCTAGTAAACATGATTTAAACAACCATTTAATACCTTTAATAAAAAAGTTCCCTGAACTTGATGAGAATTTGATTTCCAACATAAATATGCAATACTATCTAAATAAAAAAAGGTCATAACCCTATGGATAAAAAAGATACTTTGATGTTTATTAAAATATTATACGTATCAATAAATACTATCAATCTTGGTCAAGGATCAAACCTAATGTGAACAAATAGAGCAATGGAACTATCATCCTTCCTAGTAAAAAGGAATAATAGTTCCATTATAGTTCTTTTTAAGTTAAAAAAATGATTTAAAATGATTTTTATATCAAAATAACTTTCTACATATTGAATTATAATATCTTCTCTACTTATATCCTTCTAATCTCATTTGATTAATACATAGCATACGCTCACCAGGAATACCTTTGATTTTTATTGCAACTTTAAAATGCGTAGCATTAACTAAGATATTACTTACTATACTGACGAACTGAGATTTACTCTTCACTAATACATTACTTTTCTCACTTGATAACCGTGAATTTTTATCATATTGCATAAAATAAACTTCTAATGGTATTTCTTTATTATCTTTCTTTGTCACTTCAAAGATAAATTTTACCTTGCTAAAACCCTTTACTGAGGCTAAACTATTTTTTTCTAATGGTGGTTTTGTAAATGGTTCATCAAATACTTGTATATAATAATTCTGACTAGTATCAATTTTTCCATTTAGTTGAATAGTAGCAGAAAGATCCTCGATATTTTCTATTTTAAGCATTTTGTGCTTTGTTTCCAATATCCGAGATGGTATTGGCCTTATTTCTTGTAGAATATTATTGTTAGTCGTCTCTTTTTTCTCTGGTATCTTAAAACTTGAAGTTCTTCCTTTAGACTCAGCTGTAATCCACTTATTTGAGAGCATAATATTGGCAGTGTATAAACTCCATAAGAATTTATCGTAATAAGCTGTTTTTTTCATTTTAATATCAAAAAGTTTTTTTACTTTTTCTTTATTTATAATATCAAATATTGGGGAGTTTTCATTCGCAAATATACCTTCATAAAATTCATTTTTGAAATTACCGAGAACGTTTACTCTCCAATTAAAAGATGCAGTTGTGGTTTTTGGATAAATAGGCTTTCTTTTTATCCATCTATAAAGTTCATTTTTTTCTCTAGGATGGTCTGCTTCAAAACTCCAACGATCATTTGCAAAGGGGACATCTAATAATTGTGGTTCTATACGGGATAAAATATTATAGATTACATATTCATTAGAACCATACTTTGTCTCTAAAAGTTGAATCTGACGTATTAACTTTGAATCCATCAAAGGGGTATAAGAATATGAACTCATCGTATAAACTGGTTTTGATGCTCCAGACCATCTAGCAGACCTAGTTTCCAAATAAAATTTATTTAAAACATCTTTTGGATCGATAAAATGCCTATGAGAATCAATGTAACCTATCAGCTCCTTCCAGTATGAATCAGCTAAATCGTCATTAATAATATCCAGATAACGTGCAAATCCGTTACGAAATGTCTTTTCAAGTTCTTTAATGGTTTTTACATTAGAGGTTTTAGCAAACCCACCGCGCAACAATTCTCCACCTTGTCCTCCCAATTTTACTTGTTCTGGATTAAATGAACTTCTTAATGTCACATTTTCATAGGCATATAACATTCCTTCAGAACTCTTTATGGTTTGATAGGCTCTTTTAAGTAGATTTATTTTTAGTTCTTTTACTCCGGACTTTGCAGGTTCATTGATTTTATGTTCAATATTAAGTTTTTCACTTATTTGCCGTGCAACAATTACATCAGGATTATCTGGATAACCATTTGTAATACTTTTAAAGTCTACACCTAATTTATGTAAACCTGATACAATCATTCTACTGTCTTTACCTCCAGTAAGCCCTAAAGATAAACCAGTGTGGTCTTTCAATCCCCTATAACTATTCAAAAAAGAGTCTGTAATATCATCGTACATTTTTTTATCTGGTACTATTGTATAAACATTATCCAACAAATCATCTATCTCATTTATAAAAACTTTCCCATTTATTGCTGTTATTTTAGAATTAACTGGTAAAACGTTCAAATTTAAAAAAGGAGTTTTATCATCAGTATAATATCCATTGTTCAGGAAAGATACTAAATTTTCAACTTTATAAACCGGTTTATTTAGCTTAAAAGCTAACAAGTGAACAAGAAGTGCCTTATTTCCAGCAATAATATGTTCATCTGTTTCACACCAATATACTGGTTCCACCCCAGTAACATTATTCCATATAGTGAATTTATTCTTATTAAGATCAGTCATACTTAGACTAAAAATACCGTTTAAGGAACCAATATAACCGTCTTGATTCCCTTTGACCATTCGACGATAAAGTATTTCATCTTTCTCCAATATATAACCTGCATATCCCAAAACAATGTTACTTTCTTTTTGGTTTATATTAAGCATGTCATATTTAGGTTCATTAGTAAAAAGGTAGGAAATTACTCTATCACCGGAATATTCATCAATATTAACTTCTAAATCTAAATAATTTCTAAGTAACTGAGATAATTTCGACTTATAATCATAATACAGATTATTCTTTTTATATATATTTATATACCCCTTCAAAAGGATTCACCAACTTTTATATTATCTATAGGATCAATTTATTTACCGTTAAACTCAACACTACGTTCCTTTATATCCAAAATTACTTCATATCCATCCATCGTGAAATAAAATATGCTCTCGTCGTTATTAGAAAATGTAGATTCCTCTATAATCTCATTCACAACTGATGAATCTAAATCTATATCATCAATCTTAATAGCATACGATAAATTATCTTCATTAAAATAATAAGAATAAGCGCCATATTCATATACAAGAACGTTGTTATCAAACTCATCTGTATATTCATCTGTAAGACCCTGCAATGTAGTTTTTACATTTTCATAATCTGTGTTTATAAATGCAAATAAAAAGGCATAGGATTCACTAACAGACTCTGGGAAAAGAGGTAAAAAGTCTTCAACAGTAAATGTCGAATCCTCTTTATCTATTTCTTTCGGCATTCCCACACTATCTGATTTGATATAACCTTGAATCTTATCTTCGATGCTAATTTTATAAATCGAACCTTCTATCTCTTCCTCTACAAATACCTCAGTCGCAAAAGGTAGTTCCGTTTCAACATTCTTTAATTCAGTATCCAGATAGACAGCTCCATTTCTTTCTTTTATTCTACCAGTTTCATTGATCACAAGAACTTCTGCATTGCTTTCTTCATTAGCATCATTATTACTTTCTGTTTTTGCTACTTGCCCTAATCCATTATTGATAGCTTCAGCTGGATTATCCACAAACAGAAGCATTATACTGATTACAAACATCACGAAAATTAAGCTGAATTGGAATAAAAGAGACCGACTCTTTTTTTGTTTTTTATTCTTTGGTTTATACCGTCGCTGCAAAGTAATATCGATTTCTGTTTCCTCACTAATAAAATTCTTCGCGTCTCTCTGAGTTGCAAGCATTTTTTTACGGTATTCTTTTTGCTCCGATTTACTTAAATCATTAAACCAATCTATAAATGTATTATATTCTTTTGCGACTTCATCTTTATTGCCAAACATCTTAATGCGGCCAAAATTTAACCAAAGAATGCGATCAGAAATAGACTGTACCTGTGAAAGTGAATGGCTAATAAAGAAAATTGTTTTGCCTTGCTTCTTAAATTCATCAAACTTATCTAGACATTTCCGGTAAAATGTAGAGTCTCCTACCGATAATGCTTCATCAACTACTAAAATATCAGGCTGAATATGGGCAGAAATGGCAAATCCCAATCGGGATTTCATACCACTGGAATAGCTTTTTATTGGTTGATTAATAAATTCTCCAATATCTGCAAATTCAATGATAGTAGGTGTAATATCCTCTATTTCATCTTTTGTCAAACCGTGCATCATACATTTTAGTTCAATGTTTTCCATTCCAGTCAAAAAGTTATTTAATCCTGCTGAAATTGCAACTAAAGAAGTCTCTCCCTCAATGGATATATCTCCGCTAGTTGGAGGTGTTACTTGGGCAAGCAGACTGGATAATGTAGACTTTCCAGAACCATTAATACCTATTATCCCAATGGTTTCTCCCTTATACACTTCAAATGAAACACCTGATAGAGCTGAAAAGCTTTTTTTCCCTTGTTTTAAAGAAAAAATCTCTAGTAATTTATCGGATTTTTTCTTAAACATACTATATGTTTTTGTTACATTCATAAATTTTACTACTGGCTTGTTCATACAAAGCCTCCGTTATTACAAATAATCTACAAATTTATTTTTGAAATTATTATGCACAATACAACCAATAAATAAAATCAAAAGTGTTAATGACCAAAAATAAAACATCTGACGCCAATCTTCATAAAACCAACCACCAGACAAAATTGAATCTCTAAAACCAGTTACAATATAAGCAAAGGGGTTCAGATCTATAAGTGAACGATATTTTTCAGAAAAGTTATCGATATTCCAAAATATCGGTGTTAAAAAGAAAAATAATCTCATCACAGATTGAACCAATAATTGAAAATCTCGTACTAATGCAGAGATTGTAGATGAGAAAATAGTGAATGCAAAAATAAATGCATACATACATATCAAATAATAAGGCAATTGAAGGAGCTGTATGCCAAACTCAATTTTATAGAAAAACGTAATAATCACTAATATTACCAACATGATTAAAAAGTTGAATGTATTACTTACTATTGTTATTGATGGAAGTATACTCACTGGAAATCTCATTTTCGAGACCATATTTACTTTACTATATATACTATTGGATCCTTGAATAATCGTAGGACTGATAAACATCCAAGGTATTAGTCCCGTTAATAAATAAATTAAAAATGGCGTATCGCCGACAGGTGCCCCGCCCCTTAATCCAATACCAAATACGAACCAATAAACACATACTTGCATGAAGGGATTTAAGAATTGCCAAAGAATACCTAAATAGTGCATTTGATACTTGCTTTTTATTTCGTAAATAGCTAGGCGGAAGATTAAGGGTAAATGTGTCACCTGATCTTGCAAAATAGCTAAAACCGATCTCATACCAAGACTTTCTCTTTATTGACAAACTGATAGAGATTACCATAGTTAATATATTCTACTTCATCAACTGGGTTTGAAACTACATTTTTTGTGTCAAAGATCCTAGAATTATTCATCACAGAAAATTGATTCCATTCAAGTACTTTGAATTCATTATGATCTGTTAAAATAACAACTAAATCAGAACCGAATAATGCTGTTTGCATATCCTTTTCAACCCATTCCTTATCTACATGTGGGTCAAAAGCTCTTACCTCATAATCCGTTTCATTTTTTAATAGCTCATAAATTTCCATTGCAGGACTTTCACGAATATCATCTACATTTCCTTTATATGCTAGTCCAAACACTGTAATAGTCTTACCATTTACCTGTTCCATAAGTGTATTAATGTTTTCAAGCACATAACGTGGCATGGAAACATTAATAGATCTGGAGAGATTAATGAGTTTTGCTGTTTCTGGTGCTTTAGAAACAATAAAATATGGATCAACTGCTAGGCAATGCCCACCTACACCTGGTCCCGGAGTATGAAGGTTTACTCTAGGATGCTTGTTTGCCATTTCAATTACATCTAATGCATTAATGTCTAATTCGTTACTTACTTTAGTTAATTCATTTGCTAAAGCAATATTAACGTCTCTATACGTATTTTCCATTAGTTTAGACATTTCGGCAGTCTTTGCGTTTGTTTTAATTAATTCTCCTTGAACAAAGGTGCCATAAACTTTAACACCTGCTTCTGTACATGCTGATGTAACTCCACCAATTATGCGATTATTATAGATCAATTCGTGCATAATTTGACCTGGTAGAACACGTTCTGGACAATGTACAAGATAAATATCTTGTCCAATAGTAAATCCTGCTCCTTCTAAGACAGGCTGTACAATATCTTCTGTCGTTCTAGGAGATATTGTAGACTCCACAATAACGACATTTCCCTTTTCAAGATAAGGTATAACAGAGTTAACAGCATTTAACACATAAGTAGGATCCATTGATTTATATTCATCATTATGATTTGGTGTTGGAACAGAAATAATAAAAGCATCCGCTTTTTCAGGAGTTAATGATGCTCTAAATGTTCCTTTTTTAATAACTTCTTCCAATGCTACCTGTAATCCTGGCTCTTCAATATGAATTTTTCCTGAATTAAGGGAATCGATTACTTCTGGCTTTACATCAACTCCAACAACTTCTACATCATGTTTAGCAAACATAATTGAAGTTGGCAATCCTATATACCCTAATCCCATCGTAGTAATTTTCATTATAATTTCCTCCTAAGATTGGTAGTAACTATTTAAATGCTTCTACCATTTTATTATAGTTTTTGTTGTTATATAGATTTTCAAACAAAACTAGATCATCATCTTGTACTTTAATATAATCTTTATATAGTTCATAAATTTTATATAGTATATCGATTGAAGCTTCAAAATCACTTTCTTCAATCTTGCTCATACGTTTTAAATACCAATTTTTATAGTAAGTAAAGAATTTCCCATTCATATATCCATCTAGTAAACCATGATTCTTTAAAAATTGGATTCTTTCTTTTTCTAATAATAGATATCTATCAAAAAACTTCTTCGTAATGACATTTGTAACCGATCCAGATACAGCAGCATAATATACATGAATATCTAAATCAATTGCTTTCACTTGTTTCGAATTCATCAGCAGTTCCTGGAAGAATAATGTATCTTGTCCTATAGCTCCCTCAACCATTCTGAGATTATTTTTGGTTACTAACTCCTTTTTCATAACAAGTGCCTGGATACTCATTGCTTTAAAAGATGTATCTAGCATATATTGCTTAACATTCTTTTTCTGTATGACATCACCTTTATTAAACTGCATTGCTGTCTTATAATAATTAAAGTTTAATACCTTGTCTGAAACCTTAAGCATATTACCAACTACGAAATCATATTTACCAGTGGACATTTCGTCTAATAGATGATGATAGCCGTTGTTTATAGCTTCATTATCCGGATCCAGATATGTTATATAAGGAGAAGTGGCTATTTCAATCCCTTTATTTCTTGGCCTTGAAGCACTACCGCTTCCACCATCATTATAGAAGAAAGATTTAATATTTGGATATCGATCAGATAAGTTATTTATTACTGATGGAGTATAGTTATCCGTAGATCCATCATCAACAATGACGAGTTCCATTTGGTCAAATATATTACTGCGTTTTAAACTGTTGAAACATTTATTTAGCAAATGATCTCCATTATTATAGGTTGGAATAATAACAGACAGCTTATAATCTCGAAGTTCTTCTACTTTTTCTCTACGAGTATTATTGAATTCAAAATGATCGATGCTATATCCATTTGTATTTCTCATGGAACTTTCATTACCTAGGAGTTCCTCAACAGTAAATGCATCACTCCAGAAAACAGTTCTTGTTTTATCGTCAATTACATTAACGTAATCATGCTCTATACCTGTTATCAGTTTGTCTCCATCAAAATAAGCATTCTTTGTTATATAATCACTATCTGTATATTTAAAGCCATTGATCATATCTTCTAGATAAAATTCTCTATACTCTTTATTCTCATCAAAGAATGTTACCATGTCATATTTTTCTTTCAACGCTTCATTAAAATCTTCTATCAATATCAGCTCTTTATGTGGATATGTTTGCTTATTAAACATACGCTGAACAATTTCAGATTTATTGTTAACTAATACAGCAATTGATTTAAATCCCTTTTCATATGAAGTATTTGTCATTTCTAAAATGTCAATTATTCGATTATGAGTTGTTTCATGAGACATTACTCTACGTATACCATAAACTTGATGCTGGTATCTTTCCTCTTCTGTAAACCCATTTAAAATATCCTTTACTTCACTTCGATTGTTTATTAAGAATACATTCGGGAATTTGTTATTTACTCCCAGACTATAATTGGAGAGTAAAATATTCCCCAGTGCCTGGAGTTCATAGATTCGATTAGCAAACATGGTATTACTGTACTTAACGGAATTTAAGTTAATTGCCCAATCATACAGTTTGTGTAATTTTTGTAAAGTATTATGATCCACTGCTGGTGATACATACTTCACATATTTTTTAGGGAAGAAATGTCTTTCCAATTTTAATTCATAGTTACGGTCAATTATTTTTAAATCATCATTGTTATCTATAACACCATCAAATATTCTTTGTGTATCATCTATTCGATGAGGATATTTAACATACCATGAACCGGAGAACAAGATTTCTTTTTTCTTTTCAAATTTCTTGAATCCTATTGGGTTATGATACATAGGGTTTATTCCAAAGTTTAAAACAGAAACATTTTCATTTTTACAATCACGTTTATAATTATCAATCACTTCTTCGGCCGTAGTGAAAACATACTCACATTTTTTAGCAAGTTCTATAAAAATATCGTAGTTTACAGGATCTTCTTTTGAATAGAAGACCGTTTTTATTCCGTTTTTTTGATAATGAGAAATGATGTCAAACATATCTTTTCTATGTTTTCTAATATTCGGATTACCAAGACCTTTCCATTCCATGTTTAACCCTTTCCAGGTGGTAACCAATAGAAAGATATCCAGCTTATCCGTGTACTCCTTATAATTATCCCTTGTAATATAGTGGAAGTTTGCTACTCCATCAAATGAATTATAAAGAAACTCATCAGCTACAATACCAATGTTTACATCGAGTTTCTTATAAAATCTACTTCCATTACTGTCCGGAATCTGATCGATCAACGGCTTTATTTTAGAAATATAATTTACATCTGCATGCTTATCCCTGTAGGCTAAGTATTCACGTTTTTTCTCAATGTCGCCTTTTTGTACTTCTTCACCTTTTACAGATCTACTAATAAGTTCAGTTGGCAAACCTTTCTTTAATTCGCTCTGTTTCTTATTGATATATTTAATATCTGCATCGATACTTTCTCCTAGCTTAGCCTTTAATTGATTTAGGGTTTTAAGTCGTTGATTAATTGCTTTTTGATCCACTCGTTTTACCTCCAAACCGCTTTTTACGCCATTTCCAATAGCCGATTGTCAAGCTGCCTAATTTAGAAGTTTTTAGCGCCTCATACCGTTTTAATAGTTGTGAGTGAGTTTTAAGTAGCCGCTCTTCTTTGCTGTAGGCCTCCAATAGTAATTCATCCGATTTTACTTTCTTTTTCTTTTCGTTTAATACCTCTTGCTGTAGTCTGATTAATTGTTTTTGAACTTGTTTTTTATTTTGTTTTTGTAGTTTCTCCATATCAGCTTGTTGCTTTTTATCTTTTTGTCTGAGCTCAGTAAGTTTTTTTTCTAGAAACATAATTCTTTTATTTTTCGTTGATAGCTCTTCAGATGAATCTCGGTAGTAATTATTAAACTCATTAGTTAGATCAATTATTTTTTGGTCCAAACCTACTTTTTCTTTTTGCAAAAGTTCATTCTGCTTTTCTAATTTTTCCAGTTTATCACTTAGATCTCTTATCGAGATTTCCTGTTCTTTTAATTCAACACTTCTATTATTATTTTCAGTTTCCGTTTTACTGAGCGAAAGCTTTAAGTTTTTATTTACTTCTTCAATATGTGAATTGGTGTTATCCAGCTTCTCAATAGTTGTTTTTACTTCTACTAGCTCAGCTGTTGTATTTTTTAATTTCATTTCAATATCATTATTGGATTTCTTTAATTTTTCATGTTGGTTTTTTAAAGTTGATATTTGATTAACTAGATCTCTTTCAATATCATAAAAACCTTGTTCCAGTCTGTTTAGTAGGAGCGTATCAAAAGTAGTGTTACTTATACTTTCGTTGTCTTTAACCAAAACAACTCCTATCCATTTACCAAACATTTCCACTGACTTGATAATCAATTGATCATCTTGCAAGTCCAATAATCCTTTTAAGTAATATGTCTTTTTATGATCAAAATAATCATTAATCCCAAATGGAACAGTTACTATTATCCGCCCATCATCTGTTAACAACTTAGCAGCTTTCTTTATAAAACGTTCCGGATCAGTAATATGCTCTAGGACTTCACCAAAAATAATACTATCAAACTTTTGACCTTCAAAATCATAGTCAATAAAATTAGCAGTTTTGAAATCAACATAATTCTTAGTTACTTCAGCCTCATTACCTAGCATCTCATTCGCATAATCAATTGATTCCTGCAATAAATCCATTCCTAGCACTTGCTTACTTTCTCTTCCTAATAGAATTGAAGTAATCCCTTGTGAACACCCAACATCAAGAATTTTTTCACCTTTTGCCTGTTCACAAACCCAATGAATTCTTTTTCTTACTTTATCACCAAATTTTAAACCCATTTGATCATAATAAGCTTCTGTTACCCGGTCTAATGGTTTTTTCACTACAAACACCTCTTATTAACAATTTAAATAGCTTCATATACAGCTAAAAAATTTCTCTTTTCTTCGTCCCAGTTATATTTATCTTTCGCTATATAGCAATTAGAAACCATTTGCTCTCTAATATCCGGATTTTCCAGCAAGTAGTTAACACCATCTGCTATTGATTTCGGATCATGTGAGTCTACACAAACACCCACTTCTTCACCTTCTACTACTTTCTTAATCTCAGGGAAACTACAAGCAACGACGGGCACACCGCTCATGATATATTCGAATAACTTATTGGAGGAAGCTGAATAATGATTATAATTTATATTATTTAAGACCTGAAAGCCTAAATATCCATTTCTTGTATAAGCTGGAAGCTCTTCTACTGGAACCTTCGAAAGAAATTTAACCTTCTTATGCAAGTTCATTTCATCAACCATTTTCTCTAAGTCAGGCTTAATTCGTCCGTCCCCGATTAGCACCAATGTCCCTGATTTAAATAATGGCACAGCCTGAATCAGCTTATCCAATCCTCTTCCCGCTTGTATTCCACCTTGATATAATAGAATTTTTTCATCAGAAGTGATATTAAGCATTTCTCTAAGAAGCACTTTACTTTCAGGTTTGCTCTTTTGTTTAAAAGGGTAATTATAGACAACATTGGGGTAAAAACCGTAAAGATCTTCATTGTATTTTGCTCTAGTATGATTTTCTACAATCATGGAGTCTATTTTATTAATAAAGAATTGCTCAGACTTGTTATAATACTGGCTATCATAACCAGTACGACTTGTCTGAACTTCATGCGAATCATAGATTAACTTCTTTTTCTTAAACCTAAGCTTCGAGCAAATATATCCTTGTGGCAATGTATTTAAATCATTAGAATGATAGATGTCATATTCTTTTTGCCGTCCTCTGGCAATCATTCGAAAAATTATACTTCCTCGAACCCATACGGTTTTCAATCTTGTTTTAAGTAAAATAAGTGCAAATACTGTAATAATACCTACTAAAATTGGACTTAGAAACATTAGGGTAATCCAAAGAATAAAAATAAGTAATCCAATTAATTTATTTTGTAAACTAACTCTATAAACCTTTTGCATAAATTGTAATAAAGGAGGATATCTTCTTACTCGATATACAGTAAAATTATCATTCCGTTCTTCATACGTAGGCAAGCCTTTCTCATTCGGATCATGAATGCAAATCAAATCAACGTTATATCCACTTTCAGATAATGCTGTACATTCCCGTAATACTCTTGCATCGTTCGTAAAATGATTCCATACAAACATACAAACATTTTTTTTCATTTTTATGTCCAACCTTATATGTTATTATTCATTACTTTAACTAGCGACTCGATATTTGATTCCCACAGAAACCTTTCTTTTACGTAGGTGAGCGCATTATTACCAATTTCATCACGCAACTCCGGGTTTTGATAGAATATATCTATATATTTTAAAAGTTCCGATGCATTATTTTCTTCAGAAACAAAACCAGCATTTTCTTCCATGATCACTTTTTTAGCAAAGCCCGACACAGAAGCTACAATCGGGATACCACAACTCATATAATCTATAATTTTACCGGGGAGAACTGTTTTGAACACATCTTTTTCGGCTAGCGTTACAACGCCAACATGATGTTCAGCTATAATTTGAAGGCATTCTTTGCGACTCAATGGTTTTAAGAATGTTACATTTTGTAAGTTTTCTTTATGAATATAATCTTGCAGACCTTGTCTTCGAATCCCGTACCCAATAATCGTAAATTCTATGTTTTTCTTATTTAATTCTTTGGCTAGCTGCATTAAAATTTCATCGTCCTGTGCTAATCCAATATTTCCAGCATATATCACTTTAAAAGGACCAACACTTTCATTGTTCATAGAAAGTTCATGTATCCTTGCTCCATTAGGAATATACGTTATCTTGTCTTCAAATTGATCTGACTGTTTTTTAATATAATCTATGAAACCCTCACTGTTAACAACAATGGAATCCGCCTTTTTATATAATAGATTTTCTATTTCTTTAAAAACTTTCAATATAATCGGCTTATCAAATACACCTACACCTTTTAAAGATTCCGGCCATAGGTCACGAATTTCTAATATTAACCGTGATTTGTATTTTATTTTGGCAATTAATCCGACAATCGCTATAAAAATTGCAGGTGATGTTGTATATACTATATCATATTTTTTCCTGCTTTTTACGACAGAAAAAAACATTTTTATAGCCATTTCTAAATAATACATAAGACGTTTTAGAATACTTCTAGAATACTTTTTATTTTTCATTTTTACTCGTTCTATATGTAGGGCATCATTGTTCAATCCATCATGATCCCAAAACTGACTATCATCGTATATTTTTTTTGTGGGATACGTTGGATCGGTTGTTAATACATCTACATCAAAACCTTTATCCTGTAACAGTAAATAAATATTTTTCATCCTATTTCCTGCACTACCAATTTCAGGATAGAAATTTTGTGTAATGATTAAAACCCTTTTTGACATGACTATCTCTCATTTCTCTATAATTCTTATGATAGGTCTTATTACCCTTGCGTATAACAACAAAAAGTCCAAATATCACTTTGGACAACAATAGATAAAATACAACAAACTCTGACAAATACTTCTAACCTTTATAAACTATAACATATCGATTGGAAACTTTCACTATGAATTTAGGAACTACTTTTCAATAAAAAGAAGATAAGTCACCCTTTATATAGTAACCTATCTCCAATAATTATTTCCTTTTCAGTCCAAAAGAACTAGCGATCGCATCTGCAGTCATTTCACCAAGTTTGTTTCGGAAACTTTTCGTTTTTAACAACGCATTCTCTGCAAAATTATCAATAAACAAATACTCTATCAAAATAGAAGGCATATTTGTTTCACGTAAGACATGAAAATTAGCGGATTTCTGTCCTCGATCATTTGAACTAATTCTGCTAGCTAGATAATTGTGTATATCCTGTTGTCTGTCTTTTGTTTCATTGGATACATTGCCATTATAGATAAAGCTTTCAAATCCATTAGCAGATCCATTAAATGCATTGTTATGAATACTTACGAAATAATCCGCTCCCCAATCATTTGCCATCTTAGCTCGATCAGCGAGTTCAATAAATTTATCTGTTGTCCGCGACAGGTTTACTTCTACACCTAAATATTTACTTGTTAATACATCTGCTACTTTCAAAGCAATGTCTAACACTACATTTTTTTCTTGCAAACCATAACCTGAAGCACCTGGGTCGTGACCTCCATGTCCTGGGTCAAGGAAAATTTTGACGACATTTTGATTTTGTATAGCTTTATTCAGTTCCTTTAATGTCACAGAATCAGCTATTCCATTTACTTTTAATCCATGGTCTTTCTGGAATTTCTTTACCTGCTGTTCAGTAAAAGAACCGTACAGTGTAGTTACTGAAATCTTACCGTAACCTAGTTGATTCAGTTTTTCTTTTAACTGTATCGTTTCTTTATGGCGTTTTCCTAATTGAAATGGACTATTGTAAACTTCATCGAGTTTTTTAATTGTATTTTCACTTAAGCTTCCATTCACCGATAAACCATAGTATTTCTGAAATTGCTTCACTCGATTTTCTGTGAAATCTCCATAATAAGCTGTCTCTGAAATCCCACTAAAACCAACGTGATTAAGTTTTTTCTTTAAGCTCGGAATGTCATCATGTCTGTCGCCCTGTATAAACTCATAATTTTTCACATCTGTTTTTCTTATATAGCCGACACGATCTAAATAGACTATTCGCCACCAAGTGCCATAATCTGTTGCTATATGATAGACTCCATTTTTATCGATTGTTCCCATTTTAACAAGACTTCCCGATGTGTTGTCATATACAATTGTGTTTTTTAACGGGATAATTCTTTTAGACGAGTTTAAGTATCTTGTATTCTCATTCTCTATCTCGTTTCCAGTTGCGTATCCAGTATCCGACTTCTTCACATAGCCATAAAAATCACTGAATTGAACACGCCACCAATTGCCATAATCACTGACAATCTCAAAAACTTCATTTTTTTGCAGGGAACCTACTTTTTTTAGTGGGCCAGTCTGACGATTATCATAAATTGGCAAATCATTTTTATGTACACGGAAGTATTTATCACCTTTTTGGAATTCAGCTTGTACTTCTGCTTTACGTACATAACCAACTCGGTCATTCAGTATAATTCTCCACCAGTTGCCATAATCTGCTGCAATGGGAAAGACCGTATTTTCATCTAATTTACCGAATGGAACTAACTTACCTGATGCGTTATCATAAACCGTCACATTTTGCAATGTTTGAAAATCTCGTGATGATTGTTTATAGCTTGTATTCTTGTTTTTAATACTACTACCATTATCTGGAGTCGTGTCAAACTTCTTAACATAACCATAAATATCACCAAATTGGATTCGATGCCAGTTACCATAATCATTTACAATTTCATATGCTTGCCCTTCCGTAACTTCTCCAACTTTTTTCAACGGACCTGAACCACGGTTGTCATAAATTGCAGTATCTCTGTCCGCTTTAAAGTAGTTGTTGAAACTCGCATGTTGAAGCTCGCCTTCACTTTTACGAACATAACCGACACGATCTAAGAAAATCAGTCTCCACCAGTTACCATAATCTGTCGCTATCGTGAATAATTGATTTTTGTTTATTTCCCCAAATGCTACTAGGCTACCTGAGGTGTTGTCATAGACGGTTACATTTTTATTGGCTTTATACTTATGAGCAGAATTTTTGTGACTTTTATTTTCATTGTTAATTTCTGATTTGCTGCCAGGTATTGTATCTGACTTTCTCACATAACCATAAATATCACCAAATTGCACGCGCCACCAGTTACCATAGTCACTGACGATTGAATAGACCTGATCTTTCTTCAGTTTTCCAACAGGTTTTAATGGACCATCCCCGCGGTTATCGTAAACCGTTAAGTTGTCAGTCGTAACTTTAAAGTAATCGGCTTTTGCACCGCTCCATGGGTCAGAAGCCTTTGCTAAGGAAGTGGTTGATAATGTGCTAACTGACTGCTGTTTTGCCATTTGAGATACAGGCTTTTCGATTTCTTCTATCTCATCATCTACCTCTATTGTTTCGTTATCTAGATTTGTTGCTTCTTCCTCAAATTCTTCTGTAACTTTTAAGTTATTTTTTTCTTCTTCACCAGGATCGTCTATACCTATAAACTGATTATCCTCTTTTTGTCCCTCAGCAACTTTCTCTGCAGCAGTATTATCTACCTCTACGTCGGTAGGTTCCTGTTCGACTCCAACCTCTTCTTCTGTTGAACCATTTTCTTGGTCTATTGCTTCTTTATTTTCACCTGTTGCTGGCTCTCTTTCAGAGTAAGATTCTGTTGCCTCTTGTCGGTTGACTGATTGATCTTCTGTTTGATTATCAAGTTTAGATTCTTTTTCAATAGATCTCGATACAGTTTCTTTTTCAACCTGTTCACTTTCATTTACTATCTCGTCTAATGATTCTTCAGATACAATTGAACTCGGAGTGCTTGTAACAAGTTCATCTTTATCATTTTTTGGATCCATCGGCTCCTCATATGTATCAGATTCTTTAGGTTGATTAGCTGTTTTGTCTATTGTTTCTGCATTTATCGAATAAGGCATAATAATCTGGGCAACTATGAGCAGTGTCATAAAGAATATTAAAGGTGATAGAATTGTTTGCTTACTTATCATCATGTGCAACCTCCTTTCTTATTACTTCTCCTTATATCGGCTCCCTCTAGTATTATTTTAATGAATTTATAAAACTATTATAGTGCTAAGGAGGAAAGAAAGGGAAAATCATTTGCCAAAAACGATTAATAGATCTCCCCAAAAAAAGAAAGCATGAACAGTCTACATAATTAAACATAGACTATTAATGCTTTCTTCCACCGTACTACTAACTACTGATTCATGAATTTTTCCGTTTATTTGTCATACAACTTTTCTTTAGTTGGTGTTTCTCCCAATTCGTTTAAAATATAGTTATAATAATTACTTCTTAGGTATGCAACCTCTGAAATTAAAGCAGCTGTGGCTGGACCATCATTTACTTCAAATAAGTAAAGTTCGCCATCTTTGTCTATACCTATATCCATACCTAAAGTCATAATATGCGTACCTCTTAGTTCTTCGATTTTATATGGTAATGTTACTGCAAGATTATTTAATTTTTTATTAATTTTAGCCCAGTTTTCTTCTCCAAAATTCGCTTTCAGAAATGGCTTTGGATCACTTATTCCTCCGCCCTGGTTAACATTTGATATAACTTTTTGTCCTATCCCAATTCTAATATAATTTCTTGCACTATGCCATTTACCATCTCCGCCTTTTTCTACATGAATCCTACAGTCAAATGGGTCTCCAGATAATGTTCTAGATTGAACATACTTTTGAAGAATATAATTTTTCCCTTTTATTTCATCCTCAAAAAAAGTTGCAATCTGATTTTTATTCATTTCCCGTTCTATTGTTTTAAAACCAACAGTATAATGATCACCACTTTTGTTTAAAATATATACTCCTCTTCCCTGTATTCCTCTTAATGGTTTAAGAACAATAGAGGAATATTCATTTAAGTAATGAATGATATCTTCAAATTTTCTTACTTTGTGAGTAGGAATTATTAAATGTGAAAATTCCTGTTCTTTTTTCAAAATGTTTTGTAATTTAATTTTACTTAAAACATTTGAACGGTCATCTGATAGGAATGTTCTATTCTTTAGATAATCCATTATTTCCCGATTTCCTTTTTTAAAGTTGTAAGGAACTACATCAATGAAAGGAGGAATATCTACTATTTTTTCTTGCCAACTATTATTGATATATACTTGTCCTCTTACTTTGTTCTCTTCCATCATTATATCTTTTGGCCGCAGATAAATTATTTCAATATCATATGCTTTACATATTAATGATGTAATTTTTGCTAATTTTGTTGGTTTATTAAAAGCTGTCATGAAGCCGACTCTCATACTATTTCTCCTTTTTGAATTAAATGTATAAAATAATAATTAATCTATTTTTGTCTAATTTATACAAGTGATCTGATAACTATTTTCTGAGGTATATCCACATTTTCTTGTAGGTCATTTTCAAAAACACTTTGTACTTATCATTTTTTGAGAAATAATAATCAAAAATATAGAAGGCAAGGCTTTAAAAGTATCGACAGCGATTTGTTTTAATTTGGCTGATAATTCGTCGGTAGCTTCTATAGGGCCCCTACCAGAAGAATAGCTACTCTTTTCTCTTAAAAATACTGTATAAATCATAACCAGTCAATTATTAGTTTTAGGGCTTAGTATGGATTCTTTTATCTTTCTTTATTCTTTTATTTTAATCAATTCTGTAGCTTTTAAAGTTAAATGATATTCTGGAAGAACTTCATTTAATTCCTGAGTAGTATTGATGTTTTCTTTATCATTTACCTGTAAAAAGTTTAATTAAAAAATTCACTCTAGAACTAGCTCAAACCCCAATTTTAACGGTTGATCAGTATGAAGCTCGAATCCCTCTTCCTCTAGGTTATCTACTCTAGACTTTTTAGACCCTTTTCTGCATAGCTCAGCAAATTGTTGCATAATTTCTTTTTGTTCTTGAGTACCAAAAATAACAACTTCTATTCTATCTCCTTCAAGCTTTTTTGCGTATCCTGATAAGTTATTTTTCAAAGCATGTCTTTTGATCCAACTCATATAACCCACTCTATGAACTTTACCTGAAGCAATATATTTCTTGCTATGAATTTCACCAATTGGAGGCTTTGTTACTTTTATTTCATCTGCTGCCCAAGTTTTTAAAGGTTGCAGAAGGCTATTAAAATCAAAATAGAAATTAGATTTTTCTTTTCCATTTGTTTCAGGGAAATAATAGTCAATAATTGCCCCTGGTACATCTTTTGCTTCTCCCTCTAAAGGAAAACAATGAAAGGCTATTTCTGCTGTTGCGTTTATTTCTAAAACTATCGCCTTTTTATTTGAATCTGGATTAACAATAACATCTACACCAGCATGTGGGATAGAAGGCATAGCCTTTAGCGCATCAACTGCTATTTGTTTCACTTCTTTTGTCAATTCGTATGTTTTTTCAATCGGATCTCCACCTGCTGATAGGTTACTCTTTCCTCTTAAAATTAACAGTTCTCCTTTTTTTGGAACACTTTTCTCGTTATAACCATAGTTTTTTAAATAATTCTTAATTTCGTAATCAATTTTAATAGCCTTTGGTGCCAAATACGGATTCTTTTTTCTTTCTCTATTTTTTAGTTTAATGAGCTTTTCTACCGTGTTATTGCCATCACCTGTAATGTTTGCAGGAATTCTATGAGTAGCAACTACGGCTTTATCTCCGACCACATAAACACGATACTCTTTTCCAAAATAATGCTTTTCAACGAGATAAGTTTTATACTGCTTGTAAGTTGTTTGTGTTTCTTTAACAGCATTTAATAATTCATCCCTATTTTGGAGGTTAATATAAACCCCTCTACCCATACTGCCATTTAACGGTTTAATAATTACAGGATAACCGATTTTCTCAGCATAATTGACTATCCCTTCGCTTTCAGTGATGTCAAACAGCTCTCCTTCAGGTATAGGAACATCACCTTCTTTTAATAGCTGTTTTGTTTTTTCTTTATCCGTACATATATTAACCGTCTTATTTGCAACTAAGTCACCTCTAGATCTGAAAAAGTAATGTGTCTGTTTATCAGAACTTAATGAAAAAAACTTGCCGTCAGTGCTGCTATTTAGCCTATGTAATTTACATTTTTCCGTCTCATCTTTATACCATTTAAGTGTCAATCCTCTTCTAAAGCCTTCTAAGGCAATTAAATAGGCATCTAATTTAAATCCACGGATATCAGCTACCACTTCTTCATTTAAATGGGGAAAAAGCTTTACTTTATTATTTTCCATGTTTTTTCTCCTTTAGATTAAGTGTTATTTCTTATTTAGATTATAGTAAAACATAATTCTTTCAAGAGACTTACTCACAATAACAAGAAACGGAATTTTCCTATTTCCCATAACTAGACTAACTAATTTTAAATTAATGCTATAATTGTTTTTAATTAATCGAAAACATATTCACTTAAAACCTGATTAAAGCTCTTACCATGCAAGTGGCTAGTTTGATTTTGAAAAGAGGTTGTTGTAATAACAACCTCTTCTATTATCTGGAAATAACGTGGCTATTTAATATAAAATCCCATTTTTATTGGCTGACTCAATCCCTGTTCTGTGATACTCTCTACGATTGCTTCATTTGGACTGTTATTTTCCAACCATTTTTTAAAGTTATTCACCACTTCTTCCTTTCCTACAATTACTATGGAGATCTTTTTATTATCTATTATTTCTGTGTAACCATTCAATTGTACAGATAATGCTTTTTTTCTAATCATATTTTGAAGATCAATATTTTCTATATTTCCTGAAACAATTAACTTGATAGAGATAGGAGAATATTGAGGAACCTTTTTAACTGTTATTTCTTTTGTTGCTCCACTTCTTAATAATTTGGATGAACTTTCGTAATCAAAGTAAAAAGGGAAACTTTTAGTACTATTTTTTGTCTCTGGGAAATAATAGTCTATAATCGATTTAGGTATGTCTCTAGCTTCACCTTCTTCAGGAAATAGATGCAACCCAATTAGTGGTTTAGAATTCACTTCGATTACAGCTGCCTCACTCGTCTCTCTATTTACTAACATGTCTACCGCGCATTGTACTAATCCTGGTATTGATTTTGCTGCATTAATTGCCGTATCTATTATCTCTGGTGAGAGGTCATCTGTAATATCGATTGGCTCTCCGCCAGAAGATATATTACTGGTTTTTTTTAAAAATACACGTTTTCCTTTTGATGGAATACTATCTAACGTGAATCCTTCTGATTTAATATAACTAACCAACTCATCATCGATTGCGATAGAACGTCTGTAATGATTTGGGTTATTATTTCTTATTTTGTTTTTATAATCAATTAATTGTCTAATAGTGTTCTTCCCATCACCGACGACATTGGCTGGCACTCTGCTAACTGCTCCAATTACTTTGTCTTCAATAACATATATTCGACAATCTTCTCCCTGTACAAATTCTTCAATTATTACATCTTTGAAATTCAATTTTTCTCGCACGTGAACAAGTGCCTCTTCCAATTCCCGCTTATCTTTTATATTTACAATGACACCTTTTCCTTGTAATCCTTTTGTGGGTTTTAATACCAGTGGATAGCCAATCGAATCAGCGAATTGGATTATTTCGTCATTTTCCGATCCAGCTACAAATCCTTTGCCGGTAGGGGTTGGGACTTTTGCTTTAGTAAGATAATCTCTTGTCTTATTTTTATCATTACAAATATTGATTGCTTCTTTAGAAACTTTATCTCCTCTTGAAGCATTGAAGTGATGCGTTCTTCCTTTATAGCTTAATGAATAACCGATTCTTACCTTTTCTTCTTTTTTATAATATAAGTGACGAAGTTTTAGAATAAGCCCTCTTCTCCAACCTTCCAAAGCAATCGTATACATGCTTAAACCGCCACCCATCGCTAGTTCGGGTATTGAATTTTCAAGATGGGGAAGCCAGTTTTTATTGTAATTTTCCATAATGGTATTACCTTTCTATATATATATTTGTCTTGTAAGGTATTAGTTTTGTGGGTCCATCAAAAATTTATAATTTTCCCTTAGTTTTTTTCTTTAACAAAGAACTCATTTTTCTAACAGGCTTGGTATATTTCCAAGAACTACTGTTCAAAATATCTTGATTCATTTTTTGAATCTTGTCTTTTTGTTTAGACATCTCTATTAACTTTTCTTGTATATCCTCTTTTTCTTTAGCTAAACTTGCTATTTCTTTTTCTAATTTCACTAATTCATCTCGTTTTAAACTTGTTTCTTGATTAGCTAGAACATCATTCTGCTGTGTTATTTCAAATCCTACTTCAATCGGTTTGTCCCAATCTGTTTCGATAATATCTCTTACATCTGCATCTCGAGGTCCATTCAATTCAATATGTTTTTTAAATTTATAAAAATTGTCGATATCACCCGCAACTACAATAAATACACTTCCATCTGTCTTATTTTCAACAAAGCCGTTTAAATCGAAAAATAGTGCGTTTTTTCTAATCCAATTTCGATAACCAACATTTTGTACATTACCATAAACCTTAAAAGCTTTAACTTTGAAAGTATCTAATGATATATTTGGTAATTGAACCTCTGATAACATTCCACTTAAAAGTAAACTAGATATCTTTTTGTAATCAAAAAATATTTGATTTGTTAACTTATTTTCTGAACGAGATTCTGGAAAGTAATAATCAATGATAGCCTTTGGTATATCTCTAGCCTTTCCTTTTACTGGATATAAATGACTAGCAATCCCTGGTTTTGTATTGATTTCAATCACTGCTCCTGAATTACTACTCTCGTCAACAATTATATCTACTCCACATTGGCATAGATTTGGAACCGCCTTAGTTGCATCTATTGCTATTTGCCTTATCTTTTCCGGCAAATAATCTGTTACATCAACCGGCTCCCCCCCAGAGGAAACATTACTATTTCTTCTTAAAAATAAGTGTTCGTTTTCTTTTAATATACTTTTAAGTGTATATCCCTCTTTGGTAATATTTCTTTTGACTTCAACATCAATCTTAATTGGGCGACCTCTCAAACTTGGTATTTGTTTTCTTTCTTTATTTTTATTCCTTATTAGATCTCTAATGGTATTAGTTCCATCACCAATTACATGTGCAGGAACTCTATTAATGGCACCTA
Organism: Oceanobacillus sp. FSL W7-1309; assembly: GCF_038002145.1. Taxonomy (NCBI): domain Bacteria; kingdom Bacillati; phylum Bacillota; class Bacilli; order Caryophanales; family Bacillaceae; genus Oceanobacillus; species Oceanobacillus sp. FSL W7-1309. The sequence goes on from NZ_JBBOBX010000001.1 coordinate 766,096, forward strand.
CAACTTCCCCGCCTACCACGTACACCCTATACTCCTCACCAGCAATAAATTTCTCTACAATGACATTTTGATAGTCTACATTTTCACGAAGTTGATTTAGCGCAGTTCTTAATTCATTTTCGGTAGTTATATTGGATATTACTCCTTTGCCCATCTTTCCATTAGTTGGCTTTACTACTACTGGGAAACCGATTGATTGGGCATAACTTATAATTTCTTTATTAGTAGTTGAGTTTGTAAACTCCTTACCAGGCGGTGTTGGGACATTTGCTTGTAATAATTGCTTCTTAGTTAATATTTTGCTTCCACTTATTCTCATTGCTTCAGGGGTTACACCCTCACCCGCTGTATAAGAAAAATAAATTTCCTTTTCATTATTAGAAAGGGTATAACGAACGATAATTTTATTTCTAAGCTTGGAAGTATAGAATTTTAAGGTAAGACCTCTTCTCCATCCCTCTAAAGCTATGGCATAGATACTTAATCTGTCTCCACTAACAGTTGCCGGGACACAATCTTTTAGATGAGGTAGCCATTCCTTATTCATCTGACACACTGCCTTCAGTCCTTTCACTATTAATTGTCAACCTTAGTTATTCCAGATAATTTCCTTACTTCTTTACTTTAAATTTCTCACTTAAATTCCTCACTGGTTCTGTATATTTCCATGAGCTACTATTTAAGATATGTTGATTGTCCTTCTCAATACGATGCTTTTGTTTTTTCATGCGTTGCAAATCTTTATCCATCTTCCTTAAAGCATATTGGACAGATTTGATATTTGATGCATCATATTGCTCCGATATTTCAAAACCAACCGTTACTGGGTCCTCATAGTTATCTTCATTAATTTTTAATACGTTAGAACCTTGAGGATACTGTTCAATTATTTTTTTAAATCCGCTAACTGTTTCCCTATCCGTTCCAGCAACAACAATCTCAATTTCATCAAATACTTTACTCTTCACATATCCATGTAAATTATGGTTGAGCGCTTGCTGTTTTAACCATTTATGAAAATTATAACGTTGCACATCCCCATAAACCGTATATTTTCTTGAATAAAGCCTACCTATTGGTGCGGGTGCTACCTCCACTTCAAGTGCAACTCTATTTTCTAAGGGCTCCAAAATGGTTATTAAATCAAAATAAATCCTCGACTTCTCTGTACTTGTTCCTCTAGTTTCTGGAAAATAGTAATCGATAATAGCTCCTGGGATATCTCTTGATTTCCCTTCAATCGGAAACAACGCACCGCCAATTTGTGCTGTTGGATTCAATTCAATTACAACTGCGGATGCGGCAACATCGTCACCTTCATTCACAATTATATCAACGCCAGCATGTGGAAAATCAGGAATAGCTTTTAACGCGTCGATTGCAATCTGCTTATACTCCTCTGCCAATGTATCGGTAACATCAACAGGATCTCCTCCAGAAGATACATTCGTTTTTTCCCTTAAATAGATTAATTTACCTTTTTCCGGAATACTTTCAAGTGTATAGCCAGCATCCATAATAAAGTCTAGAATCTCACTATCCATATGAATTAAACAACTATTTAGTCGTGCATTCTGCTTTCTCACCTTATTTTTCAGGTCAATCAACTCTTCAATCGTATGTTCTCCATCGCCAGTAATGTTTGCTGGAACCCGATTGTAAGCTGCAACTATCTTATCTTCAACAACATAAACACGATATTCTTTACCTACTACATATTGTTCGACAATTACTTCATCATAATCTAATTCATGACGAACATAATGAATTGCTTTAATTAACTGCTCTTCATTTCGAATATTGGTTACCACACCATTACCTAAACTTGCGTTTGTTGGTTTTAATACAAGTGGGTAGCCTAATTCATTACTGTAAGCTATGATTTCTTCGTTTGTTGCATCTGGGGCGAATCCTTTTCCTTTTGGAACAGGTACACCTGCTTTTTCAAGGTAAATCTTTGTATCATCTTTTTCCGACCCTATTTCAACTGCTTCATTAGAAACGAGATCTCCCCTGGTTCTAAAAAAGTAATGTGTTCTTGTATCCGAGCTTAATGAAAACAATCTACCTGGAGGGTTTACTCCAAAAATAATCATATCTTTGAAATGCTCGGAGTCCTTTGTATACCATTTGAGCTTCAACCCCCTTCGCCAGCCTTCCAGGGCAACTGCAAAAGCATCTAATCGAGTTTTTCGAGCATTTCTCACAATATCATTTGTAAGCTGTGGCAAACTAATTCCCAGTTGCTTCTCTTTCATTTCCATTTCCTCCTATGTAGCATCCTGTTAGTTTTTGAATTTTTTTGTGATTGATCCTACTAATCGAATTGGCATCGTTGCTTTCCAGGATAAACTACTATAGTACTTTCTGCGTTTCAATTCTGCTTTTTTTAGTTCACGTTGTGTAATTTCAAGCTGTTGCTTATACATCTTTAAATCTTCAATCTGCGTTTTTAAATCTGTTTTTATTTCAAAGCCGACTTTAATCGGTTCATTATATTCTTCTACCTGCACTTCAAAAACCTGCCCGCGTTCTTCATCTTCCCAAAGCGCATTTTTAAAATCGTCTACCATCTCAGGATCTGTACCACCTACAACAATTTCAATATCGCCCTCTTCAAGCGTCATGATATGACCGTGAAGATAACGTTCAAAAGCTTCTTTACGCAGTCCTCGATGATAGCCAATATCAAGCACATCTCCACTCACAATATATTTTTTTGTATATAGCTTTTCTTGGGGACATGGAGTTACCGTAGTAACAAATGCATCTCTTGATTGCAACGGATCAAGCACATCATGGAAATCAAAAAATGTATTTACTTCAGCAGTATTTATTCCTTTAGTTTCTGGAAAATAATAATCAATGATTGCTTTTGGAATGTCTCTTGATTTACCTTGAATTGGATAGAGCAAACCACCTAGTTGCGCAGTTGGATTTAGCTCAATAATATAGACATTTGAATTATCCTGATGTACAATCAAGTCAACCGCGCCATGTTCAAGACCCTGAACAGCATGCAATGCCTTGACTGCCGCCTCTTTTACATATTCAGGCATCTCATCCAATGCATCGATTGGATCGCCACCTAACGAAATATTCGTTTTATCACTAAGCACAACATGTAATCCTTTTTCCGGAATTGTATCGAGTGTGTATCCTTTTCGCCCGATAAAATCTTCCACTTCTTCATTCACAAGAATTGGACAACTTACTAAACGAGGGTTAAGGCCTCTTTCCTCATTTTTAATTTCAATTAATGCTTTAATAGAATTTATTCCATCAGCCGTAATATTTGGTGGGATCCGGTTCATCGCTCCAACAACCTCATCACCAACAACATACATGCGGTACTCTTTACCTGGTATGTATTGTTCCACAATTACGTCTTGGTAACCAAGATTTCCACGTACATATTCCAATGAATGCTCAAATTCACCACTGCTATTAATATTAGAGATAACACCTCTGCCGAAGCTGCCATCAGTAGGTTTTATTACAACTGGAAAACCTAAATGGGATACGTAATCTACTATTTCCTCATTTGAAGCTTCTTCTGTAAACTGCTTGCCTTCTGGCACAGATACCCCATTTTTGAGTAAGGCTTGCTTCGTCTTTTCTTTATCTCGTCCAATATCTACAGCTTCATTGGTTACTTTGTCACCTCGTGTGCGAAAGAAGTAATGTGTTCTATCTTTCGAACTTAAAGAAAATAATTGCCCAGGTTTATCTACAAACCATGTTTTCATCTCTTTAAATTTTTCAGAGTCTTTTACATGCCATCTAAGTGTTAGACCTCTTCTCCATCCTTCGAGCGCAACAACATATGCATCTAATAAGTTCCCATGTGCATCTGAAACAATTTCATTGGAAAGGTGTGACAACCATTCTGCACGATTCTCTTCCATCTGATTTCCTCCTACATTCCACCATTTCAATCTTGTAAATAAACATTCGTTTTTAAATTCGTATAATGAATAAATTCCTTGCCATTTATCAAATCATTGGTTAATCGACCTTGTGCCTCTATAAAATAATCTCCTAGCCATTTATCTGTCGGAATATCAAACTCATCGTAATTGCCTGGTTTTGGTGTGAATTCTCCAAACACCAATCCCTCATCAGACCTTAGAAAATCGATTCTTATAAAAGGAGAAGGTATTTCAGCACTAATCGCTGTGGCCATCTCAATTTCAGCATTTGTTACGCCTTGGCCTTTAAATAAGCTTTCATCATATTTTCCAGTTCCAATTCGTTCACCTGATGCTGTCCACCAGCAATGCTTTATTTCCGGGTAGCGCACAATTTCTAAGATGAGCGCTACTTTTCCATAAAAACAATAAAACTTAATATCGCGGGCAGGTATTTTTTTATCTTTGTCTTCAAGTATTAGTTCCTCGAAGAACCATTCATTATTGCTAACTCGACCGGATTCTATGTCTCTCTCCATATTTTTCCTTAAAACTTGCCAATTAGCAATTGTCTTTGATTGTTTGATATCTATTATATCATTATTATTATAAACGAGATATACACCGCGAGCACCTGCTCCATCATTAGGTTTGATTGCTATCCCATTCTTTTCAGGGATTTCTTCTAATGTGTACGTGCGCTCCGAAATCTCTGGTGTTCTTATATTTAATCGATTCATAAATCGGTATGCAACCTTTTTATCATCCAGCAGCATTTCTGGTAATGTTCCCAGCAGCTGATGCTCCCGCATGCGCATATTTAGACTGGCACGGTAAGAGGAAGCCGGTTTTAATGAAATCTCTTCCTCTGAAAGCCCTGACCTGATCATGAACTCTGGAATATCTTCTACTTTTAGCCCGGACAGGAGCTTTGGATAAACAAGCTGTTTATATGCCTTCTTCTCATGCATAAATAAACGAGCGGCTGCCTTTAATAGATGATTGTAATTTTCATCATACGATTGCTTTCGCTCCATGACATCTTCCATGAACGCTATTAATGTGCCTTCGTTCTTCTTTTCCTTTGCCATTCTCCATAAATGATTATAATCTAGCTTCTCAGATTCTAATTTAAGCGTGTTTATTATTTCCTTTGCAGCATATAATTCATGACGAATAGATTCAACCTCGTTTTCTAAATCCATTATTTGTGGATCTTGGCTTGCATGCAATACGTTACGAATCGAAGCTGTTTGTTTCCATGTCTTGCTTTTTTTTATTTGCTGTATCTGTTTTTCACTATTTTTAATATCAGCTTCTGCCTTTTTAATCGCTGCTTCTGTTTTAATCAATCGTTTGATTAATTCCTCATTTTTATGTTGCTTTTCTATCGAAACAGCGTTTTTTTCCATATCAAGCTGATTATCATTACCTTCGTTCATCCAATCATCCACCTTTGCCTTATTCCAGTTTAAATGGATTCTCATCCACCAACCAATTTTCTATAAAGGATGCAAATGACATTTGATTCCATGATTTTTCACTCATCCAGTTTTCAGTGGATAATGGAATCGATTTTAATTCTTTACGATGGTTTTCCAACAAGTTATCGCGGACTTCCTCACTAATTGGGTACCACTTTGCTTTTGTGTGCGTATATTCTTCGATATGCCTGGAGCACCTTCGAAGATTGTAACTTTTATCCCCCCTATTTCCAGGAGGCTGGTTAATAATAATTCGAACAACCTTTGCATCTAGATTCGGTACATATCGTTGCTTCTCCTCAAAGATAGCGGGATCGTTCACAATTAAAATGTCACAAGAAATCCGTTCTCCGTATACGAGCATTTGGACTGAATCGCCATCAAGCAGTTCTCTGATAGAATGATTTATTTCTTTTGGCATTTTCAAATCATATTTCCCCATTTGAATCAGCCCTGTTCGCATCCCCATTTCTTGTAATGCCTTTATTTGTAGAACGATATATTGATCTGGCTTTGATCGTAAGTCCGAGATGAAGACGATATCGAAATGTCGCTTTCCGAGTTGTTTTTCTTCCCTCTCTGGCCACATCGGCTCTGGCACGGGATACCGTCTTATTTCGGGTTGGATAGGCATGTAGAATGTGTCTGTTTGATTATGGTAAAACCGATAACTTTCAGCATACTCTTTGCGTGCCCCCATTAAAAATCCATTATACCCAAAAGCAGAGCTTGCAGTTAGTGAACCAGATGATTGCATTGGAAATGATAATGGTCCTGTTTTTAAATCCACTACAGCTTCTTTACCGAAGACAGCAATTAAACGATTTTTAAATTCACTGTCTGCCGCGAATCGGACTCTATCCCAGTAACCAACCTTTTCAAGCACAGGTTCCCTCCTAAACATAATCGATGACATGTTTGAGAAAATATATCTCCCTGGCATACCTCTTCGATAGGGCTTAAGTTCTTCTGTCAGTCGTGCATGCTCAGAGGTGTTTGCAATGATATCTTTCTGTTCCATTAAGTGATTCATTTGTCTTTCAATCTTTTCTGGATGCGACCAATCATCTGCATCATTAATCGTTACAAATTCGCCTGTTGCCTGTTGTAAAGCAATGTTGCGAGCTATATAGGGCCCGCTATTCTTTGGTGTAGTGAGCTGTTTTACTCTTTCGTCCATTGTGGCATATTCCGCAATCACTTTTGCTGTATCATCTGTACTGCAATCATCTACAACCAATATTTCAAGGTTGTCCCACGTTTGGGCCAGCATGGATTCAACCGCTACACGAATTCCCGATTCAGAATTATAAGCAGGAATGATAATCGACACTTTCGGCCCATCTGCTGCATGCTTCCTTTGAATCGGGTTGGTTCTTAATCTATAATAAGCACCCGTGCCAGCATCAGGTGACAATGTAATCTCCTGCAATTGATATAGATCCAAGCACTTATTGATCCACTCAACTCTACCTTCAATCGTTCTTTCTAAATTCGCTGCGGCTACATACAAATCTGCATGTTTATCTGAAACGAGCAGATTTGTAATAAGTCTCATTCCCTTTTCTTGTTCACCTAGGAGTTCATAGCTTTCTGCCTTTAGTATCGCCGCTTTTCTGAGAGTCTCTTGGTTATTCTCTTTATCCATTGAAATAGCAATATATTTAAGAGCCATGCTTGCACTATCTTTCGTAAGCTTATTCGCATACCATAAGGCTAGCTCCCAAGCGATTGCTTTTTTCAAATAATTATTATCGGTAGTTACGAGCAATTGTTGTAAATCGGCTAAAGCTTTTTCAATAAACCCTAAATCGTATAGATGCTTTTTGTATTTTTTCAGTTGATTTTCGGCATGTTTTCTTTTATATGCTTTGCTGTAGACCTGCTTGATATTCCTTCTGCCTAATGCATAGGCTGGAATCGATCTAATAAGGGATTTCCCTTCACGTTTATACTTTGCCAGTTTTTTTATCAGGTGCTGTGCCTGCATAAATTCGCGCTTATATTCCATTAAACTCTGCTGCTTTGCTTTCTTTTTGGCTAATTTTTTTTCTAAGTCTGCTTCTAATTCAGCCAATTGATCAGCTAATGCAGTATTCTGTTCTTCGGGCTTATTCATTTCAGTTTGTTTTTTCATCATATACCCAGCTCTTCTCCCATACATGTTCACTGAAGTTGATTTCACCTGACGCTTCTGTATGATGTTCTATCAAGGCATTCTTGATTTCAAGTGTTTCGGGATACCAGGTTCCCGATTGGTCAAAGTATTGCTTTAAGTGTTTTAAACAATTAGAAATATGATAGCCTTCATGGCTTGGTAATTCGTTCACAATAACATCTAATGACTTTGCAAAAACAGTGGGTACGTACCTTTGATATGCTTCTAAAACAATCGGATTCAAAATAATTAGCTTATCTGTTTGTATCTGTTCACCATATACAAGCATTTCCAATCTATCTTCATCAAGCATATTGCGAATGGAATCATTTATTGTTTTAGATGGAGCAACATTGTATTGATTGATTTGCACGAGACCAATTCGTCCGTCATTTCTCGCATAAATTTCCTTAATGTAGCTGATTTGCTCTTCATTAATTATTCGGAAATCCGTCGCAATTACAAGATGAAAGAAGCGTTTGCCGTCCGTTTTTTCCTCTCGTTTCGGCCACATTGGCTCTGGAACTGGAAAAACTCTAGTTGTCATTGGAAAAGGATAACGCAGTGTCTCTGCTGTATGATGGTAATACTCCAAAGCTTCTACATATTCTTTTCTTACACCCATGAAAAAGCCGTTATATCCAAATGCAGAGCTCCCTGTAAGCGATGTAACGGACTGTCTTGGTAATGATAGTGGACCTGTTTTCAAATCAACATAGCTATTTTTTCCAAATACTTTAATCAGTCTTCGCTTAAATTCACCATCTGCCGCGAATCGTACACTGTCCCAGTAGCCAACTTTTTCAAGAACTTGCTTGCGTCTGAACATAATAGAAGACATATTTGGGAAAATATACTTGCCTGGTGTACCTCGACGATATAATTTCAGCTCTTCTTCCGTTAACCTTGAATGCTCAGATGTATTTGCAATGATATGCTCATGGTCAAGCAAATGTTTTACCTGTATCTCTATTTTTTCCGCATGTGACCAATCATCTGCATCATTAATGGTGACAAAATCTCCAGTTGCATGGTCTAACGCAATATTTCGAGCAACATATGGCCCACTGTTTACCGGGGTTGAAAGAGCTTTTACGCGTGAATCCTTTTCTGCATATTCAGCGATAACTTTCGCTGTATTGTCTGGACTGCAGTCGTCAACAGCTAGAAGCTCAATATTTTGCCATGTTTGCGAAAGTATCGATTCAATAGCAACCCGTATACCTTCCTCAGCCTTAAATGCTGGCAGAATAACAGACACCTTTGGCCCATCCTCAATTTTCCGATCCAAAGCTATGGTTTGCAGGTCATCATATACTGGTGAGCGATCTGTTTTTGTAAATCCAATCGGTTGTAACTTATATAACTCCATTACTTTGTTGACCCATTCCATCCGTTTATCAAGAGCGTCTTCTAAATTAGCAGCTGCAAGATAAAGGTCTGCATGTCTCTGAGTCGAAAGCATGCCGTTAATAACTTCTTTGCCTTTTTCTATTTCATTGCACATTTCATGACATTCAGCTTGGACAATAGCAATTCGCCGTAATTGGTCCGCATCATTCTCGCCATTTTTAGCTGCTGCAATATATTCTAGTGCTTTTCCAGCACCTTCTTTTGTATATTGATTTGCGTGCCACAATGTTAGCTCCCAAGCGGCTAGGCGTTTTAGCTGTGGATCTTTTATGTTGGTATAATAATCTTCTAATGCGCCAAGCGCTTTTTCTGTAAACCCTAGATTGTACAGATGATACTTAATTTGTTTGAGCTTTTGTCTCTCGGCCTGTTTTCTTCCAGTTATTATTCGTTTTATTTGCTTCTTCTGTTCCTCTGTAAAAATGTCCGTCAGAGCCTTTCGCTGCTTTTCATTTAAAACGGTATATACAACCCAGTCAACAGGGGCTAAGACTACCTTTTTCATTACACGAATCACTTCTTGTCACCACCAAACGATACCATTATTCTTTATTTTCTACAGGCTTCTTTGAAGAATCCTGTTTATTTACTGGTTTTCTTATTTGTTTTACAACTTTTTTATTTGCGTTTCCAGTTTTACTTATTCCAAGTGATTCCCGATATGCAGCGACAGCCTCTTCCGCTGTTCCGTCAAAACGAACCTGTCCACGCTCCATCCAGATCCCTCTAGTGCATACTTTTTCCACAAAGTTCATACTGTGCGAAACGATAATAACCGCTTTTGCATGAGACATCATGTCTTGGATTCGTTCACTTGCCTTTTGCTGAAATGCCATGTCACCAGTTGAGAGTGCTTCATCAATAATAAATATATCAGGCTTCAATATAGCAGCTATGCTAAAACCAAGCCTTGATTTCATACCAGATGAATATTGTTTGACTGGTTTATCAATGGATTTTTGCAGACCAGAAAATTCTACAATTTCATCGTATTTCGCTTGTACTCTTTTTTTGGGTATCCCGAGAAGCATCGCATTCAGGAATATATTATCTCTTCCAGATAATTGCGCATTAAATCCTGTTCCATATCCTAAAAGGGAAGAAGTTTCCCCTTCTAGTTGAATATCACCTTGGTCTGGCTTCAGAATATTTGTCAGCACTTTGCAAAGTGTGCTTTTTCCAGCGCCATTATGACCGATAATCCCAACTACTTCGCCTTCTTTTATTTCAAAATTAACATCCTTTAACGCCCAGAATGTGCCTGTATTAAGTTCATAGGAAATACCCACATTTGTAGCCCGAACAATTGTTTTATCTTTAACCGAGCTCTCCGTTTTGTTTAACTCCAGGCTTCGTTTGCGTTTAGGTGGCATAGGAACCGTTGCTTTATAATGTGCAATAATCTCTTTCGGATCGCCAATTTCTTTTACCACGCCCTGATTAATCCACATTAATCGATCACAATTTCGCTGTGCGTATCTGAGACTATGGGTAACAATAATTACCATCTTCGCTTGTTTAACAAGCTCCTTCATTTTTAGAGCCGCTTTTTTACTAAAGCGTGCATCCCCTGTATTCAACGCCTCGTCAAGGATAAGCACCTCTGGCTCCAAATGAGCAGCTACACTGAATCCGAGTCTTGCTTTCATACCACTGGAATAATATTTCATTGGCTGGTCAATAAAATCACCGATATCTGAGAATTCATGGATATCATCAATATAATGATTAATCAATGATTTACTGACTCCGAGCATCATGCCATTTAAAAAAACGTTCTCTCTTCCTGTCAGTTCTTTATTGAAGCCCATTCCAAACGAGAACAATGCAGTCACCTTACCGTCAACTTGCATTGTCCCTTTATCCTGCTGCAAAATTCCGGCAATGATTTTACTTAATGTCGTCTTACCAGCTCCATTCGAACCGATGATACCAAGGATTTCCCCTTGGTGACCTGTAAAATCGATATCCTTCAATGGCCAGACTTTTTCTTTCTTCTTTTTCTCTTTTTTAGCGAACATGCCAAAAACACGTGATTTTATATCATCCTGATAGCCACGGTCATTAAAGGAAACACCTATATCTTTAGCAACGATAACATTTTCTGGCGATTCGTGCGTATTATGTTTCATTTGATCCTGCATGTTTACCCCTCATTTATTATAAATATGGCAGTATTATAATGCCTTAATAATTTTATGTTCGTTTTTACTGTAATAATAGATCATAAATGTTCCTATAATAATTGCGATCAAGAAAAGAATTGCGAGTCCAATTAGGTTTGGCGTTTGATGGAACATCAAAATATCCCGATATGCTGTAACAATAATTGCTACAGGATTGTATTCGATCAACGGTACGAGCAAGTCAGGAACTTTTCCACTGCTTATTAAACGTCCACCTTCCCAGATAATGGGGGAAGCGTAAAAGAAAATACGTGTAATATATGTCATCAGATTCTCGATATCCCGAACAAAAATCGTAATAAACCCGAGAACAAGCCCCAACGCCATATGTACCGTTAATTGGATAACAATAAGCAGTGGCAGGTAAAAGACATGCCAGGTTGGTACGACGCCATAAATAGCCAAGAATAACGCTATTATAATTAAACCAAATGCAAAGTTAAATAATTGAGTTAATGTAAACGATAATGGAAATAACGCTTTTGGCAGAGATACCTGATTAATGATTGAGCTGTATCTCAAAATTGATTTTGATGATGAATTGATGCTTGTACTTATCCAACGCCAAGCGACTAATCCGATCACTAAGAAGAGTGGATAAGAAAAATCATCATGGGTTCGTCCTAGTACAATTACGACCAAGAAGTAGTAAACCAATACATTCAGTAATGGATCCAGCAACCACCAAAAATATCCTAAGTAGCTATTCCGGTGCTCTGCTTTTAAACCTGACTTGACTAAGTAAAATAATAAATCTTTTCTTTTCAGCATTTCTTGCATATAATTTTTCATTATTCATGACACCGCCTAATATTTAAAACCTAAAAGCTTCGGTTCATTTCTTTATTAACTTTTTCTTACCTTTATTATAATTTTATTTATCAATTATAATAAACTCACCGCTTCGTTCTCCATCTGATAAGATCCATAATGGACCTCACTACATAATGCGCAAAGTACCATATACTTTTCGGCAGGCTTTGCTTTTCAATTTTCCTGAAAACATACCAGTTTCGTTTTGCAGCTTTCCACTTATTACTTGAGATTGAATTGCCGACAAGGCGGTATTCGGCTAATATTTCGGGAAGTCCATAAGCAAGGAAACCCTTTTTCGTAATGGTTAACCAATAAACATAATCCTGCCTTGTTCGGATATTGACCATTGTCAAATGACCAACTTTATCTCTGTCAAGCATAACAGTTAAACAGCCAATAACACATCGTTTCATTAAGTCATCATAATTAACGGATTCTGGTGTACTGCTGACCGCATTTGTCTTCGTTCCATCCTCCAGGATTCGAACATACGTTGTGAAAGAAAAAGCGATATCTTTCTCTTGCATAAAATGAAGCTGTTTTTCTAATTTTTCTGGTAACCAACGATCATCACTATCAAGAAAAGCAATATAGCGTCCTTTAGCATTCTCCATTGCTGTATTACGTGCTACAGCTGAACCGCTATTCTCTTCCAGAACAATTAACTTGATTCGATTATCACGCTTTCTATATTCTTCCACAATCGTCGTTGTATTATCAGTGGAACGATCATCCACAATCACCATTTCCCAATTAGCGTACGTCTGATCCAAAACAGAATCAATCGTATCTCCGATAAACCGCTCTGCATTATAAGCAGGGGTAATTACCGATATAAGTGGATCTTGTTTCATCTAATCACCGATTCCTTCTTCCCGCATACTTTTCTCTTCTAAATCAAGTAATTCATGGTACCAGGAGATTAATTTTTGCTCTTCTGTATACCAGTTCAATTCCTCTGCAACAGCTTTTTTCCCATTTTCCCCCATACGTTTTGCATCTTCAGGGTTATTTTTAAGATAAGAAATTGCCTTTTTTATCGCTTCATCATCATATGGGTCAACAGCTATTCCACACTGATAGGTTTCCATAAATTTTTCCCAGACAGGAAAGTTTGAACAGATTATCGGCAGTCCTGCATTCATATACTCAAAGAACTTGGTTAGTTCTTTTTTCATATAATGCTCTGTTGGAGGAAAAAGAGCTATCCCTGCAAGCCAATTTGTCTGAAGGTAGCGATCCTCAATAACTTCTTTTTCGATAAACTGATCGATTCCTTCAATTTTTAAGTTTGCTTTCTTATCTCCGGCTGCTTCGTACATTTTTTTTGCCAGGTCACTTGGACATTTACCTACGAAATGCATCTCAATCTCTTCATCAATTACCGGTATGCGAGCGTGAAACATTGCCCCTCGTACAATGGACACATTTCCAGTATACAGGACTTTATTCTCTGCGGGGGTTTCACGTTTGCTATTTAAAAACTTTTCATTAACTGTCGGGTAATTTAGCACACACGTCCCCGTCGGATAAATATCTTTATAGTATTTTTCCGCAAGACATAATTCAAAGTTACGAGCAAAAAAGCGTTCCATTAATCTATAAACTGTCGCAAACATTTTTCTGATCGGCATTGACATATAATCTTTTTGCAGAATGCTTGTAATGTAATCTTCATGAATATCATAAATGACGACATTGTTTTTATTTTTTAATAGCCATGCTATTGGCAAAAGCTCTGGATCATGAAAATGATAGACATCTGCGTTTAATTTTTTTGCTTCCTTATATGCTGCGAATGCCCCAACTGTCATTCTTTTTAATCTGCTTTTATATTTTTTTAATGGTATATGTTTTATCGGCTTATCTGTATTTGAATCCTGGTCGCCTGATTGAGCGATTAACGTCACATCAAAGCCGGCTTTTTGCAATGATTTACATTCTTTATGATAGATCCTTGGATCATATGGGTGGTGTACAGTTGTTAACTGAACAACACGTTTTGGAGTATGCATACTCCTTCAACTCCTGTTCAACTTTTAATACGTTTTATTTAGTGTTTTCATAAATACGTCTTCATATTGTTTAACAATCGTCTGTGCGCGGAATGTATTCACACGCTCCAGTCCTTTTTGGATAGCCTGCTCACGCCTATCAACTGTCCAGGTTAATGTTTCATAAATTTTTTCTGCCAGTTGTTCTGCATTCCCAATTTCACACATTAGCCCGTATTCCCCATCATTTAATACTTCTTCAGCTCCAGGATATGCCTTCGTTGAAACGACAGGTGTCCCTGTTGCTAGTGCCTCTGAAAGAACATGCCCAAAGCCTTCTCGCTTGGAGGATAGTACGAAAACATCAGCATGTGCGAAATAAACATATGGATTCTGTTGAAAACCAAGGAAGAACACTTTATCAGCAACATCCATTCTATCAGCAAGTCGCTTTAGTTCATCCTCCAGTTCACCTTCACCAAGAATAACAAGCTTCACATCCAAGCGTCGACTTACATCGGCAACCGCTTTAATCAATGTCTGTTGATCCTTATCCTGAACCAGCCTTCCTGCAGTGATGATTACTTTTTCACTCCCAGTAAAAATGGTTTCATGTTCCTGTGGAAGTATTCCCTCTTTCATATTAATTCGAATACGTTCGATATCAACTGGGTTGTAAATAACATTTATTTTTTCCCGTTTTACCTTATAACGTTTTACAATATTCTCTTTTACACCGTGTGAGAGTGCGATCACGCGACTGGAAAGCTTGTATAAAAGCCCGTATAATCTTAATTTAAAATCAGCAGCAGGACTACCTCCCAAGAAAGCTGCTTCCCGCACGATATTTTTCGCACCAGAAAAAGAAAGAAGGTTTCCTAAAATGGCTATCGTGTTATAATTCGGTATCGTACTGAATACGATAGCTGCTTTTTCTTCCCGAATTACTTTTGCTAACGGAAGAATCGCTGATCTTAATCGTTTCGTCTTCAATTTAATAAATTTCACATCTTGATCTAAATATTTTTCATAGCTTCCATCGTATTGTAACGTAACAAGTATTGGAATGAATTTCGATCTATCGATATTATTTATAATGTTCAATAATGTTCGAGCAGCTCCACCGCCACCCATTTGGTAAATAAAAAATAAAACACGTTTCTTTTCCACGAGATCGTCATCCTTTTTTAAGTAAAGAAAGTATAAGATTTGGCTGGTAACATTTCTTGTACTGGAACAGCCACGTCCAACTCGTACGTCGCTAATCGGGCGCTTCCGCTTTTGCTCTCTTTCATTAATAGACCGAAAATACACTGAACGAATTATACCATAGCGGCAACAATAAATAAATTGTCGAAATCATTACAATTAAGGTGTCTTATGTACAATTTAATGTTACATTGTCCTTTTCTTGTAAAGGTATTTTAATATAATGTAAATTGATGTTTTAAAGTTTATTACAAAAAAAGGATCTGGTATGATAAACGCAGATCCTTTTTGTGGCTGTTATCTATTAATGATCTAAACTTTTCAGTTTTTGCTCCATATATGCCTTAATTTCATTATGTAAATCTGGTCGATTTAAGGCAAAATCAATGGTCGCCTGTACAAATCCTAATTTTCCACCAATATCATAACGTTCACCAGTAAAGTTATATGCAAGTACTTGTTCCTTTTCGTTTAACTTATTTAAGGCGTCAGTTAACTGAATTTCGTTATTTTTCCCTGGCTCTTGTTTTGCAAGAATATCAAAAATTTCAGGTGAAAGTATATATCTTCCCATAATTGCCAAATTAGATGGAGCTTCATCTTGGCTTGGCTTTTCAATTAATGATTCAATCGCTCGGACGGAAGAACTATTATCATCTGTCGTTAAAGGCTTAACAATGCCGTATTTTGATACATCCTCCATTGGTACATCGTGTACACCGATTACGGAAGATTGATTTTTATCAAACACATCGATAAGCTGCTTTAAACATGGTATTTCTGATTCCACAATGTCATCTCCAAGCAAAACAGCAAATGGTTCATTTCCTACAAAGCTGTGTGCACATCCAATCGCATGACCTAAGCCTCTTGGTTCTTTTTGTCGGATATAATGGATATTGGCTAAATTCGAAATAGACTTGACCATTTCAAGCATTTCGAAGTCCCCTTTATGTGCTAACTTTTCTTCAAGCTCATAAGACTTATCAAAATGATCCTCTATTGCACGCTTTCCTCTACCAGAAATAATAATAATGTCTTCTATTCCAGATGCAACTGCTTCTTCTACAATATATTGAATCGTCGGTTTATCCACAATTGGAAGCATTTCCTTTGGTTGGGCTTTTGTTGCCGGAAGAAAACGAGTTCCCAATCCCGCCGCCGGAATTATAGCCTTGGTTACTTTCATCTTATGCGCTCCTTCTATTAGATTAAATAGCCGTATATTAAGGTTCATATTAGTTTTTCATTTGCTATTGTTAGTTTATCATATCGCCACTTACTATCCAATTTTTCAATAAAAAAATGCAATAAATAGTCAAAATCTGTATAATAGTAATTGCTATACAAGTTCAATATATAGATGTATAGTAATTTTGATAAGCATATTGAAAGATAGTAGTGCAATGGATGAATTGAGAATAAAAACATTCCCCAGTTTATTAACCAGAAATCACTACTTATTTTAAAGCTTCATATGAATTAAACCAAACAGATAAAGGAAGGCAACGATACCATGGAATTGTTTAAGAAATTACAAGCAAAAGAAGAGAAAATTGCAGTTATTGGTTTAGGATACGTTGGTCTACCACTGGCAATAGAACTAGCTAAGAAATTTGATGTTGTTGGCTTTGATGTAAATAAGGCTAAATTGGATAAATATTTAAGCGGAATTGATGTAACAGACGAAGTTGGCGACGAGGCACTCAAAGAAACGAGCCTAAAATTCACGAGTGAAGAGGAAGAATTACAATCTTGTAAATTTCATATTGTCGCTGTACCAACTCCAATCAATACCGACAAGACCCCTAATTTAAATCCGGTGATTGGTGCAAGTGAAACCGTTGGAAGGAATTTAACCAAAGGTTCCATCGTCGTTTATGAGTCAACGGTATACCCTGGAACAACAGAAGAAGTTTGTATTCCAATCCTTGAAGAAGTTTCTGGTCTGGAATTTGGAACTGATTTTAAAGTTGGTTATTCTCCAGAACGAATTAATCCTGGTGATAGAGTAAATACATTAACAAAAATCACGAAAATTGTTTCTGGTTCGGATGAGTCTGCACTTCGTGAAATAGCTAACCTTTACGGATCTATTATTGAAGCCGGTGTCTTTGAAGCAGAATCCATTAAAGTTGCTGAGGCAGCTAAAGTAATTGAGAATTCGCAGCGAGATATCAATATTGCATTTATGAACGAGCTTTCAATGGTGTTCAATAAAATGGATATTAATACAAAAGCTGTCTTAGAAGCTGCAGGAACAAAGTGGAATTTCCTTAAATTCACACCTGGATTAGTTGGTGGACATTGCATTGGTGTCGATCCATATTATTTCACCTATAAAGCCGAACAACTAGGATATCATTCGCAAATCATTCTTTCTGGCAGAAAAATTAATGATGACATGGGTAAATACATTGCAAGCAATATCATTAAGAAAATGATAAAAGCAAAGCAAGAAATCGACGGTGCACGCGTAGCTATTTTTGGACTTACCTTTAAAGAGAATGTACCAGATGTACGCAATACAAAGATCATTGATATTATTACGGAATTAGAGGAATACGGTGTGGAGACACTCGTTTATGATCCTGTTGCTGAGAACGAAGAGGTTTATAATGAATTTAACATTCGCTTAGTAGAGCAAGAGGAATTAACAGAGTTGGATTGTGTAGTATTTGCTGTTCCTCACAAGGAATTCCAGGAATCTTATAGTTTAGATAACGTGGAAGAGCTTTACAAAAATGATTCAAAAGTGTTAATTGATATTAAAAGCATCTTTGACAGAAAAGAATCAGAAGCAAGAGGATATCATTACTGGAGTTTATAATTTGATATTAAGAAAATCGGGAACCTTTGCAATGAACAAGGTTCCCGATTTTTTAATTTCGATTGTATTATTATCTATTTTTCACATTAACTTCTTCCTGACCTAAGATTAAGTAATTTAATTCCTTTTCAGGTACTTTATTAAATTGCTTTCGTTTCATCAAATAAAATATAATCCCAAGAAAAATCCATGCTGCCAGGGCGATCCTTGATTCAATACCTAAATATGCAGGTGAACCCGGAACCAGTAAAAGCCCCAGAAACACAAGACTCGTAAGCGATCCAATAAAGGAAACAACTTTTTTGAATGGTGAAACTGTGTTTAATTGTTCATTGAAATTAGCATCTTTTTTCCATTTAAATAATTTAAATGCAGTGAAACAAGTGTAAAAATAAGCTATCGTTACCCCTACTGATGACATATCGACCACCCAAAGCAATGCCTCTCTGCCAAACCATGGTGCAAACATCGCTAAAATCACAACAAATATAATACCAATATACGGTGTTTTATATTTAGGATGCAATTTCGAAAAGGTTTCTGGTAATATCTTCGCTCGTGACATAGCAAATAATAAGCGACTCGAAGAAAGAATAAAACCAATTAACCCTGTGAATATTCCCATCGTTAATGCTACGACTAAAATAGCCAAACCACCTATTCCTAATAGACTTTGAACAGCTGTCCCGGTTCCCCAAATGTAATTGCCGGCAACTAAACCTTGCCACGGCTCTGCCATGGATGTCGCAATTATCATCAAGCTATATAGTAAGAAAGCAAAGAATATCGCATAAATAATTAAACTAAATGCTTTTTTAGAGGAAAAATTAAATTCCTCTGCTGTTTGTGGTACTGTGTCAAATCCAACATATGCCCATGGTGCAATTGCTACAATTGAAATAACAGCTGCGAATGCAGTTGTTTCTGCTGGGAAAAATGGTTGCATATTAGCTATTCCAGTACCTGGCTGTATCCCAACTAATAGTGTTAAAACAACAATACTTATAACCATCACACAACAAAAGATAAACTGGATTCTGCCAGACATCCCTGTTCCTTTTATATTGAAATAGCCAAATACGATAAGCGCAATCGTTGCAATTATAATTTCTGTCCCATACACACTCCAGCCTGCAACATCGTAAAGATATATATTTTCAATAAGCTTCGGCAACGTAAACTTAATCATTAATGCAAATGCTGATGCATTGAGTGCCACAATACAAAGGTACCCAAACGTTAAAAACCAGCCACATATAAATGCATGTGTACGTCCCAGACTAACATATGTATATGCAAACGCTCCTCCTGAAACAGGAAAGCTTTTGATTAAGAAACCGTAGCTGACAGCTATCAGCATCATTAATAAACCACCAATACCGAAACCGATGATTACTCCAAGTGGACCAGCTGTAGACATCCACGTTGCAGGCTGAACGAATGCCCCCCAGCCGATTGCTGATCCTAAAGCAATGGCCCATACCCAGTGTGGTTTTAATGATTTCTCTAATGTGGTTCTTTCATTCATACTTTTTCTCCTTTATTCGATTTGAATTTTTATTATGGGTTTTATTTTACCATTATTTATTATTACTCCCTAATCAAAAGCGGGAAAAATCCAATTAAGTAAAAAAACGCAATACTTTCTCATCAGATTTCATGGAGGTGTTATATTTATTTTGAGGTTAAAATTTTAATTTAGTTTGTCTAATTTTAAGGGCGCTAAACAAGCTCCTTCCACCATTCTATATCACTATACATAGTTCTCTGTCTATCCCAATTTTCGATTAGCTCCGTGTAATTGCAGTTCAATAATTTAGAGAAAAAGACCTAACCCTCACCTGTCGTACAATGTCGATTAATAGTCTTAATTAACTAATTATTATTTATATTGCTATTATATTGGAAAATTTTGTTCCTATTGTAATAGAGCTGTGCTACTATAAAATTGTAATATTGTCAAAAAATTAAATATTTTATAGATGGGATTGATTCATATGAGGAATTAGTCGGTTATATAGAAAATATGATTAAAACGGGAATGGGAGGAAGTATGGTTGAAACAGAGATATGTTAAGAAATTATTTAGTAGTTTATTAATCTTTACACTTATTCTTTCATTATTTAATCCATTACTTGTATCAGCTGAAACAAATAGCAATGCGACAAAACAACTAAACGTTGATGATAGAATATCGCAGCTAAAAAAGGCTGTTTCAAAGCAACAAGCAATCTTAAATCAGGAACCTGTTTTACACCAAGCTTTACAAAATTTATCTAGTGATAAAGAAACAGCTGTTATTGTTCAATTATCTGAAGCTCCTGTTGCACTAGAACAAGGAAAGAAAACAGTAGAAGGAAAAACGCTTAGCGGAGCACAGGCCATAACTGTAAAAAATAAAGTTATTAATGAACAAGCTAGATTTGAAAAACTATTAAAAGCAGACAACATTGACTATGAGAAAGGATTTACGTATACCCAAGCTTTTAATGGGATGTCACTGAAATTGAAAGCAGATGATATTGATAAACTATTAACAATAGATGGCGTTGTCAGTGTTGATCCTGATGAAGAGGTTCACGCTCTTGAACTTGCCGGGGATAATAACATAGGTCCGATGATGGTTGATACTGTTCCCCACCTTGAAGTTCCTGAACTTTGGGATTTAGGTCATGAAGGACAAGGTGTGAAAGTTGCCGTTCTGGATACTGGTATTGATTATAATCACCCTGACTTTCAAGAAATTTATAAAGGTGGCCATAACTTCATCGAACACACGGAAGATTATGCTCGTCCACGTGACGATGATGATCCATATGAGACTACTCCTGAAGACCGTCCAGATCACATGCCAGAATTCAGTGCAAATGGCAGTTCCTTTTATACATCACACGGGACACATGTTGCGGGTATCATTGCAGGAACAGGAAACAATGAATATGGCATAAAAGGAATCGCGCCAAAAATTGACCTGTATGCATATCGTGTACTAGGTGCATATGGAAGTGGGTTTACGTCTGGTATCATTGCTGCAATTGATAAATCCGTCGAAGAAGACATGGATATTATCAATCTATCATTAGGTGGTGGCAGCAATAGTCAAACTGCTCCAGATGCAATTGCTATTAACAATGCCACATTAGCTGGGGTTACAGCAATTGTCGCAACAGGAAATAGTGGTCCAGGTCGTGGTTCAGTTGGAAATCCTGCATCTGCTGCGCTCGCAATTTCTGTAGGAAACTCCACATTACCAGAAGAAACGATTCAAGCAAACGTAGTTACCAGTGCTGGTGATTATGAGCAACAATATGATGCAGCATTAATGGGTTGGAATTTTGCTGAGGATCCTGCAGATGCATTATCGGGTACATATGATGTAGTACCTGTTCCAGGAGTTGGTGCAGCATCTGACTATGAAGGAATTGACGTGGAAGGAAAAGTTGCGTTGGTTGCGCGTGGGGAGATTCCATTTGTAGATAAGATAGATGTAGCCAAAAGTCTTGGAGCTATCGGTATCCTGATTCATAACAATATCGATGGTGAAGGACCTGCTAATGTATTGCTGGGAAGTTCATTTGGTTATATTCCAGCATTCGATATTTCAACTGCAGATGGCCAAGCGTTAAGAGAAGCAATCGCAGCATCAGCGGACAATATTGGCAAGGTTACGTTTAGTGATTACCAGGTTAACTCTACTGAAGGAGACCAAATAAATTCATCCAGTTCACGTGGACCATCCACGCCAGTGTTTGATATCAAGCCAGATGTTTCCGCACCAGGAACAAATATTATGGCTACAGTCCCTGCTTACGGAAAGGATTATCCAGATGCAGCGTACACACAAGCATATGACCGGAAAACGGGAACGAGTATGGCTGCACCTCAGATTGCAGGGATAGCAGCATTACTTTTATCAAAAAATCCCGATTGGACACCATATGATATTAAAGTTGCGTTATCAAATACAGCGAAGCAATTAGATACAGAGCAATACGATGTCTTTGCACAAGGGCCTGGCCGTGTACAACCTTTAGCCGCTGCAAATGCAGAAGCATTAGCATATGCATTAGACACTACTGCCTTCGATGAACAATCGCTTGATTACGAAAAAGGAACCATCACATTTGGAAGAGTAGCACCAGATCAAGAAAAAGAGTTAACGATAACAAAACAGATTGAAGTACGTGACTTAATTGGCAAATCCAGTGATTATGATGTAAGTGTTGACGTAACGAAAGCAGCAACTGGTGAATTAGCTGATGCGAGCGTTACCGTAAACAAACCATCTTTTACTTTAAATGGAACGGAAACACTTGATGTTACGTTATCAGTCCCAGCAGGCGAAGAATCTCCTGGAAATGAGCTGCTTGGATATATCCATATTACGAATGGGACAACAAATTTAGGATTACCTTTCGCTGTTGAATTTTCGACAGAAGTTCCAAGCGGATTATCATACTTCGAACTCATCGATTACGCAATTTCACCAAATGGTGATGGTCAGCATGATGAAACCGTCTTAGAATTCGGATTATCAGCTGATGAAGAGCTCATGTCCATCGAGCTATGGGATGCAGCCGATCCAAATGGCGGCATTTACGGAGATGGTTATATCGGTTATTTGGCCATGCAAGCATTGCCAGCTGGTGAATGGCAGCTTCCAATAAGTGAAACGTATTATGATTGGGAGACTGAGCAAGAAACGACCATCCCGGATGGCGTATACACCGTTGATTTCAATTCATGGGATATAGCAAATCAAAATATCACACTCCTTGCAGACGATGGACCACTTTTTGTGAAGACAGCTGCTCCTGAGATTGATTTCGATTCTGTAGATGAAGCAATTGATGGAAATGAATTTGTTGTAACAGGATCAATTGATGATAAATTTATTGATTTCAAGAGGACTGTTGAGAGAATTTTTGGATTACCTTATGATGTAAATGAAAAATTATCTGCTGAGTATGAGCTAACTGATGAGGATGGTCACGTTTTAGAAAGCAATGATGTAATACTTGAACAAGATGGCACATTTAAAGTCCAGTTAACGAGCCTAACAAGTGGTAAAAACACACTAGCATTAACGGTTACTGACATTGTTGCAAATAGTACTCAGCAACAACTCGAACTGGATGTTACAGAAGAAGCAAAGGAAATCATGATTTCCTTAACACCTTCTACTAATGAGCCAACAGAAGAACCGGTTACGATTTCTGTAGATACCGATAGTGAAGCAGAATTGGTTGCGATGAAATGGCTGCAAGGTGATAAGACTGCGGAAGATTTTGCTGAATCAGGAAATACGATCGATTTAAATACAAAGGCTTTTGACGTTGAGGAGAATGGAACTTACACGGTTTACGTTAAAAATAGTGAGGGTGTTGAAGCTCTTGAATCCATTACGATAGAGAATATTACAGAGCCGATTGAAGAAGTAATTACAATTACCCTTTCTCCTTCTACTGCAGAACCGACAGAAGGACCGATTTCTATTGCTGTGGCTACGGATAGTGAAGCAGATCTCGTTACAATGAAGTGGCTGCAAGGTGACAAAGTCGTGGAAGATTTCGCTGAAGCTGGCAATCCTATCGATTTAAATACAAAAGCTTTTGATGTTCATGAAAATGATATCTATACCGTTTATGTAAAAAATAGTAATGGAGTTGAAGCTGTTCAAACGATTACAGTAGAAAATATTACAGATCCGGTTGAGGAATTTTCAATCACCCTCTCCCCTTCTACTACAGAACCGACAGAAGGACCGATCTCTATTGCTGTGGAGACTGACAGTGAAACAGAACTGGATGCAATAAAATGGTTACAAGGTGACAAAGCCGTGGAAGATTTTGCTGATGCTGGGAATCCCATCGATTTGAATACAAAGGCTTTTGATGTTCATGAAAACGGTATTTACACCGTTTATGTACAGAATCGTAACGGGGCTGAAGCTGTTCAAACCATTGTTGTTGGGAATATTATTGTACAAGGTGAGCTTAGCATTACGTTAATCCCTTCTACAACGGAACCAACGGAAGGACCAATGTCCATTTCCGTTATGACAAACAGTGAAACAGACCTTACTGCATTAAAATGGCTTCTAGGCGAACTTACAGAAGAAAACTTTGCGGATGCTGGAAACGCAATTGACCTGAACACGAAGACTTTCGATATTGCAGAAAATGGGACGTACACAGTATATGCAAAAAATAGTGATGAATTAGAAACCGTACAAACCATTGTAATCGAAAATATAATACAGCCTGGTGATGAAGTCATTACGATTTCATTAACGCCTTCAACAACTGCGTTAACAGAAGGGCCAGTTACGATTTCGATTGATACAGACAGTGCAGCAGATTTAGCAGTATTGAAATGGCTTGAGGGTGAACGTTCTATTGAAGATTTCACAAAATCAGGAAATGCGATTGATTTAACCAAAAAAGCATTTGATATTACGAAAAACGGGACATACACCGTTTATGTGAAAAATAGTAACGGAGCCGAAGCTGTTCAAACGATTACGGTGAAAAATATTACAGAACCTGTTGATGAGGAATTTACAATTACGCTTTCACCTTCTACTACAGAACCAACGGAAGGTCCTGTTACAATTTCAGTTGCAACAGATAGCGAGTCAGATATAACGGCATTAAAATGGCATGCCGGTGAAAAGACAACGGAGGATTTTGCCAAGAACGGCCATGCAATTGACCTTAATACGAAAGCTTTTGAAGTTAGTGAAAATGGAACATACACCGTTTATGCAAAGAACCGTAATGATGTTGAAGCTGTCAAGGCCATCCAGGTGGATAATATTACAGATCCTGAACCTAAAGAAGAGACTGTTGTTGCAGCTCCTCAAATCGCGGATGGAATAGCTACTATTTCTAATGAAGCTATCGATCAATTAGCGGATGGTGGTACACTTGTTATTGACCTAGGCAAAACGGAATCCGTACGCATCGAAATAACAAAAGAACAAATTGCTGTTTTGAAAGCAAAAGAAGCAACATTGATTATTCAGAACCATCATATTGAAATGCAGATTCCATTGGTAAATTTACCGGATGAGAAAGATATTTCATTTAATCTTGAAAAACAGGATGATGTTGAAAAAGCAGTTAGTCCTGTATATGACCTAACAATCGAAGCAAACGAAGATGCAATCAATACATTTAAGGAACCAATAGCGCTTCTATTCAAGATTAATCCAGACAAAGTTAATAACGTCGATAAATTAAATGTATACTACTTGAATGAGGACACAAGGCAATGGGAAATAATTCCTGGTTCTGTATACCAAGACGGCAAGGTATCCGTTGGTGTAGATCACTTTAGTCAATTTGCTGTTTTTGAAGATACAGACGATGATAAAGGCAAAGACCCTGTAGATCCGAATCCAGTGGATAAAGATGACGATAAGGAAGAACCAAAAGATAAAGACCCAATTGACGACAATCGTTCAGATGTCGGTAAAAACACCGGAAACAAGTCTAACGGAGGAACGACTAAGAATATCGGTTATGCAAAGGGCGACTCAGGTGATGGTAAACAACTTCCAAGTACTGCTACAACGACTTACAATTATCTTGCAATTGGAGCGGTATTAATTATCATTGGCTTTGTAGCAATCTATGTGCAGCACAGAAGAAAAAGAAAATCAATGCTTTGACTAGAAACACCACATATAAAGAGGCTCCCTAATTAGGAAGCCTCTTTATTGTGACCGTTCTATTTTCCGTAAAATTTTCCTTAAAATGCTAACGATCGGACGTTTCCCACCCATAACAATTCCTGCAAGCTCGGCAAAAATATAGAGCAGTAAAATAACGAAGAGCGATATAATAAGGGATAAGGTTGGACTGGCATTGGAAAACAAGATTCCCATTACCCCAAATAACGCACTGAAAATATAAATAATGATGACTGCCTTCCGGTGACTGTATCCGGCTTGAATAAGCTGGTAATGAAGGTGTTTGTTATCCGCAGCCATAATACTTTCTTTGTTATAAGCTCGCCGCACAATCGCTACCAATGTATCAAAAATTGGCACTGCCAATATGATAACTGGAATTATAAAACTGAAAAACGTAACATTTTTAAACAATCCAAGCATTGAAAGAACCGCAATCATATATCCAAGAAAATTCGAACCGGTGTCACCCATATAAATTTTCGCTGGATAAAAATTATGATATAGAAATCCTAAGTTGGCCCCTATTAATGCGATACTTAAAAATGCAACGATTATCTGTGTATCAATTAATGCCATTACAAATATACTTGTCATGGCAATTGTTGTAACACCTGTAGCTAAACCATCCAAGCCATCAATCAGATTTATCGCATTTGCAATACCTACAACCCATAGTATTGTAATAAGCACACTTAAAAATCCGAACTCGACAACTCCAAATATCGGGATTGTAATTCGTTCAATAATTAGCCCGGAAGACACTAAAAGGAATGCCGCAGCCAATTGCCCTGTCAATTTTAAAATGGGCTTAATCGTGAACCGGTCATCGAGCGCACCTGTAATAAGAATAATAATGGAACCAATTAGAATTTCAGGTAAGTGCTGGTGATATGGCTGTAAATAAAGTGTCCCCAAAAGAGCACCAATAAATATCGCCAAACCACCTAGTCTAGGCGTTTCATTGATGTGTATTTTACGGCTGTTCGGTTTATCCATCGCACCGATTTTAATTGCAAACATTTTTACTGGATATGTAAGTAATAAAGCTGCAGTGAATGCGATAAGAAATGCAATTAATAAATCAATATAATTAAACATAGAATTCTCCTACTGTTCTTTGTTGCCAGTTCTTGATGTAGTACGTGAATTTTTCCCCTTTAAATACCTTTAATTGCTTTAAATTATATCGAAAGTTGGTAGCAATTAGCAAATTATAATGAGATTTGCAAGCAGATTTCTCGTTAATCCGACAATTGGTGCACTTCTCGGTGACATACATTGCAATTTGTGCTACTATTATTGGGTATTTCAAAATACTCTGATTAAAAGGTTACAATTAAAGGTGGTGTTCTAATTTTGAGTCCGTATTTGTTTACTGCTGCTGCGATTATTGCTGTCATCGGTATCTTAATTGTCTTCAAAATTAACCTGGATAAGATTAAAGCAGATCCAGAGCAAGTAGCTAAGGCGCAGACAAATTTTTTCATTGGAGCTGCTATCAGCGAGAGTGTTCCTCTTATTATGATTATTTATGCCATCATTCATGCAGTACCATTATCTATTGAAGACCTTTATGTTCCAGCATTCATTATTATTATCTTGATGGCATTTGCGATGTTCTTTATTTTCCTGCAGCGAAAAGTAGATGTTGAAGAAGATCGAAGACAAGCAGTGAACCAGTTTTCTATAATTGCTATCGCACTTATCAATGCGGTTCCAATCATTGCTTTAGTTCTGATGTTTATAAATGTTGCTTAAGCTCCTAACACGAGGAGCTTTTTCTCTTTCATTCCCACAGGCAAAACTTTATAATATAAACAAATCGATTGCTTTTGAGGCAGGTGGTTTTATGTTTGAACAAATTACCATTGAAAAAGTGTGCATATTAGCAGGAAAAATCATGTTAGTCAGTGGAGCCGAAACATATCGTGTCGAGGATACTATGGACCGTATTTCCACTGCCTTTGGTGTTAAAAATCCACAGAGCTATGCAACACCAACTGGTATTAGCTTTTCATTAGATATAGCAGGAACTTCTAATTTCCTTCGTGTGACGAATCGGTCTACTGATTTACATAAAATTGCAGAGGTAAATAATATTTCACGAAAGATTACAGCAGGAGAATTAGATATTAAGGAAGCATATGAACAGCTGGAAAAAATTGATCAGGCAAAATTAACATTCCCTGCCTGGGCACAAATCCTTGCTGCAGCACTTGTGAGTGGATGCTTCGCCATTATGTTCGGCGGTACTTGGAATGATTTTATTCCTAGCTGTATAGCTGGAGCATTTGGCTTTGCAGGAATGCTTGGGTTTGAGCGAGTAATAGAAATTCGCTTCCTTGCTGAATTTTTCGGTGCTTTTTTAATTGGCTTATCTGCCCTATTATTTCTATACTGCGGATTCGGGAATGCTCTAGATAAGACCATTATCGGTGCCGTCATGCCGCTTGTGCCAGGTTTACATATAACGAATGCAATCCGTGACTTGATGGCTGGCCATCTTGTTTCTGGCCTTTCTAAAGGTGTGGAGGCTTTACTGACAGCATTTGCTATCGGCGCAGGTGTTGCACTTATTATTGCATTTGTTTAAAACAGAGTATTCATTTTGGAGGTTGAAACATGATTATTATGCAGCAGCTTATTACAAGCTTTATAGCCTCTGCCGGTTTTGGGATATTGTTTAATGCTCCACGGAATGCGCTCGTCCAATGCGGGCTAGTCGGTATGTTTGGCTGGATTCTTTATTATGTTTTGGTTGAGGCAGGAATGGATGCCGTACCAGCTACGACTTTTGCCGCAATGCTTGTTGCTGTTTTAAGCCATACATGTGCTAAGATTTTTAAAAAGCCGATTATTATCTTTACCGTATCTGGGGTTATCCCGCTCGTCCCCGGTGGTATCGCCTATAATGCGATGCGCAACTTTGTGGAAAATGATTATTATACAGGTGTTCAGCTTTCTGCTCAGGTCATGCTGCTTTCGGGAGGAATAGCAATTGGTCTGATGTTTTCAGGCGTTATCAATCAGTTAGTAAATAAATCTCGGATGCTATTCAAATAATAGCAGTGTATGGCATTTAAGAAGTTCTCGATTTAAGTATCCATTATTTGATTAATATTTTATTTCCTATAAAATAGATGTATATATATAGTAAAAGCGAGGGAACGAAAACATGAGTAATGAATTGCAGCCAAAATCGGTTATCGTAATATTTGGAGCAACAGGTGATCTAGCGAAACGAAAATTGTTCCCTTCGATATATCGCCTTTATCAGAGTGGTAAAATTAGTGAAAATTTCGCTGTTGTTGGATTGGCCCGCCGGCCTTGGACAGATGAAGTTTTACGCGAAAATGTATCGAATTCCATTAAAGAGGCAGTTTCTCCAAAGGAAGATCTTGAGGAATTTGTATCCCACTTCTATTATCAATCATTCGATGTGACTGATGATTCTTCCTACAGTGGATTAAATGCATTAATAAAGGAATTAGAAGGTGCATATGAAACAGAGGAGAACCGTATCTTTTATCTAGCAATGGCACCAGAGTTCTTTGGAACAATTGCTAATAAATTACAAGAATACGGATTAAAGGATTCTGCTGGTTGGTCACGACTTGTGATTGAAAAACCATTTGGAATAGATATAAAATCTGCCAGAAAGTTAAATAAGCAGTTACGCGCAGCTTTCGATGAAGATCAGATTTATCGGATTGACCACTATTTAGGTAAAGAAATGGTTCAAAATATTGAAGTTATCCGTTTTGCTAATGGAATTTTTGAACATTTATGGAACAACCGCTTTATTTCAAACGTCCAAGTTACCTCAAGTGAGACATTAGGCGTAGAAGAAAGAGCACGCTACTATGACACTTCTGGAGCTACTAGAGATATGGTCCAGAATCATATGCTGCAAATGGTTGCTTTACTAGCAATGGAGCCTCCAATTAAGCTAACAACGGATGAAATTCGGTCTGAAAAAATAAAAGTACTTCGTGCACTTCGTCCAATCAATCCAAAAGAAATAGACAATTTCTTTGTACGTGGACAATATGGCGTTGGAAAAATCGGTGGGGAGACAGTTCCAGCATATGTTGATGAGGCTGATGAGCTGGAAAATTCCAATACAGAGACTTTTGTAGCTGGAAAGCTGCTCATTGATAACTACCGTTGGGCTGGTGTACCATTCTATATTCGTACTGGTAAACGTTTAGCGGAAAAGTCAACGAAAATTGTAATTGAATTCAACGACATCCCAATGAATTTATATTATAAAAAGGACAAAGATAGACACCCTAACCTGCTGATTATTAATATTCAGCCTAACGAAGGGATTACGCTTTGTTTAAATGCGAAGAAATCAGGATCCGGTTCCCTTGCAGAGCCAATTCAACTTGCCTATAATCATAATCCAGTTCCAGGAATTAACACACCAGAAGCTTACGAAAAGCTGCTTTATGATTGCATGATTGGTGATGCGACAAACTTTACACATTGGGATGAGGTTGCACTATCTTGGAAGTTCGTTGACACGATTATTAATGAATGGTCAAACAAGACTGCTGATTTCCCTAACTACCGCTCAGGTTCCATGGGGCCTGAAGCAGCAGATGAGTTACTTGCAAAAGACGGCTTTCATTGGTGGTCTATTTAACTAAGTATAAAAAATACTGCTATCGCAATAGCAGTATTTTTTATATTTCAATTTAATTGCTCTATCAAGCTCTCTATTAACTCTATATCCCCAAACTATCGCTCATACTCAAAAGCCCTGAAGATTCTTTTCTGAAATTAAACGTATTGTCTACCCTCCGGTCTTGATGCCGAAAGAATAAGGACTAAAGCTGTAATGATATGCATAATCATTCCAACAATCGGAATCCAGCCGAAGATTGATGTGATAATTCCAAATACGCTACCAAATCCAGATCCATTATCCTTTTTCGCAAGGATTAAGGTAATAATATGGAGAATCAGCATGACAAATAGTGGTGTCCATGCATTTGAAAGAATGTACAAGCCTCCAAGTATAGGAATTCCTAATAGTGCTTCAAATATTCCAGTAATCCATTTAAAAATACGTGATATCGACATATGGATTACCACCTCCTTATCATACAATCAGTTTATAATATAAAAAGCTCTTACTATATTTCCCGTTTTTATAAAATTGACACATCATCGCTGTGCATCAGAATCTAATCGTGTACCGATTATAAATAACTTCATTTTTATATACGTTTTAACACAGCAAACGTTTCACTTTTTATCGCTTCTAGCTTTACTCATTCTATAAGCAGCCATGGTACATTTCTCGTTAATACATGTCACTTCCAAAACCAAACAAAATTCGCCTATTGTAATGTACGATAACTTGACTCGTTCGTTTATACTGTGCATCAATTGAATTTTCTGAGGCATTTACATAAATTCCTGTATCATCAAAAAATCCAATATAGGTCCTATCAGCCCGTTGTTCATAAAATTTAACCTGATGGAAAGCTATCCAGACACAATCTTTATTTTTAGTCGATGATGTTGGAAACATAAATACGCCTCGTGTTGGAGAAATGGGGACTGGTAATTTGGAGGTTGTGGACAGGATTTTCCTTACTGCTTGTTTTCTCCCTTTTAAATCGGCACCATAAAGAAGACAACTATTGTCAATGATCTGCTCTGGACTTTTAATGGAAAACTTATCTTCGTTGCCTTCTAATACTTTCGATCGGTAATATGAAGATGCAGTACGCATAATTGCTTTTGTGTCAGAAGATATAATATATAGCCTTTCCATCCTTCCACCGCCTATTTTTAACTTATTTACCATAATATAACTATATAGTATGGACTAAGGCTATTTTACTAGAAATATCAAAAGATTTCACTAAAAACGAAACGCTTTCACCATAATTAAAATTACTTGCGTCCTCTGTTTTTGTTTTTAATCTTAATTGAAAGGGTATTGTTAAGTATAAAGTGAAAGAAGGAGGCAAATAAATGACCAACAACAAAAAGAAACAAAAAATACAACTTGATGATCGTGAAACAGAAAAAGGCTCGCAATTGCAATCGAATGATATGAAAGAAGCGCAAGGGAATGAAAAGAAAGAAGATAATAAAGAAAAATAAAAAATTCGCCAATGCTGAACAACTGTACAACATGTATGATATACTCGCTGTAGCGAACACTTTATTTTATACGTTAAAGCGAGGGATTTTAAATGGATATCGCAGCTATGTCTATGGCAATGAATAATCATCAAGTTCGTACAGATGCAAGCTTAGCAATTATGGATAACATTAAGAATGTTGCTGAACAGCAAGGTTTACAGCTTATGGAAATGTTACAGGATTCCACTCCTCCACATCCAACATTAGGAAACCAGATTGATGTAAAGCTTTAAAGTGAACGACCAGGATTTAAATTTATTACACGCTGTTTCTCAGAAGCATAGAGTCGAACAATTTGCTCAATAAGCCAAAACTGGTCATCAGCTTCAATTGAAATAAACTAAAAAAGCAGAACTCCTTTGTGGTTAGTTCTGCTTTTTAATTGCTTAAGTAACGAGGTTGTTTTGTAATTCAGCTACCCAATTATCACAAAATTCATAAAAGGGGTAAGCAAAATTGGGTTTTCTCAGAACCTAGCTCAAGATTCTTTCTTTATCTATCCTCATCACGTAAATTGTCATTCGGTGCTTCATTCTGATTACCATCTTCCATCATGCCATCCTGTTGATCAGTGTTTTCTTCTTGTGCAGGATCCATTTCATTCATATCTCCCTCTTCATTCAGTGGAGCTTCTTCATTAACAGGATCCTGATCGTCATTCCCCATGCCACATGCTGTGACTAAGGATAACGCTAAAACAGGTGCACCTAATCTGATAAGCAATTTGCTTTTCATCATTAATTCCTCCTTTGAGATGTTCACTATCGCCATTAGCTTAACCATTTTTAAAGAAGACATACGAATTAATGATGAAATTATTGATAAAAATCCCATTTTCATGGTGCAGACGAATCAGTTATGGTTTTACTGTTATATTTTTTTTCAAACAAATGAAAAGGGTGCTCACTTTATTTAATTGCAAAGGTAATTTCTGCTTCACAAGCCAGCTCGCCATCCACGGTGGCGATGCCTTTTCCTTTACCAACTGGGCCTTTCATTCGTAGAATTTCTACGTCCAGTTTTAACTGATCACCTGGTTTTACTTGGCGTTTAAATCGGCATTTATCAACTCCTGCAAGGAAGCCAATCTTGCCTTTGTTTCCTTCAATGTTTAATACTGCAATTGCACCAACCTGTGCTAGCGCCTCGACAATTAAAACCCCTGGCATGACCGGGTAATCCGGGAAATGACCTTGAAAAAATGGCTCATTAATACTCACATTTTTAAGACCAACAACGCGTTTCCCTTCTTCCATTTCAGTTACTTTATCAACCAATAAAAACGGATATCGATGGGGGATAATTTCTTTAATTTGTTCTATGTTCAACATGCTATCTTGCTCCTTTATCACTTATAGGCTTTATATTATTTCATTATAACAGTTGATATGTTTGAAACAAAGCGATAAAAGGTACTTAGAATATATAAGAATTCTTAAATAATCACTTTCAGAAAGGAGAATAAGCTGTGCTTTGGACTATTATTGGCTTGCTTATCATCTTTTGGTTACTTGGATTTTCATTTGAAATAGCAGGCGGACTTGTTCATATACTGCTCGTTATAGCGTTGATTCTTTTAATTTTTAGACTTGTGACAGGCAGGAAAATCACCTAACATGAAACAAAGGCTACCGCAAACCTTTATGCGATAGCCTTTGTTCTTACATATATAGGTACTAGTTAATTATTCTGCCTTTGTAACGATATCAATGATATGCTGCCACGTTTCTTTTTTTAGTGCATCCGTGGGAACACCATCACCAATAATTCCATAGCCAATCATCAATCCAGCAACTAATGCAGCAGCAGCAAGAATTAAAACAATGATAATCCGTAGCCAAATTGGAAAAATACGACGACGCGGTCTTCTATTCTCCAATCTTTCTGCCTTTTGTTTTAGCTTTTGCTGTTTTCTAGACTGTTTATCTGAAGCTGAACTAGCCTTAGGAGACTCTTTCGGTGCTTTCGTCTTCTTGGTTGCATGGTTTTCTTCTTTCAGAGCTCTTCTAGACGTTTTTTCAGATTGATTTGTTGACATAGTTTGTTGCTCCTTATTCCCCTACATAACTAAACGCTTTTTCTTATTTAAAGTGTAACATAATCAGGTATGATCACCTAATAAAGTGAAACTTCAATCAGTGGGAGGTTCCTTTCTTTCTCCACTGATTGTTAGTTGAACAGAATCAGAAATTTATGAGCTGTTCCCCACATTCAAATCTTATTTTTCTCATTTGGGTATTACAGCCCTTTAATGCGTGGTAAAAGGGTTAATCTTATTTTAGGATCTTAGCTGATTAACGAGTCCCATCATCTGGTCACCCATTGAAATAGTTCTAGCATTAAATTGGTAGGAACGCTGTGTCGTCATCAAATCGGTAATTTGCTTCGATAAATCCACATTTGACTGCTCCAGTGCGCCACCTTGTATCATATCTTCATTTGCACCTGTTTCCACGATTATTTCATCCATCTCAAATCCGAGATTATCAAGATCAGGAAGACGAAACATGTTCTCGCCTACTGCTTCGAGTACACTTGGTCGAACCGCTTCTACAACTGCTAACTGTGCTTCAACGGCATTTTGCCCGCCTCTTGTTACTACAATTTGACCGTTCTCCCGAATTGCAATGGAATCAAATCCTTCTGCAAGAACAATAGGACCATCTTGACCAATTACTGGATGACCGTCACCGGTCGTTAACATGACTGCCTGATTGTTGTTTACCGGGCTGAGAAAGAAAGAACCATCTCGGGTATAATAAGTCTCATTCTGACCATTCTGATCCATTTGGATTTCAAACAAGTAGTTTTCTCGTTTTAATGCAGCATCAAGAGCTCTTCCTGTTTCTAAAATGGAACCCAGCGCTAAATTGTTACTCACTGTACCAATTCTAGCTCCAGAACCAATCCGTATACCATCTGGAGTTAGACGACCTTCAGCATTGGCTGCTGCAGATAAATTATTGATTTGATTAAAAAGCAGTGAAGAAAATTCAGCTTGGCGACTTTTGTAACCTGTTGTTTGACTATTTGCCATATTATTACCGATAATATCTAGTTTTTGCTGCAGCTGGTTCATCGTTACAGCTGCTTGATTCATTATTTGAGACATGTTAATACCTCCTTAACCCCTACCCAATTCGACCGATTTCGGAAACTGCTTTTCCCATACTTTCATCATAAGCTCTTAGTACACGCTGATTCGTTTCGAACATCCGGTAAGCATTCATCATATCTGTCATGGTTTGCAGTGTATCTACATTTGATTGCTCAAGAAAACCTTGATGAATTGAAAAAGTTGCTCCTTCTGGAATCTGTTCTGCATCACCAGTGAAAAGATCATTTCCTTCCTTCGCCATTCCGTTGACATCTGCGGTGTATGAAATACCAAGCTGTACTGCTTGCTCAGGTGTTTGTAAGACGCCTTCTGATGAAACCTCAAATTCCATTCCATTCGTTTCAATTGGATTACCAGCATTGTCAAGTACGTAGTATCCTTGATTCGTTACAAGTAAACCCTCGCCATCAACGGTAAAATTTCCATTGCGCGTATAGCGAACTTCTCCAGCCTCGTTTTGCACCGTAAAAAACAAGGAACCCGTATCATCGGGCATCGTTCCATCTACAAGCGCGATGTCGGTAGCTATACCAGTCTCTCTAATATCACCTTGGACAAAATTGGGGATTGTTTCTTGTACATAAACACCAGTGTTAATTGAACCAATCGGTTTCTGAATAGGAAATTGCAATCCTCCCTGTGTCGTAGAAAGACGTTCCTGCGATCCCATTTCCTTTAGCAATAACTCAGGAAAGGCACGTAAGGTTGTCTGATCTGCTTTATAACCTGGTGTATTCGCATTTGCAATATTATTCGCTAAAGCTTCCTGTTGCCTTTGCTGTGATATCATTCCACTTGCTGCTGTATAAAAGCCTCGTAACATGTTTCATTCCTCCTCCACAGGGCACTGCTTTTCCATTTGAGTAAATTACAAGAGGGTGTTCAAAAAGTCCGTAAAAATGACATACCAAATTTCTAGTTCCATTTTGAACTCGCACGTGTAAGATATGTACTAAGAGATAATAATCCTTTTCTTTATATCAAATTAACCAATTTTGCTGCGTTCTATTTTATCGATATTCTCAAGCATGATTCCCGTTCCTTTGGCAACACAATCCATCGGGTCTTCAGCAATAAATACAGGGACCTTCAATTCTTCCGCTAAGAGCTGATCGATACCATGTAATAATGCTCCACCACCGGTTAGAATAACTCCACGATCAATAATATCTGCAGATAATTCAGGAGGAGTACGTTCAAGCACCGTTTTCGCTGCTTGTACAATAAGGGATACAGACTCACTTAGTGCCTCCTGGATTTCTGCTGAACCTACTGTAATCGTACGTGGTAATCCAGTCACCATATCACGGCCCCTGATTTCCATTTCTTCATCACGTGACCCTTTAAAGACGGTAGCAACATTAATCTTAATATCCTCTGCCGTACGCTCACCAATTAAAAGCTTATATTTCTTTTTAATGTACTGAAGAATATCAATATCAAACTTATCACCGGCCATTTTGATGGATTCCGATGTTACAATTCCACCCATGGAAAGAACAGCTACATCTGTCGTTCCACCACCAATGTCTACAACCATATTACCGCTCGGTTGAAAGATTTCCATTCCAGCGCCAATCGCTGCTACTTTCGGCTCTTCTTCCAAATAGACTTTTTTCCCGCCAGACTTCTCAGCCGCTTCCTTAATCGCCTTTTGCTCCACTTTTGTAATGTTCGTCGGGCAGCAAATAAGCATTCTTGGCTTCGAAAGCAATCCTTTCACATTAATTTTATTTATAAAATGCTTTAACATAGCTTCTGTTACATCAAAGTCAGCAATAACTCCATCTTTCAATGGACGAGTGGCTTCAATATTTCCTGGTGTACGTCCAACCATACGTCGTGCTTCTTCACCAACTTCTAATACTTTTCCAGTATTTCGGTCCATTGCTACAACAGATGGTTCATTTAATACAATTCCTTTTCCTTTTACATGAATCAAAACATTGGCAGTTCCAAGGTCGATTCCAATATCTCTAGAAAACATGAATCTAGATCCTCCTAGCGTTACTATCTTGCATGGTCATTTTGACACAATGCTACTAGTATAATATTTTACCACAAATTTCAACAATTAACTGCTCTTTGTGAAATTTTTTTGTGTATAAAAATAGGCAAGTTTGTAGAAGGATGCAGAAAAAGCTGTAAGTGCATGTCATGGTTGATTTTTCCACTGTTTAGAGAAGGGATAGGAGGTGTAAATAGAGAGCAAATAATAGAAGATCCCGGATGGATTATCCGGGCGTATACTAGTTAAAACAAATTTATTGATGTCGTGTTTTACAAAAGTGCATCAAATTTCCTACACTCATTCAACCAGCTGGTTTTTCCTCTGGCACTTTTTTCCCATCAATTTTATACTTTTGCCTTGTCGCTTCTCCCCCCCGTAAATGTCGAATTGCTTTATGATATTCTAGAATTTCCTTTACTTGATTTGCCAGCTCTGGATTTATCTCCGGCAATCGTTCTGTTAAATCTTTATGAACTGTGCTTTTGGAAACACCAAATTCCTTTGCAATCGTTCGGACTGTTTTTCTTGTCTCCACGACATGCCTTCCTATCCTGATCGTTCTCTCTTTGATGTAATCATGCACACCGTTCGCCTCCCTAAGTTGATTACTTCCGAGGTGTAGGTACTGAGACATGGCGTTACAACGAGATATCGATATTAATGAAAAGATAACACTAAGTAGAATATGGAGTATGTACCAACAATTTTATGAATAAACAACGGTTATCAGATAATATTCCATGAGGAGCGTGTAGTAAAAGGAAGATTTCTAAATCACACAAGCTCTCACCTCAGACAGTTCGTTTGCATGGTTTGTAACATCTTATTAGCGGAGTTCATGCTTTATGATTAAAATTATTAGGATAAATGAAAGGGACAAGATGTATTTTCGAAAAAATTTTGCTGTTATGCTCTGATGAGGCATATAGAATGGTATCCACTCGAATAAATTTGAGGTTATTCCCTATAAACTGCAATTACTTAGAAGCGTAGTGATAACTGCAACTGCTATGACTATGAACAAAAAAGATACCTCGCTCAAAAGAACAAAGTATCATGCCACTAGTATACTGCACTATAATTTTTTCATCGCATCTAACGGTAGCTTACTGAAAAAATAATCACTACGTTTTCCGATAAAATGATTGTAGGATTTCATCAATAATCCTTTATCCCGCTTTGCTTTTCCTAAATAATAAAGCTGAAACGGTGTTTTGCTTGGTATTTCACTTAAAATATCGATTGCTTTTTCATTGTTGCCTTTTGCTAATTCGATATGGGCTTGTTCTCCTTTATCTGCTGTACGAATGTTCTCTACCATCTTGTAATGTGCAGATAGAAACGGAATATTATAATTTTCGAGTATATTAATCATATAATATAAATTATTATCCTCGGAAATTTTTAGTGCTTGATCCAAATGATATATTCCACTTTCATACGCGTCATGCGTATAGGATAATCCTAAATACGTATGTACATGTGCGTGAAGTTGTGGACTATCAAGCATATTTAATGCACGATAGGCGTATTTCCTAGCCATGATTAATTCATTTCGCATAATATGGTACACTACATTGATTTTGTATAATCTTATTTTAAAAAAGACAACTAGCAGCCTTTCCTCAATTTCTGAAAAGTATTGTTGATGTGTAACCATTAAATTCCCGATTTTATCAAATTGATTGAGATGCTGGTATGCTTTTTCTTGAATCAATTCAATTAAAAATAATAACTCCGGCTCTTTGGTAGAATAGCGACCCCTAAAGTATGCCAATTGATCTAGCGTTTCTATCGGACTAATCTTAAAGCAACGCTGATCAACCATAATACGATAAATCCCACCCCATAGTCGATTTGACGGGTTGTCCGACTCTAGGTTTTTTTGGATTAATAATTCAAGCTCTTGTATAAATCCGTATATATACAAATATTCCATGCCTTTTTTTTGGATATTCTGTGATTTTGAATGCAAACAAATATTTTTCATCGATTCTTTTGCTGACGCTGCATCCTTTTCCAAGTTTAATATATTCATCATTTCTGTTATTGTAAGCTCCGAATACGGAGTCATAAACTTTGCAATAACCAACCTTATTCCTCCTTTTCCTAAAACAGGAAAACGTTTATTAGTTTTTTGCCCAAAAAAATTATTTCTAAAAACAATAATATTTTATCACAATTTATTGTATTGAAAATATAATATCGTTCGACAATTTACGCATAAATATACAGCTTTTAAATAATCGATTTTCATCTTTAAAGAAAAAAATACTCCAGAAACGTTTTTCCGGAGTATTTTCGTCTTATTCATTTTCAGTTTCTAATTGTTCATCTGTTCCTTCTTCAGAGTCATCAGCTTCATCACTTGGAGTATCTTCAGGATTCTCTTCTACTTCCCCATCCGTATCTGTTACTTGATCCGATTCATCTGCTTGCTCTTCTTCATTCACAGTAGAATCTTCTTCTTCTACTGTAGCATCTTCTTCATTTACTGCAGCGTCTTCTTTAGCTTCCTCTGTAATACTTTCAAGGCTGCTTACAGGCTGATTGAAAAAGCTTTCTGGATTCACTTCTTTTCCATCTTTTCTGATTTCAAAGTGGACGTGCGTTCCGTTATCTTTACCAAAAATATTTTTACCAGCAGTACCAAGTTTTTCACCTTGTTTTACTTCTGCACCAGCAGAAACACTAACCTCTTCTAAACTGGCATAATACGTTTTTACATCCTCGCCATGTAATAGAATAACAACGTTCCCTAAGAGTGGATCCTCTTTTACTTCCTCAACAGTACCAGATAAAGCTGCTACAACATCAAATGTTTCTGCATCAGCTGATGTGATATCAACTCCCGTACTTTGATAGAACCTGTTATTGTAGAGCACCAGAGCATTCTCTCGATCTTCTTGTTCTGCGCTGTAATCAAAAAATTTAGTTACGATTTCTGCTTGATCTGAGTTTTCTAATGGCATTTGAATCAGTTCCTGCTGCTCAATTACCGGCTCTGCACCCTCCTCATTTGGGATTGGGCTGTATTCCTCACCTAGGTTCTCGGTTTCTGTCGTATCTGTGATTTGATTATCTAAATTCTGATACCACACAACCACCGACAATAAAACAGCTGCAATCGTCAAGTATAAAGCTGGGAAAAACCACTTCTTGCGATAAATGCGACTCCATTTATTTTTTGGACCGCCTTTAAATTCTTCACTCATAATTTATCACCTCAGCAACCATTGTGAGCAGAAAAGTAAGAATATATACATCACTCCCAAAAAAATTTATAGATTTTATGGATTTTTTTTTAGAATTGAGGAAAGGTAAGAAATTACTCGGGTAAATGTGAGTTCGGTACAGAGGTTATGCGAGACCGGTGAAAGAGGGAGTATGATCATTCGGTAACTCATAAGAGGGATGAGTTACCCAAAAGTGTATATGCATGCTCATTCGGTAACTCATAAGAAGGATGAGTGACCCAAAAGTGTATATGCATGCTCATTCGGTAACTCATAGGAGGGATGAGTTACCCAATAATGTAAATGCATGCTCATTCGGTAACTCATCAGAGGGATGAGTTACCCAAAAGTGTAAATGCATGCTCATTCGGTAACTCATAAGAAGGATGAGCGACCCAAAAGTGTAAATGCATGCTCATTCGGTAACTCATAAGAGGGATGAGTTACCCAAAAGTGTAAATGCATGATCATTCGGTAACTCATAAGAAGGATGAGTTACCCAATAATGTAAATGCATGCTCATTCGGTAACTCATAGGAGGGATGAGTTACCCAATAATGTAAATGCATGCTCATTCGGTAACTCATAGGAGGGATGAGTTACCCAAAAGTGTAAATGCATGCTCATTCGGTAACTCATAAGAAGGATGAGCGACCCAAAAGTGTAAATGCATGTTCATTCGGTAACTCATAAGAAGGATGAGTTACCCAATAATGTAAATGCATGCTCATTCGGTAACTCATAGGAGGGATGAGTTACCCAATAATGTAAATGCATGCTCATTCGGTAACTCATAAGAAGGATGAGCGACCCAAAAGTGTAAATGCATGCTCATTCGATTGTAAGAATATCTGAACCCCAGTATATGTTCAACTGATCAAGGTGAACGCTCATAGAATTTTTTAGATACAGAATCAAACATTTCATTTACCTCACAATAAAAACCCTCGTCTATTTCGAGACGAGGGTTGGTGCTGTTTCATTTATTGTACTAATATCAACATCCTGATAATAATGTTGGACGATTTCTTCATAGGTCTTGCCTTCTTTAGCCATTCCATCTGCCCCGTATTGGCTCATTCCAACACCATGACCAAAGCCTTCTGTTGTAAAAATAAGATGACCGTTGTTTTGCGTTACCGTAAAGTCACTCGATTTAAGGTCAAGTCCTTCTCTAACTTCCCTGCCTGTAAACTTATTATCTTCAATTACAATGTTACTGACCCGCCCACTTTCCGTTCGTTCCATTTCGATATATAAAGGAGCCCCCTCTGGAAGGTCAATTGCAAGTGCTTCTTCCACTTGTGCAATTGTATATGTTTCTCGACCAAGGTATTCTGGTGAATCAAGGTCCCACGGACTCTCAACGCTTCTTAAGTAGGAAACCTCATTTTCCCAATATTCCTCAGAGTTTTCTGTATACCCATTGCTCGTAGAAAAAAAAGCTGCATTGATTGGTGCATCATTATAAGTTAAAATCTGGCCCTCTGTTTCCTGAACCGCTCGTTTTATTTTGTTCATATTATCAGCGTATTTTTTACCCCATAATTGCTTCAGCTCTTGCTCATTTTTAAAAACTTGATGATTCACCGTATCGGTTACGTCATAGTTACCTTCTGCATTACCATGTAATAGATGATTAACTGTAAATGTTCGGGCAGCGAGAGCCTGTGCTTTTAATGCCTCTAATTCAAATGTAGCTGGCATCTCTGAAGCAACAACTCCAGCTACATAATCTTCCAGTGGCAGATCCTCCACTGTATCTTTCGCCTGTCGCATTACTGCTACAGAAATTGGTGATTGATCTAATTCCACCGTTGCTTCTGTTTCTTTCTCCTGTGTCGCAATAGATTCCTGCTTTCCGTCACCAAACATCGCTACGATAACCGCAGGGATAACAAGTATGAATAACAATAGCCCGGATAATACAATCGCAGTAGGGATCTTCCATGTCGATTGGTTCCGATTATCGAAATACCGTGTTTTTCGATTTTTTAAAGGAATAATTTTTTTGAGTGGTGCTGGTTGTGTTTTCGTATACTCCAATTTCCGTTGCTGTTTTTTCATTATTTGCTTTTCCAAGGACGATTTCTTTTTTTTCAAGGATTTTGTTACAGAATTGGAATAATATGTGTGTTTTCTTTTGTTCACAGCTCTCCCCCTTTGCAATTATTAAAGTAGAGTTCTATTCTAGTTGCTCTACTAGTGCTTGTTCTAAAAGGAAAATAAAAGTAATTCCCCTTTTTCTGAGCAGCCTCTACTAATAAATCTATACACTGCAAAGCTAAAATAGACCTTTAATTTTATAATGCTGGAGAAAGCTATGAATGGATTAATGAACAGGTAACGTTTCGGGTTTAACTTTAATGGATTTTTTATGATCGATTGTCTCATCATACAAATGACAGGCTACGAAGTGCTCCTGTTCTATCTCCTGCCATACTGGTTTCACTTGTGAGCATACTTCCATTGCCGCTGGACAGCGCGTTCTGAAGACACACCCACTTGGTGGATTGGTCGGGCTCGGTAGCTCGCCTTCTAAAATGATGCGTTCCCGTTTCTCTTCAATATCAGGGTCTGGAATTGGAATAGCTGACAGCAATGCTTGTGTATATGGATGGAGCGGTTTTTCATAGAGCTGATTGCTTTCTGTCAGCTCTACCATATTTCCTAAATACATAACTCCAATGCGGTCTGAAAACTGCTTTACCATCGACAGGTCATGAGCAATAAATAAAAAGGTAAGCCCCTTTTCCAGCTGAAGCTCCTTTAACAAATTGACTACTTGTGCTTGAACAGATA
The DNA here is from genome assembly GCF_038002145.1 of Oceanobacillus sp. FSL W7-1309. NCBI lineage: Bacteria > Bacillati > Bacillota > Bacilli > Caryophanales > Bacillaceae > Oceanobacillus > Oceanobacillus sp. FSL W7-1309. The sequence continues at coordinate 809,132 of NZ_JBBOBX010000001.1, forward strand.
CATCTAAAGCGGAAATCGGTTCATCTGCAATAATAAAATCCGGGTTTAGTGCCAAGGCACGTGCAATTCCGATTCGTTGACGTTGTCCCCCACTAAATTCATGTGGATAGCGGTTGGCATGATCCCGATTCAAACCAACCTCTTCTAATAGCTGGTACACTCGCTCCAATTGCGCTTTTTTGTTTTTGTATAGTCCATGAACCTCCATTGGCTCTGAGATCACTTCCCTTACCGTCGACCTTGGATTTAAAGATGCATAAGGATCCTGAAAAATCATCTGCATTCTCCGGTAAAATTGAAATCGCTCTTTTTCAGATAATGCATGGACATTCTCATTATCAAAAATAACGTCTCCAGCTGTTTTATTATATAGACCAAGGATTGTACGGCCAATTGTCGATTTTCCGCAGCCAGATTCCCCAACTAAGCCAAAGGTTTCTCCTTTATTTACATGAAAGCTCACATCATTTACAGCCTGCAGCATTGTACCTTTACCCATGTCAAAATATTTTTTAAGGTTTTTGACTTCCAATATTTTTTCTTTCATGTTAATTGCTCTCCTTCCAGTAACGTCTTGCCGCACATAGTTCTTTTTCATATTTTGTTCCAGCCAGGGTAATGATTTCAATTCCTTTGCCTGTTTGTGGAGAGTGCAGCATCTTACCATGTCCATAATAGATACCGACATGATGCAGTCTTCCCTTTCCTTCTTCATAAGCAAAAAACAGTAAGTCACCAGCCTGTAATTGATTATATTTAACTGGTACACCCGCATTTGCCTGATCTCCGGCATCACGCGCTATTTGATAGCCATTCGCCTTATAAGCGGTATATGCCAGACCTGAGCAATCATAGCCGAAGGAACTCATCCCTCCCCAGAAATAATCAAGTGTTTGGAACGGTTCGACCGCTTTAACAATATCATCACCATTTCCTTTAGCGATTCCATTGTCTGATGGAAAAATATGTAGTGCTTCTGTAGGCAAAACTAAAATCCCGTGTGGCGTTATCACTTTTGTTCGTACATTATCCATTGATTTAACAGGCAGCATTGTCATATAGCTAAGCTTCATTACTTTTGTTCCAGCGTCTGATTCAAGCCAAGCTTTATCTTGTTTTACAGCTGCCATATGCTCAGTAAGCCACTCATTTTTTGATACTTTTTTCAATTGCCTAAATGGTATCCAGCCTGGGTAGCCACGTTCATCTTTATGTGACGGCTGTGAGGGGATAACCACATGAGCCCACTCTTCTTTAACTGCTGTAATTTGTACAGGCTCTCCGTATAAAGCCTGCGTTTGCACACGGTCTTCATTACAAAGCGCAAGGCTATCCTCATAGGACAGTTGATTGATCCATTCGTCGATATCTGTAGGGTTTGATATACCTGTCTCATCGATATCTCTCGCAGATTGCGGTTCTGTCCAGACAGTAGCTACTTGAACAGCAATAACCCACATTTCATCAGAAAATTGTTCAAACGTTTGATTAACCATAAGTAAACTCCTTTCTTTTTGAAGAATGGCACAAGCGAACAATTGTGGGTGGGTATTCCCTGCGTGGTTGCTCGGCCCTTTTCTCATGCTTCGTTCTCTCTGTCACGAGACGAGGTCACGTTTCTTCCATTTATAATAGCTATCACCATAGTGGATGTTTATCTGCACGCGATATTACACGTTTTCTACAAGAAATTTTTCATCAATCGCTTGGATCCCAAGACCTATTGCATTTCCCAATATGATTTGGTTATTTTTATAGCTGATTCCTCCAATTGCAATGTCACTTACTAACATTAGAGGAGCATCTAAGTCATAGCGTGTTACGTTAGGATGGCTTGCCGCGAAATGTGCTGCTGCTGTAATACCAACTTTTGTTTCAATCATGCTTCCGACCATGCATTCTACTCCATAAGCCTCAGCAAGTGTAGCAATTTTGATGGCTTGATGGATTCCCCCCGACTTCATCAATTTAATATTGATTAAATCTGCTGCCCCCATTTCGAGAACACGTTTTGCGTCATCCACTGAGAATACACTTTCATCCGCCATAATTAACGTATCTGTATTTTCCGTCACATATTTCAATCCTTCTAAATCACGTGCGATAACTGGCTGTTCAATTAAGTCAATTCCTAGCCCGAGTTCCTCCATGTGTCTAATTGCTCGAACAGCTTCTTTTGCTTGCCAGCCTTGGTTTGCATCTAGACGAATTTGGATGCCTGAACCAATTTCATTTCGAATCGTTTGAATTCGCTTAATATCTGTTGCAATTTGATCTTTGCCTACTTTAATTTTTAAAATGGAAAATCCATTTTGACTATATTTTTTTGCATCCCGAGCCATTTCCTCTGGCGTGTTCACGCTCACCGTATAGTCTGTTTCAATCGATTCTTGAACGCCTCCAATAAATTGATAGAGTGGAAGTTTTGCCTGCTTTGCGATACAGTCATAAAGTGCCATATCCATTGCGGCCTTTGCACTCGTATTACGTAACACACTGTTTTCTATTTTCCGAAAAATTATTTCTCGCATTTGAAGGGGGTTGTCGATGAGTAATGGTTTAAAAATAGAATGTATCGCATAATCAATACTTGCTAGACTCTCACCTGTGATAACATGTGTTGGTGGTGCTTCTCCCCAACCGACAATCCCATCTGCACAAGTTACTTTCACAATAATCGTCTCAGCGACTGTTACGGTGCGTAACGCCGTTTTAAAAGGTGTATGTAATGGAATTGCTCCTCGGTATGTTTCGATTGATTTTATTTGCAATTCGCTCGCCTCCACTTCGTTCTGTTAATCGAAGCTTATTTCACTCCTGGTTCGATTCGTAACCGTTTTTCGATTGTTGAAAGTTTAGCCCATACTCCTAGTGGTACAGAAAAATGAGGGAAACAGTGTCCAATCTTAAATCCACTCATTACAGGTCCATGAAAATCTGAAAAATAATCTGTAAATACTTCATCCAGTGTCAGGGACGAGTTAACCTTCGAATTCACCTCCGAAAAATCTCCGAGCACTATACCATGCGCACCACAAAGCTTGCCAGCTAGCCTTAATTGATTCAGCATCCCATCAATACGATATGGCTCTTCGCCAATATCCTCTAATAGCAAAAGCTTGCCTGTTGTCTCCACTTCATACGGGGTACCAAGTGTACTGACGAGTAAAGACAGATTTCCTCCGACCAGCTGCCCAACCGTTTCTCCGGCTGTATAAACCTTAAGCGGCGAAATAACCTCTGAATAATCTAATTGTGTTGGGGTAAATAATTGCCTGAACAGCTGTGCTGAAAATTGATCAAAATCGCTTTTTCCAATATCCGATGCAAGCATTGGACCATGAAAAGTGATGAGCCCTGTTTGTTGATGAATCGCTGTATGTAAATACGTAATATCGCTATACCCCCAGATTATTTTGGGGTTTTGCCTAATCAATTCATAATCAATGCAATCTGCTAGCCTACCAGTTCCGTAGCCACCGCGCGCAAAAATAATTGCCTTTACTTCCGGATCTATAATCATGTCGTGCAAATCGCTAAGTCGTTCTTCATCTGTTCCAGCTAAAAACCCTCGTGTTTGCTTAATATTTCTTCCTAGCTTTACACGAAGACCCATCTCGTTAAAAAATGCAATTGCTCGTTGTAACTTTTCCTGATCTGGAGGTCCTGCAGGTGCAGTAACACCAATTGTATCGCCCTTTTGGAGCCGTATTGGATGAATCATTGAATCCCACCTTTCATTATGTATACGTACTATTTGAAACGAAACATACTATATACTTATATGAAAATGGGAGAGACCCACATACAATGTAAGTGAGTCACCTTCCCCGCATCTAGATTCAGCGCTAAAGCTGCAGTGAGAATTATCTCACCTCCGTACGCCACTAGCCGATCGCTTACGCTATTATTCCTTAATTTTTATCTGCATATTTCAAATCAAAGTATCCTACTGGATGACGAAGGATTCCTTCTACCCCGTCCGCTTGTAATACAACCGTATTGTAATAACGAAGCGGCACTGCAATCATTTCCTCGGCAAGCAGTCTTTCTGCCTCATATAGGTATTCGTAGCGTTTTTCTTCATCTGTTTCTGATTTACCATTCGCAATCAATTCATCATATTCGGCATTAGACCAGCCTGTTCGGTTCATATAGGAGTCCGTAATAAAGCTTTCCAGGAAGTTAACCGGGTCACTGTAATCATTGATAAAGGAACTACGTGAGAATTGCAGCTCCAGGTTTTGCTGTGCTTCGGCAAATACGTTCCACTCTTGGTTTTCTAATGTCACATCAATACCAAGATTATCGCTAAGCATACCTTGAACGGTTTCTGCTACTGCTTTATTCAAATCAGTTGTGTTATACGATAATACAATTGGCGGGAGCTCTTCATAGCCCTCCTCTGCCATACCTTCCTCTAATAACTGTGTTGCTAAATCTGGGTCAAATGTTACAAGATCACCATTTTCTTCACGGAAGTCCCCACCAGAAGGTGTAGTGAATCCTGGTGAAACAAATCCATATGCAGGGTCAACACCAGTTTTCACAACATAGTCAGCAATATCCTGTCTGTTGATCGCATAGGCAATTGCTTGCCTAATTTTCTTGTTTTGGAATGGCTCTTCAGTAATATTAAAACGGAAGAATTCTAGACCCCCATAGTTTCCAATATATACATTGTCCCCATCAATTAATTGATCCGATAGCTCTGGTGGAATGGTCGCAGTATCCAATTCACCCGTTTCAAACATTTGATATTGCGTATTTGTATCATTGACCATTGCAAAATGAACCTTATCTAATTTTACTGCTTCTGCATCCCAATATTCTGGGTTTTTAGCAAATACCATTTCTGTACCGTGTGTCCATGACTCCAGCATGAACGGACCATTCGCTACAAATGTATCTGCTTCTGCATGCCAGCTTGGGTTTTCTTCAGCGACCCGATGATTGATCGGGAAAAACGCTGGGTTTGTTAATAGGTCAAGGAAGAACCCAGTCGGTGCTTCAAGTACAACTTCTAATGTCTTTTCATCAGCTGCAGTTACAGCAACATCGTCTGCACTACCCTCACCTGTGTTAAATGCTTCTCCACCTTTAATAAAGTAACCAAGAAATGCTGCAGATGAAGCATTCTCCGGATCAAGCATATACTTCCACGCATATACAAAGTCTTCGGCTACAACTGGATCACCATTCGACCAGTTCGCATCCTCTCTTAGATGGAACGTATACGTTAGCCCGTCCTCAGAAATATCCCATGATTCTGCAACACCTTCTGCCGCTACAGATTCCTCGTTCAGCCTTGTTAAGCCTTCCATCAGATTGTTTAATGGATCCCATGAAACTGCATCAAAGCCTATAGACGGATCTAATGACGAAGGCTCTACACCATTATTCAAACGAAGAATTTTCTCACCCGGATTCTCTTCTACTGCCTCAGCATCATTTGAATCTGTTTCTGTTTCTCCTGTATCACTCTCTTCTGGTTCTTGTCCTGCATCTTCATTTGCAGTACATGCTGCTAAGACGACAACTGTTGTCAATGCAAGCAAAAATAATAGTAACCTCTTCATGCCTTTTCCCCCTTTTTATAATAGTGATTTGGACTGCATGGACTTTCGTTTCATCCATAACAGCCCCTTCCAGCTCCACAACGCTAAAGCCCTATCGAGTCTTCCGAAGCACTTGCGAGTTAGAGCCTTACTGCAGTTAATAGCTGTTTAGCCCGTTCATCCTGTAGCCAGCAGTTTACATGATGTGATTCTGATAGCTCCTTACTCGCGGGATAAACTTTATCACACACCTCCATCGCAAATGGACACCTGGCAGTGAATGGACACCCTGCAGGAGGTGAGAATAAATCTGGTGGTGTTCCATCGATTGGAGTAAGCTTTTCTCCTTTTAAGTCGAGACGTGGAACAGAATTCAATAAACCTCGTGTATAAGGATGCTGTGGCTTGTAGAAAATTTCCCGCTTCGTTCCCGTTTCAATGATCTTACCGGCATACATTACTGCGATTCGATCTGCAATCTTTGCGACAACACCAAGATCATGTGTTATTAAAATAATCGATACACCTGTTGCAATTTGAATTTTTTCAAAAAGCTCGAGAATTTGTGCTTGAATTGTTACATCAAGTGCGGTAGTTGGTTCATCTGCAATGAGAAGATCCGGCTCGCAAATTAACGCAATTGCAATTACAATTCGCTGGCGCATTCCACCGCTAAATTGATGCGGATACTGCTTTAGGCGTTCTTCTGGATTCGAGATACCTACAAGATCCATCATCTCAATAGCTTTCCTCTTTGCTTCGTTACTCGATACTCCGTGATGCGCAATCACTCCTTCCATTAGCTGTGTGCCAATGGTTAAGGTTGGATTAAGTGCGGTCATAGGATCTTGAAATATCATAGAAATATCCACACCGCGAATAGAACGCATTTGTTTTTCCGAGTATTTAACAAGATTCTTTCCTTTAAATTTAATTGAACCATCTGTAATCTTCCCCGGCGGGTTTGGGATCAAGCGCATGATTGCATTAGATGTAACACTTTTCCCACAGCCTGACTCACCTACAATTGCCAGTGTTTCTCCTTTATTCAAATGAAAATCAACTCCGCGGACGGCTTTTACGGTTCCACCATAAGTAGTAAACGTCACGTGGAGGTTATTAACTTCTAAAATTTTTCCCATGGTGTCCCCTACTTTCTTAATTTCGGATCAAGTGCATCCTGCAATCCATCCCCTAGTACATTAAAGGCAAACATCGTAAAGGATATAAAAAATGCCGGGAAGAACAATGTCCACCAGTTACCAGAAAGAATAGCTCCTAATGAGTCGTTTGCCATTACCCCCCAGCTTGCAAATGGAGACTGAATCCCAAGTCCAATAAAACTTAAAAATGCTTCCGCAAAGATCGCTGAAGGGACTGTTAATGTCATCTGTACGATAATCGGCCCCATCGTATTTGGTAATAAATTTTTCCGAATGATTCTTGAAGACTTCGTACCGAATGATTTGGAAGCGAGAACAAATTCATAATTCTTGATTTGCAGAACCTGCCCTCGCACAATTCGGGCCATCCCGACCCATCCGGTTACCGTAAGTGCAATAATAATTGTCGAGAGACTCGGGCCTAATACGACGAGTAGTAATATGACGACTAATAAATACGGTAATCCATATAAAATTTCAATGATGCGCATCATGACATTATCTGTACGTCCGCCTTTATAGCCAGAAATACCTCCCCAAATAATGCCAATGGTGACATCGATGAGGGCAGCCATTAATCCAACGAACAAGGAGATTCGTGCACCATACCATGTTCTAGTAAAAACGTCTCTTCCAGCATTATCCGTCCCAAACCAGTGCTCTGCAGAAGGTGGCTGATACTGGTTTGGCAGATCTTGTTGATTGACCTCATAAGGTGATAGTATTGGGCCAAATATAGCCATTACTGCCAGCAATATTAAAAATAAAAGTCCCAACATTGCAAGTTTATTCTTCAGTAGTCGTCTCCATGCATCCTTCCAGTAGGATAGCGATGGTCTAGCAACAACCTCCGCGGCACCTTCATCTTTTTCTTTCCACTTAAACCATTCATCCGGGACTTGAGAAGGAGAGTGTGCTGACTTTACTTCATTCACAGACTTCATATTACTCCCCTCCCTTTCGATGGAACTTAATGCGTGGATCTAATATTCCATAAGCGATATCCACAAGGAACAGCATGATGATTAAAAATGCACTATAAAATACAGTTGTCCCCATAATTACGGGATAATCACGTTGGTTAATACTTTCAACGAAATACTTACCCATCCCTGGTATGGCAAAAATCTGTTCAATAACAAAGGTTCCAGTTAAAATTCCTGCCAGCAGAGTTCCCATGATTGTTACAACCGGCATTAACGCATTACGAAGTGCGTGTTTAAATACGATTTTCCAAGGAGACAATCCTTTTGCCTTTGCCATTTTTATGTAATCCTGAGTTAACACTTCCAACATTGTCGAACGGGTAAGTCTAGCAATAATTGCCATCGGCCCCGTTGCAAGTGCAGCAATTGGCAGAATCATATGCGCTGGGCTTGACCAAGTTGCAGTAGGTAACAATTCCCACGTTACAGCTATCTGTTGAATAAGTAACGTTGCTAAAATAAAGTTTGGTATGGATATACCGAGAACAGCAATCCCCATCGCTAAATAATCAATCACACCATTATGTCGTAAAGCAGCAAGGATTCCTAAAATAATCCCAGAGATAACAGCAACAATAATGGTTAAAATTCCAAGCTCAAATGAGATCGGAAACCCTCTAGCCAATAAATCATTAACCGATTGATTTGGCTGTTTTATGGATGGCCCAAAATCAAACGTCACGATCGACTTTAAGTAAAGCAAATATTGAATGGGATAAGGCTCATCTAAATTATAATGTGCTTCTAAATTAGCCCGAATTGTTTCATTTGATGATTGATCACTATTAAATGGTGAGCCTGGTATACTGACCATTAAAATAAAGGTTAATGTAATAATTACCCACAAAGTTACGAGCATTATTAGGAATCGTTTTAATATGTATTTCAGCACGACCTAGCACCCCCGTATGATTCTTTTTTCATGCTGCATCATCTATTCAATTATCGTTTCTTAGTTAACCGAACAAAATACAGCGCTTACATTTTATGAAAACTTTGACTGTAAAGCGAGCTCAATCATGACCAGCATTGCTTGATAGGCTTCCAGAATATCATCTGCTTTGAAACCTACAATTGTTGTACCGGGTTCAATCCATGTTTTGGGCATTAAATTTGCCCATTCAGCCTGTCCGTAGTTATTAAATTCAATACGAAGTAATGGCTTCTCTGGTGGCACTAGGGCTTTTACTTGGTTACGGTTCTTTAGTGCCTCATTTACCTTTACTTTTAAAAGTGCCTCTGCTTTTTTTGGTGTCATGCTTTTGACAGCGGATCTTGAAATGGTTTCTTTAACTGCGACAGTGGTTACATTGGGGTTAAGCTCCTTCGCCTCCTTTACTGCTTGATCATCACCAGATACAAATAAAAGCGGGATACCGTAATAGCCAGCAACATAGGCATTGAGCCCCATTTCTCCAATTGCATGATCATTGATGAAAATATTCCGTACAGCATGAATCATGGAATGGGATAACACACCAAACTGACTAGCGCGAGCATGATAGCCTATAAACATTGCTCCATCATATGTATCATCTAAACCTTGTACCATTGAAAAAGGCTTTGCATCACCCGTAATTAGCGATGCTTCGGGATGAAGCTCATCAATAAGTATATTGTTCATTTTTGAATGACTATCATTGACCAGCACTTCTTTACAACCATATGTAAACGCCGTCTCAACAACTTTATTTACTTCTTTGGTCATTACTTTTCGTGAACGTTCGTAATTATGCTCGCTTGGAGTTAGGAAAGTATAATCAGGTATACCTGTAATCCCTTCCATGTCAACAGATAGGTATAATTTCATATCTTCTTCTCCTTGCTATGAATTTTATTATTTGTTTTTTCTCAATTTTAACACACCGTTAACAAAAAGAGAAGTTTGAATTTTCCGTTCTATAACTTTTATATATACCCGAGAATGAATATTTCAGTTATCGTTCTACTGCGCACGCAAAAAAACAGGCGTATCATTCGATTACACCTGTTTTCCCTTAAATTACTATAAAATTGCTTATTAGTCATTAGACAAACTTCATACATATATAAATATTATTACACGTATCGTTTAAAATTCAGCTGCTATTTTTGCATTTGATAAATCAAGTACAGGTTGTACAGATTCTTTAGTTTCATCAATACGCTCTATATCTGCACCTAATGCTGCCAATTTTCCAACGATATCTACATAGCCTCTATCCAAATGTTTTAGCTCTGTTACACGTGTATGGCCATTTCCAACTAAACCAGCTAAAATTAGAGCTGCTGCTGCACGAAGATCTGTTGCAGCTACCTCTGCACCTTGAAGATCAGACAATCCTTCAATAATTACGCTGCGTCCTTCAATCTTCATATTTGCATTCATCCGTCTAAATTCTTCTACATGCATAAAACGGTTTTCAAAAACGGTCTCCGTAATGACACTTGTGCCTTTTGCACGAAGCATCAATGCCATCATTTGTGACTGCATGTCTGTTGGGAACCCTGGATGTGGCAATGTTTTAATATCTGTAGCTTTTAAATCATCAGATCCAATAACGCGAATCCCTTCATCTTCTTCCATAACTTTTACATTCATTTCTTCCAATTTGGAAATAACGGAACGTAAATGTTCACTTTCTGCATTTTCGATTAAAACATTTCCACCAGTAATTGCAGCTGCAACCATGAATGTACCTGCTTCAATACGATCAGGAATAATGGAATGTTCTACTCCACATAGCTTTTCCACACCATGAATACGAATTGTTTCCGTACCAGCACCAACAATTCGTGCACCCATTTTATTCAAGTAATTTGCCAAATCTACAATTTCTGGCTCTTTTGCACAGTTTTCAAGGACTGTTTTGCCTTCTGCGAGGGCAGCTGCCATCATAATGTTCTCAGTTGCTCCAACACTTGGCATATCTAAATAAATCTTTGCACCTTGAAGACGGCCGTCTACTTTTGCTTCTACAAAGCCATTACCAACATGAATCTCGGCCCCCATAGCTTCAAAGCCCTTTAAATGTAAATCAATTGGTCTTGAACCAATCGCACATCCACCTGGCATTGCAACTTTCGCGTGTCCATAACGGGCCAATAATGGTCCCAAAACAAGTACAGAAGCACGCATTTTTCGTACATATTCAAATGGTGCTTCTGTTTCCAAACGCTTTGAAGCATCCACATATACCGTGTTGCTCTCAGCATCAAAATCAACATCGGCATTCATATTTCTTAAAACTTCATTAATTGTATATACGTCAGCTAAAACGGGGACTTCTTTAATAACGCTTTTTCCTTCACTAGCAATCAGACTTGCTGCTATCACAGGAAGTACTGCATTTTTAGCACCTTCAACGCGAACAGCGCCACTCAGTTTCTGTCCACCTCTTACGATGATTTTCTCCATGTTTATAAATCTCCTTCAGATCCAATTTCACTATATTAATATTCATGTATTAGGATAGGTGTTCCTATCGTATATTTCAGTTCTTCTTTTTCGTTCGTTGCTATAGCTAATTGTAAGTTCAACGGGGCATCATCAATGATGAAATTTTCTTTCCATAAGTCTGTATACCCGTATACAATTTTTTTATGTGTTGAATTTTTTACTGTGTCGAATTGTGTCTTAATATGTCGTAAATCAAAATAACTTATGATTTCCTCTACAAGAACATCAGACTCCATTATACCACTAAAATCTGTAGTCAGACAAGCAAATGTTTTTGACGTTTCTGTTAAATATTTCTCCACTATCTCACGCTTTTTGGAAAGGTAATTTCCCTCAATTTCCCCGTTCCATTTCGTGCCTTCTATTATTACAATGATTTCTGATTTAATCGTAGTGTCCTTGGGAATAACAATTGTATAGGATACTTGCAAAGCATTGTGTTTAGCGTCTTCCCTAAGCAAATATTTTATAGCATTTCCATCTTCGCTTCTAGTGACAAAACTACCATTTTTCATTTTATCTAATTGCCGTTCTGCTTGTTCTGCTGTTACACTCTCTTTCATTGTAACCTGCCAGCTTTCAATTGGAATCCCATTGCTTATTGTAAAGTTTGCTAAATCAATCATTTCGTCAGATTCCATCCCGTGGACTACTGGTTTAGCAGTGATTAATAAAAATAGCACTAATAAAATTGATAGTTTTCTCATAATAAAATCCCCCTGTATTAAACGAATAGCATTAGTTTAGACAGAGAGACTACATCGCATACCTTACAAATAACGACAAGTTTTTGACCAAATATCTTAGTTTGCACACATCTGATAATGGATTAATACCCTTATAAAAAGATTATCATGCAACGAACTTCATACACAATCTTGAAAGAGATATAAACGCATTAGAAAAGATAGATTAGATCGCTAGACCATCTTAAAATATCAAGGAGAAATTGACTTACTCCAGTTCCAATTACAATTGCAAGGAACAGTAGAAAGATTCTTCCTTCCGTTGTTCTTCCCTTCTTAATTATTGGTTCAAAATTCATTGCTAGAATGATTCGCCATGAAATATAAATGAAGAGCAGATGTGAAATGATACTAAATAAAGCCATTTGTCCAATTGAAAACATATTGACCACCTTTGTTTAGTTGCTAATTGTTACATTGCCATGATTAAAAAGAAATGTCAATGCTTTTATACGCTCAATTACTATATCATTTTTTGGAGATAATTCAGTTATTCCGATGCTTTATCCCGCCATTTCCCGGGAAATATCGACAGGAGTGAATGGAAATAATGGAATGGATTTTGTATCGGGCATTAGTAAGTGCAGCGTGACCTGTTTACTTATCTGCGCTGTAAAATAGAGGATTGGATACCGTGTTTCTTTGGAATCGTTCACACGTAAAAAATCTCTTACAACATTTCGTTATAAGAGATTCTCATACATTTAACTGCCTACATTTAGGCGATTGGTTGCGCGTTTGAGTGCTAATTCAGCCCGTATTTTATCGATATTATCGGCTTTTGCTTGAAGACGACGTTCCGCACGTTCTTTCGCTTCCTTTGCGCGTTGTACATCAATTTCTGCAGCTTTTTCAGCAGATTGAGCAAGAATCGTCACTTTATCTGGTTGGACCTCCATAAATCCACCATTTACCGCTAAATGTTTCGTCTCTGATCCTGTCTTGAGACGAACAGCGCTGATTTGTAATGGAGCTACAAGAGGTATGTGTCCAGGTAAGATACCGATTTCTCCAGTTTCTGCCTTACAGACAACCATATCAAAACTACCCTCTAAAACCGGACCACTAGGAGTAACAACACTCACTTCCAGTGTTTTCAATGTAACCCCTCCTAAGACTTGGTAGAAGAAAGCTATGATAATTCATCAGAGTTTCTTCAGAAATATCATTTCTACAGTATTCTCCTACCTATTATCTATTATTCCATGCCTTTTGCTTTTTCAAGTACTTCTTCAATACGTCCCACAAGACGGAATGCATCCTCTGGTAGGTGATCATACTTACCTTCTAAGATCTCACTGAATCCAGCTACAGTTTCTTTAACAGGCACATAAGAACCTTTTTGTCCTGTAAATTGTTCTGCAACGTGGAAGTTTTGAGAAAGGAAGAATTGGATACGACGTGCTCTTGAAACGACTAATTTATCTTCATCGCCAAGCTCATCCATACCTAGAATCGCAATAATATCCTGCAGCTCACGATAACGCTGTAGTGTTTGTTGTACTTCTGTTGCTACGCGATAATGCTCTTCCCCAACAATCTCTGGATCTAGTGCACGTGAAGTAGATGCTAAAGGATCCACAGCAGGGTATATACCTTGTTCAGATAGACCACGGTCTAGGTTTGTCGTTGCATCCAAGTGTGCAAACGTTGTTGCCGGAGCCGGATCCGTGTAGTCATCGGCAGGTACATAGATCGCCTGAATCGATGTTACGGAACCTTTATCTGTTGATGTAATACGTTCTTGCAATTGTCCCATTTCCGTTGCTAGTGTTGGTTGGTAACCAACAGCAGATGGCATACGTCCAAGTAGTGCTGAAACCTCAGATCCTGCCTGTGTGAAACGGAAGATGTTATCAATGAATAGCAATACATCTTGTCCTTGCTCATCACGGAAGTATTCAGCCATCGTAAGACCTGTTAATGCTACACGCATACGTGCACCAGGTGGTTCGTTCATTTGTCCGAATACCATCGCTGTTTTAGCAATAACACCAGAGTCTTTCATTTCATAGTAGAGGTCATTTCCTTCACGAGTACGCTCTCCAACTCCTGCGAATACAGAAATACCACCATGTTCTTGAGCAATGTTATTAATTAATTCCTGGATTAAAACGGTTTTACCTACACCAGCACCACCAAATAGACCAATTTTTCCACCTTTAATATATGGAGCTAATAAGTCTACTACTTTGATACCTGTTTCTAGAATTTCAGTTTCTGTAGACAAGTTTTCAAACTTAGGTGCTTCACGGTGAATTGGGTCTAAGCGTAATCCGTCTGCTAACGGTTCATCCAAGTCAATTTTTTCACCTAAAACATTAAATACACGTCCTAATGTTACATCTCCTACTGGAACGGAAATAGGTCTTCCAAGGTTTTCTACTGTTGCGCCACGTTTAACACCGTCAGTTGATGACATTGCAATTGTGCGAACACTGTTATCTCCTAAATGAAGAGCTACTTCTAATGTAAGATCTGTATTTTCATCTTGGACAACTAAAGCGTTATATATTTCTGGGAGTGTGCCGTCTTCAAATCTAACGTCAACGACCGGTCCCATTACTTGTGTAACGTGTCCTTTACTCATCGCTTTCCCTCCTAACTTACTTAAAGCCTGTTAAAGAAGCTTATTCAAGCGCTGCTACTCCACCACTGATTTCTGTGATTTCCTGTGTAATCGCCGCTTGACGTGCACGGTTATATGTCAATGATAAGTCATCAATAAGGTCACCAGCATTATCTGTTGCACTTCTCATTGCAGTCATACTTGCCGCATGTTCACTTGCTTTTCCATCCAATAAAGCACCGAATATTAAGCTTTCGGCATACTGTGGTAAAAGAACTTCCAGAATTTGTTCTTGATCCGGATCATATTCATAATCATTGTTAATGGCAGAGTGTGCGTCCAAATTCTCGATTGGCAACAATTTTTTTGCAGTCACCTTTTGAGAGATTGCACTAACATAATGATTGTAAATAATGTTAAGTTCATCAATTTCTCCGTCACTATACATTTGCACTGTCTCAGAAGCTAATTCTTTGATGTCTGCGAATGTAGGGTGGTCTGCCATTCCAAGAATACTATTTGACATGGGCAGATCACGTTTCTTACAGAAGTCGTATCCTTTGCGCCCTACAGCAATGACTGTATATTCGTCTTTACTTTCATGACGCTTTTCAATTGTTTGAACCAAGTTTCGCAGTATATTACTGTTATAAGCACCAACCAATCCACGGTCAGAGGTTATAACTAAATAGGCTGTTTTTTTCACTTCACGTTTAATCAACATCGGATGAGATACATCTGTATTGCTATTAGCGATACTAGCTACAACTTCCTGTAGTTTATCTGCGTAAGGAACGAACCCTTTTGCATTCTGCTCTGCTTTACTCATTTTTGAAGCGGATACCATTTGCATTGCACCAGTAATTTTCTTTGTTTTCTTTGTTGAATCTATTCGAGCTTTTAAATCTCTAAGTGATGCCAAGCTTTTTCACCACACTTTCCTGACAGAGGTTGAGCCGGAAAAGGCTGTGTCATGTCAACTCTTTCCGGTCCATTATTCTCTTTTCGAAATCTATTGACAAAGGGAAACACTTTTTCAGGTGTTTGTACCTTCGTTTACTTAATTTGTCGTTGGTAAGAATGTTTTCTTGAATGCTTCAATAGCAGATTTCATATCGCTATCATCTGGCAAGTTACCTGTTTCACGGATGGTAGTCAATAATTCATTGCGATTGCTTTCAAGCCATACATTCATTTCACTTTCGAAACGAAGTACATCTTCTACTGAAATATCATCTAAGAATCCTCTTGTTAGTGCATAAAGAATCATTACTTGTTTCTCAACAACCATTGGCTTATGCAAACCTTGCTTCAGAACTTCTACCGTTCTTTGTCCACGATTTAATTTAGCCTGTGTTGATTTATCCAGATCTGATCCAAATTGTGAGAAGGCTTCTAGCTCACGGAATGACGCAAGATCAAGACGTAATGTACCAGCAACTTTCTTCATTGCTTTAATTTGTGCTGACCCACCAACACGGGATACAGATAAACCGGCGTTAATTGCTGGTCTTACACCCGAGAAGAACAAGTCAGATTGCAAGAAAATTTGTCCATCTGTAATTGAAATTACGTTCGTTGGAATGTATGCAGCGATGTCGCCTGCCTGCGTCTCAACGAATGGTAATGCAGTTAAAGAACCGCCACCACGTGCATCACTTAATTTAGCAGCACGCTCTAGTAAACGTGAATGCAAGTAGAATACATCCCCTGGGAATGCTTCACGACCCGGAGGACGACGAAGCAGCAAGGAAAGCTCACGGTATGCTACTGCTTGTTTTGACAAGTCATCATATACAACAAGTACGTGCTTCCCGTTGTACATAAATTCTTCACCCATTGCTACACCTGCATATGGAGCAAGGTATAATAATGGTGCAGGATCAGAAGCTCCTGCTGTTACAACGATTGTGTAATCTAATGCGCCGTACTTACGGAACGTTTCTACAGTATTTCGAACAGTCGATTCCTTTTGTCCAATTGCAACATAAATACAAATCATATCTTGGTCGCTTTGGTTCAAAATGGTATCAACGGCTACTGTTGTTTTTCCTGTCTGACGGTCACCAATGATAAGCTCACGTTGTCCACGACCGATTGGCACCAATGCATCAATCGCTTTGATTCCCGTTTGCAATGGCTCATCAACTGATTTACGATCCATTACTCCTGGAGCCTGCGCTTCAATTGGACGGGTTTTAGAAGTTTCAAGTGTACCTTTCCCATCAATTGGCTGTCCTAGTGGGTTTACAACACGTCCCAATAATTCTTCTCCAACTGGTACTTGCATGATACGTCCTGTTCGACGAACTTCATCGCCTTCTTTAATCCCTGTGTAAGGCCCTAGAATAACGATACCAACGTTGCTTTCTTCTAAGTTTTGCGCTAGTCCCATAACACCGTTTGAGAATTCAAGCAACTCTCCAGCCATTGCGTTATCAAGTCCGTGTGCACGTGCAATCCCGTCCCCGATTTCAATAACTGTTCCAACGTCACTAACTTCGATATCTGTATCGAAATTTTCAATTTGCTGTTTAATTAGTGTACTGATTTCTTCAGCATTTATGCTCATACCATTTCACCCCTATCATCTTTGTTCATAATAAGCATGTATAAAATTCAATTCCATGTTAGAAGACCATGTCAAGTATGTATGCTTAACTTTGGTCTGTACGTTGCCTGTTCACATTAATTAGTAGAAACAATGCGTTTTGAAATACGATCTAATTTTCCACTAATTGTTCCATCATAGATTGTGTTTCCAACGCGAATTTTAATTCCACCAATAATGGAAGGATCTACAATGTTTTTCAAATTGATTGCAGTTTTACCGATTCGTTTTGCGAATGTTTGCTGCAACTCAGTTTTTTCAACATCTGTTAATTCACGTACAGAATAAACCGTTGCATCCGCGATACCCTTAGCATCATTCACTAATTGAATGAAACTTACGATAATGTTGGAAAGAGCTTTAATGCGTCGGCGTTCAACAAGCAGTTTGATTGTATTGATAATATCTGCTTGTATACCTTGAAACACTTTCGTAATCAGTTGTTTCTTTTCCACATTATCAATTTTGGGATGCATTAAGAAAGTTTCCAATTGTTTATTTTTGTTAAATACTTCTTGAACGACTCTGAATTCCTTCACGAGTTGATCCAGTGTATTCTTTTCAAGTCCGAGTTGGTAAAGAGCGTCTGCATAACGTTTAGCTACAACAACTTCACTCATCGCTCTTCTCCTACCTCTTTAATGTAATCATTGATCAATTTCTCTTGATCTTGTGCACTTATTTCCTTTTCAATCACTTTACTTGCAATAAGTACGGATAAGGATGCAACTTTATCTTGAAGTGCTTGTAATGCTTTTTCCTTCTCATTTTGAATATCAGCTTGAGCTGCTAGGATTAAGCGGTCTGCCTCTTTACGTGCAGCTTCAACAATATCCTGTTCTTGCTTTGCTCCAGCTGCCTTTGCGTCCTCAATTAATTTTTGAGCTTCTTCTCTTACTTGGTTTAGCTGTGCCGCAGCATCCTTTGAAGCTTTTTCAGCCTCAAGACGACTTTTTTCTGCTGCTTCAATTTCTCCAGCTACATACTCCTCACGCTCTTGCATTTTGTTCATGAGGGGTCCCCAAGCGAATTTTTTTAGTAATGCTAGCAATATGATAAAGAAGGCTAATTGTACGAGCATGTCTCCTACCCTTAATCCTCCAACACTAGCTCCAATTGTCATAAAGTCAATGTATGAATGCACTGATTTCACTCCTTTCAATGTGACTTCACATCTATTTACCTATAGTGATTCATTTTATTTTCATATCACCTGAAAGTTACATAAAGGAATGGCGAAGATTCTATGGTAACGAACTTCGCCATTATGTTTTAAATAAAATACAAATACAATTACATGAAGATAGCCATAAATGCGATAACTGCTGCGATGATTGGAATCGCCTCAACAAGTGCTACCCCGATAAACATCGTACCTTGCAATGCACCTCTAAGTTCTGGTTGACGTGCGATTCCCTCTACTGTTTTACTAACGATCATTCCGTTACCAAGACCTGCACCTAGTGCTGCCAGGCCGATTGCGATTGCTGCTGCTAATGCTTCCATTGAAAATTTCCTCCTTTTATTTAAACCTAATATTATTTTTTATTTAATGGTCACTGCTCACTTTGTGAGACATATACACCATTGTTAACATAACAAATACATAAGATTGAATTGCACCTATAAACACACTAAAGCCCATCCATGCCAGCATTGGTATTGCTGCTCCTAATGCTCCCAAGAAGCCTGACATTGCCATACCTACAAGTAAGGTTAATAATACTTCCCCTGCATAAATGTTACCAAATAGACGAAGACCTAATGTTAATGTGTTAGTAAACTCCTCTATAATTTTAAATGGCAGCATTAAAGGTACTGGGCTGACATACCCTTTGAAATATGCTTTTGTTCCTTGTGTTTTAATGCCATAGAAATGGGTTAATACGATAACCATAGCGGATAGTGTTAATGTTAATGTTGCATCTGCGGTTGGTGATTTCCACCATAAGTCATGACCGACCACTCCGACAGTCGCTACACCTACTAGGTTACTAACAAGGATGTAAAAAATCAGCGTTAATCCTAATGGAAGAAACACCTTCCCTGTTTTCCAGTCCATTGTGTCACTAATAATTCCTTTTACAAATTCAACTACCCATTCCATAAAGTTTTGCATCCCGGTTGGCTTCATCTGCAGTTTGCGACTTGCCCACACACAGAAAACAAACACAATTAGCGATACAACTGCAATCATGAGGACATTGGACATGTTAAAGTCGAGCCAGGAAATCCCAAAGACGTCATTAACTATTGGAGCTGTATGATCCAAAATTCTCCCCCCTTTACACTACATACTTATAAATCCGTTCATACTATGCCTGTTAAACTAGTTTACTTAATATGTTTTCTTTGAAAAATGAATCGAAAAGCAACATCAATTCCTATTATGATGTATGAAGATACAAGACCAAAAACTAGGGCAATAATATGAAAGGTTTCATTAAATCGAAGTGCGATCAAAACGGAAAGCATTGTTGCAGCAAGCCTTGAGAATGTTCCCAATCCTCCGCGTACCTTTCCAGTTTCAATAACCGCTTTTCCCAGTGCTTTTGTTTTATGCTGCAGTAACCATAAATTGTAGAAGCTTACAGCGCTTCCTAACAATAAACCGTTAAAAATTCGAGGATACGATGAGAACCCTGCACCAATTACGATAATTGCAAGAAGAAAGAGCATCCATTTACGCTGCCTCGTTACCATCAAATCATATTCAGACATCATGTACTCTACTCTCCTAAACAATCAAACGATATTGTGGATGTTCTCATTACAAAATAAAGGCTGAAAAAACACGTGCATCCGCTTCCAAACATAATTGTTTACTATTAAACGGTTGTTATTTTCAGTCATTATTTTAAAATATTGGTCCTGTTTCACAGCCAAAAACACGGAAATGCTTATGTAACAGAAGTTGCTTTAAGGGAAATTAAGTCTGCCATTTTTCATGTCGAATGATACTAAAAATCGTCGTATCAGCTAACAAGATAGTTGCAGTTTATATAAAAATACACCTTCCCCCACAGTTAGCAAGTTTACAACAGCTTGACCACCATTGTCAATTAGGACACTAAGATAAATTGCAATTTTTAAACCATCGATAAAATACTGTCGTTGAAACAATATGTGACATTTTCTTATCTATAAATTTACAATTAAGTGACCCAACTTTCATTATAAATGAAAGTTGGGTCGTGTAATGTGACATCTTTGTGAACTCACTTGATTTATTTGAGTTTTTTTGTCTCTTGTGAACAATGAATTATTCTATATATACAATAGATGGACTGCTTTCATATGTTCCGTCCTTGAGAAATACAGTTACTACCGCTAAATAATAACCTGTATCACCAGCATCTTTTTTACTTATTTCACCTTGATGTTCTCCTGTTTTTACATTTTCCATTTCTAATAGTCGTCTCTTGAATACAAGACTTTCAGGATCGTATAGGTCAACTTCTACCCGTCTCGCAGGTTCTGTTAGATATATCCGATATTCATATGCTTCTTCAGAGAGAGTTTTCATCGCAAACTCAAATCCTGCTGTTTTGGGTTGATTCGCAGCTTGGTTCACAAAAATATATGGTAAGTTGTATTGGTTATCTTGAGATCTCAGTGTGATCCAGCCTTGATGTACACCTTGATCCATTCGAGCTGCTGTTATACTAAGTTCAATTGGGATTGTCTTTTTCTGATTGGCTTCGATCCTAAATGACATTGGCAGCTTCCAATTAACACCATTCTGTTGCTTTGGATAATCAAAGGTAAATGTCTGTGCAACATCTGCCATGTTCTCAATTGTTAATGAAAATTCACTTGTTTCTCTATACCCATTTATTTGTCCAAAGTTGAGTTGTGGATTGTGAATGATTGTTGTCGATTCAATTGCTTTTTCCGGTTGGATTTCTCCCGTTCCTTGAATCGTGGGAGCTAAAACATTACCTTCACCGATTACATGCGCGGTTGTTTTAAGTGCTCCGAAGATTTGCTGGGTCGACCAATCTGGGTGCGCCTCTTTGATTAATGCAATAGCACCAGTAACATGCGGTGCAGCCATACTAGTGCCATCAAGTGGCTCATAACCTCCTGGAACAGTGCTCATAATATTCGTCCCTGGTGCAACTACGTCTGGCTTGATATTCCAATTAACTGTAACTGGTCCTCTTGAGCTAAATGGAGCTATTGTTCGTTCTTCATATTCGTATGCAGTTTCCAAATAAATACTTTCCCCTTCATTCTGCTCTTTCAGCCATACACCATCTTCCATGGCTATCGATACGACTGGTATATTTATTGGATCTTCTTTATTTTGAACAGAACCTCGAAACATTCCTTTCTCTTTATTATAGATTACAACAGCTACTGCCCCTTTTTCTTCAGCACGTTTTGCCATTTCATAGAACGGTGTTTCTCCACGTTTTATAAATGCGATACGCCCATTCAACTTTCCATTCTCTTCTGCCATATCAGCAATTGGATAGTCTTTTGTCAAATTCCACGGAGAAGAACCTACCATTTCAGTAAGCGGGATTGTACGATCAGCCATCGGTTCATAGAGTAGAGGGGTTTCTGTTGGTGCAGTTGATGCACCGACTGATAAAGCTTTGTCTGCAGTTGCTGGTGATCCTACAGTCCAATCTTGTGGACCGCTATTACCATTTGCTATAACTACCGCTACACCTAGTTCTGTAGCTCTGTTAACTGCTACACTCGTTGGAAAGTCAGGAACATTAACGTTATTCCCAAGCGATAAATTGATAATATCTACCCCATCTTCAATCGCCTTCTCCATTGCAGCTATTACTTGCACAGATGTTCCTGCCCCCCCAGGACCAAGCGCTCGATATGCGTAAATTTCTGCATCTGGAGCGACTCCTTTCAATTCTCCGTCGGCCGCAATAATCCCTGCAACATGAGTACCGTGTGATGTCGGTATACCTTGTTCTGGAATTGTCTCCATTGGGTCTTCATCAAGGTCAACAAGGTCATATCCCCCACTATAATTTTTTTGCAAATCTGGATGGCTGTGGTCAATCCCAGTATCTATAACCCCAACCTTTACACCTACACCGGTAAATGAAGTCGTATTTAGATCAGATGGGATTACCCCATTACCCTTTTCACGATTTCCATCCCAAGGAAGTGCTTTATATTGCTGTACCGAGTGAATACGTTGAACAAAAGGCAGCGATTCTATCTTCTGCAGATTTGCAGGAGCTCCCTGGATTGCAATGCCATTAAACAATTGGTGATAAACTGCAATAACCTCGATAAATGGATGATATGTTTCCAAATACTCTTTATGTATCTCTGGATCCCCTTCTACTTCGATGATGATCGATTCCATTTCTTTTTCCGCATGAAGTTCTTGAGGGTATGGAATAAATAGAAGTAGAAGCAATAAAAAGGTGCTAAAAATTCTCATAGGCGCCCACTCCCTTTTTTTTAGCAATAGCTTTTGAAATAAATTACGTTCTTATACATTCGTTTCGATTACACCGGATTTTTCTACCTTGCTTTTTCAGAAGAACTAATGGTATACTATTTTTTAGAAAACTTGGAATTCACCATGCCTTTGGATGAATACCTTGGTTGCACTTATGCAGCTAGGGAAGTTTTCCATCAAAATTCAATACGCATATTCCTTCGGGGTCGGGTGAAATTCCCAACCGACGGTGATGAAGCATAGCTTCTAAGTCCGTGACCCGTGCGGTTTTTATAAGATTATAAGATAGTTGATCAAAAAAGAGGATAAAAAGGACCGAGAATTTCCAGGCGGCGTAGCCCCCGTACCCTCACGTATGCAATTAATACGTGAGGAACGGGCTTGCACAACATGTGATGACTTCGACGTTCGACACAGGACGTGTTGGTAGTTAGTTGAAGGCCCCCTGTTCTCAAAATGTCATTTTTACCGGAAATTTTTGAACTACCTTTAACCTATAAACCGAGCGGTGGATCTGGTGCAAAACCAGAACCGACAGTTAAAGTCTGGATGGGAGAAGGAATTTTAGGTAGGCACGCTATTTGTAATGCTTTAGGCGAGTGCTGTTATTTGTATACTTTTTGTACAATTAACAGGATGCGATTTTGTTGTATTACATTATTTTTTCCATCGCTTACTATTAAAATTCTAATCACAAGCCTCTGAGGAAACTCAGGGGCTTTTTTCATTTCCTGCAGCTCCAGCGGCAAAGGACTGGCGAAACTTGCTAGCCTCCATACATCGCTGACCGAGCGCTGCCCCTTTTGTTGTTTACAAAGGATGCGATCTCTTTATGAAAGGAAGTGAGTTATATGTTTACAGGTTTAATCGAGGAAAAAGGTGTTGTAAAGAAAATGCTGAAGATTTCCAATCAGGCTGTCCAAATGACTATAGGATCCAGCAAGGTAATTGAGGACGTTTCTATTGGTGACAGTATTGCTGTTAATGGCATTTGCCTTACAGTGACAAGTTATAGTTCCAATAGCTTCCAAGTGGATGCTATGCCAGAAACGATAAAATCCACCTCTTTGCAAGCTTTAAAAACTGGTTCTGAGGTAAATCTAGAACGAGCAATGGCAGCAAATGGAAGGTTTGGCGGGCACTTTGTATCTGGCCATGTTGATGGTACAGGTCAAATTGTCCAGGTGTACCGAAAAGAAAATGCTATTTATTACGACATCGAAATATCTGAATCTCTTATTCCATTTTTAATGCATAAAGGTTCCATTACAGTTGATGGAATCAGTTTGACGCTTTTCCAAGTAAATCAGAATCGATTCACTATTTCCCTTATTCCCCACACCGCCTCCGAAACAATTCTTGGCGAAAAAGGCAAAGGGGATATCGTGAATATCGAGTGTGACATGCTAGCGAAGTATGTACGAAATATGCTCGATAATCAATATAAGAAGCACGGTGAAGAAATCAACCAAGATTTTCTTGAACAAAACGGATTCATATAGGAGGAATATTCATAATGCATACTATTGAAGAGGCAATTGCTGATTTGAAACTTGGAAAACCAATTATTGTTGTTGATGACGAAGATCGGGAAAATGAAGGTGACCTTGTTGCTTTATCTGAAAAAGCGACACCTGAATTGATTAATTTTATGATTACACATGGGAAAGGTCTCGTATGTGTTTCTCTTCCAGCAGAGCACGTGGAGAATATCGGACTATCACCGATGGTCAATCAGAATACGGATCCATATGGTACTGCTTTTACAGTATCTGTTGACCACAAAGATACTACTACTGGAATTAGTGCAGCAGAAAGAGCGAACACCATTCTGGCTTTAACAGATCCTCACGCACATATTCGTGATTTCAAACAGCCAGGTCATATGTTTCCGCTTATCGCAAAGGAAGGCGGCGTGTTAACTCGCCCTGGTCATACAGAAGCAGCTGTTGATTTAGCACTTCTAAGTGGTGCCTTCCCATCAGGTGTCATCTGTGAAATCATTAAAGATGACGGTACAATGGCACGACTAGCAGACCTTGAAATTATGGCTGGGAAATTTGACTTAAAAGTCATCTCAATAGCAGATTTAATTACCTATCGTAAAACAAATAATACAATGATTATTCATTCATAAAGGAGACAGAAAAAATGGGAAAAACATATGAAGGAAATGTAGTTGGTACAGATTTAAAAATCGGGATTGTAGTTGCCCGATTTAACGAATTTATTACGTCTAAATTATTGGATGGTGCACGTGATGCTCTGAAAAGACATGGTGTTGCTGAAGATAACATTGATATTGCATGGGTCCCAGGTGCGTTTGAGATTCCCTTAATTGCTCAGAAAATGGCAGCTCTTAATAAATATGATGCTATTATCACGTTAGGAACGGTAATTCGCGGCTCTACTCCACATTTTGATTATGTGTGTAATGAAGTAGCGAAAGGTGTTGCGAATGTATCGTTTCAAACGAGCAAGCCAATTATATTTGGCGTCCTGACAACTGAATCAATTGAACAGGCAATTGAACGTGCTGGGACAAAGGCTGGAAATAAAGGTGCTGAATCAGCTATTTCCGCTATTGAAATGGCGAATATGGTAAAACTGCTAGAAAATTAATTCAAAAACGGAGAGTGCAAGTTAAAGTTGCATTCTCCGTTTGTTGTCTATTTATTACACTGTAGCAGTACTTATTTTGTACCGAATAAACGGTCCCCAGCATCTCCAAGTCCAGGGACAATGTAGCCATGGTCGTCCAATTTCTCATCCATAGCCGCTAAATAAATGTCAACGTCTGGGTGATCTCTCTTAATGACCTCAACGCCCTCTGGTGCAGCAATTATACACATGAGACGAATGTTTTTTGCACCACGCTTCTTCAATGAATGGATGGCATCATTTGCTGATCCACCAGTTGCCAGCATCGGGTCAATTACAATCAGCTCACGCTCATTAATATCCGAAGGTAATTTAATATAGTATTCAACAGGCTTTAATGTTTCTGGATCACGGTATAGACCAACATGTCCAACTTTTGCTGCCGGAATAAGCTTACGTACGCCATCAACCATCCCGATTCCAGCACGAAGAATTGGAACAAGTCCTATTTTCTTTCCTGCCAATGTTTTCGATTTGGCAATAGTTACGGGTGTCTCCACTTCTACTTCCTGTAACGGCAGGTCTCTTGTAATTTCAAAAGCCATTAGCATCGCAACTTCATCAACAAGTTCGCGGAATTCTTTTGTTCCTGTGTTCTTATCTCTTATGTACGTTAATTTATGTTGAATTAACGGATGATCAAATACAAAAACATTTCCCATTGTAGATCACTCCTTCAGAATTAGTTATATCCCTAAAATTGTACTGAAAAACAAGCGAGCTTTCAAGTTTAGTTTTATTCTTGTTATAAAAACGTAACAAAGGATACTCCGAAAACCGGAATATCCTCGTCTACTACTTATGCATATTGTGTATATAATGGAAATTTCTCTGTTAAAGCAGCCACTCGTTTTGCAGCCTCTTCTAATACTGCTTCATCTTCATAATTTTTTAATGTCAATGAAATAATGGCAGCAATTTCTTTCATCTCTTCTTCACCAAAACCTCTCGATGTGACAGCAGCGGTACCAATACGGACTCCGCTTGTTACAAATGGACTCTCCGTATCAAATGGAATTGTATTTTTATTTGTTGTAATGCCAATATCATCTAGAGCCTTTTCAGCAACTTTTCCAGTCAGGTTAAGTGGTGTTACATCCAATAAGAGCAAATGATTATCTGTTCCGCCTGAAACGATGCGAATTCCTTCTTCAGTCAATGCTTCACCAAGAACTTTTGCATTGTTAATAATGTTATTCGCATATTCTTTAAATTCATCGGATAATGCTTCCTTAAAGGATACCGCTTTTGCTGCGATAATATGCATCAATGGTCCACCTTGGATACCCGGGAAGATAGATTTATCGATTTGCTTCGCATATTCTTCTTTACATAAAATCATTCCACCACGCGGTCCACGCAATGTTTTATGTGTTGTAGTCGTAACAAAGTCAGCATATGGAACAGGATTTTGATGAAGTCCAGCAGCTACAAGGCCCGCAATATGTGCCATATCCACCATTAGATAAGCATCTACCTCGTCAGCGATTTCACGGAATTTCGCAAAATCAATATGACGTGAATATGCACTTGCACCAGCTACAATTAACTTCGGCTTTACTTCTTTTGCTTTTGCTAAAACAGCATCATAATCTATTTTTTCGGTTTCTTTATCGACACCATAGTCAACGAAATTGTAAAGCTTTCCACTGAAGTTTACAGGACTTCCATGTGTCAAATGTCCACCATGATTCAAATTCATTCCAAGTACTGTATCACCAGGCTCTAAAATAGAGAAATACACACCCATATTCGCCTGTGCACCAGAATGAGGCTGAACATTAACATGATCCGCACCGAAAAGCTCTTTTGCACGGTCACGAGCTAAATCTTCTGCAACGTCAACATACTCACAACCACCATAATATCGTTTATTTGGATACCCTTCCGCATATTTATTCGTTAACACAGAGCCCATTGCTTCCATTACAGCTTCAGACACGAAGTTTTCAGATGCGATCAGTTCGATCTTATCCTGCTGACGCTTTTTCTCCGCTTGAATTGCTTCATATATTTCTACATCTGCTTGTTTAACATGTTCCATAAGTAAAGCCTCCTATGTATAAGAATATTTTAAAGCTATATAAAAGTTGTTCAAAAAGTCCGGTAAAAATGACACGTTGAGAGCAGGGGACCTTCAACTAACTACCGACACGTCCTGTGTCGAACGTCGAAGTCACCACATTCTGTGGAAGCTCGTTGGCTTGAACTTCTTGGTCCTTTTTATCCTCCTTTTAAACTATATTATAAGGAGATAGATTCTCCCATTAATAACTTATTTGCAGCTATCATTCAATCTTGTATTCTCATAATTTGCTCGGTGACCACCAATTAGTTTTGGACGAGTTCTTGCGGCAGTAATACGCGCATTCCCAATGAATTTCTCGTTAAATCGAAGTGGAACAGCTACATGCTTTAAATGCATCCCAATCATCGTTTCTCCAATATCTATTCCCGCATGCGCGTGTACTGTTTCAACCACAACTGGATCTTCCATATGCTTATATGCATATGAAGCCATCGATCCACCAGCTGCAGGAATTGGGATAACGGAAACTTCTTCCAACTGATAGGCAGTGGCAGCTTCTCTTTCAACTACAAGTGCTCGATTCAAATGCTCACAGCATTGAAATACAAGACGAATGCCAGTCTGTTGCTGTAATACTTGTAACGCTTTAAAAATAACTGCTGCAATCTGTTCGCTTCCAGATGTTCCAATATGCTTACCGGCAACTTCACTTGTAGAGCATCCAACTACAAATAATTCATCACGTCGCAAATAACCCGTTTTCATCCATTGCACAACAATTGAGGTCATATCTTGCTGTATATTTTCATATGCCATTTATTCTTCACCTTCCATTGATTTATGTCAAGCATCAAAGGACCCAAGTTTACGTCCTAAAAATGTACACCTAATTCTAATTGTACAAAGAATAGCACCGTATGACCATTGTTAAGCGAATAGATGTTAGAAAACCTTAAATTGGTTAATTTGCTTGTTTAAACTTTGAGCTTGCTCTTCCATCTTTTGAGCTAGCTGGTCTACTTGTTCCATCGTGGAAACTTGCTCCTGAATAGCGGCATTCACTTCCTCTGTTCCTGCAGATGTTTCCTCAGCGATCGCAGCAACCTCTTGTGACTGCCTTACCGTATCCTGAATCGATTCTAATTGCTTATCGACAAGACTTGTAATCATATCAATTTCCGATGCCACATCATTTACCGAACCAGACATTTGCTCAATTGTTCTGTTCGTGCCTTCTCCATTTTCTGCTTCTTTTTTTGCGTACATAACATTATCGTTTATTTTTCTTACTACTAAATTCACATCTTCTTGAATCGCTTCTATCAAACTAGAAATGCGCTGTACTGCTTGAGCACTTTGATCAGCTAACTTGCGGATTTCCTCGGCAACAACAGCAAATCCCCTTCCATGCTCCCCGGCACGTGCTGCTTCAATGGATGCATTCAATGCTAACAGATTCGTTTGTTCTGCGATTTCACCAACCATTGTGATAATCGATTCAACTTGTATCGCATTTTGCTTTAAGTGATCAACGTCTTTTAAAGAAAGTTCTTGATCTTGTGCTAATTTTTGAATACCTTTTACGAGCTGGTTCACGACAATTTTACTTTCATTGAGTGTCTCAAGCATTGCACTTGATTTAACTTTCGATTGTTCTGCTTTTTCCTGCACTTTTTTGGCTAGCTCAGTAGCAACTTCTACAGCCTCTGCCGTATTCTGGATTGCTTCTGAGGAATTTTCCGCACCTTTGGAAATTTCATAGACCGAAGTACCTATAGCAGCGGAATGCTGTGCCGCTGAATGAGATGCTTCTTTCATCTGAATAACAGTCTCATTCGTACTTTCAAAATGCTTATCAATGTTATGTACCATTGCGTTTAGGTTATTTAGCATAGTATCGACAGCTATGGAAAGATCACGAATTTCATCATGTGACTTCGGAATATGTACTTCTTGATTTAAGTTTCCTTTCGCCGCTTCGGACGCAACCTTCTCTAAACTTTCCATCGGCTTTGTAATTACTCGCGCTGCAAAGAATGCCAGAATACCAGACCAAATAACTCCAAGCAGCAAAATAATAATCGTATACCACTCGATTGTAATAGACCAATAGGCTTGTACATAATCATATAATACATAAATGAATAGCGCACTAAATGTATATGTTATAATGGCCAATATGGTCGTAAAGATTACGAGTTTCAAACGCAAACTAAACTTATAGCTTTTCTCCATGCCGTTCTCCTCCGACTACTACTGTATTTTTTTAATCAGCAGGTCAATATATTTTTCTAGTTCTTTCAACGTCTCCCGATAAATTTCCAAGCTTCCACCAAATGGGTCAGAAATATCATACGTGATCAAATTCGCTTCAAGCCCCCGAATCATTGCCAATTCATGCCTTAGATACTCCTGAAGTTGTTGCTGAAGCTCTATTCTGTCCATTTCACCCTTATTTTGTTGGATAAATAGGGCACGTTTTACTTCTAGATCTGCATACGCCTTTTGCAATTCCTGCCATACTTGTTTATCGGCTTCTGAAACATATTCTTTTAGCGTATAAAAATTATTCTGATAATCGGGAAAGTCAATAATCAAAGATTGTTTGTGCCCGGTAGTCATTGTTAACACAACGTCCGCCCAAGCAAGTAATTCTTTCGTCACTGGTTGTGATTTGTGTTCGCACTGGATTCCACGTTCTTGCAAGGATTGAATCGCAAACCCATTGGCATGTAGATTGTTGCTCGCAAAAACCCCAGCGGATTGCGTGCTTGCTTCGGGCATTTTTTCCTTTAATAAAGCTTCCGCCATTGGACTTCTGCACGTATTTCCAGTACAGACAAATAATATATTCATGAAACGCCCTCCATCTTGGAACTCTACGACAAATATACCATATTTCCAATTAACTTGTTAGATAAAATAATTTACTTTTCCTTTCGAATTAAAGCTCTTCATTAGAATACTGGGTATTCGTTAAAAGGATTCTTACCAAAGCGTTCTTACCCTACTTAAGAGCCCTTAACTATTAACTTTAGAGCACAAGCTTCCTGAGTGAATGGCTTAGTTGTACTTATCCAAGTAAGATTGTTTGTCAAAAAAAGACTCCAGCACCCAGCCGGAATCTCCTATTAGCTAAATAACATATATAATCCAAAACAACATAAGATACTGCCACCAAGTAGTTCGCTGTATACACCAAGATAGCTCTGTACTTTTCTGCCAAGCAGCATTCCGAGACACGCAAGAAAAGCACTACTAATGCCAAATAGGATTAAAGTTAGAATTACATGAACACCTGATAACCCAAGACCCAGTCCTACAGTAAAGCTATCTAAACTAACCGTAAATGCGATTAAAAGCAGACTTAGCCCAATTGGACGCATTCTCTTCTGCACCTCATGGCTAAATGCGGAGAAAAACATTTGCGCACCTATACCAAACAATAAAGCACCACTTGCTAGAGTTGTTAAATTTCCAATTTGTTCTGAAATCACTTTTCCAAGCATTATTCCGAAAAACGGCATGATGATATGGAAAACACCGATGGTCATGCTAACAAGAGCGATTCGTTTTAAACGTAATTTTACGAGACCTATCCCAAGGCTAATCGAAAATGCATCCATACCAAGCGCAATGGAAACAACGAGTAATGATGCGATTTCACCAGAAAAAAACATTCACAAATCCCCCTTGGACATGCTTGTTAACTATATGCATGTCCAACAGAAGATATGAATGTCTTTCACTAAAATTCCTGTTCTATATGAAGGTTTATTAGGTTAGAACTATGGTTACCAACGAGCTTTAGACTACATCTAACGTATGATTTCACTAGCTGCTTTCTTCAGGCGATTCATAACCGCTTGGCCGATTCCTTCTTCGGAAAATGCCTCACAAATAATAACATCTGCATCCCCTTGTTTAAAAGCTCGCAGACCATCATACAAGTTAGATGCAATCTCATGTAAATTTGCTCCCAGGTTGCGAATTTCTACGCGGTGCAGTTGCCTTGCTATTTGCTCACTAGCTAATACTCCAACCCGATTCCCTTTTATTTGCTGCTCATCAATCGTTGCTTGCATTCGTGCTGCCGTACCAGCTACAAGCAATAAAGGTACCTCTGGTGAATAATGCTTGTATTTCATCCCTGGCGATTTCGGCTTTTCCTTTTCATTTGCAAGACCAGGATCGATCATAACAGTCCCCACAACCGCTTCGAGCTGCTGTTTCGTCACTCCGCCAGGACGTAAAATAATGGGAATATCCTGTGTGCAATCAATTACTGTCGATTCCAAACCCACACCGGTTGGTCCACCATCTATTAACCCAGCAATTTTCCCTTGAAGATCTTCCCACACGTGTTCAGCGTTTGTCGGACTTGGCTTACCAGAGAGATTGGCACTTGGTGCTGCCACTGGTATGTCAGCTAACTGTAAAAGCTGCTGTGCTACTGGGTGATCAGGTATCCGAACTCCGACTGTAGATAACCCCGCAGTAACATTTTCCGCACATGCTCCATTACTCGGAAGAACAAATGTAAGTGGACCAGGAGTAAATGCATCGATTAGTTTTTCAGCGTAAGTCGGTAAGTTATCCACAAGTCGTCTCAATTGTTCCACAGTTGCGACATGTGCAATTAATGGATTATCTTGCGGACGTCCTTTCGCCTTGAAAATTTCCGCAACAGCTGCTTCATTGGTTGCATCAGCCCCTAATCCATAAACTGTTTCTGTAGGAAACGCAACGGTATTACCTTCTTTTATTAGTGTAGCAGCTTCAGCAATAGACTGCTTATTATAGCTTTCATCATTTTGTATATTCCAGCGTTTTGTTTCTATCATTTTGCTACCTCATTTCTTAATTCTATTCTAGAGGATTGAGGCACATAACGCAAAATGTGGATAACGTAAATTTGGAAGTGACACTTATGCACATCCAAATGAATGTTACCCACAAATACACATACTTATAAACATTTTCCCAACACATTATTCACAAGAGACTGTGGATAATGTGTATAATCATTAAGAAACATTATATGCCCACCAACTTCCACCTTTTACAGGATATTTTTCCTCTGATAGACTTTGAGTTTGCGGATAAAACTGCAGGGCCTCTAACAGCAAGTCTACTACAGGCTGATGGCTATGAACATAAACACTTTTTGCATTACGATCCTTTGCAAGTACTAAGATGGCCTCCAATAAAAACGGGAGCTTTCCAGCTTCTGATTGCGTAATATACAGCTGCTTCAGCCAGTAAATGCCTTCTTCTACTTGGTCTAGAATAAAACATCCTTCAATTGCATTATTCAATTCAACCACATAACCATTTTCAAATACCCTATTTTTATTCACATCTGGATTCTTGTTAAAAAATGCTTCCAATTGTTCATAGGACACGTCTCTCGCAAGAATGAGTTTCAATAGTCTCACCTCTACAAATAAATTTTTAATAGAATTATGATTTACCTTTTCTTCCATTCTATGCATTTACTAGAGAGACTATGACCAGCCAAACCATTCAAATAAGAAAAATTTAATTTCCGTTTCTTCTTCTTCAACCTCTTCCTCTACTACGGTATCTGCGTCTGCTGCCTCCGCTACCGTTGTGCCTCCTGAAAAGTCGAGAAAGCAGAGAGGCGGGAATAATACACACCACCAGTTTGAGCCGTTTCCTTCTCCTAACGTTATTAAAATTGCTTCGTATTCACCAGCTGGATATAAAAAGGAACCGTAAAGCTTCGCTGGAAATGTTATATTTTTTCCATATTCGACACTGTAATCATTCTCTGTTCCTTGTTCATCAATTGTGCTTTTCACTATTTGTTCCAATTCAGGAATACGAGATTCAATTAATGCACGCGCTTCATCGATATCCGTAATGTGCTGTACCCATTCTGTGACCACTTCATTAACACGGTCGCGGACTTCAAGTTTTAGCGCTTGGTCTTGCTCATTATCACTATTTGCAAGTATTCGCAAACGAATTGCTTCATCTGGAATTACTTGATAATCTTCTTCATTCTTTAGTTCCTTGCTTACTCCATTTAATGGCAACGAAAAATATAATACAAAACATATAAGTACAAAAAATACTAGCTTTTTCATTTCGTAATTCTCCTCTCCAACTCCTTAATTGCAAGTATGGACAGGTCAAAATGATTTTAAACTAGTATTCTAGCAAATTCTTATATTTATTTTATCTTTGCTGAGACAATCCGATTCTTGCCATTAATATCCTGAATTGTATTAATGGTGCTTTCTGAAAAGGTTTCTTGAATAAGTGCATAAACTGCTTCACTTTGTTCATACCCAATTTCAAACGCTAATTGTGCTGGTCTTTTTGTAGCCTGTGGTGCCTGAGCAATTATTTTTTGATAAGCGGCTAGTCCATCGGCAT
This sequence comes from Oceanobacillus sp. FSL W7-1309, assembly GCF_038002145.1. Classification (NCBI taxonomy): domain Bacteria; kingdom Bacillati; phylum Bacillota; class Bacilli; order Caryophanales; family Bacillaceae; genus Oceanobacillus; species Oceanobacillus sp. FSL W7-1309. The sequence continues at coordinate 842,745 of NZ_JBBOBX010000001.1, forward strand.
CAGCAAACAGCGCTAGTTCCGGGTCAAAATTTTTCACTGTATCCGATAGCTCAGGAGCTTCTGATTTTGCAATATACGGTGGATTGGACACTAAGATGTCTACCTGGATGTCTTTTTCAATTGCAGGCTGTAAAAAATCCCCTTGCAGAAAATGAACATCTGCTCCTAGCTGCTTGGCATTTTGTTCAGCAACTTCTAACGCGTTTTTTGAAATATCTGTAGCGTACACAATCGAATTCGGTATTTCTAATGCTAGTGTAATTGCGATAATGCCACTTCCTGTACCAATATCAATAATCGTCAGTGGGTCTCCCCCCGATGTGTCAGTAGATTGAATAATATGCTGAACGAGCTCTTCTGTCTCTGGTCTTGGAATTAGTACATGTTCATTCACGATAAATTCTCTGCCATAGAATATTTCATGGCCTATTAAATGCTGGACAGGGATACCAGTTTTTGCATGTTTTTCAACAGCTGCTTTGAATTTATCCACAATCTCAATTGGAACAGGATCTCGCATCAGCATGTAAAATTGCTGCCGATCTACTCCTAAATAATATTGTAAAAGTATCTCTGCAACTCTAGATTCACGGTGATGTTTTTCTAAAAAAAGAGAAGCCCAGCGCAGGACTTCGAATTGTTTTTGTTCGTGTGTCATCTTATTCACCAATTTGTTCTAGTTTTTTAGTTTGTTCTTCCATTACAAGTGCATCGATGAATTCGTCTAACTTTCCTTGCATGATTTGATCAAGTTTTTGGATCGTCAAACCGATACGGTGGTCTGTTACACGGTTTTGCGGGAAATTGTACGTACGAATACGCTCAGAACGATCTCCTGTTCCAACTGCGGATTTTCTGTTTTCATCATATTCTGCTTGTGCTTCTTGTTGGAATTTATCATAAACACGGGCGCGAAGCACTTTCATCGCTTTTTCTTTATTCTTAATTTGCGATTTTTCATCTTGAATGGAAACAACAATACCTGTCGGCTCATGCGTCAATCGAACAGCAGACATTGTTGTGTTTACACTTTGTCCACCAGGTCCACTGGATGCAAATGTATCAACACGAATATCTTTTTCATGAATCTCAACCTCTACTTCTTCAGCCTCTGGAAGTACAGCAACAGTCGCGGTAGATGTATGAATTCGACCTCCAGATTCCGTCTCTGGTACCCGCTGCACCCGATGTGCTCCATTTTCATATTTCAGCTTGGAATAAACATCGTTCCCATTTATCATAAAGATTATTTCTTTATAACCACCGACACCAGTAGAGCTCGCTTCCATTACTTCAATTTTCCAGCCTTGGCTCTCTGCATAACGAGAATACATCCGATATAAATCTCCAGCAAATAACGCAGCTTCATCCCCGCCTGCTGCACCTCGAATTTCCATAAATACGTTTTTATCATCGTTTGGATCTTTTGGCAGGAGGAGGATTTTCATTTTACCCTCTAAATCTGCTTTTGATTCACTTAGCTCATCAATTTCCATTTTTACCATTTCATACATTTCTTCATCCAATTTATCATCAAGCATTACCTTGGCATCTTGGAGTTGGGACGTCACATCTTTATATTCACGATAAGCTTGAACAACATCTTCTAGACCTGATTGTTCCTTGGAATACTCACGCAACTTATTTGTATCACTAATAATATCCGGATCACTTAGCATCTCATTCAATTTATTATAACGATCTTCTAATGTTTGTAAACGATCTAACATTCACGTACACCTCTTTCTGATTAACAGTCTAATTATATTATAACCATGGAACATGGTCAATTAGTGGCGGGTGGTTTTCAGACGTGATAGAGGTACTCGGGCATTGGGTGGTGTCTTATTTGCGGGAATGGTGTCTTAAGCGGCAGGCATGGCGTCTTATTTGCGGGAATGGTGTCGTGTATTCTTAATTTGTTCACAGTTTTGTTTGTTGACGCTGCAGTTAAACCTTGGTAGATTGTTGTTAGAAGTTGAATTTTTTATAAAACTAATAAAAATGGGGCTGGATAATTAATGATTCCAAAGTATTTAAAAGTAGGCTTTTGGCTTGTTTGTATTTTTACATTAATAGCTTGTGGATCAAATAATCAAGTGGATGAAGGTGACGGAGAACTACTATCATTAGATGTTGAATTTGAATTGCCAGAGCAGGCAGAAGTTGGAGAAACAGTTGAATTAAAAGCTACTGTTACATATGGTAATGAAATGGTTACCGACGCTGATGAAGTCGTATTTGAACATTGGTTAACAGGAAATGAAGATGACAGTACAATGTTGGAGTCAACCAATCATGAGGACGGTACATATACAGCAAAAGTAACATTTGAAGAAGATGGTGTTTATGAAATCTATGCCCATACAACAGCACGAGATTTGCACACGATGCCGAAGAAGTCCATTACTGTAGGTGATGGACAAGCAGAATCAAACAATGTTTCTGAACATGAACACAATCATCATGCAGAAGGTTTTGTCATCCATTTAATGGAGCTAAATGAAGTTAAGCTTGCCGAGGAAGTGGATTTTGTTGTCCATTTACAAATGGATGAAGTACCCTTCGAGAATGCTACTGTTCGCTATGAAATATGGAACACGGAAAATGAAGACGAAAGAAAGTGGATTGACGCATCTGAAACGAAGGCAGGGGAATACACAGGTGCACATACGTTTGATGAAGCCGGAGCATATACAATTAACATTCATGTCAAAGATGATGAGAATTTGCATGAGCATCAAGACTTTACTTTTGAAGTAGTTAAATAACAAAAGATTATGATTGAGAGCTGACCGTAATACGATCAGCTCTTTTTTTATGTTCCTTATGGGTAACATGATGTTATTTTTAGCAGCCCTTGCACTCTGGAGCAACAAGCCTTTAGGTGAATGACTTAGATGCACTTATGCAGTTAGAAACGTTTTAATCTATCTGCCCAAACAAAAAGCACCCATTTGGGCGCTCTCGTTTTACTTTATTGCATTTTCTAGGTTCCGATTAAAATTTCTTTTGGGCTTCTTTGGAACCTCATGGTGATGGCGGCATCTTGGCTCATACGATTCAGATGCACCAACAAGAATAATTGGATCATCGTAGGATGCAGGACTGCCGTCAATCAAACGTTGAGTACGGCTTGCTGGTGAGCCACACACAGGACAAATGGCGTTTAGCTTTGTTACAGATTCACTTAATGCCATGAGCTTGGGAACTGGACCGAATGGTTCACCACGGAAATCTGTATCCAGACCCGCAGTAATCACCCGAATTCCACGGTTTGCAAGCTCTTCGACTATTTCTATAACATTTGAATCGAAAAATTGTACTTCATCAATCCCAACAATGTCAACATGGTCATCAATATGTTCTAGAATCTCTACAGAATTATGGATCGGACGAGCAATGGTTGAAGAGCCGTTATGGGAAACGACAGCTGTATCATCGTAGCGATTGTCTATTGCTGGTTTGAATACACGGACGGTTAGATTGGCATATGTCGCTCTGCGAACACGACGGATTAATTCCTCTGATTTACCAGAGAACATACTGCCACATATGACTTCAACCCAACCACTTTGCTTCATTACATACATGCAGGAGAACTCCTCTCATAACGTTGGCTAATCTTTATGTACAGTGTATAGTTTACCACTATATTCGATAAGACTAACCCTTTTTTCGGATAATATTAGAAAGTTTGGCATTTGTTAAAGGGATGCTTACGAAAGCGCTCTTTGCTTTTTTTGAAGACCTTATACTTTGAAGCGCAAGCCATTGGACAGATGCCTTCGTTGCACTTATACATAAAGGACCGTTCGATGCGTTCCCTTCTGCAAAGTAAAAAAACAGGCAAAATAGAGACATTTTGCCTGTCCTTTTAAAAGCTAAAACAAATTACTTCAGCCCTTTTACGTCTAACTTAAAGTCGCATTAAGCATGCTACGACTTTTATTTCAATCCAGCTTCAAGCGCTAGCGACTCGAGACATAACCCATAAACACTCCGAGCACCAAAATTCAGGAGCTCTAAAGTTTCTGACCTATGCTTTTCGTCGCTGAACAAGCTCTTTCAGCTTTTTACTTCATATTATATTTCTTCTTGAATCGATCTACACGTCCGCCTACTTTATCAGCTTTTTGCTTACCTGTGTAGAATGGATGTGAATCTGAGCTGATCTCAACTTTGATTAATGGGTATGTGTTACCATCTTCCCACTCGATTGTCTCGTTAGATTCTTTTGTTGAACCACTCAAGAATTTGTAATCTGAACTTGTATCAAGAAAGACTACTTTTTTGTATTCTGGATGAATATCCTTTTTCATGTCTTCCACTCCTTTTTGCCCTGAGACCTGAGGAAACAGAGTTATTGTAAGAGCCGTCATAGGCATAATGCCTTTTCTAAACTCACATAGAAAGATTATAACAGTATGAAGGAATGATTGCAATAGAGGTTATTCAAAAAATCCGGTAAAATGACACATCGAATTTCTCCCTTAGCCCTTCAAACTTTCTTCCTGAATACATACTAAACGGATAACGTATTTATTTCGTCATGCCTTTTCTTTTCATTTCCTCATCCATTAATTGCAGAAATTCTTCGTTGCTCTTTGATGCTTTTAAGCGTTTTAGGAAGCGTTCAAGGAAGTCATGTGAATCTTGCATTGTTTTGCGGATTGCCCACATTTTATCAAGATGCCCTTTGTTAACAAGCAACTCTTCTTTACGCGTACCAGAACGTAAAATATCAATTGCAGGGAAAATTCTGCGTTCTGCTAATTGTCGATCAAGATGCAGTTCCATATTACCTGTCCCTTTAAACTCTTCATAAATAACATCATCCATACGAGAACCTGTATCAACTAAAGCTGTTGCTAAAATGGTGAAGCTACCGCCCTCTTCAATGTTACGTGCGGCACCAAAGAACCGTTTCGGACGATGGAAAGCAGCCGGATCTATACCACCTGAAAGTGTACGTCCACTAGGTGGGATAACAAGGTTATATGCTCGCGCCAGTCTCGTAATACTATCCATCAAAACGATAACATCACGCTTATGCTCAACAAGTCGCATTGCACGTTCTAATACTAGTTCAGATACTTTAATATGACTTTCTGGAACTTCATCAAATGTGGAGCTAACAACATCTACATCTGGATCTACAGAGCGTTCGATATCGGTAACCTCTTCTGGTCGCTCATCCACCAATAAAATAATAAGTTTTGCTTCTGGATGATTCTTCGAAATACTATTTGCGATTTCTTTGATCAGCATCGTTTTCCCAGCTTTTGGCGGTGCAACAATTAATCCACGCTGTCCAAAACCTACTGGAGTCATGAGATCCATAATTCTCGTTGATAGTTTGTTCGTTATCGTTTCCAGCTTGATTACACGATTCGGATAAAGTGCTGTCAATGCTGGAAAATGCACTCGCTCCTTCGATGAATCTGGATCTTCACCATTAACTGCATCTACATGCAATAAGCCATAATAACGTTCATTTTCCTTCGGAGGACGTACCTTACCAGAAACTTTATCACCATTTCTCAGATCAAAACGGCGAATTTGTGATGCGGATATATAAATATCTTCTGCACTCGGGGAATAATTGATCGGTCGTAAAAACCCAAATCCTTCTGAAGGAATAATCTCCAAAACACCATCCATAAACAGAAATCCATCTTTTTCTGCCTGTGCTTTCAAAATAGCAAAAATAAGTTCTTTTTTGGTTAATTTCGCATAATAAGATACTTTAAATTCTTTTGCTAAAGCATAAATTTCTTTTAATGTCATCGTTTCTAAATTAGAAATTGTTAATGCTTCCATTCAATCACCACGCCTATTCCTATACATCTTCTCTTAGAGAGATTTATTTTACTACGTTTACACTAATGTTGCGAAAAAGCTCTTCTACAACAGTAATGAACTAATATAAATTCGTAATTTCAATGATTCCACTTTTTATTGGTAGGATCGTCCTTGAAGAAATGCAGAGTTTAACAGAAGCTTTAGTAGAAGTCTATCGATTAAGTTTCTCCGTTGGTAATCTTATCTGGTATAAGTTAACGTATAAATAGATTAGCCAAGTTATGCCTGTATTAAACATATATTATATTACTCTTTTAATCACTAATATTCAATATCATTTTTAAGAAAATAGACATAATCAAGTACATCTTTTGTTTCCCTTGTAAAACTTTCCTTTTTCATAGCTTTATATAGTGGTAGAAAAGGAAGCCAAATCTGGCTTCCTTTTTTCATTTTGCTTTAGCTGGAGGTGGGCTTTCATTCAAAATCGAGTTAAAAAATCAAAACTACTTGCTGAAAATTAATTCAAGAATTAATTACCATGTTCGGTTTCTTTTGCAGACTATGCTCACCATCAATAAAACGCACAGTGCCACTTTTGGCTCGCATAACCAGAGATTGTGTGGTAGCTTTAGATCCTTTAAATTGGACACCTTTTAGTAGTTCTCCATCTGTAACCCCTGTAGCTGCAAAAATAGCATCATCGCCACTACAGAAATCATTCATGCAAAATACTCTATTTAAGTCGCTTATCCCCATTTCTACACAACGCTCAATCTCATCATCATTTGAAGGTACAAGTTTTCCTTGCAACTCCCCTCCTAAACATTTAAGTGCTACTGCTGCTAATACGCCCTCTGGTGCTCCACCCGATCCGAGCAGAATATCAACACCGGTATTCTCAAATGCCGTATTAATCGCAGCAGCAACATCTCCAGCAGGTATGAGTTTAATTCTTGCACCGGATTCACGAATTTCCTGAATTAATTTTGCATGACGCGGGCGGTCAAGCACGGTTGCAACAACGTCTTCTATATCTTTATTTTTTGCTCTTGCAACTGCTTGTAGATTATCCATCGTTGGTGCATTGATATCAATCATGCCTATTGCTTCGGGACCAACCGCAATTTTATTCATGTACATATCTGGTGCATGCAACAATGTTCCTTTATCAGCTATCGCAATAACAGAGAGTGCGTTCCAGGAGCCTTGTGCAACAATATCCGTTCCTTCAAGGGGATCAACAGCAACATCGACTCCAGGCCCATCACCGGTTCCCAGCTTTTCACCAATATACAGCATCGGAGCCTCGTCCATTTCTCCTTCGCCAATTACTACTGTTCCTTGCATTGGAATTGTATCAAACACAGTACGCATTGCCATTGTTGCTGCATCATCAGCTTCAGCTTTAACGCCTCTCCCCATCCAACGTGCTGACTTTAATGCCGCAGCTTCTGTGACGCGAACTAACTCCATCGATAAACTTCTTTCCATGATTTCCATCTCCTTTTAGAGGTGCATTTTTTACATATACTCATCCCAAAAGCATATCTATAAAATGTGGAAATCGTTTTCGTTCCTGTGTGAGTTTACGTATCACATTAATTAACCAGTTTTAGCACAGTCCATTAGGAATTCTGAAAGGAAGCAATTTCTTTTTGCGTCATGTCTTTTCTCCAGATGTTAGCTCCAAGGCTTGTTAATTTATCTGTTATTTTTTCATAACCTCTATCAATGTGGTCGACACCTGTAATTTCTGTAATTCCATTAGCTGCCAAACCAGCAATGATCAGGGCAGCACCAGCCCGCAAATCGGATGCCTTTACTTTTGCTCCCTGTAGCTGTGTAGGTCCAGAGACGATTACAGATCCACCTTCTACTTTAATAAGAGCATTCATCCGTCTTAATTCGTCAATATGCTTTAAACGCGCAGAATAAATCGTATCAGTAATAACACCCGTACCTGTTACTTGAGTTAATAGCGATGTAAATGGCTGTTGAAGATCTGTCGGGAAGCCAGGATACACGAGTGTTTTGATATCAACGCTTTTCAGTGGCTTTCGATTAGCGATATACAGCTGTTCATCGCTCTCCTCAACCGTTACACCCATTTCGCGTAATTTTGCGATAAGCGATTCTATATGCTGGGAAATGACATTATCGATAACCACTTCTTTCCCTTGTGCTGCAGCTGCAATCGCATACGTCCCAGCTTCAATTCTGTCTGGAATGATTGTATGTTTACAGCCGTGAAGTGATGGTACACCTTCAATCCGAATAACATCAGTTCCTACACCTTTGATTTTCGCTCCCATATTCGTTAACAAGGTTGCAACATCAATGATTTCCGGCTCTTTTGCTGCATTCTCAATAATTGTTTTTCCTTTTGCTTTAACAGCAGCTAACATAATATTAATCGTTGCGCCGACACTTACCACATCCAAATAAATTCTGGCACCTCTCAACTCTTTGGCGCGCAGGTAAATTGCGCCTTGTTCATTGGTAACTTCGGCTCCAAGCGCTTCAAAGCCTTTAATATGTTGATCGATAGGACGTGGACCTAGATAGCAGCCACCAGGAAGCCCAATAACAGCTTTATTGAATTTCCCTAGCATCGCTCCCATAAAATAATAAGAAGCACGTAACTTCTTTACTTTGCCATTCGGTAAGGGCATTGCAATCATCTTTTCAGGTTGAATCGTTACATCCTGACCTTTCCAAGAAACACTTCCTCCGATTTCCTCCAAAAGGTCTCCAAGTGTATAGACATCAGAGATTTCCGGAAGGCCTTCAAGTGTCACAGTGGAATCTGCTAGAATGGATGCAGGCAGTAGTGCAACTGCACTGTTCTTTGCCCCACTAATTCGAACTTTGCCATTTAGTTCATGGCCACCTTCAATTAACAATTTTTGCATTTGAATACCTCGTTCCTGAGAGGTTGTCCAAAAAGTATTTGAACACACTTCATTTCGATTAATTATTGTTACACAAAATCAGGAATTTCCTGTTCTATGTATTTCCGCTTGCACGAAATATCTATAGATTATATCGTAAATTCCGAGCGAAACGAATTTATCGTTCTATTGAATGCATATCAATATTATCATTTTCATTTTTTCCAATTTCATGCAATTATTTTTATTTATTTTGGAATTATAATGTTTAAACACTGTGGATAACTTAGTTGCCGAAACAGCCGCGTCCACGAAGCGCTAAAGCTGTAGCGCAGACTTCGCCCCAGAGGCGCAGTCCGCACATCGCTAACAAGATGCTTCTGTTTTAGTTCTTATTCCAATCAGCTAAGAATTTCTCAATTCCTTGATCTGTTAGTGGATGCTTTACAAGACTAGACAATACATTATAGGGAATTGTTGCAATATGCGCTCCATGTATTGCGGCATCTGTTACATGTAATGGATGGCGAATAGATGCAGCGATAATTTCGGTACTGATATTGTGGCGTTCGAAGATTTCAGCAATGCTTGCAATTAAGGTCATTCCATCATGACCGATGTCATCCAAACGACCAAGGAATGGGGAAACGTATGTTGCACCAGCACGTGCGGCAAGCAATGCTTGATTTGCATTGAAAATTAACGTAACATTGGTCTTAATGTTTAAATCGCTAAACGTTTTAACCGCTTTCAGCCCCTCTAAAGTCATTGGAACTTTTACCGTTATATTTGGTGCAATTGCAGCAAGCTCTTTCCCTTCCTCAATCATACCTTCAGCATCTTCAGAAATGACTTCTGCACTTACAGATCCCGACACCTCAGCTGTAATCTCACGCAAGCGTTCATGAAAGGAGACTCCTTCTTTTGCAACAAGGCTTGGGTTCGTTGTAACACCAGCTAAAATTCCAAGTTCATTCGCATTACGAATTTCTTCAATGTTTGCTGTATCGATAAAAAACTTCATCTATTCCACACTCCCCATTATCTTCTATAGACTGGTAGGCTGAACCCGAAGGAACAGCCTGTCCAATTTAATGTATAGCTTAGATTGCTTTATTACGCTTGTTGTGATGAACCAAATTCACGCATTTTACCTTTAACCGTTTCTTTAATTGCTTCTGTACCTGGTCCAAGATATTTACGTGGGTCATATAATTCAGGCTTAGCGTTTAACACATTGCGAACAGCTTCTGCTTGAGCCATTTGGTTCTCTGTATTTACATTAATTTTTGCTGTTCCAAGTGAGATAGCCTTTTGAATGTCTTTTGTAGGGATACCAGTTCCACCATGTAATACCAATGGTACTTGAACAAGGTTTAGGATTTCTTCCATTTCAGTAAAGCCAAGATTTGGCTCTCCTTGATATGGACCATGAACAGAACCTAATGCTGGTGCTAAGCAATCTACTCCAGCTTCAGAAACGAGTTGTTTACACTCATCTTTGTCCGCATATTGAATTCCGCCGATAACACCATCTTCTTCTCCACCAACTGTACCAACCTCAGCTTCAACAGATACACCGTGAATATGAGCAAGCTCTACAACTTGTTTTGTAATGGCAACATTTTCTTCAATTGGTGAATGAGAAGCATCAATCATGACAGAAGTAAATCCAGCATGAATCGCTTCAGCACATTTTTGGAAGCTTGAACCATGGTCTAAATGGATTGCAACAGGCACAGTAGTACCATAGGATTCCATTAATGATTTAACCATTGCAACAACAACATTAAATCCTCCCATATATTTTCCAGCACCTTCAGAAACACCAAGTATCACTGGTGACTTTTCTTCTTCTGCTGCTTGTAGGATTGCTTGGATGTACTCCAAGTTGTTGATATTAAACTGACCTACTGCATAACCATTTTTTTTACCCTTTTCAAGCATTTCCTTCATAGATACTAATGGCATTAAAATATCCTCCTTAAATTATATTACCTAAACAACATTATTTACTTTCGTACATTATAAGAATACCAACTACCGTCTTCTCACGCAACAAGTAATACTTGTAGGCAAGTGTATAACTCTAATTAATCCGCTTACATAATTATTTCCCTTACATTGGCACATAAATCCATTACATTAAAAGGTTTTGCAATCGTATACCTTACTATTCTCCTTGTTTCCATTTCCCCAATAATACTCTCTGCCATTCCACTCATAACAATTACGGGAGTTTTTATTTCTTCATTTTCTAATTGGTTCAATACTTCACTCCCGTCGATGATTGGTAACTTGTAATCCAAAATAATTAAATCAAATGACGCTTGGTGGATTTTATCCAATGCTTCTTTCCCTGTAGAAGCTAAAGTCACCCGATGACCTTCACTCGTTAAAATATCAGTTAAGAGCAAACGGATACCTGGCTGATCATCAACTACTAATATCTCCTTTGGCATCTCCTCTAATCCCCCTAATAACAAATATCTCTACTATAATATGAATTCTATACAATCGCTCTTTCCCCTTTTGTCCTCTCTACATATTCAGTTTGTTTATAACAATTAACTACATGCAATATTTAATAATTTACCTATAAGAAAAAATTAGCTATACATTGTTTTCATTTACAATTTCAAGAATTATTTATTGTGATAAATGAGGTTTAAGAATAATAGAAGTACAAGCACGAATGCAATTGGATTTTTAGCTATCACCGAATTTTCTACGACTAGTCAAAAGATGAATCAAAACAGCACGTATGGCTAATCGGGGTGGAGGATAAGGAAATTCAAAAAATGGGTTACGAAATTGGAAATGCGCATGAATGCGCATTTTTCAGATACTCTCCTATAAATGATAAGAAGATAGCAATATTGACACGTCCCCGCTATCAAAATAGCAGTCTTCACATTGTCTATTTAGTTGTCTGGTTTAAACATACAAGTTAACTTTATCCGTGCTGTTTTTCATATTTTTTATCGTTAAAATATCCAATGATAGTTTATCATTTCCAATTTACTCTATAAAAAGTACTCATAATCTCAATTCAACAAAAGATGGTTAAATCCTCTTTTTTTAGAAAAAAACAATCAAATCTGTTAACAAAGATTTCTAAACGTAAGAAAAACCCCAAAAGTTAACTTTTGGGGTGAAACAGCATTAAGTTGAAAAGGGGTTTAATTTTTTCTATTGCTCTGTTCCACAGAAGCTCCAATAAAGCCTTTAAATAAGCCTTGTGCTCTCGTTGGACGAGAAGTAAACTCTGGATGGAATTGGCATGCAACAAACCATGGATGATTGTCAATCTCAATTGTTTCCACTAATCTTCCATCAGGACTTGTACCAGAGAAGATAAAGCCATGCTCTTCCATTTGCTCGCGATAATCATTATTAAACTCATAACGATGACGATGACGTTCTTCAATCATATCGGCACCATCATACGCTGCTTTTGTTTTCGTACCATCTTTAAGCTTACAAGGGTAAGATCCAAGACGTAATGTTCCACCTAAATCAGAAACGTTCTTCTGCTCAGGAAGCAAGTCAATGATTGGATAGGCTGTATTTGGATCAATTTCTGCTGAGTGTGCCCCTTCTAGACCAACAACATTTCGAGCGAATTCTACAGAAGCTAATTGCATTCCTAAACAAATACCAAAGAAAGGAATATTATTTTCACGCGCATAACGAATTGCTTCAATTTTTCCATCGATACCACGATCGCCAAATCCACCTGGCACAATAATACCATCTACATGGGAAAGTTCTGAGTGAATCGCAGCTCTATCCAGCTCTTCGGAATTAATCCAATGTACTTTAATATCTGCATCAAAGTCATAACCTGCATGTTTCAATGACTCAACTACAGAAATATATGCATCTGGAAGTTCTACATATTTACCTACAAGTCCAATATCAATTTTTTTCGAAAGGTTTCTAACTTTGGATACCAACTTTTTCCACTCTTTCATGTCAGCTACTCCACAATCAAGACCAAAATGATCACACGTTAACTGATCCAGATTCTGTTCTTGAAGTGCAATTGGTACTTGATAAAGTGTATCTGCATCACGCATTTCAATTACAGCTTTTTCGTTGATATCACAGAATAACGCAATTTTCTTTTTCATTTCAACGCTGATTGGTAATTCTGTACGCAAGACAATCGCGTCTGGCTGTATACCTAAAGAACGTAATTCTTTGACACTATGCTGGGTAGGTTTTGTCTTCATTTCTCCAGCAGCTTTAATGTATGGCACAAGGGTACAGTGGATATACATTACGCTGTTTCGTCCTACATCGCTTTTAATTTGGCGAATCGCCTCAAGAAATGGCAGTGACTCGATATCACCAACAGTTCCGCCAATTTCTGTAATAACAACATCAGCTTCTGTCGCTTCACCTGCTCGATATACCTGATCTTTAATTTCGTTTGTAATGTGAGGTATAACTTGAACCGTACCACCAAGATAATCACCGCGACGTTCTTTGCGAATAACACTAGAATATACCTTACCAGTAGTAATGTTGCTGAATTTATTTAGGTTAATGTCTGTAAAACGCTCATAGTGCCCAAGGTCAAGATCTGTTTCCGCTCCATCATTCGTTACAAAAACCTCACCATGCTGATATGGACTCATTGTACCTGGGTCCACGTTTATATATGGATCAAACTTTTGGATAGTCACCTTTAATCCACGATTTTTAAGCAAACGACCAAGTGAAGCAGCTGTAATTCCCTTCCCTAGCGAGGATACAACTCCACCAGTTACAAAAATATATTTAGTCACGATTCATCCTTCTTTCCTTTTCTTGTTCTGTAATTAGTATTCCTAAAAATAATGTAAAAAACTTGGCATTCAACAAACTTCCTGAGTAAATGCCTTTAATTTCTTATCTGCAAAAATAAGAAAGGCGTTTCCCCAATTGTATCTAGGGAAACGCCTTGATTATTAGATTCAAAGAGCCCAATTAAGATTGTACTCATAGTCCTAAAAAAAGTCAAGGAACCTTTTTAACTATTTTTCTTCGTCCAATTCGTCTTCATCAACAATAAGTTCCTCGTCGTCAATTTCCTCATCAAAATCTTCTTCAAAGTCATCATCGTCCTCAAAGTCATCAACTATTTCCTCAATATCTGCATCTGTGATATCAAGTTCTTCGTCAATCTCTTCTACTTCTTCATCAGTCTTCTTCTTCACACGTTTCTTTTTCGGTACTTCCGTTAGCTCTTCTTGCGCCTGTTCCACTGGGTACCATCTTTTTAATCCCCACATACTGGAACCAAGTGTTAAGAAACGGCCATCAACGTTCATGTCCGTATAGAATTGAGCAATATTATTCTCCTTCTCGCTAGCAGAGAAACCTTTCATTTCAGCAATTTTATCAAAAATATCTCTGAAATTGAGGGCTTTCTTTTCATCAAATAGAATTTTACTTGCTAATTCAATCATTGACATTTCTTGTAATTCTTCGTGGCTATACTTGTCTAAGCTCACGGCAATGCACTCCCTTTGCTAAAAATATTGAAGGCTATGAGCCTAATTTATAATCATCATTTTATTGTACTAATATACCATTTTTCTTTCACAATAAACATACATTACATTATAAACAATTTTATATAGAATATGCTAGAACGAAAGCATAAAAAGTTGAGAAAATATATTATTCCCTCAACTTTTTATGTTTTTTCATGCCGTTTCTATAGGATTTGGTGTTATATGAGAATAGATATAGAGTGCGAACTAACTTCTCGGCTGTCTTTACAAGTATGTGCACTAATAGCCGTCCGGGAGGCTTCGGGCCGATACTTTCCGCAGTCATGGCACTCTGATCACCTGGAATGGTTAGAGCATCGCTTATAACAATTATGCTGGAAAATAGTATAAGAATGCTTATTAGATGTCCTAATCATTCAAGCGTTTTTATTATTACATGTTCCTGCGATATTGTCCGCCAACCTCATAAAGAGCGGTGGTAATTTGTCCGAGGCTTGCTGCTTTTACTGTCTCCAGAAGCTCTGCAAATATATTCCCGCCAGATGCAGCTACTTGCTTTAAGCTCGTTAGTGCTTCTTCTACTTCGGCTTTATGAACTTCCTGAAATTTCCTTAATTCCGTAATTTGATGCTCCTTTTCTTCTTTGGAAGCACGCGCTAATTCCATGGAATCGATTTGTTCATCGGTTGGTGGGTTCGGATTGATATATGTGTTTACACCAATAATCGGCAGTTCTCCAGAATGCTTTTTCCCTTCATAATAGAGTGACTCTTCTTGAATCTTACCACGCTGATATTGGCGCTCCATTGCACCAAGCACCCCACCGCGATCATTCATTTTTTCAAATTCCTGCAGTACAGCCTCCTCTACTAGATCCGTTAACTCATCCACAATAAACGAACCTTGTAAGGAATTTTCATTTTTTGTAAGACCGAATTCCTTATTGATAATCATTTGAATGGCCATCGCCCGCCTTACGGATTCCTCTGTTGGTGTCGTAATTGCCTCATCGTATGCATTCGTGTGAAGTGAATTCGTATTATCCTGAATCGCAAGTAATGCCTGTAATGTTGTACGAATATCATTAAAATCAATTTCTTGCGCGTGAAGGGAACGTCCAGATGTTTGCACATGGTATTTCAGCTTTTGGCTGCGTTCATTGGCACCGTATTTGTCGCGCATTGTAATTGCCCAAATTCGGCGGGCTACTCGGCCAATTACCGTGTATTCTGGATCAAGACCATTTGAGAAAAAGAACGACAGATTTTGTGCAAACTTATTAACATCCATTCCTCTGCTCAAATAATATTCTACATACGTAAACCCATTAGCAAGCGTAAAGGCTAGCTGTGTAATCGGATTGGCACCAGCCTCTGCAATATGATAGCCGGAAATGGAAACAGAGTAATAATTGCGTACATTGTTTTCAATAAAATATTCCTGAATATCTCCCATCATGCGTAATGCAAACTCCGTTGAAAATATACATGTGTTTTGTCCTTGATCTTCTTTTAAAATATCTGCTTGAACAGTTCCGCGAATGACAGAGATTGTATCTGATTTGAGCTTCTTGTATTCTTTCTCTGTAGGCTTTCGTCCATTATTCTCGGTAAATTTTTCTACCTGCTGATCAATCGCTGTATTAAAATACATCGCTAGAATAATTGGAGCCGGGCCATTTATTGTCATGGAAACGGACGTAAGCGGGTCTGTTAAGTCAAAGCCAGCGTATAGCTTTTTCATATCTTCTAACGTGCAAATATTAACACCGCTTTCTCCGACCTTCCCATAGATATCTGGTCTTTCCGCAGGGTCTTCTCCATATAATGTGACCGAGTCGAAGGCGGTGGAAAGCCTTTTTGCTTCATCATTTTTTGATAAATAATGAAAGCGTCGATTCGTTCTTTCTGGAGTTCCTTCGCCAGCAAATTGACGAGTCGGATCTTCCCCTGTTCGTTTAAATGGAAACACACCAGCAGTAAACGGGAATGAACCAGGTACGTTTTCCTTTCGCAGCCAGGTGAGCCGCTCTCCCCAATCCTCATATTTTGGAAACGCAACTTTAGGTATTTTAAGACCGGATAGTGATTCGGTTGTGATGTCCATTTTAATTTCTTTATCCCGAACTTTAAAGGTCATTGTATCGCCCTGGTAGCTTTCCTTTAGTGCTTCCCAACTCTCAAGCATTTTCTTCAGCTGAGGATCGAGTTGTTCTTTATATTGATCAATCGTTTGATCAATGGCTTCCTTAACAGGTGCATCTTCCATAACTTCCTTCGTTCCTTCAAGCTGATAAAGCTTCCTGGCAATGTCACTATGTTTTTTTGTATGCTGGTGGTAATTGCGTATATAGGTTGCAATTTCGAGCAGGTAATATCTGCGGTCATTGGAAATAATGCGATTTTGTTTCTCAGAAATAACGTTTCGGTCAAAATCAATTTTTTCATCCCAATGGTATTTATCACTTAGTGTATCAATTAGTGCAGCAAATAACGCATTTGTTCCTGCATCATTAAACTGACTTGCAATCGTTCCAAAAACTGGAAATGCTGTTTTATCCTGATGGAAGAGCATTCGGCTTCGTTCATATTGCTTTCTCACTTGATTGAGTGCGTCTTCGGAACCCTTTTGTTCAAATTTATTAATTACAATGAAATCTGCATAATCAATCATGTCTATTTTTTCAAGCTGTGTTGGTGCACCAAATTCTGCTGTCATCACATACATCGACAGGTCGGTAATATCAGTAATTGCTGCATCACCTTGGCCAATACCACTTGTTTCTACAATAATGAAATCAAATCCAGATCTTCGTACGACATCAATCACATCCTGAATTGCTTTTGACAGCTCCGTTCTTGAATCACGCGTTGCCAATGAACGCATATAGACGCGGTCATTAGAAATTGCATTCATGCGGATTCGGTCACCAAGTAGTGCTCCGCCCGTTTTTTTCTTCGTTGGATCGATAGAAATAATCGCTATTTTTTTATCTGGAATTTCATTCATAAAACGGCGTATCAATTCATCTGTTAAGGAACTTTTCCCTGCTCCACCTGTTCCAGTGATTCCGAGTACAGGTATGGTGCTGTCTCCCTTTTCTTTCAGCTCTTCGAGAACCTTTTGCTTTTCATCCGGGTTCGTGTCATTGCTTTCCACATACGTAATAAATTTTCCAATCGCATTTCGGTTGCCCTGCGCGAGCTTTTTTAAATCTTCTTGAATATCCACGGGTGGCAAGGTATCACATTGCTTAAGCATCCGATTAATCATTCCTTGCAGACCATACTTACGCCCATCTTCAGGTGAGAAGATCCAGGCAACACCATAATCATGCAGCTCTTTAATTTCACGCGGGATAATCGTCCCTCCCCCACCACCAAACACCTTTATATGGACAGCATCCAGCTCCTTTAAAAGGTCAATCATATATTTGAAATACTCTACGTGCCCACCTTGATAGGATGACAAAGCTATTCCTTGCACATCCTCTTGAATCGCTGCGTGTACAACCTCCTCGACAGAACGATTATGTCCGAGATGAATTACCTCGGCCCCGCTTGCCTGAAGAATTCGGCGCATAATATTGATGGATGCATCATGTCCATCAAATAAACTTGAGGCTGTTACGAATCGAATTGGATGTTTCGGCTCGTAAACTTCAACCTGCTCCATCTTGCTCCCCCCTCGTATAATTTATGAAATCTGCTTGTTAATTGCATGTTCGATTAATTTTAATTGTGCATTCGTGTATTCTTCCAGTGTGAATTGCTTTTGCATAATCCATCTTCTGAATCCCCACATATGTCCCTGTACCACAATATTATTGCCAAGCAGACTAACCTCTTTTGTGGATAGCTTTCCTTCTGTGCAAGTGCTAATAACATTTTCTATAATTCCTACCATATCGCGTTCTCTTTCTAAAACATGTTTTCTTGATTCCTTGTTTAGCGATTTTACTTCTTGATAAAGAATGACGATTTCATCTTGCATTTCATCCATTAAGTAAAAAAAGGACCGTAACGCCTGCATCATACTTGGAATGGAAGGTGATTTTAAATCAATCGCCTGAGCAATTCGCTCGCGAACTTGTTCATGGATCGAATCACAGACAAGAAATAAAACATCTTCTTTTGTGCGAATATACTCATACAATGTTCCAATGCTAAAACCAGATTCACTTGCGATTTCTCTTGTCGTTGTTTTATGGAAGCCTTTTTCTTTAAAAAGCTTAATCGCACCCTTAATAATTTGTTCTCTCCGTACTTTTATGAGCTGCTGATCTTTTACAGAAGAAAGTATCTTCTCCCCCTTCATCATGAATCCCTCCAATCTGTTTCATAGATATGTTCGTGCAATCACTCGGGACATCATCTGTTTCATGCGTCATCACTCTATTTATTTTGTTAGCATTCTGCCAATAACAAGTCGTTGGATTTCGTTTGTGCCTTCATAGATTTGGGTGATTTTTGCATCGCGCATGTAGCGTTCGACTGGATAATCTTTTGTGTATCCATAACCGCCAAATATTTGGACAGCTTCCACTGTTGTGCGCATCGCCACATCACCTGCAAATAATTTGGACATAGCGGATGCTTTCCCATATGGAAGTCCTTTGGATTCCAGCCATGCTGCTTGATAGGTTAATAGACGAGCCGCTTCAATTTCGGTTGCCATGTCTGCAAGCTTAAATGATATTCCTTGGTTCACTGCGATTGGTTTTCCAAATTGTTCACGTTCTTTTGCATAGGCTACTGCTGCATCTAAAGCACCTTGGGCGATCCCAAGCGCTTGCGCTGCGATTCCATTTCTTCCACCATCAAGTGTTGTCATCGCAATGGTAAAGCCTTCCCCTTCAACCCCAAGCAAATTTTCTTTTGGAATCCGACAGTTTTCAAAGATTAACTCCGTTGTTGGAGAAGAACGAATGCCGAGTTTCTTTTCTTTTTTACCGAAAGCAAATCCATCTGTTCCCTTCTCCACGATGAATGCACTAATTCCCTTATGTTTAGCATCCGCATCTGTTTTTGCAAAAACAATGTAAATATCTGCAACACCGCCATTTGTAATCCAAACTTTACTCCCGTTTAATACGTAGTGATCTCCATCTTCCTTTGCAGTTGTTTTCATCGAAACGACATCGCTACCCGCCCCAGGCTCGGATAACGCATAGGCGCCGAGTGCTTCTCCTGTCGCCAAGCGTGTAAGAAAATTTTTCTTCTGCTCTTCATTCCCAAATTTATAAATTGGCCAGCTTGCTAATGACAGGTGAGCAGATAACGTTACACCAGTGGAAGCACAAACACGTGACAATTCCTCTACAGCTATACAATAACTTACATAGTCAGCTTCAATGCCACCATAGCTTTCCGGCCATGGGATTCCTGTTAAACCAAGCTCTGCCATTTTGTCAAAAATCCCACGATCAAAGCGCTCCTCTTCATCACGCTCGGCCGCTGTTGGTTCTACATCTCTTTCCGCAAAGTCACGAACCATTTTACGCAACATTTCTTGTTCTTCCGTTAATTGAAAGTCCATCTTCTTCTCCTCCTTAGTCTTTCAATAAATGATTGGCAATCACAATATGTTGAATCTCATTTGTGCCTTCATAAATTTCCGTTACTTTTGCATCTCGGAATAGGCGCTCGACAGGATACTCCTCTGTGTAGCCGTAACCGCCAAATATTTGGATTGCTTCAATTGCGTTGTTCATCGCTGTTCTGGTTGCTGCAAGTTTTGCCATTGACGTTTCTTTCGCGCATGGGACTCCTTGCTCGATCAATGTTGCAGCGTGATAGGTTAATAATTTTGCAGACTCGGTCGCCGTTGCCATATCTGCTAGTTTGAATGATATCCCTTGATTTGAAGCAATCGATTTCCCAAATTGCTTTCGTTCTTTGGCATAGTTCACTGCGTATTCAAGAGCCGCTTCCGCTATACCAAGACCTTGAGCTGCAATGCCAATCCTTCCAATATTCAAATTAGCCATCGCGATATTGAAACCGCTTCCTTTTTCACCTAACAAATTTCCTTTTGGAATAACACATTGATCAAATGTTAATTGAACTGTATTTGATCCATGAAGGCCCATCTTTTTTTCTTTCTTACCGATAATCAATCCAGGAGAATCCTTTTCTACAATAAATGCGCTAATATCCTTGGAATTGTCACCAGTCCGAGCAAATGTAATATACGTATCTGCCACACCGCCATTTGTAATAAAAACCTTGGACCCATTTAAAATATAAGAAACATCTGTTTCCTTAGCAGTCGTTTTTAAACTACCAGCATCAGAACCAGCTCCTGGCTCTGTAAGTGCGAATGCACCAAGGTACTCTCCGCTTGCAAGCCTTGGCAAGAAACGCCTTTTTTGCTCTTCATTTCCAAAGTATAAAATTGGATTCGTTCCAACAGATGTGTGTACGGATAAAATAACACCGACGGTCGCACTTACTTTTGATAGCTCATGAATCGTTTGAATGTAGGATGTGAAATCCATCCCACTTCCACCATATTTTTCCGGAATAGGAATGCCCATTAATCCAAGCTCTCCCATCTTCTTCACAATTTCAATCGGGAAACGATCTTCCTTTTCCATTCGCTCTATTACAGGTGCTACTTCCTTTCTGGCAAAATCTCGAACTACCTTAAGAAGCATTTCCTGTTCTTCTGTAACCTTTAACATCATACCGTTTGCACCTCTCTTGGGTGTTATTTAACTAGCTATATTCATAAAAGCCTTTACCGGATTTCTTTCCAAGCCATCCTGCTTTTACATATTGACGCAGTAATGGACATGGACGATATTTACTATCCCCAAATCCTTCATGAAGCACTTCCATAATATACAAACATGTATCCAGACCAATAAAATCTGCCAGCGTTAGCGGTCCCATCGGATGATTCATTCCAAGCTTCATCACCTGGTCAACATCCTTTGGCGTGGCGACACCTTCATAAACCGTATAAATCGCTTCATTAATCATTGGCATTAGAATCCGATTGGATACAAACCCAGGAAAATCTTTTACTTCTACTGGAGTTTTTGATAACTGGACAGTCATCATTTGAATTGTTTCATACGTTTCATCACTTGTTTGTAATCCGCGTATAATTTCAACAAGTTTCATAACTGGCACAGGATTCATAAAATGCATGCCAATTACCTGATCCGGTCGTTTTGTTTCAGCCGCGATTTCGGTAATCGGTAAGGAGGATGTATTCGAGGCAAGGATTGCATGCTTTGGTGCGTGTGTATCCACCTCTTTGAAAACTGCTGATTTTACATCCATATTTTCCACAACAGCTTCAATAATCAAATCACAGGTTGCTGCATCCTCTAATGTATGGGAAGGAGTTAGGCGACCTAGGGTTGTCGCCTTCTCTTCTTTTGTTAATCTCTTCTTTTCCACGTTACGTGCAAGCAATTTTTCGATGCCATTTATTCCTGCTTGTAATGCATTCTTATCCCGGTCGTGTAGTAGTACGTTAAATCCTGATTGCGCACAGACCTGAGCAATGCCAGCTCCCATTTGCCCTGCACCAATGACCATCACATTATTTATTGCCATCTTTTTGTTTCCTCCTTTGCGTTAACCCTTAGGAACTTCGATCAGTACTGCATCCCCTTGACCACTGCCACTGCAAATAGCTGCAATGCCAAGCCCGCCACCGCGGCGCTTTAATTCATGAATTAAGGTTAAAATGATTCTGGCGCCACTTGCTCCAATTGGATGACCTAATGCAACAGCACCACCATTAACATTTATCTTTTCAGTGTCAATGTCAGCGATTTTTCCACTTGCAAGCGACACAGCAGCAAAGGCTTCATTTATTTCAAACAGATCAATGTCTTCCTTGGAATATCCTGTCTTTTCTAGCAATTTATTAATAACAAGTCCTGGTGTTTGCGGGAAATTCTTTGCTTCTACAGCAACTTCTGTGTGCCCAAGAATCGTTGCCATCGGTTTTTTCCCAAGCTCGTTTGCCTTGTCATCTCCCATCACAACAAAAGCACATGCACCATCATTGACACCAGGAGCATTACCGGCTGTAATTGTTCCATTTTTATCAAATGCTGGACGCAGACCCGCTAGTTTTTCAACTGTTGTATCCTTTCGGGGTGCTTCATCGGTATCTACGACAATCGGTTCACCTTTACGTACCGGCACTTCCACTGCAACGATTTCTTCAGCAAATTTGCCTGTTTCAATCGCCTCGATTGCTCGTTTGTGACTGCGATAGGACCACTCGTCCTGTGCTTCTCTTGTTAATTCGAATTCTTCTGCAGTTGAATTCCCATAATTCCCCATATGAACCCCTGTGAACGTACATGTCAGTCCATCGTGTACCATCATATCAACTACTTTTTTATCGCCCATCCGGCTTCCCCATCTCGTTTCCGGAAGAAAGTACGGTGCATTGCTCATGCTTTCCATTCCACCTGCAACAATCACATTCTCATCCCCAAGACGAATCAATTGATCAGCAAGTGTAATACTACGCAGTCCAGATGCACACACTTTATTAATTGTTTCGGATTTTACTTCCCATGGGATTCCAGCCTCGCGAGCCGCTTGCCGGGAAGGAATCTGACCTTGGCCACCTTGCAGGACGGTACCCATAATTACTTCATCGATTTCTGAGCCTTCAATTCCAGCTCGATTTAACGCTTCTTTAATTGCCTTTCCTCCTAGCTGCCATGCTGCAAAAGGCTTCAAGCCTCCACCAAATTTTCCGAAAGGGGTTCTTGCACCTGAAACAATTACTGTTTTTCTCATTGATTTCCATCCTTTCTTTTTGTTTATCTAACTATCTTGATTGAACGCTCACTCATTTAATTCGTTTAACTGAAAAGGGGAATCTCCCCCCTATCAGTCTATCATCAATTAAGAGGCTGTTCTTGATTGATCGTCAAAGTGAATAGATAATGCTAAAATTTCAGCAACATCCATTGTACTAATGTCCTCATCGACCTCTTTTGCCTTTGTCCCATCGCTTAGCATTGTTAAGCAATACGGACAAGCACTGGAAATCATAGATGGCTGGACAGCAAGTGCCTGTTCTGTACGTGCTACATTAATTCGGTTTCCAGTCGTTTCCTCTGTCCACATTAAGCCACCACCTGCACCACAGCACATTCCATTTTCCCGTGAACGATTCATTTCAACAAGCTCAAGTCCTGGGATAGATGTTAAAATTTCCCTCGGCGGGTCATACACACCATTGTATCTCCCTAAGTAGCATGAATCATGATAGGTTAGCTTTTCATTGATTGGACGTTCTGGCTTTATTTTCCCTGATTTCACCAAATCATAGAGCATTTGCGTATGGTGATACACTTCTGCTGTATAGCCGAAATCTGGGTACTCATTTTTGAAAATATTATAGGCATGCGGGTCAATCGTAACGATTTTGGTGACACCGTTTTTCTCAAATGTTTTAATGTTTTTCTCGGCAATCTCCTGGAATAAAAACTCATTCCCGATTCTGCGTGCTGTATCACCCGAGTTCGTTTCCGTATTTCCTAGAATCGCAAAGCTAACACCTGCCTGATTCATTAGTTTAGCAAAAGCAATCGCGATTTTTTGGCTGCGGCTATCAAAAGCTCCCATCGAACTCACCCAGAAAAGGTATTCAAATTCTTTTCCTTCCTTTTTCAGCTCTTTCACAGTAGGGATGTATGCAGTTTCATCTTCATCACGCCATTTGATGCGGTCTTTTTTTGAAAGTCCCCATGGATTTCCTTGGCGTTCAATGTTCATAACCGCTCGTTGAATATCCGAATCCATCTTTCCTTCTGTCATAACAAGATAGCGGCGCATATCAATAATCGTTCCAACATGCTCATTGTTTACAGGACAAGCATCCTCACAATTTCGGCATGTGGTACATCCAGAAAGCTCTTCTTCTGTAATAACATCACCAATTAGACTTGCGCTTTGAACAGTCGCTGCAGCTTCTTTTTGCGCGCTTGCCTGATTCCCTGCCGTATTGTTAAATGCGTAAGCTGGAACCCATGCGGACTTTCCTGTTATCGCTGCCCCCTTTTCGGTTAAATGGTCACGAACCTTAATCATAATGTCCATCGGCGACAGCATTTTACCAGTTCCCGCAGCAGGACACACGTCTGTACAGCGGCCACATTCCACACAAGCATAGAAATCAAGCATCTGATGCTGTTCAAAATCTTCTACTTTCCCTGCCCCGAATGAGATTTCTTCCTCACTATCTTCATCGATATCAAAATCTATTTTTTTCAATTTACCTGGGACTTGCTTGCTTAAAAACACATTAATTGGTGCTGCAATCAGATGTGCATGCTTGGATTGCGGTACATAAACAAGGAATGAAAGCAGTGTAATCGTATGTACCCACCAAGCAATATAGAACAATACTGTTGCAGCGTCTTGTGAAATCCATCCCAGTACTAGTGCAATCATACTTGCAACTGGTTCTGTCCATGTTACTTCATGGCCATGCCAAAGAAGCGCCATCCCATTTCCAAATAACACAGAAAGCATTAATGTGCCAATAAAAATAAGAACAAGACCAGCTTTAAAGCCACGTTTTAGCCGCACGAGCTTCTCCATATAGCGACGATAAAATGCCCATACAACCGCCACAAGAATCATTAACGTTACGAGTTCCTGAAAGAAGACAAACCCTGGATACAGCACACCAAATGGTAAATGGTTACCTGGTGAAAGTCCTTTCACAAACATGTCAATTGCACCAAATTGAACGAGAATAAATCCATAAAACATCATGACATGAATGATACCGGATTTCTTATCCTTCAATAACTTTGATTGGCCAAATACAATCGTCCACACCCTTTGTAACCGCAACTTAATTTCGCCATCAAACTCGGATTTTTTACCAAGCCCTATATAAGCAATCCGTGTTGAGACGACCCTGACGAATAAATACAATGCATAAAACGTGATGATTAAAAACGCAATCCAATTAACTAGCATAAATGTATCCACTGGCGGCTCCTCCTTTTTGTTACAGTTAAATGATAGCGATTACATTTGATTGAAAAATTCCGCTTACAGAAATCTATATCTATACTTTATACGTGAATGAGCATTCAGTCAACAGATTTTTGGTAAAAGATATTAAATTCATAATTTATTATATAATAAAAAAGATAGCCTGTCACATTTTGATTATTTATGAAATAGTAATCTTGAAATTGGTAATGACCGCAACGCAAACATCACAAAATATTCAAGTCATGGTAGGCTTTAAATATTTTGTGATGTACAATACAGTTTCCATATCTTGCTTACTTTTTTAACGGACATACATTAATACACACCGATACTCGCAAGTAAAATAGCTGGAATCAGTGATAAAATCGGAAAGACTATTGCTACTACCGCAATATCTCGGTAAGACTCTTTATGTGTTAAACCGGTCACAATCAGTATGGTTATAACCGCACCATTATGTGGTAGTGCGTCCAAGCCCCCTGAGGCAATAGATGCGATACGGTGAAATGCTTCGGGTGCTATTCCGGTTGATGCGGCAATTTCATTATATTTGTGACCTAGAGCTTCCATCGTGATGCCTAATCCTCCAGATGCTGAACCTGTTGCTCCGGATAATACATTTGAAGCAATCGACATGGAGATAAGTGGATTTGCATCGATACCCAGAATATAATCGCTTAATTTTTGGAATCCCGGAACAACGCGTACTACGGTTCCAAATCCAACCGCTGCAGAAGTATTTATCATCGCCATTACAGAATCGGAAGCTCCTTGATTTAGCGATGGTATCAAACTTTTAATGTTGTTTAATGAAAATATGATGATCAATAAAACAGCTATTAATAAACAAACGACAATATTCCAGTTAAAAATGTTAAGCGTAACAATTACAGATATTAAAGGCAGTATAGATATATATAGATTTGGCAGCTTTCCCTTTATCTTTTCTTTTTCTTCCAGATCTTTTTCCAACGCTTTAAATCCATGTCCGGTTTTTTTTAGCTTCTTCTCTCTCCACTTCAAATAAAGGATAGACCCCCCACCCATTACGAATGAGGCTGCAAGTCCCATAATAGGGGCTGCAGTCGCTGTGGTGTTAAAATAATCAGTAGGAATCAAGTTCTGAATCTGTGGAGTCCCGGGAAGAGCTGTCATTGCGAATGTCATCATTCCTGCTGTAATAGTAGCTGGCATCAATTTTCTTGGAATATCCGCTTGTCTAAACATATTTACCGCGATTGGATAGACAGCGAATACAACAACGAACACACTAATACCGCCATATGCTAAAACAGATGAAGCCATAATAACACCAATAATTGCTTGGTTTTCACCAAATAGTTTAATTATACCTTGAGCTACGGACTGTGCCATTCCGCTGTATTCCATTAATTTGCCAAAGATAGCCCCTAACATAAATACAGGGAACCAGCTTTTCGTAAAGTCGACAAATCCTTGCATATAAGTGTTTGTATATGCATCAAGTAAGTCAAGCCCACCAAATATTGCTACAACGCCAGCACAAATCGGTGCAATCCAGATAATTGACCATCCACGGTAGGCTAAGATGATTAGCAAAACTAACCCTAATGCAATCCCTAGCATTTGATCACCTCATATTCTCATAAATTCCTTATGTAATCGTCAGTATAAGGTTGAAGTCTTTGAAATCTACCAATCATCAAACCGATAGAGAAAGTTTAAAAAGTCCGGCAAAGATGACACACCGAGAGCATTTGACCTTCGACGCTCAGGTCGTGCTAGTATCGGCGTCTGCAAAAAGGCCGTTGACTCTTAGCCGACCTCGGCCCTTTTTATCCCCTTTTTTTGAACACACTACATAGAAAAAAATGGGGGCCTTCTAATGGCCCCTTCCTCATTAACTGCTAGGAAAATCAAAGTTAATTTCATCTGTGCTTGATTGGTCAAACCACCTTTCCGAGACCGTCTTTGTTTTTGTAAAGAAACGAGCGGTATCCGGTCCGAACATTTGTCCTTCACCCAATCGTGAACCTTTCCAGCCTCCAAAGTTATGATAGCCCACAGGTATTGGAATAGGTACATTTACTCCAACCATACCGACTTCTATTTCTTGCGTGAATTTGCGAGCATCGCGGCCGCTATTGGTGAATATAGCAACCCCATTTCCATATTGATGATTATTGATTAGCTGTATTGCTTCATCAATTGAATCTACTGAAACGATTGTACGTGCTGGACCAAACACTTCTTCTTTGTATACATTCATATCAGGAGTAACATTATCTAATAGCGTAGCCCCCAGGTAAAAACCTTCCTTAAACTCAACATCAGGGTTTCTGCCATCGACCACAACATTAGCTCCATCCCTTACTGCTTCATCAATCGAATGTAAGATGCTTTGTTTTGCTTCTGCACTTATAACGGCCCCAAAGTCAGCTGATTCATCGTCATAGGAACCGGGTCTAAGATTTTCAACCTTTTCTTTTAATTTTGCCGTGAATACATCTGCTGTCTTTTGCCCGACTGGCATTGCTACGGAAACAGCCATACAACGCTGTGATGCTGAACCATATGCAGAGCCTAAGAAGGAGTCAACTGCTTTATCAATATCCGCATCTGGCATAATAACCAGGTGGTTTTTTCCTCCACCAAAGGCATTTACTCGTTTATGATGCTTCGTTCCTACCTCATAAATAATTTCCGCTACTTTCGTAGAGCCCACAAAGCTTACCGCTTGTATGTCGCTGTGTGTAATGATGGCATTAACCGTATCCTTATCACCGTTCAATACGTTCCAAACTCCAGCAGGCAAACCAGCCTTCTCCCAAAGTTCTGAGATTAATTGAGCAGAATATGGAACTTTTTCAGATGGTTTCAATATCATTGCATTCCCAACAGCCACTGCCATAACACTCATTGCAAGCGGTACCATAACAGGGAAATTAAATGGTGATATACATGTTACAACGCCAAGCGGCTGTTTCATTGAATAAGCGTTTATATCCCCACCAACATTTACAGAATGTTCTCCTTTGAGTATTTGCGGTGCCCCTATTGCTAAATCCACTGATTCTATTCCTCTGCTTATCTCCCCTTTTGCATCAGAGATCGTTTTCCCATTTTCCTTCCCAATTAGCTGTGCCAATTCATCTGTATTCTCTACTAATAATTGGCGGAATTTAAAAAGAACTTCAACTCTTTTTCCCACAGAGGTTTTTGCCCATTTTGCAGCAGCTTTTTTCGCTAACTGTACGGTCTCATCCACTTCTTCAGCAGAAGCATAAGGAACAGCAGCTATTCGCTTGCCCGTGGATGGGCTGTATACAAAACCATATTTATCGTTATTCCCTTTTACTTTTTCCCCATTAATATAGTGGGTTACTGTATCTAACTTTAATGTCGTCATCTAAACAAACCTCCCATTTTGGATATATCTATTTACCTAATTTCACCTTTTCTTCTGTTAGCATAAGATAGGCTGAAGAAATGTCCTTATCTGCATACTCCTCAATATTTGATTCAAGGTAATTTACTAGTTCTTCACCCAATGGCAATTTACCCTCAAATGAATTCGAAACATGGTTCGCAAGTTTTAAGTCTTTTAATAGTAGTGCTGTAGTAAAAGCCCCTTCATAATATTCATCCTGAGCAATAAAATTTTTGTAGTTTCTAGTAAAAATGCCGCTTTGACCTGTACTGACATTTACAATTCTATAAACAATTTCATGGTCCAAACCTGCTGCATCTGCGATAGATAGTGCTTCTGCGACAGCCTGTGTATGAATTCCAGCCATTAGATTATTAATTAATTTAACAATAGTTCCTAATCCGTGATCTTCTCCAACATGAAATATATTTTTTCCGATTGTTTCAAGGTACGGTAATGCGAAGCCATATGTTGTTTTATCTCCTCCAACCATCACACTCAGCGTTGCTGCCTCTGCTCCAGCTACACTTCCACTAACCGGAGCTCCCAAGTACTGAATCCCCTTTTCCAATGCTGCTTTTGCTACTTTTTTATTTAGTTCTGGTGAGATTGTGCTTAAGTCAATTAAAGTTAAGGGTGGTTTTCCGTTTTCCACAAGACCCTCGATTCCTAAATAAACATCCTCTACGACCTTTGGTGTTGGTAAACTAGTAAAAATGATATTTACTTCACTTGCTAATGTTGCTGAAGTGAACCCAACCATCCCGCCTATTTCAGCAAATCTTTTTTCATTTTCTTTGTTTACATCTACTCCGTATACGGTATAACCTGCTTTCATTAAATTGCTTGCCATTGGAAAACCCATATTCCCTAATCCAAGAAAACCTACTTTCTTTGTTTCCATCCAGACCCTCCTAAAATATTCATAAGCATTTAGAAAGCGCTATCATTTTTGAAATCTAGTAATTAAGTTTTTCCTTGAAAAATTACATATATAGCCTACCAATTAGAATTTACTCATAATAATTAGTCTCCTTTCTTTACCTTTTTCACATACCAAAGTCAAATACTGTGGTCACTTAAATTATTAATTAAAATAATAAACGTAAAATTTACAATAGTCAAGACTATTCTGTTGAATTCTATATTTCCAAAGCATTATGCTATTCTTAAGTAAAAGGGGGATTATTTATGCCGCGTATGACAACAAGAAAATTAAAAGCCTTAGAGACAAAGAAAATGCTTTTAGAAACTGGACTGGAACTGTTTCATAAAAAGGGGTTTGATAATGTAACAGTGGATGAAATAGCAAAAAAATGTAATGTATCTAAAGGGGCATTTTATGTACATTTCAATACCAAATATGACATTTTCAATGAAAAGTTTAAGGATATTGATAATTTTTATTCCACATTCCAACAAGGTATCCCCAAGAACATTAGTGCAAGCGAGAAGATTCTTATGTTTTACAAAGCTCAAATGATCTATTTACGTGATGAATTAGGGAAGGACTTAATTAGAAATGTATACATGAATGCTATGTCACTAACAATTAACAAAAATCATTATTTAGCCGATCCAGATAGAAATCTTTATAAAGTAATTAATTCTTTCGTTCAGGAAGGAATTGAGAATAATGAGTTTAAGGAGGAATTAACTACTGAAGAAGCGTCCGTATTAATTACTAGGTGTATGAGGGGAACTATCTACGATTGGATTATCTTTGGAGAAGAATTTGATGTTGTCCAAGAAATGACAAAGTTCACATCTACAATTTTGAATGGGTTAAAAAAGTAAGGGAATTTGTTAGTTAACATCTTCGGCCTGCGACCACATCATAAAGTTAATTCTAAAATAGTAAAACCACTGAAAAAATTTCAGTGGTTCACATTTAGTTATTACATTTTCTCTGGTGCAGATACGCCAATCAGTGTCATGGCATTCGCAAGTGTAATGCGAACAGCTTTCATTAAAGCAATTCGTGCTTGTGTTCTTTCTTTATGATCTGCATCCAACACTTTCTCTGCATTGTAAAAGCTATGCAATGCGGAGGCTAAGTCAAAAACATACTGTGTTACTTTATGTGGCGTATGCTTCTCGGCAGCGTCTGCAACGACTTGTGGAAGCTGACCTAATTTCTTCATTAGATCTACTTCCTTTTCTGCAGTTAATAATGCAGCATTAAAATCTCCCCCGACTGTAAATCCTTTACTTTTCGCCTGTTCGAGCATTGTACAGATACGGGCATGCGCATATTGAACGTAGAAAATTGGATTATCATTGGACTGGGAGCGGGCTAAATCCATATCAAAGTCAAGCTGTGAATCATTTGAACGAGTAACGAAATAATAACGAACCGCGTCAACGCCGACCTCTTCCATTAGCTCTCTTAATGAAACAGCTTTTCCTGTTCGCTTACTCATTTTCACTTTTTCGCCGCCTTCAAATAGGTTTACCATTTGAATAATTTTCACATCGAACCTTTCAACCGGGTAGCCAAGCGCTTGAATTGCTGCGCGCATTCTTGGAATATATCCATGATGGTCAGCTCCCCATACATTAATAATAGAATCAAATCCACGGTCGAGCTTGTCCTTATGATAAGCGATGTCTGGTGTTAAATAGGTATAACTTCCGTCTTGCTTAATGAGCACACGGTCTTTATCATCACCAAAATCAGTTGTGCGGAACCACATCGCGCCATCTTTTTCATACGTGTAATTCCCTTCCTCTAGCTTATCTAGTGCAACAGGAATTTTATTTTCCTGATAAAGGGAACGCTCTGAAAACCAATTATCAAATTCAACACGGAACGCTTTTAAGTCTTTTTCAATATTTTCAAGGGATGCTTTCAATCCATATTCTTTAAAGAACGCGAGTCGCTCTGCTTGATCTTTGGAAGCAAATTCATTGCCGTATTCTGCAACAAGCTTCTTCGCAATCTCAATAATAGCTTGTCCATGGTAGCCATCCTCTGGCATATCAAATTCTTCACCGAGTTCTTGGAAATAGCGAGCTTCTACAGATAAACCGAGGTTATCAATTTGATTTCCTGCATCATTAATATAGTATTCGCGCTCTACGTTATATCCCGAAGCGGAAAGCACATTACAAAGCACATCTCCAAAAGCGGCATTACGGGCATGTCCCAAATGCAAGTCTCCAGTTGGATTTACAGAAACGAATTCAACCTGTACACGTTCGCCATTTCCAGTATTTGTTTTTCCGTAATCTTCTCCAGCCTGTAAAATAGTTGGGATGATTTCTCCAAGAAAATCATTTTTCATAAAGAAATTAATGAATCCAGGTCCAGCAATTTCGACCTTCTCGATCGACGCCTTTGATTGATCTAAATTTGCTACAATAGCTTCAGCAATTTGACGCGGTGCCTTTTTAGCGATTCGTGCCAATTGCATCGCAATATTTGAGGCAAAGTCACCATGTGCCTTATCCTTTGGTTTTTCTAATATAATTGCAGGAAGCTCTTCTTCTGTCGCTAGCTTTGCTTGGATAACAGCAACAGCGATTTCCTGCTTCAATGTATTTTCCGTTTGTTCCAAAACGTTCATTGCGTTTCCTCCTCTTGATATGCCAATTTCAATGTATGTTTTCGTTTATCCTGCCCGTTTAACTTCACCGTATAATGAATCGCTAATGTGCCCTCTGTTCCATTGCTTGCTTTCTTATATTCAATGGTCTCTGTATATGTTTCCATATGTATTTTACCATGGGGATGGTGATATATATTCTCCGTTATCTGGTCAGCTTGAAACTTTTGATTCATTTTCACTGCACCAGAACGATTAATACTAACCTTATGCGGATAGATTGTGAGCAAGTTTTTAATGGTGGAACCATCTTCTAATGTTTCTTCAAAAATCAATACGTCCATATTGTTTTTTTGAAAAAGAACTCCGTGGTAGCTCTGTTCGTTGCTCTCCAGTTGTCCATCATCATCAATAGTTGTCTTGAGTATAATGTTTATCTTTTTTTGCGGTGCATCCATACTATCGCCTCTTGAATCTATAATATCCCTATTATAGCGATAAAACACGGTGAGTAGCAATAAAAAGATGCAATTCTCCCTCTGCCTACTAGCAAAAATCGGGATTTTTGCTGCCTTAAGTTTATTTCCATGCCGCTTTTCCCATAATGATAAAAACAAGACTTTACATTGGAGATTACGAGCATGCAACTTTTCCCGAAGAAGTTTTTCAAAAAGATTATACTTACACTTATTGCTATAGGTGTGTTTACAATAGCTGCAATTTATTTAGTGGCCTTCGTTTTAGGTCCTCCTAAATTGGCAAATGACCAAGTAACTATCATTTATGATCGTGAAGAAGAAATAATAAGCGAGCAGCGTGGTAGCCTTACAAAGCACTGGGTTAGCTTAGATGACATATCTCCTGCGGTTATTGAAGCTACATTACAAACGGAGGATCAGCATTTTTATGAACATCAAGGGTTTGATTTGAAGCGAATTGCTGGTGCAGTTATTAAAAATTTACGTAATAGTTCGTTAAAAGAAGGTGCGAGCACCATTTCCCAGCAATATGCGCGCAACCTTTATTTATCCCCTAAAAAAACATGGACACGAAAGCTAACAGAAGCATTCTATACTATACGACTGGAAATGTTTTATTCCAAGGAGGAGATTCTAGAAGGCTATTTAAATACAATTTATTATGGGCATGGAGCATATGGAATTGAGGCGGCAAGCCATTATTTCTTCGATAAACAAGCAAGTGGGTTATCCTTAGCCGAGGCTACGATGCTCGTCGGAATACCAAAGGGGCCAACCTATTACTCCCCATTAAACAATGAAGAGAATGCAAATCGGCGCCAACAGCAAATTTTAAAGCATCTATTGGATGACAAGTATATTTCTGAAGCAGCGTATGTTGGGGCTATCGAAGAGCAGCTGGATTATTCGATTACACCTGAGCCTGCGGATACTGCCCCCTATTTTCAGGATGTTGTTTTACAAGAGGCTGCTAAATTCTTAGATTTAAGTCCGGATGAAATTCGTGCTGGCGGGTTTCATATTTATACAACATTAAATCGTGCATACCAGCAAAAACTGGAAGAACAAGTACGTGCAACAATTGATTCTTCCAGTGGAGTAGAAACTGCTGCTATTGCAATGGATCCTGATGACGGTGCAATTCTCTCCATGATTGGCGGAAAGGATTATGCAGAAAGCACTTATAATCGAGCAATGAATTCCAAGCGAATGTCAGGGTCAACTTTTAAACCTTTTTTATATTACGCTGCACTGCAATATGGCTATACACCAAGCACGAAATTAATGAGCAAACCAACTACTTTTGCGTTAGGTGATGGCAATAGCTATCAACCGAGTAATTTTAACGGGTATTATGCAAATAAGCCGATAACACTGGCCCAAGCACTTGCCATGTCCGATAACGTGTATGCTGTCAAAACAAATATGTACCTAGGACCTGAAAAACTGATAGAAACCGCTGAAACCTTCGGACTGAGAGGGGATTTTCAAGCTGTACCAGCATTGGCTTTAGGTACTGCCTCTGTCTCTGTAAACGACATGACGAGTGCCTACGGAATACTGGCTAATGGGGGGAGGTCAATTTCCGGATATACGGTAGAAAAAATTACGGATCGGAATGGCAAAGTAGTTTACGAGCATGAGGATACATCAGAACAATTGCTTGATCCGAAAAAAGCATTTATTTTAACACACCTGATGACTGGGATGTTTGATGTCGAGATGAATGGCTATACCTCTGTAACTGGTGCAACAATTTCGAAGGAGCTTAGTCGCCTATATGCCGGGAAGTCTGGAACAACTGATTCGGACAGCTGGATGATTGGTTATAGCCCTTCCCTTGTTACAGGCATTTGGGTCGGTTACGATGATAACCGGAACATGGAACTTGTTGCTGAATCAGCCTACGCAAAAGAGATGTGGGCTGGCTTTATGGAAGGGGCTCACAAAGGGATGGCGCAGGATGTTTTTGCTATGCCATCTGGAGTAATTGGCATCCCGATAGATCCCGAGACCGGCGCACGTGCAACACCTAGCTGTGGTGCAAGCAGAATTATGTACTTTGAAAAAGGAACGGAGCCGAGAAACTATTGCTCCGAACATCCAGTTGAAGAAGAAGATGTGGTAGAGGAAGAAAAAGGTATCTTCGAACGTTGGTTTGATTTGTTTAATTAATGTTTTATAAGTGTTAGGAGCTGGGAACGGTGCGCTAATTTTGGATATGGTGTCTTAGTGGCGTGGGATGGTGCGCTATTTTTGGATATGGTGTCTTAGTGGCGTGGGATGGTGCGCTAACAGAAGGCAATAAAACAGCCAGCTTTTCAGGTTGAGTCCTGAAGGCTGGCTGTTTTATTGTCCTAGTAAACATGAGTTAGTCCATGTACCAATAGTTTACAAATTATTGGTACAAAGTACAACGATTTAACAAATGATTCACGATTCGGACACAAAATTGTCATATTCTCTATTGCAGTGGAAGCGCCTCTTTTAATTCGTCCGTACTGTTATCCCACATATCTTTGTTAAAATCTATCAGGAAATCTCTTAACAGATTTTTCGATTGCTCATCCATGTGGTCAACGATAATTTTCCCTTTGAGCGATTTTTCCATATGCGTCACATGCTGGCCCATTGATTTATAGGCACGCCTTATTTCACGATCCACTCGGATTTCACAGCCTGTGACACCGGAATAGTAAGGACCATTGTCTCCGCGTTCCACATTCACCCAAACGATCCAATATAGCTTGCCGTTTGGTACTTCATTTCGATCCGGTAACCATTTCACGCGACGTTCGACTTCACTTCGTGCATGCATCGCTCCCATATCTACGTATGCTTTATTTTCATTCGGATCGACAATTACGGATGACATGTTTTCTAAACTGATTGCTCCAACACCATAGCCTCCATGGCCATCTGTTGAATCATCCTTAATGATCGTAAAGGAATTCTTCTTTTTATTTGAAGATTGATCTGAGCTCATAAATGCCCCTCCTCCATTGTTACTAGTTGCTATTGTAGCACAAGGCTATCCTGCATGAGACGTTATTTGCCTTCTTGTTTCAATTCTTCCATAAAACGAATTGCATCCTCAATTTCTTCATCGCTATACTTTTGCTTTGGTTTGACCATGTGGATTTTTTCAATATTCTCCTGAAGCGGTAAATCATCAAAATAAAACATGGTGGAGACAAGCTCCAGAAAACGCGAGCTCTTTTCCTTCAGCATCGCCACCTTTGTTGTCATGTCCGGCATTTCCATTGAAAATTGATTCAGAAACTCTGTTCCAGCAGGTGTTATATTATAATTGTATTGATAATAGTTGCTTTTATCCTCTTTTTCTTCCTGTAAAAATCCAAGATTACAAAGCTCTTCTACACGTAATGTTAACTCCTCTGAGTACGGTCCATAAAAATGGAATTGATATTTCTCTTCAAAAGGGATATCGCATTTCTGTAAAATATAGATCATTTTTTGCAATTTTTTCCGCCCTGTTATGCCATTTGCTTCTGAAAAGAAACGGATTAATTTGGCATGATTATTCAACATCAACTTTCGCTCCTTGCCCGTAAAGAATTTCCATAATGCGCGTTCTTAACCTCTGATCCTTCAATTCATTCAACCGATCTTTTGGAAAATATAATTTATGGTCTGTCCGTTTTTTACCTGAAATGGATTCAACGATATCCGAATGCCTGGAAAGCTCCTTCAAGCTTCCATCAGGCATTAATAAATGGATTGGCAGCCGCTCTTCCTCTTCACCAGGTCGATAAAAATCGTATGGTAAATCTGAAGAAGAATCAACAACAAGGTAATATTCTGGATCAATTTCCGCTTCTTGAAACAGCTTATACAGCTCCATCCACTCATTCATTTGAAGATTGGGATTAAATTCAACATATTTAAATAAGCGTCGATTCATAAATCGCTCACATAAATCTCTTAAGATTTCGTCATCCTCTTCCTGCCAAAGCTGAAAATAATAATGGACAACCATCTCATCCAGCTTTAAATAATCTGCTAGATCCACTTTACCTTTAAAAAAGGAAACAAAATGGGTCGGTTGTAATTTAAAGGTAAAGTCCTTTGTTTCATATAAATATTTCGCTCTATGAAGGATTTTTGTCAAGATTACTTCTGCACTTCTTGTAACTGGGTGAAAATATACTTGCCAATACATTTGGTAACGACTCATAATATAATCCTCGACCGCATGCATCCCAGTTGATTTAATGACTACTTGATCTTCAATCGGGCGCATTACTCGTAAAATACGCTCCATATCAAAATGACCATAACTTACTCCCGTAAAGTAAGCATCACGTTGCAAATAATCCATGCGATCAGCATCAATTTGACTGGAAATTAAGCTGACCACCAATTTATCCTCATAGGTTTTTGCAATAACATCGGCAACCTTCTGCGCAAAGCCTACACTAACACGCTCTAGAATTTCATTTACTTTTGTATCACCCAAAATGATTTGCTGGGTAAAATACTCATGATCCAATTTAAACACTTTTTCAAAGGAATGTGAAAAAGGCCCATGACCAAGATCATGCAATAGAGCTGCACAAAGGCATAAGAGTCGCTCGTCTTTATTCCAATGAGGTCTGTCCTGAAAGTTATTAATGATTCGACGGACAATTTCGTACACGCCAAGTGAATGGTTAAATCGACTATGTTCCGCCCCATGGAATGTCAAATTTGTTGTCCCGAGTTGTTTTATTCGACGCAACCGTTGGAATTCCGGAGCAGCAATCAGATCCCAGATAACACGATCCCGCACATGGACGTACCGGTGAACAGGATCTTTAAATACTTTTTCCTCCGACAATTGTTCGTCTTTATACGCCATTTATTCCCCATCCGTTCTTTTCTGCAATTTTAATACTTCCTTATTTAGTTTATTATATAATAAGTATGGAAAGCTTAAAAGGGTAAGGAGATAAAAATGAAAAACTGGAAAGAAATTGTCGGTCAATCGACATTACGATATTTTGATCATTCCCATGAAACAATTTTTCAACAAAAAAAATACACAGCACTTACATCTTTTGCTGTTGATGATGCACTAGCTGTATCTGTAAGCAATCGAACGTCACCATCTGCTATACGACTTTGGGTACACGACAAAACCATTGTGCTCGGCATTCCAGACGCGAGGCTTCCCTTTCTAGATGAAGGCGTTCAGTTCTTAGCCGAGCAAGGCTACCATGTTGTCGTTCGAAATTCTGGCGGGCTTGCAGTTGCACTCGATAGTGGTGTATTAAATATATCCCTTGTCATACCAGGTGTCGCAGAGCTTTCGATTCATGACTGCTATGAAGCAATGGTTCGTTTGGTCGAATATATGCTGCGCGATTTAACAACCGCTATTAAAGCATATGAAATTGTCGGGTCCTATTGTCCTGGTGACTTTGATTTAAGCATTAACGGGAAAAAATTTGCAGGCATTTCACAGCGGCGAGTAAAGGACGGTGCTGCAGTGCAAATTTATCTTGATGTAGAAGGAAACAGTAAGGAAAGAGCTTCTCTTATTCGAGATTTCTATGCGATTGCAAAAAAGGAAACGGAAACAAAATTTATTTACCCGAGTGTAGAACCAGATGTAATGGGGTCACTATCTGATTTGCTTGGAGTGCCTTTAACCGTCGAGGATATGAAAAAAAGACTCTACATTGCGTTACAGGATATATGCGAAGAAATTGTGACGACGCCTTTTTCAAATACAGAACTCAATACATTTGAAAAAAGGTATATCCAAATGATCAAACGTAATGAGACTGTTGCTAACGTGCAGCGATTAGAAAAAAATAACGCCGCGGAGAAATGAATCCGCGGTCGTTGTTTTTTTCTGTATACTACTTATTCCGTTGCTTGTGCTGCTGTAATAATCGCTAGCTTATAAACATCATCAGCACTGCAGCCGCGAGAAAGATCATTTACAGGTCGATTTAATCCTTGAAGCACTGGACCAACTGCTTCAAATCCACCAAGTCGCTGTGCAATTTTATATCCAATGTTTCCTGCTTCCAAGCTTGGGAAAACAAATACATTTGCATCCCCTTTTAGAACAGAATCTGGAGCTTTTTTCGCGGCAACACTCGGTACAAAGGCTGCATCAAATTGAAATTCTCCATCAATAACGAGTGATGAATCTTTTTCTTTTGCAATTTCGAGCGCTTCGACAACTCTTTCTGTTTCCGGTGACTTGGCAGAACCTTTTGTTGAGAAGCTAAGCATTGCTACACGCGGGTCGACATCAAATAGTCGAGCCGTCTGTGCACTTTCCACTGCAATTTCTGCTAAATCCTGGCTGTCCGGAGTAATATTGATGGCGCAATCTGCAAAAACATACTTTTCATCATCACGTACCATAATAAATACGCCCGATGTTTTTTTAATGCCTTCTTTTGTTTTAATAATCTGCAATGCTGGGCGTACCGTATCAGCAGTTGAATGTGCCGCTCCACTTACAAGCCCATCTGCATTATTCATATAAACGAGCATCGTGCCGAAATAGTTTTCATCAAGAAGAATTTTACGCGCATCCTCCTCTGTTGCCTTTCCTTTACGACGCTCTACGAAAGCTTCGACCATTCCATCGAATTCCGCATATTCCTGCGGATCGATGATCGTACAAGAAGCAATGTCAATGTTGTTTGCTGCCGCCTTTTTTTCGATGCTTTCCTGATTGCCAATCAAAATTGGCGTTACAACCCCTGCAGCACTTAATTGGCTTGCAGCAGTCAGAATTCGTTCATCAAGACCTTCTGGAAAAACAATCTTTTTGTTTGAGTTCGATACTTTTGCTGTGAGCTGATCAAATAATGATCCCATAAAAAAACCTCCATCACAATAATATGTGTGTCTTTTAACAATGATAGCTAATTTTCCTGTATTTTTAAAGGAAATAACCTATTTTTTCAACAATCTATGACAAAGAAATGACAATATGGAAAAACAATCGACTTCATTACCCTTTCATATGATTAGAATACCCTTAATGTGCTATAGTAAAAACATAGGAGAACATTTTTTCTTTTTAAGGAGTGAATGAGCATGGCAGAAGCAGTAGTAACCATGGATGGATGGTCCGTTGTTCATGATACCCGCACATTTGACTGGGCTTCATGGAAACTGACATCAGAAGAAGTAAGAAACACAGCAATCAAGGAGTTTAAAGAATTAATGAAAAAGTGGGAAGCTGTTGAAGAAGAAAAGCTAGGCAGCCAATCTCTTTATAAAGT
The DNA here is from genome assembly GCF_038002145.1 of Oceanobacillus sp. FSL W7-1309. Classification (NCBI taxonomy): domain Bacteria; kingdom Bacillati; phylum Bacillota; class Bacilli; order Caryophanales; family Bacillaceae; genus Oceanobacillus; species Oceanobacillus sp. FSL W7-1309. The sequence goes on from NZ_JBBOBX010000001.1 coordinate 882,643, forward strand.
TGTCGGAAACAAAGCCGACTTCATGTTTATCTTCCTTCGTCCTACAATGGATGAATTAGAAGAAATTAAACGTGAAATCAACAAGTCGAAGCTTGGAGATTATCTCATTCCAGATTATTCTTATGTTTCTATTGTTGAGATGACGATGCATAATCCAATGAATGAAGGAAAAGATCGTAAATTATCTCCACAGGTTGAAGCTCGCTTATACCCAATTCTTCCAAAATGGGAGCATGCATGCTTCTATCCAATGGCACGTCGTCGCTGGGAAGAGGCGAACTGGTTTGCCATTGAAAAGGAAGAGCGTACAAGATTGCTTTATGAACATGGCATGACTGGGCGTAAATATGCAGGTAAAGTAAAAGAAATCATTACTGGTTCCATTGGTTTGGATAACTGGGAATGGGGAGTTACATTATTCGCGCATGATGCCCTAGAATTCAAAAAAATTGTTTATGAAATGCGCTTTGATGAAGTGACGACAAAATACGCTGAGTTTGGCGATTTCATTGTCGGTAATTATTTACCAGCAGAAGATGTGGACGCCTATTTTGCATTGTAATTAAAACGAAATTAAATTTTAAAGCTAAAGCATGCAAATGTACATTGCGTGCTTTAGCTTTTTTATTTCATCATCATGGATAACAACCATACTACAACCTGGCATTCGTTTCAGAAACACGTCACGAAGGGAAACCCTCTCGTGACGTGTTTAAAGCGAGTGCCTATTTTTATTGTCATGTTCCTATATCGTTTTGCATAGATATATGTAGTGAGTTCAGCATCAAGATTAGACAAAAGTGAGGTATAAACCAATGGCTCTTGTTGCACATACAGAAAATGATATAGCACTGCTTGCCAGATTAATGCGTGCAGAAGCTGAGGGGGATGGCGAACTGGGAATGCTAATGGTTGGAAATACCGGAATTAATCGAGTCATTTCCAATTGTCTTGATTTTACCCAGTTACGAAATATTAATGACATGGTATATCAAAGCCCAGGTGGCTTTGAAGCAACACAGAAAGGATATTTCTACCAACGAGCGAGAGAATCCGATAAGCGACTAGCACGCCGCATTATCCAAGGTGAACGGCAGCATCCTGCAACGAATTCTTTATGGTTTTTTATGCCGGCAGGAGATTGTCCAGCACAATGGTACGATCAATGGAACGTCGGCAGATTCAAATCACATTGTTTTTATGCTCCAACACAGGAAGATTGTCCACGGGTCTACAGATAATAGTGGCTGGAACTAAATCAAGCACATCGATCATTTGTTAAAATTGTGATTGGTTTAGTAAAACAAAATCTGAGATCAATTGCATCCATCTCTTTTCCTGTAATACGAGAAGGCCAAAAGAAACAGAAAAGTATTTCATTAACAGGAGGTTTTTTTATGAGCGAAAAGGAGAACAGCGGCCAACCACAATACCAGGTGCAGGGCTATCCATACTATTATTACCCACCTACTTCCCCAGCATATTATCCAGTTTACAACACGAGGCAATTCCAGCAAACACAGCAGCCAAGCCCACAGCAAACCCAACAAACACAGCAAACTGGAACCGATATACCCGGCATGCTACCTTTACAACAATCTTATATCGAAAATATTTTGCGTTTGAACAGAGGAAAGCTAGCAAACTTCTACATGACATTTGAAAATAATTCAGAATGGAATGCAAAAATATTTACTGGCATTATCGAAGCCGCAGGAAGAGACCATATTATTATAAGTGATCCTAATACAGGAGAACGGTACCTTTTACTTATGATTTATTTAGATTATGTAACCTTTGAAGAGGAAATTAATTATAATTATCCATATGGTGGAGGGCAGCAGTTTGCCAACTATCCGCCACGCTAATCTTTTGTTATAAATCGTTGGGACAGAAACTGAAAAATCACTTACTGAAATAAAAAGACAGTTTGAACGTTTTCAGGATTGGGTGAGGATTAACCATAGCAAGCAGAAAAAGGATGACTCCACCTCCATCGGGTCATCCTTTATTCCATTTGCTTAACGAGATTGTTCACTCGCATTTTAATGAAGTGAGGCGATGATTCTAATGAGACATCCATATCGAAAATTCATTCAGATGGAATTAATTACATTGTTTCTTGCTTTAATATTTGGACTTGCAGCACTTGTTCTCGGTTATCTTATTATCTTGTTTCTAGCATTCTACTTTATCGTACTGAGTATTATCTGTGATGCGATGATTCTACTACAAACAAGGCACACAGCTGAAGCAGGAAAACAGGTACTTCGCGGAATCATACTATTTCTTTTTACTACCTATCTACTATTCCATTTATAAATTTCGCATCACTGCAATTCCTATTAATACCCACCCAATTAAAAATGCAACCCCACCAATCGGTGTTATCATTGCGAATGTCTTAACCGATGTTAAGGAATAAATGTACAAGCTTCCAGAAAATAAAATAATCCCAATTAAAAATAGCCATCCCGCTGCGGCAAGGGAGCTAACATTTGGGAATTTTGCTAAAAGCAGACCAGTAACAAACAATGCCATCGTATGGAACATCTGATAATCAACTGCTTTCTCCCATGTCGCAATCGCCTTTTCCGACAACTTCCCTTCTAATCCATGGGCACCAAAGGCACCTAACGCAACTGCTAAAAATCCATTAATTGCGCCTAGCAGTAAAAATAATTTCATTTTCAAGTTCCTCCTTCAATCATTAAAAATCAAAAATCGAGTTGCCATTCGCACCCTCGTCATCTAATTTTGTACTTTTGGGGTTATTTACCTGTAAGGAGTCATTGCCCACCTTTTGTTCACCAAGCATGACCTTAATTTCTGCATCGGTAAAACCAGTCTTCTCCTGTTTCACAACAGGCTGTTCCCCCTCTAAAAAGAGGTCACATAATAAACGCACATTTGCGATATGCGCCACCATCTGATCCTGTTCATGCTGGTTCTCTTTAGCAAGGTATAATTCATTTAACATCTTTTTTATAATGGTATTGTTCGCTACTGCCATTGCTATCACTCCTTATTACCGTTGTCCTACTCAGATGTTCTCATTATAGCATGATTATTTATATGATAATAGAAATCCACGATGACAAGAGCAACAGCCTAAGCACTCGGATAGCGACGTACGGACTGCGCTCCGAACTTTAGGGTGGCTCGACCTGTCGAACATTCCGACGCAGGAGATTCACTCCAAATTATAAGATGATCTATGACTTTTGCTCCTACGGGCAAAAGTTCATCTAAAAGGAAACATAGCCCTGCCGATGTTGAGCGTAGCCTGGTTTTAATCAGCCATCCTTACTTGGAGGCCATTCCCGATTTCACCACAAGGAATAAGTGCGACTAAGCCTCCTGTCTTGGCAGCCGGCAAGTCTGCTTTTTTTGTGTCATGAGGTGAGGGAAGTCACGCTACAGCTTTAGCGCTTCGTGGACGTGCTGTTTCGATGGCTAAGTTATCTACAGCATGCAAACAACAAAAAAAGCCTCGGTAATCCCAAGACCTTTTGTTAGCTATGAATTTAATGTAATCAGAGCTTCTTCTGTTGTATGTTCTATTTCAGTTTCCAGTTGTTCCTCGGTATAGCGTTCATACATCCATTGCAAAAATTTCAATTCTTCGTCCTGCAACTTCCTGCCAAGCTTCTTAGTCATAACATTACTTATCGTAAAAAAGCTTTCCATACCGCAACACTCCTTTTATACATACTGTACTACTGAAGTTTACACGTTCATTATAACGGATTTGATTACAGGAATCAATACAAAAATTTAAGATTAGACAGAATTTACTGATTAATGGACTATCCATTGTGTCGATTAATCGTATATAGGAATAATCTGTCTATCTTTCGCTAAGATGAACCTCCCGCCACTTAAAACGTCCGTTTTTGAAGTGAGGGTTTCCTACTAAATAAATGGAAACGCAAAGAAAATGGGTGACACTCTCTTTTTACGACACATCGTAGGAGTCATTTTCATCAACTACAGCAGGCAACAGCTTATCCCAGGATAAGCTGGGTCGGAACTGACCATCTACTACTTCTTGCCATTAGGCAATCCGTAGATACTTTGTAGGTTTTAGCTAAACTCAAGCGTTCTCGCCGTTAAATTGAAAGTGAACCGGCTAATAGCCGGTTCACCGTATGCATTAATTCAATTGATCCAATTTATCTTCTAACTCCGTGATGCGTGCTCTCAATTCGTTAATATCTTCTTTTGTTGCAATCCCATATTCGTCAGCCATGTTTTTCGTTTTCTCAAACTGTTTAGTATTCCATTCATCTTTTTTCATTTCACCTTTTTCGATGAAATTTTTCATCACAGTTTTGGCTTGTTCCTGAGTTAGCTCATTTTTGTCTACAAGCTCTTTTAATTTTTGATCTAATTTCTCTTTACCGCTAATAGCAGCACCAAGACCTAATAAAAACCCTTTTTTTAAGTAATCACTCATTTTCAACAACTCCCTTACTTTTTAGCTTTTTGTGTGGATAAATTAATCCGGGGGCTAGCCCAGTCTAGCAAGATATTATATACTGATTTATCTTGCGTTTTAAGCCAATCCTTTACGAATCAATTACTTGAGCCTTTGCCCTTCTAATCATCCTCAAATGGCTTACGAAAATTATGTTCAAGAAAATGATAAAGATACCTAACACGATAAGACCAATGACAGCCATCGGTTTCATGCTTCCAACAAATCCCCAAATGGATATGCCAATCGCTATTACTACCATCATAAAGGAAAGAACCTCTAATAGTAAATAAAATTGATGCTTTAATTGAACATGATGTTTTACTTTATCCCATTTCCTATCCTTTTCCCCACTTTCTAAAAAACTAAGCAATGCACGAGGATACGATAAAATTGGTTCGGTCAGATTTTTTGCATATTGCTTGGAAACAGATTCTAATAAACTTTTTCTACCGAACCATGTTTTAATCTTAGGCACAGCCCATTTTTTTATATCCATTTCAGGATAGATAGCAAATAATATTCCAATGACAATCGAAACAGCTCTTAACAAATAAGCATAATTTGCCGGCAATTGGATTGGTTGGTCTTGCATGATGACACTAATGTCTTCGCTCAGCTGGCTCATTACCTTTGAATCAATATTTTTCATCGATCCGTCTGAGTACATGTCAACAGTTTCTTTAATGACCCGTTTCAGCTTTCTTTTGTCCGCATTAGGCAAAATAAAGTTCATTTTGTCTAAAGATGAAAGAACGATGTCATAATTATCGATGATAAATCCTTGTACAAGCAGCTTAAATTGCTTCGTATCCTCTACTTTGATTTCACCAACCATCCCAAAGTCAAGAATCGCGATTGTACCGTCCTTCTGAATGCGGATGTTTCCCGCATGTGGGTCAGCATGAAATTTCCCAGGATTAAGAAACTGGTCAATATAATGATCGAATAACGTTTTCGTTGTTCTCTCTCGATCAATGCGATGTCTTCTCATAAATTCGACATCTGTTATTTTTGCCCCCTCTATCCATTCCATTACGAGTACTTTTTCAGTACACAGCTCATTTTCGTATCTGGGGATTCGTATGCTGCCATCATCTTTATACCGTTTATAAAAGTATTCCCCAAATTCCAGTTCTTGCTCATAATCAAGCTCACGATTCATAACAAGTACAAGTTCTTTGTATAATGCATTTAAATCTGCCTTTTTACCAAATGTCGTAAACACCTTTAAGATCCAAAAGACCATTCGCAGGGCTACAAAATCCTTGTGGAAAATTTCCTCAATGCGTTTACGCCGTATCTTAATTGCCACCGCTGATCCGTCTTTTAGCATGGCACGATACACGTCACCAATCGATGCAGATGCAACTGCTTTTTTTTCAAACGCCATCAGATGCGTTGCCATTTCTGTTCCCCATTCCTCCTCTATGGTAGCTATTGCATCTTCATATGGCATTGGTGGTACACGATCCACTAAATCATCCAATTCTTTGATAAAGATATCTGGCATAAAGTCGGTTCTCGTACTAAGAAATTGACCGAGCTTGATCAGAATACCACCTAGCTTTTCAGCCTTGACACGGTACTCCCTTGCCATATCGGATAGCATTATATCCCATCGTGCTACAGTCTTCTTATCCCATATTTTATTTCGAAAATAAAAGAAATATATCTTAATTATAAATTTTACTGCCATCCATACGATTACAGTACACCGATAAATCGAATTGTATTTGAATGTCTTAGCCACATATAACACCTCATCATTCTTTTACCCCGAACAACATCATCTTATTACTTTTAACGATATCGAATTATGATTCGTTTGTACAGAATGAGCAGGTAGGTTAAGATTTTTGTTATATGTGGGAATATTAGGAACAGACATTGTTGATAGGCAATCCATTTTGAAGGGGGTGATTAGATATATTAGTTAGTGAATCGTGCGAAATTGAGTTCTTTGGGTGAGGACTGCCGTTGAGGTCAAAGGCTGAGAAACTGAGCGATGAGCCCATTTAAATGGTTTATAATCCATAATGGTATGATTGTGCGCAGATTGTTACAATGAAGGTATAATGGGGGAATAAAGCGCATCTTTCGATCACCTTAAAACTGGGATTGAATATTTTTCCGTTAAGTTGTATAATCATACAGTTGGATTTAGCCATATTAAATTAGGGTATGAGTTTTTTGGAGGTTATTATGAGAAATTATCGATTGATCGATCATTTTAAATTTATTATCCCTTCGCTGATTGGAGTATTTATCTTTATCATTCCAATTAAAACAGCGGATGGAGTTACAATACCAATAGCAATTTTAGCAAATTGGGTACAAACATTGCTTGAAAATCAGCTTTCTGCCATCATGATGGTTATTATTGTCATAACAGCTGTGATGACGTTGATCGCGAAAATAGCTGGGAAAGAAGCATTTGAAAAAACACCTTTTTTTCAGCAATTATTTTATACAAGTATCTTTTGGACAATAACAAGAGTACTTGCAGCAGTTTTTGCGATTATGGTCTTTTTTCAGCTCGGTCCTGAAGCAATTCACGGGGAAGCTACGGGGCAAACTCTATTAGACAGCTTACTCCATGTATTATTTGCAGTTTTTCTATTTGCTGGGTTGTTCCTGCCTTTATTAACGAACTTCGGTTTATTGGAACTTTTTGGAACGTTAATGACCAAAATAATGCGCCCGTTGTTTAAGCTTCCTGGCCGTTCTTCTGTGGATGCACTTGCTTCCTGGGTTGGCGATGGGACAATCGGTGTTTTGCTTACTAGTAAACAATATGAAGCTGGACTTTATACAAAACGCGAGGCAGCAGTAGTTGGTACAACATTCTCCATCGTATCCATCACGTTTTCCTTAGTCGTTTTAACAGAAGTAAACCTTGAACATATGTTTATTCCATTTTATATTACAATTGTTATAGCTGGTGGAGTAGCCGCTTTAATTATGCCGCGAATCCCTCCGTTATCAAGAAAGCCGGATACGTATATGAATGAATCAGCTGAGCCAATAGAAGAAGCAATCCCTGCCGGCGAAAGCATTTTGACATATAGCTATAAAAATGCATTAAATCGCGCGAAAAAAGAAACGAGCTTCACAAACTTTATTAAAGAAGGCGTACAGAACATTTTTGATATGTGGATGGGTGTTGCCCCAGTTGTAATGGCATTTGGCCTGGTTGCTCTTATAATCGCTGAATATACACCATTCTTCCAATGGATTGGTGCACCATTTATTCCATTGCTAGAACTCATGCAAATTCCACATGCACAGGAAGCATCACAAACCATCCTGATTGGGTTTGCCGACATGTTCCTGCCAGCAATTATTGGTTCGTCAATTGAAGCCGAAATTACTCGCTTCATCATTGCTGCATTATCAGTAACGCAATTGATTTACATGTCTGAGGTCGGTGGATTAATACTTGGAACAAAGATTCCTGTAACCTTTATAGACCTTGTTATTATTTTCTTACTGCGTACGATTATTACACTCCCAGTTATAACGCTGATTGCACATTTTATCTTTTAGAAAACAAGATACAAACAAAAGAAGCAGACAATCATTCTCGATTGCCTGCTTCTTTTTATGTTATTAAAAAGGGGGTAGTTACTCATACGATCCATGGTCGTTTTAGTTTCAATTATTTTCATTTAACTTTCTGTTTGTGTCGTGCTTCTATTTCTTTCACCTTTTATTGTCTGTTTCAATAAAGTAACTTTCCCTTCAATGAACGGCTGCCACAAGCGCAGAACCGGCTTACTGGAGAGCACAATGACAATTAAGGCTGAAATAGCTGCAAGCCCGAGAACATCAATAACCCCATTTACCTCAAAGTAATTATTTTGGCGGAAAAATTGAACAATAAACCCATGAAGGAGATATACATATAATGTACGTGTTCCAAGCTTCGTAACCCATCCTAGATTTATATGCGGTATCCAAGCAAGTATACTAATTGTCATCACTGCAGCAACAATATAAAATAGGAACCTTGCAATTCCTCCATACTGTTCCATTCCTAAATCTCCATAAGAACTGGACGCGAGCAACCATCCTGTATTAATGTCAGGCAAGTAGTAAATTGCTACCGCTAATAATGTCATAACGATAACCGATGAAATTTTCACCAGCCTATGTTTCACCCACATTACTTGCTTTTCCGTTAGCCAGAAACCGATGAGGAAGAAAGGAAAGAAAGCAAATGTACGAGAAAGACTAAAGGTATGCCCAATTTCACCAAAATATCCCACAATAATTCCAACAAGCACTGCTAGAGAAATACTTAGTAGAGCCGGTAATTTTTTATACCAGGAGAGCAGAATATGCCAACAGAACAAACTAAACAAGAACCACAGTGACCAATGCGGATAGAAAATCCCTGCTTGCCAGCCTTCTTTTCCAATAAAGAAGTAATAAATGGTGTATAGGATTTGAAAGATTAAGTATGGAACTAATAACCGTTTTGCTAGTTTTAAAATATAATCTTTGTTTCCAGAACCCTTCGCAAAGAATCCAGACAATAAAATAAATGCCGGCATATGAAACGTGTAAATCCACATATACAGTGTGTTCATTCCTTTTGAATCACTAATAAATGGCTGTATAATATGTCCAAAAACAACTAGAAAAATCAATAATACCTTTGCATTGTCAAAAAACGAATTTCGTTTCATCATTTCTCATCCCTCTTAATTATGTCGGTTTACATTGTAGTAAACACTTTACCCTTTTTTTATGAAAAAATCATAAAAAATGAAGTGATTTCATCAATTTGTTAATAGTTTGTAAGCATCGTGAAAAATTGATGCAGCTTTGTAATCAGCTTGGCGAATGATGGAAAGAATACCAATGAAAAATTTGCCTATGACAAACAGCAGCCATTTTAACTTATATATCAGTTTTCTATTTGTGAAGATCACTATTTATATCAGTCTTTCATCTAGCAAGCAACAGTATTCCTATTATGATCTCAACTTGGCATTTAAACATAAAAGAACGCACCATCTTAGATTGGTGCGATTGTTTCATTCAGAAATCACATTAAGTTTTCCTCTAATTCAATCTCAACATTACCTTTTATTGCCCGAGAAATCATACAGCTTTTTTCTGCTTTCTCCACAAGCTTACTTAGTTTTCTACGTTGTTCATCAGTAGCGCTAGCTTGTAAAGAAACGGTTGGTCGATGGATTATTTTTTTATAGGTGAATACACCCTTCGTTACATCAACAACCCCTTCTGATTCCAGCGACATATGGTCAAGTGGTAAGTCTGCACGCTCTATCATTGCTGCTAATGTAATGATATAGCATGTTGCTGCAGCACCTAGCAGCATTTCATCTGGATTGGTCCCAATATCAGGTCCATCCATCTCTTTCGGAATCGAAATCTTCGTTTGTAAATTTCCTGCTTCGATATATCCGTGGCTATTTCGTCCACCAGGCCAGCTTGCGTTTAAATGAAAATGATGCTCCGCCATTCCAATCACCTCTTTTTTTCCATTTTAACCTAAGCTCTTAGTGAAACAAAAACAAATGCAACTTTCGCTTCGTCAACCCCTCATCAAGAACCTTACTTACTAGGGCCAGGATTCACATAAATTTACTGAAACTTTTACAGTTGTAAATCGTATTACTACTATACCCCTTAAAAGAAAGGCGGGATGATCGATGGATTCAGAAAAAATTAACCAATACAAAACAGTTTATAACGAACTATACGCTGCAATGAAATGGAAGGTATCCGATAGCCGGACTTTAATGGCGATTGCTTCTATCTATGTGATGAGCAAGAAAGAATTCCACTTTGATGCATTTCTGCAGCTTGCTGATCGTATAAAAGCGAGAGCTGGCTTTTTCTCACCAATGAAGTCTACTTCACGATTTACTACTGCAGCAACACTCGATATAAAATTTGACCGTCCTGAAAATCAAATTAATAACCTTTTCATTTTATATGATAAATTAAGAAAAGCTAAATTCAGTAGTGGTGTCTACACGTATTTGGCTGCATCCACATTGCTGACTCATATCGATTACAGAAATAACGAGGAGCAAATGATTGCCCGAGCAAAGGAAATCTATGATGGCATGAAACAAGAGCATCCTTTCCTCACAAGTGCAAGTGATTACCCACTTGCTGTATTGCTCGCATATGAAAACCACAATGACATTATTGAACAAATGGAAAGATACTATGAATCATTAAGTAAAAACGGTTTTCGAAAAGGGAATGACCTGCAGTTTCTAAGTCATATTCTTTCATTGGATACAAACACGTCTGCTGATCGTTTAGTTAGCCGGACTACGACAATAATGGATAGCTTTAGAGATGCTGGTATCAGACCAAAACCAATGTATTATCCTATTATTGGCATGTTAAGTCTACTGCCAGAAGAACAATTTCAGATGCATGGGATTTCACAGATGTTTGATCAATTAAATAATGAAAAAAGCTTTCGATGGCAAAAGGATATGAATCTGATTACAGCGGTTTCCTTCTACGTAAATGAAAAAATTGACAATAAGAGCCTAGCAGCAACAACTCTTCAAACGACATTAGAATCCATCCTGCAGGCACAACAGGCAGTTATGATCGCTACAATCGCTTCAACTACTGCATCCACCAATGCAGCGAATAATAGCACGAATTAATTAATTCGAGAGAAAAACACTCCACTTCCCAAAAAAGAAGTGGAGTGTTTATTCATTATCTAGGAAATTACAAAATTTGAATGTTGTGGATAAATTAGTTACCGAAACAGCCACATCCAGCTCCGGCTCCCAGTGACTAGCGAGACTCCCCTCGCCTCCGTACGATAAAGAAGACTTGCCGACTGGCTAAGACATGAGGCCTAGTCGCACTTATACCCTTGTGGTGAAATCAACATTGACTCTAGGTAAAAGGATGGCCGACTAAAACCAGGCTACACCTAACATCGGCATACCCCTAAAGGGGCATGTTTCCTTTTAGATGAACTTGACTTTTCGCCCATAACGGCGAAAGTCATAGTTCATCTTATACTTTGGAGTGAATCTCCTCCGTAGGAATGTTCGACTCGTCGAACCACCCCAGAGTTCGGGGCGCAGTCCGTACGTCGCTAACCGGGCGCTTGCGCTTTTGTTCTTAAGCTTCTTGTTCTTTTTCTTTTTTCGGACTAGAAGCAAACCAACCAACAACCGCAATTAAAACAAGTATAATATAGAAAGATGTTTTCCATATTGTGGAATGCGGGAATTCGTATGGAATCCATGCAATATCAGGATGTGCCATTACCAAGACCGCTAGCTTCACACCAACCCAACCTACAATTACAAATGCTGCCGTTTCCAGAGCTGGTCGTTTATGGAGTAAGCCAACAAAAATGTTAGCCGCAAAGCGCATGATGATTAGACCAATCACACCACCAGCGAATATGACAGCGAATTGTCCGGCATCAAGACTCCCAATTGTACCTAGTCCAGTTGCTGGAAGTGCTACCGCTAGTGCAACTGCTGCTAGAATCGAATCGACTGCGAATGCTAAGTCAGCAAACTCTACTTTAAGAACAGTAAGCCAAAATTCCTTTGGAGAAGCCTCTCCTTTTTCATTAAGCTCAATAACCTTTTTCCCTTTTTCACTATCATCTTCGGATTTCGATCTAAATTTACCATATAGATTCCGAAAGGCGATAATCAACAGGTAAGCAGCACCTAATGCTTGAACTTGCCAAAACTCCACAAGAAACGAGATAACAAACAATGATCCAAAACGTAAAACAAATGCCCCGGCCAATCCGTAAAACAAAGCTCGCTTGCGTTGTTTTTCCGGAAGATGCTTTACCATAATAGCCAATACTAATGCATTATCGGCAGCTAAAAGCCCCTCCAAACCAATCAAAACAACTAAAACCCATAAATATTCCAAAATCAATTCTGTTCCCATGTGTTCTCTCCTTAAAATGTAGTCTTATCAACAGGAAAAGCACACAAAAAGAGACCTTTACCTGTCGATGGGTAAAGGTCTCGCTAACAACGTTCATTGCCAATTAAGCCGGAGATATTATCTCGTAATGACGACTTAAATTGTACAGCTACTCCCCTTTAGGAAATATTAAGTTACTAATATTAAACCCTAATTATCGCAAAATGTCAAATTTCGCTTTGGAGATTGTTCAACTAGCAGTCGTAAGCGCTTCTCAGCTTTATACCAACGACTTTTGACCTTTACAGCATTGACCAATGTTTATGAATATCACTAAAATTATAATTCCCAGTAAAGTGAAAGTTAATCAGTATTATCCTTGAACAGAGGTCACATGCCATATTTATCTGTTTATAAACAATCTCACTTTTAGAAAGCTTATCCAATCTAGCTTTATTATTCGTTACCTTCCAATATATCGGAAATAATCTGATCCATTGTTTCTTTTAATGAAGTTAGCTTTGCTTCACTATCTTCTTTATCCTTACCACATACACCGTAATAGCATTTGATTTTCGGCTCTGTACCAGATGGACGTAAGCAAACCCATGCATTTTGCTCCAAAATAAATTTCATCATATTTTCCTGGGGCAAATCAATTGTTTCTTTTCTTGCTTCTGCCATTAGCATACGTTCGCTCGTTAAATAGTTTTCTACTTGTTCAACTTTTATTCCGGCAATCTCTTTTAGTGGGTTGGAGCGGATTGCATCCATAATGTTAGCGATTTGTTCCGACCCTTCCTTCCCTTTTAAGGTTAAGGAAGACATTCCTTCCAAGAAATAACCGTGCCTCTCAAATAAAACATCCAATGCCTCAAATAATGTTTTTCCTTGTTCCTTCCAATAATAAGCCATTTCAGTTGCCATCATTGCAGCTTGAACTGCGTCTTTATCTCGTGCAAAGCTGCTAATCAAGTAACCGTAGCTTTCCTCAAATCCAAATATAAATGTCTCACCAGTTGCGTCAAATTGATTAATTTTCTCACCAATAAATTTAAATCCTGTCAACGTATCAAGCGTTTTTACATCATATGATTCTGCGATCGCTCTTCCAAGCTCTGTTGAAACAACTGTCTTAATCATACGTGGGTTTTGGTAGACCTGTGGATTTGTATGAGATAAAATGTAATCAAGCAACAATGCCCCAAGCTGATTTCCTGTTAATACTTGGTATTCACCAGCACTATTTTTAACTGCTACCCCTAAACGATCTGCATCAGGGTCCGTACCGAGTAGAATATCTGCATCCGTCTCTTTACCAAGTTCAATTGCCAGCGAAAATGCCTGATGCTCTTCCGGGTTCGGCGATGCAACAGTAGAGAACATTGCATCTGGCTCTGCCTGCTCTTTCACAATTGCTACTTTCGGAAAATTAAGTTGCTCAAGCCCTTTCGTTACAAGGTTATAAGCCGTTCCATGCAATGGGGTGAAGACAATCTGCAAGTTTTTTTCTTTTTGATGGACATCCTCGCTCATTTTCGTCATATGATACAAACGTTCCAAATAGGCATTATCAATTTCATAACCCAGCCAATTTAGAAGACCTTTTTCTTCTAGTTCTTCCTTTTCTAAAAATGGCACTGTCAGCTCATCTTTCGTCTTTTGAATTGACTCAATGATTAGATTTGCCTCTTCTGGAACAATTTGAGCACCAGTTTCATTGTATACTTTAAATCCGTTATACTCAGGAGGATTATGACTTGCAGTAATCATGATTCCTGCAACAGTTCGCAAATAGCGAACAGCAAAAGAAAGAAGTGGTGTTGGGCGTAACGATTCAAAAATATGTGTTTTAATTCCATAGGAACCAAGTACCTTCGCCGATTCGACTGCAAATTCTTTTGACATATTTCTGGAATCATAGGCAATAACAACACCTCTATCACGGACATTAACTTGGTTTGCTAATAAATAGTTCGCAAGCCCATTAACAGCTTTTCTAACCGTGTAGATGTTCATTCGATTAACACCGGCACCAAGGACACCTCGCATACCACCGGTACCAAATGTTAATTCTTTATAAAATGCGTCTTCTAGTGCATGCTTATTATCTTTAATTGTATGTAATTCTGTTTTTAAATCCTTATCGAGACCTTCAAATGAGTCCCATTTTTGAAAGATTGCTTCCCAATTACTCACATCATTACCCCCATACCATTATATATATGTCAAAATTTTAGCATACTTTTCTGCTTTATACTATAACTCTTTATCATAATATCTGGAAGTCATTTTTTGAAGAAAGCTTGTACAGGTAATTCTCCCAAAAATCATTAGATTAATAGCTTTTGCACATACTTCCCAATGATTAGCAGAGGAAATCTTTTTCAATACGCTATACCATTCTACGCAAAGGGATTATAAACTATTCATTTTTATTAACGAAATAAAAAATACAGTCGCTGTTTTTGCTATAATAAACACATCAGATCAAAGGGGGGATGATTCATGACAAAGCTACAGCTGCTAGCAAAACTGGATGAATTAAAATCCGATTATGTTCGGATTCAGAGTGACATGGACAAGTTGGAATATGTCAAAGGCAGAGTATCCTCTGCTGAAGAACAGTTAATCCGGCTGGAGGGTGAAATCGCTGAGGTGAACCGCCAGCTAGACGAAATAGATGAGTAAGCAAGAGGCGAACGTAATAGGGAGGAGAGCACATTACGCTCTCCTCCCTCCCTTTTTACTCGTTTAACGTTCGATTACTTTCCAATTTTGCTTGAATTTTTGCTTGCTCCTTTGTTGGTGGAGTTAAGCTAACGATTTTGTCACCTATTGCAGGAACAGTACGCATTTCCTCAGAGAAAAACTTCAATTGTCCTGAAGGCTTGATTAAATATAAGAAAATAGTTGAAGGATCCTTTTCTGCTTTGTACGCTTCAAAGTTGAATTGCTCTGTCAATGTTGTTTGACGGAATACATAACCACTCTCAATTTTTCCAATCAAGATTTCGAGCGGAAATTTCTTATCGAATAAGATTCTTCCACCTACCTTGGAAACGACTCCTTTTGCATAGCCATTGTCAAGCTGGTTGTAAGGACTCGCCTTAAACACATTTGTCCTGCCATATTCTGGTAGAAATGTCGTACAGATTAAAGAGTTAAATGCTCGGTCATCAGTCGCGGCAAGCAGGTATTCATACGGAATCGTGTCTAAATGATGTTCCGTTTGTTCAGAGAGCATATTTCCATAATAAAAGGGTACGCCCGACTTTCTTGCTATACTTAAATGTTCCCAGGATGAATCAATAATCATTGCTGGTACATTTACCTTCGCTAAGGATTTGGATAATTCAATTGTAAATGGATTACTGCCAACAAGCAGCACACCAGGATTGCCTGTCATCGATAAATCTAATTTCTTCGCCAGCCAGCCAATGGAAAATCCATGGGCCAAAACTGTAAAGATAACAAGTGCAAACGTCAATGTTGTTAAAATGGAAGCATCCTCATATCCCGCGTCAGCTAGAACAGTTGCAAAATAGCCTGATACCGTCAATGCAACAATCCCACGCGGAGCAATCCAACCAACAAGTGCCCGTTCATTAAAAGATAGTCCTGTACCAATTGTAGCTATAAAAATGGACAATGGACGAACAGCAAACATCATTAATAGAACATACCCAATAATATTTGGACTGAATATATGCAGAATCGTGTCCATTTCCAAGGAAGCTGTAAGCATAATAAAAATTGTTGATATGAGCAGCACAGAGATATTTTCTTTAAAATGGCGCATATCAGAGATTGAACTAATCCCCATATTAGCTAGTGTTATTCCCATTGCTGTCACAGATAAAAGCCCTGTTTCATGCATGACTTCATCTGCAGCTGTAAAACAAAAGATAACAACGACAACCACTGCCGGTGATTTTAGGAATTCAGGAATATGTCCTGTTTCAAACATCCATCCAAGACCACGTCCCAGCGCCCAACCAAGAATAATCGCAAATAAGGAAGCTGCGAAAAACATAAGAAGCTGTGTACCATCAGGGTCAATTGCCGTAATAAATGTGATGATTTCAAAAGCAAAGACTGCAAGTAACGCACCAATTGGATCAACGATAATTCCTTCCCATTTCAGAACTTTAGCAGGTCTTGCTTTTAATTTTGACTGTCTGAGCAACGGCATAATGACAGTTGGACCAGTTACAATAAACAATCCACCAATAACAAAAGCTACCGCCCAAGAAAGACCTGCAACATAGTGAGCAGTTAAAGACCCAAGGATCCAGGCAATAAATGCGCCGACTGTTGATATTCGGAAAATCGATTTCCCTACACCACGCAGCTCGCTAAAGCTTAGGTTCAAGCTCCCTTCAAAGAGAATAATTGCAACCGCCGCCGAAATAATCGGACTGTACATCGGACCAAAACTCTCCTCAGGGTTTATAAATCCAAAAATTGGACCAACTAATAATCCCGTAATGGCCATTACAACAATCGCAGGTAATCGATAACGCCACGCTACCCATTGTGATCCAATTCCAAGTAAACCAATGATCATGATTTCAAATAACAATGAAGGAACCATCTCAACCCCCCTAAGCAAATTTTATAAACGTTATTTTATAGATGTATCCATGAAATGTAAATGATTTGAGCGTTTTTAGTAAATAATGGGAAATATATGCTGGTTATAAAATGTTGCATCGTCTATGCAAGTTATATGTTAGATGTATAAAACGTTTTACAAAATCTTTTCTAAACTGGTCCTCTACAACAATTAACATCGAACATTGACAAGTACTAACAGTCTTGTTACGATGATTCTCGTTGCAAAATTTGCAAAAACATTTATTTAAATCATCTGATAACGAGACGAATTTTCAAAATACAACGACAAAATCAGGAAGATTAATTAATTTACTCATATATCTCGGAGGCTTTATGTTATGAATAAAGATACATTCACGATTGGTTTTATGCTCTTTGCCTTATTCTTTGGAGCGGGCAATTTAATATACCCACCAACATTAGGGATTGACGCAGGAACTGCTTACTGGACTGCAATAATTGGCTTTATTATTACTGGAGTTGGACTACCCATTCTTGCAGTAACTGCTATTTCTTTTGTTAAAAATGATGCAAGGGAATTATCGGATCATGTTCACCCATTGTTCGGTTTGATCTTTACTTCTATTATCTATCTGGCAATTGCCCCGTTTTTTGGAATACCCCGGGCAGCTACAGTTGCATACGAAATGAGTATTGAACCATTTACAAATGAGAGCTCACCAATTCCATTATTTATTTTTACAGTTATTTTCTTTGTACTTGTTTTTTTATTTAGCATCAATCCATCGAAAATGGTGGATCAAATCGGTCAGTATCTTACTCCAATTCTATTAATTGCTATTATTGGATTAAGTGTTGGCAGTTTTCTCACCTTAGACACTGCCTTAACTACTCCGACTGAAAAATATCAAAACGGACCCTTTTTTACAGGTTTTATGGAAGGGTATTTGACGATGGACGCGATTGCAGCTCTTGCATTTGGCATACTCGTTGTAAATGCGTTTAAAGAGAGAGGCATAACAACTCGAAACGCCTTAGTAAAATCTACTTTGAAAGCTGGCGCAATTGCAGGTATCAGCTTAATCGTTGTTTATAGCTCACTTGGCTGGATCGGAAGTAAGATGGCTATTAATGGGGAATTTACAAATGGCGGAGAAATTTTATCCCGTGCAGCGAGCATTATTTTTGGTAATTTCGGAACATTATTACTTGGATGTATCGTTATATTAGCATGCTTCACCACATCCATTGGGCTTGTCGTAGCTTCTGGAGAATTTTTCTCAAAAACGACAAAGATCCCATATAAATGGGTTATTTTAACTGTCACAATTTTGAGCTTTCTAATTGCAAACCAAGGACTGAATACAATTATTAACTACTCTGTTCCAGTGCTCGTATTTATTTATCCAATAACGATTGTCCTCATTCTTCTTACATTTTTAGATAGGTTATTCGGTGGCGCAAAAGCCGTTTATCGCGGCGCAGTTCTCCTAACAGCTGTCTTTAGTCTATATGATGGACTAACCGCATTTGGATTCAAGCTGCAAGCGGTGACTAAATATATGGAGGTTCTCCCTTTCTTCTCCTTAGGACTAGGGTGGGTTGTTCCAGCAATTGTCGGAGGCCTGATTGGACTATTCGTTGACAAATGGAGGAGTTGATCTGTTAAGCTCAGCTTTTTTAAGGGGCGATGGGATGACTATGGATACGGGTACGAGTGCCTTTGATAAGGCATGTAATCTCCACCTCTACTACTGACAGTCCAATCGAAAATATGTTAGGATAAGAATAAATCTGTCACAGATTAACGGGCTGTAAGAGTGAAAAAGATAGAAACGAGAGGGAGGACCTTGTGTCATCCCCTTTTTGTAAAGACAGCCCGTAAATTTTTGATTCTGTTCAACGGCCTTTAGGCCATACCTTTGCAGCACTTACATTTTATGAAAAGGAGGCTCCCTAATGACGCTAGTAAAAGAAGAGAAAATTCTACAAACTTATTTTGGCTACGAAACATTTCGTCCAGGGCAAGGACAAACAATAAATCATATTTTACAACTACATAATACCCTTGCTGTGATGCCAACCGGTGGTGGTAAATCACTGTGCTACCAAATCCCTGGTATGTCGATGGACGGGACCGCTATTATCATTTCCCCATTAATCTCTCTTATGAAAGACCAAGTGGATGCTCTACAAGCTTTAGGTATCCCTGCCACCTACATTAACAGCTCCCTTTCTACCGGAGAACAACAAGCCCGATTACGTGATGTTGCAAACCGTCGTTATAAGTTTGTTTATGTGGCACCAGAACGCTTTGAATCTATGACATTTGTGAATGTGATTAAACGTATCCCATTAGCACTTGTAGCATTTGATGAAGCCCACTGTATATCACAATGGGGACATGACTTTAGACCAAGCTATCGTTCAATCGTTCCTAATTTGAAAAAGCTATCAAACATTCCTGTATTCGTTGCATTAACTGCAACAGCTACAGAAGAGGTCATTCATGACATTCAAGAATTGCTGTATATAGCGGATGATCATGTAGTGAATACCGGATTTGAACGAGAAAACCTCTCCTTTCATCTCGTAAAAGGAAAGGACAAGCAATCTTACATTCGGTCGTTTTTAGAAGAGCACCGGGAGGAATCCGGCATTATTTATACTGCCACACGAAAGCAAGCAGATGCATTATATGATCAACTGACGAAGCGCGGGATTTCTGTTTCTAAATATCACGCAGGTTTAACGGAACAAGAAAGAAAGGAAGCACAAGCTGCATTTATCCATGATGAGAAATCGATTATGATTGCCACGAATGCTTTTGGTATGGGGATCGACAAATCGAATGTTCGCTACGTCATTCACTATGCAATGCCAATGAACATTGAATCGTATTATCAGGAAGCAGGTCGTGCAGGCCGTGATGGAGAACCAAGTGATTGTATTCTCCTCTTCTCTCCACAGGATGTGCAGCTGCAGAAGTTTTTAATTGAGCAGTCCCAAATGGATGAAGCTTCGAAACAGAACGAATACCGGAAATTGCAAGCAATGATTAACTACTGTCATACCCATGGCTGTCTGACGTCATTTATACTCGATTATTTTGATAAAAAGGTAATAAAAGGATCCTGCAATCGTTGTAGTAACTGTGTCGAACGCCAGGAAAAAATGGACATTACCGAAGAAGCACAAATGATTCTTTCCTGTGTGAAGCGAATGGGTGAGCGCTTTGGTGTCGGAATGACAGCAAAGGTTCTAAAGGGATCCAAAGATAAAAAGCTGCGCGATTTTCGCCTTGATCAAATTACAACCTATGGGATACTTTCTGCGTATACAGAGAAGGAATTAACGGAACGGATACACTTCATGATTGCAGAACAGCTACTTGCAACCGAGGAGGGGCAATACCCAACATTACGGTTGAACCAAAATTCAGTGGATGTTTTAAAAGGAAAACGTCCTGTTGAAATGTTCACTGCACCAATTCCAACGAACGAGGATGCGGATTACCAAGAAGATCTATTTGCAAGATTACGTGCATTACGAAAACAAATCGCCGACGAGAAAAATGTGCCGCCATATGTCCTTTTCTCCGATGTTACATTAAAGGAGCTAAGCCGTTATTTCCCTACTGATAGAGAGGATATGCTTGAAATCAAAGGAATTGGTGAAAAGAAATACGAACAGTATGGCGAGGAATTTTTAGCAATTATTCAAGATTGGCGTGCAGAACATCCAGATGTCAAACAGAAAATTAGAATTGGAGATACTAGCTCAGCGAAATCGAAGGAAAAGAAAACTGCAGATGACCGACCTAGTCACTTAATCAGCTACCAGATGTTCCAATCGGGGAAATCATTGAAAGATATCGCAACTATTCGAGGTTATTCTAAAATGACGATTGAGAATCATATTTTTAAAGCTGTCCAAGATGGCTATCCACTAGCATGGGGGATATTTTTTAATAATCAAGAAGAAGAAGTTGTACTTGCAGCTCATGAAAAGCTTGAGGAACCAAAGCTAAAGCCGTTGAAAGAATTGCTGCCAGAGGAATATGATTATACGAAAATTAAAGCTGTGTTGGTTAAGAATGAGTTGATGTAGGTCAGTGTGTGGTAACGTGAATTGTTGGTGCTTTATTTGGCAGGACGGTGTCATAGAATGGATAGATGGTGCTTTATTTGGAAGATTGGTGTCATAGAATGGATAGGTGGTGCTTTATTTGGCAGATTGGTGTCATAGAATGGATAGATGGTGCTTTATTTGGTAGGACGGTGTCATAGATAGATGGCAGGTTCGAGCGATAGCATTGGGATACTTTCCTGGACAAGTGAAAATCCAGCGCTTATGCGAGCGCTGGATTTTTATTATTTATTCACCTTTTACATTTAAAGCCCATGTTCCATTGCGGAATACTGCTTCTGTTGTTCCATCTGCTTTTACACCGTCAATATTCATGTCCGCAGAACCAATCATAAAGTCAACGTGGATTAAGCTATCATTGACACCATGTTTATCAAGTTCTTCTGCACTCATTTTAGAACCGCCTTCCAAGTTCGTTGGATATGCTTTTCCTAAAGCGATATGACAAGATGCATTTTCATCAAATAATGTGTTGTAGAAAACTAATCCTGATTGGGATATTGGAGATTCATCTGGAACTAATGCAATCTCTCCTAATCTGCGCGCTCCTTCATCCGAGTCAAGCAGATGCTTTAGTACTTCTTCCCCTTTTTCCGCCTTAAAATCAACAACTTTACCATCTTTAAAAGTCAGGCTGAAATTATCGATTAAGCTACCACCGTAGTTAAGAGGTTTGGTGCTCGCTACTGTTCCATTGACACCATATTTATGCGGCATAGAGAAAACTTCTTCTGTTGGGATATTTGGATTAAATGTAACACCTGTTTCTGCTTCAGCAGATCCGCCTTTCCAAATATGTCCTTGTGGAAGCTCCATTTCCAGATCCGTTCCAGGTGCGTTGAAAATCAGTTTTTGGTAGTTTTTCCCATTCAAAACCTGACGTGCTGTTTTTAATGTTGCATTATGCTTATCCCATGCGGCAATTGGATCTTCCTGATCTACACGCACAATGTTTACAATAGCTTCCCAAAGGCTTTCCACTGCATCCTCTTTTGACTTATCAGGGAAAATTTTCTGTGCCCAATCACCTGATGGAATTGAAATGATGGACCAAGGGATCTTGTCGTTCATTGTATAGTTACGGAAATTAATCATTGCTTCTGCTGCAGCTTTGTTTGCTTTAGCAACACGTGATGGATCAATATTTTGTAATAAATCAGGGTTTGTTGAACGAATGTGTAATATCGCCGCTCCATCTTCTGCAAATGTATCATGAAGCTTCACTCGCCATTCCGGGAAATGTTCAATAACTTCATCTGGAGCGTTTTCATACTTTAATAAAGTCAATTCGTCATCGACCCAGTTAATATGAACATCTTTCGCACCTAATTCGTAAGCCTTATGAGCAACGATTTTTGTAAAATCTGCTCCTTCAAGTGGTGCGTTAATCATTAATGCTTGCCCTTTTTGTAAATTAACACCTGTGCGTAATGCTAATTCTGCATATTTCTCTTGTGTTTTTTGATTAACCATAATTCAAACCTCCAAGATTATTTCAGATAATGGCTTCACCTAAAAGTCATTACTTTTTAAATAGTATGTCTTTTATTACTGGGATGAATGTACCATATAGTCATTATTCCATAATCAACCGAAAATTGCCAAAATAACCTTCTTCATTTTCAAATTCCTATCTACCGGTAACAGTACGCGAGGTCAGTTCTATTTACGGTATTAGCAGTTTATGATATTATAATAGTATAGAAGTTACTTTTTGTAATCACTGTAATGTTTTAATATAAAGCAAATTGAAATGATCGTATAGGAATGAGGTGATCATAATGGAGAAATTATGTCCACGTTTTGAAAAGGCGATGGGGCTCCTTAGTACACGCTGGGTTGGTTTAATTTTATTTGAATTATTAAAGGGAACAAAACGCTTCTCCGAGATGGAAGCTGATTTGCCAATTAGCGGCAGGCTGCTGTCCGATCGACTAAAACTACTTGAAAAAGAAGGAATTGTGGAGCGGAATATTTATTCTGAATTCCCTGTTCGAATTGAATATTCTCTTTCTCAAAAAGGGAAAGACTTAGAACCAGTAATTAAGGAAATTCAATCTTGGGCTGATGACCATGTTAGCCCTGATGAGGTTGAAGAAGATACTGAAAAGCTAAAAGACTAATGAAAAAAGGCTGTCGCGCTTGCAACAGCCTTTTTTCATTATGCCTGACTCAATTTTTTATTCCATTGCGTATTTTGTACCAAAGGTTTTGGCGAGATCTTGAGAATGTCGTCTTCTTTCTCCCCTGCGCTTAGCACGTAATGCTGCATTTTCATGGAGCATTTTTTCTAAGTCTGTTTCTGGATAAACAGATGGTACAGGGACAGGTTTTCCATTTTCATCAATAGCTACAAATGTCATAAACGCGGTCGCGCTGACCTTTCTTTCTCCTGTTACTAAATCTTCTGTTACTGCTTTCGCAAAAACTTCCATCGATGTATGATGTGTCCATGTAACAAATGCCTCGATTGAAATCGAATAGCCAACTTTTACAGGTGCCAGGAAATCAACCGAGTCCGTTGATGCAGTTACAACAGGATTCCTTGCATGCTTCACGGCAGCTATTGCTGCTATATCATCGATATGCGCCATTAACTTTCCACCAAATAATGTACCAAAAGCATTTGTATCTGGCGGAAGTACGTGTGTTGTTTTAATTGCTAATGAGTTTGAGCATGGTTTTGCTTCCATATTCTTGTCCTCCCGATGACTTGCCATTTACTATAAGTTACTGCTTCTTTTGGGAACGTACTATAGCACTGGCGAAATTAGTCTAGAAATTGATTCCTTAAATCGGATGCCGATTGTTCTTTGATCATACAGCTTCTTCGTCATTTGTGTCGATAATTTAATATCATTGTTAAATTTTTGAACTAGCCGATCAGCTATTTCGGTATCATATAAAAATGCATTTACTTCAAAATTGAGACGGAAGCTGCGAACATCAATGTTTGCAGTCCCTACTGATGCAATTTTCCCGTCGACGACAATTGTTTTCGCATGGAGAAAACCGTTTTGATAAATAAATACCTCTGCACCAGCCGTTAATAGTTCTCCACTACTGGACAACGTTGCCCAGTACACAAATGGATGATCTGGTTTATTCGGAATCATAATTTTCACATCTACACCGGATAATGCAGCAATTCGCAATGCATCTTTCACACTTTCATCTGGTATAAAATAAGGTGTTTGAATGTAAATATATTCCTTTGCCGCCATAATCATTTTAATATAGCCATTTTTTATTTGTTCCCATTCTGTATCCGGACCGCTTGAAACAATCTGAACGCCTACGTCTCCACTTGTACTCGTGTTATAGTAGCGATCATCATATAGAATATCATTTTTGGATGCTTGATTCCAATCGAGAATAAAGCGAGTCTGTAAGCTTTGAACAGCTTCCCCCATTACACGTAGATGCGTGTCACGCCAGTATCCGAATTTCCTGCTTTTTCCGAGGTATTCATCACCAACATTGAAACCACCAATATAGCCAATCTTCCCATCTATAATCGTTAGCTTACGATGATTTCGATAGTTTATTTTAAAGTTGATGATGAGCTTAGAAGGAAAAAACGCCTCTACCATAACACCAGCGTTCTTTAATCGCTTTACATAGCTTCTTTTTAAAGAACGTGATCCCATGTCATCATAGAGCACTCGTACATCAACACCCTCATTCGCTTTTTTTATGAGAACCTCTGCTAAACGCTGACCGAGCTCGTCACTTCTCATAATATAGTATTGCATATGAATATGGTCTTTTGCCTTTTGCAAATCCTGAATCAACGCTTCAAATTTTTCTTCTCCATCGGTATAAATTTCTACCGCATTATCTTGTGAAAAAATAGCATCGTCATTTCTTAATAGTAGATACACCAGATCGCTATACTCCTGCATTGCTTCATCATTAAAATGGAGATCCTCATCCTCCAAGGAACGCAGCTGCGATTGAACAGTCGTTTTCACACCCAGCCTGCTTTTCTTATCCCAGGTGAAAATTCGTCTGTTGCTTATTGGTTTACCAAAAATTAAATAAAGGATAAAGCCAGCAATGGGAATAAATAGTAATACCATTAACCATGCCCATGAAGACGTTGGATCTTTCCTTTCCAAAAATACAATAGAAATACCCAATGCAATATTTAAAACGATTATAAGTCCGAGTAAAAACGACAGTATTCCCATCGTATCAATCTCCCTCTAAACGTATATTTCCACTATCTAATATAGCACAGAAATTTAATCCAGGTTAGTGATGCGCTGCTTTTCCGATGTTTCATGCATACTATTTAGCCTATCCAACAAAAGTTAAAACATAGTAGGGAAATTTTCTTTTTATCATATTTGAAAGAAACTGCGAACTAACTTCTCGGCTGTTTTCTTCAAGTATGTGCAATAATCGCCGTCTGGGATCGCT
This sequence comes from Oceanobacillus sp. FSL W7-1309, assembly GCF_038002145.1. Taxonomy (NCBI): domain Bacteria; kingdom Bacillati; phylum Bacillota; class Bacilli; order Caryophanales; family Bacillaceae; genus Oceanobacillus; species Oceanobacillus sp. FSL W7-1309. The sequence goes on from NZ_JBBOBX010000001.1 coordinate 908,198, forward strand.
TCGGGCGGATGCTTTCCGTGGGCACGGCTTCAGCCTCTCCGGAAGAAACCCACTTCCGGTGAGTCTTCAGACACGTGCTATTCCCACTGGAGTCACCGCCCTGCACTCACCTGGACTGGTAGCGCATCGATATCGTTTTTATTAATTCCACAAGTAATAACTGGTGAGCATATACTAGCGGAGGAAATATACGTAGACTCCTGTGGGAAGAAGAGCATCGGTGAGACTGCGCAGTGCGACAGCACAAGGAGGCTCAACAGCTCCCCTTTGGATGCGCGAATTATATTTCCGGAGCGGGTAGACGCACAATCCATTTAAATACACTAATCCACAGTTTATATAAACTTCAAGTTAAAATATCCCTCCTACCTATCCAATTCTATTATTAAAGTACAAATAAAATACACGTCCATGCTAGAAAATAATTAGCATTAGACGTGCATGTAAAATGAGTGCTGCTTTTCTTATAATTGATCTAAAGCCTGCTCTAAATCAGACCAAATATCTTCCCACGCTTCCAGTCCGACTGAAAGTCGAATGAGCTGGTCTGTGATACCCATTTGTTGCCGAACTTCATATGGTATGCTTGCATGTGTCATTGTAGCAGGATGCTCAATTAACGTTTCGGCATCGCCTAAACTTACTGCAATTTTTAAGAAACCCAATTGATTCAACAACTGCTGCGCCTGCTGTTTATTCCCTTTCACATCAAAGGAAATGACTCCCCCTCCACGTTTCATTTGTCCTTCCATTATCGCAAGATCCGGATTGTCGTCATCTTCTGGATAATATACGTTAGCGACTTGCCGGTGCATCTTCAGCTGTGCCACAATTTTTCGGGCATTGTCACAGTGACGGTCCAAACGAACCGCCAATGTTTTTAAACCACGCAGTAAAAGCCATGCATCAAATGGAGATATAACCCCGCCGATATCTTTTTGTGTTGTATTGGAAAGCATATCAATAAAGGATTTTTTGCCAACGACTAAACCTGCAATTACATCTCCATGTCCGCCGATATATTTCGTTGCACTATGAAGGACAATGTCGCACCCTAATTCCAATGGTTGCTGTAAATAAGGAGAAGAAAATGTATTGTCCACTACAACCGGAATACCGTATTCCTTTGCAACCTCTGCCACCTGCTGTAAATCGATTAAGCGCATCGTTGGATTAATCGGTGTCTCTACATAAATGACGGTCGTTTCTGGCCGAATAAGACTGCGAAGCTCTTCCTTTGATTTCATCTCCGAAAAATCAGTAGTTATATTATACTTTTCTCGCATCATCGTTAGAAATCCAAACGTACATCCATATAAACCCGATGAACATATAATGTGATCATTTGCTTTGGTGAGTGCAATGAGAACAGCTGACACTGCCGCCATTCCCGATCCAAATGCAAGACCAGCTTCTCCCTTTTCTAAAGTCGCAATACGCTCTTCAAGCACACGGACGGTTGGGTTCCCCAGGCGAGAATAAATATAGCCCGACTCCTCACCGGCAAAGCGACGTTCCCCCTGCTCCGCAGTTTCAAATGTATAGGTAGATGTTTGAAAAATGGGTGTGGAAAGACTCCCAAGCATTTCTTTAGTATCATAGCCTTCATGGATGACAGCCGTTTCAATACGTTTTTGATTTTGTTTTTGTGTCATCGTCAAACCCCCTCTTAATAGATGTCTCTTACGCTCACATCTATCATATCGAATAAAACTTGATTATGAAAGCGTTTTCTAAAACTTAAGCTAAGCTACGTGATTGCTAAATTGGTAAATTCCATCTACTATTATAGAAATGTTAAAGGTTGTTCAAAAAATCCGCTTAGGAGGGAAAATATAATGGATAATCGGCATACGAAAACCGGCATCATCTATACATTCAGTGCCTACCTCTTATGGGGGATTATTACAATGTACTGGAAACAAATTGATTATGTTCCAGCCGGGGAAATTCTAGCACATCGAATAGCATGGTCAGCAGTATTTATGCTGCTTCTTGTCATTTTTCTTGGTAAATGGAATAACTTCATACAGGAATGCCGACAAATTATGAAAAAGAAAAAGCAATTACTTGGGATCACAGCTGCCGCGATTGTGATTACATTAAACTGGTTTCTATTTATTTGGGCAGTTGTTCAAGGACATATCCTGCAAGCAAGTCTTGGATACTATATCAACCCGCTTATTAGTATTTTACTAGGAATTATCATTTTGAAAGAACCTGTAACGAAAGGTCAATTACTTTCCTTTATTTTAGCAGCAATTGGTGTGCTTTACTTAACATTCAATTACGGTGTATTTCCATGGATTTCACTGCTGCTAGCAACCACATTTGCATTATACGGGTTACTGAAAAAAACAGTGAATGTCAGCGCAATCTCCGGGCTGACAATTGAAACATTGCTTATTACACCAGTCGCACTTATTTACTTATGGATTATTCCAAGCGGTTCATTTACTTTTACACCATTTATAACAGTTACGAACCTATTTTTAATTGGAGCGGGTATTGCTACCGCTGTTCCACTATTGTTATTTTCCAGTGGTGCAAAGCAGATTCCTCTAGCCATGGTAGGTTTCCTGCAATATATCACACCTACCATGATGCTTGTAATTGGTGTGTTTTTCTATAAAGAGCCCTTCTCACAAGCACATCTAGTTACGTTTGCTTTTATTTGGACTGCTTTATTTATATATATGGCGTCTATTTATAAAAATTCGCAGCGTCGTTTGAGAACACATTAAAATGAATCTCTGGCTTTAGGTAAATCCTGCAACATGCAATTACATTCAACCTAATTTAAACTTTTCAGAAAACATCATTGACAGATAATAGAATTCATTGTATACTCACACTAACTTAAATAATGCAACATCTCTTATCAAGAGCGGCGGAGGGAATAGGCCCTATGAAGCCCGGCAACCTTAAAGCATTAACCTGCTTGTAACGGTGCTAAATCCTACAGGGTAAAAACCTGGAAGATGAGAGGAGGAACGGTTCGTACATACGCCCTCTTCTTAGGAAGAGGGCTTTTTCATTTTCCCTCTTCAAACACAAAAGCGTAAGCGCCCGGTTAGCGACGTACGGACTGAGCCGCAGGAGATAAAGGAAACATGCCCCTTTAGGGGTATGCCGATGTTAGGCGTAGCCTGGTTTTAGTCGGCCATCCTTTTACCTAGAGTCAATGTTGACTTTCACCACAAGGGTATAAGTGCGACTAGGTCTCATGTCTTAGCCAGTCGGCAAGTCTTCTTTATCGTACGGAGGCGAGGGAAGTCTCGCTACAGCTTTAGCGCTGGAGCTGGACGTGGCTGTTTCGGTAGCCAAGTGATCCACGGTATTAAAGTTTATAGTTTTCTAGTAAAAAAACATAACATTTCAAGGAGGAATTTTATTATGTCACAATTTCAGCCAGAAACGGTATTACTTCATGGTGGTCAACAGCCGGACCCAACTTCAGGTGCGCGTGCTGTTCCAATCTATCAAACAACTTCTTATGTTTTCCGTGATACAGAACATGCACAAAACTTATTTGGTTTAGCAGAATCAGGTAATATATATTCTCGTATTATGAATCCAACGGTTGATGCATTTGAACAGCGTGTTGCTCAGCTGGAGGATGGGGTTGGTGCTGTTGCAACATCATCCGGAATGGCTGCTATTACGCTAGCAATTTTGAATATCGCGGAAGCTGGGGATGAAATTATTGCGGACAGCAACCTATATGGCGGTACGTACAATCTCTTTGCAGCGACCCTTCCACGCTATGGGATTACAGTAAAATTTGTTGATGGTACAAAACCGGAGGAATTTGAAGCTGCGATTACCGATAAAACAAAAGCTATATTTGGTGAAATCATCACAAATCCAAGTCTTTACGTATTTGATGTAGAAGCTGTTGCTGATATTGCACATGCTCATGATATTCCATTAATTATTGATAATACTTTTGCCCCTTATATCGCAAAACCGCTCACTTGGGGCGCAGATATTGTTATTCATTCCGCAACAAAATGGATCGGCGGTCACGGAACGACAATTGGCGGGGTCGTTGTTGATGGTGGAAGATTTGACTGGAATAACGATCGATTCCCTGGCTTCACCGAGCCTGACGAAACATATCACGGCTTAAAATATAAAGATCTTGGTCCAACAGCATTTATTACAAAACTTCGTGTTCAATTATTACGTGATATCGGTGCATGCTTAAGCCCCCAAAGTGCATTTTTATTTTTACAAGGTCTAGAAACGCTACATTTACGAATTGAAAGACACGCACAGAACGCAGAAAAAGTTGCTGCCTATTTACAAAAACATGAAGCAGTAGAATGGGTCAGCTTCCCTGGTTTAAAGGAACATCCATCACATGGGCTTGCTAAGAAATATTTCAAGAGCGGCTATGGATCGATTATTACATTCGGTATCAAAGGGGGACGCGATGCAGGTAGAAAGCTAATCGACAATGTGAAGCTATGGTCACATGTAGCAAATGTTGGAGACGCTAAATCCTTAATCATCCATCCTGCTTCAACGACACATCAGCAGCTAAATGCTGAAGATTTGAAGAAAAGCGGTGTAACTGAAGAGCTTGTCCGCTTGTCGATTGGACTAGAAGCTGTAGAAGATATTCTGGCAGACTTAGAGCAAGCAATTGATCAAGCAACTGGAGTTAATCAAGCTGCACAACAATCGAATGACGCTGTAATTAAAAGCTTGCTTTCCTCTCCATTTAATCGTCAGGAAGGTATTCGCAAAAAAGTTATTGCTAGCATCGGGATTGATCAAAGCGAAACGAAATCCTTAGAAAAACTTGGTTTTGAAATCATTTCTGTAGAAGATGATCCAGCTAATGAATTATCTGTAATTTCATCTCCTATTGATGCATTATGGGTTAAGGATAAAGAACTTCCAGCTGCAGTTATTGAACAATTGGTAAATAAAGAAATAAAATTTATTTTTGCCGAAGGAGCAGCAAGCACAAATCAAACATTGCAGCATGCAAATGCGACGGGAATTATTGTTACAGAGGTAAATCCAGCTGCATTAGCACTTCAGCTTCGAAGCAATAATACGCAAGCAACTGTTACAGTTTAAACACTATATATAATCAGGTTTACATCTCCATCAAACCGGGAATATCCCCAAAGAGTGGACCTAAAATTTAAATCGCCTTCTTTAACAGAGGGCGATTTTTTAATTAAGCATTATATTTTGTTATGTTCGTATTTAAAGGAAAGTGTGAACTCATGTGTAAATAAGGATTGTGCGTATACGGACTTCCTATTATTAGTAGAATCTGCTGGAACAATTTTTGCTCCTGTCCCAGTAGTTCACCGCTATATTTATGATGCAACAAACAATCGATATTTAAGATCAACTTCAAGTTTAACTTTTTATATTATTGATTAAACTTATAATGGATGTTCTGAATAAACGATTAAGATATAGACACTACGGATCTTCCTTGAAATAATGGATAACAAGCAATACATATATAGCCAAACACCATGATTTCTTTAAGCATAATTTTACAGGAGTGCTTGAAAGGGTATATAATTTATAAATCCATTTCGAATAGTTATAAAGCGGACAAATTAGCCTTTTTTCCATATTATATTAAGAGATAACTGCATAGGTGTGATTAACTTGAAAAAGTATGTTTATATAACCTTTTCCCTTCTGATTATCGGAGCTTTCATTATTTTTTTTATGCAACCGTCAAATGAAATGAGTAAGGAGCCAGCCACTCAGCCCGAGCAAGATATGCAACAAGAATTTGAAGATCATGAAGTGAATGATGAGTCAGATACAAGTAAAGAAAACCAAAAACAAGAAGAAGATACTGATCAAACGGGATTTCCACCAAATATATCTGGTGCACTACAGAATACAATTAGTTTCTTCAGTAATCAAGAAACCAAGATTGTGGCAATCGGTGATTCACTTACCCAAGGTGTTGGTGATGAAACGGATCAAGGTGGTTATATTGGAATATTAGACCGAACAATCAATGATGGATTGCAATCTGTAGAGATTGTTAACTTTGGGAAGCGCGGGAATCGTACAGATCAATTGCTCAAGCGTCTGGGACAGGAAAAGATCGCCAGAGAAATAGCGGATTCCGATTTAGTACTGATTACAATTGGTGCAAATGATATTATGAAAATCGCCAGGGAAAACATTATGCACCTTGTTATCGATGACTTTGTTGCCGAAATGGATGGCTATGAATCCCGAATTCGGCAAATATTTGAGACCATTATTGCATTAAATCCAGACACTCATATATATCTTGTCGGCTTTTATAACCCTTTCCAACAATATTTTAAGGATATTAAAGAGCTCGATTTAATTGTTGGAGCCTGGAACACTGCAAGCAGCAACATTGCTAGTGAATACGAAAATATTACATTTATACCAACCGAAGATTTATTTACAGTGAAAGCCACGAACTTATTTGCTGAAGATAATTTCCACCCAAATTATGAGGGGTATTATCTAATAGCTGAACGAGTACTTGACTATATTACAAATAGAAGATAAGGATGAACGCTATGTCAGATAGAAAACAGCGTTTGAAACGTAACAAATGGAAAAAAGCTTTCTATAGCTTGCTAATCTTTAATGGCATTGTTTTTGTTGTGCTTTTCGCACTCTTATTTGGACCTGTTCCGGAAAATAAAGCTCCAGTCCGCCATGAACGAGGCGATCAAGAAAGCTCTGAGTTTATTATACGAACATCAAAACAGAATTTGAATAATCTCGTCAATGCATACATTGAACAATTACTTGGAGATTCAGATCATTACTATCGTATATCACTTGATGAAGATGTCCATTTAATTGGAGAGCTGCCTGTGTTCTCAACAACGGTCCCACTTTCTGTTCATTTCGAACCATTAGTGCAGGATAATGGCGACCTTATTTTAAAACAAAAGTCCATATCGGTTGGCTTATTAGAACTCCCAAACAAAAAAATCATGGAATATATGGCTGACTTACTTCCAATGCCAGAATGGGTTACGGTCAATCCGCAAGAACAGGAAATTTATGTGGCAGTTACAGATATGGATATTCGCAGTAATTTTCATGTTGCAGTGGAAACGATAGACCTCGAGGCAAACAATCTAGCCTTTCGGTTAAAGATTCCATATGAAACACTAGGTCTGGAGATGTTAGGCCCATGGTAACCGGCCGGGAACACGGCATTCCTTTTTATCATCGGTTTGAGCTTTAGCGCTGCATGGACGTGGCTGTATTGATAGCTAAGTATCCATAGCATTCCATATTTAAAGCTTCCTGACCATAAAAAAAGAACCATTTACAATGTAGATGGTTCTTTTGCTTATTTTAAACCCAAGCGTTTAAATCGAGAAGATAATAGAAAAATAAATGATTGCTTTGGTATGGCTTGGTCTTGTATTCTTTCTTCAAGTGGTTTCTGCTTCTGATAATCTCCAAGAATTCCCTTATATATCAGCTGCATCCCTGGGTAACTACGAATATCTGCGGGTGTAATAAAGCTAATCGGTTTGCCAAATTGAAACCTCTTCATATCTCGCAGTACTGTTGCAACAAACTCGGAGCAAAATAGGGCATATTTTCGATTAATCTCTATTTCCATCATTACACCGAATAAACCAATAAAATTATATTTATAAAGCTGTTTTTTTGCTTCAATTTCTTTTATATTATGAACGATACCTTCATATTCTTCTTCCGTAACTGTAAAACTGTATAGCTCACAGGTTGAACGCTTTAAAAATTCACTTTGAATATCTTCCCTAATAAATCCACCGATAAATGGATTTCTCGGCTGCTTTCTTCCAAAGCTGTACAGTTCGTTTAATTGCGGATCAAAACCGATAGAGACATGATTTAATGACTTTTTCGTGTAGTAATTTATTGCTTTCGATAAATAACTGCCTGTATCGGTAAAAAGGAAATAAATGATCCTTTCACCCATGCCCTTCCCCCCTTTCCGTTATGGGCAATAAAACAATTGATTCTATAAAGCAGGAAAGCATATAGCTTTCCTAATTGCATAAGTGTATCTAAGACAGGTACCTATAAGCTTGGCATTTCTAATAGCCTTTTGTACTACTATTACAAAAAATAGGCAAATATACAAGTTATTTTTTGTGCTTACACTTTTCACTGATTAAACAGACATATATTTCATGAACAAATAAGAGCTTCCATCGACTAAGATTATTAGAATCAAGACGAGTAGACTATTAAAATGTTTTATAATTATGTCTAGATCTATAAAGTAAATAGCCGATAAATAATAATTACTTCCTATTTAATATAACATATTACAATACAGCGAAATAGGAAACCTATAAAACATTACCAATTTTGTAAAACATGCTATGGGGTTCTTGCAAAGTTGCGTCAAATAACGTAAGCTTACCATGATTACTATTTATTTTATTGGAGGAAAAGACCCAGAATGATAACTGTTACTAATGTTAGTTTACGATATGGTGATAAAAAGCTGTTTGAGGACGTAAATCTTAAGTTTACTCCTGGAAACTGCTATGGCGTTATTGGTGCAAATGGTGCAGGAAAATCAACTTTCCTGAAAGTATTGTCTGGTGAAGTTGAGGCACAGTCGGGAAATGTTTCCATGTCTCCTGGTGAACGACTTGCTGTCTTAAAGCAAGACCACTTCGCTTATGAGGAAAACGAAGTAATTGATACGGTTTTAATGGGACACGAAAAGCTGTATAAAGTAAAGCAAGAAAAAGATGCAATTTATATGAAAGCTGATTTTTCAGAAGAAGATGGTATGCGTGCTGCAGAGCTAGAAGGCGAATTTGCTGAGATGAACGGTTGGGAAGCTGAATCGGATGCAGCTGTATTGCTAAAAGGTCTTGGTATCGAAGAATCGCTTCATACGATGAAGATGGCTGAGCTTACTGCCGACCAAAAAGTAAAAGTTTTGCTTGCTCAAGCCCTTTTCGGCAGCCCAGATATTCTATTACTCGATGAGCCAACTAACGGACTTGATATTCAAGCAATCCAGTGGCTGGAAGAATTCTTAATTAACTTTGAAAACACGGTTATCGTAGTTTCTCACGACAGACACTTCTTAAATAAAGTATGTACACATATTGCAGATGTTGACTACGGGAAAATCCAAATTTATATTGGAAACTATGATTTCTGGTATGAATCCAGTCAGCTCGCTACGCAAATGGCACAGGATGCGAACAAAAAGAAAGAAGAAAAGATTAAAGAGCTACAAGCCTTTATCGCTCGATTTAGTGCAAATGCGTCGAAATCGAAGCAGGCAACATCTCGTAAGAAAATGCTCGATAATATTACATTAGATGATATTAGACCTTCTTCCCGTAAGTATCCATACATTGCTTTTACTCCTGAACGCGAAATCGGAAACGATTTATTACGCGTCGAAGGGCTAAGTAAAACAATCGAAGGCGTAAAAATCTTAGATAATGTTAGCTTTACGATGAATAAGGATGATAAAGTTGCTCTTGTTGGAAAGAACGATATTGCCAAAACGACTTTATTAAAAATCTTAGCAGGTGAAATGGAACCTGATGAAGGAACATATCATTGGGGTGTCACAACATCTCAATCATACTTCCCTAAAGATAACGCGAAATTCTTTGAAAACGGGAATTTAACACTAGTTGACTGGCTTCGTCAATATTCTCCAGAAGATGAGACAGAAACGTTTTTACGCGGATTTTTAGGAAGAATGCTGTTTTCTGGTGAGGAAGCATTGAAAAAGGCGAATGTGCTATCTGGTGGTGAAAAAGTACGTTGTATGCTGTCAAAAATGATGCTTTCACATGCAAACGTACTAATGCTTGATGAACCGACAAATCATCTAGATTTAGAATCTATTCAATCATTGAACAATGGGTTAATTAAATTTAAAGGATCCATTCTGTTTACATCACATGACCACCAATTCATTAACAGTATCGCAAATCGTTTAATCGAAATTACACCAAAAGGTATTATCGATAAAGAGATGAGCTATGATGAATACGTACAAGATCGCAAGCTGCAAAAACAAATTGCAGAAATGTATGCATAAAAACACGAAGTGAAGGCGCCTTTATTAGGCACCTTCACTTATTTTTTCACGAATGCCGAATGCATCCCCTATTTTATTAAACTGCTACTTTCTTTCTAATTTTATCAAGCATATCAACCGTCATACGATCGAGATCATATTCAGCCTTAAATCCCCATTCCTCCATTGCTGCTTGAGAACTGATTGAATTCGGCCAGCTATCAGCGATTTGTTGTCTAACCGGATCTACTTTATATGAAAGCTTAAAATCTGGCAGCTGTTTTTGAATCGATTTGGCAAAATCTTCTGGTTGTGCAGACATTGCCGAAATATTAAAGGCATTGCGATGAATTAACTTTTCCGGATTTGCTTCCATTAAGTGAACAATCGCATTTAATGCATCTGGCATATACATCATGTCCATATAGGTGTCTGCAGCAATATACGATTCATATGCGTTGTGTTTCACCGCTTCATAATAGATTTCAACTGCATAATCTGTTGTTCCACCACCTGGGGGAGCAACATACGAAATTAAGCCTGGAAAACGAACACCCCTTGTATCCACCCCATAGCGCTGGTAATAATAATCACATAAAAGCTCACCAGCAACCTTATTGATGCCATACATCGTGGTTGGACGTTGTAATGTATTTTGCGGCGTATTATCCCTTGGTGTCGTTGGACCAAATGCACCAATTGAGCTTGGTGTAAAAATTTGCAAATGGAATTCCTTTGCAACCTCTAATGTATTGAGCAAACCACCCATATTTATATCCCAAGCAACCTTCGGAAATGCCTCCGCTTTTGCTGATAAAAGTGCTGCAAGATGCATAACCGTATCTACTTCATGCTTTTTAACAACATGCAAGACTTGTTCTATATCTGTAACATCCATCACTTCAAATGGCCCTTGTTCTTCAATCCCATCAATCTTCCGTATATCGGTCCCAATAACTTGATCGGTTCCATAAATACCCCGCAACTTGCCTGTAAGTTCGGATCCAATTTGTCCGAGAGCACCCGTAACTAGAATTTTTTTCATCTCCAAAACCCCTCTATGAAATCGAAATTAAATTAAGCCCATTTCTTTCCCTACTTTTTCATACACAGCAATCGATTTATCTAGCATTTCCTTTGTATGAGCAGCTGTCGGCATATTACGGACACGCCCCGTTCCACGTGGGACAGTTGGAAACACAATTGATTTCGCATAAATCCCTTCTTCAACCAAACGCTTGCTAAACTGCTGCGCTACCTTCTCATCTCCAATAATGCATGGCGTTATCGGCGTCTCACTAGCACCTATTGTAAAACCTAATGCTTTCAAGCCCTGTTTTAAATAGTCTCCGTTTTCCCAGAGTTTTTCATTTAATTCCGTGCTTTCCATAAGTAATTCAATTGCCTTTGTACTAGCAATCGCATCTGCCGGTGAAACAGCTGTAGAAAATAGGAATGGACGTGATCGCACCTTCAGCCAGTCAATCAGGTTGGACTTGCCCGCTACGTAACCACCAACTACTCCAATAGCCTTCGAAAGCGTTCCCATTTGAAAATCTATTCTATCCTGTAAACCAAAATGTTTAACTGTACCGGCGCCTTTTCCAGTAACTCCCGAGCCATGTGCATCATCAACATACGTAATTAAATCATATGCTTCTGCAATTTCAACAATTTCTGGAAGCTTTGCAATATCCCCGTCCATTGAGAAGACACCATCAGTGATAACCATTATTTTATTAAAATTGCCAGTTGATCTTGCTTCCTCAGCCTTCCGACGTAAATCATCCATATCCGAATGCTCAAATCGAATTATCTTTGCTTTTGAAAGCCTACAGCCATCAATGATTGACGCATGATTGAGAGAGTCTGACAAAATCGCATCATTTTTATCCATAACCGCTGATATCGCAGCCATATTACAATTGAAGCCAGATTGATAGGAAATTGCCGCCTCCGTTCCTTTAAAGGCTGCAATTCTCTCCTCTAACGCAATATGGAGATCAGAAGTACCATTAATTGTACGTACTGCTCCTGACCCAACACCATACGAATCTATTGCTTCACTTGCTGCTTGTTTCAAACGTTCATCTGTTGCAAGTCCAAGATAATTATTAGATGAAAGGTTAATTAACTCTTTTCCCTGAATCCGTATAACTGGACCATTCGCTCCCTCTACTGTATCAATTTCATTGAATAGCCCACGTTGTTTTAAATCTAAAATACTACCATTTAAAAAATTGTCTAATGTCTTACTAGTCATACGGTAAAACTCCTCCTTAAACACAGAAATACTTCCATATTTAAGTTTAACATAAAACGCTTACATTTAATTTTTGTATATACAATTTGATTAAAAAATTTCGTTAATAATTTTTAAGTTTACTGTATTTTCCTATAGTAGTTTTACTCTATTTCTACTATACTAGTTTATAGACATTTTACATCTTGGAGGAAGCATGCATGAGAAGGATATTATTGGGATTATTCGTTATTATTATTCTTACGATTGGAATAGTTGGGTATACAGAATTAAACAATAAGCCAAATGAAGTCATTGAAGAATCGAATCACTCCACAGAGATACAATTATAATTGTTTATAAGCGGGTGCAAGATTTTATTATATTGGAAGACATATGCAGATAGAGAAATTCCATGTTTTTTTAGCCGCAAAAAAAGGAAAGCACATTATAACAGTGCTTTCCTTTTTGTTAATGCTTCGGGCTAAAAAATTATTTAATAACCGTTACGTTAACTTGCTGAGCGCCCCAATTTACTGCTTCTTCTTTCGTTGGGACATGAAGGTCGATTTTATTACCTTTAATCGCACCACCAACATCCGCTGCTGTTGCGTAACCATAACCTTCAACGTAGACCTCTGAACCTAAAGGTATTACATTCGGGTCTACAGCAATTACTTTTGCATTGGGATTAGCGTTTAAATCTACCCCTGTAGATGTTACTCCAGAACAGCCATCACATTTAGCTGTATAGGCAGTTGCCGTTACAGTGATTGTTTCCCCTTCAGGGCTCTGTTCTGAACTGTCTTCTGAACTGTCTTCTGAACTCTCTTCTACTTTCTCTGTTTTAACGGAAGCTTTCTTTTCATCAGCTTGTTTTTCCGTTTCATTTTCTTGTTTTGGCGCTTCTTCGATCTCAGCTGGCTCTGAATCTTCTTGACTAACATTTACACCATTTATTTTTAGATCTTGTCCGATAACAATGATATCGTTTTTAAGATCATTCCATTCCTTCAATTCATCTACTGTTATGTCATATTCTTTTCCAATACTGATCAATGTATCCCCTTGCTTTACTGAATACATGTTGTTAATAAACAGTAATTGCTTTGGGTGAATGACAGTAGATTTTAAATCATTTATTTCAGTTAAATCCTCAACGGTTGTATCGTATTTATCTGCAATCTCCCAGAGACTTTCTCCCTTTTGTACTTCGTGTTCTTCAGCTGAAACTGTTGTTGTAGCCGCGCCAGCAATAAAAATACCTGCAGCGAGTGCTGCTACTAGTTTTTTCATCTGATGTACCTCCTTGAATTTCTGACAATGATTATCGTACCACAGGAAAACTGCAAATACAGTTACAAGACGTTTAAGAGTCTATTACAAGGATTACTATTTTCATATTTTTGTTACATTGCGTAATATTTTTGATACAAAAGACTCAATTTATCATTTTTTCCTATTGCAAAACAGGAAATTAGACACAAAAAAGAGAAGTAGCTTCTTTTCCACAAAACTACTTCTCTTCTCTATTAAAACGTATCTACTTTAATTAAATAAACCGCCTAGGAAATCGCCAATTGATTTAAATAGCTCGCTGAAGAAATTAGCAACCTTTTCCCAGAAACTTGCATCAAGACCTAATTCATCTGCTTTATCTGCAATTGAATTAGCAATATCCTCGAGCTGATTTTTCACTGCTCCAAAATCAATGTTTAGATCTCGCATTTTATCAAAAAGATTTACAAGCATTTGCCGATCTTCATCACTTAAACGAATCTCTAATTTATCCAATTGCTCGCTGACAATTCGTTCTACATCTTCTTTTGTTGCCGGATTTTGCTCCGCAATCATCTGTTTAATTTCGGTAAGCAATGTACTTACTTCATCTTGCGTAATATCTTCATTTTCAGCAAGATCTGTAGCTACATTCAGCTCTTCATTGGCTAATTCCATCCGTTCTTTGTCTAGTTCTTCGCCTTCTACGTCGTATGCCTTATAAATACCCGTTAATGCTGAATGTCCACTAACTTTGATTGGTGATACAACGTCCACTGTTGCATTTTCTGCACCAGCAGTAAGTAACGCATTTTCATACATCGATGCTGTAACTTGTGTTATATTTTCCGGAGTAACAATATTAACTGTTATCCCTTCTCCTTCATTTTCCAGAAGAATTCTTGCTGAAGAGTACATATTGGCATTTGGATTTCCATTAATAAAATTTGCATAATCCTGTCCACTGACGTCGTGTGCTTCAAATGTATCCGTATCTTCAATATTTAACGCTTCTCGAACTTGGGCTCGCTGTGAATCATTTAACTTCTCTCCATAAATTAGTATCGTATTGGACGCCGCTGATACCGGCATAGCAAACGCGATAAATAACGCTAGAACCAACAGTGACAATCGAATAATCTTTCCATTAAATTTCATGTTATATGTCTCCTTTTTATTCTCACTAAAAAATCAAATTTAACCTCCGAATTAACGTAATAGCATTAATTGCTGTTTCTCTTCAAGCGTTTTAAAGCCATACTCTTGAAGGACTAACATTCAGCGGGGAAAGCCCCTAATGAATGTAGTTTTACTTTTATCTATTATAACGCTTGGATATAATTTTGAACATCTTTTTCACGAATCAATTCCGTATGATGAGCAGATAACTTTCAATTTATTTCGTATTGGTGTATATTTAGAGTACCGAAATAAATTGAAAGAAAGAAGGTTTTTGGAATCATAGATACTGACCAAGCGGCTAAACGTAATTTGGCTATTATGTGGTTCGCCAATTTTTTTGTTAGTGGTAGTATGACAATGGTAATTCCATTTATCTCCTTATATATTAATTCAATGGGGAATTTCTCCGACTCCTATGTACAAACCTGGTCGGGGTTAACGTTTGCAGTAACATTCATTGCTGCATTTATCTTTTCTCCAATATGGGGAAGAATAGGAGATAAATATGGCAGAAAGAATATTTTAATTATCTCTGCATTTGGGATTGGACTATCTGTATTTTTAATGGGGTTTGCCACATCAGTATGGCAGCTTTTTTTATTGCGATTGTTTATGGGAATCGTAACCGGATTTATCCCAATGTCACAAGCATTTATATCTGTACAAACACCGAAAGAAGTCGCAGGGAAAGTACTCGGGACGCTGCAAACCGGGAGCATAACTGGAGCGCTAATGGGACCAATGCTCGGTGGTGCATTAGCAGATATATTTGGGTATTCAAGCACATTTAAATGGGTTTCCATTACAATATTCATTTCAGGATTCCTTGTCATGTTTGGAATCAAGGAGCTGCAAATCAATATATCTAATGATAAAAATGATTTTAAATCGTATAGCAGTAAAGAAGTATTGCAGCATATTCTGAGTAGACCAGTATTACTTGTCGTGATGTTGCTCTCAACATTGGTACAGATTGCACATTTTAGCATTCAGCCAATACTTTCTTTATTTGTAGCTGAAATTCACGGCCCCGTTAATATTGCATTCTTTGCCGGGCTAGCTTTTTCAGCAGCCGGGTTAGGGAATCTTCTCATGTCCCGAAGATGGGGCAAGATTGGAGACCGTATTGGTTATATAAAGATATTAATCATCCTCTTATTTATGGCCGGTATTGTCTATTTCCCTGGAGCATTTGTAACGAACATTTGGCAGCTCGTCGTACTGAGATTCCTACTTGGTGTTTCAATTGGCGGTATTGTTCCACTACGGATTGCATATATTCGTCAGGAAGCACCGTTATCAATGCAAGGTGAAGTGCTTGGCTATAACACAAGCCTGCGCTTCCTGGGAAATATTATCGGCCCAGCACTTGGCGGTATAATTGCTGCTACTTGGGGATTCTCTTCTGTATTCCTTATCACAAGTTTATTGCTTATTGCTAGTGGTGTAATTATGCTTGTAGCTTGGTATAAAAGCGAGAATTCACCAAAGCAAGCTCATTCCTTTTCATCAAGATAGCAGGCTTAAAACGGGTGGATGTTTTGCTTACGTGGCTAGACCGAAACAGAATGATTGATTTCTAGACCCAAATATGCTAAAACTAACTAAGTCTTAATTATTAAGGAAAGAAAGTGATAGCAATGGGTATAGTCGTTGTTGAAGTTTGTGACGGTAATGCAATCACTACTTTAAATATAGAAGAAATTATCGAAGCAGAATTTCCGGAAGTAGCCGTGCTAATGAATGAATGTTTATCATTTTGCGGATTATGTCGAGTACGACCGTATGCACTTGTAAACAACAAACGCGTTTTCGGTAAGACTCCGGAAGAATGTTTGGAAAAAATACGTGAGGAAATAAAAAAAGAACTGGCTATCTATCAATGATATGCCAGTTCTTTTTCTACTTTATTTGACAAAATATTTCCTGGGAAATAGTCGAAATTATTCGGTTAAGCTCGCTGTGAAAATTGCAATCGAATCCTGTTTGTTTAACCGCTTGAAGTTACCATATTCCGGGCTAGCACTAACCGTTTTTTCACCCATTAATTCAACCGTGCTTTCATCGATAGCATAGTCGGCTAATGTCGCTGGAGCTCCAATAGAATTCCAAAACACTCGGAGTTTATCAATTCCTTCATAGGCAATTTCCTGATCTGATTTACCTGTCGTACTTACACCAAATACACGAACTGCTAATTGTTTGAAGCGTGGTGCATTATTTTCATCCAAAACATGCTTCATCCAATTCGGAAAAAGAATTGCTAATCCTCCGCCATGTGGAATATCATGCACTGCTGATACGGCATGCTCTAAGTTATGGGTCGCCCAATCTCCACGATAACCCATGTTCAGCATATTATTTAATGCTAACGTACCACTAAGCATGATTGTTGCCCGGTGATCATAATTCTCAGGGTCATCAAGCAATTTCGGTGCAGTTTCCATTACAGTTAATAATATCGATTCACAAAAACGATCTTGCACCAATGTGTTTGGCGTTTCGTGGAAATAATGCTCAAGCACATGGGACATAATATCGACAATACCGTATACTGTCTGGGCGCGTGGTACTGTGAATGTATGTGCTGGATCTAAAATAGAAAATGCAGGATACGTATACGGCGTTCCCCAGCCATGCTTCTCATTTTTCTCCCAGTTTGTGATTACCGATCCACTATTCATTTCTGAGCCTGTTGCAGCCAAAGTTAGAACAGTTCCAAATGGTAACGCTCCGTTTGCACGCTCTTTCTTTGTCACAATATCCCACATATCCACATCTGTTTTTGCACCGACAGCAATTGCCTTCGTACAATCAATAGTACTTCCGCCACCAACTGCAAGCAGGAAATCAATTTGCTGCTCTTTACAGATGGCTACGCCTTTACGGACAGTTGAAATACGTGGATTAGGCTCTACGCCAGGCAATTCAAACACATCTGCTCCAAGCCTATCGAGCTCTCTCTTCACATCATCATAAATGCCATTCTGTTTAATGCTTCCCCCACCATAGACAACTAAAACACGATTGCCATACGGTCTTATTTCATCAGCGAGCTTCTCCAGCTGCCCTTTACCGAAAATTAATTTCGTCGGATTCTGATACGTAAAATTTTCCAAATTAGATTCCTCCAATATTATTTGGTATATGCTACGACATCCATTTCAACTAAAACATCCTTGGGTAGTCGGCTTACCTCAACAGTTGCTCTAGCCGGATATGGCTCTGTTAGAAAGCTGCCATAAATTTCATTTACCTCAGCAAAATGATCCATTGAAGATAAATAAATCGTAAATTTAACAACTTGAGAAAAATCGCTTTCCGCTTCTGCCAAAATTGCTTTTAAATTTTCAAGTACTTGTTTGGTTTGATTTGCAATACCATCAACAATTTCACCTGATGCTGGAGCTATCGGAATCTGTCCTGACACATAGACAAAATCTCCTGCCTGAATTGCTTGTGAATACGGTCCAATTGCTGCTGGTGCTTTTTCTGTTTGAATTACTTTCACCATTTGAATTCCTCCCATTGTATTTGTTTTGTCTAAATTCTTTCTTTTCTATAATCATACCAGTTTCTTCGCTGTTCTTCATTCAGGAGCTAATACATCTTTATACTGCATAACAGATCTGACATAGTATATATCTCCGTAGCAGGCGTCGTATTGCTTTGCTTCTTCCCGCAGACATGTATAGATGGTTGGATCAGAAGCGTTCTCATACATTTCTTTAGAAAATGCAATTGCAATATCCTGTGAGTAGCGTCCAGTTTCTGCATGAACATAATCAATAAATCCTCTGCCGAAATTATACGATTGGATGGCAAGTTCTAGGTCATCATCTGCATCCGCCAATGTTTTCGAAAAATAATAGACCCCTTGTTTAATAGAAAGCTCAGGATCCTTAATACACCCAATTTCTCCACAATAGCTTTCCGACGATTGCATCGGATCATTGCCTCTCCCACCTGATTCCTGCATCATCATTGCTTGCAGAACATCGACATAATCTTCAACACCATATTCCTTCGCGTAGGTTTCAATTAAAGGCTTATAGCTCCGAACTTCTTCACTGATTAAGGGAGATGATCTTTCAGGACGGAATTCCTCTTGTTTTTCAAAAGTCAAAAACGACACTAGTAAAAATACACCAATTAAAATAAACACTACACTGAAGGTTTGCTTTGTTATCTTTTGTATCTTCCGTTTTAGCTTCATATACTATCTTTCCTTTTCCCTCAACAATAACTGTATCAACAGCCAGACAACAACCCCATAGATGAGATGTCCAACAGCCCAAAACAAAAATGCAGTCCTATCCATCAAATCTGGAGTGCGCTCTGATAATTGCGTTGTAAAATAGAGGATACATCCAATCAGAACATTTACGATTATGTATGGCAGCATTTGATTTTGAAGCTTCCACCTTTCAAGCAAAAAGTAGATACATAGTACAAGTATAATAGAAACAATCAAATGCAAGCCAAATTCAATAGCCTCATGCATGTTCCATTCTTTTATAATAGGAATATAATCTACATTTAATAACAGAACATAAACCGCTTTCCCTGTAAAAAGTTCCACCATCTTCAAAAATATACCCAGTACTAAACCGGAAATGATGCCACTACTTATAAGATTACATAATCGTTTCATTAAATTGCTCCAATTTATTTACTTTTTTTAAACAATTCTTTCTCTCGCCATTTACCGAATCGATAGTATCCAATAGCAATCACACTGCTAATCACAAAGCTTGCTCCCATTCCGATTGCTATTCCAATCTCACCAAATAACATCGCAAATAAGGCTGTTAGCGGATACCGCAATACCCAAAATGAAATAATATTAAGTACAAGCACTTGATACATTGCACCTGCCGCACGAACGATTCCATTTAAAATAAAATTAATTCCTAAAAACGGATAGCACAAAGCAATAATTTGTAAGTACGTCTTACCAAACTCCACTGCCGATTCATCCCGGATAAACAGTTTGACACCATATTCAGCCAAAAATACAACAACAATACCGATTGCTAGCATAATAGAGAAGTTGTAGAGCACCCCATACTTCGCGATCCCTTTTACACGAGACCAATTTTTTACGCCAATGTTCTGTCCTGCCATACTACTAACAGCAGTACTAAGTGCATGTGCAGGCAGCATTAGTAAACTATCCAAACGCTGAGCTGCACTAAATCCAGCAACAACGCCACCACCAAATCCTGTAACAACACTCATAATTGCTGCTGATCCTGCTGAAATAACAGACATTTGTAAACCTGAAGGAATCCCAAGGTTCAAAATCAATCCAACTTCAGCTTTAGCTGGTAATGTTGGCATACTAAACGGAGCAAGCTTTTTAGATAAAATATAAATCAAACCATATAGAAAAGCGACTCCTTGCGATAATACAGTTGCATATGCCGCACCTTCTACTCCCCAATTAAACACACTTATAAATATTGGATCGAGCACCGTATTAAGCGCCACAGCAATCATAACAAAGCGTACCGGCGTTTTACTATCACCCAAAGCCCGAAGAACCGTGCTAATAAAATTATAACCAAACAGGAATAAAATCCCAATAAAGTTAATTTGTAAATAAGCATTTGCTTGTTCCATCATAACTTCCGGTGTACCAAGCATACTTAGAAACTGTTCTGAAAAAAAGTATCCTATGGCACCTAACACAATCGCTATCGTTGTTAGAATTACGACAAATGCATTTAAGTATCGTTTTAATCCTGTTTCATTATCCTTTCCTTTTTGCTGTGACAGAATGGTAAGTGCTGCATTATTCAAACCAATTATAAATGAAAGTACCGTAAACAAAATGGTTCCCGATACTGCTACTGCTCCCAATGCAGTGGCACCAAGCAAGTTTCCGACCCACAAACTATCGATCAGCTGGTAGGACGTTTGCAATAAATTTGTAAACATAATTGGCCAAGAAAACCGAATTAGCTGCTTGAATATATTCCCTTCTGTAAAATCATATTGCTTCATGATGTTAATCCTCTTTCTTCTATTATATAAATCTTATGTTTAAGCATAGCGCATTAACATAAGAAATCAAAGAAAGGTGATCAGATAAGATCCTGATCACCTTCATATTAAATTTTATCCTGCAGACCCTGCTTTTTCCAGATTCCCACGCTGATTATTTTGGCCTTTATCTTTTGTCATAAACTGAATAGCCACTAATATAACAAAAGCAATAAAGCCAATTGTATCGGAATAGCCTTCTGGATACATTAACAGCAATCCAGTAACTACTGAAATAATCCTTTCAAACCAGTTAATTTTCCGATACCAAAATCCAATGAGACCTGCACCAACCGCAACCATTCCAATCATGGCCGTAATGAGTGACCAGCCAATATCGAGAAAGTTTCCTTCTATCATCAATAGTGTCGGGTTAAGAACAAACATATACGGTATGATAAAAGCAGCAATCGCTAGCTTCGATGCATTTAGTCCCGTACGGATCGGATCTCCTCCAGATATTCCACTCGCTGCAAAAGCCGCGAGTGCCACTGGCGGTGTAATATCCGCAACAATACCAAAGTAGAACACAAACATATGTGCAGCTAAAACAGGAATTGCTACATCCAGTTCTCCATTTAATGCAATGATTGCCGGTAAAGCAATAGTCGATGTAATAATGTAATTTGCTGTTGTCGGAGATCCCATTCCAATAATGATCGACGTAATCATTGTGAAGAACAAGGTTAACATCAACTGAATTTCTGGTGAACCTGCAATGGTTCCTGCAATGCTAACAAGACCATTTCCTAATTTTAGCCCTAAACCTGTTTTTGTAACGACCCCTACAATAATTCCGGCACAGGCCGTGGCTGCTGCAACCCCTAACGCTGTTCGCGCACCTGACTCCAATGCAACAATAAACTTACTCGGTGTAATTCGTGTATCCTTTCGAAACAAACTTACAATAATGGTGGCTATAATCCCATAGATTGCTGCACGTTCAACACTTATACCAATAAATAAAAAGTAAACAATTGCCAGTATTGGCAGTAATAAATGGATTTTCTTCAGTACAGATATTTTACTTGGGATTTCTTCCTTCGGTAATCCAAGAAGGCCCATTCGCTTCGCTTCAAAATGCGTCATAATCCAAATACCGGAGAAATACAGAATAGCTGGGATTGTTGCTGCTTTCGCTATATTCCAATAGCTTTCTCCCGCAAACTCAATCATTAGAAATGCTGCCGCTCCCATAATTGGCGGCATAATTTGCCCGCCGGTGGATGCTGCCGCTTCTACCGCCCCCGCAAAATCTTTCTTATATCCAAGCTTTTTCATCATTGGAATCGTATACGCACCCGTTGTAACCGTATTCGCTACAGAGCTTCCAGAAATTGTTCCGTTCAGCGCACTAGAAAATATCGCAACTTTTGCGGGTCCTCCAATCCGGCGACCAGCAATCGAAATCGCCAAGTCATTAAAATAGTTTCCAACTCCTGTTTGAACTAAAAAAGCGCCAAATAATAAGAATAAGAAAATATACGTAGATGATACTTGTAATGGAGTACCAAGGATACCCTCTGTTGTAAAAAACATAGATTGAATTAATTGCTGGAAGCTTAACCCCCGATGTGCAAGCATTCCTGGCATAAACGGACCAAAAATAGCATACACAAGAAATAATCCAGCAATTATTGTTATTGGCATGCCAACGGCTCTTCTGGCAGCTTCTAAAACTAATAGTACTGCAACCCCACCTATGATTACTTGCGTGCCATCAATGCCCCCTACTTGTTGAACTAAGGACTCATAGAATACCGGCCAATATCCACAGACAACAATGGATAATGATGCAAGAGCATAGTCATACCAAGGTATTGTCTGCCTTTTTGTTTTTCTTCGGGCAGGAAATAATAGAAAGATAAGTGTCAATGCAAAGCCTAAATGGACTGTTCGTTGAATGTAAGCTGTTTGTTGACCGAATACTCCTGTATAAATTTGGAAAAGAGAGAAAGCAATTAATACAAAAAAGATTACTTTAGCAATAAAGCCACCAACATTTCGTGTATTTGATTCAGCATCATATTTTTGCATAAGTTCCTGTTGCTCTTCGAATGTTAATTGCTTTGTTTCTTTGTTTTTACTCATGGATCTCTACTCCTCTCACATATTTCCATAATGTGATTTTTTCTACCTTCACTGTAAACCAATCACCAGGATCAAAATAATCATTAAACCAGACCATATGCTCCTGTCCCGAATTTGACTCCCATAAGAGTCGATTTTCTGAAACAGTTTTTCCGTTGCGAATTTTCATCGAAGCAAAGTAATTTTCTAAGTCTTTCACATGATATTTTCCATCCTCATAGACAAATGTTTCTCCTTCTCCCGCATTAGCAGGCATGCCAATACCAAATTCCTCATAGACAATTTCGTATTGCTGTATATCAAGGTTTTCCGTAACGATATATTTTTCTGCAACATCTGTTAAATGAATGGAATGTGTAAAGATGATCTGAAATTTGTCACCTATTTCTATTGGTTTAAACGCTGCCAGTTCATTTGTGTTTTTTTCATAGAAAACAAGAGCAGTACCGACTGGAGCAAATAGAAAAATGCCTAATAAACTTGCTATGATAAAAATAATAATGATAATCTTTTTTTTATGTAACATAACGTTTCACCTAGATCATGCTTTCATTATTCAATGATTAGTCATATAACTGCCTATCTATTTGGCAAAAATAGCCGACAGCCATTTCCTTATAAAAGGACGGACAGCCGGCTATAGCAACCTATAAATAGAAACAGTCTATTCTACACTTATACCTTCTTCCTCATAATACTTTTGCGCTCCTGGATGTACATCAATTCCGATACCATCTAACGCAGTTTCCAACTTAATAAATTGAGCCTTATCATGCGCCATGCTATCTGCATTTTCGTAAATAGCTTTCGTGATGTCATAAACTGTATCTTCTGAAACGCTATCTACGACCGCAAGCATTGCTAACACCGCAACCGTGTTTACGTCTTCATCTAAACCATATGTTCCTGCTGAAATCGTGTCAGCAGCATAATACGGATATTGTTCAATCATTTCATCAATTTTATCCTGAGCAATTGGAACGACCGAAACGTCTACTGTAGCAGACAGCCCTTCAACAGCACCTGTTGGCGTACCTGCTGTAATAAAAGCAGCATCGATAGTACCGTCTTGGATTCCTCCAGTAGATTCACCGAAGTCAAGGTTTTGCGGGTCGATATCATCCATAGTCATTCCATGAATTTCAAGAATTTGCTCTGCATTCACATATGTTCCCGATCCTGGTGCACCAACTGAAACAGATTTCCCTGCCAAATCTTCTACAGATGCAATACCAGATTCTGCAGTTGTAACAATTTGAATTGTTTCTGGATAAAGTGCTCCAATTGCAAGTACATTATCAATCGGATTACCTTCGAAAGAGTTTATTCCATCAATCGCATTTGACATAACATCCGTTTGTACAAACGCTAACTCAGCATCTCCCTCACTTAAAGCGATTACATTATCAGCCGAAGCATTCGATGAAACTGCATCTGTCTGAATACCTGTAGCTTCTGTTATATTAGTAGCCATTTCACCACCAAGCGGGTAATAAGTACCACTAGTTCCCCCTGTTAGCATTTGGAGAAATTCATCCTCACTACATGCTGCTAGAAATAATACAAACCCCATCAATAATACTGTCGATAAAAACAATTTTATCTTTCTCATTAAAACACCCCTTTTGTTTTACTATTCTAATAAATAATATAGTAACGGAACGATAATTTGATGTCAAATAATTCTAAAGCATCATTTTTTTGGTTATTTAATCATAATTCCTCATTTACTGTAATTTATTGTTATATTCATTCTATTAAACAAGCGAATAAAGACAGCCAAGAAATTAAGTTAATCTAGGTTCTTGGCTGTTTATTAATATGATCAGGTTATATCGTTTTAACTTCTGTGTTCCCCACAAAAAATCCGATAATATCTTTCACGCTTTCTTCTTTATGTAATGCCCCTACTCCTTGACCAGCCCAAAGTGATTGTAAATCAGCAATGGCAAATTCAGCTCCAGCTGCTCTTAGATCTTTCGTTAGTTCATTTTGAATTGGAAAAGGTAAAATATCTAGCCCACTTGATTCTACTTCATCGATGAAACTGTTTTTAATTGCTCTTGCGGGTCTACCTGAGAACACTTTTGTTATCACCGTATCTTCATAACTGGCTTTCATTAATGCTCTCCGATAAGTTTTATTTGTTCCAGCCTCTTTAGCCAGTAAGAATCTTGTCCCCATCTGTACACCACTTGCTCCCATTAATAGCAGCGCATCCAGTTGTTTCTTCGTATAAATCCCTCCTGCAGCAGCAACTGGTAAAGAGGTATTTTCTAAAATTGACTGGATTAGTGTAATCAAACCAATATTACTCCCACTCGGGTACTTTTCAATATCAAACGTGCCACGATGACCACCAGCTTCAACACCTTGGGCAACGACCATGTCATACCCCATATCTTCTAGGTGCTTTGCCTCACCAACATTTGTTGCCATTCCAATAAGGATTATGTGATTCTCTTTTAACCGTTTTATTAATACAGAAGAAAGTGCACCAAAAGCTGTACTGACAATAGGAACCTTTTCTTTTATAAGCAGATACACTTTCTCTTGTAAATAGTCCTTCACTTTTACTAGATTCTCCTTAGTATCTATACCTACTTCATCTCTTTGTTTGTTCAATAGTGCTTGCATCTCATCTACATCCGTTGAGAAGGCTTCGAGATTTGCAGCAAACAGGTTTACCGCAAAAGGTTTGTCAGTTAATTGTTTCACACGGTGAATCGTATCTTTTAATGTATGTGTACTCATGTAGCCTGCACCAATTGTTCCAAGCGCACCAGCATTCGACACAGCGGCTACAAGTTCAGGCGTCGTGATCCCACCAGCCATACCAGCTTGAATGATCGGAATTGTAATTTTTAATCTTTCTAATATGTCTGCCATCCTTTCTCACTCCTTTTTAAAAGCATTTTTGTAAAGTGGGTTTACTGTCTAGATGAGCCACTTAATTGCTATATGTGTATGCTCGTTCTGTTATTAGCATACCATAGACGAAATAATTAGACGACTTAATTACTGAAAAATACCAATTTACATATTTTTATTGCGAATTGTTGATTTACCAGTATGTTTCTTTTTTCGACAATAGTCCCACTTTTTAATCAAATTGTAAATTCAATTTTTCGTGTTATAATCGAAAAATGGTGGGTAAAAATATGCAATTT
Organism: Oceanobacillus sp. FSL W7-1309; assembly: GCF_038002145.1. NCBI lineage: Bacteria > Bacillati > Bacillota > Bacilli > Caryophanales > Bacillaceae > Oceanobacillus > Oceanobacillus sp. FSL W7-1309. Next base: position 934,263 of record NZ_JBBOBX010000001.1, read on the forward strand.
AGGTGCGTGTTCAAAAAGCAGATGAAAAATACATAGTAGTTTTGGACGATGGTTATATGATTAAGCTCACACCTCTGTCCTGCAGAAAGCGTTGAGCATTGTCAACCTCTCGTCTAAATGTGTCCTTTTCACCGGGCTTTTTGAACTACCTTTTAATCTACTTATGAAAGGAAGTTAGCAATCTATGAGTCAGTCGACAGAACATATCGAAAACACTAGAACCGCGATCAAACCTCCTAACCCGCGATTCAAAAATTGGAGATTAGTATATCGAAAGCTAAAAAAGAATAAATCAGCTATGGTTGGCGGTTTTCTAATTTTATTCCTTATAATTGTCGCAATAATCGGTCCATACTTCACACCATATCAACCCGATACACAAGATATGCTGAATAAGCTCCAACCCCCATCAGGAGATAATTGGCTGGGAACGGATAACTTTGGTCGTGATATTTTTAGCCGTATTATTCACGGAACAAACCTAACATTAATTGTCGGATTTTTCTCTGTTCTACTCGGTGGTGCAGTCGGAGTCCTTATTGGAATTTTCGCTGGATATTATGGTGGAAGAACGGACAGCATCCTTATGAGATTAATGGACATCTTACTTGCTTTTCCTAGTATTTTACTTGCACTTGCAATCGTAACCGTGCTTGGAGGAAGCCTGCAAAATGTTATTATCGCGGTTGCTATCTCATCTGTACCTGTATTCGCCAGGATTGTTCGTGGTTCTACTTTATCTGTTAAGAAGCTCGAATATATTGATGCGATGAGAGCTTTAGGAGCTAGTGATGCTCGGATTATTTTTAAACACATTTTTCCAAATATTACTTCACCAATTATCGTGCAAGCTACTCTTAATATAGCTACTGCTATTTTATCTGCTAGTGGATTGTCTTTCTTGGGACTTGGTGCTCAGCCACCTACACCTGAATGGGGAGCTATGCTAAGTGACGGGCGTAACTATTTATACAATGCTCCACATGTTGCTCTTTTCCCTGGGCTTGCCATTGTGCTTGTAGTTCTGGCATTCAATATGCTTGGTGATGGTTTAAGAGACGCATTCGATCCGAAGACAAAAGAGTAGAAAGAGGTGAAAGATCTTGTTTAAGTTTATTATCCGAAGAATTATTCAAACTATTCCCGTTTTAATCGGGGTTTCAATTCTAGTATTTAGTATGATGCACTTAGTACCAGGGGATCCTGCTCAAATTATGGCAGGTGAAAGCGCACCAAAGGAACAGGTTGAAAATATTAGAGAAAGATTGGGTCTAAATGATCCATTACCGGTTCAGTATTTTAATTATGTAAAGGATGCTGTTCAAGGTGATCTTGGAAACTCCATGCGTAGTGGACGAGATGTAACAGCTGAAATTGGAGCACGATTTTGGGTTACGGTAGAACTTGCGATTTACAGTACAGTTGTTGCCGTATTTATCGGGCTTATCGTCGGTGTCATATCAGCTACGAAGCGATACTCTCTAGCTGATACATCTCTTATGATTCTTGCACTTTTTGGACTATCCATGCCGAACTTCTGGCTCGGACTTATGCTTATCCAATGGTTTGCCATCGGTATTGATCTTCCTAGCTGGGTTCCATTCTTTAGTGACACTAGTTGGTTTAAGCCATCTGGTTGGGGAAGCTTCGCACAGGTCGTACTACCAGTTCTAACTCTGGGTACGGGTAGCGCAGCCATTATTGCAAGAATGACACGTTCGAGTATGCTCGATGTAATTGACCAAGACTATATTCGTACTGCAAGAGCAAAAGGTGTTAAGGAACGAGTTGTTATTTATCGCCATGCACTTAAAAATGCATTGATACCTGTTGTTACCGTAGTTGGTCTTCAATTCGGAGGTCTGTTAGGTGGAGCTGTACTTACAGAGAGTGTATTTGCCGTAAACGGTATGGGAAAACTAATCATCGATTCTATTCGAGCACGTGACTTCCCAGTAGTCCAAGGAACCATCTTAGTCGTTGCTCTATTATTCATCTTCGTTAACTTAGCAGTTGACATTACGTATCGATATTTAAATAAACGAATTGATCTAGACTGATTGCTATCATTTGTTCAAATAGAACATTTTGAACATTCTATTGTCAGAAAGGAGCTTCTTATATGACAAGTGCACCAAATTCCTATGAGAATATATTGGAAATCAAAGATTTACAGACTTCCTTCTTCACTAAAGATTTAGAGGTTAAAGCAGTTGACGGTGTTTCTTTTGCAATCCCAAAAGGGAAGATTCTCGGTGTCGTTGGGGAGTCAGGATCAGGTAAAAGTATCACCTCCCTTTCCATTCTTCGCCTGCTTAAAGAGCCTGGAAAAATAGTTGGTGGTGAAATCAAGTTTAAAGGAGAAAACTTACTTGATAAAAGCGAAGCTAATATGCGCAAAATACGCGGTAATGAAATATCAATGATATTCCAGGAGCCAATGACTTCGTTAAATCCAACGTTTACAGTTGGCCAACAGATTAGTGAAGCTTATAAAATCCATCAAGGTTTAAATAAAAAACAAGCAAAACAGCGTTCCGTTGAAATGCTGAAATTAGTTGGAATTCCTTCCCCGGAAAAGCGTGTCAATCAGTATCCACACGAGCTTTCAGGGGGAATGAGACAGCGTGTTATGATTGCAATGGCGCTTGCCTGTAATCCAGAACTACTCATCGCTGATGAACCAACAACAGCACTTGATGTAACGATCCAAGCGCAAATTCTTGATTTAATTAAAGACTTGCAAGAACGACTCGGTATGGGTGTACTATTAATTACACATGACCTTGGTGTCGTAGCAGAAACATGTGATTATGTTGCTGTTATGTATTGCGGAAAGGTTGTTGAGTATACCGATACAAAAACATTATTCAAGGCTCCTAAGCATCCGTATACAGTTGGCTTAATGAAATCTATTCCACAGCATGACCAAGATATTGAAGGTGATTTAGCTGTAATAAGAGGATCTGTACCTAGCCCTGCGGAGATGCCTAAAGGCTGCCGTTTTGCTCCACGCTGTCCATTCGCGACAGAAATGTGCAGAGAAAAATTACCTGACCTCGTCACAGATGAGGAAGGGAACCAAATTCGTTGCTGGATCTATTCAGATGAATGGGATGGCGATCCGGAGGTGAATGTTCATGCAGAAACAGAAAGAACTACTGAAAGTTACTGATTTAAAACAATATTTCCCAATTAAAGGCGGGATTTTAGGACGTACCGTAAATCATGTAAAAGCTGTAGACGGTGTATCCTTTACAGTTTATGAAGGAGAAACATTAAGTATCGTAGGAGAATCAGGCTGCGGGAAATCTACAACAGGAAGAGCCATTTTACGCCTTGATGAACCAACATCTGGTGAAGTTGAATTCGATGGGAAAAATCTGCTTGCATACAACAAACGAGAAATGAATAAAAATCGTAAAAATATGCAGATCATTTTCCAAGATCCATACGCATCGATTAACCCGCGTCATACGGTACGCCAAATTCTGACAGAAGCGATGGAGATTCAAAACTCCGTACCAAAAAACGAACGGAATGATCGTGTAATTGAATTGATGGAAACGGTTGGTCTAGGACCACACCAAGCAGATAGACTCCCTCATGAATTCAGTGGTGGTCAACGTCAGCGGATCGGAATTGCTCGGGCTCTCTCCGTTAATCCACAGCTAATCATCGCAGATGAAGCTGTATCAGCGTTAGATGTTTCTATCCAAGCACAGGTTATTAATCTATTGAAAAAGCTGCAACGTGAATTCAAATTAACGTATCTATTTATCTCACATGATTTAGGGGTTGTACGACATATCTCAGATCGAATTATCGTAATGTACCTAGGGAAAATCGTTGAGATTGCTGATAAAAAATCACTATTTGATAATACAATGCATCCATATACTACGGCTTTGCTCTCTGCAATCCCTAGTACAGATATGGATAAGAAAAAAGAACGGATCATCTTAAAAGGTGATGTACCTTCACCAATTGATCCACCAAAAGGTTGCAGATTCCATACTCGTTGTCCATTTGCAACTGACCTATGTCGAACCGAAACACCAGAGCTTCGTAAAGCAGACGGAATGTTAGACGGACATATGGCAGCATGTCACTATATGGAAGACATTAAATCCGGGAAGCACCAACCTACTACAGTTTAATCAGTATCAAAAAAAGCGCTCATTATTGTAATGAGCGCTTTTTTTGATACCACTGTAACAGGTCACAGCTTCCAAATCCCTATCCTCTTCTAAGCCAAAGCGAAAAGCCCCTAAGATACTTAGCGGGCTTTTCGAATCGCTTATCAAACTCGGATAACTCCGTGAATGCAAAGCGTTTATTATTCTTGAATAGATACCTCATGTAATTGCAAGATTCCAGTTGGTAACTGTGTTAATCCTTGAACCTTATCACTAACACCTAACAAGAATTCTTGGTGATGAATATAAAGCATTGGTGCAAGATCAGTTAACTTTGTTTGAATTTCACTGTATAACTCAAGACGAGCGTCAGGCTCTGCCTCTTGACGAGCTTCTTCTAACAATGCATCTAACTCATCATCTTTTAAGAATGTACGGTTTCCAGGTTCTCCAACATTGTCAGAGTGGAACAATGGATATAATCCATAGTCTGCATCCCCTGTTACTGTTGACCAGCCAAGGATGAACATATCATGCTCGCCTTGTGCAGTCTGCTCAAGATATGCGCCCCACTCAAGGACTTCAATTTCTACTTTAATACCAAAATCAGCAAGCTGTGCTTGTAGGTTTGTTGCTGTATCCATACGTTCTGGACTATCATTTGTCCAAAGTGTTGTAGAGAATCCATCTTCATAGCCTGCTTCAGCTAAGAGTTCTCTAGCGCGATCTGGGTCATATTCAAGTCCTGGAGCATTTTCATCATATCCAAGTACTCCTGGTGCTAATGGCCCAACTGCTGGTACACCATTTCCATCATAAATACCTGTAATGATTTGCTCTTTATCAACAGCCAAGTTGATTGCTTGACGAACTAACGGATCATTAAATGGCTCTTTTTCCATATTAAATCCAATGTAAGATAAGCTCACACTTGCTTGTTTTGCTGGACTTGCACCGTCCATCCCTTCAATCTGAGCAACATCGTTCGGACTGATTGGGTCAGCAATATGTGATGTACCTGTTTCTAATTCAGCAACACGAGTTAAGCCTTCTCCAACAACTTTAAATGTTACAGAGTCAAGCAAAGCTTGCTCTCCCCAATAATCATCATTCTTAACGAGTGTAATTTGTGTTCCTGGTTGCCATTCTTCAAATTTAAAGAATCCTGTACCATATGGTTTTTCGTTAATAACACTTCCTGGATCCTCTCCAGCTTCTATAGCAGCGTAGTCTTCTTCAATGACAGCTGGTGAAATGATACCTCCACCGTTATGTGCTAAGTGAGCTGGCAGTGGTGAGAATGGGTATTCTGTTGTAAAGCGAATTGTATAGTCATCTACTACTTCAATATCTGTAATCATTTCATATAGAAATAGACGTGGCGATGCAACTTCTGGATCTAATATACGTTCAATACTTGCCTTAACTGCTTCTGCGTTAAAGTCTGTACCATCGTGGAATTTTACACCTTCACGTAATTTAAATTCCCATACTGTATCTTCAACTTGTTCCCAGCTTTCAGCTAGGCTTGGTTGTACTTCCATATTTTCGTCCTGTTTTGTTAATGATTCAAAGATATTCGCTTGAACGTTACTTGAAGGAGTATCGTTTGAACCAGCTGGATCTAAGGATACAGCATCCGATAGAGTTGCAATCATTAGATCTTGTTCTCCTGCAGGAGCAGCATCTTCTGTACCTTCATCTGTTCCTTCATTAGCGGAATCATTTTCATCTGGCTCACTTGCACATGCTACTAGAACACTAAGCAGCAGTCCAAAAACCAACAATAATAATGACTTTTTAGACAATTTCATGTATTTAACCCCCTGTTTCTTTGTAATAGCTTTGTAAATATATGTAAATATATTTTAACATAAAGCTATCTTCCAATATATTACCCTATTATTCTAAAATTTACAATGATATATGAAAAAATTTCATTATAATTTGATAATTTTTATAGTTATTACGTTCTAGTTACATATACACGTTAAGTTTTATACATCTATCAATTGTTAACGTTTTCAGTAGGACGTTAGTATAGTTTTCGTCCAGAATACATGTTTAAAAAATATGGAGAAAACAGACGAACAATTAAAGCTCTTGTCAAATATCTTGTCTTCTTGCAAATTAACGAGTCTTCTTGACAATATTATGAAAATTCAATATGATATAACTTAAACTAATACTGCTGTAATTATAGTAAGGTGGAAGAAAGTAATGAATTTATTCGAATTAAAAAAAGCTTTACTTTCTATATCTCCTATCAACCTTGATAAAATATCAATTGTTGTTCACAGCACAGAAGGTACTATTCAATTTAATGCAAATACGCCAAGAAAAGCTGCGAGTGTTGTTAAGCTATTTATTCTTGCTGAGGTATTGCAGCAGATTGAAGCTGGTCGCATCCAAAGGGAACAACTCATTTCTATTAAACCTGAGGCGATGGTAGAAGGTGCAGGTGTCATTAACTATTTAACAAAACACAACACGTATAGTTACCAGAATCTATTGGAGCTTATGATTATCGTTTCCGATAACACTGCTTCCAACATATTACTTGATATGATCGGTATCGACCGTATCAATCATTCTATTAAAAAGCTCGGCTGTCAGGATACAATAATTAAACGTAAATTTATGGATCAAGAAGCACAAGCAAGCGGCAACGAGAATATTACTACTGCAGCAGATATCGTTCACTTACTTAAGCTTTTTTCCAGCGATAACGGTCCCTATAGCAAAAATTTGCGGCAAGAAGTTCGAAGGTTACTTAAAAATCAGCAATTCAACAATAAATTAGCAGCATATCAAATGAATAATTGTAAGCTGAATATTTATCATAAAACCGGAGAATTGCCTGGAGTAGAGCATGATGTAGCGATTATGGAATCAACTGGAAGGAAGTTAGAGGTTGCTGTATTAACAGAGGGATGGGAAAATAATGGTATAGCACAACATTTCATAGCAGAAGTCGGTAGGTATTTAATGAACTATGTAACGAATGGGTCATTATCTAAAAAACAGTAAGGAACGGAGTGTACGACATGAAAGTTAAAATTGCAGTTTTTGGAATTGAAGAAACGATAAAGCGTGTACATACACTAGCAAAACATGATGAAAATTTGGATATCCTTCCGTTTATATACACACATTCAAGTGAAACCCCCGAATTAATTGAAAGGGCTTTCATGTGTGATATTTATTTATTTACGGAAGCAACATCCTATTTGTATGCCAGAGAAAAAATAAAAAAGAAACGATTGCCAGCTGTACAGGTTGCTTTTGATGAGTATATGATACTCACCTCTTTCTATCGTTTAAGAAACGATTACAATCAAGAACTCGATCGTATTTCCATCGATGTACTTAACGGACAGCATGTTGAGGAGGTCGCAAAAGAACTTAGCTTTGATAATAAACAGATTTATCATTATAGCTATGGGGCAGATGAATCCACTGATATTCAACAAATTACAAGATTTCATCAAAAACTCTGGGATGAAGGTAAAATTGATTATGTACTTACATCAAGCAAAGAAGTAGAGGTACAACTAAGAGAAGCTGATATTCCAGGCAGTTGCATGATTATACCAGAGATAAATTTATTACATGCCATTCAATCTGCAAAATCCCTTACCGAACTGAACCAACACAAGAGTGCTCTTCTCGTAGCTGGATATATCCGCATGAAAAATCAAGATCAACATGAGGAACAAGAATTGAAAGCGTTAACTACCAAAATGCAAAGTCTTTTGGTTCGATTTGCTGAACGAACCGATTCACTGCTCACGATAAAAGACGATCATCAATTTGTGGTAGTAGGAACCAAAAAGTTGATTGATCATTTACAAAATCATTATCGAGATTTCCCTCTTCTTCGTGAGTTTGAAGCAGAGTTGAATATCCCAATCGACATTGGATTTGGTCTCGGTCTATCAGCAAGTGAAGCTGAAGCGCATGCACGTTTAGCATTAGAAAAATGTAAAAATGAAAATCATAGCCTCTGTTATATTGTCAATGAAAGAAAGGATACAATTGGTCCGATTGGCATTCGCAGAGATATCGATACATCTCAATTATTTCATGCCTTGATTCATAAAGCTCGATTGAACAATGAACTTTCCTATAATTTCATTGATTTTATAACGGATAGAAATAATGAACCTTTCTCTTCAAACGACATTGCTGCGTATTATAAAGTTACAAAACGCAGTGCTGAAAGAACTGTCAATAAGCTGCTATCTGGTAATGTCATAAAAGTATCTGGAGAAGAACGTCCTTATTTAAAAGGAAGGCCACGAAAATTATTTTCACTTAATAATTAATGATTGCAGCAGGGTTAGCATTGTTAAGCTCTGCTGCAGCTTTATCCCTCTATTTCGTACCCATTATTATCCATTAGATATTGCATTGCCTTTTCGAAATCCTCCTCTTCTACTTGGGCCTCAAGTAAATGTGTTACTTGCCCTTCATTCTCTTCACTATTATGATTTTTTAAGCCAATTGTGCCAATCGCTCCCTGAGATTGTCCTGTCGGAGTAAATGGTATATAAGTTACTTTTTCATCCGTATCTGGAAGCTTATCCACGATAACATGACGAACTTTCAGCGTTTGGAGGGTTGCTTTTGCCGATTCTGCATCATTCTCTGAGTCGAAATATGCGAGAATTTTTCGTGACATAGACTTGTACATCCTTTCGTAAGTTTATCTATATCGTTCCCTGATTTACAACAAAGCAAACATATTCCGAGACCTCGCCCAAACAAAATAAGGCAGTAGGGAAAGTTATGTGATTTCCCCACTGCCACCAATCACCTATAAGCTTAACAACTGGCGAATATCATCCTCACTCAAGCTAGAAAGCATTGTTTCTCCAGGCTGAATAACTTGGTCAATCAGCTCACGCTTTTTCTGCTGCAAATCATAAATTTTTTCCTCGATCGTTCCTTCTGTTACAAGACGAATGACTTGCACGACATTTTTTTGACCAAATCGGTGTGCACGTCCGGTTGCTTGATCCTCTACAGCAGGATTCCACCATAAGTCGTATAAAATGACCGTATCAGCTCCAGTCAAGTTTAACCCTGTCCCACCAGCTTTCAGAGAAATAAGGAAAATACTATTCTCGCCATTATTAAATCGTTCACTCATCTCAACGCGATCTTTTGCAGGGGTTTGCCCATGAAGATAAAAATAGCCAAACCCTTCTTTTTCTAGTCGTTCTTTAATAATCTCATGCATGCTTGTAAATTGGGAAAAAATCAGCATACGTTTTCCACTTTCAATCGCTGTTTTCACGGTATCCATCAATTGTTCCAGCTTCCCAGAGTAGCCTTCATAATTTTCAATGAATAACGAAGGGTGACAGCAAAGCTGACGAAGACGGGTTAATCCAGCAAGAATTTTCATCCTGTTTTGTTGGAAAGCACTTTCCTTCATTGATTGTGCTGCTTCCTGCTGTACCTGTCTTAGATAACCGACATATAAATCCTTTTGTTCCTTTGTCAGCTCCGAGACATGAACAGATTCAATCTTATCTGGCAGCTCTTTCAGCACATCCTTTTTCAGTCTTCGCAATATAAATGGCCGTGTAATCATTGCAATTTTTTCGTTCGATAACTGCTTAAAACTCCGTTGATTTGGCATAAGTCCTGGCAAAACAACTTGGAAAATAGCCCATAGCTCATCGATTGAATTCTCAATCGGTGTTCCACTTAACGCAAATCGACGTGCAGCTTTTATTTCCCGAATGGCTTGTGAGGTTTTCGTTGCATAGTTTTTAATATATTGCGCTTCATCCAAGATCATGGATTGAAATGAAAATTCCCGATAAATTTCAATGTCTTGCCTTAACGTTGCATAGGAAGTAATCCAAACATCGGTACCTGTTGAAGCCTCAATCAATTGTTGTCGTTCCTCAGGGCTTCCTGTAAGTACAACGACAGACAAATGTGGAGCAAATTTCTCAAATTCATTCTTCCAGTTATAAACGACCGAGGAAGGAGCTATAATCAGATTTGGTTCAACACCTTTCTGCTCTTTCTCTGACGCGATATACGCAATGCTTTGTAAGGTTTTTCCAAGTCCCATATCGTCTGCTAAGATTCCACCGAGGTGATAGTTGCTCAAGGACTTAAACCACCTGAAACCAGTCATCTGATAATTTCTTAAAGACGCTTGCAGCTGTTCTGGCAGCTCGTATACTTGTTCTTCTGGAGACTTCAACTGATGCAGCAAATGTCGAAAGGATGGATCGTAGTTCTTTTTCGTATCGATTAGCTCATCTAGCTGTGTTCCTCGGTATACCGGCATCTGGACGTGCCCATTCAGCAAGTCATTTTTATGAATTTGCATCTCGTCAAATAAACGTTTTATAGAAGTAAATTCTTCTCCTTCTAGTGACAGTAATTCACCACTTCCTAAACGATAATAGCGTTTTTTCTCGATTACTGCATTTAAAATTTGGTTGATTTCGGAATCATTAACCCCATTAATATCAAAGCCAATTTCTAATAGGTTCGATGTACCTTCTAGACGTACACTCGTACTCGGACTGAGTTCGTTTTCAATAATCATTCCTCGAATTTCTGATGTAAAAAACAGTTCCACTTCTTTATCTAATCGTGGCAGGATATAATACAGAAAGTCATACAGCTCTTCCTCATCCGCTTCAATATAGAGCTCTTTCCCATTATAATGGAAGTTAGCTTGCTCAATCAGCTGCATAATTTGCTGTTCCTTTTCCACCTCACGAATAATAAGTCGATCATTATCCTTTCGCCCATTAAATGGATCAATCAACTGATCACCATAATGGTATTCCAACTTTCCAATAATCCAATCGCCTTTTACTTCCAAATACAATTTTGCACGTAAAGGTACTTGAATTATCTCTTCTGTGATTGACTCTGATACCTCTACCCCACCAATCTTTTTTAATGATGGAAGTACTTCTGATAAAAAGACGTCAGCTTGTTCCTTTGGAATCGGTAATTGTAATTCGTCCATGCCGAACTTTGTAACTTCTTCAAGAACCTGTACCTGGTCTTTCGTTGGATAATAAAAGACCCCTTCATGGAATATCATTTCATAATAAGGAAAATACATTGCATCTGTTGCGTCTGACATCTTCATTAGCAGGTCATTTTGATTACTTTTCGTTAGTGAAAAGCGAAACGGCAGCGTATCCTTCTCCACTCCGATATGCTGAAAGCTTTTCTGCTGTGTTTCTACTGTGAAATCTCTTTCCGAAAGCTTTTCAAGCAGCTCCTTTGCTGTAAGTGGGGGAATTGCAATATAGCGTTTATCACCACTATTACCTTCGTAATGAAATCTGCTATATCCCTGATACATTTCCTCATTCCGTTTAATCGCAAAGAGCATTTCAAATAGCTCCAAATCCTTTTGCAGAAAATAATGCGTATCAGGATGGAAGATGAATTTTTTTGTAAAGTAGTATTCGTTTCCTTGTAATATGTTAACGAGAAATTGGTAAGCATCTTTAACAACATAGCAATGTTTCTCGCCTGTTCGTAATTCGATTTGTAATTGTTGGTCGAATCCCCAGCTGCAATGGTATTCTACATGCATCGGTAGTTTATTTGGTAAAATCTCTGGCTGTGCATTTTGCTGTGGCAGCGTACGTAATGCCTGTATAAACTTATTTGTCAGCTGATAGTTTGGCTTGGATGGAGCATTTGGAATAGCCTGCTCCTTATTCGCAATTTGCATTAAGGTAGCTGCAATATGTTTACACGTGCCAAAGGTTTCAAAAGCAGGACAATCGCAATACGTATCAATCGATCCATTTGTATAATCCTTCATATTGATTTCTACAAAGTAATCCTCTGAACCATGAACTGTGGCCGTCCAAACTTGGTAATTGATATCATATAAAAGATCGCTCACTTTATTTTGTTTATAATAATCTTTTCCGCGCTTATAAATGGTTGACGGAAATAATTTTTGGATATTAATATCACTTATTTTTTTCAAAATATGAGTAACCTACCTTCTATAGGATGTTCAAAAAATCCAGTATAAAATTTCTTTAGGTTTATTGTAAACGAGGGAGCTGTAATTGTGAAATTATCCTAATCAATCTACGCAGAACCTGGCATTCAACAGACCTCAAAGTAAATATTACGCATAGAAGTACTCTATGGCGTACAATCGGGCGTGTTTTCTTAAACCCGTCTTTTTGCTTTCATATATAAGTAAATGTATAACAGCATGGACAGCAGTACCGATACAGCTGAAGCGATGTAAATGGATCCATAACCTAAGAAATATGCAAACTGACCAAAGGCAATGGCTCCAATCCCGATTCCTAAATCAAAAAAAGAATAGAAGGTTGCATTCGCCATTCCTTTTCGGTGATTAGGTGCCTTTTCAACTGACCAGGCTTGCAATGCTGGCTGCACGCTGCCAAATCCTAGACCATATAATCCAGCAGCAATCAGTAAAGCGGTCGTACTAGGGAGCCATGCTAACAAGAGCATTGCTATAAATATAAGTATTGTCCCTGGTAAAAATACATATAGATGCCCTTTTCGATCATAGATTTGTCCTGAAAACGTCCGAGATATCATTAAAAAGATAGCATAGACAAGAAAATAAAGTTGAATTCCCTCTACGTTTTGTTCAATCGCATAAATTGGAAGAAATGTCGCGATTCCCCCAAATGTCGCGGTAATAAAAAATAATAAGACGGATGGCTGTAGTGCTGTTTTTTCAAAAATATCAAACGCAACTGTAGCGGTTTTATGCTCAGATTGGTCAACTTTTTTATAATGTATACGGGAAGCAATAATAAACGCGATGAATCCAAGTGCAGCGCAAATAAGAAAAAGCTCTGAAAAGGAGATAATCCCTACTAACGTTAATCCGAGAGCTGGACCGAATGCAAGTGCCAGGTTACCGGATAATCCAAAATAACCCATCCCTTCCCCTCGACGATCAGGTGGGATTATATCGGTCGCAATCGTTCCTCCGGCCGTTGTTGATAGTCCCCAGCCAATTCCTTGTACGACTCGGATGACAAACAACAGCACAATACTGGCAATAAAAGCATAAGCACCAACAGATAGAACGAAGATTGCTAATCCAATCATGTAGACAAATCCTCTTCCTTTTGATTCGAGGGCATGACCTGCATACGGGCGAAAAATCAATGCAGAAAATGTAAAAATCCCTACAACTATTCCGACTAACTGATCACTGCCACCTAACTCTTTTACAAATAACGGGAGCGTTGGAAGTGTCATTTGAAAGCCTAAAAACACAAAAAAGTTCGCTGCACAAATAAACACAAAATCACGTGTCCATATTCTCTCACGAGTTTCTGCTGATTTTATATTAAATTTCGGACGCATAAACGCCTTCCTTTCTTCTTTGCTAACATTCTATTATACAGGAGTCCATATAAAATTAACATGTAAACAATTCGAGTTACGAAGTTTTTCATGAGACAAGATCCTTGTGCTTGCTAGCTAAAAGACTTTAATGGCCTGCATTCATATAAAACCAGGGAAATAGCTGTTTATATATGGATGTTGAAATAAAACCAGAGTAAGCTAAAAAGTAAAATGGCCCCAGCCATCAACTGCAGATGATTGGAACCATTTTTTTTACTTATCATGGTCAGTTACAACCCGACCTCTTTCATTTCTAATATCTATCCCTAACGCATTAAGAGACTAATTTCAAGCCAACTGCTGCTCCTAGAACCATTGCTATAAATAATATTCGTCTCCAGTCTTTTGACTCCCCGTACAAGATCATGCTAAGTATTGCACCGCCCGAAGCACCGATTCCTGTCCATACGGCATAGGCAGTCCCCATCGGCAATGTTTCCATTGCATAAGAAAGGAATATAAAACTTGCCCCAAATCCGCCAAATAATAAGGCAAGGGCTTGCCAACTTCGGTCTTGATGTAATTTATTAATCATTGCGACCCCAAACATTTCAAATAATCCTGCTAAAACTAAAGCTCCCCATGCCATTAAGAAGCCTCCCCTTCCTGAACCTTTTCATCCGTGACTAATTTCAAGCCAATCACACCTGCTAATAAGAGTAAAATTAGAAGTATTTTGCTCCATTCAAACGGTTCTCCAAAGAATAGTATTTCAGAGAACACGGTACCGGCCGTCCCGAGTCCAACAAATACGGCATAAACCGTTCCAACGGGCAACTTTCGTCCAGCCATTATCATTAAATAAAAACTAACAAAAATAGCAATTGCTGTACCGACCCATGTCCAAAAATCATATGCATGCTTCAACCCAATCACCCAAAACACTTCAAAGAAAGCTGCAATAAAAACCTTCACCCAGTTCGAATTCATTAAAACAGCACCTCCACCTTTATTTTTGCTAAGAAAACCGCCCTTCATCAAAAATGGCAACTACTGTGGTTAACATGTACGCTTATTCTGTCCAAAAAAAACAAAAGAAGCCTAAGAGCGACTGTTAATACAGTTTCTCCCAGGCTTTTATCCTTCCGTGACACAGTTTACTACTGTGGGTTTTCTCTCGGACCAGACTAGCGGTTGCTACGGAACCCTAGAAAACCTTTTTCCTATGCAATTACTTTCGATTATACACAAAATCGGACCAAATTCAAGGGTTTACTTACTCTCCAATCACGCCACATGCGATACGATCTCCCGCATCACCAGCAGGTTGGGACGTGTAGTCATCTGCTTCAGAGTGAATGACCAATGCTGTTCCTTCCTCTGTGTATAATGTATTTTCACCATCTTTGTCCAATGTAAGCATATCAGCCGTTACTTCAGCTGTTACTGTACCATCATCAGCCACTTCAATATTTTCTAAATCACCTGCATGCGGACCATCTGTATGGTCAAATCCATGCTCAGCATCTGCCGGATTATAATGGGAACCTGCAGATTCGAAATCCGGGGGCTCACATTGTCCAACCTCATGAATATGGAAGCCCTTTGTTCCGGGTGGTAAGTTTTCCCCTTCTAATTTGATGTCTACTCCCGTATCCGCAGGAGTTAGCGTTGCTGTTCCAACTACCTCACCTTCTGCGTTTTTTAAGGAAACCAAGACCTCTTCCTCCGCCGTTGCATTTGGATCTTCTGCACCATTTTCATTGGTCGCATCGTCCTCAGCAGGTGCATCATTTTCATTTCCTGTATCTGTCTCATCCTCCGTATTTCCACAAGCCGTTAGTACTGCAGCTAAGATTAATGCGAAAGCGATTATTGCCCAACGTTTCATTATGTCCTCTCCTTTTTTAAGGTTATATTACTAATGTTTCACAATCTGAGAGGTAGTTAAACATATTTGGGCAAGAATCCTATATTTGTACTAGCTAAGTTTAGATACGAAAATCGAAAGTCCTATTGTTGAGATTGGTATGAGTTTCGTAAAGGGATTCTATTTTGAAATAGCGATTGTTTGTTAGTGGAAGTGGATTGGGTTTGGCCTGATGGTTCAAGTTCAATATGATGGTTATTTTCTGAGATGGCTGGATTTATTTCAATTAAAAAAAATAAAACGCCTTACAAGGGTGGCTCCCTTGTAAGGCGTTTTTTTCACTTTTAAGATGCAACAGCAACTTCTTTGTCTACTTTATGCTTTTTGCTTTGGATTGTTTGTTTCAAGTATGGTAGAATCCATCTATCTAAACCATATCTGCCTGCATTATAACCAGCAGCCAGAAGGAATACAGTGATTACTACCATTTGTGCATTGGTGCTTACTGTTCCACTGAAAAGGAACGCAAAGTTCATTGTAATTCCCATTAAAGCTGCAAAGTTTGTAAAAATTCCTAGGATAAGTGCGATACCTACTAACAGCTCTCCCCACATAACCGCGTACGTAAACAATTCAGCCTGTGGCAATGCGACAGCTTCAAGAAATGTTCCCCACCACGCTTGAACAGTTGCTCCTTCACCAGTAGAGTTTGCAATTGCTCCTTGAATAAATCCACTTGCATCAAACTGTCCACCAGTAATTTTTCCATAACCTGCTGTCATCCATTGGTAACCAATATAAATTCTTAAGAAAGTCCAAATACCTGCAGCTACTTTACTGTTACGAATAAAATTCATAATCATTCCATCCATCTCCTTTTATATTCTTATTTTGATTTGTTTGCTTGTTCATCATTTCACAATATATTGTAAAGGTGTTTCCTTACTACACTTATATCATAACAGAATTTTTCAAGATGAAAACAAGTTTGTGAATGTGTTCACAATTCAGAAACAAAGTTGTGACTAAATTGTGAACGAGGTTGGTTTCTATAGCTATTCAGATTGAAGAAATCCAGATATCCCCATACTAATGCTTTAGCCAGGCTATTCCCACCTTCTCTTTTAACTAGAATTATTATTGACAGAAATGTTTCTAGGTCATATACTGTTCATATAGATATACACAGTATAACAGTTAGGAGGTATTTGTTATGAAAGAATGGAAACAAGCTTTCTGGTTAGCTGGGATTGAATGGAAGAATTTTGTACGTCATGCTGTTATTTCCTACACACTTTATTTCCTATATATCGTAATTATATTTGCTTTCCTTCCCATCTTAGAGGGGGGTACAACAGTTGTAGGGGATATTTTGTTCATTATATTCTTTCTTCTTTTCCCAGTTTGGATGAAACCAAAAGAAACCAATATACAAAAAATCAGCGGAGAGATCTGGGCATCTCCTTCCTTTATTATGCTTCAACAGCTGCCAATCAGAAAAAATGTCATTGTGAAGAGCCGATTTATCTTTCACTCTTTTTATTCTTTTCCGTTTCAGCTCACCTTACTACTATGCTTGTACATACTGACACCGGAAGTCCGAAACATGGGGTTTAGTGCCTATCTTGCTTTCGTTATTATATGGCTAGCAATTAGTATATATATTGGATTCGTCTTACCTACAAGTGATGGAGGAGATATTATCAATTGGAAAACATTATTAGGATCTAGTCTCTTTTTTATACTTCTTGGAGCAGCAATCTTAACGCTCTTTCACGCAGTGTTAGATGTAGGTTTTGTGGAATGGACGATTCGAATTGCGCAAGAACTTCCGCTCCTATCAGCTATTGTATCCATCCTCCTTGCTGCATGTGGTTTCTTTTATTGGCCACGTTCATTGAAAAAAACGATGGAAAAGCTTGATTATCTTTAAGCTAATGTTTTTTAGAAAGGGGTGTGTGCTTTGCAGCTGCCGATTCATCTTTCCAACGAATCACGTGAACCTATATACCATCAGATCGAACATCAGTTAAAGGCATTAATCGCTAGTGGGCATATTCAAGCAGGTACAGCACTTCCATCTATTCGGGGACTTGCAAAGGATCTTGAAATAAGTGTGATTACGATTCGACGTGCCTATCAAAATTTAGAATATCAAGGATTTATTGAAACGAAGCAAGGAAAAGGGACATTTGTATGTGACATTGAGGACGCCTTGAAACAGCAAGTCAAGATAAACTCTGTCTATGAAACAATTGAAAGATCTATAGAAACAGCAATGAGTTATAACTATACGATTGAGCAGATTGAAGAAATCTTCCATAACATTCTCATGAGCTATAAGAAGGGAGAGTAAACGTTGAAACCTTTTGTAGAGATAACCCAGGTAAAAAAGAAAATAGATAATTTTCATCTTGGACCAATCAATTTAACAATTGAACCCGGAACAATTACCTCACTTGTTGGCAATAATGGCTCTGGAAAAAGTACATTAATGAAGCTGATGATGAATCTAGCAAACACTGACAGTGGCAGTATTAATTTATTTAATCAAAATGTTTCTGGTGATGAAGAGCAATGGAAATCATTTGTTTCCTACCAATCACAAAAAATGATCGGATGGGACGCTTTTACTGGAGAGAATTTAAAATGTTTTATTGCCCCACTTTACGAACATTGGGATGAACAGCTTTTCCAAAGAATTGTTGAACATTTTGCTATTCCTTTGAATCAACGCTTTTCCAAACTTTCTCAAGGGTCACAGCAGAAACTCACACTTGCACTGACCATCCCAAGGAATACTCCTTTATTACTTTTGGATGAACCGACGGCATACCTTGATATTCCAGCGAAAACTCACCTTATGGACATTTTAGTAGAATGGATGGACCAAGGTGAACGCTCCATTATAATTGCAAGTCATCAAATTGAAGATATTAAGAAACTTTCTGACTATCTATTCGTATTACGTAATGGGGAGATGATAGGGAACTTTGAAAAAGAAGCACTTACAGAGCGCTACAAGCGTTATTGGTTACGCAGCGAACTAACTGAATCATCTATTCCTGGTGAAGTTTTTCGGGACCGTGTTCAAGTGGTATCCAATCATCCAAAAGAAACGGAACACTATTTACAAGAAAAAGGTTTACAATGGACGAACCAATCTTCACTTGATTTGGAAGAGATTATTACGTTGCTACTGTCACCCACTAGATAAAGGAAGGTGTAATCGATGACTTTAGCTATTATCCAAGTATTTGTCATACAGGTTATCCTACCCGTCGCTTTTATTTTATCTTTATGGAAAACAAAATATCCAACCCGCCTTGATTGGATCATCCAGTTACTATTTACCGTTGTATTTATTACATGGCTATTTCTTTCAGGGCGATGGGATTGGGTAGGAATATACCTGAAGTTTGTATGGGTGCTTTTATTAATTCCTGCTATTTATCTGTCTTGGAAAAATACCAAATCACTTCCGTTTCGTACGAAGCTTAACAGGAGCCAAAAATTTTCAAGAGGATTTAATATCGTATTATTACTTATTTTTGGTCTATATACGACTTCTAGTGTGAGTGGTTATTCCACAGAGGATGAACCCATCGAGCTTGCTTTTCCATTAAAGGACGGGTCTTATTATATTGCACATGGTGGCAGCGCGACACAGATAAACTATCACAATGCCTATGAGCCCCAACAGTATGCGCTTGATATTGTGAAGTTAAATCAATTTCGTACAAGAGCAAACGGAATCTATCCTAAAGAACTTGATAAATACGAAATTTTCGGTGATATAGTTTACAGTGCTTGCAGTGGAAGCGTAGTAGAAACGAGAAATAATTCACCAGATTTAATACCACCAGAATCAAACCCTGATCAACCAGAAGGAAATTATGTTGCCATTGCATGTGATGGGACTGATGCTATATTGTATATCGTCCATCTACTTGAAGGCAGTATCACAGTGGAAGCAGGTGAACAACTTACAGTAGGTAATCCAATCGGGCAAATTGGTAATTCCGGCAATACATCTGAACCTCATCTCCACATCCATGCCGAAAAAGATGGGATAGGTGTTCCACTTAAATTTGACGAGGAGTTTTTAGTCCGAAATGATGTAGTTAAAAAAGAAAGGGTGAATAAATAACAATGGAAACAATGTTATCAGTAAAGAACTTAGGAAAGGCTTTTAAAGACAAGCAAATTATTAAAGATATTAGTTTCGATGTTCGTAAAGGTGAAATCATGGCAATTCTTGGACCAAACGGAGCTGGGAAGTCAACTACAATCCGCAATATTATGGGGATTATGTATCCAGATGCTGGGACGATTGACTTTCAGAATAGCAATGGGAAAGATATTCCTCGCAATAAAATCGGCTATTTACCAGAGGAACGCGGGCTTTATAAAAATGTCAACGTGATGGATATTCTGCTTTATTTAGCTGAGCTAAAAGACTACCCATTAGACAAGGCAAAAGAGCGCGCACTGAGCTATTTGAAAAAATTTGACCTAGAAGGTAAGGATAAGGTTTCTGTTGAAGAACTTTCCAAAGGGATGGGGCAAAAGGTGCAGTTTATCGCATCTGTTATTCATGAACCAGAGCTGCTCATATTGGATGAACCATTTTCCGGACTCGATCCTGTAAGTCAAGAGCTGTTCAAGCAGGAAATTCGCAGCCTGGCGGAAAAAGGAACTGCAATCTTACTATCATCCCATCAAATGAATCTTGTAGAAGAAATGGCGGATCGTCTCTTTATGATTCACCGAGGACAGAAGGTGATTTATGGAACAATGGATGACGTAAAAACCCAATATGCCAATTTTAAATGTACCATTCACGGGAAAAATGCTTACGATGACTTAATCCGTATACTTGGTGTGCAGCGTGTTGAGCAAGAGGATGACAAATCAATTCTCTATTTAGCAAGTGACATCCACCCTGCCAGCTGGCTGAAGCAGTTACCAGAACAGCTCGTCATACAAGAACTAACAATCGACCGGATATCGCTTCATGAAATATTTATTGATATCGCAACAGATAAGAATCTATTACAGGAAGCAGGTGAACTTCATGCGTAATACGATGAAAGTAGCGAAGTGGGAAATTAAACGAAATATGAAAAATAAGACCTTTCTAATCGGGCTATTCTTAACGCCAATCCTGATTCTTGCCTTTGGATTTATCGGCAGCTTGTTTGGTGGATCAGATGATGCGGAACCTAGTTCTACAACGGTATATGTTCATGACCAAACAGGTATTTATCCAGCATTAGAGGAAACGATCAATCAAAGTGACTTGAATTGGGAAATGGAGCAAACAGATATTGATGAAGCAGATGTGGAATCAATCTTAGAAGCTAGCGAAAATACAGCATTCCTATTTATTAATGATCAAGCAATCGAGACGGGTGTCGTTCCTGTTTATACAAGTGATGAGATTGACCAGTTCTTTATCAATCAAGTACAAGTATTAACAACACCGCTGCAAGCATTAAAAATTGAACAGTTTGGTTTAACAGAAGAAGAAACAGCAAGTCTGCTGCAAGGAATCACTTTTGAAGAAATAACAATGGAAGATGCAGCGGCAAGTGAAGAGGATGCAGAAGAAGCAGAAGCTGGACTTGGCGCTGATCCGATGGAGCGTATGGTGCCTGGTATATTTGCTGGAATTATTATGTTTTCTGTTATTATGACGGGTATGGCAACCTTCCAAAGTGCATCACAGGAGAAGAAGGATAAAATTGCTGAAATCATTCTATCTTCTCTAACGCCATCTGATCTAATGCAAGGGAAAATCGTCGGCTATTTTGTTTTGGGCATCATTCAAGTAGTAGTTTTCTTCGTTGTTCTATTGCCATTCGCAGTTTGGAAATTAGATATTCCAATTATCGAATATTTACTCGTTCCGGAAACCCTTCTACTTGTTTTCATTGCTATTTTAAGCTATTTGATGTTTGCATCCATCTTTGTTGGAATCGGTGCGACGATGTCTGATATTTCAACTGCCGGGAACTTCCAGGGCTTCGTAATGATGCTGCCATTCGCACCACTTGTTATTATGGGACCTGTTCTGAGTGATCCAAGTGGTATCGTTGCGCAAGTTGGTACGTACATTCCGTTTACTGCACCAGGCGTGCTGGTTATGCGTCTATCTACACTTGAACAATGGCCATGGATTGAGATTATTATCTCCCTCATTGTCATTATGGCAAGTGTCTGGATCTTTATGAAGCTTGCTGGAAAAATCTTTAAAGTAGGTATTTTAATGTATGGAAAAAATGCTACGCCAGGTGAGATTTTGAAATGGCTTCGTGCTTAATTTTCTTGGAGGCAGCCATGCAAGTGGCTGCCTCTTCCAATACTTCCCGATTAATATGCTAAAGCTAAAACATTCCTCCCATGTTATAATAGTAAAGCATTTATAACGTTTTAACGAAGGAGTGCGAGTAAGAATTGCAAGAAGAAGTAAAATCAAATAAAAAAATCGGTATACCATTAGTCGTATCGATTATAGCCATATCCTTTTCTGCCATTTTTGTAAAATGGTCTGATGCACCCGCTACGATTTCAAGTATGTATCGTATGTGGTTTGCATCTATTTTATTGCTTCCATTTGTATGGAAAAGAAGAAAAGAGTTTCTGCTTATTTCCAAACGAGACATTTTTCTATTAATGTTTTCAGGACTGTTTTTAGCATTACATTTTGCTCTATGGTTTGGATCGTTACAGCTTACCACTGTGGCAAGCTCTACTATTATCCTTACCTTGCAGCCGATTGTTGCTTTGATTGGTGGATTCCTTATTTACAAAGAACGAACCTCCATCCCCGCATTACTAACAGTAGGAATTGCTGTGATTGGTGCAGTCATGGTTGGCTGGGGTGATTTTGGCTTAAGCAGGGAAGCAGTGCTTGGAGATATCCTGTCATTCTTAAGTGTCATTGCTGTGGTTGGTTATCTATTAATCGGGCAAAATGTAGTTAGAAAGCTTTCACATTGGATTTATAGTTTTTGTGTATTCCTTTTTGCTTCGATTACACTGACAATCTATAATCTCATTGCTGGAATTTCGCTTAGTGGGTATGAGTCACGTGAATGGGGGATTTTTCTATTGCTAGCTGTTATCCCAACTATTTCACATGTTATCAACAACTGGCTGCTAAACTTTGTTAATACAACAACCATTTCCATGAGTATTCTAGGTGAACCTGTTGGAGCCACTGCATTAGCTGTCCTGTTATTGGGCGAACGTGTTAACGGCATGCAAGTTGCTGGAGGCGCAGTTGTATTAATCGGTGTATTTTTCTTTTTAATCCAACAGAAAAAACGTATTCCTGTATAAAACAGCCCCTCTCTTCCTATCGTTCAGAAATATGTCGTTCTTTTTAAATGTAAAATATACTATAATAGACTTAACAGAATGTAGTATTTTTCTTATGAATAAAGGGGGCATTATTCATGTTAATCGCAATTATCGCTTTTTGTGTAAGTCTTTCCGTAAGCCTTATTATCGCAAGTGAGGTTTGGGACTGATTATTATATCAAGTCAGATGAATGTTTTTTTGCTTAAAAGTTATGTAGCGGGCTTCGTGGTGAAGCTCGCTTTTTTCATTGCCAAGATGTTTCCAGATATCTTCTGTAAAACTAACATCTTATTAACAGTTGACTCATATACTTTGAATGACGTTAGAAAACTCGGCATTCACTTAAGGGTTCATTGAAATCCTTATCCATTGGAATGTTGCACTTATGCAGATAGCTTTTACCTTCAAGGAGGATGTGTAATGGAGATAATCGTCTTTCACGGTTCAACCCGTGTTCATGGAAATACAGAATTCTTGGCATACCAAGCTGTCCCAAAGGAAAAAGGAACCCATATTTATTTACGTGATTATACAGTCAATTCTATTATCGATCAACGCCATGATGCCAAAGGCTTTGACCCAAACGCGGATAATCATCAGTGGCTCATTGACCAGATGCTAGCTCATGAAATTATCGTGTTCGCTACCCCAATATACTGGTATAGTATGTCCGGGCCGATGAAAACGTTTATTGACCGCTGGTCGCAAATATTAAGAGATCCTGCATACCCACATTTTCGAGAAGCGTTATCAAAGAAAAAGGTTTACCTTATTGCGGTTGGCGGCGACACACCGACAATAAAAGGACTTCCACTTGTCCAGCAATTTAATTACATTTGTCAGTTTTATAAAATGTCATTTGAAGGTTATGTAATCGGAAAGGCAAGTAAGCCCGGAGAAATTCTCCAGGATAAACCCGCATTAAAGGCAGCATCATTACTTATAAAAGAGGAAGCACGTTGAACAGTTTCAACGTGCTTTTTTATTTGGCAATACGTATATTTTCTAGTAATTATGGTCAGGCTAATTATTAATTCTACGTACCTAGTAATCAATTAAAGATTAGGTAGTTACTCTCCCTTTACACAAAATCTAGTAAGATATATTTTCGAATTCTAGTTATTTAGCATGGTTTTTGCTGAAAAATGTTTAAATTTCCCTTGTTAAGGAAAGTATTAACTATTATTATTAATCTATGGAAAATTATTTTCGACAAAAGGAGGAGCAAATGAAGTATTTACGACAATTATTCATCGGCATTGGCTTTCTGTTATTGGGATCACTTCTTGTCCCCAGTTTAACACATGCTAATGAAGGTCAATCCTATGAGGTTTACTCTTCGGTATTAAATGTTCGAGGTGAACCTACTTCTGATGGCGAAATCATTGGCGTGTTAAGTAAAGGGAATAAAGTAATGGCGTTTCAGGAGAAATACGGTTGGGTACAAACCTATTACGGTGGACATGTAGCTTGGGTTGCAAAGCACCATCTTATTCCAGTTTCCAATACTAGCCAAAGCAGTTCAGCTAATACACAATCGGTAACAACGACGGATTCGATCACTGTAACAGCAAATAGTGTTCGTTTACGTTCAGGTCCTGGTACGGATTACAATGTTATAGGCTCGTCATCAGCAGGAGATACATACAACATAGTTGAAACAAACGGCGATTGGCATCAAATTAAATTTTCAAATGGTTCCACAGGATGGATTGCCGCATGGTTAACGAACACTTCGTCAACTAGCGAACAATCATCCGAACCGATCAATACAAGCAATAACACGAATAATAACACACCTCAATCAGATTCATTAGAAGGCTATACTATCGTACTGGATCCTGGTCACGGTGGAAAAGATCCTGGAGCAATTGCGCTTAATGGGATTTATGAAAAGGATCTTGTTTCCGATACAGCAGTTAGAGTAGCAGATGAACTCCGTAATGCTGGGGCAACTGTTATTGTTACTCGTAATGGTGATTACTTCGTTTCACTCGATAATCGTGCAAGTATTAGTAATTCCTATCAAACAGATGCGTTTGTCAGCCTACATTATGATTCTTTCCCTACAATTGGGGTAAATGGGGTAACTACGTATTTTGGCAATGGTTCTGACCGGGGCTTGGCGCAAAATATCCAATCTTCGCTAGCGTCTACTGTAAGCTTAGATAATCGCGGTATCATGCAACGTGATTTCAGTGTACTTCGTGGTACAACAGCTCCATCTGTTTTAATTGAGCTTGGATTCATTTCAAATCCAAATGATCTAGCAATCGTTCAAACAGCAGCTTACCAGAATCAAGTTGCCACAGCGATTACAGATGGTTTAGTAGATTATTTCCATAGATAATGTATCCGTGCAAACTATTTTTTTAAACGATGGGAGCTGTTCTAGCAATAGGACAGCTCCCTTATGTAACAGATAGAACATTTAAATACGATATATTCGCTTTATGTATTATTCACCACTCTTTGGTTTAGGCTCTTTATCGTTTAACGGAGGTACTCCCTCTTC
Source organism: Oceanobacillus sp. FSL W7-1309 (assembly GCF_038002145.1). Classification (NCBI taxonomy): domain Bacteria; kingdom Bacillati; phylum Bacillota; class Bacilli; order Caryophanales; family Bacillaceae; genus Oceanobacillus; species Oceanobacillus sp. FSL W7-1309. The sequence continues at coordinate 959,516 of NZ_JBBOBX010000001.1, forward strand.
AATTGCCATCTCGATTGATGCAGGTTGTTGCCATAGGTCTGAAGCAAAAGAAAAAATTAATGCTAAGGAAAGCAATAAAAATACTTTCTTCAACATCATCACCCCCTTTCTTTGTAAACTCCACTCAGTACACTGTTAGCATAATTATAATAGCTTGCAGCCAATTTATATTTTCGATTATCAAAATAGTAATCTGCTAAAACCTTTAAATACTTATATTTCTCATAAGGTATCTCATCAAAGAAAGGAAGTACTTTTTTTGTAATCAAATTTACAAATTCTTTATCTTCGATTCCATGAATCAAGTGCCTGTACACTTTAAATTCATAAACATAAATGGAATCTATCGGTGTTAAGCTCTCCGATAAACGAAGCCCTTCTTGCAACCATCTTTCAGCGTTTGCACGTTCTCCTTTTTGGTAGTATTCCTTCATCAAGCTCGATACAGGAACAATTTGATCACTTATGGATTCAACAGCATGTAGTTCATAGCTTTTCAAATAGTATTCAATTGCTTCCTCCGATTTGTTTAACAGAGAATATACCTTTCCTAAATTTTGATTACAAAGTGCAAATAAAGAATGTTCCTGAGCAAGCTCCGCAATCGTAGCTGCTAATTGATAGCTTTCCTTTGCCTTATCCAGTTCAGATGTCCTGCGATAAGAAATACCTAAAAGAATATGACATTCCGCACATCTTTTTAGATTATAAATCTTTTGATAATAGTCTAACGCTTTAGTGGCATAGGAAAATGTATGATGTGTCTGTCGCAGTTTACTAGCCGACAATGCAATTAAATAGTACAGATCATTCTCTTCATCCTTCAATGAATAAATCGGATATTTCAAATAATCTTCTGTATGCTGATAAAAGGATAATGCTTTTTTATAGGATAGTAAGGAAAAATGGTAATCACCTGAAAATTTATACCAATAATAGGTTTCTAGTTCTGTGAAGCTATGCGATATAGTTTGTAAGTATTTATACTGTTTTTCTTTTCCAGCTTTATTGTTAATAAGTATGTAATAGCTTAATTTATGGAGATTGATTAAATTTCGATAGGAGGTATCCGAAATATCTAAATTCTCTTTCATGTATTGATACCCTTTGACTGCTTCCGCACGGTTTCCAACCAATAAATGACGAAACCAGGCTTTATAAAATTCAACCCCATTATGTTCATCGGTTTCTATTTCCATTTTTAGCTTTTTTGATAACAAGCTGACAACTTCCTGACGAGGCTCTACTTCTCCATTTTCTATTTTTGATAAGTAGGAAACGGAAATAACTCCATTTGACAATTCTGTTTGTGTCATCCTCGACTTTAGTCGATGATATTTGATTCGATGCCCAATCTTCTTATTCATATGTCCTCACCTCTATCATAATTATACAATAGAACAGGCACTTACTACTGCTCAGATTAGACTATTCAAGCAGAAAACTTGTGCTTAGAAAATTTTTACTGTAATAGTCGTTATACTCTATAAAAAATGGTGATAATGTGTTTGATTGGAAGGGAAGGAGAAAAAATGCATGTTGATTCGCATACAAATAACGCCCAAGCTAAACTGCAGAGCGAAATGGAGAATTGATTTTTAATTATAGTTCCTTCCAATACTTATTATTCACTTTTTCACACTCTTTATTTCGATATCGAAATCCTTCACGTATACTGCATTTCCAGTAATTTTAATAGTATAGGGCTGACTATTCCTATCCACCTGTACTTCTACTCGGCCATCTTTATCTATTTCATGCCCCTGTTCAACTACAAGCCTCAGCGACTCTTTAAAATATCTGTTTATGTATTCAGCATAATATGCACCCATTACCCCAGAAGCAGTACCTGTTACCGCGTCTTCAATCGTACCTGAGTATGGGGAAGAAAAGTGTCTGGCATGCATGTCAGCGTCAGCATGATTCGTTTCTGTACAAAAGGGGTGAACAGATGACTTAGGCATCTCCTTTAGAATGGTAGGAAAAGCAACATTTTTCGGTTTCATTTTCTTAAAAGCACGTAAACTTTTTATTGGGATTAATAATGTCCATGCACCTGTACTGCCATATACAATTGGTAACTTATCATCGATATCGTTGATTTCCAATCCGATCGATTTGGCTAAAGCTTCTTTTGATCCTTTGAAACTTTTGAATTTTGGTGGTGCCTGGTTCATTGTTATCACAATTTCCTTCTTAGCAGTCGATTCAATCATAACAGGTAAAATTCCTGCCTTTGTTTCAATGGTTAGTTCCGTTTTTCCACCTAGTAATCCTTTCGCCTTTAATGCATAGACTGTTGCCATGGTTGCATGACCGCACAAAGTCATTTCATGTCCCGGTGTAAAAAAACGTATCTTAAAATCCGCTACCTCTGATTGAACGGGAAATGCGGTTTCATTAAATCCCACTTTAAAAGCAATCTCTTGCATTTCTGCATCTGTTAATACATCTCCATTTAATACCACACCCGCGGGATTCCCCTTATTCGGCTCTTCACAAAACGCATCATAATGATAAACCTTCACAGACTTCACAACACATTCCTCCCATTGTAAACAACAGTTATTAACTTTCAATCCTAAAGAACTGACTTGAAAAGATCATCTTTTAATCTTTTCCGTTAATCGAATAAATTCCCTCACATCTTCTATACATAATGCAAGCCCCTTTTCCCAGAAGACCTCTGATTTAATGTCTTCCTCAAGATGCTTCATCACCAAATCCTCCGTGGACATTCTCCCAGAATCACGTAGTAATGCAAGATATTCCTGTTCAAATGTTTTCCCCTTCTCCTTTGCCTTTGCAAAGATACTTAGGGCAAATAAATATCCAAAGGTGTAAGGGAAGTTATAAAAGAGAGATTTCGTAATATAGTAATGTGGTGTCCAGATCCATGAATGTACCGATGCATTCTCAAGGGAACTATGATATGCCTCTTCCATAGCTTCCTTCATTAAAGCATTTAAACGGGATGGTGAAACAAACCCTTGTTTTCTTTCCTCATTCAAATTTTTCTCGAACAAAAACCTGGAATGCATATTCATAAAGTTCATTACACTGCGTTTTAACTTCTCATCCACTAAAAAAAGCTTCTCTTGATCAGATGTTGTCTCTTTTATTGCTGCCTCTAATACAATCATTTCTGAGAAGGTTGAAGCTGTTTCTGCTAAACTTAATGGATATTTTTTGCTCAAACCATCCACAGATTTCATCGCATAATTGTGGAATGCATGTCCCAGCTCATGAGCAAGCGCTAATACATCTTTTATCGTTCCACCAAATGTCATGAAAACTCTAGACTCTCCAGTTAGCGGGAAGCCTGCACAAAATGCAGCAACTGATTTAGCTGAACGGTTTTCCGATTCAACCCACCCCTGTTCAAACGCATTCAGCGTAAAGGCTTCTAATTCAGGTCCAAATTGGCCACAGTGCTTCGTTATAAAATCAACAGCTTCTTTATACTCCAGCTGTTGCGTGCTTTCTGTAATAGGAGCCCAAAAATTATACGCATTCAATTTTGGTTCTCCAAGAAGTTCGGCTTTTTTATTGAGATAATCGACAAATGGCTTTTTCTGTTTATTAACAGCTCTCCACATTGCATTCAATGTATCTTCTTCTATTCGATTATCAATTAAAGGTTCTTCTAATACATTTTCAATTCCTCTTTTTTTATACACCTGTTGCCGAAAACCAACAATATGATTCAAAATTCTAGCAAACAAATCTTCTTTCTCTATCCATGTATTTTCTAATACTTCATGTGATTTTCTCCGTACTTTTTCATCAGTGTGCGATCTTAGATTGATTGCCTGACCTACCGATAATTCATTTCTATTACCGTTGATCGAAATGTTAACCTTTATATCACTTATCAGCGCATGATAAAATTGCCCCCAAGCATGATATCCATCAATCATTAATTCAGACACGAATTCATTGTCATTTAGCTGCCGTGCTCCTTTTGTTCGCAATTCATTTAGTATGAATGCATGGTTTTGCAATAAACTTGTATCTAACATACTTTGCCATAAATTTTCCTCTATACCTTGGAGAATTTTTTGCGTTTTTTGAACAGATGAATCAAAACTCGCACGAATATCACCGATTTTACTCTGAAGTGATGTAGCTGTTTGATCCTTTGGATTCTGTGCTAATAAGCATGTAATAAAGGAATTAGCTTGTGATACATGAATTTGAATGGTACTCATGTGTTCCAATAACGCTGCAATCTTTATCGAATCAGCAACTTCCTGTGATGGCTGAAAATAACTTACATGGTTTGCAAATGTATAAACTTTACCTTCTAATTCCTTTATATGTTTTAGTAATTGACTGGATTCACTACCACCCGGGAATAAGGAATCTAATTCCCATACTTCTCGATACTTCGTGGTTTCCATTTTTTCTCCTCCACATTTGGTTCATTGTATTTACGTTACTCTCTTCATTTTGTTTCCCTAACATGAATTTAAGAATCTGTTTGAATAACAATCACATCCTACTTTGCATCTGCCTTCCTAAATTTATTGGCGAAAAAATATGCAATTGATGCAGCAAGTAAGGCAATCACGAGCGATATTAAAAATGATGATGAACTCCTTCCAATAATCGTTTCCTGGGCTAGCGTACCACTCTCATTCCAAGCTCCTGTAATGTTTGGCGTATAGGTGAATATGAGCAGCATTCCAGACAAAATTTGCAGCAATGTATACGCACAGAGAAAACTAACAGCAAAAATAATATACTTTTTCACAATTTACACCTCCTCGTTTTTTGGCACGGATTCACCTTTTTCTCCCTCCTTGACGTCATCATCCTTCTGGCTCTCTTAATCTCGAATACTACTTATACGAAATTTTCCAATAAAAGGTTCCATTTTAGTTAGCGTTGATTTAGAAAGCTGCAAACACTTTTTATGTCTCTTCGCAGGACATAAGATTTTGTTCTACCATTTTATGGTCGTTTTTCCCAAGGCTCAATTATACCAATTGTTCGTATTGAGTCTTTTTGCTTTAAGGCGTCAATTACGCCACTTGAAATTTCTTTGTTTGTCAGCCATCTAGAATACTCGTCTTTCAGTACAAATCCCAGACGGATTTGATAATAAAAACAGCCTTGGGGGACACTCACTTCTCGCTTGATCTTATCTACGTCCGTGCTGCTTCCTAACACATGGAATAATTGCCAATCAACTGTATGCGTTGAAATTTCCCTCGTGATGATTTTAAGTGCAGCTGGAGCATTCAAATGTATCCAAGCTATAACCAGCTCGATATCACCATTTTGTTCAATTGCTGTATGTACTTTGCTCTGTAATTCATGATCACTTCTATAATCAACAATAATTGGTGTGATTTTTTCTTTAAAGTCTGCTCGTTCCATAAGCTGCTGCATACGTCCGGAATTTCTCGCAATAACCGATACATGATACCCTTGGTCCATCAGCCAAAGAGACACGTCTGCTAACATACCAGTTCCACCGACTACTAATGCGTGCTTCATTTATTATTTCCCCTTGCGATGTCATTTTTAGATTCCACGTACATATCTTAATGAAAGGTAATCTTCATCCCCCGTATTCGAATATGCCAGCTGTTCGGATACTTTACAAAACCCTCTTCTCTCGTAAAATGGAATACCTTTCCTATTTCCTTTTTGTACAGAAACCCATTGCTTCTTAGCACCTTTCTCACGCTGAATATTTGTTAAAAAATCTAAAAGCTTTGTCCCTATCCCTTCCCCACGTCTATTCGGGTCCAAATACAATACATACACTTCACTTTCTTCATTATGTAGCATTCCTCCACCAATTGCTCCGACAACTGCGTTATGGTCAAGAGCGACAATATAGCCATCCCAGCCAGGGCTTTCACCTATTTCCTTCGATATACGTTCATGATTATAAAAACGTTGATTATTTCTTTCTATGTTTGCAATACTTCTAATGCCCTTGTATGTCTCGATACATCCCTCACAACAAACACGGGCTATTCCATCAACATGTACCATTTCTGCTTGTTTAATCGTGATCATTTTTGTTGGGCTCCTTTCCAGATTTATATCTTTATTATTAAGAATGGGGTAATCCGTAATTCCCTTCGAATAAGTCTAATGGTGTCTTATTTTTGATTTTCGTGCGTTAGCGGACAGGAATGGTGTCTTATTTTGACAATATATGTTTTACCACTTCTCGAAAATCTGTACCTTAATAATATGTTTCTGTGCAGATTTTAATAAAGTCGACCGTTGCTCCTAGGATTAAGATTTTCCTCACAGATTTTAATAGTTTTTCCAACACAACCGCCACTTTTAGTCTACCACAGAACACGCTATCTACTCAGAATATTTTTATCAAATCAAATTGTTCATTATTTTTAAATACTAAACTTTAAAACAGCTTTTATTTTGTTCTATCCACGAAAAAGAGGTATGTTATCAACTTGATACATACCTCTTTTTCACACTATGATTGTCCTTTAAGTGTCGATAATCACGCTTTAGGATGTAAAAACACAAGTATTTTCCCGTCTTTCACATCATTCGAATAGTGCTCTGCTTCATCATTCGAAACACCTAATTCCATTAAAGCATGTTTCAATCCACCTGCTCCAGAGGCGGCACCAGCAGCCGCACCTCCGAGTGTTGTTATAATCGGACCTGCAGCGATGACTGGGCCGATTCCGGGAATTGCGAGTGCGCTTAATCCGATAAAAAAACCAGTTATCCCGATGGCACCGCCGGCTGCTGCACCGGCAACGGCTCCATCCGTAGTGGAAGGATCGACTTCTTCAGCTGTTTCTTTCAGCTTTTTTGTATTTTTGGCCATCATCGATATTTCATCAATTGAGTAGCCTTTGCTTTTTAATTGTTCAACAGCTTTCACTGCTTGTTCTTCTGTATCGTATATTCCAACAATATGATTATTCATTAATATGCCCCCTTAAAAGAGTAAACTACTTATTCTTTACCCTTTCTAAATAATAATAGTCATAACCTATTGAATTGGGTTTAATTGGGATCATATTAATGGTGCATTATCACATTGAAATTACTTACGAACCAGCTTTATCAACTTTTTTTGCATAAATCATACTTAAAATATCGTTAAACATAACGGTTTCCACTTTATATTGATTTTCTTCTAACCATTTCACTAGTAACGATCGATCTGCATAATATTCATCCTCAATCGCTTCAATTGCCTCAGTATTCCCTTCCATACGAAGCGCATCCATGACCTCAGCTTGATGTGTCTCATCCAGAAACATTAAGTCCGCTATGCAAATTTGACCATTTGGCTTTAGCACACGTGTCATTTCTGATAAAGCTAACAGCTTTTCTGAATCAGGTAAGTGGTGTAGGGCGTAGCTTGAAACCACAGTATCGACTTGACTATCCAATAGAGGCAACGCTAGAAAATGTCCATGACGCACTTCAATCTCTGGATGCTTTTTATTACAAATTTCTAGCATTTTTTTCGATTGATCAATCCCAATGACATTGATTCCTTTTGCCAAAAATTTCGCTCCAAGGTTTCCAGTGCCAACCCCAATATCAGCACAGACCGCATGTTCATCCAGGTGAACTGTCCCTGCAATCCTCTCAAGTGCCTCATCATAGCCTTGATGCACATTGAATCCATGTCCCTCTTGTTTGATATGGTTGTCAAAGTCCTCCGCCCAGCTATCAAAACCCCATTTATCCTCCCAGCCCTTTCGAAGATGCTTCAACTTCTTCAAATGCTGTGCCAGTTCATAGAAATCACGATCAGTACATTCCACCATTCTATCAATTGTATCGATCATATCTTTAATTTCCAGCCATTGCTCAACAAGCGCCGAACGCTGAACATGCAAATATCCCTTGATCGTCATGTCTGGATCTTCCAGTACTTTTTTTATCCCCTTTACAGGTAGACCAATCTCTCGCAATGCTAAAATTGTACTTAATCGCGACACATCTGTATCAGAAAAATAACGATACTCATTTTCTGCATCTTTTTTTGGTGCAATTAACCCCTTTTCTTCATAGAAACGTATTGCCCGAGGGGTGGTGTTCAACTGTTTTGCCACTTCTTTAATTTGCATGAAGCTCTCTCCCTTCTTCATCATAGTAAACCCTCCCGTAACGGAAAGGTAAAGGGGAATTTCTAATTTCTTTTGTTAGTGGAAAGAAATATACGGCTAGTCACTGGACACGGGAGCTGAACATGACTATCCGTGTAGCCAAGGTACTATCCAAAGCATTCAAACTCGATAATTTTCTGCATTGAAAAAAATTAGCCTGACAAGAAGATCAGGCTAATTCGAAAACGGTTCAATCCGTTCCAAGGCCATTTTATAAGCCTTTATTTTGTATTTTTTTAGTAATTGATTAACTATATGGGTATGAGCGTTTTTCATGCTGGATGGAAATCCATTTGAAAGTTGTAAATGCGTCGAGGCTCCATTCGCCATTCAGACGGCCAACTCCGGAGTTTTTCACACCACCAAAAGCTACGTTTGGTTCATCATTTATCGTGCCATCGTTAATGTGAATCATTCCTGTATCCATCAATTTAGCAAGTTCTGCACCGCGTTCAATGTCTTCTGTATGGATAGCGCCGCTTAAGCCATATGGACTTTGATTTGCATACTCGATAACTTCTTCATCACTTGAAACCCTTAGGATCGAAACTACCGGAGCAAAGAACTCTTCATTTGCAATCGCCATATCTGGTGTAACATTTGTAAATACAACCGGTTCTACGATATTTCCATTTACATTTCCTTTTATAACCGGTGTCGCACCTTCAGCGATCCCTTTTTGGATAAGATCAACTGTATTTTTTACTTGTCGTTCATTTATTAATGGTCCAATGATTGTACTTGGATCTTTAGGATCCCCACAAGTTAATGTTTTAACTTTAGCAATATACTTTTCTACAAATTCATCATAGCAGGATTCATGTACAATAAGTCTATTTGCTGACATACAAATTTGCCCTTGATGCGTGAATCGACTAAACACTGCAGCACTGACTGCCAGGTCAATGTCGGCGTCATCCAGAACAACAAGTGCACTGTTACCACCGAGTTCCAGATGCACTTCTTTCAGATTTCTTCCAGCAACTTCCCCAATATGCTTACCAGTAGCTGTAGAACCCGTGAAGGAAATAGCACGTGGCACCGGATGTTCAACAAAATTATCGCCGATTTCAGAGATTTCTGTAGTGACGACGTTCAATAACCCTTTAGGAAGGCCAGCTTCTTCAAACATTTTGGCAATCATGGTTCCCCCAGTAATCGGAGTGTGCTCATGCGGTTTTAATACTACACCGTTTCCAGTAGCGAGTGCTGGAGCAACGGATTTCATCGATAGAAAGAATGGGAAATTAAACGGGCTAATTACGCCAACAACACCAACTGGCACACGGTAAACTCGATTTTCTTTTCCATCAATAGGAGAAGGTAAAATCGAACCATTCATTCTCATCGGGAATGTGGACGCTTCTTTAAGCATGTTTTTAACCAGCCCAATTTCAAATTCAGCTTTTAATCTGGTTCCTCCAATTTCATCGATAATTACATCAACGAATGCTTCATGATTTGCTTCTAAATAAGCAACAGCCTTGTCAAAAACGTCCCGCTGAGAAACAGGATTTGTTTTTGCCCACTCTTTCTGAACTTGCTGTGCAGCTGCGTAAGCATGATTCAGGTCATCGTTGCTTCCAGCTTTATATGTAGCAAGGATCTCCCCATTAAAAGGATTCTTATTTTCAATCTGGAGATTGCTGCTTCCTTCTCTCCATTCACCATTTATGTATTGACTTTTCAGTGATTTTAAATCAATCATTCTATTCAACTCCTATCAATATTTTAGCTGTAAATTCTCTTTGGCCAATTGAGCCAAGTCAGAGACATTTCTGTTGATTTCTTCCATCGTTGCCGTGAGTTCTTCGATTGCGGCTGATTGTGAATCAGATTCAAGATTTGTCTTCTGAATGTCCTCATCCAGACTGGAAATGATCTGTTCAATTTTTGTAGTGATGGTGTGAATCTCTTCTACCTGATTTTTGGATCCTGCTGCCATTTTTCTAATTTCGTCGGCAACTACAGAGAAACCTCTACCGTGTTCCCCTGCTCTAGCAGATTCTATAGCTGCATTTAACCCAAGCAGATTGCTTTGATCTGCAATTCCTTTTACTACATTTGATACGTCTTCAATAAGTTTGATACTGTCATTTACCTTATTAGATTTTTCTGAAATAACTCCCATATTTTCAGAAAGCTGGGATATGGATACTGCCATTTCTGTAATCGTGCTTGTTACATCTTCGACGACTGTAGAGAGACCATTTGCAACCTCAGACAGTTTATTGGCTTTTTCAGTGTTTTGACCAACACCGACTCCTCCAACAACTTGCCCATTTTCATCACGAAGCGGAACTGCCATTGAAACAAGGTTTACCCCCAAGATATGTGCCGGTACAATCATTGCTTGATTTTTGTTTTCTCGAATGGCCTTCGTTATAATATCCCCTTCCAACAATGGATCTCCAGGCGATACATTCAACGCAAATGTAGTAGCGGGGAAATTAACAATCAGTTTTTCAGTGTCATAAACACCTATTGTGATATCATCATTAATCAGTTGCTGAAAGTATGGGGCTGTACTAATAATTGCCTGCAATAAAGGATGTAGATTCTCATTTACATTTGTTTGCTTCATTAACCATTTCTCCTCTTCACATAATGGATAACATAGATCGGACAATATAATTCCGATTACTCTCAATAATTTATATCGGTAAGATTTTCCAGTTTTCAAGTGAAATGATAAAAAAATAAAATCAATCTATACACGTACCATTTTTTATTGTTACTGATTTATAACGCCTCTCGCTATTTTCATATCAGATTATTTAATCAAAATGCACAACAAACAAAGCTTGCATGATATAATAACTCCCGGAATGTTATACTATAGGCAAACACAAAAAGTGAGGTTTTACATGTGGACGTACGAATTCAAGAAATTGTTGATTTCACAGCAGATAAATTTAAGCTTGAAGCTTTTCATTTAAAAAGACATGCGATCTACCGCGAGAAGATCGACCAAAATGGCGAATCTTTTGTTTTAAATATGGAATGGTTTCCAAATGACGCCATTATTTCAGATGATGACTTAAATCCAGCTGGAACGATTAGCATCGATATCGATATTCACTCGAAATTAATACGCCGGCTGATTTTCGTTGAGGGTGAGAACAAGCTAGAAACTGATTTACCGAAAGCTGGTAATACAGAACTTGCGATTGAATGGATCGAGCAAGAAACTGGATTGGAGTTTGGCAGACAGTTTAAATTAGTGCAGGAAGAAAATAAAGAACTATTTTTCCAAGCAGCTGTGGATAATATTTCAGTATTTCCATCTGGATCGATTCAAGTAAGATTTAATGAGGGGCATAAGCTAACATTATTCTCAATTGACGGTCATTTCCCAAATGAGGATCAATTAAATTGGGAGCCGTTTGCATTAACACCGGAAAAAATTGAGCCTATTGCCAAAGCACAGACAAAGCTGTTAGAGATTCCATTAGAAGACGAAGAAAAGTGGAAGGCAGTATATGGAATAACAACCGTATTCGTAACAAATGATGGGGATAAAACGATTTCCTATGAACAAGTGGAAAGTTCTGAGTCCTATACACAGCATGATCTTGTCTTACAATGGGAGAAAACAATCGAAGAGCCCTTAGCAAGAAAAGATATTGATCTTTCACAAGAAGTTACAGTAGAAGAGGCATTTGCTAGTAAAGATGCGCTAGTGGATATACCGCTGAATGATGACGAGCAAAAACAAGTAATCAAAACGGTACAAAACTTTATGCAACGCGAATATCCACAGGCCAGCGGTGATTGGAAGCTTGCTGCATTATGGCGTGAGAAAGCGTATATCATCGCAGAGTTACGACCAACCAAGCCAGATGCACGCGTCATTGACCGGAAAATCAAGCTTTTAATGGATGGTGCAGATTACGAAGCGCTCAACTATGTGGATAATCAAGCACTTGTGGATATGTTTAAACATTTCGAGCATGCAGACGAGCCTAAGTTTTCTGAAGAAGAGGCATTTGAAAAGCTTGCTAAGCACATTGATATCACGCCTGTCTACGTTTTTGATAAGACACAAAACCGCTACATTTTATGTGGTAAAGTAGACTGTGGATATGGTGTGGATAGTTTTAGTGGAGAAATAATTTTATTGGACGAGTTATAGACAGCAAAAATCCCCTTTAGTTTATAAAAGGGGATTTTTGTTTACTCAGAAAGCCTATGATAGCGCCTTCTTCCTTATAGATCATCAAATCCATTCAGATCACTTGTCTTCGTATATTGTCTTGATTTCTGTTCAAAGAAATCTGTTTTCGTCCCATCAAAGTTATCCACATATGCACGGATCCACTTCATTGGGTTATCAACATGTTGTGGATATATTTCACTTAATCCCATCAAACGCAGCATTTTGTTTGCACGATATTTAATATATCCTGCCATTTCCTCTAAATCAATACCTTCTACTTCTGCCAATACATAGTTTGACCATTCGATTTCTAAATCAACCGATTCACGGAAATGATCATAAACCCAGTCCGTAAATTCTGCCGTATTGTATTCAGGATTCTCTGCCAATGTCGCACGGAATAGTTCACCAATAAAACGGCCATGCTCCAGTTCATCACGATTAATGTAGCTAATCATCGTTGATGTACCCACCATTTTATTTTGACGTGCCAGATTGTAAAAGAATGCAAAACCAGAATAGAAGAACATGCCTTCTAATAAGGATGTGTAGACTAAAGTTTTTAAGATATTTTCCACAGTTGGTTCTTCCACAAATTCATTGTACTGCTTCGTTAAGTTTTCATTTCGTTTAAGCAGAACTTCATCCACTCGTCCAAGCTGGAATGCTTTGTTTTGTTCATCTAATGAGACTACAGATGATAACACGTACGAATAGCTCTCATTATGCACTGCTTCCTGCTGTGCAATCACAGCCATGATAGATTGCACAGAAGGGTCTGTTGCATACAACGAAATTAAGAGTGCTGTTCTTGTTTGTGGTGCATCCAATGTGGATAACAATCCGATTATTTTTAAATAGGCGTCGCGCTCTTCCTCTGTTAATGTTGGGAATTGCTTCACATCACTGGACATATTCACTTCGTCCGCTTGCCAGTAATTACCCACAAGTCGCTTGTACATTTTGTACCAATGTGGATAAGCAATATCGTTCCAGTTTAAAATCCCACTTGATTTTCCACCGAATAATCCGTTCGATTTATTTGGATGCAATGGTTCCAATGTTTTAGCCTTTTCAAGCATAGCTCTTGGCATGATGCAACACTCCTTCCAACCATAATTCCACTTTTTCTTCTTGACTTCCCCTAGGGGACTGCTCAATTTTCAGAGCCGTCCATTTACTATCATAAAATCTCACTAACTTATCCACAGCTTTACAGAATAAGTCATCCCCGCCAAATTGGGTATCACCTGTTCCAAAAACTGCAATATTATTTGGTTTATAGCCGATCTCAAGTATAAGGTCTTTCACTTCGTCTGGTGTACTCCCCATTTCCCAAGTAAACGTTCCAAGGAAAACAAAGTCATAGCTTTCCGGGTCAAATGGTGCATCGATTCCGATTCGATGCATGTCCACAGAAATACCTTCTCGCTTTAATTTGCTTTCCATCAATTCCGCTACTTCTTCTGTGTTTCCACTGTACGATAAATATGCGATGATAGTCCTCAACTTTGACACCACTCACATTCTTCGACATCATTCGACGTTGAACGAACATAATAAGTTGTTTTAAGTCCTTCACGCCATGCTTGTAAATGAAGATCTAATAAAATCGATGCACGGATGGTATTTGGCACATAGAAGTTAAATGAAATACTTTGATCAATATGCTTCTGTCTAACTGCATTTTGTTTAACAGACCAGCGCTGATCAACGATATATGCAGACCTGCGATAAATATTGTACGTGTTATGATCGAGTTCCGGTGCAGTGACAGGAATCTTAAAGTCTTTCTTCTCTTCGCTGTAGAACACATTGAAAATTGGATCGATACTTGCTGTAGAGCCTGCAATCATTGCCGTAGTCGAGTTAGGTGCTACTGCCATTAAATAACCATTACGCATGCCGTGCTCCCCAACTTCTTCCTGTAATGCTGTCCATTCGTCTGTCACATAGCCTTTCTGTTTAAAGTAAGCTCCAGTGCTCCACGTACTTCCTTCAAAGGCTGGGTAACTTCCTTTTTCCTTACTAAGCTCCATACTATTTTTAATTGTTAAGTAGGCAATTTTCTCATACAATTCATCTGCATAGCTTACAGCCTGATCAGATTCCCATGCAATATCTTCTTTTGCCAATAGATGATGCCATCCAAATGTACCTAACCCAATTGCACGATACTTTTTATTGGTAATTTCCGCTTGCATAATTGGTAATGTATTAATATCAATAACGTTATCCAGCATACGAACTTGGATTTTAATCAAACGCTCTAAAACATTATCCGGTACAGCTTTTCCTAAGTTAATCGAGCTTAAGTTACAAACAACATAATCACCAGGCTGGTATTTCTTTACGATCGTGTTTTCTTTTTCCAGGTATTCTTCCACAAACTGTGTTGGTGACTGGTTTTGCGTAATTTCTGTACATAAGTTAGAGCAGTAAATCATTCCTTGATGGTTATTGGCATTTTGACGATTTACTTCATCACGGTAAAACATAAATGGTGTACCCGTCTCAAGCTGGGATACCATCACACGTTTCATAATATCAATAGCATTTACTGTTTTACGTGATAAGCTTTCATTTGCCACACACTCTAGATATTTTTCTCTCCATGTTCCATTCCCTTTTTCTTCATCATAAAAATCTTCTAAAGAATAGCCCATCACTTGGCGTACTTCATGTGGATCGAATAGATGCCACTCACCGCGCTGTTCAACCTGCTCCATGAAATAATCCGGCAAGCAAACTCCCGTGAAAATGTCATGGGCACGCATGCGGTCATCCCCATTATTCAGTTTCAAGTCAAGGAAAGACTCAATATCTTGATGCCAGACATCCAGATAAATAGCAATCGCGCCTTTTCTTGTTCCGAGCTGGTCAACACTTACCGCCGTATTATTCAGCTGCTTAATCCATGGCACAACACCACTGGACATTCCTTTAAATCCTTTAATAGAGCTTCCTCTTGCACGGATTTTTCCCATATAAACACCAATTCCGCCGCCGTTTTTAGAAAGCTTCGCAATATCTGTGTTACTGTCATAAATCGACTGCAGGCTATCATCAACCGTATCAATAAAGCAGCTTGATAATTGGCCATGCGTTTTTCCAGCATTCGTTAAAGTTGGAGTCGCTACAGTCATATAAAGATTACTTAATGCCCAGTACGCTTCTTCTACAAGCTTCGTTCTGTGAGACGGATCTTCGTCCTGCATCAAATACATTGCGATAACCATCCAGCGTTCCTGCGGCAGCTCGTAAATGTTTTTATCATGATCGGTAGCCAAGTAACGTGTAGCGACCGTATATATGCCAAGATAGTTAAACAGGAAATCTCTATTGGGATCAATCATATTGCCGAAATGATCGATTTCAGCTTTCGTATATTTCGAAATAATATTCGGCGCATATGCTCCTTCGTCTGTTAACACCTGAATTAATTCGTAAAGAGATCCATAGCGTGCTTCTCTGTCATACTTACGATTTTCTCCAGCTTTACGGTAAAGTTCCTGTAAATAGATGCGTGCTGCAACATAAGTCCATTCTGGATTTGCCTCGTCTATATTTTCTAATGCAATTTTAATTAATCGGTCTGAAATTTTCTCAATTTCCATTTCTGGCTTTATTGTGCGTAATGCTTTCTCCATAAATTGATCAATTTCGACAGAGATCCCCTTTGTTGCTACCTGAACAATTTCTTCGATTGTGCTAGGAACTTGTTTCGTTTCTGTTACCATGTTAACTGCCTCCCTATATATAAAACTATGTAAATATCAATTATATCTCGCTCTCTTACTGGATGAGCAATGATGAATACACTAAAAAAACGAATCCACCCAAAAAATGAGGGCAGATTTTCTGATCTTATTTCCTTTACAAACTATCCTTCTATCGTTATGCTATATTAGTTGATAAAAAATCAACCACTCTTCCGATAGCCTCAGATTGTAATAGACTCCTTTTACAAGATCACGATTACCTTACCCATTATACAATATATAGTATTAAACATCATTTTCACTATCCATATCTTGTATTCAACGATAGCATATAACAAAAATTTAAGCAACTTAATTCTACGTTTAAATTTGAAATTTCTCCAATCGCATATAGAAACTCTTTAAAAACTCATAGAATCGTTTTTCAGTAGGAAGCAACGAACGTTCTGCTGAAATCATGACTCCAACCGTACGAGAAACATTCGGATTTATAATTGGGACTTTTACCGTTCCATGTGGTAAATGGTCGATTAATGTAATTTCTGGAATAAGCGTTACACCCAGCCCAGCAGATACAAGCCCTTTTATTGCTTCGATATCCTCTCCTTCAAAGGACACTCGAGGCTGGAAGCCAAGCTGGTTACAAGCTTCAACAACAACATTTCTTAGTATAAATCCTTCACGAAACAAAACAAAGGAATCTTTACGTAATTGATTT
Source organism: Oceanobacillus sp. FSL W7-1309 (assembly GCF_038002145.1). Lineage (NCBI taxonomy): Bacteria > Bacillati > Bacillota > Bacilli > Caryophanales > Bacillaceae > Oceanobacillus > Oceanobacillus sp. FSL W7-1309. The sequence continues at coordinate 976,244 of NZ_JBBOBX010000001.1, forward strand.
AGCTTTATGCCAGGTTCGTTTGCAAGCGGATGGCGCACTGGCAATAAGGCAACCATGTTTTCAGAAAACAAAATGGTCCCCTTTAATTTCGGCTCATTTTGTGGAATTGGACCTAATAGCGCCATATTGATTTCACTTTTCTTAACCGCTTCAACCAATTCATAATAAGTACCCTGCTTCAATTTAAATTTCACATTCGGATGCTGGTCTCGAAAAGCGGAAATGGATGTTGGTAGCATATTGCTAGCTAAGCTGCTTGGAAAACCGATATGGACTGTCCCTCTTTCTGGATCCGTATATTCTTTAATAACCTGTTCTGCTTCATCAATCACATGGACTGCCTTTTCCATATGCTCCATAAATATTTTTCCTATTGGTGTTAGCCGTACATTTCGACCTTCTCGAATAAACAAATTGACTCCGAGTTCTTCCTCGAGTTTGAACAGCTGGCGACTAACAGCAGACTGTGCAATATGTAATGCATCTGCGGCTTCCGTAACATGTTCCCTTTTTGCGACTTCGATAAAATACTTAATTTGTTTTAGCTCCAAATTTACCGCCTCCCCCGTTATTATCTCACACTGGCATTGATTATATCTATTTTTTATATTGTTTCGATTAATTAATTTTTGTAAAATATATAGTATATTGTATTTTTTGTTGGCGTGCGAAGGAAAGAAATGAAGGAGGGCATGATGCCATATGACAAATTCTTATATACTAAACAAAAAAAATAACATTGATGAACAGGTACAACATTATTTAGATGAGGTATATGAAACTGTTGTTTCGCGCAACCCAAATGAGACGGAGTTTCATCAGGCTGTAGCTTTAATCTTCAAATCCCTTTCCCCTATCCTTGAAAAATATCCACATTATATGGAAAAAGGAATTCTCGAGCAACTGGTTGAACCAGAACGTGTTATTACATTCCGTGTACCCTGGATTGATGACAACGGAAAGGTAAATGTAAACCGTGGATTCCGCGTCCAATTCAATAGTGCGCTCGGACCTTATAAAGGCGGCTTACGTTTTCATCCATCTGTAAATGTAAGTATTGTTAAATTCTTAGGACTTGAGCAAATCATTAAAAATGCACTGACTGGACAGCCAATCGGCGGCGGTAAAGGTGGTGCTGACTTTGATCCAAAAGGAAAATCAGATAATGAAATCATGCGTTTTTGCCAAAGTTACATGAGCGAGCTTGCTAGACATATTGGTCCAGACACAGATATTCCTGCTGGAGATATCGGAGTAGGAGCAACCGAAATTGGCTATATGTTTGGTCAATACAAGAAAATCCGTGGTAATTTTGAAGCAGGTGTCCTGACCGGAAAAGGTTTAGGCTATGGTGGAAGCCTAGCCCGTAAAGAAGCAACTGGATACGGTGCAATCTATTTTGTTGAGGAAATGCTAAGAAGCAAGGGCTTGAGTATTCTTGGTAGTACAACCGTTGTATCCGGATCTGGTAATGTTGCAATTTATGCAATGGAAAAAGCAATTTCTCTCGGGGCAAAGGTTGTCGCTTGCAGTGATTCGGATGGATTTATTTACGATGAAAATGGAATCGATTTAGATACGATAAAAGAAATTAAAGAAGTGAAGAAGGCCAGAATTGAAACCTATCTTATTAAGCACCCATCTGCAGCTTATTTTTCTGGTTGTAATGGAATATGGGGGATCCCTTGCGATGTTGCTCTACCATGCGCGACACAAAATGAGCTTGATTCAGAGTCTGCAAAAAAACTAATCTCCCATGGAGTAAAAGCAGTTGCTGAAGGGGCAAACATGCCTTGTACACCTGAAGCAATTGATATGTTTTTAGAGAATGACGTTTTATTCGGTCCCGCTAAAGCGGCCAATGCTGGTGGTGTAGCAGTATCCGCTTTAGAAATGGCACAGAATAGTATGCGTATGTCATGGACATTTGAAGAAGTGGATGAAAAGCTGCAACAAATTATGAAAGGTACGTATGAAAGTTGTTTAGCAGCTTCTATAGAGTTTGAAGCAGAAGGCAACCTAGAAATCGGATCAAATATTGCAGGATTTAAACGTGTGGCCGATGCAATGGTCGCACAGGGCGTAATTTAAACTTAAAAAGCATGCAGCACTCTTTTTGAGAGTTGCATGCTTTTTTAGTTTATTTAGATTTAGTAAACTTTAGGGTAATGAGGATGACAAGAATTATTTTTCTGGTTTCAGCCCGGTTATCCAATTAATAAGAGTCTCAGTCGGCGGTCACTCTATCGATGGGTATGGGTGACCGAATGGCGAGAATCCCTCTTCTTTCGGGCTTTCATGCTGATAATGAGTGACCTTAAAGCGAGGATCCTACTTTTTTCGGGCTCTCATACCTTTAATGAGTGACCTTAAAGCGAGGATCCCACTCTTTTCGGGCTTTCACACCTTTAATGAGTGACCCTAAAGCAGGGATTCTCTTCTTTTCGGGCTTTCATATCACCAATAGCGACCTAATCAACTGATGTGTAAATCTTGGTAACGATAATTCAAATTTTTTGAAACCATATCCTGTCACAGAAATAAAAATACACACGACGTACTCCCATTGGAATTGTTCGTGTGTATTCATCAATGCTTTAAACATTATTCAGCCTAAAACAGCACGGTCATCTTCAAATTGTTCACCGCGGATCCGCTGGAATTCCTGTAATAGATCTTTAACAGTCAATCTTTCTTTCTCTTCACCATTTGCTTCAAATATGATTTGCCCTTTATCCATCATAATAAGCCTATTCCCAAGATCTAATGCCTGCTGCATGTTATGGGTAACCATTAAGGTCGTTAATCCCGACTCCCTTACTACTTTTTCGGTAAGTGAGGTGATTAGTTCTGCTCGAGATGGATCGAGTGCTGCTGTGTGCTCATCAAGAAGCAGGATATTTGGATTTGTAAAAGTCGCCATCAATAAAGAAAGTGCCTGCCTCTCCCCACCTGACAGTAAACCAACCTTAGCAGATAGGCGATCCTCCAAGCCTAAATTTAATGTTTTCAAATAATCACGGAACATATCCTTCCGTTTCTTCGTTACACCAAACTTCAATCTTCTTTTCTTATCGCGAGAATAGGCCATTGCAAGGTTTTCCTCTATTGTCATGGATGGTGCAGTGCCTGCCATTGGATCCTGGAAAACCCGGCCAATAAAGGCAGACCGCTTATATTCTGGCAGATGGACAACTTGTTTTCCACCAATAATGACATCCCCTGCATCAGGAAGGATATTACCTGAAACGACATTCATTAATGTCGATTTCCCCGCTCCATTACTGCCGATAACCGTTACAAAGTCTCCAGCAGCCATTTCGAGTTCAATGCCATTCAATGCTTTCTTTTCATCTAATGTTCCTTCATTAAAAGTAACAGATATATTCGTGACATTAAGCATGCGAATCTCCTCCTAGCTGCTTGCGTTTTTGAATGCGCCGTTTCTTTTCTCTCTGCACCTGGAGAACTTTTGGTGCTACTAATGCAATAATAACGATCGCGGCCGTAATGAACTTCATATCCCCTGTTTCGAGGAAATCAACGCGTAGTGCCAGCGTTACAATAATCCGGTAAATAATTGCGCCACCAATCACAGCGAGTGTCGCACGCGCAATTGTTTTTGTGCCAAATAGTGCTTCCCCGATAATAACAGATGCAAGCCCTATAACAATCATTCCAATTCCCATATTCACATCTGCAAAGCCACCAAGCTGCCCTATCAGAGCACCCGATAATGCAACAAGACCATTCGACAACCCAACACCAACAATAGTCAGATTGTCTGTATTTGCTGAAAGACTGCGAATCATTCGCTTATTGTCTCCAATGGCACGTAGCGCTAACCCTACTTCTGTTTTTAAGTAGAAGTCTGTAACCAGCTTAATAATAACCGTCACAACTGCCATTACGATTAAGATTGCCCATGTAGAAGGAAGTCGATCTAACCCAAAGACACCAAGGAGGCTATTCAACGCATTATCGATTCCTGTCACAGACCAGAACGAGCCAAGCTGCTTGAAGATGGTTGTTTCATGAAGCATGGATAAAGTAGGTTGACCTAAAATACGTAGATTGATAGAATATAAAGCCGTCATCATGAGAATTCCGGAAAGCAACGCATTTACCTTTCCTTTTGTATGCAGTAAGCCTGTAATACATCCTGCTAGAAAACCAGCAAGCAACGCGAATAAGGTTGCCAGAATAGGAGGAACTCCATTTACAATTGAGAGCGCTGCTACCGATGCACCCGTTACAAAGCTGCCATCTACTGTTAAATCTGGGAAATCCAATACACGGAAGGTTAAATAAACACCTAATGCCATAATGGCATAAATAACACCTGATTCAACAGCTCCAAACATGGATATAAACATAATTCTTTTCCTCCCGCTACTTTTGTGCCTGTTCATCCCCTGTACAAAATTTTAAATATGGGGCTTTCAATGATGAAGGGAGCCAGACAATAATCTGGCTCCAAAAAAGGTTACCTTTTGATTAGAATTATTCTATGAATTGCGCGGTATCATCCCAGTCACTATTCCACTCGACACCTTGCTCTTCAGCGCCTTGCTTATTAATAAACAATTGAATTTCAGGAGGATACTCCGCCGGAATATCACTCGGTGACTTCTCCCCAGTCAAAATTTCCGCAGCCATTTCTCCTGTACGATATCCGATTGTATGGTAATCAATTCCAAATGTAGCAAACCCACCTTTTGCTAAAGAATCAGGCTCGCCTACAATCAGCGGAATATCTTGGTCGTTCGCCACTCCTATAACACTCTCTAAAGCTGAAACGACTGTGTTATCCGTAATAATATAAAAAATGTCCGCTTCTCCTACAAGCGTATTTGCTGCTTGCTGTACTTCAGAAGAGTTCGCAACTGTTCGCTCAATAATTTCAAGTCCTGTACCTTCAGCCGCTTCTTTAACGGTTTCAACCTGTTTAACTGAATTTTGCTCCCCAGCATTGTAAAGCATCCCTATCTTTGCGCCGTCGAAATAGGTGCTAATAAATTCAACCGTTGCATCAATTTGATCAGGATGCAAGTCAACAACGCCTGTAATATTTTCACCTGCTTCATCCATAGATGGCACGAGTCCAGCATCAACCGCATCCGTAACTGATGTAAAGAGAATTGGAATATCACTTGTTGCTTGTAGCGCTCCAAGTGCACTAGGTGTTGAATTAGCGAAGATCAAATCAACTCCATCTGCTACAAAACCATCTGAAATCGGTTTGACATTATTTTGGTCACTTTGCGCACTTTGAAAATCATACTCTACCTCAAGCCCAGCATCTTTCAAAGCTTCCTGAAACCCTTCATACGCTGCATCAAGCGATGGATGCTCGACGATTTGTGTCGCACCAATTGTATATGTATCTCCACCTTCAGAAGCCGTGTCATCTGAACCAGATGTATCGTCAGATCCACAAGCTGCTAATATAACCAACCCAATAATTGCAAGTAGCATCATTACCTTTTTCACGTTCGTTTCCCCCATTTGCCTTTATTATTTTCTAAATATTTAAACGTGATTATAGCACACTATTAACTAATTTGCGATAACTTTTTAAAACTTCTTAAAAGCCTTTCTTATCAGCTTTTAGTGGTAGATCTACAAAACTTAATTACCAGTGCTTTATGACCTTTTATTACTAAATACTTCCAATAAGTATGATTTTCTTATCAAATATTTAAATAACTTGCAGTTTGACCCTTTGTTCTTATTTCTTTTATACTACAGGACTATTTTCTGTTTAGAGCACATGAAAATTGAGCCAGCTGTATCAAGTGTTTATCTTTATTTTCCCTTATAACCCTTTCTAATCTTCCCAATAATTAATACTTAAATTAAATTCCGCAGTGGTCTATTGAATATCATTAAGTATATAGCAAGCTCTTTGATTACATTAGGACTGCCAATTAGTACCTTTCCCTAGCCTCTTCATTGCTTTTTATATGATAATAACCTTTAACAGGTTGAAAAATTCTGTACCCTCTTCCATAAACAAATGAGCGACAACTCCAGTATCAGAGTCAGTATGAATATGATGTCCTTTTTCAACCAACTCCTTCCTCAACTGCACATTTATAGATTTCCCCATTAAACACCATCCGGTACCTGTCATCTCCAAAAAGAAAGGGCTGCTGGCCTCTCTCTAGATCAATAATGCTTAACCTGTGAAACACAAGTGCAATATGATCAACACGATAAAAACCAGCTTCATCCGGGCCACGGTGATTAATTAATTGATTTGCTTGTTGACAACCTACTAAAAGCTCTTCAGAATATGGAACCTTCTCATTTAGCAATACACCTACAAATCCACCACCTCCCACCAATTATTCAACTACTTTAAAGCTTTCCAGCATGTAATGAAATCTTGCTCCATGCCCTTCCGCTGCTTCTAGGAAGTATACTTGCTTAATCACAAACACTTGCCCTTCATCTTCATCTGTAACATAATACCGGTGGATTGGCGTATCCCATTGATGTCCTGTTTTGCCTGCATCGTTTGTATACTCAAGCCCCATCCCTTGAACCATTTCTGCTTCGATTGGCTCTGTTACACGCTCTTCTTTTTGCAATTCCATCTCTTCGTCATTTTCAATCTCGGCTTTAATCGAAGCTACAACTTCTTCCGTTGACGTTCCATCAAAACGCATTATTTCCATATAAACATCTGGATATCTATCTTCTAATGGTTCTATCAATTCAATACGATCACTTTCTTCTCCCTCAACCATCTTATAACGCTCTTCATCAACGTAAATGATATAGCGTAATTCCTCATTGGTTTCAAGCTGGACATTTGTCTTTTCTTTTTGCCCTTCAAGTTCAATTTCTTCCTGCTTTTCCTCAACAAACAGTTCCTTTAAGTTTTGGAACATTGCTTGCCCATGATCTGTCAGTGCTCCGAATAACAGTAGCATTATTACTGCTGCTGTACTCAAGCCCACAATAACTAATCCTCTCCATTTCTTTTCAGGGTTGCTTCTTGCCCTGCGGCCGGATGCGGATGAGTTCTGAAATAACTCGTCACTGATTTTATTCCATGTTTCCTCTTTTAAATGGGTGGCGTCATTTGTCTGTTGTTGTAATAATAATTTAATTTTTTTGTTTAAGTTGTCTCTACTCATCTTGGGCACCCCCTATAACTGCCTTTAATTTTTGTCTAGCTTTGTACAGTCTAGACTTAACGGTGTTAATGTTTAATTGCAGCATGTCGGCTAATTCCTTCTCTGAGAAGCCATTGATATACTTTAAAACTAAAATCGTTCGATGGTGCTCATCCAGCTGCTCCATCGCAATTTCCAGCTGTTTATCATCCTCTAGTTCCGTTTTATCTTGATTCAAATGGTCTAATAATTGTTCCGAATCAATACTGATTGCTTCCTGCGATTTCTTTTTCATATATCTTCTTGATTCATTGACTAAAATTTGATAAAACCATGGCTTAAATGGCTTTTTACTATCATAGGAATCAATGTTTCGGAATACCTTGATAAACGTTTCCTGGACGATGTCTGACGCGTCACTCGCATTATTTGTTATGGCGTAGGCTGTTCGCAATGAATAATCAGCATAGATGTCATAGAGCTTCTTAAAGGCTTGTTGATTTCCCTTTTTTATTTTCTTGATGAGTCTTGCTTCCTGATCCCCCAACAGCGTAACCCCCTTCTTCAATCTGTCTTTACTATATATACCTTTTCTATAAACAAAAAGTTTTCAGGTATAAAAAAATATCGAATAAGATTTTCATCCTATCCGATATCATAATTACTGTTTTTTTCCATTATTTGTTCATACTCGCAAAGAAATCACCTAATGGGTCTTCATCCTCTTTCTCTTCCGGAATTACTTCTTCATGTATATCCAGACCGTCGAGATTCAGGTCATCCAAATCGATTTCCGCTTCAATGCTTCGCTTTGGCTTTTCAGTAGGGGCCTCTTGAACGAATGATGCTTCATCTAAGTTCGCAGCATTATGATTCAGTCCAGCTAACAATGTCGTTGCACGGAGTGGATCACTTAATAATTGATGAAGCAAACTGCCGATGAGCGCCTCTGAATGCTCGTGCTTGAGCCAACTTCTCTGCTCTTTTGTTAGTTGCTTCGGCAGGGGAATCGTGATTGTTTCCCTTTCCCTTTTAAAGGTTTCACCTACCCCCTCAAGCACAAAACCCGCAATCGTACTGGAAAAGTTTCTGCGCTCTTTTTCTTTCAAATGCTGTAATTGTTTTAATAGATAATCAGGTGTATCAGAGGGAACTCGAAATGTGATCGATTGTCCACGCTCTATACTATTTTTCGACATGATCTCACCCTATTTATTTTGCCTTTTCGGTCGTTTTTTCTTCCTTTGTATCCTTTTCTGCTTTACGACTAAAATCGGTGATTAACTTATAATACGCATTTGCCATCATCCAGATGCTTTCATTCTCATCCTCAAAGAATTCGATATTATAGCCATCTAGTTTATTATTTAATGCTTTAATGTAATCTTTCAATACGGCAGAACCGCCACCTACAAAATAGCAAATTTCAGATTGTGAATTTTTCGCCCAGACATTTCTTAAGAAGCGATATTCTTTTTTCGCCAAATCAAGCAGGATGTGATCGGTAATATCATGGACATTCGTTCTGCTACCTCTAACCATGATGTGGTGGCGATCATTCTTTCGAGTTATAATATCAACCACATCGCGACGGCTGTCCAATTCCACCCCATGCCGTGATCTGATTTCTTCACGAATTGCTTCTAGTGATTCAGATACACCGAGATTAAATCCTTGTGCCTTATCATCATCCACATTTCGATTTCGGATGACAGCAATATCTGTTGATAAGCCACCAATATCCTGAATTAAAATTTGCTTATCAATTAGTTCCTTGTTAATAACTTTTAAGTCATTGTCCATAATTAAATTGACATATGCCGCAAATCCTTCTGGATAGACTTTTACTTCCTCAAATTTAATGTTTACTTTTTTGCCTTGGTGCTTCGGTGTAACTAGAAATTCTACTTGGTGTACAGAGCCTAATAATTGGGAACGGTAGCCGACATCTTTCCCCTCTTTTACTTCTCTTAATGGAAGGCCTGTCCCTAATGTATACGTAGCATCAATTACATCATTTTTTTCTTTAAAGTCATTTGTAGACACTGCATCTAATGCCAATGCAGCAAAAAGCATGATCAACGTTTGATCTTCTTCCGATTTGCTGCTGCCTGGATCGAGCTCTTGAGAATTGTTCGTTTTCGTTGCAAGGTTCCCTACACGATATACAATATTATTTTCATCTAAAGCAGGGGAGTGTACACGGATATGGATATTATCCAATACCTCTTTCTCATCTAATTCTTCAATCCCAATTACAGGACGATCTTCTAGATCAGGTGCAATCACATTCGGAATGTATAATTCATTTTCTAATTTACCAAAGTTCCCTTTCAGTGCATCGTTTCCAACATCCACTGCTGCAATTCTTGATTTCACCATTTTTGTAAAACCCCTCTCTTATTTCCATACAGTTATAGAATACTCTTTTTTCATACTATAAACAACAAGACTATTTATGCATACTTTTTTGTATACTTGTTTACATTTTGCATTCGTTAATACATCAACGTGTAAACGTGTTTGCAAACATGTATACTTAATTGTAAACAAGTTTACTTTTAAAGTATACATGTTTACACTTTTGTAATCAAGGGGTGATTTTACATATTTAGGTATTACTATGATATTTTGGAATTTAAATTTAGACCCCTTCCCTCCCCCTAAACTTGTTTTTACAATGTAAATTTCCCTTTAATGTATTGTTTGATTCTGAAGTGAATAATTAACATTACAACTATTGGAAAAAATAACTAAAAAACCTAAGTTTTTTCACAATATTTTGCTAGCTTATGGTATGATAGTTTTAGTAGGATTATATACCTATTACTATTTTATCAGTTGTAAACATCTATGTTTCTTTCGTTGGAGGGTAGTACTACTAATGAACAGACTTAAAGGTTATATCATTACTATATTTATGATTTCGTTAGCTGTTTCTATTATATCTGGTCCAATCAACATAGATTTATCACGATATACCAAAATATTTCTCGTATATCTACTTTTCACCACTCTATATTCCCATTTAAAAACCGTTATTCGAACAGGAAATGTCAATGTTGATTACAGTATTTCTTACAGTTTCTCCTTTGTTTTAATAACCGGACCTTTAGGATTGTTTCTATTTGAAATTATGAATCGCTTTTATATTTATTTTTACCGAAAGCGAACAGGGACAGCGGATGAAGATGAATTCTTACATACCTTCTATAACATCGGAGGACCCGCCCTCCTTCACACGATTGGGTATTACTTATTCTACGAACTTTATCCATTTGTTGGGGGAATACCATTCGGCTTTTGGGGGTTATTTATTGCAATTGTAGCATTCACGGATTTTTTATCCTCCCTTTTATTGCTGTCTGTATTTAAGTTAACAGGGAATATAGGAACAAGACAGAATGCGATTAATTTTATCAAAGGAAGAAGTATTTTTGATACGCTAAAAATGGCTTTATCCAATGGATTATTGTTTATTTTCCTTGCAGAGCAACATTGGGAAGCAGTCATTGCTTTGTTTGTCCTCAACTATCTTGTTAGCCGATCGGCTGCAATTAAAAATCAAAGCATACAGCATAAAATTGAGCGAGATCGCTTTGAACAGATGGCTTATACTGACTTCTTGACAAAAACACATAACCGTAGCTACATGAATAAGATTATGAATGAATTGAACAAAACAGATGAAAATATTGCACTTATTGTCTCAGATATTGATACGTTTAAAAATATTAATGATACCTTTAATCACGCTGTCGGAGATTCTGTTATCCAACACTTCGCAAAAACATTAAAAAACAATCTTGATGAAGCAGATTATTTGTTCCGAAGCGGTGGTGAGGAATTTACGATTATCCTGAAAAATCGAGATTTTCCTTCTTGTGTTGCACTTTTAAAGCAGATAAATCATGAAGTGGAGACAAATCCAGTACATGCTGAATACAAAGGTGAGGATACAACAATCTATTATACAGCTTCATTTGGTATGTATTATTTCAAAACAAATGACAAGCTAAATATAAAGCAAGCATACATTCATGCTGATGATCTGCTGCTCGAATCCAAAAGACTAGGAAGAAACCAAGTCACGGTGATGGAGGATAAAGGAGTTTCTGCTGAACGAACTACTGAAGCTATGAAAGGTTATAAAATATAAACAGCGCCAAGCTAAACTGGCGCTGTTTATTTATATTATTTACATTGCTTTTGATTTTTTTATTTGTTTACTTCTTAATTGTCCACAAGCTGCATCAATGTCGGCACCATTTTCCCAACGGACACCACAATGGATCCCTCTTGCTTTCAGTGTTTCAAAAAATTGCTGGATTGAACTAGACTCACTTCGCTGGTATTCACTATGCTCGTCAACCGTATTGTACGGTATCAGATTTACATATGCTAGGTGTCGATGGTCTTTAATTAGGTTAGCAAGCTGAATTGCTTCTTCTTTATGGTCATTGATGTCTTTAAGCATGATATATTCGTACGTGATTCTTCGATTTTTCTTTTCTAAATAATAGTCAACAGCCTTCATAAGCTTTTCAATCGGGAATGCCTTATTGATTTTCATTATTCGGGAACGAAGCTCGTTGTTTGGTGCATGTAAAGATAAGGCAAGGTTTACTTGGATGTCTGTATCTGCAAACTCATACATTTTGTGAGCAAGCCCACTAGTTGATACCGTAATATGTCTTGCTCCAATGTTCAGACCAGCATCATCATTAACAACATACAGGAAGTCCATCAAGTTCTTATAGTTATCGAGTGGCTCACCAATTCCCATTACAACGATATGACTCACACGATCCCCTTCACCTTTCGTGTCCAAATGCTTTTGCACGTTCATAATTTGTTCCACGATTTCTCCACTCGTTAAGTCACGACTTTTTGGAAGCAGTCCACTTGCACAGAATGTACAACCGATATTACAGCCTACTTGCGTCGTTACACAAACAGATAAACCATATGGGAAACGCATGAGAACCGTTTCGATTAAATTACCATCAGCTAGTTTAAACAAAAATTTGATGGTACCGTCCTTCGATTCTTGTCTGATTTCCTCACCAAGTGTATGCAGGACAAAGTTCTCTTCCAGCAATTCAATGGTGTCTTTGTTTACATTTCGCATCTCACTGAAGTTTGAAACGCGCTTTTTATACAACCAATTCCAAACTTGATCAGCGCGGAAACGTTTCTCGCCACGCTCAACAAGCCATTCCGTAAGTTGCTTATATGTTAGTCCATAAATGGATGTTTTACTCATTGTATACCCTCATTTCGCTTCATTGCTACTACTATAGTACATATTACTCTATCTCTCCTTTCGTAGCAAATGGTTTTTGTTGAAGGCACCTCTTGTTATTGCTCCATAGGCGCGTGTGCAAAAGGAGAATAAAAGGACTGCGAACAACAGGCGTAGCTCCCCGCAGCGGAACATATCGATTTAAAGGTTCCAATGCGTAACATCTAAGCTCGAAAACGATTTAAGCACACGTTTCGTTCCAATTCACAGCACAATGCCAATTATGGCAGTATCGTTTCACCCATTAGGTATCGGTCGCATTCTCTTGCGGATGCTCTTCCTTCATTAATTGCCCATACAATAAGACTCTGACCACGTCGCATGTCACCGGCTGCAAATATACCTTCCACATTCGTTGTAAACTTGCCGTAGGTCGCTTTTACAGTCGTGCTTTTTGTTGTTTCTATCTTTAGCTGCTTAATTAAATCTTGATCAGGTCCTTTGAATCCGATGGCAATTAATACAAGGTCTGCTGGCCATACTTTTTCGGTCCCCGGAATTGCCTCGCGAATCTTTTTACCGCGTTCGTAGCGTGTTTTTACGTTTATCGTGTGCACTTCTTTTACGTGACCATTTTCATCACCAACAAATCTCGTTGTTTGCACAGCATATGCCCTTGGGTCCTCACCTTGAAACGCTTCTGCTTCTGTATGTCCATACTCGACACGGTGAATTTTTGGGTATTGCGGCCATGGATTGGTCTCTTCCTCACGCAGCAAATTTTTCTTTTCGTAAATATCAAACTGTGTAAGGCTCCTGCAATTATGTCTGACAGAGGTTGCTAAGCAATCGGTTCCTGTATCTCCCCCACCAATCACAATAACATCCTTATCCGCTGCAGAAATATAATTACCATTTTCTAGATTGGAATCAAGCAAGCTTTCCACATTGGCATGTAAAAAGTCCATTGCAGGGTAAATCCCCTTTAAATCACTGCCTTCAACTGGCATATCACGATGCAGAGTAGCACCGCCGCACAAGATGGTTGCATCAAAATCAGCACTTAAATCATCAATTGTTACATCTTTTCCTACTTCTGTATTCGTAATAAATTCGATGCCCTCTTGCTCCAAAATTACCACACGTCTCATTACAATCTCATATGCAAGCTTCATTTCTGGAATTCCATAGGTTAGGAGCCCGCCAACACGCTTATCACGCTCAAATACGGTTACGGAATGTCCCGCTTTATTTAATTGATCTGCAGCTGCAAGCCCTGCTGGTCCAGAGCCAATAACGGCAACACGTTTTCCCGTCCGGGTTTTGGGAGGTTTAGGAACGACCCACCCCTCAGCAAATCCCTTTTCAATGATAGAACGTTCCACGCTTCGAATTGCCACAGCAGGTTCATTAATTCCAAGGACACACGCCCCCTCACATGGTGCCGGACATGCAATCCCTGTAAATTCGGGAAAATTATTCATCTGATGCTCACGGTCAAGCGCTTCTTTCCATTTCCCTTCGTAAACAAGCTGATTCCATTCTGGGATAAGGTGGTAAACTGGACAACCTGATGTTACCCCGTTAATTTCCATCCCAGAATGGCAGGTAGGCACACCACAATCCATGCAACGCGCCCCCTGTTGCTGTACCACTTTGTCCGTCATCGGTATTGTATAATCATCCCAGTCCTGTATTCGCTCTCTGGGATTTCTTACCGAACGAGTTTCCCGTTCATATTCCATAAATCCGGTTACTTTCCCCATTTAATGCCCCCTCCTTTTTGAACACACACTTTATAAACATTTTCATCTAGATGATTTCTAGTTTACGATTCTTCTTTTCTGCAACGTTACCTTTGCTTTCCTTAAAAGCTGTCATTTCTGCTTCAAATTTATCTAAGCCACTATCCAACAAGTAATTAATTCGTTCCCTCATTTTCACATAAGCTTTCGGAATGATTCTGACAAATTGCTTCGAGTAATTTTCCCAATAAGCAAGTATTCTTGTAGCGTGAGCGCTGTCTGTGTAGCTAATATGCTTTTCGATTTGTTGATAAATAGCATCCAATTCCTCAGGATCATCAACCCTGCCGACATTTACCATGGCAGGATTCATCCGATCACGGAATGCATTATCTTCATCAAAGACATAAGCGACGCCACCAGACATTCCTGCCGCAAAGTTTCTTCCGGTTCCACCAAGGATAATAACTTTTCCACCTGTCATATATTCACAGCCATGATCACCAATACCTTCTACCACTATCGTTGCACCGCTGTTCCTTACCGCAAAACGCTCTCCGGCAATTCCACGGATATAAGCTTCTCCGCTTGATGCGCCGTAAAATGCAACATTTCCAATTATCGTATTTTTCTCTGGTCGGAAGGTTACAGACGGAGCTGTTTTGACAACTATCTTACCTCCCGATAAACCTTTACCAACAAAATCATTCGCATCACCAATAAGGTTAAGCGTCATTCCTTTCGGGATAAATGCACCAAAGCTTTGACCAGCGGACCCATTGAAATTCAATTTAATTGTATCCTCGGGCAAGCCCATTTCACCGTACCGTTTTGTTATTTCACTACCGAGGAGTGTTCCCGTAACCCGATTGATATTACGGATAGCAACGGTAAATTCAATTGGGTTCCCTTCCTCAATTGCTGTTTCGCAAATCGGAATAAGCTCTTGATAATCCAACGTCTTCTCAATACCATGATCCTGACTTTTGGTTGCATAATGGTCAATTTCAAATGGCAGCTCTGGACGATAAAGTAATGCCGATAAGTCTAAGTCCTTTGCTTTCCAATGATCTAGTTTGTTTGCCTCGAGCACATCCGATCTTCCAACCATTTCATTTATAGTGCGAAAGCCAAGCTCTGCCATTAATTCTCTTGTTTCTTCAGCAATGAATCGCATAAAGTTTACAACATGTTCTGGGTCACCATTAAATTTCTTTCTTAATTCCGGATTTTGCGTTGCAATTCCTACCGGACATGTATCTAAATGACAGACTCGCATCATGACACAGCCTAATGCAACGAGTGGTGCTGTTGAAAATCCATATTCTTCTGCGCCTAATAAGGAAGCAACGACTACATCCCTGCCCGTCATCATTTTCCCGTCTGTCTCCACTGTAATCCGGTCACGCAATCCATTTAAAAGCAGCGTTTGATGTGTTTCAGCTAGACCAATTTCCCACGGCAGTCCGGTATGCTTTAAGCTTGTGCGCGGCGCGGCGCCAGTCCCACCATCATAACCACTGATTACAACATGATCCGCACGGCCTTTTGCAACACCTGCTGCAATTGTTCCGACACCAACTGCTGCAACGAGTTTTACACTAATACGAGCATTTGGATTAGCATTTTTCAAATTGAAAATCAGCTCAGCAAGGTCTTCAATCGAATAAATATCATGGTGTGGCGGAGGTGAGATTAGTTCAACACCCGGAGTGGAACCACGAACCTCTGCTACCCAAGGGTATACCTTCTCTCCAGGCAGCTGACCACCTTCACCTGGCTTTGCCCCTTGAGCAACTTTAATTTGAATCTCATCGGCATTGACTAAATAATTGCTCGTTACCCCAAAACGTCCGGAGGCAACTTGTTTTATTGCACTTCTCCTTAAATCTCCATTCTCATCAGGCAGAAAACGATTCGAATCTTCTCCACCTTCTCCGGTATTACTTCTGCCTCCAAGCCGGTTCATTGCGATTGCTAAGGCTTCATGCGACTCTTTACTAATTGAACCAAAGGACATCGCCCCTGTTTTAAAACGCTTCACAATCGCTTCAATTGGTTCCACTTCTTCGATTGGTACAGGTGTACGTTTTTTAAAACGTACCAAACCACGAAGGGATTGCAGATTATTCGAATCATCCGTGATCATGCTTGAATATGTTTTAAATAGCTCATAGTTATTGCTGCGGACAGCATGCTGCAATGTTTGTATCGTCCTCGGATTATATTGGTGGTCTTCACCATTCTCACGGTACTGGAATTCATCTCCCGCTGGCAGGTTGTTATTTCCCCCACGGTTCGTTTGAAAAGCAATATCATGTCTTATTAGCGTTTCTTTTTCAATTATCTCTAGGCCAATCCCGCCAAGTCGAGAAGCAGTTCCTGTAAAAAACCTGTCAATTACATCATCACGAATACCGACCGCTTCAAATATTTGTGCACCCCGATAGCTTTGAATTGTTGAAATACCCATTTTCGATAAGATTTTAATTATCCCGTCTGTAACGGATGATACATATCTTTTATGTGCTTGTTTTTCCGTAACAGCTTCCAACTCACCTTTTTCGATTAATTCAGTAAAGGTGTTCAATGCTAGATACGGATTAATCCCTTCCGCCCCATATCCGATTAGCGCAGCAAAATGGTGCACTTCTCGGGGTTCACCAGACTCTACAAGCAGGCTTACTTGTGTACGAACTCCTTTACGAATTAAATGATGATGCAAACCGGATACAGCTAGTAATGCAGGAATCGCTGCTTTATCTTTTGAAACTCCCCGATCAGAGAGGATGAGTATTGTAACTCCTGCATCGATAGCCGCATCCGCTTTGTCAAATAACGCTTCTAGGGCTGTTTCCATATTACCTTGGCCTTCTGCTGCATCAAAAAGACAGGACAATGTTATGGTCCGAAATGCCTTCAACTGCTGCTGTCGTATCTTCTCAAGCTCCTCATTTCGTAAAATAGGTGTGGTCAATCGAATATGCCGGCAATTTTCTGCTGTTGGCTGTACGAGATTCCCTTCCGCTCCAATCGTTGTTTCTGCCATCGTGATAATTTTTTCCCGAATCGCATCCAGTGGTGGATTCGTAACTTGTGCAAAGAGCTGTTTAAAATAGTTATACAGAAGCTGTGGTTTTCTAGATAAGACAGCTAACGGAGAGTCATACCCCATAGAACCAATCGGATCTTTTCCTTCTGATACGAGAGGCTTCATTATTTTAGTTAGTTCTTCACGTGTATAGCCAAACGCCAATTGCTGCTTGAGTATTTCCTCCCCATGATACAGCGGAGCTTTCTGATGCCCATCTGGCAAATCCTCCAGTTTGATTTTGTTTTCTAACCAGTTCTTATATGGCTGTTCGGATGCGATTTGCATTTTAATCGTTTCATCAGGAATAATGACACCCTTTTCCAAGTCAACGAGCAGCATTTTTCCAGGTGTCAATCGATCTTTGTACAAAATATCGTCTGCAAAGATATCCAATGCCCCTACTTCAGAACCAAGGACAATCATGCCGTCCTTTGTTACATAGTACCTTGCAGGTCGGAGCCCATTACGATCGAGACATGCTCCGATTTGATTGCCATCTGTGAATACAAGTGCTGCTGGCCCATCCCAGGGTTCCATTAAGGTACTATGGTATTCATAGAAATCACGCTTTTCTTCGCGAATCATCGCATCATTCGACCATGGTTCTGGTACCATCATCATGGCGCTGTGTGCGAGTGATCTTCCTGATAGATGCAGAAACTCAAAAGTATTGTCAAAAATGGATGAATCACTGCCATCAACATCGAGTACCGGCAAGATTTTCTCTAGCTCTTCTTCGGTGAAATATTCAGACTGACAAAGCTTTTCACGAGCCTGCATCCAATTTACATTTCCGCGTAACGTATTAAATTCTCCATTGTGTATGGTGTATCGATTCGGGTGAGACCTTTTCCAGCTTGGAAAAGTGTTTGTACTAAAGCGTGAATGCACGAGTGCTAAAGCAGATTTAAACTCCGGATGATTCAAGTCAATATAAAAGGCATCCAATTGTTCTGGAATAAGCATTCCTTTATACACAATCGTACGTGTCGATAAACTGCAAACATAAACATCTTCGTATTTCGGCTCTTCTGCAACGACTTTCTCGATATATTTCCGGATAACATACAGTTTACGTTCGAAGGCCATTTGATCTTTTATAGCATCCGACTTTTGGATGAAAAATTGACGGACTGTGGGCATACTTTTCGCCGCGACAATACCGATGAAGGATTCATTTGTAGGAACAGGACGCCACCCTAAAAAGGTTTGCCCTTCTTCTTGCACAATACGTTCAATTATCTTTCTGCATATCATACGAAGTTGCCGGTCACGGGGTAAAAATACCATCCCTACCCCATAATCTCCTTCACGAGGAAGGTCGATGTTTTCCTTCGCGCACTGCTTTTGAAAAAAACGGTCAGGTATTTGTGTCATTATTCCTGCGCCATCTCCAGTACTTGTATCTGCAGACTGTCCTCCACGATGTTCTAAATTGCATAGAATATTAATCGCGTTTTGGACAATATTGTGGGTTTTCTTGCCATTAATATTCGCAATCATGCCTATACCACATGCCTCATGTTCGAAATCAGGTCGATATAGGCCCTGTTGTTTTGGGAATCCATTCCTTGTCATCACAACAGCTCTCCTCCCTCTTATTTGTCATACATCATAAAGAAACTGGCACTATAAACAGGTTCTTCATCTGTGTTCGATATTATATCACAAAAAATCTGTTAACATAAAATTCAGATTACATTTTTTGTTAATGTAAACGATTACATTTTGGTTTTTTGTAATTTTTTTTTGGTAAAAACCCATTCGTACCAAGGGTTTTGGAATTCAATCACTTTTTTTACATTTTTTTAGATAATTAATGCCATTTTGTTATGAATCATATTTTCTAAAGAGATTAATTAGGAATATATTCCTTTTTCTCGCGCTCGAAATACACCTATATTAACGTTAGAAAATTTTATCTTTTAATACGTTAACGTCATCAACAGCAATTGATGGTATAATAGCCTTGTTAGCGTTCCAGAATGTATCTGTTTGTTGATTCTGCATCAAAAGCAATACTATACACCGAATTCAAAGCAAGAAGAAAATATAAATTGCATCAAGATGAATAGGTTATTCTTCATTCTTGCAGATAGAAAAGTTTAAGCTTTTCTATCTGCTTTCGCTTTTTATTAAATATCATTGATTAGTCTTTCGATGGAATTAAATTATAATAAGTGTGCGTACCTAAAAGAGATTACTATAAGAAGGGGTTGTTACTTTGAACAAGCCAAAAAGAAATGATCCATGTACATGTGGCAGTGGCAAAAAATACAAAAAATGCTGCGGATCTTCAAATGTTACTACAATAAGTCCTGAAGTTTACAATTCGGAATTAGAGAATTTCCATATAAAACTAATTTCCTTCGCCATGCAACAATACGAATCAGAACTAGAGGAGCTAACTCTACGATATCCTCAGCCATTCATTGGAGAAAATGAGGAACTATCCAAGATTTACATGGCAGGTCTAACGTTTTGGGCGATACCGAATCTTCCATTTTTGAAGAATGACCAAACGATTTTTGCAACATTTTATCAAAAACAGGAATCAAAAATGAGATACACAAATACAAAAAATACATTCGCAGCCTGGGCAAACACGGTTCCAAGTATATTCGACATTCTTACCATTGATAAAGAAGCACAGCAGGCTCATTTGCGTGATGTCTTAACAGATGAAAACTATATCATTCCGTTTACGGAAGAGGATGACTTTAAAGCAGGAAATCTAGCTATTGGCGTTACCGTTCCATATGTCGGTTATCACAACTTCCTGTTTACAATGGTGGAATTATTTGATAAAGACAGGGAGAAAATTATAGCGATGACCAAATCTTACACTCGTATGGAAGGCGGTCTAGCAGAAAACTTCCCAGCCCTTTTAGCTGATATCCTAGTATATGAAGACCCTAAATTTGAGTGGCCAAATCCAGCACAGGAAAAGGTTGCAGAACTATTCGAAAAGCAGATGCAGGAAAAAGGAATGGATGAACAAATTATCTCAATTGGTGTTAAGCTCTGGAACATTTACTGCTCCAAGGAGAATCCAACATTTAAAAAACTCGGTTCCTACGCTGCGGCACTCGACTACTTTGTACAGGATAAGTTTCAGGAAGAGCCCGCTACCCAAAGTCGGCTCGCCAAGGAGTATGAGACAACTGCTACAACCGTTTCTTCCAATTATCGAAAGCTTACAAAAGTGTTGGATAGCGAATGGAAGCAGCTAATGAACAAAAGTGAATGACGAATCAACAATGGTGTACATAGCATGCAACTGCTAATACAAGATGAACCGCAGGATTGATTTAAGAACAAAACAGATATTTTACGATTCCCAACATCTGTTTTGTTCTTTTTGTTTTTAAACCGCATTCGATAAATTATCCATAACAAGCTAATTATTGGACTATCCTCCTAAAAACACTTATCATTTCTTACTAATAACCATATATCTAGGAGGGAAAATTTTGACTGCGCATCCTACAAATACGTTTAATAATATTCCTTTGTCTGTACTTGATTTAGCACCAATAACAGAAGGAAGTGATGCTACTGCGTCCTTTAAAGAGAGTGTCAAACTTGCTCAGCATGTGGAAAAGTGGGGATTTAACCGCTTCTGGCTAGCAGAGCACCATAATATGCCTGGCATTGCTAGCTCAGCAACGTCCGTGCTCATCGGCCATATCGCTGGAAATACAAAGCATATTCGCGTAGGTGCAGGTGGTGTCATGCTTCCGAACCATGCAACCCTCGTCATCGCGGAGCAATTCGGCACGCTAGAATCTTTATTCCCCGGGCGAATCGATCTTGGACTAGGTCGTGCACCCGGAAGCGATCAAGCAACAGCCTACGCATTGCGCCGGACCTTGAATATGGGACCAGAGGACTTCCCAATGCAAGTGAATGAGCTGCAGGATTATTTTTCAGAAGAACCAGTATCACGTGTTCGAGCGGTTCCTGGACAAGGGCTCTCGATTCCAATTTGGTTGCTTGGTTCCAGTGATTTTAGTGCACGACTTGCTGCCCAAAAGGGATTGCCCTTCTCTTTTGCCAGTCATTTTGCACCAGCATATACCATCCCAGCTTTACAGCTGTATCGTGATCGTTTCCAACCTTCGGATGTGATGCAAAGGCCGTATGCAATGGTTGGTGTAAATGTCATTGCAGCTGAAACAGATGAAAAGGCTCAGTATCTAGCTAGTTCACATCGTATGCAGTTTCTAAACCTGAGACGTGGTGAGCAAAAGAAACTGCAGCCGCCAATTGATAATATCGATGAAATTTGGTCACCAATGGAAAAAGCAGCGGTAGAAGAATCACTCGATCCTCGTACAACAATTGTCGGTAGTCCCGACACAGTAAAGAAAGGATTAATTGCCTTCCAAGAAGCAACTGGAGCTGATGAAATGATTATCAGCTCACAGATTTACCATCTAGAAGATCGCCTGCGCTCTTATGAAATTGTCGCTGAGCTAATGGATAAATAAACAACAAGCCTGCATCCTTTTTATAGGATCAGGCTTGCTTTACATTGTAAGACCACAACCACTTACCCAGACTTCTTTTCCAGTAGCTTTTTAATATCCTGCAGCTCCTTTTGCATCTCGGCTAGCTTTTCATCAGTCGGTGAAGGTGTCTCCTCCCGGTTTGCCTCCTCAACGTTATTAACAACCACTCCAACGAAGAGGTTAATGATTACAAACGCACCAATGATAACAAAGGAAAAAAAGTATACCCACGCAAACGGCTCTGCTGTTAATAGCGGTCGCATGACACCACTTGACCAGGAATCAAGTGTTAACAGCTGAAAAAGCGTTAGCAACGTGTCATGCAGGGTTCCAAAATATTCTGGAGCAGTCGTTTGAAATAGCATTGTGCCAATAACAGCATAAATATAAAAGAAAATACCAAGCAATAGCAAAATCGTCCCCATTGATGGGATCGTAAGGAGCAGCGCATTTACCATCTTTCGAAGAGATGGAATAACCGAAATGGCTCTCAAAACACGCAATACGCGTAAAATCCTTAATACCGTAACATAATGTGCCCCAATTAATACATGTCCCCCTAGAATAATGACAAAATCAAATAGATTCCATGGCTCTCGAAAAAATGATCGAATGGAATTACTCCCAGTTAATCGAATGAGAATTTCTACCGTAAAAACCCAAAGCAATACTTGATCAGCTATGTATAAGATTGTTGCATAGTTTACTATAAAGTATGGATATGTCTCAAGACCAACTAATATCGCATTCAAAATAATTAATCCGATAATGCTATTTCGAAATAATCGATGCTTCGCAATAACTGCACATCGCTTTCTCACTTGATTCATGAAGGTTGTGTCCACCCTTCTTTTCCTTAATGTTATACCTTTATTTCTAGTCCAATCACACGCGCAAAGGCTAATGCTTGTTCTTCTGTAACGATACATCCAGGCAAGCTATCCCATGTCACTTGAAGCCCTTCAAAGGTGCATGTACTTAGGTCAACTCCCTTTAACGATGTATTCGCAAAGTTTACTTCATCCAAATTACATTCCGTAAATGCCACACGCTGAAAATTGCATTCATAAAAATCAGCACTGTTTAACGAACTGCTTTGAAACGCTACCTGTTTCAAATTCGCAAAACCAAATGTACTCAGTTTTGTTAGACAAGAGACAAACAATACATTTTCCAACGAAGCGTCAGCAAAGTTACTCCCTATTAGCTTAGAATCCTTGAATTCTACTCGATGAATACTTCCTTCACTGAAGTCAGCGTTCGCTAAATCACAATGGTCAAAAACACAGTCTAGTAAATCTGCTTTACGAAAAGACAGCGCATCAAAGGTAACATTTTTAAAAATAACTTCGTCACATCGAATGCTTTCAATCCCTTCTCCATCAATGTGACAATCTTTAATGATACACCGGTTATAATATATTTCTTCATCATACTGAAATACCTTTTCCTGTAATGCTCCCGATAGCTTTGGACGTTGAATTTTGAAACGTTCACCCATACAAATCATTCTCCAATCTGTTTCTCTTCTTATGGACTAGTATACTATAATCACTATTCTTTTTTTACCAAATAGTGATTCACAAATGTTTTTTCAAGGTGCTGAATCAAAGGCTCTAACCAAATAAACCTCTAGATTATCCTAGAACGTGTTTTAAGCCACTTTATAGCCTATTTTCTAATAAAACAAAGAAAAGGCACCCGAAGCACACACAAGTGCATCAGACGCCTTATTTTAAATGATTTATGCATAAAGGTCTCGAACAGTTAACGCAAATGGGACTGATCCTTCTCTTCTTCTTTTTGCGAAATAACTTCCTTCAACTCATCTTCTATCGTAATGTCTGCCATTTCAACATGCGCTCGGTAAGCAGCTCTAATGATTAAGTGACCCGCTACCGGGGCTGTCAGGAATACAAAAAGAATCCCCAATAAAAGCCTGACACTTACAAACGCTTCAGCTATCGCAAAGTATAGAAATGCACCGAGTAATGTTAATAGCACAGCTAACGTTGAACTTTTCGTCCCAGCATGTGAACGTGTATAGACGTCAGGAAAGCGAATAATTCCAACAGCACTTATGACAGCCATTATGGATCCCGCCAGCATTAATACAGCAGCAATAAATTCACTTATCTCGTTTACGTTCAATGATAACACCCCTCTCGATATATTTGGAGAAGGCAATCGTACTAATAAACGCTAAAATCGCTAAAATAAGAATTACCTCTAAAAAAGCCGTGGTCCCTAGCAATACGGATATAACCGCGATACTGGATACGAGCATTACTCCAATCATATCCAGAGCAACAACACGATCTGGCAGACTTGGACCGATGACGATTCGATAAGCACTTATCGCAATTGCGATTCCGTAAAGTGATAAAGCCGTGATAAGCATCACTTCTATCATTACCTCGTCACCTCCATAATCGCTTTCTCAAATTTACCTAAGGATGTAATCAGCATATCTTTTGATTCTTCCACATCCATTCCATGAATATAAAAAGTATCTCCTTCCGGGTTCACTTCCATTACGACCGACCCTGGTGTTAATGTCAATAGTAGGGCGAGAGCAGTTACTTCCCATTCCCCTTTTAAGACTGTTTCGTATTTGAATATCCCGGGCTTAATTTTAATTTTTGGACTTAGAATATGTCTAATAACAAGTATTGTTGAATGGAATAATTCACGATTAAAAATTAGGATTAGCTTAACCAATGCAAAAAACCGAGTGAGGTAGAAGCGTTGTCCAAAGAAACGGTGCATCAGAAAAACGATAACAATCCCAACCAAATACCCTGTCACTAACGTTGTAAATTTCAATTCTGTTTCATCACTAATTAATGTCCAAAGCACTGCGATAAACACGTTTAATAAAAATTGGGCGGGCATTCTAAATCCACCTCCTCTTGTAGTATGAACGACTTCTTAGTAATTGGTTAATCATTTAAAACCGCATCAATATAAATTTGGGGATTCATCAATGTATTCGCTGCATCTTGCACATAAATTGCAAGTGGTTCAGCGGCCAATCCTAAAATAACGGTTCCCGCAGTCAGCAGAACACATGGGATAAGCCAGCCTTTTTTCATTGGAATTTCATCTTCCTCACTAATAATCGTCTCTCCCCAAAAGCAGTTTAAGAAGACGCGCAGCAAGGAATAGAGAACAAAAATACTGGATATAAACGCTAAAGCAAGCAAAATATACGATCCACTATTAACCGCACCTTGTCCTACTAGCACTTTTCCGATAAATCCACTTAACGGAGGAACTCCAGCAAGAGAAAGCATAACAATAAAGAAAATCCAACCGAATAGTGGATAATTGCGAATTAGACCACTCATATAATCAATTCGCGTTTCACCAGTTACAATAATCATCGTTCCTGCAAGCAAGAACAATAATGCTTTAACAATCATGTCATGCATTAAATAATAAATCGATCCTTCTAACGCCTCTGGAGTCGCTACTGCAAGTCCGACCAGAATAAAACCAACCGCAATGATAACGTTATATGCAACAATTTGCCGAATATCTTTATACGCTATCGCTCCAATACTACCACCAATCAAGGTTAATCCTGCCAAGATGCCAATTAACAAATGGGTAATTTGTTGTTCATGATAAAACAATAAGGTAAACGTCCGAATCATGACATAAATACCTACTTTTGTAAGCAATGCTCCGAACAATGCCGAAACAGCAGTCGCCGGCACACTATATGATCCAGGTAGCCAGAAATAAAGCAAGAGCCCTGATTTCAAAGCAAATACCGTTAAAAAGACAATACTGATTACGGTTAAGAGAGGCGTTTGCCCACTCTCAGCAATTCTTTCGGACAAATGCGCCATATTGAGCGTTCCAAGCGTACCGTATAAATAAGCAATCGCAATTAAGAAGAACCAGGAAGATAGAATATTAATCACAAGGTATTTCATCGATTCTCTCAATTGTACCTTTCTACCTCCAAGGGCAATCAGCACATATGAAGCTAAAAGCATAACCTCGAAGCAGACATATAAGTTAAACAAATCGCCTGTTAAGAATGAACCGTTCACACCCGCAACTAAAAAGTTTACAAACGAATAGAAAAACATATTTTCATAAGACTTTTCCACTGACGAAAAAGCATATAGTAAGCAGATGGCTGTGACGATACTTGTGGTTAATACTAAGATAACGGAAAACGAATCAGCAACAAACAAAATTCCAAACGGTGGCTGCCAGCCTCCAAAATCAAGTCGCTGTACGCCATCTGTCTGAATCCAATTTAACAAATAAATAGATATCCCGATATTCGCAATCATGACAAAGAAACTAATCCACCGCTGCGCCTTTACATAAGGCCTTAGGAAGATCAAAAGAATACCCGCCAGGACAGGGATAGCCATTGGCATGACAAGCAAATTATTCATGTTTTATCCCTCGCATTTCATTCAATTTATCTGTCCCTGTCGCCTGGTAAGTACGGTAAGCTAAAACAAGTGACATTGCAGTTACTGCAAAGCTAATAACAATAGACGTTAGAATAAGCGCCTGTGGGAGCGCGTCAACATAGGCTTCACCATCTTCTCCTCCTAGGATTGGCACACCTCCGGTTTTTAAACCACCCATTGTCATAATCAATAAATGAGCTGCATGGGAAAGAACAGCAGTACCCAAAACAACCCGTATTAAACTTCTAGATAAAATCAAATAGGTAGCAACTGATACTAACACACCTGTTAGGATGGTTATTAATGTCTCCATAGATTACACATCCTCACTAATACTTAGAATAATCGTTACAACTACCCCTACTACGACAAGTGCTACCCCAGCCTCAAAAATAGTTACAGTTGTAAGTTCTGTTTCCCCAAAGAAAGGGAGATTAAAATAGGCAAAAGACTGTGATAAAAATGGCACGTCAAAAATCAAAGCACCAAACCCAGTTCCTACGGAAAGAAAGGCACCAAAAGCTGCAACCTTCTTAAAGTCAACAGGAATTGCTTTCTGAACCGTTTCGATATCGTACACAATAAAAAGCAATACGAGCGCCGAGGCGAGGACAAGTCCGCCGATAAATCCCCCACCAGGACTATTATGACCTGCTAAAAACAGGTACGTTGCCAATGTAAGGATAATGAAAACAACAATTTTAGCCACTGTTCGTAAAATGACATTATTAATCTTCAAAGTGTTCATCCTCCTTTTTGGCTTTTAATTTGATGAATGTGTATACACCAATCCCAGCTATGAGGAGAACAACAACTTCAAGCATTGTATCAAACGCGCGGAAATCACCAAGGATTGCATTTACAATGTTTTTCCCACCTGCTAATTCATAGGAGTTTTCAAAATAACCTGAGATTGTTTCAAATAATCTTCCATTTTGTACCGCAAGCGCGATAACGGTAAAGACAACACCAACTAAAATCGAAATCACGATATTTACATTTCTTGACCTGCGCGGCACATCCTCTTTCTGCCATTCAGGCAGGAAATAATAAGCAACAAGGAAAAGCACCGTCGTTACAGTCTCCACGATAAGCTGCGTTAATGCCAGATCTGGAGCCCGGAAAAGGACGAAGAAAGCAGCTACCCCAAAACCAAGAATACTATTGATCAAAATCGCAGTCAGTCTCGATTTAGCAAATAAAATCGAAATAGCAGCTATCATCATGACGATAGCGATAATTGCTTCAAATGTCGTAATCGGCGCATTACCAGAAATATCAAAGCTATACGCGCCAGTGTAAAGGATTGTTCCCCCAATTGCGACAATAAAGAAAAGGTAAATATATACTAGATAATCACGAAGATATCCAGTCATGTAGTTGTTTGTAATAGCTGTCGATCGTTCCTCCATCCAATCAAGGATAAAGCTATAGAACACGTTAAACGACCATTTTTCCGGAAACAGGCGATATACACCAGTCCAATACTTGCGGTAGATATAAAGCAATGCTCCGATGATAACTACCCCAACTGTCATCCATAACTCTGGACTCTCCCAGCCATGCCATGCGTATATAGGCACACCTAATTCTTCACCAGAAAGCGTCGGGAAGATACTAGCCATCGCTGGGCGCAGCAAATAATCTCCAAGCAGATTTGGAATAAAGAATAGCCCAACTACAAGCAGTGCCAAGATCCCAGGCGCAACCAGCATACCAATTGGAGGTTCATGTGCAGGATGTTCCAGCTTCTCTTCCTGGTACGGCCCAAGGAATGTTTGAAAAACGATAATCATCGAATAGACAAAAGTAAAGATACTCGCTACCCATGCAATTATCGGTATTAAAACACCCCATGTATCTAGTGAGAAAAACCCAGCTTCACTTATATTTAAAGCAGCAGTAAAAAACATTTCTTTACTTAGGAAGCCATTGAAAAGCGGTAACCCAGCCATCGAGAAACTTCCAATTGTAGCAAAAGTAAATGTAATCGGCATTAAGGTGATTAACCCACCAAGCCTACGGATATCACGTGTTCCCACTTCATGGTCGACAATCCCTACGACCATGAATAGCGCCCCTTTAAATGTTGAGTGATTCACTAAGTGAAACAGCGCTGCGAAAGTTGCTTGTGTATAGAAAGTCGATTCCACAGTATAGCCAAAATGCAGCGCTGCAGAACCCATCCCAAACATACTCATAATCATACCAAGCTGACTAATTGTTGAATATGCAAGCAATGCCTTAAGATCTGTTTGGCGAACCGCATTAAAGGAACCCCAAAACAGTGTGAAGATACCGACACCTGTTACAAGCCAGAACCAGCTCACCTCTCCACCAAATATCGGAGTAAAGCGTGCAACTAAATAAATCCCCGCCTTAACCATTGTCGCTGAGTGCAAATAAGCACTGACTGGCGTTGGAGCTTCCATTGCATCTGGAAGCCAAATATGGAATGGAAACTGCGCCGACTTTGTAAATGCTCCTAATAATACCAAAATCATTGCTGGAATAAACAAAGCGTGGTTGGAAAACTCACTTACAAGCCCAATCACCTCACGAATACTCCATGTGCCTGTCATTGAATAAATCATAATAAATCCTACAAGCATCGCAAATCCACCCGCGACGGTAATGAGCAAGGATTTTCTCGCACCATCCCTCGACCGCTTGCGTTGATACCAGAATGCAATGAGTAAGAAAGAAGAAATACTGGTCAGTTCCCAGAAAACATATAAAACCATCATATTATCGGAAAGCACAACCCCAAGCATCGCTCCCATGAAAAGCATAAGATACGTATAGAAATGTCCAAGAGACTCTTTGGACGATAAATAGAAGATGGAATACAATATCACAAGTGACCCTACACCTGTAATTAACAGAGCTAGAATCAAGCTTAGCCCATCTAAATACGCAGTAAAGTTAATACCATATGCAGGAATCCAATGAACAGTATTCTCAATTACGTTTCCATTGGCAATGGAAGGAATGTAACGGGCAAGATAAATAAATAAGACCACTGATACGATAATAGCAAACCAACCAATATGGAATTTGGGGATTTTTTTGTAAATTAAAGGAATTAGTGCAGCTGCAATAAAAGGAATAATTATTGCGATGTTCAACGTCAACAAATGATAACCTCCATTCAAAATTGTTCCGGTCCCCACTCCTTAAAAAAGTGAAATTTCATTCATTGGCGATTCCCTTTCCGCCGATGAATTAGGGATTTACGGGGTGTTTATCCCCTACCTCCACGTTTTGCTTTTTTATCACGTTAATGCGTGAAAAGTTTTGGGCATAGTGAACTGGAGTTTACAAATAACATACGTTATATTCTACATCTTCAATTAAATTAATACAGAATATTTAAATACAATGATAAGAGCTCCTATCCTTAGATGGATGAAAGCAATCGTGAATTGAATTTTCGCAAACTCGCTTAAATTTCAGTGGAATGATAAGAGTGAATAAACTAAAAAAATATATAATGCGTAGAATACTACAGAAAATTGTAGTAATAATATAAACGGGATTTAAAAGGGAACTGTGATTTCCTCTGTTTATTATACAGGAAAATAATATGCTACGCACTTTTTAAAGTTTATAGAGTGAACAAATTACCAGTTAACTCTGGAATTAATAATCCAAATCACGTATGCTATAAGTGATTCATACAATTTTTATATTTTTAGGGCTTCACGAATTGATTATTCCATGTTAGAATGATACAGTTTCAAAAATAAATACACGATAATTAGTGAGTTTTTCCACTTAAAATAATTTCAACGGTAATCCGGGTCTAGCCCTTAGAAATCCAGGATCTGCTAAGACTTATCTTGGTATAGTCAGAACGGGATTATTCGTTAAATGAATAGGTCAAGAGGTGAAGGTACCGTTATGAAAAAAATAAGAGGTCGGATGGATGAAAGCATTTTAGTTTGTGTTTATTATGGTCCTAATGGAGAAAGGTTAATTAAGCGGGGCCATAAGTTGGCTCAGATTATGGATTGCCCATTATATGTTTTGACTGTGGATGCATTGCCATATGACGAATTTGATGCCGATAAATCAGGTTACGTAGAACGATGGAAGGAACTTTGCGATGAGTTAGACGTAGAAGAATTCATGATTCGCGATGATGAAAGACGTCCATTCGTGAAAGTTATTGCAGAGGTCGCACACAATCAAAATATTACACAAATCATTATTGGGCAAAGCCCGCAAAATCGCTGGGAAGAAATCACAAAAGGTTCCATCATAAACGCATTACTTCGAGAAATGACCTTTATTGATATTCATATTGTCTCCATTGATCGTACGCTTAAAAGCATCGAAGACACTACCTATGAAAAAGGAGTGCGCGCATTCTTGCAAAAAGATGAAAATGAAACGTACAGATTAAGTTTTGCCAGGTCTAAATATAATTTATACGAAGGTATCTTCTACAAAGAAATTGGAACAGACTTTAATAATGGCGTTTTTAAATTTGTGAATAGCAAAGGAAAAACGTGTCAGGTTCACGTAACAGAGGATATTATTACAGGAGCAATGAAAGAACCACCAAATGTGAAGAAATAATAAACCGCATCTTTATCGGTTGCAAAAGATGAAGTATTCCTTTTGCAGAGGATACTTCATTCATTTATGCAATAAGGTGATTCAAATGCTTACCTATTATGAAAAGCTACGACATTTCAGCTTGAATGGCGTAGCTTTTTTGTAATGTTTTCTCGATGTCTAGAGTTCGTACATTTCCGGAACTCTACTTGTGAAAATAGGTACATCGCTACGAAAGCTATTTACATTTTCTAAGGCAATTGATTCTACAATCGTCTCTTCTTTCTGTTCACTACCGAGTTTTAATGTATTACCCCAAGGATCGACTACCATCGAGTTACCTGAGAATTCCACACCATCATGTGTACCTACACAATTACATGAAACAACATAAAACTGATTTTCAATCGCTCGAGCAATCTGAAGCGCCTTCCAATGCTCTCCTCTGGCTTTTGGCCATTCTGCTACAACATAGAGAACTTCTGCTCCTTTAAGCGCAAGACTCCTTGCTAATTCCGGGAAGCGGAGATCATAGCAGATAATCAGCCCCATTTTCACTCCATCAAGCTCAAATAATTGAACCTTCTCTGTTCCCCCCGTTAAGTATGCTGGCTCATTCAGCATCGGTACAAGATGGATTTTATCGTATTGATAGACAAGCTCCCCTGCTTTATTCACAACAAAGCTAGTATTATAGATGTCTCCGTTTTTCATATTCGGAATCGAACCGCCAATGATATGTACATCATTTGCTTTTGCTACATCTTTTAAAAAGGAAAGGCTCGGCTCCCCATCATGGTCTGATAATGTTTCTAGCTCATCTAAGGTATAAGATGTAGTCCACATTTCCGGTAGGACAATGATGTCTGGTTTTTCCGTTCGCACGGTCTCTTCTGCCCATTGCTTAATTTTTCTTCGATTTCCCTCTGGATCACCTGGAATAATTTTCATTTGATAGATTGCATGTTTCATTATCTTTGTCACTCCTCAAATTTTTATTTAAACCAGCCTTTTTCTTTTAATCTGGAAATGGCTTCAATACGATTGCTGACATTCAGTTTATCCATAATGGATGATACATAATTACGAACGGTACCATTTGTCAGATAAAGCTGACTCGCAATTTCCTTTGTCGTCTTCCCATCTGCAATGAGTTTCATTACTTGCTCCTCACGCTCTGTCAATGGATTTCCTTCGTCATAGGCCATGTCAATCAATTCCGGCGCATAAACCTTGCGCCCGGCCATAATCGCACGAATTGAATTTGCTAATTCCTCACTTGGGCTGTCTTTTAGCAAATAGCCACTAACATTTGCTTTACGGGCTCGTGCAAAATATCCAGAACGAGCAAAAGTAGTCAGAACAATTACCTTACAGGTATCATCTTTTAAAGATTCAGCGGCATCCAAGCCGGTCTTAACAGGCATTTCTATGTCCATTATACAAACATCTGGATTTAGTTTCTCTACTAATTCCAATACCTCTTCACCGTTTTTCACCTGTCCGACCACTTCCATATCTTCCTCCATATCAAGTAGAGCACCCAATGCTCCAAGTAACAATTGTTGATCTTCAGCAATCACGATTCGAATCACGACGATTCCCCCTGTTCCGTCTGTTGAATTACACGCGGGACCTGAATGATAAGGCTTGTTTCATTTTCTGAGTCAAACGTTAAGCCCCCATTAACAAATTCTAGTCGCTCCCTCATTCCGAGAATCCCATTCCCCTTAAACGTATATACCTCGTCTTGGATACCTACCCCATTATCCATAACACAGATGGACCATTTATCCGGTGTTTGCTTCAGAACTATTGTACACTTCGTTGCCTCACTATGTTTTACCACATTTGTTATAGCCTCTTTCAAACACATACTTAATACATTTTCGACAAGTAATGGAGCATCTATTACATCTGGATCCCCCACTACGTCACAGCTTATTTGGGCAGCGTCAAGAAGTTGACGTACACGAAGCATTTCATCTTTTAATTTGGTCCCCTTCATCCCGGAAACTAATTCACGAACTTCTTTCAAAGCTGTTCTTGCCGTTTGGTGAATATCCGTAAGCTCTCTTTTTGCTGATTCTGGGTTTACCCCGATTAGTTTTCCAGCGAGTTCACTCTTTAAACCGATTAGCGAAAGCTTTTGCCCTAATGTATCGTGCAAGTCTCGGCCAATGCGCTCTCGTTCTTCAAGTACAATTAATTGGGCAATTTTTTGGTTTGCATCCTCTAGCTGGTTTTCTAATTTTTCACGCTTATTTCGATTATACATATTAAAAGGAAGTAAAATAACTCCAATGACACAAATAATAATAAACGGCAATTGCGTAAAGAAAGTTTCGGTCTGTATGGAGAACCCAATACTTACAGCTACAATTGTCGTTACAAGGTGAACAATATACAACGAAATAAAACCAGCTTTATTTTGGATATTCCCAATAAAGAAGGCAAGAAATAATGAAAAATAGACATATCCGAAATATAGTGTGACTCCAACACTAATTATTATTTCAATACCTACTGATACATATACAGTCCAGCCTCGCTTTATAAACGCCAGCCGATATGTAACAAAAAATAATACAATCATCACAATACCAATAGCGATCTCAGCTGGCGAAGAGGAACGAAGAATAAAGTAAAACGGAAGCAGACAAAATGCAATCCATGCAAAAAGACTAAGACCAGTATTTTTCGGAAAAATATGATACCAATGCTGCATTTCAACCGCTCCTTTGTTCATTGCCTGTTTTGTCTTAGTATACCAAAAACCCTTCACATGTGATATATGAAGGGTTTTATACATGTTCTATTATTTCTGCAAGCTTGTTCTTCTAGCTTCCAATCGAAGTGACAATTTTGCATCGCGCTCAAGTTTCTTAAATTCTCTAAAAGAAACAAACGATCTGCTTCTCTGATCATAAAGTCGAAAGCGAAGCGATTGTAAGCTTGTAGCTAACGTAATCGTTGTTGCTTGGTGTAATGGTGGTGTTGATTCATGGGCCTTTTCCAAGTGGTAGTTTGGAACTCTTGGACTTAAATGATGCACATGATGATAACCAATACTTCCCGTCATCCATTCGATTACCTTTGGAAGTTTATAATAAGAGCTTCCATCAACCGCAGCTTTTACATAATCCCATTCGTCCTCATTTTCAAAATAAGAGTCCTCAAACTGATGCTGTACATAGAACAACCAGATTCCTGCAGCTCCAGCAATAAACAAAATTGGTAATTGCACAAGCAAAAATGCCTGCCAGCCAACAGCCCAAATTAGTAATGCGTAAATAATCGCAATGGAGACGTTAATCAAATACGTATTCCATCGTTCTTTACGCTTTGCACCTTTTCGATTAAAACGGTTTGAAATTAAGAAAAGATATACCGGTCCTAGCCCAAACATAATAATTGGATTACGGTAAAGCCTGTACGCTAATTTCCCCCAAAACGAAGCTTCAGCATACTCGGCCACTGTCATTACCCATACATCACCAGTTCCTCGTTTATCTAGATTACCACTTGTCGCATGGTGAATGGAGTGATCCCGTTTCCACTTTTCAAAAGCAAAATGGGTGATGATGCCTGTAATTGTACCAACAACCCGATTCGCTTTTCCGTTTTTGAAAAAGGACATATGTGTACAGTCATGGAAAATAATAAAGATTCGAACGACAAATCCTGCTGCAATAATCGAGATTGGCAAGGACAACCAAAACGATATGGATAGGCTCTGGTATGCCAGAAACCATAACAGGAAGAATGGAAGTATTGAATTAATTAGTTGAATGATGCTCGCTCTTGTATCTGACTTAGCAAAGATAGAAACGCTTTTTCGTAATTGTGCTTGTTTTTGTTTACTCATTTTTTTCCTCCTTAGAAAAGGATGTGTCTTTATACTATTTTAATGTGCATCTAGATCTTTCATAAGTCATAAACGTCATGGATTGGGATGACATTTGTCATGTTCAGGAACTTATTTTGATAGTTGAGGACTGTAGGAGAGCGGGTTAATTTGGCGCTAGATGAGCGCGGGATGGTGTTTGTTTTGGTGTCATAGGAGCGCGGAATGGTGCTTTATTTTTCTTTTTGGTGTCATAGGAGAGCTATATGGTGCTTTATTTTTGTTTTTGGTGTCATACGAGCGCGGGATGGTGCTTTATTTTTCTTTTTGGTGTCATACGAGCGCGGGATGGTGCTTTATTTTTCTTTTTGGTGTCATACGAGCGCGGAATGGTGCTTTATTTTTGTTTTTGGTGCGTTCTATTCTATGTAATGCTAAAAATCCTGCTCGTTTTCAGATAAAAAAAGAGCAGGATTTTTTTGACTATACATGTGATTAGTTGTTTAGCATCATTTTTTCTAAGGCTAGTGGTTCAATGTATTCTCCGTTTTTGTAAGCTCTCATGTTTCCACCGGAAATTTCGTCGATAAGTAAGATTTGATTATTAGCGTCTCTACCGAACTCCAGTTTTATATCATATAACTCAATAGCTTTCTTCGCTAATTCGTCTTTCACGACTTGAGAGATTTCCCGGGTCAATTCTTTCAATGTTTCATATTCTTCATTTGTTAAAATTCCAAGCATAGCCAGTCCATCCTTGGAAATTGGAGGATCCTGGCGCTCATCGTCCTTTAACGTCACTTCAACAAAACCATTCAGAGCTTGAGCTTCGTCTGCATATTTTCCATAACGGCGTAAAAAGCTGCCTACCGCACGATATCGGCAAATCACTTCAAGTCCTTCTCCGAATACCGTTGCCGGCACAACTGTCATCGTTGTGTTTTCCACATCTGCTGAAATATAATGTGTTGGAATGCCTTTTTCCTTTAATTTTTCAAAAAATAATTGTGTAAGTTTTAGTCCTGCCTTCCCAGCACCTTCAATTGATAGCCCTACTGTATTTGCTCCAGGGTCAAAAATGCCATCTTCACCTGTTACATCGTCTTTGAATTTTAGTAAGTAATTACCATTTTCTAGCTCGAATACATCCTTTGTTTTACCTGCGTATAACTGCTTCACTGCTGGGCACCTCACTCGATCATTTTTAGAAAACTTGGTATTCGCGGAGTCATTAAGCGAATTCCTTAATTGCACTTTTGCAAGTAGGGAATTTTTATACAATCCTACCTGGTAAATTGACTTTACATTCGTTATTTTATCATAAAATTAGGAATGTAACCTCTGAATCTTTAGAACAGATAGCTATACTTTTCTCTAAGGTTCTTCATATAATAGGGATATAGTTATTTTTAATTGACTATAGTAGACTTTGCTAATAGAGCTTTTGCCTTTATGGAGGTGATATTTTGGATTCAGCAACCGTCATAGCTAAATTAAAAGGAAGAACACCGAGCATTCTTGGTCATCATCAACTTCGCAAATCTGCCGTTTTACTTCCGCTTGTAGAGGTAGAAGGTGAGACTCATATTTTATTTGAAGTACGATCCATGCATATGCGCAGTCAGCCTGGAGATATTTGCTTTCCAGGTGGCAGAATCGATAAAACAGATTCAGATCCAAGACACTGTGCGATTCGAGAAACTACAGAGGAGCTCGGAATATCTGATGCATGTATTGATGACGTTATTCCACTTGATTATATTGTGAATGATTTGAGCAGAATTATTTATCCTTTTGTTGGGAGAATTTCAAATTTAGAACAGATTACCCCAAACCCTTCCGAGGTTGGCGAGGTTTTCACGGTTCCGCTCGCTTTCTTTTTGGAAAGCGAACCGAAGTGCTATAAAGTAAATCTGCAAGTCTCACCCGAGACAGATTTCCCGTATCATTTAATTGTTGGGGGCGAAGATTATAACTGGAGAGTCCGCCAAATTGACGAGCTTTTCTATGAATATAATGGAAAGGTCATTTGGGGACTTACAGCAAGAATACTCACGCACTTTATTCAATTAGTAAAAACTGAAGAAAAACCATCCTGATAGTCGGGATGGTAATCAGCTACGAAAGATATAAGCAAATTAGGGAGCAAATGCATGTTCCATTTGCTCCCCTCTGTTATTTATTATTATGAATTATCTCTTTGGCAAACGCGATTGCGTCCTCCTCCGTTTCGTCCTCTAGCAGAAAATATTGAATCGTATAACCATAGCCATTGAAATCCATTCCCATAATAACGACATCCAGTTCTTCATTTACTACCTGATACTGAACCTCATGTCCGTCAACCTCAATACTTTCAGCACCTGCAAGTTCTCCGACTCTGCCTTTAGATATTGTCATCTGTATGGCTGTATTATCTAAATACATGTCACCGTAAATTAATTGTTTCCGATCGTCTCCCCATGCTTTCTTCATTTCTTCATCCAATGGTTCATCCTTTGAAAAATAATAGATGACCTCCGCTTGCATCGGGTCACCTGTTTTAACTTCTCCTTCCTCCGTTTCCATTTCATAGCCAATTAGTAAAGAGCCAAACGGGAAGTCGGTTTGCGGAATATATGGATTTATCCCTAATACATCATTTATTTTTTCTTGTACAACATCTGTTTCAGAATCACTTGTCCCCTGGCTGCAGCTAATAAGCAGCACAAACAGAGACAAAGCAACAATGACACGGTATTTTTTCATACATAACCTCCTGTCCTGGGCAATTTCAACGTCCTTTACCCTTAACCAAGCCTATAAGCAGATTTATCTTCAAGCAATGCTAGCAAACTTGCAAACAGCTTTCGTTGTGAGTCTTTTTCCCAGTCCTCTTCTACTTCTGCCATCAGCCACATAACCTCATCTAAAAATACATGTTCTATTGCTCTTTCCCAATATCTTACCTCCAACGCTGACAGGCTTACATATTCTTTATATCCTTTCAGAAAAAGTTCCCATTGTTTTGGTGTAAACACTTGATCTGGTGCTGTTTCCATCTCATTATGAAAAAGCAGCAATGCCAAGGCTAAATCAAAAATCCTTGGAATGCACACAGCATTATCCGGGTCAATTAAATATGGATCTGGCGTATAAATTAAGTTATTGGCTTTATAATCGTGCGGTGTCATAACCATCGGAAGACTAGCACGCTGTAATTCCTCTTGTCGAGAAACGATGTGTGTGAGCCTTTCCTGCAGCAATTCAGCGTTCAGCTCAAAGTTGTTTTGCTTTGCATGTTTCTCGATATTTTCAACACTTTCAACAACTTCATCAATTGTAAAGTCATACACATCGTACTCTCCTAATTGAAATACGTTTTCTTCTGGAGATAGATGATGTATTTTTCCTAATAGCTTTCCAGCCTCGTAGACTTCATGATCTTTTCCAGCATAGACTGTTCCAGTGATGAAGGGATAAACGACAAATGTTTCATTTCCGATGGTTTGCGGGTTATCCATTTCCAACTGTACAGGTATGACAACGTTTATGCCTTCTTTATATAAATACGTTGTATAGCCCACTAAAGGTTGCGGTCGTTTTTGAGTTCGTTTCACAACAACATCGTCTATTCGGTACACTGGTGAAAATGGATAAATGCTTACTGGCTCGTTTTCCATGTAAATTCCAAACTTCTTTAAAATTTCTTTTCCTGTCATCATAAACGCCCCTTATGTTTTATTACGAAACTAGTTTCCTATCTTCAACTTTTTTATCAATAAAGTGAAACTTCACTCAGTAGGGGGTTCCCTCCCCCACTGAATGTTAGTTAAACAGAATCAAAAATTTACGGGTTGTTTATCCCCCGCTTTCACAAGTTTTTGGTTCCCTCATGCTTATAGGCGGGGGTATTACAGTCCGTTAATGCGTGATAAATCTGAAATACGGCAGTAATAGACCAAACAGAGAAATCGCGCATATGAGAGAACCAATCCCTAGATACAGCGATCTAATCCCCCAAATCTCGCTGAAAACGCCTCCTATTAATACGCCAATCGGCATCATCCCTCTAATGATTAACAGACGAACAGAGA
Source organism: Oceanobacillus sp. FSL W7-1309 (assembly GCF_038002145.1). NCBI lineage: Bacteria > Bacillati > Bacillota > Bacilli > Caryophanales > Bacillaceae > Oceanobacillus > Oceanobacillus sp. FSL W7-1309. The sequence continues at coordinate 1,014,897 of NZ_JBBOBX010000001.1, forward strand.
AGACCTTTCCCATAAGATGATTTGGAATAATTTGCTGGCATATCGTGAGGTTATGTACATTAAAAATTGCCATCGCTATACCTGCAACGATTTCTGTTGTGATTGCCAAATAAATCGATGTTGTTATTCCTAAATTAATATAGGTCATACCCCCAATAACGAGTGCTCCCAGCATTAGGAAACGACGGTCACGAAACTTAATTTTCCCTACGAGCAGTGTACCGATAACATAACCAAGTGGAAAACCAGCCATAAAATATCCATACACTGCATAGCTTTCGTTTAATTCCCCGGTTATATAAGGAAGCGCAATGACCAGGGTTACCCCAACACCAAACTGGACAACTGCAAGGAAAACGCCTAGCCAAACAATAATTTTTTGCCTGAAAAAATATCCGACTCCTTCAGTAAATTGTTCCAGCCAGGTTTGTCTTGTCGTCTGTGGGCGACTCCCTTCACGAATACCTAGCAGCATACTTCCGCTTGCAGCTAGTAAAAGACAGACAAGCAGTAAGGTAATATGAATTCCGATGTACTCGATGACAATTCCAGCTAATACAGGAGCGAGTAACATCATTAAACGAACCATGCCATCAACATACGCATTTGCTGTTGACAGCTGCTCCTTGGCAACAAGAGTCGGAAGTATTGCTTGATTTGCCGGAACATACAAAGGTGTAATTAAACCAACGGCGAGCTGAACGGCGTATATATGCCAAGGTGCTAATGTACCTGTCATATAGCCTATGAGCGGGATTAGGAAAATAGCTGCCCTACTCCATAACGCAATAATCATGATCCATTTTCGGCTCCAGCGATCAATATAGGGACCGATAAATAATTGGAGTAGGAGGGATGGTAAAAAATAGAGCAGCCACATGCTTCCTAAAGCCATAGGGGACCCTGTCAATTCAAAGACGAGTAAAGAATTACAAAATGTTCCGAATGCGCCGCCTAATTCAGAGGATGCATTTCCTGCCCAAATACGTGTAAAGGATTTGTTTTTATATAAGTTCATAACTCACCAGTTTCTTTTAGAATTATCGGTCTATTCTTGGTGAAGGTATAGTGCTAATTCCTTTGTTAACGAATCAATTGCTTTTGTTTTGAGCGCATACTTGGTGTCCTTCATTTCAACTAATTGTGCTGCACGCAATATTTTAAGATGGTGATGTATGGTGGATTTGCCCATTCCCATTCTTTCTGTAATTTCTTGAAGTGTACGATTTCTTTCGAACAATAATTTAATTATCCGCAGTCTTGCTTCATCTCCAAGTGCTTTGTACTTTAGCAATAAAAAGTCATTTGGCAAATACCTGTCATCGGGTGAAATGCTTTCGTTTGCGACTGGATAGTAAAACACCTTCGTGTCTTCCAAATCGGCAACAATATTCCATGGCCGATACGTAACATGTGGAATTAAAAGCACATGGTGGACGCTCGGCTCTGGAAGATATGTGATTCCAGCAGTTGCCCATTCAACAAATTCCTCTGGATCCATTTTTACTTCCATTTTCTTTTTGGCTGCTACATCTGCTTGCAGGATTTTTTCCAGTTGCTCGGGGTCATTTTCAATAACTTGTTTATACCAGTCTGTCATAACCTCAACCAGATGCTTTTTCAATTGCATTTGTTCCATGTTACTAATAAAAGCAATGTATTCCGGAAAAAATGGATTTGCAGCAGTAAGTGACTGTAACGCTTCTATAGCTTCTTTCTCTCGACATGCAGCACGTTCTCTTAGCTCTTGATACGCATCTCCAACAAATGGCAGGCAAATAAATTTTAATCTCTTTTCTGAAAGCATTTCGATATAGGAGGTAAACTCTTGAAGTGTTGTGAAATCTTTTTGATGTAATAGCTGAAGTAATGCCTTCCATGTGTTATTTTTTTCAACATATTCGAGATGCTCACGTAACCGATGTGATAAAGATTCCCGCATTTCCTTCCAGTAGCTAATCGACTTTTCCAACGAATCAATAAGGGCTGTATTTGTAATAGCCGCTATGCCCAATGCACATTCCCAAAGTGACGAATATTTAATGTGAACGCTGTACGTTTCTCGTTTTTTCACAGTTGCACTAATAACGTCCATGCAATTCCTCCTTTTTAGACTTTTCTTTATTCTATACTTATAGAACTAATAATTCAACTATTTTAGAACAGAAATCGGTTTTAAGGTATGGAGGAATTGATGGCGGAACATGATGGTGCTTTATTTTTGCTTTTGGTGTCATAGTGCGGCGGGGTGGGTGCTTTATTTTTGTTTTTGGTGTCATGGCGCGGTGGGTGGGTGCTTTATTTTTGTTTTTGGTGTCATAGTGCGGCAGATAGGTGCTTTATTTTTGCTTTTGGTGTCATGGCACGATGGGAAAGCTAAAAAGAGAAGAGGCAGTTATCAATAACTGCCTCTTCTATATATCTTACCAATTCATCTCAACCGGTAAAATGTCATCTATTTTTTTCTGATATAATATTTTATCTTCTTCTGTCATCCATAATTGAATAACGCCGTGGTCGTCTGTTGTTCGTATCAAGCGGCCAATCCCTTGACGGAGACGAAGCAGCATATAAGGCAGATCAACCTCAATGATTGGGTCGCTGACATGCTTGCGTTTTGCTTGGAATACGGGATCCTTCGGCGGAAATGGCAAGGACGAAATAATCACTTGTGTTAATGCTTCTCCAGGGACATCGAGTCCTTCCCATAAATTATGGGTGCATAGGACCGCAGACGCTTCCTTTTGAAATTTCCTTACTGTCGCACTAATCTCATACTCTCCTTCATAGAGCATCCTAAAATCCCACTCTTGCGTGTCTGCCCACTTCCGAAATTGATTCATTTCTTTCTCAGAAGAAAACAGGACAAGTGTATGGCCATGGTTACCTTTTAACTGGGCTCCGATTTGTTCCCACTTCATCGTCTGTTCTTGTTCTATATGACCGTTTAGCTTCATATTTTCTTCATAATCAAATGGAGAAGCTACCGTAAACGAGTCAAAGTCACTAATTCCTAAGCTCTCTGCTAAATAGGTGAAATCTCCACCTTGTGAAAGTGTTGCCGACGAGAAGACGAATGGGATATTTTGTGAAAATACTTCCTTCTCCAAAACATCTTCTACTAAGCGCGGCATAACAACTAGACTTGTTGTCGTATCATTTTCTTCCAGCCAATAGATGCCTTGGTCGTCCTTCAATAAGTTCATTAAACCATAACTGAAGAACTCCAAGTATTCCTCAATAATCTTCGTATGGTATTCATCCATGGAAAATAATTCTGCATCAAAGACCAACTGTTCCAGTAATTGCTGAACCATTCCATTCAACCTCTTAGCCATGTCCACCATGGTGTCCGTTCGAGGAATGTCCTGACGGTTCGATCCTTCTACAGGTACAGCTGTCTCACCTAATAATTCAAACCATTCGTCATTTAATGCTAAAATATCTTCTACTAAAAGCAATGATTCTTCACGAACATCCTGACCCATATAACCTGTCAACACATTGGTCAAGTTTTCAAAGTTAAATCGATAGGTCAGCCCTTTTTGTGCGGCAACTTCTAAAAGATGCCCCTCATCGAATACAACAGAACTTGCTTCTGGGAGCAATGGTAATTGTCCTTCCCGCTTACGAGATTCCTTTGTCCACACATGCTCCATATAAAAATCATGCGAACAAATAATAATATCTTTGGCATGGCGGTAGTATTCTCGATTCAGTGTTTGGCCACTGCGGTGTCTCCAGTCACAGGTAGCACATTGCTGGAGCGGGTCCCAAGCGATCTTCTCCCATTTCTCATCAGAAACCCACGGGTATTCTTTACGATCACCATAGCGTTCAAACGATTTCATTACTGCACTCGTGTCAAAAACAAATTCCGGAATCTCGTCATGCACACTTAAGATATCCTCATCGTCTGTTATTTCAGCAAGCGGGTTTAACTTTTTAATACACACATAGTTTTCTCTCGCCTTTGCTAGTCGTACATCAACCTCAAGTCCGAGCGATTTTTCTAGCTTTTCAATATCTCCGCCCTTTTTCACGAGCTGTTCAATCAATGTTTCGTCTGCGCACGTTATAATCGCAGGCTTTCCTTTATAACGTGCATAGCAAATCGCATACAATAAATAGACAAGCGTTTTCCCTGTACCTACACCTGCTTCAGCAAATATCGTATGTTTATTTTTAAATGCCTGCTCAAGCTGGAAGGCCATATAAATTTGTTCATCACGTAATTCAAATCCTTGTTCTGGCAAAATATCATAAAATACATCACCAATATAATCTCCTAATCGATCAAAGAAATTATCATCTTTCGAAACCGTAAATGGAATGGAAGTATTTCTTGTCATCGTAAACCCCTCTACTAATTGTCATAAGTTTATATGATACCATATATCTATTAAAATTTCTGCAATTTTACAGGCATATTAGAGCTCATTCTGCTGTGAATCATTTGAATCTGTTTAAAGTACAGGATGTCTGTCAGGCAGTATGAACCTCTTTAACTATTTTTATTCAGGGCAAAAACCATTGCTATTTTTAGCATCAGTTGTACAATAGCAATAAGGTTAATCACATTGTTCGTTTTTCTATTATGAGAAAGAAGGGAAATATGTTGGAAAAGGCACTAAAGAAGAAGGTAAGCTCCACATTTAGTAACAAGCCAGTCTATTCGATTTTATTTATCATTGGAACATGTCATCTATTAAATGACTCGCTTCAGGCTGTTATCCCAGCGATGTTCCCTATTTTAGAACAATCATTAGGTCTGACATTTACACAGCTTGGACTCATTGCGTTTACATTAAATATGGTTTCGTCCGTGATGCAACCATTGGTCGGTATGTACACGGATAAGCATCCAATCCCATACGCTTTACCAATCGGGCTAACGAGTAGCATGTTTGGGATGCTGGGTTTAGCTTTGGCTCCTAACTTCTGGATGATCCTCATAAGCGTTGTCTTTATTGGTTTAGGGTCTGCCGTTTTCCATCCAGAAGGTTCACGTGTTGCCTATCTTGCTGCCGGGACAAAGCGAGGGCTCGCTCAATCAATTTATCAAGTAGGCGGAAATTCCGGGCAAGCATTGGCACCCGTCATTACAGCATTAGTGCTCGTTCCGTTAGGACAATTTGGAGCCATTTGGTTTACATTAATCGCTGCGCTCGCTGTCTTTTTTCTTATGCATATCGCAAAATGGTATGCTGCCAGGGTTAAAGAATTTTCCCGGTCGAAGGGAGCTCAAAAAGCAGTAAAACCGAATAAAAATATGTCCCGGGCAATTAAAAGTGCACTTATCGTGTTAATTTTTCTTGTTTTTTCCCGCTCGTGGTATCAGGCTGCTATTTCGAACTTCTATGCATTTTACGCAATTGACAACTACGACCTTACAATTGCTAAATCTCAAGTCTATATCTTTACGTTTCTAGCGATGGGGGCTGTTGGAACATTTTTAGGCGGACCACTGGCAGACCGATTTGGAAAGCGAACCGTCATCCTATTTTCACTAATCGCTTCTGCACCACTTGCATTATTGCTGCCACATGTTGGTCCAGTTCTTGCAATTATTTTACTTGCTGTCATTGGAGTTATTTTAATGTCCAGCTTCTCCGTTACCGTCGTCTATGCACAAGAGCTTGTTCCAGGGAAAATCGGCACGATGTCTGGTTTAATTGTTGGATTAGCATTTGGGATGGGGGCAATTGGCTCGGTTGCTCTCGGAACGCTAATTGACTTTATCGGGCTGACACCGACCATGATTATGATTTCCCTTCTTCCTTTATTAGGATTTCTAACATACTTGCTGCCAACAGATGAAAAGATTCGAGAATGGTATGCTTAAGTGAAAAATTGTTATGCGAATGAAATCAGGAAATGCAGCATATGTCGTATGCTGCATTTCGCTTTCCGCTAAAAAACACATGAGAAGTCTGCCCTCTTCCCATGTGTTTTTCTATACTATATTTAACCCCAATTGTTTCATCTTACTTTTGTTCAACTAGCTTTCGCATCGTACCTGATTCTTTAAAACTAGCATGCCATGAGAATGCTTTTTCCAGCACATGAGGGGTCTGCCCTCCACGCTCAAGTGCTTCCTTGTAGTAATCCCATAGCTGCTCGCGGTACATTGGATGTGCACAGTTTTCGATAATAAGTGGTACACGCTCCCTTGGAGCTAATCCACGTAAATCCGCATAACCTTGCTCCGTAACCACCACATCAACATCATGTTCGGTATGATCGACATGTGACACGAATGGAACAATGCTCGAAATGTCTCCGTCTTTTGCAATTGACTTTGTAACGAAAATCCCAAGCCGTGCATTTCGTGCAAAATCTCCAGAGCCGCCAATTCCATTCATCATTTTCGTACCACTAACGTGCGTTGAGTTCACATTACCGTAAATATCAAACTCTAATGCAGTATTAATTGAAATTAGCCCAAGTCTGCGAATAATCTCTGGCTGGTTGGAAATTTCCTGTGGTCGCAAAATTAATTTATCTCGGTATTTGTAAAACTCACCAAAAACCTGCTGCATCTTTTCCTCTGACAAGGTTAGGGAACATGCCGAAGCAAATGTGACTTTACCAGCATCGATTAAATCAAATACCGCATCCTGCAATACTTCCGAATAGACTACCAGATTTTCAAACTCTGAATCAAGCATACCATGTAATACCGCATTTGCAACCGAGCCAATTCCCGATTGAAGCGGCATAAGTGATTCCGTTAAGCGACCTGCTTGAATCTCGGATCGTAAAAATCCTAGGAGATGCTTTGCCATCATTTTTGTTTCCTCATCAGGCGGAACGATTGTTGATGGGGAATCTTCTTGATGGGTGAATACAATCCCCTTCACTTTATCGAAATCAAGTGGTATCCCAAGCGTCCCAATCCGCCCGTCGACCTTTGTTAATGGAATCGGATCCCGTTCACCTTGCTTGTTCGGGCTATAAATATCATGCAATCCCACTAACGCTTCTGGTTGTGCTGTATTCAGTTCAATTATGATGTTTTCCGCTGTCTCAGCAAACGAAAGTGAATTCCCAACAGAAGTAGTTGGAATGAGCATTCCATCTTCCGTAATCGAAATCCCTTCCAAGATAGCGTAATCTACACGATCAATAACATCCGCACGCAGCATTTCAGACGTATGTGATAAATGCTGGTCTACAAATAGATGCTCCCCTGTATTAATCGCCTTTCGCATCAAAGGTTCTGCTTGGAATGGCAATCTTTTTGCAACAATTCCTGCTTCTGCAAACATTTTATCAATGTTCGAACCGAGTGAAGCCCCTGTATACACATTTACTTTGAAAGCTTCACCTTTTTTCGCACGTTCCACCAATGCTGTCGGAACCGCTTTCGCATCACCAGCACGAGTAAACCCACTTAGCCCCAATGTCATTCCATCGTTTATCCATGATGCCGCTTCTTCTGCGGACACTAGCCGCTCGTGAAGCACTCGGGGATGTATGCGCTTTAATTTTCCTCCCATAAAAGCATCCCTCTTTTATTCAATGATTATATTTATTTTAACGTAATAATCAAACGTTTCGGAAAAACAAGAGGGAGATAGTTATTTTTTGATTAAAGTACTTAAATATGCGGATAAAACAGCAATAACTGTTAAAATCCTAACAACTTTCGAAAGTAGCTTGCATAGGATTGGCTTACAGGAATCTTTACATCATTGGTCATCGCCAGCAAGAATGTGGAATGCGTGTCAGGAAAAATTTCTTTGATATGATGAACATTCACAATGTATGACCTGTGACAGCGAATAAATGACTCAACGGGGAGCATATATTCAAATTGCTGCAAAGTATTGGAATGTATCCCAGAGTAGTGATCCGAAAAAACATGCGTTTTCCGGTCTTTTGCCTCTAAATAAATCACATCGGAAAACGATATCGGCTTCCATCCATCATCGTTTTTCACCGTAACAACCGATTTCCCTTCCGTCCACGCTGGATAGATTGCCAGTACACACCCCTCTAGTCTTTCTTCAAAATGAAATGGGACAGCCATTCCATGGTAAGGGACACCATAAACATTTCGGTTAATAAACTTAGAGACCTTTTGCTCCGAGATAATTGCTTTATGTGCAAGCGTCCCCTCTTTAATCGGGTCACCTGGTTGAATCTTTAAATCAATCCGTTTACTCGGAAGATAGTAAATATATTCCGTCGTGGTTGTAACTGCAATTGAAATTTCATCGGAGAAAAGCTCTCCAACAACGTCTAGGAGCGAATGTATGTTTAGCTTCTGCATAGTTGTCCTCCTATTTTTCTTTTAAGCTGTAGTGAATGATTTCGGCATCACTGCTGCTACGACAACTGCTTTTACACAAAGTGTTTCACCAGCAAATACCTCTGTATGTATCTTCCATTTCTTCGGGTGTACTTCTTCAATTGTACCAACTGCTTTTAACGGAACATCCTGAGGAGTCGGCTTTAGAAAATCTAGATTTAACGATGCTGTTACAAATCTTGGTGGTTCGACACCATCACCCGGCTCATATCCATTTTTACGATGCATTGCTAAAGAAGCAGACCCAGTCCCGTGACAATCAACAAGTGATGCAAGTAAACCTCCATACACAAATCCAGGAATCGCTGTATGCTCCTTTTTCGGCGTATAAATCGTAACGGTTTGATCGCCTTGCCAACCTGTTCTTAAACGCAGACCCTCTTGGTTCAGCCGCCCACAGCCATAGCACCAAGCATAGTCTTGACCATATTCATCTTGAACTGCATATTGAATCTGTTCCATTCCGATTACCTCCCATTATTCTATTTACTCCCATTTTAGCGTATTTTCAGCATATATACACGAAAAATTATTCATTCGATTCAGATGATGACAGTTCACCTTAACTTTGGTAATCTATTAGGTGGACCGGCAGAAAGCGTTTCATTACTTAGGGGGTTATTCAAGTGAAAAGGTTAGTTATTTTAGGCGGCGGATATGGTGGTATTAAAATCCTCACTGGTTTATTGGATCAGTATTTACCGGAGGATTTGCAGATTACCGTTGTTGATCGGAACCCATTTCGCTCACTAAAAACAGAATTCTATACGATTGCAGCAGGAACAGTTGCAGATCAAGATGTTCGAGTTGAATTTCCAGATGACAAACGCGTTCACTACGTTTTTAATGAAGCCACAAAAATTGATACAGAAAATGAGCAGATTCTATTTGAGGATCCAGAAGATACAATCTCCTATGATTATTTAGTGATTGGGCTAGGCTGTGAAGATAATTACCATGGTATCCCAGGTGCCGAAGAGTTCACCAAAAGTGTTCAAACGTTTGCTAAAGCTCGTGAGACTGGGGTTGCAATTGGGAATTTAGGTGCTTATGGTAAGGTTACAATCGTTGGTGCGGGACTAAGTGGGATTGAAGTTGCTTCCGAAATCCGTGAAAGCAGACCTGATTTGAATATCCGTATCTTAGATCGCGGTTCAACGGTTTTAAAAGCGTTCGATTCCAAAATTCAACAATATGTGGAATCATGGTTTGTTTCAAATGATGTGGATGTCATACATAATTCAAATGTAGAGTATGTTGAGAAAGATGGGGTTTGTAACAATGGCGTATGTTTCTTAAACGACGTGACCATCTGGACCGCTGGTGTAAGACCAAATTATTTGGTACGTGAATTACCTTTTGAAAAAGATATTCAGGAAAAAATTATCGTTAATGACTTTTATCAAGTTCCGGCACAGCAGAATGTATATGTATTAGGTGACTGTGCAGCTTCTAATTTCTCTCCAAGTGCCCAGTTAGCCGGTCAGCAAGGTGAGCAGATCGCAGACATTCTCTTAGCTGTCTTGCGTGACAAAGCACCAAAGAAACCGAAGGAAATTAAGTTGAAAGGCACGCTCGGATCCCTAGGCAAATCCGATGGCTTCGGTAATATGATGCAGTTACCATTTACCGGATTCCTGCCACGCCTTGCGAAATCTGGTGTCCTTTGGTTAAGTAAACGTCATTAATCATTAATTGGAATCGGCATATACAGCTGGTTCCTTTTTTCATTTTAAAAATTTACATAAACTTCACTGCAGCTTCACAAGTATTTCATTATTCTATAGTATGATTTACCTATAGATACATAATGAATGATGGAGGTGCACCATGCGATTTCTTGCTAAGGTAAGTATCAGTCTCGTCGTTGTGCTGTTTTATTTCTTTTAAATGTATCTTGCCCCATAATCACCAGCATTTCCTGTCCTCGTATGTCTATAACTTTCCACGCAGGAATAAAACTGCGATTACTTGCCTCCAATAAAGCTTCATTTTTAAAAAGGTCAGTCACATTTCTGCTGTGTCTGACCTTTTGTTGTATTTATTAACCTAAAAACTTCACACATACTACTTCCGGGACATCTACAACGGAATCGAGCTGGGTCAACTTACCTGTCTTCTGATCACGAGCAAATAATACAAGGTTGCCTGACTTCTGGTTCGATGCAACGATGAATGACTCACTAGGATCAAGTACAAAATCACGTGGCCAATTCCCGCCAGTTGATGTGATTTCAATTAGTGTGAGCTCTTTTGTTTCTTCATCAACCTGAAATACAGCGATACTATTATGACCACGATTTCCAGTATAAACAAATTTTCCGTCTGATGTAATATGAATGGCACTTGCATCATTTGTTTCGTTAAAATCTGATGGAATAGCTTTTATTTTTTGTTTTTCAGTAAAGCTTCCCTGGTCTGCATCGTAATCAAGCACAATAACTTCAGAGCTGAGCTCTGTCATTAAGTATGCTGTCTTGCCATCTGGATGAAATGCAAGGTGACGCGGACCACTGCCTGACTCTACATGAAGCGTCGCTACTTTTACAAGTGCTTGACCTTCTATTTTGTATGTCACAAGTTCATCCGTCCCAAGATCTGCGACAATGACATACCTTCCATCAGGTGTTTGTGCTGTATAGTGGACATGTGGTTTTTCCTGGCGTTCGTGCGGACCATTCCCTTCATGCTGAACAGTACCTTTTAGCGCAAGCGCACTTGGACGATGTGCTTGGAATAAATCGACCGTTCCTTTATGATAGTTCCCAGTCACTAGCACACCATTCTGAATATCAAGGTGACACGGCGGCGCTCCCTCTTCCAGCTTCTCATTAACGTAATGCAATTCACCTGAGTCAGATACGATTTCATAAGCATGTACACCACCAAGCCCATCCTGTTGTGCAACAGAATAAAGCTGACGTTTATCTTCACTAATCGCCAAATAAGTCGGACTGCCGACGTTTGCCGCTACCTCCGCAGCTTCTAATTTGCCTGCCTCAGCATCTAGAACAAAACGATAAATCCCTTCACTGCTTTCACGCGTATATGTGCCAGCGAATCCGATATATTTTTGAGCCATATGTATCCATCCTTTCTAGTATTGGTGGTTCTATTATAGCATTAATGGGCTATGAGTTCTTTCTTGAGAAGCCGCAAAAGATGAGATAGTTCTCCATAAGTAAATGGTAAAATTTCGTTGTTAGCAGACCTTTGCGCTTGTACAATGCCCCCATCTTATATGGTGCACAAAATTTCTAATCACCACTAGAATTGGAAGGTGTATTCTGAAAGGTTATGATAGAATATACATAAAGAAAACGGCGGGATGTCATTGTTAATGAATTATCTTTAAACCCTTTTAGACAAATCTTCTATATTGGCAAAGTAAAAACAACCCTAGGGGATTCCACATGACCGCAATAATAACCGTTGCATCAGAGCATATTATAGAAAATCGACTGCTGACAATACAGCTAAAACGATTGAATCTATATAATTAATTATTTCGCTAATCGGTCAGGATATTTCAACTGGTGGTTTGTACTAAAACAAATGAAAAAGGTGAAAAAGTGTTAGATAAAATCAAATCATTTCCTGAAAAGTCGGCATTTGTAATTGGTCTTTCTTTAATATTATTTAGTCCAATCTTGTTATTTTTGCTTTCATTATTAGCCTCAGTTGGAAAATGGATTGTGATTATACAAGCAATTATTTTGGGAATTGCTATCTTACTTATACTAAGTGCGGCCGATAAAAGATATGCACGTAAAGGCAATTCAAAGTGAAGGGTGATTTGTTTATCCTTATAAATATAACAAATGCATTTCGTAGTTTAATCTTAACACGCAATTTGTATCTGATGAATAATTCATATGAGGAGAAATAAAATGGATATAACTAATTTCATAGAGCTAAAACACCTTTCAAATGAACACGTAAATCTACTGCATTCTTTTGAACTGCCTAAAGAGCAAAGTCAGTTTACTTCATTACCAATAAATTTCGCAAATGTATCAGAAGGTCAGTTTCGTATTGTTATCCTTTATCATACTGAACCGGTTGGCTTCTTTTTATTGCATGCAACTGAGCGAGTGAAGGATTATACAAATAATCAGCAGGCCATGCTGTTAACCTCCTTTTCAATAAACCACTCCCAGCAAGGAAAAGGCTACGCAAAACAAGCGATGAATCTACTCAAGAAATTCGTATCCGATGAATTTCCGAATTGTAATGAACTCGTTTTAGCTGTTAACCATAAAAATATAGCTGCCAAGCAATTATATAAAAAGGTGGGGTTTCAAGATACAGGTAAGAGAAAAGTCGGACCTATTGGTGAACAGTTTATAATGAATTTATTGCTGTAATACATATTATGAAACACATTTGCGTAAAGTCTTGTGAAGGTATTTCCAAATTAAATGGGGCTCACTATAAGCACTAGGAAGCTGGGCCCAATTCTCGCTCTAGATTCGGCCCGCCTCCTTTTCAATACCAATTTAGGCATTTATTGTCCGCAACATTTCCTCAATAGCAAAAGCGACCCCATGATCATAATTTGCCTTTGTTGTATAGGAACAAAGTGCTTTAATTTCGTCTGATGCATTCCCCATCGCAACACCTCGGCCTGCAGTTCGGAGCATACTTTCGTCATTCCAGTTATCTCCCATCGCCATCACATCAACCATGTCAATTCCCATACTTTCTGCTAAATGCTTTAAGGCAATTCCTTTTTGGGCATCTTGATGGTTAAATTCCAAGTTAATATCACCAGAAGATGTGATTGCCATTCCTGCTACTCCGCTAAGCTGTGCGCGTGCAGATGCGAGCTTTTCTTTATCAAGCGAAAAAGCAAGAATCTTATAGATTTCTAAGTTTTCTATAGCAAATATTTCATCGTAATCAGCGATGAATTGGACTGGTTCAGCCTGAAAGCGCAGTTCTGCTTTTTCCCGAATTTCTGTCTCTGATGCATTGGGATTCGCTGATTTCATAATATCGACAAGCACTTCTAAGAAGTATTTCTTGCTTACCGAATAGATTCCATTGGTCGTGAAAAATTCCAAGTACATATCAGCTTCTCGACAAACTTCCAAAACCTGCTTTGCAACCGATTTATCCATCGGAACTGTTCGAATTAATTGTTTATCCTCTGTATAAGCGACTGCGCCATTTAAGCTAATAATGGGACACGTAATCCCAGCTTGCTTTAGTGGTGTATTGGCTGCATCATATGATCTTCCAGTTGCTACTACAAATCGAATACCATGGGCAACTGCTTTTTGAATTGCCGCTATATTTTCTTCACTTACAACGCCCTCTTCATCTAATAATGTACCATCTAAATCTGATGCAATAAGTTTCATTATGTATGCTCCTAAAGTATTTGTTCAGTTTATATTTATTCTTCCCCCTTATTATACACATCTAATCGATATTTTTCAGACAGAACAAAAGTGCAAGCGCCCGGTAAGCGACGTACGGACTGCGCCCCGAACTTTGGGGTGGTTCGACGAGTCGAACATTCCTACGTAGGAGATTCACTCCAAAGTATAAGATGAACTATGACTTTCGCCGTTATGGGCGAAAAGTCAAGTTCATCTAAAAGGAAACATGCCCCTTTAGGGGTATGCCGATGTTAGGCGTAGCCTGGTTTTAGTCGGCCATCCTTTTACCTAGAGTCGATGTTGACTTTCACCGCCAGGGTATAAGTGCGACTAAGCCTCTGGCACAGCCAATCGGCAAGTCTTCTTTATCGTGTCATGAGGTGAGCGAAGTCTCGCTAGTCGTTGGGCGCTGGAGCTGGACGTGGCTCATCCTGTATCCAAGTTATCCACAGCATTCAAATTTTCTAGTTTCCTATACAACTAGAAAAAGCACTTGAACAAATGGCTCAAGTGCTTTTTCAAAGATAACTATTCCTGCAGTGCCAGTTCCTCAATAACTGCTAGTGCCTGCTCAATTTGTACTTCTACACGTTTTCTAGCCGTACCGCCTGCAACATCACGTGCATTAACGACCGTTTCTGGCCTTAACACATCGAAAATATCCACATCTATTAACTCTGAGAACGATTTGAACTCATCAAGTGTTAAATCAAGTAAATACTTTCCGTTTTGAATGCAATTTAGCACCACCTGGCCAACAACCGCATGCGACTCTCTGAATGGCATTCCTTTTTCAACAAGATAATCCGCAAGGTCAGTTGCATTGGAAAAATCGTTCGTCACGGCTTGATACATATTTTCCTGCTTCACCTGCATTGTCTCAATCATTGGCGCAAATAGTGCGAGTGCGCCTTTTAATGTTTCAAATGTGTCGAACATGCCCTCTTTATCTTCTTGCATATCTTTGTTATAGGCTAATGGAAGGCCTTTAAGCGTTGTCAGCATGCCCATTAAATGACCGTACACACGCCCTGTTTTTCCTCGAACAAGCTCTGCGACATCGGGATTCTTTTTCTGTGGCATCATGCTGCTTCCTGTTGTAAACGAATCATCCAGCTCGATGAAGTTGAACTCGGCACTCGACCATTGCACAAATTCTTCACATAAACGAGAAAGATGCATCGCAATTAACGAAGCGTTTGATAAGAATTCGACGACGAAATCCCGATCACTAACTGCGTCAAGACTGTTTTCACAAATACCATCAAAGCCAAGTCTTTCGGCGACGAATTGCCGGTCAATCGGAAAGGTTGTCCCTGCCAAGGCACCAGCTCCAAGCGGGGATTTGTTTACCCGCTTTAAGCTATCGGTTAGACGTTCCACATCACGCTGAAACATGAAAACATATGCCATCATATGATGTCCGAATAAGACGGGCTGCGCTCGCTGCAAGTGGGTATAGCCTGGCATAACGGTGTCTAAATTGGCTTTTGCCTGGCTAATTAAAGCCCTCTCGACATCAATAAGCAGCTGAATAATGGTTCCAATTGCATCGCGCAAGTACAAGCGCATATCTAATGCAACTTGATCATTTCTGCTTCTGCCAGTATGCAGCTTTCCACCTACTGTACCGACCTCTTCAATTAGGAGCTTTTCCACATTCATATGGATATCCTCATGCTCCTCAGTAAGCTCAGCTACTCCAGATTCAATTTTTTTCAGAACGATTTGCAACCCTTCTGCAATTTTATCAGCATCTCCTGCTGGGATAATCTTACAAGCCTTGAGCATCTCAACATGCGCAAGGCTTCCTTCAATATCATAGGCTGCTAGTTTTTGATCAAATCGGATGGATGCTGTATATTCATCCATTAATTGATTCGTTGGTTTGGTAAAACGTCCTCCCCATAATTTCACGATTTAACAGCTTCCTTTACTTCAAGTTTCACTTTTTCAATTGACTTCTTTTTCTTCGCTGTGCCATTAACAGAAGCATGCACCTGTGTTGGCAAGCCCCATAACTTAATAAATCCAAGAGCAGCATCATGGTCGAATGCGTCAGCTTTATTGTAGGTTGCCAGGTCAAAGTCATAGAGCGAATTGGCAGATTCACGTCCGACAACTTGCGCATGCCCTTTATACAGCTTCACTTTAACAGTACCTGATACATGCTCTTGCGTTTTTTCCACAAATGATTGAAGTGCTTCTGTTAGTGGTGAATACCACAAACCATAGTAGACCGTTTGTGCCAGCTTTTGTTCTATCATCGGCTTGAATTCAGCAACCTCTCTTGGTAAGGTTAGTGCTTCCAGCTCTTGATGGGCCGCAATTAATGTCATTGCTGCCGGCGCTTCATAAATTTCTCTTGATTTAATACCAACTAAACGATTCTCCACATGGTCAATTCGTCCAACACCGTGCTTTCCAGCAACTTCATTCAGTTTTAAAATCAGCTGATCGAGTGAAAGTTCTTCTCCGTTCAATGCTATTGGCTTACCTTGCTGAAATGTAAGTTGGATAACCTCTGGCGTATCTGGTGCATCAACTGGGTCGGCTGTTAGATCAAACGCATCCTTTGGCGCCTCTTGCCATGGATCCTCTAAAATCCCACATTCATTACTACGTCCCCATAAGTTTTGATCAATACTATACGGACTATCTAAATTGATTGGAATCGGAATTCCATGTGCCTGAGCATACTCAATCTCTTCTTCTCTGGACATTGCCCATTCACGAACAGGTGCAACAATTTTAAGATTTGGGTTTAAAGCCGTAAAGGCAACATCGAAACGGACTTGATCATTTCCTTTTCCTGTACATCCATGCGCTACCGCTACAGCTCCTTCATCTTCTGCAATGTCAACAAGAATTTTAGCGATTAATGGACGCGATAGTGCAGAAATAAGTGGGTATTTCCCTTCATATAATAGATTTGCCTGCAATGCTGGTAATACATATTCATTCGCATAGAGCTCTTTTGCATCAATTACATACGATTTGATCGCACCAACGTCCAGCGCCTTCTTTTTAACAAACTCTAAATCTTTACCTTCACCAACATCGAGCGCCACCGCAATCACATCATAATTATATTTATCCTGTAACCATTTCACTGCAACGGAAGTATCAAGACCTCCGGAATATGCCAAGACGATTTTTTCCTTTGCCATTTTTGTTTCTCCTCTCGTTTGTGCTATTAATGAATTATTATGCATCATTTTGTATAATAATTCAATAGTTTTTTAATATTTTTTTGGTAAATATAATATTTCCCGGATCCGAAATAAAGTTTAACCCGTTGTAAAAAGGTTGCACTGTTTTACTACATTTGGATTTGCGTTGTCCAAAGGGATCTTTTATCGTTACAATAAAATTAAGTATTATTCCATTATCAAGCCAATTGAAACAGCAAAGAGGGGGCTATTCGTAAATACTCGAAGTATGTAGTTTAGAATATAGACTGTCACTAATCTTATACAAGGAGAGGATTTTTATGGATCTTAGAATTGATGATTTAACTGGATCTGAAGTGGCTGAATTGCTAAGCGAGCACATTCAGAGCATGAGAATACATTCCCCGCCAGAAAGTAAACATGCACTTGATCTTGAAGGATTGCGAAAACCAGAAATTACTTTCTGGAGTGCTTGGGAAGGAAATGAATTAGTTGGCTGCGGAGCACTTCAAGAACTTAATCGCCATCATGGAGAGATCAAGTCAATGCGAACATCTTCATCCCATCTAAGAAAAGGTGTAGCGAAGCGAATTCTTCAACGAATTATTGACGAAGCCAAGCAACGTGGTTATCGACGGTTAAGTCTGGAAACGGGATCAATGGATGCATTTGAACCAGCTAGGAGAATGTATGCAAACTTCGGGTTTCGATATTGCAAGCCATTTTCGTATTATATTGAGGACCCAAATAGCGTATTTATGACAAAGGAATTATAAGTTTGTTTCAAAGGATGCATTCGTTAAAAAATAAAGCATTAATCATAAATCTTTCACAAAAGCGCAAATTGTGGAAGATCATAGATAGAAAATGATCAAACTTAATTTTAAAGCTACATATTTTCCTCCGCCGGATACAAACGACTAAAGCCATGCACCCCTAACAGGCACATGGCTATTTGATTACTTATCTTTTGAGAAACGATGAAATGAAATTTTTACGATTTCCATGAGCACAGCGGCTGCAAGAGCAAGAGCTGCCGCTACAAGTGCTTCATTCCAGCCAAAGCTTTGTGGTATGTTAAATACATCTCGGGCAAATGGAAGAGTTGTTATGCCATATAGAATAAACCCAAGGAAGACAGCCCCTATGACATATTTATTTTTAAAGAACCCTGCTCCAAATGCTGTTTGTGTATTCGATCTAGCTGCGAATGTCTGCAATGTACGTGATAAAATGAGTGTCGTAAACGCCATTGCGACTCCCATTTCATTTGAATGGCTTAATCCAATATAGAAGGAAATGATAACAGCGATACCAATCAACAGTCCTCTTGTTAGAACAGCTTGCAACGTATCCCGAGTAAAAATTCCCTCGTCTGTCCGACGTGGTTTTCTTTCCATCACGTCAGGTTCTGACTTTTCCATTCCTAATGCAATTGCTGGAAGCGAATCATTTACTAAATTAATATACAGAAGCTGCAACGCCGTAAATGGATTTGGCAGATTGAAAATAACGGCATAGAGAATGGCGATAATTGCGCCTAAATTACCAGCAAACAAGTATCCAATTGCCTTTTTAATATTATCAAACACGGTACGGCCAACACCAACTGCATTAACAATCGAGACAAAGTTATCATCCGTTAAAATCATCGCAGAAGAGTCCTTCGCTACATCCGTACCACTTCCCATTGCAATACCAATATCCGCCTGTTTTAGTGCCGGTGCATCGTTAACACCATCACCTGTCATGGCTGCGACTTTATCCTTCTTCTGCCATGCACGAACAATTCGAATTTTGTTTTCTGGGGAAACACGTGCATAGACTGCGATTTGCTCAAGCTTCCTATCTAACTCTTCATCCGATAAGGCATCCAACTCCTTACCAGTTAAAGCAATATCATCGTCCCCCATAAGTCCAATATCACGACCAATCGCTTGTGCAGTTGTTTTATGATCACCTGTAATCATAACTGTACGAATCCCTGCTTTTTTCGATTCTTCAATCGAACCATAGACAGCCTCTCTCGGCGGATCAATCATCGCAGTAAGGCCTATAAGCACAAGATCCTTCTCATCTTCCTCTGTAATATCTGTTTGTCCATCAGCTAGGCGTTTATAGCCGTATGCCAGCACACGCAATGCCTGATCTGAAAAACTTTCATTGGCCTGCTCAAATAATGCCAGTAATTCATCTGTTACCGGTTCTTCCTTTCCCTTGTATAGTACATGGCTGGCACGGTCAAACATGACATCCGGGCCGCCTTTTGTCAGCATTGTTGTTTCACCATCCATGCGATGTACTGTGGACATCAATTTACGATCCGAATCAAACGGCAATTCTGCTTCGCGCTTAAATTTTTCCCGAACTGCTTCATAGTCATTATTATTTTTATTGGAAAAATTAATAAGGGCAACCTCTGTCGGATCTCCAATCTCCCCGCCATCACTATTAATAAAGGAATCATTACAGAGCACTGCTGTATTCACAAGCATCCGCTCCGACTCATTCCAGTTTTCCGGATCCTCCGCGAGCTCGCTTCCCGACTCACCTGGAATAAAATAATCCGTTACGGTCATTTTATTTTGTGTCAATGTTCCAGTTTTGTCAGTACAGATGACACTAGTTGAACCGAGCGTTTCTACAGCAGGAAGTTTTCGGATAATCGCATGCTGTCTAGCCATTTTATTTGTTCCAACAGATAGTACAATCGTAACGATCGACGATAACGCTTCTGGGATGGCTGCTACTGCAATTGCTACGGAGAACATAAGCGCATTTAAAATTGCAGTACTTGTATCAACATCTGCCCCACCAAACCAAATTCTAAGGGCTTGTACAGCGAAAATTAAGATGGAAAGCAACAATATCCCAATACCGAGCTTTTTACTAAACGATTCAAGCTTCCGTTGTAATGGTGTTTGCTTTTCTTCAGCGGTAGAAATCATCTCCGCAATTTTTCCGATTTCCGTCTGCTCTCCTGTCCCAGTCACAACAAAGGTGCCACGACCATAGGCAACAAGCGAACTGCTGAACACCATATTGACTCGATCTCCAAGCGTCACCTCTTCCGTAATCGTATCGGTACTCTTTTCAACTGCTTCCGATTCACCCGTTAGCATCCCTTCATTTACCTTTAGTGAACCACTGGCAATAATTCGACCATCAGCAGGAACATAATCACCAGCTTCAAGTGTCACGATGTCTCCTTGAACAAGTTCCCTTGCTGGTATCGTTTGTGACTGACCATTACGGATTACCTTTGCCTCTGGGGCCGACATATCGCGTAAGGCATCTAGAGAGCTTTCCGCCTTCTTTGTCTGCACGACACTAATAACGGAATTAATAAGTAGAACGAGAAAAATAATCAGTGATTCTGCAATTTCTCCCAATACAACTTGAATTCCAGCGGCTACCAGGAGGACAATAACCATTGGATCTTTAAACGTTTCTAGAAAAAGCTTCCAAGTCGAAACCTTCTCCCTGTCTTTTAATTCATTGTAGCCATCTTGCTCGAGTTTTGCTTTTACAGCATCAGAAGTTAATCCATTTTCCGATGACTGTACAGCTTTTAAAACAGATTCGGTATCTTTACGGTAAAATTCCAACATGAACGAACTCCTTTTTGATGTTCAATTCGCTACGAATAGATTGTCTTCTGAAGCAAGACATTATTCATGAACATGATTTTTGTTAATTTTTTTATCTGATCTTTCTTTGAAACCTACAATTACCTAGTCCTTAGCAGGTGTACAAGCTCAGGGCGATTATACCTCTTCTGTTTCGTCAACCACCGGGATTAGAAACTCTTTTTATGATACAGGTAGATAGGTTATACATTCCCCTGTTTACCCAAAAAAAGCGAGACCTAACCCACGATTGGGCAAAGGTCTCGCTTAGCATGTTCTGCCAATAAAGCCGATGATGGAATCCATCATGTAATGACGACTTTATTTTGGAATCACTTGATTCCACCGCTACTCCCCTTTGACAGATGTCAAAGAAATATTCTATATTCATTTTAGCATACGCCTGCTAAAAATTTCAAATCATATTATAGTTGTTTAATCGCATCCGCAATTTCTGATTCCCCCGAAACTAAATCAAAGCTTTTCCGATACGTAGCTTCTTCCGTTAACGCAGCAATCAATACTTTGGCTACATCCTCTCTTGGGATACCGCCTCTTTCTAAGTTTTCCGCTACTGAAACCTTATCGACTGCAGGTTCATTTAATAAGTTGCCAGGTCTTACGATTGTATAGTTTAGAGAACTAGCCTCCAGCTCTTTGTCTGCATAATGCTTCGCAACCATATAAGGTTTAATTGGACTATCTGCCCAGCTCTCGCGATTATGCGCCTGGATGGCACTGACAAGAACAAACCGACTGACGCCTGCTCTTTCTGCTGCTTCCATCGATTTAACCGCTCCATCTAAGTCAATAAGCAATGTCTTATCCGGTCCAGTACTTCCTCCTGATCCTGCTGAGAAAATGATAGCCTCAGCACCTGATTCGATTACTGCTTGGGTCAGTGTATCTACACTATCTTCCAGATTAGCCAAAATAGCATCCACACCAGATGCTTCCAGTTCCTTTGCCTGCTCTTCTTTTCGAACCAACGCTGTTAACGTATGCTCTTCACTTTCTTGGAGTAAACGTACGAGATGTTTACCAATCTGACCATTTGCTCCAATTACTAAAACCTTCATTTGTACATCCCCTTTGACGATAGATTTTGGAAACCCACTTCATTATTTCAAAGCAAATCCAATTTATCAAAGATTCTGTTTGTGTTTATATCATCCACTCAACTAAAATCGGCGCAATAATCGATACAATTATGGCACTTAACACCATTGCAACCGTACTGGCAGATCCTCCTAATGGTCCGTCTTCCATCGCCCGAGCTGTACCAATTGCATGGGATGCACTCCCAATTCCTACTCCTCGTCCGATGACATGATCAATTTTAAAAGCCTTAAATATAAATGGGGCTATCAGCACACCACACATTCCAGCAAGCATAACAAAAACTGCCGCAAGAGGCATCGCACCTCCCAGGGAGTCGGCAATCACAATCGAAACAGGTGTAGTCACGGATTTGGACACTAATGAATAAATAATGAATTCTTCAACTCCAAGCCATTTCGCGAGCAAAACACCAGACATAATTCCAACAACAGCACCAACAAAGGTACCCATCAGGATTGGAAAAAATAGCCGTTTAAGAAGATCACGCTGCTGATACAGCGGATAAGCTAATGCAACTACTGCCGGGCCCAGCAGCTGATTAATCCATTCGCCCCCAATCATATACGTATCATAGTCAATATGAAAAATAAGTAATATCAAAACAATAACAATAGATCCTAGAAAAATCGGCAATGTAACTGGAAGCAAAATTCTGCGATGAAGCTTCCACATAAAAAGATATACGATTAATGTTCCTATAATAGCTAACAAGCCTATTACAATATTATTCATGATGCATTTCCTTCTTTCTAACAAACCACTGGCTTACAACACCAGATATTCCCATAACAAGTGCCGTGCTTATAAGTACAATGATGATTAATAAAATTCCTTCACCTGTAAAAAGCTGCAAATAGTTCACGATACCGACTGTTGCAGGGATGAAAAACAATGTTAAATGGCTAACAAATAATCGTGTGCCATCTTCAATCCAACTCACTTTTATACTCTTTGTGTAAAGCAATATAAATAACAGAATCATTCCAATCACACTGCCAGGGATTATCAAATGAAACGTTAATTGAATCCAGTTTCCGATTAAAAAGATTCCATATAATACAGCTATATGTGTGATAATTTTTCCTAATTTCAACAATCTCAGACACTCCTATATTTAAACAATGCATCCATTATAGCAAATTTATCGAGTAATTAGTGTAGAGTTTAACTGGACGAAGTATTCTGTCAAGATCGACGGAAGCACAGACCCCATTTGTGAACTTCAGTATTTTTTCTTTAATCTTCATCGTTTACCTTGTAAACTTCAGTATTTCCATACAGCTAATCCATTATCAACGCTCAATCTGGACAACCAACAAGCCAAAAGGCATAACCGCAAACGGTTATGCCTTATTAAAGTCTACGTATTCCGTTTTATCCAAAGTGACAGTCGTCTCACTTGGTTTTGTTTCAGCAATAATGGCTCCATTCCGAATAGAATATCTCACTTTCGCTTGCTTCCGAATTGCTTCATATTCATTTTCAGCATCAAGTACGATAAAGTTAGCTGGTTTTCCGGCTTCAATGCCATACCGATCCTCAATGTGTAATGTTTTCGCACTGTTTGTTGTAATCATGTCGATCGAATTAACAATTTGTTCATATCCCATCAATTGAGCGACGTGAATCCCCATATGCAATACTTGCAGCATATTTCCGGTTCCTAGTGGATACCACGGATCAAAAATATCATCATGACCAAAGCTCACATTCATGCCAGCTTCCTGTAATTCTTTTACTCTTGTCAGCCCTCTGCGTTTCGGATACGTATCAAAGCGACCTTGTAAATGAATGTTTACAAGAGGGTTCGATACAAAGTTAATCCCCGACATTTTTAAAATACGAAATAACTTGGATGCATAAGCATCATTATAAGATCCCATTGCCGTTGTATGGCTTGCCGTTACACGCGATCCAAGTCCTCGTTCATATGCTTCGGTTGCAACAACCTCTACAAAGCGTGACTGTTCATCATCAATTTCGTCGCAATGAATATCGACAAGCAGGTTATATTTTTCCGCAAGGTCAAAGGCAGTTTTCATGGAAGATACACCATATTCCCGGGTAAATTCATAATGCGGGATACCACCGACAACATCTGCTCCCATCTTTAATGCTTCCTCAAGCAATTCAACTCCCTTTGGAAACGACTGAATTCCTTCCTGTGGAAAAGCAACAAGCTGCAAATCTACATATGGCGCGACTTCTTCCTTCACTTCTAGCATTGCTTGTAAAGCTGTCAGGTCTGGATCAGTGACATCAACATGTGTGCGTACATGCTGAATCCCTTGTGCAATTTGCCATTTTAATGCCGTTTTTGATCTCAATTTTACATCCTCAATTGTTAATGTTTCCTTCCGCTCGGACCAGCGCTGTATCCCCTCAAATAACGTCCCACTTTGATTCCATGCTGGCTCACCAGCAGTGAGCGTTGTATCCAAGTGAATATGCGGTTCAATAAATGGAGGAAGCACAAGCGCCCCATTTACATCCAAAGCGTTTGGGTCATCTCCACCTTCTATACCAGGAGAAACTTGATTAATTTTCCCATCCACGACTTCAATATCCCATAAACCTTCTTTTCCTCTTAGCTTTGCATTTTTAATGTTCACGAATTAATTCTCCTTTTCTTCCTTGTTCTAACCCAGATTTTGCAGCTGCTTTTTCAGCAATAACCATTCCGATTAAATAGAGCACTCCCGTTCCAATAATGCCGTTAACCGGCGGAATACCGGGAAGCAAATTAGCAATCGCAACCCCGCCAATCCACGATACGATTGCGATCCAATTGACTGCTTTGAATTTCATTGTTTCAAATGCCTGATACTTTCCTTTTCTTAGGATGAAAAAATCAAACAAAATGATTGCACCAATCGATGGCAAGGTTGAACCTAATATCGTTAAAAAGCCAACAAAGTTATTAAACAACCACATTGCAGCTGCTGTACCAAGCACACCATTAACAATAACAAGCTTCCCTTTAGCAATCTTTGTGATATTCGAAAATCCCAATCCAGATGCATATAACGCATTATCATTCGTTGTCCAGATGTTCAGCCCGAGCACGATAATAGCCGGAAGCATCAGCCCTTGCATAAACATTACTTCCGAAATATCAGCTAAACCAAACGCAAACATCCCAATTGCTCCAAACAAAAACATAAACGAGTTACCGATAAAGAATGCAACAACGGTAGTCGATACCGCTGTACGCTTTGTTTTGGAGAAACGGGCGAAATCTGGTGTAAGTGTTCCTGCACTAACGAAGGAACCGATACATATCGTCAATGCAGTCGCTAATCCCATCGCCTCTGCCGGTTGATAGCCCATTAGCGCCTCAATTCCCCCCGCAGCATTTGTTGCATTTAGCGCAGAATACCCACCAAGAAGTGCGATAGAAGGTACAGCGATAAAGCTTAAAACGGTTAAAGCTTTAATTCCAATGAAGGCTGTTGCCGTCATTAATAGACCTGAAACAACAATCAATACATACATGTTAATCCCAGTAGCTGCATGAACTGGCACAGCAAACATCGCAACACCGACACCGAACCAACCCACTTGTGTGATTCCCAACAAAAAGGATGATAAGTAGGAACCCTTTTCACCAAAAGCATATCTCGCAAGCAAATGTGTAGATAAACCTGTTTTCGCCGCAATAAAAGCAAGTGCCCCCGTATAGATTCCAAGCAATAAATTACCAGCTAAAACAATCCAAATAAACTCCGTGAATGTTAGCCCTGTTCCTAGTTGTCCACCTGAAAGCATACTTGCTGAGAAAAATGTTAACCCCATCATAAGCATGAACATTTTCCAGAAACCATTCCGATTTGCCTGTGGTACAGGCTGTAATGAAAACTCTTTATCTACCTTTTGCATGTTAATTCCTCCTCGAATTTTTCCTGGTACCGAGGAAGGTGCTTGAGAACACACACGAGTTGGAAAAAAGAAAGGCCTCCTGCCATTTCTGACAAGAAGCCTTTTTCATAAGTATAGCAAGAGGGTATACACGTACACCTCTTCCTCTATGCTTATTTTCCGCTATCCTTGTCAGCCTCTCTGGACTGAATTAAAGGTACCAGTATTTAGTTGGATTTATTATTACAGAAAAGCGGGGTTTTGTCAACAATCCTTTCGGGGTCTTTCACCCCCAGTTGGCCGACACTCCCTTTTCAATTTATCAAAAACTAAAGTAACTCCCTTAGCTCCTCCGTCATTTGGTCAACTAATTCAGGTCTTCCATGAAACACGGCAGGAGTATTTTGAAACAGTTCAATTCGCCAGTTACTATTCGTTTTCACTGCAACAAGCGTCTGATGGGCATTTACATCAGGTTCAATATCTGTTTTCCCCGGTGGGATCATCCCTGCAATCGCGTGTAGTATTGCTGCATCTTTTCCTAAAGGTCGGATGGATTTAATTTTTGTTACAAAAGGGGCAGTAGGATGATCTTCAAATATTGGTTTAACATGGGATAAGATTTCTGCTTTTCCAACTACCTTACTACCGTCAAACCCAATTTGTACTCCCTGTTCAGCAAACAGCCCAGCCATCTCCTCGGCGTCACGGTTATTCCACGCATCAATTAATTTTTGATAAATTTCTTGTATTTCATCATGAAATGAATCGTTCATATCCATATCTCCTTACTGTGCGCTTTTTTCATTAAACAGTTAACCAATAACCTTAACCCTTTATAAAAAGGAACGCAAAGCTCTAAATGCTTATAATTTGTCAGAACTAAAAATTAGCACCAGAAATAATAAAAGGAATTGCTAATTTAATAAATTCCTCTGGAGTCATACCTTTATCATCTCTTCTCCATTCTACAGAAGCTCCGTATATTCCCCTGCTTAATATAACAGCGGTAATTCTTAAAGCATCGTCCGCTTCTTTGTTGCGTTGATTTAACAGCATTTTGTAAAAAACAACTTCAAGCTGCTCCCTGATAATTCGAGCAATGGTGTCCTCGTAACCTCTATGACAACGATTGGATAATGACTTCTGGAAATTCGTAATCGCTAAGAAAATCTTAACAAGCGACTCTTCATTTAGCTCGTTATCTTGAAAGTAATCACAATCCAAATTCACTAACAATACTTCTGATAACACCTTTTCCAGTAAATCGTATATATCTTCAAAATGATAATAGAATGTGGCGCGATTTATCATCGCTTCAGCTGTAATATCCTTCACAGTGATGTCTTTAAATTCCTTCTTACCTGAAAGTTCCATAAAAGCATCCATTATTAATTTACGGGTACGTAAAATTCGGGGATCCGTTTTTGTATTCGTCATATTGATCTCCCTTCCACTTTTTAAACAAATTGTTCAATGTGTCGGATATCCAACACATACACCAAACTATTGGTGTTGCTAATTTTTATTATGGCTTAAAATTCAATTATAAAGCAACTATAATGCGTCGTTAAAAGGCGTTTCATAAAGATTTCTAGGAGGAGTTAACATGCTTAAAATTGGAATTATTACTGGAAGTACAAGAGATTCACGAGTAAATTTGCAGGTTGCAGAATGGGTGAAATCCATCGCAGACATGCGAACAGATGCAACATTTGAGATGGTTGATATTAAAGATTACAACCTGCCACAATTTAATGAGCCGATTCCGGCTATTATGTCACAGGATTACCAAGCACCAGAAGCGAAAGCATGGTCTGAGAAAATTAATGAGCTTGACGGATTTGTTTTTGTCACTCCTGAATACAACAAAGCGATTACTTCTGGATTAAAGGATGCTATCGATTATTTATATGTGGAGTGGAACAATAAAGCCGCTGGAATCGTAAGCTATGGTTCAACACTTGGAGTTACAGCAGCAAACAATCTAAGACTAATTTTAACAGTACCAAAAGTGGCAACGGTAGGAACACAGCCAGCATTAAGTCTTTTCACGGATTTTGAAGAAATGAGAACCTTTAAACCAGCACCGTTTCATGAAGAAACCGTTCAAACTATGTTGAATGAGGTCGTGGCTTGGTCTACTGGATTGAAAACAATTAGAAACTAATTTTTAAAAATGATGAAGAGTGCGGGAAAAGAGCATAGCTTCTTTTTCCTCGCTTATCCTACATGAATAGAAATGAGGGAAATAAATTGAATAACAATAAAAATATGATTTGTGACTTGGAAACAGGTGTATGTGGAGTAGCTGAAGATGAGGAAATGGAAGTTATTGATTTTAATAAGCCGAAAAAGTCAATTAACCTTTATTATGTAACAGATCCCATTTGCTCGCACTGCTGGGCAATTGAACCGGTTCTCCGTCGTTTTATCGAGCAATATGGTGATTATTTTAACGTTCATACGGTTATGGGTGGCTTACTGGAAAAATGGCATGATGGGCCAATCGATCCTGCAAACGGAATTTTTAAACCAGCCGATGTTGCAGGTCACTGGAGAGAAGTTGGTGAACATTCCAGAATGCCAATTGATGGGAGTCTAATGATTGATAATCCAGTTCAGTCCTCTTTCCCACCTTCACGAGTATTTAAGGTGATTCAAAAAAATCATAATGCGGAACTCGCATTTGAATATTTACGCCGTGCCCGAGAAGCACTTTTCGCATTCAACCAAAATATTTCAGATAAATCCGTTATGATTGAAACCGTAAATAAACTTGGTCTTGATGGGGAATACATTGTAAAGGAAGCTGAACAACCAATCGGACAACAATTATTGGATGAAGACTTCGATCTGACGAGAAGTTTAGGCGCTCGAGGGTTCCCTACAATTATCATGATCAATGAAGAAAACAAAG
This sequence comes from Oceanobacillus sp. FSL W7-1309, assembly GCF_038002145.1. NCBI lineage: Bacteria > Bacillati > Bacillota > Bacilli > Caryophanales > Bacillaceae > Oceanobacillus > Oceanobacillus sp. FSL W7-1309. The sequence goes on from NZ_JBBOBX010000001.1 coordinate 1,043,303, forward strand.
GTGTGAAAATTGTTGGAGGACGTCCATTTGAATACTATATTGATGGCTTAAAACAGATTCTAAATACAGAAGAACTGCAACCAAAACAACAACCATCGCTTTCTAGCTTGCTTGAAAAAGAAAAGCTTTTATTCTCCAAAGAAATTGAAGTCATGTACGATGTGGAGCAATCTGACCTTAACGCTTTTATTGAAAAAGAGCTTACGCCTGATCAATATCAAAAGCAGGAAATTCTAGGAGAGTACTACTTTACAACAACAAAGTAAACAAAGGAGAATAACCATGGCATATGTATTGCAAGTCGATTTTAACATGAATGGACCATTTGGGGAAGAAATGGCAGAAGCATTTTCAGATTTAGCAAAAAGCATCAATGAAGAAGCTGGCTTCCTATGGAAAATCTGGACAGAGCGACCCGAAGCAAATGAAGCAGGCGGAATTTATGTTTTTGAAACAAAGGAAACAGCTGAAAGCTATCTGAATATGCATACAAAACGTTTAGCCAGCTTTGGCATCACAAATGTTAATGCCAAAACTTTTGCAATCAATTCCAAGCTTACTGCGATTACGAAGGGGCCGGTAAGCTAAACCATAGACCTGAATAAAAATTCTTTCAAATCAATACACCACATGAAAAATCTCTAAGTTGAATTTCATGTGGTGTATTTTTTATAGTTTTTAAATTAAATTGTACAGCAAAGTATGCTTTCCGATAAAATATGATATTCGCGGTATTTTAATATGGCCACACTTTGACCTGCAGCTGCTGCACCCCAAATTCTAATGCCTCATCTAAGTCTTCTATATAAACATCTAGCTTACCATTCGTTATTGCACTGCCACGGTCCTGACATACATACGTTTCATCCAATTCTGGAATATGTATTTTTGTTCCAAACGGAAGAGCCTGAGGGCACGCAATTGTATTTCCCTCTTCAACCATTGCCCCAGATGCTGTTATACCATAAGCTGGGTCATCTGGTTCTTTTCCAGTAGACTCATAGCCAGCCGTGTAAGCTGTAACGGTAAAAGGAAGCCCATTCTCATCTGGTATGTTAATCGCTTGCCCTGGCTGAACATGTTCAGGGTCCGTGATAGCAGCGTTTGCAGCAACTAACGTATCAAAATCTACTTGATAGTTTTGGGCAATCCGATACAAATTATCCCCTGACTTTACTTTGTAAACTTTCTCGGCAGAAGCTGCTTGCGAAAATAATCCAACTCCAATCATAAAAACTAGCATCGATATAATATATTTGATGATAAAACACCTCCATTAATATATATACTAGCTACCCTATTTTTGAATTTCAAAACCTAAAATACAAATAAAACTTAAAAATAAATTAGATTCTGACAAATATCCCTGCACTGTTTTAGAGTAACTTCAAATCTACTTTTCTAGTTTTTATTACGCCAATACGCTTCAAAAGAATAATTTAATTTTTACAAGAGGACTGCTTTATAACAACTATAAACGTGCCATGTTTACTTTCTAATGAATTAAAAATGGCTCCCCACCCAAATAGGAAGCCATTTTTTTTAATACGTTCATTTCTTTTTTCTAATTCCAATAACACGCCCAACTTCTTTTGGGTTTTCTGCAGGTTTATGTTTAGTTGCAAGTTCTTCTATATGGTTAAAAATTTCTTCCGGAAACGGTGATGCTTTCCCCTCTTCCTGGTTAATTCCCATTAGCAATTGTTCACTCGTTGCAGCCCGTTTTCCATTTTCACCATACAGTTCAAAGAAAAGATGGATTCGTTTGATATCATAATCAATCACATTTATAAAGACTTCAAACGATTCACCAAGCTTCATTTCATCTAGATAGCAAACGTGATTTTCCATTGTATAAATCGTATATTTGCTCTTCGCTAAGAAATCCCCGGTCATCCCAATAACGTTCATAAATTGATCGACACCCCGGCTGAATGCTCGAACATACTCCGCATCATTCATATGTCCATTATAGTCAATCCACGCCTCGGGTACTTTATCCTGTATCAATAATTTCGCTTTATTCAAGCGTCCTTACCTCCTTTAATCGTTCGAATGCCACCTACAATTTTCCAGATAACATTGATCCTGGCCAGTATTTTTCCAATAGCTGCTGGAGTTCAATTAAAAATTGATCTCTGCGATCTTCCAATTTATCCATTTCAACACCAGCCGTTTGTGTTTCACACCCTGTAATGACTTTGTCAGCTAATTCCTCTGTTAATTCTGGTGCTTCTAATTTCGTCCATGGTAATTTCAATGCCGGTCCGAATTGCTCCAATAAGTGACGCATTCCTTCTTTTCCACCGCCCATATGCAGTGTCATGAATGGTCCCATTAATGCCCACCTAAGTCCTGGTCCATATATAATGGAGGCGTCTACTTCATCTGTACTCGCTACCCCATCATTCACAATGTGAAGGGACTCGCGCCAGATTGCTTCCATTAAACGGTCCGCAATGTGTCCTTCAATTTCCTTACGAACAACAAGAGGCTTCATCTTTAAGGAATCATAGAAACTTCTTGCCTTCTCAATTGTATTTACATCCGTTTTTTCTCCGCCAACAAGTTCAACAAGTGGCATTAGGTAAACCGGGTTAAAGGGATGAGCGACAATGACACGCTCTGGATGGTTGTGACAATCCGCCTGTAAAATGCTTGGTAATATTCCAGATGTGCTGGAGGCGATGATTGCTTCCTTCTTCGCATACGTATCAATATCAGCAATGACTTTTCGTTTTAAATCCTCACGCTCTGGAACATTTTCCTGTACAAAGTCCGCATCTTTTAGTGCCTCTTCTAAATTCGAATGAAAGCTCAGCTTATCCGTTGAAGCATCTTTATGCAGTCCCATTTTCTCCATCCACGGCCATGCCCGCTCAACGGCAGCACGTGTTTTTTCTTCCGTCTTCGGATCTGGATCAAAAGCAGTTACATGGTAACCATTTGCTAAAAAGCGCGTAATCCACCCATTGCCAATTACGCCTGTACCAACAACCGTGATGTTTTGGATTGATCTATCATTTGTCATACAGCTAGGCTTCCTTTCCATATGGGTTCAGTAAATTGAGATGTTTTCGTGCTTCAGCTGGAGTCATCACATCGGAACCAAAGGACTGGACTATCTCAACAGCTTTATCAACAAGCTGTTCATTTGTTGCAAGCTGACCTTTCTTCAAATACAGGTTGTCTTCCAGACCTACACGAATATTCCCGCCTTGACGGATAGACTCTTCAACAATCGGCATTTGCATTCGGCCAATTCCAAAAGCTGCCCATTTCGCATTTTCTGGAATTCGACTTTTCATATATGCCATGGTTTCCGCATCTGCTGCCGCCCCCCACGGAATACCGAGACAGAACTGGAATATTGGATCCCCTTCAACTAAGCCTTCTTCAATTAATTGATTGGCAAAACGAACATGTCCTGTATCAAAACATTCTAATTCGGCTTTGACACCACTTTCTTTGACGAGTTTCGCCTGTTTCCTTAACCAGTCAGTTGGACTGATGTATAACATATCACCAAAGTTAATACTGCCACAGTCAAGGGTACACATTTCCGGCAAGAGTCTTCCTATCGGCTCATGACGTTCTTCAGGGGTTTGAATATCCGTTCCTTCTCCGCCTCTTGTAGGGTCTTCATCACTTGGGATCCAATCTCCACCTCCACCTGAGGTAAGGTTAATAATGACATCTGTCTCTGATGCACGAATTCGTTCGACAACTTCCTGAAATAGATTGACATCATGACTTAATTTTCCTGTTTTCGGATCACGCACATGTATATGCGCAATGGTAGCTCCTGCTTTCGCCGCTTTAATTGCCGAATCTGCAATCTCTTTTGGCGTTACTGGTACATAGGCACTTTTTGTAGTCGTATCTCCTGCACCTGTTACCGCACACGATAATATTACTTTTTTATTCACGCTTCATTCCCCCGTTCTTTTTTTGGCACATGTTTAAAGATTTCTCCGCTTTCAAAGAACTCCGTTACACGGTGGATCCAATCATAGTAATCCATCCATTCCTTCATTTCTTTTAGAAGTTCATTCAGGGCCAGTTCATCTTCTTCCGTCAATCCTGAAGTTGCTTGTAATTGATTCATTTGTTTCATCATTCTTTGTTCAAAAGAACTGCTGCGTTGAATAGCCTTTTTCCATGTAGAGGTAAACAGAAGAATGAATGTTTGATAATAATCCTCTTCCACCCGAAATAAATCTTTCCGAACTCCTTTTTTAAAGACGCGTTCCGCAATATTTAAATCAATCATTTCCCGGACTACCTGACTCATCCGTGTTTTACTCATCCCTGTTTCTTCTGATAGCTCATCAAGTGTCATTGGTTCCCTGTTCATGTATATAATTCCAAGCACACGTCCAATACTTGTGGAAACACCGAATGCATTCATATTGTCCGTTATTTTTTCAATGAATTGTGTTTTTACATCATCAATCCGTTCGTCATCATTCCTCAATGTCCTCACCCTTTTATGGCTTATTTCCATTTTAAAAATTGAAAACCTGGCATTCGCTTCGTCTTTGATAGAATGTCATCGTTGCATTTATGCTTAGGTAAGTTTTATACTTTCTTAACTGCCAAGAAAAGGATTTTATTACCTTGTCATTGGCAAGACCAATTTTGATGCTTTGTCTCCACCTTGATAAATATATTCCACTGCAGATTTCCCTTCAGTGTGTGTCTTTGTTGTTGTTCCGTTATTTAAGTTAATATCATATAGTGGCGCATTGCTTGCTGCTATATCCAGACGTATGCGATGGCCTTTTTTCAAGGTATATGCGGTGGAACCTATTTCAACTTCCAAACAAACTGGATGATTCTCTTTTTCTACCCTTTTTCTATGAAATGAATCGATGATATTATACGAACGTCCTTGGCTATCAACTTCTGACAGCCTTAGGGATATATCCAAAAGCTCAGATGGAGAAGATGCCCAAATACTCGCTTTAATTGAACCTAGCAATGGAAGATCTTCCTCAAGCTCCATACTCGTATAGACAAGAACATCTTCTCGATCTTGTATATCGCTCATATCAAACATCCCGGAAGCGTGTCCCGCAATAAGCGTCCCCCCACCACGAGTAGGAACTGGGTGATTCGGGTCTAGTTTTAAAGCACTTTTGGTTTCCGTAGTGTCAGGTTGATACGTTAGCTTTCCATCTCCATTTCGGCTTTGTGACATCCCTTGACTCTGGAGGTATACTTCCCTTGACTTTACACCAGTTTGAATCGGCCATTCCTCAAAGGTTTCCCAACGATCCTGCCCCATCAAATAAAGGTGGACAGGTTTCTCGAAAGGCATTGGCATTGGCTTCTCCTTCAACCATTTATCAAACCATTTAATATGGATTTCTGTAGGATCTAATGATTTGTCAACGCCTATACTAGATGCTGCATGGTTAAAAAAACGCTCCCCACATCGACCTGTCATTTCTTCATGCGTCCACGGACCAATCCAGAGCATTTTTTTCCCTTTATAAGTTTGATAGGCTTCTAATGTTGGTGCCAATAATCCGTCAAACCAGCCGCCAATGAATAATGCTGGAATATCCACTTCACTTAGTTTTCCCTTTAGATTTACATGATCTTTAAATGTTTTGGCTAGTCTCCCCTGCATAAAATCAAAATAATACGAGCCCGGATCAAGGTCTTTGATTGGCTTCCATTCATCAGCAGGAGCATCAACTAACCACTCTGCCATATTCTCAAAATAATAATGAAATTTCCTCTTGTCAAAGTTCCCTTCCCTTTTCAGCTGATCCTCTAACATAGATCCTAAAACCCATGTTTCCAGTTTAGCTACTGGATGAGGTTCTCCTTCGCTTCCCAGAAAGCTTCCCATAAGATCTGCTCCCGTCATCACTGGAGCAATCGCCTTTAAGGAAGGTGGCCTTTCTACTGCTGCTGCAAACTGGGTATAGCCATGATAAGACATACCAAACAGTCCAACTTTTCCGTTTGAATATGGAAGCTTTGCCGCCCATTCTACTGCCTCATATCCATCACGTCTCTCATGTATGAATGGAAAAAAATCGCCTTCTGAGGCAAATCTCCCTCTTACGTCCTGAAGGATAACTACATAGCCTGCTTGCACCATCCGAGGCACTTCCAAATATTCGTCATAGTAACGTGGTGTTTCTTTATCATATGGCAACCGAATCATTAACACCGGATAGCTTTCTTCATCATCCGGATGATACACATCAGACCGAAGAACTGTTCCATCAGCTAATGAACACGGAACATTTTTTTCAACTCTAATTCCGATTTCTCCCAAGACAATCACCTCTAATGATAGATTAAGAAGCAAACTCTATTTTTTTACCTTTTATGCTGCGCTCGATTTTGAAGACTTTATTGGTTGAAGTTTCCGTTCAATCCAACCCATAATTAAATCAGCGATAATGGCCATCAATGCTGTAGGAATTGCACCAGCTAGAATAATAGCTGTTCCATCCGTTGCATTCGTTCCCGTGAGGATGATGGACCCTAAGCCTCCTGCTCCGACAAATGCACCAATTGCAGCAATTCCAATCCCAATAACAAGCGCTGTCCGTAACCCTGCCATAATGACACTAATTGCAAGAGGAAGCTCGACCATTCGTAATAGTTGAAACCGAGTCATCCCAGAAGCAAAGCCTGCTTCAATAACCGTTTTATCAACATCCTTCATCCCGACATAGGTGTTTTGCACAATCGGCAGTATTGAATACAGCATTAATGTAACAATTACCGTATTGGTGCCAAGTCCCATGACAATCATAATGACAGCCATCGCTCCTAAGGCAGGAATCGTTTGAATAATACTTCCAAGTGCCAGTACCCAGCTACTCAATTTCCCGTACTTTGCAATAAGGATACCTAAAGGAATCGAAATAATTGCGGCAAATAGAACACCATACGCTGCCATTAGAAAATGTCTGTAAAACTGCACCCATATATACCCACCATTTTGGGTCACATATTGCACCAATTGTTCCAATGTATTCATATTACTTCTCCCCTTTCTCCATATCCTCAAAGAAGTTATTGGCTTCTAGAAATTCCATGGCAACTTTTTGCGGACTCATTAGTTGAACATCCGCTTTATAATTTAATTCCTGCATCGTTTCTGTAGAAATTTGTCCATGCAAACGTTCTGTAATTGCTGCAATCTCTGGGTAATTCTCCAAAATCTCATTATCAATTACGGCAGAAGCATCATATGGCGGGAAGAATCGCAGATCATCCTCAAGAACTTTTAAATCAAATTCCTTAATTCTCCCGTCTGAAGAATAAGCCAGCACAACATCCATATGACCAGTAGCTGCCGCCTGATACACAAGACCAATATTCATTGGGAAAACATGACCAAACGAAAAATAGGTTTCCTGAAACCCATCATATCCATCCCCTTTGCGATTGACCCATGCATTATCTACGCCAAAACGCAGGTCATCCGCGAAAGGTTCGAGATCAGAAATGGTTTCAATGTTATGTTCCTCGGCAAATTCTGTTGTCACAGCAACAGAATAGCTGTTTTCAAAACCATAAGGCGCTGCCCATGTTTCATTAAATTGGTCCTGAAATTCCTTTGTTACAATGTCCAGCGCTTTCTCTGGATCGGTAATCGGGTCCATGCCAAGTGCGCCAGATAGGTCTGTTCCCGTATAACGTGTACTTGTTATATCAAGGTCGCCTCTTAACATCCCTTGGTGTTGAACAATCGATGATCCAAGATGTGTCACAAGTTCGGTACTGGCATCTGTTTCCCGTTCAATCATAATCGATAACAGTTCAGCTAAAATTTGTGATTCAGATGTACCTAGGGCACCTATTTTTATCGTCTCTTTTGTCGTACTTGCAAGGCCTGGCAAGGAACAGCCTGCAAGCACCACAAGCAAAAGCAAAACCATACTTCCTTTAAGTAATGTTTTTTTCAACATGTTCACCTCCATGCTTATACTGTTTCATACGAATCCTTCAGCCCCTCTGGCGTCATTCGATTTTCTAAATAGGCCAACAAGCGATCTGCAATTAAAGCAAGAATAGTCGCTGGTACTGTACCTGCAATAATTAAGGAAGGCTGATAAAGGTTTAAGCCATCAAAGATAAAGTCGCCAAGACCGCCACCACCGATAAATGCTGCCAATGTTGCCCAACCGATCAAATAAACCGTTGATAGACGAACACCAGCCATAATTACTGGAAGTGCCATTGGAAATTCTACTTTTATAATCGATTGCAAAGCACTCATTCCCATGCCCTTCCCAGCTTCAACAACCCCAGGATTAACATCCCGAATACCGATGTACGTATTACGTAAAATTGGTAGTAACGAATAGAAAAACAATGCAATAATGGCAGGTAGTTTTCCAACACCTAAAATCGGTATAAAAAATGCAAGGATTGCAAGACTTGGAATGGTTTGCAGAATACCAACAAACGAAATAAATCGATCAGCGAAGTTTGGTGCTCTAGAAAGCAGGATCCCAAGGGGTATCGCAACTAACACTCCTAGTAAGATGGCTGCAACAGAAATATACAAATGTTCCCATGTTTTAATTATTAGTTCATTCCCATGTGTAGCAAAAAAATCCATCATCTACTCCAACCTCCTACTCTGCATGTGCTACGATTTCTTCAAATTCTGTTCCATCGCCCCAAATCGTGTCATAAACGAGGGTTGCAAGTGTTGCGCGTGTGACAATTCCCACTAAACGGTGACCTTCGTCCACAATAGGAACATACTGTGCTCCTCGTCTGAGTATCTTGTGAATTGCATCACGTAATAGACTGTCCTGAGATACAGAATAAATGTCCGTTTCCATTACTTCCTCCACAGTACTTGCCTTTTTGTAATTGTTGTTAATGGATTCAATATCTAAAAATCCTCTTAAAACATTATCTGAATCCGTAATAAGGAGGGAATCAACTCGTTCATCTCGCATTTTCGTAATGGCGGCTTTTAAAGTGGTACCGATTTTTACGGTAATTGGAGTACTGTTCATAATTTGCCCGACCGTCGTAACATCTGGCCGACCTTGAATTAAACGATCTTTTCCAAGGAATTCTTCCACAAATTCATTTGCTGGATTTCTGAGAATCTCCTCTGGTGTATCAACCTGAACAATCTCTCCATCTTTCATAATGACAATCCGATCGCCAAGCTTTAATGCCTCATCCATATCATGTGTGACAAAAACAATGGTTTTATTTAATTCTCTTTGCAACTTTTTAAATTCTTCTTGTAAGGCATCCCTTGTAATCGGATCAAGCGCTCCAAACGGCTCATCCATTAATATCAATGGGGGATTCGCAGCAAGCGCACGTAATACACCAATTCGCTGTTGTTGCCCTCCACTTAATTCATGTGGATATTTATCAAGATATTCTTCAGGTAAATTTACTAGCTTGATTAGCTCACGTGCACGTTCATCTTTTTTCTCTTTTCTCCATTTGAGTAAAGTACCTACAAGCACAATATTTTCTCTAATTGTCATATGTGGCATCAATCCAATTTGCTGAATCACATACCCTATGGACCTACGCAGTTCGACAGGGTCTTGCTCCTTTATATTTTTACCATCAACCAAAATGGCCCCTTCCGTTACGTCAATTAAACGGTTTACCATTTTCATTGTTGTGGTTTTACCACAGCCGCTTGGACCGATAAAACAAACAAATTCGCCCTTTTCAATTGTTAAATTCAAATTGTTAACTGCTGGCTTACCATTACCATATCGCTTTGTAACATCATGAAACTCTAACATTTTTTAAAGCACCTCCGTGTTGAATACTATATAAGTATAGGGAAATAAAGAAATAATAGAAAACAGCATATAAGTCCATACAGAACGAAAAATCTATACAATTTTTATTTTACAAAGTTTATAAAGCGACTATCTTAATAATTCTCCGTATTTCTAGCTATTGCGTTTGTTTACTATTTTTTAAATATTTTGTTATCTTTAAATATAGCAGGATACAATCGAATTAAAGTAAAAAAAGCCTCCTATTGATGTTCAAATATACCTCGAACAATCAGGAGACTTTTCTATATTTAAAAAATAATTCAATCAAAAACAGCTTATCCAAATCTTCCAGATATATAGTCTTCCGTTCTGCTATCTGCCGGATTTGTGAAAATCGTATTTGTTTCGTCGAATTCAATAACCTCTCCATTAAGGAAGAATGCCGTTTTATCCGAAATACGTGCTGCTTGCTGCATATTATGGGTAACAATAATAATTGAGTATTCTTTTTTAAGCTCTTGTACCAATTCTTCAATTCGTAACGTTGACTTTGGATCAAGTGCTGACGTAGGCTCGTCCATTAAAATAACTTCTGGTTCGATTGCTAAACAACGCGCGATACATAAACGTTGCTGCTGACCACCTGATAGACCGTATGCATTTTCATTGAGACGATCCTTTACTTCGTCCCAAATATACGCTCCGCGTAGACTGCGCTCAACAATTTCATCCAACACTTTTTTATTACGAATCCCGTGAATTTTAGGTCCATAAACGATGTTTTCATAAATTGATTTCGGGAAAGGATTTGGCTTTTGGAATACCATTCCTACCTTTGTTCTCAAATCCTCTACTTTAAACGAACGTTCAAGGATTTTTTTCCCTTTATACGTTATCTCTCCTGTCGTCCGTACACCTGGAACAAGCTCAACCATCCGGTTTAACGTTTTAATGTAGGTTGATTTCCCACAACCAGATGGTCCAATAATCGCTGTTACTTCCTTTTCACGGAAAGATAAATTAACATCTTTTAATGCGTGTGTATCGGTATACCAAAGGTTTAATTCCTTTGTATCATAAACCACTTTACCTTCGGACTCAGGCTCTTTAGAAGCAACTGCTTCTGGATTAATTTTAACCGGTCTTTTACTTTTCACTGATGATGGACTCATCATTTTCAACTCCTTTAAATCTAGGTTAAGCGTGTCATATCAAATAAAATAACCGTTAATATCGTTGTTGGAACTTATTTCGAATGAAAATAGCTACCGAATTTAATATGAACAATAATACCAATAGAACGATAATAGTTGCTGCAGCTAAATAGGCATATTCCTTAACCAATGAAGAATCAAGCGTCCAATAATAAATTTGCATTGGTAATGCTGTAAATGTATCAAACACACCTTCTGGGAATGGGAGAAGAAATGCCGGAATTCCTAATACAGTTAATGGTGCTGTTTCTCCAATTGCACGGGATAGTGACAAAATAGCACCAGTAAGGATACTTGGTATAGAAGCAGGCAATATGACATTTTTAATGGTTTGCCACTTTGTTGCTCCCATTCCATAAGATGCTTCTGCTAAATACTTCGGTACTGCACGAATTGCCTCCTGTGAAGAAACAATCAAAATTGGTAAAACCAGTAGGGATAACGTGAGACCACCAGCTAACACTGCATTTCCTAAGCCCATAGCTCTTGAAAAAATCGTTAATCCCAGTAGACCATACACAATAGACGGTACCCCAGCTAAGTTTGAAATATTCGTCTGAATAAAGGATTGAATCCTTCCTTTTTTTGCATAGAGCTCTAGATAAATTGCAGAGCCAACACCGATGATTAATGTAACTGGTATGACGACAATCATTAGCCATACTGTCCCAAGAATGGCACCCATAATTCCTGCACGATCAGCACTTGTTGATAGTCTTCCTGTGATAAAATCCCAATCCAACCAGGCTGCACCTTGTGTAATGACTCGTACGAGTAAAATAGCTAATACAGCAAGACCGAATAATGTCGCTAGTAAAAAGACTATTTTTAAAAGATTATTCTTCTGAATACGTGCATGCATTCTTTTTTCCATTTTCTTTGTATTTACTTGGTTCATTTTTAATATTCCTCCCTAAACTTACGAGAGACATATCTTGCAAGTAGATTCATGATAAGCGTAAAAACAAACAGCGTTAATGCAACAGCGTATAAGCTGTAATATATAGTCGTTCCAGCAGCCGCTTCACCACCAGAAACTTCAACAATATATGCAGTCATCGTCTGCATAGATTGAGTAATGTCAAAAGTAAAGTTTTTGGAGCTACCACTCGCAATGGTTACGATCATCGTTTCACCAATTGCACGTGATATTCCAAGCACAAAGGATGCAATAATTCCAGAAAATGCAGCCGGAATTACTACTTTAAATGTTGTTTCAAGTTTTGTAGCCCCCATGGCTAAAGAACCTTCACGCATCGCATTAGGGACAGAAGTCATTGCATCTTCTGATAAGGATGCAATCATTGGTATAATCATAATCCCCATCACAATTCCTGGACTAAGGATATTTGTTGCTCCTACTTCGGGAAAAATCGAACGAATGATTGGTGTTACAAAGGTAAACGCAAAAAAACCGTACACAATAGTTGGAATACCAGCAAGAACTTCTAGTAAAGGTTTTAATATTCTACGTACTTTATCTGATGCATACTCACTTAAATAAACAGCTGACATAATACCAATTGGACCAGCTACAAGCATCGCAATTAGTGATGAAATAATCGTCCCATTTATAAGTGGCAGCACACCGAATTCAGGATTTTGACTAAGTGGCTTGAGTACAGTTCCAGTGAAAAATTCCCAGATTGGAACAATTTTAAAAAACTCAATTGCCTCGGATAATAGAGTATAAATAATTCCAATAGTAGTTAGAATTGAAATGCTAGCTATAATAAATAAAATCGTTGGAATTAATTTTTCTGTTATATTAGAGATACTTCTCGAACTTCTTTTTTCTTCAATCATTTCTCTAACATTCACAGCGTTCTGTTTATGATTACCGCTGTTTGTCGGCATTACCTCGTGCACTCCTTCCAGCGCTTACGCTTATAGCTCACAATAAGATGAGAGCTTGATTCTGCCCTCATCTTATTTAGAGTCATATGTCAAATTTTGATATAGGTGTTTTGCTTAAAATAGTGCCTCTATCGCGTTTATTGTAGCGCTTCTAAAGCTTCTAATTGTGATTGGATCTCATCTTCTGGAAGTGGAGCGAATCCTGTTTCACCAGCAAAATCATTTGTGCTTTCCAATACATAACGTGCATAATCTGCTACTTGTGGTTTTTCTGCTGCCATGTTCGGATTTAAATATGTGAATACCGGACGTGTGTAATCAGCATATGGACCACTCTCACCGATTGTGTCAAGAGATGGTGTTACTGCACCTTCGCCAAAGTCGATTCCAACTGCTTGTAAGCTATCTTGGTTGCTAGCATAGTATCCAAATCCAAAGAATCCAATTGCATTTGTATCTTCAGAAACTAATGTAACTAGTGTTGAATAATCTTGTTGAAGATCAATGTCACCTACTAGATCTTGTTCCTCAAGAATGCTTTCATAAAAGAATTCATATGTTCCATGGTTTTCATTTGGTCCATACGTGTTAATTTTCTCATCTGGCCAATCTGAATTAATATCAGACCAGTTTGTATATTCTCCAAGGAAAATACCTTGTACTTCCTCAGCAGTTAATTCAGTTGCAAAATCATTATCTGGGTGTACAACAATTGTTAATCCGTCTAATGCAAGTTTCATTTCGAATGGTTCAAAACCAAGCTCTTCTGCTTTCGCTTGCTCTTCTTCTTTAATTAGACGGGAAGCATCGTTGAAATCTGTTCCGTTTTCTGCTAAAAATCTATCAAATCCAGCACCTGTACCGGCACGACTAACTTCAACAGATACGCCTTGCTGTTCATTTACCATATATTCTTCAGCAATTCTTTGCATTAATGGATAAACTGTTCCAGAACCATCAATTACTACACTGCCTTCTAATTCAGCTGCATCATCAGATCCTTCTGTTTCTCCTGAAGAGTTATCTGTTTCTTCTGTGTTACCTTCATCTGTTTCTCCTCCACAAGCTACAAGCACAACTGCTAATGCTGCAACAAGTAGAAACATTAGGTACTTTTTGAACTTCATAGTAAAATTGTCCTCCCCTGAATGAATGCTTTATTTTTGTGAGGCTTTTTGCCCTCAGTTGCTAGTATAAGGTGTGAATGTTAAGGAAGTATGAGCCAAATGTAAAGGTTATGTAAATTTAAAGATATTGTCGTAAAGCATATTTGGAATAGACATAAGTTGAGCTCTAGCTTTGATAACCTACAGAATTCGATTATAGGTACTATTCCAATTGTAAATATCTTAATTATCATCTACATACTTGGTAAGCAAATGCGGATCCGATATAACTGATCCGCATTTGCTTTATTCTTTATCCGTCACATATTCATTTGGAGCTCCTCCACCTTTGGAGTTACTATTCTTATATGGGCTCTTACGTCCGTTACGATGCTCACCGGAATTTTCATTTTCCTTGAATTGATTGTTGTGTTTCTTTCCGTGATTACTCATGACCCCACCTCCTCTTACCAAACTTTCTATAGTTTTTGCTAGAATAGAGGATTTATGCGCTTCTCCCATAAAGAATTATTTCCTACTTAGAGCTTGTTATTAAGATAGAAAAAAGAATTGCTAAATGGTTGATCAACCATTTAGCAATTCTTTTTCTGCTTTCTTATATTAATTCATTTGAGAGTCTGCCTATTTTTTCAATCTCAATTACGATTTCATCACCTGTTTTTAACCATTCTCTTTCACTTTCTTCATACCCCATAATGACACCATCCGGAGTACCAGTTAAAATAACATCCCCTGGATAAAGTGTCATATGCTTTGAGAGATAGCTAATAATTTCATCACAAGGGAATATCATTTGTGCCGTATTTCCATCTTGTCTTCGTTCCTTATTCACGTATGTTCTAACAGATAGATCGTTTACATCAGCAACTTCATCTGCAGTTACCAGGTATGGGCCAATTGGACAGAATTGATCACCCGTTTTACCTAATAACCATTGGGGACTTTGAAATTGAAGATCGCGTGCCGAAAAGTCATTCGCAATTGTATAACCGTAGATATAAGGCAAAGCATCTTCTTTTGGGATATCCTTAGCCTCTTTAGCAATTACGATGGCTAACTCCCCTTCATAATCAAACTCTTTTGCATTTTTAGGAAGATTAATCTTAGCACGATGCCCGCAAAGCGCATTGTTAAATTTACTAAAAACAATAGGTTTTTCCGGTAATGCCATGTTTGATTCCTCTGCATGCATTTTATAGTTCAAACCAATACAAAGGATCTTTTGTGGGTCTGTAACACATGGGCCATATTCTAAATCACTATCCTCATCCAAAAACAAGTCGGAACGATCAGAGGAAAGAGCAACTGCAACAACTTGTTCCACATCGAAACGGGCTTTTACTCCACCCTCGATTAGTGCTCTTATTGATAAAGGGAATGTTGAATGCTCCAGTTGATCAGAGAGCACCTCTACCGCATATGCAATATCGAGTATACCCTTATCTGTAACAACGCCTAATTTCTGTTGAGAATCTTTTATGAACGTAATTGTTTTCATTCTATTTACCTCCACATTTTATCAATAAGCTTCTTTAAGCAATTCCATTAAACTGTCTTTTCGTGGTACTCTCGGACTATTACGTATTAACCGCTCAATTGGTAATGATTTTTCAGCTATTTCTTCTAAATTAGCTTCTTTAATTCCTATTTGAGAAAGTTTCGTAGGTAGTCCAATTTCTCCAGTTAGCTTTAGAACTGCATCCGCAGCAGCATAAGCAAGTTCTGTAGTTGTTTTATCATCATGAACTAAATTAAATATTTTTGCAATTTTCACCATTTTATCCTTTGATGTTGCTACATTGTATCGCATAACATAAGGCATCAGTAAACCCGTTACTTCTCCATGAGGTGAGTTAACTAAGCCACCGATCGGATAAGCAACTGCATGTGCTAGAGCATTTCCTGCATTCGAAAAAGCAAGCCCAGCTAGTAAACTACCAAGCATCATATTGCCCCTGGCTTCTAAATTACTTCCCTGTTGCACAGCAATTGTTAAGTTATTTACAATGAGCTCAATCGCCTTTTCTGCGAGTGCATCTGTGATAGGAAATGCCCCTTGGAATAAAATAGTTCCCTCTGCCTCAATATACTTAAAATCCTTTGCTGTATACGATTCAATAGCATGTGATAATGCATCAATTCCGGAACAAGCTGTTACATAAGGTGGCAAACCTACAGTCAATTCAGGATCCAGTAAAGCTACTGCTGGTCGCAAATAATTATCCGAAATCCCAACTTTTATATTATTTTCTGTATCATTGACTACTGCAACGGAGGTTACTTCCGACCCCGTACCAGCAGTAGTAGGAATTGCTATTAATGGTGCAACTGGTCCTGGGACATTTCCCTCTTCAAAATAATCCCTTGGATGTCCCCCATGTTCCATTAGTAAAGCAACAACTTTAGCTAAATCAATACTACTCCCACCACCAAGTCCGATAATGACATCTGTCTTAATTTGCGACTTTGCGAACTCAAAAGCTTCCATTACACTTGAAATCGGTGGTTCTGGTACAGCCTGATCATATACAACCACTTCATAGTTATGTAATGCAAGTTGTTCCTTAACTTTCTTGAGAATTCCAGCTTGAACAATTCCTTGATCTGTAATCAAAAAGACATTCTTTGCACGGAATCGCTTTAACAGTTTATCTAGATTGTGAATAGAGCCATTCCCAAAAACAATATTTTGGGTTGAAAAGTATTCCCAAACATTCCTAGTCATTTTACAACATCCTTTCTGTTACAAATGCATTGTAATTACTTTTTCCTCTGTCATCTCTTCAACTGCATAACGTGGGCCCTCTTTACCAACTCCACTGTCTTTAACTCCCCCATATGGTAGAATGTCTGCTCGGAATGTCGAAACATCGTTAATGTTTACGCCACCAAACTCTAGTTCTTGAGCAGCTCTCATCGCCAAGTGAAGATTTGAAGTAAAGATACCTGCCTGTAATCCAAATTTTGATGCATTTACGCTTGCAAACAATTCATCCAGATCCTCATAAGTGACAATGCTAATAATCGGTGCAAATACTTCCTCACACATCACTTTCATATCTTCTTTAACATTCGTTAAGATAGTAGGCTTAAATAATGCATCTTCTCTTGTTCCACCAGTAACTATAATTGCTCCAGCATTCACAGCCTCTTGAACCCATTTTTCTGCCCGTTCAGCTTCCTCGATACTAATCATCGGTCCAATATTAGTCGTCTCTTCTTCTGGATTTCCTACGATAAATGATTCTGCTATTACTTTTGCCTGTTCTAGCACTTCTTCATAAATTGCTCGGTGAACATACACGCGTTGTACGGAAATACATGCTTGCCCTGAGTTTGAATAACCTCTTGATACACAAAGATCAACCGCACGTTGTAGATCAGCGACATCATGGTGAATGATGTTTGGTGAATTATTCCCTAACTCAAGGGTTACTTTACGAATACCAGATTCACGCTTGATCACTCGGCCCACAGAGGGACTACCAGTAAATGTGTACATTGCAATGCGCTCGTCCTTTAGAAGGACTGGCCCTGTTTCATGACCAAATCCATTGACTACATTCAAAAAGCCTTTCGGTAATCCCGCCTCAAGTAGTACTTCAGCCATTTTAATTGCAGAAACTGGCGTCTTTTCAGCCGGTTTCAAAACTACCGTATTCCCAGCAGCAATGGCAGGACCAATCTTGTGCGCAGTCAAATTAAATGGGAAATTGAAAGGAGTTATCGCACATATTACACCTACAGGTACACGTATCGAAAATGCCATTTTCGCCTCATTTCCTGGCTGCCCTTGGATTGGCAATCCTTGACCGGATAGTCGTTTTGCCTCCTCAGCAGAAGCAATAAATGTTTGGATGCCACGTTCAACCTCTGCTCTGGCATCGGTAATTGTTTTGCCAGCTTCGCTACATATGACGCGTGCAATTTCCTCTTTCCTTTCTTCAAATATCTGTGTAGCTCGCATTAAAATATCGTAACGATCCGTTGCCGATAGCTTCACTTCTTTAAAGGTCTCATATGCGTTTGTGATTGCGTTTTCAATTACTTTTTGACTCGATTTTGCTACCTTAGCATAGACTTCGTGTGTGTATTTGTTTTCTACAATAAATGTATCTTCCGATTGAAGCCATTCACCATTAATTAAATTACCGTAAATATTTTCTGTTTGTGTAGTCAATTAAACTCCTCCTCATTTTGATTCATTAAGTTCCTGAAAGTATCCGAATTCATTAAACTCCATAGGCGATGGTGTTCCGATAATCTCAATCGTAGCCATTCTCTCGAGTTCTGGAACAAGCGCTTCTGAAACATACAATTCCTCCAAATGTAATGTATTCGGAATCCGCATAAACCGAACCTTCTCTGGCTGTACATCCCAACCACATTTTATCGCTGTCTCAATAGCATCGCGATCACTGGGCAATACCATTGGAATACTTGCCCGCTTCAAAAAGCGACTTGTAATAACATTTTCGTTCATTTTTTGCAGGTCGATCTTATTAAATAATCGTGTAGTTGTTAAATCAGCCAAACCGATTCCAGTTGAATTTCCATGGGATTCTTCACTTAAATCGGAAACAATAATTTGCTGATAGGATGGTAATGCAGGCTCTTGCTCGCCATCAATTCGTACTCTACCAATTACATTCGTGTCCATTCCAGATCCACTGTAATTTTTCCCCATTTTATCAATAAATAAAATATCTAACCGATCGATTGGTAGTCTTGGAAATAGCTTCTTGGATAGTACGAGTAATTGAGACTCTCGTTCTGCAATTTTCTCTACCGGGATAACCTCAATTTCAGCTGTTTCTTCAAAAGCATTCTCTACAAGTCCAATTCCCATAAGAACCTTTCCACTTTTAAATATCTCTGCAGCAACATACGGCATATGCTCCCTCAAACCAATGACACCCCGTTCATGAATCGCTAAAGCCTGTTTATGATTCCCGAGACCGATCGAAGCCATCTTCATTAGTCCACTTTCAACCTTTGACGAAAAGTCTGTATGTGCTTTAATACGATTTATCAAAATGACACCATCAGAATGAAAAGCAATTTTATCCATATAAACCGGGACCCCGGCAGTAGTTTCCGCTAGCTTAACTACATCCATTGTCGCTCGAATCGGCGCATCACAATAGGATTCGGTTACACCAAGGCTCTTCAGCACCTCGATTTGCCCTTCTGCTTTCGCACCACCATGGCTACCCATCGCTGGCACAATAAAGGGCATTGCTCCCCGTTTTTTTACTTCCATTACTGTTGCCCGAATAATTCGAGCTATATTAGCTATCCCACGACTTCCCGCAGTGATAGCAATTTCCATTCCAGGTCGTATTTTCATATCGATTGTCCGCTTACTGAACTCTGCTGCTATCTTTTTTTCAATATTTGATACAGATGGACCGGTAAAATGCTGCTTTACTTTTACAATATTCGGTAGTTTCATTCAATCATCTCCATACAAATCTTTTACTCCACCTCGTTCGTAACCTGTAAAAAATCAGATAGATACGTAGTTGCTAGACGTTCTAATTCCTGCTTCTTCTCTTCATTTAATGGACGTAAAGGTGCTAAGACCTCTGTTGATATATCAATTCCACGCAATTTAATTGTTTCCTTGGCAACGTTCACAAATGGAGAATCCAATTTGTATAATGATAATAATGGCGTAAGCTTACGATGTAACTGAATCGCCTTCTCATAATTACCTGCTTTAAATGCCTGATAAATACCAACGGATAGCTCTGGTGCAAAGGATGCTGTTAAAGGAATAGATCCATCTCCTCCAGTACAAAGCGTATTTAATAACTGGTCATCATATCCCGAAAAAACGGCAAAATCAGGTCTTTCACTTTTCACCTTCAATATGATTTCTCTTGTGTGACCAATATCTTCCACAGTTTCCTTAATTCCAACAATATGTGGATATTCTTTTGCCAGATTGTAAACCAATTCCGGAGTTAAATCCTGACCCGTTAATGTTGGGAAGTTATACAATAGAATTGGTAAGTCAACAGCATCTGCAATTTGACAATAATGCTGATACAAACTTTCCTCACTTAATTTCCAATAATACGGATTTACAATCACTACACCGTCTGCACCAATCTCTTTAGCATGTAGACTTAGCGCTATTGTTTCTTCGGTACTCGCTGATCCAGTCCCGATTAAAACAGGTATCCGTCCATTTACATAGTTCACACCAAATCTTGCCATCTGCCTCCTTAGATTGATCGACATCTGACTAAACTCCCCACCAGAACCATTAAAGAAAAGACCATCCACTTTAGATTCAATTAGAAAATCGATCAAATTCCTCATTCCAGTTTCATCTATTTTCCCATTTTCATATAAAACAGATGGAATCGGTGGGATAATACCATGAAATTTTGTTTTCGCATGCATTGAAATCGCTCCCATTCATTTAATAGTTAAAGAAAAAATAAGCTTATTTGTGGAATAAATGTGATTAGTAACAAAGCAACTAAAAATGCAACAATAAAAGGTATTGCCCTTCTGCCAATTTCCATTATAGATAGATTGGTTAGACCACTTGCTACGAACAGATTCATACCAACTGGAGGAGTTACAAATCCAATTGCTAGTGCAACAATCATAATTACTCCAAAGTGTATCGGATCAAATCCAACTGCTGTGACCACAGGCAGAAAGATTGGCGTTAGAATTAAAATAGCTGCTAAGGTTTCCATAAACATACCGACAATTAACAATATAAGTATAATGATCAGTATAATTAGAGCTGATTTTTCCGTTAAGGATACCATGAATTCAGAAACAGATTGTGGCAAGCGCGCTAAAGTTAGCACTCTACCAAATACTGTCGCAGCCGATACAACAAATAATGCTGGGACGGTTACCTTCACCGACTCTATAATAATCGGTATGAAATTTTGCCGATGAATTGTCTTATAGATAAATATACTAACAATAAGTCCATATATAACAGCGACAACCGCTGCCTCTGTCGGCGTTACAATCCCACTATAAATACCACCTAAAATAATGACGGGAGTTAATAGAGCAAAGAATCCTCTAGAGAAAATTTTCAAAATACCATCTTTCGTAATTTCATTGTATACTTCATTAATTTTTTCCTTATCTTCACCTTTTCCACGGCAATAAAAATACGTATAGCCAATTAAACAAAGCGCGATAAGAATACCAGGAAGAATACCAGCGATAAATAAGTCACCAACAGATTGACCAGCAGACATTCCAAATACAATAAATGGTATACTCGGTGGGATGATAACACCAAGCCCACCCGCTGTAGCAATCATTGCTGTACTAAAGCCTTTATCATAACCAAGCTTGATTAAAATCGGTATAACCATTGCTCCGACTGCCGCCACAGTAGCTGGACCAGACCCTGAAATTGCCCCAAAAAACAAACAGGTTAAAATTGCCGCTGCGGGTACACCACCCGTTCTTTTTCCAACAAAGAAAATAAAGACGTTAAATAATCGCTCCGACATTCCGCCCTTTGCCATAATTGTTCCGGCAAATATAAACAGTGGAATTGCTAGTAACGGATAACTATCTAAAGCGGTTGCCATACTACGCACGATGTACTCAACGTTAATTGGAACATCTGTAAAAAAGGCAGTAAATACAGATGTAAGACCTAAAGAAACTCCAATTGGTATAGCAATTGCTAAAAATATTATTAGTACGATGAAGATTACACCTGCACTCATAATGTCGTTTCCTCCCTTTCCACTTCAATCCCTTTGAATCGCTTTATATTATTCTGGATTAATCGAACCATCGTGAAAGCAAAGCCTACTGGTACAGATAAATACACAATAGCTAAAGGAATGGAAAGACTTGGACTAGTTTGCATTGTGCCCAGGAAAGTATTAAATACATTGATCCCAGCAATTAGCACGACTATACTAAATGCAAAGAAGAATATATCACCGATTAATTCAAAAAAACGAGCCAACTTTTTCGGTAGATAGTTCAAAATAATATCTACCCTTAAATGCGAATTATTTTTCACCGCGTAGCTCACACCAATAAAGGTAAACCATATGAAAATGTAACGACTGAGCTCTTCTGGCCATGCTAGTGAATTGTTCATTACATATCTCATAAAAACTTGAAGACCCATAATAAATACAAAACTTAGCATCGACAGCCCTAATAAAAGCTCTTCCATATGTTTATTAAGCCAAGATATGTACCTCATTATTATTCACCTCTCCTAATGAATCGTTACCCAAGGCAACACTCTTCATGAAAATAGCAGATTGATGAGCGTTACCTTAAGTAACATCCTTTCTAATATGTTTCTCTATTGCTGTACAGATTCAAGCAATGTATTTAACAATTCTTCATCAACTTCTTGACTTATCTGATCTAGCACGTTCGATACAGATTCTTGAAAAGTTGCTAATTGATCTGGTGTAATTTCAACAAATTCAACACCAGCATCTGTCATAATTTCTTTATATTCAGCTTCCTTCTCATCAATAAATTCATTTCCTACAACAACCGCCTCAGCTATTACCTCTTCAACAAGAATTTGCAGATCTTCTGGCAAATCATCAAAATACTGTTGATTCATAATGATTTGAATCGCTTGCAGGATATGATTCGTTTCTGTTAAGTAATCCTGCTGCTCATAGAACCGTTGGGAAATAATCAATTCAAACGGATTTTCCTGACCATCCACTGTCCCTTGCTGTAATGCTGTATATACTTCATTAAATGGAAGTGGCGTAGGATTTGCACCTAACGTTTGCCATGTTGCCATATGGTATGGGTTCTCCATTGTTCGTAAACGTACACCATCTAGATCATTAGGCGATTCTACTTTTACACTCTTTGTTGTTAGTTGACGAAATCCTTGATCATGTAGTCCTAACAATTTAAATCCTTTTTCTTCTTGGCTTTGTGCGAGCAGTTCAAAGAAGGGACTATCTACGTGCATCGCAGCTCTAGCAGTTTCTTTATCTGGAAAGAGAAACGGAATATCGAACACCGCAACATCATCTACAAAATTTACTGCAGGAGCTGTTGAATGAAGTGACATGGTTACATCACCAAGTTGAACTCCTTCAATTAATTCACGATCCGCCCCCAGCTGTGCACTTGGGTATATTTCAACTTTAATTCTACCTTCACTTCTTTCTTCGATTTCCGATTTGAAATATTTAAATATCTCATTAAATGATGTTGTTTCTGCTGTAGAATGTGCAGCAATAATTGTATACGTTTCCTTTTCATTCGTTGTAGCGCTCGTACTTGAGCATCCAAGTAATACGAGTGCTAAGAAAACAACGAACAACACATATCGTATTTTCTTCATTCGCTATACCCCTTTTGATTTAGGATCTTAAATAAATACTATTTTTTAAGATAGTACTGCTGATTCATTAACAATATTTTGCGGTATGCCACCAGTTAAAATTTCGTAAGCGGTTTCACAAACACGCATATGGAGCCGTTCCTTTGCTTCTACACTATTAAATGCTGCGTGCGGTGTAATTACTACATTATCAAGCTTTAAAATCTCATCCTCTAATTTTACTGGTTCTTTTTCAAGTACATCCAGACAAGCTCCTCTTATAGAACCATTTTTTATCGCCTCTACCAATGCATCTTGATCAACAATAGGTCCTCTTGCTGTATTTAAAATAACAGCAGTGTTTTTCATTCTTTCCAACCTTTCCTGATTGATCAAATGGAATGTGCCATCGTTCAGTGGAACATGGATCGATACATAGTCAGCCTGCTCAATAAGTCCATCTAATTCAATTTTTTCGATGCCGAATTTCTTAACTACGTCATCTGGAATAAATGGATCATACGTGACAATATTCATACCAAAAGCTTTAGCAAATTTAGCTGTCTCCTGAGCAATATTCCCAAAACCGACTAAGCCAAGGGTTAATGATGAGAGGCGCTTCGAATTAAATCCTTCATTCGGATTCCATTTTCCTTCTCGAACTGATCTATCTAATAAACCAATTCTTCTTTCAAAATGTAAAAGCATCGCGATTGTATGTGTTGCAACTTCTGGAATAGAATAATCCGGAATGTTGCAAACAGGAATACCTTTATTAGAAGCGGCTTTGACATCGATGTTATCAAAACCAATTCCATATCTAACAAGTACTTTACAGTTTGTTAACTCATTAATAACCCTTTCTGTTATTGGAGCATAAACGCTTAATACGGCGTCTGCATCCTTGCATTTTTCAATAACACTTTCTTCTGTCAAGCAATCTTCAATTCGGAACTCAACGTCTCTTTCTTTAAAAAACTGCTCTTCAATTCGATAATGATCTCCCTCCAGGGAGTTTCCATCCGCTAAAATAACTAACATGATACCACCTAACCTTCCTAATTTTACGTATCTACTAGATTTTCATTTCCTACTATTTCGCCTTTGCTAATTCCTGTGCTACTCCAATAATCCAATCTTCCTGTCCACCAACTGCTTCCATTTCAGCAAGTTTGGTTAAAATATCACGCGCATCTACGCCATACTCTTTTCCAGCTCTTTCTGCAAATAAGAGAAAGCTAGAATAGACACCTGTATACCCAAGGGTTAAGCTTAATCGATCAATTTGAACTGGTCTCTTCATCATGGGTTTCATTACATTTTCAGCTGCATCCATTGCCTTATATAAATCTACATGGTGCGGAATATCTAACTTATTCATAACGGCTACAAGCTGCTCTAGAGAAGCATTACCGGCTCCAGCCCCCATTCCTGCTAAACTAGCATCAATGCGGTCTGCACCTTCCTCTATCGCAACAATAGAATTGGCTACGCCCAAAGAAAGATTGTTATGTGCATGAAATCCAACTTGTGTATTAAGGTTTTCTTTGAACAAGGCCACCCTTCTTCTCGTATCATCCATTGTTAAAGCCCCAGCAGAATCCACAACGTAAACGGTGCTTGCCCCATAGGACTCCATCTTTTTAGCTTCTTCTAATAACAATTCTGGAGCTGCACGATGAGACATCATCAAAAAACCTACCGTATCCATTCCTAAATCAATTCCTGCTTTTATATGCTGCTCAGAAACATCAGCTTCGGTACAATGTGTAGCAACGCGGACAACGGATGCCCCCCATTCACGTGCATGCTTTAAATGTTCAATAGTCCCTATGCCAGGAATAAGCAAAACACCAACTTTTGCATTTTTAGCGTACTTTACTGCTGTTGTAATAATGTCTTTTTCCGTTTCTTTCGAGAAGCCATACTGGATCGAACTTCCCCCGAGCCCATCACCATGTGTTGCCTCAATAATATCCACACCAGAATCATCTATTAATTTTGTTAACTCAGCAATTTGTTCTACCGAATATTGATGCGAAATCGCATGCATACCATCACGTAATGTAACATCATTGAATCGAATTGTTTTTTTGCTCATCACTGTGCCACTCCTTTCGAAACCATTGCAGCTGCAATGACCTCAGCCGTTTTAACAGCTGCGGAAGTAATAATATCTAAATTACCAGCGTATTTCGGAAGGTAGTCACCATTTCCCTCTACCTCAACAGAAACAGTTACAATATTATCCTTAATTACCGGATCTGCTTTAAAACGATATCCTTCCACATAGCTTTGCACGACTTTCAACATGTCATCTAATTTTTGTAAAATATTTTGATGTATCTCATCAGAGTATTCCGATATTTTTACGTGAATTGTATTCCGCATTAGAATTGGTGGTTCTGCAGGGTTCAAAATAATAAGTGCTTTCCCTTCTTTGGCACCACCAACTTCCTGTAGAGCCTTTGCAGTTGTTACTGTAAATTCATCAATATTTTGACGTGTTCCTGGTCCAGCACTTTTGCTAGAGATGGAAGCAACAATTTCTGCATACTCCACGTCGACCACGTCTGAAATTGCTTTGACCATTGGTACAGTTGCTTGTCCCCCACACGTAACCATATTAACGTTATCTAACGCTTCCACACTTTGCTCATCCAAGCTTACAGCAGGTACAATAAACGGTCCCACAGCAGCGGGGGTTAGATCAATTGCCTTTTTCCCTAATTTCTTTAATATCGGTGCATTATGTGTATGGGCCTTAGCAGAGGTTGCCTCAAATACAATATCTGCTAAGTCTGCTTGCTCCACAAAGCCATCAATCCCATTATAAATCGGAACAAGTCCATGCTCTTTCGCAAGTGCTAACCCTTTTGAATTCGGGTCAATTCCAATCATTGTTGTAGGTTCAAGCTTGTCACTGCGTAATAATTTATACATAAGATCTGTTCCTATATTTCCTGAGCCAATAATTGCACATTTGAGTTTTTGTTGAGTCATCCTATCTTTCCTCCTAAATTCAATTCCATAACTGCTTGACAATAATGATCCGAAGCGCTCTTCAAATGCCGGGCTAACAGTTCTTGAGCTTTCTCTACTTCCCCTATGGTTAGCGCATCAACCACGACAAGATGCTCTTCAATAATTTCCTGCTGTCTTGACTCAAGAATTGTAGACGTAACCTCGATTAACGTTTGTATCATGCCATTTAAGGAATGCCATAATTGAATAAGTGACTGATTACTTGTCATACCTACTAGTAACGCATGAAACTCCATGTCTGCATCAACATTCCTAATTTGACTATCGAAAGAATCCTGCATTTGCTGGATGTAGAGATAAAGTAGATGTTTATCTTTTTCTAGAGCTTCTGGAGATATTTGTGTTAGGGCATGCTTTTCTAATAAAATACGACTATCATATAAATTCCTAATATCCTCAATATCAAACTTCCCTACTACTGTCCTACCATTTGAAAGTCTCTTAACCAACCGCTCAGCTTCTAATTTTGAAAGAGCTTCACGTATAGGTCCCCTGCTCACATTTAATTCGCTTGATAATTGGGATTCCTTTAAGTGTTCACCTTCCTTATATCGATTTAACATAATTTCTTTACGCAAATAAGCAAGTACTTGTTCACTTACATGCATTTTCCCTATATTCATTACTACATGCAGGCCTCCTAACAAATAAATAAATTGAATATTCTGTAATGTAGACAGTTTACAATTATTAATTCATATTGTATTCGCTTACTTTTATTATGTCAATAATTATTTGAATATATTTTTTATTCTGCTCATTAGTTTATCCAATAAATTAAATCAAATATTACCTCCCCAAATCTACATTCACATCGATTGTAGTTTTGAAAAGAAGTACCATAAGCAAACGAGAAAAAGACGGAGGTGACAAAAATGGATTTTAACTAAGACAGTGTTGTTTGTCCAATTCGATTTTTCTTATCAACCATACGTTATATTAGGAGGAGATTTTAATGAAACTTTATTTAGACCCAGGTCATGGCGGAACAGATTCCGGTGCTACTGGAAATGGAATACAAGAAAAAGATGTTGTTCTTGATATCGCGTTGCGAATACGCGATCTGCTAATTGGAAACTACAGTAATGTTAGTGTTCAAATGAGTCGTACTGGAAACACAACAAAAAGTCTCGCCCAACGAACAAATGAAGCAAATGCATGGGGTGCTGATTATTTTCTATCTATTCATTGTAATGCATTTAACGGCTCTGCTGATGGCTATGAGGATTTCATTCATAGCAGCCTTTCAGATAGTTCACAGACTGCTAGATATCGAGACATTCTACATGCAGAAATAATTAAAGTTAACGGATTACGAAATCGTGGTAAAAAGAAAGCTAATTTCCATGTATTACGTGAGTCGTCCATGCCAGCAATGCTAACGGAAAATGGTTTTATCGACCATAGTGGAAATGCAGCTTTAATGAAACAGAACGCATGGAAGCAGCGAGTAGCAGAAGGGCATGTCAACGGACTAGCGAGAGCATTTAACCTGCAAGAAAAAAACGGAGGTCCTGGTACCGGCCAACTGTATAAGGTTATTGCTGGTTCCTTTAAATCAAAAGCAAATGCAGATGATCGTGTATCTTTCCTAAATTCTAAAGGCATTCAAGCTTTTGTAGAACAGGTTACGATTTCAGGTGAAACTTGGTATCGCGTTCAGGCTGGTGCATTTACAAACAGGACAAATGCAGAGAATCATTTACAGGTTGTCCGTAACACTGGAATCGATGCATTTATTATCATCCAGTAAATATATAACAGATTTAGTATGAATAAATGAAATCAATTGACTTTTCAACCAATAGATTATAAGATATATGAAATAACAAATTCATAAACACTCTTATGAAGAGCGGCGGAGGGACTGGCCCGATGAAGCCCGGCAACCATTCCAGTTAAATTCAACTGAGAATAGGTGCTAATTCCTGCAAAATACAATATGTATTTTGGAAAATAAGAGGATGGTTACTTGTCAAGTATATCCATGCCTCTCTTTTTTAGAGAGGCATTTTTATTTTCCCGAAATACGATAAGGAGACGCTCAGATGACAACAGCAATTGTGAAAGGCGCACCAGGACATTATCGAATCGGAGAAGGCATTTTAAAAGAGTTACGTGTACTTCTTTCAGAGTTAGGCGTGAAGAAAATACATATTCTTAGCGGCAGGAAGGCATGGAATGCTGCCTCTCCTTATATACCAGAGGAGCTTGATCGTTCAAACATCACGTTTGTGGAAGGACATTGTACGCTTGAGGCTGTCGAACAATTCGCAACTTCATTTCAACATGATGGGGTTGATGCAGTAATCGGTATTGGCGGGGGGACAGCACTCGATCTCACTAAAGCCTCAGCTGTAAAAGCCGGGATTAAATCCGTACTTATCCCAACAATCGCAGCTACCTGTGCAGCTTGGACACCATTAAGTGTATTTTATCAAGCTGATGGTACCCATTCACACTATACCGAGTTCCCAGTAGCAAATACACTCGTGCTGATTGAGCCAGCTATTATTGCTGGTGCGCCACCTGAATACTTGAAGGCCGGTATTGGTGACACACTCGCTAAATATTATGAAGCAGATGCTTTAGTTCGATCCTTTTACAAGGATAAGGATTTACCTGTTTGGCTTCAGATTTCTCAATTCTCCGCAGCTTTGTGCAGAGATATCTTACTAAAGGATGGAAAAGAAGCACTAGAATCGGTATCCAATAAAAAGGTATCGGATGCACTCATACGCGTTATTGAAACAATTATTATGACTGGTGGCATGGTCGGCGGATTCGGGGAAAAGGCCGGAAGAATTGCTGGTGCACATTCCGTCCATAATGGATTAACAGAGGCTAAAAGCATCAAGCAATTTTTACATGGAGAAATCGTGTCCTATGGTATCTTAGTTCAATTGGCTCTAGAAGAAAAGGATGAAGAGCTAAAAAGACTATTAGCAGTATATGATGATTGGGGGCTTCCAGCATCATTAAATCATTTATCCATTGACGCTCGAGACGAGGAACTATTGCAACGTATTATTAAGAAAACATTACTGCCTCAAGAATCGATTCATTTAATGGCGGAAGAAATTACAGAAGATACATTAATAAATGCCATTCTCAAAGTAGAGAGGCTAGCAGTTCCAACAACTAATTAATCAACTTTAGAAAGAGGGATACATAATGAAAAAATTACTATTCACAGGATTACTTGCATGCATGTTGGCAGTACTTGCCGCATGTGGTGGCGGCTCAGATGAAGCAGAAGGATTATTGGAAGACGGTAAATTAAAAGTCGGTGTAACATCAGGACCACATGAACAAATCTTAGAAAAGGTTGCAGAGCTTGCTGAAGAGGATGGCCTAACAATTGAATTAGTTTCTTTCAGCGATTATGTCATGCCAAATGTTAGTTTATCTGAAGGCGAGCTTGATTTAAACAGCTTCCAAACCGAGCCATTTTTTGACCATATGAATGAAGAACGCGGATTAGATTTAATTAAAGTTGCAGATACGGTTACATTCCCGATGGGGATTTACTCAGAAGGTGTAACAGATGTAGCAGATCTCGAGGACGGCGCCCGTATCGGTCTTCCAAGTGACCCGACAAACAGTGGACGTGCATTACTATTGTTTGAACAAGCAGGTTTAATTAAAATAGAAGAAGGTCTTGGCGTAAATGCAACGGTAAATGACATTGCTGAGAACCCAAACAATTATGAATTCATCGAGCTTGATCCAGCGCAAATCCCGCGCCAGTTAGGTGAAGTTGATGCAGCTGCCATTAATTCAAACTTTGCCATGGATGCAGGTCTCGTACCTGGTGAAGACTCAATCTTTATTGAACAGGATTCTACATTTGTAAACTTAATCGCGGTTCGTGAAGAAAACAAGGATGACGAAGCTGTACAACAGTTTATCGATATTTACCAATCCGATGAAGTAAAACAATTTGTTGAGGAAACCTTCCAAGGCTCAGTTGTTCCTGGATGGTAGGAGGAACAAAACGGAAGTGCCCAGTTAGCGACGTACAGAGGTGAGAGAAGTCCAGCTACAGCTTTAGCGCTGGAGCTGGACGTGACTGTTCGTGCAGCTAAGTTATTACCCATAGTATTAACATTTAAAAGTTACCAGGCTAACTAAAAAGGCTGACAATAATGTTGTCAGCCTTTTTTATATGTCCAGCTCTTTAGGAGATTCTCCCTTTTTATTCATTAACCGAATTCCAATCGGATCGATTTCCAAAATGGTATAGTTAGGATCATCCGGTCCTTCAAAATATAGTTTCATATCATCATTCCAAAATTTCTTTTTCAGGTCATCCGTATCGTTTAAGGATACCTTCCCTTGATATTCTACATATTCATCTCCAAATCCATCGCCTTCATAACCAATTAAAATATGTGTAAATGGATTTTTCTCAATTTCTTCTGTTTTATCGGCATCTTTATGCGTCGGTGTGTAAAGCTTCAAACCATCATGAAAAAATGTCATATACCTAGAGTGCGGTTTATCGTTCTTCACCGTTGCCATCGTGCCTGTATGACTTTCATTAAGGATTTTTTCTACATCTGCTTTAATCTCTGATTGACTCACAAGTATACACTCCTTTTTATCGTCTGCTATAAGTAGTGTTCCTTTTCTGGCCAATATTAAACATCCTGCATTACCGTTCAATTCTAAAATGTTGCCATTCAAATGGAAAGAGGGCTTGATACTTCCTTTGTAGAAATCGATCATCGATTAAAGCGATTGTTCCTTGGTCTGATTCAGATCGGATTAATCTGCCCCCCGCCTGAAGCACTTTATTCATTCCAGGAAAGACATAGGCATAATCATAGCCATTTCGGCCAATCGAGTTGAAATAGTCCTTGATAATATCTCTTTCCAATCCAATTTGCGGCAGTCCAACACCAACAATAATGACACCTTGAAGCCGTTCTCCCTTTAAATCTACCCCCTCAGAGAAAATGCCGCCCAGTACCGCAAAGCCAATAAGCTTTTCTTCCGTATCCGGCATAAAAGCTGCCAAAAATTCCTCCCTATCCGTTTCAGACATGCCTACCGTTTGGACAATCGTCTTTACATGTGGTGCAAACTGTTGAAATGCATCATGTACAGCTTCCATGTAATGATAAGATGGAAAGAAAACAAGGAAATTTCCAGACTGCTTCGTAATAAGATTCTCCACAAACTGAACAATTGGTGTCATTGTACGCTCGCGATCGCGATACCTTGTCGACATTGGCAGAATAATTACCTCAGCTTTTTCACGATCAAATGGAGACGGAATTGCTGTTACGTAATCTTTTTCAGTTCCTCCCAACAGGGTTTTATAATAATCCGCAGGTGTTAGCGTAGCTGAAAAGAAAATCTTTGAACGGTAGCCTTTTCCCATCTTGTTAATGAGATAAGATGGGTCGAGGCAGAATAGCTTCAATCGGACATCGCTTTTCAGAATCTCCATATAGGTTACAAATCGCTCATCATAAAGCTTCGCTATTTTAACAAAGGATTGTGTCGCGAAATAAGTATCCAGCAAAAGTGAATCTGTATCCATATGCTGCACTAATTCAGTCTCTGCATGCATGGAAAAGGTTTCAGTAAGCGCAACAAGCTCGTCATCTAGATCTTTGCTGATTAAATTCTCTTGCTTCTTTAAGGATAATAGATAATTATTAATTGCTTTAGCTGATTTCGCTAAGCTTTCATTACGGTTTTTAAATGTACGACTGAGTTGCAGAAATGCTGATTTATACAAGTCAGCAGAATACATTTCTCTCGCTCGATCAACTAAATTATGTGCTTCATCAACCAATAAGACGGTCTCTTTCTTCTGCTCCTCAAAAAGACGTTTCAATGACACTTTGGGATCAAAGATATAATTGTAATCGCAAATAACAGCATCCGCTATATATGCAAGCTCTAATGAAAATTCAAAAGGACAAACACGATGTTTTCTTGCATAGGTTTCAATTACTTGGCGACTCATCAATGTTTCATTCGCGTATATGTCTAAAACCGCTTCATTAATTCGATCGTAAAACCCCTCCGCAAAAATACAATGCTCCTTCGAGCACTTTACTTCCTCCTGAAAACAAATTTTATCCTTCGCAGTAATGGTTACAACCTTTAGGTCCGACCCCTTTTCCTCCAGCAAACGAAATGCTTCCTCTGCAGCAGTTCTCGTAATTGTTTTTGCAGTAAGATAAAACATCCGCTGCAGGTGCCCTTCCCCAATCGCTTTCACAGCAGGGAATATTGTTGAGACCGTTTTGCCAATACCTGTTGATGCTGAAGCAAATATATCTTTCTTATCGAAAATTGTTTTATAGACAGAAGCCGCGAGCTTACGCTGTCCATCTCGATAACTTTCAAATGGAAACAAAAGCTCCCTTGCATAAACATCGCGTCGTTCTACATGCTGAAGCTTCATCTTGGCGTATACTGCATACTGACCGACAATGTTGTTTACATACGCTTTCAGCTCCTGAAAATTCATTTCCCGCTTGAATTTAACCTGTTGCTCCGTATTTACATGAACATATGTTAACTGAATCGTTATTTCTGCTAAATCGTGGTCTTTGGCATAGATATAAGCATAAAAGATCGCCTGTGCCCAATGTACTGGATATGTATCTTCTGAAATCCACTCCACCGGATTTCGTGTTGACTTAATTTCATCAACCGTAACCTGTCCATTCTCATTAAAAAGCAAACCATCACAACGTCCATCCACTACAAAAGTTAATTCTTCATATGGAATCTCCGTTATGACATACACTTCCTTTTGATCTGTTTCTTTATACGTCTTTTGGATTTTCTGATGTGCCTTTGTTCCGTCTGTCAGCGTCGTAGCCGTTCGAAACCCAGATTCAATACTGCCACTTCGCAACACATACTCCACAAGCGTTCTTACTGAAATTTTGAACCTATCCGTCATGTAATCACCTTTTACAATTCATTAACTCTATTCTATCAATTAATCGAGTCAAGCGGAAACTGAAATTAACTCTGCACATAAAAAAGAAGCTGAATCAAACATGCTTTTTAGCGCTTGATTCAGCTTCCCATTTATCTTAATCATTAAAATTAGTTAATTCCTCGCATGAACCGTTTCAGCTTCGGTGCTATTAATAGCAATACGATACCAAGTAATATCGCAATTCCTCCGATTACACCAAAGTAGATAACTTCCGTATCTACGGAATAAAAACGAACGACCTGGGCGTTAATAGCCTGTGCCGAAGCGTTGGATAGATTCCATAAACTCATCATTTGGGCAGCAAATGCCGCTGGCGCCAATTTCGTTGACGCTGATAAACCAACTGGTGATAAACAGAGTTCACCTAGCACAACTAGGAAGAAGCTAAGAACGAGCCAAAGCGGGCTAACTAAGCTTTCTGTTCCGTTAAATACCGCAGGGAAAATCATGACGATAAATGAAAGCCCAGCAAAAATTAATCCAAAGGAGAACTTTTGCGGTGTACTTGGTTGACGATCCCCAAGCTTTACCCAAAGCCAAGCAAACACTGGTGCAAGCATTACAATGAATAATGGATTTAGAGATTGGAACCAAGAGGATTGTATTTCAATGCCAGCAAACGACAACTGTGTCCGTTCGTTTGCATAAGTCGCTAAAATATTCGATCCCTGTTCTTGAATCGCCCAAAACATCATTGCTGCCACAAATAACGGAATATATGCTAGTAAACGCGAGCGTTCGTCCGCTGTAGTTTTCGGACTACGATACATCGTAATAAAATACACTGTAGGGATAATCACCCCAAGAATACTAATCGAGAAAATAACCCGCTCAATCGTTAACCAACCACCTGTTACACCAGCCCATCCGATTATAGCTAATACAATAACAGCGAGAGTGATAATTTTCGTAGTCTTTCTTTTCTCTTCACCGCTAAGTGGATTTGGAACTTGAAGTCCAGCAAGACCAAAGTATTTTTTCCGTGATAATAGGTAAACAACCAAGCCAGCAAACATCCCAACGGCCGCTATTGCAAAGCCAAAATGGAAGTTATATGTTTGTCCAATTGTTCCGACAATAAACGGTGCAATAAAACCACCCATGTTAATACCCATGTAATAGATACTGAAACCAGAGTCACGTCGTGGATCTTGTTTGCTGTAAAGTTCGCCAACCATACCACCAACGTTCGGCTTTAGCAATCCTGTACCAATAACGATAAACAGCATGGACACAAGTAATGCTGTAAAGCCACCTGGTAAAGCAAGGATAATATGACCAAGCATAATTAGAACACCACCGTAAAATACGGTACGGTTCATCCCAAGAATCCGGTCAGCAATCCATCCACCGATTATACCAGACATATATACGAGCGAGCCGTAAATCGCCATTATCGAGTTGGCAGTAGTTTGATCTATTCCTAATCCGCCGTCTGTAACCTCATAGTACATATAAAATAAGAGTATGGCACGCATTCCATAATAAGAAAAACGTTCCCAGAACTCCGTGAAAAATAATGTCGATAAACCTTTCGGATGTCCAAAGAAACCTTTTTGTGGAACGGTTTTTAGTATGGCATCCTTATCTCTTGAATCCATCGTATGTTAATCCTCCTCTAAGTTGAAAAATGAATTCTGTTATAAAACATACCCGACAATTTTAAGGCAAATTCAACATACTGTAAAGGTCAAGTTTGCTTTTTCCATAAATTTGTAAGCGAATTACCGCCAATCACCCAACAATTGATAGCGCTATCTAATTATTTTTCCAATTGTAATGTAATTTATGTAAATTAGAAGAATAAAAAGGATTTCTCCCTTGTTCATCGAATCTCTTAGTAAGACACATCCAAGGAGTGAACAGAATGATTCTATACCAATTACCATTACTAATACTCACAATGAGTCTTGTTTATCTATTTATCGCTCCGACAGGACCATTATTATTTAGCTTGTTTTTTAAACTGGTTCCAATGTTTATGATTTTGATTTATGCTCTTCAGCTTTTACCTCGAAAAAAAACTCGAACACATCTACTGCTTATTACCGGCCTTGCTTTTTGTATCATAGGCGATGCGACACTGCACTGGTTTCTATTTGGATTGACCGCATTTTTCATTGGGCATCTATTTTATATGGCTGGTTTCTTTACGCAATGGAAATATTCAAAGATGCGTTTGACTATGATTATCCCAATTGCCGGATTTGCATGTTTTATCGGATTCCGGTTAGTTGAGGCATTAAGTCAAGAAGGGAATGCAGGATTAATTTTTCCTGTGATTGCTTATATTTTCATTATTTCACTAATGACTTTTTCCGCCGTGATGACGGGTAATGGATGGGCAATCGCTGGTAGTTTGCTGTTCGTTATTTCTGACTCTATCCTTGCATGGAATATGTTTATTGCACCAGTCCCTTCTAGTAATATACTGGTAATGTTGCCTTATTATGGCGGTCAATTTTTAATTGCACATAGCATAAGCAGCATAGTTGCAGGCGGGAATCGAATTGTTTGGTAAATAGGGATAAATTCTACAAGCTAGCATAGCAGAAAAGGAGCGATAGGATTGGAATTTCCTTTCATTAGCATCATATTGATTATTTTCATTTATTTGACTGCTAAAATAAATAAGCTTGAACAAAATATGAAACAGTTGAAAACTTCGTTAGAACAGGTTATGAAAGAGGTCGAAATCCCAGAACATCCGATAAATGGTAGACTATATGAATTAATTCAGGATGGAAAAGAGATTAAAGCCATTAAAGAAGCGAGAGCATCTTTAGGACTTTCACTAATAGAAGGAAAAGAGTATATCGAGAATCTAAAGAATAACATGAATGGTTAACATTACCTATATTCAGTTTCAAGAAATAGTATATGACATCCCCATGCACCAAGCATATTAATAGTTTCCCAAAACTCCGAGTGATATAATTGACTTATGTAAAAAGTTTTATTTATCAACTAGTTTTTGGGTTCAAACGAAGTACTAGGTATTTTGATTTACAGAAAACTTTTATCATCAGGAGGTAATAACAGTGAAAGCAGCAGTATGGCATGGAGAAAAGGATATCCGAATTGAAGAGGTGGAAGTAAAACCTTTAGAAGACACTCAAGTAAAGGTTCGAGTAGCTTGGGCTGGTATTTGTGGTAGTGATTTACATGAATATGAAGAAGGTCCAGTATTTGTACCAGTAAACGAAAAGGACCCTTTAACAGGTGAAATTGCTCCATTAACAATGGGACATGAATTCGCTGGAGTGATAGAAGAAGTAGGAACAAACGTAACAAAATTTAAAGTGGGCGACAAAGTAGCAATTAACCCAACGATAACATATGGAAATAAACCTGAAGATATGGATGCATATGATGGATTCAGCTTTATCGGCTTGCATGGTGATGGTGGATTTACGAAATACGCGAATGTTCCAGAATCGAATGTTTATCTTCTGCCAAACACATTAACTTTACAGGACGGCGCATTGGTAGAACCTACCGCTGTTGCTGTACAAGCTGTAAAAGAAGGTGGACTGCAATTCGGAGATACAGTTGCTATATTCGGAGCAGGTCCAATTGGACTTTTAACAGCCATTGCAGCTAAAGCAGCAGGAGCAAGCAAGATTATTGTTCTAGATTTATCCCAAACAAGACTTGAAAAAGCAATGGAACTAGGTGCAACCCATATCATTAATTCTGGTGAACAAGATGCTGTTCAAGCGATTCGAGAATTAGTTCCAGATGGTGTTGATGTATCCTTTGAAGTTGCGGGAGTTGCCCCGACATTCAAACAGGCGATCGACGCTACACGGGCACGAGGAACAATGGTAATCGTATCTATTTTCGCTAGACCAATTGAGTGGAATCCAATTCACCTTACGAACACAGGTGTAAAAATTACGTCATCTATTGCTTATACACCGACTTCTTTCCAACAGACAGTGGATTTGATGGGAACTGGTCAATTGAAACCTCAAGGCATTGTTACCGATCAAATACAGTTGGATGATATTGTTGAAAAAGGATTTGAAGCATTATCAAACGATAAATCACAAGCCAAAATATTAGTAGAACTAAGTGGAGAGAAATAAACCCAACTGGTTTAATAGCGATATTAACAGTTCAGGTTTAATAACCCGAAAATCCCTAAGCTGGTTGCTTAGGGATTTTTATAACCTCTTATACTACTTGTGGCCCTACTAAAAATCGAGGGTTTTCACCGATTACCAGCTTACATAAATTTGCATAGCCAATTCGCTTATTGGAAGCTAGTAAATACTGCAATTCGATGATTGTAGTATCTGCTTTAAGTTTTTCTATTTCCTGTTCAAACACACTAAATGCATAGGTATTATGAATGCTTGGTTTACATTCATCTGGATTTTCATCCATAATTAAACAACCCAAATATTGATAATTAAACTGTAATTGGCGCGTAAGCTGGATCACATTTAAGAACCGTTGGAATAATTCTGGCTTTGTATGTCCCAATTCGTCAATTGCCTCTTTTGCTGAAATCAATTCTTTTAAATTCGTTGTTATTAACACCCTATCCGCTCCTTTCTATTATCGCTTAATTCCAAGGCTTATTGATCGATAAATGAGCAACGATATCTTTATTTTGCTGCCTCTTTAACTTTCGAATCTTTGCACGTTCCTCACCAGTGCTGTAGAGGAACTTTTCTTCTTCTGTTTCCGCGACAATTGCAGGAACTTCAATCGGTTTTTTATTCTCATCCAACGCAACAAATGTCAAAAAAGCCGTGGTAGCAATTCTTCGTTCACCAGTTAGCATATCTTCAGCAATTACTTTGCAAAATATTTCCATCGAGCTTTTCCCTGTATACGTTACGAATGACTCAATACAAACTTTATCACTTTGACGTATTGGTTCTATAAAATTCACCGAATCGGTTGAGGCCGTAACACATTCCTTAACTCTTGCATGGCTACAAGCTGAAAGTGTTGCACAGGCATCAAGCTTTTTCATAAGAACTCCACCGAATAATGTATGATAATTATTTAAATCATTAATTAGAACCTGGTCATTCTGAATAATGCGTGTTTCTCCCATTTTTCTTGCTTTCATAAACTAATCACCTTACTACTTTTTATTGCTACAGCAAACTGTTTATCTGATGTAGATACATTGTTATGTACAGGTTCTATTGTATAACGCCCCGATAACCAAAGTACAATGCCGAAATCCGATGCTATTCATAACAAAAGTGTTTGTAAACGCTTTAGATAAACAAATAAAAAAGACTCACCTAAAAGGAGGTCTTATGTATTGTTCAGATTCACTTTTGCAAATCGGATAAATTCAAGTTTGACAGGTGATAATGCTTGATTCTTTTTCCAAATCATTGCTAAGTGCCACTTAATTGTCGGATGGGACAGTTTTATTTCTTTTACGTCACGTTTTAAGCCTTTAATCGTACTTTCTGGTAATAAGGTTATTCCAAGATTTGAAGCTACCATTTCCTCTATAAAGTCCATCTGTGAGGTCTCCGAAATAATTCTCGGTTCAAAGCCAGACTTTCTGCAAGCCGAATATATATGATCATGCAGTGCAAAATCTTTATTAAACATAATAAAATCTTCTTCTTTTAATTCAGCAATTGCGACCTCTTGCCGATTTACAAGCTCATGGTCGGCGGGTACGATGAGCTTTAAATCTTCCTCTCCCAACGAATAGCAATCAAAAAAGTTGTGGCGGGTAGGCAGGAAGACAACGCCAAAATCCAAGTGATCATTCATCACTTTTTCTTCTATTCGCTTTGATCCATCCTCTATTAATTGAAACGTAATATCTGGATATTCTTTATGAAAAGATGCGATTAATTTAGAGAAGAAAACGGAATCGATAATCGAGGGCAAGCCAATACGAATATGGCCTTTTTTTAGGAACGAAAGGCTTTCCAACTCAAGTCGTAACGCTTGGAACTGCTTTTCCATCACTTGAGCGTGCTCATAGAGAATTTTTCCAGCATCTGTTAGAGATAGTTTTTTTCGTGAACGAATGAAAAGCGAGGCTTCCAGTTCATCTTCTAACGATTTTATAATTCTGCTAATTGCAGGCTGTGTCATATATAATTTTTCTGCGGCATGCGTAAAACTGCCAGCACGCGTGACTTCAATAAAATACTGTAAATGTTTCATTTCCACTTTTCTTTCCCACCCCTCTTCTGCCTTCTTATTCTACTATGCCATACTACACATCTCAACTGAACAGCATTACATTTTGCATAACGAAATGTGAAGCCTTCTATTATTGTTCGAAAGAACAAAAGCGCAAGCGCCCGGTTAGCGACGTACGGACTGGACTGAGCCGTAGGAGATAAAGGAAACACGGCGACCGCAGGGAGTCGATGTTGACTTATCGTACGGAGGTGAGGGAAGTCTCGCTAGTCGCTGGGCGCTGGAGCTGGACGTAGCCGTTTAGGTAACTAAGTTATCCACAGCATTCAAATTTTATAGTTTCCTGTGCAAAGAAAAAGGCTGCCATAAATGACAACCCTCCTTTCAATTATCTAATTTTCTTAAATGCCTTGCTCCAAGCGATTACTTGGTCAAGCATCGCGTTTGCATTGTCTGCATGGTAATCCGCAGGTTTGAATTCGCTCATGTTTTCAAAGTCAGTCATTAGCGAGAATGTTACTGCAGTACGTACGTCTGCAACTTGCAGCTCACCAAGGATTAGACGAAGGTTTTCATGTGCACGCGCCCCACCTAAGCTACCGTATCCAACGAAACCTGCTACTTTATTGTTTACTTCTGGGTTTAAATAATCTAATGCATTTTTCAATGCCCCACCAATTGCATGGTTGTATTCTGGTGCTACGAAAATGTAACCATCAAATGCAGCGATTTTTTCAGACCAAGCTTTAACCGCAGCTTCTGCTTCTGCCTGTCTTTCTGCTGGAAGTTCTTCACCAAGGAATGGCAATTTATATGCTCCTAAGTCTACAATTTCATATGTGACATCGTCGGCATTTCGTTTTGTTGCAAAGTCGTACATCCAGTTAGCAACTGATTCCCCATTACGGCCTTGGCGCACACTGCCTTGCACAATAGCGATTTTCAATTTCTCTTTTGGTACTGGTGCTGCTGCTTGCTTTGATCTACCGAATAATTTATCAAAAAATCCCATTGTATGTTCACAACCTTTCCTGTCCGTTATCTAAGTTTAAATTGACCCTTTAAAAAGAAGAGGCAGTAACCCAAGCCTAGCACTATGTAAACATAGTTATTCAGGGGTAGCTGCCCATTATTAGTCCAATGATACCCAATACCTTTTCTCTATTTATAAGGTATCTTTTTTACTTCTTAAAATTTACTTTTTATTAATTGCGAACTGTTTTTAAAGCACTGCTCCAAGCGATTACTTGATCAAGCATTCCGTTTGCATTATCTGCATGGAAGTCAGCAGGTTTGAATACGCTCATGTTTTCAAAGTCAGTCATTAGTGAGAACGTTACTGCAGTACGCACATCTGCAACTTGTAGTTCACCAAGGATTAGACGAAGGTTTTCGTGTGCACGTGTACCGCCTAAGCTACCATATCCAACGAAACCAGCTGCTTTGTTGTTCACTTCTGGGTTTAAGAAATCCAATGCATTTTTCAATGCGCCACCAATTGCATGGTTGTACTCTGGAGTTACAAAAATATAACCATCGAATGAAGCAATTTTTTCGGACCATGCTTTAATTGCAGTTTCTGCTTCTGCCTGTCTTTCTGCTGGAAGTTCTTCACCAAGGAATGGCAATTTATATTCAGCTAAGTCTACGATTTCATAAGTTACATCGTCATTACGTTTTGTTGCAAAATCATGCATCCACTTTGCAACTGCATCTCCGTTACGTCCTTGACGTACACTACCTTGAATAATACCTATTTTTAACATTCTATTTCCCCCTAAATGTTTTACATTCTTCAATTAATTTTAATTCAACATACTTGAATTACTTATACTATACCATCGTTTTTTACTTATTGCAACACATTTAATTCTTTTTTATTATATAGTTATAAAAAGTAACCGTAAAATTATTTGCTTACCTTATTTATAAAAAGAAAAAACAGGCACTGCAGCTTTGCAGGAACCTGTTTGATTATTAGAATGGGTATGCGGATTCTTCAGATGCTTTCATTTGCACTGCTGTCCGAAGAAAAAAGACAACATCATCTGCCAATCGGTTAAGCCTAAAAACAATTTCATCATCTATAATTGCTTGTTTATGATAATGCTTTTCTTCAATAAATACATATTTCGGGATAACCATTGCTTGCATATAATTCAAGATTGGCTTCAACTGCTGTTCAGCCACTAAATAATGTTTTGCTGATCCAGCTGTCGATACGAGACCGACAACTTTTTCCCGAAATGCATCCATTGGAAGCAAATCAAACAGGTTTTTTAATGTACCTGGAATAGATGCTTGGAATGTTGGTGTCCCGATAATATAGCCATCCGCTTCCATTATTTTTTCTAATACTAACTTTGTATCCCCTGTATAATCACGATAATCCCTTCCATCGCTAAATACGAGGTTATATTGCTTCAAATCAATAAGTTCAATTTCGATATCCTCATACTGTTCGTTTATCCGGTTTAATATATTTTCAACAGCAATTCGCGTTTTGGAGCCAACGATTGACCCAGAAATCCCCAAAACCTTCATTGTGATCCCCCTTTCCCAAAAATCATCTATATCACATATAATCAGACTATCCCTTCATCATGAAGCGATCAGCTGTTTTTAGTTCTCGTATGTTATGAATACAACTCACGTCCTATTATACCGACTTGCTTTTTCGAAATACAATTTGATGCTTAGGAAATAAACATTCGCATGTTCCTTCATTCTTATTATAATGTAATTATTTACTTCTGTGCCGCTTCTCCACCATTTGCATATAAAAAGGCTGTTACTTAATCGTAACAGCCTTGCCAATCAAATTATTTCTTCATCTTTTTTGCTTAAGCCTAAATCAAACAAGCCTGATTCTTTTGCAGAAAGAATCGCTATATAAACGAACGGCCCGAGGATTAGCCCCATCACACCGAAAAACACAAAACCAAAATACATAGAAAGCACAGTCGGGAGTGCCGCAAGTCCTATAGAATCACCTAATACTTTCGGCTCGATGATACGCCTTAAAATGGTTATGATAAGAGCAAGCAATATAAGTTGGATTCCTGCTCCAACATTTCCGAGCATCATGGCCAAAAGTCCCCATGGAATCAGCACAAGCGCTGGTCCAACATATAATGGAATAATATCGACTAGCCAAATGATGACAGACATTATTAATGCGGCACCGGGTGAAATAAACAAAAGACTTGCATACGTAATGACGAAAACACCAATACTTAGGATAAATTGGGCTTTCCAGTAACCAAGGAAAACCTTTCCTAGTCGTTGGTTAACGAAACGCAGCTTTTCCGATGTATCTCGATTGAATAAATTGTAAAATAACCGTTTTAATCGAGGCAAGTCCAAGCTGAATAAGAATAGCGTCATCAAATAAATCAATGACACAAAGATAAGATTTGGGACAGATTGAATCCACGAGCCGAGAATTGTTAATAAATAGGATGTAACATCCAAAGCTGTTTCCACTACACTATTGGATTGGTTCTCAAGCTCCCGAATAACAACATGAGCGATTGGTATATCTTCAATTAGCTCATTAAAACGGATAATGACATCATTGATAAACCGCTGTACCTGAAATGCATAGGTAGGAATTTGCAATGTAAAATTATAAAT
The DNA here is from genome assembly GCF_038002145.1 of Oceanobacillus sp. FSL W7-1309. NCBI lineage: Bacteria > Bacillati > Bacillota > Bacilli > Caryophanales > Bacillaceae > Oceanobacillus > Oceanobacillus sp. FSL W7-1309. Next base: position 1,086,376 of record NZ_JBBOBX010000001.1, read on the forward strand.
TGTTTCCACCACACGGGTTAATGTGATATAGACCAGCAAACTGGAGATAGCAATAAACAGGGTAAAGGTAATGGTAACTGGGAGAACCCTTTTCCTTACTTTCATCTTCAGCTTCAGCCATCTTACAAAAGGCTCAAACATGAGTGCAGTCAATAATGCTAATAATACTGGTAAAAATGCTGAGAAATATATGTAAACGAAAATGATGACCGCAATGACAGCGGCCAGCTTTAGAATCTTTTTAACAAGGGATTTCGTTATCAATAAAAAACTGCCTCCTTCTTTCCCTCCAGACTTAATCGAACAATTAGTTATTCCTTTATTTCAAAGGTCTCGATAACGTTAATACTCCCTTTTACGGATTGAACCATCGAACAGTTTTTTGAACTTAGCTCTAACGCTTTTTCCACCTTTTTTTCAGGAAGATCCTTACCGAAAATGGTAAAGTGCAATTTAATTTCTTCGACACGATTTGCTATATCTGGATTTCGTTTCACATCCGCAGTAATGGCAATATTATCAAAAGCAATGCGCATTTTCGTAAGCACTTGCTTCAAAACCCCGCCACTGCAACCAGCTATGGAGGATACTAGTAATGCGTATGGTCTAAACCCAAACTCATCCTTGCCCGATATTGTTAATTTTCCAAAATCAAATTCAGATTCGAAACCATTTTCATGCATGCTAAACTCCATCTCGACCATCCTTTTCCTAAAATTTATTGTAATACGTTTAGATCACTTATCTATCATGATAATATTAGTACCTATCTTTTAGTAACAGTAAGACTTATCTATAGTATAACTTTAATTTTTAAAATTGAATATGTATTTGTTCCCGAATTTTCTATAACATATCTATCTCGGTACTCACATGAAATTGATATCGTTCCAAATCCACCTCTCCCTTACGGCTGACCTCAACACCTTCTACTTCCAGCTGCGATTTCTGCTCCAATGCTCCAAATTTATCTTGAATAGCGATTTGCCCCTTCGCGTTGATGACACGATGCCAAGGAAGGCGATGCTTTCTACTCATTGAATGTAAAATTCGCACAACCTGACGGGCAGCCCGTGGACTTCCTGCTGCTTTAGCAATCTGTCCGTAAGTCATGACCCTTCCTTCTGGTATTTGGTTGATAATTGCAATTACGTTTGCAGTAAATGGTTTCATCTTACACCTTTCCTAAGTCAAAAGTTTATGGGAAACAAGCATTCCAGCATCTTTTCTTTTCTAAATAGTAACAACTTTAGATTGGAATGTCTATAACAGTTCTGTCATGCACCAGGTCTAAAAATTGCCTCGTATAACCATCTCAAAACCAACAGAAAATAACACTGTTAGAAGCTGGTTCTTCTTAAGCTTTTAGGCAAAGGCCTTAGCAATTAGGAAAGATATAAACTTTGCAACTTGCCAAGCAAAGGAGGATATCATGAATAGACAACGTGCATTGGAAATTTTGGAGTCGATTGAAATGGTCAACGTGAACTTCCGAGGTATTCCGGTATATATTCAATCATTGGATGCTAATCAGGAGACAGCCACTGTTTTTCCGCTCGATAATATGAATCATGAACAATCCGTAGAATTGGCAGGCCTTGATGAGATACAATTAGGTAAATGACCTTTATCACTACGAAGGATGCCTTCTGGAGCATCCTTCGTAATTAATTGGCAGCACCTTTTACATATACCCTTGGAACACGCTTTCCGATTAAGCAAACCGTTTCGTAATGAATCGTTTGCATATGCTCTGCTACTTCATCGAGTGAAATATAACCATCCTCAGGATCGCCAAAAATCGTAACAGTATCTGCTTTGCTAATCTGTTCAACAGCAGTGACATCAATCATCGTTTGATCCATACATATTCTACCAACAATCGGTACTCGCAATTCTTTAACCATCATTTCCCCCTTATTTGAAAGTTGCCTGGAAAGTCCATCCGCATAGCCGATTGGTAATGTCGCAATTACAGATGTAGCATCTGGTGTGTAGGTGCATCCATAGCTAATCGAATGACCGGATTGTACCTCTTTTATCATGGCAGGCTTTGTTTTTAAGCTCATCGCCTGCTTTAAATGAATTGTTGCTCGCAAATGCCCACTCGGATAAAGTCCATACAAGCTAATACCGACACGTACCATATCCAAATGCATCTCAGGATACGCAATCGTTGCAGCACTATTACAACAATGCTTTAACGGAATTTCGATTTGATGTTGGTTCAGGTAGTCAACCAATGATGTAAAATTTTTATATTGCTGATACGTATAAGCAGAATCTGGGTTATCAGCGTCGGCAAAGTGTGTAAATATCCCCTCTAGTATAACTTTAGAGTCGTTAAAAGACTTACAAATTTGAAGCGCCTCGTTTTGATCACGAACCCCAATGCGATTCATGCCACTATCTATTTTCAAATGCACCTTCGCTTGTTTATTCCATACATTTGCAGCGCGTTCCATTTCCTTGATTGATTCATCCGAGAAAACGGTAAGGGTAATGTCGTGCTTCACCGCCTCTTCTACTGCGTGTGGAGCAGTATAACCCAGCACAAGAATCGGGACATCAATTCCCGCTTCCCGCAAGTGGAGCGCTTCATCTAAAAGCGCAACGCCTAAGTAGTCGGCACCAGCTTCCGTCGCAGCTGTCGCAACCTGCACCGCTCCATGTCCATAACCGTCCGCCTTAACGACTGCCATAAACTTGCTAGTTCCAATATGTCTTCTGAAGGATTGTACATTCGCCTCAATCGCGTCCAAAGATATTTCTGTCCATGTATCACGATAACTTTTATGTATCATAAAGATACCTTCTTTCTCATTTTCATCTATAAATTACATTGCATGTGACAATAGATTCATTTTACCATTGAAAAAGGTGAATTCACAAAAAATTATGCTATACTAATTATATTTCTCCCTGAAACTTATAGAAAGAAGATCACTAAAAGCTATGTCATAGAGATTTCACGTATCACAGTTAGACTGATCTGGATTTCTAAGTACTTCTTCTATTTTGAAAAGGGATACAAGGACAACATGGATAGGAAATAGATGGGAGAGAATAGTATGAAGAAAATTTTGCAGCTCGGCAGTGCTTTCATAGGCGTCATTGTTGGTGCTGGCTTTGCTTCTGGGCAGGAGATTTTACAGTACTTCACGAGCTTTGGTCTCCTTGGTATTATTGGGGCCGTGATTGCAAGTGCGTTATTCGCCTACCTGGGCATGGTTTTAATGCAAATTGGCAGCCGAATGCAGACGACCTCTCATCGGGATGCTATTTACAAAATTAGCGGACGTTATCTTGGAGTTGTCATTGACTACATCATTATATTCACACTGTTCGGTGTAGGAGTCGTTATGATTGCAGGTGCTGGTTCAAATTTAAATCAGCAATTTGAATTCCCATATTTTGTCGGGACAAGCCTGATGACTATTCTCGTGCTTATTGCAGGAATGGCAAAGGTAAATCGATTCGTAGCGATTATTGGCAGTATTACACCGTTTCTAATTCTAATCGTCATTATCCTGTCGATCTATAGTGTACTATCAATGGATAATACATTTACCAATCTTAATTCGATTGCAATGGAGCAACCGACGACACTACCAAACTGGTTTATCTCCGCAATTAACTACGTTTCGTTTAATATCGCGGTTGGCGCTTCGATGTCGCTTGTAATGGGCGGGGCCCAGCGTAATGAAAAAACGGCAGCTCTTGGAGGACTTGTTGGCGGATTAGGAATCGGGGTTCTTATTATTTTAAGCCACCTTGCGATTTTCTCAAAAATTGACCTTGTACAAGGTTATGAAATGCCAATGCTGCAGCTTGCTAATCAAGTATCTCCAGCATTAGGCTTTTTCATGGCAATTGTTTTGTTCGGTATGATCTTTAATACAGCAGCAAGCATGTTCTTCTCATTCGGCGCACGGTTTGTCGAAATAGGAACGCCGAAATTTAAAGCTTTCCTTGTTGTCACTCTAGTAATTGCCTATTTATTAAGCTTTTTTGGATTTACAGATCTTGTCAGCTACTTCTATCCACTTATCGGCTATCTTGGCTTATTTCTAATAGGAGCACTGATTATTGCGTCTGTTCGGATTCATAAGCTCGAAAAGGAAACCGAAAGACAATAACAAACATAAAAAGGTGAGGCAATTTAATCAAAGCTGTCTCGCCTTTTTTACTAGCCTTTTCTAATTTAGCTCCCATTGCAGCATGTTAACTAAAAACATCAAAGCTGACTTCTATTCATAGGCAGTCTAATATTAATGATGAACCACTCTCCATGCAACGCCGCATCCATTTTTCCATCCATTTTTTCAACCAGATTTTTAGAGAGGTATAGCCCTAATCCACTGGCTTCCGCATTCGTTCTGCTTGCAACTTCTGTATAAAAACGCATAAATACTTTTTCTACCGCCACTTTACTATCTGGTTTAATATCATTTTTAATGCTGAACATGATATCGCCCCCTTGTTTCTCGTAGCTGATTACTGCTTTGCTTTTGGCATAACGAATTATATTTTGAACGACATTTTGGATAACTCGTACTAACATGAACTCGTCGGCAATAATTTGGTAGTTGTGCTGTTGTGCCGAAAAATCGATTTCTATTTGTTTTTGCTCCAATTGTTCATAAAAGGATAAGACAACTTCCTCCACCAAATTAGATAATGTTATGGAAGAAAACACTATTTCCTTTTGATTGGTTTCAATACGGGCCAAGTCATAGAAATGATCAGTCATTTCCATTAAACGCTCAACAGACTGTTTAATAATTGATATATAATGCAGCCGCTTCGCTTCATCCGTCGTCTCTTGCAATAACTGGACATAGCCGTTAATCGATGTTAGCGGAGTCCTGAGGTCATGGGAAAGCCCAGCGATGGTCAGCTTGACACTCTCTTCCATTTGCTTTGCTTGTTGATTTTTTTTCTCAAAAGCATCGATCATCTGATTCAGCGCCTCAATCAAGTCAAGCAATACCTCATCACGAAAATCAATTGAAAGCCTTCCGCCAAAACTTGAACGATTCGGAAGCTCTTTAACCTCCCGCTTCAACTTTCGAAGTTCTCGCTTTAAAAAGTAAACATAAAGAAGGAGCACAAATGCAAAGAAGGCAAAAACCCATCCCCACATCACATTCACGCTCCTTTCGTTAATCAAATTTGAAGCCAATACCCCATACTGTTTGAATATAGTTTGTATCAGCTTGGTTTAATTTATTTCGTAAATTACTTATATGCATATTAATCGTTTTATCACTATTAAAAAACGGTTCATTCCAAATACTTTCATATATATTGGCACGACTGAATACTTTTTTCGGATTCTCCAGGAATAAGAGCAGAATCGCGTATTCGCGTCCCGTTAAATGGACCAGCTGATCATTGACTTTCACTTCGCGAGTATCTAAATTCACTCGAATATCCTGATACAGGATTTCTTTCATTTCGTTGGATACAGCCTTTGCAGCATGGCGTAATTGAATATGAATACGTAGGAGCAGCTCCTTCACATCAAAAGGTTTTGTAATGTAATCATCCGCACCATTCGTCAAAATATCCAATTTCGAAGCTTGGTCATTCTTAGCCGAAATCACAATCACCGGTATCATGCTATCCTTCCGAAGATCCTGCAGAAAAACTTCTCCATCCATCCCAGGCAGCATTAAATCTAACAAGATAACATCTAGTTGACTTTGTTCCAGTAATAATTTCCCTTCTGTGCCTGAATATGCACTTAAGGTTTTAAAGCCTTGCAGTGTCAATGCCTCTTTAATCAGCGAATGAATTGCATGATCATCCTCAATAATTAATATTGTTGCCATCCTATCGACCTACTTTATTATGCATTACGGGCTCTGACACGCCACTTCTAAGCACAAGCAAGAAAAAAACGTGGAGGACGAATAACAGCCCTTAGCCTCCTGGTTCTATCTCGTGATATAGTTTCACTTTATGTCAGTTCGTTTAAACAGAAGGATTCCTAATCCTGATGATAACACAATGGTAATAATACTCACTACAATCATCCTTGGGATCTCGGCGATATCTGCCGGGCTCACAAAATAAAAGTAGAATAAAAATGTCTCTGTAAACCAGAATGTGACATGACCAAAGTTTTCTGTGTGCTGAAAAATTTCTGGGAGAAATCCAGTGGCAATCGTGTAAAGAAAACTCCACACAATCGAGATGCTACTATTTTTTGTTAGAAAGCTGATCAGGACATAAATCGATACATTCGCCAAAATTAATAGATAAAGCACACTAAAGGATTGAATGGCATAACGAATATAATTCGTAATTCCATCAACCTCACCAAAGCCAAATACAACTGTATAGCTAGCTATTCCAAGCATTGTCATTCCAAGTACACCAACAAAGGCAAAAATTGCTGCTGCGAGGAATTTTGATACATAATAATGTACGCGACTTCGTCCTAAGGACAGTGTATTACGAATCGTTCCATTCTGAAATTCTTCCCCGATAAATAAGCTAATAAACACAATTAGCACCAATAAAATCGTAAATCCATTCTTTTTCATCATTAGGATTCCTGTCGCTCCATTAATGACTGTATCAATCACCTGAACGAGCTCTGTCCCATGGTGAACGGTTAGCTGGCTATTTATTACTTGTATAATAGGAAGAATAAATAAGATAGCTAAGGCGATCCATAATTTTTTGCTCCGACGCATTTTTATTTTTTCAGCTGTTAAAAGATTAAACATTCTTTGTTCCTCCAGTTAATTGCAAGAAATAATCTTCTAGTTTTTGTCTTGTTGTTCCAATTCTGGAAACTCTTACATTCTCTAAAACCAATGCACGATTGATTGCAGCAGCCTCGTCCAAGCGCTCATAAATATGAATTTCGATTCCATTGATCACTTCATAGTCTTGGATTCCCATTTCATCAAGTACAACGACTGCTTTTTCCACTTCTGTTGTTTCTACTTCAATGTATTGCCGTGCAACCCGTGCTAGATCTTCCTTGGATAGTTCATTTATAATTTTCCCCTCATGTAAAATACCGTAATGTGTAGCAATTTGGGAAAGCTCATCCAGCAAATGACTCGAAAGCAATACTGTAATTCCACGTTCTGTCACCAATCGTTGAATCATATCTCGCATTTCGACAATACCAGATGGGTCTAAGCCATTTGTCGGTTCGTCCAAGATTAAGAATTCGGGATTAGTTATTAATGTCGACGCAATTGCTAAACGTTGCCTCATCCCTAGCGAAAAGTGCTTTGTTTTCTTTTTCCCTGTATGCTCCAAGTTCATTAGACGAAGTAAATCAGCAATCTCTCGTTCACCGACGCCACCATTTGCCGCTTGCACCTGCAGATTCTCTCGAGCTGACAAATCAGGGTATAGTGCTGGCATTTCAATCGATTGCCCCATCTTCCTTCTCGCATGCTGTAATCCTTTCGTACTCGTTTCACCAAACAGCTCGATGTCTCCACCGTCAATCGCAATTAATCCCATCACAGCACGCATGAAAGTGGATTTCCCTGCACCATTTTCACCGATTAATCCATAGATCATTCCACGTTTGATTTTAATCGATACATTATCAAGGACCTTGTGTTTACCATATATTTTTGAGATATTTGCCGCTTTAAGAATAATTTCTGCCACACATAATCTTCCTTTCCATGTTGATACATTTAGAATAAGCTGCAAGTATAAAGAATAAGTCCAGAAAAGTATAAAGAAAGTGTAAAGAATAATTTTCTAAAGGTTTACAAAAACAGGGGCTGTATATGCAATGGCATATACCAGCCCCTGTTTCTATTTGCTCTTCTCTTTCTGCTTCTGGCTTTCGTACAGCAAAAAGTTCGAGTGGATTTGGTCACAATCCGTTAGCTGACTAAGAATATAGCTATACGTCTCCTCTATTTTCTCCGATAAATAATTAGTACGTTCGAATAAAACACTCCGAAAATCGCCCATTTGCCTGACAACCTTTTCCGTTAATGCCTCCTGACTTTCCATCCGTTTCTCTATTTGCTTCGTCGACTCGCCTTGCGCAGATAGCTGCTCTGACAGCTGTTCTTGATAGTCGGTTTGTTTATCCACTTTCAATGCCAGCTTCCCATTTGCCTTCGCAATTTTTTTCACCAAATCTTCCTGACTTTCCATGCGCTCCTCTATCTTTTTATTCGACTCATCTTGAGCAGATAATTGTTCTGACAACTGCTGTTGAAAATCAGTTTGCTTATCTACTTTTAAGGTTAGCTGCCCATTTGCCTTTGCAAGCTTTTTAGTCAATGCTTCCTGATTTCCCATTAGCTCCTCTACCTTTTTGTTCGACTCGACTTGAGCGGATAGTTGTTCTGCCAATTGTTCTTGGATATCGGTTTGTTTATCTACTTTTAAGGTTAGCTGTTCATTTGACTCCGCAACCTTTTCGGTCATTGTTTTCTGATTTTCCAGTTGCTTCTCTATTTGCTTCATTGACGTTCCATGAGCAGATAATTGTTTGGACAGCTGATCTTGGTAATTGGATTGTTTATCTGCTTTCAATGATAGCTCTTCATTTGCCTTTTTCGTCCACGCCTCTTGATTTACGATGCGCTTCTCTATCTGCTTTGTCAACTCGCCTTGAGCAGATAGTTGTTCAGTTAATTGATTTTGAAAATTGGATTGTTTATCAATTTTCGATGATAGTTGTTCATTTGCCCTGGCAATTTTTTCGGACAATGCTTGCTGTTTTTTCAAACCGCTATCCATCCTCTTAGTCGACTCATCTTGAACAGATAGCTGCTTTGACAATTGATCTTGGAAATCAGCTTGATTATCGATTTTCGATGATAGTTGTTCATTTGCCTTGGCAACCGTTTCAAGCTGATTAGCAATTTCTTCATAGGAGGAATTAATCTGGTTCCATTGTTCTCTTACTTCTTGTTCGGATAATTGATCTGCTTCGATTAGTTCGCGTAGTTTCATATTGTCTTTTTCCAACTGCTTCAAATAGCTTACAACCTGTTTTTCCATCTGTTCATGATGCGCATTAAAATGCCGTAACTCCTGTAGTTGCGCTTCTATTTGCGTCCATTTATTTTCACTCTCATCATACTGCTGTTCATACATTGTTTTAATTCCAAGAAGTGTACGAGCAAGCTTCCCGTTGATTCGTTGCTGCTCCTTTACCATTTCCGATACATGATTTTGTACGAAAAGTGTTTGGTTTTGTCCTTGGAGTTTGTCACGGCCTTTATACATGTTCTTATGGTTTCTATCATTAATGTATAGTCCCATTCATTTACACCCCTTATTTATTCCTGTATTAGTCTATGCACAAATGCCCTGTTAGGAACTAGTAAGTTAAAAGCGTAGTGATGAGCCGATCAAACCAACAACTAGTGGTGCAGGGAATAGGAAACGGAACAATTTCATCCTTCGATGATTGCTAATCGCCCGCTAAAAGAGATAAAATCAAGTTATAAGGAACGACAGTACTTCTTGCCATACCACTAATATTCTCATTACGACTTTGGAGGTTATCATGAAAATCTACATTACAAAAATAGAGAAGGAAAAGGCATGGGAGATAAGACATAAAGTCATGTGGCCAGATAAGCCCTTTGACTTCATTCAATTAGATAATGATGATACAGGTATCCATTTAGGTCTTTTTAAGAACAACAAACTTACTTCTGTGATTTCACTTTTTATAAAAAATAGAGAATGCCAATTTCGTAAATTTGCTACAATTCAACGGGAACAAGGTAATGGACACGGAAGTGCATTGTTATCCTACGTTCTCGAGGAGGCAAAGCATTTCGGAATTAAGAAGATTTGGTGTAATGCAAGAAAGGATAAGGTAGCTTTTTATAAAAAATTTGGATTACAAGAAACGGAAAAACATTTCTTAAAAGAAGGTAAAGCTTACGTAATAATGGAAGAATATGTTTAAGTAAAAAAACAACTATTCATCTTTTAGAACAGCTGTTTTTTTGTGTATTAGATTTTTAAAGGTAGGTATTTATTGAGTTGCTTGTAATTATGGAAGCAGGTAGATGTATACTTCTACTTACCAAGAACGCTTGCGGTTAACTTACTTAAAATGAGGTGATGTTCAAAGGTGGTATATGTATTATAATGTTTTTCGAAATTCCTTGAATGCTTCGACAAAAGCTTTCGGAGAGGATTTGACGATATAAGGATATACTCCATTAATGGTATGCAAATAGAGCAACCCTCCATCATCGCCTATAAATCGATAGGAAATATCCAGCACATCATGTATCTTAAATTCCCTGTACTGTGTGACAACCCTGTCATCATACAAATACATCGTGCGTGTTTGTTCCGTATCTTTTTGTTCTAAACTATTCACTTCACGTATTACCTTACAATAGGTCTGTTTTGCAATCAAACTCACAAAAGCCACCCCTGCCCTTCATATGGAAATGTTACCCTTTTGCTAACTGAAGATGATCCATTCTCCATTGCAACCACTGGTATTCACGGGTTTTTCTTGGTAGAAACTGACGTATATCATCCTCATGGTAGCCAACCTGTAATCGCTTATCATCCACCATGATCGGACTTCTTAATAATCGAGGGTGCTTCTGAATAAGCTCTAATAGTTCTTGTAATGGTAAAGATTCAATATCCAGATTTAAATCCTTATAAACCTTTGATCGTGTGGAAATAATTTCATCCGTGCCTTCAACTGTCATCCGTAAAATGCTTTGCAATTCATGAACAGTGAGCGGATCCTTTATCACATTTCTTTCCTTGTAATGAATCCCTTGCCTTGAAAACCATTGCTTTGCTTTCCTTGTCGACGAACATGCAGCTCCATAAATTGTAACTGTCATTTATCATACCCCATTTTCTGTAGTTTTCAGTACATGTATTCCTCGTTGTGTACGGTAAATTACTTGTATAAACCCTTTTTAAGCAAATTCATTTCAATAATGAAGTTCTCCAGGGCTTCTTCCTTGGACATATTCCGCGAATACTTTTCCACTAAATTGCGGAATGTGACCGACGTAATGATCTGAATAATATGATAGAACTCATCTTCACCAGATATATTCAAACATTCTTTATTGATGAGTGGCGTTATTTCCTTCAATCTGTTGGTATCGATTTGCTTTTCATCAAAAATCCTTGTGAATACATCCTCAATTTCATGTGTCACATTCAGTAGAGCATTCTTTAAAAAATTGTAGCCATCCTCTGTCTTCTTTTCCTCAAGCATGAGCTGGAATAGCTCTTTGAATGCTTCAAAAATATCCCCATTATACTTATTCAACGAAGCAATAAATTTATCCTGCCTTTTATTCCACTGCTCCTCCAATAAAAAATAATATGCATCCTCTTTATTCTCGAAGTATTGATAAAAACTTCCCCGCGGAATCTCTGCAGCTTTTACAATGTTTGAAATGGAGGCTTGAGACAATGGAACTCTTGAAAACTCTGCTTCGGCTGCTCTGATTAATTTGTTCCGCTTCATCTCCGGTAGATTAAAAAATGTAAGTTTAGGCATTTCCTTCCTCCATACTTCTCCCTTGTGACATCATGTCATGTTGTTCAATTTTTATTTTAAATGACACAATGTCATATGTCAATAATTTTCATGACAACGTGTCACTTTTATTTATAAATTTGTCCATTTTATGACGTTGGATTCTATCACTTAACATCCTCGTGATAGAGACGTTTTATTCAATGAAAAAAAGTAATTTCTTTTTTTTACTTTTCATGTATAATTATCTCGAATCTGAGAAAAAGTGAACAAAAACGTAAAGGCAGAAGCGCCGTTGAACCTACTGGATTCACGATAAGGCAATAAACCTTTAGACTTCTATACCCTGTTCACCTAAACGCTAATCTTGTCGATTAACAAACGTTTCAAATTCCATCAAATCAACTGCATCATGTCATTTTTATATAAAGGAGATTGCTATGACGAATTCTGCTATTATTCAATTTCATAATGTTACAAAGCAATATGACCAGGATCCCCCTGTATTGGATCGAGTAAGCTTTGAGATAGAAAGAGGGAAATTTTATACATTGCTTGGTCCCTCTGGCTGCGGTAAAACAACAATACTTCGCTTGATTGCTGGTTTTACAGAAGCAACTTCAGGTGATATTTATTTTAACGGGAAAAAGATTAACCATATTCCAGCTAACAAACGTCAAGTAAATACCGTGTTTCAGGATTACGCCCTTTTTCCTCATTTAAATGTTTTTGAAAATGTCGCTTTTGGACTGCGTATTAAAAAAATGAAAAAATCGGAAATTGCAGCCAAAGTAAAAGAAGCTTTAAGCTTCGTGAACCTTTCCGGTTATGAGGACCGGGAAATTAAAGAGATGTCTGGCGGTCAGCGCCAACGTGTTGCAATCGCCCGGGCTATTGTCAATGAACCAGAGGTTATTCTGCTTGATGAGCCGTTGTCTGCACTCGACTTAAAGCTTCGTTATCAAATGCAGTACGAATTGCGTGAGCTGCAGCGCCGCCTTGGGATTACGTTTATTTTTGTCACACATGACCAGGAAGAAGCGCTTGCCATGTCTGATGAAATCTTTGTTATTAATAAAGGTAGAATTCAGCAAAGTGGCACACCTAACGATATTTATGATGAACCAATCAATCGATTTGTTGCCGACTTTATTGGAGAGTCCAATATCGTAAAAGCAACCATGATTGAAGACTTCCTTGTCTCATTCGGTGGCGGGAATTTCGAATGTGTTGACCAAGGAATGAACCCTAATGAGCCGGTTGAAGTCGTGATTCGTCCAGAGGATTTACAGATTACATCGTTTGAAGATGGCATGCTGCAAATCGAGGTACACTCACAACTTTTCCGCGGGGTGCATTATGAAATCACCGGACTTGACCAAGAAGGCAATGAATGGCTTGTCCAATCAACGAAAAAGGCAACAGTTGGGGATAAAATCGGGCTTCAATTTGAGCCAGAGGCTATTCACGTCATGCGCTTTAACGAAACGGAAGAAGACTTTGACCGCCGTTTAGATTCGTATTCGGAGGGGGAAGCTGATGGAAAATAAAGGCACGCGCAATTTGTATATGATCCCGTATGCACTCTGGATCATTTTGTTTGTTATTGCACCAATTTTTCTTGTTTTGTATTATTCCTTTTTTGATATTGAAGGTAATTTTTCACTAGTGAATTATAAAAATTTCTTTACCCCTGTTTATTTACAGATGACGTTAAGCTCGTTTTGGTATGCGTTTCTTATTACGGCTATCTCCTTATTGGTAGCTTATCCGACAGCATATTTACTTACGCGAACAAAGCATAAACAGCTTTGGTTATTATTAATCATAGTCCCGTCATGGATTAACCTATTGTTAAAAGCCTATGCATTTATTGGGATATTCGGAGCCTATGGTGCAGCCAATAATTTTCTGGAATGGGTTGGTATTGGCTCAAGACAGCTATTGTTTACCGATTTCAGTTTTGTATTTGTTTCAGTATATATTTTCATTCCATTTATGATTTTGCCGATTTTTAATGCATTGGATAACTTAAATCCGAGTTTGCTATATGCAGCAAAGGATTTAGGGGCTTCTGGATGGACAACATTCCGTAGAGTAATCTTCCCGTTAACGATTGACGGGGTGAAGTCAGGCATCCAAGTTGTATTCATTCCGGCTCTATCCCTATTTATGCTGACACGATTGATTGCAGGAAACCGTGTGATCACTCTAGGCACAGCAATCGAACAGCACTTTCTGGTTACACAGGATTGGGGAATGGGTTCAACCATTGCCGTATTTTTAATCCTCATTATGTTCCTTTTTATGGGCTTAACAGGATTTAGAAAGCGAGGTGTGTAATATGGAGAGAAAATCATCCTTTGCCTCGAATATCTTTTTGGTTATTATCTTTTTCATCCTATATGCACCGATCTTCTATTTGATTTTTTATTCGTTCAATAGTGGCGGTACAATGAGTGGGTTTGAAGGCTTTACATTGGATTGGTATAAAGAATTGCTTCATGATACGAGGCTGCTTATTATTGTTTTAAATACATTAGTAATCGCATTATTATCTGCATTGATTTCCACTGTGATTGGGGTTTTGGGAGCAATTGGCATTCACGCATATAAAAGACGACAAACGAAAAATACGTTGCTTGCATTGAATAATATTTTGGTTGTCAGCCCTGATGTTATTATCGGTGCTTCCTTCCTTATTTTATTTACGATGGCAGGAATTCAGCTAGGCTTTTACTCCGTGCTGCTGTCCCATATTGCATTCAGCATTCCGATTGTTGTACTGCTCGTTCTGCCTAAACTTATGGAAATGAGTCCAACACTAATTGATGCTGCACGTGATCTCGGGGCAAGTCAATGGAATGTGTTAACGAAGGTGATTCTGCCGTATATTGCACCGGGCATCTTTGCCGGATTCTTTATGGCATTAACGTATTCATTGGATGACTTTGCAGTTACATTTTTCGTAACAGGAAATGGGTTCACAACGCTTTCTGTTGAGATTTACTCGTTAGCACGAAGAGGGATTTCCTTGAACATCAATGCGCTTTCAACGATTTTATTTGTTGTAACCATTGTGCTTGTTGTTGTGTATTACTACTTAACACAACGTAGTGGCAGTGGTGCGAAAGGAGTTGACTTTAGAAGATGAAAAATCTTTTCAGAGCATTCCTTGTTATTGTAATTGTTTCTATCGTCCTGATCGTGATGATTAATCGTTTAAATGCTTCCCAAGGATTTTCTGGTGGCAATACGTTGACTGTGTACAACTGGGGTGATTATATTGATGAAGAATTGATTAGTCGCTTTCAGGAGGAAACAGGAATCACGATTATTTATGAAACATTTGATTCCAATGAAGCGATGATGACGAAAATCCAGCAAGGCGGAACATCCTATGATGTTGCTGTCCCTTCGGAATATATGGTTGAAAAAATGGTCGAGGAAGATCTGCTGCTCGAGCTTGATCATTCGCTGTTGCCGAACATGCAGCATTTAGATGAACGATTTTTGGATTTAGCATTTGACCCTGGAAATCGTTATTCTCTCCCTTACTTCTGGGGAACAGTTGGAATTGTTTTTAATCCAACATTACTACCAGCAGGAACAGAGATCACCAGCTGGAATGATTTATGGAATCCGGAATTCGAAAATCAAATTTTGCTGATTGATGGCGCCAGGGAAATCATGGGTATGGGGCTAAACAGCCTAGGCTATTCATTGAACGATACCGAACCTGCGCATTTGCAGGAAGCATTAGACAAACTAAAAGAGCTTACGCCAAATGTAAAAGCAATTGTTGGTGATGAAAACAAGCTACTCATGCAAAACGAGGAGGCAGCTATTGCTGTCGGCTGGTCTGGTGATGCAGCTGATATTATGTGGGAAAACGAGGATATTGATTACGTCGTTCCCGAGGAAGGCTCGAACCTCTGGTTTGATAATTTCGTAATTCCGAAGACAGCCCGTAACGTCGAAGCAGCGCATCAATTTATTAACTTTATGATGGACCCGGAAGTAGCGGCGCAAAACACAGAATATGTCAGCTACTCTACGCCGAATAAAGAGGCATTGAATTACATGCCGGAAGATATGGTGGAGGATGAACGATTCTATCCAGCACCAGATTTAACAGAACGTCTCGAGGTTTATGAGAATCTAGGACAGCAGAATCTAGCTTATTATAATGAATTGTTTTTGCAGTTTAAAATGTATCGGAAGTAGATTTAATTAGATGACGCCAGGGGATAGTCCTTGGCGTTTTTTTGCTTGGTGCGATAGCGGCGCGGGGGGTGTCTTAGTTTGAGTTTTGGTGTGTTAGCGGTGCGGGATGGTGTCTTAGTTTCGGGTTTGGTGCGTTAGCGGTGCGGGATGGTGTCTTAATTTTGGGTTTGGTGCTTTAGTGGTGCGGGATGGTGTCTTAATTTGGCGGTTGGTGCTTTAACGGAGCGGGATGGTGTCTTAGTTTTGAATTTGGTGCTTTAGAGGCGCGGGATGGTGTCTTAATTTGGCGGTTGATGCTTTAACGGAGCGGGATGGTGTCTTAATTTGGCGGTTTGGTGCTTTAGAGGCGCGGGATGGTGTCTTAGCTTCGAGTTTCGTGCGGACGATTTTCATTTCTTAGCAAATATACAAACAAGGCCCCTGCATCATGCAGGGGCCTTGTTTGTATCACACCATTACTTTACAAATATCATTCGTAAATTCAACTGGGTCGTTAATTGGCAGTCCTTCGATGAGGAGTGCTTGATTGTAAAGGAGGTTTGTATATAAATTCAATTTTTCTTTATCTTGGTCCTGTGCTTTTTTCAGCGCTTGGAAAATTTCATGATTTACATTGATCTCTAGCACTTTTTCAGCCTTGATGTTTTGGTCATCTGGCATTGCATTAATTATTTTTTCCATTTCAATCGAGATTTCCCCATCTGCTGTTAATACGACAGGATGTGATTTTAATCGTTTTGATGCGCGCACTTCTTTTACTTTGCCCGATAAAATTTCCTTCATCGATGCGAACAGACCTTTATTTTCTTCCTGCGCTTCTTCAGTTGCATCCTTTTGATCATCCTCAATACCTAAATCACCACTAGATACAGACTTGAATTCTTTCTCTTTATAGTTCATTAGCATGCGGATGGCAAATTCATCGATTTCATCGGTAAAGAATAATATTTCATAGCCTTTATCTGCCACAAGTTCAGTTTGTGGAAGCTTTTCAATCCGCTCATTGGATTCGCCAGTTGCATAGTAAATATATTTTTGTTCCTCTGGCATGCGTGAAACGTACTCATCTAATGTGACGAGCTTCTTCTCTTTTGAAGAATAGAACAATAATAGATCCTGTAACAAGTCTTTATTCTGACCAAAGTCACTATATACACCATATTTCAGCTGTTGACCGAATGATTTATAGAATTTCTCATATTTCTCGCGATCATCTCGTAAAATACTTTGTAATTGTGTTTTGATTTTTTTATTCATGTTTTTCGCGATCAGCTTAAGCTGGCGATCATGCTGGAGCATCTCTCTGGAAATGTTCAATGATAGATCTTCGGAGTCTACCATTCCCTTCACAAAGCTAAAATAGTCTGGGAGCAGATCAGCGCATTTATCCATGATCAATACGCCATTGGAATAGAGCTCAAGTCCTTTTTCAAATTCCCTCGTATAATAGTTATGTGGTGCGTTTTCTGGAATGTACAGAATCGCATTATAACGAATCGTTCCATCGACATTAATGTGAATATGCTTTAATGGTTTGTCATAGCCGTAATGCTTTTCATTGTAAAAATTCTCATAGTCTTCGTCAGTGAGTTCACTTTTGTTCTTTTTCCAAATTGGAACCATCGTATTGATTGTTTGTTCGTGGGTTACATCTTCATACTCGTCCTCTGATCCTTCTTTTAACTTACTTTCTGTGATATCCATTTTGATTGGATAGCGGATAAAGTCGGAGTACTTTTTGATGATTTGTTTCAAGCGATATTCTTCTAGAAACTCATCATAGTTCTCTTCTTCTTCATTCTCTTTAATTTCTAAAATGATTTCGGTACCAACCTGTGCTTTTTCTGCAGGGGTAATGGTGTAGCCATCAGGACCTGTTGATTCCCATTTAAATGCTTCATCACTTTCAAGGGACTTACTAATCACCGTTACTTTATCAGCTACCATAAATGCCGCATAGAAACCAACACCAAACTGACCGATAATATCATGGCCATCTTTGATTTCATTTTCTGTTTTAAATGTATGGGAACCACTTTTTGCAATGACACCAAGGTTGTCCTCTAGCTCTTCCTTCGTCATCCCAATCCCTGTATCTGTAATTTTTAATGTACGTGTATCTTTATTTGGATCTACTTTTATGTAGTAGCTATCTTTATTAAACGAAAGAGAATCATCTGTCAGTGCTTTGTAATAGATTTTGTCAATGGCGTCACTCGCATTGGAAATAAGTTCTCTTAAGAAGACCTCACGCTGTGAATAAATGGAGTTGATAACCATATCTAATAGTTTCTTCGATTCTGCTTTAAATGCTACCTTGCTCATACTATTCATCTCCTTTTTTCAGTCAGTTTTTTAGCACTCTATGACATGGAGTGCTAATCCCTAATCATTTAATAACACATCCCTTTTTTGATGTCAATTATAATAGCTGTTGTATAATGGAACTATCTAGAATGAATCGAAGGGGGAATTTCATGTTGAAAGAATGGTTGCGTGATGCAAGCTATTCTGTTGTCTTCACGGGTGCCGGGATGTCAACAGAAAGCGGACTGCCAGACTTCCGCTCAGCAAACCAAGGACTTTGGAAGAAAAAGGATCCTAGTAAAATTGCTAGTACGGATGCGTTAAATAATAATGTACATGAATTTATTGCATTTTATCGTGAACGCGTACTTGGTGTGAAGGAGTATCATCCACATAAAGGTCATCTGATTCTAGCGGATTGGGAAAAGCGCGGCGTTATCCAATCGATTATCACCCAAAATGTCGATGGTTTTCATCAACTTGCAGGCAGTAAACGGGTTGCCGAGCTTCACGGCACATTGCAAAAACTGCACTGCCAATCCTGCGGGAAAGTATACGACAGTAAAGAATATATTAAAAAGGAATATCACTGTTCCTGTGGCGGAATTCTTCGCCCTTCTATCGTTTTGTTTGGTGAAACATTACCATCAGATGCTTTTCAAATGGCTTTAGAAGAAGCGGAACGGGCAGATCTATTTATTGTGCTAGGTTCCTCGTTAAGCGTTACACCCGCGAACCAATTTCCCCTTATCGCAAAGGAAAGCGGAGCTAAATTGGTGATTGTGAATCAGGAGAGGACCGAGCTTGATTATGTTGCAGATGAGGTTATTCGTGATTGGAAGATTGGGGAGTTGTTAGTGGAGTTCGATGGGGGAGCTCGATAAAAAAATATAAGCTGCTTTTTCATTGTTAGATTGTCTCTAACAATGAGAAAGCAGCTCACGAATCTATGCCATCCACCTCGGTGGTGTATTTTTATCCCAATAGATTTCGCCAATATCGTGATGCTCCTTAAATCCATCGCTGCTGACATGATAATGGAAATTGAAATAATGTCCTTCTAGCGGACGGTTATCCCGGCGCACATGGAACTTTGCAATATCTTGCCCTCTTTTTTCATCATATACATTAAAAATTCGTTCTCCATAGCCTTCAGCGGGGTTTTCTGTAATTGCAAAATAGGCGTAATTATCTGCTCCAGATTCGTCTAAAATAGAAGCTAAAACTGCTTCTATGTTTGGTAAAATGATGTCTGTGAACTCCGTCTCTACCTGGCTTGCAATTCTAGAGCCGAATTTGATAAGCGCTTGTTCCTTGGCCTGCTCAGTTAACTCTTTCACGGCTTGTTCTTTCGGATTCGCCTCTACTATAGGCAAGGGTAACGTATAATCAATTTCTTCTCGTAATTCCGTTACAGGACCAGAATGGTTGTTTATATCTGCTCCAGAGGCAAATGCGTCTTCATTTTCATCCGCATCAATCTCTAAAAGAGCTGTCGGACTGTACATTCCTAATGTGAAGATGGTTACGAAGACAACTGCTAATTTTCTCATCCAAAATTTCATCGATTTTCACCTTCTTATGTAACTTCCTATGTTAATTTTAACACGTTATTTGGACAAGTCTATCGTATTTTTTATTTTTACTAAAATTTTACACAATTACTTTTACATTTATGTACCTGCTACTATTAGAATGGAAGTACCCTGCCAAATCGGGCACATAATGCCGGGTAGATCTATACACTACTTGCTATTCTATCCTTAAAGGAATTGGTCCCTCCCCTGACACGTTACAAAATGTCTGGGGGCGAATCTATTCCGAATGGTTCCCTTCTGCAAATTATGAACAAGCGGAAGATCCTAGAATTTTATGGAATGAACATAATGATGTCTCGTCGCCGAATTTTAAAAGCGAGATATGGATACCCATTTCACCAAAATAATTGGGATAGGAGAAAGCTGAATGTATGTTCAGCCTTTTTTATGTATAGAGCCCTTCAACTTAGCTGCTACTAATCCGAGCCGGGTGCGAAGAGCAGCACCCTCTAATAGTGAACTTCAGCTTTTCTCTCTTAAACATCAGCAAATTTAACTCGAATATCAGCATTCCCCTTACCAACTTCAGCATTATTAACCATACCATACAATCCCATCATGATAGGAAGGCAATATTATGATATCAATTATCTTTTTTAAAAAATAAGACACACTAATCAGCAAAGGAGGGATTCAGATGTCTGGAAGGCCAAAATCAAAAAATAAAAGCAAGGAAGAGTTAAATGCATTAAAAAAAGAGAATAAGACTGGTGTTAAATTGCATGGACCGAATCGTCCGTCACCATAATAGATGGTCAAGAGGAGCTGCTGCACGCAGCTTCTTTTACTTTTTTCGGTTCCTATTAAAGGTTTCTACCACCTGAATAGCGAATATCTTATGAAAGAGTTTCAACGGAACCAACTAAAGGGGGGGTCAACTTGAATAGCAGTCTAATAAGGGTAGGAACTATCTATATTCCTGTTATGAATATAGAGCATGCATCAAAATGGTATGTGGACAAGCTTGATGCACAAGTTCGTTTTCAAGATGCAGAAAAGGCAATTATCGATCTTGCTAACCAAAGTTTTTTCTTGGTAAAGTCTGCAGAAGGCCAACGTGCCAATTTTATTAACACAGCCAATACAGAACACTTTTCCCTTACATTTGAAGTGGATGGAATTGATGCACTGATGGAATTACATAAAATACTTCGAGAACGTGACGTTTATGCTGAGGAAGTGGAAGATCGAGGGCATATGGGCAGAAACTTCGTATTTCATGACTTAGACGGAAATAAATTTGACGTCTGGAGTGAGCTGAGTCCGGTATTTAAAGAAAAATACGGAATTCAACAAGAGAACGTGCCCTTGCGTTTGATTGAACGTATCGACACGATTTGCTTGCCTGTCAGCAATGTAGCCAAAGCAAGCACATGGTATCAAGATGTCCTTGGATTCCGGGAAGTTTTTAGCGACAACAGCTATCGCATTTTAAAAATTGGAGATAGTAATGTTCCATTAACCATCGAGGAAAATAGAACGAGTAAAGCAGTACAGGCAAATCAAGTATACCCTATCTTTTACACGCAACATATCAAACAGGTATTTGATCATTTAACAGACAAAAATGTAAACGTAACTGCTATCCAAGATGATGGAGTGAATCAATTTTTTAACCTATATGACCCTGATGGCAATCTATTACAGATGTGTTATTGGGAATAACAAAATTACGTTATCTTTAATCTGATGGAGGGGAAGGATGAGATGAGAACATTATTGAAAAAACCAAATAAATTACAGCCCGGAGACAAAGTTGCAACGGTCAGTCCTTCTTGGGGAGGTGCTGGTGATGAACCAATACGATGGCGCTATGAGCAAGGTGTCCAACGATTAAAGGATGTATTTGATCTAGAAGTTGTCGCTATGCCAAACAGCTTGAAAGGGTCGGACTATCTCTACGCACATCCAGAGGCTCGAGCCGAGGATTTGATGACAGCATTTGCCGATAAAAGCATTAAAGGAATTATCGCTAACATTGGTGGCGAAGAAAGTATCCGATTGCTACCCTATATCGATTTCGAGACCATCCGTGAAAACCCGAAGATATTTATGGGTTATTCAGATGTTACGATAGCTCATTTATTTTGTCATAAAGCAGGACTTTCCTCATTTTACGGTCCAGCTATCTTAACCGATTTCGCTGAAAATATCGAGATGCACCCTTACACCGTAAAAAGCATTCAGCAAACGCTTTTCTCGAATGAAAAAATTGGAGAAATTAAACCTGCTATGGAATGGACAAGTGAATTTTTAGAGTGGGATATCGCAAACAAAGACACTCAGAGGAAGATGCAGCCAAATTCGGCTTATGAAGTGCTGCAGGGAACTGGTGTCGTACAAGGCAGGTTGATTGGCGGTTGTATGGATGTTCTTGAATTTGCAAAAAGTACAGCGCTCTGGCCAGAGGAAAGCTATTGGGATGACAGTATTCTTTTCTTTGAAACCTCAGAGGAAAAACCAAAGCCAGATCTGATGAAATATTGGCTGCGAAATTACGCTGCACAAGGTATTTTACAAAAAACAAATGGTATCCTTTTTGCCAAGCCTTATGATGAAATGTATTACACTGAATACAAAGAAGCGATACGCACAGTTATGCAGGAATATGGATTAGCGGACTTGCCAATTCTTTATAACATGAACTTCGGCCACACCGAACCAAAGTTTATTCTTCCATATGGGGCTCAGACTGAAATAGATTGCGATGAGGCTAACTTCTCGATTATTGAAAAAGCTGTAGAATAAGGAGATGATTGAATGAATCGTTTAAATTTAATCACATTAGGTGTAAAGGACATGGTAGAATCGTTAGCGTTTTATCGGGATGGACTTGGATTTGACGTTGTTGTCTATGGCGAGGAATCCGATCCAGATGTTATTTTTTTCAATAATGGCGGAACAAAAATATCCTTGTTCCAGATTGATCGGTTAGCAAAAGATATTGATGAAGAGAATCCACCGCAAGTTAGTATCGGTTTTGGCGGAATTACGCTGGCATATAACGGGAAATCGAAAGAAGAAGTCGATGAGGTTTTTGCAGTTGCTGAAAAAGCTGGCGCTAAAATTGTAAAAGCACCTGAGATTGTGTTCTGGGGCGGATATAGCGGCTATTTCCAAGATCCGAATGGATTTTATTGGGAAGTTGCTTATGGCGAGAGCTGGCAATTTGATGAGAATGATATGTTGATTGTGAAGGAATAACAGTATTTACTTGAACGAAAGAAAAGCACCGCAAATGTGGCGCTTTTCTTTTTGAAGTAAATCATTTCCACTTTGTCCAACTTAAAGAAAAATCGTTACCGCAGAATAAACCAGCAATAAACTCATCGCTGCTCGAAAGATCTTGTCATGCTTTATAAAAACTTTTTTGAAGTTCGAACCAAACCCCGACCACAAAAGCAGTGTGCCCCACCCTAGAACGATGGCCACAGTTAAATAAAATGCGATCGGTTTAATAGAATCACGAAATGGCAGAATAAAAGCACTCATCACGGTTAAAAGGAACAAAATACTTTTTATATTAATAATCTGACATATGCTGATTAAAAAGGGGGTTCATACAAAACTCAATTCTTTGCGGCCGCTGGGAAATAACGATTTTTCAATTGTGTTGAAACTATTTCTAAAATAATTGCGATAATGAGGATTGCGTACGTGATAAATCCAACCTCGCGCAAGTCAAAATAGAAACCCGATGCCATAAAGAGCTCAAATCCAATACCGCCAGCTCCTGCCGCGGCGCCCATTGCGACAGCGACACCGAAATTAATTTCGAATCGTAAAAATGTCCAGGATAGTAAATACGTAAAGGTAGACGGGAGCACGCCATGTGTTACCATATGCCACCAATTAGAGCCGGTTGCTCGCATTGCTTCTAAAATACCCCGATCGACCTCTTCAAATGATTCGGAGAAAGCCTTCACCAAATAAGCGATTGAGTGAAATAGCATACCAAGTACAGCAGCTTCACTGCCAAGACCCGCGGCAATTGCAAAAATGAGAACCCATAATACAGTTGGAACGGCACGAATAAATGCTACAACAACACGTACCGATTTTGAAATCCATGGCTTGGATAGGTTTTCAGCTGCTAAAAAGGCTAGAAACAAAGCAATAATTGCTCCAATTACCGTTGCTAAAACACCCAACCCAACCGTAATGCCAATTTGATGGAAAGCCTCTCCCCAGCTGAAATGACTTAAAGTTGGCTCTAAGAACATCGTCTTTAAATTATATGCTGTTTCGGTAATAGCGCGTTCTAACTGCAACCCTGTGTAGTCAAAGAAAAAGAAAGCCATAATCGTTAAGACAGCTAACATTGCAATGGTCCACTTTGTTACGAGCTCAACCTTATTTCCAGCTTTAATATTAATTCGACCAGTCCGTGTCCGTTTTATGTAGGTTTGCTTTGGCTGCGCTCCTCCTCTTAGCATTTCCATTATAAGATCACCTTCCGTATCCGGTTTGAAATCAGTTCTATAATGATGACGGCAATGACAATTGTAAAAGTTACAAGTGCTACAGCGTTATAGTTTAGCGACTTGTAATATAAATCAAACGTATACCCGATTCCTGTACCTGTTAAAATCCCGACTAATGTAGCGCTTCGGATATTCGTTTCAATCATAAATAAAATCCAGCTTAGCATTTGTGGTAAGCTTTGTGGAATAACCGCCTTATTTACAATATGTGCATACGTCGCTCCCGTAGCCTGCAATGCTTCTACAGCACTTTGGCTAGCTTCATCAATTGATTCAATAAATGCCCTTGTTAAAAATCCAAGCGTACCAACAAATAAAGCCAAAAACCCAGTCAAGGAATTTTGTCCAAATGAAATTAGTAAAATGAGTGACCATGCAACAACCGGTATATTCCGTGAAAAAGAGGCAATCAACCGAGCAAGCACACTGAAGACATTGTTTACTTTTGTTGTTTTTGATCCCATTAAACCTAGGAACAACGAAATAATTGCCGCAAGTGTTGTTGCTGCTATCGACATAAAAATCGTTTCATTGAGCTTACCTAAGATCGCAGGCAGTCTTTCCCATGTTTCTTGTGTGATCCAGAGATTTGCGAAGATCCAGCTTAACGCTTTTGGTAATGTTGCAATGCTGTCGATAAAGTTGAATTCTGTAATAACTGCTGATAAATAGGTTATACCAATAATGATAATTAAGGATACTGTTGTGATCCATCTGCTTTTTCGCATCGCTTTTTCATTCACGCTTAATTGCTCCTTATACCGTAATTAATTCTCGTCGTTCCGTACCGTAGATATGATTAATTTGTTCCTCACGCAGAAGAGCACTTTTTCCATCAAACACAATTTCGCCTTTTCTCAGCCCAATAATTCGATCCGAATAGTCTTGGGCAACCTCTACTTGGTGTAGATTTACTAGACAGGTGATGCCTAAGTCATTTGTGATTGACTTTAAGTGATCCATAATAACCTTGGAGGAATTGGGGTCCAAAGAGGCAATTGGCTCATCGCAGAGAATAAGCTTTGGATCTTGGATCAGTGCACGGCAAATGCCAACGCGCTGCTGCTGCCCACCACTTAATTGGTCACAGCGCTTATACGCATGCTCTTCAATTCCAAGCTTCTGAAGCAAGAAAAAGGCCTGTTCCTTCTCCTCTTCACTAAATCGTCCTAACACGCCTTGTAAGGTTGTTTTGTAGCCAAACCTACCATGAAGGACATTCTCAATTACGGTTAAACGTGGCACTAGATTATAGTGCTGAAATACCATCCCGATGTCAGTACGCAATTTCCGCAAGTCTTTTTTCTTTAGTGATCCGACATCTAGGTTATTGAAAATTACCTTCCCCTCATTGATTTCAACCATCCGATTGATGCAACGTAATAGTGTAGATTTCCCCGCACCAGATGGACCAATAACCGAAACAAACTCACCAGTTTCCACAGTAAAATTAACATTTTTTAATACTTTTGTTTCTAAGTTATACGATTTCCCAAGTCCTTCTACTTGTAGTAATGACATGTTTTTCCGCTCCTTTGTCACCTATTTAGTAAAATAGAGTATGCATTCAACCTTATGCACACTCTATCTCCATGTGTAATCTACTTATTCTGAAAGCTCACGAATTGGGTCAAACCAGGAATCTTCAACAGGAATAAATCGTTCCTCACCTGATTTAAAGAATAATCCAGACTCACCAGAATCTTCCGGTACAAAGATTTGTTCGTTATTTGCAATTTCATCTGAAGAAAATAGTTCTTGCAATGTATCAAAATCCTCTTGTCCTAATACATCCATATTTGCGGCAAATGGTGCATTCAATACTGGTGTTACGCTCATTAAAACAAATTCTTTACCAGCAACTGTATTGAATGGTTCTGCAGCATCGTCTTTCACACGATAAACAGCTCCAGGTGTGTTTGCTTCCCCTTCAACAAGCTCTACATAGTTTTCTACGCATGTATCACAGAACGCTGCTACTTCAGCAGAGTTATTTAAAAGATTAACTGCCGAACCTTGGTGCGACCCACCAAATAATACTTGAGAGAATAATGGACCACCTTCCATTAGATCCTCCCCAGTTAAATCTGCATATTCTTCTTGCTCACTGAAATGTTCAATGATTCCAGAGGATGGTACGACAAACCCGGAAGTTGAACTGTTTGACACAAAAGAGAAAGGTTTATCAGCAATTGTATCTAGTGAAAACTCACCGTCTACTTTAAAATTATCTTGCTCATCCACGTTTACTGCTAACCAGCTATAGTAAATCGCATCGTCTAATGTACCAGATTCACCAGATGGAACGACTAAAGGTTCTACCGCATCATTTCCATTTTTAGCCTCAATGTATCCAACTGCACCCATAAACGCAACATCTGCATTATTGTTAACAAGTGTTTCAATTGCAATCGCATAATCGGTTGTTAGATGGTGTTCTACTTCCTTATCTGTTGCTTCTTCGATCACTCGTCCAATTTCATCACGCGAAGATTTCATATCATTACCAGATTCATTCGGATACCAAACAATATCAATGACATCATCTACTTCTCCATCCTCACCTGAAGCTGTTCCGCCAGAACAAGCCGCAAGCATTACAAGTACTAAAGCGAGCATTCCTACTAAATACCAGTTCTTCTTCATGAATGAGTTCTCCTTCACCTTTTAAATTTAGATGTGCAGCATAACATTCACGCATAAGGATTGTTAATGTCTCATTCAACCCCTACCTGCACAGCTACTATTAAAACATAATTTTTTCAAAAAAATAGGCTATTTACATTGTTTTAACAGTATCTTAAGATAATTCAAACTAACTAAATAATAGGTTTATCGGGCTCGTTATATTTCCTATCTGAACACTCTTTCCAAATGAACCATGATAGTCTGTTCCACCAGTCATTATCAGCTGATATTGATTCGCTAATGATTCAACTTTTAACACGTCCTGTTCATCGTGATCTATATGATTACGTTCAATGCCACCTAATCCAACCTCTATAAGTTCTGGTATCAGTTCATAGGAATCCAATTGCCCTGGATGTGCTACAACCGCAATCCCGCCATCCGCGACCACTGCACGAACAGCATCAAAAGCGTCGACATATTCGATATCGCCTGCTGCTGGCCCGTCTCCTTTAAAAAGCCTCTTGTAGAGAGATTGATAGGCATCGGATGAATAAGAAGCACTTGTTAGCTGCTGCATCACATGCTGCTTATAGATTGTTTCACTTGGCTTTGCGGCTTTGCTTATCGTCTCTAAATCGAGTCTAAACCCGACCTTCTTGATCTGCTCGATTTGCCAAAGCGTGTGTGCATGACGACGTTTTAAAAGCGAATCACAGAGCTGTTTAATATGACTTGCTTCTGGCTGATAGTTATATCCCAGAATATGCACTTTAAGATCTCGCTTAAAGTCGTAAGCTGAAATCTCGATGCCAGGAATAACCTCAATTCCATAATGCTCTCCTAAGCGTTGTGCTTCAAGCAATCCCGCTGTCGTATCATGATCCACAAAGCTAAGATGTGTTACACCATTCAACTGTGCTTCACGCATCACCATTTCAATCGAATCGGATCCATCGGAATATGTGCTATGGACATGTAAATCAGCCTTCATTCGTAACACCAGCTCCGGCAAGAAGCTTACCTGCCCGCATATCGTAGACCTTATCGCAGAGTCCCTCCATAAATTCAATATCATGGAATATCCCTACGAGCGTCGTGCCATTTGCTTTTAATTTTTCAATAATTTCGCGTACCTTTAGCTTCGATTGCTGATCCAAGCTTGCAGTCGGCTCATCGAGCAATAAAAGTCGTGGTTTTTTCACCGTTGCCATTGCTATATTTAATCGCAGTTTTTCTCCGCCTGAAAAGGTGTTCGGGTACGTATCCCAAAGTTTTGGGTCCAATTCAAAATGGGTTAGCGCCTTTTCCGCTTCAATCTGTGCAACTGATTCCGTTTCTCCCATCTCAAGGAGCGCCTTTTCCACAAGCTGTCTTGATGTCGTTCGTGGCATCACATTTAAAAATTGCGACACATAGCCGATCTCATATTTCCTTAAATAAAGCATTTGTCGTTCTGTCGCTTGGCATAAATCAATCCTTCCAAACCGTGCAGAATCATACATCATTTCGCCTGCATCTGGTAAATAGGAACGATAAATGCTTTTTAAAATAGTCGATTTTCCGCTGCCACTTTTACCAACAATCCCAATAAATTCACCTTTCTCTATAGAAAAATTAACCTGTTCTACTGCTTGCATTGTTTTATTTAAATGATGAATTGTGAACCTCTTGCCAAAATCATTCACGTCAAGCATTGTCATGTTAGCTACCCTCCTTTTAGTTCAATCGGTAGTTCGTCGTCGTGATAACTGCTCCGTTTACCATTGTCATGGTCAGCATCGGATAACCATCATCCATTCGCTCAATAATTAAGAGATCCGCTTTTTTACCAGGTTTAATGGAGCCAAGCTCATCATCCATCCGTACCGCTCTAGCTGGATTAATCGTGACCATCCGGAACATTTCATGTAAATCATAATGATGCTTTTCGTGTAATTCGAAGATTGCATGGAGTAATGCAGCTGGATAATAATCACTGCAAAGAATGTCAATACAGCCATGCTTGATTGCTTCTGCTGCTGATAAATTTCCAGAATGCGAGCCGCCTAACAGCACATTTGGAGCCCCAGCAACAGTCTGCAATCCCATTTCCTTAGCCTTTTTAGCGACCTCCAATGTAATCGGAAATTCACTAATCGTCGTTCCAAAGGATTTTACTAAATCAATCTTAGCAACATCATCATCGTCGTGGGAGGCAACGGCAATACCTTTCGCTAAAGCTATCTCCGCAACTTCTTTTATTTTTTCAATCGTCATAAAAGTACTGTTTTGGCGTTCTGCGATGATGGTTTGCACATCGGAATCAGAGATATCGCGATAGCCTTTTAACGTTTCCCTGTACACTTCTAAATCTCTGTACTGTCCTTGACCTGGCGTATGATCCATAAACGATAATAAATGCACCTTGTCATTTTCAATATTTTCAACAAGACGATCCACTTCATCAATATTATCGATTTCAAAGCGTGCGTGCAGACGGTGGCGAATCAAGCGCAATTCATTATGTGTCGCATCAATCGCATCGACTAGACGCTGAACATTTTTCGGGTAGCGCATCGGTTTATGGGTAAAAACATCCTCGCGATAAAAGGATAGCGAATGAAACATCGTTGTAATTCCATGGCTAATTAGGATTTTCTCTGCTTCACGCAAGCTAATATTGACATCCATCATGCTTGTTGGTCTTGGTGAGACAATTCCTTCAATATAATCGGAATGGATGTCGATAAAGCCCGGGGAAATGTAGCCTCCGTTTGCATCAATCCACTTGGCATTCGGATATTCAGATAGCTTTTCTTCTGGGGTAATTTCCTGAATGATTTCACCGCTCACAACCACTGCATATCCTTCTAAAATTTCATTTTCTGTTACAATTTTTCCATTATGAATGATAAGAACCATCAACGTTCCTCCCTATAAATAAGAGTTCAAAAGGATACCGGACTTTTTGAACAGCTTTTAAAGTAATGAGTAAACCAATTGCTGAGTATATGCATGCTGCGGATCCTCTAAGATTTGATCTGTCAGACCTTCCTCAATAATGGAACCATTCAGCATCACAATCGTACGATCCGCCAGCATGCGGATAACCGCTAAATCATGGGAAACAACGATCATGCTAATTCCAAGCTCACGCTGAATTTTCTTAATAAGATCGAGCACATTTGCTTGCACAGATAGATCAAGACCAGTGGTTACTTCATCTAAAAATAAAATTGGCGGGTTATTTGACAGCGCCTTGGCAATTTGCACGCGCTGCTGCATGCCACCCGAGAAATTCCTCGGCTCTTCCTTCATTCGAAACAGCGGAATATGTACATTTTGCAGTAAGCTTTTACTAGTTTCCTCCATCTCGGATACATTCCGTTTCCCAGCTGCAATGAGTTTTTCCGCTATATTTCCAACCGAGGAAAAATTCATTTTTAATCCATGCACGGGATTTTGATAAACCATGCCATACTGATGATTGCGAATGTAACGCTTCTGCTGGGACGACATTTCAAATACATTCCGTTCGGCTGAACCTGGTCCACCATCAATGTATGCTGCTCCAGATGTGACCTCCGCATCAAAATACAAGCACTGCATCATCGTCGATTTGCCACTGCCGCTTTCCCCGACAATTCCAAGGATTTCCCCGGCAAATAAATCAAATGAAATATCATGACAAGCATAGACAGTCCCGCAATTTGGACAGTAATTTTTTTCTAAGTTCTGTCTTTCCTTACATCTGCTGCATCCATCGCCAAACTGCTTTTGTAAATTTCTCACCTTCAATAGAGGCTCTTCATGCATGGCTTGTCTCCACCTCGACTTCCTCTTTCTTATTTAACCGTTCAATGCAATAGCTCGTATCATTGCATTGATAGATCGTTTCGTTTGTAGCCGGATCAACCAACTCATCTAAAAAGACATCCTCCGCACCGCATAAATGACAGCTCTTTCCGGTAAAGGTTTCTACTGCAAATGGATAGTCATCAAAAGCAAGCGACTCCACATCCGTATAAGGTGGGATTGCATAAATTTTCTTCTCTCTCCCTGCACCAAGTAAAATCAATGCTTCCGACTGATGCATTTTCGGATTATCGTATCTTGGAATCGGACTCGGCGCCATCACATAGCGGTTATTCACGTACACAGGATGGTCTGCACCTGTAGCCGTTCTCCCGTACTTCATAATTTGTTCAAATAGCATAAGCCATGCACCACTATAATCATTTTCCGAATGGAGGATTTTTGTTTTGTATGCACTTTTTTCGACACGCCTCAATGGTTCTGGTTCTGGAACCTGCAAGACCAGAATTTGCTCAGGAGTGAGCGGCACTTCCGGAATCCGGTGTCGGGACTGAATTATACTTGCCTCCTGCGTTCTTTCCACAAGCTCCACTCCAGTCGTCGATTGCACTAACTTCTTGATGCTGACAGCATTCACGGATTCATCTGCACCTTGGTCAATCACTTTTAATACGTCATTTTTTCCAATAATTGATAAGGTGATTTGCAGTCCTCCAGTTCCCCAGCCACGTGCAATCGGCATTTCTCTCGAAGCAAATGGCACTTGATACCCTGGTATCGCAATAGCCTTTAAAATCGATCGGCGAATTTCCTTTTTCGAGCCTTCATCAAAAAATGCAAAATGGGATTTAGTTTTCATCTGTATGTCCCCCTTTCTTGACGTTACGGATACTATCCAATTTCGATTGGAATGTAACATAATGCGGCAATTTTAAATGCGATATAAATCCTGTCGCTTCCACCGAATCAATATGTAATAAAACAAATTCTTCATCGTGTGTCGGAAAACTGGATTCTGGATGCTCCAGGCATTGATCTAAAATACTCATCGCTATTGCCTTTGTTTCATTTTGGCCGTAGCAAATACCGTAGCCTATTTCAAATTCCAGTTCCTGCTCATTCGCGTCGTTCTTTTTTGTAACCGGAACAAACGACTCGACCTCGGTTACTTGGATTTCACCGATGTAGAATGCATCCTCTTCATTCTGCTCACCTTCATTTGGATGTGCAACATAGATCGGCAAGCTGCCAACACGCACTTCTCCAACAGTTGGATGGACTTGCCCATATCCTCGCAGCGAAGCATAGCCCAATGCTGTCACTGCACCTGTCTGTCCTCTCGTTAACACTTGCAAACGAGCACTTCGTGAAGCCGGAAACGATATGCTTTGCTTCGTAATATCGACTGGATCTGTATTATCTCTTTCGTAGTTTTCAAATAAGCCCTCTTCCCGCAAGTAATCTACTACTTTCGGAAAAAATTCTAACTCATCGGATGCTTTTACTGCTTCTGATGCTTTTTGATAGTTGGATAGCCACGCTTCATTTTCTGCAGGGTCTTCCTCCAGTAGCTCAAAGTCTAGTAAACGATGCGTGTAATCCTTTGTCGCGCCAAGGATCTGCCCACCAGGAATATCTTTAAAACTAGCAGAAATCCGTCGTTCCACAAGCATTGTTTCGGATTCAACTGCTTGACTGTAATAGAGTCTAGGTAATGTCGAGCGATGTGCTCGCATTAAAAAGACAGCTTCTTCCATGCTTCCCTCTGCTTGTTTAATAGCAAGTGCTGCCAAATACGGGGAATACAAACTGCTCTCTGACATAATTTGGTCAATCAGACTTTTCATTGTAGCCATGATTGTCTCAATTTCGATGATTTCCTGATTCTTCAACCGTTCAAATGTTAGACGCTCGATGGAAGCATCAATCGCCTTCGTTCCACCCTTTACTGCAACATAACCCATCTATTCCACCTCCATCATGTCGACCTTCGTTGTCCGAGGTATGCAAACAACCTGTAAATCTTCATCTGTCAACATCAAATCAATTCCTAATGGATATTCCGCCACACAGACATTTCTCGCCTGCCACACAGCTGGTGTGAGCGCTGTTTGCAGCTTCGTTTGATCTTTTATTCCAGGGCCTGTTAACATAAGCTCGCCTTCATGTACGTCGCTAAATGCGCTTTCGATGATCCAAGTAGCCGATGCATGTGGATCAATTAAGCTCCCTTTCTTACATTGCGCCATCGCATTGGTAATTGCTGTCTCTGGTGTTCCTTTTAGAACGATGACAAAGTCTGCTTTATCGATTGTTGTATGGGTTGCTAATGTATATTCCGAAATTTTTTCGGGTAAGTTTTGTCCGTTGTCCATAAGTACATGAAATGTCACCTCTCGATCGAGAAGGGTCATCATTGTAAGTAACGTTGCATCAAGCATTTGCAGATTGTAATCATTGCGGCCTGCCAACGTTTGAAGCGATGCAATTTTTCCTGGACGTGACATATTATCCAATATTTTTTTGTAGACAAACTGCAAATCGTGCACGTGATCAATAGCCATCGTATCTCTCCTGTCTGACTTTAATGAAAAGGAAATAAAAGCTTTGATAATTGTATTTAAGTAATTGGATATCTCTAGTATTCAAATTTGTGAGTGACCAAATTTATTCGATTTTCTCCCGTTTGGACGGTCATCAACTTTATGAGTGACCTAAACGATTTGATCTTCTCCCGTTCGGGCGATCATACGCTTCATGAGTGACCAAACCCATTCAATTTTCTCCCGTTCGGACGCTCATACGCTTTATAAGTGATCGAATCTTTTTGATTTCTCCCCATTCAGGCTCTCAGTATCCTCATGATTGATGTTTAAGCTCTAAAAATATGTATAGACATTCTCTTAAACATCCATCGTCTGGAAGTCTACCTTTGTTTCAAATAGCTTCGCCTGGTCTTTTGCTCGTTTTTGAATAATCTGCCTTTCCGCTTCTGCCAGCTCTGCTTCCCATGCAACTGTTTCTGGGAGGTTCGCTTTGTATGCCGCGTCAATTATCGCTAGGTTTCTAGCAAGCTCGTTTTTCATCCCAACAACTATACCAATCCCAATGCAGTTTTCGATTTCTGCTTTTGATTCGGTTACTAGGACCTCTCCCATATAAAACAGGGAATTCTTTGCTGATTCTCGCATTTTAACCATTGTCAGCCCTTGCTGTGGAGCAATAATTTCACGATAGTCATAAATAGCTATAATAGATTCTGCAAGTTTTTTTGCTAATCCAGGATCTCCTTGAATAAGAATTTCTGTTCTTCTCCGTCTTTTCATATTCGGTACGACCTCCTTCACAAATCAAGCTTAACTTGTCGCCAAGTTGTTGTGTATTAAGAGAATGTATTGTTTTTGTAAATATTTTTAACATAAAAAACAGGTAAGGAATCCATTATTAGATTCATTACCTGTTTAATCCATTGTTATATCATACTGAAATTTATCACTTCGATATAAAATCTTTGTATATTCTAATACTTTTTCAGATTTTCCATCGATACAATTGCTTTCGACGACAATGAGTGGAACCATGCTTTTGCAGGCTAGCAATTCTTGCTCAAAGACAGTCGGAAAAGTTGTGCTAAGCAATGTTTTATTACTTGAGAACTCCTCGTATCCAAGCTGTCGATAATAAGCAAACATGGATTCAATTGCCGGTCCATCTTTCCCGATAACTGGGAAGTTCGTTTCACTGACAAAGGAGTTATGTATCGCAACTGGTTCGCCGTTTATATAACGTAATCTACCAATTTTAAAAATCGTATCTCCCTCCACCGCCTGTAAAATCCGATAGATTTTTGCATCAAAGGGGATTTCTTCGCAATAAACATTCTTGGTTGTTAGATCATAGCCTAGTTGCTTCATTTTATCCGTAAAGCTGATTTTACCTGTCAAATGCAAATCAATATGCTTTGATTCTTCTTTTAAATAGCGCCCTTTCCCTTGCTTAGAATAGACAATTCCTTGCTCTTCTAATTTCATCAATGCATTTCGTACTGTCATTCTTGGAACTCGGTACTTTTCTACAAGCACATATTCCGAAGGCAGCTTGGTCCCAGGTTTTAATGTCTGATTGGCGATCTGCCGCATGATATCATCTACGATTACGTTTTCTTTCTCGGTTGAAATAGTTTCATCCCCTTCCATTTTCCACATTACATATTCACGTTTTTTATATAAATTTGTAGCTTCATTATATCATTTAGAAGTCCTTAAGATTCATAAAAATCCATGGAAAGATAACGTTTATGAACACAAGTAGGCTTAATCCCATATACTTAAAGTAAATTAAAAGCAGGAGTTGATATTGTTGGTAAAATGGATTGATATATCGGTGGATAACCGGCAACTCAAGTTGTACGATGCTAGTATGTTGTTGAAGACATATCCAATTGCGGTTGGCAAAATTTTAACACCGACACCGACTGGAAATTACATCATCGTTAATAAAGAAGTTAACCCAGGTGGACCCTTCGGTGTATTATGGATGGGTTTATCCAAGCCGCATTATGGAATCCACGGTACAAATGACCCTTCTTCTATAGGAAAAGCTGTATCACATGGTTGTGTTCGAATGTATAACGAGGATGTGACAGAGCTTTCATCCATGGTGTCCATCGGAACAAATGTATATATCCATCCATAATCCAACAACACAGTATTTCACCGTTATAAAATACATCTCTTGTGATATTGAAAGAATGAACAAGAAGAAATTGATAACCCTACCTAATTTACAGTGTATACTTCTGCAAATAAATCACTTTAAGTCTTTTTACTCATATAATCTGTTCACCTCCCCAACAAAGGAATGACCATTTATATAAATGTAGTTAATAAGCATTACCAATAGTTTGATTTATTTAAATATTTTAACACTGGATTAATAATACATAAATATTTTTCATCTATACTGTAGTAGAATCAAATTTTTCTGAAGAGGTGATGACGTTGAAATTGAAAAAATTAACTTTCGTAACGATGTCAGCGATGCTTTCCACAGCTTTATTATTTGGATGTGCATCAGAGGATGAGGAAAATCCTGAAGAACCTGCAAGTGGAGAGCCTACAACTGAAGAGCCAGCTGAGCAAGATGATTCAGGTGAGCCAGATGCAGAAGAGGGAGAAGAAGAAGAAGGACAAGAATAAAACGTATCGACTGTTTGATATTGTCGATATAAACTGTAGACGAATTATACATCTCTGAAGTTTCTAGACGTTAGGATTTGAATGCGAAGAGCCGTTACTACTGTAACGGCTCTTATATGTGTTCAACTGTCTTCTATATCCTATTTGGTGTCCGTAGATCTGTCTCGCTCTACAGCTGACTTCTATGGACAAAACATATAAAACCGATTCTTCAAATGGAAAGAATCGGTTTTATATTGCACATTACGTTAGACATTTGTATATTTACAAACACTGATATTAATGAAATATAAAGGATTGCTCATTTTCTATCAATGCACCATGCTCTGAATAATTTCACGATTACGCTGTTTGAAAAGCTCATTGTGTGAAGAAACCATACCAAACTTTTCTGCACCTGGCTGAATATATTGCTTAGCCTTATTAACAGCATTTGCAGCATCCTGGAATGCACCTGCAATGAGATGTAATTTCCCTTCATGATGCAAAATATCTCCAGCAGCATAGAGTCCTGGAATGGAGCTTTCACTGCTCGCATTTCCAGCAATGTAGTAACCTTCTGCTATTTCAATATCAATTGGACTGTTCTCAAGAAGAGATGTGTCTCGCTCATAACCATGATTTATAATGACTTCATCTATTGGCAATGAAACAATTTCTTTCGTTTCATGGTTTGTTAGCTCAACATGCTCAATTAAATCCTTATTCGCACGTGCGATTAGCTTTGTAATCGAACAATTAAAGTAGCAAACTGCTGAACCATTTAATAACCTGCTTGCCTGTGCCTCGTGACCAGAAAGGACATCCTTTCGATACGTAAGAAACACATTCTTCGCAATGCTTTGCAGCTCATTGGCCCAATCAATTGCTGTATTTCCTCCACCAGAAATAATTACCGTTTTATCTTTGAAGCGTTGAAGTGATTTCACCGTGTAATTCAGATTCGAAACCTCGAATCGCTCGGCGCCTTCAATATCGAGTCGCTGCGGATTCAAGATTCCACCACCGACAGCTACGATTACCGTTTTCGAATAATGTATTTGCCCAGAAGCTGCTTGTAAGACGAACATGCCTTCATCATTTTTATTGATGGATTCAATCTTCTCATTCATTACTACGGTTGGATGAAAGGTTAAACCTTGCTCAATGATTTGATCAATAAATTTTGCTGCAGGGGTCGGTGTTAACCCGCCAATATCCCAAATCATTTTCTCAGGATATACATGAACTTTCCCGCCAAGAACTGGCTGATATTCAATAATCTTAGTCTTCATTTCCCTTAAACCACTATAAAAAGCTGAATATAGCCCAGCTGGCCCTCCCCCAATTACCGTCACATCAAATAATTCATCCTGTTTCACTTTCTTTCACTCCTTAAAAAAGCTTCCACTGATTATCATTCTCAATTGAAAACGCATTTTTGTCAAGAGCAAATCGATAAAACTTCTTATTAAATGTAAAAAAACACATCTGAATCTCCTTCATGAATGATTGTAAAAATAATGTATTGACAAAAGAAACGATGCAAATTATAGTTTAGGAGACTAGCTCGATAATGAGAATCATTATCACTATCCGAAGCTACCTGAAAAGAGGGACCTAACATGTTTCGTCTACAGACTGAAAATATAAATATTGGTTATGGAGAACACTTAATTGTGAAGGATCTTAGTGTTGAAATTCCAGATAAAAAAATCACAACCATCATCGGATCGAATGGCTGTGGAAAGTCTACATTGTTAAAAGCGATTACACGAATTATTGCACACGAATCTGGAACCGTCATTTTGGATGGTGAAGATATTTCGAAACAAGATACAAAAAAACTAGCAAAAAAAATGGCCATCCTCCCACAAACTCCTGAAAGCACAAACGGCTTAACGGTTGGAGAGCTTGTTTCCTATGGACGCTTCCCCTATCAAAGTGGGTTTGGGCGCTTAAAGAAACGCGACTATGAAGTGATTGAATGGGCACTCGAAGTTACGGGAACGTTAGAGTACCGCTTTCGTCCGGTAGACGCGTTATCTGGTGGACAGAGACAACGCGTCTGGATTGCGATGGCGCTTGCTCAGGAAACAGAGATTATTTTTTTGGATGAACCAACAACTTACTTGGATATGGCACATCAGCTTGAAGTGTTAGAGCTTCTGCAAAGCCTTAACCAGGAGCAAGAAAGAACAATCGTAATGGTACTTCACGACCTGAACCAGGCTGCTCGCTTTGCTGATTATATTATCGCATTAAAGGACGGACAAATCGTACAATCTGGCAATTGTGAAACGGTTATTACACATGATGTATTGAAAAAAGTATTCCAAATTGATGCGGAAATTGGCAAAGACCCTCGCACAGGAAAACCGATGTGCATCACATACAACTTAATGAAAGAGGAGAAACAACGATGAAAAAGTTAATTATTCCATTCGCATTCCTGCTTGTACTACTGATGGCATGTAGTAATGAAGGGGCAGAAACAGATAATACTACAGATAACAATTCAGATACAATCACCTATGAATCAGAAAATGGACCAGTTGAAGTTCCAGCTGACCCACAGCGTGTCGTCGTTCTTTCATCCTTCGCGGGAAATGTCATGGCTTTGGATGTAAACCTTGTTGGGGTTGATGCTTGGGCTAAAATGAACCCTCAGTGGGAAGAAGATTTAGCTGAAGTAGAAGAGGTTAGTGATGAGAGCCTGGAAACGATCCTTGAGTTGGAACCTGACTTAATCATTGGTCTTACTGGAATCAACAATGTCGATAAGTTAAACGAAATTGCTCCAACCGTATTGTTCACATATGGAGCTGTTGATTACTTAACACAGCATTTGGAAATTGGTAAACTGTTAAATAAAGAAGAGGAAGCTAAAAATTGGATTAATGATTTCAAACAACGTGCTGAGGAAGCAGGCGAAGAAATCCGCGCAGAAATTGGCGAAGATGCAACAGTTTCTGTTATTGAAAACTTCGATAAACAGCTTTATGTCTACGGCGACAACTGGGGCCGCGGAACAGAAATTCTTTATCAGGAAATGGATTTGAAAATGCCTGAAAAAGTTGCCGAAGAAGCACAGGAGGCCGGCTATTATGCGATGTCTTTAGAAGTACTTCCTGAATATGCTGGTGACTATATGATTTTCAGCCGATTTGATGAAACAGACAATTCCTTTATGGAATCAGACATTTATCAAAACATCCCTGCAGTAGCCAATGACAATGTTTTTGAAGTAAATGGACATGAATTTTATTTCAATGACCCATTAACATTAGAATTGCAGCTTGCTTTTTTCAAAGAAGCTTTCCTTAACTAACTATACAGAGAAAAGATGAGTATTTATGAAAAAGGAAACGAAAACGTCGATACCCTTTTATTACAAAATGATAGTAGTCCTGCTGCTCTTTGTTGGGACATTTATTGTATCCATTGTTTATGGAGCTGCCGATATTCAAGTAAAAGATGTGTGGCTGTCACTTGCTTCCAATGCGGAGGGAAGTGACATTTCCATTATCCGGGAAATTCGCTTGCCACGGGAAGTTGCCGCTGTTTTTGTCGGTGCAGCCCTATCCATAGCTGGAGCAATTATGCAGGGCATGACGCGAAATCCACTAGCTGACCCTGGCTTGCTTGGATTAACAGCAGGTGCAAACGCTGCACTTGCTGTTGCAATTGTACTGCTGCCATCTCTCAATTATTACGGAATTATGTTTACATGCTTCCTCGGAGCTGCAATCGGCGCTGCAATGGTGTTTGGAATAAGCGCTATTAAGCGTGGAGGATTTTCTCCTTTCAAAATTATTCTTGCTGGAGCAGCAGTATCTGCTTTTCTTCAAGCTGTATCGGAAGGAATTGGGATCTATTTTAACGTATCCAAAGAGGTATCCATGTGGACTGCTGGAGGGCTTATCGGCACAACATGGGGACAGCTGCAAATCATTATCCCATTTCTTATTGTAAGCATGCTTATTGCATTCGGGTTTTCTAGACAATTAACCATTCTAAGTCTCAATGAGGAAGTTGCTGTCGGTCTTGGACAAAAGACAACGCAAATTAAGGCCGTTCTGTTTGTCATCATTATTCTGCTAGTAGGTGCAGCAGTCGCATTAGTTGGAAATATGGCATTCGTCGGTTTAATGGTTCCACATATCGTCCGAGCAATTGTTGGTACAGATTATCGCTACATCTTACCAATGTCAGCTTTTGTTGGGGCAATTCTAATGCTCCTTGCTGACACACTCGCTCGTACTGTCAATGCTCCGTGGGAAACACCGATTGTCGCTATTATTTCGGTTTTGGGTCTCCCCTTCTTCCTGCTCATTATCCGTAAAGGGGGGAGAGCATTCACATGATACATCCAAAGTTAATCAAAAAACAACGAATCGTTCTAGGGTTATTAGTATTTTTTACCCTACTCACGATTATCATCAGCATGGGAATTGGAGATGCTGCATTATCCTATGATCGAATTATTCCAACCTTGTTTGGTGCTGGTTCATTTAAGGAGTCCTTTGTTTTATTTTCTATTCGCTTGCCGCGGATTATTGTTACAATTCTTGCCGGGATGGCGCTTGCTCTCTCTGGTGCAATTCTCCAAGGGCTAACGCGTAATGACTTAGCTGATCCAGGAATTATCGGCATCAACTCTGGCGCCGGAGTAGCAGTAGCGATTTTCTTTTTATTTTATCCAGTTCAATCTGGCACATTTGTTTACATGCTTCCGGTCGTTGCCTTTATTGGGGCGTTTCTTACTGCTCTGCTTATTTATGTTTTTTCTTATGAGAAAAAACGACCGCTCGACCCGACACGCATGATTATTATTGGTGTTGGTTTTTCACTGGCGTTATCCGGTATCATGATTGTTCTCATCTCATCCCAGGAACGTGCAAAGGTTAGTTTTATCGCGAAATGGCTCGCAGGGAATATTTGGGGAACGGACTGGCCATTCATTTTAGCAATATTACCATGGCTAATCATCTTCATCCCCTATGCCCTGTATAAGGCAAATCGCTTAAACATTCTTGCACTGAACGAACCGGTCGCAATTGGTGTTGGTGTTGCCGTAAAAAAAGAACGCATCCTTTTACTTTTCACTGCAGTAGCACTGGCAGCTTCAGCCGTCTCCGTTTCAGGTGGAATTGCATTTGTCGGGCTAATGGCACCCCATATTGCAAAATCGCTAGTCGGACCGCGCAATCAGCTATTTATTCCGGTAGCGATATTATTAGGAGGCTGGTTGCTGTTAATTGCAGATACCATCGGAAGAAACCTTGTCTCCCCTGATGGCATTCCAGCAGGTATTGTTGTTGCGCTTATTGGTGCACCATATTTTATGTATTTATTATTACGCAAATAGCAAGTTTTGCTGACAGTCTTTGTTTTAAGACTGTCAGTTTTTTTGTTTGGCTTGGGAGGTCGAGATTTCGCGGATAAGAGCTTATTTGGAGTGCAATTATAGAGAAGCCGCTCAATACTAATTACAGCTATCCAGGAATTTCTTCCCCTATACGTATCATCCAATTTATGATATATTATTTAGTTATTCTAGATAACTATTTTTATGTACGGTGATATGATGAAAGGAGAAACAACATTGAAACAATCTAGACCAAAACTATGGACGAAGGACTTTACAATCACTTCTGTCGTTAACTTTTTCTTAACGCTTGTCTTTTATTTACTCGTCGTAACGATCGGTATTTATGCCGTAGATGCGTATCATGCTTCGACAAGCACGGCTGGGCTTATTACGGGCATGTTTATTATCGGCTCCTTAATTGGAAGATTATTTACTGGACGCTATATTGACTCTATTGGGAGTAAACGGACATTGATGATCGGACTTATCTTATGTATTGTCGCCACGTCCTTTTATTTCTTGAATTTGGGTATTAGCTTTCTATTAATTACGCGCCTTATACATGGAATTGTGGCAGGGATGGCTAGTACGGCAGCTGGAACTATAATTGCGGAAACCATCCCAACATCACGAAAAGCAGAAGGTATCGGCTATTTTAGTATGAGTGCAACATTGGCTACTGCCATTGGCCCGTTTATTGGCTTGCTCATGGTTCAACAAACAACCTTTCCAATCATTTTTGCTTTCTGTCTTGTACTAGGTATCATCAATATAGTTATTGCCTTATTCGTGCGGGTAAATGAAGCACAAGAGGTGCACACACCAAGGGAAACAAAAGGCTTTAAAATCTCAAGCTTTGTTGCACCAAAGGCATTGCCAATTGCTTGCATCACGCTCTTGATTGCTTTTTGCTATTCCAGTGTGCTCTCGTATATTAACTTTTACGCTATTGATATCAATCTTGTGGAAGCAGCTAGCTTCTTCTTTCTCGTTTATTCAATTGCTGTTTTAATATCACGCCCAATAACAGGGCGTTTAATGGATTTAAAAGGCGCAAATATTGTTATGTATCCTGCCCTTATCATTTTTGCTGGCGGGATGCTGCTTTTAAGTGTCGCTGCAAGCGGATTTACTCTATTGGTGGCAGGTGCACTAATTGGTCTTGGCTTTGGTAATTTGCAATCTGGTTCGCAGGCGATTGCCGTTAAATTAACTCCGCCACATCATATGGGGCTTGCAACATCAACCTTTTTTATTTTTCTGGACGCAGGACTTGGATTTGGTCCGTACTTGCTTGGTTTCATCATTCCATATACCGGCTACAGATCGCTGTATATCATCCTTGGCATCGTGATTCTTGCTATCATGGTTCTATATTATTTTCTGCATGGAAAAAAGGACCGATTAACCATGGAGAGCCACGCATAACTTTTATGCAAATACTTTTTTGTTAGACAACACTGTTAGTCACCGATCTCTTAGATAGCTGTCAATATTGCACTTATGCAGTTAAAAAACTTTTCTTATCTTGCAAAAAAAGCTGGAAATCTAGCTTCTAAAGTTTTATAGTTTTATTTAGAGGTATAGAAAGTGAGTGGTCCAAATGGGACGTAAATGGAACAATATTAAGGAAAAGAAAGCATCAAAGGATAAGAATACAAGCCGAATCTATGCAAAATTCGGCAGGGAAATCTATGTTGCAGCCAAGCAGGGCGAACCAGATCCTGAATCCAATCAAGCTTTAAAAGTAGTGCTCGAGCGAGCAAAAACATATAGCGTACCAAGGCATATTATCGATCGCGCCATTGAAAAGGCAAAAGGCGGTTCGGAAGAGAACTATGACGAAAATCGTTATGAAGGCTTCGGGCCGAACGGATCAATGGTCATCGTTGATACGCTAACCAACAATGTTAACCGCACCGCGTCCGAAGTACGTGCTGCGTTTGGTAAAAATGGCGGAAATATGGGTGTAAGCGGATCTGTTGCTTATATGTTTGATCATGTAGCTGTCTTCGGTGTGGAAGGAAAAACAGAGGATGACGTGCTTGAACTATTGATGGAAGCAGATGTTGACGTCCGTGATATCGCTGAAGAAGATGGATCTGTGATTGTTTACACGGAGCCAGATCAGTTCCATGCAGCACAGGAAGCATTTAAATCTATTGGCATTACCGAATTCACGATTGCAGAGCTAACGATGCTCGCTCAAAATGATGTAGAGCTTTCTGCAGCAGATTTTGAGCAATTTGAGCAGATGATTGATGCGTTAGAGGATTTAGAGGACGTGCAAAACGTTTTTCATAATGTGGATTTAGGTGAATAAATTGTAAGAGGCGAGCCTATTTATAGGATTGCCTCTTTTTTTCCCTCATTATGGACTAATATCATTACTTACTTTTAAATGATAAACCTTCCATTTCCAAAGCCGCTCTCAACTTTGGCAAGGAAGCTGGCCCCATCCCATGAAGCTTTAAAATCTCTTTCTCCGTAAAATTTGATAGCTGTTGTACGGTTGTTATTCCTTCATGTTCTAATGCGCGTCGTGCAGGCGATGAAAGCAATGATAAAAATCCTGCTTTTGGCTTTCGTTCCTGTTCACAAACCGGGCATGTTGGGCAGTCACTGCTTTTATAATATGTATGCCCATTTGGACAAGTTCTCTCTGTAGTTGCCATTTCCGTTTTCTCCTCCTCTCTAATTTCCTTCTTCATT
Source organism: Oceanobacillus sp. FSL W7-1309 (assembly GCF_038002145.1). NCBI lineage: Bacteria > Bacillati > Bacillota > Bacilli > Caryophanales > Bacillaceae > Oceanobacillus > Oceanobacillus sp. FSL W7-1309. Next base: position 1,130,175 of record NZ_JBBOBX010000001.1, read on the forward strand.
ATACTGATTAATCTCATCAAGCATTTATTCCTATATCAATCAGGAATCACGAAAAATCTCCTGCAAAAACTTTTTTCGATGTTGTAAAAAATAGCTTGTTATTTGGTAATGTTCGGTCATCTCATAATCAATCTCTTGAATTTTCTCATCATCAAAACTTAAGATAACAGCATTTGGATACCCTAAAAGAATCGGAGAATGTGTAGCAATAATAAACTGGCTATCACCAGCCACTTCTAAATCATGGAGAATTCGTAAAAGTGAGAGCTGGCGCTGAGGTGATAAAGCAGCCTCTGGCTCATCCAATAAATAGATAGCATTCCCCTTAAACCGATTTAGAAAAAGCGAAAAAAACGACTCTCCATGCGATTGATGATGCAAGGATCGCCCGCCATATGCACCTTGGGCACCTACAGAATCAATATGTGTAGCAAAATTATAAAAAGACTCAGACCGCAAAAAGAAGCCGTTTGTGGCTTTCGGCATCCAAGAAAGGCGAATATAGTCCCCTAGTGCCGATTCAGAAGCAGGTACATCATAATAATTATTCCTGCCACCACCCGCTGTATTAAAGCCGGCCTTATCAGCAATCGCCTCTAGCAATGTGGATTTCCCTGTCCCATTCTCTCCAACAAAAAAGGTTACCTTGTTCGTTAAATCCAATTGACCGAAATTTTTAATAGCTGGAATCGAAAACGGATAGGTATGAAAAGGTGGGATACGATCACCTTGAAGTTCAATTCGTTTTAAAAACATGTTATCACCTGTAACCTTATTATTTTTACGATAATTCCTTTATATACCAAACTTCCATTGCATTATGTTCCGAGCCTTCCAGTGCTTTTTCAAGCTTCTGAAAGCCTAATTTGCTGTATAGGGCATTAGCTGCTTCAAGTTCCTTCAATGTTTCTAAGTAACAGTATGTATAGTGCTCTTTTGCGTAGTCGATTGCTACCCTCATTAGCTCCTTCGACAGACCCCTCCCTTGAGCAATAGGAGCGATGTACAGCTTTTGCAACTCGCAAATCTCCTTTTTCTGTCCAAATGGTGCAATACCCACACCGCCTATGACTTCATCCAGTTCATTCACCGCAACCCAATACTTAGCATGTGCTTGTTCTTTGTAAAATTGCGCCAGACTGCTCAGCTGGGGGTCAAAATAGGCTGTTCCTGGGATATCTAAGTTAAATGACTCCAATGAACGTTTAATAATTTGCTCCATTTTCTGATTATCCTTTTCTTCCATTTCACGAATCCGCATAGTTTTTTATTCTCCCTATTTTTTATCTCTTAGTGTAAACACGAGGATTTTTAATTCATTTTAACACAGAAGCTTCCACGTTATTACCCATTCTCTTTTTGAAAGCAGTAATCCCTCTTTTATACTTTTATAAAAAAATAAAAGCTCACCCCCTAATCTCATTTTCCTTCGATTGTAGTTGTGAATGGAGGTGAGAAACATGGCAATTGCAAATCTAACAAAGTCTTCCCTGCAGCTTGTGCTTCAAGATGGGATTGATTCTGAGTCCGGATCACCTATCTTTAAGAACAAAAGCTTTAACAATGTCAAAACAAGTGCAACAGCAGAGCAATTACTTACTGTTGCAACAGCTTTTGTAAGCTTGCAGGAGCGCCCATTGTACACGATTAACCGTCGTGATACAACAGACATTCGTGAAGGGTAAGTTGTGAAAAAATCTATTCAGAAAGGAGTGTAGATCATGCGCCGATTAGAGCTGAAATTTACCAATCAGGACGGGAAAATTGTTACGTACACATTGGATAAGCCAGTTGAACCAGTTGATCCTGCTGCTATTAATGCAGCAATGGATACAATCATCGAACAAAATGCCTTCACATCGAGCGGCGGCGATTTAGTTGCTAAGCATAGTGCACGTATTTCAGAAAGCACGGTCGAAGAAATCGACTTAGGGCAATAATCTTGTGAATATGACCAGTGGCAAATCACTGGTCATATTCCTATTTCAAAAGCTCATAAAAGGAGGAAATAATTATGGACGCGTGGATAGCTTTTCTGACCGAAGTTGGATTCCCGGTTGCCGTTACGTTTTATTTACTGCACCGAATCGAGGGAAAGCTGAATCAGCTCATAGCATCGATTCATGCACTGCCAGAAAAAATGGACGAACGAAAAGCCTATTACAAAGATCGAGCATAATAGACGTACTCTCAGCGTACCTTGTTCAATTTAAAAGGCACGCTGAGAACTATTTGTGGATGCGGAAAGGCGATTGGCAGCATAGCAATAAAAGCAGATAACTAAAGGAAACGATCTTAAAACGTGTGAACATTCCGTTCCTTTTATTGCTATAGCGAATCAATAAAAATGGTGTTAAAATAAATGTTATTCATCTAGAAGGGACATCAAGTATGCAACAAAAAATATCATTTTCTACCTATTCTATCATCGGCACGATGCTGTTTGGAATGTTCTTTGGTGCAGGGAATTTAATTTTCCCAATCCAGATGGGCCAGCTTGCTGGCACGAATTTCTGGCCGGCATTAATTGGATTTCTTATAACCGCAATCGGTCTTCCATTTATAGGGATTTTAGCATTTGGTTTATCCGGGAGCAACGGATTACGACAGTTAACCAGTCGAGTCCATCCACTATTTGGTGTTGTCTTCTCCGTGGCACTTTACTTAACCATCGGGCCATTTTTTGCTATTCCAAGAACAGCGACGGTACCTTTTGTGGTTGGTTTTGAGCCATATATCAATCCAGCACATGGCAGTTTATATCTAGGGCTCTTTAGCTTTTTATTTTTTGCGATTGTCTATTATTTCTCGTTGAATCCAGCAAAAATTATCGACTATATCGGGAAATATTTAACTCCTGCATTTTTAGTGTTTTTATTCATCTTAATCTCCATTGCTATCGTCAAACCAATGGGACCATTCGCTATGCCAATTGGCGACTATAGCGGTTTAGCTTTTATAACAGGATTTAAAGAGGGCTATAACACGATGGATGCTCTTGCATCACTTGCGTTTGGTATTGTTGTCATTCACGCAATTAAGGGACGAGGTATCACCAATCCAAAGGAAATTGCAAAGGTCACATGGAAATCAGGTCTTTTTGCCATGGCATTAATGATGCTGATTTATGGACTTATTACCTATATGGGGGCTTCGAGCGTATCGGCCATCGGTACATATGATAATGGCGGTTTAATCTTTGCCGCAGTGGCTCAGCATTATTTCGGATCATTCGGGACCATTCTATTGGCTATTATTATCGTACTAGCTTGTTTAAAAACGAGCATTGGACTTATTACTGCCTGCAGCGAGTTTTTTAATCAACTATATCCAAAAATCAGTTATAAATTATTCGTTCTGGTACTATGTCTAATGTCATTTTTCATTGCCAACTTTGGTCTAACGAATATTATTCAATATGCGGTGCCAGTATTAATGCTGCTGTATCCTTTAGCGATTGTTCTGATTATCTTAACCCTTTGTTCTTCACTATTCGGCCATAAGCAACGTGTTTACGCAACTGCATTGTTCCTTACTTTTTGCGTTAGTCTTTTGGACGGCTACAGCACGTTAGTCGATAGTTTGCCAAGCGCGTCTTTCAATTTGTTCGAATCCATTAAAATGTTCTATATGGATTATTTACCACTTTACGATATTGGTCTTGGCTGGATTTTACCAGCTATAGTTGGTGCCCTTATTGGGCTTCTATGGCCAACAAACTCTAAAGAAACTGCTGTTCATTAATGCTAATTGGATACCAGCTTAGAAGACTACTAAGCTGATATCCACCTCCTATTCTAAGGAAAAAACTCATTTACATATAACTTAGCCTATAATACTGTTGTGAACTGATCTACCGTTTTAAAAAATCAGAAATTCGTCCTTCACTATCTGGCTATTTTCTTCCATACATTTTATAAATCAAATTGATTTTTTCCTGCAAATCGTATTTACTTAAATTAACGATATCGAATGGAGGAATGTTTTCAATTATGGGGTTACTACTCAACTATCAATGGGAAATCTTTATTGCATTAGAAATTATATCCGTGTTATCGCTTCTCATCTTTGGTGTTGTCCGCTATTTTTTCAACAAACAAAAACGTAGCCTGCTCTTTCTCCTACTGTTTATCATTCTATTAATTTTAGAAGCTCTCTTAGGTTTGATGATATACCAAGAAACTGGAGAGATTTCTACCTTTTTAATTATCATTACTGTGTTTGTTCTCTATGCATGTACATTTGGAATCTTTGATTTTATGAAGCTTGATCGCTGGATGCGACAAAAAATTGGCAATTGGCGAGGGGTACAGCTGCTCACAGAAAAAGATATTCGTATCATGAACAGACAAAAGGACCCGAAATATATTGCTAAAAAATATCGGAGGAGTTCTACTGTTCACTTAATCATATTTGCCAGTCTTCAAGCAGCATTTTGGATTTATGGAACAGGGGGAACTAGTGAATTACTAGACTATCTGAAAGACTTATCTTGGATTGGAACAGAGAATGTTGCCGAGACACCGTATGCAAATGATACGATTTATAGGATTTCGATGATTTGGGGACTTATTTTTATTATCGATTTTATTTGGTCATGGTCGTATACCATTTTTCCAGCTAGCAAGAAGAATTGAGATCTCTTTAAAACTTAAAATCATCGATGAAGCCTCCCTGCTTCACCGATGATTTCTCTGTTTATCCTCCTAGAAAATGCAAGAATACACTCACAGCAGATACGCCGACACCTGCAAACAGTGCGAAGATAAGCGTAATCTTATATACTTCAGATTCTCTTCCTTGCGCGTTCGCAGTACTTGTTCCTAATACAATATTGGCTGGTGCAATGACATTACCAATTGCTCCACCTGTTGACTGACCAGCGATAACGAGTGGCAGGGATAACCCTTCCATCGAATTTACAACAGATCCATGTAATGGCGAGAACAGCACATTGGATGACGTATTCGATGATGTCATAAATGCACCAATTATCCCAATGACATTTGCTAATCCTGCATAAACAGCTGGTGGTGATATATCCGCAATTCCAAGGGCAAGTACGTTAGTCTGTCCTGAATTTTCCATAATCATGGTCATCGTTAAAAATCCAGTTATTGCTAGTGATGCCCCCAGAGCGTTATCCTTTAAGCCAGAAAATACATTCTTAGTTGTGTTTTTATGATGTAATCCTAAATGCTTGTACCAGAAGTAGGCAAAGATAACCGACACAAGTAAATAGAATCCTGGATGTGTAAGTGGAGCGATAGGAGAATACGCTTCTTCAGCCTCCATTTCAAAGCCATAGCCGGTTTCGACCGCCGGGAAAGGCGGTCCAAATTGAAATTGATCGAAAAAGCTTTGAATTGGTCCGATTCCAAGAAACACAATACTAACTACTGACAGTACATAATATGGCATAAATGCTTGGTGTAATGAGATATCCGGCTTCTCTTCCGATTTTGAATCCGTTTCTTCAAGAATGTCTGTTAACTCTTCCGTCTCTGATTTTTCTCTGTATTTCTTTCGTTTGGAAAGCATGAATAAAGCACCAAACGCTAAAATTGCTGGGATAAACGTACTCAGCTCCGCGTTAAAGATTAACATAGCAAGTTGTCCTCCACCATGAATAAGTGAAATAATTACGACAGCTAGAAAACCTTCTTTTACGCCTTTCCATTTAGCGAATAACCAACAAATCATGAATCCACCGATTATATTCGGTATCCATAATAGGATTCCGGAATATAGAAGTGTTAATGTCGTATCTTCAATCTGTACGGCATTAATTGTGGCAATCCAGCCTACACCGAGTGTTCCAAACATATTCGCCCATGAGTGTCCAATTAACGGGATGACAATAGCGGCAACAGGTTTAACACCTAACCCTACTAAAAGCGGTGCTACAACTGCTATCGGGACACCGAACCCCGCTACACCTTGAAGAAATGAAGCAAACACCCAACCAAACGCTAATACAAGAAACAAGTAATTTTGACTATGGTTTTGTACCTCTTCCCGAATGACTTTAAACGAGCCGGATTCATCCGTAACATGGTAGAGCAATAAAGCAAACCATACAACGAGAAGGATAAAGAATGCTTCCCAAAGCCCTTTGCCAAATCCAACTGCTAAATTATCCAATGGTGCTTCAAACATAAAGTAGCCTAGTAATGTCGCTACACCCATTGCGACCCACCCAGAGGTGCCGCCTGACCACTTAAAGACAACTAACATTAGCAAAAGCAGAACTAATGGTGTGATAGCTAATAGCCAATGCATTAAATCAACTGGTAAATTATTTTCCATCATTTATTCCTCCAACACAATTGTTTATCAAGCTTACCAGCACAGGGCAATTCCATCCCCACGCGGGTCCGCTCCAGCACTATATACTCCTCTTTCATGATCTATAATAATTCCTTGTGCATGGCCCATTGTCTGGGAATAATCCTCTACGATTTCAACTGTATGCCCACGTCTACGTAAGTCATTAATGATTTCATCTGGAACTCTTCCTTCCAGCTTGAGCGTGGAACTATCTTCACCCCATGTTCTGCCATACAACCAGCGTGGTGCTTCAATTGCCTGCTGCATGTTATACCCAAAATCGATAACTTTTGTAAGCATGGCACATTGGGTTTGGGGCTGCCCTTCTCCCCCCATCGCTCCAAATAGCATAAATGGCTTGCCGTCCTTCAATGCCATCCCGGGAATGATCGTATGGAACGTACGCTTATTCGGCTCTAACGTATTGGGATGATTTTCATCCAAACTGAAATGGGATCCCCGATTCTGTAAAAAGAAGCCACACCCTTCTGGCATAAATCCGGAGCCAAATTCGTGGAAAATGCTTTGGATAAGAGAAATACTGTTTCCTTCTTTATCAACGACGCTAAGATAAGCTGTATCACGTCCGTCGTCAACCTCTGGAAGCTCTTCTAATTCTTCTTCTCGATATACGTCATCCCACGAAAAATGGTCATAAACCTCTGATGAAAAAGATTTAGATAGGAGCTCATCATAAGGAAGATCAATCGTTTCCAGATCCGTAACCCATTTATCCCGAAAACGAAATTTTAGCTTAGCGGTTTCAGCTAGAAGGTGATAATATTCTGGAGTACCATCTTGAATCGAGGTCATATCGTTTTTCTCTAACATATTTAACATCATTAATACAGCAATACCCTGTGTATTCGGTTTTACTTGATAGATTTCATATCCTCTATAACTTGTCGATAATGGACGTTCCCATTCGAGGCTATGCTCTTTGAAATCTTCTTTTACTAGAAGGCCACCATGTTTCTCCATTGAAGCAATTATCTTATCGGTAATTTCTCCATTATAAAAGGCATCTCTTCCCGATTGAGCAATTTGGTTGAAGGACCAAGCTAAATCAGGCTGAACAAGCAGTTCTCCTGCTAGAATAGGACGATCATTTTTAAAAAATACCTGTTTTGTAGTAGCATGGTCGCTTAATAATTCAGCTTTTTCCTGAATAAAGTTACTTACTTTATCCGTGATTGGAAAGCCGCTTTCAGCATAATGAACCGCATCCTCAAACAAAACTTCCCACTTTAGCCTTCCATATTGCTGATGTAGCTCCCACCAAGCATCAACAGTTCCTGGAATGGTGTTCGCAGCTAAGGGGCCGCGCTCTGGAATCTCCCGGAGCTCTTTTTGTTTGTAAGCCTCTCGATTTACATAGCTGCCGGATTTACCGCTGCCGTGCATGGACTTTACTTCTTTTTCATCCTGATCCCAGATTAGTGCGAATAAATCGCCTCCTAAGCCTGCCATATGCGGAATAACGACACAAAGTACAGCATTAACAGCAATTGCTGCCTCTACAGCATGACCACCTTGATCTAGGATTCTTTTCCCAGTTTGTGTAGCTAGATAGTGGGGTGATGTTACGGCTCCGTTCATCCCCTCAGCTACTGGCCTTCCAGTCTCCAAAAACGAGTAATTTTTCCCTTTCTGAAGTCCCAAAAAAATACCTCCCGTATAATTAATTTGCTTTCCCTGTACCTTTTCCCCCAATCGCTTTACCTAAAAACGTTAAATTTAAGGACTTTAGTTTTATTTAGCAGTTATTTGGGAGTACTTTAGTGGAGGCGGGATCGCTTCCCTAGAGAGTGTGATCGTGTTATATTGACGATACCTAAATTAAAAACTCTCCATACAAGGATGAATCTTTTTTCACAACTAGCACGTATTTAAACCGTGTTATCGTTAAGAGCACATGACAAACCACTTCAGATTGTCAAAAATTGCAATCCCAAAACAAAAAGTCAATGGTTATATGATTAGCGTTTCAATTTATATTAGCTCTATTTTGTTATTATTAATTAGGATTCACTACCAAATAGAGTGCATCTTTCTAATATAGGGAGCTGTTGATTTTTCCAATATAGGAATTTCATCATAGGGATCGTAAACCAGCGTAGAATAATTTAGTATGGATTAAATTTTATATAGAAAAAATCAGGAATTCGAGGTAAGTAAACATATGAATGAAAAAACAATCATCAACGCGGACAACGCTTATCATAAAGCAGAGCAAAGAGCCGAAGCGTACTTTAAATCCTTATCTGGACAGCATGCTGACCAATCGTATGTCCAGGCATTAATAAAGGACTTGGAATTATGGAAACCACAGCATGTTCAACGTCGCTCTTTCATTTCAACTTTAACAAATAAAAAACAGCAAGATGATTACAAATTTATCCAATCATTGAAGTTGACTGGTAAATTGGATCCGTATTTGAAACGAAGCATTTCCTATATCTTCATGCGGGACATGGGGCATGCACTAGATTCTCCAGCTACACAAAGACGGATCGGCCGTATTGTCGGGCGTTTAAAAGAGCAGCTTACTAGGAAGCAAGCAGGTCAAGAAGACATGTTTAGTATGGCAAGATTGTACCGCATGGCTGAGAAAAATGGGATTGAGTCAACATTTATTTGGGTAACGGAAAAGCTAAACATGGTTACTGAAAATATACCAGCGGGCATGGATGCCGAAGAAGCACAGCGTAAATTAATTAAGATAATTGCTGGATTAGTAATGCAGGCAATAGAGGAAATGGGAGAAGACATTGATCCCGAAGAAAAGTCCGCCAAGCTCGAGCAAGCAATTCGACTAGGTTATGCCTACGGTCTCACCTATCCATTTATTGATGATTTACTCGATTCCAATGTATTGTCTGCTGAAGAGAAAAATCGCTATTCGGAGATGATCCGAATCACGCTCGTTACAGGGGTTGTCCCCCCGTTAGGTAAATGGACTGGAGAAAACGGGAAGCATATGCGTTTTATACATTCTGAACTGAAAGCCGCGTTTGAGTTGATTCACGAAAGCCTGCCTGCCGAGGACTGGGAGGCTTTTCTCGAACAGGCATATGTTTTTTATCAATCACAGGAGGTAGAACGTGTAAAGGATTTAAGAAATGAAACGTATACAAATGAAGAACTATACATTCCCGTTATTTTAAAGTCGTCGGCATCACGGCTCATCGTTCGTTCGATTATTGATGCTTCTGAGGATGAGGGGATTGATCAGCGGACATTTTACTATGGGATATACAACCAGCTTGCAGATGATTTTACTGATATGGCAGATGACCGGCAAGGCGGGAGAGTAACACCGTACACCTATTACCTTGAGCATTATGAGAAGCGCAAGGATCTGATTAATCCGTTTGAGCTTTATTGGACTGTTATCGCCAACTTCATTCACAACGTGTACGATTCCGATCCGCAGGCGCGTGAAGTAATCCTATCCCGGGCAATCAATAGTTTGAAGCGATTTAAAGCGAAAAAAGGAGAGCAAAAATATGAGCAAGTGATGGGGCTCCTTTTCTCCGGAATTCCCGCGTTACAAGAAACCGTCGATGATCTCGTGCAGCACGCAACAGACGTGGATTTTTTTGATAAATTAATTCGTGATCGTATGATTCGCAACCTAAGACAGGATCGGGAGGAAAGGGACGTTTTTGTCACTCAGGCAAAAAAGGTAAGAGAGGATTTAAATGCAACCCTGCCGATTTCTCAGTCAGAAGAAAATGTTCTCCTTGACGAGTCAATCATGGAAGCAGCAAATTATAGCCTAGGCAGCACCGGAAAACGGCTTCGCCCGATTATTACGTGGTTCATGGGCGTGGAGGAATATGGCTTGGATAAGAAAGCAATCCAACCACTGCTGAAATCACTGGAATATATGCATACAGCCTCCTTGATTTATGATGATCTGCCAGCTCAAGATAACGCAGATTTTCGTAGAGGAAACCCGACCTTACACCGAACATATACAACAGCTACCGCAGAGTTATCTGGTCTTTATTTAACACAACAAGCAGTGGCAGAGCAGGCATCTCTTCAAAGTTTTGATGCCAAATCCGTCCTCCAGCTCATTCACTATTCGGCAAATGTGACGGCTGACATGTGCCGGGGACAGGCGATGGATTTGCAGACAAAGGGAGAGCATTTAACACTCGAGCAATTGAATGAGATGTGCTTTTATAAAACCGGGCTAGGATTTGAGGCTGCTCTTATGATGCCTGCAATTCTAGCAGGTGCAAATGAATCTGAAAAGCATGCATTGAAACAATTCGCACGTCATGCAGGAATTGCCTTCCAGATTAAGGACGACTTGCTCGATGTGGAGGGCGATCCATCCGAACTTGGTAAATCACCATTTAGAGATGAAAAAAATAACAATTCCACGTTCGTCTCCGTTCTCGGGATAGAGGCAGCGAAAAAAGAAATGTGGGAGCATTATTGTTTAGCAATGGAGACCTTGCAAATATTAAAGCATAATAATCCGTTTTTAAAGCATGTGTTGAATTATTTTGTGCACCGTGGGTATTGAAAGCACGAAATAGATTCTGTTACCTAGCGCGAACGTTGAAAATGACTAGCAAATTCAAGGAGGTTTGTTAGTCATTTTTTTAACCAAATAACTCGGAGGTGCCAAATGAATTATAAAAGATGTTCAGAAGTAGATAAACCATTGATTCATCAAGCATTTTTAAGTGGTTACGCAGACTATGCCATTCCAATGAATATAACACTTGAACCGTTCTTTGAAAGATTCTTTGGATCTGAGGGAAATACGTTAGAAGACTCCTTTATTGCCTTTCAAAATAATGAACCTGTTGGATTAATACTTGGCGGTATCAGAACTTTTGATAGGTTCAAAAACTTACGTTGTGGTACCCTATGTGTAACACCAGAATACCGTGGAGAAGGTGTGAGTCAAGCATTATTCCACTTGTTTGTTCAGAATGGAATCAATCAGCAATGTGACCGATTAAGTTTAGAAGTACTATCAGATAACGACCGTGCTATCCGCTTTTATGAGAAACAAGGATATAAAAAGTACCATACAATCAGCTATTTCAGTAAATCAGTGGATGATAATCAATTGAAACATACGATAGTGGAACATATAACGATTAAAGAGGTTGATCTATCCGTAGCAGAAGGGGTGAGAAAGGCTATTTTATCGACCCATATCAACTGGCAGAATGAACTGGAGTATTTTATGCAGGATCATACTGCTCACTGTTTTGCTGCTTATCTCGATAAACAGATTGTAGGTGCTTTGGTCATTACAGATGCGGGTAAAATATACTTTTTATATGTAAGTGAAGATGAAAGGGAAAAAGGAATTGCCCGTAATCTTTTAGCACATGCAATAAACGAACGAAACCTGAAAAAGCTGACGATCAGTATGCCTAACAATATTGATATGGCTGAATTTCTTAGAAAGCTAGGGTTTATGAAGGCAAATATAGAGCAGTATGAAATGTATAAGATGGTTTAAATTAATTTATACCGTTTCTATAATAATGAATACTAATATTAATTTTTAATAATAAGGGAGCAGTCTATGGAAAATAACGTTTTTGAACAGCTGGCAAAAAAATATGATACAGAAGAAAGAATGGAATTAGCTAACGTGATCGTGAAGGAAGTAAAAGCCGAAATACAAAATAGCAAATCAAAATCTTTACTCGACTATGGAAGCGGGACTGGCCTAATCGGCTTAGAATTATCGGATTTAGTAGATTCTGTTTTGTTAGTGGATTCATCTGAGCAAATGCTGAAGGTTGCACAGGCTAAAATCACACACAGAGGAATTACCAATGCCAACGTACTTTACTCCGATTTCACAAAAGAAATTCCTGAACTGAAGGCAGATATTATTTTAATGTCATTGGTACTTCTTCATATTCCAGATACGAAGAAAATTTTACAAGCATTGTTCCATATTTTAAATGATGGTGGAAAGTTAGTTATTATTGATTTTGATAAAAATGATAAAATCAGTCACCCGAAAGTTCATAATGGTTTTTCACATGCGGAGCTAAAGGAGATATTAGCTGAAGTTGGATTTAAATCAAGTGATGTGAAAACCTTCTATCACGGAAAGCAGATTTTTATGAAGCAAGATGCTTCCATGTTTATTTCGAGTAGTATAAAGGAGTGAACGCAAATGCAAATATACCCCGACTGCACCGTCATTACTAGGACAATAGAGGTTGGCGGGCTAACGAAATCACAGCTTATTCAAAAGTTGCAACAACATTCTATCATGATGAATGAGTATGGAGAAAAACTATTATTGAATAATAAGGTCACTACATCAGAAACAAAATACTGCTTAAAGATCGTTGAACTAACGGTTAGGGACCTTGGCTTTCCCGATGGGGCTACAATGCCTCAGATTTTTAAACGAGCAGGCGAACTTGGCTTGGAGTTATGTCCTCTTGAACTGGGACCTCACCTAAGACTAAAGCATCTGGATCAAACTGAAGGTAATTCAGAAAATTTCTCACCCCAGCATCAAGCTCCTTCTGGCTCCATCACAATAGCATCCGAAGTAATAAGTGAAGACGATGATTTTCCTAAAGGCTTTTACCTCAGAAAAATTAACGGCGTGTTGTGGCTACGCGGGTATATTGCGGATCAACTGCACGTTTGGAATCCGGATGTTCACTTTGTCTTTTGCCAAACACAAAAAGCTGACACTTAAATTTAACTGGTCTTTAATTCTGTTTCAAGAAAAGCCTCCTTATGGGGAATAAAGCACCTTTTGAAAGCTAGATGAAACATTTATGCTAATTGAATTAAACGAAAATACTTAGTGTCAAATTTCAGGGGGTATGGAATATTCAAAAACATTTTTTTGAGTAGGTGGCTTAAAAAGTGCTTCAACTAGTACAAGAGTTTAAACTGCTAGAACAAATTGATTTTATTTATCAAAATGGGGTGATGTAGTGGGATTTTATTATTTTATCATTCTTTCTATAGGCGTTTGCCTTATTTCAGGAGCTGCTTTACAAGCATTTAAGCATCTTTCACTCTCAAATAAATGGGTGATATTTTTAGGCTCTACTGGTGTTCTATTAATTGGTTTATCAGTCTTTTTATTTACACCAGGCAGCTCTGATATTATTGCTGATATCCTGAGATTGACTAACTATCCGTGATGAGGATAGTTGAGGTTGAAACAGAAATGATACTTAAACAAAATATATTATTTATATAAGGAGATGATTCCTTGGTTAGTGCATTGGAAGCAATGCTTTCAGCCCTTCAAAAAAGGGTCGAAAGCATTTTTTGTTCATAGCAATTTATTTATACGCGCTGAAATCTCATGAGATCATTTTAGGCTTGTGATTTATGATGGAATGGACATTTTCCTTGGATTGGTTCTATATCATCTCCAATAAAAAACTGCTTCCATTCGTTATGAGTCAGGTCGCCAAAGTGCCCGATATCAGGGTGTTTAGGCAGATCATCCCAAGCTTCTACACGTTCACGAACTTTTTCACGAGACATCATACCGGCTTTTTCGGTTCCTTCCAATCCTTCAAAAATTTTGCGAGGCTGAAATCCAAGCACCATTGCGTTTCCGAGATCTCGTGTTTTCCTCTTCTTATATGCTGGCGCATTTCCAAATGCAAAAATGGGCTCACCATTAAAATGAAAATCCCATAAATGATGGTCTGGATCACGAGGAGCCTGTGCTGGCCATTCCACTTCATCTGCTTCATGCAAATATTGCAGAATCTCCCAAAATTGCTTGCGGTAATCCTCTAGATTGCCCTCTTGCTCAAAAGGCTCAACAAATACAAAAAGTCCGTGCCTTTTATAGTTCGGTGATTGAAACAGCTGTAGAAAGTTTTCAATTGCAGACGGTAAATTACTCCAGTCGTTTTGGCTTATAAAAGCATAGCGGAGCTCGCCCTTCAATTCGGCTCTCATCCCAAAAAAACAAGGAAATGTTTTATCTGTGACCGTGTTATGAAAAGTTACATATTCTTGATGGAGCCAACTCGGCAGGTCTGTTCTGTTATAAAAATCCTCTTTTGTTAATAACACTTTTTCCTTTGTAGTCATTGTTCGCCTCCACTGATATATTCATATTTCCCTTATACCCCTTTTACCCTTCTTGTCTTTTCTAAAAACGATTTTCGCCAAATACTAGTTCTTGAAAACATATATTCCAAAACCCTAGCAGCCCCCTCCTTTTTTAAGGTACAATTATAATAGAATGCAATATAGAAATGTGGTGGCTTCCTTGTTTAAAATTATGCTTGTTGAAGACGATGCTTCCTTATTTAATGAAATAAAAGAACGCTTATCCCAATGGTCGTATGGTGTGTACGGTGTTCAAGATTTCAATCGTGTGATTCAGGAATTCACAGAAGTGAAGCCTGATCTAGTCATTATTGATATCCAATTGCCGAAATTCGATGGGTTTCATTGGTGTCGCATGATTCGCTCACATTCCAATGTCCCGATTATCTTCCTGTCCTCACGTGACCATCCGACAGACATGGTGATGTCCATGCAGCTTGGTGCAGATGACTTTGTTCAAAAGCCGTTTCATTTCGATGTGCTCATCGCTAAGATTCAAGCAATTCTTCGGCGTGTGTACAATTACAATAATGAACAAACGGAATTGCGAACATGGTGCGGCGCAACAGTTGATTATACGAAAAATACCGTCAGCAACCATCTAGGAAGCCTTGAATTAACGAAAAATGAAATGTATATTTTGAACGTTTTAATCGAGCAAAAAAATCAAATTGTTAGCCGCGAAGAACTCATTAAACGATTATGGGATGATGAGCGTTTTGTCAGTGATAACACATTAACCGTTAATGTGAATCGGCTACGTAAACGCTTGGGAGAACTAGGGTTGGGGAGTTTTATTGAAACAAAGGTTGGACAGGGCTATATCGCGATAGAAGAGGCGTATCTGCATGATTAGAAAATATATGATTGAAAGACGCAGCTGGATCATCCTCTTTCTAGCCTTGCAAGCCCTCTTCCTGCTAATTGCTTACCTTGACGCATCCATCCCCTTTCAATCGATTTTGTACATTGTTTTTTTGAGCTGCATTATTTTCATTCTCTTTTTGATGGTTCGTTTTCAAAAAGAGACAACCTTTTATAAGGAATTAGAAGCGTTGGGCGATGACTTTGATTTAATAAGTTTAAAAGATGCGAGAACACCGTTTGAAAAAATAACAAATACACAACTAACCGATCAAGCCCAGTACTACAAAAAATCGTTATCGGATCTTCTTATCAGTGTGGAGCAGGAAAAAGATGATCTCTTAGGCTGGATTCATGAAGTGAAAACGCCCTTAACGACCATGCAATTAATGATGGATCGCATGGAAGATGAACGGTTAAAGGCACAATTAAATAATGAATGGTTACGAATCCATCTTTTGCTCGATCAGCAGCTCCATCAGCGACGCATCCCTTTTATTAAAAACGATCTATATATCGAGGTCACTGCCTTGGAGGCGCTCCTTTACAAAGAAATAAAGGATTTAAAATCATGGTGTATGCAAAAAGGAATCGGGTTTGATATTTCTTTACAGAATCCAGAGGTTCTAACCGATGCAAAATGGCTTTCGTTTATGGTCAGACAGCTGTTAACGAATGCTGTCAAGTACAGCGAGAACTCGGACATCCTCATTTCAAGCTACCTAGAAGCAGGCCAAATTAAGTTAGTGATTCAAGATGCAGGACGGGGAATCGACCCGAGAGACCTCCCGCGTATTTTTGACAAAGGCTTTACATCAACGACAAGTCACCAGGACAATGCTGCAACTGGTATGGGACTTTATTTGACCAAAAAGGCAGCTGCATCTTTAGCAATCGAGATTGATGTACAATCAACTCTTGGAGAAGGAACGACCTTCACCTTAACCTTTCCAAAAAAGAATACATTTGTACAACTCACAAGCATGTGACAAAATTGTCATATGCTTCTTCTTTTTGTTCGGTAAATCGAAGGAAAAGGCTATAGGAATCGATTAAGCTAATACTAACGAATAAATCGGGAGTGAGAACATGCATATATTACAAGCAACTAAAATCCATAAAAGCTATGGAAATAAGTTTAATAAACAAGAAGTGTTAAAAGGCATCGATATGACCGTGGAAAAGGGTGAATTCGTTAGTATTATGGGGGCATCCGGTTCGGGAAAAACGACCTTGCTCAATGTATTATCTTCCATCGACGAAGTCAGTCAAGGGTCGATTAAAATAGAGAACACTGATTTTACACGCATGCGTGAAAAACAATTAGCCGAATTTCGGAAGCAGCATTTAGGGTTTATTTTTCAGGAGTATAATTTACTCGATACGTTGACCGTTAAGGAAAATATTCTATTGCCATTATCTATTAAGAAGACACCTAAAAAAGAGGCAGATCAAAAATTCCGTGCACTCGCTGCAGAACTTGGGATTGCCGATTTAAAAGATAAGTATCCAAATGAAATCTCTGGTGGACAAAAACAGCGTACATCCGCAGCTCGTGCATTCATTCATGAGCCGAGCATCATATTCGCAGATGAACCAACAGGAGCTCTCGATTCCAAAGCAGCTTCTGATTTATTAAATAAATTAAGTGACTTGAACGAAAAGCTGCGATCAACGATTATTATGGTAACGCATGATCCGGTTGCTGCAAGCTATTCTTCCAGAGTGATTTTTATCAAGGATGGTCAAATTTATACCCAATTAAATAAGGGAGAGGAAACAAGACAAACCTTTTTCAAAGATATTATGAAAACACAAGGCGTATTAGGCGGGGTTCATCATGAGCATTAATCATCTCATCTACCGTAACCTGAAAAAGAATTTGAAGAATTATTATCTCTACGTCTTTGCCTTAATCTTTAGTGTCGCGCTTTATTTCGCATTTGTTACCTTGCAGTTTGACCCGGCAATGGATGCAGCAGAAGGGTCGATAAAAGGAGCTGCCGGAATTCGAACAGCATCCATCGTTCTTGTTGGTATTGTTACGATCTTTTTGTTATATGCAAATACAATCTTTATTAAACGGCGCAGCAAAGAAATTGGATTATTTCAATTGATTGGGATGACAAAAGGTAAAATCTTTCAAATACTTACACTTGAAAATCTCATCTTATACTTCGGGTCACTTGTCATCGGAACTTTTATCGGTTTTGCAGCTTCGAAATTTATTATGATGATTTTGTTGAACGTTATTGGTATCGAACAGGTAGCCACCTTACGTTTTTCGACGGAGGCCATGATCCAAACATTACTTGTTTTTACAGCGATTTATTTTTGCATTATGATTATGAACTTACTATTTATTAAAAGACAGAGCATCCTATCCTTATTCCGTGTTCGCTCATCGACTGAAGCAAGGGCTAAGAAAATGTCCATCCTTCAAATGATTATCGGCGTTATCGGAATTGGACTTATTATTACCGGCTACTTTGTCTCAACAAAACTATTTGGTGGCGACTTTGTCACATTTCCCCAATTAGTTATAGCAATGGTGAGCATTCTGGCTTCTGTCATTATTGGGACGTATTTATTTTATAAAGGGAGCGTTAGCTTTATCTTTCATCTCATTCGAAAAAGCAAGGGCGGCTATTTAAATCTGAATGATGTCTTATCCCTTTCATCGATTATGTTCCGTATGAAGTCGAATGCATTGCTATTAACCATCATCACCACTGTATCAGCGCTTGCGATTGGATTATTATGTCTCAGTTATATTTCCTATTATTCAGCAGAAAAATTAGCGGAACAAAATGTACCGGCGCATTTTTCGATTGCAACTACAGAAGAGGCAGAGACATTTAAAGCTTTACTAAACAAGGAAGATATTGCGTATGAAGAAACAAATATAGATGTTGTTCAAGTTGATTTGGATGTTTCACAAATCATGGAGACGGATTTCAGTGAGTCAGAAATGGTAGCCGATCCAGATAAAATGCTATTACCTGTAGTAAGTGAAGAGGCGGTAGAAGGTATAGATGTGTCTTCCCAAGAGCTCATCCTTACTGGATATAGCGGAGTTCTCGAACAGTTTATTTCATTGAAAGAATCTGGTGATGTAGCGTTCGTCACCCCAAACGGAGAGATTAAGCAAAACTTTCTAGGCTTACGTGAAGGGACCATCCTTCCCTATAATTTCACTGGTGGCGGATTACCAACCGCTATTGTTGACAGCACCATATTCGAAAAGTTAGTGCAGGACATGGATCCAGAGATTCAAAATCAGCCGCCAATCTATATTGGAATCGATATCGAAGACCAATCAGATTTAGCACAGGCAGATGAAATCTTCCAATCACTCGAATTACAGGATGAGGGTTCGAATCTTTCCCAGCTTGCGTCATTACAAAATCAAAAAAGTACAATGGGGCTCGTTATGTTTATCGTTGGATTTCTAGGCTTAGCCTTTCTTATTACGTCTGGCTGTATTTTATACTTCAAACAGATGGATGAGAGTGAAGAAGAAAAGGCTAATTATACAATTTTAAGGAAACTAGGATTTACACAAGGTGATTTATTACGTGGTATATGGCGAAAACAGCTTTTTAACTTTGGTATCCCATTAGTAATTGGATTGTGCCATAGCTATTTCGCAGTCAAATCTGGTTGGTTCCTTTTCGGTACAGAATTGTGGACACCAATGATTATCGTCATGATCATTTATACAGCATTGTATTCTATTTTTGGCATATTGTCCGTGCTGTATTATAAAAGAGTCATTAGAGAATCACTCTAGAGAGACAGCATTGCTACCCTCGTTCCTTTTCCCTACTAGGGCACTAAAAAATATATAAAAGTGGGTGTACTATGGAAGAATTCTTTTTCATCGTTGCAATGCTCTCATTTGCTGGTGCTATAATCATACTCATCACAAGCATTTTAAATAATGGTATAAAGGGTATTTTTAGTACAGGTCGAAAATCATCTAAATGGATGACCATCCTATTTAGTCTGTATATGATATGTTTTATTACTTACCTCTCTATTTCTAAATAATACGAATGGCAGTGAACCTCTTTACAGGCTTCACTGCTTTTCAATTACAAATTGTACGATGATTAATAATACGACCATTATTTGCTTAGAAGATATCGAAACCCGATCATTAGGAAAACAATAATCGAAGCTAAATAAAGAGACACACTGATAAAGCCTAGCCCCATCCCTTCCCATCCTCCAAACATCAAGCTGATCACAACGAGTACGACACTTAAAATATTGATTATAATCGGAACTAGCAGTTTTTTCGCTTTAAAAAGGAATGCAATGACCAAAATGACAATTATGAAAACAAGTGTCAATATAATGAAACCACGAAAACCTTCCATCTCTTCCCCCTCCTATGCGGACAAAAGCAACACACGACTTACTTCCATACCTTTGCATACTTCCTCTGATACTTTACATCATCCTCTTGATTAATTAGCTCAAGCGCCTTCTCTTTTATCATCTCATCCTGTACGTGTTCATACAACTTCCGCATCGCCTGAATAATATCGAAGCGAACTAATGTATAGTTTTTCTCCCCCTCACACATCGTAAACCGCTCCATAAAGTGATTCATGACGAGCGCTTTCTGTTCTTCGCCAGCTAAGCCTACTTTCCAGATTGCTTGCAAACTGTGTCGTGCTGTAACTGTTTTTGGGTCCTTCGTCACCTGCCATAGCTTCGAAAAATCGGTTAATATCCGCTTTTCTGGATCACTTATAGCAAGCCCTGCTAAAAGCTGCGCATATCTCGAACGTGTATGATTATCGGATGAAGTTAGTCCTGCTACCAGTTCATCCCACACTTCATAAGCCCAATCTACCTCAACCTCTGTAGCAGCAAGAAGTTGCATAAATGCTTCATATTGAACTTGCTTATCTTCATTATTTAAATTGGCAAAATACGTTTGAATCGTGCTGTGCATTTGAATCCTCCATTTCAAAAACAATCTCCTTAACTCAAATCTTACCACACTCCAAGAGTGCCTTCTAGAATCGGTTAAAAGAATAAATTCATGATTTCGTAACAAAAAGCGAAAACTAAGTTAAAAAAGTGCTGACAACGGGTGTGTTTTCAGATAAGATGTTGTGGTGGTTTAAAACGGTCGTCCATCATCAAGAATTCACATCATATATTTAGGAGGTTCCAATAAATGAAGAAAAATATAATGGTAATCGCTGGGTCCCTGCTTGTGGCAATAGCCTTTAACTTTTTCCTAGTTCCATTTGAAATTTTGAGCAGCGGCGTTAGTGGAATTGCTATTTTACTTGGATTGCTCACCCCATTTGATACAGGAGTATTTAATCTTGTTTTGAATATCCCAATTCTTATTCTTGGCTACTATAAGCTCGGTAAGGAAATTACAATAAATACGCTCGTTTGTGTTGTAACACTATCCATCTTCTTATATGTATTACCCGTCATAAGTCTGACAGACAATATTTTACTATCTGCCATTTTCGGAGGTGTGCTTGGCGGTATTGGGATTGGTGTCGTTATGAAATTCTCCGCAACGTCCGGAGGATTCGATATTATCGCAATGATTATTTCACGCACCAGTAATTTCAGTGTAGGATTACTGCTTACTGGAATGAATGGCGTTATTGTGCTTTTTTCTGGCATGATTTTCAATTGGAACATTGCATTATATACACTGCTTTCGATTTATTTAACCGGTAGAATGATTGATAAAATTCACACGAGTCATATTAAATTAACAATGCAGATTGTCACAACAAAGGGCGAGGCGATACGCAAGGAATTACTGAAATCCATTTACCGAGGCATTACGATTACGGATGGGTATGGTGGCTACACCAATGAATCAAAGCAAATTTTGATGATGGTTGTTACCCGCTATGAAACATTAAAAATTAAAGAGATTGTTCGATCTCATGATGAAAAGGCCTTTATTAATGTGTTTGAAACTGTTGAGATTGATGGTGAGTTTGCGAGGAATTGATCAGGTCTTTGGAGATGCAAGGTTAAACAAATCGCCCACTGAGTGAGACGAACCGTTGTACTAGCATCATCATATCGCATAAAATAACGAAATGCTCATCCGAAAGCAAAGGGTTCAGTTTTATAAGGCGGTTTCTTTCCTGATTTCTTCCGGAGCCTTCATGCACTGCTGACAGTAGATTAGAAATCTTGGCATTCACCATGCTTTTAGGTGAATGCCTTTTTATGTTGCCTTCCCGATTCCCTTAAAATTATAGGCTTTTAACCATATGGGAAGTGAGAGCATGCGCACCTAAGAAAAATTGGAATGCAACCCCAAAATGTATCTTATTCCCCAATTTTCAAACATATCCGAACCTGTTATACTTATTGAAAACCCTTACCTATTCACTTGATTTCAATTGTAAAAAGGAGGCTTTCGATGTTCGAATTATTGGTGACATTGGTAGAACGCGTGGGAATTATTGTAACAATCGCCTTTATTTTAACGAGATTTCACTTTTTCCGGAACATGTTTTATCAAGATCAGCTTAATCGGAAGCAGCAGCTTACCGCCATTATTTTCTTTGGATCCTTTGGGATTATTGGTACATATACAGGATTGAGCTTAAGCACAGAAAGCCTCCAATTTAACCGCTGGGCAACCGATTTGACGACCGAAGAAGCACTTGCCAACTCAAGAGTGATCGGCATTGTGATTGCCGGCCTGCTCGGTGGTCCTAAGGTCGGTATTGGCGCAGGGCTTATTGCTGGTCTGCATCGATTTACATTAGGTGGTTTCACAGCCATTGCTTGTGGAATAGCTACCATCATTGCAGGCATTCTAGCAAGTCTGTTTCATAAGAAAAACAAGCGTATAAAGCTGCGTAGTGCCTTCTTAATTGGGGCATTAGCAGAGACAATCCAAATGCTTATCATTGTCCTCGTCGCACGTCCTGTGGAGCAAGCGTGGGCTTTAGTAAATATCATCGGTGTTCCGATGATTGTAGCGAATGGAATGGGCACGGTCCTTGTTCTTTTAGTAATCAAAAGTGTCCTCCGTGAAGAAGAAAAGGCAAGCGCCATGCAAGCCCAAAAAACATTACGAATTGCCGATATGACGCTTGCACATCTGCAAAGCGGGCTCCATATTAATTCCGCGGATGCAGTGTGCCGTATTATTCATAACGAACTAAAAACAAGTGCCGTTTCCATAACGAATAAAACCGAAATACTTGCACATGTTGGTCTTGGACATGATCATCATCAAAAAGAAAAGCCAATCCAGACGCAGATTACACTCGATGCCATTAAGCGCGGTGAAATTCTTATTGCCAACCCAGATTCGATTCATTGCTCGGTAGAAGGCTGTCCTCTTGGAGCAGCCGTTATCGCACCCTTAAAGCAGCGCGGTGAAACAATTGGCACATTAAAATTTTACTTCCAGTCTGAAAATGATCTGACGAATGTGAATATCGAACTTATCAAAGGCCTGAGTTCGATGATGAGTCACCAGCTTGAAGTGGCACACGCAGACAGGGCATATCAGCTAGCAAAAGATGCCGAAATAAAAGCGTTGCAAGCACAAATCAGCCCGCATTTTCTATTCAATACATTAAACACGATTGTTTCATTGATTCGCCTTAACCCAGCTAAAGCACGGAAAATGCTTGTTTCGTTATCGCATTTCCTCCGGCAAAATTTATCCGCTACAACACAGGAAGTAACTACACTGGAGCAAGAATTGAAGCACGTGAAAGCCTATTTAGCATTAAATAAAGAGCGGTTTTACGATAAATTAAACGTGAACTATACGATCGAAAAGGATATCCTTTCGCACCATATTCCACCGCTCACGCTTCAGCCAATCGTTGAGAATGCGATCACCCATGGATTTAAAGATAAGGAAAGTAATTGTAACCTGGAAATCGTGATGAAGAAGCAACGAGAAGTTATTTATATTAGCATCGAGGATAATGGAAAAGGAATGAGTAAAGCGGCAGCAGCCAAGATACATCAAGCACCAATTGATTCTGAAACTGGAAGCGGCCTAGCACTTTATAATGTTAATCGAAGGCTGAGTATGATGTTTGGACAGCATGCATCACTTCATGTAACAAGCAGTATCGAGAGCGGTACGAAAATTCATTTCACTCTACCGTATGAGGAGGTTAGGAAACAGTGGATCAGTTAATCCGAGCACTCGTCGTTGATGATGAGCCTCACAACCGAAAGGAATTAAAGCATTTATTAGGTAACTTTCCCCACCTTCAAGTTATCGAAGAAGCGGAATCAGGGGAAACAGCTATTATGAAGACGATTCAGCATCAGCCAGATGTCGTCTTTCTTGATGTGGAAATGCCAAAAATGAGTGGAATGGAAACAGCAAAAGCAATCAAGGAACTTAAAAAAGCACCATTGGTTGTCTTTGCTACCGCATATCCACAGTTTGCTGCCGAGGCGTTTCGCTATAATGCGGTGGATTATTTGCTTAAGCCTTATGATGAAGAGCAATTACAGGAGACAATCGAACGGATTGAAAAAAAACTCGGAGCAACAATTGAAGCAGATACAGGAAAACAGGCCGGAAAACTTGCTGTAGAAGCAGACGGAGATATCTTTTATGTTGAACCCGAGGATATTTTATATATGTCGAGAAGCGATAAACGAACCAAGCTCGTTACCAAGAGCGGCGAATTTGAAACAAAGATTGCCCTTAAAGACTTAGAAACTAGACTTCTAACGTATGGTTTCTTTCGAATTCATAAAAGCTTCTTAGTCAATTTAGAGTATATCACACGACTTACCCCATGGTTTAACGGTGCATACCACTTACAATTAGAAGGAAGTGACGATACGTTATCTGTAAGTAGAAATTATGTAAAAGCATTACGTAGTCGACTGGAAATCTAACAACTTGCATCTTAATCCAGTCAGCTGACATGATAATTCGAAATGATTACCTTTTACGCCCAATTCTCCCCTACTGTCCTTTGATTCTTTTATACTATTATGAAACCGGATTCAAAAAAGGAGGAGACGCAGGTTGTATACATTTCTTGCAGGTATTGCACTATTAATTATTGGTTATTTTACGTATGGGAAATTTATTGAAAAGCTCTTCGGTGTTAAAGATGAGCGTCCAACACCTGCCTATGTAAACAGTGATGGTGTGGACTATATTCCGATGAGCACACCAAAGAATTCACTCATACAGCTACTGAATATCGCTGGGACAGGCCCCGTATTTGGTCCAATTATGGGTGCACTTTATGGACCAGCAGCATTTATTTGGATTGTTGTCGGGTGTATTTTTGCAGGGGCAGTTCATGATTATTTGACAGGAATGATTTCTATCCGAAATCGTGGCGCTCATTTGCCAGAGCTTGCCAGTAAGTTTCTTGGAAAGGTTATGAAGCATGTCGTAAATGGCTTTGCTGTTCTGCTTTTATTATTAGTTGGTACGGTATTTGTTTCCACACCAGCCAGCTTGCTTCACCTGCTCACAGATGGAAGTGTGGCATTATGGATCTTTATCGTAGCTATTTTTGCTTATTATATTATCGCTACACTACTTCCGGTAGATAAAGTAATTGGACGCTTATACCCGTATTTTGGTGCCTTGCTGTTAATTAGTGCACTTGGTGTAGGGATAGGTTTAGTTGCTACAAATGCACCAATTCCAGAGCTTTCCTTCCAGAATTTCCATCCTGAAGGGGCAGCTATTTTCCCACTGCTATTTTTCACTATTTCTTGTGGTGCGCTGTCTGGATTCCATGCGACACAAACACCAATTATTTCCCGTACAACCAAAAGGGAAAAAGAAGGCCGCAAAATTTTCTATGGCATGATGATTGCAGAAGGAATCATCGCAATGATTTGGGCTGCTGCGGCAATGAGTATGTTCAATGGCTATAACGGATTGAATGAAATCTTAGCAGCTGGTGGCCCCGGAGCAATTGTTAGTGAGTCATCAACTATTCTTCTAGGTGCAATCGGTGGAACGCTTGCTGTACTTGGTGTCGTTGTTCTACCAATCACTTCCGGAGATACTGCATTCCGAAGTGCACGGATGATTATCGCAGATTACTTAAACATCGCACAGAAAAAGTTTTCAAGTCGCCTGTGGATTGCCGTACCACTTTTCGTCGTTTCCGCTGTCTTAACACAGATTGACTTTAACTTATTGTGGCGATATTTCAACTGGGCAAACCAATCAACAGCCGTCATTGCACTTTTTGTAGGAGCGATGTATCTATATATAGCACGGAAAAACTACTTTGTGGCATTAATCCCCGGAACATTCATGCTCGTGATGGTAATTACCTATATTTTATCACAGCCAATAGGATTTAATTTACCAATGAACATTTCATGGGCTGGCGGATTTACCGGAGCAGCAATCATTGTCCTATTGTTCTTTATGGCCGCTAAGAAAGCAAGAGCAAGTAATATCCCACTGGAAATTGATGTTTCGGACTGGAAGCGAGCTTCTTAGGAAGAAGCCTACACCTGATAAAGGCGTTCAGATAACTTATCTGGATGCCTTTTAAAATCGTGCAATACAATAAATTATAGTATAATAGACTATGATACAATTTATGAAGGAGATTAAAGAAATGAAGAAGATTTTAACAGCTTTGATTACCGCAACACTTCTATTTTCACCAATTGGAAATATTATTTTTCAAGATCACACCATTACGGTTGAAGCAAAATCCTATAAATCTGGAAAGAAAGGCTTCAATTTCAATTCAAACAAAAGCAACACAAACAACAATAACTCTCTTTTTCAAAACAATAAGAACAACAATAGTAAATCAACAACGAATACAAATAAAAGCGGTGGATTGATGTCAGGCGGTCTTATGAAAGGGCTCATGCTAGGAGGTCTTGCTGGGCTGCTATTTGGTGGTTTATTAGGAAACTTAGGCATGCTCGGTTCTTTAGTAGGACTAGCTGTAAACATTCTAGCAATTGTTATTCTCTTTGCGATTGTCCGTAAAATTTTCACCTTCTTCACGAAGAAGAAAAAGGATGAGGATGCAAATCCATGGAGAAGCTAATTCTTTCAGAGCAGGATATTATTAATGCCATTTGTGTGTATACCGCTCGCAAAAAGCAAGTTGAGCCAGATGAAGTGGAAGTAGAGCTGATGTATGACGATGATACTGGCTTCTCTGCTGAAGCATTCGCCGGCGGTCGTAAGCAAGTTTTGGTTACAGGAAATATTATCGAAGCGTTACGACTATGGCTTGATGAATTTTTAAATGAGGACCCATTTGCTGGCATTAAGCTCGAATTAGATGATGAAGCTGGGATTATTGCAAGAATTCGATAGAATGAAAGACGATGGAGTAATATCCATCGTCTTTTTCGATTGGTAGAACATCTACCTCGGAGCTTGGTAGTATTATTAAACTTGCTGACCGAACCTGATCCAAATCCTAATATCCTATTCTACCCCAATCAAATAGTGAACCAGGATCATTTTTTCGATCTGGAGCATATTCATCGTGACCGATAACATGCTCCCTATCCCTTTTGACCTCTGGGTATCGTTCATGAATGATATGTAGTAAGCTTTTTAGCGACTCATATTGTGCATCTGTATATCCGATAAAAGAATTGTCAAGCGCATCGTATGTATCTTCTGTAATAAAGGTGGACATTTCTTCCTTCGTTCCAATAGCCAGCAGCTCAATTCCAATCGAATAGGCATTCAATTTATTTTCATACGCTGGAAAATGCGACAAGCTCCCTGAACCTGCATGATAAGCAATACGATCCTCTTGTACAAACTTGTAAATTACTCCTTCCCGATCTATCACATAATGCGCGGAAACACCATAATCCATAAAAATCTTATGGATATCCTCTACCTGATATGGAGTGTGCGGCTTTTCTGTAACGTTACTACTAAAATGAAGCATCACATGGCTAATTGGTGTTGAACGCGTTTCCGAGTTTTCTAGCGGAAGCAGGTAATCTTTTATTTCTAATTCACCATAAGATATATCCGCCATGCCAGCATCCATTTCCTCGTCTTTCGCTACAGCCTTCTCCCTTTTTTCCCACAGGTAAAAAACAGATAAGATGAGAAGCAAGATTGCCCCAGTGACTACGACAATAACTTTTAAATTTGTATGAATCATCTCCGTCTAGCGCTCCCCTTTAGTAGTTATTTAAACTCAGAAAATAATTATGAATAGTCTCTTTTTCCCATATACTAATATAGCACATTTTAACTAATTTCCGTTTATCGACACATTCCTTTTGAATAAGCAAGTTTTTTTATATAAAAGAACGTATTTTAATGTGATTTTTCTGTTCCAACCCATGATACGTTCGGAAATTTTGCTTTTCCACTCAAAAAATGTTATAATTTTATTTAGGTGCTTTTTTGTAAATGGCCTTCATTCTACGAATACACATTGTGAATAAATTCACAAAAAGATAGGAGATGATATGTATGAGATCTGTTAACACTACAGATCACAAAGTCGAGGATAATAATAGTGATGACTACTCATTAGACCGGGTACCTCGTGAGAAAAGAAATATGGGATGGTTAAGTATTACGAATATTACATTTGGAATTGCAACCGCAATCTTCTACTTCCAAATGGGAAGTGTCATGGCACTGCAATTTGGTGCAGTTAACGCAATTATATCAGCAATTTACGCAATCATTGTCGCTGGAATTTTGGGAACGTTTATCGCTTATTTATCTGCTAAATCAGGAATGAACGTGAATTTATTATCCAGAGGTGGTGGGTTTGGCTATATTGGCGCCTCTTTGACCTCATTTATTTACGCCACTAATTTTATTATGTACTGCGCGCTAGAAGGCATGATTTTAGTCGCTGCAGTCCACTATTTTATGCCTGCTGTCCCAGAGTGGGTATTAATCGTAGTCTTTGGTTCCATTGTTATCCCCTTAAACTGGTTTGGAATCAAGCAATTAGATAAGCTACAAAAATGGTCACTGCCAATCTTCTTTATTTTTCTTGCAGCAGCAATTGTAATGGCTACACGTACACCTTCCTTGTACGAAGGAACCTTCTGGTCTTATATGCCTGAGGGCGTTCAAGTTGGTGGAACAGCATTATTACTATGTATCGGTATGCAACACGGTATTATGGGACTAACCCCATTACTAGCGTCCGACTATGCACGTTTCTTAAAACCAAAAGATATGAAACTCGGAATATTTGCCATCGGATTTATCCCTCAGATTTTCTGTTTTGGAGTAATGGGCGGACTTGGAATCTGGTTTGGTGTTCGTCTAGGTGAACCTAACCCAGGTGTTTATATCGTATTGCTACTCGGAATTTGGGGTGCTTTATTCACGATTCTTACACAAGTACGAATTAACATTACGAACATATATAGTGGATCCTTGTCGCTTTCGAATTTCTTCGAAAACATTTTCAAATTTACGCCAGGTCGCCGTTTCTGGGTTGTTGTAACCGGGGTTGCTTCTATGGTATTAATGCTTGTAGGCATTGTGAATCACTTAGAAGTAGTAATGACCTTCCAAGGGGTATTCCTCTTAACTTGGGCTGCTATTTTAGTTACAGATGCCGTTGTTGTGAAGCGCATCTTGAAAATTGGACCAGGCTATTACGAGGCAAGACAAGAGAACTTGCATAAATGGAATCCAGTAGGTGTGTGGTCATTAGTCATTGCTAGTGGATTAGGAACAATTGCTGCCTTAGGATTCTTAGGTACATTCCTGCAAAGCACTGCTGCATTCTTTGCTGCAATTCTTGCCGCCATCCTTACTGTAGTAATTGCAATTGCTACAAAAGGGCGCTACTACATTAAACAAGAGAATACTAATGTCGATCGACAAGATTATATCGCGTAACTTATTAAACCCTTCATTGCATACGCAGTGAAGGGTTTTTTATGACTTTGTTGCCTATCACATTTTTCGTAGCAGTGTCCAAATAGTCCTTGTCGTACCATTGTCGAAGTCCAGCACTTTTGATATAAACTTCAGCATTTAAATCCAACCGGGCAGATAGCACACATGGTATGAGGGGCCCTTCTTCACAAGTTAATTTTCAGAAAATTAACTTGTGCTTTTCTTCCGTTTATTATATCATATATCTAAAAGATATATATCACTTAGATAGGATGAACCCATTGAAAAAATACAATCACACAACGTACACCATTCTTGGCATACTAACAACCGAGTGTAGATCCGGCTATTCCATCAAACAGTTCATTGATCGAAGCCTGCATCATTTCTGGAAAATCAGTTATGGACAGATTTACCCAACATTAAAAGTCATTGTCGAGGAGGGGTTAGCAACCGTTCAAACCACTACACAGGAGGGTAAACCCGATCGATACGAATATTTCCTAACCGAGAAAGGGAAACATGTCTTAACCGATTGGCTGGAAAAGCCAATCGAAGAGGTCCCCGTGGAACGAAATGAAGTCTTGCTGAAGTTATTTTTTGGACGCCATCAATTGAAGGAACATACATTACATCTGCTGGAAAATTACCAGAATCAATTAGAAGAACGTTATCTGCTTTATAAAAGTATTGAAGAAAACATTTCTACTACTGGTCAAGGACACCAGGATGCACAGTATTGGTTGTTCACCTTAGACTACGGAAAACGAATCACACGTGCTTCAATTGACTGGTGTGAATCTACTATTAACAAAATTTCATAGAGGGAGGTTTTATGATGGCTCAACATATTTACGAAGGTAGTTATACAACAGAAAATAGTGATACCATTGTTGTTTTCTTAATCGGTATGCGAATTAATAAGCGGCTCGCTGTAAAAAAGTGGCTTCCCGTATTTAATGCTATGCCAGGAATGATAAAGGAGCTCTATACAAACAAAGAGAAACTTGGTTTTTTATCAATGGAAAGCTACTTCGGTCTCCGAACGACAGTGATGATTCAATACTGGCGTTCAACTGAAGATTTACTTGCGTATGCAAAAGGAGAAAAACACCTGAAGGCATGGAGAAATTTCAACAAGAAGGTTAGAAACAACGAAGCGGTCGGGATTTATCATGAAACCTATGAAGTAAAAGTAGCGAATTATGAATCCATTTACCGAAACATGCCAGTCTATGGACTTGGCAAGGCCATGAAGCATATTCCGATTACCCCGGAACACCTTTCTGCCAAGCAACGGTTGAACAGAGATCTAAAAGCAACTAATGGATAAAAGTAGGAAGGCTGTTCCGCTCATGATGAGTGGAACAGCCTTTTATAAGTTATTCCTGAAATTCATGTCCAGCAAGCATTGTTGCAATCTCATTTTCGATCGCTTGTATATTTCCACTTGAACCTAAATAGTTGTTTATAAGGATGGAGAAAATCAGTTTCTCACCGTCCAGACTTGTGACATAACCAGATAAGGTAGAAACACCCGTTATTGAGCCAGTTTTTGCAGTAACGTTTCCTTTCGCAGGTTCTGTCGTCATTCGATTGCGCAATGTCCCGCCAACGAGCCTTTCCGTCACCCCAGCAACTGGAAGGGATTGCTGAAATGCCGGGAACCAGTCTTTATTCTGTGCCTCGAACAGAAGCTGTGTTAAATCATTGGATGGGATGAGATTTTTATGCGACATTCCGGAACCATCACGGAGTAGGATTGTATCTTGATTCACGCCAAGCTCCATTACAACATCCTCTATCACCTCAAGTCCCTTATCCCAGCTGCCCTCACTATGAACAACTTTGCCCATTTCCTTCGTTAAAACTTCGCCATGACCATTGTTACTTAATTTCATAAATGGAATGAGCAATTCAGAAAGCGGCATGGAATCCTTGGAGACAAGAACCTGTGCATGCTCAGGAGCCGATTCGAATGCTTCCTCAGATCTACCTACAAATTTGATTCCTTGTTCTTCTAACGCTTTTCGGAACACGGATAAAGCATACCCCGCCGGCTCCCATACCGATGCCCATGAACGTGATAACGTTCCACCTACAGGCATGTCCCCTTCCACAATAATTCGATTTGATCCATGTTCACGTTCAATCGAAATTTTCTTTGTTTCTCCTGCTGGAACCATCTTTGTCCGATTCACGATCTTTACATAATCTGTTTCTGGACTAACATTCACGAGTGCCTTCCCTTCCGCTTTCTTGGCAGGAGTAACTTCGACAATCACTGTACCCGCATCGTAATCTTCATTCGGGGAAAGTGTTAAAGCAGAGACTTGTGCGCCCGTGTAAAAAGGTTCATCCGACCAATTTAGGTCTTGTGAAAGCCGAACATCATCATACCACGTGTCATCAGCAATTAGTCTCCCCTTAATATTACGAATCCCCTGTGCTTTTAGATCCTTAGCAAATTGATCAAGATCAGCTTTTAATAGCGTCGGGTCTCCTTTCCCTTTCAAATACAGATTCCCAAGTAGAACTTCTCCCCGTTGCCTGCCATCGGTTAGCACTTCGGTCCGGAATCGATAATCTGCTCCAAGCGTTTCCAATGCCGCTGCTGCAGTAAGTAGCTTCATGTTGGATGCCGGATGGAGGCGGATATTTCCATTCTCGGCAAATAAGATTTCCCCAGTCGCAGCATGTCTCACCGTGACTCCCGTAATCCCCCCATCCAGACGTTCATTCGCTAGAATTACTTCCATCTTTTCTGCTATAGACATATCTTCTGAAAATGCCATTTCTGTTCGCTCATCGGATGCTTGTATAAACAGAGGCTCGTCCTGATTTACCAATGGAATAATAGCAACAATAGCAATCAAAAGGAAAAGCAATGATCTTTTTACAAAGGTTTTTGACTTCATCAATTCACCCACACCCTTTATTTTAGAATATTTTAATTATACAGTAAAAAGATCTATAGAATAGCTTTCTTTTACAAAAAGGCGACTTAATCCCTGGAAAAGTAATAAAACAGGTCTACAAGCCTAGTCCGCCTTATAACTAGTATCTCTTAGAATAGCATTATAAATAACAGTTCTTTAAGTGCTTTTTTTCTCATAAAGATAATGATGAGGTGGTGTGAGCATGCCGGTCGGAGAGTTTCTTTGGATTTTGATGAATTAGCTGCGGTGGGCGGCTTATTTTGAGCTTTGGTGCGTTAGCGGCGCGGGAGGATGGCTTATTTTAGATTTTGGTGCGTTAACGGTGCGGGAGGGTGTTTTATTTTGGACTTTGGTGCGTTAACGGCGTGGGATGGTGGCTTATTTTGGATTTTAGTGCGTTAGCGGCACGGGATGGCGTGCTATTTCTAAGCTTCTGGACAAGCCGACGCAGAGGGGGAATCATATTTGGAGCTACTGGAACCAATGTTAAAAATTTTGATCATTAATATTTTACTGAGCGGTGATAATGCGATCGTTATTGCGATGGCAAGCAGGAATCTGCCAGAGCATTTACAAAAAAGAGCTATTAGATGGGGGACATTCGGTGCAATTGCATTACGTATATTATTTGTCTTTTTAATGATCAACCTACTGCAATTACCCTTTATTCAGTTAATTGGCGGCATTATGCTTTTAATCGTGGCCTACAAATTATTAGTAGACAAGCATGAAAACGATAATGTAAAAAGTGGTGAATCATTAAGAGAG
Organism: Oceanobacillus sp. FSL W7-1309; assembly: GCF_038002145.1. NCBI lineage: Bacteria > Bacillati > Bacillota > Bacilli > Caryophanales > Bacillaceae > Oceanobacillus > Oceanobacillus sp. FSL W7-1309. Next base: position 1,163,037 of record NZ_JBBOBX010000001.1, read on the forward strand.
GCTGTAACAATCATAATCTTTGCAGACGTTATTATGAGCTTGGATAATGTACTAGCTGTTGCTGCGGTTGCCGATAGTGACTTAATCCTTGTTATAGCAGGTATTATCCTCAGTATCCCGATAATTCTAACCGCAAGTGAATTTATCCTAAAGCTGATACAAAAATATCCGGTTATCATTTATCTGGGTGCCGCACTCTTAGCCTGGACAGCAGGCGAAATGATGTTAAAGGAAGAACGTGTTATCCATTTCTTTGAACTGCATGGTCTGTCAGAACTTCTCCTCTTAATCGCGATTACGATACTCACACTGATAATCGGTGGACTTAGGCGAAAACAGAATTTAATCACGTAGATAAAAAACACAGGAACCAATCCATGGATCCTGTGTTTTTGCACTGCTCAAAGCTTTCAATAATATAATATTTCTTAACGATTATTCCCATTATCGTTTTCAATCCGGTTCATAAAATCCTCTGCAGCACTGTAGCCTTGCTGCTTTAAATACCAATTATTTGCCGCTGCTTCGATTAATCCAGCGACATCACGTCCTGGCTGCAGCTGAATTTGAATATGCGGAATTGGCACACCCATATAATCGGTAAATCTTGTTTCCAATTCGAGCTCATTATTTAGCGCATTTTCTTTCCATCTCGTTAGCTCGATATCTAAAGCAATCCTTGTTTCTTCTTGAAAAGATTTTCTTCCGTACACACGAACAACATTTAATAAACCTACACTTCTTAACGCCAGGAATTCTTTGTTATTCTCATCATGCGTACCCAGGATTGTCTTATGGCTTAGCTTTTTCAAAACAACAATATCATCTGCAACCAGGCGATGACCTCTACCAATAAGTGTATGTGCTGTTTCGCTTTTTCCAACACCGGATTCCCCGCGGAGTAAAATTCCAATCCCAAATACATTTAGGCAAACACCATGCAAGGCCATTTCTGGAGCCAAGGACTTGGTCAAGTATGCATCCATTTTGGCAATGAAATCTGTCGTAGATTCCTTTGTCCGCAATAATGGAATCTTTTCTTTCGTGCAATACTGTTTTAAATAAGTAAGCCCACCCTGTCCAGCAGTAACAATAAAACATGGAGGATGGTAGTTAACCACATTCCCGATCCGCAATTGCCGCTCTGAATCACTTAGCTGGTGTAAATATGTAATCTCCTTCTGGCCGAGGATTTGAACACGTTCCATTGGAAAAAAATCGAAATAACCGATAAATTCCAGACCTGGACGGTGGGTCCGTAACCTTGTAATTGACCGATTCAATTCATTTTCTCCAGCCAGTACCTCCAATGAAAACTCACGCACTAATTGCTCAACCATAATTGATTTCATTCGCTTACACCTCCATCTTCAAAAGTATTCTTTCTTAATTATACTGTAAAATGGAAATAGCTGCGAAAGAATATACTTCATTAAATGTGTATTTATGAAATTGATTTGATGGAGCAGCTTTTGAAGCAGGTGATGGCCCCCCTTAATGAATAAAGAGAGGCACATAGCTAGTAGTTTCATTCCGATTATGACAAAGCTTTTAAGCCGGTAACACCAATTACAATAGCAAGTAAGCTTATAATTCGTGGTATGCTTTTCGACTCTCCAAAAAACAGCATATTTAATAAAACAGCTCCAGCAGTTCCAATTCCTATAAAAACAGAGTAGGCAACACTCACAAGTAAATACTCAAAAGATGCATATAACAGGATAAAGCTCATTCCTAATCCACCTAAATAAATAAAGCCATTTCGGAACCGCTTCTTTTCACTATATAATCGCAAGCCCAACACACCAATCATCTCAAATACAGATGCTCCAGCTATCAATAACCAGCCCATTAGTTAACTTCCCCTCTCTCTTCTGTAGTTGACGGGTTATCAAACAATTTCAATCCAATAACACCCACAACAAGTAATGTCATAAAAGCAATTTTTCCGATGCTGAGACTTCCACCAAATAAATAAACATCCATCAGCGCAGTTCCTACTGTTCCAGCAGCAGCGAAAATCGCATATACAGTTCCGGTTGGAAGTCCTTCACACGCTTTGGATAAGAAGTGCAAATCTAATAAAATAGCTGAGATTATAAGCATCCAATGCCACCATTCTGAAGCTGTATTAAAGCCATAAATCCAAATTAATTCAAACAAGCTTGTTAGCACGACATAAATCCATGCTTTATTCATCGTAAAACCCCCAACATATAATGAATGACTGTCAGTCATTATCAGCCGTAAAGACCTCTGAATTTGAGGTCTTCATAGTTTTTTGTACAGTGCATGCTTCATAAATTCTAATACTTCTCGTTTCTTCTTAACAGCTTCTTCTTTACTTAGCTGATCATATAAATAAACTTGCTCTGCTGCAGATTCTATTAAACCAATTACTAGCTTTACACTTGGCTCAATAGATAAATCCTCTCGCAGGAATTTTTTTGCCTTTGCCTGTTTAAAAAAAGCACCCATCCACTCGTAGTATGGTTGATAAATCTTTTCCCACTGCTGTAAATACTCACTAGAAGCGAGACCCGCATATACCATGGCGAATATGGAACGATAGGACTTCGTAATATCAAAAACAACATCAACAACCTGTTCAAGCTGTTTATCAAATGGATGTGTTTCATTTACACGCTCCTTCATTTCCTCCATCATTTTTTCTACCATAACTTCCGCTATTGCAGGCATAACCGAAAGCTTTGAGGAAAAGTATAAATAAAACGTCCCTTGCGCAATTCCCGCACCTTTTACAATATCGGATACTTTTGTTTTCTCAATCCCCTTTTCCTGAAAGACATCAATTGCAGCATGTATAATCTTTTCTTTTTTATTATCCACGTAAAAACCTCCTTACATGAAATACTACAAAAAATAAAATGACTGACTATCAGTCATTTTATCGCATATACATATATTTGTCAAAGCTGCAGAAATTAAAGGCTTTCCACAGTTCAATTTCAATTCATACTGTTGTTTGATTTACTGCATTTAGAATAGCTGTTTAAGATGGTAAAGTTAGGAACTAAAGCGCAAGTGCCCGGTTAGTGACGTGCAGACTGCGCCCCGAACTGTGGGGGGAGGCGACTTGTCGGACATTCCTACGAAAGACATAAAGGAAACGCGCCCCTTCAAGGGCGACGTTAGGCTTTAGCTAAGGTTTAGTCGGCTATCCTTTACCTATAGCCGATACCCGATTTCACCTGCGACTAAGCCTCATGAAAATTCTTGACGCACCCCTTTAAAATACACATCTAGCTGTTCGGGACAGTCTTGCATTGCTATTGGAATTTCATCCTGTATCACGCTCTTTATTCTATCTCGTTCGACAAACAAGATAGAATAACCCCCTTCATCTGACCTAATCTAACTGATAGCATCCCGTCACCCCACCAACAAACTTACATAAAGCTACCTATACAAATTCATTATTTAATAATTTGAACATACTTAATCGCTCTGTTTTCAATTTCCAAAATTTTAAACGTAAGATTTTCTCTTTCAATTACGTCGCCTTCAATCGGAAAATCGTTGAATTCCTTCAGTAAATAGCCGGCAAGTACATCCTCTTCCTCCGGTATGTCTGTTTCAAAAATGACATTTAATCGATACAATGGAATTTTACCATCACAGATAATTTCTGTTTCCGTTAATTTTTCTACAAGTGCATTGTTTTCCAAATCCATTTCATCTTCAATTTCCAAACCGATCATTGCTTCAATAATATCCTCGTGTGTTAAAATCCCTTCGGTACCACCGTATTCATCCAGCACAATTGCGATATGCTTTTTTTCCTTTGTCATTTTGCGAAAAACCCACTCAATCGAGTGGAATTCATAAACAACCAGTGGCTCTAAATCACTATAATGCTGCAAGGACATCTCAGGTTCTGTCGACCATGATAACAGGTATTTCGAATGAAAAACACCAACTATCGTATCAATATCCCCTTCATAAACAGGATACCTTGTATAGGGGTTCTCGATTGCAACATCTCTTACCTCGTCATAGGTTGCCGTATTCGGTAATGCCACAATTTCCATTCTTGGTGTACTCAGTACATCTTTTACATTTAAATTATAAAAATCAAGAACCCCTTTTATTCGGTGGGATTCGTCCCGCTGAAACATTCCCTCAGAGTCGGCAATATCAACCATTGCTCGTAATTCCTCTTTTGAGAAGGAGGCATCATTGACTTCTCCTTTTGATAGTACCCTCGTAATAAATCCTGTCATTGCATTAAGTACAATTGTTACTGGCTTTAAGACGAATATAACAACCTGAATGATTGGAAACACCATGCTGGAGATACGATCTGGAAAGGCTGCAGCAATGGACTTTGGAAGCACCTCTGAAAATATAATAATGGTAACCGTCAATATTGCTGTAGCAATTGCCACATCGAAGCCATATTGAATAGCAAGCGTCGTTACCAGCGTTGGCAAAACGATATTCGCAATATTATTTCCAATTAAAATCGATGTAATAAACTCACTCGGCTTAGAAACCAAATGTAAAAGCTTCTCTGCCTTTGTATCCCCGTTTGCCGCCCTTGTTTGCAGCTTCATTTTATTGGTTGCTGTAAGCGCTGTTTCACTTCCCGAAAAGAAAAATGAGACAAATAATAAAAAGATGATCGCAATGATCACTAGTTAATTCCTCCTTGTATCAGTCGAATGCCATTTTGCATAAGCCTTTAATAAATAATAGGTAATTTTATCGTATCCGATTTACAACAAAATATAAAGGATAATGATGTTGGGCTGGATTACTTCCTCTTGTTTAGGAAAACTATTTGAACAGGTATGTATTATAACCTTTAAAATTATTTCTCAAATCTATCGTAAAATTAAAAAACGATAAAAAAGAGCTGATCACTTAACGAAACCACCAAATTCGTTTCATACATCCCCTCCACTCTCTTTTGCTGATAATTCCCATCTGATTCATGTGATTCTATCCCCAAGCACAAAACGGAAGACACGCTAGTATAAGAGATTATACTTCAGATGGATACATCAAAACCTTCAATCACTTGCTTGATCCTCAAGTATTATTTGCTCTGTTCCAATCCGATCAAATAAACGAATGCTCTGCCAAGTAAAACAGGAGCTACATGAAGGTGCAGTTCATCAAGTAGCTTCGCTTTCATACCATGTTGCGCAATATTAGCGGTTCCAACACTAACATTTTTCCCTATTGCAGCTTTTTTGGCTTGCTGTACAGCTGCGATAAAACCATCTAATGACATCGAAATATCAAGATTTACTTTTCTCATCAAATAAGCACCTTTCCTCATAATTCAGTCTTTCTTAAATGCTTTTTGTAATTATCCACTTCCTTCGCTCGAAACTTCAATATATATATGCTGTTACTGCTTGAATTTTGTTTCTATTGAACGATTTGTAGCCACTCTTCTCATGGGCTCAAACAATACGTGAAACAATTTTCTCATAATTTTTAAAAATAATTGTTGTAATTCCCTACTTTATATATACAATTAAATTATAGCATGACAAAATCTTCCAACGGAATTATAAAAAGAGGGAAAATACCGGTGAATCAGAAATTATTAAAACCTTTTGTTATTCTTATTTGTCTTTGCGTAGCAATACCTCCTTTCAGCTTAGCAAGTGCTGAGTCTCGAAATGAAGAACTTAATGAAGACGAGGAAATCGCAATTGACGACGAATTATCTGAAGATGAAGAAATCGAACTAGATGAAGGGCTGTATGATGGTGAGGAAGTAGTTCTTGACGAATTTATTGACCCAATTGTATTGTATTACGAGGATTTTGAAAGTGAAGAAGAATTAGATGCAAAAGTAACGGAACTTCTTAATGATGAGTCAGTATCAGGAGTTCAGGTTATATCTAAAGCAGAAGACAGTATGATAGGCCCACGAGCTGTTCGATTACCAGGAAAATGGTATACACACGGTGCAGGAAGAATAAAATACTATAAATTGAGTGATTCATATGGGCCTATAATCAATAGCGTTGCTAGTGATCCAGGAGTAACGATGAAACTTAGTTATAATAAGAAGCATTCGGCTACTTATTCTGGTGACTTCAGCTTAAATTCAACGATTGTTTCTTTGACCGTTGGCTTTAACGTTACATCTTCTTATTCTGTTTCTTACTCTGGGTCTTATCAAGTACCTACTAATGCTAACAATAGAACAGTAAAAAGAGCTACAGTTAGTCCGAAATTGATATATCAAAGACGTTCCTATACCGTTGTAAGTCCAAAGTATCCAAAAGGAAAAACGGGAACAGCTAAAAAGCCTATCGGCATCTATTACCAAAAGAAATTAACTTATAAATAATAATTTAAAGACTGCCTGTATGGCAGTTTTTATTTTGGATAAAAATAAAGGTGTTCTCTCCCCTACTCTATTTTATTTTCTAATTGTCCGCAATATTACTTAGGATATTTATAATTAAGAGTTATTTGTCTAATTTAGAGTCTATTGATTTTTGAATTTCGGATTTTTGTTCTTCTGATAATCATCGAAATGATTTGATTAGTTCTGATTCTTGATTGTCTTTAGGCATATAACTACCTTCACTAATTAAACTTGATTCTACTAAAAGCATTCCAAGTCCATAAATTGCTATCGTTACTACGATTGAAGTAAATCCTATTGCCCCTACCCTTTCAACCTCACTGTATACTTCTCTTTTCCCAAGTAAAATTATTATTGTTGCAAATAAAGAAAATAATTTTGAACTGTCTGCTATAAATATTACATGCTTACTTAGTTTTTTATTTTTATGTTGAACAGTCTAATTAGTGTTTCGTATATTGTACTGCAAATCGATCCGCATTGATTATTATTGCTTAAATAGACTTGAATTAGTGATGATATTGCCAGCTTTTGATTATTTATACTAAAATGGATAGTAAGGATAAAACCTTTAATATCAAGGGTTTTAGCTGCTTTCACTCTATTTGTTTCCTATCAAATCTTCTCAAAAGGAACGTATGATATCCACTTGACCGGACAAGGCGACAATGTTCAGTCACCATATCCTACCCAATTATCTTGAAAAACCAATTACTTTTAAGACAAAATTACTTGTCTTTATTAAATAGTACTTAAGCAAAGCACTGAACACATCCAAACTCACAACATCAAAATCTCCCGAATATCTTCCTCTGTAAGAGATGTCACAGACTTATTTTGTGGATCAATCATTTCTTCAATGAGACTCCTTTTTTGCTCCTGCAGCTCATTCATTTTTTCCTCAACCGTACCTTTTGCGACGAGCTTGATAACCTGCACCTCATGCTCCTGTCCAATCCGATGTGCACGGTCTGCAGCTTGCTCTTCCACAGCTGGATTCCACCATAAATCGTAGAGGATAACGGTATCTGCACCTGTTAGATTAAGCCCTGTCCCACCTGCTTTTAAGGAAATCAGGAATAGATTACGTTCTCCTTGGTTAAATCGATTCACACGTTCTATTCGTTCTGCAGATGGTGTCTGACCATCAAGGTAAAAGTAGTCTACACCCTGTTTCGTAAGCTCTCGTCCGATAAGCGCAAGCATTTTCGTAAACTGGGAAAAAATAAGTACCCTTCTGCCTGCAAGCCTGGACTCCTCTAACAACTGTTTTAGCTTTTCAAATTTAGCTGATTTCCCTTCATAACCTTCAACAAATAAATCGGGGTGGCAGCAAATCTGGCGCAGTCGCGTTAAGCCCGCTAAAATACGAATCCGGTTCTTTCGTATCGTGTCTTTATCCAAATGCTTCAATGTTTCGTGACGCAGTTTTGCTAGATAAGCACCATATAGCTTCTTCTGCTCCGGCAACAATTCTACTGTTTCGATCCATTCCACTTTCTCCGGCAGCTCTGTGAGCACATCCTCTTTTACCCGACGGAGGAGAAACGGACGTATTCGGCGGGCAATTTGTTTTCGATTCAGGTTGCTGTATTCCTTTAGACTACGGAATAATTCTGGAAAAACAACATGGAAAATTGACCACAGTTCTTCTAATGCATTTTCGATTGGTGTACCAGTTAGTGCAAAACGATAATCCGCCTGCAGCTTCTTCACCGCTCTAGCAGTTTGGGTCATCGGGTTCTTAAATGCTTGAGCCTCATCGAAAAACACCGTATGAAAGGTTTGACTCTTAAACCACTGGACCTCACTCCGTAATAGCGGGTAAGAAGCAATGACAACATCACTATCCATCACCCAATTTTTTATTTTCTGACGTTCTTCCTTCGTTCCATCAAGAATTGTCGCTTGGATGTTTGGCGTAAATTTTTCTATTTCATTCAGCCAGTTATACGTTAACGATGCAGGACACAAAATTAAAACAGGGACATTCTTCTTCCGAATAACAGCAAGCTCTGACTGAATAAACGTAATGCTTTGCAATGTTTTCCCAAGTCCCATATCATCTGCAAGAATCCCGCCAAATCCGAAGCTTGCCAATGTCTTCATCCATTGAAAACCGATTCGTTGATAATCTCGTAGCACATGCTGCACATTTTCCGGTACCGGAAATTTATCTAAAACCGGATTTTCAATCTGCTGTAAAAATGTTCGGAATGACGCTTCAAGTGAAAACACAGTATCTGCTGTAGTATCAAGCAAGCGGAGTCCTTGGATAATCGGAAATTGGATACCTTTTTCCAAATCTTCCTCTTCTTGTATTGGTACAGCATGTAAGAAACGCTGAATCTCTTTAAACTCTCTCGTTTCAAGCGATAAAAGCGCCCCATCTCGCAAGCGATAATATTTTCGCTTTTCTTCCAAAGCAACTAAAATCTCCCTAATATCCTTCTCAGGAAATCCTTCCATCTCAAACTTAAATTCCAGCCAGTTGACCCGGTCCTTTTTAGCCTTCACTTTTATCCTTGGGGGAACCGGTGCCTTCATCACTCGAAGTCGAATAGCCGTTGTGGCGTACACGTTTACAAGCTTTTGCAGCTTTGGAAGAATATAATGTAAAAATTCATATTCTAGCTCTTCGTTATGGAGGAAGTAACCACCGTCTGTCGTAGCAAACTGACCTGCTTCCATCAGCTCCAAAATCTCATTTTCCTTTTCTACATCCCGAACAACAAACGAGCCGTCACGGAGTCCATCTTTATCTAATGGATTGAGCACATTATTTTCATACTGGAACTCGAGACTAGCAAGCAAACGATTTTTCAATCTGTCTAAATATAACTTTGCCGTTAATGGTGTTTTTACTAAGTGATTGCTAATATCTCCAGACAAATGGACCGTTCCGATTTTCTTCAATCCTGGTGCTACCTTTTCGACAATAAAACCTGCTTGATGCTCTGGGATAGGGATTTGATTTGTTCCAGCTGTATCCAGCATACGCTTTAAGTTTGTGAGTGATTGATAAGCATCTCTTCCTAACGGTGTCAATTTGCCAGATACAAATACATTCCGATAGGCGTGGAGCAATGTTAAACGTTCCATTCCTTTCACGGTTAATGTATAGTCTTGCTGGTCTGCTGGTGCAAAATCAAACTGCAATGGCAGCATAGCTTTTGAAAGATGGATTCCCTTAAAGCTTTTTCCTTGAACCATAATCGTCACATCTGATATATCTTGCAGCAACGTTACTAACCGTTCCCATGCAGAAGGCGGAAGAGGTAAGACATCCTTACCAATCGGCTTATTCTCATAATTCCAGGTTGTATCTGACTCTTCCTTTTCATCACGAATCACTTGGTAAAGCTCCTGCAAAACGGCGTCCATGTCAGGCATAAAGCAATGCATTTCCGGGTCAAACGTGAACATTTGCGATAGAGTAAACGGCTGTCCTTTTCTTATCCGCTGCAAAAAAGCTCGAATATCACGTACCGTTGATGAGCCAACCCGAACTTCCATGCCAAACAGCTGCTGATCTTCATTCAAGTTGATAAGCTTGCACGTGAAATGGAGCGGAAGGACTTCCCGATTTTCAAAATGCCGTTGGTGTGCGCTTGAACGGATGGAATGGTTATCAAAAATTTTCACAAGGTCATCTGCCAGCGCTTGATTTTCTCGACTTTCGAATGCCTTTCCTGGCGCAGTTCCTTTTCGCTGTTCATGTTGAATAGCAAGCAAAACAGCTGCAACATGCTGACAATCCTTCGTATACGATGCTAAAGACGGACAGCTGCATGTGGCTTTCAATGTTTGATGATCCGCTTGTTCAACCGTCACATAAAAATCTTCTGCCCCCGTAACAATTGCTTCGCACCTCTCATGCGTATAGGTTTTCAACGTAACTTTATTCGATCGATAAAAAGAGTCTCCCTTTTTATAGGAGACCATTCCGCACATATCTTCAATTATTTGGTTGGTTACTTTCTTATTCACCCGTCTCGCCCGTTTCTATTCATTGTTATTTTGATTGTAACACAAGTACACAGTAGGAATGTAATAAAGTAATAAAAATGAAGTTATTACAACAGCTCTTTTTATAGCAAACTCACATAATGATCTATGCTATAATTACAGTACTTCTTTGCATTTGTGAATAATTTCGCAAATAACTTGGATAACGATTGACAAAGTGTTTTTTCTATACAATAATAAGTGCTGCATAAGAATTATTATAGTTATCCGACAACACCAATATTTATCGTTATAAAATGGAGCTATGTGATTCTAAGTATTTTTAAAAACAGGAGGAACATATACATGTCTCTAATCGGAAAAGAAATACAGCCATTTAAAGCATCAGCATACAATAGCGGTAACGGAGAATTTATCGAAATTACCGATGAAAATATGAAAGGCGGGTGGAGTGTTGTTTGCTTCTATCCAGCGGACTTTACTTTCGTTTGCCCAACAGAGCTTGAAGACCTGCAAAACCACTACGCAGAATTGAAAAAATTAGGTGTTGAAGTATATTCTGTATCAACTGACACACATTTCACACATAAAGCATGGCACGATCATTCAGATGCAATCAGCAAACTTGAATACATTATGATCGGTGACCCTTCACAAAAAATCTCCCGCGGCTTTGATGTACTAGATGAAGAAGCAGGTCTTGCACAACGTGGTACATTCATCATTGATCCAGATGGTGTTGTACAAGCAGCAGAAATTAACGCTGACGGTATCGGCCGTGACGCCAGCACACTTGTTGGAAAAATTAAAGCAGCACAATACGTACGTAACAATCCTGGTGAAGTTTGCCCAGCTAAATGGGAAGAGGGTTCTGAAACACTTAAACCAAGCCTTGATCTTGTAGGAAAAATATAATAGGTAGTTTAAAAATCTGGTGAAAAGGACAGTCTTTCGGTCCTTTTCATCCTCTTTTTGAACATTTAATATAAGGAGTAGAGTCAATGTTACTAGATGCGGATATTAAAGCACAATTAGCGCAGTACCTTCAAATGATGGAGGGCGACGTACTTCTCAAAGTTAGCACTGGATCGGATGATATCTCCCGTGACATGCTGACGTTGGTAGAAGAGTTAGCTGCAATGTCATCGAAAATTAAAATTGAACACACCTTGTTAGAAAGAACACCGAGCTTTAGTGTCAACCGTATTGGTGAAGATACCGGTATCACGTTTGCTGGTATCCCGCTCGGACATGAGTTCACTTCCTTAGTGCTCGCACTACTTCAAGTAAGTGGAAGAGCTCCAAAAATTGATGAAAAAGCGATCGAACAAATCAAAAATATAAATAATGATTATCACTTTGAATCTTACATTAGCCTGACCTGTCAAAATTGTCCAGAAGTTGTCCAAGCATTGAACGTGATGAGTGTATTAAACCCACGCATCTCCCATACAATGATTGATGGTGCAGCTAATAAAGAAGAAGTTGAAGCGAAAAACATCATGGCAGTACCTACTGTGTACTTAAACGGGGAAGAATTTGGCGGTGGCCGGATGACTGTGGAAGAAATCCTTGCTAAGCTAGGAAGCGGTCCAGACGCATCAGAATTCGCTGATAAAGACCCATATGATGTACTTGTTGTCGGTGGTGGACCAGGTGGAGCAAGTGCAGCAATTTATGCAGCACGTAAAGGTATCCGAACGGGTATTGTTGCAGAGCGCTTCGGTGGCCAGATTTTGGACACAGCAAGCATCGAAAACTTCATCAGTGTAAACCGTACTGAAGGGCCTAGACTCGCTGCAAACCTGGAAGAGCATGTTAAAGATTACAATATCGATGTCATGAACTTACAGCGTGCAGCACGTTTAGAAAAGAAAGACATGATTGAAATCGAGCTGGCAAACGGCGCTGTTCTGAAGAGTAAATCCGTTATCCTTGCAACAGGAGCTCGCTGGCGTAATATTGGCGTTCCTGGCGAAGCTGAATTCAAGAATAAAGGGGTAGCATACTGCCCGCACTGTGATGGTCCACTATTTGAAGGAAAAGATGTAGCTGTTATCGGTGGCGGTAACTCCGGTGTGGAAGCAGCCATTGACCTTGCTGGAATCGTGAATCACGTGACAGTGCTTGAATATGCATCAGAACTAAAAGCTGATTCAGTGCTTCAAGATCGCCTCCATAGCCTGCCAAATGTCACGGTGGTTAAAAATGCGCAAACAAAAGAAATTACTGGAACAGACAACGTAAACGGTATTACATATGTTGAACGTGAGACAGGTGAAGAAAGGCATATTGAACTATCCGGTGTATTCGTTCAAATCGGGCTTGTACCTAACACAGACTGGTTGGGCGACGCCGTTGAACGTAATAAATTTGGTGAAATCGTAATTGATGCTCGCGGCGCTACAAACGTCCCAGGCGTATTTGCTGCTGGTGATTGTACAACAGAACCATTTAAGCAAATTATTATTTCCATGGGATCAGCTGCAACAGCATCGTTAAGTGCTTTTGATTATCTTGTTAGAAATTAATTTGGATTTGTGTTTGTATGCTGGAACGCACGCATCCTAACCAAATAACTACCTAATAAAAGTCACTTTGCTACTTGATAGCAAAGTGACTTTTTCTTATAAGATCACTCAAAACTTACATCAGGTCAACACCATATTTCATTTGATCATTAAGAAACGTTCCACCCATATCTACAGCTATTAGCTTGATCGCCATATCCGTTAACGCACTCCCTTATTGTAAAGCTAACAGTTGAATGATTGTTTTCATGACAGCGTCTTCTTCATTCGAGCGAGTTATAAAATTAGAACCGTCTTTTAATTCCTGGACTGCGTTTCGAACAGCAAAACTAAACGTTGCGCGTTTCATAAGCTCTAAATCATTGTAACCATCGCCGAAAGCCATTGTTTCATCTGGATCTACACCAAGTATTTGCTGTAAATGCTCTACGGTAGTCCCTTTATGAACATTAGCATTCGCAATATCGATCCAGGCTGCTTCAGAAGCAACAATATATGCCGATTCAAAAAACGGAGAAAGTTTCTCCCTCGTCTCAAAACAATTCAGCGCTGGATCATGAATCGTTATTTTAACAAAGTCATCCTTTATTTCAGTAAAATCAGCAACCTGCCTAACCTGAGCATACGAACCTCTGACAATTGCAGCTTCTTCCAGTGGGATGTTCTGCTTGACTACTGCACCGTCTCTTGTACATGCAATAACTGTATGTTCTAGGCTTATTTCCTCAAGCAAGCGAATAATTTCCAGACCCAATTTATTGCTTAGCAGTGATTCATAGACAAATTCTCCGTTATGCTTGATTCGAGTTGCACTATCCCCTAGAATCCATAAATCCTTTGCATCATCACCAAATAATTCTTCTACACGTTCACATTGTTTACCAGTAACGGGAGCGAAAACAACACCTTTTTCTTGCATCATTTTTCTTACATCCTGATATAGCTCCCTGTTAAAATCGCCGCTATTATTCAAGAACGTCCCATCCATATCTGTTAATACTAATTTAATCATATGACTTCCCTCCTTGACTATTAATCCGAATAGATAACAGTTTAACGTGACAAAGCAATACAGATTTCAGCTGAAATCTGTATTGCTAGAACCCTTGTCAATGCTGGCACTTACTCAGGTGCCAACACCAGCTTATTGTACTACTCTCTCTTTTTGAAAAAATTGAGGAAGGTGTTCTTTATGCGCCTCCATCATTTCGTCTACAATTTGTTTCGCAATTGCGTCACTTGGTGTTAATGGGTTAATCGCTAAAGCAAGTACTGCTTTATTATAATCGCCTTCTACAGCTGCTTCTGCTGCGATACGTTCAAATGACTTAATTTGCTGGACAAGACCTCGGGCAGCAATGGGTAGATCTCCTATCGCTAATGGAATTGGACCATCCTTTGTAATAACACAGCTGATTTCAACTGCTGATTCATCTGGAATACTAGCAATTGCACCACGATTCATCGTATTTACTGGTTGAATGTCACGCTTGTCGTTATAAATAGATGTAATCAAGCGAACGGCTGCATCCGAATAATACGCTCCACCACGTTCTTCTAATTGAGGTGGTTTGATATTAAGGTTTTCATCTTTATACAGCTCGAACAATTCTTGCTCCAACTGTTGAACAACCTCAGCACGAGTACCCTCTTCCCTAGAGCTTTCCATCGCTTTATCGAGCATCTCCTTCGATTTGTAGTAGTACATATGGTATGGACATGTCAACGCATCCAACGATTGAATAAACTCAGGCTCCCATCCCATTCCATCTATATTCTTAACGAAGCTGCTATTTTCTGGATCAGACAATTTTTTGATAACTTCTTCCTTTACACTTTCTCCATCCACATAGACATCTAACCCATAAACCATGTGATTTAGCCCGGCAAAGTCAATTCGGATTCGCGAATGATCGACATCTAATAATTTGGCAACGCCCATTTCCATTCCGATCGGCACATTACACAATCCAACAACCTTTTTGATGTTCGAGTAGCGCAACACGGCTTCTGTTACCATACCTGCAGGATTCGTAAAGTTGATTAACCATGCATCTGGACATAACACTTCCATATCCTTACAAATATCCAGAATAACAGGGATCGTACGTAACCCTTTAAACAAACCACCAGGTCCATTCGTCTCCTGTCCAAGCACACCATATTTCAATGGAATGCTTTCATCTTTTGCACGAGCATCTAGTAATCCTACACGAAATTGCGTTGTTACAAAATCAGCATCCTTTAACGCTGCTCTTCGATCTAGTGTTAGATGAACATCAATTGGAAGACCTGCTTTTTCAATCATCCTTTTCGCTAAGTTTCCTACGATTTCTAACTTTTCCTTTCCTGCTTCAATATCAACTAACCATAACTCTTTAACCGGGAATTCATCATATCGTTTGATAAATCCTTCTACTAATTCTGGGGTATAACTCGATCCCCCACCAATCGTTGCAATTTTAATACCTTTTGTCATACACTTTGCACCTCCAGGTAATGTAGCAATCCAATATAAGTACTTATATATCAATTGTAGCTACATTTCCTAGAGCCGTATATAAACTCTGAGCATCTAGTTCGGATTGACGTCAGAAGTCATTTGTTTCATAAATGTAACGACATGTAACTTATTACATGTTAAGATGAAAGTGTATAGTCTTTAACAAATTATCTCTTAAAAAGGAGAATCCCCTCAAATGTTTACACAGGACATAATTGCTTCATTTAATGAGTTAGAAACTTCTTTATACAATTATATTAGTCAAAACGCTGATAAGGTCGCATATATGCGAATCCGCGAGCTGGCAGACGAGACCCATGTATCCACAGCTACGATTTTACGTTTTTGCAGAAAGATAAATTGTGAGGGTTTCTCAGAATTTAAAGTAAAGCTTAAAATGCATTTAGAAGGAAATAAAAAGACAGTACTAAAAGGCTCCCAGCATTCTGTTATGGAGTTTTTTGAGCGAACGTTAAAAGGGGATATAGAGGAGAATATAAGGGAAGCTGCAAATCTAGTTGTCCAAGCAGATAGTGTTATTTTCATTGGAATTGGAAGCTCCGGTATTCTTGCTGAGTATGGAGCAAGATATTTCTCAAGCCTAGGCAAATTTTCAATGTATATTAAAGATCCTCACTTTCCCATTCACTCCAAGTTACGTTATAACAGTGTAACAATTGCATTATCTGTCTCAGGAGAAAATAGTTTCACTGTTACACATTTGAACCAGCTTAAACAAGAAGATAGCAAGATTATTAGTATTACAAATCATAAGCACTCAACCATTGCAAAAATATCAGATATAAATATCCCCTACTATGTAACCGAGGAATGGTATGAAGGTGCCAACATAACGACGCAAGTGCCTGTAATTTATATTCTAGAATCAATGGCCCGTGAAATGTATAAATTAAATAGATAAGGACTCTGCCAACACGAAATTTGCTGGCAGAATCCCGCTATTCTTTTTGTTTACTTCCAATAGTTATTTGCAGCTGCCACCGTTTGAAAATGAATCGCAATAACCTCCGACACCATGATGAGGCTATCCGCATCCCTCGCATACTTTTTCCGCAACTTTTTTCTAACTTCTGCTGAAGGCTGTGTATACACAACACCCTCCCTCGCTAATTTTATCGCCAACTCATATCCTTTTTGCGGTGTTGGCGTTTTTAAGCTTTTTAGCCAGTCACTCATTCGTAATCCTCCCTTAGGTTTATACCATAATCTATAAAAGGGAGGGCGGATATATTCGAGAAATTGGCGGGTTTTTTAAACAAAATGAAAAAAGGACAGGTTTCCCCATCCCTTGTCTTACAAATCACTTATAATGCTTCACCATTTGATGCAATCACACTTTTATACCAATCAAAGCTTTTCTTTTTCGTACGCTTTAATGTTCCATTTCCTCCATTGTCTCGGTCAACATAAATATAGCCGTAACGCTTTTTCATTTCCCCAGTGGATGCACTAACGATATCAATTGGACCCCAGCTTGTATAGCCAATGATGTCGACTCCATCCTCTATTGCTTGACCCATTTCAGCAATATGCTGTTTCAAATAATCAATTCGGTAGTCATCGTTGATTATACCGTCAGCATTTATTTCATCATTTGCACCGAGACCATTTTCTACAACGAATAGTGGCTTTTGATAACGATCATATAATTGGTTTGCTGTAATGCGGAACCCTTTTGGATCAATTGTCCAGCCCCATTCGGATGTTTCTAAATATGGGTTTGTAACAGAGCCAAATACGTTTCCACTTGTTTTATCCTTTAAAATCTCCGGATCGGTACTAGTCGTTCTGCTGGCATAATAACTGAATCCAATATAGTCAACTGTATGATTCTTCAACAGTTCTGCGTCTTCGTCTTCCATTTCTATTGTTAGATTGTTGTCTTTAAAGAAGCGTTTCGCATAGCCTGGATATTCTCCTCGTGACTGAACATCAATGAAGAAGAATGATTCACGGTCCTTTTCCATCGCCTTGTAAATATCATCCGGATTACATGTATACGGATACGTCTGTCCAGCAGCTAGCATACAGCCAATTTTTGCATCTGGGATAATCTCATGGCATGCTTTTACAGCACGTGCACTTGCAATGAGCTGATGGTGTGCTGCCTGATATTTAATTTGTGTTTCATTTTCCCCTTCTTTAAAGACAAGTCCAGCACCAACAAACGGCATATGCAACAGCATATTAATCTCATTGAATGTCATCCAGTATTTTACTTTGTCCTTATATCTCGTGAAGATTGTTTTTGCATATGTTTCAAAAAAGCCTACAAGCTCTCTGCTTTTCCAGCTGCCATATGCTTCAACTAAGTGAACTGGCACATCAAAGTGGGCCATTGTAACGACCGGTTCAATTTTATGTTTTAATAACTCATCGAATAAATCATCATAAAATTGCAATCCAGCCTCATTTGGTGTTTCATCATTACCGTTCGGAAAAATACGTGCCCAGGAAATGGATACACGCAATGCTTTAAAGCCCATTTCGGCAAATAATGCAATATCCTCTTTATAATGATGGTAGAAGTCAATAGCCTTATGTGATGGATAAAATTCATTTTCATCTGGTGTGAATGAATCTATCTTTCCAATTGCAATCTGCCAGCGTTTTTCTCCGGTTGGCATTAAATCTACTGTCGTTAGACCTTTCCCGCCTTCTAAATACGCACCCTCTACTTGATTGGCAGCTAAAGCGCCACCCCATAAGAATCCTTCTGGAAATATTGACATGTTAAGTCTCCTTTTCATATCTATTATTTTAGAAAACTTGGCATTCGCAAGCCTTTGGGCGAATGACTTAGTTGCACTTATGCAGACAAGAAAGTTTTATACTTTCTTATCTGCCAAAAGGAAAGGCATCCGAAGATACGCTTTCCCTTTTAAATTTAGTTCAATTAACTTCGCGTAAACCTATAGATTCTCACCATTTGAATCAATAACATCTTTATACCAGTAAAATGATTTTTTACGTTTACGTTCTAATGTTCCAGTGCCATCATCATGCTTGTCTACATAGATAAATCCGTAACGCTTGGACATTTCACCGGTTGAAGCACTGACTAAATCAATGCATCCCCAGCTGGTGTAACCCATTAGCTCTACACCATCTTCAATTGCTTCGCCCATTTGTTTCATATGTTCACGAAGGTATTCGATTCGGTAATCGTCCTGAATGGATCCATCTTCTTCCACTTTGTCATAAGCTCCTAATCCATTTTCTACAATAAATAGAGGCACTTCATATCTGCCATACAGCTTATTTAAGGAAATACGCAAACCTACTGGGTCAATCTCCCAGCCCCAGTCACTCGCTTGCAGGAATGGGTTTTTAACTCCTTGCATAATATTTCCTTGAATGCCCTCTTCATTCGATTTATCTTTCTTCTCTGTGCGAGACATATAGTAGCTAAAGCCGATATAGTCTACCGTACCTTCTTTCAGAATATCTAGGTCGCCATCTTCCATTTCTAATTCAATGTTATGCTCTTTGAAATATCGGTTGATAAATGCTGGATATTCTCCTCTTACTTGAACATCTGCACAGAAGTAGTTAAATAATTCCTCTTCCTCTAGAGCATGCATTACATTTTCAGGTTTGCTATCGAAAGCATATACCGGAGCATAAATAATCATGCAGCCAATTTGTGCCTCTGGCATTATTTCACGACATAATTTGACCGCCTTTGCACTTGCAACAAATTGGTGATGGAATGCTTGGAATGTAGGTTGATATTTATCCGCTTCTTTTTGGATTGCGAAACCAAGCCCCATTATCGGCATCATTAAACCGCTATTAATCTCGTTAAATGTCATCCAGTATTTTACTTTTCCTTTATAACGGTTGAAAATCGCTTCTGCATATCTTTCAAAAAATGTAATAACTTCACGATTTCTCCAGCCACCATATTCTTTTACTAAGTGTACAGGCATTTCATAATGTGAAATCGTTACGACCGGTTCAATCCCATGTTTAATTAATTCATCAAATACACGGTCATAAAACGCCAATCCTTCCTCATTTGGCTCAAGCTCGTCCCCATTCGGGAAAATTCTTGTCCACGCAATGGACGTACGGAAAACTTTAAAGCCCATTTCGGCAAATAGTGCAATGTCCTCTTTATAACGATTATAGAAGTCAATTGCGTCATGGTTTGGATAATATTTATTCGGGTCAATTTCAAAATCAAATCCTGGATTACCTAAAATCTCTAAACGCTCTTTTCCACCTGGAAGTACGTCCGCTATATTTAACCCTTTATTCCCTTTATGGAAACCACCTTCAAATTGATTGGCAGCTGTTGCGCCACCCCATAAAAATCCTTCCGGAAATTGTTTTGCCATTCTTTATTCCTCCTATTAACCATTAGTTGTTAAGCAGTAATTGATCTTTATATAAAGGGATAGGCTTCACTTATCATGAAACGCCTCCTATTGCATGGATTATTTTACTTTCAGCTCGATTAATATATCCTGAGCTTTCACTTCTTGTTCGTTAATCGTTGATATCTCAAATTGATCTTGGTTTGTAACAACCACTGGTGTCGTCAATGGATATCCCGCTTCTTTAATTGCTTGTCCATCAAATTCAATTAATAATTGTCCTTTTTCGACGTGGCTGCCTTGCTCCGTATGGGCTGTAAAATGTTTTCCATCTAATTGGACCGTATCCATCCCAACATGAATTAAAATCTCTGCCCCATCATCCGATGTAATACCAATTGCATGGTTTGTAGGAAATAGTACAGAAATCGTACCAGATACTGGCGCAACTACTTTACCTTCAGCAGGCTCTATTGCGACACCTTGTCCTAATGCTCCTGAAGCAAAAGCTGTATCATCAATATCTGCTAATTTTTTAACTGTTCCGTTGAAAGGACTACCAATTACTTGATCTTTTCCGTTTTGAGCACCCTTCACTGCTACTGGTTGAGTAGATCCTGCTCCAGTATCCTCATTTTTGTTAATACCGCCAAAGAAATAAGTTAAAACAAAGGCCAAAACAGATCCGACCACTAAAGCAATAATAGCGCCGAAAAATGCCCCATTTAATCCTTCTTCAGGATGAATAAAACTTGGAACCTGGAATACACCAAGACCAGCCATTACATACCCTTTCGTTCCAAAAATCCCTAGTAAGGCACCACCAATTGCTGAGGAAATTAATGTGAAAATAAATGGTCTTTTTAGCGGTAAAGTGATCCCATACATACCAGGCTCTGTTACACCGAATAATGCTGAAATTAAAGCTGGTGCACTAAGTGATTTTGTTTTTTCGTTTTTTGTTTTTATCCAAATAGCAAGAATAGCAGCAGCTAATGCAAAGGAATGAACAAATATTAAAGCTAAGATTGGATCTATACCTCCAACCGCAAAGTTATTGATAGCAATTGGAACAAGTCCCCAATGAAGTCCAAACATAACAAACACTAACCACAATCCACCAAGGAATGCCCCTGCAATAACTGGACTTAAATCATAAACCCAAATTGTTGCTTGACCTAATAACTGGCTCGCCCAAGTTGCAATCGGACCGACAACAATAAAGGTTAAGGGAGTAATAATTAACATCGTCAGCATTGGAACAACAAATGTTTTTATTACATCTGGAATAATTTTAGTTAAGCTTCTTTCTAACTTTGCTGCAAAAAACGCTGCAACAATGATTGGAATAACGGACATCGAATATGTCATCAGAATAACCGGAATCCCTAAGAACTCAATATAAACAGGTGATTCAAACATCGTTCCCGCAAATAAGGTGTACAGCGGTTCATTTGCTCCAGGTATTCCCTCAAGTGCAGGATATACCAAAGCCATGGCTATTACGGCTCCTAAGAACGGTGTTCCACCAAACTTCTTCATAGCCGTGTAACCTAAGAGAATTGGCAGGAAGTAGAACAGACCGTCGCCAATGGCGTTTAGGATTTGATAGGTTCCACCTTCTATATCAAGCCAGCCAATTGCAACAAATAAAGCAGTAAAACCTTTCGTCATACCCGCTGCGACTAATACACTGAGTATTGGAGTAAAGATCCCGGAAATCATATCAATAAAACGGTTGAATAAACTCCCTTTTTCTTCTCCACCTTCAGCATCAACTGGCTGTGCAGCTTGGAAGCCACCTTCCGACACTACTGCTTTATATACATCTGGAACATGATTCCCAATTACTACCTGGTATTGACCACCACTTTTTCTCGTGGTAACAACACCCTCCATATTATTTAATACCTCTGTATTCGCTTTACTTTCATCTTTCAATTTAAAACGAAGACGTGTAATACAATGAACAACACTATTAACGTTTTCTGCCCCACCGACATTTTCGATAATGTCTTTTGCCAATTGTTCATACTTCATCATGGTTCACCTTCCCTTTACGTAATTCATTTAGTGAAATAAAAAACCTGAACCAATTTGAATAGCACACATCATATGTGTTCTTCAAATCAGTCCAGGTTATGCCCAAAATAGGTAACATTCCTAAATTTATATATTGTTTTTATTGTTAATTAATTAACGCTTTTAATTTAACACGACTTTAATACTAAGTCAATAGTTTTAAAAAGCGTTTTCATAAGAAGATTAGTTTTCTTCTGATTTTGTATGACGATAGGTTACCCGATGGATATGAATGGTTAAATAGACCTTCTCATCATTGGAAATTTCCCAATTATAATGATTCGCAATGTATGCTGCTATTCTTTCTGTACATCCAAATGCTTTTGCATACTTTTGTTGTACCTGTTCATATAGAAAATTGTCATACATTTCATCTTGTTTTTCTTTTCGAATAAAGCGAATCGCAAAGAAACGGAGATGGGTTAAGAATCGGTCATAATTAATCGATTCTTCATCTAATTCAATTTTGAAGTAGTATTTTACGATTGTTAAAATCGTATTAACCATTTCTGTAACTTGAACTGCAGCCCCCATGCTTTCACCAGAAAGCTGACTATTAACAAGATGGAGTGCGATAGACGCAGCTTCATCCTCCTCAAGCCTCACACCTGTTTCCTCTTCGACAATTTCAAGTGCTTTTAAAGCAATCTGAAACTCTTGCTTATAGTATCTGCGAATTTCCCAGAGTAGGGGATTTTTCAAATCAATCCCATTTTTATGCCTAGTAATCGCAAAGCTCAAGTGATCGGTTAGTGCTATATACAAATAGTCGTCCAATTTATACGTTAGGTGGGATTTGGCTAATTCGAGAATTTTATAAGAAAGATCCAAATAAACTTCGGAAACATCTTCCATTAATTCAGCTAATTTATTAGCAACTCCTGCGTCCTCCAGAATAAAGGTTTTTTCAATTTTAGCAGCATCAACAGCATCTCCTGGCTTTTTCTTAAAAGCAAGACCTCTGCCCATTACAACTACCTCTTGTTCTGCTTCATCTGTAGCTAATAAAACATTATTGTTTAAAATCTGTTTAATTTCCATTTGCCTTCCCACCTGAATAAAGTATTTATGAAAAATATCAGGAAATAAAAAACCTGAATTAGTTAAAATTGCAGCGTAATTCCCCCACAAATTTAATTAATTCAGGTTTTGCCTGCCGAACAGTAACAATCCTTATTTAATTCTATTATATATGATTGCGGTTTCAATTGCAACATACCCACTTGAAAAGTTTGTGACTAATTACTTAATAAGTTAAATTCAATAGGCTTTTTATGCTATTTCATGGTGAAAACAAATAATAGAATCGCGCTTAACTAAATCTAAATACATATTTTCTTGTCGACGTTCTCACAATATAAACACCCCTCTTTCATAGAAAGGAATAACATACTCCCACTACTTTATAATCTGAGCAAGAAAGGATTGCACCGATTCAGGCAATAGACGAAAGAATAATCCTCGGTATTTAATATCCGCTAGACCAGCAACAGCAATCATGCATGCTGCAAGTAGAATTAAAGGTGATTTTCTCTTTTTAGAAGTGTTGTTCATTGCTTCTCCTCCGTTAGTACATTTGTTTCTAGTTTACTATAAAAAGATGTATGATGAGCGTTAGATTTTTACCCAAAAATATCTGAGAATCTTCTTTTAAATCATTCCAGAAAGGCTCTCATCAATCGAAAAAGAACTGTATCCCAATATATACCGACAGCGGCTCTTTCCTGCCATTCGTATGCCACTCTTGATACGCTTTAAAAACTTGTTTCACATCATGATTAGCTTGTTCTTCCACTAAATACTTTACAGCCAAAAAACTGCGCCAATAATCAAACATAATACTCGTCAAACTACCTTGATAGCTAGCCTCTCCAAACGCATCAATAGAGTGATGTCCATATGTATCCTTAAACATCTCTACCAGTTCTGACTCTACATTTGTTATCTCGTTGAACGCTTCTTCATCTAAAATTAACTTCTTTGATAAATATTCGCACATGCCTTCTTCAAACCAAATGCTATCTTCCCAATCATCATCATCATCGAACTCGCCTACAAATAAATCGGAGTGATGCATTAATTCGTGTCCAACTATCGCAAAAATATGTTCTTCAGAAAGATTCTCGTAGAATGCCTTGATACGCGGATGTTCACGCCCTTCTAACTGTTGAACAAATAAATTCCTCCAATATCTTACATCTGGAGAAATATAAATGATATCCTTATTCGTAAAAGCAGGAATCGGAATTTCTGAGAAAGTGGTTGTTGCTAATTCACCCGTTGTCCATACAATCGCCTTTGGTAAATCGTTTAATGCGTAGTTTTGCTCCAACTCCTGCTGGTACGTGACCAATTTGTTTTGGAACCTTTCGATGGTATCCTGGTATTTTTCATAATCTCTTTTCGACTCAAAGGCGTAGATTTGTTTCATTTTGGTCTCTCCCTAACCTAAAAAATTCATATATCACATAGTACTTTCGCTTCTGCCCGTATAAAAGGATCCCTCCCAATACTAGAAGAGATCCCCTCGAAACAATCTTATAATTTATTTAAAATTTCTTTAATAAATGCCGGTTCATCCTTAGGTGTACGAGAAGTGATAATATTTCCATCAACCACTACCTCTTGATCTAAAAAGTTAGCTCCAGCATTTTTCACATCATCACGGACGCCAATGTAAGAAGTTGAATTTACTCCATTCAGGATATCCGCGCTAATCATTACTTGGGGACCATGACAAATACCAGCAATCACTTTTCCCTGTTCATGTGCTTGTTTAACAAATTCCACCACTTCGTCACTCACACGAAGCGCTTCTGGAGCTGATCCACCAGGAATAATAACCGCATCATAATCGTCAGCCTTCACTTCACTTATGGAAAGCTCGGAAGTATACGCTGCCGTACCTTTCTTCCCTTTAAGCTCCGTACCCTTTTCAAGTCCTACAACAACCGTTTTGTGACCCGCTTCATTCATTGCATCATACGGATTCTTCATTTCTGAATCTTCATAACCATCCGCAAGTAGAAAACATACATTTGCCATCTTTTATCCACTCCTCCGCAATTAAATTCAAGCTAATACTATATGATTTAGTAAGAAAATTCAATCAAAATGATACAATGACTTCTTTTATGATAAGAAATAAATCCGAATTTGGTCTTAGATTACCCACATAATTGATTGGAAAGTCGATTACTCGGCTATATACGTAAAACCTTGTATACTAGTAGTTAGGAATATAACAATAATTCAGAATCCGTATACACCCCTAAAAGGAAAGGTGAAGAGTATCATGTTTGACGTAAAGGTTACAAAAGAAGAAGACAAAATCGTAATTAAATGGCAGCTACAAAAGATTAAAATTCCTATTTCAGAGATTATGGATGTAACGAATGATGAATCTTATGCTGGTGAAGACAAAACAGCTAATAGGATTGGATATCCATACGGAACAACAGATCGAATCCACATTAAGACAATTAAGTCCAATTACATCATTTATACAAGTATTGGTTCCGTGAAGGAAAAGATATTAGCTTTTATAGAAAAACAACACTAGAATTTACTACCTCAGAAACAGTAAATTCTTCTTAGATAAAAGCCAGGAAACCAACATTGCTAATATAACGGAATATGGTTATAATATTGTATATACAACATATATTAAAACAACTGTAAGTGCTGGAACACCTACGGTTGAATATACAAATAGCTGCTACTCAAAAGAGGAACTGGCTCAGATGAGTAGAAAAAAATAGACCATCCCCCAAGGTTGGAGACTCAAGGGAGGTCTATTTTTCTCTGTCTATTGTCAGCAGTGCAATTAAGGCACCAAAGGAAATCATCAAAGAAATCGCCTCGTAAACTGACATAAGCTTCACCCCCTTTCAATAAAAATGAGGGTGAGCCGAACTGTTGTACAAGTTAGCTTATAGCACATAAATTTTATAATGTTAGAACAAATCACAAAAGGAGAGTTCTAAATTTCCCTCTCCTTTAAATGCATAAGAGAAACCGTGCTTCCATACCCCTTTACATCCTTGGAACAATCCCTACCCCCTCCCCAATTTCAAACTGCTCATGAAGTGGCAAGTCAACAACAATCTCTTGTCCACTGACATCAACTACATATTGATACTCCTTTCCTTGGAACTGCTTCGTAACAACTGTCCCTCTAATCTGGCTTTCATCCGATGTAGAAAGACGAATTTGTTCCGGACGCAGTGCATATAGGTTCTGCTCCTTTAGATATTCTGAAATACCGTAATCCTCCCATGTTACAGAGACATTCTTATGCATAAATGTCGAGCCATCCCAAGTTCCTTCGAACAGATTAGCTTTCCCAACAAATTTAGCTACAAATGGGGTTTTCGGTTGATTATAGATTTGTTCTGGTGTACCAATTTGCTCAATCTTACCAGCGTTCATCACTACAATTCGATCCGCCATCGCAAGCGCTTCTCCTTGATCATGTGTCACATAAAGTATCGAAGCTTTCGTTAGTCGATGCAGCTTTTGAATCTCATGACGCATCTCAATCCGTAATTCCGCATCAAGGTTGCTGAGTGGTTCATCCATCAACAACAGCTGTGGCTCCGGTGCAATCGCTCGCGCAAGTGATACACGCTGTTTTTGTCCACCGGAAAGTTCACCAGGCATTCGGCTGCCGAACTGCTCTAAGCCAACAATTTTCAACACTTCATCAATTCGCTCTTCCGCCTTTTTCTTTTCCTTAAATGCAGGTCCAACAAAACGGTGGTATTTCATGGCAAACTGTACATGCTCTCGAACATTCAAATGGGGCCAAAGAGCAAATGACTGAAAAACCATGCTGACATTTCTGCGCTCTGGCGGGATAACCTTCTTAGCTGTGGCTGCCTTCTTGTTATCGATTTGAATTGTACCATCTGTTGGAGATTCAAATCCCGCGAGCAGTCGGAGCAAGGTTGTTTTCCCACATCCAGATGGTCCTAAAATAGCAAGAAACTCGCCATCCTTTACGGTTAAATTTACATCTTTGAGCGCTTGAAAGCTGCCGAATTTTTTATTAATATGAATGATTGACGTAGTCATTTCCCTTTTTCCACCTTTCTTTTCCGAAGTGCCCCACTAGCAAATAACAGAAAATAACCGACGATGATTAAGCCGACAATTAAGCTCGAAAAGGCTGTTGAATATAGTGTATACCCCGACTGCTGGAAGCTTAAGATCGCAACACCAATTGTCTCTGCATTTGAGGAATACAATAAGGAAGATACGGTAAGCTCTGTTAACGCACTTAAAAATACGAGCATTGCACCACTTAAGACGCCTGGTGCGATTAATGGAATCATAATTCGCTTCCACTTTCCAAATCCATTCGTACCATTAATCCGCGCTGCCTCTTCAACCTCCTTATCAACCTGCTGAAAAGCGGTAATACCACTGCGCACCTGTAAAATTAAAAATCGTGTTACATAGGCGATATATAAAATGGCAGTCGATCCATAAATACCGGGATTCCAACCAGGAATGGGCTCCATCCATGCAAAAATCATTGCCAACGCAAGCACCATTCCAGGCAAAGCATACGGAATCGTAATTGCATATTCCTGAAGCCTCATCGTTACGTTTGGTTTCCGAACACGGTAATAGCTAAAGATCGTACCGACAATAATCCCAATCACGGTCGTTACACCAGCCAGTTTAAGGCTCGTGAAAATTGATTCGACCGTAGAGTTCCTGGATAAAATATAAGCGTAATTTTTCAAAGAGAAGTTTTCCGGTACAAAATCAAGTCCATAGGCATTCAAAAATGATGTCATAACCATTGAGATGAAAGGAAAAATACTGGTCATAGCAAAAAACAGCCAAATCAAAATCTCCGCTATTAGCTTTTTCTTTCCTAAATGATAGCGTGGGCTATAATCCAGTTTAGTTGTCTCAATCGGTTTTGACTTCCGCAACAATAGCCATTGGAGACTGATTCCAATAATCGCAATCACTCCAAGAATGACAGACAGTACAGCGGCTTCGTTAAAGGCAGAAGGTCCAAAGCCAATGACTTTCTGATAAATGTATGTCGAAAGCACTGAAATATTTGCTGGTGTTCCTAAAAAGGCAGGGATTCCGAAGTTATCTAACCCTCCGAGAAATGCGATAAACGACCCACCAACAACCCCTGGCAATGCCATTGGAAAGACAATTTTGGAAAAAGCTGTCCATCTTGATGCACCAGAGATACGTGCTGCCAGTTCCATTTCACGTGGAATTTTTCGAAAGACGTTAACCGTGAATAAATAGACGAGCGGAAAATGGCTAATCCCCATAACAAAGATAATGCCAGACATACTATAGAGATTCCACGATGGAAGCTGATCCAGCATTTTCGTCAATAACCCAGCAGGGCCGAAAAATTGCACCCATGCCAGGGAAGTTATGTAAGATGGGATAATAAATGGCAAAAAGATAAACAGCTGTACAATCCCTTTCATGCGTATATCGGTATAGGCTACCATCCAGGCAAAAGCTGTACCTAAGATGAGTGAAATAATCGTTGATCCGACCACCACAATTAACGTGTTTTGTAATACCTGCCACGTCCGACCATCTGTTAAAATCGCATGATAATAATCGAAGTTAATTCCTTCATCACTCAGAAAGCTCATAATGATGAGTCGGATAATCGGGATAATAAAAAAGATGATGATTAACCCAATTGCCAATACTTTATAAAGCTTTCTATTGAAAAAGCCAGAGGAAATAGCGCTCATGCGCTTTCCCTCCTGATTGAATCCATTCTTTTTTTGACTGTTCACTGTAATCACCCTATAGCCCTTGCGTTAGATTCTAGTTTGAAAATAATTCGTCAAATTTCCCTTTATCAGCTTCACGGTTCTGATATAGTTCATCTGTTGGTGCGCTAAGTGTTTTAATTTCATCCAAGGATTTTAAGCCATCCGGTGCTTCTACTCCCTCACGGATTGGTGTATATCCAATCTCAGCCTGCAATGCTTGTCCATCCTCAGAAAGTACGAAGTCAACAAACGCTTTTGCTAGTTCTGCTTCTTCTGTATCTGCCGTAATACCAATTGGCTCCGTGATTACAGGTACACCTTCTTCAGGGTAAATCAACTCTACTGGTGAACCATCACTTGCAGCACGAGCTACTAAATAATCCACAATCATGCCGTAATTCTTTTGACCGGATGCTACGTTTTCAATAACAGCGCCATTTCCTTCTGTAATCATTGGATTATTTGCTTTTATTCCTTCATAAAAATCCCAGCCAAAGCCGTCACTACGGGTAAAAATCCCAAGATTGTACGCTGCAGCTCCTGAGTACAATGGGCTTGGCATGACAACTTGATCACTACCCTCATCTGAAACAAGTGCATCCCATGATGTTGGTGCTTCTGTCACTTCATCCGTATTGATGACAATACCAGTTGCCATCATCTTTGTTCCTGTATACGTTCCGTCAGCATCCACGAACTCTTCTGGAATTGCTTCTGCTTCAGGAGAATTATATTCCATTAACATATCTGCTTCCTTTAATCCTTCAAATGTTACCGAATCTGCAAGCAAAAGGACATCTGCTACAACAGATCCTGCTTGGCTTTCCGCATTCAATTTACTGATAACCTCTTCTGTACCAGAGCGGAAAATATTGACTTCGACATCTGGATATTTTTCATTAAACGCATCTACTAGCTGCTCCGCATCAACATCAGGCTGTGATGTGTAAAACTCCAGCTCACCACTTAACTCACTTTCACCTTCTTCACTTGAAGCATCTGCTTCCTCATCGGAACTGTTACCACAAGCTGCCAAAATACATAAAAGTCCAGCACACAATAAGAATAATAGTTTTTTCATCATTAGTTCTCCTCCTGAACATAATTAAAGTTGGTAAACCAGCGACTGATTTGATCGATTTTTCTTTTCTGTGTATGCTTGAGGTCAATGGGAGAGACAGTTATATACCCTTCCTTCAGCAACTGATAATCCGTTCCCTCATTCACCTTCAAATTTTGATAGTTGTCCTTTAACCAGTAAAAATCCTGACCTTGAGGATCGTTCAAGGCTGTATAGTGATAACGCGAAATGGTTAGATCCATTGGGACAACGGCAACTCCTTTGCAAAGCTCCTTCGACGTATACGGCAAATTAACGTTCAGCATGACATTTTTTGCGATTTTATTTTGCAGAATCACCTCCACAACGCGATATAGCATCTGTTTTACAATTCCAAACTTAATGTTTTCCTTTTTAAATGTATCTAAGGAAACCGCAACAGACGGGACTTGGTATAGCATCGCCTCTTGTGCTGCAGCAATCGTTCCCGAGTAATACATATCCCTTCCAACATTGGGACCAAGGTTAATTCCCGTAAAGACGATATCAGGCTTTTCCTTTAACAGCACTTCCATCGCAAGCTTTACACAATCCGCCGGTGAACCATTAACCGCATAAGCTTCGGCAGTAGGTGCAAAATCAATTTTCTTTAATTTCAATGGTTGTCCTAGTGTAATTTTATGACTGTAGGCACTTTTTTCCGTGTCTGGGCAGACAATGACTACCTCGCCAAAGTGAGAGAGGACATCAGCCAACGCTTCAACTCCCGGCTCAAAAATACCGTCGTCATTCGTAATCATAATTTTCAAATGCTTATCTTCCTTTCCTTCCATTCTTTATGTAAAAAGTTCAGATGCTTCTTTAAAAAAGATAAGGAGCGATCTGTATCCATTCCTTCGAGTACGATAGGTAAGTCTTTCTCGCCTAGGCATGATAGAATCTCCTCTAGATTAATCTCACCTTCTCCTAGCGGAACGTGGTATCGATCCCTTTTGGAGTCACTTACATGAATACTGTTTACACGCTGCAGCTCTTCTAAATAAACCTCGTTGTTTTCTTCAAGCGGCGTATGCGCGATATCTAAGGTCACCTGAAGACCCGGCCCAACCTGCTCTAAGAAATGATTCATTGCCTTTGGCTCTGTTAAAATCTCCTTCGCGATAGGTTCCATCATTTCCTGCGATAACACGACTTCTCTTACTGCCGCATATTCTAAAAGCCGCTTTGTGTTGGTGACAAGTGCGCGCATATGCTCCTCAACTAAGTAATTTTTAACCGTTAACCTTCCAGGATGAAAAGTCATATGCAATGCGCCTAGTGCTGCTGCCAAATCAATCGATTTCTTTAATTCAACAATGGACTGTTCCTGAATTCCTTTATTAATCGAACAAATATTTAAATCCCAGCTCGATGCATGCAACGTTAATTCGATATTTTCCATTTCAGCATGAATTCGAATTTCAGCAGGATTTGCTTGATGATAATAAATATGCTCTGCCCACAGTTCTACTCCATATAAGCCATATTCCTTTGCGATCGTAATAACTTCATTCGGATGATAGTCCCAGCATAATGATGAAGCGATAAATAGTTTCATCGTTTTGCACCAACCTTTTCCAGCCAATGCTTTTGGGAATGCTCATCTAGCTGCACACTACCAATTGCGTACGCATTTCTCGTATGCTTCCGCCCATGACTGTCAGACCCGCCAGAAATCAGCAGCTGATTTTTAAGTGCAAATTCCTTCCAATAGGAAACATCTGCCTTACGATGCTTGGAATGATAGACCTCAATTCCATCAATCCCATACGATAAAACCTTTTCTTCATCTATAGGAAACCGGTAGGCACCTGGATGCGCAAGGTAAGCTTCTCCGCCACAGGCTTGAATTAATTCAATTGCATCTTTTGCAGTAAACGCCCCCCGCTCAACGAATGCCGGCTTCCCTTTCACTAATAGGCCGTGATAGGCCTCGTGGGTCGTAGTAAAGTAATCTTTCTCACAAAGCGCACTGGCAATATGCGTGCGTACAATAATATCTTGTGGTGCATACCTTTCTACATCTTGAAACGTAATGCTATAGCCTAATTCGTTCAAACGAGCAACGATTTCCTTTGCCCAGTTTTTCCGCTCTGCTTTACGCCAGCTAATATGCTGGAGCATTTCCGGATGCTCTGGATCAAATAAATATCCAAGAATATGTAATTCACCTGCTTCTCCATCCGTGTTCAGCTCAATTCCAGGAATCAATTCAATTCTAGCTGCCTCTGCTAATGGCAGGGCTTCCTTATACGCTCCGATTTCATCATGGTCGGTAATGGAAAGTACTTGAATGTTTGCCTCTTTCGCTAGATGCACAATCTCTTCCGGTGTTTGGACACCATCTGAAAATGTCGAGTGAACATGCAATTCCGTTTTACGCATCAAATCCTCCTCTTTTGAACCTAGCTTCATTATAAGGAACGAATATTAAGGAAGATTAAAGGTGAAATGAAGAAATGGTGTGACTTGTGTAAATTCACTTTACAATGGAGGTTTTTGGTAGGGTTTAACAATTTTTTTGATAAATAAGTTGTGGCAAGGGATACAACAATAGACAGAATAATTCACTCAATAAATTGTAAATTATACGTTAAGATTTTACATTTTCTTAATAACAGCAGGAGATTTCACTGAGATCATGCTCGTCATTTAGAAGTCATTATGAATGTATTATAATCAGCTTTTATATTGAGTTAGTGCCTTCCTAGAAAGTGAGGTGTATATAAATTAAGTTGAGGCTGGGACATAACTAAAGTACTTAATGTTAAAGACGAATGATGTACAAACTTAGCGTAGGAAATATACGTAGACTCCTGCGGGAGGAAAGGCATAGGTGAGACACCGAAGTGCGATAGCACAGGGAGGCTCACCATCCGCCACTGGATGCGCGAATTATATTTCCCGATCGAGTTATTTGCATCAATCATGTTCGGTTTTCACTTCATAAAAATACTTTTGTCCCAGCCTCAACAGGGGAAGTGTAGTCTTCTAAGAAATGTTATTTCGGGTATTTGCTAACACACCATCTTCTTGGTGAATTTAATTAATAGCTGCTAAATGATGGTAACGGATCATAAAACATATTCCAATCCAAATTCATTTCGACATCTGACAGTAAACATTGATCTAGACTTTTGATTATTCCTTCTTTATCCATCTCTTTCCCTATAAATACTAGTTCAGTCATTCTGTCTCCATAGTTGTCGTCCCAGTACTTAGCTAAATCTGGATCTTCCTCTAAAATACCCGATTGTTCTTGCTTTGGATACGTAGCTATCCACTTTCCTGCTTCTTGAATTGCAATGGATGGCCCAGCCTGTGATAATAAACCAGAAACATCATTTCTTGACGCCAACCAAAAGAAACCTTTCGATCGAACAACTCCAGTTGGCCAATTTTCTAACCATGTACCCCAACGCTCAGGATGAAACGGTTTTTTTCTTCGATAGACAAAGGAGCTAATCCCATATTCCTCCGTCTCAGGGATATGCTCTTCATTTAGTTCCTTTATCCACCCTGCACCCTGACTTGCTTTTTCGAAGTCAAATAATCGTGTATTCAGTACAGTCTCTAAGGCAACTTTTCCGTATTCAGTAGCAATAATTTGAGCATCTGGATTCAATTGTTTTAAAACAGCTTTTAATTCTTCTCTGCTTTCCTCATCCACTAAGTCGACCTTATTTAATAGGATTATGTTAGCAAATTCAATTTGATCAATTAATAGATCAATAACGTCCCGCTCGTCGTTCTCATCTGCCTCTTGATTACGATCAAGTAAGCTTTCTCCAGATCGATAATCCTCCCAAAAATAACTTGCATCCACTACGGTAACCATCGTATCTAATTCACAACGTTCCGCAAGATTTATCCCTAGGTCTTCGTCTTCATAGGTGAAGCTTTGCGCGACTGGTATTGGCTCTGATATTCCGGATGATTCGATAACTATATAGTCGATGTCCAGTTTGGCCAGTTTATCTACCTCTTTCACTAAATCTTCCCGAAGCGTGCAGCAAATACATCCATTCTGCAATTCTACTAATTTTTCTTCTGTACGACTAAATCCTCCTTTTTTGACCATGTCGGCATCAATGTTCACTTCACTCATATCGTTTACAATAACGGCTATTTTCCTACCTTCTTTATTGTGTAATAAATAATTTAGCAGTGTTGTTTTTCCTGATCCTAAGTAGCCACTTAACACTGTAACTTGTACTTTCTTTGACAATGCTTTCCCTCCTGAATTCCTTAATCTACAATTAATTGGAGCAGTTCTCCTCATCCATATAAATACAGCTGGCAGTTGTACTAGATTGTTTTGTATATTTGCCCTGATACGGTTTTGTTGGTTGATCCGTTTCTGCAAAAACCAATTGACATATTCTTCTTCCTTCTATTAATTCAATCGGAAAACGATTCGAGTTAAATAGCTCAAGCGTTATCCGCCCTTCGAATCCAGGATCTACCCACCCGGCATTTTGTACAAAAAGTCCCATTCTCCCAACAGAACTCCTCCCTTCTACAAAGCCAGTAACATGATTTGATAATTTAATCCACTCTTTTGTCGTTGCAAGCATAAAGGTGTGAGGAGGAATGATTATCGTTTCCTGGTCTCCTATATAAATATCACGGTAGGAAGCTCTCTCACCCATGGATAATTTACCTGTGCTATATTCATTTAATGTCATAAAATGGCTGCCAAGCGATAGATCGACGGACGCCGGCTGAAGGTTAGCCTGATTAAAAGGTTTGACAGCTAGCTCATCTTTCTCTAGCTTTTTGAGAATGGTTTGACTCGATAAAATCATTTCTATTCCCCCGTTTTTATTTAATTGTGATTTCTCAACTCCCAAATAAATGGATCTCCCATCTCAGACCATTCCATATCCATCTCTTCTGGTGTAAGCAGACATTTGTCAAGCTCCCGAATAATCGTTCCTTTTTCCAAATCAACGCCAATAAATACAAGATTTGTCTTTCGATCTCCAAATTCCGAATCCCAATCGTTTAGTATGTTAGGATTTTGCATAATTGTGTGTTCTTTTTGTGCATCTGGAAGTGAAGCTACCCAATAGGAGACTGGTTCAATAGCGACCGAAGGACCAGCTTGGGAGAGAAGGAGTGCCAAATCATTCCTTGTCGCACACCACGCAATTCCTTTCGCACGGACAATTGACATCGGCATTTGCCTAATCCAATCATAAAAACGCTTCGAGTTAAATGGAATTCTTCGACTATACACAAAGGAGTTAATTCCATATTCCTCTGTTTCTGGCGTATGCTCTTCCGGGCCTGCCATTAATTCTTTTAGCCATCCAGCTGATTGACTAGCCGTTTCAAAATTAAACCGACGGGTGTTTAAAATTTCTGTTGGATTAACCTTGCCAAATGTTGTATGAATAATTTTGGCATCGGGTTGCAAAGTTTGAATAACTTTCGTCAATGAACGAAGTTGTTTTTCCGTCACCATATCGCATTTATTCAATAGAAGAACATCGCAAAATTCAATTTGGTCGATTAGTAAATCTGCAAGATTACGATCATCTGCTTCTCCAACTGCTTGCTTTCTATCAAGCAGCCGATCACCAGATTCATAATCATGCCAAAAACGATATGCATCAACGACAGTAACCATTGTATCAAGACGGCAAAACTGGGTAAGATCGATACCTAGTTCCTCATCAATATAGGAAAATGTCTGAGCAACTGGTACAGGTTCACTTATTCCAGTAGATTCGATGATGATATAATCGATATTGCCTGCCTTCGCGATTTTTTCAACCTCTATCAGCAGATCCTCCCTTAACGTGCAGCAAATACACCCGTTAGACATCTCAACTAAGTTCTCTTCCGTCCTTGAAAAATGAGCCCCCTTTTCTACTAAATCGGCATCGATATTAATTTCACTCATATCGTTTACAATCACAGCCACTTTCAGTCCATTACGATTATTTAATAGATGGTTTAGCAGTGTTGTTTTTCCCGACCCTAAATAGCCACTCAAAACGGTAACAGGTATTTTCTTTTCCATACGCTTCTCCTCCACATTTAATTAAAATAAGTATATAAAACGATAGCTAATAGCAACGTACTTATGATGGACGTAATCATTTGTTTTCCCAGCAGTTCTACAGCGTGTCTCCCCCCTAATTCTTTGTAAATCGTGAACAGAGTTACTAAACAGGAAGATAAGGTTGAAGCTAAATATACGGTTATAAATAGCTGCCATGTCTCCAAACTCTGAAGCAGGGAACCTTGTCCCTCGTTCAATACCATCATCCCATCTTTTCTAAAAACAGAAAAAATCACACCAGGAGCAACATCCGCTGGTAAGGAAAACAACCCTAATATAGGCGTAATCAAAGCAGATAAGCCCTTCATTACATGCAAATAATCAAAAATAGAAGCGACTAAACAAATTAAGATAAAAATCGGCATCGCTTGTGTAAAGAATTGTTTTAGCATTCCTTTTAAACGAAAAACAGTTCCCCTCCATGTTATAGACTGCAAGTAGGGCAAAGAAGATACTGTAGTTAGCGGTAAAGAGTTCTTATTCCATACCCTTGTATGAATGGCACCTACAATAAACAAAATCAGTATATAAGGGAAAAATAATATTGGTTTTCCTGCAGAACCGAACAAGGATAAAGTTGCCCCAATTTGATAACTGCAAGCAGAGCCAAACGAAATCATGGAGATGCATGAAGCCCTCGTACAGCTACTGCAGCTTCTGCTTTGCATAACAGCTACAACATTACAGCCATAGCCAGTTAAAACTGGTATCAAGTCTCTTCCAGTTAGCCCGATTTTCCTCAGCCATGGATCTAATGCATGTGTTATATGTTCCTGTATACCTGTTTCTTCTGTAACTGCAACACTAAGACCGATGAAAAGGACTACTGGAAATGCCCATAAGAAGGAATACCATCCAAGGGTTAATGCGCCATAGTCTCCAATTAATAAAACTTGGAAAAAAGCAGGAAAATGAACGGCGTATTCCTTTAATGGAACTATCATCACCCTTTCTGAAAAGGGTTCTACGTAACTTGAGAACAGGTATGCAAGAAATACCGGAGAAGCAAACATACTTATGATTAGAAGCAGAGCAAATAAAGGTCCAATCACCTTTTGACGCAGTACTGTTTCCAGCCAATTTTTATTTTCTGCTTCATGATCTGAAGGCAGAAAATGGAGTAAACTGCTGTTTAGCTTCCATGTTGAAGCATCTTGTATAGCCTCCCATAATTCATCTTGTTCTGTTTCTTTCATAGAACGGCTATTACACCAGATAACCGGTACATTCAACAAATCCTTTACAAAATGCTTTTCTTCATCACTCGGTTCATAAATATCCTTGTGAGTAGCTATAACTGTAACTTTTTTCCCTCTCAGATGGAGCTGTTCTTCTAATAACAGAAGATCATTCTTTAAATGAGGAGATTTCACAACTATAATAACCTCTTCCAAAAACTTAATTTCCTCCAAGGTCAATTTCGTAGTCATGCTATCATCTTTAAAACGAATCCCCGGTGTATCAACTAGCTCTACTTCAACATTTCGTTTTAACCCTCTGCGCGTAAGAACGACAGTTGACCCTTTTACATTGGTTTCAATTCCTGTTTGATGACCAGTCATATGTCTGAATAATGCAGACTTTCCTACAGATTCAAGACCTACTAAGGCGATCAATTTATCCGTTTTATTTTTAACACTCACAGCGCTCTCCACAACCTGAAAGATCGTCCAGATAAAAATTTTCCTTCTGATATAATTCAAGAATATCCATATTAAGGTTTAGTCGAGAACCGATTGCTTCAGCAAGTACTGCATATCGTTGTCGAAACTTATATATATAACAAAACACATGACTGCCATGTCGCAATTCAGGTCCACAAAGAAATAATCCTTGGCAGTAAGTCGATTCATCCTGTTCATTAACTAACGGCTTTCCATGTTCCCCAAACTCAAAAAGCTGTGAGATCATGGACGTACTACCTTTATAGCCCGTTGCTAGTACAGGAGGCGTACATGTGGTAAATTGTTCGCCTTCTCGTGTTTCCACATAATAAGAATTACCTTCCTTTCTCACAGAGCTAACAGTCAGGTTCTCATACATCTCGATTCTGTCATCAGCAAGCGCTTCTTTCATCCGACCGTATGTATATGGGGATATAACAATACTCGGGTCACTGCTATCGATTTCCCATGTGGCAGTTTCAGCCAAAAGTCGAGTTTTTTTGTTAAGTCTATTCAGTTGATACAATGCATCAATTCCACTTTCATACCCGCCTATCACAAGATAATCATCTGCTTTCATCTCCTCCCAAGAATGAATTTGACTACTATGAATACAGTTTTCTGCTCCCGGGAAAACGTCAAAATCGGGGTATTGATACTCCCCGGCTGCCCACACAATAAATTTACTGCATAATTTCCCTTTAGAAGTTACTACCTCAAACAATTGGTTGTTGTGCTTCCTTATTTCTTTTACTTCCACTTTAGTTCGTAACGGTAATTGGTAATGATCTGCCAGCACTTCTAGGTATTCTGCATATTCTTCACCAGTAGGGTGTTCTTCATCTAGCGTATAAGCAGGTGAGGTCTTAGGAGCTACAGCGTTAAGGTCTGTCTGGCCAAATCCTTGAGATGGAAAAGAAGGAGTTATAAACCTCATTTCTTTTGGCCACCTGCGAAATGTTTCTCCTATATCCCCCTTGTCTATCACGCAAAAATTTTCACAACCCATCTGCTTTAGCACTATTCCTACACCAATTCCAGAAGCCCCAGCACCAACTATAAGAACATCAACATGCTTATTCATGGAGTTCTCCTCCCCAAATCGAAATGATTACGATTAAGATTCAAAAATTTTTTGATTCCTGCATATTTACGGAACAGATTAGTAAGTCTCTCTTTCTCTTTACGAAAGTTCTTCCTTTAGAAACGAAACTAACTATCATTATGATTTACAGATTAAAAGAGCTTACTTCTATTAAATGATTAAAGCGATTTACCACTATCCCCTACCTAAATGAATTCACTCTTCCTCTCCTCAATAATTTTTCTATAACACTTAAATCGTAATGATTACGTATTATATCACTTTAGGCAAAAGATGCAACCATAAACCTCTTACTCCTTAAATTTCGGTACACATCGACACGTAATCTCCAAATAATCGAATAAACCAACAAAATTTCTATTTTTTCAATAATTATATGGAATGATTGATTTATTTGTGCTATCCTTATAAAAATCTAATTAAACTAGCACGGTGATTAAGTCGGCATTCGCCTGTGCTTTTTTAA
Source organism: Oceanobacillus sp. FSL W7-1309 (assembly GCF_038002145.1). Taxonomy (NCBI): domain Bacteria; kingdom Bacillati; phylum Bacillota; class Bacilli; order Caryophanales; family Bacillaceae; genus Oceanobacillus; species Oceanobacillus sp. FSL W7-1309. Next base: position 1,202,009 of record NZ_JBBOBX010000001.1, read on the forward strand.
TTTTCTTTTTATTAAGACATTTACAAACTAAAGGGGGAATAGAATTGAGAAAAAGAACTGTTATTGCACTTATTTCTGCATTATTTTTAGCATGTTTACTAGCTGCATGTGGACAAGAGGAAGCAAACAATTCTTCTGAGGGAGCAGCTGACTCAAATGGCGACCATGCTTCCATTGAAATCGGTATGTTGAAGCTGACGAGCTCCGCACCGTTATTTATCGCACTTGAGAAAGGCTACTTTGAAGAGGAAGGTATTGATGCACAGGCTAGCTGGTTTGAAGCAGCACAGCCAATTGCCGTAGCAACAGCCGGCGGTGACGTTGATGTCGGCGCAACTGGAATTACAGCAAGTCTTTACAATATGGTTGCTGGCGGTGAAGAACTTGTCATTGTTGCGGACAAAGGAAGAGAACAGGAAGGCTATTCCTCGACGGCATTATTAGTACATAGCGACTCAGATATCGAAACAATTGAAGATTTAAAAGATAAGAAGGTTGGTATTACACAAACGGGATCAACCTTCCATTATATGGCTGGTCGATTATTGGAGGAACACGGTCTAACGTCAGCTGACGTAGAGCTTGTTCCTGTTAACAGTATTCCTGGTCTAATGGAAACATTGCAAAGCAAGCAAGTGGATGCTGTTTTATTAAACGAACCAAATATCACAATGGTGTTAGATGAGGGGTATGGCAAGGTGATTAAACAAGTAGGCGATGTGATCGACTATCAAACCTCCGGAATATTCTTCTCAAAATCGTTTGCTGGCGATACAGAAACAGCGACTAAATTTCTTAAAGCATATGCAAAAGCAACACAATACTATTATGACGCTGTCCTGACAAAGGAAAACGGCGAGATTGTATCAGGAGAAAACTATGATGAAGTAATTCAAATTATCGCTGAATACACGGATCAGGAACCAGCTGTTATCGAGCGTGGTCTGCCATACATGGATCGTGATGGTAAGCTTCTCGCATCCGATATCCAAACCCAAATCGATTGGTATGCAAAGGAAGAGCTTATCGGAGCACCGGTTGATGCAGACAAAATCGTGAATACAAACCTTCTCGACCAAGCTTTAAAAGAATTGGAGTAGTGAACAACTATGAGCATTGTCATCGAGAATGTAGAAAAAACCTTTATAGATTCCAAAAAGAATGAAGTAACAGCACTAAAAAATATTAATTTTACGATTCACGAAGAGGAATTTGTTGTCCTTGTTGGTCCAAGTGGATGCGGGAAATCAACGCTGCTTAATATCGTTGGTGGGTTATTGTCCCCTACAAGTGGCAGTGTTTATTTCGATGGAATTAAAGAGAACCCAACCTTAGGAATTGTTTTTCAGGAAATTGCTCTTTTCCCATGGCGTACTGTTTTTGAAAATGTCGTTTATGGTTTGCAAGAAAGAGGCGCCTCCAAAAAGCAACAGCAGGAAATCGGCAATCACTATATTGATATGGTCGGATTAACTGACTTTAAGGACGCATACCCTAAGCAATTATCAGGTGGAATGAAGCAGCGTGCTGGCATTGCAAGAGCATTAGCAGTGGAACCAGATCTATTATTAATGGACGAACCTTTTTCTGCACTGGATGCCCAGACCCGAACCCTCATGCAGGAGGAACTGCTTACCATTTGGAATCGGACGAGATTAAGCACGCTTTATGTGACACATAACATTGAAGAAGCAGTTTATTTGGCTGATCGCGTCATCGTATTATCGAGACATCCAGGTCAAATTAAACAGATCATTAACATTGATTTACCGAAAACGGGCAGAAACGATGAAAAATACCGTGAACAATCAAGCAAGTATGCAGATGAAATTTGGCAGCTTATTCGGCATGATGCCGAAGCGGCACTGAAGGAGTGATCGTAAATGGAAAAACAAAAACAAGTCATTACGAATCGTGTTGCCTTTCTTGATAAAAAAGTTCCATTCTACACTTCCTTTCTAGGTATCGCCGGTATCTTAATCCTGTGGGAAATCGTCTCTCGAATTGGAATTGTTTCTCCATTATTTCTACCGGCACCATCTAACATTGTAATAACAGGTTGGGAGATGCTTGTAAGTGGGGAAATCTACGGGAATCTGACTGCCAGTCTCTACCGAATTGTCCTAGGGTATGCCATTGGTGCGGCCTTCGGTATTTTAATTGGTCTGATTCTGGGATTCTTCCGAGTCGCAGATGCGATCGGAACACCTATTGTTTATTCGATTTATCCAATACCGAAAATTGCTTTACTGCCTTTATTTATTTTATGGTTAGGGATTGGTGAATTATCAAAGGTAACGATTATCGCATTAGGGGTTTTCTTCCCTGTTGTTATTAATACTTTTTCCGGTGTGAAAAGTGTTGATCCGATGCTTGTGAAAGCTGCCGTCACATTTGGGTCTAATCGAATCAATGTGATTCGCAAGGTAATTTTACCTGGGGCTCTCCCGATGATATTTGCCGGGCTGAAGCTCGCAGCTGGAACATCCCTCCTGTTACTCGTATCGGCAGAAATGATCGCTGCCCAGGAAGGAATAGGTTCCATGGTGCTCCATTACGGGAATTTAATGATTACGTCGAAGCTCATGGTCGGGGTACTTATTCTGTCTCTCCTTGGCTTAATCTTTAATCGAGCTTTAAGGTGGTTGGAGAATAAACTGATTCCGTGGAAAGAATAAACAATTGAAAAAGGATTAGCTGATGTTTATACAAAATAGCTAATCCTTTTGTCGTTGAACAGTGTATAAAACTCTTTTAATTCATCGACATACCTCTCGCAATGTCGGTTTGAAATAAAGTCACGATGTTCATAAAAAAGATGCGATGTTTTGAATAAAGTTGCGACGTTATAGAAAAAGATGAACTGACATGACTTATCTCTGCAGAGAAGAAGTTTTTTGTTTTTCGACCAGAATAAACCCGAACAATTTGGTAAAAGTCCTCGGGATTCAAATTGTATTTAGATTTATATTCCCATATCAAGTTTAATGGGTAGTAATCTTCAACAATTTATTTCGAAAGTCATGTTCCACAGCTGCTAATTGTTGAAGAGGTTCAATGAGTTTCTTCCATCTTTCATGAGTAGCTAAAACATGGCACCATCCTAACAATTTTGCCTGAGCGATTTTGAAATCGAACAACTCAGGATGATTTTCCCTAAAAAAGTACGCAAAATCACTTGCCCGCTTTGCACCTAATTGAAATAGGAAGTGTGTAACGTGAGCAATAATCTCATTGGAAATAGCTTCATTTTTAAAAGTCTCGGAAAATTGTAGGATTGCCTCACTACCATTAGGATGGGTCTTTTTTTCTGTGTTTTCATATTGGATTTGAAAACCTTCTATTGCTTTTTGATAAATATATTCTTCACTAGGTTGATATTGACGTTTAGCAGAATGCCAAAAACGGAAATATCCTCGACGGTATTGGATATTTTCAGCTCTCCACGCCTTTTGAAATTGATCCAACGACAGTGACACATAAGGGTAACCTGCTGGATCATGAAAGTATACGTTCTGATTGTCTATGGCATAGACAAGAACATAATGATCGGCACCATGCAGGTATTCATGATTTGTCCAATGGGTGAAATAGCCTAAATCAACTGGCCCCACAATAACGGCTGATTCTTTTAAAATATCCTTTAACCGATAAAAAGGAGCACGATGTGGTGATTTTTCAACACATTCCTCACAAGTAAAGCCAAGTGTGTTTAGAGCCTTGTTGATACCTATATCAGGAAGAGTACTGTCAAGAAATAGATAGTCACCTTCAAATACTGCACCTAATCCCATTCCAGTCAATACTTCAATTTTTTCCGGGGGTATATATTCCCCAACTGATTTTAAAAGCATTGATGCTGAGTTAGCATAACAGTACTTACCATTTCCAATATACAATTGTTTCACCTCCAGTGTTTGTTCAACTATATTATTTTGAAAATTCAATATCAAGCTTTTTTTATATCTGATAATCATCTTATTCCATTCCACTTTGCTGACAAGACGGTAATATTGATTGACGTTATTATGTAGTAACAGAAAAAACAGCTCGAATATATAAATGTTCAACAAGATGCATCTTAAAATGATTAAAATCAACTTTTGAAGTTGTAGCCCAATACATAAGAAGCGGGAAAGAATATAAATCTTAAATATGAGACACCCCATTGGCTTAATCTTTAATCGAGCTTTAAGGTGGTTGGAGAATAAACTGATTCCGTGGAAAGAATAAACAATTGAAAAAGGATTAGCTATGTGTGTATTACACACATAGCTAATCCTTTATAAATCTAATATTTAATTTTAAAAGCTTTAAATTTCGGACCCTCATCTAAGGTTATGACATCCATATCACGGACGTTAGCGAATCGAGAAGGCCCTTTTTTTATCAGCTCTAAAAACCGGGACATATCTTCTTCGTTGCCTTGGGCTTCTATATGCACACTACCGTCGTCTTCGTTTTTCACCCAGCCCGTAATATTACACTCCACTGCTCTGTGCTGCGTAAAAGAACGAAATCCGACACCTTGTACACGACCATGCACATTGACACTTACGTATTTCATTCATTTCACCTCTTGAGCCTATGTTAACATACAGCTGATAAATTCTCCTACCGTTCTACTTATGTATAGTGTAGCATCCCGTGATTACTGATTTCCGTAATAATTTTTGTCATTTCTTCCGCGGATTCCTGCATGCCACTACTTAGCCACTTTTCAATGATATGGATACTGCCGCTAATAACAAACAACGTAATATAGTTTAAATGATTTTCCCCGATCTGCTGACGCCCCTGTTCCAAGTTTGACCGGATATGAGCTTGAGCCGATTCCATAACACGGTGCTGGAACCCCTTGCTCCCATGATCACCAAAGAGAATGCGCAAATGCTCGCTTCTGCTCACGACGTAATCTAGTAAGTATTTTGTCATTGCAAGCATTTCTTTTTCCTTTTTATAGTCATATTGAAGCAGTGTTTGATCCAACTCTTGAATAATTTCATCCTCGATTTTATTCAATAAATCATACTGATCCGTATAATGACTATAAAAAGTCGAACGATTGATATCTGCAAGCGCACATAGTTCCTTTATTGTTATGGATGAAATTGGTTTATCGTTTAATAGCTCCAATAAGCTTTCCTTTAAAACCATTCGTGTATATTTTTTTCGGCGGTCTAATTTTCCTTCCATTGTAAAACCCTTTCATTACCCGTTTTCCAACAAATTTTCAATATATGTTGCGCAAATAACACGATTTACGCAACTGTTTGTTGTGTAACTAACATGATGTATATATAATAATAAAGTAAAAGCACTAAATCATCAAGATATGGGGAAATGACATTGACAAATATAATCATACGTTTCAAAAAGTCCGTCGTTATTCTTTTTCTAACATTAACGGTACTGTCGGGAATTGCTTTCTTTTTTGTAGATGTAAATTATAACATGCAAGATTATCTACCTGAGAAAGCAGAATCAACAGTTGCCTTAAATATGATGGAGCAGGAATTCTCCAGCGGTGTTCCGAATACACGAGTCATGATTGAGGATGTTACCATTCAAGAGGCAATAACCTATAAGCATGAGCTGGAAGCAATTGATGGTGTTACAGAGGTTCAATGGCTGGATGATGTAGTAGATCTGAGAACTCCTATCGAGTTTGCGGATGAAGCAACCGTTGAAAATTATTTTCAGGATGAAAAGGCACTTTATTCTGTAACAATAGAAAGCGGAAAAGAGGTCGAAGCGACCAATCAGATTTACGCTCTGATCGGAGACGAAAACGCAATTACTGGTGAAGCAGTAAATACAGCTACACAGCAAGAGATGACCGGTCAGGAGACGATGTATGCTGCGGCATTACTAGTCCCGATTATTATTATCATCCTAGTATTATCAACGAATTCATGGGTAGAACCAGTGTTATTCTTGACCGCAATTGGGGTTTCTGTTCTTATTAACCTTGGAACAAATATCTTCATTGGAGAGGTTTCTTTTATTACGCAATCCGTAGCGCCAATTCTCCAGCTGGCCGTCTCGCTGGATTATGCGATCTTCCTGCTTCATAGTTTTCAAGACTACCGAAATAAGGAATACAAGCCCGGAGAAGCTATGAAACTAGCGATAAAAGAATCACTACCAGTAATAAGCTCCAGTGCACTAACTACATTCTTTGGATTTACTGCACTAATGTTTATGGATTTTGAGATTGGTTCGGATTTAGGACTAAATCTAGTTAAAGGGATTGTATTCAGCTTTATTAGTGTTGTTGTATTTTTACCAGCACTGACATTAGTATGCTACAGCTGGATTGACAAAACAAAGCACAAAACACTTATCCCACCAGTATTTAAAGGTGTTGGTGCGAAGCTATTGAAGTTAAAGATACCTGCGATTGCAATTGTACTTCTCTTAACAGTACCGAGCTTTTTGGCACAAAATAGCACCTCCTTTACATATGGTATGGGCGAGCAGCCAGAGGACACTCGATTAGGCATGGATATTAAGCAAATTGAGGAAACGTTTGGTGAGACAACAGCAATCGTATTATTGGTTCCGAATGATGATATAGGAAAAGAGCTGGAAATGACCCAAGAAATAGAAAATATGGATCATGTCTCTTCTGTCATTGGCTATGCTAATATGGTTGGAAGTACGATTCCACAGGATTTCTTAGAAAAAAATGTTACGGAAGAATTCTTGTCGGAAAACTATAGTCGGATTATTATCAATACCGATGCTGGAACAGAAGGAGATATTCCGTTCCAGCTCGTAGACAATATACGTGAACTATCAGCCTCTTATTATGGAGAGGACGCACTGACCCTTGGGGAAAGTGTTGCATTATTTGACATGAGAGAAACCGTGACACAGGATAATCAAATAGTAAACATTCTTACAGTAGCAACGATTGGGCTGGTATTACTGTTTACCTTTCGATCTATTTCTATCCCAGTCATTTTACTGCTTACGATTCAATCAGCGGTTTGGATTAACTTAGCGGTTCCTTACTTTACGGATACATCCTTAGTCTTTGTTGGCTATTTAATAGTTAGTACCGTTCAGCTAGCCGCAACGGTCGACTATGCCATTTTGCTAACCGAAACGTATAAACACCACCGACAGAAAATGACTAAATTACCTGCAATTAAAAAGACAATTGATGAAAAGCTGTTTTCAATTGCAGTATCGGCATCCATTCTTTCAAGTGTTGGGTTTATTCTGTGGCTGACCTCATCGAATCCAATTGTCGGTTCGATCGGATTACTGCTGGGAAGAGGTGCGCTGCTTGCGTTTATACTCGTTATCACCTTCCTGCCAGCTATGCTTGTCACATTAGATAGAATCATTGAGAAGACTTCGTTTCGGATGAAATTTTACAAGGAGGATCACCATGAAGAAGGCAATTAAATGGATATGGTTAACACTAGCAATCTTTTTCTTTCCTGTACTCACAACGTACGCCTCTCCAAATACATCAGAGGAGCGAGCAGATGAAGAGCAGAAAATTGGAGAAATTGCTAGTAAGAATGAAGTTATTTACGCAAATTTGCAATCCGGCGGTAATCTTAAGGGGGTCTACGTTGTCAACTCCTTTGAACTAACCAAGCCGGGCATCATCGATGACTACGGTGATTATACAGAAATTAAAAACTTAACCGATACATCTGCGATTGAACAGGATAACAACAACGTACGAATCAACGCAGAGACCGATAATTTCTTTTATCAAGGTAATCTTGAAGAAAAAAAGGAGTTACCTTGGCAATTTACAATTGACTATTACATCGATGGCAAAGAGGTTAATCCAGATGATATCCCTGGCATGACAGGAGATGTCGAAATAACCATCGATGTGAAGCAAAATAAAGACGTTGCCGCAACCTTCTTTGAAAATTATATGCTGCAAATTTCGGTTCCTTTAAATACCGATTATTTTCAAGATATCAAAGCAGAAGATGCGACGATTGCAAATGCTGGGAAGAACAAACAAATCTCCTTTACGATGATGCCAGATGAAGAAAAGAAATTTTCCATTGAAGCAACAACTGATCAATTTGAAATTGACGGTATCGAAATAGCTGCTTTACCACCTTCCATGGCTGTGGATGCACCAGATACCGATGAATTAACAGAGGAATTCCAGTCATTGACAGATGCAATTGGTGAAATTGATAATGGTGTCGGTGAATTACGTGACGGAATGGACGGGTTAGCTTCCGGACTTCATCAGCTGGAAGATGGCTCTGCTCAATATAAAAATGGAATGGACGAATTGAACGGGTCCAGCAGTCAATTGACAGATGCCTCTTCACAGATTAATGATGCACTTGCAACTGTACAAGAAGAGGTTGAAAAGGCAAGTGGCATAACAGCTCTAGAAGAACTAGAAGACTTAGATCTAGCAGTCTCTGAAATGATATCCGGCTTGGAAGAGCTTGCTGATGGAATGGATCAATTTGGTTCAAACTATGAAAAAGCAAACCAAGCATTGCAGGATGCAATGAAGCAAATCCCTGAGCCAAGCATTACGGAAACAGATATTGCGGCATTGTACGAAAGTGATGCAGATCAAGAAGTAATCGAAGAATTAGTAGCTACTTATCAAGCTGCCCAAACGGTTAAAGGTGCATACGATGCTGCATCAGAAGCATTCGGATCAGTTGGACCAAGCCTCCATACCTTTAGTGAGTCGACTCGAGAAGCAGCCAATTATTTACGAGCACTCACAGCTGGTCTTGAAGAGTCCATCAGCCAAATCGATGTGGATGAAAGTGTCAATCAATTAATCACCGGCGTTGAAGAGATGGCCACCAACTACAATCAATTCCACGAAGGATTGATTGCTTATACAAATGGAGTCAATGAATTAGCTACTTCCTATCAAGGGATCCATGATGGAATCGGAGAGTCTGCAGATGGTGCAGACCGACTGACAGATGGAGCTGGTGAGCTTCGTAACGGAACAACACAGCTGCATGATGCTACCTCTAACATTCCAGAAGAAATGCAGGAGGAAATCGATTCCATGCTTTCTCAATACGATAAATCAGACTTCGAGCCTATTTCCTTTGTATCGGAAAAAAATAATGAGCTAACCGATTCGGTACAGTTTGTCATTCGTACCGATAGCTTAAAGCAAGAGCAAGAGACAGAAACAGCAGATGATGCACCTGAAGAAAAAGAAGGATTTTTTGAAAAGCTGAAAAATCTATTTCGTTAAATAACTGCAAGGAAAAGGGGCTACTTCAGTATGAAGTGCCCCTCTTTTCCTGCCCAACTCCCTTTTCGAAATAGTTCAATAAAGTTGTATAGAATAATCAAAAAGGGTAGTATAAAGGGAATAGAAAAACAGTGAAATCATTGGAGTGTGACAAATGGAGAATACGATAAAAATTGGCATTGTAGGCTATGGAAATCTAGGTAGAGGCGCTGAAGCTTCCATTATGCAACAACCAGATATGGAGCTCGTTGCCGTATTTACTAGAAGAAATCCAGAAAGCGTACAGGTCTTAAACAGTAATGTGAAAGTATTACATATTGATGAAGCACCAAATTATAAAGAGGATATCGATGTCATGCTAATTTGTGGTGGCTCTGCAACAGACTTACCAGAGCAGGTCCCATATTTTGCTCAACTTTTTAATACAGTGGATAGCTTTGACACCCATGCAAAAATCCCTGAATTCTTTGCATCCGTTGACAAGCCTGCCAAAGAAAGCGGGAAAACAAGTATTATTTCTGTAGGCTGGGACCCAGGCATGTTTTCCATTAATCGCGTGCTCTCAGAAGCACTATTGCCACAAGGTGAAACATACACATTCTGGGGCAAAGGCTTAAGCCAAGGCCACTCCGATGCTGTTCGCAGAGTCGATGGTGTCAAAAATGGAGTTCAGTATACGATCCCTTCTGAAAAGGTAATCGAACAAGTGCGAAATGGGGAAAATCCAGACGTATCCAAAAACGACCGTCATGTACGCGAATGCTATATTGTCGTCGAGGAAGGCGCAGACAAGCAGAAGATTGAACATGAAATCAAAACAATGCCAAATTACTTTGCAGATTACGATACTACCGTTCATTTTATTTCAGAAGAAGAATTGAAACGCGAGCATTCTGCAATGCCACATGGAGGATTTGTTATTCGCAGTGGTGAAACTGGAGAAGGCAATAAGCAAATCATTGAGTACAGCTTGAAATTGGAAAGTAACCCTGAGTTTACCGCAAGTGTACTAACTGCTTATGCACGTGCTGCACACCGCTTAAATAAAGAAGGACAAACCGGTGCAAAAACAGTTTATGATGTGGCCCCAGGCTATATTTCACCGAAAACGGCTGAAGAATTGCGCAGAGATTATTTATAAAATCCAAAAATGACTTTTCTCGAAATAGTCCACTTAGGAGTAGCAACCAGAGTGGACTACTTTTTGATACAAAGTTCCAACATATTGATTCTAAAATGAATAGCATGAGAACTGAACTAGAATTGAAAATGGTTAACATGAGAACTGATTTAGAAGCCAGAATGGACAGAGGTTTTAATCATTTAGGCAAAAAGATCGATGGAATTTGAGTACATTTAACAGAAACCAAGATACTACTTATCCCAATATATTAAAAGTCCCTCGCTGCACTACTACTGTAATGAACGAGGGACTTTATTATGAATCTATTATCTTTTGAGACATGAATTAACAACCAATCGCAACACTATCATTCACTACTCCATCAACGTTTTAATTTCTTCTATACCAGGTAACGCACTAATCGCGCCTTGCTTTGTCGTAACTAAAGCTGCAGCTGCGTTAGCAAACCGGCCAATTTCAGCCAAATCCCCTATGGTAAGGTCGATAACATCTTTTTCCATTGTAGCGAAATGATATAAAAAAGCACCAATAAAGGAATCCCCTGCACCAGTCGTATCAACGGCTTTCACTTTGAACCCTTCCACAGACACGTCATCCGTATTCGTATAAAAGCTTACGCCATCCTTACCTCGAGTAACGATCACCAATGAAGCAGATCCAGCTAAAAGTGAGCGAATCGCTTTCGTTTCTTCTTCCTCGCCTGTGATAAACGCTAGTTCATCCACACTCACCTTTAGAATATCTGCATAAGGGATAAACTGCTGGATCGTCTTTTGATAAGCATCCAGGTCGTCCCACAAATTTTTCCGGACATTTGGATCGAAACAAACCGTTCCCCCTACATCCTTGATGTTACGAATGACTTCTACATGTGCATACTTCACATCAGCTTCAATTAAATCGACCGAGCAAAAATGCAAAATATCATCTGCAGAAAACCCAACTTCCTGCACATCAGCTCTATTTAACAGCATATCAGCACTCGGTTTTCGGTAAAAGACGAATTCCCTTTCTCCCTCTTCCTTCAGTGCGACAAATGCGAGTGCGGTATTGGCTTTATTTGTATGAAGCACATGACTTACATCCACACCATTTTTAGATAAAATATCCTTTAAATAGTATCCAAAATGGTCCTCACCGACCTGACCAATGAAACTACTGCGACCACCAAGCTTGGCAACGGTTGCAGCAACATTAGCAGGAGCTCCCCCTGGCATCTTCTTAAAACTTGCAACCTCTTCAATAGGGACTCCTATTTCATGTGGAATAAAGTCAATTAACGCTTCCCCAATCGTATAGACCTTTTTCATGTTTTTCAACATCCATTTCTATATTATTTCGTCACTTGTAGAATTTCATCTTGTCCAGCAATTACTTCTTTTATCGTCTTAGCTTCAATATTGCTCATATCATCCGTATTCGTAATGATAATCGGTGTTACAGTACTTTTTGCTTTCTCACGTATAATATCCATATCAAAGTGAATCAGTTTATCCCCTTGCTTCACCTGATCGCCTTCTCCAACATATGAAGTGAATCCTTCTCCATCAAGGCTAACCGTTTCAAGACCAATATGAATTAAAATTTCCGCTCCATTTTCAGCGCGAATTCCAACCGCATGTTTTGTTGGAAACACTTGAATGATTTCCCCGATTACGGGAGAAACAACCTCCCCATTTGTCGGTTTAATCGCGACCCCATCTCCCATCATTTTTTCGGAAAACACGGGATCCGGAACCTCCTCTAATGCTACAACTTCACCGCTAACCGGTGCATTTATAGAAACATCGGTTACTTCTTCTTTTTTCTTAAATAGTTTTCCAAACATAATCAAACCTCCAACTTAATATTCGGTAACTCTCTTGATATTCCATTTCTTTACGTCGATTTTAACATGTCCAGCTTTAGCAATGAAACGGATTTCGTCAACGTCTGGGTTATCAAACACTCTCGAAGTAAAAACTTCTTCTCCATTATTGATAAAAATCTCAATGGAAGAGGTATCTTTAAATATCTGGATATTTTGCAAGCTTTCCAATACGCAGTGCCTACCTTCTACACCATTCTTTGAAAATTCCCCTCGTTGAAACGTACAAATTTGTGTTTTAGCATCATAACGGAAGCTGCTCTTCTCACCTATTTCCACGGAAAATTCCGCAGCAGCTAAATCCTTGATAGCTATTTCCAACTCGAACACCTGACCATTTACACGAGGAAGGTCCACAGCCTCCTCCCAAACGACCACGTCAGTATGATGAACGCCATCTTCACGTAACAATTGAAGTTCTTCTACGGGATGTTGATGCAGTTTTCCATCCTTCCATTGAAGTTCTCTCGGTAATGTCAGTGCATGAATCCACTCATGTTTTATAGTTGGGTGGATGGAGTCTCCCTCGTCTGCATTTCCCATCCATCCAACTAAAATTCTTCTTCCTGAGGGGTCCGCTGTCGTTTGTGGGGCATAAAAATCAAATCCCCTATCCAATTCTACAAAATTACCATGGTCAAATAAAATTTTCTCATAATCTACCTTCCCGGCAAAATAGCCTGATTGGAAAATGTTATTATACGCAAAGCCTTTTGGCGACAGTCCTTGTGGACATACAGCCAAAATATCCTGCCCATCCAGTTCAAATAAATCTGGGCATTCCCACATATAACCGAAATCCGAAAGACCATTATGCCCACTTCCTGCTAAGACACCTTGGAAACTCCAATTTGCCAGATTAGCAGACGTATAGATCACGGCCTCGCCCTGCTCATCCTCTGTTTGTGCGCCTAACACCATGTACCACTTACCGTCTTTCTCAAACACTTTGGGATCACGGAAATGCATGGTATAGCCCTGGGGCACATGAATAATTGGCCCTTTTTTTTCAAAATGAATGCCATCTTCCGAAACCGCTAGACATTGATAGGATTCTCTTTTCCCATGTTCATTTTTCACATTGCCTGTATAAAAAACATATAATTTTTCCTGAAAAACGACCGCACTCCCGGAATAACAACCGTTCTTGTCGTACCACTGATCTGGTGCTAATGCTATCGGGGCTTCCTCCCAATGGACCAAATCATCAGATACAGCATGTCCCCAAAATTTAGCTCCATGCTCTGTCTGAAACGGATTCCACTGATAAAACATATGGTACTGTCCTTTGTAAAAGACGAAGCCATTCGGATCATTTAATAACCCAACTAGTGGCATGATATGAAAGTGCAGCCGGTAAGGGTCACGAGCGACAGTCTTTTTCCTATCATCTATGTTTTTGTATGCACGCTGCTTTAATTCACTAAATGATTGTTTCATAAACATCTCCTATTATGCATGTTCCTTTTGTGTGTCTTTATCTGCGTAACCAAACATCCATGTTAAAACGAAAGCAACCGCAATTGCTACAAGATTAACTAAAATATAAAGCAAAAGCTGTCCATCCAAGTATAAGAGCGCACCAGGTATTACAGTAATTGCCATACCAGACCCTGCAAGCTTCAGAATCGCCGCAAGGAAACCACCAGCAGCTCCACCAATTAGCCCCATTAAGAATGGCTTTCCATAGCGCAAGTTGACGCCGAAAATTGCTGGTTCCGTTATTCCTAAGAATGCCGATAAAGATGAAGGCATCGCTAACGCTTTTAGTTTCTTATGCTTTGTTTTTAAACCAACTGCCAGCGCTGCTCCACCTTGTGCTGCAACAGCCGAAGTAATAATAGCGTTATACGGATTATTCCCGAGATTTTCCAGTAACTGAATTTCCAACATGTTAAAAATATGATGCACACCAGTAATAACAATAATTTGATTAAAGAAACCTAGCAGAATTCCAGCTAAACCAAACGGTAATCCCAATACAAACAATGCAGCATCAAGAATATACGTTTCAACAATATGAAAGATTGGTCCGATGATGAATAAGGAAGCAATACTCATGAGTAATAACGTAAGAAAAGGTGTAACAATTAAATCAAACGTCTCCGGTACACGCTTACGTATTGCCTTTTCTAATTTTGCACCTATGATACCGGCGATAAATGCAGGTAGTACTGCACCTTGATATCCGACAACCGGAATAAATCCAAAGAACATCAGTGGCTCTGCACCTGTCGCAACACCCCACGCATTCGGTAATGCAGGGCTAACAAGCATCAGTCCAAGTACAACACCAATAATCGGTGTCCCACCAAACACACGGAAGGTCGACCAAGCTATTAAAGCTGGTAAAAAAATAAACGCCGTATCCGTTAAGATTTCCGTATACAATAGGAAGTTAGCGGATATATCATCTGTGGTCAATCCAAAAAGAGCCAGGATTTCTTCCTGCATGATGAGTCCACGAAGCCCCATAAATAGTCCTGTTGCAACAAGAACCGGAATAATTGGAACAAACACATCTCCAAACGTACGAATAGCTCGTTGTAGCTTGTTGCCTTTCTTACCAGCCTCTTTCGATTGCTCAGACTTTGTAGACGTTTTCAAATCAAATTTAGCTATTTCCTCATATATCCGATTCACCGTACCTGTTCCAAAAATAACTTGGTATTGTCCAGAGTTGAAAAAAGCACCTTTTACCTTGTCAATTTCCTCTACGCCTTCTTTATCAACTTTTTCTTCATCTCGAATAATGAATCGCATTCTCGTCGCACAATGGGTAACGGATTCAATATTTTCAGGACCCCCAACAGACTTAATTAGATCTTCTGCTATTCTTTTATTTTCAGACATAAACTATTCACTCTCCTTTTTCAATTGTGGAATCGATCCCACATTGTTCATAAAAATAGAAACCATATAAAAACGCATTAAGAAAAAGTATATGGAATCGATTCCACACTAATCAGCGTGAAATCGGTTTCCAAATTAATTATACACTTCCCCGAATAATTAGTCTATAGTCCATCACTAATTTTTCCTGAAACGGTCTGGATTCAATGCTGGCTAAAATTTGCTTAGCCCCTTCCTCACCGGCTTTTTCATTTTGATAATCAACTGTTGTTAAAGGCGGTTCCATATACTGCGACATTTCCGATGCACCAATTCCCGCGATTGCCATGTCTGTTGGAATTTCCAATCCTTGCTCCTTTAAATAGCTCATCGCTCCAATTGCTAAACGATCTGTAACAGCAATAGTTGCAGTCGGCTTGTTCGCATATTTTAGGATTTCCCCCATCGCTTCATGACCAGAGGCAATATCAAAAATCGCTTTTTGAACCCATGTTTTTTCGACAGACAACCCCTGCGCTGCCATTTCATCTAAAAAACCCTTCTTCCGATAATATCCGACTGCCCGATCCGATTCATCTACACCAATAAAGGCAATTTTCTCATGTCCTTTTTGGATGAAAAGCCTTGTCAACTCTCGTACTGCACGATAATCATCATAGGTAACATGTATGACATCCTCTGCTTCCTGTCCAATCACGACTATCGGAATATTGATTTCTTTTATCTTTTTCATCAGCTTCGCATCGGCATTTGTAGCAATCAAGACTATCCCATCTACTTGTCTCACTTTCAACAAATCCAAATACTCCAGTTCCTTTTCTTTATCATGGTCGGTATTTGCCAAAAGAATTTGATAGCCGTGCTTTGAAAGCTCTCGCCCTAAACCAGTCACGATTCTACTCGGCGTTTCCGTTTGAATCGTTGGCAAAATCACCCCAATGACCTTCGTTTTCTTCGTTCTTAGCGACTTCGCATATTCACTCGGTGCATAGCCAGTCTCTTTAACCACACTCTCTACGCGCTTCCTTGCATCCTCACTGACATAACCAGAGTCATTCAGCACTCTGGAAACCGTGGACCGGGAAACATTCGCCATCTCTGCAATATCTTTAATCGTTATCAAATCAAATCCTCCTAAGAGAGATAGACAGATCCTTATCTATCGTTCTTTAGCTCTTCCATTTCGTTAAGGTACATCAAAGCAATCCCTAGATTTCCCATTATACCACGATATATAGATGAGAAATAGGGATGGTTCGTTGAAGTGAAAGCCAATATAAATTATGGAGGAAAGGAGTCCAATGGAGGAGATTTCTTCCTCACTGGCCAATAGCTTCCCGTCTTCTTCTTTCTTCTCATCAAGAAAGCGGCGTAAATTAATAGCAGCGTGAGTACAATTGTAAGTATGTATAAGATCAACGCATTGAAATAGAAAAAGCTATCACTCACCTTAATGCCATCCATATAAACCCGATATGGGTTCTCTTCTGGATAATTGATTTTAACCGAAAAATCGTTATTGTTAAAAATGCTTGGAGGCACAGCTTTTGTCAGATGGATCATACTGCCCTCCTGATCTTCAAAGGCAAGTGCAAGATAATAATAACTGCGCCAATAACCTTTATAGCTGTAGCTGTGATCTTCGTATCTATCCGTAATCAATGCAGTTGTCTCCTGCTGGTTACCATGATGAGCCTGAACAGTACTGACGATGTCCTTTGTCATCGAAACATAGGAAAATAAAAGCCCAATACAAAGACCCGCGATAAATATCCCGGAAAATAACCGACTTAACCATTTATCATGGCTGTTTGTCCATCTATTCACTGATGGAATATGAATCAACTGATAGATAATAAAAAAGGTTGGATAGATAAGAGCGATAGCCATCAGTAGAAGATGTTCATAAATTTGGGAACGTATATCCTCCTTGCTAAACGCTGCACCGGTTAAGGTGCCCTTTAGCGTATCACCAATTTCAAGTGCATCAAATTCACTCTTTGGGATCTCTGCATAGTCCCTAGCCTCACTATTATAGATCACATTTTCCTCAGCCCCATCGGTTAACACGGCATAATAGGTTAGTTTTCCAAACAGACCGTTATGTACAGCTTTACCTTGTACAGTTTCTTCCAGCTGTTCATCGCTTTGCTGCTGAATCAATTGATAAAGTTCTTTTGATTCATCAATAAACCCATTCACAAACGCAACGAACACAACGATACCAACCATATACAGACTGATCCGCTTAAGTAATTCCATAACTTTCCCTCATTCACAGAGACAATTTTGATATAAAATAATTATACCATTCAATCAAATATTTCCACTTGACTTTTTCCGTCTCTTCTAGCTAAAGGCTGGTTATAAGAACCAGCCCTTACTTACTCTATTCTATGTCAGAATCAACTTCCTTTAAATTATGGCAGTACTGATTGAAAATAACCGCTGCTTTTTCTACATTCTCCGTACTTATGCCATGGTATGTTGTCATTCTAATATGGTTATTTGACACGGCTTTCACATATAACCCACGCTCTGCAAGTTCCATTTCAAATTTCGCAGCTGAATAACCACTGTTCGAAACATCTATGATGACAATATTCGTTTGCACATTTTCGAGATTTACCTTTATCTTTGTGTTTCCGACAATCTTGCTAGCAAGTAAATAAGCGTGTTCATGATCTTCTTTTAACCTCTGTGATTGAATTTCTATACCAATAATACCCGCAGCAGCAATAATACCCACTTGCCGCATGCCACCGCCTAGTAGTTTTCTCGTTGATCTTGCCTGCTTTATAAATGCTTTACTTCCACAAAGCAGTGATCCAATTGGTGCACCTAAACCTTTTGATACGGAGAACATAACGGAATCAACTGGAGCCACTAGATCGCTTACTGGCAGATCATAATATGCTGCGACATTGAATATTCTCGCCCCATCTAAATGGACTGGAACGCTATATTCGTTTGCAAGTTCACAAATTGCTTTCGTCTCTTTAGCCGATATACATGCACCGCCGAAAAAGTTATTGGAATTCTCCAGGCATAATAGGTTCGTATTTCTTTTTCTAAAATGAGATGCTAGGCTATCCACCCTTGGAACGCCTCGATTATCTGCCTCATACAGAACCGGATCGAGGCCAAAGTAAGATTCCATAAAGGGAGATTTTTCGCTTTTGTATAAATGGCTGTTTGCTCCTACAGCTACAAGGTCCCCTCTCGTACAATGCGTCATTAAAGCAATTATATTTCCGATTGTACCGCTGTTACAAAACATCGCATCTTCTTTTCCCGTTACTTTTGCAGCCAGATCTTCAAGCCGATTGACGGTAGGATCCTCACCTTTTCCATCCCGACTAGTTCTTCCGTCATCTCCAACTACCGCATCAAACATGGCTTGCCTCATTGAATCGATAGGTTTTGTCAGCGTATCACTCCGTAAATCAATTAGCATTGCTCTCCTACTTTCATCATTCACAATTTGCCGTGTCACATCGAATTATATTTTTGGTCTACTGAATCTTCATCAATTTTTTTCCTGTTTCTATTCCTTAAGATAGGAACAATGAATGACAGAAATGCGATGACAATTAATGTCAAAGCGATTGGTTTTTCCACAAAAATAAACAGGCTGCCGTTCGATATGGTTAAGGACTGACGCAACGATTGTTCCATCATCCCACCTAAAATAAAAGCTAGCAGCATGGGAGCGGCAGGAAATTTGAACCGTGCCATAAAGAAACCAACAATACCAAATAACACCAACAAATATAAATCGAACGTGTTATAACTTACTCCGAAAACACCGATGATACAGAAGACGATGACGAGTGATATAAGTAATGGACGAGGTACTTTAAGTATTTTTGATATATATGGTATTAATGGTAGGTTCAGAACGAGCAAAATAACATTTCCTATATACATACTTGCAATCACTCCCCAGAATATATCCGGGTGCTCAGTCATCAGTAATGGTCCGGGCTGGACACCTAATACAATCAAAGCACCTAACATCACCGCAGTTGTTCCGGATCCCGGGATTCCTAAACTTAATAATGGAACAAAAGAACCACTGGAAGCACTGTTATTTGCTGCTTCTGGTGCAGCAAGTCCAGCAATCGATCCTTTACCGAACTCCTCGGGTTTTTTGGATAACTTCTTCTCCGAAATATATGCTAAGAAAGAAGCGATGGTACCACCTGCGCCAGGAAGAATACCGATTAAAAAACCAATTAGGGATTGTCTCCCCGTTGGGCCTGCCATTTCTTTGACTTCATTTTTTGACAACTGCAAGCTTCCTAATTTTTTCCCGAAGACGCTCTTTTCTTTTCGCTCAAAAATTAATGAACTAACCTCGGCCAAAGCAAATAAACCAAGGGCGATAACAAGGAAGTCAACTCCTTCAAGTAAATTGGCATTACCAAAGGTATATCTCGTCGTCCCTGTTTGTCCATCAATACCAACGGTTGCAATCATAAATCCAATTGTAGCTGATATTAAAGCTTTTACCGTGGACCCATCAGCGAAACTCGACACTGCGAGCAACCCGAACAACATCAAGGCAAAATATTCAGCAGGACCAAAAGATACCGCGACACTTGCAAGCACGGGTGCAAAAAGTGTTAGAAGAATGACACTTATGGTACCTCCCACAAACGAAGCTATGGCTGAAATCGCTAGAGCTTTACCAGCTTTCCCTTGTTTTGCCATTGGGTATCCATCGAAGGTAGTCGGAACAGACATCGATTCACCTGGTGCGTTCAGCAGGATGGAGGAAGCCGCTCCACCATATGCTGCTCCGTAATAAACCCCAGCCATTAACAATAGCGCCATAGCAGGATCCATTCCATACGTGATTGGGATCATAACAGCAATAGCAGTGATGGGTCCTAATCCCGGAATCATTCCAATTAACGTCCCAGTTACCGCACCAATAAATACAATTAATAGCCCTTGGAAACTTAATGCTACCTGAAATCCAGTTATTATTCCGTCAAAAATATCCACATTATTCCCTCCCCTCTAAAATGGTAATATTCCACTAGGTAATGAGATTTGCAAAAACGAATCGAATAAAAAATAAATACTAAGCGGTAAAGCTAAAGATACAATGACATTGGGAAGCCATTTTTTAAATCCAAGGAATAATGAATTAAAAAATATAAATAATGCGGTTGTTAATACAAAACCTATTATTTCAAAAAAGAAAACATACAGAATTACGAAACCTAATACAGATAAAATCACCTGCGTTTCGCCCTTTGGCAGTCTTCTTTCCTCTTTTTTACTCTCATCCTTACTGAAATATAGAAAGATTGATAAGAGCAAAAGAATGAATCCAAGTGTAATTGGCACGGCATCAGAATCTACTGGAACGTACGGATAATCCGGCAAACGAAAACTGAATAGTAAGTAGCAAGCAGCAAGGATTGCTAATAAAAGAGCTAATTTTTTATTTAGTGTATTTAACATATCTGCACCACCTTTGGGAAAGAGCCAGTGAATCGTTATTCTGCCGGCTCTTTGTCCATATTTAATTGTTTAAGAGGATGTTCAAAAAGTCCGGTGAAAATGACACATCGAAAGCAGAAGATCTTCGACTAAGTACCGACACGTCCTGTGTCGAACGTCGAAGTCACCACATCCTGTAGAAGCTCGTTGGCTTGCTTTTCCGTTCCTCACGTATTAGTTGCATACTTTCCGGTACGGGGAGCTACGCCGCCTCGAACTTCTCGGTCCTTTTCATCCTCCTTTTGAACAGTATTTTAATTACCTAATCCTAATTCATCTAATAATGCCTTCATTTCTTTCTCTTGTTCTGTCAAGAAATCCACGTACTCTTCATGATCCATATACATTTCAGACCAACCATATTGTTCGCGAACTCCTGCCCAGCCTTCCGAATCATTTAACTCCTTAAACTTCTGCTCGTAATAATCCAGTGCTGCCTGGTCCATATCTGCTGGTCCAAAAAAGCCCCTCCAGTTAATGAATGAAGCATCGATTCCTTGCTCTATTGCTGTTGGGAAGTCTTCTAATACTTCACCAGTTAATCTCTCTTCCGATGTGATACCCAGAACCTTTATGTTTCCAGCTCTTACTTGTTCAACCGTTTCCGCTACACCTGTAGAAAATACTTCTACACTGCCATTAAGAAGCTGTGTCAGCGCTCCTCCATCTTGATCTGAAACATATTTAATCTTTGTAATATCAACCCCAGCAGCTTTGGCTACATGAACGAATTGAATGTGGTCCATGCTCCCTGGTGATGACGCTCCAACAACGGCAATACTTTCCGGGTCCTTTTTCATGTCTTCAAACAACTCATTTAAATTATCCCATTCCGCATCTGCACTCACAGCAATCGCTGCATAATCAGCAATAAGGTTAGAAATAGGTGTAAAATCATTAAATGTATACTCAGATTGTCCATTAAGCGGGACTAATAGCAATGGTGGTGAGTTTACGAATAAATTATACGGGCTATCTTTACCGTGAATGTATGCCCAAGCAACTGCCCCGCCGCCACCTGGTTTGTTCACGACACCTAAGCCTTGATCGATAATTTCTTCCTCTTCAAAGATTTTAGCAGCCATACGTGCTGTTGTATCCCAACCACCGCCTGGACCTGCTGGTGCAACGATCTCAATCGTCTTCTCAGGTTCCCACGTGTCATCCCCCGATGCAGTAGAATCATTTGAGCATGCCGCGACAAATAATAAAATAAATACAGACATAACTGATAAAAACTTCTTCAATACGTTTCCCCCCTAGTTTTCGTTTATGAAAGAATATTAATTCTTTTCTGAATGAAATTATAACGCGCTCACAATAATAATGTAACCGTTTTCAAAATAATAAAATTAAAATATATTAAATTTATTCTGTTCATAAAGTTCACGGTGATTTATAAAAGACTTTTCGATGAGACGAGTAAGCACAGTCCCAAAGGTGTTGTTAATTTTACTGACCTCTTCCTTTTCATCCACCCTTTAGAATACGAACTTAAAATTCAGCTGTAGGTAAATGCTCCAAGTGAAATAAAGTTACTGCAATCCTAATTTTATCCCGTCTTAGTAAAATAAAAAGCCCCTTTTCCAAGAGGCGATTATTTTAAAAATTTGTATTCACTTATCTCTAGCGAATGTGTTAGCTTTTCTTATCCTTCGAACTTTGACTTTAGATTTTAATTGCGACGGATTCACGTCTTGCTAAAATTTTATACCTTCTTTACCTGCAAGATATTATATTTTCTTTCTGGTCTCCCAACAATTCCATACTCATGCTCTGCCGTTCCTTCCCCAGTAGAAATAATATATTCCAAATACCTTCTCGCAGTCGTTCGTGATGCTCCCATTCTCTCTCCCATTTCTTCAGCAGATATTCCACCTTCGATTGATTGCATGATTTTTTTTACCCGTTTTAATGTTAGTGGGTCAATTCCTTTAGGTATAACTTCACGTTGTTTCGTAGCTGACTTGGTAAAACCAATTAGCTGGTCAACTTCCTTCTGACTAATGTCTGTTTTATTATCTAATATCTGTCGTCGTTTTTTATATTCCTCTATTGTTGCTGTAAATCGTTCTAATGATACAGGTTTAATAATATAATCAATAACTCCATTTCTTATCGATATTTCGACAAGCTCCTTATCTGTTGCCGCAGTAATCATAATCACATCAACACGAGGGAAATATTTTCTTATTTCCTGCAAAAGATCGGTGCCAAGTTGATCCTGCATGTAAATATCAAGTAACAATAAATCAACAGGCTTGTCCTTTAATAATTGAAGTGTCTCTTTCCCATTTAACGCTTTACCAACAATTTCTATTTCTTCTATTCTTAAAAGAAATTTCTCATGAATGGATGCGACCCTAAAATCATCCTCCGCAATGGCAACTCGAATCATCTTTATGCCCCCTTAAGATTGAACAACCTCTTAAACAACATTTTTTACTTCCTTTGGAATAAAGATAGTAAAGGCAACCCCACCACTATTCTGAATTTGCAATTCGATTGTCCCATTTAATTCATCAACAATCTGTTTAACAATGGCCAATCCAAATCCTCTATTTTGTTCACCTTTTGTCGAGACTCCTCTTTTAAAAATATCCTTTCGAACCTCATCATTCATCCCAATTCCCGTATCAGCAACTTCAAATACAATATCATTTCCAATATCTGTTGCAAAGAAAGTGACTTCCTTACGCTCACTTTCAGACACTGCTTCAAAAGCATTGTCAAGAATATTACCTAATATGGTGATTAGTTTTGAAATATCAATACGCTTTGGCAGCGCTCTCAAATAACTGCTACGATCAATCGAAAATGTGATTCTCATTTCAGATGCTTTTCCTAATTTCCCAAGTAAAATAGCTTGAACTTTATGGTCATGAATCTGTTCGAACAATATTCGATTTTGATTACGATTGATGGCTGATTCCGCATGAATTAATTTAATCGCTTCGTCGTATTCCTTTAGCTGCAGCAATCCAGAAATCGCATAAAGCTTATTCGTATACTCATGTGTTTGTGCACGCAAATCCTCTGAGTACTTTCTAACCTCTGATAGTGTGTTAACCATTTCTGTCATCTCTGTTTTATCACGAAAACTTGAAACAACACCAACGATTTTTCCCTTTTCCATTATTGGCGTTCGATTAACGATGATGATTCTATCCTTTAATAAGAGCTCTTGATCATTTTCAATGATTCCGGATTCTAATACCTTGTACATTTGTGAATTTGGTATAACTGTTTCTATTGGTTGATGCTTGGATTCATCGGTAATTCCAAGAATTTTTTGTGCAGTGGTATTCATCATTGTGATTCTTCCATCTTCATCAATCGCGATTACGCCTTCTTTAATCGAATCGAGAATCGCATTTCGTTCTCGATATAGAGAACCAATTTCATGTGGTTCTAACCCTAAAGTATCCTTCCGAATGTTTCTGGCAAGGAATACACCACCAACGATTCCCAGTAGTAAAACGAATAATGCAGCTTGACTGTATTTAATTAAATTTTCAATTGTTGCTTCTCTAATATCTTCCAGCATAAAACCGACAGAGACAATCCCGATAATATTGCCATCATTATCAAAAATCGGTGCTTTCCCACGAAGAGATGGACCTAAAGATCCTACTGCTTCAGAAATGTAATACTCTCCGTCAATTAATGCCTGGTCATTGTCTCCGCCCACCATTTTTTGACCAATTTTCCATTCCTGGGGGTGTGAAAAGCGGATACTCTCCTTGTTTCCTACAATGATAAACTCCGCCCCCATTTCTTTCCGTATTTGTTCTACAATTGGCTGAATAACTTGTGAGGGATTCTCATCATCAAATGCTTCTACTACCATTGGCATAAAAGAGACGGTTGTTGCAACTTGTAAGGCAAGCTGTCCCATATGTTCCTCTGTTTGCTCCGCTTCAAAATAGGAATAGATTCCTGTTAATGAAATGAAAATAAATAATAGCAGCGAAATAATAAGGGTAAGTAGTTTTGTTTGTAATGAGACTCTTATTTTCCGCTCAACTCCCTTCTACTATATAGCCAAAATTAATCGTTACTGTATTCCCATTTTACGCAGACACAGTAAAGAAAATCAAGCAAATTTCTGACTATTCAAAAGTGGATAAACAAATAAAAAATGCACTGTTCCCCTGGGGGATTAGTGCATTTTGATAGACGAACCACAGATTTATGACGCCCGAAGGCTTATTCTATATTCCTTATAAGCGAGGAATGAAAAATAACAACGGATTAAAGATTCACTTTATCACGCAAAACCATTGGAAGTACGCCACCATGCTGATAATACTTCATTTCCATGTCACTATCCAAACGAACAATAACTTGAAATTCTTTTTTATACCCATCCATACCTGTTGCCGTGACATAAATATGCTGACCTGGCTTTACATCGTCTCTTATATCAATATCGTATAGCTCATTGCCTGTTAATCCTAGTGTTTCGGCATTTTCATTTGGTTTAAATTGAAGCGGCAGCACCCCCATTAACGCAAGATTGCTTCGATGAATGCGTTCAAAGCCCTCCACTAATACTGCTTTTATACCAAGAAGCTGGGTTGCCTTTGCAGCCCAATCACGTGAGCTTCCCATTCCGTAGTCAATTCCCGCAATAACGAATAAGCCAATTCCATCTTGCTTATAGTTCATGGCAGCATCATACGCTGGCATTACATCACCAGTAGGAAAGTATGTCGTATAGCCGCCTTCCTTCCCTGGGGCTAGCTGGTTTCTAAGTCGAATGTTGGAAAAGCCGCCACGAATCATTACTTCATGATTACCTCTCCTTGCTCCATATGAGCTAAAGTGATGGCGATCAACATTTTTGCCCAATAAGTATTTTCCAGCTATACTTTGTATCGGAATCCGACCTCCCGCAGGAGAAATGTGATCGGTGGTAATGGAATCACCAAGCTTAAGTAAAACGCGAAGACCTTGAAGTGGACGAATCCCGTTTGGTTCTCTTGATATATTTTCAAAGAATGGTGGATTTCTTAAGTATGTGGAGTCTTCGTCCCAGTTATAGAGCAGCCCTTCGCTTGTTTCCAGCTTATTCCACGCATCACTTCCAGTAAATATGTTCTTATGTTGGTTCTCAAATAAATCAGGTGTAATCGTCTCCCTAATCTTTTGCTCGATTTCGAAATCGGTTGGCCAGATATCTTCCAAAAAAACATCATTGCCCAACTTGTCTTTGCCAAGTGAATCCGTAGTTAAATTTATATCCATTGTACCCGCTAATGCATAGGCAACAACGAGCGGCGGCGATGCAAGAAAGTTCGCTTTTATTAGTGGATGAATGCGTCCCTCGAAGTTCCGATTTCCCGATAGAACCCCAGCTACAATTAAATCCTTGTCTTCTATTACTTCTTCAACTTCTTCCGGCAGTGGACCAGAATTGCCTACACAAGTTGTGCAACCAAAACCGACAAGATAAAAACCTAGTTTCTCTAGGGAGTCTAATAAACCTGCTTTACGTAAATAATCAGGAACAACCTGTGATCCCGGTGCCAGACTTGTTTTGACGTAAGGTGGAACGATAAGCCCTTTTTCAACTGCCTTTTTTGCAAGTAATCCAGCTGCCATCATCACATGCGGATTCGATGTGTTCGTACAGCTTGTAATCGCTGCAAGGACAATTGCTCCTGTTTTTAAGATAGATGTTTGCCCTTCTTTATGATTGATCTTTGCCTCTCTATGAATCTCTGTTTCATTTAGCCCATACCCGTGATTACCAACCTCATGGACGAGCGCCTTTCTAAATGAATCTTTTACTTCTGATAATCGGTTTAAATCTTGAGGACGTTTTGGACCAGCTACATATGTCTCTATGCTTGACAGGCCAAGCTCAATAACCTCTGTATAACTAGGGGAATTGGCATCATTCGTATAAAAAAGCCCGTTCGCTTTACAGTATGCCTCCACAAGTTCCACTTGTTCCTCGGTTCTGCCAGACAATCGCAAATAATCAAGCGTTTTATTATCTACTGGAAAATAGGTAATGGTCGCCCCATTTTCCGGTGACATATTGGCAACCGTTGCCCTATCCGCTACGGACAAACTGTTAAGCCCTTCCCCAAAAAATTCAACAAATTTGCCAACTACATTTTTTTCCCGAAGCAGATTTGTAATATAAAGCGCTAAATCCGTTCCCGTCGTCCCAGGTGATAACTTACCTTTTAAACGAATACCGATTACTTCTGGCAATGGGAAAAAGGATGGCTGACCTAACATCGCTGCTTCCGCTTCAATTCCGCCAACACCCCAGCCAACAACACCAATACCGTTAATCATCGGTGTATGGGAATCTGTACCTAAACACGTGTCTGGATATGCAAGATGCCCATCCCCTTCTTCTAAAGAATGGACAACCGATGCAAGGTGCTCCAGATTTGCCTGATGAATAATTGCTGTTGATGGTGGGATAGCACGAAAGTTGTTTATCGCGTGTGTGGCCCACTTAAAAAATTTATAACGCTCCAAATTTAATTCAAACCCACGGCGCACATTGTATTGCAGTGACCCCCTTGTACCAAACCTATCCACTTGCTCCGCATGGTCAATGACAAGGTCGACTGGTATTTCAGGATTTATCTTTTCCGGATCTCCTCCCATCTCTTTCACCGCTTTTCTCAACGAAGCGAGATCAACAATGACCGGAACGCCGGTGAAATCCTGCAATACGATTCTCGATGGCATAAAAGGGACAACGGCATTTCTCTGACTGTCCCTTTCTCCCCAATTGGCTAGATTTTCAATATGTTCTTGTTGAATAACCTTCCCATCATATTTCCGTAAAACAGACTCCAGTAAAATTTTAATTGCATAAGGCAGTTTGGAAATATTGCCAATACCAGCCTCTTCCAGTGCTTGCAAACGATAATAATGATAGTTCTTTCCATTAGCAGTAAAGGACGATTTTGCCTTGTAAATATCATTGTCTTTCAGCTCCAGCATGCTGTTACCTCCACTTCTTTCTTCATTATTCAGGAATGTACAAATCCCCTTTAATAATTCTCCTCGCGGTTCGTTCTAGTCCAACATAAGCGATATCCAGTTTATCTTTATACCTGGCAACTTTTACGTTGGCGACTCCCTCGGGGTGTCCAATACGAATAATTCGTTCATGATTATTGTCTGGCTCCCTCGTAAAACGATTGACAATGGTTCCTGGCAACATAGCTGCAGCAGCGATACAATAAAGTCCACTTCCTGCAAACGTACGATGAAAAGCACCCATGGAAAGCATTTTTGCAACTAGGTCAACATCATCTGCCTTGATAAGCTCCCCCTCCTGTGTCACATAATCCTGTGGCTCTGTTACGATAGCTATTTTCGGTACAGATGGGGCTTGTTTTGCAATAGCAATAGTCGCTGCCATTCCAGATACTACTGCCATTTTGGAGCGAATGGTCTCTATTTCATCTAACAACGCTTTGTTACTCGCCAATTCACGATTCGGCTCTACTCCGGTTATTCCTAGATCCTTCGCTTGTACAAATACAAATGGATTGACTGCATCAACAAAGGTTACATCGTAGCTTTTCTCCTCTGTTTTTAATGCGTATACTGATCCAAGTGGCAATGTTCTTCCTGTCTTTCCTCCACCAGGGTCAAGGATGCTTATTACGAATTTTGCTCCTGGCTGGCTTAATCCAGGAACCATGTAATCTCCAGCTACCTTTGCCTTTCCATTTATTACAGGAACATTTATAGTGAGTACGCGCTTAATATTTGTGTTAAATACCTTCACATCTATCTGATTAGCATGAGGCTCCACATCAACTAAACCTTCATCAACAGCATAGGCACCGACAGCAGCCATCAGGTTCCCACATGTCCCTTTGTCATCTACAAGCTCTTCACCAATCCCAATCTGGTAAAAAGTATAATCTACATCAATCTCATTATGATTTGACTTGGAAATAACACATACTTTGCTTGAATGCGATGTCCCACTTCCTAGCCCATTAATCTGCGAAGGATTATAGGCATCAATTCCAGACATAAATATTTTATATTGAAGCTTTCTTTCCTCTGGTAAATCCTCCTTGTTAAAAAATATCCCCCGACTTGTTCCACCACGATAAACCGCACAAGATACCCGAAACTGAGAAATCATGACCACTCCTATCAATGTTTGATAATTCAATCTATGTTTATATTAATTTAAACTCAGTAATAATTAAAATACTGATATTTTATGGATAGCTATTTGTTTTTTGGATAGCTGTTACAAATGCTTTCCTAAAAAAAATGAACCAAACTCGTCCACTATAAGTCTGGTTCATCTTTCTTCATATATTTTTCCATTCATATCTTGGGTATCAAGATCTTCTATAAATGCAACAAATGCTTTGATCACATTTAATTCTAGTGATTCATCATGGTAAAGCATCCATGTTTTCCTTAATAAAGCTTCTCCTTCTTTATCTGTTAAGCTAATCTTATAGATATCTTCCATTCCGTTCAGTATCATGCTAGGCATGATGGCATACCCTAGGCCATTTGCTACCATTTCCTTACACGTATCAACTTGGTCAACCTCCATCGTAATGAATGGCGGTTTTAAATATGTTTTTGTCCACCATTCTTCAATCAAAGACTTGAGCAAGCTATCTGTTTTATAATCAATTCTTGGTAGATTAGGTAGATCAGCAATATCTAATTCCTTCGCTGAAGCAATACATAACTGTTCTTCAAATAATAGCTGTTTCCGACCAAGCCACGGATAATCGCCTCTTACAAACGCAATATGTACATCCTTGTTATATAACGCATGAAACATGTCCCGACTCCACCCTGTCGTTACTTGAAAATCAACGTTTGGGTACCTGTCTTTAAAAAGTTTCAGCAGCCTTGGAAGCTTGTACTTTGTAAAAAAATTGGATACACCGAATTTAATGGTGCCCACTACCTCACGATCCATGTTTGCTATATTTTCCTTTATCTCCTGTATCTTCAGCAACATTTCTTCTGCGCTCTTTGCTAAATACTCTCCTTGAGGGGTAAAATTCACGCCCCTTCTTTCTCTAGTTACAATTTTGATGCCAAATTCCTTTTCGAGCTGTTTTAACCGACTAGAAAATGCCGGCTGTGAAATATATAAACGCTGTGCCGCTTTGGTAATATTTTTCGTTGCATAAAGATGCCTTAAAATTAACCAATCTTGACTCCGCATATCGCAACTCCTCCACCTTTTTTGCTATTCATTTTTATTATGGTTGATAATACGATTTTAGTATTTTACGAACTATTGCTAGTATACTATATTTTAAGAAAGTGATTAATTTCAAGTCTGCATTATCAGGAGGTAATCGGGTGGAGAGTATTCTTGAACAATTTAGCCGTATTCCAACAACTTGTATATCTGACGCAATGAATGGACTTAATAATCTACATTCATCAATTAAACCGTTAAAAACAAATGATAAATTAATTGGCAGAGCATACACTGTGAAGATGCCTGTCGGTGATAATGTTGCCGTTTTAAAAGCAATTAGAACAGCAAAAGCTGGAAATGTCCTCGTAGTCGATGCCAAGGGTGACACGTACCGCGGAATTGCTGGTGACTTTGTAATCGGTATGGCAAAAACCCTTAGCCTTGGTGGATTAGTGGCTGATGGGGTTATTCGCGATTTAAGGCAGTAAAAACATGGAGTTTCCTGTCTTCTGTAAAGGAACGACCGTTGCAGCATGCGGTAAAGCAGGCGGAGGGACAATTAATGTACCCATCTCGTGTGGTGGAACAGCCATTAATCCTGGTGATATTATCGCAGGTGATGCTGATGGTGTCGTTGTTATTCCGAGACCAATAGAACAAGACGTATTAAAAGAGGCGTTAAAAAAGCTGGAGTTAGATAATGAACGTGCTAAGAATATTTTAGGAAATCCAGAAGCTGTAAAAAAATATTTAAATGACGTATTATCTTAGAGTACATGGAGGCAGGTGAACTGCACCCAATTGGGGTCACTGTTAGAAGCCCTTTAAAAGCATCCTATATACAGATAAGTATTATTTATTGTCCTATTCAAGAATTGATTGAATTTTATTATTGACCCTAAACTTGGTGCTATACAATTAGCACCAAGTTTTTTCATCACCATAAGTGAGCGACCATAAAATTCCCCATCATTTTTCCTCGCATCTCCAAGCACCCACCCACACAATTTGAATAAACTATAATCACACCCAATTCAATTTTATTACAGTTGAATATAAACAAAGGAGTGAACGTGTAAGATGAATAATCTTTTTTACCATACCGTTCAACCAGGCGATAATTACTGGTTATTGGCATATCGATATCAAACAACTGCAGAAGAAATTTTTGCTGTTAATCCTGGAATAAACCCCAACTATCTGCATATCGGACAAAAAATTTCGATACCAGTCGCACACTCGCCCAACCAGCAAGTACGACCAGATCATTGTATAAGCCAGGCAGAGGTTGATTATCGAAATGATATGCGAAGTCTTTGGGAGGAACATGTCGCATGGACGAGAATGGCCATTATTAGTCTTACATTTAATTTGCCAGATATCGATTTTGTCCTCACACGTCTGCTGAGAAATGCGACAGACATGGGTAATATGATTCGCCGCCTATACGGGGATGTTGTTGCGGAAACGTATGGCAACTTAATTAAAGAGCATCTTCTAATTGCGGCAGACCTTGTCAAGGCAGCAATAGCCGGTGATGAGCAAGCAGCAATGACAGCAGAACAAAAATGGTACGCAAACGCAGATGAAATTGCTGTATTCCTAAACAGCATTAATCCTTATTTAACAGAAGAGGCAGTCCGCGAAATGTTTTATCACCATTTAGACTTAACAAAACAAGAAGCGGTAGCGATGATTAACAAAGACTATCAAAAGGATATCGAAGTATATGATGAAATTGAGAAACAAGCAAGACATATGGCGGATACAATCTCCGATGCGATGGTGAAAGCTTATCCAAGTGTGTTTTAGATGTTTACAAACCATCTTAGATAGAGTAAGCAGATAATATAATCCTCTTACTCTATTATGGATGATACTGTTTCAGAACAATGCTTTGCGATTTATTTTAAGCAATCTTAACAGTCTCTCCAATCTCCGTTAATATTTCACTGGCATAATGGAGTTATTAACAATAAGGAGAGGATACATTTGAGAATTGCTTTTATTGGAGATTTACATTATCCATCTATGATTGGTAAAAATGAGAAAGTAAAAGAAGCTAGGGATGCATTCTATGCTAAATTTCTTCATACTTTTTTTGAAATAGAAGCTGACTACTATGTTTCCATTGGTGATTTAACCAACTTTGGCAGAGAAGATGAACTGCGCGAAGTCTATGAAATCATTCGTAAATACGATAAACCTTTTATTCACACATTTGGCAACCATGACCTATACGGCGTCTCAAGAGATGAAGTTCTAAACATTTCTAACAGCGAACAAAATATTTCAATTGCAACAGATGAAGTAATCATTATCTCCTTGGAAACTGCCCGGGACCATGATCACGAAGATTATAGTGGTTACGTAAACGATAAGCAATTACAATGGCTGGAAGCCGAAATTGCAGAGAGTGAGGATAAGCTTGTGATAATCTTTGCTCACCATCCGGTTTACGATACAACAGCAAATTCTAATTTCCCTTACTTATCCATTCAACCTGAAGTACCAATTCTTGACGTTTTGCGTAAGAAGAAAGGAAACGGTATTTACATAAACGGCCATAATCACAAAGATTCCATTGAAACAATAGATAACTGGACATTTGTTCAAGCAAATGCTGTACTCGATGATCAAAGTATCCGCATATTAGAAATAAATGATAACGAAATTTCGATTCAATCGCCTCATGTCGCAAGTCCAGAATTAAGAGGTATGGCACAACTAATTGGTTCCAATATTAATCATTTCCAATTGAATCCACTAGGTATGGGTACTACACCTAACCGTGAAAAGTTGATTAAAAGAAATTTATATGTTTAAGAATACGAAACAAGGGCCTTTACTGGAGGGTCCTTTTTTTCTGGAATGGAGACTTATATTTAGCACCTCCTTTCTTCTTCTCCCCAAACGAAAAAAGAATGAGCCACAAGCCCATCCTCCATTCATTTAACTCCCGTATACGTAAATGCTCTAATAATATGGCGCTGTGCAAAGAAGAAGATTATTAAAATCGGGATGACGAGAATAACGTTACCCGCCATTAAAATATTCCACGCAACACCGCCATCCACCTGCCGCAGTTGTGCAATTCCAACAGGAAGGGTACGTGCACTCTCTGTAGTTGTCATAACAAGCGGCCAGAAATAATCGTTCCAATGCGTAATGAAATTGAATAAGCCCAATGTAATCAACGTTGGTTTTGCCATTGGCACCATAATCTTCATCATAATCTTGAAATCAGTTGAATTGTCCAAACGTGCAGCCTCTAATAATTCTTCTGGGACTTGTTTAAACGTTTGCCGCAGCATGAAAATCCCGAACGCGCTTGTAGCAAATGGCAGAATCAAGCCCCATAAGGTATCAAGAAGACCCCAGTCACTTAAATTTAAAAACACTGGCAAGAAAATAAGCTGGGCCGGAATCATCATGGTCACCATGACTAAGCTAAACAGCACATTTTTGAAGCGAAATTCATACCTTGCAAATGCATATGCTGCAGGAATAACGGTAATAAACTGAAAGATTAAAATTCCAACCGATACAAGGACACTATTCATAAAGTATTGTAAAAATGGTCCAGAATTCCATGCTGATACAAAGTTCTCCCAAATGAGTTCATCTGGAATCCACTTTGGTGGGAACACCATTGTTTCTCCCAATGTTTTTAAACTCGTGGAAATCATCCAAATAAAAGGCATAGCGAAGATTGCAACCATTATAATTAAACCAATCACATTTAGTATTTTTAAAGGCAAGGATGTTTTCAAAGTACGCATTCCCTTCTATTGATAGTGAACTCTTTTACTTAGAACTTTAAAATAAAGCAACGTTAAAATACTTAAAATGACTAATAAAATAACACCGGCTGCTGATGCATAGCCAATTTTAAAGAATATAAAGCCGTTTTCATATATGTAGTATACAAGCGTGTTTGTCGAATTAAGCGGTCCACCCTTTGTAATAATGCTGATCGTTTCAAAAACCTTAATGGAGTCCAAAATCCCTATAATCGTTAAGAAAAATAAGCTAGGCGATAACATTGGAAAAGTGATCTTTGCAAATCGCCGCCAGGGTGGTGTACGATCTAAGGCAGCTGCTTCATATAAATGCTTTGGAATACTTTGCAGGCCAGCTATAATGATTAACGTAAAATAACCGATGTTTTTCCACACTGCTATAATAATTAGCGAAGACAAGGCCGTGTTGGGATCTGTCAGCCACGGAACCTTTTCTAATCCGACTAAACTTAAAACCCAATTTAATAAACCATAGTCAGCATCCATTATCCACATCCATAGCATCGCAATGGATACAAGCGAAATAATATGCGGACTGAATACAGCCCCTTGGACAAAGCTGTACATCCAGCCTTGCTTATTCAACCAAATAGACATTAGCAACGCAAGGCTAATTGAAAATAAAACGGTAAAAAATGTATACATCAGCGTATTGCGAATTACCTCTAAAAACATAGGGTCGGACAGCAAATCTTTAAAATTCCCGAGACCAACAAATGTTTTATCGGGGCTAATAAAGTTCCAATCATGAAAACTTAAGTAAATCATATAAAAAATTGGTTGAATGAAGAATACTAGAAAAACAATAATGGCGGGCGCAACAAAAAAATATGGGCGCCACTTCGCTGATCTCATACGAGCACCTCTCCTCTTACCTCTCGGGCAGGAGTCTGAAAAGGAATATCCTCTACAAAAACCCGATTACCTTGCGTATCAAAGTAATACAATTTATCCATTGGAATGGTGATATCAACTTTTTTCGTTTCTACTAATGGGGCTTGGAAGCTTTTCACTTGAAACTGCCCTGCATCACTATTCACCAAATATAGTGTTTCCGAACCCAGTGTTTCCATTGTAATTATTTCACATGAGAGATTTATTCCAGAAGCAGCTAGCTTCTCCACTTGCATAGCTGCATGCTCTGGGCGAAAACCTACATAGGAAATACGCTCATCTGTAATCGTTCCAGTTTTTTCTTCTACCATTGACTTTGACAGAATGTTCATCGATGGTGTACCGATAAAATTCGCTACAAATTGATTCGCCGGGTTATGATATACTTCCATCGGTGCTGCCTGCTGCATAATATGACCTTTATCTAAAATGACAATTTCATCTCCCATCGACATTGCTTCTACCTGATCATGGGTTACATAGATAAAAGTTGTTCCCAAGCGTTTATGTAACTGGATTAATTCCGTTCGCATTTGCCCGCGTAATTTCGCATCTAAATTGGATAATGGTTCATCAAATATAAAAACATCTGGTTTTTTTACCATTGCTCGTGCTAACGCTACACGTTGACGCTGCCCACCAGATAAGTTTTGCGGCTTCTTATCCAAGTATTCGGTAAGGTCCACAATCTCAGCTATTTCCTCTACCATCTTTTTTCGTTCCGCTTTTGGTATTTTCATATTTTCCAAGCCAAATTCAATATTGCCTCTTACAGACATCGTTGGATACAACGCATAGTTTTGGAAGACCATAGAAATGCCTCTTTTTCCAGGTGCCACATCATTAACTAATTGATCTCCAATCCATATTTCCCCTGCTGAAACGTCTTCTAGACCGGCGATAATTCGGAGTGTCGTCGATTTACCACATCCAGAAGGACCAACCAAAACCGTAAATGAGCCATCCTGGATATCCAAATTCATATCCTCAATCACCTTTTTATTATTACCATACGCTTTCGATACATTTTTCAATTGAATTTTAGCCATGATATAACTCCTTAAAGTTAAAATTAATTCATAGGAACGTGACAGGAAACACCACGTTCCTATGTAAAAACACTTATTTAATCACATTTGCTGAACGTTCTGCAGCTTGATCTAACACATCCCCAGCTTCCAAACTTGGATCAAGCATTAAACGTTGAATTTCTTCGATAAGAATTTTTACTACCTCAGGATATCCTTCAATCATTGGACGAGCATTTCCATATTGCAATTGATCTACCGCAACCTTAAATTGTGGCTTTTCTTCATAAAGCTCTTGCATCGTGTCTGACTCCACTGCAGAAAGTCGACTTGGCAAATATCCAGTATACTCACTTGCATAAGCAGTTTGTTCTGGAGCAGTCATAAATTTAATGAACTCCCATGCAGCTTGTTGTTTTTCTTCATCTAATCCAGTAGTCATTACTAAATTCGCCCCACCAGTTGGAACACTGCGTTGTTCATTTTCAGGGAACATAATTGTTTCCAATTCATAACCATTTTCCTCCGCTAACTGCAACATTAATGTTAAGTCAGCTGTAGAAGAGAAATACATTCCCGCACGACCAGTAGCAAAATCTTGTCTCGCCATATCTGCTGCTTGCAGTGGTTCTCCACCTGGAACACGCATTGTTCCAGCTTCAACCATTTCCTTCCAAAGGTTAAGAGCTTCCACTCCACCTTCTCCGTTAAATGCAATTTCGCCATTCTCATTAACCATTTCTCCACCAGCTTGAGCAACAAATGCTTCATAGAACCAAATATCTACCGGCATTGAAATTCCAACATGCTCGTCATCTGTTAAGTTTTCAGCTGCTGATTGAAAATCTTCCCACGTTTGGATAGATGCTGGATCAATCCCTTTTTCTTCAAACATTGTCTTATTAATATATACAATTGGTGTACTTCTTAAGTAAGGTAGGCCATAAAGCTTGTCATCAACATAGGAGTTCCCCATTAAACCAGGATTAAAGTCATCCATATCAACTTCATCTGCATCTTCTTCAACAAAGGCTGTTAAATCTTGGGTCATACCAGATTTTGCAAATGTTTCAATCGAAGCAATTTCATTTTGTGTTACTTCCGGAGCGTTACCAGCTGCAAATGCTGCTTGCGTCTTTGAATGCAGCTCATCATAGCTACCTTGGAATTCAGCAGTAACGTGTATTTCGTCCTGCATTTCATTAAATTGCTCTACTAGATTTTCATTGTTTTCTCCAATCTTATCTCCCCATGCATACCAATACGTAATTTCAATTGGACCATTACCTTCAGATTCTGACCCTGAGTCCCCACTCGAACCCGTGGCCTCACTATTACCACAAGCTGCAAGTACAAGTATCATTACAGTAAACATTAATAAATAAGATAGCTTCTTCATTTTTCATTCCTCCATGTTTTAAATTAGAATTCTATTTACCTATTAGAGGTTGTTCAAAAAGTCCGGTAAAAATGACACATCGAAAGCAGAAGATCTTCGACTAAGTACCGACACGTCCTGTGTCGAACGTCGAAGTCACCACATCCTGTAGAAGCTCGTTGGCTTGCTTTTCCGTTCCTCGCAAAAGAAAAACACTTTTCCTGCGTGCAAGAACGTCTGCTCACGTATTAAACCCATACGTTCCGCTACTCAAAGCTACGCCGCCTCGAACTTCTCGGTCCTTTTCATCCTCCTTTTTGTACACGCACTATTAGTGATACTTATTTCTTCCATGACCCCCTCCACTTCTTATACTAAAAAAGACCCCAAAATGGATATATATGCATACCCACATATATCCTATTTTGAGGTCTCTCTAATCGCACCATGAATGTATTCACTTTACAATTTCAACTATATCAAACTACTATTAATTAGATTTGAAGCGAATGTTAACTTTTATTAAAGATGTTGTTCAAAAAGATGGCTTTTTTCTAAAGGTAATTCGAATGCAAACAGCTCAGATAGGTTCTCTATCACATAATCAGGTTTGATTCTCGATTTAGGAATATCCTGTTTACTTACTACCCCGGTTAGCACAAGACATGTCGCAAACCCGTGAGCTTGTCCAAGCATAATATCTGTCTCCAACCTATCTCCAACAATCAAAATCCGATTGGGGTCTGTCTCACTTATCTCCAGCAATCTGTCTGCATAATAATGAGTTGGCTTTCCAATAATTTGGTCGATCGCTCTACCGCTAGCAACCTCAATTGCCTTTGCAAAGGTCATCGTATCCGGTATATATCCATTCGGGACGGGGCAAATCGGATCGGGATTTATCACAATAAGCTTAGCTCCTTGATAAATTGCATTCATTGCATGTTGAATTCTATCATAGGAAAAAGCTCGGTCATGTCCAACTAAAACATGGGTTGCTTTAGCTGGGTCATCGATTGTTTCAATACATTGACGATGCAACTCCGTCTTCACCTGATCATCGCCAACAACGTAAACCCTCGCTGCTGGATACTGTTCCTTAAAATATAGACCCGCTAAATAAAGAGCAGTTACTACTTCCTCCAGCTGAATGGTGAGGCCGAGTCTTTCTAAACGCTCCTTACATTCCTCTCTTGATAGGTTCGAGGAATTTGTAATAAAGCGAACCTTCTTTCCGTTGCTTCGTATGTATTCGAGTGTTTCCACAGCTCCCGGCAATAGCCTATCTCCAACGTAAATCGTACCGTCTAAATCAAAACTATACACATCATAATCTTCAATTTTAATCACATGTTCTCTCCTTTTTTGGCAAGTAGGAAAGTATATAACTTTTCTGCTTGCATAAGTGCAACTAAGGCAATCGCCTAAGAGCTTGGTGTCTGCCAAGTTTTCTAAGATTTTGAATGAAGAAATTTTGTTTCCCAACACCTCCATAAAAAAGAGACCACAAATAATATAAATGCCATAGACAGCATTCAATATTTGTGGTCTCTCTTCATTTGCACCAATAAACTATTCACTTCACACCCAATTGTAACGTATAAATACTAAATCATTGTGAAGAAGAAGTTAATTTTGCGTATAGTTTGGAGTGAACAGCCTTTTCTTTGGCTCAATTTTATAATTGGTTCAAGTCCAACTTCCACATTTCCGGGTTAGACGTTGATACAGCAGCAGCTCCATGATCAAATGCACTTTTGGCATGTTCCGGTAAGGACAGAAGCCCTCCAGTAATGATAGGAACAGGTGATATTTTAGATAGTTTTTCAATAAAGTCCGGTGCCCTGCTCGGCATTAATTCAATTATATCAGCTTGAATATTACGAGGGTCCTGAACAAGGTGGAGGTAGACATCAGTATCGATTAGAAATACACGCTGAACAACGAATAACCCTGCCTTTTTGGCTCGTTTAATAATTCCCTGATTCGTTGAAACAATTGCAGTTGGCTTTACATATTTTTTCACAAAGTCGATCCCATCCTTGTCCATTTCAAGACCACCTATTCGTTCTACATGTAAAATAACAGGGAGTCCGTTTTTTTGAAGAAAATCGACATAGCGCTTCACGGTTAAAATCGTACCTGTCATTAATAATGCCGCGCCTAAATTATGTTTGTATTTTACTACTTTTTCTATATACTTTGGCTCTTTTAAGGCAGCAACCATTTTTTTCTTTTGTAAGTTCTCGAGTAAGATAGTTTCATTCATGTGTGTCGATTTCTCCTTTATCATTGTTGCTGTAATCTACCGGTTCCCTTTTCTCCCTATAAAAGAGAAAGCCAAGCACTCCAACCCCTAAAACAGTCATTCCGACTGTCCAGCCAAAATACGGAGGATAGTAGGTCATCTCAATCTCATTACCTCCAACTTCTAATGGAATGCCGATAAACGCATAGTTAACTTTTTCGATTGGCACTTTGTCACCATTTATTTTCAAGCTCCAACCCTTCTCATATGGAATAGGAGTTACAATCATTTCAGCTTTCTCTTCGCTAGTAACTTCCCCCTTCACAAGGCCATTTTCCCATTTTAAAGGTAAGGCTTCCTCCTCGTCGTATCGTTCATGAACTTCACGCAACACCATATAATCCTCATGGAAAATCTGCAAATTCTTTAAGCTGTAATTCCCCTTTGGAAGCTTTAATTTAACGGTGTCATCCGCTTCAACTCGAATCGTAAGGTCATTGATATTCGTCTGATAAATGGAATCAGACTCTTTCCTTAACGCTTGGTAGTCATTCACCTCTAATAGAAACTCATCTTGTTTTCGAATCCCGTCAATATAAAAGGACACATATAGATCTCCATTTTTTATTGGATGATCGAGGGAAATATCGAGCCCACCACCATCTTCCACTACACGAAGCTTCTCTTCATCATAAGTTGCATTTACTGCTTGAATCGAGTAATCATCAATCTCGGTAGCCTCTAATTGTTCGGCTGAATTATTATTGCCCTCTTCCACAATTACTCCTGAGAGCATCGCGTGTTCCCGTTTTAACACAGGCTCCTCCAGCAATTCATTTGCATCATACCTTACATTGGTTTTCCGAAAAGATGGAAGCAGTAATTGATTTTCGTAAGCTGCGTAATGCTCACTATCCAACAATGGCATGAATCCATATGGCACAGTCTTTGTTTCTTTTCCTCTCATATAAAACTGTCCATCAAATAGACTCATAAGGTTAGCTCTATCTCCAAGTGTTGCATATCTGCTCACACTTTCCCGGTCCATACTAATCTCAGCATAGTGATAATAGAAAAAAAGAAGATTATCATTTAATATACTCGAATATACGCTCATCCCATCATAGTCTTGGACAATTGGTGTATTGTTTCGCATCGGTACCATCCAATCAATTCGACTATGCTCGGTATCTTTATTTTTCTTCATTTCTTCAATGAGCTGTCGTTGTTCTGAAGAATTGTAGATGTCCGAGTTTAACAAAACCGATTCACTAGCCAATTCCCCATCTTTGGGAGGAGTCATTAATCTTACTGCTTGAAACAAATTTGCTGAAATGACCATAATCAAGATAATACTAATAGAAATCGCCGTTTTATTCCTTCGTAAAAAGAAGATAATAACGAAACAAACAGATGCAATCGGGATTATCCAATCAAACGTTTGATCAAATGAATACGTATCATATTCGATAAAGGCAATAGCCAAAAGGGTATAAGCAACAACACCAATCGCAACATCTTTTGCTTTTACTTCCTTGATATGTTGCAAAACAAACGCTGCTACTCCTCCAAAAGCGAGGCAAACGATATATTCCCAGCGATTCTGTGGTGCCGAAAAACCGTTAAACATACTTCCAACATAAGGAACAAAGTGGAGAAACGTTCCCATTATTGATATAGCAGCAAAAAAGCGAAAAATAGGGTATTTATAAAAACGAATAAAACAAACCATCATGACAATAAAAACTGGCAAAAAAAGCACTCGGCTGTCAAATAAAATATTATCGGTAAAATCCAATAACGGAATTATATCCGTATATTCCGGACGATAATTTCCCAAATATGCAGCGATACTCGGAATAAATGCGAACCCACTAATTAGAAATCCAATCAACCCTAAATAACAATATTGCGTAATTTGCTTTACTGGACTCTTTTCATTTTTATGAAACTTGATTACAAATCGAAGCAAAATATAAAAGAATGCTAAAAGGAAGTTTACATAAGCAAAATAGAAATTGGTAATGAGATTTGCTGCTACACCAACTACAAAAACTCCCTTGGATTCTTTCTGTATTATTTTCTCCACACCGATTAGTAATAAAATCAACCAAAACATCGCGTCAGTAAAGAAATCCCAATACATTGCATGCCTGAAATACAGAACATTTGTCGCGTAAACAATCGCGCCTAACAATGCAGGTGCAAGTCGAAAATTTATTTTTTTTAAATAGATAGTAGTAATAACGATGATTGCTGCAAGTTTGGCAATACTCATTGGTAAAATTGCCGAGGCCCAAAATGCTAAATCTGGGGGAGCAATAATATGTAACGTTTCCAATATAAAAATAAAAGCAATATGAAAAATGAAAAAAATATTAGTCGTGTAATAATAGCTGAGTTGGGAATAAAATCCACCCCCAAGACCAAACGAATCCGAATAAAAGAAATTACCGCTCGTATATTCATCATAAATAAATTTTTTGAATGGAAGCATCTGGGAAAGCCCATCATTATAGCCTGTCATAAGAATGCCTTCTTCTTTTTGAACGATAAAAAACAGATGGCATACTATTGAAATAATTAAAGCAGCGACGACAATAATCATCCATTGCTTCCTATTTTGCTTTTGCATTAATGTAAAATTCTCCTCGTAACGAAAAATGTAACTGGTACTGTGAAAACGACCGCAAAAATTGGCGCAAATGTATTTGGGATATTCCAAAGCTCAACTAAAATAAGGAGTAATAACGCTTGTACACCGATGTTAACAACTTGAGTAAGCGGGAACATCAAAAATGATTTTAATGACGGCTTCACTTTATATGTAAAATAAACGTTCAAGAAATAAGAAATGTACATACTGATGATCGTTGCTGCAATATGACTTGATAAATAATGCACTCCCAAAATCTGTATAAAAAATAAATAGATAACATAATAATGGATTGTATTCATTATCCCTACAAAGACAAAACGGACAAATTCTTTATTCATGAACTCACTTTCTCTTTTTCCTGTTTTTCTGATAATCCCCATGTTCGTGTTGATGGCATAATAGCTCTTACTTCTAAATCGGATCTCCATGCATTACTTTCATCAATAATATAGTGTGGGCGTTTTTTTGTTTCATTGTAAATCCGACCAATATATTCCCCAATAATTCCCAAGCAGAATAATTGAACACCGCCGAGAAAAAGAATTGCAGAAATCGTTGTAAAATATCCTGGCACATCCACACCATTCCATACAATAGAAACGAACGTTATAAGAATATATATAAATGAGATTAAAATCGTAAAGAGTCCTAAATAACAACACAATCTTAATGGTTTCGTGTTAAATGAAAGCATTCCATCCAATGCATATGTAATGAGTGAAGACAGCTTCCACTTGCTTTCCCCTTTTTTGCGGATTACATTTTCATACGTCACAGTGGTTTGGGATAAGCCTATCCAAGAATAGAGACCTTTCGAAAAACGATTCCCTTCACTCAACTTCAGAAGCGCGTCTACCGCTTTCCTGCTTAACAAACGGAAATCCCCTTCCCCATCTTGGAGATTGACTGCACTCCATTTATTCATCATCTGGTAGAAGCTTCCCGTGAGGAATTGGCTAAACTTTGATTCGCCTTTTCGATTGCGCTTCGCAATTACCTGGTGGTAGCCTGCCTCGTGCCCTTTTATTAAAGATGAGATCAAATGGGGTGGGTGTTGTAAATCAGTATCCATAATAATGACAGCTTCCCCCCTCGCATGCTCTAACCCAGCATACATTGCCGCCTCTTTACCAAAGTTCCGAGAGAAAGAAACATATCGTACATTATCAGCGCAATATGTAAGATGTTTGATTTTTTCTAACGTGTCATCCGTACTGCCATCATCAATAAATAAAAACTCAAAGGAGTAACATAAATTCTTCGTTTCTGAGGTCAACTGGTCATACAACTCATGAATATTTTCCCCCTCATTATACGCAGGGAGTAAAAATGTAACTAACGGCTTTCCCTTCACTTTACAAATCCCCTTTAGAATTGGATCCTCACAAGAATCATCCAACATACTTTATCTTCAAATTGTACAGGTTAAATATTGAGGAAATATATAGTTAGTTTAAATTATTTGTAAATGACTTCAAGCGAACAGCGTCAGGGGCATCTTGCTATCCTATTACGATCATTAGTTTGATAGATCTTCTTAGATCCGTGCAGTAAATTCATATTTTGTTCCACCTTTCCCTCATAAGAAAGAACCGAGCAAAATCCCCTCGGTTCTTTTTATAACTAGTAAATTCCTCTTCCATCAATTACTACATAACATCCTTATCCCGAACGTCTGAACTTTTACCACCTTTCATAAGCAGCCAAATCCCTAACCCCAATTCACCAAAAACCATTGGAATTGTTAACACCGCCTCCAAAACAGATGTGAAAGCATTCCAGTGGGGGAGAAAGAAATAAAAAGCATGTATCAGCATATATGCCAAGGCCGCTATCCATAACAAGATACTAACCAGTTTTGGAATGAAGTCCGATTGAAAGGCTAAATAACCGACAATTAATAAATGCGCTCCAAAAATAATTAAACCAATCCACCAGGTCATCTCAAACGCTATAAGAAATACATTTGCCATTACAGGAAAACTATCTGTCGTCAAAAAAGAAGCCCTGTTGTTTATAAGGATCGTCACAATAATTAGATTAAGAATTGCTATCCCCAAGATCCCAGCATATGCAAAACGGAGCAACATAGCGAGCAATGATAGATTTTTATGAAGTGGTTGAAGAACAATATAAAGACTCCAAGCTACGACAATATCACATAGAAGAATCACGAGCCATCCTGCGATTCCAGCAATAAATAGCCCTTCGGAAGAAAGCAGGTTTTGAAATGTAGCATCGGTATCACCTTGAATTGCAATCTGCTCCAAAACAAAGCCATAGGAAAATCCTGCAGCAAGCGCCATGATAATAATAGCTATCCCACCTGCTATAGCCACAGTCCGTTGATTAGAACGCTCTTTTTCTAAATTGGTCATACAAAAGCTCCTTTTTTTACCTTTAGTTTAGGAGCTAATGGAGAACCTGTCATTGACTTAAGTTAAGATTCCAGATCTTTTACCAATTCATTGTTCATTCGTCTTTTAATTCTACTTAATGACTCCGGCGTCATACCGAGATAGCTTGCAAGTTGATGTTGAGGAACTCGATTAACGAGGTGAGGGCGTTTCTGTACCATGATTTTATAGCGTTCTTCAGGTTTAGAGTGAATAAAGACGGCGCGTTCTTCTTGGGCTTCACTTAGATAAATTTC
This sequence comes from Oceanobacillus sp. FSL W7-1309, assembly GCF_038002145.1. Classification (NCBI taxonomy): domain Bacteria; kingdom Bacillati; phylum Bacillota; class Bacilli; order Caryophanales; family Bacillaceae; genus Oceanobacillus; species Oceanobacillus sp. FSL W7-1309. The sequence continues at coordinate 1,246,469 of NZ_JBBOBX010000001.1, forward strand.
CATCATCTTTCTAGTCATTGTCTCTAATTGAGTATACTTGTGGAACATCTTTTCTTCACTATCCAGATCACCAACAACAAGTACACAATCCTCCATGCAAATTAACGAGAAGTCGGACGTATGGTCGTCTTTTGCTAACGTATTAAATCCCAAAATCGCCTGTTCCTCGGTGTAAAAATTGGATGTTACCTCTTTCCCTGCCTCATCTACATAAAACTGTCTTACACACCCTTGCAATGTAAAATAACATTTAGACGTAGGCTTATCCCCTTGTTTCATAAGATAAGATCCCTTCGGATACTCTTCTAAAACAATCGTGTCGACAATTTCCTGTTGCTCCCTTTCGCTTAGTGAGGTAAATGTATCCATATACTTTAAAAGTAACTCCTTCATTGAAATTCATCCTCCTACTAGAACATCGGATTAAGTTATATCAATATTAGCAATCTCACATTCTAAGTTTACTATATTTTCGGTTAATAATACCCATTAATTAAGGTTCCAATCCATATAGACCACACCGTATAGCAATGTTGTTTTATTGTTTGAAACTACAAAAGATTAACACAGATAAAATTGTTTTCGTGTTATCATAAATTGGAACTTCATCCTAACCATCAATACGAAGGGAAGTCAGCATCTTGAAGAGAGAAATTCGTGTTCAGGAAAAGTTTTTAATTGCTGGATACGGTTTGATTTTACTGTTTATGTTTGCAGAATTGGGTACTTTGGGTCCATTAAATGACATTCAAGCAATCGCCCAAGAGAACTCTACTAGGGAATTGATTGTTGTCACGTTGATTGGTGTGGTGCAAATTGTCATTTTAATGGTTCTCATCCTATGTTTTATTGGGAAAAGATACCCGATTTGGGCAAAGGTTTGGCTCATTATTCATTCTTCATGTATTTTTGCAGGGGTACTAATGGCTTGGTGGATACCATATTTCTTTGGGTTTGGCGCGGAGGAAAAGGCGGAAAGATACCAGACGATGTTCGGAAACACACATTCCTTTTTACCTGTAATGCATGGAATTGTTCCGAACACACTTCATACGATATTCCATGTGACACTCTTTCTTTGTATTCTGCTGACGATTTATATCAGTTTTAGAGACCGTAAACGTACTCGTAGTTAAGTTTCTATTTAGCCCTGAGACTGGTCTGCAGCATTTCCCTAACATTAGAAAGCTTGGTATTTGCCAAGCCTTTAGGCAAATGCATTGGTTGCACTTATGCAGATAGAAATTTTATACTTTCTTATCTACCAATAAAAGACTAGCAACATTTGTCGCTAGTCTTTACCCATCTGTCTAATACGCCGATTGTTTATCATTCACTAGTTTATGTTCTTCAATAAAATCTTCTAATACATCATTCAAATTCGGCCCTTCCACTTCGTCTAAATCGTAATATACACGGGTAGACGGCTTGTTAATGGAAATAACACGTGTTAAATCGATTGGGGTTCCGATAATTACTGCATCACAGTCAGCATTATTAATCGTTTTTTCCAGATCCTTTAATTGCTGGTCACCATACCCCATCGCCGGAAGTACGTTTTCAACATGCTGATATTTCTTAAATGTGTCTTGCAGTGTACCAACAGCAAATGGACGTGGATCAATGATTTCAGCAGCACCTAAACGCTCTGCTGCAACTGTTCCTGCACCAAGCTTCATTTCCCCATGCGTAAGTGTTGGGCCATCTTCCACGACCAACACACGTTTTCCAGCAATAAGTTCTGGTTTATCAACCGTAATTGTCGATTCAGCTTTAATAATCGTGCTGTTTGGACTTGCAGCTTTGATATTATTTTCTACAATTTCAATAGCTTCTTCTGATGCACTATCCACTTTGTTAATGATGGACACATCAGTTGTTCGCAGACACACTTCACCTGGATAATACTTCAGCTCATGTCCCGGGCGATGTGGGTCCAAGACTGTAACAGCTAAATCAGGCTCAAAAAAGGAAAAGTCATTATTTCCCCCATCCCATAAAATCACATCACAGCCATCAGGGTCATTTTCTGCCGCTGCCAATATTTCTGCATAATCAACGCCGGCATACACGATGTTTCCACGTGAAACATGTGGCTCATATTCTTCCATTTCTTCAATTGTACAATGATGTTTCTTCAAGTCTTCAACAGACGCAAAGCGTTGCACACGCTGTGCATTTAAATCACCGTAAGGCATTGGATGTCTCACCGCAATAACTTTTAAGCCCTGTTCTAATAATGTTTCAATAATTTTTCTGGACGTTTGACTTTTTCCTGTTCCTGTTCGTACAGCACAAACCGAAATGACCGGCTTTTTACTTTTTAACATCGTGTTATTCGGACCGAGCAATTTGAAATCAGCACCTGCTGCATTCACAATCGCCCCGATGCCCATCACTTCTTCGTAACTAATATCACTAAACGCAAAAATACATTCGTTTACCTGTAACTCTTTAATCAACGCTGATAATTGATCCTGTGAATAAATCGGAATTCCATTCGGATAGAGTTCTCCCGCTAATTCACTCGGATACTTTCGTCCATCAATGTCTGGAATCTGCGCTGCTGTAAAAGCAACAACGTTATATGCTTCATTATCACGATAATACGTATTAAAATTATGAAAATCTCTTCCGGCCGCACCTATAATAATTATATTCTTAGTTTCCATGCAATCTCTCCTATAATTACATCAAGTTGTTATAATTATAACTAATAATGAATATTTATACAATGGTGTTTATAAAAATTGTTAGATAATTGTTTTCTATAATTAATATCCCCCTATAGAAAGGTGGTTTCTATAGGGGGATATTATATGATTTGTAGGAATACTAACTATTTCAATCAAAGTCTCTTTAAACTACGTGTCAAAACTAGGCTTTGAGATTCCTTCACTGACTATATCTAATAACTCGGATCAAACTCCCACTGAACAGCATTCCCTTATCATGTTTTTTTACTGATTTATAGTAAATTTATTCTACCATCTGATAACGAAAACCGTTATACCTTACTCTTATATTTACCCCCTACGCTTACGCAATTGACGTACAATCGGAAAGACAAATGTAAGGCCAGCTATAATTAACAAGGTCAAAGCAATTGGGTCATATACAAATACCATTAAACTACCATTTGAACTTGTTAATGACTGCCTAAATGAATCCTCCATCATCCCACCTAGAATAAACGCTAAGATTAATGGTGCGGCTGGGAAAGCAAACAACCGCATCAGAAACCCGATTATTCCAAATAGCAATAACATGTATAAATCAAATGTATTAAAGCTTATCGCATACACACCAACTGTACTAAACATGATTACTAAGGAAATCAAGAGTGGACGTGGTATCAATAATATCTTTGCCAAATATGGAATTAAAGGTAGATTTAATAATAGAAGAAAAACATTTCCTATATACATACTTGCAATAATACCCCAGAAAATTTCTGGACGATCTGTCATCAGTAATGGACCAGGCTGTACGCCCAAAACAATAAAGGCACCCAGCATAACAGCAGTCGTTCCCGAACCAGGAATACCAAGGCTTAATAGCGGTACAAAAGCACCACTAGTTGCAGCGTTGTTAGCTGTTTCCGGTGCCGCGAGGCCTCTTATGGATCCCTTTCCGAACTCATCCGGTTTTTTGGAGAGTTTTTTCTCTGAAATATAAGCAATAAACGAGGAAATCGTTGCTCCTGCTCCAGGTAAAACACCAATAATAAATCCTAAAAAGGATTGCCTTGTCATCGGGCCCTTCATTTCATTAATATCGTCCTTTGATAGACGTAAGCTGCCAATTTTATGCGCATCATTCATGTTTAAATCTTTTCGATTAATAATTAATGTACACACTTCAGCTAAAGCAAATAAGCCTAGTGCAATAACTAGAAAGTCAATCCCCTCAAGTAAATTAATATTTCCAAACGTAAACCGCTGTGTACCTGTTTGTGCGTCTATCCCAATCGTGACAATCATAAATCCAATAACAGCAGAAAGCAGTGCTTTTATTGTAGAGCCTTCCGATAAACTGGATATTGCAGTTAGCCCCATTAACATCAGTGCAAAGTATGCCGGTGGTCCAAAAGCCACCGCTACACTGGAGAGTGCAGGAGCCAAAAGCATCAATAAGATTACACTAACCGTCCCGCCAACAAATGATGCGATTGCTGAAATTGCTAATGCTTTTCCAGCTTTTCCTTGTTGCGCCATCGGGTAGCCATCAAAGGCTGCTGCAACGGTTCCAGCCACTCCTGGTGCATTTAATAATATAGACGAAGTTGACCCACCATACATCGCTCCATAATATACCCCAGCCATCATGATCAGCGCGGCGGCAGGGTCCATTCCAAATGTAATTGGAATCATGACAGCAATGGCAGTTATAGGGCCTAATCCAGGAATCATACCAATAAATGTACCTACCACAACACCAATTGCGACGAACATGATTGCTTCTAGACTTAATGCCGTTTGAAATCCAGTTAAAATTCCTTCTATCGATCCCATTCGTTATGGCCTCCTTAAAGCGGTAAAATCCCTTGCGGCAAACTAATTTTCAAAAATTCTGTAAACATAAGGTATATAATTACTGGAAATACAATGGAAACGATAACATTGGTAATATGCTTTTTATAGCCTAAAAACCAAGAACAAAAAAAGATAAATAATGCCGTCATTATAACGAAACCTAATATTTCCAGAAACAGAACATACACAAATAAAAAGGCAAAAACGATCACTATAGCGAGAAGATCCTTCTTTGGTATATTCCTCCTCTGTTTCTGCTCATCTGTTTCAGAATCCTTTGCGAAAAATAAAACAATTGATAATCCAACCAAAATCCAGCCTAACACCGTCGGGATAATATCTGCGTCAATTTCTGTATAAGGGTAGGATGGAAGCTGGTAAGTCAAAATAAGATATAGGATACCGATAATAAACAAGGTTACACTAATACGCTGATTTAAAGTCTTCAGCATTTCACCACCACCAATCATTAGAAAACTTGGCATTCGCTAAACTTTGCGAATGCATTAATTACACTTATCGAGAAAGAAATGTGGACACACTTTTTTTACCTCTAAACTTTGGAGTTCAAGTAATTCATAGTTATCCAGGCCAGGCAAATCACCATGAACTGGACAACCAGATTAAATTAGAATTTTTTCCATTTACTTTGCGAGTCCTAATTCTTCTAAAATCACCTTAAATTCTGCATGTTGTTCATCCAAGTACTGTTTCGTTTCCTCACTATCCATATACATTTCTCCCCAACCAAATCGGTTTCGAATATCGGCAAATGCATCCGATTCGCTCAATTCCTTAAATTTCTCTTCATAATATTCCTGTGCTTCCTTTGGCATGTTTGGTGGTCCAAAGAAACCACGCCAGTTAATAATTGACGCATCGATATCTTGCTCAGCTACTGTAGGGAAATCCTCTAACGTCTCCCCTTCAAGCCTCTCTTCAGATGTCACGCCTAATACTTTCAGATTCCCAGCTTTCACCTGTTCCACCGTTTCTGCAACACCTGTTGAAAAAACATCCGCACTTCCATTTAAGACCTGTGTTAAACCAGCATTATCTTGAGCAGAAACGTATTTTATCTTTGTTATATCAACACCTGCAGCTTTTGCGACCATTGCAAATGCGATATGATCCATGCTCCCAGGTGATGAGGTTCCTACTACCGTAACACTTGATGGATCCGCTTTCATATCGTCGAATAATTCATTCAAATTATCCCATTTCGCATCAGCAGCTACTGCAAAGGCGGGATAATCTGCAATGATATTGGCGATTGGTGTAAATTCCTCATAACCATATTGAGATTGACCATTTAAAGGCACTAATAAAAATGGCGGAGAAGTAACAAACATATGGTATGGACTGCAATCTTGATCTGCCACATAAGCCCAGCCTACAGCACCACCGCCGCCCACTTTATTCACAACTCCCATGCTTTGTTCGATAATCCCTTCTTCAGCAAAAGCTTGTACTGCCATTCTTGCCGTTGTGTCATAACCTCCGCCAGCCCCAGCTGGAGCGACAATTTCAATAACTTCTTGTGGCTCCCACTCACCATTTTCTGCACCGATCACTTCCTGATCACTATTTCCACACGCTGCCATGAACAACAATAATGATACCCCGACAAGTAACCACACATAATTTTTCATGATACATTCCTCCCTTGTTTTCGAAAAATACGTTTCTCCTACACTGTTAATAACAGGAAAATTCAGTCTAATTTCCCAAAATCCCATCAATGTGCTTATAAATAGCCTCTATATCGCCTGCCACTCTCGATTCTCTTTCCTCATCCTTTCTCAGCTTCTTTTGTGCTTGTTCCAATACTTCGTTCTCCCTTTCCTTTGGCACGACAACAACACCGTCACGATCACCTACGATAATATCCCCTTGTCTGACAACTACACCGCCACAACTGATTGCTATGTTGGAATACCCTGCATCCGACTTACTGCCAGCGACGGTTGTTGTCCCCCGGCAGAACACAGGAAAATCCAACTCCAGAATTCCTTCCACATCCCGAACCACCCCATTGGTAACCACTCCTTTAATACCTAATGTTTTGGCCATTCCTAATATAAAATCCCCTGCAATTGCTTTTGACGTGTCGTCCTCAGCATCAACGACAAGTACATCCCCAGCATTCGCTTCTCTTATTGCTTTTAGGAATTCCTTGTTCTGTCCTTTTGGGATTTTTACCGTATGTGCTCTACCCGCAATCTTATATTGTTGAGCTAATGGTTTTATCGCAAAATCCATCGCATTTTGTCCTGCTAACCCATCCGAAACACAGGTGGATGGAAGCTTAGCAAACTCCTCTACATAATTCACTGTCATCTTACTACCCCTCTCGTTTTATTGTTATGTTTTTTTACGAAATCAACAAACTCCGAAACAATCTTTGTATCTAACAATGCTTCTGAATAATACATCCATGTATGAATATCCACCTGAGTTTGATGCCTATCAAAAAGATCAACGCGAAAGATATCCGTGTTCCCTTCCAGCATCGACGCAGGTAAAAGCGCATACCCCAAGCCTTTAATAACCATTTCTTTACATGCTTCCACACTGTCCACTACCATGCCAATGGTTGGGGCTATTTCATAATGGTCACTCCACCACGATTCAATCAGCGAATTGACAACTGTACCTGTTTGATAATCAATTCTAGGGTAATCAGGAAGTGCATGTAGATCAATCTCATTTCTTGAAAATAAACACATTGGATCTTTAAATAATAAATATTTACTTCCTGCCCATTCATAATCTCCTCGAATAAATCCAATATGAATGTTCTCCGTGTTGATGAGATGTGAGATCTCCTTCCCCCAGCCACTTCGAATATTAAATTCCACTTCCGGATAAGCCGATTGGAAGTCGCGCAAAATGGATGGGAGGTGATATTTAGCAAAATGATTTGTGACACCAATATTTAATTTGCCTTTCATATGTGCATTCATCTTTTCGGTATTCTCTTTAATCCGATTTAATCTGGCATCTATCTCTATTGCCTTTTGCGCCAAATACTCCCCCTCTTTTGTAAATACGATTCCTCTGCTTTTTCTTTTATAAATCGTAATAGTAAACTCCTTCTCGATCTTCTTAATTTTCTTTGTTAATGAAGGCTGGGATATAAAAAATTCCTCAGCTGTTCGTGTGATATTTTTATGTCGATATAACCCTTTAATGATTTTCCAATCCATATCATCCAAGGTAAATCCCTCACTTTCATTCAGATCGTTAATTTATCCGAATACGTCTGAACAATGCTTGGTAATATCCCACCATTATTGTAGTAGTCAACTTCTACGCGGTTATCTAAGCGAGCGGTGGTGTCGAAATAAAACAACTCACCAGTTTCACGCACTGCCTTTACTTGAATGGTTTTACCTGGGTATAAATCTTCCAGCTGGTTACCGAAATAAAAGGTTTCCGTGCCTATTAGCTGTAATGTTTCTTTATTGGTTCCTTCCATAAATTGCAATGGCAGAACACCCATTCCAAGTAGGTTACTCCGATGAATCCGCTCAAAGCTTTCTGCAATTACCGTTTTCACCCCTAATAGCAATGTCCCCTTTGCAGCCCAGTCTCTGGAACTTCCTGTTCCATATTCTTTTCCTGCAACGACTGTAAGCGGCGTACCGTCTTGTTCATAACGTTTTGCAGCTTCATAAACCGTCATAACCTCATTTGTAGGAAAATACGTTGTATACCCACCTTCCATATCGGGTAAAAGCTGGTTGCGTATTCTTACATTGGCAAAGGCTCCTCTCTGCATTACTTCATAATTGCCGCGCCTTGATGGATAGGAATTAAATTTTCTAGGAGTCACCCCATGCTCCATTAAGTATGTTGCGGCTGGACCATCCGTTTTAATCCTGCCTGCAGGAGAGATGTGATCCGTTGTTATGGAATCACCAAGCATTAATAGAATTCTCGTTCTATCCAGGTTTGACTTCTGAATGACCGCCTGATTAAGAAATGGAGGTTTTCTAATATAAGTCGATTCTGGATCCCATTGGTAGATTTGCCCACTCGGTATCTCCAATTCATTCCAATCCTCGTTACGCGTGAAAATTTGATCGTAATTTTTCTTAAACATACTGGATTCTAATGACGCCTTACGAACTGCTTCAATCTCTTTTGATGTTGGCCAGATATCCTTTAAATACACGGGGCTATTGTTTGTATCATAGCCTAGTGGCTCGCCGTCAAATTCAATATCGACCGTTCCTGCTAATGCATATGCAACAACTAATGGCGGCGATGCAAGATAATTTGCCTTTACCTTCGGATGGATTCTTCCTTCAAAATTCCGGTTGCCAGACAATACGGATGCGACCGTTAAATTATTGTTGCTAACCACTTCATCAACGGCATCGAATAATTCCCCAGAGTTACCAATACATGTCGCGCATCCATAGCCTGCAATGTTAAACCCTAGTTGCTCTAGATAGGCAAGCAATCCAGACTTTTCCAAATATTCGGTAACAACCTTTGAGCCAGGTGTTAAGGATGCTTTCACATAGCTTGGTTTCACCAGATTTCTTTCAATAGCCTTTTTGGCAACTAATCCAGCTCCAATCATCACATTCGGATTCGATGTATTCGTACAGCTTGTGATTGCCGCAATAACAACACTCCCTGCCTTCACTACCTCGTCCTCTATCGCAGCTTCCTTTGCTACTTCATCCTCTGTGAGCCCATATCCACCGGCAGTGACTGGTTTTCGTAAACTGTCTCGAAATCGTTGTTTTAATTCGGATAAATCAACTCGGTCCTGTGGTCGCTTCGGTCCAGCTAGAGATGTAACGACCAAGGAAAGGTCAAGTTCAATCGTATCGGAATAAGCAGGATAAGCTTCATGCTCCTCACGAAAAAGCCGCTGTTTTTGATAATACGTCTGAATGAGGTGTATATCTTCCTCACTGCGCCCTAGCATTCGTAAATAGTCTAATGTTTCATAATCAACCGGGAAGTAGGACATTGTTGCACCAGATTCAGGCGCCATATTGGAAATCGTTGAACGATCAAAAACCGTCAGTGATTTCACACCGTCACCATAAAACTCTACAATTTTTCCAATTACATTTTTCTCCCGCAGCATATTCGTTACAGTAAGAGCAAGATCTGTCGCTGTTGTTCCCTCTGATAATGAGCCGGTTAGCTTAAAACCAATAACTTCCGGACTAATAAAGTACAGGGGATCACCGAGCATCGCTGCTTCCGCCTCGATTCCCCCAACCCCGTAGCCAACAATACCAAGACCGTTAATCATCGTTGTATGGGAATCTGCACCAACAAGTGAATCTGGAAAAATATGAATCTCGTTACCTATCTCTTCCACAACCGCAACTTTAGTCAAATACTCCATGTTGATCTGATGCATAATTCCTGACGAAGGCGGAAACACACGGAATTTATCAAAATTGGACTGGGCCCATTTGAGAAACTGAAATCTTTCTCTATTTCTTTCAAACTCACGCCTCTCATTCATACTTCTCGCATTCTCAGACCCTGCAAAATCAACCATAACAGAATGGTCTACAACTAAATCTACTGGAATCTTCGGGTTAACCTTGCTTACATCTTCCCCTAATTCAGCAACAGCATCTCTTAATAAAGCAAGATCCACAATCACAGGAATACCTGTAGTGTCGTGCAATAACACACGATACGGTTTGAATGGCATTTCCTTTTTTGAACTTTTGTCGCTAGCCCAGTTTGCTAAATGGTACACATGATCTTCCGTTATTTTCTTACCATCCATATTTCGCAGGGCTGCTTCCAAGAAAACTTTAATCGTATAAGGCAATTGGGAAAAATCCTGGCCGATTTCCTTTTCCAGCTTATGTAATGCATAGTAATAATAGCTAGTTCCATTCAACGTAAAGCTATCCTTTGTATTGGAAAGCTGCTGATTATTCATCGAACATACCCCTTTATGATTTCTTTCATTTGATTATCATCAGTTTAATGTAAACGTAATCATAAATGAAGTATCGATTTTTTATAAATATGCATAAAGAAAAGGCATAACACGAATACTATAAATACAATGCAGCAGATTCGATCCAAAAAGAGATTTAAATCGATTCCTGAAAATCTACTTCATTGATAAACTCCACAAACGCCCTTACGATATTCAATTCAAACGACTCCTCTTTGTAAAGCATCCAAGAAGAGCGACCAATCGGGGCATCATTTTTATCAATCAAGTCTACTTTATAAAGATCAGGAATATCCTGCACTACCAGCTTTGGCAAAATAGCGTATCCTAACCCTTGCTTCAGCATTTCTCTGCATATATCGGTTTGTCCAACAACCATATGAATATGGGCTCCTGCCGTATAATTTTCCATCCACCACGTATTAATCAATTCTTTTAGCTTATAATCGGTTTTATATTCAATCCGAGGCAGGTTTGGGAGATCTTCTAAACGAATTTCATCCATCGATGCGATACATACTGGTTCCTCAAATAGTAAATGCTTGATCCCCTTCCACGCATAATCCCCTCTGACAAAACTAATATGGACATCTCCTTCCTGCATCATTTTGAAGACATCGCGACTAAACCCACTCGTGACATTAAATTGGACAAGTGGATGCTTTTCCTTGAATTGCTGTAAGAGTTCTGGAAGCTTATACCTTGTCATAAAATTTGCAACACCAAGCTTTAACGTACCAACAATTGGTTCCCGCATACTCGATAAAACGTTCTTCACTTCTTCTACTTGTTTCAAGTATTCGATTCCTTGCTCTGCTAGATACTCTCCCTGCGGTGTTAACTGCGCCCCGCGATTCATTCGGTAGATAATATTGACGTTTAATTCCTTTTCCATTTTTTTAATTCTTACTGTTACTGCTGGCTGAGTCATAAATAATTTCTTTGCGGCGTTTGAAATATTCCCCTCCGTTTTGATCATCGATAGAATATTCCAGTCTTTTTGATTCAAGTAGTTTCCCTCCCCTTTTGCCTTTTAGATTATTTTACCGTATTCTGACATTATTAAAAACACCCTAGAATTTATCACACCTAAAGACTTATACGCCAACAGTATATAGAACGGAGAAACCAGTACTAGTCCCGCTATGTATCGTGCACCTGCCTTCTATAAACAGTCCCTCCTACTTCAAATAAGGCAAAATCGTATCCAAGGTTTTTTTTAGCTCTGATGCCTGTTGAGCGTATAGCTTCTTCGCTTCAGGATTATCTGTTTCCAGAGAAAAACTCTCCAAATCTGCCTGGATCTTTTTGAGCGTTGCAGCCACAAGCGGCCTCTCTTCTACAACAGGTCTTCTATATTGATCCTCAAATCCACATACATATTGCCCCGCGAATCTATTTGAGCTAAAAAGACATCCTTAATACTTTTGGCTCCTTGCTTCTGTACTTCTCCTTCTAACCATTCCTTTGAATAGCCAAGATTCTCCAAGCTCTTTTTTAATATCTTTCCATCCATTATCAAGATGGTGGGACCATGCTCCTTTTCCAGTGGAATTCCTAGTATTTGGGGTGTAACTGGCTGTTGGTTTGTTTTCAACAATACACTTAGCTGACCATTTGTTTCAAAAACTGCCATCTCTACATCTGATACTTTAAAAGTGCCTTTTTCTCTTAATAGCAATAATAATTCATTGACTGTTAGCAAATTCTTTTTTAAATTCTTATGCAATATCTCCCCGTTCTGTATTAAGATAGTTGCTTTACCGTCTGTAATATTAGAAAAGATTATTGATTTCATACCAACATAGGCTAAAATAATTGGAAATAACCCCCAAATCGTTAAGGACACTAGTCCGTTCACAATTTTAACGTTTTGATCAATTGACAGGGTTGCAGCTATTGAACCAATCGTTATTCCAACACAATAATCAAAAAAAGTAAGCTGTGAAATTTGCTTCTTTCCCATAACCCTAGTCATTAGTAATAATAAAAAGAAAGCAACTATTGACCGAATAAGAATCAAGACGACCTCAGGCATGATCCAATCTCCCGCCTTTCTAAAATTCAAATATATATTCGTATTATGGGCAATCTATGTATAACCATTCATCAAATACGGAGGGGCAATTAGGTATGAAAAAGATAAAAATCCTATTAGCATTTTTAGCTATTCTGCTAGCTGGCTGCACCAATCAAGTCGGAGGAGATTATTTCTTTAACCACATTGATCAGATTGAACAGGAAATAGACCAATCAAATTGGGACAAGATTGCGGTCCAAACAGATGAGTTAAAAAAGATGTACAAAAAAAATAGATGGAAAATACAGCTGCTAGGTGATGAAGGTGAGTATGAGGAACTGCATATAAGCATCAACATTCTAATCGCTGCAGTTCTGGAAGAAGATTCAACAAGCGCTAGACTTGAGCTCGCTACAGTCAGATCAATTCTAGAGGATATTTATTCTTTGTAGATAGTGCCAGTATTTTACCAAGAAAGCCCGATGGTTGATATTGTAAAAGCTGTAATATATCAGATTCCCTATAGCGTAAAAACAGGTCAAACACTGTCACTAGTCCTGGGTTTGTCAAATAAAGTGTGTAAGTTCTAAACTTACTCAAGATATTTTAAAGCCCTCTCTTTTAGATTTCCATGGAGAAGTAGTTGGTTCATAACCATTGCCCAGTTTTGGATATGGCCACCTTCCCATTTGGTTTCGAGTTCTTTGACTCGTAAAAATAATACTTTTAGTAGAGCGTTCTCGTTAGGGAATGCTCCTTTTTTGGTTACTTTTCTGAAGCTGGAATGGATGCTTTCAACTGCGTTGGTGGTGTACATAACTTTACGAATGGCACTTCCATAATCATAAAGCTGCTCGACATGGTGGAAGTTTCTTGTCCAAACATCAATTGCCCCTGGATAAGCAGCCCATTGCTGTTGAAAGGATTCAAAGGCACTTAGGCAAGCCTTGTGGCTTGGCGCACCATAAACTTTCTTTAAGGCTTTGGTGAATGTTTTATAATCCTTGCTGGGAACATATTTGACGGAGTTACGAATCAAATGAACCATGCATCGTTGAACGATTACGTCAGGGAAAATCGCACGTGCTCCTTCTTCCAAACCACTCACACCATCCATGGATATAAAGAAAATGTCTTCGACACCTCTCGCCTTGATTTCATCGAAAATCTGCATCCATTTGTGTTTGCTTTCCGTTTCATTTAACCATAAGCCAAGGATTTCTTTATTCCCTTCCATTGTGTAACCCAGAATCGTATAGACAGCATATTTCTTCGCCTCATATTGATTGCGGATGGTTGTATACATGCAATCTACGAAAACAAATGCATAACAGTCACTTAACGGTCTGGTTTGCCAATCCTCCAGTTCAGGAAGCACTTGATCCGTAATATCGGATATCATTTCATGAGATACTGAAAAACCATAAATATCTTCAATCGTTGATGAAATATCACGCTGCGACATCCCACGTGCATACATGGAGATCACTTTACCCTCAATGGCAGAAACATCCTTCTTACGCTTCGGTATCAGTTCAGAATTAAAGGAACCGTCACGGTCACGGGGCATATTAATATCTACTTCTCCTGAAGCTGTTTTGATCGTTTTCTTTCCATACCCATTGCGTCTGTTTTCGGTTTCTTTTTCTCCTTTATCATTCGAATCGTATCCTAAGTGGTTATTCATCTCGCCCTTTAACATTGTTTCAAACATAGGACCAAATATATCTTTGAGTGCATTTTGCATATCTTCAACTGACTCTGGTTGATAGTCTTCAATAATTTTATTTGCCAACTTAACTGATTTCGGGTCTCGCTTTGACTTCGTCATTACATAACCTCCTATCAATTTAATTCCATTCTATCAAAATTAAAAAAATGTGTAAGCAAGAACCGTACGCATTCTTACTTACACAGTTAATATTACACTCCCCTAGTCCTAAGCTAAGGTATTAAAATCCATTTGGGTTCTCTCTTCTTCTTGCTATAAATATCATCCTCCTTATCCCCCTTATTCATTATCATTCAAAGCCATACACTATCTCCGTTTTCCCTAAAACCTTTTCAGAAATAAATTCCAATAAATACGGGTAATCTATAATTATCTAAATAAAGAAACGGAGGTCTTCAACATAAATAAATTATTTGCGATTTTCGTTGTCCTTGGAATACCACTTTCTATCATTGGCTCGATCTTTCATTGGTCTGCCATCATGATGTTTATCATTTATTGTTTGACAATTGTTGCCTTAGCTGGCTTTATCGGCCGTGCCACCGAGAGCCTGGCAATTGTTTTAGGGCCAAGAGCTGGTGGTCTGCTAAATGCAACCTTTGGAAATGCAGTTGAACTTATTATTTCTATTTTCGCATTAAAAGCCGGGCTTATTGGAATTGTGCTCGCTTCGTTAACAGGCTCTGTATTAGGTAACTTACTGCTTGTCGGTGGGCTATCTTTCTTTGTTGGTGGTCTGAAATATAAACGGCAATCCTTTAATATCTACGAAGCACGTCATAATGCAGGGCTGTTAATCTTTGCAGTCATTGTCGCCTTTGTAATTCCTGAGGTGTTTACACATACGATGAATGAGAAAGACACAATGGTTTTAAGTGTTGGGATTTCCATTATTTTAATCGTCCTCTATTTGGCGGCATTGTTATTTAAATTTGTCACCCACCGCGGGGTTTACCAAGCAGATGAAACACAAAGTGAAGTCGTTCATGAGGAAGAACCAGAATGGGGGAAAACAAAAGCAATCGTAATTCTGGCACTTGCAACAGTTGCCGTTGCTTATGTTTCGGAACATTTAGTGTCCACATTTGATATCGTCGGAGCGACATTTGGCTGGTCCGAATTATTTATTGGGATTATTATTGTTGCGATTGTTGGAAATGCTGCAGAGCATGCCTCAGCAATTATCATGGCGTATAAAAATAAAATGGATGTTGCGGTCGAAATTGCCGTTGGCTCCACCCTCCAAGTCGCCATGTTTGTTTTGCCGATTCTTGTTTTGCTATCCCTGTTCTTTCCCACGCCCATGCCACTCGTTTTCACATGGCCGGAATTAATCAGTATGGTGACAGCTGTGTTATTAATGATTACGTTATCCAATGACGGGGATTCCAATTGGTTTGATGGACTTGCCTTACTTGCAGCGTATGTGATTATGGGATTTGGGTTTTACTTTATTTAAGGAATTCAATTTATTTAACAGGCAAAACGTACAAAAGGCCGTAACCTTCATCTAGCTAGGGTTACGAGCCTTTTTCTCGGAAACTTCATACTTTAACTTCAACAATCTCTACCCAATACGAAATAATACGTTCTCTTTTTCAGTAGAATCCATACTCTTTAATGCTTCGCTCAGCTTCTCTCTCGCCTGATAAATAGAGGTACGCACTTCGGATTTAGTAGTATGGAGAACTTCACTAATCTCCTGGTCAGATAAGTGATACCAAGTCTCTAGAATGACAGCCACCCGTTTGTTAAAAGGAACGTGCTGCAGCAAGGGGAGAATACCTTTAGCAGAATTCACTTCGCCCGTACTAAAGCCTTCCATAAATTGTTCTTGTGTTAGACAAACCATTGATTGATATAACCATATTGAAAATTTTTTATCCTCAGTAAAATAATCATCCATGTGAGCATAAACGTACAGAAATGTCTCATTGGCAATCTCTTCAGCTTTCTCCTCGTTGCCCATCAACAAGATACAGAGATTATAAACCGATTGCTGGTAGTGCTGAACAAGCTTTTCAAACGCTTTAACATTTCCTTTCCTTACCCGCTTTATGATATGTTTTCCAATCTCCTTCAATCTTCTCCCCTCGCTTTCTTTTTCACTATGAAACTGCCCTCTTGTCTGGTACTTCTACCTGGGAAAATACCACCGTTACAATAGTTCCTGTATTTTCTTCAGATTCCACAAGAATTGAACCTTGATGCAGCTTTGCAATTTGCAATGCAATGCTCATACCAAGACCAGTACCTTCCATACTCTCTTCTGTATTCGTTCCACGATAGTACCGACTAAATAAATTCTCCTTCGTCTCCTCATCCATACCTAGACCATTATCAATCACCCTAATTTTAAGCTCTTGATTATTTGCTGTTTCATCTACGCGAATTACGACGGAGGTTCCTGGCGGGTTATGCTTCATCGCATTATAAATTAAGTTATCGATCATTCGCTCAAACAATCGTTCATTCATTTGTACAACTCGATTCGATTTCAATGGCTTAAACGAAATGGAATATTCCTGGAACGTGATGTCATTGGTAAATTTTCTTATTACCTTCTCCAAAAACGAATTAATCTCCACCGTTTGGAGTGAAACAAGTGCAGCATTATTCTTCAGTTGGAAGCTAAGGGTAAAGTCTTCAATCAGCTTTACCATATAATCACTTTTTTCATAGATTGTTTTTCCAATATCCTTTAGCTCTTGCTGGGACCACTCGTATTCTCCACTTTCTAATAATCTCCCATATCCTTCCATTGTCGTAAGTGGGGTACGCAGGTCATGGGAAATGCCTGCCATCCATTCCTCTCTCGTCTTTTCCAATTGCTCGCGTTCTTTTTTCGAAGCATCAAGCTTTTGTGCCATATCATAAAAGGCATAGAAGACTTCTCGATACAACCTGTAACGCCACTTGATCTTTCCATTTTTCCTAAAAATGTGCTTCTTCTCACGCTCTGTTAAAACCTCATCATATTGGCCATTTCCCATTCTGCCTAGCCAGTTTGCAAAAACCAATAATGGATTCCCATATCTGAAACCATTCCAAATGGAAATTACAATTGTAATAAGCAGTACAATTGCTGCCGTAATAAGCAGACCGATTAATGTTGCTTGATACGTTTTTAGATTGATTTCTCCTTTATGCACATTTGGTGTATACAGAACCCATAAATCACCTGTCTCGGCATCACGATATGTCTGCTGCTTGGTCGAATACATATCTGGAGATATACCTCGTTTAAAAGCATCTAACGGTAATTCCTCTTCACGTTCTGCTTCCCCAAGCGATATTCTCTGTTCCCCATTACTCCCATAAATCTCAAGGGTTCCTTCGACCTCTAATAACTTTTCATTTACTGCAGCAGTGTCCTGCTTGGCGATCGTCCCATTATCGTTATATGTCTCAACAAGTTCATCCAGTGAGATGCCTGATTCCGGTTCATGCCCCAAAACAAATAAATAATCCGTCTCATAAAACGTCTCCAAATAAAAGGTTAGCTCATACCCCTTATAGGATTCGTTTTCTTTCATGAGCAGTAAATCATGCATACTATAATGATCCGGGAAATCATTCGGTACATTTCCAGCATCAATTACGTCACCTTGTTTATTAATGATCTGCACCCAAATATCTTCATCAAGCCCTTCACTCCACCCCTCACGCATTTCCAAGTCTCGAAATGATTCACCAGCATCCAGCATGGAAATTTCTTCAAGCATTGTATAATAATAATTATGTCCAGCTTGATCCTCTGTCATCAATCCAATGGTAAGTACTAATGTAATTGCAACAACAATTACCATTAAAATGGCAATCGAAATAAATTGAATGGAAAAATGCATAAACAGACGTCTTCTAAGCTTTTTCATCTAACATGTTCCTTCACTAGCTTGTATCCTAATCCTCGAACCGTTGTTAAATAGGTTGGCTTACTTGGATTTTCTTCAATTCTCTCTCTGATTCTTCTAATATGTACAGACACTGTATTTTCATCGACATAGTGGTCGAACCCCCATACTGCATCGAGTAGTGCTGACTTTGAAAAAACTCGATTCGGATGTTTACAAAGGTAAAGTAATAGCAAATATACCTGTGTCGGGCAGGACACAACTTTTTCATTCACGATTAGCTCCCCTGCTTGTTCATCCAGTACAAAGCGACCAAAATCATACCGCTTGGTTGGCATTGTATTTTTTTCTGCCTTTGGATGAGATTCAGTTCTTCTAAGATGCGCCTTGATTCTTGCTGCTACCTCCAATGGATTAAATGGCTTTGTTACATAGTCGTCTCCACCCGTTGCAAAACCGGTAAGGACATCCAAGTCAGAAACTCGTGCCGTCAGAAAGAGAATATACGCGCTCGTTAGCTCTCTCATTTTTGGACTGAGATCAAATCCACTGCCATCTGGAAGCATCACGTCCAAAATAATAATGTCAATAGGATGCTCCGCAACAAAGGATAATGCTTCCTTTCCTGTAAAAGCGGTATATATATGTTCAAATCCTTCTTTTCTTAACATTAACTCCAACATTTTTACGATGGCTTTTTCATCATCCACAATTAAAATATGTGTCTCATTTCCCATATTTTCCACCTCAACGACATTCTACCACGGAAAGTTTACGATTAGTTGAACAATATTAAGGAATACGTTATAAATTGTTAAGATTCTGTTCAATTACGGGATATTTAAGACTGATACCTTAAATGTATAACGAACAGAGAGGAAGTACGTGCATGAAACGAAGAATAAGTACAATTGATGGATTAAGAGGTTTTAGTTTACTCGGAATTCTGATCGCGAATATGCTGATTTTCCAATATGGGATATTTGGCAAGGATAGTCCTGAGCATTTTCAACTATCTTCACCCGATACGGTAGCCTATGTGTGGACAAAGATTTTTATAGAAGGAAGCTTCCTGCCTATTTTCATGTTTTTATTTGGCTATTCCTTGATTAAGCTAAAAGAAAAGCTAGAAAGAAATCAGTTAAAAGTAAAAAGACATCTCGTACGACGGTTTCTCCTATTCTTTGCGTTTGGGCTGTTCCATTCCATTTTCATTTGGGAAGGAGATATCCTGCTGGCGTATAGTTTGATCGGCTTTTTAATGCTACTTTTTATAAATCGGAAAAAGAAAACCTTGCTCGTTTGGGCGATTGTGCTATTCGTCTTAACCTCTCTCATGGGATTCGGTGAGATTGAACAAACGGAAAAAGACATACAACTCATGGAATCTTATATCCTGGAGGAAACGGAGGTTTATTCAAGCGATCGTTATGCCGATGCACTCGCATTTCGACAAAGCGGAGAATTGCCTTTTGATTTACCGGAATTCTTTTATGTGCTAATGCTTGTTCTCACTCCCCTTTTAATTGCGCCACTTACGTTACTTGGAATGTACGCCGCAAAGCGCAATTGGTTTACGAATCCAAAACAGGAGAGAAAATGGTATATTCGAGGTGCAATGGGGTTTGGAATAACAGGTTTATTGCTCAAGAGCTCCCATTATATTATCCATGATCCTAGTTGGACGGAAGGTGCTTACAGTATCGGGGCAATCTTCTTAGCGCTTGGTTATATTTTCGGCTTTGCGATTCTTTATACAAAGGAAGCAGGGAAATTCCTGTCCTCCTTTGAAAAAGTCGGGCAATTATCTCTTACAAATTACCTAACACAAAGTATTATCTGTACAGCTATTTTTTATGGATATGGACTAGGGCTCTTTGCGAAGATGGGAGTTTTCCTGGGCATTCTGTTAGCCTTCGTTATTTTCGTTTTGCAAATTGTTTTCAGCCAGCTTTACATGAAATGCTTTAGAACGGGACCGTTTGAGAAGATCATGCGGATTGGCAGTTATTTTTCTTTGAAGGGGCAGGTGAAGCAAAAGAGTAAGAGGAAAGAAAGCGCAGCCTAAGAAAATTAGATTGAATAATTAAAGACTTGGAATATCCAAGTCTTTTTTTGTCTAACCAATCCATTAAAAAGACGCACGCAGATATCTCCTGTTGGGAATAAATTTTCATTATTATCTCCTGAGGAGACATGGTTGAATTATTTCGAATATACAAGTATCATGGTTGTATAGTTTGTTTGGTTGTCAAACTATTAGCGAACATCACGACAGGGGTAATTTAACCTACTAGATGTAAGCGCTAAACTATAAATGTTATCGCTTTCGTAATCTCAACCAATAAAAGCGTGAGAAAAGCGTGAGAAAACCGTTCATTAGAACACAAACAACACGAAAAAATCCAGGGAGGGTATATGGTGAAGAAATCTGTCATTACGTTATTTACAGTATTACTATTGTTTATACTTGCAGGATGTCAAGGTGATTCTGATCAAACTAAAGCTATTGAACTGAAACTAGCGCATAACTTACCGCTTGAACACCCCGTCCATTTATCGCTAGCAGAATTTGCGAGACTTGTAGAAGAAAAATCCAGCGAGGAAATAAAGGTAAAAATTTACCCAAATGCGCAATTAGGCAGTGAACGAGAAGTAATTGAATTAACACAAACCGGTGCGGTTGATTTAGCGAAAGTGAGCGCAAGTCAATTAGAAGGGTTTGAATCCGATTATTCGATTTTTAGCCTTCCATATATCTTTGAAGATTACGAGACCTATGAAAAAGTCATGAATAATGAAAAAGTAACAGATAAATTGTATAACCAAACAGAAGATATAGGCTTTATCGCGTTAACTTATTATAATGCAGGACAAAGACACCTTTATACGAAAGATAGAGAAGTACATGATGTGAACGACATGAGAGGTCTGAAAGTGCGGGTACAACCCAGTCAAACGAGCGTTCAAATGATTAATGCTTTTGGCGGGATCCCAACAGCAATGGATTATGGTGAAGTGTATACCGCTATACAATCTGGTGTTATCGATGCAGCTGAAAATAATGAAACCGCATTAGTAGGAAACAACCATGGTGAGGTTGCAAAATACTTTATGTATACTGGCCATCAAATTGTACCTGACATGTTTATCATGAATGCAACTAAATTTAATCAATTATCCGATGACCATCAACAGGTTATTAAAGAAGCTGCTCAGGAATCCACGCTATATCATGAAGATGTATGGGCAAAAACCATTGAAGAACAAACAGAGATAGCAAAGGATGAAATGGGTGTTAATTTTATTGAAGTGGATAAAACCCCATTTATCGATGCTGTGCAACCGCTTCACGAACAGTTTGCTAAGGACGAAAAGACAAAGGAAATTTACCAATTAATACAGGAGGCGAAACAAGATGAATAAAGCAAAAAAATGGGTCGACAAGCTCTTACTAAGCCTCTCCTCTCTGTTAATCATTGCCATGGTTGTGCTTTCGATTTGGCAAGTGGTAGCAAGGTATGTACTCAGCATTCCTTCCCCAGCTACCGAGGAAATAACGAGATTTATGCTTATCTGGTTTGGACTATTAGCTGCTTCCTATGTATTTGGAGCTAAAAAACATATTGCTATTCTCTTCTTTAGAGAAAAATTTGCTGCTAAAACGCAAATCTCTATCGAAAGAATAACGGACACACTAGTTATATTGGTTGCATCTATCCTTATGGTTTATGGTGGAATTAAAGTCGTCATGCTTACTATTGCCCAAACTGCTCCGGCAACGGGGATTTCAATGGCATTTGTTTACATGTCGTTACCATTAAGTGGCTTATTTATCATCTTTTACACGATCCATGGTATGTTAACCAATAAAATCAAGGAGAATCAGGAGGTGGGAGTATAATGATGGCGATTGCAGGTACGATTCTTTTTATAAGTTTTATTCTTTTATTATTAGTTGGAGCTCCCATCGCAATTGCGATTATATTAAGTTCTGTCATCACTTTTTTCACTGTGCTGCCTTTTGACGTCGCATTAATGACATCTGCCCAACGAATGATTACTGGAATTGATAACTTTACAATGCTGGCAATCCCTCTATTTGTATTAGCTGGGATTATTATGAATAACGGTGGGATTGCATTTCGTCTCGTGAACTTTGCTAAAGTATTAGTAGGTAAGTTGCCTGGATCTTTAGCACATACGAATGCTGTTGGGAATATGCTATTCGGCTCCATCGCTGGTTCTAGTGTGGCAGCCGCAGCGGCAATGGGACGGATTATGGGTCCAATGCAAGAAAAGCAAGGATACAAGAAGACATACTCAGCAGCTGTTAATATCGCATCCGCTCCAACAGGGTTGATTATTCCACCAAGCTCTGTCGTAATTGTTTATTCACTCGTCAGTGGCGGAACTTCAGTTGCTGCATTATTTATGGCTGGGTACATCCCAGGTATTCTATGGGGTATAGCAGTTATGATTGTTGCCTATTTCATGGCAAAAAAAGAAAATTACCCTGTTTCTACATTACCTAGCATTAAAGATATTTTATATATAATTGGTAGCGCTATCCCTAGTCTCTTTTTAATTGTCATTGTAATTGGTGGTATAGTTGCCGGAATATTCACCGCTACAGAAGGCGCAGCAGTTGCCGTTCTCTATTCCACGATACTAGCAATTATTTATAAGGGGCTGAAATGGAGGGATATCCCAGCTATACTAAAGGAAACCATTGAAATAACGGGGATGATTCTTTTCCTTATTACGTCATCTGCTTTATTCTCACTTGTCATGTCGTATTTAGGCTTACCAGAGGCTATTAGTAACGCATTATTATCCATAACAGAAAATCAAATTGGGATTCTCTTAATTATGATTCTAATTCTGCTTTTAGTAGGGACCTTTATGGATATTACGCCAGCAGTACTGATCTTTACTCCTATCTTTTTGCCGGTTGCAGAAACGTTCGGAATGGATCCTGTTCATTTTGGAATGATTCTATGCTTCGCCCTTTGTATTGGTAATATGACACCACCTGTTGGCAGTGCCTTATTTGTTGGAGCATCTGTAGCGAACGTAAGAATTGAACAAGTTATTGGAACATTAATTCCATACTTTGTGGCTGTCATTATCGTATTGTTACTTGTAACCTTTATTCCGCAGCTTTCCCTGTTCTTACCAAATCTATTTAATTTATAGCAGAGTCAGTTGGGTATAGATTGTTCCAAGCTGTAATATATGAAGGGGGCAGGGTCCGTTTACCTGTCCCCATTTCTTGTTCATGGACACCCTCCCTCTAGTTATCCCCTTTCCATACTGGCAAACTTCTATAATTATCTTAAATTCACCCTAAAGTTTTGTAATTAAAATGAAAGGGAATGCAATAATTAATGAATCTAGCAGTGATTTACAATTCCTCAAAACGTACAGTTGAAATTGATCAATTTCCAGTATGCAGAGCGACGTGTTAAGGGAAAGTCCCCAGGTAAAAATATTAAACTAACAAAGGAGTGCTCACATGCCAACATACAACAAACTAGTTCGAGACCGAATCCCTGAAATCTTAAAAAACGCTGGCAAGGACCTAAAAACAGAAACACTAAATCATGATCGTTATATTCTTGAACTCAAGAAAAAATTAAGTGAGGAAGTAGGAGAATATCAGAGTGCTTCAACGAAGGAAGAAGAGTTGGAAGAACTGGCGGATATTTTGGAATTAGTCCATTCCCTTCTAGGTATACACGGAGCTTCTTTTGATGAATTAGAACAAATCCGGGCTGATAAAGCAGCTAAACGTGGAGGCTTTGATGAAAAAACCTTTCTAATTGAGGCTGATGATTAGAATAATGGCTAAATGGACAGCGGGGACAGATCCACTGTCCCCTATTCCTAATTCTTTTTCAATCGAAATAAATCAATCGACTTATACCCTTGAGATAAGATATCAACCATTTGCGCTTGGCGTTTATCCCGTGTTTTCTGTTGCTTCGTAGAAAAGATATAGCGAGCCCAATCTTTTTGATAACCCGGGGTTAACCCCTTGTAAAACTGGAGTTCATTTGGATAATCTCCTAAAATTCTTTCTATGTCTTTCACATTATCCTTATAATCTGCTACACACTGACTTGCAGCAGAAGTCTTTTTAGTGCTCTTTTTGTCTCGTTTTAACCCTACAACAGTAAACACATCATCCATACTTACCATCCGAGAAAATTTCAAATCGCTGTTTTCCGCATATCCATCTTCGTCCACTTTCAAAGCAGGAAAGATTTCATCCCGATGCACAAAGCTTTCATAGCGCTTATTTCCCTTTTTCGGATACGCAAAAAACAAGTAGCCTTTTTCGAGTAATTGCTCTTCTTTAATGATACATCGTGTATGCTCTACCATCTCGTCAATTGTTTCTACAAAGACAAAAATCGCATCATGTTCTCCAGCCAATGTCGTTTTGTATCCATCAAAAATAGCATAATCGTCCGGCTCGCCAAGAACAGCCATGTTTACGTATTTATTTAAATTTAACTTGTTGATAATTGTCATCAAGATACCCACTCTTTCATTTAAGAATCAGCTATTAGAAGTATAACACGTCCATATAAAGATTTTAAGGATCCCCCCTGGTACGTTTTCTCTCGTAATTTGGTAAATCTTGTTTGTTTCAAATCAATCACTTATACTAAAATTATCAAAAGGTTTCGTCTATGTATTTAAGGAACAAAAGAGGAGGAAAAAGTATGAAGCTAGGCGCATTTTCTGTAAGTTTAACGGTTAAAGACATTCAAGTATCAAAATCCTTTTACGAGAATCTTGGATTTAAAACACTCGGTGGGGATATTACACAAAATTGGCTTATTATGAAAAATGGAGATTGCGTAATCGGACTTTTTCAGGGCATGTTTGAGAAGAATATTTTAACCTTTAATCCTGGTTGGGATCAAAATGCAAAAAATCTCGATTCATTTACAGACGTCCGAGAGCTTCAGAAGCAGCTTAAGGAAAAAGGGATAAAATTGACAACCGAAGCCGACGAGGCAAGTGAAGGGCCTGCACATTTCACCATTGAAGATCCAGACGGAAATCAGATCCTTGTAGATCAACATCGATAGAAATACAGTAAATAAAAAAGCCTTTTGCCCAGTATCATTACATACAAAGCAAAAGGCTTACTAGGGTTATTACGAATAGATGCTACTTGGCATTCTCATCTGGTTGATGGATTCCAAATATATTTCCCTCCGTATCATGATAGTAGCCTTGCCATGCCATACCGGGAAGGGCATGCTTTGGCCTTGCTACCTTGCCTCCATTATTAATAATTTTCGTATCCGTTGAATCATAATCTTCAACACCCATTGTACAAGCATAAGCATTCAAAGCCTGGTTGATTTCTGGCGAAGCACTTTGACGCTGCATCAAAGCTCCATTAATACCAAGTTCATTATCATCGCCAGTCACTGCTCCGAAGTAAGGCATCCCAGCATAGTCACTCCAATCTTCAAATGTCCATCCGAATACCTCACCATAAAACTTCTTCGCTCTTTCCATATCATCCACATGAATTTCGAAATGAATTAATCTCCCCATAGCAGCCTCCATTTTTCGTATTTGGTTTTCTTCTATCAAACTGTACGCACTAGAATTGGTGCCTCTCATTATTATTATAATGAACGCAGGAGATTATTCAACCAATATAAAAGATTATGAATATTATTTTCTTGTAAATTTTAAATTTAATGTATGTATTGGCACATCAAGAAGCCCTCTACCACATAGAGGACTTCTGAAAAGCTTTAATTTTTAGCGCTGCAACTTAATCATCATCATGTTCATTATCGTCATCTTCTTCGTCGTCTCCATCGCCGTTGTCATCATCGTCACGATCATCTTCGTCTTCACTCTCAACAGCAATTACATCTCCTGTTTCTGCATCAATTAAGATCTCATATTCATTTCCATCTCTTGCATCTACTTCCACTTCATAGAAAAGGTAGCCATCCTCATCTTCCAATTCAACTTCTTCTACCGTTCCAGGTACTC
This sequence comes from Oceanobacillus sp. FSL W7-1309, assembly GCF_038002145.1. NCBI lineage: Bacteria > Bacillati > Bacillota > Bacilli > Caryophanales > Bacillaceae > Oceanobacillus > Oceanobacillus sp. FSL W7-1309. The sequence continues at coordinate 1,272,603 of NZ_JBBOBX010000001.1, forward strand.
TTGTTAATGCAATCTCTTTACTTTCCTCTACCGTTATATTGACTTCCTGCAATTCCTCATAGCGATCATCCGAATCAGCCGACACAGTCATACCAGTTGCTGCAGTTCCAATCATTACAACAGCGATTGATGGAATAGCATGCTTCTTCCACTTTTTCATTTTGAATACCTCCTCGTTTTATTTTGTTACACTCCTATCCTAATCTATGAATGTAAAGAGAGTTTGAATTATCGATGTTAATCCAATTAAAAGTTATTACAGTTGTTTTAATCATTGAATTACTAGTGTGAGTGGACTTATTTTCTATTAATACAGCTGTATATAGGCTTAAGGCAGGAATTCAGACTGAAGAAGTATTTCAATATGATAACGGGTTATAAATCGAGTAATATATTTCCTTGTCTTGCGCTCAATTTGTAAATGTCAGCTATATATCATATTACAAATGAAGTTAAGCTTTCTTCTTATTCAACAAATTTCGAAAAGATGCTATACTAATAATAGTTTTCTTTCCAAGGAGGCATCAAAATGGACGCATTCTTTTGTAATGCTTACTCTAGACCACAACCTTTACAGGTCAAAGAGGTCTAGGAAACGATGATAAATAATGAATGATCTCTTTAGGCCTATACCTATATATAAAGCCTACTACAATGGAGTGATTTCAAATGGAAAAACAAACAATTCAGCCGTTTTTAACAGTCGCAAACTATCATTTTATCGAGCAGCAAATGCATAAAATTCTACAAGCACTTGCAACAACGAAAGATAAAGATGTCATCTCTGCTGTTCGTGATATTGTTGATGGTGATATTACAGCAACATTAATGCTTTCTGAGGCAGAAGAACAGCTAATCAGGCAGGTTTCCAATGTGACTAGTCGTGAACAAGGTGAAGCTTATTTAGAGCAATTAAAACCTTACGTCGTCCCTTTTAAAGCTGTCACTGCAAATGCAGTGAAAAGCCTATTTAAAAAGGAAAAAAAGCTAAAGTTGCCAAAGCTTGAAGAAATAGATTTCCAGCAGGTTTGTTACTTGGCTTGGAATGATCTGGGGACTCACCGAAGATATGTCATTATTGAACAAGATGATCAACTTAAAGCGATTAAGGGGACTTTCTCTACCAATACAATTAAAGGGGTATGTTCCATTTGTAACCGTCTATCCGATGTTAATCTATTTACTACATCTGTAAAAGGACGAGTCGCTGGTACGTTCAAAAATCATAGTAATTATATTTGTGCGGATAGCCAAGAATGTAATCAGCATGTAACGGATGTGGAAAAAATGCAAGCATTTTTTGAGCGTATGACGCAATAAAATAAATACCCGCTTATTAATAAGCGCAAAAAAGTGGATTTGAAGATGTCAAATCCACTTTTCCATAATTATTCGTAAGATAAATCTGTTTTTAACAGTGAATATATATTGATATCAACAAAGTTTCCTTTTGATTTTTCGTATTGTCTTAATGTCCCCTCAAATGTGAAGTTCAATTTTTGCAGTACGTGTATGGAATTTATATTTGCTGGTTCTACCTTTGCTTCTATTCTATTGAGCTGTAAATTTCCAAAAGCAAGGTTTATTAATGCCCGAATTCCTTCCGGTGCATAGCCCAACCCCCAATGGATTTTAGCAATATCATACCCTATTTCTGCTCGGGCGTTCTCGAAATCAATAGAATTAAAACCACACGTTCCAATAATTTCATAGGTTTTTAAATCGATCATAATGTAGCGGATCGCTTGGTTTGTCTGAGATAATTCATCGAGTAATTCAATCATTTCTTTTGCCTGTGTTTCATTTGTAAAACGAGAAATGTTCATGAATTTTGTAACATCTGCGTCAGTCCAGATGTTAAATAAGGCTGCTGAATCGGACACTTTTATTTTACGTAAATGCAACCTCTTCGTGAATAGTTCTTTTTTCAATACTTTTACCTCCAATAATTTTAAATCAGTTGGATGAAAAAATATTGCCATCTGCGCATAATTCAGTCCCTTCAACATTAGATAGCCTTATTATAGTGGTTGCTTTGAAAGACATCAACTATCGTAAATGTTCAGGTAGGGTATTTTTATGTGACTTCTTTTGTAATTCAGCAAAAATAGTTTCTTGCTGTTCGGGTGATAGTTGTTCCCTATTTAATTGTCTTGGTTGTTCATTGTACTGTATTTGTTGATGCAGCTGATTTTGTAGGTCCTCAATCAAGCCTGTTAATTGCTTAAATTCCTTCTTTGTCACTGGCTGGACATCTTCTTTCAAGACTAATCCAACCTGCCCATTCGGTTCTAATGTCGCCCATTGAACATCATCCAATCGTTGAACACCTTGTTGGCGCAATTCCATTTCTAGCTGATCAACTGTCACCCTTAACTTTTTTAAATTCTGTTCTTGTAAGATACCATTATTAATTAATACTTTCGATTTACCTGTAATAATTTTTTCGAATACATCCCCTTTGATTTGAAGAAACTCCATTACAACCAATGTCAAAACAAGGATTAGCCCAACGAGTAACGTACTCCATATATCTTCACCTGCTATTGGCTGTATAAGTAATGAACCAATTCCAATCATGATTACAGTTTGTGTGAGCGTCATTTGGGAGATTGATTTTCTACCTGCAATTCGTAATAAAAATGTTCCGCCAACGATAATGATTATGGCCTTCCATAACATAATAAATGCCATTTCAATCTGAGGTTCCCCTTCCTTTTCTTTTTAGTTTTGGTTGCAAAACCTTTTTTATACTGTTTAATCTCGCATTTTGATTACATCTAATATAGAAAATCATTGTTATAGCAATTAAATGATGAAATTATCTTTTATTTCCTATTGACTTTATAATGAAATCGCTTTATTATTTATGTAACGGGTTACACATTCCGTTTTTTATTTTTATCCGGCATGTAACCCGTTACATATATTACTTAAAAAGGAGTATGCTTATGGCAACTATTAGAGATGTTGCTAAATTAGCAAATGTTTCAGTAGCAACAGTATCTCGAGTGATAAATAAAAATGGTTATGTTAATGAAAGCACCATGCAAAGAGTTCGACAGGCGATTGAGCAATTGAACTATCGTCCAAATGATGTTGCCCGCAGTCTTTTCAAAGGTAAATCAAAGATGATTGCTTTGTTTGTTCCTGACATTATGAACCCCTTCTTCCCTGAATTAGCTCGAGCTGTGGAAGACATTTCCAATAAGCATGGCTACACATTTATTTTATGTAATACAGATAATCAGAATGATAAAGAAATAGCTTACCTTAATGCTCTTTTGCAAAAATCTATTGATGGCATCATTCTAGTTTCAAGTACGATGACAACAAATCAAGTTAAAGATATGAAAGTCCCAGTGATAGCACTTGACCGAAAGATCAATCCCGATTTAATTTCTGTTACCGTAAATAACTATGAAGGAGCCAGACAGGCAGTTCAATATTTAAAAAATCAAGGCTGCAAACGAATCGCTCACGTTTCTGGCCCTGAGAATATAAGTAATGCCAGAGAACGATTTAAAGGTTATTTAGACGAAGTTAGGGATGAAGAATGGTTCCATAGTGACTTCATATGTGTAGGAAATTATGCTGTGAATGAAGCTTTTGAAGCAACAAAGAATTTGTTAAAGAGGAATCCTGAAATAGACGGAATTTTTGTAGCAAATGATTTAATGGGTGTTGGTGTGTTAAAGGCTGCTGAATCGTTAAAGATTAAGATACCAAATGAGTTATCCGTTATTGGATTTGACGGGATAGAGCTGGGAAACATCACATCTCCTTCTCTAACTACTATGGCACAACCGATTTATAGTATTGGGAAAAGAGCAGCTGAGATACTTATTCAAAAGATTGAACATCCTAATACAGTTATTAAATCAGAAGAGCACAAGGTTAAATTAACTACTAGAGAATCAACATGAAAAGGAGCTAAGATGATGAACAGTCATCCCCGCGTTTGCGTTATAGGAAGCATTAATATGGATTTAGTGACTACAACTAAAAAAATACCTAAGAAAGGTGAAACTGTATTAGGAGAGAGATTTGAAACTTTTCCCGGTGGAAAAGGGGCGAATCAGGCAGTAACATCCGCTAGACTAGGGGCAGATGTATCGATGATTGGTGCAGTTGGAAACGATACCTTTGGGAAAGCCCTTCTAGAACATTTCAAATCAGAAGGTATTAGCCAAAAAGGGATTAGTATTGTACCAGACATTTCTACGGGAGTTGCAGCAATAACAGTCTCGGAAAATGACAACCGAATTATTGTTTCTCCAGGTGCTAATTCAAAAGTGAATCCCAAAATACTTGATGAAGCTCAAGACGTAATTATAGCTAGTGACATTATTCTATTACAACTTGAAATACCAATGGAAACTGTGCAATATACTGTTGAATTTGCTTATAAACATAAAATACCTGTTATTCTCAATCCTGCACCGTTTCAATTTATACCAGAAGACATATTAGAAAAAGTAACGTATCTAACACCAAATGAAGTTGAATCTGTATCACTGTCTGAAATGCCATTAACAGAATCAATTAAAGAAAAAATGATTATAACCAAAGGAGAGCATGGAGTTGAATTCATATCAAAGTCTGGAGAACCGAAAACTATACCTGGATTTAAGGTAAATGTCAAAGACACAACTGGGGCTGGAGATACTTTTAACGGTGCTCTGGCAACAGAGTTAGCTAGAACAGGAGATTTAGATCAATCAATTCTGTTTGCTAATGCAGCAGCAGCTTTATCTGTAGAACGATTTGGTGCCCAAGGTGGTATTCCCGATAGGAAGGAAATTATAACCTTTATTGAAAAAGCAAAAACGAGGAGGAACGAATATGAATAAAAAACCTATAATTATTGATACAGATCCAGGAATTGATGATGCGGTGGCATTAGCAATAGCATTATTTAGCGAGGAACTGGATGTCCGCTTAATTACAACTGTTAATGGAAATGTGAGTCTTGAAAAAGTAACCTATAATATGTTACGACTTCTAAAGTTTTTTGATAAAGAAATCCCTGTTGCCAAAGGTGCCTCCACGCCATTAATCGTAGATCCAGTTGATGCAAGTGATATTCACGGTGAAACAGGGATGGATGGCTACAACTTTGAAGAACCTGATGAAAGTTTATTATTGGACGAGCACGCCGTAAATGCTATGTATAAAGAAATTATGAGTAGTAAGGAGAAAATCACGCTCCTTCCAATCGGCCCTTTAACAAATATTGCTCTGCTTTTTAAACTTTATCCTGAAGTTAAAGAAAACATAGCTGAAATTATCTTAATGGGTGGTTCGACAGGTCGCGGAAACGCTTCTGTTATGGCAGAGTTTAACATCTATGCTGATCCCGAAGCAGCGAAAATCGTATTTTCAAGCGGCTTACCAATCGTGATGGCTGGACTCGATGTCGGTATGAAAGCCTTGGTTTATCCAGAAGATAGTGAAGTACTGAAAGGAATGAATGATACTGGTAATATGATTTATCATTTATTCAAAAAATATAGAGGCGGTAGCTTTAATAGCGGACTAAAAATGTATGATAGTTGTGCAGTAGCCTATCTATTAAAACCAGATTTATTTACAACTGTAGATACCTACGTAGACGTTGAATTGAACGGCGGATTGACAAAAGGAGCTACAATAGTAGATTTAAAAGGTTATATGAAGCAAGAAAGCAATGTAAAAGTTTGTGTAGATATTAATGCACCTGCGTTTAAAAAGTGGTTAATGGAAAATTTAAGAAAATGTAAGTAAGCATTTATCCATTTTTCAGGGAGGAATCATCGATGTTGGACAACCTTATCATGTATAGCTCAGCTTTGTTAGCGGTTGCAGTAATTGTTTATATGCTTATTAAGAAAATGGACATTAAAATCCCCTTATTTCTTATGGGTATCATTTTACTATTAATTAGTATCGTAATGGGTAACGAGATTGTATTTAGTGACTTTACCCCGACCGGATCTGCACTCTTAGACCCTTTGCAAGTTGTTGTGCAGCAATTCAAGTCAACATTGTCCTCAGCAGGGCTAATTATTTTAATACTAGGTGGATATACAGCCTATATGTCATCAATCGGAGCTAACGATTTAACCGTTCAAATGTTAACAAAACCAGTTAGCAAAATAAAATCTGTCTATCTGCTAGTTCCTATTATATTTTTATTAGGTAACGTTTTATCCTTGGTTATACCGAGTGCTTCTACACTAGCTATCTTATTATTAGCCACACTTTATCCGGTAATGAAAAATGCAGGCATGTCTACTCTTAGTATAGCAGCAGTTATAGCTACTTCTGCAACAATCATTCCTACTCCACTTGGAAGTGATAATGTGGCAATTGCAGAGGAGTTAGCGAAATATGCAGCATTTAGTGATTTAACGGTTACACAATATGTTTTTAGCTACCATGCCATTGTTTCATTGCCAACCATATTATTCATGGCGATCGTTCACTACTTCTGGCAAAAGAGAATGGATAAAAAAGCTGAGATTACAGAATCTGCTAAAGAGGTTAAATTAGAAGATTTCAAGGAAATAGAAGGCAGTATATTATTTAAAACCGTCTATGCTATCTTGCCAGTTTTTCCAATTATTATTTTATTGGTATCATTTATATTAGACCTCACAACCCAGATATCTGTTTCAATTAGTGTTGAAATTGCAGTATTAATCTCATTTATCTTAGCAATCATTTGTGAGCTTATTCGTAATAAAAATAGTAAAGATGTGTTATCCAATACGGAAAAATTCTTTACAGGTATGGGCAGTATGATTTCAGTTGTGGTTCTCTTAGTAGCTGCTTCAGTATTTGTTGCAGGTTTGCAGTCTATTGGGCTGATTGACACACTGCAAGCATCAATGGAAAACATCCAAGGACAAGGCTTTGATTATGTATTACCATTGGTTCTGGTCGGATTTACCGCATTAATTGTAATACTAAGTGGAAGTGGCATTGCTTTATTCTTTGCAATGATACCACTGATGGTTCCTTTAGCCGAAGCCGCTGGAATTAATCCAATCGCAGTTAGTATTCCTATGGGACTAGCCGGAAACTTGTTTCGATCGGTTTCTCCAGTCGCTGCTGTAGTATTAATTATTGCAGCAACCCTGAAAGTCGATCCAATTAATATTATTAAGAGAACCTCCGTTCCAATCCTATCCGGTGTAATATTTATGTTTATATTGTCTATGATAATGTTTTTATAGTAGCACAAAACCCATGTACAGATTGCTGCATGGGTTTTTAATTTAGGGCTAGATCTCTTTTTCTCCTTTTCTACTTCACTTTCGCCAACTAATTTCACATATAACTCTGTGTCTGGCCAACCTTCGCGAGTAATCTTCTCTCCACGGTAAAAATTCTTCAAATGTCACGTTTTCACCCTTTATTTGTTGATATGGAAAGTATAAAAGGATCGTTTGAAATTACAATCAATCAGCGTAAGTATAGAAACCGTTATAAATCTTTATACACATAAAACGTAAATAAATTACAAAAGATACTCATAAAGCACATCAATAATGTTCGGTATAAATGGAGGCGGTTCATGAATGACATTTAAAGAAGGTATAAAACAAGTTGAGAGGATCAATGAACAGCTAATAGATGCGGATAGATTGATGTCCGAAACAGTGATTAACGCCTTTATGTTTACATGGCAATGGTGGTTTGGGATTGGACTATTTATTATTCCTTGGTTTATATGGGTTTTATTTAGAAACAGGCAAAGTACAGGCAGACTTCTTATGGGGGGATTTATCACCATCATTTTATCCTTAATGATTGACCTTATTGCCTTATCGAGCGGGCTTTGGTCTTACCCAATGATATTCTCACCTATAGGCCCATTGTTATTTCTCCCCTACCATTTTTCTTTAGCTCCTGTTGCCATTATGTTTACACTGCAAATTAAGCCAAAAGCTAATCCCCTTTTAAAAGGAGCTATATTTAGTGCTCTTGGAGCTTTCATAGGCATGAACTTTTTTGAAATGATTGATTTTTATAACCCAAAAGGATGGTCAACTATTTATGACTTTTTTATTTATCTATTCCTTTTCCTGATAGCGTATTGGTCCAGCAGCATGGATGGTTTTAAAAAAATATCAGATGGCTATTGAAATCCTTTGTCTTGTTCAAGAATCGAGCACAAATCCAGAATAAGGACATTGTGCTCGTTCTTGCTTATTAGTCCAGTCATTGCCAGACCCACAGAAGGAATCTCCCATTAATCCATCAGCCCTTTCTGAAACGCATAACTCGTCAGCTGCACCCGATTATCTAAATGCAGCTTACTCAAAATGTTTTTCAGATGACTTTTCACCGTATGCTCTGAAATAAACAGGGTATCTGAAATTTCCCGATTGGACATCCCTTTCGCGACCAATTGCAGCACTTCTAACTCCCTTGTAGATAAAGGCGTATTCTCCTTTGTAACTGCTTTACTTTGTGGAAATTCCTTAAGAATTTGAAAGGCTATTTCTTTAGACATTGGGACTTCATCTACGGCAAAGGCTCTTAAATGATCGACCCATGCTTCCGACTGGATATTTTTTAATAAATAGCCCTGTGCTCCTTGTTTTAATGCATCAAACAAATCGGTGATATCATCCGAAACGGTAATCATCACAATCTTGACGTAAGGGAATTGAAGCTTGATACGTTTCGTCGCCTCTAGCCCATCCATCACCGGCATTTGAATGTCCATCAGAATAATGTCAGGCATTAATTCTTCCGTAAGCTTTATCGCTTCCTCGCCATTCTTCCCTTCTCCTACAATAAGAAGATCTTCGTGCTCCTCTAAAATTTCCCGGATGGCTTCTCTTGCATGCGCGTGATCATCCACGATTACGATTCGAAAAGGTTGCATTTAGTTTCCCTCCTTTTTTATTTCCAGGATCGTTTCATTCTCAATTTTATTAATCGAAAATTCCCATTCCATATCTATCGTTCTATCTTGAATAATCTGAAGTCCATAGCCTGTACTATCTTGAATCGTATCGTTTGTGAATCCTATTCCCCGATCCTTAATTTGGCATATCCATCCATTTTCTATTTCCTTTGCTACAATCCATACCTCATTTGTTTTTGCGTGTTTAATAACATTCATCACAGCTTCTTTTACACAGGCGAACAGCTCTACCTTCTCTTTCGATGACAATGCATCTTCTGGAATTCCCCATTCCAGCTGAACATCCATAAAATGCTGTTGTTTCAGCTCCGTTACATACTGGTAGATCGTTTCTGTCCAGCTAAACGTATCCTCATTTGGTACATATTTCAGGTTTGTAATCGCCTGACGTGTATCCTCGTGGACATGCTGTAAGGTTTGCTTTATTTTTTGAAAATCAGCATCCTGCTCCAGATCATTCTTTCTGCCAAACTTATTCATTTTAACGGACAATAGAAATAGTGATTGGGCAATGCCGTCATGTAGCTCCCTTGCGAGCTTCTCCCTCTCGATAAGCGCTGCTTTCTTAGCCCTTGCCGCTCTTAACTCTTCTTGCATTTTTTCTAAAATGGAAAATAAATGCCGCAAAAAGACAAGCGTGACAATAAAGACTAATATAGGAGAAAGAAAGTTCCCCATGTCCATGGAAATGTATGAAAGGAGAAATTCATGCCGAACATACTCCCAAAGGGCGATTGTAATCGTTGGCAAAAATAAAATAAGCCATTTAATTTGGTTATACTTCATATCTTCACCGCATTTCTAAATATAAAATGTGTCTATATTTTATCATTTAATCACCCTTTTATAGCAAATTTCCGTTAAAATCACTCCTTCGAGGTATTATGCAAGATTTAGCATTGGATTTATAATATACACAGGTAACTCGCATCCTATTTTAGAAGTAGTTACTGAGACATGTAAGGGAGGAATTATGTTAATGAAACGAATATTTAGCGCGGCAATAGTAGTCATACTCGTAACGTGCTTTTCTACTAGCGCGTTTGCTCACTCACATATTCAAGGATCGAATCCAGCAGATGGCGATGTTGTAACAGAGCCATTGGAAGAAATTGTGCTTGAATTTGATGGTGGAATTGAACAAGGCAGTTTTATAGAGGTAACAACGACAGCAGGTGAAGCTGTGGAAGTACAAGATATCGAGATCGGTGAAGGTACATTAACAGGTACGGTTGCTGAGCCGCTTGCAAATGATGAATATCAAGTAAATTGGAGTATTATTAGTGCAGATGGTCACCCACTAGAAGGTGAATTCACATTTACCGTTGATGCCGAGGTTCCTGAAGCTGTGGAAGAGGAAGAACAGGCTGAAACAGAAACAGTTGAAGATGAAGAACCCGAAGAACAAGCGGAAACAGAAACGACCCAAGATGATTCAGCAACAGAATCCGCTGAACAAATAGATGAAGGCGAAGAATCATCTTCCACCATGATTATGGTCATTGTTGGTTTAGCTATTCTTGCAATCGTTGGCTACATCTTATTTATGAAAAGAAAGAGATAGTAAATGGACATACTCGTAATGATTAGTCAGGTGCTATTATATGTATGCTTTGCGGTTTTAGCAGGAGGTTTTCTGCTTTTGCTTATTCCAAGCACCTATCGTCCGGACATAAAAATCGCACCGTATTACTTTTTGATCAGCTCCATCATGGTACCGATTTTTGCTTTCATTCCGGTTCTTGATACTACCTTATTTATCGCCCCACGGCTAGGGTTTGGTGAAGCATTAAAAGTCGTTTTACTAACCTATACGGTTGGAAACGCGTGGAACTTTACCCTTATTGGTTCTATTTTATTAGTACTCATAATTGTATTAATGCGGTCTATGGGAAATCGTATTTCTACTTCTATCGTATTGGCATTAACATTCGGACTCATGTTAACCATTGCTTGGTCAAGCCATGCAGGCGCTATGGAGCCATTCAAGGGAATTACCGGCCACTTTGTCCATCTAGCTGCGATCAGCATTTGGGTTGGTGTTGTACTTGTTGTCGGCTGGTTTGCAACCAACCATGATAATTGGCTTACATTTTTAAGCTGGTTTTCCAAGGTCGCTATCGGCTGTTTAGTTGCTACAGGACTTAGCGGGATCCTACTGATGGATGTCATGGTCGATGGGTATACAGATTCATGGATGGTTTCGTATGGACAAGGATTATTAATCAAACACCTATTCTTGATTCCACTCGTTTTCTATGCCTTATTAAACGGCTTGGTTGTGAAATATTTCCTGTCAAAAGATGCTGCGTTTAATCCAATTCCTTGGATTCGTTTAGAGGGTATTGTTTTATTTGTCATTTTTGCGATGACAGCTTTTTTCACCCAGCAATCCCCTCCTCACGGAAATTATTTAACGGATGATGCAATATCACCTTTATTCCAGTTATTTCATGGCGGCATCATTGATTCCAGCAGCACCGTCGGCTTGACGATCAACCTAGATATCGTTTATTTCTTTTTCCTAGCTCTATTATTAGTAGGATTAATATTATTATCGATTTACAAAAAGGCATCGATAGTGGTAACTTTTCTGATAAGCTGCTTGTTCGTGGTGAATGTATATATTATGGTGATGATATCTATTGTTGTTCGGTAATAGGAATAGAGTAAGATCATATTTTGAACAGCCTTGTCAAAATATGATCTTTTTTACTCCTATGTCAAGGCTCTAATTTGTTTTACCTAGTCAAAGTGATACAATTATTGTAAGCGTTTAAACCTTTTTAGGAGGAAAGAACCATGACAAAAACAGAGAGTAAAGTAGCAATTGTAACAGGTGGAGCATCCGGTATTGGCTTAGCAATAGTACAACGATTAGTAGAAAAAGGCGTTAAGGTAGCAATTGCAGATTTAAATCAAGAAAAACTAACAGAGTTAGAAGAGTCCCATAAAGGTAATGTAATCGGTTGTGTAACCAATGTGACAAAAGAGGGCGATATTGAAGCATTAGTGAAGAAGACGGTTGAAGCATTTGGTGGGTTAGATTACGCGTTTAATGTGGCAGGCGCATCCAAAGCCGGTGCAATTGTTGACCAAAGCGAAGAAGACTGGAACTTCACTGTAGATTTATGCTTAAAAGGTGTATTTTTATCTTTAAAACATCAAGCTAAATACATGAAAGAGCATGGTGGAGGTGCAATTGTAAATGTAGCCTCTTTAAATGCACATGTACCAATGTTCTATGGTGCAGCATATTCATCCGCTAAGGCTGGGGTTGAAATGTTAACGAAGAATGCAGCATTAGAATTAGCACAGCATAACATACGAGTCAACGCAATTCTCCCAGGGCTAGTGTCAACTCCATTAACAAGTGGCTTAACGGATGTTGCGGCGATCAATGAGGCGTATATGGAGCGCATACCTATGAGGCGTGCTGCTGACCCAGATGAAATGGCAGGCCCTGCATTATTCTTAGTAAGCGATGACGCCTCATACGTTAATGGTGCAAGCCTGATTGTTGATGGCGCATGGGCTGTTAGTGGTTATCCTGATTTAAGCAAGTTCATGTGAATGTTTCAATAAAAATAACATTAAAATCCTTAAGTCGGACGATTGCAGATTAATCTTTTAGAGTATTGTTTTGTTACACTTAATAAAATAAGTCCACGGGGCGGGGTATCGCCACCGTGGACTTATTTGAACTTGCTCTTGTAGAAGTTTTACCAATTTTCTACGGCTTGAAAATCACCTTAATGGATTCATCCTCTTTCTTATCAAAAATATCATAAGCTATTGCAGCATCATCCAAATTAACGCGATGTGTAATAATATCTGTTGGATCAAACTCTTTATTCTCAATCATGTCATACAGTTTTGGCATAATGTTAATCACAGGAGCTTGTCCCATTTTCAATGAAACATTTCGAGTGAAAAAGTCGCCTAGTGGGAAGCCATTTGCCTCTGTACCATAAACACCGGTTATTTGGACCGTTCCGAACTTCCGTACAGCTTGCGATGCGGTAATGATTGGACTGATGGTTCCGAATTGATTATCGCCTTTTGATCCGAATTCTGTGTTTGGCGGGACTGTACCATCCATCCCAACACAATCAATCACAACGTCTGCTCCACCTTTTGTTTCTTCATGCAAAAGTTCGCCGATGTTTTCGTTTTCTTTAAAGTTATACGTTTCCACATTATTCGTTTTCTTCGCATGGTCTAGTCGGTGCTCTACCTGGTCGACGGTAATAACACGCTTTGCGCCTTTCAGCCAAGCGAATTTTTGAGCCATGAGCCCGATTGGACCACTCCCTAAAATTATTACCGTGTCCCCTTCTTTGACGCCCCCATGCTCCACGCTCCAATACGCAGTCGGGATGACGTCCGATAAGAATAATACCTGTTCATCATCCAATTCACTTTTTTTCGGAACCTTAAATGACGTAAAATCCGCATACGGAACACGTAAATACTCTGCCTGACCACCAGGGTGATTACCGAAATCTTCAGCGAATCCGAATAAACCACCAGGCTCACCATGTGGATTGGAATTATCGCATTGACTCTCCATCTGATTATTACAGAAGAAGCATTCTCCACACCCAATATTAAAAGGAATTACGACACGGTCACCTTTTTTGAGGTTTTTCACATCTGAACCAACTTCCTCAACAATACCCATCGGCTCATGACCAACGACGTAATCCTCTTTCGGGACAATTCCGCCATGATATAAGTGAAGATCTGATCCGCAGATGCCGCTCGCGGTAATTCGTACGATCATATCACTGTTTTCCTGAATTTTCGGGTCATCAACATTTTTTGTTTCCATCGCTTTTTCACCTTGAAATGTTACGGCCTTCATTTGGTTCACATCCTTCTATCAGCATTTATAAGTTGTGTCCCCTGAATCAGACAGGAATAAACGGGATATTCTCAACCTTTCCTTCATAGACCTATCAAAGTATTCACCGTTGCAGATTAATCGGAGGAGCTTATAATTCAGGGTACTCCTTGGAGACTATTTTGATTATGAAAAAGCAACGGATGAAGTAAAGGACCATGTTAAGGCTTTATTAAACAGTAATGAATACCTTTTGAAATAAAAAAATAAGTATGCTGTATAGCACACTTATTTTTTCATTCAATTCCGTGACGTTTAGTCTCTGTCTCTTTTTTTTTATAATTTTGGCAAGTGAACCAACACCCTAATAAGATAAAGAAAATCATAACAAGATTATCTACTAGAGGTGAGAACCCTAACGTAATTCTAAAAGTTACTGCTATTGCGACAAAAAACAAAAGTATGATAATTTGTTTTAGTTTAAATTTAAATTTTGATTCCATCTAATCCACTTCCCTTCTATATTATCTTACTCAACTGTAACACTTTTATTTTTAATTTTATAAACAGATTGAGAAGTGTTTCCGTTCCAATATTCATATTTTGTTCTAACTCCTTTACCTTGTGCTTCAGCATCTTGGAAAGTTTTTATCATATTAGCAGATGAAATGCTCTCAGCCAAAAGCATAAAACCTACAACTGGATGGGCACTTGCAATATATCTCATAACTTGGTTTGCTGTGTTATCCCTGTCTTCATAATTTTGAACGATTTCTTTAGTTTTACTTGGTGTGAAATAATAATTGATTTCATATACATCGTAGGTGACCATTCCTTCTTTTTCTTGCCTATCCGGATCTCCTGTCGCAGCTTCTACACTATTTGTAAAACTGATGTTTACACCTAGAAGTAGAGTACAGGCTAGTAAACCTACAACAAACTTTCTCATTATATTACACATCGGAATCAGCGACACATCCCTTACTACCTTTGCCTATTTTCTCTTTCACATCAAGAACTTTGACAGGATTTGCTACTCTCCCTTTGTCAATCATCATACTGTGCAATGAGATACTTATCTTGTGTTAGATATGAATCAAAAGTAACTGGATAGTACAAAACGATAACTATATAATAGTTGTAAATAGTAAAAAAGGAGCTGAAATTTCTTGAACATTGAACCGTGGATGATAGGCACAGCTATTGCCGTTCTTGTTTTATTATGGGCACTATTTACCTATAACCGTTTTATTTCCTTAAAAAACAGTATAGAAGAATCCTTTAAACATATTGATATTACGTTAGCACAGCGTTTTGACTCCCTCACAAGAATAGCAGAGACGATTGCCGCTTATACGAAACATGAAAAAGAAGTCCATACGGAAGTAACGAAGCTCCGCAGTCAATTTGACAACCAAAATGAGAATGAAAAAGTAAAAACGTCAAATGAACTATCAAGACTTGTAAGTGGTTTACAAGTTCAAGTCGAAAATTATCCGGAATTAAAGGCAAATGAAAATTATCTGCACTTACAGAAAAGTATTAATGAACTGGAAGAAAGGCTGGCTGCATCGAGAAGAACCTTTAACGCAAGGGTTGCGAAATTCAATACCATGTTGCAGCAGTTTCCTACAAATCTATTTAAATTCTTCATGAAACTAGAAAAAAGAGAGCTATTGCACATTGATAACAGCAAAAAGCAAGATGTTGATATAGCCAAAATTCTAAGGGGTTAACCACATGTTTTCTAGCTATGATGAAATCTCTTATCTATTAAAAGATGATATAAATGAAATGAATAAAATCAGATTCAAAACGTTACTAAAGTACATATTTGGCTGGATTTTCCTTTTTGCTAGTATTATCATCCCTGCTATTTTTGGCCTCTCTATTCCTAACGCAGGTATCCAATGGCTGGCTGCTTTTATTTTTTTCTTCGGAACGATAACAAGTATTGTTAGTTTCTTTAAAACACTAGGAACGTTTCGTACGGCCTTTAAACGCAAAGTAGTAAGGAATCTGTTAAAAGCGTTATTTGAAACTGCTAACCTGCCAGAGGATAACCATAATTATGAGATGAAATGGGGATACTTCAGCCAAGGTAAAATTAATAATCTCTTAATTGGTGAATCTGGCTTATTCTATTTAAATCGGATTGATCGCGTATCTGGTGAAGATTTAATAAAGGGTAAAATAGGCTCTACTGATTTCTATTTCTCTGAACTAAAGCTCTTCAAACAAGTAAGGGACTATAGAGGAAGATCAAATACGAAGTTAAAAACAAGATATCAAGGCGTCCTGTATCTTGCAGACTTCCATAAACATTTTAAAGGGCATACCATCTTACGTGATAGAAAGCTTTTTAGTTTCCAGCATCTAAAGCGTTATTTCAGGCACCATTTCCACCGTATGCTGAGCGGAAAGAAATTAATTACGATTAAAATGGAAAATGATGAATTCAATAAGTACTTTAAAGTACGAACGACAAGTGAATTCGAAGCACGCTACATTCTTTCACCCAACTTAATGGAAGATTTAGTTGCATTTCGAAAAAGAAATCGAAACCCAATTGATATAGCTTTTAAAAAACGATTTATCAGTTTATTTTTATACAATAAAAAAGACTATTTCGAACCGAGTATTTTTGACTCAATGGAAAAGCAGTCTAAACTTGTTTATGATGATTTGATATTATTCTTCCGTATCATTAATGACTTGAATCTCAACACACGGATATGGAGCAAGGATTAAAAAGGGTATGGGCAGCACTGGTTCAATTGGATAGCTGTAAACATTCGTTCATCAAGCATTTCCAACAGATTCTGATGCCAGCTCAGGCAATTGTTGTCATTCCCCTGCCCTTTTTAACATAAAAAAGTTGACGAGGCTTATGAAGCCAAGTCAGCTTAATTCCAACTCCTAAATGATGCATTTTTTAAATTAAGAAATGTTCACCATCACTAAATGGAAAAGTCTACTTCTCCCCAACTGTTAATCTAATAGTGTACTTGTAAATCTTTAACGCCAAACTCTAATGCTTCATCTAAATCTTCCATATATACATCCAATCGACCTTCTGTAACAGCACTTCCTCTATCTTCACATGTAAATGTTTTATCAAAATAAGGAATATACAACTTGGTTCCGAATGATAATGAATCTGGACAGGCGATTGTTTGACCCTCCTGCACTTCCGTACCGGATGCTGTAATACCATATCCTGGATCTCCATGTTCTTTTCCAGTAGATTCATAGCCTGCTGTATAAGCAGTTACTGTAAACGTCTCTCCCTTTGCATCTGGAATGGTAAGCGTCTGACCCGCATAAATGATATCTGGGTCTGAAAGAAAAGTGTTAAATTCAAGCAATGAATCCACACTTACATTATGATTCCTTGAAATCTCGGATAAAACATCTCCTGATTGCACCGTATACTGACTGCTTGCATGTACTTCGTTCGTAAATAAGATTAATCCTAAAGTTACTAGTGTGATTAGTGTTAAGTATTTCATTGTAATGCCTCCTATGTGTAATTAATATAGAATACGCATAGCAGGGTATTTCTTCTGTAGGCTTTAATAGAATTGAAATATAGATGTAAAGGTAGGAGCTGATTTTGAGAGTGGTGTCTTTGCAGCGGGGGATGGTGCGTTAATTTTGGGAATGGTGTCTTAGCGACGGGGAATGGTGCGTTAATTTTGGGGATGGTGTCTTAGTAGCGGGAGATGGTGCGTTAATTTTGGGAATGGTGTCTTAGTAGCGGGAGATGGTGCGTTAATTTTGGGGATGGTGTCTTAGTAGCGGGAGATGGTGCGTTAGTTTTGGGTATGGTGTCCTAGCGACGGGGGATGGTGCGTTAATTTTGGGTATGGTGTCTTAGCGACGGGGGATAGTGCGTTAATTTTGGGGATTGGTGTCTTAGTAGCGGGAGATGGTGCGTTAATTTCGAGAATGGTGTCTTAGCGGCGGGGGGGGGCATATTGTTCTGTTGAAAAAGAAATTTGATAGATACATAGTTGAAATACAAATAACTCAATAAAAAGGAAAATCCGTATCTATATCGAATGACAGCTTCTGATTCTCCAATTCTTTCCTTTTCAATTCTTGGTTGAACTGTTAACCAAGAATCTTAACAAGTCTAATCAATCCTATTGGGACGAGGATATTAATGTCGATTGATTGTCAATCCTTGTTTAAAGCCAGATTCTAAACTATTGTAGATTTAGAATCTGACTCTATGATCATTTACTCAGAAAATGCTTTCGGATAATGAACGACACCTTGAACCGTTTCAAGAGAATCTTCCGTTAGTTCTAAAGCCATAAATGCTTCTTCAGGTACTTCGAATGGCGCTTTTATATTCCATAATTGTGCTTGTTTAAATCCAAACTTTGGATAGTAGTCTTTATGACCTAATACAATAACTGAATGATAACCAAGCGCTTTTGCTTTCTTTAACGCTTCCTGAATTAATTGGCTTCCGATTCCTTTTTTCTGATACTGAGGTACCACAGACATGGGAGCAAGTGCTAAAGATTCCACCGATTGATCATTATATACAATAGAAATTTTTGATAACAGAATGTGACCAATCATCTCCTTGTCTTCATCTATTGCGACTAATGAAAGCTCAGGAATAAATGCCTTTGATTTTCTAATTCGATTTACAAGTTGATGTTCTTTCCCGTCACTATATTGTTCATTTAAAAATGCTTGTTTTACAACTTCTTCTGTCGTTCTATAATC
This sequence comes from Oceanobacillus sp. FSL W7-1309, assembly GCF_038002145.1. NCBI lineage: Bacteria > Bacillati > Bacillota > Bacilli > Caryophanales > Bacillaceae > Oceanobacillus > Oceanobacillus sp. FSL W7-1309. Next base: position 1,291,118 of record NZ_JBBOBX010000001.1, read on the forward strand.
TTTTGGAAGTTCTTGTCTAATCATACGATTCATTTTAAATTACTCCCTGTTCTGTCGTATTTCTTTTTGGATTTTGCGAAGTGCCTTTTTCGAACCACGCTCTATATCATGCTGCATTTTTCGCGTATTGTAATCGATAAACAATGTTTCTAAATCATATCCTACTGGATATAATTCCTGCGCCTGCAGCTCTAAGGAGAGGCGCTTCACATTTACTTTCATAAATTCCCCTTTGTAGAACACGACAACATTATAGAAATTGTCTATCCCTTCATATACAATTCCAAAGTCATCATGGTCCAATAAATTTACACGATCCCCTTTTTTATATTCATACTTCTCTGTGGTTGTCTCTTTATCAATCTTTGGCTTCCTTTTCTTACTTTCAACTACACTTTCTAAACGATAGTCTTTATTTTCCATATAGTCTTTCGCTCTTTGCAGGACACTTTCTCGTATATTCATTTTTTTAGAAATCCAAAGGGCATTACTTTCCCCTGATTTACCTATCATTAACTTATACTTTGGTTCCAATGTTTCACTATTAAATTGCATTGCTGCATTCATAAAGTCATGATGCATTTCCGAAAAGCGTTTAATTTCTCCATAGTGTGTTGTCGCAACCGTGATACAACCCATATGATAAAACTCTTCTAAAATAGAAATTGCAAGTGCCGCTCCTTCATTCGGTTCCGTACCACTTCCGATTTCATCAAATAGTAAAAGTGTATGATTATTGGATCCCATCATTATTTCCGATAGGTTTTTCATATGAGATGAAAATGTACTTAGTGCATTTTCTATACTTTGGTTGTCACCAATATCTACGAAGATGTTTTCAAAAACCGAAATTTCCGTTTGCTTATCTGCGTTAATGTGAAAGCCTGACATCGTCGCCAAAGTTAATAATCCTATTGTTTTGAGGACAATCGTTTTCCCGCCAGCATTTGGTCCGGTAACAATTAAGCTACGATAATTTTCTCCGATTTCAAAATCAAGCGGTACAACTTCTCCTGATAAAAGTGGGTGTTTGCAATGAACTAATTTGATATACCCATAATCATTTAATCTGGGCTCTACTCCACCAATATGTTTGCTGAATTTTGCTTTTGCAAATACCATATCATATTGGCTGATAAGTTCGAGATTAATCTTGATCTCATACATGTTCTCTAAGATCATTCCTGATAAAGCAGCTAATATTTGATATTCCTCGATTGCTTCTTCAGCTTGCAGGCTTGCGAGTTCTCCGTTTAATTTTGTCACTGTGTTCGGTTCTATAAAGACCGTTGATCCTTTAGAAGAAACTTCAATAATTGTCCCTGGTACTTGATTTTTATAGGAAGCTTTAATTGGTATTGTATATCGATCGCCTTTCTTACTAATAAAGGTTTCTTGAATATACTTTTTATTGGTACTGCTATTTAAAAACTTATTTAAGCGCTCTTTAATTTTCTCTTCGACTGATTCAATACTTCTTCGTATTCGTCTTAATTCTTTACTTGCAGCGGAATCTACACGATTTCCTTTGATTGAATAATCAACCTCTTCTTCCACATTTTTGAACTCGGACATTGAATTCGCATACGACGCGATTACTGGTGCAAAAAATGCTTTATCCAGCATAAACTTTTTAATTTTCCTGCAGCCTTTTAAGAAATCCGATACACTAACCAATTCGCTCGGATCAAGAATCATGCCCTTTTCGAGATTTTGAAGGATATGCTCAATATTCGAAACCCCGAAAAATGGCACATGGTCTACTGCATCTAATATTGCCCGTGCCTCAGTCGTTTCATTTAAACGATTTTTAACTACTTTCATATCTGAGCTTGGTCTCAACTTATCTAACATTTTCTTCCCTAATCCACTTACACAATAAGATTTAATTATATCTTTTAACTCGTTATATTGCAGTTTTTCAAAAGTCACCTTATTCACTTTCCATGCTCCTCACTATGACTTATTTTTATCATACATGAAGATACCTACCCATTAGATTTCAATGAAGCTTTACATAATAAAAAATAAACACAAAAAAGCTGCGGAGATACCGCAGCTTTCTTTACATTTACAAGGCATGTGTAATATGCAAATACATGGAAATAAGCTATCTAAAAAAGTATAGCTAGCTCCTACTATTACACGCTTTATAAAGTATGGTAGGTATCTTCATAGGTATTGAAATAAATCCATGACTAAACGAAGGGTGTGATTTCTAAAAAAATCCCCTTTAGTCCACAAACTTATTTCATTTAATTTTTCCTATTTAGAACCTACCGCACTCACAAAAAGCACCTCGAATTTATCGTTTTATTCATTGAAATCTAATTAACAGTTATCATTATACAATACTCTAATAAAAATGTGAAGGTGACGTATTTTCGGGATTTAATGATGGTAAATTTCACTTCCTATTCAAAATAAATATAGCTCCACCATACCCCAGCACACACCAAATCAATAAGTTAATATAATTCCCGGCAGTCGCCTCAAAGGTAGACGCAGCGAGCGACGCCCGCATTACTTCTGCCATCGAATAAATCGGAAGTACCTGATGAAGGGCTTGAAGCCATTCTGGCAGCCGCTCCAAGGGGAAATTTACCGGTGAAAACATGAGTGCTCCAAAAACAATGACTTGTGAAAGAGCAAGGGAAGCTGTTGGTGACAAGAGATAGGAAAATCCGTATCCAACACCAATAGATGTTAATGCAATCATGAGTAAGGCTGGAATTACCGTCCAAGAGATGTCATACCCTGGACTAAACATGAGGTGTGCCACAATGGATGAAATGATAATTCCTGGCAGCGTGATGATTAGCCAAATAGTTGTATCTGCTCCAAGAATGACACCGCGATTAACTGGCCATGTACGCATAAATTCCATATAGCCATCTGATTTGGCAGTACCAACCTGCTGCGGCAAAATCACTAAGCCCGTAAAAATTAGAATGATCGTTGGAGCTCCTGTAGCTAGAAAAAGAATCGAATTTGTATCTGGGGCTGGGAGAAGATAGGTAAAGCCGATCACAATGCCGATGGATATCAAGATTTGAATAAGAATCATAAACACTAAAAAACCTGCGTTTCTAAGAAATTGCATCTGAAAGACGTACTTGTAATGGCTTAGTAAATTCATTATAATCCCACCGCCCTTTTAGAAGTCAACTCGATATAAGCATCCTCAATTGTCGCAGGAGACAAGGAATAGTCCATAATGAGCCCTAAATCAACTTGCCGCTTTGCCCATTCTATCGTTGCTGTTACTTCTTGAGGATCTATAGCAAAAAATAGTCGAGAGCCATTCTTATGAGAGGAAAGCGCCCAGCTAGGAATCTCGATATCTAACTCACTAGCTAAACTTAGTTCGATACGCATTTGGTTACTTACTGAACTTTTCACTTCAGAAGGTGTCCCTTGCGTGAGAATTCTCCCCTTATTGATGATTGCCACGCGATCAACCGCTTTTTCAGCTTCCAGCACATTATGCGTGACTAAAATAACCGAAGTGCCATCATTGGTTAGATTACGTATCACCTGCCAAAGGTAACGCCGGCGAACTGGGTCTACATCGTTTGTAGGTTCATCCAGAATCACTAATTTGCCAGGAGCAATGACTGCCATACAAAAGGCGGTTAGTCTTTTTGCACCACCCGATAATTTCTCGCCTTCCTTATTTGCCCACTCCCCCATATCCAATGCCTCAAAAAGTGTATCTAACCGCTTTGTGTCAAACTTTTTCCCTGCACGCATTTTTCCAATCAGTGTAACTGCCTGCTTCGGGGTAAGAAAACCGAGTGGTACTTGGGATTGTGGCTGGACAGAGCAAATGGATCGTGCCCTTGCTGGTGACTGAAGTACCGATTTCCCCAACAGCTGAATATCACCAGAATCAGGGGTGATTAGCCCTAAAATTTGATTCACTAACGTCGTTTTCCCCGCTCCATTCTGGCCGAGAAGCCCATATATTTCACCTTCATCAATATGAAGGGAGATATTATCATTAGCGATCATCTTGTTTTTCCGACGACCTGTATATCCTTTTGTTACAGCCTCTACATTAAGAATCATTCGTTGACTCCCCCTTTACAATAGCGACACGTTTAATAAAATCAATCACATCTTTGTCCATTGGATAAAATGCGATACCCTCCTGTAGGTTTTGCAGCGCTTCCCACATGCTTCCAAGCAATTCTTCATCCTGCCCAAACATTTTATCTGCTTGGTTTGCCCAGCATAGGACGAGCTGCTCCGCCTCTTCTGAGTTTGGATCAAGATGAAGGTTATTTCGGATATCACCAATAACCTTTAACCATTCCTTGATGTCTTCCTCACTCATGTTTGCAGCATTCATGTCGATAATCTTCTTCATTTCATCTTCGTTTAGGTATGCTTTATATTGCTCTAGGACATCTCCGGGATCGTGTTGATACAACTGGATAATGCTGAAAATGACTGGCCAATTGATTTCCCCTTCAAATTCAATGGAATACGATACGCCAAGAAGGGCTTGTTCTAACATTTTTAAACGTTCCTGTTCTCGTTTAACCAGTTCTAATTGGTGTTGGATTGAGTCCTGCCAATTCGATGTTGAATTCTCCAATATATCTTTAATCTGTTCCAGTGAAAATCCCATATATTTCAATGCTAAAACACGTTCTAACTTCATCACATCATCTTCACTGTATAAACGATGCCCTCCATCCGTTTTAGATGAAGGTTTGATCAAACCAATTTCATCATAATAATCCAGTGTTCTGACGGTTACCCCTGTGTTCTTGGACAACTTCCCAATCGTGTATATTTTCCTCACCCCTTCTTCATTATCTTAAGTATAAAACAATACGTTACGTTTGGTTCAATAGGCAAATGTGAAAATGTTTGTTTTTTTACAATAATTTATTACCAAAAAAGAGTAAACCGTATTCTATACAATACGATTTACTCTTGCTTAATCTGCAGCTATTTAAACTCGTGGAGGGGAACTGAACCGGTCAGCCCCTCTCACTATCTTCATCCATTATACTGTAAACCATGTCCTAGTTTATACACATTTCCGTCGCTGTCTTTGTAGGCATAGCTGATTCCCTCTGGCATATATTTATCCTTGTCATAGCCAGGTACATCATTTCTTGATGTACAATTACCATCTTCATCGACGGCAATGACTTCTTCACTTGCTGGTAATGTTAACGGCAGGGCACCTGTTGGCTGATGGTTTCCAGCCATTACTTCAAGCTGTGCTTTGAAGAATGTATCATAACCGGCAACCAGGGCATCTGCCAATGGTTCTACATTTCCAAGAATCCATGGCAAGATCACATTGACACTGATAATAACTTTGCCGCCGCGGCTGCGGATGTTCTCTGCTACTTTATTCAAATGCTCGATTTCACTTAACGTCGTTTCTGTATACGGAGCACCATCCAACGCTTTTAAGGATTTATTTTCACATAAACCGAGCTCCAGCAATCCTGGTGTAGCATTAAAATAGGTGCCCGATTTCGGCTGTAGGAACAAGATAGCGATATCTGCTTCTTCATATGCATCGGTTAACTCAAATTGACCTAATTCCTTCGCATCGGCTAATGCCTGCTCCGTATACGTCGCTGCTTGTTCTGTGTCCTTATGGTAGGCTTTCATAAACACTTTTTTACCTTCCAGCTTGTCCGCTGTTAATGGCAGCGTTCCTTCCGAGTTTTTCAGCACCGTAACTGATTTTTTATGTGCTTCATACGCTGCATCCCAGTGTGCAGGTGTATTTACTACTTCATCGGCATTTTCCGGTGTATTGTACGTACGGTCATCAAACAGACCTAATGCAAACATTTCTGTAAGCAGCCTTTCATTTGCTTCATTGATCCGCTTTTCATTGATCCAGCCATTATCTACTGCTTCTTTCAGGTTTTCAATATCATTTGTATCTGCAATGATATCTGTTCCTGCATTAACCGCTTTAGCAAAACGCTCTGCGATACTTAAATCTTCAACGCCCCAGCTCATATTGTTAACAATACCGCTGTCACTGTTAACATAGCCTTTGAAGCCCAGCTTTCCGCGCAGAATATTTTCAAGAAAATAATGATTAAATGCAAATCCAACCTCTTCGAATGGAATATCTTCACCTTCAAATTCCTGATACACACTCTTCTTGATGCTTGGAATCGAGTAATATGGCATGATGGAAGATGTTCCATGTTCGACAGCCGCTCTAAACGGTGGAAGATGATACTTTTCTAAACTTCCCGGAGTTGGGTAAAGATTCCATTTTCCCTCTTTATAATGCGGGTCAAACCCATTTTCCCTTGGCCCTCCACCAGGGAAATGTTTGGTTGTCATCGCAATGCTGTCTTTGCCTAACGTTTTTCCTTGGAATGCTTCAATAATCCGGCCAATGGCGTCGGCGATAAATTCTGGATCTTCACCAAATGTACCATATGTCCGCTGCCATCTTGGATCTGTGACAACATCAGCCATATACATATACCCTTTCCTTAAACCGGTAGCATTCCATTCCTTATGGGCGATTTTGGCAAATTCACTGATGAGGGAAGCATCCTCGCCCTTTTTAATATCACCCATCGCTGCCGCTGCAAGCCCCAATGTACCTGGCCATGTAGAGAAAATACCAATTGCATCATTCATTCCAAAGATAGATTCACCATTTTCGTTTCTTGAGTTGGAAGTAACGATAACTGGAATGCCTAAGCGTGTTTCCTCTGCAACTTCATTCATCGTATTAATCCATTCTGCTGTTTCTGCTGGGCTAAAATTATCTCGTAAAATGAAATGACGTAAATGTCTATCCTCGATTGTATGGGTCGTTCCATATACTTTACTGGTGGCAAAGATACTTTCTCCCTTTTCCACAATAGCTTCATCTAACACACCATCATGGCTTGTTTTACTTTTATCCTCTTGATAAAGACCCATCCTGCGCGTGTTAATTAGCATCATCCCAATTTTTTCATCGATATTCATTAAAGAAACTAGATTTTTCGCCCGCTCTTCAGGGCTTAATCGCCAATCCTCATAAGGGTCAAGCTTTCCATTGTTATTTAAATCTTTGAATGTTAAACCGCTTTCTTCAATAAGCTGCTTGTTTCTCACTTCTAGTTTTGGTTGTTTTTGTGCCATTTGAATTTCCTCCTCTATTTTTTAATTCTGATTTGAATACGATTCAGTTAAAATAAACAGTTTCATCGTCTAATCACAGAAGCCCCGTTCAACATCTTGTTATAGATCCAGCTTCATTAAACTGCTTTCCGATGATACGGACGCTTCTTTGGTAACATCGATATTGGTATATTCCTCTGTATTTGTAATGACAACAGGTGTGGTGATGTCATATCCAGCTTTTTCAATATTTTTTATATCAAACTCTAATAATAGATTACCCTTTTCCACCTGATCCCCTTGCTTGACGTGTACCTTGAAATATTGCCCATTCAGCTTCACGGTATCTATACCGACGTAAATTAAAATTTCCGCGCCATTGTTCGACGTGATTCCAATCGCATGCTGTGTAGGGAATAAAGTCGTAACTTCGCCATCCGCAGGAGCGTATACTTTTCCTTCGATCGGTTGGATTGCAGCTCCTTCTCCGACTGTGTTTGTAGCAAAGAGTTGCTCATTTACTTCCGTTAAAGGGATAACATTCCCTTTTAATGGACTAGTAATTGTTTCTGGCTTGATCACTTTCAGATGAGCAGTAACATCATTTTTCCCTTGATAGCCCAGTATAAATGGGAAGATTAATCCTAACACAAAGGCTACTCCGATTCCGACTAAATGCTGACTGATAGGCGAGAATGCAGGTATGGACAGAACACTTGGAAGAACAAAGTCATTCATCACGACACCAAATGCTCCATTAATTGCTCCTCCAACTGCACCGGCAATAACGACATAAATAATCGTTTTTCTGAAGCGCAAGAGAATACCGTAGTAAATTGCCTCTGTCGTACCAGCAAGTGAACCTGGCAGAATCCCGCTTGCAGCAAGTGACTTCAGTTTATTGTCCTTCGTTTTGATAAAGATGGCGATTGCGACCGCGATTTGAGCAAATACAGCTGGTGCTGCCATGCCGATGATCGGATCAGGGCCATTCGCCAGGTTGGCAATTGCAAGTGGAATGATTGTCCAGTGCAATCCTGCAATTGTAAGGAATGTCCATGTACCACCGAGAACCGCTCCTGCCAACAGTCCACTTTTATCACTAAGGAAAGTTATAATGCTACCAAGACCTTCTCCAACTAGATTACCAAAAGGACCAAAGATAAGCATCGTTAATGGAACCAGGATAACTAAAGAGATAAGCGGGTTGATAAACATTTGGATATCTTTATATATAATTCTTTTCAAAAATTTCTCTAATGCTGCATAAACAAACATGGCAATAAAAATCGGAAATACAGTTGATGAATAGTCTGCCAAGTTGACTGGCAGACCTAAAAAGTTAACGGTTTCAACACCGGCATCGACAAGGTTAATAATTTCAGGAGTTAAAAGAGCTGCTCCAATTGCTCCGCCGACATAGCCATTTCCGCCTAGCTTTATTGCAATGGTAATACCAAGAAAAACGGGAAGGAAATAAAATATAGAATTCCCGGCAGCCGATAAGACTATATAGGTACCGCTTTCACTTGAAAGCCAACCAAGCTGACTTAAGACGGATAAGGCTGCTTTTAACAGACCTGCACCCGCAAGTACACCAATAATTGGCGCAAAACTTCCGGAGATCACTTCAAGAACTTTAGATAACTTCGATTCCTTTTTTTCGACTTCATTCTGACTCATCGTGTTGCTCCTTTCTTTCCTACTTGAATGGAGAAGCAAGGATATTTAACATGCTATTTTCTCAACTCAAATAATGCGCTTACAAATCAAAAAGTAGTACTTTTTATGAAATACAATTAATATGGATTAAAATTGTATTCTGAAATTATCTCTATTTTAAATCTACTTTTTGTTTAATCATAGGATATACTTAACATTAGACGGATAAAAATCACACATTTGATGTATTTTTCATGAGAGAGGAAAAATAATGATGTACTCAAAAATCGTTTCTACCGCAATAAAGATCTCACATCTTACACAATTAAATACATATGTAATCGATAAGAATGGAGATCTCGTCTATCATGATGAAAAAGTCTCCATACCTGCGTACATGCCGGGCGCTAAGCAAAAGGATGTCCTGGAGCTTTCTCGTAAAATAAAAGAAACCAATCAAGTCTATACCTATATTAATCCTTGGAGATTATCCTATTTAGGTTATTCTTTTTTGGAAGAAGGCGACTTTTACGCTATCATCATTGGCCCCTATTTTGAAGTCATTCCGGATGTATACGGTTTAGTACTGCAATACAATCTAACCATTCAGGAAAGCGCTGATTTGAGAAGTATTCTTGAAAAGGTAAACGTTGTCACCACTGAGCAATTAAGCAGTTATGAGGCAGTGCTTCAACAGTTTGAAGCGATGAAAGAAGCAGAAACAAACCCTTTGGTGATTTACTCCAATGAAAAGAAAGGAAGAAACAAAGATAGAGATGCTATAGTGGATGATGAGGCTGATCTGGTGACACGGAGGTACCGTATTGAAAAAGATTTTATGCATGCAGTTGAAAAGGGGAATAAAGAAGAGGCATTAAAACTAATCAGTTCAGACAATACGCTATTCTCTTTTTCCGAGCGATTTCCCAATCAGCCCCTACGCCGGGTAAAAAATTTAAACATTGTTTTGAATACTTTATTGCGCAGTGCCGCCAGAAACAGTCATGTTCCAGCGATATTAATCCATCGTATCTCTGAACGATTTTCCTTTGACATTGAAAATGGCGAAAATATCGCCGTGTTACGTAGCATTCAGGATGATATGATTCGAGAATACTGTGACTTAGTAAAGTCAAACTCGCTACAACATTATTCCCAGATGATACAACAGGTACTTGAGCATGTAATGAGCTATTATGATCAGGAAATTGATAAAGCTGAGTTAGCTGCATTGTTTCACACGCACCCTGGGAATTTATCAAGAAGATTTAAAAAGGAAACGGGGATGACGATTACGGAATATCAGCAAGACTTTCGAATCAACCAGGCGAAGCATTTGTTAAAGACTGAAAATCTGCCAGTTGATGAAGTTGCTTGGATTGTTGGGTATAAGGATCCTTCTTATTTTGGGAGGGTGTTTAAGAAAGCTACGGGGTATTCCCCTTCTGGGTATAGGGAGAATGGTTTTTGATCATATGTAGATTTTGCGATTAGACACGAATCCTTGGAAGTTTAGAGAGAGGAGCATTCTGGGTTTGGAATGCTCCTCTGCTATAGGGCTTTTGCTGATTGACTCCTGCCAGTTTGATATGGAATTTTCTAAGATGTCTGTTCTAGTGAGAGTCCAATATAAATTTATGCTAAAACACGTTCTAGCCTCATTACCTCATCTTCACTTCCCACTCTTGTGCAGAGCAATGTTTATCATTACTTCTGATACTTCTTTTTATTAAAATTGCTTTCATAATCTCTAGTATTAAATTCTCTTATAAAAGGGGAAACGAATGTATCCTTATTACCCGAGAAATATATTTTTAATTCTTGCTTAGCTCTTGAACAAGCAACATATAATACCTTCTTTTCATCATTTAATATTTCATCATAATCTTTCTCATAGTTATCTTCACCCATCTTATCTCCACCATATTTTACATTTAAATCTTCAATTCTTTGTTCAGATGGATAGTGGTCCCTATCAAAATGAATAACAAATACATGGTCAAATTCCAATCCTTTAATTTCAAATGGGTTCGTAAAAAATATTGGCTTCTTCACCTTATTGTAATCAAATCTATAACCATACTTATCAATACCTATGACATCAAACTCCCTATCCAACACATCTTTCAGATTTCCATATTGATGCAATTCTTCTTGGGAATATCGATGTATTACTGCGATCGATTTATCAGGATTGCTTTTGTGGATACTTTTTATATTCCGGATAATTTCATTAGCCATACGTTGCATTGAAGTAAAATGCTTAATTACTGGTTTTTCACCTTCTCTGAAAAATTCCTGATTATCTTCCCGAACATTTTCAATATCTGTAAATTCAATGCCACCCGCCAAATTCATTATTTGTTTCGTTGATCTAAAGTTTTTGGATAATTTTTGATTCATTCGCGGTGTTACTTTCAAGTTTATGTCTTTATAGGATACTGGTGTTCTTTTGTAAATACGCTGCTTATCATCTCCAACAAGTGTAATAGTACTTTTCGTTAAAGCAACCAAACTTTTTATTTGCATCGGCTGTAAATCCTGAAACTCATCAACAAGAATATGATCATATTTAAAAGATGCCCTTGGATTTATTCTTAGTTCATTTAGTAAATAAAGAGCATAATCCTCCATATCCAATTGCGGAACATTAAAATTAGTTCTCATAAGACTATTATATTTTTCAAACAGATAAAAGATGGTAGGCCTTTGTTTTTTTGCAACATTTGGACTATGGCCTCTCCCAGTCCTTTCTCTTTCAAAATATTTCTCTTTTGTAATCAAGCCATTTGCTTTCATCCAGAAGAATTCTTCCATCAAAAATTTAGCTGAATGTGTTTTAAACAGTTTTTCATGTTCTTTAAACTCACCGGATTCATTGAATCTTGTAAGGATTACTTTTATTTTAGCCTCTATAAAAGCCTCATGCTCTGCAATTGCAGCACGATTTAGTTTCAGTTTATTAATACTATTATAACCGCATTCTTTCACTAAAATCTCACGAACTAAATCATGATATGTGTACAATCTTACTTGATGGTTATCAGCTAATTTATTATACGTTTCAGATAATCTCAATCTTTTAATCGTATCCTGTATCAATGTCTGATTAAAAGTCACATACAAGATTTTTTGACTCGTGTCAGCCTGCTCCATTATCTTGATTAATCTGTAAGCAAGCATAAGGCTCTTACCACTTCCAGCCGATCCTCTGATAATCAATTGCTTTTCACTAGATTGAACCACATGTTTCTGTTCGGTCGTAGGTTCAATACCAGGAATCAATCCATCAATCGAAAAATAGTTCTTCCATTTGCGGGCAAAACGTTTACTAAAGTGTTCCAATTGCTCTGTACGACTAGTGACTGATGTTATCAATTGCATACATTCCTTCCGTACAACTACTTAAATGAGGGCACATTTTACAATGGTTTCCTGGTTCAGCTTTTACAGTGTACTTATTCAGGTTCTCTTTAAATTGATCTATTAAATCTTTATCTTTAAAGTCTTTATCTTTACGATATTGATTTCTTGCTTTTGTTCGGCGGTTTTCTCTATAAACACTTCGTAGGATTTGCAAGCTTTTCATTTCTTTCGGATAAGAAATGTTTTCAAAAGACTTATATTTTCTTAAATCTGTTTTGTACTCCATATCAATCAAGTTATCTTTTTTCGTATAAGTCCAGTGAGGAAATAATGGATAAATAAGTTCCCTAAATTCCTCCCTTTCCGTATTAGAATATGAAAAGAGCTTTCCAATCTTACTAAAGAGAAATGAATGATGGAAATCTGTGTCATATATTGGTTGCTGTTCGATAATAGATGTAAGTAAAAATTTCTTAGAACAAAAATCGTGATCTAGCCAAAATATATCCGGAATCTTTCCTTTAAGGTTTTTCAAACCTATAATAGATTTTGTATCAGAAACTACTTCAACTCTGCTAATCGGCCGTTTATTCTCCTCAACTGTGTATGACGTAATCTCTCCATCAGAATACAGATCAGCAATTATATCCAGAAACACATTTTTAAATCCATCTTTTTTTAAATGATTAATCCAACTAAAAATAATCTTTCCTTCGTAATTCGCAATTACATTATATAATTGATAAACTCCAAGTTTTTCGAAATTTGTACTTACAGTATAATCTACTAGAAGTGAGTGAATAAAACCTTTTTGTCTTGTTTCCAAAGAACTGATGCATTCTTTTAAATCCGTATATGTAAAAAACTCCGAAAAAACGGATTTATGACTTTCTGGAAAATTCATTTGCGTTAAATTGGTTAAATGCAATGTACTAAATTGATTCGATTGCACAACCTGCTGTTGGATTGCAGGTAGTGATTGTATTTTATTTTCTAATTCAAACTTAGATCCTGCACTCAAGTAGATTAACTGTAGTAATTCATGAATCGCAAATTCCCATTCTATGGGATATTTCTCATTAAAAACATTTCTCCAGAAAACTTTACTGTTTGATTCCTCTACCTCTTTCTCCAAGAGTGATATCCATTTATTAAAGTAATCATTGACAACAACAGCCTCAGTCTCATCGGGTATTAGATACCCACACACTTTCTCTACATGGTTTACTAGTTCAATCAGTTGATTAATTGTTACCTGATATCTATCTTGGTTGACAAATGAAAACGCCTTAAATGGATTCAACATGTATCGCTTTAATCGATTTCTACCGGTATCTTCAGCATTTTCTCTATCAAAGCTTTTAGATATAAAATCCAGTTCAGATACGTGAGTTAATCTTTCTTTAATATCTTCTATGGTCTCTGTACCATTCATATATTCCTGAAGATCGATTAAAAGGGATAGGGCCTTTGTTCCCTCTGTATTTTTCGTTTTTATCCAGCCACTTGAGATTAATTCTACCAATGTTTCATAAGATAAAATTAGCTTTCCATCCTTTACCCTACAAAACTGAATATAGTAAATAAATTTACCAATCTCATTTTCATATATTGGCGCCTTTTCATTCCGTATAATAGGTAGTACTTCATTCCTATCAACTGAAACTACCGTATCGTTATTTGCTTCATAATAACTAGCAAAATCATGCGGTGTTCCAAATTCAATAACACTCACATCTTCCCTCTCTTTCCGTGGTAAGTTATTATTTTGCATGAACGAGCCAAATCGATTGTCGCTAACACTTTCTTTTTCTTTATCAGAGAATGATATATCTGGAAGGTTAGTAATCACTTTATAAACTTCATTCCAAAAATTGAATACATTCGGAAATTCCTGATTGTAAGGAATTCTAAATTCAACTCCGAATCCTTTTGATTTCAACCAGTAGATAAAATTCATCCGCCCGAAATTCATATATTCAATTTCATAGAAGATAAGTTTATGTACATTTAGATGATTTACTACTTGTCTGGAAATATCCGATTTTGTATAATGCTCTTTGCTTTCGAAAAATTCTTCGGTTTTCGGGTTCTTCAATAAAATATTTATAATGGCCATTACATCTTTTTTTCTGGAATCACTAAGAGAATAATTTAATTCTTTCATTCCTAGATCAGCAAATAAATAATAATTTTTTACAATTGAGTCCAATCGATTTAATAGATAATTCTTATTTTGGAAATTCTCCTTACTAATTATTTTCCTGCACTCAGCTTGCAAATAAATTTCTGTCTTAGCGGTACGAAAACTGGGAAAGAGGCGATGAAATAAGTCATCAATACCAATAGATGAAATGTTAAATTCTTTTGATACATTTTTAGCTAAGCCGTTCGTACCAAATACATGTACTGCATCCTGATTCACATCTACTGTTTTCAAAAACGTTTGAAGTGATGTATACGTCTTAATCGGAAAATACGGTTTCTTAGTTAAATTTTTCTGCAAACCCTCTTGCAATTAAATCACCCCAATTCCTAACTATATGATTATTTGTCTCCGTAGGTGCTTCAACAAATATTCTTTCCTTTGCACGTGTCAAAGCAACATATAATAACCTTGTTTCTTCTCCAATTGTTTCAATCCGTTCTTCTTTATTTAATTTCTTATAAATATCATTAACATATGATTTTCCTTTATTAATATACGCTTTATAGCCAAGAGAGTTCTGATTTACAATAACATCTGTCTGTAACGAATTGATAAATAGCTTCTTTGTATTAGGTAGGAATATTTGATTAAACTCTAGTCCCTTCGCTTTATGTACTGTCATAATAGTCAACCTTTTTACATCTGGATTATCTTGATAGATTGTAGACATCATTTTATCAGTCTGCATTTTCATTGCTAATATTCTCTCTACTTTGTACAGAGTCGGTACCGTATTTTCCAATTCTTTTTTTAACTGATACATAAGTTGGTCTAGATTCATCTGGTATTCCAGCCTCAGTGTTTCCGCTTGTTCATCATGATTACGATTTAAATTACCTTTATTCGAAATAAATCTCTGTGCATAGACACTTGCCGGGTTTACATTATCTATAATTTCTTGAAAAACCTTAAACGGAGATTTTTCTCTAAAATGCATTTCCATTTTGTTATATTTTGTATCTACTTCCATTAATAAGGTATGTGAAGTTCTGTCTGGTGAAAATTCCCCAAGCAGCTTCTCTATTTCTATATTCCGTTCACCGTAGGATGATAAATGCAATGCATATCTATTTTTCCAGTTATTAGGATGAGTAAATCTCTTTACAAGCTGATAAAACTCTCTCACCGGCACGGAACGATAAAAACTTCCGTCCTGTTCTGAACTATAAAAGATATTATTTTCTTCACAAAAAGCTGACATATCGTTTACTTCCTTATTTGTACGAAGTAAAACGGCAGTATCGGTGTTTTCGATTTCTCTTAGAAAGTTTGCTCGACCTACACTCGTTTGAAATCTTTTATTAACAAAAGTTGCCTTATTTGAATCATCCGGTTCAAAACCGTTTATTAAATAGTCTTTTTTATTAAATTCAAATGTATCTACATACCTTGGCCAAACCTCAAAGATTTGGTTTAACTCATCTAGAAGTTTTTTATCTGTTCGATAGTTTTTCTGTAAATAATAATTTTGATGGATTAATGTTTCACTAGCAAGTTGCTTAAAAGCCGTGTAATCTGCTCCTCTAAAGCGATAAATACTTTGTTTTATATCTCCAACAATAAAAAGGTACATAGGAAAATGATTTGCAAGATAACCAAAGAACCTTGTTTGTATTCGATCTGTATCTTGAAATTCATCAATAAAAAGATATCTATAAGGAATTATATATTGCTCATCTATATCCATTATTTTATCGAAAGAAATGATGAGATCATTTACATCCATTGTATTCGAATCTTCCTTGTAATCTCTCAAAAGCCTACACGATTTCTTTACAACATAGTCATATAATTTATGGGAATCATCATCCGCTTCTCCAAAATCCATTTCAAGAATCTTTTCTACCGATATAGAGAAATTGGTTATTTGATCAATCATCGATTCGACTGTTTGAATAATTTTATACTGCTCAATATATTTAAATTTCTTGTAAAGGTCGGGATGATTTAAGTTAAAATTGTCAATTACCTCTTCGATTATTTTTCTTCTTTTATATCTAAACTGGCTGATCCTTACCTCTTTATACTCAAATAAAGTTTCTTTGTTTAAACGAAGAATTCTCTCAGCAAAAGAATGGATGGTACCAATGGTCATATTCTTTAATTCTTGCAACCAATTTAGGTATTTCAAATCCTTTGTAAAGTCAAAATAGACTTTCACCTTTCTAATTAGCTTTTCCCTCATGTTTAAGCTGGCTTTATTAGTAAAAGTTACAAGACCAATTTCTGAGAATAATAGTTTCGGATTTTTATGTTTTAAATAAAGAATTCGATTTATCATGACAGTTGTTTTACCAGTACCCGCCCCAGCGAAAACATTAATATTCTCATGAATTGGAGCATGTTCAATCAAAAATTGTTCTTTATTAAAGTAAATAGCATTTTGACTAAGAAGTTCTAATTGAGTATCCGTTATCTCCCCATCATAATATCTAATATCCTTATTAAGTTCTTCCGTATATTTTACTTCATAAAGAAAAAGCATTTGTTCTTTCTCAGCCTTTTTTAGGAAATCCCTTTCCCTTATTGAATCAATTGGATCATAGGTGAAAAAGTATATTTTTGTACCTTGCTGAAGCATATTTTCTAATTGCTCAGGTGTGTCTTTGTTAATCTCCATTTGAAAAAGGAGTATGGAATAGTATGACATAACGTAACCTTCTTCCTATTGGGTGGTAAATAAAGTAAAAACCATTATACTTACATAGTCTAATTTTACCACACTGCAATATTTATCCAATCAAAAGTACCTAACGTATAACCCAAATATATTCTTCTTATACAAATAACATGATTAATAGGTCGCCGATTCCTTATATATCATTTTTGAGGTCAGATTCTAAATTACTCCAAATTAGAATCTGGCAACAATACTTACACTATGGTTTACATCACTATACCCACGTAATTCCCACTTCAAAAACAACCAACCCTTGTTTCTTCAACTCCAGCCATATTTCCCAATCAAGAGCATATGGATTATGATTTTTCAGTGATTCAATCTCATACTCAGAAAGATTCATTTCATAGTATCTAATCCCGTTTTTTACCATAAATACATAGTTTTTAAACTTCATAATATTAACTTCATAACCTTCATCCCATTCTTATAATTGTCGTTCAATAGTTGTTCAAACATGTAATAAAAATTCTTCCTCACTATAACTCTTAGACATATAATCCCTTATCCATCCACTGCTGTTCATCATTAATCAATTCCTCTCAATTTTATTTTTTCTCAACCAAAACATATAGATAACAAAAAAGCCCTTCATCGCAATTGATTGCAACAAAGAGACTTTAGCCGTTGTTATCATTCAAAGCAATGCTTTGCTGGTGGGAGCACCTTACCACTTGGGCAGGTTGCTGTGAAGTCATTGAGCCAGTACTCTCGTTCACTCTTGATAACCATATATAGTTACTTATTATTTTACACGGAAAGATGCTGAACTTTTCAACGGTAAAACAAGGTATTTCCTCCCATATAATCATTCATAAAATCTATACAAGGATTAACACTTGGAAATACCGTGTCTTGACCACATTCTTGTATTATTGTTTCCACTAGCTGTATAATTCCAACCAGTCATGGCGGTACAGGGGATTAGGAGTGTTGTCCTAGAATAGGTACTTGACGTAATATACAAAGAACCAAGTTTAAGGAAAGTACACCCAATCCCCATGACTCCCCCATCGTATTGAAATGAAACAAAACAGCACCTGTTCCATTTATTGGGTTTTAATTCTGTTCTGAAAATAGTACAATTGAATTATGATTTTTATTTTTATGATTGAATGAAACAATTTTTGGAAAAATATTTAAGGTGGCAATCTTATGGTTTTTACATTTCAGGACGTTATTACATATATACAATCAGCCAAGAAAATTGAACATGTACTTGCTCATTCCTATCGACAAGTTGAATACCCATTTAATAGGCGGGGCTTATACATGCGTAATCTACCTCTTTTCAATAAAGAACTATACGATTTAATTGTCAAACTTAAACGTTTGCCGACTGTCGAGGAATTTGAAAAACACTACGCAAAAAAATATCTAACAAGACCTACCAACAAAGTTACTCTACAATATCATGCGAACACAGCATATAAAGGATTGGTTTCTGAACTGCACTTTTACTTTATATTGGTTGAATCCAGCTTATTTGAAGATGTTAGAATGGACTATCTATATGATTTAGAAGCTAAAACAGATTTATTAATACGTAAAAATGGAAAAATGCTCGGAATTCAATTGTTTAGTGGGGATGAGAATTACCGTTTAACCAAAGAAGAATCTATTAAAAAGTTACAATTAGGCTATGAGCTAAAATTATATAATTTACGTGACCATCCAGAACGTAAAAAAGTCATTACAGGAGTCGATAATTCAAAAATTACCTTATATGGAAAGCTTGATGCACAATTTTTTGCAGATTATTTAAGCGATTCACCAAACATAACTCCTGAGGATTTGATGACAGATGAACCAACTGACTTGTTTACATTATTACCTGACGTTGCAATACAAAATGACAATATAATTGATGATGAGCATGTGCAATATTCATATATTTATATTGGCTTGCCCTCTCAGAATATTAAACAATATCTTAAGAAACTACAAAATAAGGGTAAGAAGGTATTCCAACTCTTTCGAAAAAAATCTGGCGATACATTTACTGCAACCGATGGACAATTCTTTACATTAAATGGTCGTCAATTAAATAGAGCGGATGGCTTGCTTTATTTGGAAAAACATAGTAAATACTTTAAACGCCAATCCTTTAACTTTTACCAGTACAAAATTGAACATGCCAACCCAAACTTCAATATTGCCGTAAATGCAGGAGCGGGTAGTGGGAAAACAACAACGCTTGTATCGCGCATTTTATTTTTACTTTTCACTAAGCGTATTAACAACTTGAATGAAATTGTAATGATTACTTTTACAAATGAAGCAGCAAGCAATATGAAAGAAGCTTTAGAAGAACGGTTGGAAGATTTATATAGACAAACTGGCAGTGACGTTCATTATGAATACATACGGCAAATAAGCTTTATGAAAATCGTAACTATTCCAACGTTTGCAAAAGATATTTTAAAACAATTCTCTCATTATATTGGTTTATCAAGCAATATTGATATCACAGAAAGAGTTGTAAATCGGCGGGGGATTTTAGAGCATTGTCTAGACAAGACGCTTTCAGAGTATTTCTCTAATCCATTTGGTCGTTTAGATTATCACAAAATCATTGACTTTCTTGAAAACGTCTGGGATAAATTCAATCAGAAGGGTATCGTCGAACAAGAGCTTATAGATTACCTCGAGCTAAACCCAGATGACGATACCTTAAAACTTGTTGTAACGAACACATTAAAAGATGCTGAAGTACAATTTACAAAATTGAAATTCGATGAAGATTTCCTAACTGTCGCAGATTTAACCCGCTTTTTAAAGCTACTTACTGATCAACAAGTACCATTACATGAACTAAATAGGAATTATAAATATTTACTAGTGGATGAATTTCAGGACACTGACATTGCACAAATTCAATTTATTGCAATGATTGCAGCAAAGGCAAAATTACACTTAACTGTTGTTGGTGATACAAAGCAGAGTGTATATCGCTTTCGCGGAGCTGACTCTACTGCATTTACAGTTTTAAATGAATATTTAAAAGAACTTCAGTACAAGAAACTTAGCACCTCTTTCTTGGTAGAAAACTTCCGTTCATCCAAAGAATTAATTGAAGAAATGGAAGAGATTTTTAGATATTGGCGCGAGAGGGAATTATTGCCAGTTGATGAGCAACCTATGTATTCTCGTCAAAAGAACTATATGGACAAAGACCAGATTTTCATGTTATACGAAAAGGAATTTACAGTTGACCATTTACTTGAAGACTTTGCACTTATGCCAGAAAAAAAAGACAAACCACACGTCTTAGCTGTATTGGTACGTAATAATCATGAAGCAATAACAATTGGTAAAATGCTCAGTCAATTAAAAAACGGTCCACAATATGAAGTACGCACAGAAGGAACGCTTTATGTTTCTAAAGCAGCACGTGATTTGAGCATTTTACTGCATTCATGGATTTATGCAAAAAGTGACGATATCTCAAGAGACCAAGCATTACTTTCACTCAGCGAAACATCCTTCTGTAGGAAAGAAGAACCAATTCACTTTACAACAAAAAAACGCTATCAAAATCATCGTCAAAGCAACCCAACTATGATTAGCGCTAATGACTTTTCATTTAAAGTACCTGAATCATGGCAAATAGCGCTGAAATTAATGAAGGAAAAGCCTATTCTGCCAATTGTGCAAGAATTTTTAGACCAAAGTGATTATAAAATTAACTTAGAAGCTCTTGGTTATGATGAAATTAAAGCTCTAAAATACGAATTAAACCTCGAAAAAATCTTAACCGAGATTTATGCGCAGTTTAATAATAATGCAACATTAATTCAGATTTATGATTGGTTGAAGTTACAGATTTTAACAAACCGAGAGAGTGATGAAGCTGAAATCGAAGAAACATCTTTCGAGGATAATTTTGTAAGAGTAATGACTGTTCATAAATCAAAGGGGCTTCAATTTCACACGGTGCTAATCCCCTATCCAAAAAATGCCTTCATTCGAAACGATAATGCTATGGTAAAAGATATAATTGTCCATATTGGGGAGCAAGATGAATTGAAATTCGGTTGGAAATATCACGACAAGCCGAGTGAGTTTGAAAATATATCATCTAACTATCGTGCGTTACGTAACTTGGAAAACGAGGAACAACGTCGCGAAGAAGCACGGATTTTGTATGTAGCAATGACACGCGCAGAGCAATCATTAAAAATTTATGGCCTAAAAGACGTGCAAACGGGTACCGACCAACCAAATAATTGGGGGGAACTATTATTAATGTAAGGAGTATACGTATGTCTGGATATAAAAATTTAGTTTATACAAATGCTGAAGAACTTTTTCACCAAGATAGCACCTTTGCTACTTATAAGGATGCTATTCATATTACAGCAACTACCTCCCTTAAAACAGGAATGATAAAAAGTAATACTGGTCTAAATCGTTGGTTTACAGGTCCTATTATTTCATTTGCTGAGTTATTGAAATACATTGGAGGTGACTGGTCTAAAGCAAAAACGAGATTAAAACAATATACATTACTCTCAAAGGAACTACGCCAATTTAATGAGCAAAACCCTTCTTTAAATACTAACTTATTTTCAGCAGTTGATAAAAACCAAGAACTTTTATTGAAAACAATCCGACTATTAATTGAGAGTGGTTACACAAGTTCATTAGTTCGTGGCATATTACAAAATTTAACTGAACAGGAACGAATCCTTTTAGAATTATGGCAAGCAGTGGAACACAACCCTGCTTACCATAATATTCATAATTGGTTTGAGAAATTAAAGAATTCTCCCAAAAATGTATTCCATACCACATTAATAAAATTATTTCAAGACGTTCTAGAAGACAATCAAAAACGCATAAGTGCTAATATTCCTTATGACCACTCTATTCAAGACATTATCCATAAACGCATTAAACGAGGAAAAAAATGTCAACTAGTTTTGCATGGTTTTTACTTCCTTGTACCAATTCAGAAGCGTTTATTCGATTTACTAAGTAAAGAATTCGATATTATTCATGTTGTGAACTATCAACCAAATTATAAGTATGGTTTCCAAACAATTGAACACTTCTTACACATTCAGCAACTGGGTTTCGAACGCGCTATGCCATATCCATACACCATTAACTATCATGCTAAAGAGTTTCTATTCGCCATTAATGGATCATTCACAGCACCAAAAATGTTAACTGATGAAGATAATATAAAAAAAGTAAACTTTTTCGAATTTCATACACTTCAGCAATTTAAACGTTATACACAAACCAATGATGAGCGCTATGTTTCACCACGTACTATGGAGGTTCGTGAATTTTTAGCACCTATTGAACAAGCCGCTTATAACAAGTTATCCGAGCATCCATTAGGCGCCTTTTTAGTTAATATTCACCATATTAATAAACGCAAATTTAATGTCACAACGGCACAATACGATGACATCGAAAGCATCACACATACATTGTTGAGGGAAATATTCAACTCGGGTTATTTATTCGTAGAGGGTATTAATGCCCAAAACGCAATGCGAACGTTAGACTTTCTACAAGAAATCACGAAAAGTTTTACTACCTTTAACGAATGGATAACATGCATAGATTCCCTCATTACGACAAAGCAACAAGCTGAGGGCAGATTTGCGAACAAAAACTCGTATCACAATAATGAACATCGCTTGTATTCATTTTATCATGAGGTAATTGGCTACTTTTATAGCAGTGAAGAGGACTTACTTTTTGTAAAAGAATCTATACGCAAAATTCAGCAACTTTTCAACTCGCTCTTCAAAGGCACAGAAATTAACATTTCTCAATACGTTGAAATTTTAGAGGACCATGTGGAAATCAATATTATACCGTCCTTATCGGAAAGCCTTGATAAGGAGATAGCAAAAAATATTCTATCCGCTTTAGATGAATTAAAAGACGACACCCTCGACTATTTAGATCGCAAAGACTTAATGCAGGGGTTGCGTTACTTTTTAGCGCAAGGTGCAGACTTTGAAGATGAATATGAAGCAGAATTATACGGTTATGAAGATTCTGGTATGACTGAAACCATTAATTCATTATTAAATAGTGATGGTTTGCAATTTGAGGATAATCGAGTTATTCATTTTAGCTTAATGGATAATGAAGCATTTCCGACATCACAATCACTAAACATTTGGCCACTTTCAATCGATTCCTTTGATTTGCTTTGCCAAAACAATTTGTATTTACATCAGTTAAAAATACGAAAAGAGCTTGAAGTAGAGATTGCATGTTATCAATTTTATCTTATTATGACAAATGCAGTTAAAATAAACTTCTCAATCGTTCGACGGCTTAATAAACAGAGAGATTTGAAGCGATGCTTCTATCTTAACTTCTTAACACTTATTAAAGGCTCTCATCAACAAGTAAATCAGCTTCTACAAAAAGAAAAAACACCAACTTATGTAGAAAAGAAGATTGAATTTAACGAGCGCCAATATGAGTTATTACCAGGACAGTTATTTAACCGATGTCCAAAACGCTTTGTATATTCATTATTAATCGACCGCCGTCCAATTTTTTATGATAGCTTTCATGAATCATTTTTATTCCAGCAGCTTATTTCATACGATCAAGCCAATTTAAAGAAAGAAAAACGTCAAGATATGTTTGAACATTATCGAAACTGGTTCCCACATTGGTCGGAAACCAAAAAAAATGTCTATCAAACAGCTGCCATTGAATACGCAACGAATAATCGTGAAAAAATTAAACGACAGTACACATGGATTAACGGATGGCAATATCATGATATCCGTATGTGGCTAAATTTATTTGGTTCCCCTTCTAAAGGAGAATCAATGAATCAACGAGAATATAATGTAAATGATGTTCCATTAGCGCGCCCTGGTGATAATTGTAAATATTGTCCGTTCCAATTTATATGTGAAGAATCGCAACTATATATACCATAAGAAAAGCAGAATAGAGATTCGGTCACGGATTTAGAATCCGTGTTACTATTCAAACCTTGTTAGCCGCCATTTTATTTACTTTTGATTTTAAAGTGGATTTTTGTAGGTCAGGGCTTATTCATCGTAAGCCCTGTGGCTCTTCTTCAAATAAATACTAACACAGCTAAGCATTCCTATTTGGGGTCTTCTCCTCCTGGTGAATACTTAAATATGATTATTAATATATAGTATTCTATGATTTATTATCTCTCACCCGGACCGGGAAATTAAAGTAATCCTAACATTTTTTATGTAAGATTGAATGTGTACAATCTAAAATAACTAAATCCTTTTTTAAAACTATTTCCTGACATTCTGCACAATGTAACATAGTATTATTCCTTTCCTTTAATGATTGCTTTTAATGTTATAACCTATAGATATATAATACGACAAAAACTATCTATATCCTTTTAACTAATCAAATATTCAATAAGAGTTTAAAGCTCAAACGTTTATTAAATAGAAAAAATAAACAATTTAAAAAGGGAATGGACAAAATTATGGATTATTTAGTTTAAATTTAAAAAAACCGTATGAAATCAATATTTTTAATTGAATTTCATACGGTCGATTCATTTTGAGAGGTTATGTTCGAGCCTAAAATAACTCTAACTGAACGATTTCAGTCTCATTTAATGTTTCAATTTCTTCTATACGTTTCCCCATTGTCTCTATAAGATCTACGACCAATGCATTACCCATACAGAAATACCTCATTCTATCAGTCATTCCCACAGTCCAATTATCATTAAATCCATTTAATCTTTCACATTCAATTGGTGTCAAGAATCTCTTTCTACCATTAACCTCAACTATATGAGTACTTCTATTTTTAGAACCTTCACTTGTGAGCATCGTCCGCCCAGGTAAATCTAAAGAATCCGTAGGGGACATTCCACCCTCTGAGAAAAAGTATTTGTGCCCATCTGCTGTTGTTCTTTCAACTTTCTTAGCACCACGTAAATACTCAAACTTCTTTTCTGTATCTTCAGTTAGATAATATTTTTCATCTATTTCTTCTTCGTCTAATAGAATATCTCTTAACGGGGTAGGCTCCATATACACAGGGTTGGTATGTGCCGTAAGAAATTTTCCATCTCTCATAATCCCAGAAGTATGAAAACCGAATGAATAGTTATCTGAAATATCAACTCTATCAGTTGGCAATTCTTCAATGTCACTTATTCTTCCTAAATAAGGGTCTTCCTTCACAGGAAATGCCTTTGCAAAAAAACCTTCCTTAAAGACAATTTCTTTTTTATCGAAATTATGTTGCTCTCTATCGAATAAAATATCTCTCTTATATGCAAATATAAATACCCTACGTCTTCTTTGGGCATGGCCATAATCTGCAGCATTAATTACACGCCATTCCAGGTTATAATTTAACTTATGAAAAGTAGCAAGCATCACCGCAAAATCACGCCCTCTTTGTTTAGAAGGGGATTTTAATAATCTATCGACATTCTCAAGAAGTACATACTTGGGGTGGGAGTTTTTAAGTATTCGTTCAATCTCCCAGAATAATACTCCTTTTATCCCTTGTATGCCTTTTTCTCCTGATAATGATCTAGCTACTGAATAATCTTGACATGGAAACCCACCTACGACTAAATCAGGAACAAGCTTTTGAAATACATTATCGGAAACTTTACTGATATCTTCATTACTGTGTATCCCATCTTTGAAATTCCGTGTATAGCATTCAAACGCATCTTGGGCTTTTCGTGATGGTTCCCACTGATTTGCCCAACTAATATCAAATAAAGCTTTGTTAGCTTTTTCTAAACCAAGCCGAAAGCCACCTACACCAGCAAACAATTCCACTACACGAAGCTTTTTTTGGTGTCCCATTTACGAACATCCTTTCGCTTTTCTTGCATTATAACTTATTTTATTAAAAAGATCAAGATCTTTGATTATAAATAATAAAAGGTTTTTCTATTCAAATCTTAGTGTATAAACTTATAATCATAACAGTTAATTTTAACATAGATATTATTAGTTTTCTATAATACTATTCCAGTAAAAAATATTAGATAAAAAATATTGTTGTCATTATATCGTATTTTATTATTCTTTGGCTACAACCTTTCCCATACTTCTTTGGTATTCATAAGTATGAAATAAAAAATTCACAACAGTTTTAGCTGAATTAACTACAAGTAAAGCATGGTGTAAATTAGGGGTAACTTTTCTTGTATGCATATCTCCACCTAAATTCCTCACTTCATTGAGTCCATGAACTACTTTTATTAAACCACTTAAAACTTCCTTCAAAGGTTTTTGTAGTATTTGATTACTAGGATCAAGATTCAAATGAGTTCGAACATCTTTGAAAAGTTCAGGCAATAAAGGATTATCTTCAACCTCTCTTCCTTCAAAATTAAATATAAGCTCTTTACATACTCCTTCAATTAAAGACCTTGCTGAAGTCAAAGCGCCCGAATAATCACCTGTATTAATTCTGTGTTCACACTTAGCGATGTCCTCCAATATATGGTCGTACCTTAACTCTTTAGGAACATCACATTCAATATGGACTATTTGAAGTTCAATATTTTGTATTTCTACGTAATCAATAAATGGGTTAAATAGTGAAGATCACTAGCGTTGCATTAATTAAAAGTAAATATTATGAATACCCAAAATGTTCACTAATTTACTGTTGTGCAAAGAAAAAGTCCTTTATAATGGATATAGTCAGGTGGTAACCCGTCCAAATCCAAAAATAAAGGACCAACTCATGGACAAGATTACACCAAAAACATCATTTGGACAATGGTTTTCATCCATAAATCTCAAAAAATTTGAAGATAATGTGAAAACCATGAAATTAGATTACTATACGAAAAAGTTAATGACAGAATCATTCTTAAAGTTATTACTTTACGCACAGCTGGAAGAAGTGGAGAGCCTACATGAATTAAATGCTCGCCTTTTCAATAACGACCTTCAAAAGAAAGTCGGTCTTGACTCGATTAGCGTCTCCCAGTTATCTCGTCGACTAAGCGGGTTGAATCCGGATATATTCCAGGGATTATTCCTTGATTTAGTATCTCAAATTCATGCAAAAACACACTATTCACAGCTGCACATGCCTTTAAAAATAATTGACTCGACCACCTTACCCTTGAATTTAACCAATCATCGTTGGGCTGAATTTCGGAAAACAAAAGCTGGTGTAAAAGTACATCTCAAGCTTGTGTTTATGGAAAAAGGGACATCCTATCCAGAGCAAACTGTGTTGACCAACGCGAAAGAACATGATCGTAGTCAGCTTGAGGTCTTGGTAGACGATAAAGAGTGCATGTACGTGTTTGACCGTGGATACCTGGATTATGAACGTTTAGACCGCATGACAGATGATGGCTACTTTTTCCTGACAAGACTTCGAAAAAATGCGTTTGTACGAGTAGTTTACAACTTTAAACTTCCTGAAGACTCAACTGTTTTATCAGATCAAATGGTTTTGATCGGGACATCGCAAAACCGTGCAGAAAACTATTTTCGGTTACTCAAAGTAGAAGATACAAAAGGAAATATCCTTCAACTTATTACCAATCGCTTTGATTTAAGCCCCGAAGAGGTTTCAGAAATGTACAAATCACGCTGGGCGATTGAATTGTTTTTCAAATGGATGAAACAGCATGTGAACATTAAAAAGTTCTATGGCCATAGCGAATCAGCCGTTTACAATCAGGTGTTTATTGCACTTATCGTATTTTGTTTGAATGTACTCATTCAACTCAAGACGAACAGCAAGCGAAGTTTATTACAAATCAGTCGTTATTTAAGAGCAGCCTTATGGAAGCCAGGTTATCTTTGGCTTCGTAAAATAGAAGGAAAAGGTGCATCTTAATAATAGAATGTCGCTGTCGCTATCGTTTAATTGTAAATATATTCCAAATGGATGGAGCCACCTTAAGTTGGGTATTTACTTTTTTGGCTTTCTTGGGAAAAATATTAAAACTGAAAATTCAGTTACTATTTATGCAACGCTAGTGAGTGAAGATATATATCCCATACTATCACCGAAATTACTGTTATAGTCGTATGCTATATATTGAATAAATTCCTCAACAGTTCTACAATCCTTTAATATCAATGGAAATTCAATTTCTTGTTCATCACTAAGCTTTGAAATTGTCAATCTTGCTTGCCTATAATCTTCATCAGTCAAAATCATATTAAAATCATCTATATCATATCGATTATTTTCTATAAATATTTCGTAAGTATGCCTTAAATCAATTTTACATTTTTCTAATAGAGAAACCGTAGAATTTTTCAATTATATCCCCCTATATTTATGATTAGTAACAGTTCACATCATTGATAAAACAAAATCTAAATTAAAAGAAACGATATAAAATCAAAGAATGTATATTGTATTTGACAATTTTATGCTGACATCATTTATACTTTGTTCTTAACTACGCTGGACAGAATATTAATTTTTTTTTTATTATTCCTCAAACAAATACTCCCCTTGTTCAAAGAAACCATTTAATTTTCACATTAGAATAGGATTAGAAATGGAAATCTATTATTTCTAATTTTCCTTACCATTACAGATTTTATATACAGCAACACTTTATATTTAATATGTGAACAAAACAGAATAAAACAACATAGTCACCTTATATAGTTCTATATTATCTAAACTAAAATTAGCCCTTCGACTACTATAAATCATCTATAAAATCATAATAATGAACACCCTTTCTATTACCTTATAATATAATTACTATTATAATGGTTGATAGAGAAAAGATCAAGATCTTTTAATCACTCTTTTCTAATCGGTTAACGAAAAGAGAATAAATACCATATCGTTTAAAAACTACACTAAAAAGGAGTCCTCTCATCATGGCCTTACATAAATTCTCACGAAAAGAATTGGATGAAATTTTAAGTAATGTTGTTGGAAAAACACTCGGTGAAGCTGATGTTAATAATGTTTTTGCCCGTACTATTAAACACCCCAAGATTACCGGAATCGCAGGTGATGTCGTAGAGCGCTCTATTTTAGGTTATCCATCTGATCAAGATAAGAATCCAGATTTAATTGTTGATGGTGTTGAAACAGAGTTAAAAACAACAGGAATTCGAAAGCCTAAAAGGAATAATGGCTATGATTTTGAAGCGAAAGAACCCATGACAATTACTGCTGTTTCTCCCAACTCTATTACTGAAGAGGAAGAGTATGATAAATCTAGCTTTTGGCATAAGTTAGAGCATTTGTTATTAGTTTATTATCATTATGATTCTTCTGAAACTGTTTCGGCTGCTGAATATGCAAACTTCTTCATCAAAGGATATCACTTTCATCAATTTTCTGATGAAGATAAGGAAATTCTAAAGAATGACTGGCTTATTGTGCGAGATTTTATTCAATTTTTGAAAGATACGTATGAAAAACCACAAGATGAGTATCCACGTATTTCAAGCGATCTTAAGAAAAAGCTAATGCTCATCGATACTTCTCCTAAATGGCCAAACCGACCACGTTTTAGATTAAAAAGAACAACCGTTTCAACAATTGTACAGAAACATTTTGGAGCTAAATTTGAAAAGCTAGATGAAACATATTCATCATTTAAAGAACTTGACGATGAATTACATCACCTTACAAAACAATATAATAATAAAACTGTTCGAGAATTAATGAATATATTAGATATTCCAATTAAGGTTAATAAAAAGGGTAATGTTTCCAAAAGCGTTACTGAGCAAATTATCGTCAAAATGTTTGGGGGGAAAGCAAAAAAACTAAGTAAAATCGAATTATTTAGTAAAATTGGTATTATTCCTAAAACAATCGTTCAAACAGATAAAGGATTACGTACAGAAGATATGAAACTGTTTCAGATTGACTTTAAAGAATGGACAAATCAAGATACACACTTTGATGAATCATTTGTATATAGCTATTTTAATGGTCAACAATTTCTTTGCATCGTTTTTGAGGAACCTTCAACAGATGCAAAGTTATTAGATAATAAATTCATCGGCTTTAAGCGCTTAGCAATAGACGAAAGTGTTTTAGAAAATGATATTAAGAATGTATGGGGAAAGATACGAGATTTAATTAATAATAATAAACTTATAGATGAGCCAGTTCTTGATAAAAATGGAAACCATCGTATTACTCCCAAAACAAAAATACCAATGACAGCACCTAATTTTCCAAAATCACAAGAGTATAACTTTTTTGTACGTGGGTCTGGTGAAGATGCATCAAAAAAAACATTAGTACTCAATGGAATCAGAATGTACCCTCAATATTTCTGGATAAAAGGCGGTGTTGTTATATCCATGCTGAAGGACATTGATTTCATTTAAGTCAGCACTGCCTTTTATAATAAAATTATACTTATTAGTGTTTGGACACCATTGTTCGATGGGAAAAAGGGCTAACCCCTTAAATATTATGATTAGAAAAAGAAATGCGAAAAAAACGTTAAATAATCGACATGTAAATTTATTGGCACTTCTTATATAAACAATTACAAATAAACCAAACGAATTATTTTGATATAATGATTGATTCCTATAATAACAGTGGAAAAATAAGCGACTCTCAATCATGAAGTATCTATTCACTTTCCTAACACTTTTTTATAAACGCCGAAGTGCCTTTTAAATCTGGATCTCTATGCTTCGACCCGTTCCTTTATAAGTAATCTGTGACTTATCGTCTTTTTAGGCTAACATTAAATGGATGAATATATTATTTTAAAAATTATTGTTATAATTGATTTAAAACGGAAAGGGAGCTTTTATGGAATGGCAGATACCTCCACATGGAGGAATGTACAAGCTTGTTGCAACAAGGAAACATAAAGGTGACATTGGTTTAATCGTGCTCTATAATGGGCAACGGAGAGAATACAGTTGGAGAAATGTTCCCAATCTGAAGGATAAAGAATTAAAGAGTTACTTATTATCCATGAGTGAAGGGATAAAGAGAGGGATTTATGATGTTGCTCTTTTGGATGAAGAATTGGGCCCCCTATTTTAACGGGGCTTTTTTGTATGTTGGCTATAGTTTCCTTAACCTTCTTTTTCATTCTTTATTCTTTATTCTTTTCCCTTCTTGTTTGTCTCGCTCTGTTGTCAAAAATTCTTGATATTTACCCAAATCAACTAATTATATTTTGCTATATTTGTAAACAGTTTTGATGTCAGTAATTCTCCACAAGCCTAAGCAACAGAACCACTCCCACTAACCTGCATCGCCGCCTGCAAATCCCAATCTCCTTCTGAACCTGCGGAATACGACTTATCTTCGGCGGCTCCATTTGTTTCGCTGATTTCGCCATCATTTTAAAAAAAGCATCAGTAGTGCTAAATCATCATCTTTAATAATTGATAGCTCCTGCTTACTTGATGCAAGTTCCAACAAATAGACTAACTGTTCAATCGAAAAAAACGTAAATCATGGATTTGGAATGTATTTTCTGCCATGAATATTGCATTTGGTGTAATGAAACTTACAGCAATCGCATATTCAACAATTTATCGAGCTTCATGAGAATTCCCTTAAACGAAAAGGCATTCGATAAAAGATAAAAAGAACCCTTTTAAAAACCACCAAACAAAACAAGGCCAGTCCCCACCGTTCTACAAAAACGATGAGGACTGACCCTAAATCCAACTTCACTTACTCTAAAATAAGCTGATTAATTTGCTCAATTACCCCAGGCAACTCGCCCATTGACTTGATTGTAAAATCTGCGCCATGTTGTTTAAAATTTTGTTCTACTTTACCGATAATCTCTTCTTGCTCCACTTCAGACAGCACATCAAATTCAGCTTCACTTAGTCCCATTTCAGAGCTGCCGATAATAACACCTACTGCCCAAACTCCTGCACTGTTCGCCTCTGCAAAATCTGGGATGGTATCCCCTACTTTTACAACGTTCCGAGCCGCTGATAATTTTAATGCTTCCATGTTTCGGTATATCATATAAGGGTACGGTCTTCCTAATGAATTTGTTCCATCAGGTGTGATATAAAAATCTGGGCTATAGCCTTTTTTCGCTGCTTCTGGCACAACAACATCCATCATCTTTTGCGTGTAGCCGGAAGTGGAACCAATTTTCAGCCCTTGGCTTTTTAAGCTTTCCACCGTCTCAAGAACCTCTGGCTTCGGGTCGGTATACGTTGCTAATGTTTCCAATAAAGATGATTCAAACGCATTAAATAGATCCTCTACATCTTGCTCATTAAATGCTCTTCCATATTTCGTTTCCCATAAACCGGAAATTCTCGGCATCTCGAGCATCGCACGAATATGGTCAATTTTTAGCAGTCCCATTGGTTCTCTTGCCTCTTCTATTGTCACGTCTATTCCTGCATTTTTAAAAACATTAACAAATGCATTTACCGGTGCAAAACATCCAAAATCAACTGTTGTTCCTGCCCAATCAAATATTACGCCTTCAATTTTTTTCATTTTACCACCACTCCCATATATTCTTCGATTACACTGCATAATGTTTCGATATCTTCCTCATAAATTTCTCCAATGTTCCCAATTCGGAATGTATTGACTTCTGTCAGCTTTCCTGGATAAAGTACAAATCCTCTCTCTTTCACATAGAAATAAAAGTCCTCAAACTGAAAGCTGTCATGTGGGAAAAGAAACGTTGTAATGATTGGTGATTGCTTTTCCTCCGTTATATACGTCTGGAATCCAACCTTCGCTAATTTCTCCCGTAATAGTTGATTATTATGCTGATAACGTTGAAATCTTGCTGGAATCCCTCCTTCTGCTATTAATTCATCAATTGCTTTGGAAAATGCTGCTACAACATGGGTTGGTGATGTGTAACGCCATTTTCCATCCTTGTCCATTTCCTTCCATTGGTCATACAAATCTAGTGATAAGCTACGAGCATTCCCTTCGCATGCTTTCAGCTTATCCAGCTTAGCAATGACAAAGCCAAACCCGGGAACACCTTGGATACATTTGTTGGCACTGCTAATTAAATAATCAATACCGAGAGCACGGACATCCATTTCCACTCCAGCAAAACTGCTCATCGCATCGATAATCAGTGTTTTATCATATGCTTTAGCAAGATCGGAGACCATCTCAATTGGATTTAGTATTCCTGTTGTTGTTTCACAATGAACCATGACAATATGTGTGATCTGCTGGTCCTCTTCTAAAATACGTCTTAACTCAGCTTCATCTGGATATGCATTGTATGCAACACTATATTGCTCGTATTGCAGACCAATAGAATCAGCTATTTTGACAATACGCTCTCCATAAGCTCCATTCGTTATGATTAATGCTTTATCCTGCTTTTTCAATGAAGTTGTCATCACCGATTCAACTGTGAATGTACCACTTCCTTGCATTAATACCGTTGTATATTCATCAGCTGTCACCCCTGCAAGGTCAAGGAGCTGCGTTCTTATTTTTTGGGTAATGTCCTTATAATCTTGATCCCATGTACAGCGATCAAACAGCATTTCCTCTTTCACTGTAGCTGTTGTTGTTAATGGGCCTGGCGTTAAAAGCTTGTAAGAATTCATGTTTTCTATATCCTCCTTCATCTATCATTTAATCAGAAGTTGCTGGAAAGAAACGTTTTTTCAAACGAGTTGAAACTACTTCTAATAGAATGGCAACAATGAGAATGGCGTAGGTAATAAAGCCAACCTCCCGCATATCAAAGTAGAAGCTGGAAGCCATAAATAAATCAAATCCAATTCCGCCTGCTCCAGCAGCCGCTCCCATTGCCACTGCCACACCAAAGTTGATTTCAAACCGCAGGAAAACCCACGATAATAAATAGGTAAATGTAGATGGTAAGACACCACTTTTTACGACGTGCCACCAGTTCCCACCAGTTGATCGCACTGCTTCCAAGATTCCCTTATCGACTTCTTCAAATGCTTCCGAAAATGCTTTAACTAAATATGCAATCGAATGAAATAACATACCGAGAACCGCCGCTTCACTTCCAAGCCCTGCGGCAATCGCAAAGATCAACACCCATAATACGGTTGGAACAGCCCGAATAAATGCAACAAATACGCGAATAATTCTAGTTAGCCAGACAGGTGCTAGATTTGTTGCAGCCATTAAAGAAAGGAAAAAGGCAATAATGGCGCCAATAATCGTAGCTAAGAATGCTAGACTAAGCGTAATCCCAACTTGATAGATGGCTTCTCTTAAACTGAAATGACTTAATGCCGGCTCAAGAAACATCACTTTCAAGTTATACGCTGTTTCCGAAATCGCTGTGCCTAATTCCAGTCCTGCATAGTTAAAGAATAGAAAGGAAACAACTGTCAAAAGGGTTAGAACAACTACGGTCCATCGTAGAACTCGCTCACCTTTATTACCCGATTTTATATGAATACGACCGTCTTTCTTTCGCTTTATATAGGTTGCTTCCATTATAGAATCACCTTCCGTACGTAATTTGAAATAAGGTCGACCATAATAACGATAATGACAATACATAATGTCACAAGCGCTACGGCATTATAATTTAACATCTTATAATACATATCAAAGGTATATCCAATTCCTGTCCCCGTTAAGATTCCTACCAATGTAGCATTTCGAATGTTGGTTTCCACCATAAACAACACCCAGCTGATCATCTGCGGCAAACTTTGCGGAATAACAGCCTTCCCTACAATTTGGAAATAGGTAGACCCTGTTGCAGTCAATGCTTCAACAGAACTTTGGCTCGCTTCATCAATCGACTCAATAAATGCCCTCGTTAAAAACCCTACCGTCCCAACAAAGAGGGCGAGAAAGCCTGTTACGGAATTTTGCCCAAAGGAAATGAGCAAAACCAATGCCCATGCAACAACTGGGATATTTCTTGATATGGATGCAATAAAACGGGCAAATACACTTAAAAAATTATTTACTTTTGTCACTTTTGAACCGAATACCCCTAAGAAGATTGAAACAACAGCTGCTATCGTTGT
Organism: Oceanobacillus sp. FSL W7-1309; assembly: GCF_038002145.1. Classification (NCBI taxonomy): domain Bacteria; kingdom Bacillati; phylum Bacillota; class Bacilli; order Caryophanales; family Bacillaceae; genus Oceanobacillus; species Oceanobacillus sp. FSL W7-1309. Next base: position 1,326,096 of record NZ_JBBOBX010000001.1, read on the forward strand.
TGCCGCTATCGACATAAAGGTAGTTTCAGCTAGTTTTTCCAGGATGGTTGGCAATTTATCGAGCGTTTCCTGTGTCACAATGAGATTAGAAAACATCCAGCCGATAGCTTTCGGGATTGTCGCTAACCCATCTACAAAGTTAAATGATGTAATAGCTGCTGATAAATAGGTTAGAACGATGATGATGAGAAGAAAGATTACTGTCTGCCATCTGTTTTTTCGCATCTTTTTTTCATTCACAGTCATCTCTCCTTACGCTGTTATTAAATCTTCCGTTTTGGACCCGTAAATTTTATTAATTTGTTCATCATAAAGTTCATGACTTGTTCCAGTAAATACAATTTCACCTTTATTTAAACCAATGATACGGTCTGAATAATGTTGCGCCACATCCACTTGATGTAAATTCACCAAACACGTAATGCCCATTTCCGTACTGATTGATTTTAAAAGATCCATGATAATCTTAGAGGAATTCGGATCCAGTGAAGCAATCGGTTCATCACATAAGATAAGTTTTGGTTCTTGAATAAGCGCTCTGCATATCCCTACACGTTGCTGCTGACCACCACTTAATTGGTCACATCGCTTATATGCATGTTCATGAATTCCCAACTTCTCCAGCAGGTGAAAGGCACGTTCTTTTTCTTCTTCTGTGTATTTTCCTAACAGTCCCTGCAGTGTTGTTTTATAACCAAATCGACCATGAAGAACATTCTCAATCACTGTCAAACGAGGCACGAGATTATAGTGCTGAAACACCATCCCAATATTCGCTCGTAAATTTCGTAATTCTTTTTTATTTAAATTTCCAACATCATGTTTGTTAAACATAATCTTTCCTTCATTAAATTCAACCATTCGATTAATGCAACGCAGCAAGGTAGATTTACCAGCACCAGAGGGACCAATGACAGAAACTAGCTCTCCTGCGTTTATTTCAAAATGAATATTCTTTAATATTTGTTTGGCGGCTGTATATGATTTTCCTTGTCCTTCTACTTTTAACAATGACATGTGTATTGACTCCTTTTTAGAGCATATTGAGTAAGATTACGCATCGTAAGTACACGCTTCCTGGTTTCATTTCCCTCTAATGTTATTTGGAAATTTCGCGAATTGGATCATACCATTCATCTTCCACTGGCAATAGTCTTTCTTTGTCACTTTTGGAGAATAAAGCGCTCTGTTCTGAATCTTCAGGGGCAAAGATTTTTTCATTAGTTGCTACTTCATCCGAGGTTAATAGTTCTTGAATTTTATCAAAATCCGCTTGTCCTAAGACATCCATATTCACAACAAATGGTTCATTTAATACTGGGTTGGAGCTCATTAATGTAAATTCTTTGCCTGTAACTGCATTGAAAGGTTCGGCTGCATTTTCTTTCACGCGATAAACCGCACCAGCTGTATTTTCTTCCCCTTCAGCAAGCTCCACATATTCTTCCACACATGTATCACAGAATGCTGCAACATCTGCATTTCCCGATAACAAATTGACTGCGGAACCTTGGTGAGAGTTGCCAAATAATACTTGGGAAAACAACGGCCCGCTTCCCATTAAATCCTCTTCCGTTAAATCTGCATATGCTTCTTGTTGCGAGAAATGTTCAATAATACTGGATGATGGAACTTTAAACCCTGATGTTGAACTGTTTGATACGAATGAAAATCTTGTATCTGCAATCGTATCAAGAGAGAATTCCCCATTTTGTTTAAACTTGTCTTGCTCGTCCACATTCACCGCTAACCAGCTATAGTATTTAGCATCATCCAATGTTCCGGATTCACCAGATTTTACGGCTAGCGTTTGAACTGCATCATTTCTGTTATTTGCTTCTACATATCCTTGTGAACCCATGAATGCAAGGTCCGCATTGTTGTTGACTAACGTTTCAATCGCAATCGAGTAATCCGTCGTTAATTGATGTTCTACCTCTTTACCTGTAGCCTCTGAAATAAGTCTTCCAATTTCATCACGAGATGATTTCAAATCATTACCAGACTCGTTCGGATACCAAACAATTTTAATCACATCATCTGCTGTTGCACTACCACTATTACCGCCACCACATGCCGTTAACAAAGCAATAAATACGAGAAGCATTATCAATAAAAGTTTCGTTTTCATATTTTACACTCCTTATCCTTAATAAATAGATAGTAGAATCTGTTTGACATCTTCCTGTGTTAAAGCAACTGGGTTATTATCCATTCGGCCCTTTGTAAAGGCGTTTGCGGCAACTTTCTCGATTATTTCTTCATTCGCATTGTAATCCCTGAGCTTGCTTGAAGAACCTGCAAGCTGATGAAAATGCTCGATAAGGCCTTGAACTTCACTGCAGCTGCTTACGCCAAATGCTTGGAGCAGCTTATCGTTTTCCATAATCGAGTCAAAATTGATTTTCATTACGTTGGCCAATGTAATGCTTGCTGCTATTCCATGGACCATTCCAAGTTCCAGTGTCAGAGGATAGGACATGGAGTGGCATGCTGTTGTTCTTGTATTGCTAAAGGCAAGACCTGCGTACAAGCTGCCCAAAGCCATTTCATTTCTATATGTAAATTCATCGGGCTGATTTATTACCTTTTCAAAGTTGTCAACAATACGTTTGATCGCTTCTAATGCATAGATTCTTGAAATTTCATTGGAGCTTTTTGACCAATAAGCTTCCGTTGCATGACATAATGCATCTAAAGCTGTTGAAGCCGTTAATTCTTTTGGTAATGAGACTGTAAGCGTCGGATCAATGATGGCTGCATATGCATATAAGCGTTCACTATCAATCGACATTTTCACTCCGTTAGCGCAATCCCAAATCGTTGCCCAGCAAGTAACCTCAGAACCCGTACCTGATGTTGTAGGAATGCCAATCCATGATACGATGTTTTGATTTTCTGCATATTGCTTTTGTTCAATCATGGTACGTAATGCAGAGACAGACTCTATTTTCATATCCTTTAAAGCAGCCAATGATTTCGAAAGATCCAGAACACTGCCTCCTCCAATCCCTACGATGCATTGATAATCAACGTTTTCAATTTGCTTATAGTTATGAAACAAGTCTTCCACATCCGGATTGGATATGTTCACTTCTATTTGCTTTACTTCATAATTCTCAAGGTATTTATAGAGATTACGTCCAGCGGCAGATTCTGAAAAGTCGCCTCCTCGATGTAAAAGGACAATCTTGCTGAGTTGAGGTTTGATTGTATTTAGTACCTCTTCCATGACATCTATGGTATCTATTTTAATGTTGACAGGATTGTAATAGTTTCCCATTATGCTATTTCCTCTCTTTGTTCGTATTTTCTTTTGCGGTACAGTGCAAGATTAATCGGTATTTTGCTGTTTTTCAAGGGGTTTTACAGTTTATTTACATAACATTAACGCTTTTTACAAAGAATACGCGCAATTTTTACTTTACAAAATGCTTTTTTTTGCATTATTTTGCTTTTTTATATTGTGTGTTATGATTTACATACATGAAATATAGAGGCAGATGGGAGAGCTGGATGATGTTACAGGAGCAAAGACATCAAATGATTGAATCCTTTTTAAAGCAGCAAAAAGCTGTAAAAGCTTCAGAGCTTGCTACTTTATTAGATATCTCTATTGATACTGTACGGAGGGATTTAGAGGTTCTTGAGAAAAAAGGAGTCGTAAAACGAGTACATGGAGGGGCTGTTTTAACTCAAAAAAGTGATAATGCATTAAACAGACTTTTTAATGAAAGAGAAGTCAAAAATCGAGAAAAAAAACAAGAAGCTGCTTTCGTAGCGATTGAATTGATTGAAGAAGGACAGGCAATTGCTCTAAACGGCGGGACAACGACGATCGAAATTGCGAAGGTACTTGTTAACAAATTTAAGCGCTTAACAATTATTACAAACGATCTTCGGATTTTATCTATTCTTGGGGAAAATAAAAACTTCAACGTTATCCTCACCGGTGGCTTTTTTAATCCAGAGGAATACACGTTATATGGGAAACAATGCGAAGAAATCCTTTCTAATTTTAATATTGATATTGCTTTTATTACGGTAAACGGATTATCACTTGAACATGGTTTAACAGATTTCAGAATGCACGAAGTAGGCGTTATTCAATCCATTATCTCACGCTCAAAGCATAAAGTAGTCGTTGCGGATGCGTCAAAGTTTGAGACATCTTCTTACATCAATGTATGTCCACTAAAGGATATTGATTTAATTGTTACGGATAGCTCACTTCCATCTGAAATCGTGGAGGAATACAGTAAACAGGATATTCGGATTCTTTCGCCACACTAATCAGAAATAATGGTAAATTCACTGTCACTGTTTCATTATCTATTCCTGAACAGCAAGGTACGCGACAATTTCTGATATAAACGGTTTAGAGTCAAAGGCAGAATTTGTCGCGTTCGACTAATTAAATAGAGTATCCTCTACGCCAAACCACTTCCAACCTGCATGGCCACCTGCAAATCCCCAATCTCCTTCTGAATCTGCGGGAAACCCGGAATCTCTGGAACACGCCGAGTCTCTGGAGACTCCATTTGTTTCGCTGATTTCGCCATCATTTCGAAAACAAGCATCAATTGTGCTAAATCATCATCTTTAAGAATGGGTAGATCTTGCTTTCTTGATGCAACTTCTAATAAAAAGCCTAACTGCTCAATCGAGAAAATAACAGACCATAATTGCTCTAAAGCTTTTTGATTACGTGGGATTTCTCCTAAAGCTGTACGATAAACAAGACTTAAATTCTTCAAGTTGGTGTGCATTTTCTTTATTTCACTACTGCCCGTAATATCCACATCGTCCCTCGTTCAGAAAACATGAAAGCCATCAATTGCATCTGGCTGCGGATTGTTTTAGCAATTAGATGCGGAAGACGGCTGGATGCCGATTTTCTGCCGATAAAGAATATGCCAATAAGTCCAATCGCACAACCGATTAGAATATCTGTAATCCTTGCTGTCGCAAAGAAACGCAAATCATAGATCTGGGACGTATTTTCTGCCATGAATATTGCATTTGGTGTAATGAAACTTACGGCAATCGCATAATTCCTTGGGATAAATAGCTCCGTCAAGAAAGTGAGCAACCAAATAATCAAAATGATATAGATGCCATCTGGATGGGTGGAAAGAACGAGAGCCGCAATCAGGACACCGACAATGGTTCCAAATGACCTTTGGATGGCACGATGAAACGTTGTGATAATAGTTGAACCTAACATAACAGCGCCACATGATAATACAATCCAATAAGAACGGTCAAATTCAAATGAAAAAGCTATGAGGGCTGCAATAAACAGGATAAAGCCATAACGAATCGCAGAAATAAAGACGAAGGAATTTTTATGAAAGCTTCCTGCTAGGGTCTCTTTCAGCGAACACCTGGGAACACGGATTTCTTCCTCTAATCGTAATCGCTCATCGTCTCCATTTAAAATAAGCACTGCTTCATTTACCATCTTTTCTAAACGAAGATTGATTCCCGTATCCGTTTCATTTATGAACGGCATTGGTTCACCCGAATGTTTGTCCATTTTATTCGCTAACGTGCGAAGCATTTGGGCAATTGCGGATAGTTGCTTTTTATCAGGTATTGCATAGAATTCGATAATCTCCGCATAAATTAGATTTGCTTGCTCATATAAATAGTGAAGTTTTCTAAATTCAGCCGAATTCTGCCAGGAAATATACGCTCTGGATAACGTATCTCCAGTATCTTTTAACGTTTGCAGGGCTCTTTGTCTTTCTTTACTAAACTCAGCTGTCCCTATCACATCGATTAAAGACCCCAGCTCCATATACACACGCTTGATGGCATTTCTCTCTGGACCATGGGGATTGATAAACCAGCCGCTCATTGCAAGAACCCACGCGAAAGCACCACCTATTAAAGTAAGCCCTGCTCGCATTGGTGCTAGGGAAGGGTCAATCGGCATTGCTGATGTGATGGTGAAGACTAACACAAAGAATATTGCCGCAGGTCCTGGAATTTTCAAGGCCCCAAATAAAAAAGTAAACAGAAAACCAAGTACACCAGTCATCAATGAGAATATAAAGGGGTAAGGTGCGAGCAGCATTCCTAGACCGATTGATAGCGAGAGACCAATCATGACAAAAAATAACTTCTTCGCCCGCTCTGCATACGGTTCATTAAACATATACAGGTATGTAAAACCGCCAATTCCAGCTGCAAGACCGGATTGCAAGTCGTCAAGCATTAGTCCTATCCATGCGGGAAACGCGGCACTGACACCAGCAAGAATTGCTTTATTCCATGGCAAGGGATTTCTTTTAATTTCAAATGCTTGGATTAATGTTTTTAGGAATGGTGAATCTGTGAAAGTTGTATGTTTGTTTCTTTTCCCCATCCCAGACACTCTCCTTTGAATTACCGTCAATCTATGTTAATCATTACACAATTGAATGTAAGGTATGATTCTAGTATAGGATAAATACAACAGATTTATAAAATAAAACTTTTCGGCGTTCAAAGTTGAATATGTTCAATAGGAATAAGATTTGAAAATTTATGCTAACTTTTATCGTCCACATAAAATAAAAACACAACATAATTAAAAATATGTTGTGTTTAAATGATAACAATAGAAAGCAGAAGGACAGCCACCTGCTCCCCCTAGTTTAAAGGGTTGCAATAGGCCAGCCCCCGTATTTATTAGATTCAATTACAGTTTGCTTCCATTCGTCTCAATGACTTCTTTATACCAATCATAACTTTTCTTTTTGATGCGGCGCAGATCATGGTTACCTTCTTCATGTTGATTAACATAGACAAACCCGTAGCGTTTTTGGAAGCCATTCAGCCAGCTTAACAGGTCTGTGAACGACCATGTACAGTAGCCGAGTATGTCTGCTCCATCGCTAATAGCTTCTTGTATCGCTTTTACATGTACGTGAAGATAATGAATACGATAGTCATCGTTAATGACATCGCCCTCCTCGAGCTTATCATATTCTCCTAAGCCATTTTCACTGATTAAAATTGGTAATTGATATCGATTTGTGATGCGGCGCAGGGCGATTCGCAGTCCAGTTGGATCGATATTCCAATCCCAGTTTGTTCTTTCGAGATTTTCATTTTGAACGGTTTTATAAAGACCTGGTACACCTGTATCTTGTGTCGTGCCTTTCTTTCCGGATGTATTCATTTTCCCTTCAGATACACCGTCTAATGGATTCTTCTCAAAAGTAGTGGTTTGGTAATAGTTCAATCCCATAAAATCGGGTTTACCTTCTTGTAATAATGCAGCGTCACCACTTTCGAGTGTTGGAGCCAATCCTTTTCTTTCTAAGTATTTCCAAGCTGCCTGAGGGTACGCCCCCCAAGCATAGACGTCCATCCACCAATGCGCATTTAACTCTTCTGCATTTTCCGCGGAAAGGATATCCTCCGGTTTTGAGGATGCTGCATAAGAAGGAGAATACGCAAAGCTTGGACCTATCTTTCCATCCGGTACATATTTACGGAACTCTTTGATTGCACTTGCATTTGCGAGATTGGCATGATGGTTAACTTGATAGAAGAGCTTCTCATCCTTTACTCCCGGAGGATGAAGGGCCGTTCTGTATCCGAAACTAGTAAAAATATTTTGCTCATTCAAGCTTACCCAATATTTAACACGATCGCCAAAATGCTTGAATAAAGTAACCGAATAATTGGTAAAGTCCTCGACAATCTCACGGGATTCCCAACCACCGTATTCATCTTGAAGCGCCTGTGGCAAATCCCAATGATAGATGGTTAAAATCGGTTCAATTTTGTTTTTAATCAGTTCATCAATTAAATCACTATAGAATTGGATACCCTTTTCGTTTACTTCACCTTTCCCTTCAGGAAAAATACGGGACCATGCAACAGAAAATCGATACGCTTCCAAGCCCATTTCGGCCATAAGGCGAACATCTTCTTTATAACGATGGTAATGATCGACTGCTGTATCACCTGTTGTCCCTTTAAAGGTTTTACCCGGAATCCGAACAAATTGGTCCCAGTTGGAAGGTCCCTTTCCATCCTTGTCCCATGCACCTTCTACTTGATAGGCAGCAGAAGCAGATCCCCACATGAATTTACTTGGAAAAGGTTCTAATTTTTTGTGTATCATCTTATTCCCTCCTATGTATCTATTTTGCTCGCTTCATGTTAACGTTTACTTATCAACTTAAAGCTTCACGCTGTTCGATGGATTGAAGATTTTGATTTCTTTGTAAGAAATGATACAGTGCTCCAATTAAATTGGAGTCATTGCCAAACTGGCATAGGTGTACTTGAATATCTAAACATGCATCACTCGGTTTCATAACCTTAAGCTTTTCATTAATTTGATCAATAAACCCTTCACGTTTACTAATTGCGCCACCAATTAATATTTTTTCAGGGTCAATAATATACTGCAGGTTATAAATCCCTACTGCTAAACGTTTAATGAATTTTTCAATTTCATCCTGTACTTCTAGGTCGCCCCCATCCGCCATCTTAAACACCGTTAGGCCATCAAGCGTATCTGGGTCCATGTTTTTTCGCCCTGCAACCTGCATAACCAAGCCCCGAGTTGCAGCCAGCGAGCTCCAGCTCTCCCCAATTGGCTGGTTCAGATAATCCTCGAGAATCATATAACCGAATTCACCGCTGAAAAGACTGTTGCCATGACGAACCTTACTATCTAATACTACTGCCCCACCAATTCCAGTTCCGATAACAATACAAATGTAGTCATTAATTCCTTTGGCAGCACCAATCCAGCCTTCTGCTAATCCCGCACAATTCGCATCATTTTCGAGTTCAACCGGAAGTTCTGTTCGTTCCTGGATCAGTTCCTTCATATTTGGTCCATGAATATAGGAAATAGCCGTTAATCCTTTAATATATCCAGATTCCACATCTACCGCTCCAGGCATACTTAAGGCGATGCCACTTAGTATGTGACTTTTTTGAAATTCCTTCACCACTGAATCAATTGTATTTACAAAAGATTCAATGCCGTCTTTCGGTGTTGGAATAGAAGATTTTTCTAAAAAATGGCCTGCCCCATCCATAAGAGAATATTTTATTGCGGAACCACCAACATCAAAAACTGCATAATAGTTCACCAAGAACCCTCCTAACATCCTATACATATCCTGTTGTTATTTTTTTAAAAATCAAGCATGAACCAAGGTGAATTTACCAGAAGGTTTTGTTTGTTCCACACGACTCTCTGACAATGAGTTCTGAGTCCGTAAACACAGGCTTTAATTTCGATTTCCCCTCAATTAAATCATTTAACATATAGGCCGATAATTTACCGATTTTCTCCTTATCCTGTTTAACTGTGGTCAGTTTAGGGTTACTGTAACGACAAGCAGCAATGTCATCACATCCCACAACCCGGATATCGCCTGGAACATGTAATCCAGCTTCTTTAATAGCCCTTAGTGCACCTAATGCCATTAAATCTGAGGCAGCGAAAACAGCTTCTGGATAATTCTTCAATTCAAGCATCCGCTTCATGGAGATATAACCGCTTTCTTCTTGATAGTCACCGTATTGAATCCATTCATCTCTTACATCAAGATCAAACTGACTCATCGCATCTTTGAATCCTCTTAACCTGAAATTAGAAATGACCGAATCACGCATCCCACCAATATATCCGATCTTCCGAAGGGAACTCAGATAAAAATATTCGACTACTTTTCTTGATAAATTCACATTATCCGTCATGACATAGCTTGCTCTAGGGCCCTTTAACTCAATATCAATCCCAATACAAGGGAAACCACTTTCCGCAAGTTCAAACGTAGCATCCTCTACTTCCTCACCAGCAATAATCAAACAGCCATCTACGTTAAAATGCTTGCATCTGGCTAAATAACTTCCTTTATCTTGCAAAAAATGTTCATTGGAAAACATTAAAATATCATAGCCTAGTAATCCAATATTCTTCTTAAAGGTTGAAATAACTTCATTGAAATATGGATGCGTCATGTCAACATTGATCTTACCAGCATAAATAAGACCGATGAGGTTTGATTTTTTAGTTGCCAGTGAGCGAGCGGAAAAATTAGGTGCGTAACCCATTTCGTTAATAACTGTCATGACTTTGTTCTTTGTTTCCTCACTAATTCCCTTATAATTATTTATTACTTTTGATACAGTCGCTTGTGAAACCCCTGTCATTTGTGCAATGTCCTTTATCGTTAAGCCCATCGTATTATCTCCTCTAATCCTTGCTAAATGTCTTTCCTACTGTTAGATTACTAAGATTTATAGAGTGAAACAATAGCCAGGCAGGAAAAACTCATGATTTTACAGATCCCTCTGTAATACTAGAAATAAATAAGCGATTAAATAATAAGAAAATGATTAATAACGGAACGGTAGCCCAGAATACTCCAGATAAAATCATGCCGAAATCGATATTATTCGTATTGCTCAACTGTGCCAATGCAACTTGAATTGTATAGCTATCCGGATCTCTTAGAACCGTAAACTGCCATAGGAATTCTCCCCATACCGCAGTAAAGACAATGATTCCAAGTGTCGCGAATGCCGGTAAGATGATTGGTAAAACAATTCTCCAGTAGATTCGGAAGTTTGAACACCCATCTAATTTCGCTGCTTCTATTAATTCATCTGGAACCGCTCCCGAAATATATTGTCGCATCAAAAATATCCCTAAAGGATTTAAAAAGGATAAAATCATGACTCCCGCTAAAGTGTCTAGAAGTCCTGCTTTCGAAATTAAAAAGTATTGTGGAATTAACCCTAACTGTGGCGGGATAATCATCGTTACTAGAATTGCAACAAAAAGGATGTTTTTTCCTGGGAATTTAAACTTCGCAAAAGCAAAGCCTGCTAATGAACTAATGAACAGAACGACAATCGTAACGACCACACACAGTACAAACGAATTCCACATCCCACCAAAGAAATCAATTTGATTTAATACCTTATTAAAATTTTCAACCAGCATATTTCCTGGTGTAAGTGTTGGTGGTATTGTATTATAGGCAGCACTTGGCCGTGTCGCCATTACAAACATCCAATAAAAAGGAAAAAGAGAAAGGATTGAAGCAATGCATAAAAACGAGTAAACGACTATGCTGCCAATGGATAATTTTTTTCGATGCTTTTGGATTTGATTACTCATTTCTGAACACCTCTCTTTTTCCTTCCAAAGCCTTGAACTAATCGTAAATTAATCACAGCAAATAACGTAATGATGACCAACAGAATAATTGCTGTTGCGGAAGCTGTTCCAAACGACTGTAATCTAAAGGCATCCCGGTACAGGTACATGACAATCGTCATCGCTTCGTCCCTTGTAAAGGCATCAGCCCCTAAGAATACAGTTGGCTCAGAGAATAACTGCATCGCCCCAACTGTTGATGTAAATACGGTCAGGATGATAAATGGCTTCATCATCGGAATCGTAATATACCATAGCTGTTGAAACTTATTGGCACCATCGACTGTCGCTGCTTCATATAAATCATTAGGAATACTTTGGATTCCTGCTAAATATATAATCGTGTTGTACCCGACCCATCTCCAGAATACCATCATCGAAATCGCAATTTTTGTCCCCCATTCAGATGCAGCCCAGGAAATTGGGTCAAGTCCAAATAAATGGGTTAATACATAATTGGCAAGCGAAGATTCATGATTACTGAATAACACACTAAAAATCAGGGCTACGGCAACCATTGAGGTTAAATAAGGCATAAATATCGTAACCCGGAAGAAACTTTTAAACTTGAGAAAAGCCATATTCAGTAAGTAGGCTAAAATAAGACCGACAATTAATTGGGGAGCAGTGCCCATAACCCCCATAATAATGGTGTTGTATACGGACTTCCAAAACAATGGATCCGTTAACACGAGTTGGAAATTACCAAAACCATTAAAGGTCATTGGACTTAAGCCGTTCCATTTCTGGAAAGCTAAGTAAAAACTAAAAAGTGCGGGATATAAGCCTATAAGTGTAAAAATTATGAAGAAAGGCGCTATATATAAATATCCTGAAATCATGTCTTTTTTTTCTTCAGACCTAAATCTCTTCTTTTTAAATATAGGTTCTTTCTTACGAATAGAATTCATTTTCACGCCTCTTTTCCATTTCAAAGTAGTACGGTGCCCTTAGGCGCTCATATCTTATGTTATTCACCGTTCACAAGGTTACAAAAAACGCGTTAAGAAAGGTAGTCGGCTTACCTTTTTGGGGCTAAAAATCCAAATGTTAAGCCGACCATATAGATTACTTGCTTACAAGTTTTGCAGATTAGCGTTTCATTAGATCCTCAGCACGCTTCACAGCTGCATCCCACTCTTTTTCTGGGTCTGCACCTTTGTTTTGGACATTTTTCAGGGCATTCAATATCTCGTTATGGACTGGAAAGTATTTTTCACCTTTGTATCCAATACCAGTAATGTCTTGGGCCGCTTCAGCGAATACTGGAGCTGTTGCTTGACCACCGAAGAATTCATCTTCATTTGTCTTAAATGCTTCCTCCTCATAAACAGATTGTGCAGAAGGGAATAATCCATGGCTTTGGAATGATTTTAATTGATTTTCGGATGATACGAGCCATTCAATAAAATCATAAGCCTCTTGTGCATGTTCTGTTTCACTTGGAACCGCGATGTATGAACCACCCCAGTTAGCTGCAAACTCAGTTGGTAATGTTGCCACGTTCCATTTGCCAACAGCTTCTGGAGCATTTCCTTCCATCCAGCCTTTTAACCAGCCTGCACCTAGTTCTGCTGCAAACTCGCCCTTATTAACGGCATTAGCCCACTCTGGACTCCACATTTCATATTTACCTACTAATCCTAGATCATTTAGATGAACAGCATAGTCATATGCCTTTTTCACTTCGCTGTCTCCTCCAAGATTTAATTCATTTTCGGGAGTCAAATAAGCAGTTTCTGCAGCATCCAAATAAGCTCTAAATGCCATTTCGATACTATCTACAAAGGGCATTCCAGTTTCTTCTGTCACTTGTAAACCAACTTCTTCAAATGCTTCTGGTGAATCAATTAAAGCAGCCACCTCTTCCGGATCCGTTGGGAGTCCAGCTTGTTCAAACAAGTCTGTGCGGTAGTACAATGCTTTAGGGCCGATATCTGTTGGAAGCCCGAACAAGAAATCTCCATCCACATTTTCTCCACTTTGCCATTTCCATTCCAAATACTGATCCTTCACATCATTCGCACCTAGATCATATAAATTCTCGAAACGATCCTGAGCTACCTTAAAACGGTCAAATTGATCAATCTCAAGCATTGCGATATCCGGTGCGCCGCTTCCAGCCGATAAGGAAGTAAAGAGTGCATCATGGTGGTCCGCTGTTTCAGACGACTTTACTTTAATTTTTATATTTGGATTTTCCTTCTCGTATTCTTTTACCAACTCTTCATATCCAGTTGCACCAAATGTCCAAAAATCCAACGTGATTTCTCCCTTTTCTCCACTAGCATCATTTGTGCCTCCGTCATCACTTCCACTGCAAGCTGCTAGAAGAAATGCAAGCAATGTCGCTAATCCAAGAACAGCAATTTTTCTAATTCCTTTCATGCGTACAACCCCCAATAATAATTATTTTGATTTTTTTCAAACGTACTCAGTTCATTCTAGAAATGAAAACCTCCTTAAAATGGATTTCAATTTACGAAATCGGTTTCCTCCAACTTTAAAAAAATAATAAGTAAACGCTTACAAAAATCATTATAGTACCTAAAAATATATAAATCAATATATTTTTAGAAAATTTTTAACAAAATTACCAAGATTTCAGATTTCAGTTAAGCTATTTTTAATAAAAGATAAGAATTCTGTGCTATTAAACACAAATTATTTACTGCATTATAGAAACCGCTTTCGTAAGAGAGGATTTGAATTTGATTGCCCACAACTATTCATGAACATCTATGTTATTCAAGTGTGCTTTTATAACTCTCCGCGCTTTTCTTCACTAACCCTAAAAATAAGCAAATAAAGAGCCAGGTACCATAACAAGTACCTAGCTCTCCCAACCTCAAGCCCACCACATATCAACAGGCCTCTCTCGAATCAATACATCTTTCAAATTTCCTACAGCAGCTTGAAATCCCTCGTCCACAGACATCAGCGGGTCCTCATGTTCAATACTCACCACATAATCATAACCATATGTCCTTAAAGCACTGATAATATTGGACCATTCCTGCGCGCTGTGTCCATACCCGACACTGCGGAATGTCCAAGCGCGTGTCTGCACATTGGAATACGGCTGCATGTCAGTCAGACCATACATGTTTACATTATCCCAATCAATATAGGTGTCTTTTGCATGGAAATGATGGATCGCATTTTCTTTTCCAAGGATCTTGATTGCTGCAACTGGATCAATCCCCTGCCACCATAAATGGCTCGGGTCCAGGTTTGCCCCAATGGCATCATTTGTCGCTTCTCTTAGTTTAAGCATCGTGTATGGCGTATGCACAAGAAAGCCTGCGTGCAGCTCCAGTCCCACTTTTACACCATGATCCTTCGCAAACTGCCCTTGCTTTTTCCAATATGGAATTAATTTTTTCTCCCATTGCCATTCCAGAATATCCGAATATGCTGTTGGCCAAGGTGTTACTGGCCAGTTTGGATAGGTGGAATCCTCATTGGAACCCGGCGTTCCGGAAAATGTATTCACAACTGGAACATCCATCAACTCTGCCAAACGAACCGTTTTGATAAAAATTTCATGTGAGTCCTGTGCATGCTTTTTGTCTGGTGACACAGGGTTGTCATGGCAGCTGAATGCACTGATTGTTAACCCACGAGAATGAATCTTATCCAAGTATTCCTTGCGCTTATCTTCACTGTTTAAAAGTACATCAATATCACAATGTGCATTACCTGGGTTCCCGCCAGTGCCAATTTCCACTGCATCTACACCAGCTTGCTTTACATAATCCAGCATTTCTTCTAATGGTTTATCCTGAAATAATACGGTGAATACGCCAAGCTTCATATTCTCTCCGCCCCTCCGCAAGATTGTTTATTTAATTTCACGCCCACGGCAGTCGACGGATAGCCCCCCCCGATACCGCCTTCTAACATGTCTCATCTAAAATTAACACTTGATCTCGTCTCACTGCTTCTATAAATCGCTTCAATAATTTTGGAAACCTTCATCGCTTCTTCAGGTTTCACAACTAATTCCGCTTCACCAAGACAGCTTTCAACAAAATTTTTAGCCTGGGCAAGTCCTGCAGCAGTTTCATCATGCTTCGCTTCGGCAGTGCTTTCCATCATCTTGCCAAGCTTCGGCTGGTATAGTTCAAATGGGTACACATTCAAACCACCGTCCGATCCAGATAGGCTGAGATGAATTTTATCTTCTTTTATATTCGCAGCCCATGAGCATTCGAATTGAAGAGAAATGCCATTTTCAAACGTAATATAGGCCGAAACATGATCATCCACTTCAAATGTTTGATGATCAAAAATTCCCCAGTCGTTAATCTGGTTCGGGGATTTGCTTAATCGGTTATATGTTGTTCCCATCAATTCCACAGGTTCCTGTTCACCAAGCAGCCAGATCGCTAAATCAAGCATGTGACAGCCAAAATCGATTAAGCTTCCACCGCCCTGCAGGTCTTTGTTTGTAAAAACTCCCCAGCCGGGAACCTTTCGTCTTCTTAATGCCTGAACCCTTACCACAAGCGGATCGCCTATTTCATTATTCATCACTGCTCTTTTGGCTAGCTGGCCAGCCTCTGTATAACGATAGTGATAGCCAATTAAAAGGAGTTTCCCTGATTTTTTAGAGGCTTCGACCATCCTTTCACATTCCGCAGTCGTAATTGCCATCGGCTTTTCACATAGCACATGCACGCCTGCTTCCAGTGCCGCTACCGAAATATCAGAGTGGAATTTATTTGGTGTACAAATCGCTACTGCATCTACTTCTTTGAATAAATCATAGTAATTCTCGAACACATATGGAATGTCATATTTTTCGGCCACCTCACTGGCACGCTGCTGGTTCATATCATGGACTGCTGTCAGTTCAACCTTATCCTGTAATTCTAGGAAGGCAGGGATGTGCCTTCCTTGGGCAATCCCCCCAGCACCGATGATTCCCATTCGTAATTTTTTCATCGTATCACTCCTTCAAATTGCTGATTTTTCGAATTGCACCTCATTAATTTTTTATCGCTTTTCTTTGCTGCCTTAATCATACTCTCTGCTTCTTCTTTTGCTGCTGCCATCTGCTGTCACCCCTATTTCGATAATTTCTCAAGTGGCTGTCTGTTGCCATATACATGCTTTGGTGTATTGGTATTTGCAGCCCATTTCACGCCATTTTGGATTACTTTCTGGATTTCCTTGTTATGGTAGGTTGGATAGGTTTCATGTCCCGGACGGAAATAAAAGATCTTGCCACGACCACGTTTAAAGGTTGCCCCGCTCCGGAACACCTCTCCCCCCTCAAACCAGCTGATGAAAATCAATTCATCAGGGGTTGGGATATCAAAATGTTCCCCATACATTTCTTCTTTTTCAAGCTCGATGTATTCCCCAAGTCCCTCTGTTATTGGATGTGTCGGATCCACAGCCCAGAGCCGTTCTTTCTCACCCGCCTCGCGCCATTTCAAATCACAACCAGTGCCCATCAGCTTTTTGAACACCTTGGAAAAATGCGCCGAGTGGAGTACAACGAGACCCATACCATCCAGCACACGTTGCTTCACTCTCTCTGCAACTTCCTCGCTTACTTCTTCATGGGCCTTATGCCCCCACCATACGAGCACATCTGTTTCGGCCAGCACTTCTTCTGTCAAGCCATGCTCCGGCTCATCGAGTACAGCTGTTTTTGTTTCATGACCAGCTTCTTTTATAAAAGCTGCAATTGTTTCGTGGATGCCATGCGGATAAACCGCTGCAACTGCTGTGTCTTCCTGCTCATGTCGATATTCATTCCATACGGTTACTTTCATTTTGTTCACTCCAATTTTTATCGTATTTATCCAGTTTCAAGGGCTATCTTAATCAAAATATACTGCCTTGCCAGTTCTCGCAGATTCATAGATTGCCTCTAAAATCTGTGTAACCACCATTGCTTCCTCCGGCTTCACAACCGGCTCTGTATCATGCAAAATACATTCAATCCACAAACGCATCTCGAGATCTGCTTCACTTTCTGTTTCTCCTTCAAAAAAAGCGACACCACCAGGATCCAGTTCGACATTTGTCGTGTATAATTTACCGAGGTCTTCGCCATGTATCCGAAGACCATTCTTCATATCAGCGCCTCCCTTGGTTCCGCTTAAGGAGCATTTTGCCTCATCCACATCGAGTGAATTCAATGCCCAGCTTGACTCTAAAACAATGGTCGCGCCATTTTGCATTTTTATAAAACCAAACGCAGAATCCTCTACCTTGAATTCATCTGGATCCCAAGGGCCAAACGCATTTGCAGCGTCTTTTTGTTTTCCAAGCTTATGAAAGACAGAGCCCATCACCGATTGTGGTTGATAATTATCCATCATCCATAACGTCAGATCGAGGGCATGTGTTCCGATATCGATAAGCGGACCGCCTCCCTGCTTTTCTTCATCCAAAAACACACCCCATGTAGGAACAGCTCTTCTTCGGATTGCGTGTGCTTTTGCATAATAAATCTCGCCCAGGTCACCCCGTGATACGGCTTGATGCAAGTACTGGCTGTCCGAGCGGAAGCGGTTGTTATAGCCGATTGACAGCTTTTTTCCGCTTCTTTTAGCAGCTGCAAGCATTTGCTTTGCTTCCTCTGACGTCTTTGCCATCGGTTTTTCACACATCACATGCTTCCCAGCTTCAAGCGCAGCTATTGTAATTTCCGGATGGGACACATTCGGTGTGCAAACGTGAACAACATCAAGGCTTTCATCCATTAGTAGTTCCCTGTAATCCGAATAGACTTTTGCATCTGCTGTTCCGAATTCTTTTGCGACTGACTTTGCTTTTTCAATATTTCGATTGCAAAAGGCTGCAACCTCAACCTGGCTGATTTTTTGGAGACTCTTGAGGTGCTTTTCCACCGCAATTGCCCCACAGCCGATTATTCCAACTTTCAACTTTTCTCTCATATCAAATCAACCTCATTTTCTATGAATTATTCTTTAACCGATCCAGATGTCAAACCAGAAACAATTCGTTTTTGGAAAAACAATACCAAAATAACGATTGGAATCGTCACAATAACCGTTGCTGCCGAAATATCCCCCCATGGGATGGAATATTGACTTTGGTACATCGAAATCCCAACAGGAACGGTTCTCCATGCATCATCACTGTTAATAGTCAATGCGAATAAATATTCATTCCAAGCTGCGATAAACACTAGGATTCCGGTTGTAAAAATTCCAGGTGCTGCTAATGGCAGGATAATCTTCCGGAATGTCTGGAATGGACTTGCTCCATCCAGCTTGGCAGACTCCTCCAGCTCATATGGAATCTTTTTGAAAAAGGTTGCCAGAATCCAGATTGCCAATGGAAGACTGATCGTAATATAAGGGATAACGAGTCCCATATAGCTATTGCGCAAACCAAGATCTGTTACCAGATTGAACATTGGTGAAATGATGGCGATTTGCGGGAACATCGATGCAGCAAGCACCAATCCCAGGATCAAGCCTTTTCCTTTAATCGGCAATCTCGTAACTGCATATGCCGTAAACGATGCAAACACCAGTGATAAAATGGTTGTTAAAGCAGATACCGCAAAGCTGTTAATCATATATCGCACCAGTGGTCGATTTGTCAGCGCTGCTTCATAGGAGTCCAATGAAGGATTGCTTGTAAACCAGCTGAAAGATGAGAATATCTCTCTTGGCGGCTTAATGGATGTTAAAAATACCCAGATGAAGGGAAACATCACAAGAAAAACAAAGATGATCAGAAACAGATAAAATCCTATTCCACCGCGTTTATTCATTTATACCCCTCCTCATTTCGTACGACCATCAAATAGATCAGAACCGATTAATTTCACATACAATAAACTAATGATGGCTACACTGATAAATACAATGACAGAAAGGACAGACCCTTCCCCGAAATTCTGCTGGGCGAATAATGTTTTGTAGGCATAAACGGAAATTGACTCCGTTGCGTTTGCAGGACCTCCGCCTGTCAATACATAAATCAAGTCAAATACTCGGAATGCATCCAGCGTTCTGAATAATAATGCAACTAAGATCGATGATTTCAGAAGTGGCAATGTGATACTCCAGAATTGCTGAAATCTGTTGGCTCCATCTACACTTGATGCTTCATACAAGGATTGCGGGATTGTCTGCAGACCTGCGAGCAGTAATAGTGCCATGTATGGTGTTGTTTTCCAGACATCTGCAAGGATGATGGAAAACATGCCGCCATCCGATGTGGTCAATAGCCAAGATGATCCAGTAATCAGATTAAGCGCTTCCAAATAGTGTGCGATAATCCCCGACTGTCCGTCATACAGAAATCCCCACATCATCGCTGCCACCGCAGTCGGAATAGCCCACGGAATTAATACCGTTGCACGGATGATTCCTCTTCCTTTAAATGCTCGGTTGATAAGGAGAGCAATTGCCAGACCAAGCACCAATTCAAATGCCACGGAAATGACTGTGAAAAATGCGGTATTTCCCATCGCTTTCCACATTCGCTGATCCTTCATGTACTTCCCATAGTTATCCAATCCGATAAAGTTTGAGTTTAATATATTGCCTGCTGTTGATGCGAGCAACTCAGAGGCTTGCTGGAACTGCTGTCCTGACGTATCGTCACTGCTTGAAGCTGCTATATCAGCAAGTGCTGCAGCATGAGATTCCAGCGCACCCTGATACGCTTCGGCAAACGCATTATCTACCTTAGAATATTTTAACTCAGAATCTCTTACTGGCGTAAAACTCGCTAATAACTCATCGATCTCTTCTACCTTTGTCTTAATCGTTTCATCACTGATTAGCTCAGCGTGATAGTTTTCAACATCCTGTTGAATTCCCTTTACCGTTTCAGCATCCGCTTCATTTTCAGCACTTTCTAATAAACTATCAAGCTGACTCCCTATGTAAAATTGATTATCCACGTATCGTTCCAGATCAATCGTTGCACTAAGCATGAGCTGGGAACGAGAGGGATCATTCAGCCTATAGTCAAATAAGCTATTGTAAAAGGACTGTGCAACCGGCCATAGTACGACAACCATTACTAGAACAAGGGACGGGATGACCATAGCATACCCTAGCTGTTTCTCACTTAGTTGAAAGCTGCGCCTTTTCTTGTTTTTCATGTTTAACCTCCTCGTTATTAAGCTGGCTTTCTGACCCTATTAGAGGTTGTTCAAAAAGTCCGGTGAAAATGACGCTTCGAATTTCTTCGTTAGCTTGCTTTTCCGTTCCTCACGTATTAATTGCATACGCTCCGGTACTCAAAGCTACGCCGCCTCGAACTTCTCGGTCCTTTTCATCCTCCTTTTTGCACACGCACTATTATAAGAATAGCAAGATGAGTATATGCCCATCCTGCTATTTTGACTAACTTAGAATCTATTCAGCCATCGCCGCTTCAATCTTTTCCTGCATATTCTTTGCAGCTTCTTCGGAGGTCTGGTCACCTGTCAATACTTTTGAAATTTCAATTTGCATAATATCGGAAACTTCCGGGTAAATAGGTGATACCGGTCTAGGAACTGCAGACTGTAATACTTCCCTGAACTCAGGGTTTGCGAATAATGAACTGACACCCTGTACTTCTGGATCGTCATACAATGCGCTTAATGTTGGAGCACGTCCACCCTCAAGGGCACTAATTTTTTGTCCTTCTGGTCCCGAAATGAATTTCACAAACTCCCATGCCGCTTCTGGATGCTCCGAATATCGATTGATCATTGTCATCCATCCGCCAAGTGATGCTGCAGTACCTTCATCACCTGCTGGAAGTCTGGACATTTCGACATTATCAACGATTTCAGATCTCTCTTCATCATTAGAAGAAGCCATCATATACGGCCAGTTTCTAGCAAAAACAGCATTCCCTTCAATCCAAGCATTCTCTGTTTCAATTTCCATGAAGTTCACGATATTCTCTGGTACAAAATCAGATGTTACAATCTCCTTCATCTTATCGAGTGCTTTGATTGTTTCCGGGCTGTCAACGACAACATTATTATTTTCATCCACTACTTCACCGCCATAAGAAGCGATAAATTCAATGGCATTTGTAATCAAGCCTTCATATTGTGCGGCCTGCATGAGGTAGCCATATTCTGTGCCGTTTTCCCCTTTCAGCTCGCTTGCCATTTCGATCAATTCATCCCATGTTGCTGGGGGCTGGTCCACAATATCTGTACGGTAGTAAAAAACACCGGCATCTGTGTACTGTGGCATTGCCCATTGCTTTCCATTAAAGTTCGCTGCTGCAACTGTCCCCGGGAAGTAATCATCCATGTTGATTCCATCCTTTTCGATAAAGCGATCCAGCTCCAGCACGTAGTTAGCCTGAGCAAATTCTGCCGGCCAGATTACATCAGCGTTGAAAACATCAATCTCCGAACTTTGAGAGCTTAAAAGTGTCACATATTGGTCATGGGATTGGCCTGTATCTGCAGGCATTTCACGCTGCTCCACTTTTATGTGCGGAAACTTTTCCTCGAATGCTTTGATTACTGCTTCTGTACCCGGTGTTGTATCTACCCCTCGCGCATACACAATGGTAACCGGTTCTTCTTCACTGCCTTCTGATGCTTGTTCACCATTCGCGCCTGATGTATCGGATTCATCGTTATTGTCTTGTTCCGATGAATCTGAATTACAAGCTACTAAAAAGAAAACCAGAGCGATTAACAACATACTGCTAAGTGCTAACTTTGAAAACTTCAATGTAATGCCCCCTTTTTTTAATGCCGATTTCAATCCAAGATATATTTAAGGAATATTCTTGAAAATGAAATCGATTACATTTGGTTATATTATACGATAATTATTTTTGATGTCAATCCTATTTATAGAATTATTTTTTCGAAACATCCGTATTATTGTCTCAAGAATCCGCCTTCGGAATTGATAACCTGTCCCGTAATCCACGCAGCTTCCTTACTTGCCAAAAACGCAATAAGCCTTGCAGCGTCCTTCGCTTCTCCAATGCGCCCCAGTATAAATTTCGGCAATAGTGCTTGCTTCAATTCCTCTGACATCCAGCCTGTATTGGTCGGTCCGGGATTGACGGCATTAACTGTAATACCAAGCGATCCCAGCTCTGCAGATAAGGAAAGCGTAAAAGCAGAAATAGCTCCTTTTGTGGCTACATAGGCAAGTTCTTCGACCATCGGACCTTGCGCCTGTCCAGAAGTCAAATTAATGATGCTTCCTGCATGATATCCTGCTTTCTTAAAACTCTTTGCAAACGCTGCAGAAAGCATCATTGCAGCTCTGATGTTTACCGCATAATGCGCATCCATCTCTGCTACTTGAAGTTTTTCATATCCGTCTCTAGTGGAATAAGCGGCATTATTAACTAATATCGAAGGTACTCCCAGCGCATTTTCGGCACCTTGAATAACCTGGAGGTATGCTTCAGGTTCGGATAAATCAATTTCAGCATGGGCGCACTTCACCCCCAGCTCTTGAATCTCCCTTTGGAATGTTTCAGGCCATCCACTGTCTGATTGCCAATAGGTAAAAAATAGATCCACCCCTGCTTTTGCAAGCTCCAGACACGTGGCCGCACCAATCCCGTGCTTATGACTTACGCCTGTGACAATAGCAATTTGATTAGGCATATTCATACACCTCACTTTTCATTATGTAGACTCTCTAATAATCAATTCATGATCCAATATTAGGCTTTCCACATCTTTTCCTCTAATTTTATTGATAATCATATTCGCAGAAATGCTGCCCATTTTGTACATCGGCTGGGCAATTGTTGTGAGTGTCGGGTTCGTCATGTTGGAAAAGCTGATCTTGTCAAATCCAATCACAGCAATATCATCCGGTACCTTCAAGCCCTGCAGCTGAATTTCTTTCATTGCACCAATCGCAAGCACATCAGATACCGAAAAAACAGCATTTGGCTTATCCGCTTCATTCAATAAAGAACGCATCGCCTGCTGCCCGCCTTCAAATCCAAGCTGCTCCGTTTCTCGCATCCATTTAGACTCAATTGGCAAACCAAACTCATGTAAGGCTTTTTCATAGCCCCTTCTGCGTTCACGGGCATACAAGTACTTCTCATCTGTATTAATTAAAGCAACTCTTCTATTCCCTAATTTAATCAAGTGTTTAACCGCCTGATAAGCAGCAAGCTCATTATCAATGGTTACGTAGGAAATCTCCCCCTCTTCATCAAATTCACTGCATTGCACAATTGGATGCCTGCTTGCAAGGTCATACAGATTCTTTCGATTGACAGTCGGGTCCATTAGAATAATCCCGTCTGCAAGTCGGTTCCGCACCATATTAAAATAAATTGCTTCTCTTGCTGGATTAGAATCTGTTTCACAAAGCAGAATGTTATATCCCTTGCTAATCGCTGTATCCTCAATCCCATTAATGATTTCCGTGTAAAATGGATTCGAAATACTGGGAATCAAAACAAGAAGCAGCCTGCTTTCAGAGTTCCTGAGATTGCGACCAAGCGCACTCGGCTCATAATTTAATTCTTGGATAGCTTGCTCCACTCGTACTCTCGTCTTTTCTCTAACCGTTTCCCTGTTATTGAGTACCCTTGAAACAGTAGCGGTAGAAACACCTGCCTTTTTCGCCACTTCCTGTATGGTTACCATATAATCACCTGTCTTTTATGTAATCGATTACATTTTTATGTTATATTTTGTGGTCTGTTTTGTCAAGATTATAAAAACTCATCTAACTAGTCCATGCTGAAAAGAATAGCACGATCCCATTTTTTCATATTGACTTATCCCATCATGAAAAGCAGGAGCTTGCTTCATATATAATATGACTTGTGACTCTAAAGTTCATTTTAAAACCGCAAACACAAGACATAACCCCGTTTTATTTAAAACGGGGTTAAAAATATGGCTGTTTAATTTGATTTTTGAGGAATTAATTGTACTTAAAAACAGAATGCAACAGTCACGCTTTTTTATCTCAGTTCTCTATTGGATTTTGCTTTATCACTATATTCCTTCATTCTTTTTTTATCCGGTTTAAGTGTCAAACCTAAGTATTTCCTTTCCTGATTGGCATCTTTATAGAATGCTACAGCCATCAAAATCACCACTACACTAAATGGCAAGGCCGAAATTATGGATGCAGATTGTAATGCATTTAAACCGGTTTCTCCCCCTGATAACAGCAGTACATATGCGATTGCTGATAGCGCTAATCCCCACACAATTTTTACAAAACCAGCAGGACTTAACGTTCCAAAACTAGTTTGCATACCTAAAACAAATGTTGCGGAATCTGCTGAGGTAATAAAAAATGATGCTATAAGTATCAAAGCAACAACAGATAAAATGACACTTAAAGGAAGTTCATTGAGAATCCCAAACAACTGCGTTTCAGGTGGCATTTCAAATATTGCTGGTACATTTAGACCTACTTCCACCCCTGTTAGACCAAATGCGCTAAACCAAAATATACTCACGATAGTGGGAACAAATAATACCGCAAGGACAAATTCCCGGATTGATCGCCCTCGTGAAATCCTTGCAATAAATATACCTACAAATGGACTCCAACTCATCCACCATCCCCAATAATATATCGTCCAAGACTGCATCCACTCATGTTTTTGCTCGTTTAATGGTGCTACATCCAAGCTATTGTATAATAATGTGTTTAAGTAATCACCAGTGGCACTTGTCATCATATTGAAAATAAGTAAAGTTGGACCCAAAATTAAAACAGCAACAAACAATAATCCTGCTAACAGCATATTTAAATTACTTAAATATTGAATTCCCTTACTTAATCCACTCCAAGCACTATATAAGAACAACACAGTAACAATGGCAATAATAATACCTTGGACTAGCTGATTGTTTGGGATACCAAAGAGGTAGTTCAATCCCCCATTAATTTGCATTGCTCCTATCCCTAATGAAACTGCTACACCAATAATTGTGGCGAATACCGATAACACATCGACAACATTTCCGATTGGACCATCTACTTTATCTCCTAAAACAGGTCGTAATGTTTTCGAGATTAAACCAAGCTCACCCTTTCTAAACTGGGAATAAGCCAATGCAAGTGCTACAATACCGTATACTGCCCACGGGTGGAATCCATAATGAAAAAAAGTTGATCGCATTGCTTCAGCTAAAGCAGCTTTCGTTTCAGCATCAGCAGTTGGTGGTGCCAGGTAATGTGAGATGGGTTCGGCTGAACCATAAAAAACTAAGCCAATTCCCATACCAGCACTAAACAACATGGTTAACCATGATATCGTTTTAAACTCAGGTTTATCGTGTGGTTTACCCAATTTGAGTTTACCAATTGGGCTAAATCCCAAAAATATAAAAAAGAGTAAAATTAAGGTGAAGACTGTCATATAATACCAGCCAAAAGTCTCCGTAATCCATGCACCAACACCACTGGAGACTTTACCGAACTGGTTTGGAAAAACTGCTCCAAATAGTACTAGCACTCCGACAATTATGGAAGCATACGTAAATACACTGGAAAATTTCTTCTTATTTTGCTTCATGAAAAAGTTCATCCTCTTTGCATTATTTATTACAGATGTTTTCCATTTTAACATATCAAAATGTCTATTCAACCTTAGCCTTTGGATTACTATAAATAATATTATATGACATTTAATGAATATTAATTCGACACAACCGAGGAAGCGGCTGCTTGATCTGCCTTCACACAATCAATTGCAATAACAAGCGCAAGAATGATTGTCTCCATCTCTTCGTTCCATACTTGTACCTTATAGCTATCGCCCCAAGTGAACCATTCCTTGCTCACTTTCCCTGCGACTTCACCATGCTGGTACACCTCAAAGTTCATGTCCCACCAGTTGCCATTTACTTCAATACCAGCCGCATCAATCGTATAGCGTGCCTTAAAGAAGGAAAACTCCTTCTTAATCGTTAACACCTCTCGACCATCTACCTCAACCATAAACTTTGGCAAAAAGCTGAACACTTTTTTCGTAATGAGTGCAACTTCACTCCCTGTATTGTTATGGATGGAGAAGGTCTTTGGAACCTTCATAAAACTGCCCTCAACGAAATAAACATCATTTCCCTGCTGATCTTTCACCGTAAACTTGCCGCTTAGACTGAATACCTTCTGTTTTATATAAAGTTCTTTCATATCAAGTCCCCTTTATAGATTGCTATTATGCCGTATAAGATTTAAAAGTTCTAATTACGAATACTATAAAATAAAGAAAGCTATTACCCAATTTAGCTAATAGCCTCTTTTTCCACCTTATTCAATCGGCAAAATAAACCCTTGTGCCCCTTCATCATTAAAGTATTGCAGATATACCATAACATTCCCATTTTCTTCATCAATTATTGGACCGGCACCAATTGCCTTTCCAAAGGAATACTGATTTTTTACCTCACCGGTTTTGGAATCAATTACCGTAAGAAAGTTGTCACGATCATTTGCAACATTTGATTTCTCTGTAAATGCATATACATGATTACCTGTAATACCTGCAGAGAACCAATAGTTATAATCATCACCTGTTTCAGAACGATCCTTTAAATCTCCAACAGAAACCGACCATAGCTGCTCATGGCTATTGATATCATACGTTAATATTCCATTTTCAACTGTGATATAAAGAAGATCATCAACTAAATCTAATTTTATCTCTCCAATTTCGTATGGTTCTTCCACTTCTGGGGCTTCAATTATTGTTTCCTTTTTTCCTTCTTGGTCATCGAATTCCACTACCTTGTAAAGCGAGTCTGAAAATGCATCAGCTTCATCTGCCAAAGCATAGAAGGTACTTCCATCGACAGCAACGTCCCGGAATACTCCTTCTTCTTCAAATAATTTTGTTCCATCTTTTATATCGAACGCTGTTAGTCCGTATTGATCTTCATAAATAAGCGCATGATCTGTTGCATGAAGTTCAGCATATCCTGTACTAAGCTCAACTTCTCCTGTTGTTTCCCAAATTGTTTCTTTTGTACTTGTATCAAGCGCGGACAACTTATCAGCGCTGATAATATAAAGAATGTCATCTTTTTTCACCATATCTGATGGACCATCTGCGTCTGCTAAATCTTCAATTTCTCCAGTCGAAAGATCAACTTGAATGATTTTATTTGTGCCAACATCATTACCCTGAAGATAATAGTAATTACCGAATAAAAATGGCCATGTATAACTATCCGTATTTACAATGGATGACTCTGCTCTTCCTTTCAGGCGTTCAACATCGGTTTCTAAGCTTAATCTTTCTCCAGTCCGATAATCAAAAAATATACTATGATTTTCTCCGCCCATGGCTAATGCTCCACTTGATGCATATTGGTAATAATAATCATTTGGCGATGGATCCGATTCAAAGTCCACCACTTCAAATAATGACTCATCAAAGGGGGTTCCTTCTACTGTAAGTAAATCGGTATGATGACCAGATGCTCCATTTTCTTCTTTATCTGTTTTCTCAGCGTTATTTTCCTCAGCGGAAGTTTCATTACTTTCTCCACTATTCTCTTCGTTTCCATTCGAGTTATTACAACCTGCTGCGATTAAAATTGATACGAGTAAAAGTATAGGTAGGTAAAATCGCTTATACAATCGAATCGCTCCTTTATTATTTTGGTAATTTTCATACGATTATCGGTTATAATAGGTTTCAATTCGTGAGGAAAATAGTTCCAAATGACTAAAAATTGATTGCATGAGAGTAAAGAGAAAGGTCCAAAAAAATTATGTGGAGTCTGTCAGAATAAGCGTTGGCCATTTTTCAGCAAAAAAAAGCCAGCTCCATGAGTAAAGTTAATACTCCAAGCACATTAATATACAAAACGAAATAGAACTACTATCATAACCATAAAGTAATCCTTGAAGGAGGAAGAAACGATGAATCCAAGCAATCAAAAATTTTTTTCACCATATACATTTAACAATGGAGTTGAATTGAAGAATCGAATCATAATGGCACCAATGACTAACTTTTCATCCAATCCAGATGGAACAGTTTCAGAGGAAGAGCTGGCCTATTACGCACGACGTTCCAAAGATGTAAGCATGGTTATTACTGCTTGTACATATGTAACCCCGAACGGAAAAGGTTTCCATAATGAATTCGCTGGTGACCGCGATGAAATGATTCCAAGTCTGAGCCAATTAGCTAAGACCATCCAAAGTCAAGGCGCTAAAGCTATTTTGCAGATTTTCCATGGTGGAAGAACGTGTCCGCCAGAACTGGTTCCTCATGGTGACATCGTAAGTGCCAGTGCTGTTCCGGCGGAGGTGGCAGGAGCTAAAACACCTAGAGCATTAACAGAAACAGAGGTTGAGGAGATTGTCGATGCTTTTGGTGAGACGGCACGCCGGGCGATTGAAGCAGGCTATGATGGAGTGGAAATCCACGGGGCGAACGGATACTTAATCCAGCAATTCTTCTCTCCGCATTCCAATCAACGTGAGGATCGATTTGGCGGAAGTGTCGAAAAACGGATGACCTTCCCACTAGCCATCGTAGATAAAATAAAGAGCGTAGTGAAGGAGCATGCCGACGATTCCTTTATCGTAGGATACCGCTTCTCACCGGAAGAAGCCGAAACACCAGGAATCACTATGGCAGACACCATTAAACTAGTGGATACATTAGCAGAAAAAGACTTGGATTATCTCCATGTATCCTTACAGCATTTTCTTTCCAAAGCAAGAAGAGGCGTGGAAGATGTAAACAAAACACGTATTGATTACCTGCTTGAAACGATCGATAATCGCGTTCCTTTAATTGGTGTAGGTTCTATTTACAGTGCAGAAGATGCCCGCAAAGCTTTTGAGACAGGGGTTCCACTGCTCGCGCTTGGTCGAGAGCTTATTATTGATCCGGACTGGGTACAAAAAGTAGCCGAAGGACGAGAAGACGAAATTGTAACAGAAATTAATAAGGATAAACAGGAAGAATTAGTTGTACCAGGCCCATTGTGGAATGTCATTATGAATACGCCTGGATGGTTTCCGGGAGTGTAAGTGAAAGACAGTGGGCCCTTACAGGATTGTAGGGGCCCTTCTCTTTGTCGTTTGTTTTTATTCCATCTACTTATCTACATGAAATCCTTTTTAGTGCTTTCCCTTTCTCATGTTACTTTTACACGTGATGTCTCATTGTACACTTGCACATGAAAAGTTTGATTACTCCATTGCAATCGCGTGAAAGAGGTATTTGCCAACTTTCCTTTTCCAGTTCCCATCTCCCCTTTTGTAATATAGTGAAGGAGTGCATTAATCGATCCCCCATGCGAAACAATTAATGTTGGAGAACCTTCTGTTACTTTAGCAATAGACGTTAGAATGGAAACCATTCGTTTTTGCATGTCTTCTAACGATTCAATTCCATATTGCATCTTTACACCAAAATTTTTATCGTAATCTGGCATAAGTTTCACAATATCATCAATATATTCACCTTCAAGCTCCCCATAAAAACGTTCTCGTAGATTGGGTTCGATAGTAAATTTACTAATTGACATCCCTTTTGTGATTAATTGGGCAGTTTGGTGGGCTCGTAATAAATCACTTGTGTATACATGTTCAAAAACAATATGTTGATTTTGAAAGTGTAATCCTAATTCCCGCGCTTGATTAACTCCTACCTCACTTAATGGAATGTCTTGCTGTCCTTGTAATCTCTTATGTAAGTTCCATTCCGTTTCTCCATGACGCACTAAAAAAAGCAACCTATTTCCTCCTTTAAATTAACTTTTTGCGAATGATAGCTGAAAGCTGTTCAACCGATACCACAACAATAAAGATAATAATAATGATCATGAAAGCTTCATCGTATTTCATTAATGACATGGAAGTGGATAACTCAATACCTATTCCTCCTGCGCCAACCAGTCCAAGCACAACCGCTGATCGAATTGCCTTTTCGACGGAAAATAAGCTAGTGGCAACAAATGATGGAAATCCAATCGGCAGGATAGAAGCAACGTATACACCTAAACGATTACTACCCGTCGACTTGATCGCCTCAACTGGTCCTTTGTCTATTTCCTCTATTCTCTCCGAAAAGAAGCGCGCGCAAAATGCAATCGTATCCACCATAATGGTTAAAATACCTGCGAAAGATCCTAACCCGACAGAAATAACAAATAAAAGTGCCCATACTAAATCTGGTATTGTCCGCATCACAGATACGATAAAACGAAGAACACCGCTTACCACTGCATGCGGCGTCGTATTTTTGGAAATTAATAGAGCGATCGGCAGGCTAATCACCACTCCGAGTACCGTGCCCACTAGTGCTATTTCGAACGTTTCTAACATAGCCAAGAAAATACTTTGCCAACGACTCATATCTGGCGGAAATGCTCGCGAAATAAATGCTCCAATATTGCCGATTCCTTCCCATGTTCTTCTTAATGAGATATCAGCATTCATTACACCAGAGATAAAGAATCCTGCAAACCCAACGATGACAATCCAGCTCCATACAGGCGGCATGGAAAAACGCGGGGGTGTGCTTTTTGCACTATGTGACATTCTGTAGCAACTCCTTCTGTTTACCATACAACCACGCGAATGAATCGACCGTATGTTTAGCTTTTTGCTCATCTAACACAAGTTCTCCATTTTTTAATCCGACAAAACGACTTCCATAAGATACAGCTAAGTCAAGCTGGTGAAGTGTACAAATCAAAGTCATTTTATTTTCCATTGCCACTCCAACCAACAGATCCATCACCTCTATACCAGCCTTTGGATCAAGCGACGCAATCGGTTCATCAGCCAATATAACCGAGGGTTCCTGCATTAACATCCGCGCAATCGCCACTCGTTGTTGCTGTCCACCTGATAGCTGATCCGCCCGTCGTACAGCTAAATCAGCAAGACCTACACGTTCTAGACAAACCATCGTTTTTTCACGAAGTTCCTTTTTCGCAAAAGGGTGCAATGTAGTTACAACAAGTGGGTTACGACCAAGTGCGCCAAATAAAACATTCTGAAAAACAGATAATGTTGGTATTAAATTAAACTTCTGAAATACATGTCCCATTTTTTCACGTAACTTCCTCATTTCCCTTTGCCTGGCATAAGAAAGGGATCGACCATCAAGTAAAATCTCTCCAGAAGTAATTGTTTCTAAACCGCCAATCATTCTAAGAAGCGTCGATTTGCCAGAGCCATTATGCCCAAGCAAAATAACTTGTTCTCCCTTTTCTATCGTTAAGTCGATGGAATCGAGCGCCTTCGTTTCATCTTGAAATTTTTTAGTTACCTGGTTAAGCAGCAGCATTTGTTTCCTCCAACTATTCGACTTCAATTCCTAATTCTTCATATATTTTCCGAAGGTCATCGTATTGTTTATCATCTACAGTGACAAATTCACTTTCTGTATAATGATCATGTTCGCCCGTGACAAGCATGCTCTCTAGCAGCTTACCTTGATTATCCATCATTTGCTGCCTGAGCTCTTCCACTTGTTCCTCTGACAAATCCTCGCTTGCAACGAACAAATCATTTGGAAGGTCTTCACTTTCAGCTAGCACGCGAACATTGTCTTCTCCCCATTCCTCTACTAACTCATTGTATCGAGAAAACGAGAAAGCAACTGCATCTGTTTCCCCTGCTTTAAATGCCTCTACAAATGTTTCTCCTAGCA
Organism: Oceanobacillus sp. FSL W7-1309; assembly: GCF_038002145.1. NCBI lineage: Bacteria > Bacillati > Bacillota > Bacilli > Caryophanales > Bacillaceae > Oceanobacillus > Oceanobacillus sp. FSL W7-1309. The sequence goes on from NZ_JBBOBX010000001.1 coordinate 1,357,900, forward strand.
TTAATGTCTCGACATCATTATTCGGATCAATGCCTGCATCTATTAACATTCCAGCCGTTGCGACATGTCCTGAAGTTGATCCGACATCTTTCATTGCGATGGTTTTTCCTTTCAAATCCTCCATCGATTGAATATCACTATCAGCAGGAACAGCAATAACACTCCGATACCCTGGCCTTGTAATCCCTACAACCCCTTTTACATCGATCGCACTTTTCATCGTTACATACTCACCTGGTCCTGTAAGAACGAGATCCACTTGCCCAAACTCCATTGCCGTCGTGGCAGCTGTCCGGTTTGAAATAGAGAAGAATTCTATCTCTTTTCCAGTTGCTTCTGCTAAGGCATCTTTAAACGGACCAAATTCCCGTGACAACTCTTCCATTCCTTCTGCTCCTGTATCTACAAACCGAATGGTTTCTAACCTTCTCCCTCGTTCGCTTCTGTCTCGTTGTTTGACCCACAAGCAGCAAGAATAAACACCAACCCAAGTACCAGTACCAACAACTTATTCACCTTCATAAAACCCCTCCTATTGGATGATAAGTTAAGTATACAAAGGGAGCATTAACTAAAAATTAACCCCTCGTTAAACTACTATTAATATTTCTTTTATAAAATATTAGAAATGGATAGATTTTATCTATAGGAGGTTTATACATGTTCACACTTCAGCAATATGAAATCTTACACGCCATTCATCAGGAGGGCCAATTAACAAAAGTAGCAGAGCAGCTTCAATTAAGCCAACCTACTATTACGTTTCACATAAAAAAAATGGAAGAACGAAGTAATCTTGCCCTTGTTGAATACAAAGGAAGACGTACTATGCTTACTTCTACAGGAAAAACACTTCTCCCTTATATGGAAAAAATACTGCAAATCCATAAACAAGCACAGCAAACCATGTTAGACATCCAACATGTAAGACAAGGCTCTGTTCTTATTGGAGTAAGTAACACAGTCGCTAGCTCCATTATCCCTTCCACGTTGCCAACTATTTTTGAACAAATACCAGAATCCGATTTAAAAATACGGGTCCATAACACAAGAATCATTCGGAAATTACTCGATGACTATAGCATTGACATTGGGCTCGTTGTTGCTTATCAGGAGGATGTATCCGATTTTGTTGCTATTCCAATCCAAGAAGATCCTATTGGTATCGCAATACATGTAAATCACCGACTTGCTTCGTATTCTTTAGACGAGCCAAGATTTTTCAGGTTGGAGAGAGTTCTACTCAGAGAAGAAGATTCTACATCAACCAAAATCTTCAGAAGCTGGTGCCAAAAAGAAAACATTCAGTTTCCACATGAACTAGAAATCCAAAGTGCAGAAGCAATTAAAAAGGCGATCCTTTCTAATTTAGGAATTGCAGTTGTTTCGAAGCTTTCTGTTGAACATGAGGTAAAAAAAGGAACTTTATTATTCAAAGAATTCAATTCAAGAAAAAGACGATCCATTTACTTAATTTATCACCCAAACCGTAAGCTATCCCCTATGCAAAAACGTATTATTGAGCTCATACAGGTTTTGTGGAGTAAAGGTGATAAGATAAAATCGATTTAGAGGATTTTCTATGTGTAAACAGTTTTTATTAAGAAGAATTAGTGTTTTTACTAGCTATATCTGCCCTTTTCCTCTCCGAGGTTTGTAATTAGGATGTGATCTTTTAGGATAAACTAACAAAAACTAACCTTATGGCTTAGGAGGGACTCCCATGTTGCTAACAGGTAACATTATTTCAGGTGAATTTGATGAACTCGTGAACGAATTTTCAATACAAAAAGTAAAGCATTTCACTACAGAATCCAGTATTAGAGAAAACCAGTTAAAAAGTCTTTATGATTATTTGAAAAAACACCAAAATGACACAGATGGTCAAATCATTACATTGTATGATCAAATGCCGATACGGTTGAGTCAGGAAGAAGTGAACCTCTTTATTAGGGATCTTGAAAAGATTCAGTCGATGTATCGCTAACACCTGCTACCGATAACAAATTAACCATCGGGCGCAATAGTTAAATAATGTAAGGTAAAATAACTTTGTGAAATGACTTCTATTATTTCTACGTGTATAATTTTAATCAATACATAATATTCTAACTTATCGGAAGAGGTGGAAACGGTATGAAGAAAATATTAAAGCAATTTGAAGATACACTAGATCCCATTCAGAAATTAAAAGATGTACAAGAATCAAAGCTAAAAGAACCGATTAGCGAAGGAAAATGGTCGATTAGAGAAATTGTAGGACACTTATATTATTGGGATAAGTATAATCTTGAAATAATGGTTCCAGTAATGGTTAACGGAGCTAACTTGCCACAGTTTCCAAACCATGACCAACATAATAAGAAAGCAATATCATATCTAAGAGACCATTCCGCAGAATCTATTATAGATGCTTTCATAGAAACACGAAAAGAACTTATTGAAAGAATCTCAAAAATAGGGGAAGATGTTAGATTTACAATAGGAAAAGGCAAACGACAGTTCTCAGTTGAAAGTTTTATAAAAATCTTTATAAAACATGATATTCATCATTTTAAACAAATTAATGGAAAACTAAATAATTAGACTACTTCTTGTTTTAATATTATGGAGCAAACGGTACTTTACTAGATTAATAGTGTTTGTCCACTTTACTTTCCATTTATGGTTTGTTACTTGTACCAAAAAAGGGTGAGATAATGTGAAGAATTTACTAACATCTATTGGAATTTCAATGACAATAATTTTTGGTGGAGGATTCCTTATCCGTTTTGTAAAAGACTCGGATTTTTATATTGCTGAATTTGTAGGAGGTATTATAGGTATTGCCATTTTAATTATTGGAAAATTTAGCAAGTCTGCTATGAAAATCGATGATAATTCTTATTGAAGTAACAAGTGCTTTAATGTGACGGTGAAAGCTTCACAATTGCGTTTTTTCACTAAAGAAGCAGGATTTTATTCTGTATATACAGAATATTTAATAAACATATTTAATGGAAGTGTTTTTATGGAGAATCCTATTTTAAAACAAATCGGAACAGTATTTATCCCAGTAAGCAACATAGAGAAAGCAAGAGATTGGTACTGTGATATTTTAGGACTGAAAACAGACGGTGAAATTCAGTTTGGTCATCTTTACGTAATACCTATGGAAGGTACAGGGATTGAGTTAGACAGCAAGATTTATTCAGAGGATAGAGTATTTAAAATCTATTCCACTTCAATACAAAAAACATTGAAGAAGCATTCATTTTATGAGTAATAAGGACGTTGATTTGATTACACAAATCGAACATAATCATTATTTTAATTTTAAAGATCCTGATGGAAATATTTTAATGATATGCAAATGTTAATGTGAAGCTAGCTGATGCGTTACGATACTAAAAGCGCACTATCCTTTAGAAATAGACTAAAAGGAGAACAATTTTTCTGCTCTCCTAACCACATACCATTCGTTTGATGAGTTGAATGATGGTAACTGCTCAAATGATATGGTTATGCCAATCGGCCAGATTCAAATAACTTCAATCCATCCCTAACAAAGTCTTTACCCGTTTTACATACGGTTCCTTATCATATGAAAAATACAACCCACTAGACAACCGGATTGGATCACCAAAGAAAAACCGTTCATATTGGGTTTCACGTGTACCAAATGCACTCATTGTCATTTCCCAAGCTAAACGAAAAATCTTGACACGTGATTCAGCATCATCAGCTTTCGATTGCAAATATTGATCCAAGTCTTTTCTTAGTGATGATTGAAATGCCTGTTCTGTTGGGATGGACATCAACCCACTGGCTCCTAGCTGCTGAATAATTTCACCAAATCTTGCATAGGCGCGCGGGAATACATTACAGGCTACCTGCAGTGTTTTTTGATTTGGCCTCATGAACCCCCATTCATCCAATTCAGCTTCAACTTCAGATTTAATAATCAATGCTTTCATCGTTTCCAGAGCAACGATAATTTCAGATACCTTTTCCTGAACATGTTGGTACTCACTAATATTGATTGTATCAATGATTGACTGAGCTACACCTAAGACAAATTCAGTTTTAACGATTTGTCTGGATACAGCCTGATGTAAAGTAAACGGCAGAAATGAACTAGCATCCATGAAAGTATTCGAGACTTGTAGGTTATTGTAATAAAACACGCGTTCCCACGGAATAAGTACATTATCAAAAACGACAATCGTATCCATTTCTTCATAGCGTGAACTCAATGGATAGTTAAATGCGGAAGCGCCGCCAACAAATGATTCCCGGCAGATAAATTTTAAACCTTTTGTATTACTAGGGATGGAAAATGCAAAACCATTCGCCTTATCCTGGATTCCTCCTGCCGATAAGACAACGATTTCATCTGTTATCCCACCCTGTGTTGCCAATAGCCTGGCCCCTTTAACAATAATACCTTCATTTGTTTTGTCTACAACTTTAGTGGCTATTGGTTCATCATCCGGATCTTCAAAATAAAATTGCTCACGATTGACTTGCGGGTTTATAAATGTATGTGTCATGGAAATGTCGTTTTCACGGGCATATTCATAAAAGGATAATAAATGTTCAGGGAAACAGTTTTCCTTTCCCTTTAAAAGGTCTACAGATGATGCAAGTGCCATCAGCACCGTATTCATATAGTCCGGACTTCTTCCCATCATGCCATTCGTTGACAGTGCCCATTGTTGAATCATCTTCCTTCTTTTCACAAGATCCTGTTTCGTCTTTGGCTGCAAATAGGACATCCCAACTGGCTCACTAGTTGATGGCGAGGAATAAGTCATGATAGCTTGTAATGATTCATCGTGTTGTAAATCATATAATGCTGCTTGACTCCTCATAACTCCCTTAAATGCCGGGTGCTCAGAGACTTTGCCTATGACCGGATGCCCATCTACCCATATATCCATTTCCAGAAGATCGATTCGATCAATATATTCGCTTCCCGTAATGATTGACATAAATTCACCCCTTGTGGTTTCTGCAGAGTATGATCAAACGCCTATGCCATTTTATTCGGATTGCATTCGGATGTTACAGCTTTTGAATTCAGTCAATGTTCATTGTTGAACGACCAGCTACTCTTTCAGAAGATTATGTTATTATTTAAGTAGAGACACTAATTAAAATTAGTTTTTTAACAAGAAGAACCTTAAACACTTACAATTAGTTTCAGCAATTGAATGAAAGAGGTGTTCACATTGATTACGTTTTTTGAGTATAACTGGCAGGTAAGAGATGAATGGTTTGACTGGTGTAAACAGCTAACACCTGAAGAGCTGTTAAATGATCACAAAGGTGGTGTAAGAAATATTTTATACACCCTTTTTCACATTATTGACGTGGAATATAGCTGGATACGCGGTATTCAGGGTAAAGAAGATATCGTATTTTCATTTGCAGATTATAATACCCTTGAAATGGTTAAATCTCTGTCCGATACACTCCGAGATGAGATTTTGGTTTATTTAAAAACAAATTTAAATGAGTCCAAAGATGAACACATACATGTGCCTTGGGATGAAGATAAATACACGAAGGATGAAATACTTCATCATATTATTGCTCACGAGATTCATCATATTGGCCAGCTTTCTGTCTGGGCAAGAGAATTAGACCGAAGCCCTGTTTCTGCTAATTTTATTGGCAGGAAATTAAACTATATTAAGAAATGACTTATGAAATGTCAGGAGTGAAAAGATGTTTGTAAAAGTTTATACGTATCATATTAAGAAAGACAAAATAGAAACCTTTTTAAACATTCAAGAAAAAACAAGGGAAATTTATAGTAAGTATATAGATTCACATGTAATTTATATTCAGAGTAACGAGGAGCAAACAAAGTGGATGGAGATTTCTCAATATAAAGATGAAGTAGAATATAATAAGAGTATAGAAATTATTAACCGAGATAAAAAAATTCAAGAACTTTTTAAATCATTTCAAGAGATTCTTATAGAAAAAAGCGAAATCCGTGAAGAAAATTTTACTCAGATTAGAGAAACAGATGGTTTTAAGTAGTTTCTCCATAAATTGGTGCAAGATCAAACAAGAACATTTGGGGGCAGCATAATTAAAGAAGATTATTGATTTTCATGTTAGCAGAAAAGAAATAAGGTTAGGACGGGACAAATATGATCTCTGAGCTAAAAAAGGATAAATTCTATAAATGTAAATACTTATTATCTGATCAAGGACTGTTAGAAGCAAGAGCAGTGATTGAAGGGGTTAATCCTGGTCGTGTCTTTGTAGATGATATGGATACTCCTGCTTCTGGACTTGTATGGTTAGGAAATAACGATGGGTTTATCTTTATTGGAAATGAAAAGAATGAGCGCTTCAATAAAGATCTAAATCATTTTATTGATACAATCATTATGCCTGAAGCGACTGAAGTTGAGCTGAAATGGTTTGAAGGTATTGGTGAGCATAGAAAATGGGATGCCACGATTAAGGAAGTGTTTAAAAAACGCAAATTAGGAAGCTGGAACCAAAGGGTTTATACGCTACATAAGGACGACTATAGCTATAACGATGAGTTTAGTATAACGCAAGGATACAAACTTATGAAAGTTTGTAAAGATATCTTTGAAAACAAAGGCAATTCAATAAAGAATATAGCATTTCTAAGGTCAAAAATTTTAGAGTCTTGGTCTTCATCTGAAACGTTCTTTCATAATGGTATGGGATATTGTATGATTTACAAGAATGAAATTGTAAGTCTTTGTTTTTCAGGATTTGTCGCGGGAAATGTTCATGCTGTAACCATTGAAACGATAGAAGAACATCGAGGGAAAAAGTTAGCGCAAAACATAGCGAAAGCTTTCGTAAATGATTGTCTAGATAATAATAGGATTCCATATTGGGATTGTATGGAGTCAAACAAATCTTCTATTGCAGTTGCAGAAAATATAGGATTCAGAAATATATTTAACTATATAGGATATGAATTCTCGTTTAATAACAAATTGTAAGGTGGCCATATAATGACGGATGCAACAAACTCATATGTTCAAGAGCTTATTAATCTATATTCCAAACACAAGGATGCTGAATTTGCCAGGTGGTCAAACAACTATTTCAGAAACCAATTCGACTTTTTGGGTATTCGAACTCCTATTCGTCGAAAATTAACGAAACAATTTATCAAAGAAATCGGATTGCCTCCAAAAGAAGATCTGAAAGATGTCATTTTTATGCTATGGGATCTTCCAGAACGTGAATATCAAAAAGCTGCCCTTGATATAATTGAAAAAGCAAAGAAGGACTTAACCAAGGAGGACGTATCTTGGTTAGCTAGTTTGATAGTGAAAAAGTCATGGTGGGATACGGTAGATGTACTTTCTCCTCATATCGTGGGCTATATGTTTTCTAAGCACGGGGAACTTATTCCATCATTTGCTGATCAGTGGATTGAAGATGAGAATATTTGGTTCCAGCGATCTGCAATATTGTATCAGCTAAAATACAAAGACAAAACAGATGGGGAGCGTCTATTTCGATATATTTTAAGACGAGCAGACAGCGATGAATTTTTTGTACAAAAAGCAATTGGATGGGTACTGCGTGAGTATGCCAAAACTCGCCCTGAAAGCGTAAGATCCTTTATCGCTAATCATAGCTTAAAACCCCTTAGTAAACGAGAAGCTTTGAAACATCTTTAAGGCTTAATCAGTTCTTTCGCTTGAAAATGAAACATTTATTGGATATACCACGTATGAAGATCAAGGTAAATCAAATACGTTCTGGGAGCTGTCTAAAATTCAATGGTCTTTGAAAGAGGAAGCCCCCATCTTCAAGTATTCTGAATGGTAAGAACCCGACTTTATGAAAGCATAATGAATCCAATTCGAATAACGATTATACTTTTAGGTAAGATATTTAAGTTATAAACAAATCAGCACAACAATACACACTAATTAAATTCTAATCCTCACTATACAATATCGAATCGACCTTCTCACATAGAGCGAGCAAATTACGAGTAGGATTGAGACTGCGAGTGATATAGGAATGCTTAATACTGCAGGCAGTTCAATTCCTTGCCAAATGCTCATTTGGATTTGTTCAATACCGAATGTTCGTAGTATGCCAGCTAATAGGATCAGTAATGCGCATAGCATTAATCCAACATAAAGAACATATAAGACAGGGATTGTTAGCAATAGCAGAAAACGAATGGTTAATTGCAATATCACCACGAGCTTTACCTCCTAATAATATGCTGAACTTCTGCATGCGGAGAAATGGAATAGCTTTCTGTATAATACAGTGTATGAATTTTACAATGTTTACCGATTACAACAATATCCCCCTCTACTCTATCCGCTTCCGTATAAGATAATTGTATGTTCTTTCCTTTGATATCCTGACAGACGAGTATCTTCTTTAATAAAGGAAACGAAATTTTATCCTTCTCCACGCTTACCTCTTCTGCGATTAGCCGTACTATTTTACTTTCACCCGATAATTTTAACTGAAACTGTTTTGCCTGAATCTCTTCAGCACGAATGATTCCGACTGAATCAAATTCCTCTGTCATAAAGGTTCGTTCAATTGCCAGTCTCCCGGAACTCGTAACCTTTGATACTTCACCACAATACATTTTTAGGTTACCTGCATTGACAATATCCATAGCTTCACAGCTGGATTTCATGATGCATGACCCGGAGTTTTGGAAATGATCCACCTTAACTTTGGAGTGAAATGTACTATATCCGTGAGATGTGATTTTTTTTAATTGAACTTCTTGATGTATAGAGACAGATCCACGTATTTTTACTACTTCATACTCTGGTGCTAGGTCTTTAATTGATCCACTCGTAAACGTTATACTTCGCAACTTCTGGCTTTGTACATTTGTCATTAAACACACCACCATCATTTAATTAATATATATTTCAATTATTAAAATATATACTAATTAAATTATATTGGTTGTAGTTTTGTCAAGTGCAATTTTAAAAATTTCCATATAATAAAAAAGGACTTCAATAACTGAAATCCTTAAAACACCGTACTCATTAATTTATTTACTTCCAATAATACCTGCTCAATTTCCTTTAACTTTTCTTGTGGGAACTTCAGAAATAGTTCATGAACCTTAGCTTCCCCGGTCTCTGTTAAAATCATTTTTACAACACGGCGATCTTCACTTTCTCTTACTCGTTGTATAAGCCCAAGCTTTTCTAGTTTATCGCACATTGATGTTACGGCCCCAGGAGTAACGCCGAAAAAATCAGCAATCTGAGTTGCTTTCATTCCATTATTAATTTTCATTTCAATGAGGAGAACGAGCTGATTTTGAGATAGTGACTCCCCTTCACATAATAGGTCTGCAAATCTTCGCGACCGTTTTTGTATTTCAAGCATTTCTCGCATAATTACTTCGATATTGTTTTCTGGCATTTCATCCCAACCTATATTGTTTAATTATTAAAATATATGATAAGTATATAATTAATTTTGACAGGTGCCAACTAAACTAATCCAAGTTTGTTCCTAATGATTTCGCTCGGGAGGATAATAAAAGTGTAACCTTTGCGGTACAAAATACAGGGTCGAGTTTTTCTTCCGAGTAACAATTTGCTCAGATACAACTATTCAGTTGCTCTTCATTGACAGGCAACCAATTAGTTGCTTATAATGAAAACATGTGGAATAAAGACGCTATTTTCAAGGCACTTGCCGACTCGAATCGTCGGCTCATATTAGATGAACTATCCGAACGTAACGAGATGACCTTGTATGAACTCACAGGACGACTTATTATGAAGCACAATCTTTCCATTTCGCGACAAGGTATAGCCAAACATCTCTCAGTATTGGAAGAAGCAGGACTCGTAACATCAAAACGAAAAGGTAAGTATCGAGTACTACTGTTCAATAACGAGCCACTTCAAAACTTGCTGAAAGGATGGATAGATTAATTTTACGATACGCAAGATACATTATATCTGTAGAAATAAGGAAGAAAAAAGTGGATGAAGGCGCCGCGTGCGTTTCGAATAGTTCGATATAGAAATGGTAAAACAAATTTCTGCCGAACGGGGTGGTTTTTGCTTTAGAACAGAACACACATCACAACAACCAGGAGGTAAAACAATATGAAAATCATTGTTACGAGTATATTCGTAGAAGATCAGGACAAGGCATTACAGTTTTATTCAGAGACACTTGGCTTTGTAAAAAAGCACGACGTCCCTGCCGGAGAATTTAGATGGATTACGCTTGTTTCTCCAGAAGATCAAGAAGGTACTGAAATTGTACTCGAACCGAATAACAATCCAATTGCCAAAGATTATCAGAAGAGGCTATTTGAAGAAGGCATTCCAGTAACCATGTTTGGTGTTGAGGATATTCACAAAGAGTATGAACGGTTATTGCAGCTAGGCGTGAAGTTTACAATGAAGCCGACAAAGATGGGCGACATCACCATCGCTGTATTTGATGATACGTGTGGCAACCTTATTCAGATAATACAGCAGTAGCCTAACACAAATGGCAAAATGTTTGTATAACCCTGTCCTAGTTTTTGGATGGGGTTTTATATTTAATAAACGAAAGTCCTATCTCTTGTATTAACGTTGCTGTAAAGTTTAAAATTATTAAATAAATAACTTTACTGGAGGCGAGGAAAATAAATAGATATCAGAAAAGAGCAGTTGTATTTATTTTAATAAGTACCACTTTTTTGGCAGGTGGGTTTGCATTAAAAGGATTTAATGTATATGCACCCCTTATTGGATGGGTACTGGCTCTTGTCTGCCAAGTGACGGCACTAGTATCATCCATTAAATGGAAACATGATACGAAAGGAAGTAATCGATCCTGATTGATTATGAAACAAAGGAAATACAAAACTAAATAGGCAGGGGAGAAATAGATATGGAAATTTACCAAGCCACAATTGAAGATTTAGAAGATGTTTCCAATTTATTTAATTTGTATCGGATGTTCTATCAGCAAACATCGGATATAGAAGGGACTAAAGCTTACATAAAAGCACGGATAGAAAACCAAGAATCCGTAATCTTTGTTGCTAAAGAAAAACAAAAATACGTCGGATTTACGCAACTTTACCCTGCATTTTCTTCCATAGCGATGAAAAGAGCTTGGATATTAAACGATCTATATGTTGATGAAAAAGCCAGAAAACAAGGAGTAGGAGAAATGCTCTTACAAAAAGCTAAAGAATTTGCTATAGAGACAGGAGCTAATAGCATTAGCCTAAGTACAGCCCCAGATAATGATGCTGCCCAAAGACTTTATGACAGAAATGGATACATTCAGGATTCACAATTTTATCATTATGAATTAAACTTAACATCATAATTTCCTATAGGATCTGGGATGTACTTGAAACGATATTTGGTTACAGTCACTGGATGTGTTTATATAAAAAGTATTTCCTTTCCTTAAAATGAGGGATTATTAGTACTTTGCTGCTTGTTGTATCGTAACTCGGATTGATATGGAAGACTTTTTAGCAATCAGGCAAACTGTTTAAGAATGTGTGTGGAGAGTATGCGCAAAATCAAGGAAAATTTGTGAATAAATATGCTTAAGCTAACGGGAAGTTCTAAAGCGCATTTAACACATAAAAAGAAACAGGAACAATTTAATATACTGAAAAACGTTCAAAACACTTTCTAATTAAAAGCCACCTCAATTTATAATGAGATGGCTAATTTTTATAGTTGATTGATATATTCTATAGAATTATGATGATTGAATAATATGGTCATTAACAAATGCTTTTATGAAAAACAATTCATTATCATTAGGATTTTTTTTATTTTCTGCCTTAAAGTACTTTAAAGCATTTTCTAGTGACGTGGATCTCACAACTCGACTTGCTGTTGTTAACTCCTCCCAATATATATCCATTTCAGTTGAATCGCAGATTGATTCATGACCTAGCAGAAACATTTCAGCATCGTACTTTGAAATGTCTTTGATCATCGGCAATAACATTGATTGTTTATAATGAAATAAAGAATTTGTAGTTGTGCCATATGCACAATCACCTAAAAAAACAACTTTTTCATCAGGAATATAAATGATTGTAGAGTCATCTGTATGAGTACTTTTGACTCTTTCAAGTATGCAAACTTTATTCCCTAAATCAATAGTTAATGTATTTTCAAAGATTATATTCGGAGATTTCAACTTAAAACTATCCCTGTTTGGCATATCAGTTTGTATAACCTTCATACACATCGCACTCATCTGATTCGTATTCACATACTTTTGGAGTGAAATATCATCAAAGGAATAATGTTCCCATTCTTTTATCATTTCGTTTGTTTGACTATTAACTATAACAGTTGCATCAAATTCATTCATTCCTAGGAAATGGTCCCAATGTCCATGAGTAATAACTACATATTTAACTGGGGGTACATTTAGCTTCTCGATTTCTATTAAAAAGTCTTTAGCATGTTGAGTAGAATTACCAGAATCTATTATTAGACTATATTGGTCACCATATATCAATCCTAATGTCGGTCGTTCTTTATCATCTTGATTAGATAAATAATAAATAGTATCACTTAATTTATTTAACATGTTACGCCTCCTCTATTCTCGATATTAATTCTATGAAAGAGAAAATCTACATGTTTATTCTAAAATAAAAAAATTTAAGATTTTCTCATTTTATTTTTTTACCATTGGACTTGTACCTCCCTTTTCACTAAGGAGAAGTATAACACAATTTAAATTACCAGTTGGGAAAATTCGCAATGTTATTTGTTCTCATTTCAATTATTTATAGTTTATAGTTCGAACATAATTTATATAAGAAAAGTAGGTGCTTATCCAACTAACTGGGCATTAATCCAGGGAGGATTGAAGCTATTTTATGCAGAAGATATTTTAATAAATAGCTTTTAGTTGAATAGAGTTGTTTTAACCTGAGTCAACAATCGATGCAAATTATTGAATAAGAGAAGATGTTTCACTAAAGAAGACGACCTAAGGCTGTTTAGGGATTTTCTTCAACAGCCTTTTATTCCAATGAGACAACGGACATGCTATAATTTACATTAATATACATATTAAAGGTTTTTAAGTCGTATTAATCAGAAAGCGAGCTGGAAACATGCCTCTTCACATTCGTGAAGTAACAACAGAAAATTGGCGTTCTGTCGCTGCTTTATCTGTGTCAGAACAACAAAATCAATTTATTGAAAGCAATGCTTTTTCTTTAGCGGAATCGCAGTTTGAGAAAAACGGTATTTCTTTTGGATTATATGATGTGGAAACTCTTGTTGGATATGCAATGTATGGCTGGTATTCGTATTCAACAGAAAGTGCCTGGTTAGATCGTTTTATGATTGATTACCGTTTTCAAGGTAATGGATACGCAAAACGTTTTCTCCCCTTATTAATTCAGCATATTATATCTCGATATGGTTGTAGGAAAATTTATTTAAGTCTTCATCCTGACAACAAACCAGCACAAAATTTATATGAATCCTTTGGTTTTTGCTTGAATGGAGAAATAGATGATTCTGGACCTGTATTTGGAGTTGTAATGCAATTAGATATGGATAAATTTAATTTAAAATGATTAAACAAGGTGATCGAGTTATGGTCGCCTTTTTTATTGGTCAAAATTAGAATGAAACTATGGAAATCTTTTTACCTTTAGTAACAAAATACTTGAATAAGGAAATCGTCCATTTTGCTAAGCGTTTACAATTATAGTAGCAATAGAAAACCTCCACCGAGAACGATACAAATTCAGTTTCCAATATGACTGCTGCCAGATGGGTTTTCATCTTTCACAAAAGATATCAGCCTATTTCCCTTTTTCCTGCATAAATCATCCTCTTTCACCTAAAAATAACAGTGTGTTTTGAAAAACATGCTCTCATAACCGTAAAAGGGGATGAATAGATGAAAAAACAAATCGTTAAGTGGCTTTTGACTATTGAGGTTTTATTTTGCTTTTATCTAACAAATGACTTTACTGTAAACGCGAATGCGGTACCTTTAGAAGATTCTTCGCAGCAAGTAGATGTGAAAGATAAACCAGCAGAAGATCTCACCGACCTTCGAGGAGGTCCTGAAAATTCCGAGCGAGAACGTCAGACTCCTGTTGATCTAAGGATCTTGCAGCAACGATATCCCGATGTATTTTTCTTGCAGGGCGCTTCAGATCAAAACCAAGTAGCTCTAACGTTTGATGATGGGCCAGACCCGCGTTTTACAAATGAAGTATTAGATGTATTAAACCAATACGATGTGCCGGCAACATTCTTCTTATTAGGTTCAAGAGCTGCTGCTTATCCTGAAATCGTCAAGCGGATTCAAAATGAGGGACATGTAATTGGAAACCATACATATTTCCATCCTAATCTTGTTGATGAAGCTGATCTCGGAACACTGGAGCAGGAAGTAATTAGAACGGAAGATGGACTTTATGACATGATCGGTTACCGAACACATTTATTCAGACCGCCATATGGTTTCTTATACGATGAATTAGTCGAACAGCTTGCGAGAATGAACTATTCCGTAATTGGCTGGACGGTGGATTCTTTGGATTGGCAGGAAGACCCGCCAGAGGTTATCGCCTCCAATGTATTAGACATCATGCATCCAGGTGCAATTATTCTCATGCATGATGGGGCAGAGCGGGACGGGGATCGAACGAATACAATCGAATCGCTTCACCAAATTATCCCAACACTGCAACAGCAGGGCTATGAATTTGTTACCGTACCAGAGTTATTGAATATTCCATTTGAGAAATAGAAGATATCTCTTCTATTTCTTTTTATTCCTACCGTTTTACAGAAGAATTTATACGAATCGATTCAACTTCTCATAAATAACCAATAATTGCTGTACTTCCTGCTCGGTTAGCCTGTCAAATAGACTTCCGCGAAGTGCTTTCCCTTCGTCATGCGCTTTTTTAACCATCTCGATTCCATCGTCGGTAATGGCTAAATAAATAATTCGGCGATCATTCTCATCCACAAGCCGAACAGCCAATTTTCGTTGGACAAGCTTTTCAGATAAGTGTGTTAGAGATGGAGGAGTTAGACCTAAGGCCTTCGCAATATCGGATGGCCTGCTTTTGCCATTTCGCTTCAAATGGCCGAGAACAAGAATATGCGAAATCCCAAGGTTTTCTTTAAATTGTTTATTCCACTGAATGATTAAATTGTTCGTAACCTGATCCATGGAATGAATCAGTTCAAAAATCGTTTGTTCTTTCATGTTGTATAACCTGCTTTCTATAAGCGAAGTGCCCCCTAAGAAATAGAGGGCACTTCCTATATATTTCTATACTACTGTGCAGAAAATCCACCGTCAATAACTAATTCAGAACCAGTGATATAAGAGGATTCATCAGATGCTAAGAATAGCGCTGCATTTGCGATATCCTCCGGTTTTCCTAATCGCTGCAGTGGTGTTGCCTGCATTAAACGGCCAAGCAGCTCTTTTGACGTGCTCAGCGCTTCTGTCATTGGTGTTTCAATAATACCAGGGAAAAGTGTATTCACACGTACCCCCTGACGGCCAAATGTTGTTGCAGCCGCTTTGGATAGCGCACGAACCGCTCCTTTTGATGCAGAATAATGATTAAAGCCTTGTCCAATTTGAGCTGTATAGGATGAAATATTAATGATGGACCCTTTGTTTTGTGCTGCCATATATGGTGCAACATGTTTGATACCAGCAAATGGTCCAAAGCCATTAATGGATAGCATCTTTTGCCAATCGTCCAAGTCAATCTCCTCGTATGGCTTTTCAGATGATATACCAGCGTTATTTACGAGAATATCAATTTTCCCAAAGCGATCGTTCACTTCTTTAGCAAAGGATTTCCAGTCTTCATCAGAGGCAACATTTAATTTCATGCCAACTACATTTTCTTTTTCGCTTACCTTTTTCAGTGCTGTCTCATTAATATCAGCCGCAATAACAGTAGCCCCCTCTTGACTGAATAGTTCTACCATCCCTTCACCAATACCTGATGCTCCGCCAGTAATAATCGCAACCTTGTTATCTAATCGTCCCATTATTTTTTCCTCCTTAACGTAATTTAATTGAACCACCATCGACCATGATCGTTTGGCCCGTAATATAATCCGAATCAGTACTTGCTAGGAAGACAGCAGTTCTGCCAATATCCTGCTCTGGGTCACCTAATCGACGAAGCGGTAATTTATTAATCATTGCATCGTATAATTCAGGTGCATTGTCACGCCATTGTTCAACTCCAGGCGTGAGGGCAATTGGTGATATTAAATTCACATTAATTCCATCTGGTCCCCACTCATTTGCTGCAACTCGAGAAATTGCACGAATTGCCTCTTTTGCTGCAGCATAGGATGTTTGTGTCACTTGCCCATCAATTCCCGCACCAGATGCAAAGTTAATGACCTTGCCATGCGTCTTCTTTAGCTCCGGATAAGATGCCTGCATAAAATGGAATGTAGGATAAAACCCTGTTCCAAACGATAAATCAAAGTGTTCAAGTGTTGTTTCCATAAAAGGAGCCTGTCTGGATACATGTGCATTATTAACTAGGATATCCAATTTACCAAACTTCTTCACAACTTCGGTAACAATCTCCTCGATATTTTCTTTTATCGAGATATCTTTTATAAAAAGTAAGCCTTCTGCATATTGATTTATTTCCGCAAAGGTTGTTTTTCCCTTTTCTTCATTTACATCAACAATGGCAACATGCGCCCCTTCTTTTGCCATTGCAAGAGCAATCCCTCTACCAATACCAGAAGCACTGCCTGTAACAATTGCTACTTTATCTTGTAATCTCATTCCAATTACCTCTTTCGTATATATTTAGACATCTAAATATTTAACATCTAAATAATAACATGTATTTTTGTTAAATGCAATTTCAGCAGAGGGAAATTGTCGTAATCGAGCAGACAAGTAGCAGCATATACGTTAAAAGGGCAGACATACAATTACATGGAACAAGCTACCCTCCGACTGTATACGGTGCTAACCCTAAGATTCATTCTGATACCCATTATGGGTTATAATGGAGTAATTACTGAACAATTACAGGATGGTGTTTCGTATGGTTGGAATGGGCTATCGGACAATAAAAACCGCTATAGGTGCAGGGTTAGCAATATGGATTGCGAGTTTAATCGAGCTGGAATTTGCAACGTTTGCAGCGATTATCGTCATTATGTGTATTGAGACAACAAAGAAAAGAACATTAAATACAATTAAAGAAAAGTTCTTCGCATCTCTTTTATCCATCATTATTGGTATGTTATTTTTTGAATTATTAGGGTATAACCCAATCTCCTTTGCTCTATTTATCCTCTTATTCGTCCCAATCCTTTTGAGAGCTCGTATTCAGAATGGTTTTATCACAAGCATGGTAGTCGTTCTGCATATTTATACGGTGCAGGAAGCGAGCCTGGAGACGTTTTTAAATGAGCTTTATATTATTTTAATCGGGATGGGAATTGCTATCCTTGTTAACAGCATCATGCCAAGTTTTAAAAAAAATATTAACAAGAATATGTTTGAAATCGGAGAACGGTTTAGTGTCATTCTTTATGAACTAGCAGCTTACTTAAGAGATAATGAAAGGCAATGGGATGGGAAGGAAATTATTGAAGCAGAAGAAATCATTCATAAATCTAAAAGCATTGTCATTCAAGATGTAGAGAATCATCTTTTCAGGGCAGAAAACAAAGATTATCACTATCTGCAAATGCGTGGGGACCAGCTGGAAATCCTCAAAAAAATGGTAACAATCGTTCATATTATATCTTCATCAGATCTGCATGTTAAACAAAGGGGAATGCTTGCTGACTTTTTTGAGTACGTAAGTCAAAATGTGCACTCAGGAGATACAATACATAGTGCACTTGAAAGGCTAGAAAATTATGAAGCGTCTATTCGCGAAACAGAATTACCTAAAACAAGAGAGGAATTTGAGGTTAGAGCAAACTTATTTTATTTAAACTTTGAGATTAAAAATTATTTAACGATTAAAAAGAAAGTTTTCGAAGTGATAGATTGATGCAATCGAAAAAAAAGAAAAGCAACAGGGGGAAACCATGTTATGGTAAAAAGGGTAAAATATATATTTATAATACTATTTTTAATTCTTCTAGTTATTCATTTAACCACTGAACTTAAATATGCTTTCGAAATACTTATGGCATTAGTAGCGGTTCAAATTATAGCCTACTCGATAGCCGAAAAAATTGATAATAAAAGACGAAATTAGCGAATAACAATAAATAGGCAAGCTAAGGTATATCCTAAGCTTGCCTATTTATTGTTCGTTAATATGATGTTATTACATAGACGGAAAATAACCATCCGCATCAAATTTCATTTCATGTAAGCCTTCTAATACCTCAATATTTTCCTTATCCTTCAGTTCATTGAAAATTACTTCTGATACAAACAGTTCGCCAATATGAAGGGTGTTTGGAATTCGTACAATTCTTGCGTCCTGTGCTGGCACACCCCAAGTAGCGCGTAGAGCAGCCTTCAACGCTTCACGATCGCTATCAAGGACAATTGGAATTTTAGCTCTATCTAAAAATGTACTTGTTACAACGTTTTCGTTCATTGTTTTTAAATCAATTTTGTCAAATAGCCGTTTCGTTGTTAAATCTGATAGGCCAATTCCTAATGCATTCCCATGGCTTGCCTCACTTAAATTCGAAGCGATAACATATTTTACACTAGGCTTTTCTGGCTCTTCAACACCTAATACACGGATTCGACCAATAATATTTGTGTCCATGCCGGTTCCGCTATAATTTTTACCGATTTCATCAACGACTAATATATCCATTTCGTCAACTGGAAGGCTTGGCATCAAAGCAAATGCACGTTTCAATAATTCTCTTTCGCGATTTTCAATTTCATCTGGATGGATCGCTTCAATGATTGCCGTTTCTTCATGGGCGTTTTCTACAATTGCTATCCCAAATAATGTATTTGAATTACCAATGGCTACTTTACCAACCTCAGGCATCATATCACGAATTCCTCTAATACCATATGTGTGAAGGGCTAATGCTTGCTTATGTTTCCCCATGCCAATCGATGCCATTTTTAAAATGCCACTTTCAATATCCTTTTTAAAATCAGTATGTGGCTTCACACGGCCCATTACAATAATACCATCGGCATGATATGCATGCTTATCAACATAAACGGGAATGCCTGCTGATGTTTTGCCAACCTCTACAACTTCCATGGACGAACGAATTTCGCATCCAGTAGATTCCTCTGTTACGCCAAGACCGTCCAGTACTTCAATTTGCCCTGCGGCAGTTGCTCCACCATGACTTCCCATTGCAGGAATGATAAATGGTGTTGCACCTCTTTTTTTAATTTCATCTGCTACACTTTTGACGATTAGTGGAATGTTAGCAATTCCCCGGCTTCCTACGGTAATCGCAATTTCCATGTCAGGCCCTATTTTTTCGTCTGCTTTTACATGGTTGAATTGTTCTGAAATGGTTCCAGTTATATCGTTCAGGCTTTCTACTTGGAATTTTTGTCTTATTTTTGCGAACTTCGGTAAAGACATTGACGTCACTCCTTCCATATTACTTTTATCCAGTTTTTAAGAAATATCCCTTGTAGTGGGTAGTGCATCTATTCTTCAACAAAATCTTTATGCAAGGAAAGCAAGAGGTCGATGTCAACCTCCTGCTTGATCATTTAGTATTAATTTTCGGGGGCTAGTTCAACCGCCATACGAAGCGCTTCTTTTAGGGATAGCTCGTCCGCAATATTTTTACCAGCGATATCAAAAGCTGTTCCATGGTCTACACTTGTACGGATTGTTGGAAGTCCAACTGTAATATTTACACCAGCTTCTAGACCTAGCACTTTAATTGGACCATGTCCCTGATCATGATATTGTGCAACAACGATGTCAAAGTCACCACGTTTTGCTCTAAAGAATAGTGTATCTGCTGGAAGGGGCCCTTGTACATTAATCCCTTCTGCTTGTGCTTTTTCAACAGCTGGAATAATTTTTTCTTCCTCTTCGCCATTTCCGAAAAGTCCATTTTCTCCAGCATGCGGGTTAATTCCACAAACAGCGATGCGTGGGGATTCAATTCCTGCTTTTTGCAACGTTTCATGCGCAAGCTTAATCACTGTATATTGACGATCAACATTATTGTTTTTGATAGCATCGATTAGACCAACATGTGTTGTTGCATGAATTACGCGTAACCCTGGAGCAGATAGCATCATTGCGAAATCTTTCGTGTTCGTTAGTTCTGCTAAAATTTCTGTATGCCCAGGGTAGATGTGACCTGCTTTATGAAGCGCTTCTTTATTTAAAGGCGCTGTACAGATCCCTTGGATTTTCCCTTCATTTGCATAAGCAATTGCCTTTTCCAAATAACGGAATGCAGCGTTTCCAGCCTCTGGTGAAACTTCACCCCATGGTAAATCGGCAGAAACTAAATCTAAATCAATAATGTCGATTGTGCCATATTCGTACGTTGCTTCCTCTGGTTGTGTAATGCTATTTATTTGAAGTTCTACATTGGTTACATCAAGTGCTCTTTTCAATATTTTTGCATCGCCAACTACAAATGGACGACATGTTTCATAGATATTTTTATCATTTAAGGATTTGACGATAATCTCAGGTCCTACCCCTGAAGGATCGCCCATTGTTATTGCAATACTTGGTTTTTTAGTGGCCATCATTATTTCCTCCTATTATCCTTTTCTTTTTCGCCAAGCCTATTGTAAAAGGCAATCATAAGCTTGACGTTATACGTTGTAAAAATCATTCATTACAGCTTATCGCATGTCCATGCACTTCCGTAACGGTTTGAAGCGCTTTTGAAAGTGCCTGTTCGGTACCAAATGCACCCGCCTTTGTTACAATCGGAATGCCGTCATACAATCCACCGAATAGCTTACCATATGGGATACCTGCTTCTACTTCACCAATGACTCGAATTCCTTCACCCTTTAATGCTTTACAGGCTGCACCTGCAATATCTCCACCAGTTAAAACAGCACCACAAATGTCCTTCGATTCAATTAACTGACCGGCAATGATTCCCATTGATTCGGCAATCGTATGCCCTACCTCAAAGTTTGATAAACTTAGTTCTCGTTTCAGTTCCTTCACTCGATTCATCGCCTCTTGCCCACGATCAGTCGTTATTACTAGATCACCTTTTTCCAGTAATTCTTGACCTGCTTGAACAACACGATCAATCTCGCGCTTTCGTTCCTCTTCATAAAAGAATGCTTCAGGGGAAATGACAATTTCTTCTACAGTATTCCCTTTTCGTAAATCCCTAATTTGTTGATGGGTAATTGTGTTCACACTGCCTGCTACCACCAATACTGGCGGTCGTTCATCTATTTGCTTGTTAAGTACTACCTCGTCATAGTTGCCTTTGCTTGAAAGGTGAGAGGCAACTCCTGCCGAACCAACCCAAAGGAAATTCTCTTCAAGCATTTCCGCGGCTTCCACAATTGACTTTAATTCTTCATCTGTTGTAGCATCTATAACGATAATTTTGGAGGGAGTATCCGCAGTTATCGCTATCATTTTTTCCAATAAGTGGTGTTTTCCTTTTTGAACATCCGAAATGGAGATCAATTCAATGTCCCGCTTGCTTTGCTCCTGCAATAATTTTGGAAGGTAGCTTTCTTTCACAGGACAGGAGGGGTCGTTTGCAATTTCCGATTCTGCTAATAGTACCCCATGCACATAGTGCTTACCATCCACGGTTGTTCGCTTGCTTTTTGGGAAAGCTGGTACGACAAATGACGTCTTAAATTGAAATACATCCATTACTGCATCAATTTCCTGACCGACATTCCCTCTCATCGTTGAATCGATTTTCTTAAACACTTTTGTTACGCCTAATTTGTTTAATTCTGTTGATAGATTGAAAACAATATCATAAGCTTTTTGAAAATCGAGGGCACGACTATCTGAATTTAAAACGATGACATCTTCACTTAAATGCACCGGCTGTAAGTGTGTATCTGAAAAAAGCACCGTTGTGCTTAACCCTTTTTTCGCAAACTGAACGCCTGTATCATTTGCACCTGTTAAATCATCTGCTATCACTGCCAGTTTCATTCTGTTTACCTCCCCTCTTAACAATCTCAGCATTTGCTTTTTTGCGTTTTCGCTTTATTTCTACTTATTGTCTATCGTATATCGCATTATATTTATTTCTATTATTTATTCTAATAACGCTTTCAATAACAATCATAAACCAAAACGTTGCATTTAGCAATGATTTGGTTTATTTATTTTTTAATTTCTATAAAATGTTGTATTTTGCATCACACAGAGCATTTTTTGCATAGAAAAACGCAAGCTATTATTTAAGCTTGCGCCATAAGGTCGATCGATTAATTCCTAAACGTTTAGCCGCTCTGGATTGATTCATTCCTTCATCTTCAAGGACTTTTGCAATCACTTCTTTTTCGATTTCTTCTAATGTACCACTAATATCAATATACGATAATGCATCATTCCACTTTGCTTGATGTTCCAATCTCTTAAACACAATGCCCACTTCTGCTTTCTCAATATAATAGGATTGTGCCTCCAAAAATAATTGCTCCATTACATGCTTCAGCTGTGCCACATTTCCAGGCCAATCATAGTGGACAAGCTGCTCCAGTGCATCATCCCGAATCCCGACGACTTCATTGCCATACTTCGGATGCAAATCGGAAATAAATACGTGTACTAAATCCTCAATATCTTCTCTCCGTTCACGAAGCGGCGGTATTTGAATCTGTGATCGCGCTAACAATTGGTATAACGCACGATGAAAATCTCCATTTTTAATCTTTTTATCCATATTATCGGTTGAAGATACAAGCCATTGTGGTTTCTGTTCATTTTCATCCTGAAGGACACTTAATAATTCCTTTTGCATATAAGCATTCAGGTTGTCGATATGCTTTAAGAAAATCACTCCATTGGCGTACTTTTGAAAAAATCCCTCCTTCATGAGCTCCTTCAATTGCTCTGCACTTATCATATCGCAATGCAATGTAATCAACAGCTCATCCGAAGCTTTCCTTTTTAAATAAATGGAATGGGCAACTAATTCCTTTCCATTCCCTTGCTCCCCGGAAATCCAGACAGGCTCATCACGTTTTCCGTATCGATTGATTTGATCCAATACCTTCTGGGTTGCCTGACTTTTTCCTGAAATTGGAGTCCGAGAGGGAGGCGTATGCAATTCAATTGCATTTTGCTTTCCATGCTCACTTTGCACAGTCGTTTGATTTGAATGTGCTTTTTCAAAAAATAATGCCGCTTCACCGTTGATCGGGCATGTTGTTATTTTCCATAATTCATTATTAATATAAAGGGTTTTTACTTGCTTTTTGTTTGTTAAGATTGTTTCCTGCATAAGTTTTTTTACATCGGTAGCATCGTCTAATTGCAACCAATGAAAATCGCTATGAAATCGCGCATTACCATACGTCATTTCCGCTGCTTGATTGAAAACCCCGATAGCCTGTTCATTACTATCAAGAATCGTTTGCATTAACGCAATATCCTGCTGTAGTCTTGAAAATAAACGATAGGATCTTCTTGTTTCTTCTAACGCATCCATAATCGCTTCTTTACCAGATGTAATCAGAACTCCTGTCATACCTAATTGTTTTGCAGCCTGCATCGTTATGACGTCTCCAATTACTACCCCATAGCCTTGCTTTTTTAAGGCCGTTAATTTTTCTTTTACTTCATTGTCCCTTGTAATCGTTAATGTCTTAACATCTAAATCCAGCAGCTTACATATTGTAGCTGCACCTTGTGTGATATTCGAAAATCCAACAATAGCAGCTTTGCCAGAAAATCCTTTTACAAGTGTTAAAATGCGTAATACATCGTAGCCAGAAACTTGAATATCGATTACCGGGATAGATACCGCCTCTTGTATCATTGAAGCCGTACCGCCACGACTGATAACAACATGGTAGCCTTCATTTTCAGCATTCTTTGCAATTGCGACACCTTCATATAAGTTACCTAATTCAATGTGTAATTCAATATCTTCTATTTCTTGACTGATATCTTTCATCATTTCAAGCAGTCCCTCATAAGGGACGATTACCAACGCTTTTATCATTTTACTTCACCTTCTGTCACTAAAATCAAGTTATGTATTTCTTTTATCTTTTAATTACAATGAGTTCTTAACCTAAACCTATTGTAGATTTGCCATTAAAAGTTGTAATCTTGTAATCTGTAAAGGAAGTTGAATACATTGTTTCCTATTCCGTTTCATTTTACTTACTTTAATAGTTGATAGTATGCAATTTGCAACACTATTAATTATAAGCCATATTCCCTCAAAGTAAAAGTAATTGATAAAGCGATTTCAATACTAATTGGAATACTAGCGTTCAAACGAAAGCCGGAAGAACTGCAAGTAAAAAAACAACCATTTTATAGAACAGAATCTATAACATGGTTGTTTTGTTTTTTTAAATTATGATATCTAATAATAAAGTACATACTAGACCAGATACAGCAACGATTGTGGACAGTACGGTATATGTTCCAAATGCTTCTTTTAATGTCATACCCAGAGATTCTTTAACCATCCAGAAGCCGGCATCGTTAACATGTGATGCAATAGCACTACCCGCTCCTGTCGCAAGAGCAACTAGCTCTAGATTAACGTCGGGAATTCCAGCAAGTGAAGGTATAACCAATCCTGCTGTTGTTAGCGTTGCAACCGTTCCAGACCCTAAGCAAATACGTAATATTGCTGCGACCATCCAAGCAAAGAAGACCGGAGACATTGCAGATCCTGCAAAGATATCAGCAACATAATCACCAACACCACCATCAATAAGCACTTGTTTTAAAGCACCGCCACCACCGATGATTAGCAGCAGCATACCTAAGGCATTGATTGCGGAAGAACAAGAATCCATTAATGTCTTAATTGGAATATTTCTTCTCAATCCCATTGTATAAACTGCCAGTAATAAAGAAAGCAACATAGCAGTTGAAGAATTACCAATGAAACGAATCAAACTCACTAACATGTTATCGGAAAAGCCGAAGACCGGCTGAACCATATCAACGATAGCACCTAAAGCCATTAGAATAACAGGAAATAGTGCTGTAAATAAACTAATACCAAAACCAGGCATTTCTTCTAATTTAAATGTCTTTTGGACACCAAACGATGCACTGCCTTCTCTCGTAAATGCAGTTGGCACAATCTTTTTTGCAAGCTTCGGATACAAGATACCCGCAAAAATAACTGTTGGGATAGCGACTATAATTCCGTAAATTAGGACCAAGCCAATATTTGCACCATATTCCGCAGCTACTACGGTTGGGCCTGGATGCGGAGGTAAAAATGCATGCGTTGCCAATGCAGCAGTAACCATTGGTAGTCCTAGTTTAACAATAGAAACTTTTAATTCCTTTGCGATTGAGAATATAATCGGAACAAGTAATACAATTGCTACTTCAAGGAATAATGCGATACCAACTATAAATGAAGCAAATAATACAGCCCATTGAATTCTTTTTTCACCAAATTTGTCAATTAGCGTTATTGCAATGCGGTTCGCTCCACCTGCATCTGCAATTAATCTACCAAGCATGGCACCCATACCAAAGATTAAGGCAATGTGACCAAGTGTTCCACCTAAACCGCTTTCAATCGACCCAACAACTTCCCCCATAGGCATTCCTAGCGCTAGGGCTACAATAAACGAAACAATAATTAATGAAACAAATGTGTTTAATTTAAATTTCATGATAAAAATAAGTAGTAACAGTACCCCTATTGCAACAATTAATAATGGCATATATTAGCCCCCCAATGTAATTTTTAGCAGTTCTGTTTGCTTTATATAAAGATATTGTAATTTGTTCCTTATAGATAGCAGCATCTCAGTGCGCTCCCACTATATACACTCTCAATAAATGACCAAACTCATTCATCTCAAACTCAATTGGCAGTGCTTACAAAATGAATTTAAAATAGAGAATCAGACTGCCTGCTTTTGTTCTCTGTTCGCCATTAGCGACGTACATAATCGCTATATGTGCTAAATCGCAACATTTCCCTAAGATACCAAGATAAAATTCACAACACTTCCTCTATTCACTGCCTGAAATAGTTCAGAAAGCATTAAACTGTTGTTTTTCGCATCAAAGTCATTTTATACTGTGTTTATATTCTTGTCAAGAGAATAAATAGAGTTGTTTGTGTTTGTTTTTTCAACAGTTTTATTGAATTAATTGGTAGAGAGGTATTTGTGTAGTGTTTATTCTGTACGGTATAAAATGGGCAGAATTATATTTCATAGCACCCGTTCGATAACAGCGTATAATAGGGTTAACGGAATTTTTCTTATTTACTCTTATATATGTACAATTTGTAATTTAGAAGGAGAGATTCAATTGAGGTGCGGCGAAAAGTGCTTTCTTGTGGAAGCTGAAATAGATGGAAAAAAACTGCTTAAAACGATAAATGCCAGAACACATGCAGAGGCAAGAAAAACCATCCGGAAAGAACATGGTGCAACAACACCTATCGTCACTGTGCGAGAAAAGAGAAGTAGTCGCTAAATTGCAGAGTAAGTTTATTTACAGAAGGTATTCTTCATTCTAGTCGGCTTAACAGTTATGCATTGAATTGTTGTAAGCCCAACCTGAAGCTTTTTGAGTTCAAATGTGTGCGGAATACTGAAGAAGCAGGGAATCTGTTTCTGATCCCCTGCTTCTCCATATCTAGAACTGTTTAATTCATTTATCCGCGTTTAAATAATATCTAATTGAAACTTAATATTTATAAGACTGTCCACCATCAATTGGCACAACAGCGGCATTAACAAATCCTGCATGGTCAGATAAAAGGAAGGCAGTTAAGTAGCCTACTTCTTCCGGTTTACCGAAACGTTTCATTGGGTTTGGCTCGACAAATGCTTTTCCAACTTCTTCCCAGCCATCTTCGCCACCCATTTGTTTTAATGATCCTTCAACCATTGGGGTCATAATTGCCCCTGGAGCAATTGCATTAATTGTAATACCGTATTGGCCATACTCAATTGCAGAGTTATGTGTTAATCCAACTACACCATGCTTACTAGCGGCATAGCCTGATTGGTTGCCAACACCACGAATGCCACCTACTGAAGCAGTATTTACTACGTGCCCGCTGCCATTTTCCTTCATCACTTTCAGAACATATTTTAAGCCATAGAATAGATAAAACAGTAGAAGCATTTGGCACGATTGATGGATTCTTTAATAATGCTGGAATTGAAGGAAAACAAAACCTAACAGAAGATTTCGGTTCAGATGAATTCCAAAAAGTTGTTGATATTAACCTGAATAATTTTTTACTTCATCCTCATTAGCAACGTTCGCCGTTACTAGAAGAACTTCTGCACTAGGTGCTACCTCAAGTACTTCCGTTTTTGTTTCTTCTAATCCCTTTTCATTTAAATCAACTAAAGATAATTTTGCCCCTTCTTTAGCTACTTGTAATGCTACAGCACGACCTAGACCAGATCCTGCCCCAGTGATAAGTACTGCTTTCCCTTCGAACCTTTCCATATATGTCATCCCTCTCTGCTGTTTTTATATTCTAATACTTTTAATTTAATTATATTTAATTAAGGTATTTTGAATATAGTATAAATGTATCGTAATCATTTTATTTTGTCAATTTAAAGGTCCTGAGATTGACCCTTTATACTTTCTCCGTTTTAGTCAGGCGTATTCATTTTTGCACTATTTCTCTTAACGTTTTCGACCCGAGCAACGCCTATCAATGCTTGGATGGTTCTATTCAACTTACTTATGGGACAGTTTTGCATATGGAAAAACCCTGCCACTTCTATATAAAGTGACAGGGTAATTGATGATATTTATCATATTGACTTTAGATTGACGGCTTTTTTACCAATAACCATATAACTTCCGAATACAATGGTGAAAATACCAGCTAGAAACATGATAATTCCAAAAATATTTGTCGCAATTCCTTCAAACAGAAAGAACCTGACAAACTCTCCTATATCTTTATCCATCCCCGTAATCTCCTTTTTGGGAACGTAGGGTCAGGCTCATCGCTCCAAAACAAAAGGTAATTTGGGACAACGAACTGAAGAGAACCTTTGTCCCTTCACCCGCTACCCTGCTTTCACATCCGAATCCTCATAGTTGCCGGCTGCTTTATGTTTAATAAGTTGTCTTACAAACCAAGCAAGTACAGCCAACCAAATAACCATTCCTAAAATCAGTGAAATACCATAGCCCAGATTAAATCCCTCTGGTGCGTAAAACCAATACGTACTTACTACCGCTGTCATGAACAATGCAGGAATACTGCAGATCCAATGAAACTTGTTATTTTTTAGAAGATACATGGCTGCCGTCCATAACATTACCGCAGCAACAATCTGATTCGATCCACCCACATAGCGCCAGAGGAAGCTATAATCAATCGTAGAAAGATATAGTGCTGGTCCTGCTATAGGAATAATAAGTAATGCTAGCTTCCCTTTTCCTTTAAAGTCTTTTTTAGTTATTTGAGTCAATAATTCCGCAAGCATCATTCTTGAAGAACGTAATGCCGTATCACCGGTCGTAATTGGAAGGACGACAATACCCAATATCGCAAGAATCCCGCCAAATGTCCCCAGTGTTGTTAGACTGATTTCATTAACAACTCCAGCAGGTCCTCCTGCGTTCAGTGCTGTCTGCAATGCACCAGTACTGCCAAAGAAGGTCATTCCTGCTGCTGCCCAAATCATGGCAATAACCCCTTCACCAATCATTGCTCCATAAAACACTTTTCTGCCTTCACTCTCTTTTTTCAAGGTTCGAGCTAGTATTGGACTTTGTGTACTATGAAACCCAGAGATTGCACCACAAGATATGGTTACCATTAATAATGGCCAAATTGGCATCTCTCCAGGATGTAAATTACTTAATGTTAAATTTGGAATCGAGTAATCAAAAAAGAACAAACCAATTCCAATCGACACAGCCATAAAAATTAAAATCGCTCCAAAAATCGGATAAACCCTTCCAATTACTTTATTAATTGGCAGAACTGCTGCAAGTACTAAATAAACGAATATAATAAGAAGCCATGTCGTAAAATTTAGTGGTGTTATTTGCGTCAGTAATTGAGCAGGTGCTGCAGTGAAAGCCGCCGCTACCAAAACCATTAGAAATATCGAAACGATTGTCGTGATATATTTTAAATTTTCTCCCAAATATTTACCGACAATTGTCGGAAATTGCGCTCCATTATGCCTAAGTGATACCATTCCGGAAAAGTAATCATGTACCGCTCCAGCAAAAATACAACCAACAACAATCCAGATAAATGCTACTGGACCATAAAGCGCACCCATTATTGCGCCAAAAATCGGACCGGTTCCAGCGATATTTAAAAGCTGAATTAAACTCGCTTTCCACCAACTCATTGGCATATAATCAAGACCATCATTGTTTGTATAGGCAGGCGTTGGGTTTTGGTCATTAATGCCAAAAATTCGTTCAACCACCTTCCCATAAACGATATAACCAACAATTAACAACACAATAGATGCTATAAAAGTAACCACCGCTGAACCCCCCTTTTTCTAAAAATTTAAATATAATAATATAATGGATAGTATGAAAAATCAATGACTTTTGACATTTTTCTACAAATTTCTACTATTTCAAGTAAGTATTTGCCATATAACCAATTATCCAGTTATATAATCAAATATATTTCTTAATATCCAGTAAAAAGAGGTCAGCTTATAGAGCAGATGAGTTATTACACCTTAAAACGAATGGAGTGTAACAAAATTCACCCCTATCTCTAAATACAAAACATGGCCTTAACTCTATACTACCCAAGAGTTAAGGCCATGTTTTGATATTACTTTATTTTGCCAAACGAGCTCTTTCCAATGCGCTAATGTCAATTTTCTTCATTTTCAGTAGTGCTTCAGAAGCTCTGCGTGCCTCATCCTTTGGCCCATTAAACAAAACTTCATCAATGTTATCCGGAACAATCTGCCAGGAAACACCGAATTTATCTTTGACCCAACCGCATTGTTCCGATTCTGGTACGGCAGAAAGCTTGTCCCAGTAATAATCAATCTCTTCCTGGTCTTTACAATTAATAATGAAAGAAAATGCTTCATTAAAAGTAAAATCAACGTTCATTCCATTATCCATTGCTGCTATATTCATTCCAAAAAGATTGAAATCAGCATATTTCACGCTTGCCTCTGCTGATTGTGATTCACCAGGTTCATACTTGCTGATTATCCCTGTTTTAGCATGTTCAACTATTTCGGTGTAGAAGTTTACTGCTTCTTCAGCCCTTCCACATGCATCCCCAGAGAAAAGCATGTTTGGCGTAATTTTCTGTGAAACCTGCTCTTCGTCTACAAGCATCAACTGCCAGGACAACCCATAGCGATCCTGCACCCAGCCATACAGCTTGCTAAACGGATATTCCCCAAGTGGCATTAATTCCGTGCCCCCGTCTGCTAATGCCTCCCATTTGGTGTTAACTTCTTCTTCGGTCACGCAAGCAACCATTAACGAAACAGTTGGGTTCAATTTGAAATATGGGCCCGCACTTATTGCTTGAAATTCCTGACCAGCCAGTTCAAAGCTTACTATTTCCGAGTCACCAGATGGCGTGTCTCCAATAACAGCCACATGTAGTAATTTGGACTGATCAAATAAACCGATATAAAACGAAGCTGCTTCTTTTGCTTCCTTGTCATACCACAAATGCGGAACTATTTTTCGCATAAAATCCCACCAATATTTAGTGTTTTTTACTCTGTATTCTAGTATTTCAAAAATGTCGTTGTTTCCCCACCATTATGAAAAACAGCTTTTAAATTTCTTTGGTAGAGATAGCTTCACTATATTTTTTAAAATTATCAAGTATCGCCTGCCACCCTGCTTTCTGCATCTCAATGGAATTGGTATTTTCAGCTTGGAATGTCTCCACTACCTTTGTGCCATTTTCCTGACCAATAAACGTAATTTCAACTTTTCTACCGTCCTCCAGCGTGTAAGAAATTAACTCATACTGCTTAACTTCATCATAAACGCCTGTGAAATCAAATCCGAAGCTGCCGTCTTTCGCTTCCATTCGTGTTAGGAAGTTACCTCCCGCTCTTAAATCGTTCTCTGCTTTTGGTGCATGCCAGTCATCAGAAGCATTGGACCATTGTGTGATGTGCTTTGGATTCGTCCAGCATTCCCACACTTTTTCAACTGGTTTTTGAACTGTTGTATCAACTGTTATGATTTCTTTCTTACTCGATTCCATTCTTAACACCCCGCTATTGTAGAATTAAGTTAATCATATATGTAAACGCTTTAATATTCAACTAGGATTCTAGATGAATTTCATTACATAAAATCATTTCCCCTAAATTCCTACATATCAAATTTAATCACAATAATTTCTAAGCTGATGGAAACTTCAAGAAGCTGTTCATCCTCATTCACAATGGTATGCAAATAATCCTTTCTATCCAACATACTTCCTAACAATTCGGTCGACTGATCCTCCATACGATTCACCAAACATGTTTAAGTGAGCTAGTAGATAATATAGTTGATAAAGTTCTTTTCGTGTTTCATATTCCGGTGATAATGGAAACACAGAATGGTACGCATCATAAAAACGTTGTGAAAAACCTCCAAATAACTTTGTAAAAGCCATTTCAAACTCATGGTCTCCATACAAAATGGATGGGTCGATTAAATAGGGTACTCCACCCTTACCAGTCATCCAGTTTCCTCCCCAGAGATCTCCATGTAATGTACTAGATTTAGGATTATTCGGAATCCACGTATCAAGTTTTTCTAGTAATCTCATTAGTTGTTTGTTTCGCTCTCCAGATATGCTTTTTTGTGATTGTCCTATTTTTATTTGCTCCAATAGGCGAGCATCACGATAATAAGTAAGCCAGCTATTGTGAAGATGATTGTCATGCATTAGCTTCCCGATATAACTTTTACCTTCCCATCCAAATCCAGGACCCTCACTTAAATGCAATGCTGCTAGACGCTCACCTAAGATCTCATCCGTATTATTTTCTTTTTTCCCTTCAATCCATTCCATAAATAGCATTGGTATTTGTGTTTCCTTATCCTTCTGCACACCATAAACAGCAGGAACATTTATCGCTCCTGTTTGACGAATGGCAGAAAGTCCTTCTGCTTCAAATTCGAAAAAGGAAACATCCATTTCTTTATTTAACTTAACAAAGTATTCTTGGTGTTTTGTTCGAACATAATATGCTTCATTAATATCCCCGCCAGTGACAGCATGAATTTCTTGAATTTGTTCTTCTTGGATTTGTTTTAACCCTTTTTGGATGATAGGTTTCATGGTATCGCTCCTTGCTTAAAGAAATGAGCTGCTTCAATGATGTACATCGTTTTCCCCTATACTTTAATATAAAACGCCTAATTTGGAAAAATCCGCTCTTACTGATTGTACAAATGAGGAGAGCAATTTTCCCTTGAAGTTTTTACGCTTCTTATGAGGCTTACAGAGATGCTTTCAATACTAAACAATTTGTCGATTAGAAACAATCCATTGTTGAAGCAAATATGGAATAAGTAGTATGTGAATATATTAAATATGGTTTAAAGATAAATGAAATTAATTAGATGGATCCCAGCCCAACTTTTTATGAGGGCTGGGTTAATTATAGAAGTTAACATAAGGATTACTTGTCCCCCGCTTTCGCATCCTTGGAAACCTAACCCAAGTCTTTATCCACCCGGCATGATGGGGCTGGAAAGCAAGAAGATGTCCGAGCTTTTGGGCAAAGTCAGCTGCCCTTAGCTCGTCCCCGGAGATGCCATCCAAGGTATTATCATCCATGCTGAGGTTTTTCCCCGCATCAATCCTAATTCCGTTGGCGGTTTGTCGAATGACGTTGCCCTCAATTTTAATGCCTGAGGGAATTCCTCTGCCTCTTCCGTCAGTTCCGTGGTCTTCACTGAGGTGAATAGCCCAGAACTCGTCACTACCTCGAGTGATGTGGTTACCGGGCAACTCCGTATCCGGTGCATTGCGGACTTCGATGCCAGTATTTGAATCCTCCCTCGCATTGATTCTGTTGTTCTCGATGAGAGTATTAGGAGTTCCCAGGATTACGAGTATTCCCTGACTGTTTCCAATCAGGTTCTTGGAGTGCACCCAGTTTCCAGATCCTGAGGCGTCATGCTTGTTCTTGGACCCGCCAGAATTGCCCAGTGCAATACCCGCTCGTTGACCATTTATGACCATATTTTCCCGGATCTCATTCAGGTATTCACCTTCGCCGTGTAGGTCGATGGCATCGAGGTGGCTGCCGATAATAGTATTTTTCGCAACGAGATTATTGTGCGTGGGGAATTGCAGCAGAATGGCGTGACGCAAGTGCTCTCCATCAAAAGTATTGCCGATTATGATATTGCGCCTGGAATCGTTGGCGGCATTCGGATCATGCTGGTCCGCTGATCCCTCGATAGCAATGCCGTAGCCCTGTCCGCCCGGACCAACGGAGTTGCCTCACTGATGTAGTTTCCAGAGAGGGTCACTTCATTGGCATAGCTGGAGAGGTTTCAAATATTCCTGGATGCCTTGCATGATATACTTCTCCTTTAAGTTACCAATGGGAATTATTGTAATTTCCATCGTATCTTTCTTCAGTTAGTATTTGTTTCCAGCTAGTCTACTATAGTATTTAAAATGTTGTTTATTTTATGCCGTACAACGAAACATATATTTGTTACTCAACTAAATAAAATGAATAAATCGCATGAAATTAGTTTTAAAAACATTGATTCCATGCAATTTATTCATACTTTACTAATCTCATTTAATTCAAAGTATATGTCTCTTGGAGGAAACCTGTCCGGTTATAAAAACTAACAATATTTATTAAAGGTAATGTATAAAGTGGATTATCCTCGAGAATCCCTTCAAGTGCTAATATAATTCCAGAACTGCCTGTCTGGAAGTCATCAGACAATCTATAGCAAAGATTTCCAGGAATTAAAATATGATCTTCCTTATAAATTAAGAATAAATTTATTAAATTTATTACATTTTCCTTTGTGTCCACATATTTAGAGTTATTTTCTCCTAGCATTGGGGGAATTAATAAAAAACTTCCAGCCCCATCATATAGACCAGCGCTAAGTGTACATTTAACACCATTCAAATTAGCAATCAAACTTAACTCTTCTTGAAAAAGTTTTTTCCCACTTACATGATTCAAGTATACTATTGCTGTCCCTATTCCTATTGAACCACCTGAAAGATATGGTAATAAACGATTGGTATTATCTAAAGTTTGTAGCGTTTCTTTTGATTCCTGCGTTTTTTCTAAATCCTTATTAATTAAATCAAATGCTCTATTTAAATAATTTTCATCTTTTGTTATCGCATATAAAGCTGAATAAAACAGTGATACACCTGACCATCCATCAATTAGTCCAATTGGGATACCTGACCAATCTTGTGATTTTAATTCGTTATTCTCTGAGATAAAAGTGTCTATTAAATTAGATATAAATTTTATTTTTGTAAGATATTGTTCATCTTTTTCTTCTATATATAAACTAACTAGAGTGAGACCAATACCCGAAAGACCTGATCTTAATGTAATATCCGATGCATCTAAGTTCTTGTCAATTTCTGAAAGGATGTTTATTGCTTCTTTCTTATAGCCAATTTCATAAAGTAGTGATCCAATACCCGCTTTACCTGTATATAGACCGTTTTGTGAAAGGGTGTCAGAGTTTCTGATTAAGTAGTTATCAATCCAATGAGTGATATCATCAGTTAAATTTCCCGTTCTCCAAAGTGCTAAAATTGCTCCTGCAGCACCATTTTGTATATTTAATTTCCCTTCATTATCTATATATTGTCTTATATCACCATGAATTAACTTATCGCTAAATACTAAGTTTTTATCAATCCCATTACTTATTCCCTCTATGATTGAAAGTATATTGTTGTTATTTATCATAACTTGATTATCAGCGTAATTATCTTCTTCTATTGTTGAAAGATGTTTATTGCATTTATTTATTATATCTTGTAGAAACTTTAGCACATCTTCACCAAAAGTTTTTCCAATCCATTGATATTGGTATTCTTGCTTCTTGGGATCTATGTCTTCTATATTTCCAATTGGCATAAAACAATACCTTAAAATTTTCTTTATGGCATACCAGTCTCTCTCTCCGTTATTTTTATTTTCTGGATGGGAATATGCATAAGTTCTCATTGGTGATTTACCTTCAAAATCTTTTGGGCGAGCTGTTTCAAAATCAATGAGAGTTACCTTTAAATCTTGAGATATTATTATATTTGCTGGTTGTAGATCTCCCATACCGATACCTTCTTTATGCATGCTCTCCACAATATCTACTAAATTAGAAAGAATCTCTATTACATTATCATTATAAATGTGAATATCGCTGTTTGCTGTATAAGGGTAATTTGCAGAAGTCCAGTGTTGCAAACTTATACCATCAACATACTCCTCTATAAGATAACTATGTTCCCAATAAGTAAAGTAGTCTAGAACATTAACTACACCGTCTACTTTAGATAGTTTTGTTAAAGCGTCAAATTCAACTTTTTGCCTTTCTAAAGCATCAAATTTATGACCGTCCAGCCCCGCTTTTGGTCTCGCCTCTTTTACAATTACCTTTCTTTTATCCTTTTTCCTCTCTGCCTCATATATTCCCCCACCATTAGTAAATCGAATTGCACTTTTAAATTCATACTCAGCAAACTTATTACTTTTAGTATTGTCTTCTATGGTATATTTATTATTTACAGAGTCTATATATTGATCAAATTCTTTAGCAAAATCAGGGACTTGGTAATAAGGGACTCTTTCATCTACAATCAAATTCTCTTTTTCATCCTTTATACACATTTCACCATCTTCGTTGAATATTGCGATAAAACCACCGTATCTATAATAAATATTACTATTCCTCCAACGTTTATCGCTAAATATATAAGGTCCCTTTTCATAGGTTTGTAGTGTATTATACAATAAACTCAATAAATTTAAGAAAGCTTCATTACTAGGTGGATAAATTGTAATAAATTTTCCTGAACTTGCTCTATTTGCAGTTTTTGAGTTTGTGTTTATGAATTCATATTCACTTTTAAGATGTTTAAAAGGTATTTTACGTGCTACTAATAGATCACTGACCTTACTTAATATCTGTTTTGCATTATTAATAGTTGCACTAATATGGATTTTCCACCCTTGCTCTATTAAAATACCTTCCTTAAAATTATAAACTTTCCATACTGACTTTTCATCATTACTAATGATACAATCATCTGGTAAATTCATTACCAAGTATTTTTCACTAGAGGGCGTTAGATTATTGGGAACAAAGTAATTCGAGTCTTCATTTAAATAGTCATAATAAGCTAAATTTTTATCCATTAAAATATTCCCCTTTCCTCTCTTTTGTCTATCAACAATCTTTTTTAGATTACTTTTCTACTACAAGAGCTATGCTATTGCCATCCTCACTATATTCATCACCTGAAACATTAGAATAGATTCCTTTTGTTTTAAATCCTGCGTCACTAGTTTCTTTCTCAATTGTATTTTTGGTATAATATTGATTCCAATAACTATATGTTTTTGGAGAAGCATCCTCTAATAAAACTGTTGTTTTTGTTAAGGTGACTAAATCTGAGTATTTTAGCTTTTGAATGAATCCAATGTGCGGCTCTGTCGATAACAAGCTCTGTTTCTTGTTAAAGCTCCAAATTTGTTCTTCTTTAAAATCGTTATAAACATTTGCAGAAAAACCATCAATGATTAATACCCCACCCTTATTCAAACTATTATATATATTCTCCAATATTCCTCCTCTTTCTTTTTCATTTAAGGAGCTATAGGTATAGTAAATTAATAATGCTATATCATACTTATTCGTCCCTTCATATTCCAGGATATCTTCAACTCTATATTCGATATCTAAATTTTCCTTTTCCGCTTGTTTTTCAGCATAACGTATTGAACTTTCCGAAAAATCCACCCCCGTAACTTGATATCCTTTTTTTGCCAATTTTTCACAGTAAAGTCCGGGGCCACAACCTAGATCAATAACTTTCTCATACTCGTTAGGTGGAGAAATATCTGCTATAAAGTTTACACACTTCTCTATAAAAGAATTATTCGCACTGCCTCCAGGAGTATTAGGATTTAGATGTTCTTGCATTACTAAATTTGACATTAAAGGATCTGTCCATATATCATCAGGACTAGGTTCAAATACATCCGGCTTTTTTAGATGCTCAAAAAGAAGATTATTCATTACAATTCACTCTCCCAAATATATATTCGATATATTATTAGCTCTATGAATAAACATAATAATTATAAAACTCATAACCATGATAATACGGTGTTATGTAAGTGAAGGCCTAGTTGAGAAATAAATTCAACTAGGCCTTCCGTTGATGTATCTTCTGTTTTGTTCTGATGTATGTCTGTTTTGTTCGTTATTAACAGTTTGAGCTCTGTGTTGACCAAAGTGTAGTCAAGGTAATCGGAGTCCAAGCAACAGCTACGTCTCCTGCCTCATTTTGAGGAAGTTTTTGTAAATTTAAAACTTGTTCCATGTCGTTTCCACCTCCTAAGACTTTGTATTTGTAGATTAATAGTTTGATTATTAACCTTAGCTTCATACTAGCATAAAAATTGACTGTATATTCCCTAAATATACCCTATTTTTATTATTCGGAACACCCTAGGTTTTATTGCTCCGGCTTTACGGCATTCCCATAGTTTTAATACTTAACACTGCTTAGAGTTTTTGGAAGAACAACAAATAAGGTTTTATGCTCAAATGTTCTTAAGGTTTGATCTAATGCTTGAAATAATTTTTATGTTCAGAAATAAATATAAAATATAATTGCCATACTCAGTGAATAATGCAAAGGAAACTTTCATTATCTACAATAGGATGAGAACTTTTTATAACTAACAAATTGAGATTTGCTACTGTTCTAAGTACTCATTACTTAAAGCCATATTTAATGCTTCGATTCTAGATTTAACACCTAATTTTCTATATATTTTGGTCAAACGATATTCGATGGTTCGATCGGAAAGAAATAACTTATCAGCAATTTCTCTGTTACTTAACCCTTTTGAAATTTCCTTTAATACTACCAGTTCTCTTTCTGTCAATCCATGCTTCTTACTGTCGGATTTTATCATATTTCTACTTTTAAAAATACTGATAGGCACAATAGTTTGACCCATTGCAACTGTTTGAATTAAATTAAGTAGTTCAGATATTGTCGCTGTTTTACTTATAATTCCACTAATACCTATATCAGTGAACAATTTCAAGCTTTCCTGTTCCGCAAAACCAGTATACAAAATAATTTTTCTACTCGTATTCATTCTTAGTAATTCTCTTGATAATTCAATTCCAGTCATCTCCGGCATATGAATATCTACAATATAAATATCAAATTCCTCTTGCATAGCTAAAGCTTCTGCTCCTGAAGATACATAATGGGCTGATATTTCTCCACCTTTTGTTAGGATGGTTTTCGTTCCTTCCCCTACTAGATAATGATCGTCTACAATTAATACTTTTAGCATATTCTCACCTCGGTATCGTTATATATATATGCACTTTCTTTGGATTATCCGTAGCAAACTCAATAGCTCCATTAATATTATTAATTCGTCTTACTAAACTATTCAGTCCAATTCGACCCTGGTGGAGTGCTTCTTTATATTCAAAACCTTTACCATCATCCAGATAATCAATGTTTATCTGATCTTCCGTATCCCAAATAATCATTGATACTCGTCCTGCATCAGAATGCTTTATAGCATTATTAACTAATTCTTCTATTACTCGATAAATCAATAACGGTTTTTCGTAGTGGTCAAAGTCATCTGTAGTTAACTCTACTTCATAATTTAACTGAAACTGTGATTTTTCTTTAAATTGATAAAGTAATTCGTTTAGTGAATAGGCCAAACCTTTAATCGATAATGTATTGGGAATCATTTCTGTAGATGTTCGTCTTGTTTTATCTATAATTTCTTTAAAACTTTCTTTCAGATTTATAAATTCAGGTTGGTTATTTATAGTGGTAAGCATATCTAATTCTCTATAAATATATATTTGATCTTGTAAAATCGTATCATGAATATCTTCAGCAAGTCTTCTTCTTTCTGTTTCAGCAAAATGGAATAGAAAACGTGATATTGCAGTAGATGTAATCTTTTCTCCCTCAATTAGCTGATTTACAGAGTCTTCATTCATTCTTATTATTTCATAGGTAAGTCGTAGGTACGAAATAAAAAGAATAAACCAAGACTTATCATGGATACTAATGCGCGTATGTTCTTTATGGTCACCGATCCACAGGTAGTGTACACTATCAGAATGCCTTGATAAACAGACTCCAAAATTATTTTCATAGTCGATGATTTGACCATTAATATCAATAATCTGCTCAAGAGGAATATTTTCAAAGTTATTTTCCCCTATTAAATACTCTTTTTCTATTAGTTTTGTAACCGTATTGTATTTTATGATTGTTGCATCAACCATATTAAAATTCTTTTTAATCTCTTTTATTGCAATTTGGTTTACGTCCTGTCGTGTTAAACAATTCTCTAATTCTAGTATTAGCCGTTCAATAAATTGAATAATATTATTTTTATCTTGAAAAAGAGAATTACGTAACAAATAATCAATTTGTTCTTTTGCGAGTAAAAACATTGTATTTAATAATAGTATAATAAAAAACGCTTGTACCAAATCAATAATATTAAGTTTAGGATAAAGTAAAAATAAAACCAGTATTATAAAAGATGAGATTATCAACGCTAAAGCACTATAATAAATAGTCCGGTTAAAAATAAATTGAAGATCTAAGAGCTTTCTGGTTAGCATTAGGTAGGTATAGCCAATTGGAATTACAAAAAAAGTCCATGCAGTTATGTAAGCATTAACTCCTTCCCCAAAGATTAGAAGAGGCAAAGCGTGTAAAAATATAAATGGGGCAAATGCCACCAGTGGAATAACTAACATCCAAATTAGAAATGGTCTTTCTCTCTGTCCCTTATGTACTAACAAGTAGTAAACTATCTTGAACAAAGGTAATGAAATATTAACGGAAAAGTAAATAACAAATATAATCTTACTAATACTTAGCATTCCTTCAAAGATAATCGCAAAGCAGTCAATGCAAATTACAGCTAGTAAAAGGTAAGTATTTAGTCTTTCGGCTTTATTTTGTCTTCTTCTAATGATTCTTCTATTAAATAATATTTCCGTAGTAAATTTATTAAAATAATAACTACTTAACGGAAAGGAAGCACTGAATACAATGATAGCTACATAATTTTCTATTGATTGTACAAGTGAGGTGAAATAAGATAAAGAACCTGCTAGTAAAAAATATATAAGGTATTGACTGGATTTTTTATCACTATGTGTGTATATAATATAAGTTAAGATGGAAGTAATTGCTGAAAAAAACACTGGTAAAAATAATATATTCCAAGCATTATTATATTCTCGAACTATTAATATGAGTAAAAAAATATGTAGTAAATAAAATGTTGTCTTTACTAGTTTATATTTATTTATTTTTAGCATTTATCTTCTACTCCTATTTTTTCCTTATCTTGAAAGGAGGTGTGAAACAATGATAATGCAACTTGTTCAGCAACAATTAAAAAAAGATTCAAAGAACATTCGATCAAGGTTTTGTAGCAATGATAGTCACCTAGATATAAATCTTCAGCTTACATCAGAAGAAGTACTTTTTATTAACAATTATTCCAAAAGCAATAGTAACAATACCGTTTTTTCTCTTCCAGTGCCTACTAACTGGAGATAATACTTAATAATAAACCTTTTTGTTCTTTTGCTAAGTTTAATTCACTGATTATTCGCTCATATTTACCGATAAATACTTTTTCGACAACTGAACAATATAATAGTGCATCTCCTCTCATCAAATCTTGGTGAACCTTTACAACATCAAGATTTGATGATTTCCTTAAATAATAGTCTTGAATCGCTGTGTACTCCTCATCCACTGTGTTTAAATAGTATAAAATAGGCAGTGTTCTTTTCTTATTTAATAGATCCTTTTTTTCAAAACCATTTTCCATATCGTAAACATCATTTCTAATTTGAAAAATTACTCCCAAATAGTTGGCGTAATCAATTATTTTTTTATGTATTTGTTTATGTATGTTCCCTGCCCCTAATAAGCATGCTAAAGCAATTAAAGACCCTGATTTCATGTGACACATATACAAATAATCCGATTCACTAATTAATTCATTTTTTAAATCTATCTGTTGGCCAGAAATTGATTGCAATATTAACTGTTGAGTATGTTGTTTTATCCAATCTGTGTCTTCTTTTTTTCCTATACCATCTATCTCTTTTAAACAAATAAGTAATATCCCAACAACAATATTAAAATTGAATGCGTCATTCAATTTACTCCAAGGTGCGTCTTTATGCGCATCTTTATCTTGCATATCATCCATTATATCTGAGGCAAGAATGATTAATTCTATGATTGTCATTGCTTTCATCTTGTATTTCGTAACCTTATTCTCACTAAAGACCTCAAAATGGATTCCGGTTATTTTTGCAAATTCAATTGACTGATTAAATTTGTATTCGATGTAACGGTTTGTATCTTTTTTAATACTTTCTTCCATAAATCCTTTATCTACAAACAATCTCGCCATATCTATTAATTTCGCTTCCAACATTTTTCCCCCTCCAAATTAACCATACCACATATTTATAAATTCTTTCAATTCTTAATTAATTGTATTAAATCTATAATCAAACTAGTCTAATAAATATGGTGGCTATTTTGTGAAAAAGTGTTATTATTCTAATAGGAAATAATATATAGAAATATCACATTTTGGAGGGGCTAATACATATGGTACAAAAACAAAATGGTCTGAGACCATTTTTAAATCTGATTCTATCAATCAAAATACCTAAAGTGGCACTTATATTTGGGTTATTATCAAGCATTATTACAACACTAACTGGACTTGTTATTCCTCTGTTAACAAAAAATCTGGTCGATGGTTTTTCTGTCCAATCGCTGAGTATTCCTCTTATCATCATGATGGGAGCTGCCTTTATTATTCAGGCTATTATAAGCGGGTTATCTTTATACTTACTCACGGCTGTAGGTCAAAAGATAGTTGCTAGTCTTAGAGAGCGTATGTGGTTTAAACTTATTCGTTTACCTGTTAGTTATTTTGATCAAACATCAAGTGGTGAAACTGTTAGCCGCGTCATAAATGATACTAGTATTGTGAAAGAATTAATTTCTAATCATTTACCTCAATTCATAACTGGAATTATTTCTATTATTGGTGCTGTAATATTGCTGCTCTTGATGGACTGGAAAATGACGCTGATGATGTTGATTGCTGTTCCTGTAACATTGGCTATTATTATGCCCGTTGGCCGTCAGATGATGAAAATATCACGCGGCTTACAAGATGAAACAGCTCAATTTACTGGGAACATACAACAAACACTTAGTGAAATTCGCTTAATGAAAGCATCCACAGCTGAAAAAAACGAGGAAATAAAAGGTTTATCAGGAATTCAAAAATTACTAGAATATGGACTAAAGGAAGGTAGAATTTTTGCCTTAATTTCCCCTTTAATGCAATTTACAATTATGATTGTCATTGTCATTATTATTAGCTATGGAGGTATGAGAGTGGCAGGTGGAACAATGTCTACCGGGACACTCGTTGCATTTTTATTATACCTCTTCCAAATCATTATGCCATTTACAACTTTCGCAATCTTCTTTACCCAGTTACAAAAAGCAAAGGGAGCCACTGAACGCATCATTGAAATTATGAATCTCTCGTTGGAAGAAGGGCAAGAAGGGTTAAATATTGATATTAGTAACCAGCCAATCAAAGTGTCTGATATCTCTTTTTCATATGTTGAGAACGAACCCATCCTACAAAATGTTTCATTTCATGCAGATCCTGGTCAATTAATCGCATTAGCTGGTCCAAGTGGAGGAGGAAAATCAACGATATTTGGACTAATTGAACGCTATTATGAACCAGATTCAGGAGAAATTTACATCGGTCAAACACCTATTAAAGACATATCAATTGATTCTTGGCGTCGTCAAATAGGCTATGTTTCTCAGGATAGCCCCATGATGGCCGGTACTATTCGTGAAAAC
Organism: Oceanobacillus sp. FSL W7-1309; assembly: GCF_038002145.1. Lineage (NCBI taxonomy): Bacteria > Bacillati > Bacillota > Bacilli > Caryophanales > Bacillaceae > Oceanobacillus > Oceanobacillus sp. FSL W7-1309. Next base: position 1,401,222 of record NZ_JBBOBX010000001.1, read on the forward strand.
CTATGCTATGGTTTAGATAACTGGAAGGAAATCTCAGACGAGCATCTTTGGAGGGTAGCTGATATGGCCTATGCTAAAGATTTTATTGAGGAATTTTCAGAAGGTCTTGATACGGAGGTTGGGGAAAGAGGGGTATTGCTTTCTGGTGGACAAAGACAGAGAATTGCAATAGCAAGAGCCTTTTTACGTGACCCAAAACTGTTAATGATGGATGAGGCAACAGCAAGCCTTGATAGTCAATCAGAAAGTGTTGTTCAACAAGCACTTGCACGTTTAATGGAAGGCAGAACCACCTTTGTAATAGCTCATCGTTTATCAACAATTGTTCATGCTAATCAAATCCTTTTTATCGAAGACGGTCGAATTACAGGATGTGGCACTCACAAGGAATTAGCGGAAAAACACTCATTATATCAAGAATTTGCCAAACAACAACTGACCTAATTAGTTTATTCATTAATTAGGTCAGTTGTTTTGTTCAGAAATACTTATTCATGGAGTGAGGATAATATTATATCTATAATTTGATTCCAACTCATAAATGAAATTTTATAATGGTTAGAATTTTATCTAAAGTCATTTCGTTCAGTAGATTGCCAGCTTATACGGGTAAAACGTTGTAATAAATATGGATGAATAATTTAAGAGAGGATAGGAAATGATTTGGTAAGTATGTAGGAGTTTTAACACTAATTAAGAATCCATTTAGATTCAAAAAAGATTTATCACTATTTATTTATCAGTAAGAGGAGTGAGGATATTGTTCCACTTAGTATTTGTTCATCCACACACTCCTACATATCAATTTTCTTAAGTGCTAATAGATCGAATATATCACTAACGTTAGATAATACGGTATATTTGAAGGTAGCAAAGTAAATATATTTAGAACTTGATTAAATCCAGGGATTAAAAATCATCAACTTTTTTTCTTGCTTTCCTTCGTAGTTTATAGCCAAAACTACCGGTATACTCCTCATTTTTTGCCAATAGTTTATATGCGTCAAGTACGACTGAAGTTCGTGTTATAATATACAGGCCAACTGCTATCACTCCTATACAGATTGGGTAATAAGGTACTAAAAATTCGGAATCAATGTACTTTCTATCTATTCCAAAGGCCAAAATTCCAGAAATAAATAATAGCATGCCGACTAAATTTATAAAACCATACTTTTTCTTCATTTTCTCGTATCTTCTGTTCAACTCATTAAGATATTTCTCATCAAAAATCAAGGTCTCTTTCTTTAGAATTTTATATTGATTTTCATCAAAAGACGATACAGAAACAAACATTACTATTCCGAATGTAGCTAAAATGATGGTTGGCATGATAAAGATTGCTGGTTCTTGTTTAAAAATAAAATAGGGGATTATAGATAAGGCAATTAGAAAAAATCCTAATGCCATATTCTTAGAAACTTTATGTGTAAATAATAAATACCCCTCTCCCATTTCTTTACTTACGTAATACCCTGCATCCCCGTCATTGTTAGGCTCAGTAGAATCCTTTAGCAAATAGTCCATAGAAACCTCAAATATATTTCCAATCATAAGTAGCTTTTCAGTTTCAGGATACCCTTGTCCATTTTCCCATTTGCTTACGGCCTGTCTTGATGTGTTCAGTTTTTCCGCAAGAGCCTCTTGGGAAAGCCCTTTTTCTTTTCTCAATTTGAATAGCTTTTCACCAAATGCCACTTACTTTTCACTCCTTCCATTTCCCGGATTAACTAGCTGTAAGTCCCCTATTTCAAAGCAAAGAAATATAAATGGTGGCAGGCAACCAGTTAAGGCCCGGTTTATTCAAATAACAGAGAGGTAGAAAAAAATCCACCTGATTGATTTTCTACTTTATTACATCTTCTAAAACTCCTTGTTTTTGTATATTTTTATAGAAACCACATAAGAAATAAGTAAAAATATGTTCGATACAATGAAGAAAATAGAGGAGAACTTTTCATCAAAACCTTCAACACCTATCATCTCAAGTATAAAGGTTATAACAAAAAACATACCTAAGGAAAAGCCTACACTCCCCATCATAATCGAATCAGACTTTTCCGTGCCGAGTTTATAAGTTAATGGGTAGATTAAAGCAGCTATACATATGATTAATCCCATTCCACGCAGCAAATAATTGAAAAATACGGCATGGATAGTTGGAAACATAAGAATATGAACTGAAAAAGCAATACTAAAAACTAAAAAAACACTTAAAATAACCAGCAAGATGAAGGTCAAATATTTACTTTTAACAATTCTTTTTCTTGTTACAGGAAGTACAATCTCATATTTATTCCACCCCGACATAGCGTCATACTTTAATACTTCAAATGCATGAACGGGTATAAGTACAAACGGTAAAAATGCTGCTAATTTCAATGTGGCTGATTGATTCATTAGAAGCAAAATAATTACTGCAACAATAGTTAACAAGGTGGAGGATTTTACGCTTTTTTCCACTGAATATAGATTGTTAAGTATGAGCCCTTTCATTTAGATCCCCTTCCATCAAAAGTAATGTAATCCCATCAAGCGAATTATCTTTTATTGGAAACGAAGCGGGTAATATATGTTTATCTGAAACAAGCACTTCTAGCATATTCGATTTATTTCTACATGAAACGGTAATCCCAGAATCTAATTGATCCAATTCAGTTGGCTTGCATTCGACAATCGCGTAATTATCCAATAACTCTTTCTTACTTATTTGCAAAATAATCTTTCCCTTTTTAATAAAGATAAGATTATCTGCAATTTTTTCAATATCACTTGTAATATGTGAAGATAATAGGATCGAGCGGTTCTTATCTTTTACAAAATTTAAAAAGACACCCAACATTTCATTTCTACCCTTGAGGTCTAAACCACCTGTTGCTTCATCTAAAATTAGTAGTTTTGTATTGTGAGATAGTGCAACTGCGATTGATAATTTCATCGACATTCCACGTGAGAATTTCCCAATCTTTACTTTCTTTGGTAAAGAGAAGACTTCTATATAATAAAAGTACTTCTCCTTATCCCATTGTTGATAAATGTAACTTAACATATTTGAAAGTTGAATCACGTTTACATTTTTTGAAAAATTCATCTGATCGAAAACAACGCCAATCTGTTCTTTCAATTCTATATTTGAATAATCCATTTCTTGATTAAAAATTTTTATGGAGCCACTATTCCTTTTCAACGCACCTAATATCACATTCATTGTTGACGTTTTGCCAGCACCATTTTCACCAATAAATCCCACAATTGAGCCATACGGTATTGAAAATGTGATGTCTTTTAGCTCAAATGTTGAATCTGGGTAAATTTTATTCACATTTTCAACTTCTAAGATATTCTCCATCATTTATCTCAATTCCTTTATTTCTTTTTATTATTTTTTTTCATTGTTGATATACCATATAAAACACCAAAGATGACAACTCCAGAGAAGACGAGTAGATTTGTTATTGGCTCATTTATTCGCGGAATGGAATCCTGAAAAACCTTTAGAAAAACTAATATTCCTACAGTAAAAATAACTCCAATAATCGAAACTTGTTTCATTACTATTTCCTCCTCTTTTTTAAACCTTCATAAAAAACCATTATTATATTTTGTTTAAACATGCTCCTCCTTTCTTATGACTATCTATAGCTTAAAGAAACATTGTCTTTGGTTCTACCATGCATGGGTTGCACTTTGTCAACTTACGGTTGCAATCATGTTACCCTGTGTTTTTTGCTAATAAATTACTCTGGCTTTTACAAATTTGCGATAGTCAGGAATTTCATATTTATAAGTTTCTGCATAATTGGGAGAAGTAGTTTTTATAATATATTGACATTTTTGATACGTTTAAATTATGATGATAATTGGGTTGTAAAAAGATGGATTCCTAACCTCCATTAATAAGCAAGCGATTAAATGGGGTTCTGTAAAATAAAAAGGATTAAACATAATTTCATAAGTAATCCCAGATTATTGAATCAAACGAAGAGTAATCTGGATCGCTTACATCAAACCCTCCCCAAACATCATGTTTTAGCCACAAGTACTGTATTCCATGGAACTAAAAATTGTTGAAGAATAAATATCAACCAAACTAAATCTAAAGGAGAGGATGTTAGGAGATGGAAGAAATACGCGTAATTTCCAGTAATCAGAATGGCTTAAAACTGCATTTATGTAATACAGATAAATTTAAAACAATTAATATCATGTTAACCATGAAGACCCCTCTTAATAAGAAGTTTACTACTGCGAGAGCATTAATTCCCTATATTTTAATTGGTGGTTCAATAAATTACCCCAATCGTAAGCTAATAAAACAAAAACTTGATGAAATGTATGGAGCAACGATTTCCCCAGATGTATATAAAAAAGGAGAAAATCATATTATTTCTTTTAGAATGGAGATTCCAGCAGACCAATTTTTGAATATCTCTAATTCATTACTTGAAAAATCTCTTGGCTTACTACATGAAATCGTTTTTAAACCAGCTCTTAGAAATGGAGTGTTTCAATCATCTATTGTCGAACAGGAAAAACGCTCCTTAAAACAACGAATCAATTCCCTTTATAATGAAAAAATGCATTACTCCAATAATCGTTTAATAGAAGAAATGTTTAAAGGTGAACCATACGAGCTTCCTGCAATTGGTAGTGAAAAGGATATCATTTCTCTTAATGCAACATCTGTTTATCAAATATACAAAGAATTACTTCAAGTCGCTGGCGTCGATTTATTCATAGTTGGCGCCTTCAATGAGGAAGATGTTAAATTAATGGTACAGAATACTTTTTGTGAACAATTTAACAATATATCTAGCATCACAATTTCTAAAGATAGAAAAGATATAAAAGAAGTTAAGGTAATTCAAGATAAAATGGATGTAAAGCAAGGGAATCTTCTTTTGGGTTATAGAACTTTTACAACTATACAAGATGATGATTTTGAAGCTGTAAGGGTAGCAAATGCGATTTTTGGCAGATTTCCATTTTCTAAATTATTTACTCATTTACGTGAAAAAGAAAGACTTGCTTATTTTGCTCTTTCACAAATAGAAAGTAATAAAGGGTTATTAATAACAATGGCTGGAATTGATTTTGATAACTATGAACGTGCTGTTGAATTAATAAGAAAACAAGAGTATGGAATGAAAGAGGGTGACTTTACCGAAGCTGAAGTTGAACAAGGTAAAGCAATGTTAATTAATTTATTCTTAGAAGCATATGATTCACCTTCAGGAATTATGGATTTAACAATCCAAGCAGTTGACAGTGGGTTATCTAATTACATAAATGATCAGATTCAAAGAATTAGCAGGGTATCAAAAAGGGATGTAATTCGTGCAGCTAATAAGTGGGAACTAGATACAATCTATTTCTTAGATAGAAAGGAGTATTAAAAAATGAAGGCAATCAATTATAAAAAACTAGGAGAGACTTTATTTTACGAAAAGATTTCGAATGGTCTTGAAGTTTTCATACTTCCTAAGAAAGGGTTTCGTAAAACAGTTGCCACATTTACAGCAAAATTTGGTTCAGTAGATACCAAGTTTCTACTACCAGGAAAAAAAGTTCCGATTCAAGTTCCAGACGGAACAGCACATTTCTTAGAACACAAAATGTTTGATAGTAAAAAAGGTGATGTTCTCCATTCTTTTGCAGAACAGGGAGCTTCGGTTAATGCTTTTACAAATTTTACTCGTACGGCCTATACATTATCAGCTACATCTAACATAAACAAAAATATAATAGCTCTTATAGATTTTGTTCAAGAAGGATATTTTACAGATGAAATGGTAGAAAAGGAAAAAAGGATTATTGAACAGGAGATTAGAATGTACGATAATAATCCAGATTGGCGTGCACGATTTGGTATTTTAGAAAATATGTATAAGACTCATCCAGTTAAGAATGATATAGCAGGAACTATAAAGTCCATTAATCAAATCACAAAAGAGGATTTATATGCTTGCTATAACACTTTTTATCACCCTAGTAATATGTTGCTTTTTGTTATTGGGTCTGTTGTTCCTGATAAATTATTAAAGGAAATTAGAAAAAATCAAGAAGAAAAAACATTTAGGGAAACTGGAGAGATTTACCGTATATCCGCTGCTGAAGATGTAAACGTGAATAAAAAATCAAACGTTATGGATATATCAGTTCCAATACCCAAAGTTTTTATTGGTCATAAAGAGCCCAACGCAATAAGACAAGACCGAAAGTTATTAAATTACGAGTTATCTCTAAATGTTCTATTTGAAATAATGTTTGGTGAGAGCTCTGAGGCATACGAGAAAATGTATAATAATGGGTTTCTAAGTATTCCGTTTACTTACGATCGGACAAATGAAAGAGATTTTGGTTTTTCAATAATTGGTGGAGAAAGTCAAGAACCTGAAGCAATTATTCAGATTATAGATGACACAATTTCTAGGTTCCAGAAAGAATCCATAAATAAAGAACATGCACAACGAGTGATTAATAAAGAGATTGGGAGTTTCTTAAAGTCCATTAACTCACCTCAGTTTATCGCTAACCAATTTACCCGTTATCATTTTAATGAAACGAATTTGTTTGATACTTTACCAACACTTGAAAATTTATCTGTAAAAGACCTTGAAGAAGCATTGCATTTTCATTTTTCTCCCGGATCACAAACCACACTTGTTGTAAAAGAGACTTAATGATAAAGCTACTCATAAATTTGTTTATAGGATTGGAAATGTATTCATGATAGCCTCACGTAAAATAATGAGGTTGGGGGTAGGGTAGTCCCCCTCCCCCTTTTTTACTTTAACTAATTTATTAAATCACGTTTTCGATAACCAAAAAAGCTGATTATAATTAACATTAATGCAATAAAACTTAGTAAGAAGAGTGGTTTAAATGTCGCTTCCTCAACAGGCAATTGTGGAATATGATAAAAAGGAGAAAGTTCCCTTGTCCAATTTGGCAATTGAACTATGTCTCCAAAGTAGCTAACAAAAAGTGAATAAACTAGAAAAAACCAAATCAAAGATGTCAATTTAGGTAAAAAACCATTTAGTAAAGCAGCAATACCTATCATCACAAGAGTTGCAGGGTAAAATACCAAAGCTGCATTGTAAATCAACCCCAACTCAATGCCACCCTCTATCACCAATGTCGCAGTCGACCACAGCCCAAAAGCACTAAAGGATATCATTACGAAGCTATTCACAACAGCTAGAATTAAGTATGACCCAATGAGTTTTGCTCTTGAATCCACGTTACCTATTAAATGCTCTATATGTCCCCCTTTCTCTTCTGCACGGAGTTTATTCATAGTCATAATAGGCGGAATGGTCGCTATTAGTGCAAATATTATCATTAAAGTTGAAATAAACTGTTCAGTTATAGAAGTAGCATCCATATGTTGAAGCAATGCACTATCTCCTATAAATGATTCCAAATCACCAAAAATAGATCCATAAGAAGCACCAAGTACATATAAGCCAATTGTCCATAGGATAAACCCTGTACGCTGTAATCGAAAGGCGAGACCAATTGGTTCTTGTAAAAATCGTGAAGCAGATCTTTTTCCTGGTTTGGATGCTATGAATCCTTGCTCCAAATCACGAATACTATTTAGATAGTTGGCGATTAAATATAGTAATAAGGAAATACCTAACATTAAAATGATTGGACTCCAATTATTAGTTGAATATACTTCGGCTTTCGATACCCATCCTAAAGGGGAAAACCACGTTAATAATCCATAACTAATATCTGTGATCGCTCTGAAAAGGTAGGCTAGAAGCAATATTGAAACTGAAAGACTAATTGTACCTTTAGAGCTTTTTGAAAGTTGAGCAGAGATCGCTGCTACGCCAGTGAAAATAAACCCTGTACCACCTAAAACAGCACCATACAATAATGAGCCTTCCATATTCATACTCTCGATTTCGAGCATATTTAATCCAAAACCTACACATAATGCTAAAACAATAAATGTTCCACTTGCTACGATCAATGAGGCGTTTAAATAGGAAAGGCTTCCTGATGGTAAAGAACGAATTATTTCTAAACGACCTTTTTCTTCATCTGTTCTTGTATGACGTGTCACAAGTATAATTGCCATTAAACCGACTATTGTAGCAGTAATTAATAGCATTTGATGGGCTGTCATTACACCAGTTGTATAATTATCTAAATCCCCAGTTCCTAACATCGCAGTCATTACGGGATTTTCCATCGTTTCACCAATAGCATCTCTATCCTGCTGAGTTTCATATAAATTATTGAACGAAAGTGGCATACTTATTGTAAATAATACTAATCCAATTATCCAGAATACGATTCTTATTCTATTTTGGCGCAAAATAAATCTGACTAGTTTACCAGTGTTAGCAAATCTATTTTGAAGCACTTAGTACACCTCCAGTTTCGTTCACTTCTTCCAAAACCTTGTTTTCATAATGACGCATAAATATATCTTCAAGGGTTGGTGGTTTACTTTCTAACTTTAGAATTCCAAATTGACTAATATAACTGATAGCGTCAGCAAGAGCTTCAGTATCAATTTGAAAGCTCAGACCTTGATTAGTTTCTTTTATTTCATGTATCCCATGGATTTCATTTAACGATGATATGGATTTTTTAGTCTTAATAAGAATATGTGTACGAGTTAAGTGACGCAGCTCGTCTAAAGAGCCCGTTTCAATTATTTTTCCCTGCCGAATGATTCCCACTTTATCACATAATTTTTCTACTTCAGAAAGAATGTGACTAGAAAGTAGTATACTCTTTCCTTTATTTTTAAGCTCCATTACACACTCTTGAAATACTTGTTCCATCAGAGGATCAAGTCCAGATGTTGGTTCATCTAAAATATATAAATCTGCATTAGATGAGAAAGCAGCAATTAGAGCAACCTTTTGCCGGTTTCCTTTTGAATAAGTTCGACATTTCTTTGTAGTATCTAAACCGAATTTTCTTATCAAATCCTTCCTTTTACTTCTATCATCTTTTGGCCCCCTCAATTTCATAAATAAATCAATTACTTCCCCTCCTGTTAAATTTGGCCATAAATTTACATCTCCTGGGACATAAGCTATTCTTTTGTGTATTTCAACAGCTTCTTTCCAAGCATCCTTTCCGAATAATTTAACATCTCCCTTTGTTGCCTTTAAAATTCCAAGCAGCACTCTAATTGTCGTTGATTTACCAGCTCCATTTGGTCCAATAAATCCAAATACTTCTCCCTGATTAACTTTAAAATTCACACCATCTAAAGCGTTAAACTTTCCAAACTTTTTCCTTAAATCGCTAACTTCTACTATACTCATTTTTATCCTCCTCGTATTTTAAAACTAACAATCACCTAAGTAATTGTTAGTTTTATCTTATTAAATTTTTGCATTTTTCCTATCATGTATGGGTTGCACTTTGTCAACGTACAGTTGCAACCTTGTTTTCACAACGTATTCTGCATAGAGTTCTTTACAGATTAATAACAATCGGACTTTGCCTCGTAGTTATAATTATTATTGTCCAAAATATGGAGTTTGAGGTAGTTGGTACTGGTTTTAAGACTAATAGCAATAAAATAATAACTATAACCCAGCAGTGAACTTGTTCTTAAAATCTTTAAATGCTTCAATATTCCAATGCAGGTACAGTGAATTGAAAAGTAAATACTAAATAGAAAACCGAACGAGCACAATGCTGAACTGCACCCCAATTGTTGGATACAATCTAACAATTCGAGGTGCAGTTTTTCTATGGTTAAATTTAATGAAGATGAAAAGTTAAATGTAATTCAACGTTACTTAGACGGTAGGGATAGTAGTTATCATACGATTGCGAAGTCCATTGGTACATCAAGCAGTGTTGTATGAAACTCGGTGAAGCAATATGAACATCATGGTGTAAAAGGATTATGAGAAAATCCTAAACAAATTGTTCAACTGAGTTCAAACTAAACGTACTCAATTATAAGAATAATAATGGGGCGTCCCCTAATGAAACAGCTGTGATTTTTGATGTATCCTCCCCTGCTTTAATTTGAAAATGGAGAAGACAATTTGAAACACTAGGAATTGATGCCCTGAATTCAAAGAAAAAGGTGCGCCCATCCATGAAGAAGGACCAAAGTAACGAAAAGAAAAAACAGGAACCTATTGAAGGATTCTTTGAAGCTTTACAAGCTGAAGCCGAGCACCTTCGGATGGAGAATACCTACTTAAAAAAATGAATGCCTTATTTCAATACAAGAAGAAATCACCAAAGAAGACAAAGCGCAAGTAGTCTATGAATTAAGGCAAGAATTTCCGGTAAAGTCACTAATTAAACTGGCAGATATCCCCGTAGCACATATTATTACTGATAAAACAATTTTATCGGCCAGACAAAAATGCAGAGTTAAAGACATTGATTCAATCAATATATCATGAACATAAAGGACGTTATGGATACCGTCGTATTAAAGATGAATTAGAAATCAGGGGCATAAGGTGAATCATAAAAAAGTTCTGCGATTTAATGAGAGAGTTATGTCCTCGTCTGGCTGAATAAATACCGCTTATATAAGGGAAAAGTTGGTAAAGCGGCACCAAACATATTGGACCTTAATTTCAAGACGGAGAAACCAAATGAAAAATGGGTAACAGACATTATAGAATTTAAATTGTTTGGAGAGAAACTCTATCTAACTCCTATTCTAGATTTATTTAACGGTGAAATTATTACATACACTATTGGTTCCAGACCAACCTAGTCACTTGTCTCAGGAATGTTAGAGTATTTGAGCGAATATTAGAAAATGATAAGTTAATTACACTCAGATTAGGGATGGCATTACATCTTAAAGCTCACGTTAACAAATACAAAATATATTTTTACTTTAGCTTCTAAATAAAACAGGTGGAGAAAATAATTGTATTTTCTCCACCTGTTTAGATTCTCAATTTTATTTTTAAATATTAATGAAGATCAAAAATTATAAAGGGGGCACCAGCATCTAAAGTATGATCATAGGTATACAGATGGTCTTTATTATTTTCACACTTTCCAAGCTTCCTTTTAAATTTTTCATCATAATAAATGAAAACCCGCCCCTCACATATTGGGCAAATACCAAATTTCTTAATTTTATATACCTTCCCGTCCTCTTCTACTGTAAGTATAGGTTTTTTGCCCCTATACACTATCCCATGATCCTTTAATTTCTTATTCTTTTCTTTTGAATCAAGAGCATAAGCCAATAATCCAAGAGTAGTCATAAGTAAAAGAAGCGTAAAATTTGATTTTGTCAGCAAATAATCAAATATTGTTACTAAAGCTGATATAACTGATAAAATACCGCAAACTTCAAACTTACGTTTAAAACCATCCATACCACCGTAAACTACTTTTTCTAAACGATCAACATACTCAACAATGGGTTCGTTATTCCTTTCTGGAGCATTAAATTGCTCAATATAAATTTCTTGCGTGCTATTATTTCCTAAACCAATATTTATATTGTTACTTCCTGCATCAATTATCTCTGTTTTACTATTAGATCTTTGCAATTTCTCAGAACAATACGGACAATAAATATAATTCTGCTCTACGTTATTATTACAACTTTCACACATCATAGTCTCCACCCACATTCTCTTACAAAGTTATCAAAAATTAACTTTTCCATTCTATATTATTAGAATAATTATACAATAAGGACCACTGAATTTTACAGGAATTTGTAAGATAGTAGCTTATTTATTTTACTTTGTTTCAAGCATTATTAAATTTGTTAAAGGTAATTACCCTAGGGAAGGACGTGGGTATAAATTCAGAAAGATCCTAAAACACTGATTAAGGTGAAGTCCAAACATTCACAGTTTAATATAAACATCTACATCATTAATTACTCTAAAAATATCTTAATCTATAGGAGCAATAAGCACATTGATAAAGTTTACCGTTACTTATGGTAAGGTTCATCCAAAGTCGTTGGTAATATATATGTACACACTTAAATTTTTCGATTATTATGTATAATAACACTATGGGAAAGAAGTTATCTATTTTTGGAGTTGTTATTATGACAAAAGAAGAATCTGCCAACTTCATATTACATGCAAAAAGTAAACAGTTTTACTGGGAGGGAAATGGTCAACTGTCCATTAAAACATTCTTTAATGGTAAAGCCCATTACAAGACGAACAAAGGCTTTTTTGCTGTTGAAGAGAGTAGATACCTACTCCTCAATGAAGGTGCATACACAATTTTAATTGATGAACCTAAAGTTGTAGAATCCTTTTGTCTTTTCTTTAAAGAAGGCTTTGCAGAAGAGGTCTTTCGTTCCTTAATAGACACAAATGATCATCTTCTAAGCGATCCGTTTAAGGATACGAGTTCTATTGGTTTTTTTGAAAAAACCTATCATAAAAATAATACGCTATCTTCTCAAATGGAAAATTTCAGGCAGACATTACCTAGTCTTGATATTCATTCGATTGGTTATGAGGAACATTTCCACAAGATAATGTATTCTATTTTAAATGAACACGTAAATACATATAAAGAAATAGAAAACTTACATGCTATTAGACATTCTACACGTGAAGAATTATTTAGAAGGGTAAGTATTGCACATGATTATATTAGATCTTATTTTGATAAACCTATAAAACTAGATGAAATTGCGAGGGTCGCTTGTTTATCACCTAACCATTTATTAAGAACTTACTATCAAATATACGGTAGAACTCCTCATCAGCATATTTCAGAGTTTAGAATACAAAAAGCAAAGCAATTATTATCAAATACAGATAAGAACATGACTGATATAACCTTTATACTTGGATTTCAAAACCCGGTATCCTTTAGTAAAATGTTTAAACAACATGTTGGTATACCTCCTATAGAATATCGAAAAAAGGTGATATTGGATAAGAAATATTAGAGAAAATTATTTATGCTTATATTGAATAAATATTTGAAAGGAGAAATGTATTATGGAAACGGCAATGATTCAAAAGGTTGGACAGATTGGTGTACCTGTTAAAGACTTGAATAGAGCATTAGATTTTTATAAAGAAAAACTAGGTCTTTCTCTTTTATTTAACACGGATAGTATGGCTTTCTTTGAATGTAATGGGTTGCGCCTAATGTTATCACTGCCTGAAAAGGAAGAATTTGCCCACTCAAGTTCAGTTATTTATTTTCAAGTCACTAATATTAAAGAAACTTATGAGCGTTTAGTAGATAAAGATGTTATCTTTATCGATGAACCACATGTTGTAGCGAAATTGGGACAAACAGAAACATGGATGGTATTTTTTAAAGATACAGAAGATAATACTAATGCATTGATGAGTGAAGTAAAAGTTTAAGAAAGTTAATAGGAGACCGTTTAAAATACATGAACGGTCTCCTGCAATTTAAATTAGCATTTTCAGTACTTCTTTATCTAGAATTACTTCTACTCTCTGCTTTACCACTATTTGTGGTACGGTTCCCCCCGATTAATCCGAAACCCCCGATAAACCTGCTCTAACAAAATCAACCGCATCAACTGATGAGGAAACGTCATCTTTGAAAACGACAACGCTAAGTCACTTCGCTTTTGCACATCATTACTGATCCCTAGTGATCCACCAATAACAAACACAATTTTGCTTTTTCCATATGTCGCGAGCTCATCCATTTTCGCAGCTAGCTGCTCGGAGCTTAGCATTTTTCCGTTGATTTCTAGCGTAATGACATACGTGTCTGGGGCAATTTGTGAAAGGATCCGTTCGCCTTCTTTTCGTTTGACCTCTAACATTTCCGCTTCGCTCATGTTTTCCGGGGCTTTTTCATCGGCAACTTCGATGACATCTACCTTTGCATACGCACCTAATCGTTTCAAATACTCCTGTATTCCTTGCTTTAAATATTTTTCTTTTAACTTTCCGACAGAAACAATCGATATCTTCATAAAGCACATTCCTTTTCGTTCTATTTTTTTCAAGTATATCAAAGGTTTATTAATTATCCTATTTGTAGTAGAATTTACCTATATACAGTCATATGACAAATGATTCTGAATTGACACGAGAAGGATAAGAGCTACCTTTCACATATTTTCCTAAAGGGGGAAGTCCTTTCTAGATAAGGTTTCAACAAGGTTTTCTCGGGAAATATACCTACTAAAAGAAAGCGGGTGTTCTTATTTGGAAAACCGAAAGCAACTAGAATTACGGATTGAGCAGTTGAGAGTTAAAATGTATCATGCTTCTAAAGATAATTTAAATGATAACAAGGTCATTGAAATTTCACAGGAACTAGATGCGTTACTTAACGAACTGGACAAGCTCGAAAAATGAAAATGGACATACATGAAAAAACACTTCCACATTTGAAAGTGTTTTTTCTATATGGATTATAAATTTTCGATAAATACCCGGATGACGTCAGCTCCACCTAAAAGCGTTCCGAGTGAGCTTCCGAGATTTGCGAATACAACAACAAGTAATATCCGCGTTACTTTGTTATTCCAGAATCCTTTTACACTATGGACATCGTCCGATAATCGTTCAAAATCAGCTACATTTGGCCGCTTTATATACGCTTGAACGAAGCCTGCAAACCAACCAGCTGCAAGGAGTGGGTTCAATGACGTAAAGGGTGCTGCAATAAATGCCGTCAGCACGGCTAATGGGTGCCCCAATGCGACAATCGTTCCAATTGCAGATAGCGAGCCATTCCACAGGAACCAGCTAATTGCCTGCTGCAATCCGGCAGACGGGTTCATGAAAAAGGTGTATGCGATGACTGCAAGTACGAAAATCGGAATAGCCCAGCCAATAATTTTTGGTGTCTTGGATTTCGGTGGACGCTCACTTAACTTCTTCAAATCATGCTCTTTCTCGATTTCCTTCGTAATCCCAGGAACATGAGCAGCTCCAAGCACTGCTACAACCTTTTCTCCAGGAGCATCTTTAATTTTTTGGGATAAGTATTGATCTCGTTCATCAATGAGCGGCTTTTTTAATTTTGGAAAATGATCTGTGAACTCTTGAAGCATCGCATTGATTGTATCCTGCTGCTTCATCTTCTCCAGATCTTCTTCGGAAATTTTTTCATTGCTAAAAATACTGCCGACGACTTGCGTTAACAGCAATGCCTTCCCTTTCATTCCGATATTTCCCCAGACACGGGCAAAGGTAATTTGAATGTCGCGATCTGCTAGGACTAATTCAGCACCTGTTTCTTTTGCGGATTCAATTCCTTGAATCATTTCCTGTCCAGGATTAATGCCAAACTGCTTTGCCATCCGCTTTTGAAAGGATGAAATCGCTAAGTTCATTAATAATAGGGTCGCCTTTTTATCTTTTATCACTTGGAAGATATCGGTATCCTTCCACTTGTTTCCCTCTGTTATTGACTGGTAGCGCTGCTCGTCCAGTTCGATACAAACAGCATCTGGTTTTTCGGCTTCAATTACTTCCTTCACTTGTTCAGCACTTTGCTTCGATACATGTGCCGTTCCTATCAGGATGTATTCTTTATTGTTTATATGTAATCGAGTTATATTTTCTTCGGTCATGTATAAACCTTCCTTCACTGCGGGTACTATCCATGCTTCCATTCTAATACAAATATATACTAATCATAAACTAGAAAGTACTTGGTGAGAACTATTATTTTATTTAGCTGATAGAAGAGGATATATATTCCGTTTTTTCTGACTAAATTTATGCTATGATTACGAATAGAATAAGGGGGAGATTGTAGATGTTTGTATACGAGGTTGATGAACATATCACATTGCGACAGCTTAATTTACAGGATGCGAATCAATTATTTGCGCTAATCGATAGCAACCGAAGCTATCTTCGGGAATGGCTTCCTTGGCTGGATACGAATGTAAACCCAGATGATTCCATTGCTTTCATTGAACATATCTTGCAATCCTATGAAGCAAAAAAGGGATTAACCGCTGGAATCTTCTATCAAGATAGGCTCGTGGGGATTGCTGGATTTAATTCGTTTGATTGGACGAACCGGATTGGCTATATTGGCTACTGGATTGGACAGGATTATCAAGGATACGGCATTATTACCAGCGTGGTACGTGCGTTGACGGATTATGCATTTACAGAAGCACAGCTGAATCGCGTCGATATCCGTGCTGCTTTTACAAATAAAAAGAGTCGGGCAATTCCAGAACGGTTAGGGTTTAAGGAAGAAGGCATACTCAGGCAATCAGAGTGGCTTTACGACCATTATGTGGACCATGTTGTTTATGGGATGTTAGCGAGTGATTGGGTTGAAAATAAAAGAGACCAATAAATTCAAACATACATACATAAATGAGTACCAGTTGACACTTTAGAGGCCGTGGAGCTTTATCCAGCTTTTTCACGAAACGCTTTAAAGTAATTGTCACATTATCCATTGCATATTGTTGCGAGACAGACCGATTAAAAATTCATCGATCTGTCTCTTCAAACGTTATTTGGACGACCTCATTTGTCTGTGGGTTAAATTCAATATTGACAAAAACACCGAATTCTTTCGTTTCACCTTTTAGCCATAGCTTAAATTTTTCAACCGTGGATCCGTTGGTTGTTTCCTTGCCAATGTGGAGATAGTCAATAATCTTAGCAGAAGGGTATTTTTCCTTTGTCTCCTGGACGGCAAGCTTCCCCCATTTTGCATAGGATGGTACGCCTTCATCCTGAACAGCATTTACTGCCTGTAGTGGAAGGGAATAACTAGAAATAAGTACAAATGCAATACCGAGAGCTAAACATAATTTTCGCATAGGTGCTTCCTCCTTTTGTTTTTAGGATGTGTCAATGCTTTGTTTTTATAATACGAAATTAAGGAGAGGGTAATTTTGACAAGAATATGCTTCATTCGTCATGGCGAAACAGATTGGAATTTAGCAAAACGAATACAAGGGAGTACAGATATCCCATTAAATGAGACTGGCAGAAAGCAGGCAGAGCAATGTGCAGCCTATTTAAATGCTGCTGATTACGATGTACTCATACATAGTCCATTGAAAAGAGCAAAGGAAACAGCGGAAATAATTAATGCCAAATTACAATTACCAATGGTCGAGATGACTGATTTTCAGGAGCGTTCCTTTGGAGATGGCGAAGGTAAGACATATGCAGAAAGAGAGAAACATCCTGATGGTTTTCCAAACCAAGAGGAGCGGGCGGATTTTAATAAACGGGTCATCACAGCGGTTGAGCACGTTCAGCAAAACTATACCGATAAACGCGTCTTGCTTGTAGCACACGGAGCTGTCATCAATGCGATCCTGTCTGTCTTTTCCGACGGGGAAATTGGCTCAGGAAAAACAACCTTGCTAAACGCCTGCATTAGCAATCTTCATTTCCAAGAGGATATATGGAAGATAGAAGATTTTAATCAGGTTGGGCATTTGTCTTAAAAATTCCCTTCGGCTTTGAAATTTTGCATGTGTATGGTGATTGCAAGGAAGGTCCTTTAACGAATGAAAGCATGGAAATGATTTATGTTTGTAGGAAGAAGAAGTAAACGAATAGGGGGAGAGATTATGTCACATCAAGAAGCTTTACAGCAATATATTAATGCAACAAATACACATGATTTTTCAAATGTGAAGGATATACTGCATGAAGAAGCCGTTTATTGGTTTACGGACAAAACATGCGCTTCTATTGTAGATATTCAAGCGTACTTTGAGCACGCTTGGGATATGATTAAAGAAGAGGTTTATACCGCAACAAACGTCCAATGGATAAGCGTTGATCAGCAGTCAGCAACTTGTATTTATAACTTTATGTACGAAGGCTATCATCAGGGTAAATTTATTTCTGGCAGTGGTAGAGCAACGAATGTGTTTAAGCTGAATAAAAATGGGCAATGGAAGCTCGTTCATGAGCATTTGAGCAGCCTCTAATATTGGAAGAAGGAGGAGCGTGATGCGCTCCCCTTTCTACTTTCTGGCATTCGAATTATCGCAGGGAATGTTTTCTTTTATATGCAAATCGATAACTGATGTACCACTTCATACTGGCCATTCAGCGAGTCAACCACTTTTGTCATTTTTTCCTATCCTTCTTTTGTATCCGGTTGATATAAATCAAATGCATTGCCATACAAGTCTTCGAAACCTACACCTTTCCCACCCGGAACCGGTTGCGGTTCCCCCTGAAAGATCACGCCGCGTGCCTTCATTTCACGATAATCCTTTTCTATATCATCACTTAAAAACATAATCAACACTTGGTTTGCAGCTTGTCTGCCAATAATCTCTTCTTGCTCCGGTGTATCGGCTTTGACTAATTCTAGCCTCGTTTCATTTGCAGAACCTGGTGAAACGGTGATGTACTTCCATCCCGGCGAAAACTCTATTTCGTCTCGAACGATGAACCCTAATTTTTTGGTATAATATTGTTTTGCTTCTTCAAGATCCTTAACTAAAATAGAAATTTGGGCTGCTTGTGTAATCATATCAATATGTCTTCCTTCCTCAATCACGTTACCATCCATTTTGACTACTAAATCTTACCACATAAAAGATGACTTAATTTCTTTTAGATTGCTACCATCTCCTGAGCCTAACATTAACAATTGCTTATTGTGTATTTTCAGCTACAAGGGAATTTTGTTTAAAAAAGAGTTGCTGTCACATAACGACGATACTATGGTTACTAACTATCCTGCTTCGTTTGTTTAGTTATACAGTTTTTTCAAGATTTCCACACGATTTTCCAAATACCGCTATTCTTTAGCTCTCTAATCCCACTGCGCAATCATATCCGTCGTGTCACTACTCAGTTGTTTATAAGCATTATCCGATAGGCTCGTTGCATCTTTTTGCTGGTCTAAAAGCAACTGGAATCCTTGCATATGCTTTGCGACTTTATCTGCGGCCTTTTTCCCTTCAAATTGCTCAACCGCGGTGAGGTGAAGGAGTAATTTACGCTCCGCATCCTTTTCAATATCACCCGATTGTTGAAGGGCCCCGATGTTTTGCTTCAATTGCTCCGTGTTCATCGTGTAAAGAAGATATTCTCTTCGAACTTCTTTAAATGCTTGAAGATCCTCGTGCCAATTTGATGCCATTTCTTCTACGGAATCCCCATTTTCAATCGCATCACGAATCCAACCATTTCCGATTAGATTATCAAAGAAGGAAATACCTGCGCTGTTCTCTGCTCGGAATTCAAAGTTTTCCGGGTACATATCATGCAGGGTTTTTACAATATGCAGTCCTGTAATTACAGGCTCATATGCTCGTTTATCTGTCACATGAATCTGTACGCCGTGACTTAATGTGCCACTATGTTTGGAGAAAGTTGGTGTAAACGACGCTGCTCGAAATGTGACACCAGGTAATTCCAATTGATTCAATGCCGAGGCGTACTCGGTACTATTCACAAATGGAGCACCAATGAATTCAAACGGCTTTGTCGTTCCCCGGCCTTCCGAAACATTCGTCCCCTCAATCAGTGCTGCACCTGGATAGACAAGCGCCGTATCTAACGTTGGCATATTCGGTGATGGCAGCACAAACTCTAAATCGGCATCATCATAGTACATTCCGCGCTTCCAGCCATCCATTTCTACAACGGTTAAATCTGCACCAATTTCGAATTCTTCATTAAACAAATATGCCAGCTCACCAACTGTCATGCCATGTTTGAGTGGAATCGGGTAATTACCGACAAAAGAAGCATATTCCGGATCAAGCACCGGTCCCTCTACATGATTGCCACCTAGCGGATTGGGACGATCGAGTACGACAAATTCAATATCATTTTCAGCTGCAGCCTCCATTGCATAGGCCATTGTATAGATATACGTGTAGAATCTTGCACCTACATCCTGAATATCAAATAGTAAAATATCAATATCCTCGAGCATTTCTGGCGTCGGTTTTCTTGTTTCACCATACAAACTATACACCGGTAAGCCTGTCTGCTCATCGATATAGTATTCGACATAATCACCTGCTTGGGCATCTCCACGAACGCCATGCTCTGGACCATACAAAGCGGTTAACTCGACATCCGGATCATGGAATAACCGATCAACAATGCTATTTAGTTCTTGATCGACACCTGTTGGGTTCGTGATTAATCCGACGCGCTTTCCTTCAATAAGATCCTTTTGTTGCTCTAGTAAAACCTCTACCCCAAGCTTGAGCGGCTTTTCACTGTCATTACTCGCATCAGCGTTAAGCCGATTGGTTGCAATTGCAGTTAACGAGCCTATCACAACTAACAGCGTAGTTATTATCAAGAACAGCTTTTTCATCAGTTTTTCCTCCCTTTTGGATCTCTCATTTTTAAATTTGCGATGCATGTGAAGAAAGAGCACGGACTTATACCCCATCTGCAAATTTGGCTTCAGCAATTTTGCTATAGACTACAGTAAATTACTGCAGAACTTTAGCATTTTCCCGCTCTGATAAAGCACAAGGGGGAGAGCTACTGCCACATATCAAGCAAGTCCTCTGCACCGCTCAACAGCGTATCGTGAGCTTGCTCGGAAATGGAATCTGCAGCTTTTAGCTGATCTAACAACTGCTTAAACCCTTCTAGATGCTTGATAGCTTTATCCATCTTTTCATTTTCCTTGTAATGTCCTACCGTCGTTAGGTGGGTAAGAAGCAATCGCGCAACATGTTCTTCGTAAATTTCATCATCCGCTTGTAATTGCTCCACACGGGAT
This sequence comes from Oceanobacillus sp. FSL W7-1309, assembly GCF_038002145.1. Lineage (NCBI taxonomy): Bacteria > Bacillati > Bacillota > Bacilli > Caryophanales > Bacillaceae > Oceanobacillus > Oceanobacillus sp. FSL W7-1309. Next base: position 1,421,892 of record NZ_JBBOBX010000001.1, read on the forward strand.
TTTAGACCATCGATGCTAATGAAATCCTCTGCTGATAAACCGATTGCAGTACCTTCTCTCGTTGAGTCTGCTGCCCCAATGAACATCCCTTCATCTAGAACAATGCTATTCACATTTCCGATCTCTGTTGGATTTGCTTCCCAAGCGTGTCCCATCTCTTCAAGCAGTTGCCGGACATTATCCGAAATGCCATACTCCCAGCGTATGGTTGGGTAACTATTGCTATAAATACGCGGCTCCTCAATTGCATCCTTTATCGGCATTCCATAGCCGATGACATTGGCAATTGTCTGCGTGACAGACGTTATAATCGTCGCTCCTCCCGGGGAACCAACCGTCATAAATGGCTCGCCATCGTTTAACACAATTGTTGGGGTCATGCTGCTTAGCGGCCGTTTATTTGGCTGCACCTCATTTGCGCCGCCTGGTACAGCGTCAAAGTCGGTTAATTCATTATTCAGTACAATTCCATATTCCGGTACCATAATGCCCGATCCGAATAGCTGCTCAATTGTCGTTGTATTGGAAACTAGATTCCCCCATTGATCTGCTACTGTATAGTGGGTTGTTTGTCCTTCTTGTTTATCATCCACCTGCTGGACAATAGTTGGAGCACTTCCGTCCTGATACTCCCACGGATCCCCTGGCTGTACATTGTCATTAGCATGATCAGGTGAGATGGTTTCAACCCGCTCTGCTATATAATCCGGATGAAGCAGCCCATCTCTTGGCACTTCAACATACTCCGGATCGCCCATATATGCTCCTCGATCCGCATAAGCAAGATGCATCGCTTCAGCCATGAAATGATATTTTTCCGGTGATTTGATATCATGCCCTGTCAGTTCAAGCTGTTCAAACATTTTTAGGAGCTGAAGCATCGTTAATCCTCCTGAGCTTGGTGGCGGCATGGAAGCAATGTCATAGCCCTGATAGTCTCCCCAGACTGCTTCATCTTCGGTCACATCGTAATTCCTTAAATCCTCTTTTACCATGCTCCCATCAAATTCTTGAACAGTTTCGGCTAATGCTTCACCAATTTCCCCATTGTAAAAAACATCTGTTCCTTGATCGCGTATCAGTTTAAATGTTTTCGCTAAATCTTCTTGTACTAAAATCTCTCCTTCTTCTAATGGTTCACCTTCTGGGAGAAACACATCCTTTGCTGCTGTACGCTCTAATTTACTTTGATTACTTGCAATAGCATTTGCTAAAACCCAATTTACCTCGACCCCTTGCTCTGCCATATCTATCGAAGGCTGTATTAATTCATCAAGCTCCATCGTTCCCCATTTATCTAATGCTTCTTCCAATCCTTTTAATGTGCCTGGAACCCCAACAGAGGTACCACTTTGTACCCTTTCTGAAAATGGAATTACCGAACCAGCAAAGGTTTCGATATCCCAATCCTCTGGTTCCTCGGCTCCATCCTCCCATAAACGCACTTTTAATTCATCGCCCTCAACACGGAAACGCAATGACTGCCAATCATTCGTTCCTTCATACGGCAACGTAGCAAGTGTTGAGCTCGTTGAATCCTTTGATTGAATTAATCTTATTTCATTTGTCTTCGTATTGATTTCAACACCGTAGCCATTTTTGACATACGTTGTTCCCGTAGAACGATATTCATCCGATCGCAGCCACAAACGCAACCGTCGGTCATCACCGGAATCATCGGCCCGGTAGCGAATGAAAAGTTCGCTATCCTCAACCTCATCCATCACAGCTGTTGTTTGACCATAAGAAGATGAATTACTGCCAGTTGGAGGCCCAAAGTTAATTAATCCACCATCTTCATCCAGCTGGAATGTTGTTCCACGTTCAAACAAGGAAAACTTATTAGGATCCCACGGCTCCCCAGTTTCACCAGTAAAATCATAGTCAAAAATTGTCGCTTCCTCATCCGATGCGTCAAGGTCGGTAACATTTACTTCACCAATATGAAATTGCTTATCCTCGCCCTCTGGATTCATATCAATTGCACCTAGATGAAATTTTCCTGGATCTGTTACTACATTTTCTTTATCTAAAAACATATCTGGCGTTGCCCCTTGAGGAGCCCGCTCTCTGCTGTTAATAATTGAGACATCCTCGCTTTGGGCATCATAATACATGAAAAAACCGCCGCCACCAATTCCAGACATCATTGGTTCCGCAACATTTAATGCGAACTGAATAGCTACTGCAGCATCCACTGCATTACCACCTCGCCTCAGAACATCTGCTCCAACCTCTGAAGCTAGAGGATGTGCCGTAACCACCATCCCCATGTCACCCTCATCTGTCTGTTCATCTAAAATACCAGGGTTTTCTGGTTCGTATCCTGTATTATCATCTGGATCAACCGCATCGGCTAAAGAAACAGGAATACTTACACCAAAGAATAGTAATAAGACCATGAAAATAGATACTAATTTTTGCTTGCTGTTCTTCAATTTTATTCCTCCTTAAAACTCCCCTTTTATACCCACGTACTACTAATTGTGAACATCAGCCTTTATCTTATGGACATCAGCTAGTTTCCTATAAATATCAGTCTTTTTATCACAAATATCAGCTTTTCTTCTCAGCTCATCTACATCCGCACCATTTTCAAATCTATCCGATCAGAAAAAATGCATGCAGCAAGAAAGCTGCTTCCTTGCTGCACCGTAAAAATTACTGCCATTTTTCTATTAAATAGTCTGTTGTGCGTTGTAAATCATCATGTGTCGCGTCGTCAATTCCTTCTTGTATGAAAAGATAGTCAACTAATTGTTGAAACCCTTCTAAATGCTTTACGACCTTTGCTTGGTCTCCTTTATTTTCATATTGCTCAATCGCTGTTAAATGCAGTTGGAGAGCACGCGCATCAGACCCCAACTCAAACGCACCCCTCGTATCAAGCCGTTCCACCATCATTCGCATGCCCGCTGCATTCCACGCATGAATGGAATCTGCCGTTTTTTCAGCCGCTTTTCTGCGAATCGTATTTGTTGAGACGGTATTACGTGTTGGATGGACCCGATTCGTTAGCAGGATTGTAACCGATTCCTTATTTGGGCTAACAACGATTGACGTTCCGGTATAACCGGTATGTCCCATCGTATTAAATTCTGCTAGATCATCCATATACCATTCTTGATTAAGCTCCCATCCGATACCTTGATCCTGTCCTGGAAATGCCTCATTCCAATTCGTATTGATTTGCTCGAAAGCTTCCTCGGTAAGAATTTGCGTCCCTTCATAGTTTCCTTTATTCAGCATCATCTCGGCGAAGACAGCTAGATCTGATGCACTGCTGAATACCCCAGCATGTCCAGCTACTCCATCAAGCGCCCAAGCTTTTTCATCATGAACACTTCCCCAAACAATTCCGCGATTTGTCCACGGCTGATATTCCGTAGCCGCAATACGATGCTGTAAATCAGCTGATGGATCATACATCGTATCCGACATGTTTAAAGGTTCTGTAATAAATTCTCGTACAAAGTCATCCTGCCGCTCGCCACTAACTCGTTCAATTAATACACCCAGCGTAATATAGTCGACATCGCTATACACATAAGCTGTCCCAGGCGGATTTTGTAAAGGCTCGTTTAATACAAAATCTAATAGCTCCTCACGTGTTCCTTCCATTTCGTGAATCGGTTCTGTCGTGCTCGGTCTAAACCCAGACGTATGTGTCAAGAGATGGCGGATCGTTACATCCTCTTTGCCTTGTGCGGCAAATTCAGGAATATACCAATAGACCGGGTCATCCAATTCGAATGCTCCTTGATCCCATAATTGCATAATTGCTGTTGCTGTAAATAGTTTCGATATAGAGGCCACATCAAAAATTGTGTCTTCCTGCATCGAAACAGGCTCATCCATCTCCGTAAATTGGTCGTCCGTATAACGTGCTGCATATCCATATGCCTGATGCTTAACGATTTCTCCATCTCTAGCAATCAGCACAACTGCACCAGGCATTACCCTATCCGCTAAAGCTTCTTCTATTTCATCATCCAAATCATCCAATGGTTGCTGGAGCATCTGGACGCGGTCTGCTTCAACTACTATTGATTCTGCAATGGATGCATTGCTTATTCCACCAGCATGGGGAAATAATAAGATAATCGTCATTATAATGGTTGTTACTGTTAGTAACCGCTTCTTCATTTCATCTCGTCTCCCTTATTAGAGATCGTCGTTTACTATTTATCTTCACCAGCTGTTTGCGTTGCGGTAAATGTCCATTCCAAATTCAAGGAATCACCTTGAAATTGATTTTGGTCTTCTCCATTATCGATAAAATTAAATTTAACGACTAAGTCATCAATGGAATCAACCTCCAAACCTTTTTCACCAAACAACGGATAAAAGACATTCTCATTTACAGCTTCTGGTGTCAGCGATTTTAGTTCTGCAAGCGTCGTTTCATAAATTACCTCATCCAATTTGTCTGCATTATAAAGGAATTCTACTTGGATATGCTCACCGAAATCCTCTGTATTATCACCAGCTGCATCGTTTACCGTATAGTTCGTATCTAACAGCACCTTATCGATATCTAACGTTCCATTGTTTTGTAGTTCAAAGTCTCGAATCATGGAATCTCCTGGTTTGATATTATCTACCTCAATAATTTGTGTTGGATTCACTGCTAAATCTAATGTCCCCGCTGCAAATGTATTGTTTGTTGTTTCCGTATCACTAAAATAGGCAAACGTTCCTCCACCAACGAGCGTTAAACCAAGCACTGCTGAAATAATACCTGCCCCTAATTTCTTTTTAATATTCATCCTGAATTCCTCCTCTAATTTTTGTTCTGATTATGCTCGGATTTCTTTTTCATTCATGAGCTGTTTCACTTCTTTTAACGTGCTTCTTATCGTTATCAAGGAATAACCTATTAATAGTATCCCTGGAAAAATGAATAGCAGTGCTGCCCCTTCACGTGAGCTGGTAAAATTCATAACATATCCTGCATAGGGTATCGTGAACCCGGTGTATTGCCCGACAATGTTCTCTGCCAGCACCGGATTGCGGTCTGCACCATTATTCGCATCGCCTTTTGTCACATATTGCTGTCCGCCATTCTTTACTTCCACAATACGGTGGGTTACCAGCACATCTTCTTCTGATTGAAATGTAATCACATCATTTTCCTGAAATCGCTCCCCGGCTCCTCCCGTTTCAATCGCGATAAGCGATCCTGTTTGAATATCAGGCTCCATGGAACCCGACAGGACAGACTTTACTTGATACCCAAACAGATTCACCTCATTCCCTGCTGCCTTAGAAGCAACGGAGAGAAAAAGGACAGACAATAAGACGATAAATAAAATAGTTGATAGAAAGCTAGTACATTTCTTTAATATACTTTTTATACGCATTTGTTCTATTCACTCCCTTGCTCAGCTGGGCTCACTGGTTTCTCCCATTTCCTCTTCATTCACATCTTCCTGCTCTGTTTCTTCTTCAACTTCGGATCCTTCTTCTATTTCCTCATCGTTCGTTTCTTGGACTTCCTCTGTTTCTGTTGATTCAGCCGCTCCGGTTGATGCCCCCTCATTTCCCCCATGCCCGTTCTCCGTATCAGCTTTTTCTTCTTCTAAATCATCTGCTTCTGCTGCCTCTTCTTCGTTCACTATTTCTTCACCTGCTTCAGACTGCTCCTCCTCCGTTTCTTCATTCGTTTCTATCTCTTCCACTTGATAGCTGCCAACTGTTATATTTCCAACAACTATTGTGGTATCGGTAAACAAAGCCGTTGTCGGGGTATGCACCTGATATAGGATGATAAAAATCAAATAGAGCAGTGCAGATAGCCGCACTCCGATTCGTAAAAAATACCTCAAGCTGCATCCCTCCCCGGCTTGTTCCTGCGATTACGGTTTAGTTTTCTAACCAATGCTCAATTAACCGCAGTCCCTCTGTATCTAAATAACTATGAGCTTTCTTTGAAATTGCCTCATTAACCTGTTGTTGATCAAGCAGTTTTCGAAAGCCCTCCAAATGCTTAATCACCTTATCAGGCAGCCTTCGATCCTCATATTGGGCTACTGCAGTTAAATGGAGATTGAGCGCACGACTTGCTTCTTCATTCGATATTTCTCCAGCTTCATCCAATTGATCGACAAGCTGTTTCATTCCTGCAGCACTACGTGGTATATCAACATAGTCCAGACCCTCCCCAATTTCATATTGTTCCGGGATTGTGACAGGTAAACTCCCAAACGGGTTAATCTCACCTGCCAGTACACCAGCAACCGCCTCCATGGATACATCTAAATAGCTGTAGCTCGCCACATAGCTGTCTACATCTGGAAAGGCCATCACATCATATGGATTCCGGTGAGCGGAAACAACTATTGGCTTCCCAGTAGCCTGTAATGCTTCAACCAATGCTTGCTGCTGACTATTTGTGTTTGCTGTGTAGGTCGTGATAATCACTTTGTCCACAGTATCAGCAAGCTCTACAGCTTGATCAATTTGCCCTGCTGTCGGACTTGTTGCCGTCGCAAAACTATCTGATTTTATTCCTTTGTCATCCAATAAATCTGCTATCAAACCAGGCTTCGCAACCGATGGTCCAGTTACAAGCACCGTTTCTGCGTCGGATACAGGCAGAACATCCTGTTCATTTTTAACAAGCGTGATGCTTTTTTCAGCGATTTCCTTCGCCGTTTGCAAATTGGCTTCTGTTCCGATATTTTCTAGATTCGCTGGATCTGCATAAGGATCTTCAAATAAACCTTTTTCTGCTTTTGATTGTAAGATCCGGTAAACGGATTCATTTAAGCGATCCTCACTGATTTCACCAGACTGTACCGCTTTAAGCACACTCGTATAAGCTTCTTCCACATTTGCAGGATTTAATAGAATATCCGCTCCTGCTTTAAATGCCTCCACAGGAACCTCTTCCGGTGGCAAAACATCGGCACCAGACATATCAAGGCTATCCGTAATAATTAAACCATCAAACCCCATTTCCTCACGCAATAAATCAGTAAGGATCGGCTTCGATAATGTAGCCGGTAGACCAGAGTCATCCAATGCTGGAACAACAATATGTCCTGTCATAATGGCATCTACACCTGCATCGATTGCATCCTTAAAAGGCTTCAAATCGACTGCATGCAACGTTTCCAAATCATGATCTATAATCGGTAGTCCATAATGTGAATCAACATCTGTATCTCCATGTCCCGGGAAATGCTTTGCCGTCGCAATCACATTTTCTCCCTGTAGTGCCTCGATTTGCTCAACTCCAAGACGGGACACACGATCAGGATCCTCACCAAAAGAGCGAACACCAATTACCGGATTTTCTGGGTTCAGATTGACATCCACTGTTGGAGCAAAGTTCATATTAACGCCCAGTGCTTCCAGCTCTTTTCCAAGAATGCTTCCGGTTTGTGCTGCGTAATTATCCAATCTCGCAGCCCCAAGTGCCATATTCCCTGGAAAAACAGTAGCAGGTCTCGTTGCCCGCTGAACAATCCCACCTTCCTGGTCCGTTGAAATAAACAGCGGAATCTCCTGGTCTTGCTCTAACGCAATATCCTGTAATCCATTTGATAACGCATTAACTTGCTCCACATCAAGTGGTGTCCCAATATTGTCTGTCCAGTTAAAATAAATCACACCACCAATATGATAATTTTCAATGACCTCTTGAAAGTCTTTGCCCCCACGATTATTCGCAATATTAATCAATTCGTAAGCTGGATCTGTCGGTGTTTTACCATATACATGGACAATAAAAAGCTGGCCAACTTTCTCTTCTAACGTCATTTCCTCCATGATTTCTCGAATCATTGCGTCATGGTTTCCTGCTTCACCTGTCTGATTTGCCAAGCTAGAAAGTGGAATACTGACGATAAGTAGTGTCAGTGACAAAATGGTTAACACGTATTTTAACTTCACTTATATTCCTCCTTTGCTCCGTCTAATTGCAACATTAAATCCGTAGAGAGGATCTTTCACCCCCATACGTCCTAACCAGGTGCTTGCCAATTCTTTTAAAAAAAACGAAACAATAATAGCTTGTCCTACTTATATAACCTGCCACTCCTCCCATGATTGATTCAGTGGTGTCAAAACCGTGCAGTAATTTAGATTAACTAGACAATAGCAAACCTCATTTAAAAATGTTGTTTTATTATGTAAAAAATGAATTATTTAATAAAAATGAATATTTATTCCTAGAATAACAATATTACATCCCTCATAGCATAGGAAATTAGTTGTGTTCAGTGGAAGGAAGTAAGCCTTAATACGTTCAAAATTAAGCCCGTATTCACACACTTTCAGCATAATGACGTTTATTAGTTACATAGTGATGACGAATAAGGAAGCCGTTTTTCTACACAAAAAAACAACAATCCGTAATGGATTGTCGTATCCTGTTTATTTTTTGCTATAGGTTACGGTTACAATGTTATCCTTTAATCGCACCTTCCGTTAAGCCCTTCGCAATTCTCCTTTGGAAAATCGCATAAAGAACAATAACTGGAATGATTGCAATCACCAGGCTTGCAAACAATGTCCCCCATGCATTCGTATATTGTGCTTCACTGCTAATAAAGTCAATTGCCAGTGCCAGGGTATAGTTATCACTTGTATTCAAAAAGATTAATGCCATAAAATATTCATTCCAGAATTGTATTGCATTCATAATTGTAACGGTAATGATCCCCGACATACTTAATGGCGTAATGATTTTCCATAAAACCATATACGGTGACATTCCGTCCATTGCAGCTGATTCTTCCAATGATTTCGGAATCGTGCTAATAAAGCTCGTTAACACAAAAATCGTAAATGGAAGCTGGCTTACCGCATAGACGATTGCTAATCCATAAATATTATCCAATAGATTAAGCTCCGCTAAGAGAAAGAATAATGGTATCCAGCCTAGTACCATTGGAATCATCATCGCTGAAATATATAATAGAAACAACGCTTGGCTTCCACGAAATTGAATGCGTTCAATCGCATACGCGGTTGGGATTGCGAGTACTAACGTAAGAGCAGTTCCAATAACCGTAACAATTAAGCTATTAAAAACACTTGTATCAATATTATAGTTTGTCCACGCTGTAACAAAATTATCGAGACTAAATGACTCCGGAAAGCCCCATGGGTTCCGATAGATTTCAGCATTTGATTTAAACGAACCTAGAAACATCCAGAAAATCGGATACAATACAGCGATTGTCCATAGAATTAACGGGATGCGAATCCCCGCTCTCCCTAGAATTTGTCCGACACTCCGCTTCACAAGCTATTCCTCCTCTCTCTTATATAGAAGTTATTCAAAAATCCGGTTTATCCTTTCTTTAAAAGCAATTAGTATTCGATTTTATCGCGACGCATAAAGAACTGGAGAACAAGCACCGTCAATAGGGATAGAATCAAAATCATAACGCCAATCGTTGCCCCGTAACCAAAATTATATTGGACAAACGCTTGCTGATAGAGATATGATCCCATCACATGTGTTGCATTATTTGGACCACCACCAGTCATTACCTGAACAATAATAAACGATCCATTTAACGTTGTAATGACGATATAAAGAATTGAAATTTTAATTTGCGGCCAGATCAATGGTAACGTAACTTTCCAAAATTGCTGCCACTCATTCGCCCCATCAATTTCTGCTGCCTCATAGTAGCTTTTGGAGATATTGGAAATCCCGCCAATAAGCATGAGCATAAATAATCCAATTCCTGCCCAAATGGAAGGGAGGACAAGACTTGGTAATGCCCAGGTTTCATCACCGAGCCATGGCTTTGCCAAGCTCTCCAAGCCGAGAAATTCCAGACCAGAATTAACCAATCCGAGACTCGGGTTATAAATAAATGTCCATAAAATCCCAATGACTACAACGGACATAATATTAGGAAAGAAAAATACAATTCGGTAGAAAGGAGCTTCCTTAATTTTTAATTGGGTTAAAGCAACTGCAAAAAATAGTGCTAAAATCATAATTCCGATTACTTTCGTTACAACTAAAAAGTAATCATGCATAATTGTATTTGGGATGATTGCATCCTTCACTAATTTTATGTAGTTTGCAAACCCAATAAATTCCTTATTTTGTGAAGAGCCCGACCAATCAAAGAAGGAGTAATACAACCCACTAAATAATGGATAAAGCGTAAAAACAGCAAATAATATAAAGGTCGGGATTAAACAAAAAGCTAGGAACAAATTCTTTTGTTTTTTAGACTGTACCATCTGATCCCACCTCCTGCCTTTTTAATAGAATCCAATTAAATGATCAGCAGGAGATTCGAAAAACCCCTGCTGATAGATTACTATTTAATTACTGCCACGATATTCAACTGCAGCCTTTTCTGCCTCTTGGACAAATTCCTCTGCTGTCATATTTCCAAGCATGAGCGACATGAGGGCATTCCCAACAGGAACCTCTAAATCGGCACTCATTGGATGTGGTTTATTATAAATCGTCACTTGGTCTGGATCGTTAATCATGGCGTTTGCTTCAGTTAAATATGCAGGAACATTTTCGTTTTGCGTTAAATCCACTTCCGTAATATTCATCATGGCACCCGTATGCTCGGAGAATGACATCGCATATTCACGTGTAAATGCAAATTCAACAAAGGCCTTTGCCGCTTCCGGATTCTCCGCCTCCTCTGCAATTGCTAGTGGACGCAGGTCTGGTACAATCGCATAACTCTCATCCTCATCCTGCATTGGGGAAGGAATAAAGCCAAAATCAAAGCCCTCTGGGATATCATTTGCCATTTCATTTGGCAGCCAGAACCCTACTGGAATAAAGGCATTTTCATGCAGTAAGAAATTCATTTGTGACTGGGTATGGTTTAATGCACCAAGTCCGGAATCAAACATTCCTTCCTGCTGCATTCTTTCTACACGCTTCATGATCTCTAAAACCGGATCACTTGTCCATGCACCTTCTGCACCTGTAATTAAATCAGCCAGCAATTCCTCCCCACCAGCTGCACCAAATGCCGGATAAAGTGCACCACGCAGGAAGTAATATGGATGCTGCCCACTCGTTACATAAGGATCGATTCCTTCTGCTTCTTTAATCTCTGTCATTGAACGCATTAAGCTTTCAAAATCTGTTGGCACCTCGTACCCCTTTTCTTCAAATAACGCTCTGTCATACCATGTACCCCATGTATCAAATACTAGCGGCAAGGAATATATATCACCGTCAAATGTTCCAGGTTCAACAATGAAACTATCCATTAACTTGTCGCCACCCTCTAGCTCAATACCTTCTACCCATTCGGTTAAATTCATCAACTGACCATCTTCTACCATTTGTGTTTCACTGGATCCCGCACCATCAATGTATACGACATCTGGTGGATCGTTGGACACCCAACGGCTCCGCATTTCCTCATTAATATTTGGACCAGCATGCTCAATTATATTGACATCTGGATATGTCTCTTTAAAGTCTGCAATAACTTCCTTCCACCAAGCGTCACCATAACCACCAACAAAATACTGGATTTCTAAGTCACCTGAAATGCCACCATCTGCATTGTCACCGGAAGGACTTTCTGAATCTGTCTGCTCTTCTGGTTCTTCATTTGTATCATCTTGATCATCATTCGATGAACAAGCAGCAGCAAAAGCAACCATCAGCATCATGACAAATAACACCATCATTCTGCCAGTTAATAATTTTTTCAACTTTATTTCCCCCTTTTATCTTTACAATAAATAAAGCATCGAAACAGCTCTCTACCTGCTATCTCTTTTTCATAAAAGAAAGGCCTCCTTTCCATCATTCATTCTTTCTATGAAAAAAAGATTTCTAGCCATAATGGAAGCTGTTTCCTATTAAGTGATGGATGCATCTTGTCCGATAGTGCAGAGGAACTACATCACCTTCTAAATTATATTGACCATATTCTTAATTATGCTTGGAATTTTTCAACTGCCCACAAGGGGAGGAATACGAGTCTTGCTGGAAGTCCATTTTTCATTTCCTGAATTATTTCCCGGGGAATATCGACAAATTTTGATAAGGAGAGACCACCTCTTGCTGTTTTGCATAAGGGCTTTTCGGTAATTATAGAGGTAGGATTATATTAATACATATATGCGATATAATGATTACGAATTGTTAATTTTGAGTAAATTTTCTAACATATTAACAGGTTATCCAGAGTTTGTGGATAACTGTAGCTAGGGGCGACTATCTACCTTTTTAGGTTCACTATTTTATTCTTATAGCAAATGTTAACTCCTAAAGATTTGTAGCTCGTTTCATATTTGTTTTTGTTTTTTCGCTTCCGTATAGTTAGATTAAAAATAATGTTTGGTCCGAATATCAAGTAAGCTCTTATGCTAAGTGAGACAAATAACAAAAACCCATTTCGAGTGCCGAAATGGGTTCCAAGTTTGTATAGTTAAACTATTTTCTTCTGTTTTTGTGGTTAACACAAGTCTATCGACTAAGCACTTAAACCTTCTGATTTCCGTGCCTGTGATGCATGTATTTTTTTCATTATAAATCGTGCTATCGGCTGTGCGATTAAAACTTCAACCCAAAATGCGATGAAAAAGTTACGTGGCCAATTATAAAAGAAAGTTTGAATAGGTTCCAAGCTAATTTCTCTCATGCCAATCCAAGAACCGATTACTGTAAGTAAAATGGACAGAATGGTTACGCTAAATAATATCGTGAATAATATTCTTGCATTAAAACCGTCATTTGGTTCAATAAATTTTTGTACAAGTTTATTAACGATGGGGTTTGCAACAAGTGTTACCAATAAAATGACGCAAATCCATATAAATGGAATTACTTGCAGGGTATCAAAATAGACCTTTTTACTGAAACCAAATTCAAATCCCATAATAAGAGGTGCGATAATATTGACTGAAAGTATCGATATAATCGCTAAAAATAATGCGAATTCTTTTCCGTTTTGTGGTAATCGTGTTTCGCCGTGCATATTGAACATCTCCATTTAAAAAGTTTTTCAGATGGTAGACGTATCATGAGACATATATTTTTGGTCCATAAAAAGACCAATATCTCTACACACTGATTTTATCAGTATAGCACTTTTTAGGGATAAATGTCCTGTCTTCTATATCAAATTTATTAACTATCTCCTTGCTGTATTTAGGGAGATTTAGCTAGCAAGAACCTGTTCAACTGACCCAGTCTTATCAAATTATTTTATTAAATAATAATACTACACGGGAAATCAATTCTATTGACAAAAATACCGTCTAGACGGTATAGTTACAAATATAAAAATTTCGGAGGTTACTATGCCTACTTCAAAAACAACGAATACGAAAAAAAGCTTGCTGATTGCTGCAGCTGAAATTGTAAAAGAAGAAGGAGTTGTTAAACTCACATTAGAGGCTGTCGCCCAAAGAGCGGGCGTGAGTAAAGGAGGATTACTATACCATTATCCCAGTAAGGAAGCGTTAATTAAGGGAATGGTGGAAGATTGGAAAAATAATTATTTTGAAAGCATTATAGCGTTAGCTAAAGACGATACAAAAGAGCCAGGAAAATGGAGCAGGGCTTATGTTCAATCTACCTATTCTAATTTAGAGAACGATAAGCTACTGAGTTCTGCAATAATGGCCGCAATGTTTATTAATCCAGAGTTACTAGATGAATACCGTCAACAATATGATCGTTTGCTTACAAAGTTAGAAAATGATGGGATTGATCCAATCAAAACAACAATTGCCAGATTATCTATAGATGGTTTGTGGTTTTCCGAAATATTTGGAATGCAGCCATTAAATAAAGAACTGCAAACAAACGTTTTTAATGAGTTAATCAACATGATTGAGGAGGAAGATTAACAATGGCTTATCTATATCTTGCACTCGCAATCATTGGGGAACTTATTGGCTCTTCTTTATTAAAAGCATCTGAGGGGTTTTCAAAGCTTTACCCTACACTAGGTTTAATTGTAGCTTTCGTTAGTTGCTTTTTCTTCTTATCATTATCACTGAAAACCATTCCTTTAAATGCTGCGTATGCAATCTGGTCAGGTCTTGGACTTGTTGCTACTGCAATTATTTCAGTTTTAATTTGGAAAGAAAAAATTAACATGGCTAGTATTGCAGGAATAACACTGATACTTGCCGGAGTACTAATCTTGAATTTATTTGGACCAGGACACGATGAATCTAGCCATGAAGCAGGTGAAACGCTTACAGTCGATGGAAAAACGGAATGAAGCTGGGACATAACAAACGTGTTTGAATGTTAAAGAAGAACGATGCATAAGCTTAGCATCGGAAATATACGTAGAGGCATAGGTGAGCCCCCTTGTGCTATCGCACTATGGTGTCTCACCTATGCCTCTGGATGCGCGAAGTATATTTCCGGAGCGAGTTATTTGCACTAATTATGTTCTGTTTTTATTTCATTCGTTTCTTTTTTAGCATTTTTTAACTTTTTGAGATACTCTTCCTTCAGACCCGAAGTATTGTTATCTTCTTCGTCTACATTGTTTGATGTTCATTTGCATCATTATTTTCTGTGTCAATACTTGAAATATTTTCTGCTGAACCTACATTATTTGATGTACCTTCTTTTTCATGAAATATTACTCTTCTTTCCTTTTTATTTCACTATTTAACCATAACATAAGACATTCATTTAAGATTAATTTCCACCTTTTCCCATTAGGGGAACCTAATATCCGTATGAATCTCCTTCTTTTAAATTTAAGATATGCTTGTTAATCGATACCGTACTGTTATTCTTCCAATCCACTTCAACTTGATCTATTGAGTCTTGATAATAAATACGTTTTTTAAACCATAGCGGCCCATTTAATTCTCCCCTTACTCCAAATGAACCTGCTGCCCCTGCGTCGTAACGATAAAAATCAATTGTATAATTATCATCGGGGGAATTGACTGTCTTTAAATGTTCACTTGCTCCTAATAACGATAATAACAGGGTAAGTGATACTCCTAAAAAAAGTCCGACAGATAGTAAGGATGACAAAATAATCGTTATCCAGCTTCTAGTTTTCGTTCGCCAGTTTCGTTTATCTTTAAAACCAAAAACTCCTAAGTAAAAGGCTAATAGACTCATTATAAGTAACATATAATTTGGTGGTGCAATTAGCCAAGCATGAGTAAAATTAGAATACAATGAATAGGCTGCTAATCCTAAGCAAACAAGTATTAAATAAAAAGACCAGAAGTTATACCTTCTTTCCATAAGACTCCACCTTGTTTTCTTTCTTCTGCATGATAAGTAGTTTTCTCACAAAATTCCATATACTGTTTTCTCTAAATTCAGTTTACACTAAACTAACTATTTATTAAAACCCCTTGAAGGACTTCGTTAATGCTCTTTTTCAAAAAAAAAAGCAGAGTGATTGCGATTCACTCTGCTTTTTAAGTTCCTTTTCCTATTCAAAACACTTCATCGTTCTAGTTCATCTGTACATTATGCAACTGTGCAAATAAACCATTTTGTTTCAATAACTCTTCATGACTTCCTTCTTCTTCAATACCTTTTTTCGTTACAACCATGATACGGTCTGCATTTTTAATTGTTGCGAGTCTGTGCGCAATCACAAGGGTTGTCCGGTTTTTCGCTAGGTCATTCAATGCTCTCTGGATAATCATTTCCGTCTCTGTATCTAAGGCTGAAGTCGCTTCATCGAGAATTAAAATTGCTGGATTTTTTAAGAACATCCTGGCAATTGCAATCCGTTGCTTCTGTCCCCCGGATAGCTTCAAGCCACGCTCTCCGACTTGGGTTTCATAACCATCTGGTAGTTCCTTAATGAATTCTTCCATGTGGGCATTCCTTGCTGCGGTTTCAATTTCTTCATCAGTTGCATCAAGCTTCCCATATGCTATATTTTCCCGAAGTGTCCCGGTAAAGAGGAATACATCCTGTTGCACAACGCCGATCTGTTGACGAAGGGATTCCTTTGTCATATCTCGAATGTCCATCCCATCAATCATTATACTCCCAGCATTTACGTCATAGAAACGTGGAATTAGAGATGATATCGTCGTTTTACCGGCACCTGAAGGTCCAACAAATGCTATCGTCTCCCCAGCCTGAATGTTAAAGCTCATATTGTTTAAGACAGGAGCATGAGCTTTCTCATAGCTAAATGATACATCTTGAAATGCAATGTTTCCTTTTAGCTCATTCACATGTACAGCATTCGGGCGATCTTGAACATCCGGTTCAACATCTAACATTTGTGCGAAGCGTTTGAATCCAGCCATTCCTTTTGGATACAGCTCTAACAACGCACTGATTTTTTGAATTGGACTAAATAATACGTTCATCATTAATACAAAGAATACTAGTTCTCCGGCACTTAGTTGTCCATTAAACGTCATCCACGCGCCGACAACTAAGACGAGCAATGTAATTAAACGCATCATCATGTAAATGTTCGAATGCACGAATCCCATTACTTTATAGGCTGCGATTTTTGCCTTTAAAAAGCTATTGTTATTTACTGCAAAACGCTTGATTTCATGTTTTTCATTTGTAAAAGCTTGAACAACACGAACTCCAGATACAGCATCTTCAACTTGTGCATTGACACCTGCAATGTCCTCATACATCTTCTTCCATGCTCTGCTCATGCGAATATTACTGAACGAAATAAGAAACACAAGGATTGGCACAGCAATTAAAATGATCAGGGATAACTGCACATTGGTTGAGAACATAATGATAAAAGCACCGATAAAGGTCATAATTGCGATGAAAAAGTCCTCTGGTCCATGGTGTGCAAGCTCTCCAATATCAAATAAATCATTGGAGATTCTACTCATAATATGTCCTGTTTTTGTGTTATCGAAGAATTTGAATGACTGTTTCTGTACATGATGAAACAGGTCACGCCTCATATCTGTCTCGATATATATCCCGAGCTTATGACCTAAATAGGTCACGATATATTGCAGATAGGTACTTAATAAATATACGAATAATAAGAGTACACTTACCGTGACAATTAGATTCCAGTCATTGCCTGGAAGTAATGTATCAATAAACCATTGTACCGCCACCGGAAACGCAAGCTCGAGAATGGCAACGATAACTGCTGATGTAAAGTCAACAATAAATAACCGCTTATGCGGCTTGTAATACGAGAAAAATCGACGAATCATTCACTGCACTTCCTTTTTTTAATCTACCCTTGATTATAATGAGAATCATTCGCAATTGCAATTCCTAGGTCCAGTTAGAAATAGCCCAGACTGAACCATATTCAATGAAATAACACCACCTGCAAACTATCTTTATCTGATATAGCACCATCTCTATGCAATATAGCACTACCCTTATGAAAACTTGACATTTGACATTTACCAACCTGAGCGAATTGCCTTCGTTGCGCTCATAAGCAAAGAAAAGTTAAAACTTTCCTATCTGCCATAATCCCCCATGTTTTTTATCTGATGAAGGAAAGTTTGTCCATGCAGCTGCATAGTTATGTAGCAATAGATACTTTTATTAAAATGAAAGGGATGCATACGATGAAATGGATTTGTTATGCGACAGGTTATGTTTTTATTATTTCTGGCATGATGAAATTAATCAATCCAGATTTCAGAGAAATTTTTGCGGGTGTTGGATTGCCTTTTCCAGAGGTTATGTTATTGCTGGTTGCTCTTGTCGAGCTAGGTTGTGGAATGTTAATTGTTGGTAGGATGTATATGAATATTGCCGTAGCTCCTCTAATATTCATTATGCTTGGAGCACTTTATTTTACAAAGATTCCTTTAATCGGAACATCTGGCTTCCTTAACTTTAGCTTTCAAGCTAGATTAGATATCGTCTTAATTATTTTGCTGCTACTCATCTGGCAACATGCTCGTGGACAAAAAGCCATCTGAATTTCCAGGCAATCAACAAAAGGAAAGATTTATTTGTGGATAACTCGTGTATAACGACAATCCTGTCTGTATAACTTTGAGTTATCCACAGTTTTATACACATATGCACAAGTGTTCGTAGCTATTTTGTTATAAACGCTCATTTTTTACACCATATATTGATTCATCATTAATAATTATCCACCATTTGTGCATAACTTTCGTTTTTTGTGGATTACTTTTTCAAAAATTATAGATTATACACATAATGGATAACGAAGCAAAAGTGTTTCCCATAATAGTATAGAGAGAATATAGCATTTAATCATCGATAAGCATGTCTCTAAGTTTATACACAGTCTTCAAATTTTCTTTTATCACAGCGAAAGCTACCTTCTGCTACATTTTTAGAAGATAGCTTTATATCTTTTACTGGCTTCCAAGCTCTATGTCTGTTTCGATCCGCTCGCCATTTCGATAATATGTCACTTGAATCTTATCGCCAATTTCCTTTTCTTGATACAGTACTTTACGTAAATCAATCATATTCATAATTGGATTCCCGTCCAGCTCCGTGATGACATCCAAACGTTCTAATCCTGCCTGATCCGCTGGAGACAATGGCTCTACATTCCAAACGTAAACACCGCCATCTACTTCAGAAGGTAAATTTAACGTATCTCTCCACTCGGTTTGTGGTACTTCATCAAGCGAATAAATTTCAACACCTAGATATGGCCGTGTTACTTCTCCTGTGGTCTCCAATTCTTCAATAATTGGTAAGGCATGGTCAATAGGAATTGCAAAACCAATTCCTTCTACAGCAGCCTGGTTAATCTTCATCGAATTGATTCCAATAAGCTGACCATAAATATTAATCAATGCACCACCACTATTTCCAGGGTTAATCGCGGCATCCGTCTGAATAACCTCCGCTTGCCAATCTGCACGACCATCTTGGTTAAAATCTTGGGGGATTGTGCGCTCTGTTCCACTGATTACTCCTTGGGTAACTGTGCTTGAAAGATAAAGACCCAATGGATTACCAATTGCAATTGCTGGCTCACCAACTTTGATACTTTCTGATGTGCCAATTTCAATCACTTTATCTACAGCCGCCCCATCCATGCGCAGCACTGCTAAATCCGAAAAGAGGTCACTCCCAACAATTTCTGCCTCAATGTGAGTATCTTCGTAGAGAACTACTTCCACGGTGTCTGCACCTTCAATTACATGATGATTTGTTACGACAAAAGCAGTTCCATCATTATTCTTATAAATAACGCCAGATCCTGTACCAGCTTCTATCCCTTCTTGCTGCTCAAAGAAATCAGAACGCTGTTGAATATTCGTAATCCCGACAACTGTTGGTGTCACTTCCTCAACAACCTCTGTTATCTGAGTCGTCACATCAACGGTTACAGATGTATTAAGGGTTTGATTACCATTTTGTTCATTTGTCTCAATCGTCACTTGGTCACGAGCGTCGTCTCCACCATTCGTTGAATTCATAAATTCAGGCATAACAAGTCCAATAAATAGGACACCAATCACAATTCCTATTATAAGCGGGGCAAGCCATCTTCCCTTTCGTTTCCGATATGTCCGGTAATTCTGATCATAATATCCCATCTCGTAGTCCCCTTATTGATATGATATATGGTAAAGAGATTGTTCAAAAAACCTGCTAATAATCAAGAACTGAGGACATTCGACTAACTGTCTTCACATCTTGCTGCCATAAAAGCTACATTATGCGCGTAAGCCCGAAAAACAATCGAAATTCTCGGTTCCTTTTTCCTCTTTTTGAACACATACTATAGTATTACCTTAAACCGGAAATTATTAAACAATTATATCTAGGGGAACCAATAAAATAATGACTATACAACCTCATACAAAGGAGTTGGCTCCTTTGGATCCGTATCGTGCAGATCGATATGAATACCTCTTTCCTGGAGAACACCTTGTACAGACATTCGAGCTAGGTCCTTCATATTATTATCCAAACTCAAATGGGCAAGATAGATTCGTTTCGTACGGTTACTGATTATATCTGCAAGTGCTAATCCGCAATCTTCGTTTGAAACGTGACCAGAATCACCTAATATACGGCGCTTAACGCTCCACGGATAACGACCCATCCGCAGCATTTCTACATCATGATTGGACTCGAAAATATATGCATCCGCGTCTTCTACTGTTTTTTTGATTCGCTCCGAAACATAACCAAGATCTGTTACGAGCGCTACTTTCTTCCCATCATGCCGAAAAGTATAAAACATTGGCTCTGCCGCATCATGCGATACACCAAATGATTCAATATCCAGATCATCAAACGTCTTCACTTCATTCATCCCGAACAAAAACTTCTGATCTGTTGTAAGCTTTCCAAGCGAATTCTCCATTGCTTTCCATGTCTTTTCATTCGCATAGATTGGGAGATTATATTTCCTTGCCATAATCCCTAATCCCTTAATATGATCGCTATGCTCATGCGTTACCAAAATTCCTGAAAGGGCTGCAGGATCAACCTGTACCTTGCTAAATAACTGGTCCATTTGCTTCCCGCTTAGCCCAGCATCTACAAGAAATCGCTGTTTGTCTGTTTCGACATAAAATGCGTTCCCCGTACTTCCAGATGCCAAAACACTAAAACGTAATGTCATTCTATTTCACTCCGATTTCCTACCTCAAGACTTTGCTCTAAAGCATGTAGAGCTGCTTCTTTTATCTCACTTTCTTCTGGTAAACTTCCAATTCTTGTTATATTATCGTTGATTGTATTATTGAGAAATTCCTTATCCGTACCTGCATAAACAAGCCCCTCAATCGCATTTACAAAGTAATTCCTACTTTCATTTACCGTTACTTTCCATGTCGGTGCAAACACATGCGTACCTTCTGTCGGTATTCGCGACAGAAATCCTAATCTCACCTCGGTAACCGCATCATCCTGTATAAGGTTATTCCGCTCAAACAACGTGCCAATGGCCTGGATAGGCGGATTTATTGTTTGATCCGACCCTTGCTTGCTCGACTCCCCTAGCATCATTTGGGTGTAGTGAGTTACCTCGTTATCTTGGTTTAAATATGCAAGGATAATCGCACTCCCATTCAAATATATTGTCCGGCCTTCCTTTGACTGTGAGAAAATCAGTACTCTATAATCTTCATTCCAACCCCAGAAGTTATATTCATCGGCATAAGCCAAATAAGGTGCCAGCAATTCTGTAACTCGACTGTCACTTGCATTAATAGGGATTGGGATTGGCTCATTCAGCTGCGCCACGACAAACTCATCATCAATCACTGCCGCCGTTATATTATTGATGCTATTTAACATGCTTTTTTCTTCTTCGGTAAACTTCTTTTGCGAAACGCTAATATAATTGGACTCAGCAACATCCGATTCTATCTCTGTTTGAATCTTAATATTCTCCGATTCCAGTTGTTCTTCCAAACTCGTTTCTTTACTTTCATCCAATGCCGGACGTTCTGAATCCTGCTGTCTATCTACATATTGAATTAATAAGTAGATGTTCAAAATAAGGAAACTGAGAATAAATAGTGTTTTAATGTGGCCCCACTGCATTCTCAATCTCCCCCTTCTGGTTTTGCTGGTTCATTAAACGCATGCTGAATCCAGCGACCATTATATTTGATATACCATACCGGTTCCAGTTCAACATTTTCATTGTATGAAAAATCGGTATCGATATTTAGCCGATAGCCAAGTGTAACAGCCTGTATATTTTCTATACTATAGTCTGAATGATCAGGATTAAGGATATTGTTTTTAATAACTTCCCCAGATGCTAGCTCTACAGGTGTTTCATTAATAACAGACGGTGCAAATAAAATCAGTGGTCTATTATATTTAGTCAATTGCTGACTGTTCAATTGTTGCTCAATCATAGACATATTGTCATTGTTAAAGACAGGATATCCTTCAAAATACATCCGATAATTTATTAGACCTTGCATCGTGTTCAATTCTGCTAATCGATAATCACTTGTCCAACCCTTATGATTATTAATTTGCAAAATACTTCTATCCAATAATGTTGTTGGAGAAAGCAATGGATCCGTATTATTATCCTCTGTTAAAATATTTATATATTCCATCCCAATACCGTTTTCATCCACTCGCAGTTGACGACTATCTGTAAAATAACTTTCACCTATTTCTGGAGTTCTGGACTCACTTACTACAGATGGGGTATCAAATAATACGTCGCGCATGTCAGGCGGATTGATTCGTTGAAAGGACATTATTTTTTTCGGTAACACAATTTCACCGGTAGGCAAGTAAATATCTTTACCACCTTCATCCATTAACGTGTACAACCGAAATGTATCCAAATCAAATCCATCCATATAAGACCAGAGATGGTTAAAATCATTGGTATCCGTTATCTTGCCCGTTACAAGCCCGCCATCATCCGTAACTAACTCAACTAGTAATGTGTCTGTGTTTTCATCAAATTTAATATAAATACGTTCAAATAATGCATTTTCGGGTAAATGGACATCTTCATCAGCTAATTTGAAAATACTACTCCCTAATAATTCTACCGGGAATTTTTCCGGGAAAATGATCTCTACCTCATAATCGCTCGGCGTTCGATTTGCAACCGATTGAATCGTAACATCAGATAAACTCCAGGAATTCATCCGATTATATAGGATCTCTCGCTCTGTCGGATCTTTAAAGCCATAATAACTGCCATTCGCATGTAAAATGATGTCCATCGGCTCAATAATGCTTCGTCTATTTTCTTCTGTTCCACCAATGTCAACCTCATCAATTGTCTCGTTATTTAATGCCGTTTGACTTGACTTGATGCTTCCTGTCCCAAGGGTAAGGAGTAAGCTTGTTCCAATTAAAACGATTAATATCAACGTTTTTGCTGTTTCTAATTTCATCGGAATCCCCTCCGCTTCTTATTCATAAGCGGTAATGTGAAGAGAATCGTTGTCCCTTCGCCTTCTTTACTTTTCGCCCAAATGGTCCCGTGATGTGCTTCCACTAATTCTTTCGTAATTGCCAATCCTAAACCTGTTCCACCAAACTTCCTTGCTCTTGCTTTATCTGCTCGGTAAAATCGTTCGAAGATTTTTTCCAGCTTATCATAGGCAATCCCCATTCCTTGATCCTTGATGCTAACAAGCAGATAATGACGCTTTACTTCAAGTTTTAAACGTATTAATCCACCTTCTGGAGAATATTTAATCGCATTTGAAATAATATTATCTAGAATTTGCGTCATTTTGTCTTTATCCATCCAGACATAGCTTTGTACATTTGGAATTTCGCGAACGAGTTTTATCTTTTCAGGAGAATTCATTTCAAACCGATCAATCACATGATGGAAAAAGCTCGCAAATTCTGAGCGCTCTTTATGCATCGGCAGCTCATCCGAATCCATTTTCGAAAGCTGAAGCAGATCGTTTACCATACGAATCATCCGATCCGTCTCACCTTGCGCAACACTGAGAAACTTCGGAGCAATATCTTTATCCTCCCAAGCCCCATCGGTTAATGCTTCTAGATAGCTCTTCATTGTTGTTAACGGCGTCCGCAACTCATGTGATACATTGGATACGAAATCACGACGCTCTTGTTCTACCTTCTCCTGTTCCGTTACATCACTAATTACCGTAATGAATCCTGTTATTTCCTCTTCGTCGTCCAATACAGTTGAAAAGTTTGCTCGTATTAGGAAAGGATTATCATCATCACTAAAATCAATAATCATTGATCCACTATCTTGCAGATCGGTTATA
Source organism: Oceanobacillus sp. FSL W7-1309 (assembly GCF_038002145.1). Taxonomy (NCBI): domain Bacteria; kingdom Bacillati; phylum Bacillota; class Bacilli; order Caryophanales; family Bacillaceae; genus Oceanobacillus; species Oceanobacillus sp. FSL W7-1309. Next base: position 1,445,523 of record NZ_JBBOBX010000001.1, read on the forward strand.
TCAATAATCTTACCTTCGAGCTGCAGAACGTCCAGCAAAAAGTCACCGATAACCTCTTCTGGATTATTACCGATCAGCCTTCCTGCCGCCTCATTCATTAACGTAATCGATCCACTATTATCCGTAGCAATAACACCATCGGACATATTGGAAAGGACAGAGCTCAGCTTTCTTCTCTCTTCCTCAATCGTTGCATACGAGTGCTTCAATCGACTATTCAAATCATTAAAGGTCTCAGCTAGTTGTCCGATTTCGTCCTTCCCATATATATTAACCGTTTGTGTAAAATCTCCATTTGCCATGATCTGAGCTTGCTCTCTCATTTCCTTAATCGGCTTTGTAATGGTGCGAGCAACAAGAATTCCCAGTATTGCCGAAATACTGATTGCAAGAATAGACCCTTGGAAAAAGATTCGATTAATGCCTTCTACTTGATCATATACACCTTCCAATGAGGATTGAAAATATATAACACCAACAGCTAAGCCCTCTGAATCAAAAATTGGCTCTACCTGAACATATACACTTTCCCCATTATCGTTAAATTCACTTTTTCGCTGGGAATCAAAAAATAATGCTTGCTGAACTAAATTCTGCGTTGATTTTTTTCCAATCTCGTCCATTTCGTTAATTCGATTCGTCCCCAACACAACCCGCTGAGTATCAATTACTTGTACGGTCGTAGCTGCATTATCGGTACTTATATCTTCTACAATTTGCTGTACCTCTTGCTGTAAGGATATGTCACCATCCTCTTCATTTCGCTCTCTTTCAAAGGCTTGTTCGAGGTTGTAGTTTAAAAGTTCCACCCGCTCATTAATGGAGGTTTTAAAGCTTTCAAATAGATCATCCTCCAGCCTGATGGTAAAGAATGACCCAATCACTTGAACAGCAAGCAGCAATAACAAGATATAAATAATAATAAACTTTAATTGTATCGAACGAAAAAAACCAACTTTATTCATCACAACTACTCCTGCTCAGGATTACGTAAATAATATCCTACACCCCGTCTTGTCACGATCCACATCGGGTTACTCGGATTCTCCTCAATTTTCTCACGAAGCCTGCGTACAGTAACATCAACAGTACGAACATCTCCGAAATAATCATAGCCCCAAACAGTTTCAAGCAAATGCTCTCTCGTCATTACTTGTCCAATATGGCGAGCTAAATAATGCAATAATTCAAACTCACGATGCGTTAACTCGATTTGTTCCCCTTTTCTTGAAACAACGTATGCATCCGGGTGAACAATGAGATCCCCAATAACAATATCCTTTGTTGCCTTCACCGTATCATCAGGGACCTGCTGTCTGCGCAAATTAGCTTTTACCCGTGCAATCAACTCACGATTGCTGAACGGCTTTGTCACATAATCATCTGCGCCAAGCTCCAGTCCAAGTACTTTATCAATTTCTGAATCCTTAGCCGTCAACATGATAACCGGCATCGTCTTTGTCTTTCTCACTTCACGAAGTACTTCATTTCCATCTTTATTTGGTAACATGATATCTAATAAAATTAAATCAGGATTCTCACTTTCAGCAAGCTCAATAGCAGTATCACCATCATTTGCTATAATTACTTGATAGCCCTCTTTTTCTAAATTAAATTTTAATATATCTGCAATTGGTTGCTCATCGTCTACAACTAATATTTTTTGTGCCATCTCATTTCACTTCCTTTTTATCCATTCCTTCATTCTATTCTATCGTACTTTTGCTCATCTGTCTTTACCTAGGAAACGTCTAACCTGCTACTAAATTTTTCGAAAGGAAGAAGGCCGGCTCAGATAGAGCCGGCCTTCTTATTATTCACTTACATATTCTGTTGGATTCTTAAGGCTGCCATTTTTATATACTTCAAAATGAAGGTGAATTCCTGTCGAGTTTCCTGTAGAACCCATCACACCAATTTTACTACCTTTTTCGACAACCTGACCTACTTCCACATCAATAGAGGATAGGTGTGCGTAGATTGTTTTCATCCCATTATTGTGATTCATCACAATCTTATTGCCATAGCCACCGTCGTTATAATCAGCAGATTCAATAACGCCATTATCAGCAGCTAAAATATTACGATTGCTTGGGCGTGCAATGTCAATTCCTTTATGCATCCTTCCCCAACGCTCACCTAAATGGCTGGAAATATATCCACCAACTGCTGGCCAAACCATGTCTCCAGTTCCTCGTGAGGAAATTACCTTTGTGCCTTTGATAACAACCTTATTTATAGGTTCTTCTGTAACGGCTTCATCTAGGGATTCTTTTGCCGTTTGCTTGCCATTTTGCTTCTTTATTTCATATAAAACTTCTTTTTTTCCGTCTTTACCTTCTTGTTTTACTTTTTCCTCGCCTTTATACATGTCCTCTGATTCAATAACTTCTGTTTTAAAAGGAATTGATTCCTCAACCGCCTGCTTTTCAGTCACGACCACTTGTGCAAACGCATCATATTCTGTTACGTTTATTTCCTGGTCAATTTTCAGTACAGTTTCATCTGTTAAATCGGGATTTAGTTCTAGCAGTTCTTCTGTCGTTAAATCGTATTTTCCAGCAATTTCCCCTAAAACTTCTCCTTCTTTAACGGCATGTATCTTGTCTTGCAGCGTTCCTTTTTCAAGCATTTGGATACCTTGTTTTTCCGTTAAAATTTCATCCGGATCTGCGGTTTCCTCGGAGATAACAGCTTCCTTTGAAAATGCAATATCTGTGACAATTGTTTCTCCGACATCAGGAACCCCTTTATCTTGCTTTTGTTTTTCTTTTGTTCCCTTATCAGCTGCAGATTTCTGCTTTATAGCTTCAATTTTTTCCCACTCGTTTTCATCTACATATTTTGTCGTATAGGCTTTTAGAACTGCTTCAGCTGTCTCCTCATCTTTAAAATAACCAACGGTTTCATTTGCAATATTCAATTCCACTGCATCTGCCATTACGGTCATTTGCTCATCCAGCTTTTTTGTTACTTTTTCATTATTGTATTTCGGATTAAAAACCATTTCAGGGATGAAAGTGATGTCTTCACCAATGGTTAATTCAATGGCGTCATAGTTATTCTGATGCTTGGCCAGTTTATCATCGATCACTTGCTGGATAACATCCTGATCGTCAACCTTTCCAAGGTGCTCACCATCTATGTACACATGATATATTGTTTCCAATGTATCTTCTGCCTGTACAGGATGTAAAGTTACCCCAATCCCTAGACATGTCATTATTGCTGTCTTTTTGAATAAACTCCATTTCCGTTTATTCCTTGTCATAGCTTCCGGCTTCTTTTCTGTACTGGTACGATAAAACATTCCCTTGTTCTCCTTTTAATCTAAGTAATTCTATATTAATCTCATAGAGTATGTATAAAACTCATTCTACCAATCTACCATAGCTCAACAGGTTAAAAAATGGATTGTCGAATAATGTAAAGAAATTGTATTATTGCAACCAAAAATTTACTTTAATTAATAATAAATACGATAAACAATCATTCAATTAAAAACAGGACCTGTGAGGAAACTCCCCACAAGCCCTGTAACTCAAGAAAGAAATAGCTAGTAATAATCCGTTCATAGCATGCACATTATTGGTAAGCCAACCAAGTAATTTTACGGACGATATACACTACGTACAACATTTGTCTGAGAACGATCTGGCCCAACAGAGAAAATTGATAATGGTATCTCTGTTAATTGGGATATTCGCTCAAGATAATGGCGTGCATTATCAGGAAGCTCGTCTAAGCTTCTCACACCTGTAATATCCTCTGTCCAGCCTGGCATTTCTTCATAGACCGGCTCACATTGTGCCAGTACACTTAAACTGGCAGGGAATTCCTTCATGATTTCCCCATTATATCGATATGCTGTACAAACTTTCAGTGTCTCAATACCTGTCAGTACATCTATAGAATTTAAGGAAAGGTCCGTAATTCCACTTACACGCCGTGCATGTCTGACAACAACACTATCAAACCAGCCCACACGACGTGCTCTTCCTGTTGTTGTTCCATATTCGCGCCCTATTTCCCGAATCTGATTACCAATCTCATCCTGAAGCTCTGTTGGGAATGGTCCATCTCCTACACGTGTCGTATATGCCTTCGAAACACCAACAACATGGTTAATTTTTGTAGGACCTACACCCGAGCCAATTGTTACTCCACCAGCAATTGGGTTCGATGATGTAACAAATGGATACGTACCTTGATCAATATCAAGCATCACACCTTGTGCCCCTTCAAAAAGGACACGACGCCCATCATCAATTGCATCATTTAAAACAACCGATGTGTCGACAACATATGGCATCATTTGTTGACCATATTCATAATACGCTTCTAAAATCGGTTCTATCTTCAGTGGTTCCACTTCATAAACCTTTTCAAATAAACGATTTTTCTCTTTTAAATTTTGCTCTAATTTCTCACGAAAGGCTGCTTTGTCCAATAGATCTGCAATCCGGATTCCAGTTCGTGCTGCTTTATCCATATACGCAGGTCCAATTCCTTTTTTCGTTGTACCGATTTTATTTTCACCCTTCTCTTCCTCTTGAAGAATATCCAATTCCAGGTGATAAGGTAAAATAACATGTGCACGGTTGCTGATACGAAGATTGTCAGTAGAAACCCCATGCTCATGCAAATAAGCAATTTCTTCTATAAATGCCTTCGGGTCAATGACCATGCCATTACCTAATACACAGATTTTATCTTTAAAAAAGATTCCGGATGGGATTAAGTGCAATTTATATGTCATATTATCAAATTTAATCGTATGACCTGCATTGTTACCACCTTGATAACGAGCTACTACTTCTGCATTTTGCGATAAAAAGTCGGTAATTTTCCCTTTCCCTTCATCGCCCCACTGTGTTCCAACTACTACTACTGAGGACATAAGCACACCTCCATAATTTTAACTTCATTGTATGACTTTTTTATTGACAACTGTAATTTTATCAATAGAAAATACACTAGTCAATCTAAAACACACACATTTAATTTAATTAATCAATTAATGTACGGATATAAACAAAAACTGTATTTATTTTTTACGCATAAAACAATAACTTCTGTGAAAAAATAAAAGAGATTTTAGAAGAACAGGGGTGGAATCATGGGGTTAATTAAACCAGCTCTATCGTTTTCATTGATCAATCAATTAAAAAAAGACCTCGGAGATTTATCGCTTCGAATTGATCGTTTAATGCATGCAATGGATAGTCCAAATTCAAGCTTACTCAATGAATTTGAGGAAATCCATAATGTATTTCATGATATTCAAGTTAGCACAGCATCCCATTATTTAAATTCTTACTTGGCACCTTTTACAAATCAATTTGAGGTGCTCTCAAAAGCAATCCAACATCTCTCAGACCGAAACCATGGAGCCCTAATTGTAATTCAACGAAACGATGCTTTAGATCCGTACATCCATTCTGGGATTGCAATTAATGCTGATTTATCGTTTCCTTTATTAGAATCGATTTTCCACACTGGTAGTCCATTACATGATGGTGCCGTTCTAGTCTGTGATTCAACAATTGTTTCAGCTGCTAATGTCCTTCCAGTTTCCAAGCAAAAAGTAGTCGAGAAAAAACTAGGAACAAGACATCGTGCTGCACTCGGACTTTCCGAACTATCCGATGCATTAATCCTCATCGTTTCCGAGGAAACAGGGAGAGCAACATTCGCGTTTGCTGGTGAATTGTATCCAATCCGTACAAATGGTGTCACCTAATTTTTATTTTGAAGAGTTATGTTAAGCGAGTGAGCTTTCGTCCTGGGATTTTGAGTATTTTCAATGCAAAATTCGGCCTTTTTCTTGAACGTGACCATCAGATTCTCCCTTTTAATCAAGACCCAGCTTCCCTTAACACAAAAAAACAGCCTCATATAAGGCTGTTTAGCTACGCTTGCATCATCGCTGGGGGAATATCTCCTTCTTGGTAGCGATGATCCAAGTCTACGAACTTATTATATTCCTTCACAAATGCTAGCTCTACTGTACCCGTCGGACCATTACGCTGCTTAGCAATAATGATCTCGATGATATTCTGGTTTTCTGTTTCTTTATCATAATAATCATCACGATAGAGGAATCCGACAATATCAGCATCCTGCTCGATACTTCCCGACTCACGAATATCCGACATCATTGGACGTTTGTCCTGACGTGATTCCACACCACGGGATAGCTGTGACAAGGCGATCAAAGGCACCTTCAGCTCTCGAGCTAACGCTTTTAAGGCACGAGAAATTTCAGATACTTCCTGCTGACGATTATCCTTTGAATTCCCGCTTCCTTGAATCAATTGAAGATAATCAATTAAAATCATCCCAAGGCCATGCTCTTGTTTTAAACGTCTACACTTCGAACGAATTTCACTTACTCGAACTCCTGGAGAATCATCAATATAAATTCCAGCATTCGATAAAGATCCCATCGCCATCGTTAGTTTACTCCAGTCATCTGCTTGCAGCTGCCCATTACGTAATCGCTGTGCATCGATATTACCCTCGGCACAGAGCATACGCTGAACTAGCTGATCTGCACCCATCTCAAGACTGAATATCGCCACATTCTGATCTGTTTTTACAGCGACATTTTGAGCAACATTCAATGCAAATGCCGTCTTACCCACAGACGGACGGGCTGCGATAATAATTAAATCATTCGGCTGGAAACCAGAGGTAATCTTATCTAAATCATGGAAGCCTGTTGGTACTCCCGTAACATCACCTGTTTGCTGATGAAGCTGCTCAATATTATCGTAAACATCAATAAGAACATCTTTTATATTTTTAAAGGCTCCGGAATTTTTCCTTCCAGATACCTCCAGAATGTTTTTCTCTGCATCGTTTAAGACACCTTCTACTTCATCTTCATGTTCAAAAGTAGACGTAACAATATCCGTTGCTGTGCGGATTAATCGTCTTAGGATCGACTTTTCCTCAACGATTTTACTATAGTATTCGATATTCGCTGCAGTTGGAACACTCTCAGCAACCTGTGTTAAATACGATACACCGCCAGCCTCTTCCAGCTGCCTCTTGTCATTTAAATAGGTCGTAACCGTGACGACGTCAATTGGTTCGCCTCGTTCGGAAAGGTCCATCATCGCTTGGAAAATTCGTTGATGACTTGCTCGATAAAAATCATCTGGAAGTAATAATTCAGAAGCAGTCGAAAATGCTTCAGGCTCCAGAAAGACAGCACCAATCACCGATTGTTCTGCTTCTATATTGTGTGGCGGTGTACGATCATTTAACGTCTGATTCATTCGATGCTCCCCCTTTTCTAAGAAGTAAAACCAAGCTCTTTTTTATCTTTATACAGAAGAAATCGGCCCAGTCGCCGATTTCCCTTCATTTTCATTATCCATCTTGCAATTTATTATTATTGTTCGCTCACGTGAACTTTAACTGAACCAGAAACTTCTGGATGAAGTTTTACTGGAATTGTTGTGTACCCTAATGAACGGATTGGCTGGTCAAGCTCAATTTTCCGTTTATCCAATTTATGTCCATGTTGCTTCTGTAATGCTTCGGCAATTTGCTTACTTGTAATGGAACCGAATAGACGTCCATTATCTCCCGATTTCGCCTTAATTTCAATGGTTAGTTCTGCCAATGAATCTTTAAGATTCATTGCTTCTTCTTTTTCCTGTTGTTCTAATTGTGCATTTTTACGTTTTTTTGCATCTAGGGCCTTCATATTTCCAGAGGTTGCTTCCTCTGCCAATTTATTTTTTAACAGATAGTTTCGGGCATAGCCATCCGGTACGTTCTTTACCTCACCTTTTTTTGCTTTACCCTTTACATCTTTAAGAAAAATTACTTTCATTCCGATTCTCTCCCTTCATAATACTCGTTTAAAATATCGATTAGGAATGCTTCTGAATCATCGATAGTTGTATCTTCTATTTGAGTAGCCGCATTTGTCAAATGCCCGCCACCATTCATTTTTTCCATGATCACTTGTACATTTACTTTTCCAAGTGACCTGGCACTAATTCCAATTTTACCATCTGCTCTTTCAGAAATCACAAAAGAAGCACTTATTCCGGTCATCGTTAACAAGGTATCGGCTGCCTGAGCAATCATCACAGGGCTATAGGATGTTCCCGATTCAGCTTTGGCAATCGCAATATGATCGCGGAATATTTTTGCACGTTCAATAATTTTACTTCGTATTATATACAGGTCTAAATCCTCTTTTAGGAATTGTTGTACTAAAACGGTATCAGCTCCAACCGAACGTAAGTATGATGCTGCGTCAAACGTCCGTGATCCAGTACGTAACGTAAAGCTTTTCGTGTCGACAATAATTCCTGCTAGCAATGCTGTAGCTTCCAGCATTTTTAACTTCGTACCTTTTGGTTGATATTCCAATAACTCCGTCACTAGTTCTGCAGTCGAAGAAGCATATGGTTCCATATATACTAACGTAGGATTATCAATAAAGTCCTCACCTCTCCGATGGTGATCGATTACGACTCGATATTCTGTTTTATGAAGCAGGCTTTCATCGGCTACCATTGATGGTTTATTGGTATCAACGATAACAAGCAAGCTACGATTTGTAATAATCTCCTCCGCACGATCCGGATCAATAAAATATTTCCATAATTCGTCATCCGCCTTGATCGCATCAACTAGACGATATACACCAGTATCAACATCATCTGGATCGAAGACAATATGCCCTTCGACATTGTTTGTTTTCGCGATATTCAAGACGCCAATAGCTGCACCAAGGGAATCCATATCTGGTGATTTATGGCCCATAATGATGACATTGTCACTTGCCTTCACAAGCTCTTTTAACGCATGTGAGATAACACGTGCCCTTACACGGGTTCGTTTCTCCATTGGATTCGTTTTACCACCGTAAAACCTTACTTTACCTTGATCTTCTTTAATCGCAACCTGGTCCCCGCCACGTCCCAATGCAAGATCAAGGCTGGATTGTGCAAGCTCACCTAACTCTGGTAGAGATATATTTCCGACGCCAACCCCGATACTAAGTGTAACGGGGTTATTTTCAACGCCGTTCATTTCACGGACCTCATCCAAAATATCGAATTTAATTTTCTCCAGCTGCCCTAGAATTTCCTTCGTTCCAACAGCCAAAAATCGCTCTTGAGATGTGCGTTTTAAATAAAGGCCATAACGATTCGACCAATTATTCAAAACGGTTGTTACCTCTGAGTTTAATTGGCTCTTAGCTGTATCATCCATATTCTGTGTAATTTCTTCATAATTGTCTAAGAAGATAATGGAAAGCACGGTTTGATCATTATGGTATAGCTTTCTTAATTGCTGCTGATCCGTTCGATCAAGCAGGTATAGTAAACGTTCTTCTTTTTTTATGATGGTGTTAAATTTATAACCATCCAATTCAAGCCAAAGGCTCTCTTTGTTTTCCTTAACCATCGGAATAATATCTTCCGAAAGCTTATTCAACGACTCACCTATTAGCGAATCATCTTCATCACTAAATTGATTCATGTATGGATTTGCCCATTCTATCTGATAATCTTCATTATACAAAATAATACCTAAAGGCATCTCTAATAATGCTTCTTCTCCAACCTTCTTGATCCGATGTGACATGGTTGATATATATTTCTCTGTCTCATTAAGAAGTGTTCTTTCCGTCCTGACACTATAATAAAAGGAAGCGGCTAATAAAACAGTCAAAATGAACCCCAGTATCCACTGGAAATACCAAACGACACCAAGCAGAAGGAAGGATAATAAATATATCACCCATACATGCCTGCTCAATATTGGCTTATTTTGTAAATTCGGCATTGCGTTCAGCTCCTATTACTCGGGTGCAACCTTATTTTTTGCTTGTCAGTCGTTCCCTTAACCTAAATCCTATATCAATTATACCTAAGATTCTTACGAAATAAAGTAGAAACGTTGGAAAAAGTAACGTAATCACAACAATAAAAATTGGCACAGCTTTTGTTATTTTCTTATGGTACGTATAAAGGAAGATAAATGAAAATCCTTGTAATGCCATTAAAAGCCCTGTTAATGCCAATAAATTATGTACAGCTGTATAGTATATACCTGCTGGATTCAAATCAAAAAACGAAATGAATAATGCAAAGAAATAAATCCACAGTATAGATGTCGGAAATCTTAAGTTACGGAAAGGCGGGAATCGTAGTTGCTTCTTCTCTAGCCGGTTGATAAATTTATAGCTAATCCACTGGCTGAGAAACGCTAATACAATTGCAGTTAATGCAAGTCCCACTGGCAATAATTCAATAAGCATGTTGACTTGTTGTAAAAGCAACTCTTCCATCTGTTCAGTTTGTCCACTAGCACCAAATTGCTCCATGATGGATGCACTCATGTCCATCGAATCTGTTATGATTACTTTCAGCTCATTTACCAAATTAACTGAAAAGACAACTTGACTAAAAGCAAAGATAAACAATAGGCCAATAATAAAACCTAATGTACCCCTGGCCAATGTTTCATAAGCGGATACTTCTTTATGAATAGCAGCGCCAATTGCAATTCCTCCAATTCCAGCTAAAACCGTAAACGGCAGGAAGGCAATAGTAGCAATAAGTGCCGTAATAAGCAAGGAGGCTACAAACATTAAAAATGAAGGCTTTAATCCATGCCTAGCTGCATATAGAATAAAAGGTATTGGTAATAAAAACATCCCGAATATCGTTACTATCGGAACAAATATGGTAATCAACAGAAGCACTATATATATAGCTAATAGTAATGCTCCATCTGTTAATTTTTTTGATTGATTCATTTATTGCACCTCATCTAATCTAGATTGACTATTCTACTATCATAACATGATTCGTACCAAAATAGTTGTCTGATCATGTCGAAGCATTTATTCCCCGGGAGATATAAAAAACGTCCTTCGAGCTATTCTTAGCAGTATTTATATACGATTTACAAATGTCATTCTTTCTTCAACACTATAGGCGCATTTCCCACTAATTTCTACTATAATATTATAGAAGGATGAATTTGCTATAAAAAACGGCATGCTTATTTTATAGCAGTCACTTCCTAAGCATACATAGTTAAGGGTGGAAAGCATGACCTTTTTGAACGTCTTTTTGAATAGTATAAAACTACCAAAGAAAAAAGCAATGTTTCAGCTTAATCGAGTTGGTATGGATATTGCTGTTATTTATATGTTTATCCTACTTGGTCTCGTATCAATTCCTTCATTAATCGAACAGCTGACAGCATCAAGTGGACTCGCAGCTGATTTAAATGTAATTTTCAAGTTGATTTACTTTTTTATGTTTTATTATTTGCCATTAACAATTCTTGTATTTATCGCGATATCATTTGTGGCTTATATTGGAAGAGGGATTACACATTTTATGCAGCGTAAACTGCGCTACTCTCTCCTATGGAAAATGGTTGCATTTACAACAACAATCCCATTTATCTTATACATTATCATCGCATTTATTATCCCAGTTCGTGATGCTTATCTATTGCTTACATTTATTTTTTCGATTGGTTTATTATTGAAGATGATTTCAATTTATCCAAAAAGAAGAAAATAAAAGAACCTCAAAATCGGAATTACATCCAGGTTTTGAGGTTCTTGGTTATTTACTCAGCTACATATGGTAATAAAGCCATTGTACGAGCACGTTTGATTGCAATTGTAAGTTTACGTTGGTATTTTGCAGAAGTTCCAGTTACACGACGAGCTGCCATTGGACGTTAATATGGACACACTAATCCCAGTGTTCATATCAGTCCAAACACCGCATTCATTTTTGTAAGAAACCAACCAACCTAAAAAGATTAGCAAAAAAGGAAAAACAAAATTTATATAATTATACTTTATCATATTTATTAAAAAAGAAAATGGTGTCCAATCTCTTCTTTCACTATAATTTGAGATCAACTTTACAACAGTTAGTTACAAGAATCCATTTTAATCAAAATGGATTCGAAAGTATGAGTATCTTTAGAAATTTATATTGTATAGTTTGATTATTTATATAATAGTATTGCGTTCTTATAAACTCTAGTTAAAAGTGAGGAAATGGTATCATAGTTATTAACTTTGATTTAATGTTAAAAAAATGTCGGGACCTTTTTAATGGTAATTAAGTGACCTTCAGAAAGAAGTAACTGTTTTGGGTTTGTAATTTCGTGAAGTAACAATTTAGATTTTTCTTTCACTTTGAATTTTATTTTATTCGAATTTATCAATTTCGCTATTTGAACACTACAAACTTTATATGAGGCTGTCTGCTCTTGAATATAATAAAGAAGCTTTTGTAATTCTTCTTCTTGTTCAACACCATTAAAAATCTCGATTTGAATAGGGTAATCGAATCCTTTTATATGCTCATCACTTTTTTCTAAGGTTAAAATTTCATCATGTGAAGTGGAATTATTAAAATTCAAGTGGAATCCTTCATCATAATAATACCCTTTTTGTAATGGGATATCTGAAGCTAAATAATAATAATAAGTCAAATTATCACCCTTCGAATTTTTGTTTACAAGTAAACAACGACAGTTATATATCCATAATACGAAAATGAATTTATAAAACAAGGAATAAGAAAGTTATTTTAGATCACCAATTAAACTCTGTAGAGCAAAAGCAATCATTTATGAAAGGCTTTTAGAGCTTGATCAAGTAATAGTTAAGATAAAGAATTAAATTATGCTCAAGTTGATTTATGATTTGAATGCATAGTTAAACAATTAAAAAATGCGATCCCCTTAGACTCTATTATGACACATTTATCCTAGTGTTATCATATCAGTCCAAAGATCGCATTAGTTTAAATAGCCGATTATCCAAAAAGGTTGCAAAAAAATAAAAAAACATACATCAATATAATAATTTAATCAAAATAAAATACCTCAAAATTAAACGAGAGGTAACTCGAAATAATTTTGAGGTATTATTATTACTCAGCTACATATGGTAATAAAGCCATTGTACGAGCACGTTTGATTGCAATTGTAAGTTTACGTTGGTATTTTGCAGAAGTTCCAGTTACACGACGAGGAAGAATTTTTCCACGTTCAGAAATGAAACGTCTAAGCAAGTCTACATCTTTGTAATCGATGTGTGTGATTCCGTTCGCTGTGAAATAACACACTTTACGACGCTTTGCGCGTCCACGACGAGCTGCCATTGATACCCCTCCTTTTTAAATTCACTTTACCCGTTCTAAAACGGTAAATCATCGTCTGATATATCGATAGGCTCTCCATTATTCTTAAATGGATCGTCTTGTGGTTGGTTATTATTTGGTTGAAACTGATTTTGGTTTTGATTCGGTTGGTATTGATTCTGATTTTGAAATTGGTTCTGATTTCTATTTTGCTGGTAACCTTGCGAATCCTGTCCGCCAGAAGAAGAACCTTTTGATTCCAAAAATTGTACACTATCTGCAACAATTTCAGTCACATATACGGTTTTTCCATCTTGTCCTTCAAATGAACGTGTTTGAACTCGACCATCTACACCGATCATACTACCTTTTTTCATGAAGTTTGCCAGGTTTTCTGCTGGTCTACGCCAAACGACACAGTTAATAAAATCTGCTTCTCTATTTCCTTGTTGGTTAGAAAAGGGACGATTAACAGCAATCGTAAAGTTGGCTACTGCCACGCCATTTGGTGTATAACGTAAATCAGGATCCCTCGTTAACCTGCCTACTAGTACGACACGATTTAACATCAGAACCACTCCTTATTATTTTTCATCTCGAATTGCAATATGACGAATAATATCATCAGAGAACTTAGCAAGACGGTCAAACTCGTTAACAGCTTCTTCGCCACTGCTGAAGTTAATAAGAACATAATATCCATCACGGTAGTCTTGGATTTCATAAGCAAGACGCTTCTTGCCTTTTTCTTCCACTTTTGCGATCTCCGCGCCATTATCTGTTAAGATCTTGTTGAAACGCTCAACTAAAGCTGTTTGAGCATCCTCTTCAATGTCTGGGCGGATGATGTACATGATTTCGTATTTTCTCATCCGTTACACCTCCTTTTGGTCTTAGCGGCCCCTATCTATCTTAAAACAGTTGTTCAACATAATAGGAGCAAGGAATAATCATAATCTAATTACTCACAATAACGTATTATACCAAATCCTGTTTTGTTTGACAAGTATTCGAGAGATACCTAATTGTACGTTTTTAAATTTTATATTCCTGCTTATACATTAAAGCGGAAGTGAATAACATCGCCATCTTGAACGATATATTCTTTTCCTTCTAATCGAACCTTTCCTTTTTCTCGTGCATGTCCCATCGAACCAGCTTCCACAAGGTCTGTATAGGAAACTGTTTCAGCACGAATAAAACCTCTTTCAAAGTCTGTATGAATAATACCTGCTGCTTGTGGTGCCTTAATCCCTTTGCGGAATGTCCAGGCTCGGACTTCTTGCTCTCCAGCAGTAAAGTAAGTTGCTAATCCTAATAAGCTATAAGAAGCTTTAATCAGCTTGTCTAAACCAGATTCTTCAATTCCTAAATCTTCAAGGAACATACCTTTTTCGTCTTGGTCAAGCTCGGAGATTTCCTCTTCAATTTTTGCACAAATGACAATTACTTCTGCATTTTCGTTTGCAGCATAATCTCTTACCTTTTGTACATTTTCATTTGAATCTGGATCTGCAACCTCATCTTCACTTACATTCGCTACATAGAGGATTGGCTTGCTTGTTAACAAATGCAGCCCTTTTACAATTTTCCATTGTTCATCTGTAAATTCCAATGCTCTTACAGGTCTTTCTGCTTCCAGACCCTCTTTTAGGGTTACAAGGATGTCATGCTCAATAACAGCTTCCTTATCCTTCTGTCTAGCCAGCTTCTCGACACGCTGGAAACGTTTATTTACCGTTTCTAAATCAGCAAGAATTAATTCAAGATTGATGATTTCAATATCATCAATTGGATCTACCTTTCCAGATACGTGTGTAATATTCTCATCAACAAAGCAACGGACGACTTGACAAATTGCATCCACCTGGCGAATGTGAGAGAGAAACTGGTTCCCTAACCCTTCCCCTTTACTCGCACCTTTTACAATCCCGGCAATATCCGTAAACTCAAAGGCAGTTGGGACAGTTTTCTTCGGTTTTACTAATTCTGTTAATTTATTTAAACGTTCGTCAGGTACTTCTACAATTCCCACATTTGGATCGATCGTTGCAAACGGGTAGTTCGCTGCTTCAGCTCCAGCTTGTGTGATTGCATTGAAAAGCGTGGACTTTCCCACGTTCGGAAGACCTACGATTCCTGCTGTTAAAGACATTAAACTTTCACTCCTTAAGGATTCCATTCATAAAACGCGTTTGTACTCCAATTATAGAATAGTGGCTACTAAAAAGACAAGTAAGTAAAAAACAAAAATAGGTACACTAAGTATACCTATTTTTGCACATTTACCCTATTACTTTTGGTTTTTCGTATCTCTTTATAAGAATATAATACTATTTTTAGTAGTGTGTAGTCAATTTTAACTAATTTCAAAAATTAGCTATTTTAGTTATACAATCCCTACTCCATCAAACCCCTAACTCTCCGCTTTTTCCAGTACTCTTTTCAGCTTTTTAACGAATTCCCTTCGCGGAATCATCACACTATGATCGCAGCCAAGGCATTTAATCCGGATGTCCATTCCCATACGAATAATTTTCCAACGGTTTTCTCCACATGGATGGGGCTTTTTCATCTCTACAACATCATTCAAATTAAATTCTTTCTCCATTTTTGGATCTCCTTTTTTACATACATTATATCCAAATTTTAATGGCTCTGCCCTCTATTTTCACGTTTTAAGTCTTCTCTCTCTTCCTTTGAGTATAAAACAACACGTGGTGATGGGAGTTCAATGCCAGATTTATATAATTTATCTTGGAGCTCCTTCCGAATATTTCGCTCACCAGCCCATTGGAAACCTGGTAATGTATCAGCAATAACTCGAATTACAAAATGGGAGACGTCTAAATTTTGTACCCCGATTATTTCTGGTGTTCCGACTAAAAAATCATACTTTTCCGGTAACGTTACAGCAACTTCCTGAATAATCCTTTCCACATCAGCAACATCACTCTCGTATGGAATATTTATATCTACAATCGATAACCCATTATGAACCGAATAATTGGTCACCTGTGTTAAATTTCCGTTCGGGATGATATTCATCTCCCCTGTCCAGCTCAGTACCTTCGTTGTACGAAGACCGATTTCTTCTACCGTGCCTTCTATACCTGCAACGGCTACATAGTCACCGACAGAAAACTGATCTTCAAAGATAATGAAGAACCCTGAAATAATATCTCGCACGAGGTTCTGTGCACCGAAACCAATTGCTAAACCAAGGACACCAGCACCGGCAAGTAGTGGACCAATATCAAACTCAAACACGCCTAAAATCATTACGATGGCCATAAAGTATACTACATATGCTACCACATTTTTAATTAGCTTTTTCAGTGTGTTTTCTCGTCGTTCCGAAATACGGATTGGACCTGTAGTTCGATTGACAAATAACTTATCAACCAGCTTTCTCGTTACCTTAACGATAATCAATGCTAGACAAATAATGATGATAATCTGTAAAGCTGAAGACAACAATATTCTCCATAGTTCTGGACCTGTTATATAATCCCATACATTTGTTACTTGATCGTTAATTTCATCCATAGTAAAACCTCCAAACATTCTATCTAACCTTCTCCATACGTTTCCAAATTGGATATAATAATAGTCTTGTCAATATATACAAATTGAGAATCCCATATAGTGGATAAATCACACGTATTAATGTAGAGAAACCAAAGGTAGTTAGGGGAATCATAATGATTAATGTAAGCATTACAATTAGGAATAACGGTTTTTGGAAATACTGCTGCAGTCGTGTCGCGATTCCAAGCATACCAGCAGCAGCTGTCGTAAAGATCGCAAACCATAGCATAACTGACATAAATACCAGTATCTCCATCGGATAATGCTTTAATATCGCAAATAATGGAATCTCATACAGTAAAATCTCTTCTGCAATTTGAATTAGACTATTATTATAAATAAAGGAAATTACACCTAATATCAAGCCACTGCCTACGCACGCAAAAATAATCTCATTTCTAGACCGCACTTTATTTCCAATTGCTCCAAGCACGGCTACAAGCGGAAGAATATTCAGGGCGGTAAATGGAAAAGCAGCCATCCAATTTCGTTGTTCATGCCAGTGTGAGAATAGCGCTAATTCCTGATCAACCGTAAACATAATCAGAATAGCAAGCATGCCCACAAGCATAATCGGTAAAATAAACTGATTCACTTGCAGCAGCCCATTCACGCCTTTTAAAAATAATAACATGAGTGCAACTACAATAATACCTATACCCCACCAATAGGAGTAATTAAACGCCTGTCCAGTTGCACCACTGCCAGCAATCATAACAATCGTTGTTGTAAATAAGTATAATAAAATCATAACATCAAATACACCCGTTAACCTAGCACCAACTATTTCCTCTAATACAGGCAAATAATGCGATGATTTTAATCGATAGCTAATTTCCATAATCACCATACAGCAAATCGAAAAGAAAACACTAAACAAAACAATCGCCAAACTGCTTTCATGGCCAAAAAACTGCCATAACTCCGCCCCAGATGCATATCCAGCACCAATTGTCGTTCCAATGATTAGAAACATCCATTTCAACCCAGCAAAAATCATCTACTATTCCTCCAATATTTTAAGGCATTTGTATGTATAGAACGGCAAAATAATCCGTATACTATACCAATATGTTTGTGGAGGATAAGCTATGTATTTAAAGAATCGATTTGAGCAGCCAATAGAGACTTTCCGTATGCCTTATACGGATTCCGAGCTTTCCCATTTAATGTGCGAAAAAATACTATCCTGGTTCCCAGATGCCCCGCGGGAATATATCATCTTATGTATTGGAACAGATCGATCGACCGGAGATGCACTTGGTCCATTAACCGGTACATTTCTTAAAGAAACAAAACCAAAGCATTTGCATGTTTATGGGACGGTTCATGATCCTGTGCATGCTGTAAATATGCAAGAAGCGATTACCATTGTAAAAGAGAATCATCGCAACCCTTTTATTATCGCAATAGATGCTTGTCTCGGAAGGAATTCCTCGATTGGTCATATCATTACGGAAAAAGCCCCTTTAAAGCCAGGAGCGGCTTTAAATAAAGCTTTACCTACTATTGGAGATATGAACATTACAGGAGTAGTCAATATTAGTGGATTTATGGAGCATTCTATTTTACAAAACACGAGATTATCCGTTGTTATGGATATGGCAAAAAAAATAACCGGGATTTTAAGCAACATCGATCAGCAGCTTACTTATAATTATTCGCCTACCGTGGTTATTTCAAAGAAACACCCGGTCAAGAAGTGGACCGTATAATTTTCTGCTTATTATTTATGTGCTATATTCACTAGAAAAGTAATAAATCCTACCATGCCCCTTTCAAAACGAAAGGTTACCAAAAAAATACTGGCAAAGGAAGTATGTATGGACACTTCCTTTGCCAGTATTAAATGGATCGATGTATCAATTTATTTTATAAAAGCGAATAGATATAATAAATAATTCCTACCGTCACAATCGCAGGCAATAAATTACCGATGCGAATTTTTGTGATTTTTAATAGATTTAAACCAATTGCTACGATTAATAAACCACCAACAGCTGTAACTTCTACAATCAATCCATTTAAAAATTCTTCAGGTAACAATCTCTCAATTTGTGTTGCAACCAGCGCAATTATACCTTGGTAGAGAACAACCGGTATTACCGATAATATTACACCAAATCCTAATGTTGTTGTTAATACAAGTGCAGTAAAACCATCAATTACCCCTTTTGTAATAAGCACTTCGTGATCGCCTCGTATCCCACTATCCAATGCACCAATAATAGCCATTGCGCCAATACAAAATATCAATGTTGCTGTAATAAAGCCTTGGGCGATGCTTGTATCACTATCTCTATTCGTGAATTTACTGCCTACCCAATAGCCAAGACGATTTAGCCCCTCTTCCAAATGAGTAAATTCACCAATTATTGCCCCAGTAAGAAGACTTAATAGGACAATTATAATTTGGTCGCCTACCAATGCCATTTGCAAACCTATCAATACAACAGCAAGTCCAATACCGTGCATAACCGTTTCTTTGTATCTTTCAGGTATCTTCGTGAAAAACAATCCAAAAATACAACCTATAAGTATGAGTGCTCCATTTACTAATGTACCAAATAAAATCATTTCTATCTCTCCACCATTTTTTTCGTTATATGTAATTTAAGGGCGGTGTATCTTCGAAAATCTAATGCAATATCAACCGGGTATTCCTTATCCGGTTGAAAATAGTACAGGAAAAGGTCTGAGACCGTGGCCCTGGCAAGTATCTCACCGTGAATGTTTCACGTGGAACATCTTCCATTAACCTTCTTTAAATAAAATGAAAGACTGATAGTAGAAACGATCAGTCTTTCTAAATACCCTATTTATTTAAATATTCGATAAGACGATTTAAATCATCATCCGTGTAAAATTCAATTTCGATTTTTCCTTTACGTTTACCTTTTTGGATATTAACCGCCGTACCTAATCGCTCTCTCAATACCGTCTCTTGTTCTTCCAGAAAAACGTCTTTTTTCGGTTTTTCCTTTTTTGCTGGCTGTTTTTCATTCAACTGGATAATTAATTTCTCAACCTGACGGACATTTAGTTTTTCATGACGAATTTTATTTACCAGCGGGAATAACTTATCCTTGTCTTTTAAACCTAAGAGGGCGCGTCCATGCCCCATTGATAACTCTCCGTTATTAATATAGGCAACAACCTGATCTGGCAATGAAAGCAAACGAACCATATTCGCAATATGTGGACGACTCTTTCCTAATCTCCTTGACAGCTCTTCTTGTGTAATTTTTAACTCCGTCATCAAGTTTGCATAGGCATGAGCTTCTTCAATTGGTGTAAGGTCTTCACGCTGTAAGTTTTCTAACAGAGCAATCTCCATCATTTTTTCATCCGTTAGCTCTTTGACAATGACTGGGATTGTTTTTAAACCAGCTTCTTTAGCAGCCCGAAAACGTCTTTCACCTACAACAATTTCATACCCTTTAATACTTTTGCGCGCAACCAAAGGTTGAATAATGCCATACTCTAAGATAGACTCTTTCATTTCCTCGATTGCATCTGCATGAAATGTTTTTCTCGGTTGATAAGGATTTGGCCTACATTCTGTGATAGCAATTTCTTCTATTGAACCAGCTTCTTCTTGCTCGTTTTCATTCAGAAACAAAGCATTAAGTCCTTTACCCAACCCTTTCGCCATTTGCCATCACTTCCCTCGCTAATTCAAGATAAACCTCTGCACCTCGGGATTTTGGATCATAACTGATAATTGGCATTCCATGACTTGGAGCCTCTCCTAATCTTACATTCCTCGGTATAATTGTTTTATAGACTTTATCTTGAAAGTATTTTTTAACCTCTTCAATCACTTGAATACCTAGATTTGTTCTTGCATCAAGCATTGTTAGTAATACACCTTCAATCATCAATTGTTTGTTCAAATGTTTTTGAACAAGACGAATGGTGTTAAGCAATTGACTAAGTCCTTCCAACGCATAATATTCACACTGGACTGGAATCATGACAGAATCAGAGGCAGTCAGTGCATTAATGGTTAATAACCCCAAAGAAGGCGGGCAATCTATAATGATATAATCATAGTTTTCTTTTAAACTTTCAAGTGCCCTTTTTAAACGAATTTCCCTTGAGATAATAGGAACTAATTCAATTTCTGCACCAGCCAATTGAATGGTTGCAGGTATAATATCTAAATTGTCTATATTTGTCGAAACAATTACCTCTTCTGCAGGTAAATCTTCAACAAGCACATTATAAACACAGTTACTAGCGTCTGCTTTATTAACTCCTACCCCACTTGTTGCATTTCCTTGTGGATCTGTATCAACAAGTAATACTTTATTCCCTAAAGAAGCAAGACAAGCACTAAGGTTTACGGACGAAGTTGTCTTTCCAACGCCACCTTTTTGATTTGCGATGGCCAATATTTTTCCCATGTTGACACCTACCTAACTATATACATACTATATTATCACTAAATGAATAGAAGCGACTATCTTTTTTTCTTTTTTTGTGAAATTGTAATGATAAAATGGCAATTTATCAACTAAAAAACGAACTGGTTATGCAAAATACCCACCTTTTCGACAAAGATGGGCTAATGTTAAATAGTATGATAAGTATTATTTCTTTTTAGGTATTTTAATCGTAATTTGATAGTAATCGTCTAACTCTTTTTCATCCGATTCCACTTCTACTCCGGTATCTGACACCATGTTTAAGGATTGTCGAATGGTATTCATTGCTATCCGAATATCCTTATTGACACCTTTTAATTTTGGACGTTTCTTTGTTTGCTCTTTCGGCTCATTCATTTTAGCAATTCGTTCTTCTGTTTGTTTCACATTCAAATCGTTATCCATAATGACCTGCAAAACGTGCAATTGCTGTTCCGGTTCCTTAAGCTTGATTAAAGCTCGTGCATGTCTTTCTGTTATCGTTTTATTTAATAAAGCTGTTTGCACTTCCTCTGGAAGCTTTAAAAGTCTTAGCTTATTTGCAATCGTTGATTGATTTTTACCTAACCGCTGCGCCAATGCCTCTTGAGTCAATGAATGTAGCTCTAATAGCTTCGCATATGCTAATGCTTCTTCTATAACGGTTAATTCCTCCCGTTGTAAGTTTTCAATTAGTGCCACAGAAGCTGTCTCTGCATCAGACATATCCCGAATGATGACAGATACCTTCTCCCAACCTAGGGATTGAACAGCTCTCCACCTTCGTTCACCAGCAATCAGCTCAAATTTTTCTTCATCTAGCTTTCTTACTACAATTGGCTGGATCATTCCATGAGTATGAATGGTTTGAGCCAATTCCTTTATCTTTTCTTCATTAAAAATAGTTCTTGGTTGGAAACGGTTCGCTTGAATTCGATCTACTGGAAGCTGAATCACTTCATCTGGATTAAATTCCTCCGTCTCCTCTAATTCAGGGGTTCCTTTATCCCCTAAACCAAATATCCGATTAAAAGGATGTACCACTTACCTGACACCACCTTCATAATTTAACAAAATAAAATCATCTATGTATAAAAATTGTTTCACGTGAAACAATTGAATGTCTAATTTAAATCAAGTATAGCATAAAGTAAAACTTCATTCAGTGGGGTTCCATACGTCTCCCATTTTCACATTTTTTATCTTTCTCAAGCTGAGAGGGGTTATTATAAACCGTTAATGCGTGATAAAAAGGAATTTACAAGAAAAAACGCGCCAGCATTCTGCTGCTGTGCGAAATATACTTACCTTATATTACATTTATTTTACCACATTTGTCCTCAAAAAAGTAATGAATCTTTCGTGAAAAACGATTTGTTCATTTAAAGAACAAAAGCGCAAGCGCCCGTTTAGCGACGTACGGACTGCGCCCCGAACTTTGGGGTGGTTCGACCTGTCGAACATTCCTACGTAGGAGATAAAGGAAACACGGCGACCGCAGGGAGTCGATGTTGACTTTCACCACAAGGGTATAAGTGCGACTAAGCCTCTGGCACAGCCAGTCGGCAAGTCTTCTTTATCGTACGGAGGTGAGGGAAGTCTCGCTAGTCGCTGGGCGCTGGATCTGGACGTAGCCGTTTAGGTAACTAAGTTATCCACAGCATTCAAATTTTATAGTTTCCTGCAATAAAAAAGGAAATTCGTATAGCAGGTGGTGTCTTTTCTATACGAATTTCAAAATAATAATGCTATTATTCAATTGGTTCTTTGTTTGGAAGACCAGCTTTTCTTGGATATTTTTTTGGTGTCTTTCGTTTTTTGCGAATAACAACAATAGAGCGTTCACTTTCCTCTTGTGGTAGTGCAAAGGTATGAATCGCTTCTACTTCTCCGCCAAGTAGCTCAATAGCTTTCTCTCCTATTTGTAGCTCTTCTTTCGCTTGCGCACCCTTCATCGCAATAAAAGCCCCCGTTTTTTTCACTAATGGCAAACATAACTCACTAAGTACAGACATTCTTGCAACCGCTCTTGCAGTTACGATATCAAAAGATTCTCGAAACGAACTGTTTTTGCCGAAAGTCTCCGCTCGATCATGATAAAAAGCTACATTCGTTAAATTTAACGCTGCTGCCAAATGATTCAAAAATCCAATTCGCTTTTGTAATGAGTCAACTATCGTAACCTTTAAGTGTGGAAAACAGATTTTCAGTGGAATACTTGGAAATCCAGCACCGGCTCCAACATCACAAATATGTAATTCTTCTCTTAAATCATAATGAAATGCAGCTGTAATACAGTCATAGAAATGCTTTAAATAGACACCCTCTTCGTCTGTAATCGCTGTTAAATTTATTTTTTCATTCCATTCTACTAATATTCGAAAGTAAGTTGAAAATTGCTCACGTTGTGCATCTGTTAACTCAATTCCCTGTTCACCTAGTGCAGCTACAAATTGTTCTGGATTCATTAATCAACTAGTCCCTTCTATGTAATGGAAGAATAGCGACGTACCTTATTCATACGTCGCTATCTCCACCTCATTTTAATTTGCAATTCGTGCAATATTTCCCTGTTGAATATATACAAGCAAGATGGATATATCGGCAGGGTTAACACCAGAGATTCGAGACGCTTGACCTACAGAGAGTGGACGAACTTTTTTCAGCTTCTCTACCGCTTCTGTTGCCAATCCATGGATAGCATCATAGTCAATATCATCTGGAATCTTCTTGTCTTCCATTTTTAACATTCGCTCTACTTGCTCATTTGCTTTTTTAATATAGCCTTCATACTTCACTTGAATTGCTACCTGTTCGCGCATTTCAGGACTCAATTCCGTATTCGCTTCTATCATTTGTTCAATATGATCATAGCTTAGCTCTGGACGCTTCAGCAAATCATAAGCTTTTACTGGTTCCTTTAATGGAGTAGCTCCCGCACTTTCCATAATCGCATTTACTGCCTCCGTTGGCTTAATTGTAAGTTTTTTAAGTCGTTTTTTCTCCAGTTCTACGAAACTTTTCTTCTGTTGGAATTTAGCGTAACGTTCTTCAGAGATTAACCCTAGCTCATATCCCATATCTGTCAAACGTAAATCAGCATTATCATGACGGAGCAATAAACGATATTCCGCACGTGACGTTAATAAGCGATACGGCTCATTTGTGCCTTTGGTAACTAAGTCATCAATTAGAACACCGATATATGCTTGAGAACGATCTAAAATAACTGGCTCTTTACCAAGTACTTTCGCTGCCGCGTTAATACCAGCCATAATCCCCTGCCCTGCAGCTTCTTCATAGCCAGAGGTACCATTAATTTGTCCTGCTGTATACAATCCTGGAATTTTCTTTGTTTCTAATGTTGGCCAAAGCTGGGTAGGTACGACCGCATCGTATTCAATCGCATAGCCAGCACGCATAATAACGGCATTTTCAAGACCTGGTACTGTTTTTAACATCTCTTCCTGAACAGATTCAGGTAATGAAGTAGATAAACCTTGCACATAAACCTCTTCCGTATCTCTGCCTTCTGGCTCTAAGAAGATTTGATGACGCGGTTTATCATTAAAACGAACAATTTTATCCTCAATTGACGGGCAGTAACGTGCACCTGTTCCACGTTTTGCACCGGAATACATCGCGGAGAAACCTAAATTGTCGTTAATTACTTGGTGCGTAAATTCATTGGTATAGGTTAACCAGCATGGAAGCTGATCCGTAATTTGTTCCGTTGTTTCATAGGAGAATGACTGTGGATTGTCATCTCCTGGCTGGATTTCCGTTTTGGAGTAATCAACCGTGTGACTATTAACACGTGGCGGTGTACCTGTTTTAAATCGTGTTAATTCAAAACCAAGCTCCTCTAAGTTCTCAGAAAGCTTCACAGAAACACGTTGGTTATTTGGACCACTTTCATATTCCAAATGCCCCATCAATACTTTACCACGCATAAATGTTCCTGTCGTAACAATGACAGCTTCTGCAGTATACGTTGCCTTTGATTCTGTGACAACGCCTTTACATACACCATCCTCAACAATTAAAGAATCTACCATTCCTTGACGAACAGTCAAATTCTTTTCATTTTCAATAAGCTTTTTCATTTCGCGCATATATATTGGCTTATCAGCTTGTGCACGTAAAGCTTGCACAGCTGGACCTTTTCCGGTATTTAACATCCGCATTTGGATGTAGCTTTTATCAATCACTTTCCCCATGATTCCACCGAGGGCATCAATTTCTCGAACAACAATCCCTTTAGCAGGTCCACCAATTGATGGATTACATGGCATAAAAGCGATCATATCGATATTCAATGTTAGCATTAACGTTTTGGCACCCATTCTTGCTGCAGCAAAGCCAGCTTCGACCCCTGCATGCCCAGCGCCAATAACAATAACATCATAATGACCAGCATTGTATGTCATCACATTCATCCTTTCTAATTTTTAAATTCCGTATACCTATTCCAATCTATTTTCCTAAACAGAACTGCGAGAATAACTGATCAATTAAACTGTCACTCGCAGTATCTCCAATAATTTCACCTAAAAACTCCCATGTCCGGGTAACATCAATTTGCACGATATCCATTGGCATTCCGAGATCAATACCTTCCATCGCATCTTCTAACGCAAGGCTTGCTTGCTGCAGTAATTGGATATGCCTTGCATTCGAAACATAGGTTAGATCGCCTGTCTCAATTTCTCCTGCAAAGAATGTATCAGCAATAGCTTGTTCCAATTCGTCTACCCCTTCTTCTTCAATTAGAGAAGTCGTAACTAGCGGTCTATCTCCTACAAGCTCTTTTACACGGTCCATATCCAGCTTCTGTTCCAGATCTGTTTTATTTATAATGACGATATATTCAAGCCCACTTACTGCTTCAAAGAGCTTGAAATCCTCATCTGTTAAGACATCATTGTTATTTAGTACAAATAAAATTAAATCGGACTCTTTTAATACTTGCCTTGAACGCTCGACACCAATTCGTTCCACAATATCCTCTGTTTCACGAATTCCAGCTGTATCGACCAATCGAAGCGGAACACCACGTACATTGACGTATTCCTCAATTATATCACGAGTTGTACCTGGAACATCTGTAACAATTGCTTTATTTTCCTGTACAAGTGTATTCATTAACGAAGATTTTCCGACATTTGGCCTGCCAATAATTGCTGTAGCAAGACCTTCACGTAAAATCTTCCCTTGTTTTGCGACACTTAATAATTCATCAATCTTCTTATGAACTTCCTTTGTTTTCGTACGCATCATTTCGTGGGACATTTCTTCCACATCATCGTATTCTGGATAATCAATATTTACTTCGACATGTGCAACTGTTTCAATCAATTCCTGACGCAGCTTTCCAATTAACCCGGATAAGCGACCGTCCATCTGCTTTAATGCCACAGACATTGCTCGGTCTGTTTTTGCTCGAATGAGGTCCATAACAGCCTCTGCCTGCGAAAGGTCAATTCTCCCATTCAAAAATGCACGTTTTGTAAACTCTCCTGGCTCTGCCAAGCGTGCACCAATGCTTAAGATAAGCTCTAGCACCCGGTTTACGGCTACCATACCACCATGACAGTTGATTTCAACGACATCTTCACGAGTAAATGTTTTCGGTGCGCGCATCACAGAAACCATTACTTCCTCAGCAATCTCACTTGTCTTTGGGTCGATAAGCTTCCCATAATGAATCGTATGAGAATCTACCTGGTTTAAATTTTTCCCTTTAAAAATACGTGCTGTCATTGAAACTGCCTCAGGACCGCTCAATCTTACAATCGCTATTGCCCCCTCACCAATCGGGGTTGATATCGCAGTAATTGTATCTGTCTCCATCACGATCACCTCCAACATTTTTTAAAAGCTTTTATCTATATCAATGGACAATAATTTAAATTTACGTCACTAACAAAATAGAATAACATAATTTCATTAAAAAATAAACTTATCCACAATTATTTTTTTCAGTAAGCTTCCAATAAAAAAGGCGAGAGGTTATCCACATGTGAATAACCTCTCGTCTTTTTATTTTATCAAACTACGCTAGCTGTTGATGATATTGATTTTTTATTCTTTATCCAGCTATCAATTCAAATACTCTTTCATAAGCATCATAAATTTTATCTGCCTCTTCTTCTTGATGGAACTCATTCTGATATACATAAACAAACAAATCCATTTCATAAAAGTTAATCAGAATTGCTACAAATGCTTTTGGTAATGCATCCCAGGAGTGAACCTCCTTTAGGCTCGATTCCAGCTCTTGATATATTTTTTCAAATTGTTGCTCATCCAATCCCTTACCACTACGCAATTTTTCAAAAAAATAACCATCTTCATTTATATACCTGACTAATTTTGTAAAAGTCTGGTTCTCTTGAAGTTCTGCTTCTCCTGTTTCTTCCAAGCATTTTTCGATTACTATTTTTATGTTTTTAGCTGCCTTCAGGATCTGTTCTGATTCTTCACCAGCATAATTAAGCGAAAAGTTATAGAGTTCACCATAAAGCTCAACCATCGTTGTAGCTACCTCTTTTGGTATACTACTTACTCCTTTGTATTCCATTTTAAATAAAGTAAGCATTTCAACAACCTTTTCATACGCCTTTTCGTTAAAACCGTCCCCCATTCGAAGATCAACAAGTAAATTTAACGCTGATTCCTCAAAATTATGGATATGCTTATTTATATCACGCACACTTGTCACACTCCTATAAAAGAATCCATCCTTATTCTAGTAATTCAGATGGTCGACCTAACAGCTCAATGGCTGCAGCTGGAATTTCATATTCCACTAATAATTCTTGTGATGCATTGGCATATCTTCTAACCTTCTCCCAAGGTTCACCTTTCGAATTTACGAGATACTTGTCCTGAACTTTTGGATCTGTTAAATCATAATACATATTTGTTACCTTGCTTAAATCAATTTTTACGATTCGAAGATCATGAGCGCTGCCTTTATCCATAATGTTTGATGTTGCGTTTTTTAGTGCTATATCAAAACTTTTCGTTGTTGAAATATATTTTGACCCTTTGAAGTTTTTCTTCCCGCCATTATTAACATGTCCAGCAATGGTTATATGCTCGCGTTCTGGAGCCTTTGCAAAAATGCCTTTCGTCGGATCCTCGTCTTCTCGTAATACGCGATAAACGATATTACCATTTGAATCTTCATCAATATTTATATCGTCGATTGTATCTTTTGCTTGATCAATTGTACCATTGACGTCATCTATTGCATCCGTCGCATCATCGTTTCCAGTGAACTCGCCGACAGCATTGTCAACTGTTGTAATTAATTCACTAATATAGCTAACAATGTTATCAAAAACTTCTTTAATATTCTCTAAAGCTGTATCAATCGTTTCTCCTACACCATCAAACCAGTCCGTAACCGTATCCCAATAAGTCTCCTCTATATCTGTTCCGGTCGTTGTGACAGAACTTCCTATGTAGCTATTCTCTAAATTTCCATCCGAATTAATAGGAAAACTAAATTCCTCTGCCTTTATAGAGGAGGGCTGAAAAAAATGAAAAGAACATATCGATATAAATATTAAAAGTGCAATAATCCCCGGCAAATGGTATTTTTTCACCTTTTGGTTCCTCCTTAATTCTCTTTTCTTATCCAATAAAAAAATGGCTATGTCATTAGCAACTATTTCTTTATGCCATCTGCTCTTTAATCATGGAGAAATTGTTTTCGCTGTAGTTATACGTTATTTTTTGAATAAACTTACTATTTATCTCGTAGATGTTACATCAAATAAGCTGCTAACTTGATGAAAACCTTTAAATAATATGATAACAAAATTACTTTATATACTTTTCCACATACTAAAAATACCACAGTGTCCGACACTGTGGTATAGCCGAAAAGAGCTAGTTTAAGTTAATGTTTTAGTAATATTTATGCAGAACCCCGCTAAAGAATGTCTTTAGCGGGGTTCTTTATGGTTTAATGACGATATGCCGATGTGGTTCTACTCCATCTGAATAAGTCGAAACGTCATTAATACCTTGTAATGCACTATGAATGATTTTTCGCTCAAAAGCCGGCATTGGCTCAAGTGCTACTTTTTTATTGAGACGCTTTGCTTTATCCGCCATTTTATGTGCCAAGGACTCGAGCGTTTCTTTTCTTCTGCCGCGATATCCTTCTGCGTCTAATACAACGGTGTAGTAAGCTTTTTTATCCTTATTAATTGCGAGATGCAATAAGTATTGCAATGCGTTTAAGGTTTGTCCACGTTTCCCAATTAAAATTGCAATGTTTGCACCATCCAATTCATAGGTCACCTGGTTGCTCTCAACAGTAGTCTTCACTTCAACCGAAAGATTCATATTGCCTGCTATTTCTTTAATTAATTTCTCAGTTTCTTTTATTGGGTTTTTAGCAATTGTAACTTTGACAACGGCACGTTTCGATCCAAAAATGCCGAGTACACCCTTTTTTCCTTCATCGATTATATCAATCTCTACTTGGTCCTTCGTGGTGTTTAACTGCTCTAATGCCGATTGGACCGCTTCTTCGACTGTTTGTCCACTAGCAGTTATTTCTCTCACTATTTTCTCCTCCATTACTTATTCGTCATCATCGGTTTGTTAATGAGAAGTGTTTGAACAACCATAAAGATGTTACCTGTTACCCAGTATAATGCTAACGCTGCCGGGAAGAAGAATGCCATAACACCAATCATAATTGGCATTACGTAAAGCATAACCTGCATTTGCATTGCCATTTGCGGATTTTGCTTGGATGCAGAATTTGTTGACATCATTAGTTTTTGTTGCAAGAACGTAAATGCCCCCGTTAAAATCGGCAAAATATAATCTGGTGAACCAAGTTCAAACCATAGGAAGTTATGGGTACTAATTTCGGCAGTACGCATAATCGCATGATACATCGCAATCAGGATAGGCATTTGTACAAAAATCGGCAAACAACCAGCAAGTGGATTTACACCGTTTTTCTGGAATAACTGCATC
This sequence comes from Oceanobacillus sp. FSL W7-1309, assembly GCF_038002145.1. Taxonomy (NCBI): domain Bacteria; kingdom Bacillati; phylum Bacillota; class Bacilli; order Caryophanales; family Bacillaceae; genus Oceanobacillus; species Oceanobacillus sp. FSL W7-1309. The sequence continues at coordinate 1,475,695 of NZ_JBBOBX010000001.1, forward strand.
GTTTCTTGCTGCAGCTTTTGCTGTGTAGTCGCATCTTTCGAACTATATTTCTTTTGGAGCTCTTGAAGCTTTGGCTGAATTTCTTGCATTGCTTTAGAGCTTTTTAATTGTTTAATACTTAGTGGTAAAATCAATAAACGAATTAAAATTGTTACAATAACAATCGATAATCCGTAACCTTCATTAAAAATTTCAGCTATTTTAATAATTACCCATGATAATGGATAAACAAAAATCGTATTCCAAATTCCTTCACTTTCGGCCGTAACCGGTTCGTTAATCTCCGTACAGCCAGAAAGGATTGCCATTAAACCTACAAAGGTTATCAGCAAAAAAATCTTTTTACGCAATTTATTTCCTCCTTCATATGACCCTCATCACGCTCTACCTGTTATTTTATCCTAATTACACGTAAGATTCTATCTTTAAATAGATTTTTCCTATTTATTTAAAAGCCTCTCCTTATACAGTAAATGTGTCAGGCTTTTTTTTACTTCCTCAAGGCCCATATCCTTGGTTGGATTTCTAGCAATAATAACGATATCATAGGAGTTTTCGATATTATCCTCTAGATCCTGGAAGGCTTGTCTTAAGAAGCGTTTAATTCTATTTCGCGTAACCGCGTTCCCGATTTTTTTACCAACAGAAAGACCAATACGAAAATGCTCCTGATCTATCTTCTTTACATAATAGATAACAAGCTGTCGGTTAGCAAAGGATTTCCCATGTTTAAAGAGGTACTGAAATTCTTCATTTTTTTTTATACGAAACGCTTTCTTCATCTTTATCACCTTTATTTATACTCAAACACCATCGCCCGCAATAAATTATGTATAAAAAAAGCAGCTTGAATCACTGCTTTTCCGATCATTCTTCCGCTTCAGTTTACGTTCAAAAAGGAGGATAAAAAGGACCAAGAAGTTCGATGCGTCATTTTTATCGGACTTTTGAACATCCTTTAAAGCAGAAAAAGACCACTGACTTTTCAGTGGCCTATGCAGATAATACTTTTCTTCCTTTACGGCGACGACGAGCTAAAACATTACGTCCATTTTTAGTACTCATACGCGCACGAAAGCCATGTACTTTTTTGCGTTTACGGTTATTTGGTTGAAACGTTCTTTTCATTTATTCTGCACCTCCCCAAGGGATCCCTTTTCAATATCTAAATTAAAAATAATAACTTATCAATAGACAGTCCTTGACATTATACGAAAAACAACCATCATCTGTCAACTTAGATTTAAAAAATCTTTATCCACAGAGCCCGTTTATAATTATTTTAGGTTTTTTTTCTATCCACAACACCTATTTACAAGTTAAGCACAAAATATAGTAGTGTGGATAGTTATTATGCACAAGGTCTTGAATATGTGGATAACTATCCAAAAACCATTGCTTTATTCACTTTTATTTGATATTATATTTATGTTTTAACCTGTGGAAATCAAAAACAGCAATAAAACTTATTCACAATCTGTGGATAATATGTGGATAGTTGTTCACAGGGCATCGAATAACCTTTTCCACATACATGTGGATAACGTTTATAAGCAACTTTCTTCTTTATTATTCATATGGTTTACTATCCACAAGTCTCTCTATCGTAGTTATGCAAAAAAGGAAACTTTTTATTTTCCTGTCTGCCAAAATAGATTTCATATAACTAAATATTTTCTATTCGTATATGTCAAGATATGTTTTAAACATATATATGATATGCCTTTCCATCTTATTCAAGATTGAGAGAGGCTTTTTCTGTCATTTGCAAAAGCGTAAGCACGTGGTTAGCGGCGTACGGACTGCACCCCAACTTTTGGGTGGTTCGACCTGTCGAACATTCGTACAGAGACAATGTTAACTTTCACCACAAGGGTATAAGTGCGACTAATTCTCATGTATTAACAGTCGGCAAGTCTTCTTTAGCGTGTCATGAGGTGATGGAAGTCTCGCTAGTCGCTGGATGCTGGAGCTGGAGGTGGCTGTTTAGGGAACTAAGCTACTTACAAGATTTGAATTTTGTTTCCTAAAATAACATGTGTAAACCAATTTGAAAGGAGTGAGATTGATTTTGGAAAACATCGAAGAATTGTGGGTTGCTACGTTAGAGAAAATTGAAGAAAAAATTAGCAAACCCAGCTTTGATACGTGGTTAAAAAATACAAAGGCTGAAGCTATTGAAAAAAATACATTGATTATATCTGCACCAAATGAATTTGCTAGAGATTGGCTTGAAACACAGTATACAGAACTCATATCCGATATTCTTGGTGAAGTCACTGGTACAAAATTAAATACAAAGTTTATTATTCCTACTTCAAATATGGAAGTAGAAGATACAAAACAAGTGACAAACCAAAAAGCCGAATCCATTACAAATGATATGCCTAAATCTATGTTAAATTCCAAATATACTTTTGATACATTCGTAATCGGTGCGGGAAATCGATTTGCTCATGCTGCTTCTTTAGCTGTAGCAGAAGCGCCAGCCAAAGCTTATAACCCACTCTTTATTTATGGTGGTGTTGGTCTTGGTAAGACACATCTTATGCATGCAATTGGACACTATGTTCGTGAGCATAATCCAAAAGCAAAGGTTGTTTATTTAACATCTGAAAAATTTACGAATGAATTCATCAATGCCATTATGGACAACAAATCCAATAGCTTCCGTAATAAATATCGAAATATCGATGTTCTATTAATTGATGATATTCAATTTATTGCTGGAAAAGAATCGACACAGGAAGAATTTTTCCATACATTTAATGCTTTACATGAAGAAAGTAAACAAATTATTATCTCGAGTGATCGTCCACCGAAAGAAATTCCAACATTGGAAGATCGCTTACGATCACGCTTTGAATGGGGACTAATTACCGATATTACACCACCAGATTTGGAAACGAGAATTGCAATTTTAACAAAAAAAGCAAAGGCTGAGGGACTTGATATACCAAATGAGGTCATGCTTTATATTGCAAATCAAATCAATACGAATATCCGCGAATTAGAAGGAGCGCTTATCCGCGTTGTTGCCTACTCCTCACTCGTTAATCAAGATATTGATGCCTCGCTTGCAGCAGATGCATTAAAGGATATTATTCCAAGCAGTAAGCCTAAAGTAATAACCATTGAAGGAATACAGGAAATTATAGCGGAAAGATACAATATTCGTATTGAAGATTTTGCAGCAAAGAAACGTACAAAATCGATTGCCTTTCCTAGACAAATTGCAATGTATCTTTCCAGAGAGCTTACCGATTTCTCTTTACCAAAGATAGGAGAGGAATTTGGTGGACGAGACCATACGACGGTCATTCACGCACACGAAAAAATTTCGAAATTACTCGAAGAAGATTCCGATCTAAATCGTGATATTGAAGATATAAAAGAAACATTAAAAACGATATAAGTCTCTTTTTTTGTTTTTCGACTTAGCTGTCCACATGTGAATAATGTTTATAAGTGTGCAAGCATATAAACAGGTTATACACATGTGGAAAACTTTACTGGTTTTGATGGAAATGCACTTATCCACATAATCACAGCGCCTATTACTATTATTACTGTTTTTTATAAAAATAAATATATATATAAATACATGTTCAAAAAGGAATAAGAAGAGTTAGAAAGTAAATCCGACATTTTTACCTAACTTTTGAACAATCTATAAAAGAACTTCCAAATTAGGAGGATATTTTCATGAAATTTATTATCAAACGTGATCGATTAATTGCAGGTATACAGGATGTCATGAAAGCAATCTCATCGAGGACCGTTATTCCAATTCTTACTGGAATGAAAATTGAAGCAAAACAACACGGAATTACACTAACAGGAAGTGATTCCGATATTTCCATTGAATCTTACATACCAGCAGAAGAAGATGATATGGTATATGTAGAGCAAATTGAGGAAGGATCTATTGTTTTACAAGCAAAATATTTCCCAGATATTATTCGCAAACTACCAGAGAATACAGTTGAAATTGAAGTTGATTCCAATCTGAAAGTTACCATTCGGTCTGGAAAAGCTGAATTTAATCTAAATGGTCAAGATGCAGAGGAATATCCACTATTACCTAAGCTACAAACGGATGATAGCTTTGAAATGCCAATTGATCTGTTGAAAAGTATGATTAAACAAACTGTATTCGCAGTATCCACAATGGAAACTCGACCAATTTTGACAGGCGTTAATTTGAAATTAGTTGACAAAGTTCTATCTTTTACAGCAACAGACAGTCATCGTTTGGCAAAAAGAGAAATCCCTGTAGCAGATGCTAACATTGCATTTCAGCAAGTTGTTGTACCAGGGAAAAGCTTAAACGAATTATATAAAATACTTGATGATACGGAAGAAACGGTTGAAATAAGTGTTACAAACAATCAAATTCTTTTCCGTACAAAGCATTTAAATTTCTTATCTCGTTTGCTTGATGGGAATTATCCAGAAACCTCTCGACTAATTCCAGAGCAAAGTAAAACGAAGATTCAAGTAAAAACAAAAGAATTACTCAATACAATTGATCGTGCATCACTTCTTGCAAAAGAAGAACGTAATAATGTCGTCAGGCTTTTTACACCAAATGATTCTGTCATTGAAATTTCTAGTAACTCACCAGAAGTTGGTAATGTCGTAGAGGAAATCGGCATCCAAGCAATGGAGGGGGAAGAGTTGAAGATATCATTCAGCTCGAAATATATGATTGATGCATTAAAAGCAATTGAATACGATGAGGTGATCATCGAATTCACAGGTGCTATGCGGCCATTTGTTATTCATCCACTGAACGAGGATTCAATATTACAATTAATTTTACCTGTTCGTACCTTCTAAAAAACTTAACACAAAAGCGAAGTGCCCTTCCAGACTACCCATCGCAACGTCTTATCGTAGCAGTCTCGCTGGTCATTGGCACTTTGTGAACGTGTCTGTTTCGGCAACTAAGTTATACACAGCACTCAAATTTTAATTGCCTGACTGCGAAAAAAGCTCTAATAAGGGCTTTTTTTCGTTCATAGCAAAATATAAGCCCTTTTGCGCGTTTTTATGACAATTAGAGGTCTTACCTTCCCTTTCACCCAAAACTTTAGTAAAATAGGTATATAAGACAAATAAAAGGATGTTTACAGATGTGGAATCGAAATTTAATTTGTTTCTTTTCTAACATCGTATTTTTATCTCGTATTAAAAAACTGTAATATCCCGCCTCTTAGTCTAAGAACCAAAACCTGTAAAATGAGGATTAACAGTCCGTAACTTCTGATTCTGTTCAAAGGCCTGACTGTCTCCCGATGCATTTCATGGGGGCAAAAGAAAACCTCTGCGGAATGAAGTTTCGCATTATCACATCATCTAAAAAGATGTGCTTGTTTTAAAAAATCATAAGAATTTGGTGATGAACATGCAAGAAGAAATTAAAATAAATACAGAATACATCACTTTGGGCCAATTTATTAAGCTGACTAATATTTTGGAGTCCGGTGGAATGGTGAAAGCCTTTCTAGCAGATGTAGGTGTATTAGTAAATGGAGAAATAGAACATCGACGTGGGAGAAAGCTCTATCCAAAAGATGTAGTCGAAATAGAAGATGTTGGCTCGTATATTGTCGTAAGCTGATTGCATCCAACGCTACCCTGTTGATTAGAATTTAATTTTATTGGTCATTCATGCACGTGCAATGTGAATTTTTACCAATAAAACGAAGGAAAAAGAGGATTAATTTGCATGCACATTGAACAGCTTCAATTAACAAATTACCGTAATTACGAAAAATTGGATATCTCTTTTGATGATAAAGTGAACGTCATTATTGGTGAAAATGCACAAGGAAAAACGAACTTGATGGAAGCAATCTATGTAATGGCCTTTACTAAATCACATCGAACCCCACGTGAGAAAGAGCTTATCGGGTGGGATAAAGAATATGCTAAAATAGAAGGTAGAATAACAAAGCGTAATCATTCCATTCCCCTTGAAATCATTATTTCTTCCAAAGGAAAAAAAGCTAAATTAAATCGGCTCGAGCAAAAACGCTTAAGTGATTACATTGGGGCAATGAATGTTGTGATGTTTGCCCCAGAGGATCTAACGCTTGTTAAGGGGCCGCCCCAAACACGCAGACGTTTTATCGATATGGAGCTTGGTCAAATACAGCCGAGATATATTTATCATTTGGGACAGTATCAAAAAATACTGAAACAGCGCAATCATTTATTAAAACAAATGCAGAAAAAACGTACGACTGATTTTACAATGTTAGAGGTATTATCAGAGCAGCTGATTGAACATGCCTCCACATTATTAGAACGACGTTTTGTTTTCATGGATTTATTACGTAAGTGGGCTAAGCCAATCCATCATGGAATAAGCCGAGAGCTGGAAAACCTTGAAATTCGCTACAGTGCTACAATAGAAGTATCAGAAGATGCAAACATGGAAAAAATAGGTACTATCTATCGAGATAAATTTAAAGAAGTACAAGAAAAAGAAGTTGAACGCGGTACAACATTAATTGGACCACATCGAGATGATTTGATTTTTTATGTAAATGGAAAGGATGTTCAGACTTATGGTTCCCAAGGGCAGCAACGGACAACTGCACTATCCATTAAATTAGCTGAAATTGAACTCATTTACGGTGAAATCGGAGAATATCCAATTCTGCTTTTGGATGATGTTTTAAGTGAATTAGATGATTACAGACAATCGCATTTATTAAATACCATTCAAGGGCGTGTTCAAACCTTCGTTTCAACAACAAGTGTGGATGGAATTCATCATGATACATTAAAACAAGCAGAGCTGTTTCGTGTAATAGACGGAAGTGTGGACAACTAATCTGAAATCAGAGGTGGAGTGTGGTACCGTGTTTATTCATATTGGGGATAGCAATGTAATTCAATCGGAAGATATTGTTGCTATTATTGATTATAATTTGGTGTCATCATCTACGATTATGGATGAGATGATGGCTACAGCACATCAGAAGAAACAGATAATTGGTCCGAAAAAGAACGCTAAATCAGTCATGATTACGAAGAATACAATTTATTACAGTTCTTTATCGGTTTCTACGTTAAAGAAAAGATCGAGCATGATTCGGGCGATAAATAAATTAGACGATTATTCGGATGAAATTGTTCCATAGGCAAAAAAGAAGAACCCCCTGTTTTACAATGTATAGAGCAGATGCATATTTTCACTATAAGTATAAATATGCATGTGATTAAGCCTCTTGTGAAGCATGTATCGCTAGTCGCTGCTTCGGTACTTTATTTATCCGCAGCATTCAAATTGTACAGTTTCCTAATAGTAACAACCAACAGTGTATCTAAATTCACTGCTAATTATAGATGATTTTTTACCGTATTACGTGTACTTCAATAGAAATGAGTGTGAGAAAATGTCAATGGAAGACAAAATAACAGATAACCAAGCATATGATGCTGACCAAATACAGGTATTAGAAGGTCTGGAGGCCGTACGCAAACGACCTGGAATGTACATCGGATCTACGAGTGAGAAAGGTTTGCACCATCTTGTATGGGAGATTGTTGATAATAGTATTGATGAAGCACTGGCTGGATATTGTGATCATATTCAGGTCATCGTTGAAAAGGATAATAGTATTACAGTAAAAGATAACGGGCGTGGGATTCCAGTTGATATCCAGAAAAAAACAGGAAGACCAGCATTAGAAGTTATTATGACCGTTTTGCATGCCGGTGGTAAATTTGGTGGCGGAGGCTATAAAGTTTCCGGTGGATTACATGGTGTAGGTGCTTCTGTTGTGAACGCTCTATCTAAAGGTTTAGAGGTGCATGTTCATCGCGATAATAAAATCCACTTTTTAGGCTTTGAAAAAGGTGTCCCAATTGGGGAAATTGAAGTAGTTGGCGAAACCGATATTACTGGTACAATTACGCATTTTACGCCAGATCCGGAAATTTTTACTGAAACGACTGAATATAACCTGGAAACATTAGAACAACGTCTCCGCGAGTTGGCATTTTTAAATAAAGGGTTAACGATAACTGTTGAAGACAAGCGAACAGATAGCGAGCCGAAATCGTACTTTTACGAAGGCGGAATCAGCTCTTACGTTGAATTTATTAATAAAAATAAAGAGGTACTTCACGAACCTTTCTATGCTGAAGGAGAAGAAGAAGGAATTGCTATCGAGGTTTCCATTCAGTACAACGATGGGTTTGCGAGCAATTTATATTCCTTTGCGAATAATATTCATACGTATGAAGGCGGGACGCATGAAGTTGGGTTCCGTAGTGGTTTGACTCGTGTGATTAATGATTACGCAAGAAAAAGTAACCTGATCAAAGAAAATGACACAAACCTTTCTGGAGATGATGTCCGTGAAGGGATGACAGCCATTGTTTCTGTAAAACATCCAGACCCTCAATTTGAAGGGCAGACGAAGACAAAGCTAGGAAATAGTGAAGTACGTGCTATTACAGATTCTATATTCAGTGAGTCATTCTCAAAATTCTTATATGAAAACCCGACAATTGCCAAAATAATTGTCGATAAAGGATTAATGGCTTCACGTGCACGTTTAGCAGCAAAAAAGGCGCGTGAATTGACACGAAGAAAAGGTGCTTTGGACGTTTCCAGTTTACCTGGAAAACTAGCAGATTGTTCGTCTAGGGATGCATCAATTAGTGAGCTTTATATTGTTGAGGGAGACTCTGCCGGTGGTTCAGCGAAATCCGGTAGGGATCGTCATTTTCAAGCTATTCTTCCATTGCGTGGTAAGATTTTGAATGTCGAGAAAGCTCGACTTGACCGTATTTTATCCAATAATGAAGTACGTGCTATGATTACTGCCCTTGGTACTGGTATCTCCGAAGATTTCGATATTACGAAAGCAAGGTACCATAAAGTAGTCATTATGACAGATGCAGATGTTGACGGAGCACATATACGAACATTATTATTAACGTTTTTCTATCGTTATATGCGTCCATTAATTGAACATGGATATATTTATATTGCACAGCCTCCATTATATCAAGTGAAACAAGGGAAAACACAATACTATGCTTACAATGATAAAGAATTAGACCGTATCTTAGAAGAAATACCAAAGGCACCAAAACCAGGTATTCAGCGGTATAAAGGTCTTGGTGAGATGAATGCAGAGCAACTATGGGATACAACAATGGATCCGGAAAAACGTACACTGCTTCAAGTTGAATTATCCGATGCAATCGACGCAGACCAAGTTTTTGACATGCTTATGGGAGATAAAGTTGAACCAAGAAGGGTCTTTATCGAAGAAAATGCCCAATACGTTAAAAACCTGGATATCTAAACGGAAAGCGAAAGCGACTGTTTAGAAATGAAAGGCTAGCAAGGCCCGAAAAGCACATGGTTTTAGTGCTTGAAGTGTGAATTGCTTATGACCGTAGTTTCCAGGAGCCATAGCTAGACAGCGAAAAGTGAAGCGGGCTTGCCCAGCGACGTAAGGCAGTGACATGGGACCGTAGAGCGCATGGTTTTAGCGCTCGAAGTGTCCATTGACAATGACTGTAGTCGCTAGCCCACGTGCAGCTAGACAGCGAAAAGTGAAGCGGGCTTTCCCAGATAATGACAAGCAACGGAACTGGATAAATAAAGTAGAGTAGTTATTTTTCGAAGGTAATCACTATTGATGTTAAATAGTGATAGGAGGTAAAGAAGGAATGGCAGAGGAAAAACGTCCAAATGTTCAAGAGATTAATATTAGTAAGGAAATGCGTACATCTTTTCTTGACTACGCAATGAGTGTTATCGTGTCGCGTGCATTACCAGATGTACGTGATGGAATGAAACCAGTTCATCGGAGAATTTTGTATGCGATGAATGATTTAGGGATGCATTCTGATAAGGCGCATAAGAAATCAGCACGTATTGTTGGTGAAGTTATCGGTAAGTATCATCCACACGGAGACTCAGCAGTTTATGAGACAATGGTTCGGATGGCACAAGATTTCAGCTATCGTTATATGCTTGTAGATGGTCATGGAAACTTTGGATCGGTTGATGGAGACTCAGCAGCTGCAATGCGTTATACTGAAGCGAGAATGTCAAAAATCTCGATGGAGTTATTGCGTGATATCAATAAAGATACAATTGATTATCAGGATAACTACGATGGATCTGAACGGGAGCCTGTTGTATTCCCAGCACGTTTCCCTAATCTACTCGTCAATGGTACATCAGGGATTGCGGTTGGAATGGCAACCAATATTCCGCCACATAACTTGGGAGAAACAATTGATGCTGTACTTGCAGTGAGTAAAGATCCGGATATCACGGTAGATGAATTGATGGAAGACTATATCCATGGTCCAGACTTTCCTACTGCCGGCCAAATATTAGGTCGCAGCGGAATCCGAAAAGCATATGAAACTGGAAAAGGTTCGGTTACAATTCGTGCGAAAGTGAATATCGAAGAAAGTTCAAATGGAAAAGAAACAATTATTGTAACAGAATTACCTTATCAGGTTAATAAAGCAAGACTGATTGAGAAAATTGCAGAACTCGTTCGGGATAAGCGGATTGAAGGAATTACAGATTTACGTGACGAGTCTGACCGAAATGGTATGCGCATTGTGATGGAGCTTCGCCGTGATGCGAATGGCAATGTTGTTTTAAATAATTTGTATAAACATACGTCACTACAGACAACATTTGGAATTAATATGCTTGCATTAGTAGATGGCCAGCCGAAAGTATTAACTATTAAACAGTGCCTAGAGCATTATTTAGAGCATCAAAAAGTAATTATTACACGTCGTACTGCTTTTGAATTAAGAAAAGCAGAAGCGCGTGCACATATTTTAGAAGGTTTACGCATCGCATTAGACCATTTAGACGAAGTAATTTCCTTAATCCGTAACTCTAAAACTGCAGACATTGCAAGAGTTGGTTTAATGGAACGTTTCAAGCTTTCAGAAAAGCAAGCTCAAGCTATTCTTGATATGCGCCTGCAGCGTTTAACAGGTTTAGAGCGTGAGAAGATTGAAGAAGAATACAGTGAATTGCAAAAACTGATTAATGAGTTAAAAGCAATTTTAGCGGATGAAGAAAAAGTACTTGAAATAATTCGCGAAGAGCTTACTGAAATTAAGGAACGTTTTAATGATGATCGTCGTACGGATATTGTAGCTGGTGGAGCTGGATTCTTCGAGGACGAAGACTTAATTCCAGTAGAAAACATTGTTATAACCCTTACACATCAAGGGTATATCAAGCGTTTACCTGCATCTACCTACCGAACACAAAGACGCGGTGGTCGAGGAATTCAAGGAATGGGAACGAATGAGGATGATTTTGTAGAACATCTTGTATCGACATCCACACATGATACGGTGCTTTTCTTTACCAATAAAGGAAAGGTATATCGTGCAAAAGGGTATGAGATTCCAGAGTTCAATCGGACAGCAAAAGGAATTCCAATCATCAATCTGCTTCAGGTTGAAAAAGGGGAATGGGTCAATGCAGTTATCTCTGTAAATAGCTATGAAGAGGATGCGTTCCTATTCTTTACAACGAAACATGGAATTGCTAAACGTACTTCCCTGGCCAAATTTGCAAATATCCGTAAAGGTGGCTTAATTGCAGTTGGACTTCGTGAAGAAGACGAGCTAATCTCCGTTCGATTAACCGATGGCAATAAGGATATGATGATTGCAACGAAAAATGGTTATCTGATCCGATTCGAAGAGACACAAATTCGAGAAATGGGACGAACTGCAGCAGGTGTTAAAGGTATTTCGTTACGAGAAGATGATGAAGTCGTATCCATGGAGATCATTGAGCCTGATTCAAAAATTCTCCATGTCACAAGTAAAGGTTTTGGTAAACAAACACCAGAAGCGGAATATCGTCAAATTAACCGCGGGGGTAAAGGTGTTTTCACATGTAAACTCGATGAGAAGACTGGTCATGTTGTAGCTGTAAAAGATGTGACAGGTGAAGAGGATCTCATGTTGATTACCATAGCAGGCGTATTAATTCGAATTCCAGTAGCAGAGATTTCAACAACTGGACGAAGTACAAAAGGTGTCCATTTAATTCGATTACAGGATGGAGAAGAAGTAGCAACGGTTGCTAAGGTAGATAGGGAAGAAGAGGAAACAGCAGAAGAAGAAGTTGTACAAGATACAACTTCAGAAAAAGAAAGCACAGAGACAGATACGAACGAAGAATAATTGGAATCTATCTATAGATGACTCAGAAAGTAGTGTACATCCTGAGTCATCTTCTTTATACATATGATACGAACTGGAATCCCCTCTATGCTGGGGAAATAAAAAAACTGATTCTTTTAACCTTGTGCTGCTAACAGTCTATGCGAAGGAAGAGAATCTTAATGGAATGAAGTATTACCTTCTATCTGAGAAAATGGGGGAAACCGATATGCGAGTAAAACCTTCAAGTCTAATTCCAGGATGTGTATTACTTAAGGAAGTAAGAGGCAAGACAAATCGTCCAATCATCCTAAAAAACACCATATTAAAAGAAGAACATATTACAATTCTTGAAAAATTCCTTGTTGAGTCGGTAGATGTATCATCTACCTTGTCTAACGGTGATTCCTTTTTAGGAAAACCTGTTCAGCCAAAGGAAAAACAGCATATGAAGAAGCAAAATTCAATTGATAACGAAAAAAGTCTTCCATTTGCTGAGAGTTATCTAAATGTGGTGGCTGCATATAAACAACAGTTTCAAAAATGGCAAAATGGGATGCCAATTGATATCTCAGTTGTTCGTAAATTGATCATACCACTATTGGAATGTACAGAAACAATAGAGGCCGAAAAAATATATAGGCTTCATACATATAGTACCCAGGAGGATTATATGTATTTCCATAGTGTTGCAGTTTCCCTTCTTTCAGCATTTATCGGTAGGAAAATGGGGCTTTCGAAAGGTGAATGGCTTCAAAGTGGAATAGCAGGATTACTTAGTAATTGTGGATTGGTAAAAGTGGATGATTCTATCCTGAACAAAAAGGGAACGTTAACAGAAGATGAATGGAAAGCTATTAAAAATCACCCTACGTATTCGTATCGAATGATTGAGCATTTACCAATAATCACAGCGGCGGTAAAATTAGGTGTACTCCAGCATCATGAACGTCTAGATGGAAGTGGTTATCCGCTTGGTATTACGAATGAAAAAATCCATGTATTTGCTAAAATTATCGCAGTAAGTGATACATATTTCGCGATAATAAGTAATCGTATCTATGCAAAGGCACAAAGCTTATTTCATGCAATAAAAACAATCGAAAAGGATAGATATATGAAATTCGATGCGCAGGTAGTAAACGTATTCATCGACAATTTCGTTCATTTTTTGATTGGAAAGAAGATAATCCTCTCGAATGGAAAACATGGGGAAATTGTTTTTATAGAAACGACAAAACCGACAAAGCCAATGATTCGTATCGAACCAGATGAACCGATTATCTCATTGGATCAAATGCCCGAACTTTATATTGAAGAAATAATAGGGAGCTAGCTATAGCTCCCTATTCTTATATGTAGGCTATGTTAGGCTGTCAAACGTCGTTTTCATTGCTAGCATCTCACTACCAATTTGCCTTGGGATTTTTTGTGCAGTAACTTGTAGAAAATGGTGGATTAAAGGGTAATCCATATCCGCCTTGGATACAAATAAGTCACCCCACCATTCTGACTCGTAGCGACAGAGCATACTAAGATTAAAAAGCAACAAATAATGAATCATTACTTCTGAAATAGGAAGAAAGGAATCCCGGTTTGCTGGAAAATAAAGCTGATTATTATCCATATGCTTGAAAAAAGGACCATTCGAAAAATCAACGTAATCTTCAAGTTCTATATCAAGCATTAATTTTCCAGATTTAATCTCCTTAATAGCTGGAAGATAGTTTTGTATGCGTGCTATAAATGCCTTTTCTGTTAAATGATAGTTATCAAATAATTTGGTTGGGAATTGTAGATGAACCGAGTTTGCTGAGCCAATGACAGTTAGTTTCTCCTGCTTCTGTAAAGCGAAAAAATTACTCATTTCAGGTAGTAAGCTAAAAAGCGTTTCCATGCGAATTTTTTCAAAAGGGATTCTTTTAGTGGCGTACAAATGCTCCGAGAAATAAGGGAACATGCCATGCTGTTGTACTTTTACTTCATCATCTGTAAATGTATAGAACTTTTTCTTTCGTTTCCTTGCAGTTACGCCATGAGCGAGCAGCGAGGTTGATTCTGGGTAGTCCGGACGTTTCGTTAGAAGATATGCTTTTAATAAATGCACCATACCGTAAAAATATAAAACAGGCTGAACAAGTTCATCGGATTTTTTACCATTTTCATAAAAACGCTGGCTATGATCGAGCAAATACATGAAAGTGCTGTAATTTTGATAGCTTTTTGCTTCTGCATCCTCCATTCCTAAATAGCATTGATATAAAAAGCTTTGGGCATGTTGTTGTGCGTTTAAATACGTATAAAATTCATCGACTGTTATCATAATTATGACCTCTTAACTATTATAAAATTTTGAATCTATTTATTTTTTGTTTCTAATCGAACTTTGTTGAAAAACCAAGCGTATTAGAGTAATGTATATAAAAATAGATATTCGTATATATAAATGTGTGCTCAGAAGGAGGATAAAAAGGACCGAGGTCGGCTAAAGTTGCAACGTCCTGGGCCTGCGATTACTCGCCCCGCCGAAAAACCTTGTCGCAACACCGACATTAGAACGCCCTGGGCGTCGAAGTTCTATCACTCTCGATGTGTCATTTTTACCGGACTTTTGGGACATCCTCTATATAGTTTGAACGATAGATAGATACACCATACATAAACTTCATAAGGAGGAATTAAAAATGAGAGAAGATAAGTTTGCAAAAGAAGGTTTAACATTTGATGATGTATTATTAATACCAGGAAAATCAGAGGTTTTGCCTAATACCGTTAATCTTAGTACACAGCTTACATCCAATTTGAAGTTAAAATCTCCATTTATTAGTGCTGGTATGGATACTGTTACAGAAGCAGAAATGGCAATTGCAATGGCACGCCAAGGAGGATTCGGTGTCATTCATAAAAATATGTCGATGGAGGAACAAGCTGAGCAGGTAGACCGTGTTAAACGTTCTGAAAGTGGAGTTATTACGAACCCATTCTTCCTTACACCTGACCATCAAGTATATGATGCAGAGCACTTAATGGGCAAATACCGCATTTCTGGTGTACCAATTGTGAACAATATTGAAGAACAGAAGCTTGTAGGCATTTTAACAAATCGTGATTTGCGCTTCATTCAGGATTATTCTATTGCTATTTCGGAAGTGATGACAAGTGAAAACCTTGTTACAGCTTCAGTTGGGACAACATTAGAGGAAGCTGAAAAACTTCTCCAAAAATATAAAATTGAAAAGCTCCCACTTGTGGATGAAAACAACATTTTAAAAGGTTTAATCACAATTAAAGATATTGAGAAGGTTATTGAGTTCCCGAATTCAGCTAAAGATGAGCAAGGTCGCTTACTTGTAGCAGCTGCAGTTGGTGTAACGGGAGATGCGATGCTTCGAATTGAAAAGCTTGTCGAAGCAGGTGTCGATGCGATTGTGATTGATACTGCTCATGGACATTCAAAAGGCGTGCTCGATCAACTACAAGCAGTAAGAGCGGCATTTCCTGATTTAGACATTATTGCAGGTAACGTTGCTACTGCTGAAGGAACAAAAGCGTTGATTGAAGCAGGTGCATCTGTTGTAAAAGTTGGAATTGGACCTGGATCAATTTGTACAACTCGAGTTGTAGCTGGTGTCGGAGTACCACAGATTACAGCAGTACATGATTGTGCTGTAGCAGCCGCAGAATACGGTGTTCCAGTCATTGCCGATGGTGGAATTAAATATTCTGGAGATATTGTGAAAGCATTGGCTGCTGGAGCACATGCAGTCATGATTGGCAGTATGTTTGCAGGGACAACGGAAAGCCCTGGAGAAACAGAAATCTATCAAGGCAGAAAATATAAAGTATACCGCGGAATGGGTTCTGTTGGCGCAATGAAAGCAGGCTCGAAGGATCGTTATTTCCAGAGTGATTCAGACAATAAAAAGCTTGTTCCAGAAGGTATTGAAGGAAGAGTTGCTTATAAAGGTGCACTTGCAGATACGTTCCACCAGTTAATAGGCGGATTACGATCTGGTATGGGATATTGTGGAACAGGAACAATTGATGCATTGCGCAATGATGCACAGTTTATACGTATAACAGGTGCTGGATTACGTGAGAGCCATCCGCATGATGTACAAATTACAAAAGAAGCACCAAATTATTCAGTCAATTAAGGCTCTATAATTTGAACTGCCTTTTATAATAGCAATGAATAAAAAATAGATGCTTGGTATCTCTAGCATCTATTTTTTTATATTTTTATGTGGTAAAATAACAGATAGCTTATTCAAAAGAGAGAATGGCAAAATTAAAAAGGTTATACCGCAGGTTGGAGGTACAGAAAGTTGAAACACAGCATGAAGAAGATTTTTCCATTAGTACTTGCGATGCTTGTACTAATACAATTGTTTATAACAGAGCCACTTACTGCAAACGCTGCAGAGTCATTGGATATAGGTGCTGAATCGGCAATTCTAGTCGATGCAGAAACAGGAAAGGTTTTATACGCAAAAAACCCTGATGTTGCGCTTCCACCGGCAAGTATGACGAAAATGATGACGGAATATCTCGTATGGGAAGCTGTCGAAAATGGTCAAATCTCGTGGGATACAACTACGCAGATTAGTGATTATGCTTACAGTATTTCTGCCAATACGGTGTTTTCGGGTGTTGGATTGAAACAACAACAGGATTATACAGTTGAAGAATTATATGAAGCAATGGCGATTAATTCAGATAATGCCACAACGATTGCTTTAGCGGAATTAATTTCTGGTTCAGAGGGCGAATTTGTTAAGTTAATGAATCAAAAAGCGGAAGAGTTAGGGCTATCTGAAGCTGAATTTGTAAATTCAACAGGATTGGACAATGAAGACCTAGATGGTAATCACCCAGAAGGAACAGACCCAAATGGGACGAACCTATTGTCAGCACGATCTGCTGCACAGCTTGGTTATCACCTTGTGAATGATTATCCAGGTGCACTCGATGTTGCTAAAATTCCAGTGACTGAATTTGATGGACAAACCATCCGCAACTGGAATTATATGCTTCCACATGAAGGTGAAAATTTAGGACAGTTTTTCTATAAAGGTGTAGATGGCTTAAAAACAGGCTTTACAAATTTGGCAGGCCACAGCTTCACAGGTACTGCAATTCGAGACGGTAATCGATTAATTACGGTTGTTATGAGAACGAGTAGTGATACAGAGCGCTTCGTAGAAACAGCTCAATTACTGGATCATGGCTATTCGAAATTCCAATCTGAGGAGCTTTTCCCTGCTGGTTACCAGTCTGAGGATCAAGGCACAGTTCCTGTAGCAAAAGGAAAACAAGATGAAGTTAACGTTTCATTAAGTGAAGCAGTACGTATTCCAATTCAAGCAGATGAAGCAGAATTGTACAGTATTGAATATCATATTGATGAGGATAAATTAAATGAAGACGGTGAATTAGTAGCACCAATTGAAAAAGGCGAAGTAGTCGGAACAGCAGAGCTTGTTTATGATGGTGATGTTGATTATGGTTATATTTTTGATGATTCAACTAGCCAAATTGACCTTGTAACAGATGAAGCAGTAGAAAAATCAAACTGGTTCATGCTTACACTCGGATCTATCGGTGATTTCTTTGCAAATATATTTACAGCTGCCGTTGATTGGATTAAAGGACTTTTTTAGTTAACAACAAAATCAATTTTTCCAGAAAAACTTGCATTTTGAATTAAAATTGCATATGATAGCAATAATTATAATGACAATCAATTAAAATGTATTGATAGGAAGTAGTAATAGCATGTCTTTCTTAAGAGAGCCGATGGCTGGTGAGAATCGGTGTTAGATTGCTGTGAATCCATCCTTGAACAGGTTTACGGAAAGGATTTAGAATCCAAAGTAAGTAAACCCGGTGAAGAGCCGTTATGAACGATGAGCCGGAAGATAGTATCTTCAACAAGGGTGGCAACGCGGGAAACTTACTCTCGTCCCTATATTTAGGGACGGGAGTTTTTTGATTTTTAAAGGATTTAACAATTTATATAATGCTTAAAGGAGGAATCATTATGTTAGACATGAAGTATTTAAGAAATAACTTTGAAGAGGTACAAAAAAGGCTTGCCCATCGTGGAGAGGATTTATCTGATTTAGATAAGTTCGGTTCTTTAGACGAAAAACGTCGCGGATTAATTGCAGAAACAGAGGCTTTAAAGGCAAAGCGCAATGAAGCAACGAAAGAAATATCTGCTTTGAAAAGAGAAAAGAAGGATGCAGATCCTGCGATTAAAGAAATGCGTGAGCTAGGTGATCAAATTGCTTTACTCGATAAAGACTTGAAGGGTATCGAGGAAGAGCTACAGCATATTATGCTATCCATTCCGAATATCCCGCATGAATCTGTTCCAGTTGGAGAAGATGAAGACGATAATGTGGAAGTTCGCGATTGGGGTACTGTTCCGGCATTTGACTTTGAAGTGCAGGCTCATTGGGACATTGCAACGAATCTTGATATTATCGATTTTGAACGCGCAGCTAAAGTAACAGGGAGCCGTTTTGTTTTCTATAAAGGCCTTGGTGCGAGATTAGAACGTGCATTATTAAACTTCATGATGGATCTCCATGCAGATGAGCATGGTTATATAGAGATGCTACCTCCACAAATTGTAAATCGCGCTAGCATGACAGGGACTGGTCAGCTTCCAAAATTTGAAGAGGATGCATTTAAACTGGAGGATTGGGATTATTTCATGATTCCTACTGCAGAAGTGCCCGTAACAAATTACCATCGTGATGAGATTTTATCAGCAGATAATCTACCGAAAAAATATGTTGCATTTAGCACGAATTTCCGTTCTGAAGCAGGATCTGCTGGGCGAGACACACGTGGATTAATTCGTCAGCATCAATTTAACAAAGTTGAGCTTGTTAATTTTGTGAAGCCGGAAGATTCCTATGAAGCATTGGAAACATTAACAGGTAATGCAGAAAAAGTATTGCAGCTATTAAACTTACCATATCGCGTAATGAGCATGTGTACAGCTGATCTAGGGTTTACCGCAGCTAAAAAATATGATATTGAAGTATGGATTCCAAGCCAGGAAACATACCGTGAGATTTCTTCTTGCTCTAACTTCGAAGACTTCCAAGCACGTCGGGCTGGTATACGTTTCCGCAGGGAGGCGAACGGGAAACCAGAATATGTGCATACGTTAAATGGTTCTGGACTTGCAATCGGACGTACGGTAGCAGCTATTTTGGAAAACTACCAGCAAGCAGATGGATCTGTTGTTATCCCAGAGGTATTACGACCGTATATGGGTGGAAAAGAAGTAATGAAGTAATGGGACTTGTGCGGAGGTTATTCATACCTCCGTGTTCTCTTATCTAGCATGGAATGGCCAAAAATTTGACATTCATTTTTGAGCATGATATATTATTTCTTGGCAAATAAGCAAGTATAGAACTTTTTTATTTGTATAAACAACAAAAGCATTCACTTAAAAGCTTGCATTCCAGAGTATAAGTTTTTCTTAGAAAGCAAAGAACGCCTTCTAAGGATCCCTTTAAAGAATGCTCAGTTTTCTAATCGTTATGGAGGTATACCCAAGTCTGGCTGAAGGGATCGGTCTTGAAAACCGACAGGCGGGTCAAACCGCGCGGGGGTTCGAATCCCTCTACCTCCTCCATTTGAAATCAAAAGTATAATAATTGGAGATAAAGAAAACCGCTGTTTTTCAGCGGTTTTTTCATATTACTTTTCCCTATCAAGGAAGGATTGTAAGAAATTTAATGGGAGATGAACCTTATCCTCCTCATTTAATTGTAAAAAATGAATATCTTCATTCTCTGCTGCTTTGCTTTTGATATTGTTCACTTCATTATTTAGTTTCTCCATTTTAGAATCCAGTTTATTTGCTACATTTGCTGCTTCCGTTAATTCCATGATTAACTGCTGGGGAACTTCCCCATTATATTTATAGTAGATTTTATGCTCTAAGCTTGCCCAGAAATCCATGGCAACCGAGCGGATTTGAACTTCGATATAAACCTGTTCGGTTCGATCTGACATAAATACTGGAATCGATAAAATAAGATGGAGGCTTTTATATCCATTCGATTTAGGATGTTTTATATAGTCTTTTACTTCTACAACTGTAATATCCTGTTGGTTTTGAATCATTTCACTTACCTTATAAATATCGGAAATAAAGGAACATACGATACGAATTCCCACAATATCTTTAATATTTTCACGAATTGCATCCATCGATATATCTAAATTTTTACGATACACTTTTTTGAGAATGCTTTCTGGAGATTTTATTCGTGATTTGATATGTTCAATAGGATTATAAGAATGTATATGTTGAAACTCCTCTTTTAGTATATTCAATTTTGTATTCATTTCATCTAGACCAAATTTATAAGTTATCATGAAGCGTGTAAGTTCATTACGGACCTGTTTTAATTGCTGTAATTGATTCATGCTTTGATTCCTTTCACCTTTATTGATAAACTTATTATATCAAATACGGTGTCATTCAGATAATTTCTTGACAAAATAAAGATAAGAGCTTATAGTCATAGCAATTAAATGATTTGAGACGGAGAATAGGCCAGTAATACAATGACTATCGGAAAGAGAAAGGGATTTATAAGCTGGAAGATCCCTGCGAAATAGCGTGTATGAACCTACCTAGGAGTCGTTAGCGATAAACTAACCGCAGGAAACTGTGTTATCAATTTAGAGATGGGCATGATTGCCAAATTAGGTGGTACCGCGGAAACTGATTCCGTCCTTTGTTAAGGATGCAGAATCAGTTTTTTTAATTTCTTAGGAGGTTGTCACATGGATAAAAGAATTGCATTTTTAGGAGCTGGATCCCTCGCAGAGGCGATCCTATCTGGTATTATTAAATCCGAAGTTGTAGCAAAAGAAAATATATATGTAACCAATAAAAGTAATCGAGAACGACTAATATACATTGAAAATTGCTATCACGTTCAATGCTCTTCAGATAAAGAAAAAGTCTTCAGGAATGCTGATATTATTATTTTGGCTAGTAAACCAAAGGATGCAGTGGAATCGATTGCGTCGATAAAACCTTATTTGAATGAAAAGCAATTAATTATTTCGACCATTGCTGGGTTATCGACTGAAAAAATGGAGCAACTTCTGGACATACAAATTCCAGTTGTACGTACAATGCCAAACACATCCGCTCTCATTGGACATTCTGCGACAGCACTTTCGGCAGGGAAATATGTCGAAACGGAGCATCTCTTACAAACGGATCAATTATTTCAAACTGTAGGTATGACGAAGCTTGTCGATGAAAAGGATATGCATGCGATTACAGCTGTTTCTGGCAGTGGTCCAGCCTTTATTTATTATTTTGTAGAAGCGATGGAAAAAGCTGCAATGGAATTTGGCCTCGACAGGCAAACTGCTAAGGATCTCATTACCCAAACGGTCATTGGTGCTGGAAACATGCTAAAGC
This sequence comes from Oceanobacillus sp. FSL W7-1309, assembly GCF_038002145.1. Taxonomy (NCBI): domain Bacteria; kingdom Bacillati; phylum Bacillota; class Bacilli; order Caryophanales; family Bacillaceae; genus Oceanobacillus; species Oceanobacillus sp. FSL W7-1309. The sequence goes on from NZ_JBBOBX010000001.1 coordinate 1,497,374, forward strand.
AATCTGGTGAAACACCAGCAGTGCTGCGGAAAAACATTACAAGTCCAGGAGGAACAACAGAGGCTGGTATTGCCGATTTAGATCGTCATAACTTTGAAGAAATGATTTTTTCGTGTATCCGACAAGCACGTGATCGGTCAATTCAATTAGGTGAAAAGTAAAGGAAGTGAAATAGATGGAGACACCAGCATGTGCATATTGTAAGAAACAATGGAGTTATTTAACAACATTAAGGAATCTGTTTCGAATTAAAATGAGTTGTCCACATTGTGGAAAAGAAAATTATTATGATTCAGGCGCAAGTAATAGTTTCCTAGCCTTGATGATTGCGCCAGCATTAATTATTATCGGGGCATTTCTAAACCTCCCTTTGGGATGGCTAATCGGAATCTCGCTTATTCTCATTCTGATTCATTTTTTGCTTTACCCTTTCCGGACGAATGTAAGAAAAGCAGATTAAAAAAGGATGCACCGTTATGGTCATCCTTTTTTATCATCTCGCTAATTCTCTTCGTGTATATCGTCTGGAATGCTGAAGTGAGCGTCCAACCTTTTCTAAAATTTGTTCGATTGGGGTTTCTTCCTGCATTAAGTCATAGTCCGAAATGTTAATACGCAAAATTGGACATGCATTAAAGTTATCAATCCAATTCGTATAGCGATTATACATTTCCTCCCAGTAGCTAATTGGCGTACTCTTTTCCATATCCCGACCGCGTTCTTGGATCCTGCTTATAATCTCGTCAAAGGAGCCTTCCAAGTATATGAGTAGGTCTGGATGCGGGAAATATGGTGTCATTACCATTGCATCAAATAAATTGGTATAGGTTTCATAATCAGTTGGTGACATAGTACCTTTATCAAAATGCATTTTGGCAAAAATTCCAGTATCCTCATAAATGGAACGGTCCTGGACAAAGCCGCCGCCATATTCGAAAATTTTCTTTTGCTCTTTAAAGCGTTCTGCCAGGAAGTAGACCTGCAGATGGAAGCTCCATCGTTCGAAGTCATCATAAAATTTTTCTAGATACGGATTTGTGTCCACCTTTTCAAAAGATGTTTTAAATTCTAAAGCCTGTGCTAAGGCTCTTGTCATGGTTGATTTACCAACTCCAACCGTACCTGCAATTGTAATCACACTGTCGTTTGGAATATGGTATTTTTCTCTTAAGTTCATTATTGGTTCCCCTTCATTTTCATTCCACCCGCAAATGCAAATGGTTCGTTACTTTTTCAATAATGCAATCTAAATCCTTTTGATACTGAACAAAATCGGTCGTATCGCCATTTATTCGGATGACGGGAATGTCAGGATGTAATTGTTCAAAAGCATTCATATAGTCCTCGTAATCGTTTCTTAGCTGTGCAAGATAAGAAGCTTTTATATTTTGCTCAATATTTCTGCCGCGCCTTCTGATTCGATCCAAAATTGTATCGAGACTAGCATTTAAATAGATGAGCATATTTGGAGTGGGCATATCGGTTGTTAGGATTTGGTATATTTTTTCATATTTCTCCAATTTATCCTCTTGCAATGTACGTTTTGCAAAAATCATGTTTTTTGATATATGATAATCAGCTATTACAGCTTTGTTTGCTCTAAGATATTTCTTATCGATATCTTCCAATTGCTTGAATCGATTGCATAAAAAAAACATCTCGGTTTGAAAACTCCACTCATCGATATCATCGTAAAATTTGCCAAGAAAAGGATTTTCCTCCACAATTTCTTTTAACAAGTGATAATTAAAGTGATTGGATAGTTTTTTAGCGAGCGATGTTTTACCAATGCCAATCGGTCCTTCAATTGCAATGAAAGGCACTTCAGCCATTATTATTTCCTCCATTCATTGCTTTCATAGACAGAATTTATTTTACCATAGAATATGGCTATCTTCCATGTGAAAATAATGCCGCTTTCCAATTCGACAAAAATTTTGTATAATGTATTTTATCTTGTCCTAAAAATTTTAGGCTCCGTAGCTCAGGGGATAGAGCATCGGTTTCCTAAACCGTGTGTCGCAGGTTCGAATCCTGCCGGGGCCGCCACTGCCAAATATTGCATCTCAAAGTAATTTCTCTTCCGCATTCTGTTCAAACGTCCAGCATACAGTCAAAATAAAAAAATCTAATAACAGAGAGGACATTTATATGAGCTTAACAAAAAAAATTATGATTGCCCTCATATTAGGGGTAATTGTCGGTATCGGTTTAACCTTTGTTCCTGATAAGGCGTTTTCAATGCTAGATACTTATTTATTAGCCCCCGTTGGTCAAATTTTTATTAATTTAATTATGATGCTTGTTGTTCCACTTGTATTTGTTTCTATTACGCTAGGAACAGTTGGGTTAGGTGATCCAGCAAAGTTAGGAAAAATCGGTACGTATACGGTTAGTTTTTTCCTAATTACAACAGCAATGGCCATTTCTATTGGTCTTGGACTTGGATATATCCTCCAACCCGGAAAAGAAGGTGTATTCAATACAGATCAATCATATGAATCAGCTGAAGCACCACCAATTATGGAAACGATTATTAATATCATTCCAGAAAATCCAATCGCATCAATGGCTACTGGTGATATGCTGCAAATCATAGCATTTGCTATTTTCATAGGAGTTGCGTTAGCTTTTCTTGGTGAAAAAACAGCAGGAATTCATCGTTTATTTGAGCAAGCAAATGAAATATTGAATTGGTTAGTTATGTTGGTTATGAAAGCTGCGCCATATGGAGCATTTGCACTAATTGCCTCTGCGATTGGTGATGCAGGGATAGATGCAATTGGTTCCATGGCAATGTATATGATTACGGTTGTGCTTGGTTTGTTCATTCATGGAGCGGTTGTCTACAGTCTAGCCATTTGGTGGCTTGGAAGAGCGAATCCGCTTAAATTCTATAAAGGATTCTTCCCAGCGATGTCCGTTGCATTTAGTACATCCAGCTCGAATGCAACATTACCAATTTCAATGAAAGCTGCGCAAGAAAATCTTGGTGTGAAAAAAGAGATTAGTAGTTTTGTTCAACCATTAGGTGCGACAATCAATATGGATGGAACAGCGATTATGCAAGCTGTAGCTACCGTGTTCATTTCCCAAGTATATGCACTTCCGTTAAGTCCAACAGATTTGCTTCTAGTTGTCCTAACAGCAACATTAGCAAGTATTGGGACAGCAGGTGTACCTGGTGTCGGTATGATTATGCTGGCGATGGTATTAGGTCAAGTAGGTTTACCTGTGGAAGGTATTGCATTGATTATCGGTATTGACCGTATCCTTGATATGTTACGTACGTCTTTAAATATTACAGGGGATGCAGCATGTGCTTTTATTATTTCTGAAAAGGAAAGACGTAAGGAAGAAAAGGCTGCAAAAGCTTAAATTAAAATAAGAATGTTAATGATCACGTTGGATTGCTATTAGTTGCAAACAACGTGATTTTCTTTGGGCTTAAAGATATATCCAAATTTAAGTAATATTTCGAATAATAGTAATTGGGATGAATTACTTTAAAATCGTCACAAAATGTTCTAAACTATATATTAGTTACCGAATGTTTCAATTATTTTCAATTAATTATTTAAGAAATAATGAAATCGATTACAAAGAAGGATGAGGTGATTGGATGGATATGCAAGTAATACCAGCAAGAAGTGAGAACTATAATTTAAAAGATTATCAAAAAGTAAGAGAAAACTTCAAATGGGATGATGTAAACAAGCATTTTGCCTGGAACGAGACTGGAAAGGTAAATATCGCATATGAAGCATTGGATCGCCATGCAGAGAATCCTGCTAAAAAAGATAAGGTAGCTTTATTATATTCTGCTCCAGACCGTGAGGAGCAGCTTACGTTTTCAGATTTAAGTAAACAGAGTAATAAGTTTGCAAATGTACTAAAGAAGCATCAAGTAAACAAAGGGGACCGTGTATTTCTCTTTATGCCACGAAGTCCAGAATTTTATGCAGCATTCTTTGGGATATTAAAAACTGGCGCGATTGCTGGACCCTTATTCGAGGCATTTATGGAGCAAGCTGTCCGAGATCGCCTGCAGGATAGTGAAGCAAGTGTACTGATTACGACCCCAGAGCTAATTGAGAGAGTTCCACAAGATGAATTACCACAATTAGAAACAGTAATTCTTGTTGGGGAAGCAGGGGTAGCTCATACGTATATTGATTATCATAGTGAAATGGCCGGGGCCTCTGAAGCATTTGATATCGAATGGGTTGATTTAGAAGATGGTATGCTGCTCCACTATACATCGGGATCTACTGGAAAGCCTAAGGGCGTTTATCATGTGCACAATGCTATGATTCAGCATTACGCTACAGGTGAATGGGTACTCGATCTGAAAGAAGATGATGTATATTGGTGTACTGCGGACCCAGGTTGGGTAACAGGAACAAGCTACGGTATCTTTGCACCTTGGTTGCATGGTGTGACAAACGTGATTCGTGGTGGACGTTTTACGCCAGATGACTGGTATGAAACCCTGGAGAAAAATAAGGTAACGGTATGGTATACCGCTCCAACAGCATTGCGGATGCTTGTCAGTCACGGTGAAGAGGCATTAAAGAAATATGATCTTTCAGAATTACGTCATATCATGAGTGTTGGGGAGCCATTGAACCCAGAGGTTGTTACATGGGGATTAAAAGCATTTAATCTACGCATCCATGATACATGGTGGATGACCGAAACAGGTGCACAGCTCATTGTAAATCTACCTGCATTGGAAATTCGCCCAGGTTCGATGGGGAAACCAATTCCTGGTATTGTAGCATCGATTGTTGATAATGAAGGAAATGAACTACCTCCAAATCAGATGGGGAATTTAGCAATTAAAGAGGGTTGGCCGTCGATGATGCGGCAAATTTGGAATAATCCTGGTAAATATGAAAGCTATTTTATTAATGGCTGGTATGTCTCTGGTGATAGTGCATATCGTGATGAGGATGGTTATTTCTGGTTCCAAGGACGCCTGGATGATGTCATTAATACATCTGGTGAGCGGGTCGGCCCATTTGAGGTTGAGAGCAAATTAATTGAACACCCAGCTGTTGCTGAAGCGGGAGTCATTGGAAAACCGCATCCAGAACGGGGAGAAATTATTAAAGCATTTATTTCCTTGAATGAAGGATATGAAAAATCGGATGAATTATTAGAAGAAATTCGTCAATTTGTTAAAACAGGTCTTAGTGCACATGCTGCACCAAGAGAAATCGAAATTCGCGATAGCATTCCTAAAACGCGAAGCGGTAAAATTATGCGTCGTCTGTTGAAATCTTGGGAGCTGGGCCTTCCAACAGGAGATACATCGACATTAGAGGAGTAAAATCAAAAAGCTTTGGTTGTCGCTTTAGTGGCGAGGACCAAAGTTTTTCTTTATGCTATACGTTATAGAGAATAGGATAGGGGCGTTTATGATGAGTGATAAGTATGTATCCGACGATCCAGTTCATCTTTATCCCGAAACATCAATCCATATGCTCCCAGGAGATGTGCTTTATTCACATAAGACAGCATTATCTTCCATTGTCGTCGGACATGCTGGGATTATTGGCGAGGATTTTCGAATTTATCATGTAAACAGATGGCCGAGCTATGGGCATGGAGATAGTATGCCTATTTATTTAAGCAGGCATAAAAAGGGCGAGAAGCTGACGATATTACGACATCCGAATAAGGAGGAAGCTAGAAATGCTGCAAGGTGGGCAAAGCAGCATAAAGAACAGGTAAATGCTTATCAGTATACGAGGAATCTTCGAAATCTCCAACAAAACTATTGCTCTAAATTTGTCTGGCAAGCTTTTTACTTTGGAAATGACGGGAAGGTCGATCTTGCAACAACGAAGATAAAGCAATCCACAAATCTTAATCCTAGACGGTATATCATGCCAGCGCAAATTTATCGAGGGCTGCAACGAATTGGAGCATTCGCTAATGTGCTCTATCGTGCGTAGTTTTTTGTGAAAAGGTGCTGCCAAACAAGCGTAGAAAAAAAGACAGCCTGGAACGGCTGTCCTTATAAATGCTATTTACCTGGTGATATCCTCGGACGGTCCAAAGATTTCAAAATGAATATCTGTGTCATTCACTTGATATGCTTTCAAGTGTTGATACATCGCACGCATAAATCCCTTCGGTCCACAGAAATAAAATGCGGCATCGTTTGTTGGAAGTATGGATGATAACCAATCATAATCAATTCTACCTGCTTTATCAAAAGAATCTCCTTCACTAGGGCTGTCATACACGGTATAACTTTTCACATGGTTATTTTGCCCAGCGATTTCTTTGACACGCTCTTTCATTGCATGGAATTTACTTGATTTTGCAGCGTGAATATAAATAACCTCACGTTCAGGCTGCTCCTTAATTGCTGTTTCAAGCATGCTAATCATAGGTGTTAATCCCACTCCGCCACTCATTAGGACGAGTGGTCTAGTGTCTTCTGCATCTAAAAAGAAATCCCCAGCTGGTGCACTGATTGGTAGGATGTCTCCTTCATTAATATGTTCATGTAGGAAATTTGATACAACTCCCTTGGGCTGGTCTTCGAAAGCATCCTCACGCTTTACACTAATTCGGTAAAATTCCCCTCCAGGAGCACAGGATAAGCTATATTGACGTAAATGGTTATAGTTTTCTCCGTCAATGACAGCCTTTACGGTAATATACTGACCGGGTTGATAGGAAGGGAATGCTTCTCCATCTTCTGGCTGCAGATAGAACGATGTAATAACATCACTTTCGACTTCTTTTTTGATTACTTTAAAGTTACGATAGTCTATCCATCCACCAGTTGTTGCTTTTACTTCAGTATACATTTCGGCTTCAACAGAAATAAATACATCTGCAATCACACCATATGCTTTTGCCCAAGCATCGATAATTTCGTCTGTTGCTGCATCTCCTAACACGTCTTTAATTGCTAGTAATAAATTCTCTCCAACAATTGGATAATGCTCTGGCTTAATATTTAAGCTGCGGTGTTTTTGGGCAATTTGCTTTACAACGGGTAAGATAGCTTCTAAATTGTCGATATGGACAGCAGCTGCATAAACCGTATTCGCAAGCGCTTTAGGTTGGTCACCTTTTCGTTGATTTGTTTGGTTAAAAATATTCTTTAATTCTGGGTGGTTTTCAAACATCATTTGATAAAATCGTTTTGTTATTGCAGTCCCGTGTTCCTCTAAAACTGGTACAGTAGCTTTTATTATGTCTCTTGTTTTTTGATCTAATCCAGTAGCTGTTTCTGTTGTCATTTCAAAGCACTCCCTACAGTTTTTTAAAAGATGTATTTCTAATACATGTTTAATTATAGATGTTTTATTTGCACTGTATCAATAGTGAAAACGGGTTTTGTGTTACAATATTGTGAAGAAGTAAACGAGGTGATTCATTCATGCAATTAAAGAAGTATACGGATTACGCATTGCGCGTTTTAATTTATACAGGTACAAAACCGAATGATGAGCTTGCTAGTATTAAGGAAATCTCAGAGGTTTTTAACATCTCGCAGCATCATTTAGGAAAAATTGTCTTTGAATTGAACAAAATGGGCTTACTCGAAACAATTAGAGGGAGAAATGGTGGCATCCGACTGGCAAAGCCTGCATCGGAAATCAACGTAGGTTTACTTGTTCGGAGCCTCGAAAGTGATTTTAATTTACTTGAATGCTTTGATAAGGGAACAAATCATTGTGTGATTACCCCAGCATGTACCTTGAAACACGCATTAAATAAAGCCTTGTATGCTTTTTTTAAGGTGCTTGATGAATATACGGTTCAAGATCTAATTTCGAATGAAGAGGAATTGCGAGCATTAATGGGCATGGATCGGTGATGTTTTATTTTCCTTACAAAGGGAAGACTCTTTATGAATCAAATCATAAGGAGCGGATGAGCAATGGGTAAAAAAATAGCAACCGTCATTACCGATATGTTTGAGGATGTGGAATATACAGAACCAGCAGAGGCTTTTAAAGAAGCTGGGCATGAAGTAATCACGATTGAAAAAGAAAAGGGCAATAAAGTAACAGGGAAAAACAAGGAAACTACGTTAACGATTGACCATGGTATCGAGGATGTAAATGTCGATGATTTTGATGCATTATTCATCCCTGGTGGCTTTTCACCAGATATTTTACGGGCGGATGATCGTTTTGTTAAGTTTGCTAAAGGTTTCATGGATGCGAAAAAACCTGTATTTGCAATTTGTCATGGACCACAGCTGTTAATTACAGCGAAAGCGTTAGAGGGCCGAGATGCAACAGGCTACAAATCGATTCAAGTTGATATGGAGTATGCAGGAGCCAAGGTTGTCGATAAAGAAGTAGTCGTTTGTCAGGATCAGCTTGTGACAAGTCGTCAGCCAGATGATATTCCAGCTTTTAATCGTGAAGCTTTGAAGCTGCTCAAGTAAGAATTAAAAGTGGGAGTCTATTGTTAGATAACGGAAAAGGAAACCACAATTAACAATATGTAAAAATAGGAAGACCGTCTCTAATCAAATGGAGACGGTCTTTTCGATCTTCTTGGCGATGTTAATCTAGTACATATTCTATTATAGTTTGGTTATCGTAAATTGATCGTCTAGTAAAAGCCAATTTTGTGGAAAGGCTAGACCTAGCTTCCAATATGCAATACCTAGTAGGTCGAGTTCTCGAATCATATCGAATTTTGCCTGAATTGATCTGGCATCTTCAAACCATACCTCGTGTTCATTCCCCTCTGCATCTGTATACGTGAAAAATGGCGCCTGTGCGCTCGTGTCATATTGAATGACAGCATTATTTTCCCTGGCAATTGCAATCGCTTGCTGTGGACTTACGGCACGAGCAGCTTCTCCACCTTCAACAAAGGGTAACGTCCAATCGTATCCATATAAATTTTGGCCTAATAATATTTTATCTACGGGAATAACTGTTAAGGCGTAATCAACAACATTACGAACTTGATCAATTGGCGAAACAGCCATCGGAGGACCGTAGCTATAGCCCCATTCATAAGTCATTAATACAACAAAATCTGCTATTTCCCCATGAGCAGCGTAATCGTGAGCTTCATACCACTGCCCTGTTTGAGTGGCGCTTGTTTTTGGCGCGAGTGCAGTAGATAAGAGTAAGCCTTCCTGAGAAAATCGCTCCTTTGCTTTACGCAGAAATGCGTTGTATGCTTCCCGATCATCAGATGGCAGAAATTCAAAGTCAAAGTGGATATCGGTAAATCCTTGTGTCTGCGCTGTATTCACAATGTTATCCAATAGCGTATTTTGAACCGCTTGTACGGTTAAAATGATATGACCAAGCTCATCACTAAACCCAGGTCCTTCCAAATTTGTCACAACCATTGCCATTGCTGTATCTGTGTTTGCGGCAATCTCCTGTAGATTCCCGATGGGTGGTGAAGTCAATGAACCATCGCGATTGACTCGATAGCTAAATAATGCAAGGAAAGTTAGATAAGGAGAATTTTTAGCAGCAGCATTTTCCAAGGTTTCAGAAACCGTATCACCAAAGGGTTCAATATAAGCATACGATGTAATCGCTCGCTTAGCACGAGGCGGAATGTAAATCCGCAAGCCAATAGGAAGTGTCATCTCTGGTGAAATATTATTAATCGTTGCTAGTTCCTGATAGGTCATCCCAAATCGGTTGGCAATGGAATAAAGGCTATCACCTTGTTGAACAAAGTAAAACTGACCAAAAATGGGGATGACCAGTGCTTGCCCGATGACGAGATCATTTGGAGCATCTAGTTCATTGGCATTCGTAATGGCGACAGCAGTTGTATTATATGTATTAGCGATTGAAGTTAATGTTTCCCCTTCTGTAACAACATGAATTTGCAAGAGAACTTCCTCCTTCAAAACAGTTTCTCATTTCAACTTATGTGAAGGAGGTCAGCTATATGACTTAAAGTGGGTCGATATTTGCCTTCATAACAGAACGGATTAAATATAATGCATAATCATTGTTCTCCTTTGCTTCGGACGCCATGCAATTTGCAGGAACGTGCATTCCAAATTGGTACATATACGCATCCTTGGCAGTAAAAAGAATGCAAATGTCTCCGGCAATACCAGCCATTAGGAGATGGCTTCGTTTTAAATCTGTAAGCAAAGATTGCAATGGCGTCTGGAAAAAGGCAGAATGCTGTGGTTTAATAAGAAAGTAATCATCTTCCTCTGGTGCGAGTGCCTCAATAATTTCCTTGCTTCTATCATTTTTACAGTTTTCAATAATTTTATGAAAGTCTGCTTGCCATAATCCGTAATGGTCATTAACATAAATTGTAGGTAGATTTTTTTCTTTGGCGAATTTCTTCAGCTTAATGAGGTTCGGGAGGATTGCTTTCGTATTTCGATATAAATCATCACCGCCATCAAAGTCAAAATCGTTGATAATATCGACAAATAGTACAGCAGTGTTATTTAATGATGTATCCATTTATGAGTCTCCTTTATTCGGTATGACTACTTAACAGTATTTCCTCTTTTGGATTGATTCAAACTTTAAAACAAAGTGTTGTGATAATATGAGTGATGTAAAATTTATGGAAGCGGCAATTGAAGAAGCCCAAAAAGCTTTAACATTAAATGAGGTTCCAATTGGTGCGGTTATCGTATATAACGATGAAATCATTGCAAGGGGCTATAACTTGCGAGAATCCTCGCAAACGACGCTTTCCCATGCTGAGCTTGTTGCCATTCAAGAAGCAAATGAAAAGATTGGAAGCTGGCGACTAGAGGATTGTACGCTCTACGTTACATTGGAGCCATGTCCGATGTGTGCAGGTGCTATTGTCCAATCGCGAATTAAACGTGTTGTATATGGAGCAACTGATCCGAAGGCAGGATGTGCGGGCACATTAATGAATTTATTGAATGAACCTCGCTTTAATCATCAGGTTGAATTAACGGCAGGTGTTTTACAAACAGAGTGTGCTGCATTACTAACGGATTTCTTTCGAGCACTTCGAAAAAGAAAAAAATAGTCGTAAACCGGGCGTATCCGCTTTTGATGTTGCATTTTGTCGATAATTTCGCTATAATGGTAAATACCGTGCTAGGTGGGGAGGTAGCGGTGCCCTGTACTCGCAATCCGCTATAGCGAGGCTGAATTCCCACTCTAGGTGTGGCGATTTTATGGTCTGCCTTAAGGGAGTGGTGTTGACGCCCGGGTCCTACGCAACAGGAACCCATGAACCCTGTCAGGTCCGGAAGGAAGCAGCAGTAAGTGGAATTTTCTGTGTGCCGTGGGGAAGCCTAGGCCGAGCCATGAACTTAAGTAACGCATAGGGTCGTCACATCGAAAGTGGGTGCACGGCTACATAATGCAATCAAACACTCTTTTAAACGCTATAAAGCATTTGAAAGAGTGTTTTTAAATTCACCTAGAAAAAATCTTTCTAAGCTGCATGCCATATGGATAAGAGTTGGATGTTGGGATTTTTTTCGTACGAATTATTTTACTTTTATGAAAAAATGGAATAAGATAGAAATAGAATATAAAAAATCCACTAGGGGTGCCATTTGGCTGAGATAAGATTCATTTCTTGATCCCTTTGAACCTGAACTGGCTAGTACCAGCGTAGGGAAGTGGAGCTGGTGACGTATACATAATTCTGTAACTGTATATAAAACCACTCCATTTCGGGGTGGTTTTTTTGTTCTTCATTCTAAATTTATAGAAAGGAGATGTTTTGATGGATATTATTGCAAAAATAAGAGAAGACTAGCCGTTTATTTTTAATATTACCAATGAAGTTGTAGTAGAAGTAGGCTATTAAACAAAATTAGGGGAGGAATTTTCTATGCGTTTTTCAGAGTTATTGCGAGAGGCTACGAAAGAGAGTTGGAAATTAAGTCTAGATCATCCGTTTGTACAGGGTATTGTAAGTGGTGATTTGCCACTGGAAACATTCAAAAATTATATTCTGCAGGATATCTATTATTTGAAGCATTACGGCAAGGTGCATGCTTTTGCGGCTGCACATTCAGATGATTTTCATGTTGCTGCTAAGCTGGCAGAAAAAGCAAAGAAAACAGCAGAAGCAGAGCTAACAGTGCATAAGGAGCATGCAGGGATTTTAAAGATTACCAATGCAGAAATTGAGAATTTTAAACCTGCACCAACTGCCTATGCTTATACATCGCATTTGTACCGTGCATCGTTGTCCGGAAGTTTAGCTCAAATTGTAGCTGCAATGCTACCATGTTACTGGTTATATGCTGATATTGGTTTGACTTACAAGGACGCAAAACCGAAAGAAGAAATTTACCAAAATTGGCTGAACACGTATGGTAGTGAGTGGTTCCAAGAGTCCACACAGGAAATGATTGACCTGCTCGATGGATTAGCGGAAAAGGCAAGTGAAACAGAAAAAGAGAAAATCAAAGAGCAGTTTATTCTTGCGAAAGAATATGAGCTCGCATTTTGGGAGATGTCCTATACGTTTGAAACATGGCTTTCGGAAAAAGCAACGAATCCGGCATCTGTTTAAAATTATAAAAACCAGGGTGGCTGATGATATGCCATCCTGGTTTCTTAGTCCCATAGAACAAACAAATCCTCTCCACCTATAACGAAATGTGACAGTAACTCCAGATGAAGGTTACAAAAAATATATTTAACCCTGTTTTGGTTCACATTCACCCCTAAAATCGGGTATAATTAGAAATAGATCATAGAGGGGAATCTGTATTATGAGCTATCAAGCTTTATATCGCGTTTGGCGTCCAAGAACTTTTGAGGATGTCGTAGGACAAACACATATTACGAGAACACTGCAGAATGCGATTGTACAAGATAAATTTTCGCATGCTTATTTATTCTCTGGGCCAAGAGGAACAGGGAAAACAAGTGCTGCCAAGATTTTTGCCCAAACAATTAACTGTGAGCATGCACCAGTCAAAGAACCATGTAATGAATGTGATGCATGTCGTGGCATTTTGGATGGCTCGATTTCAGATGTTATTGAAATTGATGCTGCATCCAATACGAGTGTCGATGATATTCGTGAAATCCGAGACAAGGTAAAGTATGCTTCAAGCGCAGTACCATATAAAGTGTACATCATTGATGAGGTACACATGATTTCAATTAATGCATTCAACGCATTACTAAAAACGTTAGAAGAACCACCAAAGCATGTCGTCTTTATTTTGGCAACGACCGAGCCACATAAAATTCCATTAACGATCATTTCTAGGTGTCAGCGATTCGATTTTAAACCGATATCCAATCAGGCAATTGTAGATCGTATGCAAACGATTATGGAAGCAGAGAATATTTCTGTTTCGAAAGAGGCATTGGATACTGTTGCATTAGCAGCAGAAGGTGGAATGCGTGATGCGTTAAGTATTCTTGATCAAGCAATTTCCTATAGTGAGGACCAGGTAGAACTCGATGATGTGTTGGCTGTTACTGGTGGTGTTTCCCAGAAAGTGCTCACCGATATCGTAAAGGCCATGCATGAAAAAGATGTGGAACAGGCGTTACAGCTATTGGATGATTTGATCCAACGGGGGAAAGATCCTGGACGATTTGTATATGATCTGATTTATTTTATGCGTGATCTATTGCTTTTCAAAAGTGCTCCATCGCTAGAAGGATTGTTGGAAAGAGCAAGAGTGGATGATAACTTCCTTGCACTTTCTGATTCTGTATCAACCTCATGGATTCAGGATGCAATTATCCAACTGAATCAGTGCCAACAAGAGATCAAGTGGACGAATAGTCCAAAGGTATTTATCGAAATAGCGATACTCACGATTACCAATCGTTATCATGCCGGGGAGCAGGCGACAGCTGATGTTGATTCAGAAGCAGTAACAAAACTGATGAGCAAAATGTCACAATTGGAAAAAGAGCTTACCAATCTGAAGCAGCAGCCTGCACAGCCTGTCCAAGCACCAGCTGCATCTGAGAAGAGAAGGCAACCTGCGAGAGGATCGAAAAATAGCTATAAAATCCCGTTTGAGCGAATTCGTGATGTGCTTGGAAAAGCAGAAAAGCCTGCATTAAAGCAAGTACAATCACAGTGGGCCAACTTTTTAAGTAAGCTAAAGCAAGTGAATGCACCTGCACATGCAACGATACAGGATAGTAAACCTGCAGCTGCATCCGCAGATTCACTCGTTGTCGCATTTAAATATGAAATCCACTGCTCCTTATTTTTGGATAATCGGGAGACAGTTGAATCCGTACTTACGAGTGTGATGGATAAGCAATTAACGATTATCCCAATTCCAGATAATGATTGGACACAGCTCCGTACGGAATATATAAGCAAACAAGATAAGCCTAAAGATGAAGAACAAGGAGACCCACTAGTGGATGAAGCTAGGAAGCTCTTTGGAGATGAATTACTGGAAATACATGATTAGGAAACAAAAGCGCAAGCGCCCGGTTAGCGACGTACGGACTGATCCGTAGGAGATAAAGGAAACATGCCCCTTTAGGGGTATGCCGATGTTAGGCGTAGCCTGGTTTTAGTCGGCCATCCTTTTACCTAGAGTCGATGTTGACTTTCACCACAAGGGTATAAGTGCGACTAAGCCTCTGGCGCAGCCAATCGGCAAGTCTTGCTAGTCGTTGGGCGCTGGAGCTGGACTTGGCTGTTCCAGTATAAGGAAAAAAATAATAATGAATAGTCTAAAGGAGGTATTTTCCATGAAGGGAAATATGAACAATATGATGAAGCAAATGCAAAAAATGCAAAAGAAAATGATGCAGGCACAGGACGAATTGCATGAAATGTCTTTTGAAGCATCAGCTGGTGGTGGAATGGTTACCATTACAGCAAATGGGAAAAAGGAAATTACAGATATTGCAATTAAAGAAGAAGTTGTAGATCCAGATGATATCGAAATGCTACAAGATCTTATCATTGCTGCAACAAATGATGTATTGAAGCAAATTGATGATAAAACGAACCAACAAATGGGACAGTTCACAAAAGGCTTAAACATGCCTGGTATGTTTTAATTAAAGGAAAAAATGGCAGGGGATTACGATCCCCTATGCCAAGTATAAGCACCCGGTTTAAAGCGGGTGCTTATGTTTTCGTGTAGGAGGCAGGCTTGATGTATTATCCAGAACCAATATCGAAGTTAATTGACAGTTTTACAAAATTGCCTGGCATTGGACCGAAAACAGCTGTCCGTCTGGCATTTTTTGTTTTGAATATGAAAGATGATGATGTGCTTAATTTTGCCAATGCATTAGTGAATGCCAAAAGAGAGCTCTCCCATTGCAGTATTTGTGGACACATCACCGATCAGGATCCATGCGCGATATGTTCCGATACGTCACGAGATAATTCGATTATTTGCGTCGTGCAAGATCCAAAAGATGTCATTGCAATGGAAAAGATGAAAGAATTCCACGGAAAATACCATGTTCTTCATGGCGCAATTTCACCAATGGATGGAATTGGACCAGAAGATATTAATGTCCCTGATCTAATCAATCGTCTGAAGGATGAGGAAGTAAAAGAAATCATCCTAGCAACTAACCCAAACATCGAAGGGGAAGCAACCGCAATGTATATTTCGCGCCTTGTTAAACCATCAGGTATCCGCACGACTCGAATTGCACATGGCTTACCTGTTGGCGGCGATTTGGAATATGCAGATGAAGTAACATTATCAAAAGCTTTAGAGGGTAGAAGAGATTTGTAGAAGTTAGGTGAAGTGCATGGGGAAAAAACGAAAGACAAAAGATGTCAATCATGAGCTGCTTGATACAATCATTCAAGCAGAACAAGAGTGGAAACAAATTAGGTCTATTGTAGAACAAAGTATGGAGCCTTCAATCAATGGAATGCAGCAAGAAGCAATTGCTCGGGCTAAATATTTATTTCTTCTGCGTGAGGCAAGACTGCGTAATATTAGTGCAGTGCGAGTATACTAGAATTATAGATTAAGGGAGACAAGGTTTGTGAGTATAGATGGCCTTGTCTTTTTTTATTGAGAAACCACAGTTTGAAAAATGTGTAGAAAAAATAAATGAAGAATTGAAGGAGAAACAGGAAATGTTGACGGTTCAGTTTTAGAATGGGAAAAAGGGGCCGTTCTTTTTACTGAACGTTTGACAACATCTCCTAACGACTTTTAATAAAAGGCTGTTAAATCAAGCTTTATATAAAATCACCTACTTTCTTACAAAGATTCATGATCATGTTTTTTCACAGAGAGATTCTTTTCTTTCCCCGCTTCCTTGGTTCTTTTTTACGAAATACAAGCATAAATTTACTAAAAAAGAGGTTGAGGAAGAGGGTTGATTTCAGTTGAGTTCTGCAATTGTTATTTCGGTCATTGTTGGACTAATTATTATTTTATTATTCGTTGGTGCCCCTGTTAAGCCAATGAAATTCATTGGACAGGCTACAGTAAAGCTTGGAATTGGTATTCTGTTTTTATTTTTCTTTAATGTATTCGGTGGGATGTTTGGGCTGCACATTCCAATTAATTTATTTACAGCTGTCGTATCTGGTTTTTTAGGGTTATTTGGATTGGCATCCTTGGTGGCGATTCATCTGTTTATTATTTAGCTAGACCATTTTATTCCAAACTTAAAAGTTTCAAAGTTTCCCCGTATAGTTTTCCTTAGATTGGGAGATACTAGTTTCTAACGGAGGTGGGGAAGGTGGAACAAGCTAATTCATTAGGACTTTCACAATGCGGCATCTGTGAGGAACAAAAGGAGAAGGGAATTCATTTATATACGATGTTCATTTGTACGGAATGCGAGTATAATATGATTCATACGGAGCCAAGAGAAGAAAAGTATAACTATTACTTACGAAAATTAAAGAATATCAATCAACCGAAATTATATTCATAGCTATCCAGGGAGTCTTTGCTTGCAAAGGCTTCTTTTGTTGGTCTGAGAATGATAAAATTGCCATGAAATGCAAAAGCGAGGTAGGATAAACCTTCTACCATTCACATCCATGCTATATCTAAGAAAATCTCACGTGGCAATGATACGATGCTCGTAAGGGAAGCATCGTCATTACGTCGTTCGTTAATTTGCGATTATTATAATCGAAAGAAACTAAAGGAGGGACCAATGATGAATCAGAATCACAATCGAATGCCGATCTTTGAAAGATTGCAGCAATTTACATACAAAGACCCGATATCCTTTCATGTCCCAGGTCATAAAAATGGTGAAATATTCCCGAAACATGCAAGGTCTTATTTTGATTCCATCTTAAAGTTAGATATGACAGAGCTACATGGATTAGACGATCTTCATGCGCCAACGGAAATGATTGCAGAAGCAGAAGGGTTAGCTGCGGATTTTTTTGGCTCAGACCATACGTTTTTTCTTGTTGGCGGGAGTACGGCAGGGAATTTAGCAATGGTGTTAGCAGCCTGTTCACCAGGTGAAAAAATTATTGTTCAACGTAATTGCCATAAATCCGTTATGAATGGCTTGGAACTTAGTGGTGCAAAGCCAGTATTTATCGCCCCCAATTATGATGAAGCAGTCAATCGCTATACGAGTCCAAGTTTGTCTACATTAGAAGAAGCGTTACAAAAGCACTCAGACGCAAAAGCGATTGTACTCACCTATCCTGATTATTTTGGAAGAACGTATCCAATTAAAGCCATGATAGATTTGGCACATTCGTATAACATTCCAGTTCTCGTCGATGAAGCACATGGAGTTCACTTTGCTTTAGGGAAACCTTTTCCAGCATCTGCTTTAAGGTTGGGAGCAGATGCTGTTGTGCAATCAGCTCATAAAATGGCCCCGGCAATGACAATGGCTTCTTATCTACATATAAAATCCAAACTTATTTCCAAAGAGCGAATTGCCCACTATTTACAAATCATTCAATCGAGCAGTCCATCCTATCCATTAATGGCTTCATTAGATATTGCACGTTTCTTTTTAGCAAAATTGGAAAGCAATGATATAGAACGTATTTTACAAAGTGTGAACGAAGTGCGGACGATACTTGATAAGTGCGAGGCATGGAATGTCCTGCCAATTGAAGTACAGGATGATCCACTTAAAATAACGTTACACGTGAAACAATCGTATTCAGTTCAAGATGTGGCACGGCTTTTTGAAGAAGAAAATTTATATCCAGAGCTTACAACACATAATCAGCTATTGCTTATTCATGGGCTTGAGCCGTTTAATAAGCAGACCCAGCTTCAAAAAATAGTAAAAAGAGTAGGGGAACAATTAAAAATTGAACTAAATCATGATACAATAGAAATAGCAAAGTTATTTCCAGAAGCCATTCAGGAATTGGCTTTGTCGTATCAAGAAATGCAGGCAAGATCTTACAGACGTGTACCTTTTGGTGAAGGTATCGAACATATAGCAGCAGAGGCAGTCATAGCCTATCCGCCGGGAATTCCGATCATTCTTAAGGGTGAACGTATTACAACAGCACACCTTGCTACCACCCGACAGCTTCGTAATCAAGGTGTTCGAATTCAGCAACGGGAATCAGGCATCAAGATCTACAGGAAATGATGAAGGAGATATAACATGAGGGCTTTTTTTATAACATTTGAAGGTGGCGAAGGTGCTGGAAAAACAACCATCCTTCAAGCGATCGCATCAAGGCTAACGGATTTGGGGTATGACGTGATAACGACCCGTGAACCAGGCGGTATCAACATTTCTGAGAAAATCCGTGACATTATTCATGACCCGGATCATACAGAAATGGAAGAACGTACGGAAGCACTTCTCTATGCAGCAGCACGCAGGCAGCACCTTGTAGAAAAAGTACTTCCAGCACTGGAACAAGGGAAGGTTGTTCTCTGTGATCGTTTTATTGACAGTAGTTTAGCATATCAAGGGTATGCCCGTGGATTAGGAATTGATGAGGTCTTTTCCATCAATCAATTTGTCATTGGGGATTGTATGCCAGATTTAACTTTATTTTTTGATATTACGCCAAAAAAGGGATTAGAGCGTATTGCAGCGAATAAAGATAGAGAGAGGAATCGACTTGATCTTGAAAACCTTAAGTTTCATGAAATGGTTTATGAAGGTTATCAGATTCTTAAAGACAAATTCCCCAACCGAATTCAAACGATTGATGCAGATCAATCCATAGACATAGTTGAACAGGCTGTGCTCGACCGTATTATCAATTTTATAAAATAAAGGGGGCTTATGCACATGAAACTAATCATGGCAGTTATCCAAGACAAGGATTCCAATCGTTTAGTAAATGCTTTGGGAGAAAAGGATTTTAAGACAACAAAGCTTGCTTCAACTGGTGGTTTTCTGAAGGAGGGTAATACCACCCTGATGATTGGATGTGAAGACCAAGAAGTAGATAATGCCTTAGACATTATTAAGGATAATTGTTCGCATCGTGAACAGATGGTCGCACCAATCTCCCCAATGGGAGGAAATGCAGATTCCTATATTCCGAAGCCAGTTAAAGTTGAGGTTGGTGGAGCAACGGTATTTGTACTTCCAGTCGAATCATTTTTACAGTTTTAATAAATAAGTGTATTACCTCTAAGAAAGGGGCTGGACCAATGAAAATTACAAACGAAATACAAGCTAATTTAGAGCCGAAATATGCGCGTAAAGCAAGTGCAGATAAACAGGCTTTCAGTCAAATGGTTCAGTCCCAAACACAAAGTTTAAAACATCAAGAATTACAACAGCTTGTTAGTAATATTTCGAAGCAAGGAAATAAGCTTGCTCGTTATCGGTCATTTCGTGAACTGGCCGCATTTAAACGAATGGTGAAAGGGTTTCTGCAGAGGACAGTTTATGCTGGATATGCCTTGGATAAATCACATCATTTCGGTTTAGATGGACAAACTCGGAAGTTAGCAATCGTTAAGCAAGTCGATGAAAAGCTAATCAAACTTACAGAGGAAATTATGAACCAGGAAAAGAAGACAGTAGATATCCTAGCACTTATCGGAGAAATTAAAGGATTACTGATTAATATATATACGTAAGGGAAAAAGCGGAGGCGCCCGGTTAGTGACGTACGGACTGTACTTATCGTGTCATGATGTGGGGAAGTCTCGCTAGTCGTTGGGTGCTGGAGCTGGGCGCGGCTGTTCCAGTACAAGGAATTATGGAGTCAAATCATTATATCTAAGTAAGAAGTTAAAGCTTAAGGACGGATACATATGAAAACATGGTCTCAGGTGGCCGAAGTGCAACCACTAGCAACACGTATTATAACAAATAGCATTAAAAAAGATCGGATTTCTCATGCGTATTTGCTCCAAGGCGAAAGAGGAACAGGTAAAGGAGCAATTGCTTTACTCATTGCCAAAGGCCTGTTCTGTCCAAACAAATCAAGCGTAGAGCCGTGCAATGAATGCAATAACTGCAAACGAATTGATTCACATAATCACCCTGATGTACATTGGATTGAGCCTGATGGACAATCGATTAAGATTGAACAAGTGCGTAATTTGCAGAAAGAATTTACGTACTCAGGTCTTGAATCAAATCAAAAGGTATATGTGATTAAGGATGCAGACACATTGACTGTAAATGCCGCAAACCGGATTCTGAAGTTTTTAGAGGAGCCAAGTAAAGAAACGACAGCAATTATGCTGACAGAGAATAGTCAATCGATTATTCCAACCATCCGTTCACGCTGCCAAGTTATTGATCTAAAGCCACTCCACGCTGCTTCTTTCCAAAACCAACTAATCGAGCAAGGGATGGAAAAAAATCAAGCCGTGCTCATCAGCGCCCTCACGAATAATTTAGATGAGGCCTTTAGATGGAGCGGAGATGCGTGGTTTGCAGAAGCTAGAAAACTAATGGTACAATTAATAGAAATGTTTACCACAAAGCCTGAAGACGTTTATCTCTTTATTCACAGTCGCTGGGTAGCCCACTTTAAGGAGCGACAAGAGCAGGAGCAGGGATTGGATTTATTACTTCTGGCTTTTAAAGATATTCTCTATTTCCATATTGGAAATGAGGATATGATGGTATTTTTCACCTCCAAGGATCCGCTCGTTGAAAAGGCAGCAATGTCTTTTTCCCAGGAAAATCTTGTGAATAGCTTGAATTTCGTTCTACAGGCAAAGAGGAAATTGAAGCAAAATGTTCAACCCACCTTGGTGATTGAACAACTAGCGCTTCAAATACAGAGGTGAAATGTAATGATTGAAGTTATTGGTGTCCGTTTTAAAAAAGCGGGTAAAATATATTATTTTGATCCAGGAACAGATACGATTTCCTTGGATAGTTATGTTATAGTAGAGACAATACGAGGGATTGAATTTGGGAAGGTAGTTATTACGAATAAACATGTTGATGAAGAAGATGTTGTCCTCCCATTGAAAAAAGTAATCCGTATTGCTGACGAGAAAGATAAGCTATCCGTTTTAGAAAATCAAGAGCAAGCGGATAAAGCATTTCATATATGTTCAGATAAGATTGAGCAGCATAAGCTTGATATGAATCTGGTTGAAGTAGAGTACACATTTGATCGCAATAAAATTATTTTTTATTTTACAGCAGATGGCAGGGTCGACTTCCGGAACTTAGTGAAGGATTTGGCCTCCATGTTTAAAACGAGAATTGAACTACGCCAAATTGGTGTGCGCGATGAAGCGAAAATGCTTGGTGGTATTGGACCTTGTGGCAGAATGCTTTGTTGTTCAACGTTTTTAGGGGATTTCGAGCCAGTATCAATAAAAATGGCGAAGGATCAAAATCTTTCCCTTAATCCTGCTAAAATATCTGGGTTATGCGGCAGACTCATGTGCTGTTTAAAATATGAAAATGATACGTATGAAACTGCAAAGCGTGATTTGCCGGATATTGGCGAAGCAATTGTAACGCCATATGGAAAAGGAAAAGTAGTTGGTCTCAATATACTTGAGCGGCTCATCCAAATCGAAATTCCGGAAAAAGAACGCGTTGTTGAATATACTTTAGATGAATTAATAGATGAAGGAATTTTAGCGCAAGCCACAGAATGATGAGGTGAGTGGGCGTGAGGAACAGAGAAATTTTTGACCAGGTTTCGGATATGGAAAAGCAAATTGGTGAACTGTATGAACAGCTTGGTGATTTAAAGGGGCGATTAAGTGAGTTGCTCGAGGAAAATCATCGATTAGCTGTAGAAAATCACAATTTGCGTAATCATCTCGATCATCAAAAGGAAGCTGCGGATGAAGCGTCAGATAAGAAAACTTCCAAAGGTAGCTTCCCTGGTGAAGGGTATGATAATCTTGCTAGATTATATGAAGAAGGTTTTCATATATGTAATCTGGAATTTGGAAGCCCAAGGAGAGATGAAGACTGTATTTTCTGCCTTGACTTTTTTGAGAAAACAAAATAAAAGCTTTTTTGCATACGTGCAACGAAGGTATTCGCTTAGGGAGACACGAACTCCAACTTAGAAGGGATCCTTAGAAAGCAAAGAACGACCATCTAAGGATCTCTTTAACGGATGCCACGTTTTTTAAATGAAGGCTATTACTGCTGTCTCGATATATGTCCGAGGCAGCTTTCTTTTCATTAGACAGTTTTATGAACAACGTTAAATAGTAAGGAGTTAACCATGGTACAATTATTTAATGACGAACGTATGGATTATTTGTTAAATGATGAGCAGATGCAAATTATCCAAAGCCCAACAGCTTTTGCCTTTTCCCTGGATGCAGTATTACTTGCTCATTTTGCCTATGTGCCCGTAAAGCGAGGGAAAATATTGGATTTATGCACCGGCAATGGTGTCATTCCCCTGCTCCTATCAAAAAGAACAAACGCTGAAATAACAGGTGTAGAAATTCAAGAGCGGATTTTTCATATGGCAGAAAGGAATGTGGAGTTAAATAAACTTTCCAATCAGTTAATGATGCTACAAGGCGATTTAAAGGAAATGCAGCCGATACTCGGACAAAGCAGTTTTGATGTCGTTACGTGTAATCCTCCATATTTTAAAACACCTTCCCGTACAGAACATAATCATAATGAATTTTTGACGATTGCTCGGCATGAAGTATTTTGTACGTTAGAAGATGTTGTAAAAGCCTGTAAATTACATGTTCGACCAGGCGGGAAAGTCGCGATGGTCCATCGACCAGGGAGACTCGTTGATATAATAGAGCTTTTTAGAAAGTATAAATTAGAACCAAAGCGTATGCAGCTTGTATATCCGAAGCGGGAAAGGGAAGCAAATATGCTTTTAATTGAAGGTGTCCGGGATGGGAAAGCAGACTTGAAAATCCTGCCGCCATTATATATCTATGAAGAGGACGGTACGTATACCAAGGAAGCAGAGGAAATTATTTATGGTATGTGAACATGTTGTCTACATTCTTCGATGCAAGGATGGTTCACTTTATACAGGATATACAAATAATTTAGAGCGTCGCTTAAACATGCATGAAACTGGTAAAGGTGCGAAATATACACGTGGAAGAGGGCCATTTCAGGTTGTATTTGTGGAACGTTTTTTGACGAAGGAAGCAGCGATGCAACAGGAATATCGGATTAAACAGCTTTCACGAAATGAAAAAAAGCTGCTGATTCAGGAAAAGCAGAAGGAGACGTTGCAATATGAACATTCAAAAGAGCTTTGACGATGAAAAAGCAGGCGTTTTATACGTTGTTCCAACACCGATTGGTAACCTTGAGGATATTACCTATCGCGCGCTGAAAATTCTAGAATCTGTTAGTTTAATTGCAGCCGAAGATACAAGAAATACAAAAAAGCTTCTAAATCATTTTGAGCTTACAACGCCTTTGATTAGTTATCATGAACATAATAAAGTAGCTAGGGAAGAGCAGCTATTGGAAAAAATCAAGCGTGGCGAATCAATCGCTATTGTAAGTGATGCCGGAATGCCGACGATTTCGGATCCTGGGGTTGAAATTGTTCAAGCTGTAATTGAAGAAAATCAAAACGTCGTCGTCCTGCCAGGTGCAAATGCTGCATTATGCGGCTTAATTGGTTCTGGTTTAAAAACAGATGAATTTTATTTTTATGGATTTTTACCAAGAAAGAAGAAGGATAAAGCGTCTGAGTTGGATCGTTTAAAACGGTTGAAAGCAACATTGCTCTTTTATGAGTCTCCATATCGAATAAAGGATACGTTAAAGATAATTCATGAACAGCTTGGAAATCGGAATATCGCAATTGCCCGTGAATTGACGAAACGATTTGAAGAATTTGTTCGGGGAACTGTGGAGGAATTAATTGAGTGGGCTGAAAGTCAGGAAATGCGCGGTGAATTTGTGCTCGTCGTCGAAGGGTCAACCCTTGCTGCAGAGGAAGAAGCCGATAACTTATGGTGGGAATCATTATCTGTTGTTGCGCATGTTAATCATTATATTGAAGAAAAAGGATTTTCGAGTAAGGATGCAATCAAGCAAGTGGCGGTTGATCGAAATATTCCAAAACGCGATGTTTACCAGATGTATCATATTGGATGAGCAAGTTGAAAGGTGAAAGGATATTTCAAGATTATAAATAAAATTAATGAATTTTTACTTCATCCACTAAAAAAGAGAGTTGACGTGCTATCAACAAGCGTCAGCTCTCTTTGTGATTGTAGTTTTAGTTTATTCCTGGTTTGGAGACTTGCGCCAACTATTTTAAGCGCGATTGAATTTCTTCTAAAAGTGCGTGTGCGCCTTCTGGGCTAACGACAAGCTTTCCATGAGCTAGAGACAGATTATCGTCCGAAATTTCGCCTGTAATTTGGCAAGTCATATTTGGCTTATATTTCTTAAGGACAATTTTATCATTGTCTACGTAAATTTCCATTGTATCTTTTTCATGGATATCTAGTGTGCGTCGAAGTTCAATAGGTATGACTATTCGCCCTAGTTCATCAACTTTACGTACAATACCAGTAGATTTCATTATTTTCCTCCCCCAAGGTTTGGGAAAAAACACGAAAAAATTCTTCTCAGAAAGAAGATATTTGTGCTTTTTGCCTTAATTTTTTTCTTTGGAACAAAAAAACGCCATATTTCGACACCTATATTAGCATTAGGATATCAACTATTGATTATTCTGTCAACAAATTTTAGTATTAGTGGGAAAATTTATTTATCTAAATAATCGGTTTAATATGTTGGTTAACTATAATAATAAATACATACGAAGTTGCTTTTTTTAACTAGCTTAAGCGCCCGAGGCTTAGCGAGACTATCTTCAACTTATGAGACGTTATATACTTTTGTTCTATTACACAGCATTTGGCAAATTGCGTTATAATAGCTACAATAGATTTTATAAAATAATTTGGTTTGGACCTAGGAGGTAAATGCATGTCACAGGATAGAAAGACTTTTTATATAACGACCCCAATTTATTACCCGAGCGGAAAGTTACATATTGGGAATGCCTACTCAACGATTGCTTGCGATGTGATGGCACGTTATAAGAGAATGACAGGGTTTGACGTTTTCTACCTAACAGGTAGTGATGAACATGGGCAAAAAATTGAAAACAAAGCGAATGAGTTAGGCATTACGCCACAGGAATATGTTGATGGTATGGCTGAGAGCATGCAGGAGTTATGGAAACTGCTTGATATAAGCAATGATAAATTTATCCGCACAACGGATCAGACACATAAACAGGTAGTTGCCGATATTTTTGAACGCTTTTTAGAACAAGGAGATATTTATTTAGATGAATATGAAGGCTGGTATTCGATTCCAGACGAAACGTTCTATACGGAAACACAATTAGTCGATGTAGAGCGTGATGATGCCGGAAATGTTATTGCTGGAAAATCACCAGATAGCGGGCATCCGGTGGAATTGATTAAAGAGGAATCGTATTTCTTTAGAATGAGTAAGTATGCGGATCGCCTGCTGGATTATTACAATACACATGCAGACTTTATTCAACCGGAATCTCGTAAAAATGAGATGATTAACAACTTTATTAAACCAGGATTAGAGGATTTAGCGGTATCGCGTACCGTTTTCTCTTGGGGAGTGAAAGTACCGAGCAATCCGAAGCATGTTGTCTATGTATGGATTGATGCCTTATCTAACTATATAACGGCATTAGGCTACGGAACAGATAATCAAAGCCTATTTAATAAATATTGGCCAGCAGATGTGCATATGGTTGGAAAAGAAATCGTTCGTTTCCACACAATTTATTGGCCAATTATGTTAATGGCACTTGACTTACCATTACCAAAGAAAATCTTTGGCCATGGCTGGTTACTAATGAAAGACGGCAAAATGTCGAAATCAAAAGGAAATGTTGTTTATCCAGAAATGCTTGTGGAGCGCTATGGTTTAGATGCTCTGCGCTATTACCTAATGCGTGAAGTGGCATTTGGAAGTGATGGCATCTTTACACCAGAGGATTTTGTTTCGCGAGTTAATTATGATTTAGCGAATGACTTAGGGAACCTATTAAACCGTACGGTAGCGATGATTAACAAATATTTTGACGGCGAAGTCCCTGCACTCAATGGAAATGTCACAACTTTTGATGAAGATTTGAAGGCTACAGCAGGAAAAACAATTGCTGATTATCAAAAAGAAATGGAGAACATGCAATTTAGTAGTGCCCTAAGCCATGTTTGGACATTGATTTCCCGTGCGAACAAGTATATCGATGAAACAGAGCCTTGGAAGCTCGCTAAGGAAGCAGATAAGCAGTCAGAACTTTCTAGTGTTATGGCTCATTTAGCTGAAAGCTTACGTGTTTCTGCAATTCTTTTACAGCCATTCCTGACGCATGCGCCGAAGGAAATATTTGCGCAACTAGGTATCCATGATGATGCTGCAGGTGATTTTGCAACAGTTCATTTCGGTCATTTCCCAGGAAATACGAAAGTTATAGCGAAAGGGACACCAATCTTCCCGCGTTTGGATATCGATGAGGAAGCTGGTTATATTCGTGAACAAATGGCTGGTGGAACTAAGCTGGAAGAGGAAGAAGCTAGTGATTGGGACCCAACGGAAACAGAACTTGTTTCAACGAAGGATAAGCAAATTAAATACGATGATTTTGATAAAGTCGAATTAAAGGTAGCTGAGGTGATTGATTGCAGCAAAGTGGAAGGTGCTGATAAGCTGCTAAAATTCCGTCTCGATGCTGGCGACAAGGCACATCGCCAAATTTTATCAGGGATCGCTGAATTCTATCCAAACCCAGAAGATTTGATTGGGAAGAAGGTAGTTATTGTAGCGAACCTAAAACCACGAAAAATGCGCGGAGAAATTAGTCAAGGTATGATTCTTTCTGCTGAGCATGATGGTCAATTACAAGTGATTGAAGCACCAGTTAATGCTCCAAATGGATCTGAAATTGCATAACGATTAATAAATACCCTGCTGATTTCTTAGCAGGGTATTTGCAATTAGATGATCAAATTGGAGCACTTTTTTAGGGGATTGCTGATGATTAAAGGAAAAATGCTGAAGTTTACATTATAATTATTGAAGTTCACAATAGTAGCCAGGAGGAGTGACAGTCCGAGCCAGCGCACTAACTCTAAGCTTAACAATTTACAAATGAAAAGGATGAAAAATATGCTATTTGATACACATGTCCACTTAAATGCAAGACAATTTGCAGAAGACCTGCCAGAAACAATCAGTCGGGCGTTAGATGCAGGTGTTACGCGAATGGTTGTTGTTGGATTTGACCGAGAAACGATTCCACTTGCAATCAAAATTGCAGAACAGAATGAAAATATTTATGCAGCTGTTGGCTGGCATCCAGTCGATGCGATTGATATGACAGAGGGAGATCTTGCTTGGATTGAGGAATTATCGGCCCATCCAAAGGTTGTAGCCATTGGTGAAATGGGGCTGGATTATCATTGGGATAAATCCCCGAAGGACGTACAAAAGGAAGTATTCCGAAAGCAAATCCATTTAGCTAAAAAGGTAAAGATGCCAATTATTATCCATAACCGTGAGGCAACAGAAGATATTATCGAGATTTTACAAGAAGAAGATGCGAAGGAAGTTGGAGGAATCATGCATTGCTATAATGATTCCATAGATTATGTCCAAGCATGTCTGGACATGAATTTCTATATTTCACTTGGCGGGCCTGTTACGTTTAAAAATGCACCATTACCGAAAGAGGTTGCAAAGCAGGTACCACTAGACAGATTATTAATTGAGACAGATGCACCTTATCTTGCACCACACCCAAATCGCGGGAAGCGTAATGAGCCGGCGTATGTAAAATTAGTAGCGGAAAAAATTGCTGAATTAAGAGGAATGAGCATTGAAGAAATTGGTGAAGCTACAACCCGAAATGCATGTAATTTATTTGATGTGAAGTAAAATAACAGTAATTTTATGTAACAATACGCCCTAAATATGGAAGGAAAAAGGAGACTGATAACGCTAGCAGTCTCCCTTTTATTTCAATTATGTAACATAGAATAACATTGATTTATCAAGGTTAAGTTTGTTTTTGTAGACTCAATTCCATAGAAAATAAAAAATGCGTAATATAACTGTAAATGAATCGTAACCCCAGTGGCTTTGACTTTGCCACTCTCTGTTTATATAATCAATTGGGAATAAGGGGGCAGGCACATGGAATTAGTTCATAAGCTTTTGCCGGCATCGAAAAAGAAGCTGGTTATTTCAAGTATTGGTGTTTTAGCACTTGTTTTATTTTCAGTGTTTGTACTAGTGGAAGCAACGAAAGCTGAAGTAGTAATGACAGACAACGGAGAAATACAAACAATCAGCACAAACTCAAATACAGTTGGAGACTTGCTTCAAGAACTAGGAATAACTGTTGGAACGTACGATTTCTTATCTCATGGTGAGGCAGAATCCATTGAAGATGGAATGGAAATAACGTATAAGACTGCAAAGCAAATTACAGTAAGTATTGATGGTAAAGAACAGGTTTATTATACAACTGCAGATACAATTGAAGATTTCCTAAGTGAACAAGATTTATCTTTCCAAGAACGTGATGAAATATCTCATCAGCCAGCAGAGGTAACGGAAGATGGCTTACATATCGAGGTTGAGAAGGCATATCAGGTAACTATCAATGACGGCGGCGAAAAGAAAAAGGTCTGGACAACAGGTGGAACAGTAAACGATCTGCTAAAGGAAGCTGATATAGACTATGAAAAAGACTCGGATGATCGAATCACCCCAGCGCTTGATGAAGAAGTAACCAAAGGGAAAACGATTGCCATTGTACGTGTAGCTATCGAAGATGAAGAAGTTACAGAAACCATCGCATTTGACATAGAAGAACGTCAAGATAGCTCGCTTTTAAAAGGGGAAGAGAAGGTTATTTCAGAAGGTGAAGAAGGCACGGTTACAAAGCGTTTTAAAGTAACCAAGGAAAACGGTGAGGAAGTAAGCCGTGAATTAGTTAGTGAAGATGTAAAAGAAGAAAGTGTTACGCGTGTGGTAGCAGTTGGTACAAAGGAAGAAGTCCAGGAGTCAAATCTTGTTACACTTGCTAATGAAACACCAAAGGACAGTAGTCAAGACGGGGAAACAATAACAGTGACAGCAAGTGCATTTACGTCAGAATGTGGTGGATGTTCAGGTGTAACAGCTACAGGAATTAATTTGGGAGCTAATCCGAATATGAAAGTAATTGCTGTGGACCCGAATGTAATTCCACTTGGATCGAAGGTATGGGTTGAAGGCTATGGAGAAGCAATTGCAGGTGATACAGGCGGGAATATAAAAGGAAATCGCATCGATGTCCATGTACCATCCAAATCTGATGCTTATTCATGGGGAGTGAAAACCGTTCAAGTTAAGGTGTTGAATTAATAAGATACGTTTTTATCATACTATGAAGGTTTGTTGTAATCTCTACTGTGAAGTTTCACTTTATAAACGATAGAATAAAATGCTCTTATCATGCTAAAATGGTAAGAGCATTATTTTATTATAGAAGGTGCTTAAAAAGTCCAGTATTTTTGCTTAAAAATACTCCGGTCATCTAACATTTGTAGAACCGTATAAAGATAAAGCAGTGGAGGAAATCGATTGAAAATAAAAGAAATTATTGTTGTTGAAGGAAGAGACGACACAACGAAAGTTCAACAAGCAGTTGACGCAGATACAATAGAAACGAATGGATCAGCTATTAATAAAGAGACGTTAGCTCGAATAAGACATGCGAAAGAAAAGCGCGGTGTCATTATTTTTACAGATCCAGATTATCCTGGTGAGCGTATTCGCCATATTGTCGATCAAGCTGTTCCAGGATGTAAGCATGCTTTTCTTACGAGAGATCAAGCAAGGGCCAAGCATCCGAAAAATAAAAGTCTCGGTATTGAACATGCTAGTATCGAAACGATTCGGCATGCACTAAAAAAGGTATATGAATTAGCAGATATACGCGAAAGTGAGATTGAAAAAGCAGATTTAATTGAACATGGTTTGATTGGTGGACGGGAAGCAAGCATACGACGGGAGAAACTTGGTGAATTCTTGCAAATCGGGCATACGAATGGAAAGCAGCTGCTGAAACGACTAACACAATTCCAAATAACAAAAGCACAATTTGAGCAAGCTATAAAAGTGATCCAACAGGAGGAAAAGGATGTCTAAAAAATATATAGCAACTCCTTCAAGAACGAAAGAGATTTTAAATAAATACAAGTTCTCTTTTAAAAAGAGTCTTGGACAAAACTTCTTGGTAGATGTCAATGTATTAGAGAATATTATTAAACATGCTGGGATTGATGAAGCAGCTGGTGCAATTGAGATTGGACCAGGGATGGGGGCGTTAACGGAACAGCTGGCAATTCATTCAGACAAGGTTGTAGCTTTCGAAATTGATCAGCGGCTCTTGCCAATCTTGAAGGATACGCTTCACGATTATTCCAACGTAGAAGTTATTCATCAGGATATTTTAGAAGCGGATGTGGAAACTGTCATTCGTACACATTTCAAACCAGATCAGCCAATTCATGTTGTTGCAAATCTGCCTTATTATATTACGACACCGATTTTAATGAAGCTTGTTCGTGATAGATTACCGGTAACAAGCTTGACTGTTATGATTCAAAAAGAGGTTGCAGAACGAATGGCTGCAAAGCCGAATAGTAAGAGCTATGGATCACTGACCATTGCCGTTCAGTATTACACAGAGGCGAAAGTTGTTATGACCGTACCGAAAAGCGTGTTTATGCCACAGCCAAATGTGGATTCGAGTATTTTGCAGCTTGTAATAAGGGAAAAGCCTCCGGTTGAAGTAGTAGATGAAGATTTCTTTTTTGAGCTTGTGCAAGCATGCTTTGCGCAAAGAAGAAAGACATTGCGCAATAACCTAACTAGCTTTTTTAAAGAGCAATTTACAAAAGAAGAAATTACATCGATTTTAGATACCACTGGAATCGATGGTTCCAGACGGGGTGAATCACTTAATATGGAAGAGTTTGCCTTACTTTCGAATACATTTTATAAAAATAAATAATGCAAAAAAGCTATTGTTGTATTGCTGTGACAATAGCTTTTTTGACAAATAAAAAAATTTAAATCTTCTCTATCATTTATCTTTGTTTTCTAACGTCCACGAGCTCCCCAGATTTCCTCAGGTCCTTACGAAGTGTATTTATGTAGGGATTCTTCCTTTTTAAATTTTCATGAACGCCCATGCCTGATATTTCTAAGCACAGGCTTCTAGGCCATCACATAGTCTATAGAATAACCGAAGGCTAAGAGGTGGATATATGGGCATAACTATTGGAGAACTTGTTACACGTAGTTCCTATCAGCATGACCTGCTATTCCGTGTAGCCGCAATAAATAAAAACACAGCAATTCTACATGGTGCAGAAATGCGACTTGAGGTAGATGCTCCACTTCATGATCTTGTTGTAGCAAAGCGTCAGGATGTAGAAAGGCGGCAACAGAAGGAAAAGGAGAAAGAAGAATTTTCCTATCGATTATTTCGTCAGGATTATCAGTTGATGAAGGAAAAAAGAATGTACCATTCAACGGATGGTTATTTGAATAATGCCAAATTTTTTCAGCTCCCTGCGAAGGTCCTCCATTTAGATGGAGACCCGATGTACTTAAGAAAATGTATTTCCCTGTACCAGCGCATTGGGTTACAGGTGCATGGAGTTCATTTAAATGAGAAAGAAATGCCGGATGAAATTGGCGGCTTAGTAGAAAGAATAGGACCGGATATTATCGTTATTACAGGGCATGATGCTTATTCAAAAAATAAAGGATTTAAAAATGACTTACGAGCCTATCGTCATTCTAAATATTTTGCCGAAACTGTACGAGAGGCAAGGAGGAAAAGCTCTAATTTAGACCAGCTTGTTATCTTTGCAGGTGCTTGCCAATCACATTTTGAATCACTTATACGTGCTGGAGCCAATTATGCCAGCTCTCCATTAAGGGTAAATATTCATGCATTAGACCCTGTTTATATTGCGGCTAAAATAGCCTATACCCCATTTATGGAGAGTGTTAGCGTATGGGATGCATTACGCAACACGATGACGGGGGAAAAAGGAATGGGTGGAGTGGAGACGAGAGGTCTACTTCGTACAGGTTTGCCTTATTTAGAAAATGGTGAGGATGAGGAATAAAAGAATATTGCTGTCCTTTCTAAACAAAGATAACTAAAAAAATACTGAAATGCCATCCGCGTCCAAGAAGCGTTCAATCTGCAGGGGACTTCTCTCACCTCGGTACATCGCTAACTGGGCGCTTCTGCTTTTATAGTAAGGGGTGAGTATTCAAAAGGAATTTAGCACCGCGAAATGGTGTATTTAAATTTATGCTAAAGTTCGATAAAAATTTTCGGCAAAATTATACATAAATTGTTAACATATGCAAATAATATAAGAAATAGACAAAAATTATTGTTGACAGGTAAAAAGACTTACTGATATAATATTAAGTTTTGTTTGACTGTCGGACAAGTTTATGTTACACTATTAACTAGTGAGGTGGAGTGTAGTGGCTAAAACATTAATCGAAATTAAGCAAGGTCTTGAATGCCATGTTGGAAAGCGGTTGAAATTAAAAGCCAATGGAGGGAGAAGGAAAACGGTGATACGATCGGGAGTACTTGCAGAGACGTATCCTTCAGTCTTCATTGTTGAGCTTGACCAAGACGAAAATGCATTCGAACGTGTTTCATACAGCTATGCAGACATATTGACAGAGACGGTAGAATTAAAATTTTTAGATGAACGGAATAAAGCGTTATTAATGGAACAGTAGACAGTTGTCTGCTGTTTTTTATTGGAAAAAAGTGTGAAATTTAATCGGTGTTTTTAGTTGCCAAAATTCCAAAGTGCGGGCTAGTCCGTACACCACTAATTAGGCACTTCTGCTTTTGTCCTAAAAGGTGTAACTTTCCATTGTTTCATACTTCTTACTCGTTTTGATTTAGCATATAGACATAAACTAAGCATGTCGTAAGGGTAAACTAACTTAAAATGGAAAGGGGCTGTTCTTTCGTGGGAAGACGTAGAGGAATGATGTCAGACCAGTTGAAAGAAGAAATTGCTAAGGAGTTAGGGTTTTACGACACTGTCCAACAAGAGGGCTGGGGTGGCATTAAAGCGCGTGATGCAGGTAATATGGTGAAACGCGCAATTGAAATAGCCGAGCAGCAAATGCAAAGGGGCAAATCCTAAGGGGTTTGCTTCTTTTCATATTTAGTTAAAAAGTCGACCGTTTTTTAGGAAGTGAAAACCATTTGCACTCAATCTTCACCCTTTCACATGCCTTTCAAAACTTGACCTAACTTCAATCTGGTCGCCTATGCTTTTTTAATATGGTACAATTATTTATATTTTTTAGTACGTGGCAAGGTAGGTGACGTTAATGACAATAATATTGGAAAAAGCTCCTGCAAAAATTAATTTATCCCTTGATGTATTAAGAAAACGAACGGATGGGTATCATGATGTAGAAATGATTATGACGACGATTGATTTAGCTGATCGCATTGAATTGTATGCTTTGGAAGAGGATAAAATTGTGATAGCTCTTGAAAGCAGGTATGTACCAAATGATGAACGGAACTTGGCATATAAGGCCGCACGTGCTTTTAAAGATACCTATGGAATTAAGACAGGTGTCCATATTAATATGGAAAAACATATACCAGTGTCAGCAGGTCTTGGCGGGGGGAGTACAGATGCGGCAGCAGTACTCAGAGGGCTCAATCGATTATGGTCATTAGACATCTCACTCGATGAGTTGGCAAAGCTTGGCTCTACAATTGGTGCGGATGTGGCGTTTTGTATCTATGGTAACACCGCAATTGCGCGAGGTTATGGAGAAAAAATCGAAAAGCTACCTTCTCCACCCCCTTGTTGGGTAGTATTAGCAAAGCCGGATATTGGTGTATCGACGAAGACAATTTTTGGCCAAGTGAACGTGGACAAACTTACCCATCCTAATACAAATCAAATCCTGCATGCAATCGAAAAGCAGGATTTCAATAACCTTTGCAGGCATATTGGCAACTCCTTAGAATCTGTTACGTTTAAGCTCCATCCAGAGGTGGAACGTATTAAAGAAACAATGATTCAAGCAGGTGCTGCTGGTGTTTTAATGAGCGGGAGTGGACCTACGATTTACGGATTGGTTGAGCACCAAAGTAAAGCAAAGCGAATCTATAACGGAATGCGCGGATTTTGCGACGAGGTTTACCTTGTTCGATTATTAGGGTAAATATTGCCAAAAAACGTATGAAAATGGTATATTATTAATTAAATATACGGTTTTGAGGTGTGAAAATGAAAAGAAGTAACCGGTTAGTTGTTTTGACTGATTTCTTTCTGGAGAACCCACGGAAACATATACAATTACCTTATTTTGTAAGGTTATGTGATACAACGAAGTCTTCTATTAGTGAAGATTTAGATATAATACATGCTGTTTTTCAAAGTCAAGGCATGGGATATCTGCAACGATCCACTGGTGCTGGTGGAGGGGTGAAGTATATCCCTGAATATTCGCAGGAAAATAATATGCAATTTATTGAGGAGTTACGAAAAAAATTAGAAGACCCGAGCAGAATATTACCAGGGGGATACCTTTACATGAGCGATTTACTTGGTGACCCACAGACCGTCAGAGAAATCGGTCGTGTATTTGCTTCGAAGTTTTCCAAAATGGATATTGATGTGATTGTAACAGTAGCAACGAAAGGGATTCCTTTGGCATATGCTGTTGCATCTTTCTTGAATGTACCAGTAGTCATTGCAAGAAGGGACCCCAAGGTGACAGAAGGATCATCGGTTAGTATTAACTATGTATCTGGTTCGTCTAGGAAAATACAAACAATGGTCTTACCAAAACGCAGTCTGGAAGAAGGGGCAAATGTTTGCATCATCGATGACTTCATGAAAGCTGGCGGAACAATTACAGGTATGATTAATCTGTTATCTGAGTTTGATGCCCATGTTCAAGCGATTGGTGTACTTGCAGAAGCAGACGACGAAGAAGAAGAACGAATTGTCGATCATTACACATCACTTGTTAAAATATCAAATGTAGATATGCGACATCATACGATTGAAATTCAAGCAGGGAATTTTGTGGAAGATCTCACCAATTTTGAATGATCCCGATTGAAAGATGGCAATTTATGAATGAATCCACCTTTTTCTAAAAAAACATCCTATATTTAAAATATTTAACTTTTTTTATATTTTAAGCAGGATTTTAAATTCTTTTGTTGAACTAGTTACAGTAAGTTCAAATGGGAAAAGGTGGTGAAACATCATGGAAGTAACAGACGTTAGATTACGCCGCGTTAATACAGAGGGCAGAATGCGAGCAATTGCATCTATCACGTTAGATCAGGAATTTGTTGTTCACGATATCCGTGTCATTGATGGAAATAACGGGTTGTTTGTGGCAATGCCATCTAAAAGAACTCCTGATGGGGAATTTCGCGATATTGCACACCCGATAAACTCTGGTACTCGTTCTAAAATTCAAGATGCGGTGCTGGAAGAATATCGCCGGGCAGGAGAAAGTGAAGTTAAATACGAAGAGGCGGGAGCTTCCTAAATCGTCATGACTATATTAAAAAGGGGTCTAATCTGTTCTAGGTTAGCCTTTTTTCTTTGTGGTAAGCTAACTGGTAATATATTCCGAAATATACCTGTCATATTTTTTATTACAATTGGCAGAAGGACTGAATACGCCTTATATAAAAAAGCTCTCCGTATATAAAAAATATCTCCCCTGATTCAAAACAAATCCAATTAGTGAAATCAACATAGGTTGAATAGCTCCGTTTCATATGATTTCCTCCCCCTAACCTGTTGAAATCAAACGTTTTTTACGATATATTTTAAAATGGATAATTAGAAAACCTGGAGGTTACCTTATGAATAATCGTTATGCTGTTATTCTGGCGGCAGGGCAAGGAACGAGAATGAAATCAAAGCTTTATAAAGTATTGCACCCTGTCGCTGGACGTCCGATGGTAAAGCATGTAATAGATCAGTTAAATACCGTACATTTAGATAAAATGATAACTATTGTTGGCTTTGGCGCTGAACAGGTAAAAGAGCAAATTGGGAACGTCAGTGAATTTGTTATACAAGAAGAGCAGTTAGGTACAGGCCATGCGGTGTTGCAAGCGGAGGATTTGCTTAAAACAAAACAAGGTACAACTATTGTTGCTTGTGGTGACACGCCTTTAATCACGGGAGAGACCTACCAAGCATTATTCGCCTATCATGAACAGCAAGGTGCCAGCGCAACAATTTTGACAGCTAAGACAGAAAATCCGGCAGGTTATGGCAGGGTTATTCGCAATGAATCAAGCGAAGTAGAACGAATTGTCGAGCACAAGGACGCAACTGAATCAGAGCTTCTTGTTAACGAAATCAATACTGGAACCTACTGTTTTGATAATGAGGCGCTTTTTGCTGCGTTACAAGAGGTTTCCAATGATAATGCACAAGGTGAGTATTATTTGCCGGATGTCATCGAAATTCTGCGAAATAAAGGCCAGAAAATTAGCGCTTATTTAACGCCAGATTTTGATGAAACATTAGGGATTAATGATCGAGTTGCACTTGCACAAGCAGAAAAGACAATGAAAAAGCGTATTAATGAAATGCATATGCGAAATGGTGTCGCGATTATCGACCCAGATAATACATACATTGAGCCAGATGTTGTGATTGAATCTGACGCTATCATTCACCCCGGAACAGTTTTAAAAGGAACGACGACGATTAAAGCAAATGCAGAAATTGGACCAAATAGTGAGGTTAACAATTGTTATATTGGAGAAAGTACGGTTGTTAAACACAGTGTAGCAAACGAAAGCAGAATTGGAGATCGTGTTAACATTGGCCCATTCGCACATATAAGGCCAGACTCAACTATCGGAAACGATGCAAAACTAGGTAACTTCGTAGAAATAAAAAAGACATCACTTGGTGATAATAGCAAGGTTTCGCACCTAAGTTATATTGGTGATGCAAATGTAGGAAGCAATGTGAACGTTGGTTGTGGTACAATAACAGTAAACTATGATGGAACAAACAAGTTCTTGACGACAATTGAGGATGACGCATTTATTGGTTGTAACTCCAACCTTATCGCACCTGTAACGATAGGAAAAGGATCTTATGTTGCCGCAGGATCTACAATCACAGATGACGTCCCAGAAGATGCCTTATCTATCGCAAGAGCAAGACAAACGAATAAAGACGGTTACGTAGCAAATTTAAAAAATAGAAAAAAAGATTAACGGAGGTTATATTTCATGGCATCTAGCTATAAGGATTCATCGTTGAAAGTATTGTCGCTGAACTCCAACCCTAAATTAGCGCAGGATATTGCTGCCCATATTGGAACGACATTAGGAAAATGTACCGTATCCAAATTCAGCGATGGTGAAGTGCAAATCAATATCGAAGAAAGTGTTCGTGGGTGTGACGTATATGTCATCCAATCCACTTGCGCTCCCGTTAATCAGCACATTATGGAACTGTTAATCATGATTGATGCGCTAAAGCGTGCTTCAGCAAAATCAATCAATATCGTTATGCCTTATTATGGGTATGCAAGGCAGGACCGTAAAGCACGGTCACGTGAACCAATTGCAGCTAAATTGGTTGCAGACTTAATTGAAACAGCAGGTGCAAATCGTGTTATTACGCTTGACTTACATGCACCGCAAATTCAAGGTTTCTTTGATATTCCAATTGATCATTTACAAGGTGTTCCAATTTTATCAGATTACTTTGAAGCGAAAGAACTAGAAGATGTGATTATTGTTTCCCCGGATCATGGCGGAGTTACACGTGCACGTAAAATGGCAGATCGTCTAAAAGCTCCAATTGGAATTATTGATAAAAGACGTCCACGTCCAAATGTTGCTGAGATCATGAATATTATCGGGAACATTGAAGGAAAAACAGCTATTTTAATTGATGATATTATTGATACTGCAGGAACAATTACACTTGCTGCGAACGCTTTAATAGAAAATGGAGCGAAAGAAGTGTATGCTTGTTGTACACACCCTGTATTATCTGGACCTGCAATAGAGCGTATTAATAATTCACAGATCAAAGAGCTTGTCATTACGAATAGTATTCCACTTCCGGAAGAAAAGCATAGTGACAAAATTACCGCTTTATCTGTCGCACCGTTAATTGGAGAAGCAATCGTACGTGTGCATGAATTGCAATCTGTAAGTATCTTATTTGATTAATGGTTTAGATTGACCGAATTTCGGGAATTAATTGTACTAACAGTTTTTTAACTCCGTGATTTACACATATTTTGTTTAGAAATAGAGTATGAACGAAGGTGGAGGCGACCGGGTAGCGACCTATTGAGGTGAGAGAAGTCTCGCTAGTCGCTGGGAGCTGGAGCTGGATTAAAAATTGGAGGATGATGAACATGGCAGTAAAATTAAAAGCAGCGAAACGGGAAAGTCTTAAAAAATCAGCAAATAAAGAAATTAGACTAAGCGGACAAGTTCCAGCAGTAGTCTACGGGAAAAATAAAGAATCAAAGAATGTAGCAGTGGATAGTATCGAGTTATTGAAAACTGTTCGTGATGAAGGTAGAAACGCAATTATTTCCCTTGATATCGAAAATGATAGCTCGGTCGATGTCATGCTACACGAATATCAAATGGATCCAATTAATGATCAGTTAATTCACGTCGATTTCTACGTTGTAAATATGGCGGAGGAAATGGACGTGGCTGTAGCTATTCGATTAGAAGGAGAAGCGCAAGGCTCAAAAGACGGAGGCGTATTACAGCAACCGTTATATGAAGCACAGGTACGTGCAAAGCCTAGTGATATTCCGGAAGAAATCACGGTTGATGTTTCCTCTCTTGGTTTAGGAGAAGGATTAACAGTAGGTGATTTAAAAGTTACAGGAAGCTTTGAGATTTTGGAAGATCCTGAAACAACAGTTGTTACAATTGTAGCACCTGATACGATGGAAGATATTGAACAGGCTCCGGATGAATCTGCTGAACCAGAATTAGTTGGAAAAGAGCAGAATAATTCAGAAGAAGCATAACAACG
Organism: Oceanobacillus sp. FSL W7-1309; assembly: GCF_038002145.1. Classification (NCBI taxonomy): domain Bacteria; kingdom Bacillati; phylum Bacillota; class Bacilli; order Caryophanales; family Bacillaceae; genus Oceanobacillus; species Oceanobacillus sp. FSL W7-1309. The sequence goes on from NZ_JBBOBX010000001.1 coordinate 1,536,864, forward strand.
ATATGGAATAACAACATGTACCCTCCTTTAAGAATCTGGTAGTATATTCTTAGTAGGAGGGGTTGTTGTATTGAATCCCTCTTTAGGAGGAAGTTCAAAAAGTCCTTTTTATCCTCCTTTTGAACATACACTTTTAGGAGGATGTTAAGATGAAATGTATTGTAGGATTGGGTAATCCTGGTAAAAAATATGAAAAAACGCGTCATAATATTGGTTTTATGGTGATTGATGAATTATTGGATCGTCATCACTGGAAATTGGATAAAACGAAATTTAAAGGCGATTATGCACTGGAGAATTATTCTGGTGAAAAGCTTATACTCCTTCAACCGCAGACATATATGAATCTTTCTGGAGAATCTATTCGTCCACTAATGGATTATTATGATGTTGATTTAGAAGATGTTCTTGTAATTTATGATGACCTTGACCTTCCTTCAGGGAAGATTCGCCTTCGTCAAAAAGGAGGACATGGTGGTCATAATGGTGTAAGATCAACAATAGCTCACTTAGGAACAAAGGAATTTAAACGTATTCGTCTTGGAGTTGGCAGACCTGTATCGCCTGTTCCAGTAGTGGATTACGTGCTAGGCTCCTTTCCAAAGGAAGAGAAGGAAGATGTTGAGCGTAGCATCGGGCATGCGGCAGATGCTTGTGAGTCATGGCTGGGAGGAAAAGCGTTTGTTGAAGTAATGAATGATTATAATAATTGATACATAAGCTTATAGTAATTAGCTTCCTATAGCACATGTATAAAATAAGACCAACAGGATAAACTTTTAAGAGGTTGTTCAAAAAGTCCGGTGAAAATGACACTTCGCATTACTTCATTCCTTTTTGAATACGGACTTTAGGCATTTTAATGTTTATTCGAGGTGGTAACTTATGACAATTATATATCGGTGCAGACATTGTGGGCAAACCGTTGGAAGGCTAGAGCAGAAGGTTGTCGACACAACAATGTTGGGTTTTGATCAATTAAACAAGAAAGAGCTAGAAGAAATGATCCGTTATGATGGGAATGGAAATATGCAAATACAAACGATTTGTGAAAACTGTGAGCATGCTCTAGGACAGCATCCAAATTATCATGAATTGGATTATTTTATACAATAACATACGCAGCAAAAGCTTTGGTTATGTAGACCAAGGCATTTTTGCGCTTATATATACATGTTTAAGAGGAGTTTGACAATGAAGGGTATTAATTATTATTTACAATCAAAAGAAGATATCCAGTCGATTATTAATGGAATTGACAGTGGAATGCGTGAGCAATTAATTGCGGGTCTCTCGGGATCTGCAAGAAGCATGCTTGTATCCGTAATCGATCAATCGATTAACAGGCCTGTGCTTTTGGTAACACACCAACTAGTACAGGCCCAACAGCTATATGATGACCTATCCGAGTTTATGGGCGAAGATGATGTACACTTATATCCGGTCAATGAATTGATAGCTTCTGAGATATCGATATCCAGTCCGGAATTGAGAAGTCAGCGTATTGAAGCGCTGACAGCATGGTCCCGTAAGAAATCAGGCATTCTTATTACCCCAGTAGCGGCATTAAAACGGATTTTGCCACCTAAAAGTTATTGGAGTAAGTATCAACTCCGATTTGTAACTGGGGAAGATATTGCAATTGATTCGTATTTGTCCTCACTTATCGATATGGGGTATGAACGAACCTCTATGGTTGCTACACCTGGTGAATTCAGTCGGCGCGGTGGAATTATTGATATTTATCCAATTACCGAACAACACCCGATTCGCATTGAATTATTTGATGAGGAAATTGATTCTATTCGTTATTTTGATGCAGAGACACAACGATCGCTTGATCGGGTAGAGAACGTTACAATTGGTCCTGCCACAGAACTATTGCTAACAGATGAAGATGTGCTGGCATCAGCGAATAAACTCGAGGAAGCATATGCGGCAACGCTTAAAAAAATGAAAGCATCAAGTGCAAAAGAAAAGCTCATCGAAGTCATTGAACAGGATATAAGCCGGTTAAAGAATTTAGAGCGCTTTCAGGAAATGTATAAATATATCGGTTTTCTATATGAAAACCCTGCTAGTTTATTAGATTATCTCGATTCTGATGGTCTAATCGTATTAGATGAAATGAGCAGGATTCAAGAAACAGCTACACATCTGGATATGGAAGAAGCCGAATGGTACAGCAGCTTGCTTGAGTCAGGCCAAATGGTGCGAAACAGCAGGTTTTCTCTAGATTGGGATACAGTTTTAGAGATGATGAAGCAGCAACGAATCTATATGTCTGTATTTTTACGTCATATACCAAATACACAGCCACAAAATATTATTAACTTATCGTCGCGGGCAATGCAGGAATTTCATGGCCAAATGCACTTATTTAAAACAGAGCTGCAACGATGGGAAAAGAGTGATTTCTCGGTTGTGATTCTTGCTCCGAATGAAGAGCGAGCAGAAAAAATCCATTCAATTTTAGCAGATTATGATATTGAAGCGGGCATTGCATCTGAATTAAGGTTGCCAGTAGATCAGCCAACGATAGCGATTGGAAATATTACGAGCGGGATTGAACTCCCGATGCATAAGCTATCTATTATCACGGAAAATGAGTTATTTAAAAAACGCGTTAAGCGTACACGCAAGCAGCAAAAAATTTCCAATGCGGAACGAATTAAAAGCTATCAGGAACTTAAGGTCGGTGACTATGTCGTTCATGCTAATCATGGGGTAGGGAAATACCTTGGGATTGAGACACTTGAGGTAAATAATCTGCATAAAGATTATATGCTGCTCAAGTATTCTGGAGATGACAAGCTATTTGTTCCAATTGAACAAATCGATCTTGTACAGAAATTTGTAGGCTCAGAAGGTAAAGAACCGAAAGTGTATAAACTTGGCGGAACCGAATGGACAAAGGTGAAGCGGAAAGTCCAATCATCCGTTGAAGATATTGCAGATGATTTAATCAAGCTGTATGCAGAACGAGAAGCGAAAAAGGGATTTGCCTTTTCCGAGGATACCGAAATGCAGCGGGAATTTGAGGCCTCATTTCCGTATCAAGAAACAGATGACCAGCTTCGTTGTATCGAGGAGATTAAACAGGATATGGAAAGGCAGCAGCCAATGGATCGCCTCCTCTGTGGAGATGTTGGTTACGGAAAAACAGAAGTAGCAATCCGGGCGGCGTTTAAAGCAGTAGCTGATGGGAAGCAAGTAGCGTTACTTGTTCCAACGACAATTTTAGCACAGCAACACTTTGAAACGATTCGCGAGAGGTTTCAGGATTATCCAATCAATATTGGACTTTTAAGCAGATTCCGTACGAGAAAACAACAAACAGAGACGTTAAAAGGAGTACGCCAAGGGACTATCGACGTAGTAATTGGTACACATCGCCTTCTATCCAAGGATGTTGAATATCGTGATTTAGGTTTACTGATTGTCGATGAGGAACAGCGTTTTGGTGTAAAGCATAAAGAGAAAATTAAGCAATTGAAAACGAATGTTGATGTATTAACTTTAACAGCAACCCCAATTCCAAGAACATTGCATATGTCGATGCTCGGTGTTCGAGATTTATCTGTTATTGAAACACCACCGGAAAACCGTTTCCCAATACAAACCTATGTGATGGAGCACAATCCGCTTTTTGTTCGAGAGGCGATTGAACGCGAGATGGCACGTGGTGGGCAAGTGTTTTATCTCTATAACCGTGTTGAAAACATTGACAAGGTTGCTCGTGACATTGGGATGCTTGTCGATGATGCCCGAATTGCAGTTGCACATGGTCAGATGAATGAAACAGAGCTTGAAAATGTTATTTTTGGTTTCTTAGAAGGTGAATATGATGTGCTTGTCAGTACAACGATTATTGAGACGGGTGTAGACATTCCGAATGTTAATACACTAATTGTCAGTAATGCTGACCGAATGGGGCTCAGTCAGTTGTATCAATTAAGAGGACGTGTTGGGCGTTCGAATCGTGTTGCGTATGCATACTTTACGTATCAAAAGGATAAAGTTCTGACAGAAGTTGCCGAAAAGCGCCTGCAGGCAATCAAGGAGTTTACAGAACTTGGTTCGGGATTCAAGATTGCAATGCGTGACCTTTCTATTCGTGGAGCAGGTAACCTGCTTGGTGCACAGCAGCATGGATTCATTGATTCTGTTGGGTTTGATATGTATTCACAAATGCTTAAGGATGCTATTGATGCACGGAAGGCTGGGAAGGAAATAGAGGATATTACACCGTTTGAGCCTGAGTTAGCACTTCAGATTGATGCCTATATTCCAGATGGGTATATTAAAGATGAGAAACAGAAAATTAATATTTATAAGCAATTCCAAGCGATGGATTCTGCTGAAGATGTTTCGGAGCTTAAGGATGAATTAATTGACCGTTTTGGCGATTACCCAGTAGAGGTAAGCAACCTTTTCACAGTGTCTTCTCTAAAAATGTATGCCAAAAGAGAACGTGTCGAGTCCATTACAGAACGGAACAAAAAAATTGTCATCCTTGTCGATGATGCGCGTAGTCAGCAAATTGACGGTTCAAAGGTATTTGAAGTGGCGAATACGTTTGGGCGTAATGTCGGCTTAGGGACAGAAAGCAATAAATTGAAAATTGCCTTTAAGTGGACGAGTGAAACAGAACATAGCAGATACGATTTAGTTGAGGAATTTATCAAAAAACTAAACAGCGTTAATCGGGATAAATAAAAATACGCTTCTTCTAAAATATATTTTCCATGGAATGTATAGTTATTTTTGGATGATTTATACTAAAACCACACCTGGTGATTTTTACACGTTAAATGAGTGTTCAAAAGGAGGATAAAAAGGACCGCGGTCGGCTAAGGTCGCAACGTCCTTTGTGACGCCGACACTAGCACGTCCTGTGCCTCGAAGTTCGAGGCGGCGGAGCTCCACGTACCGGGCTTCCACAGGATGTGGTGACTTTGACGTTCGACACAGGACGTGTCGGTACTAGTCGAAGGTCTACTGCTCTTGGAGTGTCATTTTTACCGGACTTTTTTGAACTTCCTCGTTAAGCAAACAACAAAACATGAGTAATCATCATTAGAAAGTGAGGCTGCTTAGAATGAAAGCAACAGGAATTGTACGTAGAATTGATGATTTAGGCAGAGTGGTTGTGCCAAAGGAAATTAGAAGAACGTTACGAATCCGTGAAGGAGATCCGCTCGAAATTTTCGTTGACCGAGAAGGAGAAGTTATTTTAAAGAAATATTCTCCTATTAATGAATTAGGGCACTTTGCCAAAGAATACGCAGAAGCTTTATTTAACTCGCTTCACTCACCAGTACTGATTAGTGATCGAGATGAAGTCATTGCGATTGCTGGGGAGTCGAAAAAGGATTATTTAAATAAAAGTATTGGCGATCCATTAACACAAACAATTGATAAAAGGTCGCAAGTATTTGAAGTTGATCCCACAAAATTAGAGGTTATAGAAGGGCAAGAGCAGGATCTGCAATCTTACTGTATCAGTCCTATTATTGCAAACGGAGATCCCATTGGGTGTGTAATGATATTTTCCAAAGAGGAAAAGCTTAGTAAAGTAGAGCAGAAAGCTGCCGAAACGGCTGCCGTATTCTTGGCCAAACAAATGGAATAGTACTTAATTTCATACATGCTGTCTCAGAGAGGATTTTATCCTTTGGAGACAGCTTTTTTAAATGTCACAAAGAAAACAGAAACAACAGATAATAGTGCGGATGATTTAAATACGTATCGGGTATTTCTTCTTTCGTTATTTGGTCCCAAACCTATGGTATACTAATAGCAAATTTAAGTTAAAGGGCGCTTACGAATGAATGAGAATGAAACAAATAAGCTGGTGAAAGGTGCATTGCTGCTCATGCTAGCAGGACTCATCAGTAAGGTATTAAGTGCGGGCTATCGAGTGCCGTTACAGAATCTAACAGGAGATATAGGATTTTATATTTACCAGCAAGTCTATCCAATTCTTGGGATCGCCATGATGCTTGCGTTGTATGGCTTTCCATCTGCTGTTTCCAAAATGACCGTGGAGTTAAAAGCAGCTGGCAAAAGCTTATCTCTTCACAGTTTTTATATTCCAGTTTTTTTGCTATTACTAGCATTGAATGGAGCAATATTTCTTTTTCTTTTTTGGAATGCAGATTCAATTGCCGGCTTGGTTGGTGATGTACAATTAACATATACATATCGGTTAGCTGCATTTGCTTTTCTGCTTGTTCCTTTTTCTGCTTTGTTACGAGGGGTTTATCAAGGAACTTACGAAATGAAGCCGAGCGCTTACTCACAAGTGATTGAGCAGCTTGTTCGAGTATGTATCATTATCGCAGCAGCAATATATGTTGCTTTTGGAAATCATTCCTTGTATGTGATTGGTCAAGCAGCTGCAATTGCATCCATTTGCGGGTCTTGTGCTGCTATTGTTATCTTGGGTATTTACGTTGCGAAGCGTCGTCCATGTTCGAGAGAGCGTTATGAAATCCCTTGGAAATATTATGTCCGCACGTTGCTGATTCTTGGGCTTGTTGCTGCATTAAACCATATGGTACTGCTCGTTATTCAGTTTGCGGATGCATTCACATTAATTCCAGGACTTAGGGAGTATGGGCTGTCCAAAATAGAAGCAATGGAAGCCAAAGGGATATTTGACCGCGGCCAACCATTGATTCAGCTTGGTACTGTGCTTGGCTCATCCTTTGCATTAGCATTACTCCCATCGATCTCCAAGCAGAAGTTAAAAGGCGACCCATCCACATTTTATCCGTATATCCGTGGTGCAATGCTATTTAGTTTTTATCTAGCTATTGGTGCGACCATTGGATTGATTGCTATTTTTCCAGAGGCGAATCGATTATTATTCCAAGATGAAAGTGGAACACAGGCATTGCAATTACTTGTACTTGCCATCTTTCTTTGCTCGGTAGCAATTACAGCGGCATCCATTCTTCAAGGCTTAGGACATATAAAACGAACTGCAGGCTTTATTCTCGTTGCCTTTTTTGTGAAATGGATCGGAAATCAGTTATTAGTACCATTATGGGGAATAGCCGGAAGTGCAATGGCTACGGTAGTTAGCTTACTTATTTTCTTTACGCTCGTCATGTATGAGCTAAGGAGAAAGTTGCCCGAGCTCCGATTGTTAAAACGCGTTCGTTTTCGAGCTCTTATTCTAGGAAGTGTTTCGATGCTTGTTTTTATAGCTCTTATGGATTGGTTATTCTCGGCACAAGCTTCTGCTTCTCGCATTGCCTTGCTCATATATATTGTATTTATTGCAGTCATTGGCGGAGTTATTTTTATCATTTGTTTGCTGCGTTTTCGAGCCTTTACGAAGGAAGAATTACGCATGTTACCGAAATCAGAACTATTTATACGTTTTTATAAAGGGAGGAATTATGATGAGTAAAATTGAAATTATCGGTCTCGGTGCCGGTGATGTGAATCAGCTGCCATTTGGTATCTATAAAAAATTAGTACATGCAGAGATGGTTGTCTATTCCCGAACATTGGACCATCCAGTTATTGAATCATTACAAGATGAAGGGGTGCGATTTGAAGCCTTTGACCATATGTATGAGGAAGAAGAGCAGTTCGGTGCGGTATATGAGCGGATAACGAATGCTCTATTGGAGCAAGCAAAAGCAGTAGAAACACTTATTTATACTGTTCCCGGTCATCCAATGCTTGCAGAAAAAACGGTCCAGCTTTTATTAGAGCAGACAGAAATTGAGGTCGAGGTTATGGGAGGGCAAAGCTATTTGGACGATTTATTCACCTCGTTAAAAATTGATCCTATTGAAGGCTTCCAATTTGTAGACGGTACGTCCTTTACTCGAAGTCAACTGGATTACCGACATCATATTATTTTTTGCCAAGTATATGATCGCTTTGTTGCTTCGGAAGTAAAGCTTTCACTTCTTGAGGATCTGCCGCCAGATTATGAAGTGATTATTGTTGAGGCTGCAGGTAGTAAACAGGAAAGCATAACGAAAGTTTCTTTGGAAGAGCTTGATCACACGATGGAGATCAGCAATTTAACGAGTGTTTATATTCCACCAGCTCCCGACAACTTATTACACCACACGTTCGATCACTTACGAGAGGTAATGGCAACATTGCGATCTCCAGATGGTTGTCCGTGGGATAGGAAGCAAACACATGAATCACTAAGAGAATATAGTATTGAAGAAGTATATGAGCTTGTTGATGCGATTGATGCTGGGGACGATAACAATATCATTGAGGAATTAGGAGATATACTAATGCACGTGATTCTCCATAGTCAAATTGGTGAGGATGATGGCTATTTTACGATAGATGATGTAATCCGCTCCGTTACAGATAAGATGATCTATCGCCACCCGCATGTATTTTCAAATACGAAGGTCGATTCTGTCGAGGATGTAAATCGAAACTGGGAAGAATTGAAGAAGGCGGAAAAGGGAGAGGAAAGGGAATCCGTGCTAGATGGTATTCCAAAACACCTTCCATCGCTTGCAAAGGCTTTTAAACTGCAAAAGAAGGCTGCAAAGGTCGGTTTTGAATGGGAAGATGTATCAGGTGTTTGGGAGAAGCTTGATGAGGAACTAAAAGAAGTCCAAGAAGCGATTGAAGAAAACACACTATTGGAAATGGAAGATGAATTTGGCGATGTATTGTTTGTGCTAGCAAATCTAGCGAGGTATTATAAAATTAACCCAGAACTAGCTTTAAACCGAGCGAATAATAAATTCCGTTCCCGCTTTACGTATATTGAAGAACAGCTTACGAAAAAGGGTATAGATATGAAGCAAGCGAGTCTTGAGGAAATGGATGCTTATTGGGATGAAGCAAAAGAAAGAGAGTGATGACCATGCGATTAGATAAGTTTTTGAAAATATCTCGAATCATTAAGCGAAGAACGTTAGCAAAGGAAGTTGCCGATCAAGGACGAATCACGGTAAACGGTAATCAAGCAAAGGCTTCAACAGTCCTTTCCAAAGGGGACGAGCTTATTATTCGATTTGGCCAGAAACTTGTAACTGTAAAAGTGAACGACTTAAGAGAAACGGTGAAAAAGGATGAAGCAGAAACGCTCTACACTATTGTGAAAGAAGAAAATGCCTGAATAAAGTTCTATACTTGTCCCTCCTATCATAAATTAATAGTGATAAGGAGGGCTTTCTATGAACTATTATGATAACAAGGAAACGGTAAATCGCGTACAAACAGAGCATATGGTAAAACTGAATAATCGAAAGAACTTGGAAATATCAGGTGTAAAAGAAGTGGATAGTTTCGATAATGAAGAATTTTTACTGGAGACAACAATGGGCTATCTAATTATACGAGGGCAAAATTTGCAGCTGAAAAACTTAGATGTGACTGAAGGAGTTGTAACGATAAAAGGTAAAATCTATGAGCTTTCCTATGTGGACGAACAGCAGCAGGAGAAAGCTAAAGGATTCTTTAGCAAGCTGTTCCGATGAGCCTGAGTATCCAGTTTCTTACGATGATTACGATGGTTTTAAGTGGCTTTTATTTGGGTATTGTACAAGAAACCTTTCGTCGGCTGACATATTATTGGAAACGAAGGGTTTTTTTAACCTATTTTTTAGAAATCAGCTTCTGGCTAACGCAAACTGCAATTATATTGTATGTATTATTTCGTGTGAATGCTGGGGAAATTAGGGTCTATGTCGTTTTAGCTTGTATTCTTGGGTTTTCCATGTACCAGGTTTTTGCGAAAAAGACGTATAAGCAGTTACTAGAATGGATAATTCGTATTGTAGCTGCAGTGTACCGCTTTTTCAATAATTTAATTCACACACTGATTATTGCCCCGATTTCATGGGTTATACGTACTCTTTTTCGTCTTGTTATTTGGGTGGTCACGGTAATTTTCACTATTATTCTCTTTATTTCGAAAATTGTTATAACCCCGTTTATATGGATTGGAAAGGGTATTTACCAATTAATTCCCGACGGTTTCAAAAAAAATTTACACAAATTAGCAGGATTTTATAGTACAATGAAGAATATATGTTATAAAGGATACAAAAAGTTGGAGAAGCTATTGTTTAAAAGGGGGTAGTGGCTTGTCATCAAGGAAAAAAACAGTAACAAGATTAGACTCGAATTATATGCAGCAGTACGACGCATACATAGAACGACAGAAACGAAAAAAGCAGCGGTTAATTCGTCGTCTTGTGTTATTTTCTATCGTAGCAGCGATTGTTATTGGGGGCTTGTCTTCATACCATATTAAACAGCGTGTAGTTCAAGCAGAGAAATTGGAGCAGTACGAACAGTTACAGGACGAGCTGAAAGCTATGAAAGTAGAGGAAGCCAATTTAACAGAAGAAATTGAACTGTTGAATGATGAGGAATATGTGCTGGACATTGCTCGTACGAATTATTTCTTCTCGAAGAAAGGGGAATTAATCTTTAAAATCCCGAATGAAGACCCCTCTTATTGACACTTTTTCAGTTGATGAATATACTATATGAGAACTACATTTAATCTTTTAAGGAGGAGCATTTTTTTTATGTCAATCGAAGTAGGCAGCAAGCTGCAAGGGAAAGTAACCGGAATAACTAATTTTGGAGCATTTGTAGAGCTAGAAGCAGGAAAAACTGGATTGGTCCATATTAGTGAGGTTGCTGACAACTATGTGAAAGACATTAATGAGCACTTAACTGTTGGCGATGAAGTTAAGGTTAAGGTCATTAATGTTGAGAAAGATGGTAAAATTGGTTTATCTATTAAAAAAGCGAAAGATCGACCAGTACGCCAAAAAAATCCAAGAGAACGCACTGAGAATTTTGAAGCAAAAATGAATCGTTTTCTTAAAGATTCAGAGGATCGTTTAGCCTCTTTGAAGAAGCACACGGAATCCAAACGCGGGGGTCGAGGTGCTAGAAGAGGATAGCAGTTGCTGTCTATAGACAATGCTCTAATATAAATGAAACAGGCGCTGATCATATGATTGAGCCTGTTTTTTGTTTGCCAAAAAGGTTTGGGATGGGATTATACTTCTGTTTAAGAATCTTTTATACAGAGAAATATAAACTTCGAACCAATGTGTATTAAGAGATTGTGCGTATACCGCTCCGGAAACACACTACGCGCACCTTAGGGTGACCCGTGAGCCTTCTTGAACTACGTTCTGCGAAGTCTCACTCTGGCCACGTATCCCGCAGGAGTCTTCGTGTGTTTCCTCCGCTAGTGCTGGTTCACTGGCTATACTAACATGGTTTATCAAAATAAAAATGTTGTTCTAACCAGTCCGGGTGAGCGTAGGACGGTGACTCCTGTGGGAACAGCACGTGTCTGAAGACTCGCAGGAAGTGGTTTTCTTCCGCAGAGGCTGAAGCCGTGCCCACGGAAAGCATCCGACCGGAGCGATCCCGGACGGCGATTGTTCCACAGATTAAGCAAATAATCACTAGTTCGGATTTTCTTTCAAATACGAAAAAAACCAATCGGCATGAAATATACCGATTGGTTTTTATTTTTGATAGCGGCGGAGGGGATCGAACCCACGACCTCACGGGTATGAACCGTACGCTCTCGCCAGCTGAGCTACGCCGCCAAAATAAGCCAACAAAAAATATATTACAGCAGGATTTCATTTGTGTCAATAGGATTTGTAAAATACTTTAACGAAAAGTCACTTTTCGTATCTATATTCAAAGAAATTCTGGATTTGTTCCTCATTTTCCTTCACAACCTCAGCCAATTCGGCAAAATAATCGCTTTCTATTTCATTTCTCAGCAAGTTATTCTTCTACTTGTTGCGCTATCAACAGAAGGAAAGTTAACTCCCACACGTAAAAAATGAAGATTTGCTCGTCTGCTTGTTGATGCCAAGATTACTAAAAAGCAGTCGAACGATTTTTGGAATAAGCTCTGCCTTTTTGACAAAAAAAGAACGCATAATATGGTTTACTATTCTGAAAGATAGGAGTGGTAATCGATGATGGAATCAATCCCAAGGGTGGAATCACGAGGATTTGGAGTAGAGAAAAAGGGACAAAAGGGTAAATGGCGGAAAGGAATCTATTTCAAACTGAAAAGCATTCTTCTTGAACAAGGCTGGCTTTTCTATTTCGGAGGTTTTTTACTTGGACGGGCTGTTATTTTATCTGCAGTATCACCATTTGCAATCGCATTTGTTGCTTCCATGTGGTTTGTCTACAGGGAAAAGAGTTTTAAATCGATGCTTGCTGTCCTTGCGGGTGCACTTACTTACTCAATGACACATGCGATTTTTATTGGAGTTGCTATGCTTGTATTTATTTTCCTTGCCGCACTAGGGAAGCAGATGAAAAATCAACAAGTTGTCTTACCACTGGCGGTATTTGCTTCAACAACACTTTCGAGGATGTTTTTGTACTCCTTACGTGACACAATTACTTCCTACGAATGGTTGTTACTTGTAGTCGAAGGTGTCTTAGGAGCCGTTCTTGTATTGATATTTATGCAAAGCATTCCGCTTTTATCACCAAAAAGATATAAACCTGTACTTAAAAATGAAGAAATCGTCTGTATGATTATTTTAATTGCCTCTGTACTAACAGGGATGATCGGCTGGCAAATATATGGAGCGTCTGCAGAACAGATTTTTTCCAGATACTTCGTGTTAATATTTGCATACATTGGTGGCGCTGCCATTGGTTCAACGGTTGGTGTAGTTGCTGGGTTAATTTTATCGCTCGCGAATGTGGCAAACCTTTATCAAATGAGTCTGCTTGCCTTTTCAGGGTTGCTTGGCGGTTTACTGAAGGAAGGCAAAAAGATTGGGACAAGCATCGGCTTACTCGTTGGTACTGGCTTGATTAGTATCTACGGTGATGCTGTGACATTGATCCCCTCTCTTCTTGAGTCATCTATTGCGATTTTGTTGTTTTTCTTAACACCAGCATCCTGGTTCAGTAGAATATCCAGGTATATACCTGGAACAGAAGAATACACCCATGAACAAGAGCAGTATTTACAGAAGGTACGAAATGTGACAGCAAGAAGGGTAGGGCAGTTTTCCGAGGTGTTTCATGCGCTAGCCAAAAGCTTCTCGGTGTCGCAAGCAGCAACGACTGATGAACAGGAGGCAAAACGTGAGACGGATTATTTTCTGAGTCAGGTGACAGAGAAAACATGCCAAAGCTGTTTTATGAAGGATAGGTGCTGGCAGAAGGAATTTGATCAAACGTATACGTACATGGAGGAGATGAAAGAAGACATCACGAGTGGCCAAGAACCAAATCGGAAAGTGATGCGAGAATTTGAAAACCATTGTGTGAAATCAAGGAAAGTAGTAGAAGCCATGAAGGAGGAAATGACCTTTTATGAAGCAAATCGCAGGCTGCGGCAACAAGTGTTGGAGAGTAAACGGCTCGTTGCTGATCAGCTGCAAGGTGTTTCTGAAGTAATGGACGACTTCGCAAAAGAAATATTAAAGGAGCGTCAGCATCATGACTTACAAGAAACACAAATTATCCATGCGTTAAAACATATAGGAATTGAGCTTGAAAAGGTGGATATTTATCAATTGGAAAAGGGTAATGTAGATATAGAAATTACCGCATCCTTCTACGAATATAGAGGGGAAGGTGCTAAATTAATTGCACCTGTATTATCAGATATTTTAAATGAAATGATTATTGTAAAAGAAGAAGAGATTTCCCCCTTCCCGAATGGATATAGCCATTTGGCATTCGGTTCAGCAAAAGAATATACAATCCAAACAGGGGCAGCAAATGCAGCAAAGGGAGGAGGGCTGGTTTCAGGAGACAGCTTTACAACGATTGAGCTTGGAGCAGGGAAGTTTGCGATGGCAATTAGTGATGGTATGGGTAATGGAAATCGGGCAAGAGAGGAAAGTATGGAAACTTTACGCTTATTACAACAAATCCTGCAGACAGGAATTCCAGAGAAGGTTGCAATAAAATCGATTAATTCGATTCTCTCCTTACGTACAACAGATGAAATGTTTGCAACGCTGGATTTAGCTATGATGGATTTACATGATGCTTCAGTTCGTTTTTTGAAAATTGGCTCGACGCCAAGCTTTATTAAACGCGGCGAAAAAATGATAAAAATAGAGGCAAGCAATTTGCCAATGGGAATTATCCAAGAGTTTGATGTCGATATTGTAAGTGAACAGATGAATGCAGAGGACTTACTTATTATGATGAGTGACGGTATTTTTGAAGGTCCAAGGCATGTAGAAAATATTGATTTGTGGCTTAAACGAAAAATTAGAGAAATGGCAACGGATGATCCGCAGGAAGTTGCAGATCTTCTTCTAGAGGAGGTTATTCGGACAAGGTCGGGGGAAATTAAAGATGATATGACTGTCCTAGTTGCTAAAATTGCAAAGAATCAACCGGAGTGGGCAGCAGTCCCGGTCTATCGAAAAAAAGCTCTGTCATAATCTGATGAAATATCCTTTTTAGAGGATGTTCAAAAAGTCGGGTACTTAAAACTGCGCGGCATCGAACTTCTCGGACCTTTTTATCCTCCTTTAGAACAGTTGTTTTTGGCTTGTAGAATGATTGGGATCTACTCTACCTTTCTATGTATATTCTCTTTCCATTGTGGTGATGATGGTAGTGAAATAAATAGGAGGTTAGGGCTTTGAAAAATGGATCGTTAAAACAAATTTTACTACTGACAGATGGGTGTTCAAACAAGGGAGAAGATCCTTCTGCAACTGCTGCGCTTGCTTACCAGCAAGGGATAACGGTAAATGTTATTGGGATATTGGAAGATGATCAGACGGAAAGCCCGGACGGATTACAAGAAGTAGAGGATATAGCTCTGTCAGGTGGTGGGGTCAGTCAGATTGTTTACAGTGAATCTTTATCCCAGACTGTTCAAATGGTTACGAAACAGGCAATGAACCAAACATTACAAGGATTTGTGAATAAGGAGTTAAGACAAATTCTCGGTTCCGACCAAGGAATAGAAGATTTGGAACCTGAGAAGCGCGGAGAAATTATGGAGGTTGTAGAAGACTTAGGAGAGACGAGTGATTTAGAGGTACTTGTACTCGTTGATACGAGCGCAAGTATGCATAATAAGCTTCCAACAGTGAAGGAAGCGCTTGTTGATCTATCAATTAGCTTAAACTCACGGA
The DNA here is from genome assembly GCF_038002145.1 of Oceanobacillus sp. FSL W7-1309. NCBI lineage: Bacteria > Bacillati > Bacillota > Bacilli > Caryophanales > Bacillaceae > Oceanobacillus > Oceanobacillus sp. FSL W7-1309. Next base: position 1,552,001 of record NZ_JBBOBX010000001.1, read on the forward strand.
TTGGTAGAAACAAGTTTTGTATTTATAGCTTTCCGGGAAAGCGTAAGGATATTCAACTGGTGTTTGACTGGTCACCGAAGCTTGATACAATTTCAACCGTATTTCCCAAACTAACTAGTGGGGGAATTACGCCAACTGGTCCTGCAATTCGTGAAGCAATGTATCAATTCGGTAAAAAAAGTTTATTAAGGAGCTTCAGACATGAAGATGAATCAGGTATGGAAGAAACAGGGTATTGATCTAAGACCAGGTTCCCAGATTAAAGGAAAGTGGCACCATAAAACCTATACCATTCAGAGAAAACTTGGAGCGGGAGCAATTGGAACGGTTTACTTATGCAACCATGGCGACCGACCCGCTGCACTGAAAATCAGTGACAAGGGTACATCGATGACGGTGGAAGTAAATGTGTTAAAGTCGCTGGAGAAGGTCCAAGGAAGTCGCCTTGGGCCTTCTTTGCTTGATGTAGATGATTGGGTTTCGCCAACAGGGAATACGTATTCCTTTTACGTGATGGAATATTTACAAGGGGAGACGATGGTTGGTTTTATTCGAAAGCATGGGAAAGATTGGATTGGCGTTTTTATGCTGCAGCTTTTGGAAGATTTGGAGAAACTGCATCAAACAGGGTGGATCTTTGGTGATTTAAAGACGGAAAATCTCTTAGTCGTGTCATCACCACCGACAGTGAGGTGGGTGGATGTTGGTGGAACAACGAAACAAGGCAGGGCAATTAAAGAGTATACAGAGTTTTATGACCGTGGTTACTGGGGACTGGGGTCAAGAAAAGCGGAACCAAGCTACGACCTTTTTGCTTTTGTTATGGTTTTTTTAACAATTTACTATCCAAACCGATTTGAGAAAGAACATGAAGCAACTGAAAAATTGTTATTTAAAAAGATTGACCATGTTAACGATTTAATCCCATACAGAAGCGTGTTAAAAAAAGCTTTAAAAAGTGGGTATGCATCCAGCGCGGAAATGAAGCGGGATTTAATTCATGTTTTAAATGCTGCCAAAAAGCGCGAGTTTTATCATAAGCAAAAACCGAAAACATCATGGAAGCGACTATTTATGGAGTCAGGTGGAATAGGTGTTCTTGCATTAATGTATTATCTTTTCTCTCTACTTTTTTGATAACTAAACGTATAATAGGGTATAGATAATGAGGCGGATGTTTATCGTCAGCTCTCTTCGAACATTTAAGCTGCATGAGTGAACGAAAATAGTCGCTTAAGGATGGCAATTTATGAGACAGGAAATTCTTACATTTATAAAAAAGCATCATTTACTGAAAGAAGGTACAACCGTAATTGCTGGAGTGTCTGGAGGCCCGGACTCGATGGCGTTACTTCATTTTTTAAACACGATCAAGCAAGAGTGGGAGTTAACCGTAATTGCGGCTTCTGTGGATCACCAGCTAAGGGGAGAGGAGTCGTTAAGCGACTTACAATATGTGAAACGTATTTGTGAGGCATGGGGAATAGAGTTTGTAGGTGCCTCATTGGATGTACCAGCATATCAAGTAAAGCATAAGTTGGGTACAGAGGTGGCTGCCAGAGAGGTTCGGTATCGGTTTTTTGCCGAACAAATGGAACGTTATCATGCAGATTATTTAGCACTTGGTCATCACGGCGATGACCAGATAGAAACGATGCTTATGAAGCTTGCACGCACTGCATCTTCTAGTGCACTAACAGGTATTCCGGTTCAACGTGCGTTTTCTACAGGAATGATTATTCGCCCTTTTCTCTGCGTAAACAAGTCTATGCTGGAGACTTATTGCAAAAAAAATCAAATTGAGGTGCGATTGGACCCAACAAATGAAGAAACCGACTACACTAGGAATTATTATCGAAACAAAATTGTTCCATTAATTAAAGAACGAAATGATAATATACATCGTACTGCTCAACATTTAAGTGAAACACTAGCTGAGGATGAAAAATACCTACGTGAGGCTGCCAGGGAAATGGTTAATGAGCTCATTGCTTTTCATGCTGAAAACAAGACAGCCTCCTTCGATGGGAATTTGTTTAAAAACCGCGCCCATGCTTTACAAAGGCGTGCATTTCATCTAATATTAAACTATCTATACAATGACTTACCAAAGGACCTATCCTATACACATGAGGAACAGTTTTTTGCCTTGTTGCAACGTGATGAAGGGAATACCCAAATTGACTTTCCAAATGGTCTAAAATTGGAAAACACCTATGGAAAAATTATATTTTATTTCTCCAATCACAGTAAGGCCCCAAACAGCCAACCTTATTCTTTTCTTTTGGATATTCCAGGTAAACTTGAGTTACCAGGTGGTTCTACTATTACAGCAAACTTCGTTGAAAAACACATCGCACAAGACCAATTTTCCCATACCTTTTTTACGGATCAGGTTGTGTTACCTTTACATATCAGAACTAGATTGCCGGGCGATAGAATGAGTTGGGATGGACTTAATGGAAGTAAGAAACTGAAGGATATATTTATTGACGCTAAAATACCTATTGGTGAAAGAGACGGCTGGCCGATCGTAACCGATGCGAATGGCACGATTTTATGGCTTATCGGTTTAAAGAAAAGTCAGCTAAATTCACAGCAGGAAAATGGCTCAATAATTCAATTAAACTTTGAAAAAGGGGATTATTCACGCAATAATGCGCTGTAATACCCCGCCTCTAAGAAGCAAAATCATGCTAGAGAGGGAGGGATTGTGATAAAGCAGCTCGCAAATCAATCCCTGATTGTATTTTGCCTACGGGAAGTAGGTTACAAAGCCATTGAGATAAATGTTTTCGGTGGGACGAGTAACGACGTCCAAACTAAGCATTTATTCTTATGATCAGTGGGACAAAAAAGGAAGCCCCACTGAAATGAAGTTTCATTTTATAGGAGGATTTTTTATATGCTTCAAGATAACATGCATGGTGAGATTGACCATATTTTAATTACAGAAGAACAAATCAAACTGAAGTGCCAAGAAATTGGAAAACAGCTATCAGAAGAATATGATGGTAAATTTCCACTTGCAATCGGCGTGTTAAAAGGTGCAATGCCTTTTCTATCAGATGTGATTCGCCATACAGACATCCATTTGGAAATGGATTTTATGGATGTATCAAGCTATGGTGATGGTACGCGTTCTACTGGAGAAGTAAAAATTGTGAAAGATTTAAACACAAAGGTCGAAGGGCGAGATCTAATTATTGTTGAAGACATCATTGATAGTGGTCTAACGCTCAGCTACCTAGTGGATTTATTTAAATATCGGAAAGCGAGATCAATTAAAATTGTAACGCTATTGGATAAGCCATCTGGCAGATCAGCAGCAATCCAAGCTGACATTATAGGATTCGAAGTTCCAGATGAATTTGTTGTCGGTTATGGATTGGATTATGCGGAAAGGTATCGTAATTTACCTTATATCGGTGTTCTGAAACCAGAAATTTACAGCGAATAATAAATGTATTTTATTTTATTAGTGGTACGCTATATTAAAAAGAAAAAATAAATCCCAGTTTTAAAGTTATTTCAGTTGTATTTAAACTTTTTCATATGATACGATGAACTATAGTTTTTCCCCGTTTGGGAGGAGGTTGGCAATGAGTCAGATATTTCGTAATGTCCTGTTTTGGATGCTGATTTTCTTCGTCATTATTGGCGTAATTGGCGTATTTAACGGACAAGGTGAAGATAGTGAAGAATATAATGTACAGCAATTTGTAGATGCTTTAAATAATGGTGAGATTGAAGAGTTAACATTCCAGCCATCACATGGAATTATTCGTTTTACTGGAACATTGACAGATGGCGAGACTACATTTATCGCCCAGGTTCCTGATAACACGGAGATTATTTCTTCGATAACGGATGCTGCAACACAACAGAGTATATTAAAAGTTGCCGAAGAGGAGCAGCCAAGTCCATGGCTAACCTTCTTGACTGGAATCGTTCCGTTCCTATTAATTGGACTCTTCTTCTTATTTATCCTTAGTCAAGCGCAAGGCGGAGGCGGCGGTGGCCGTGTCATGAACTTTGGTAAGAGTAAAGCGAAGATGTACACAGAAGATAAGAAAAAAGTTCGTTTTAAAGATGTTGCAGGTGCTGATGAAGAGAAACAGGAATTGGTCGAGGTTGTTGAATTCCTAAAGGATCCACGTAAATTCTCAGCAGTTGGTGCACGTATTCCGAAAGGGGTTCTGCTTGTAGGACCTCCAGGTACTGGTAAGACATTACTTGCTCGTGCTGTTGCTGGTGAAGCTGGTACACCATTCTTCTCCATCAGTGGTTCGGATTTCGTTGAGATGTTCGTCGGTGTAGGTGCTTCCCGAGTACGTGATTTATTTGAAAATGCAAAGAAAAATGCACCATGTATTATCTTTATTGATGAGATTGATGCAGTAGGTCGTCAACGTGGAGCTGGTCTTGGTGGTGGTCACGATGAGCGTGAGCAAACATTGAACCAATTGCTAGTTGAGATGGATGGTTTTGGTGCAAACGAAGGAATTATTATCATTGCTGCAACAAACCGTGCAGATATTCTAGACCCAGCATTATTACGTCCAGGCCGTTTCGATAGACAAATTATGGTAGATCGTCCAGATGTTAAAGGGCGTGAGGCAGTATTGCATGTCCATGCAAGAAATAAACCGTTAGACGATACGGTTGATTTGAAGACAATCGCAATGCGAACTCCAGGGTTCTCTGGAGCTGATTTGGAAAACTTGCTAAATGAAGCAGCACTTATTGCTGCAAGAGATGACCGTAAATCAGTCAACCAATTAGATATTGATGAAGCAATTGACCGTGTTATTGCAGGACCTGCAAAGAAAAGCAGAGTTATTTCCAAGAAGGAAAGAGACATTGTTGCATACCATGAAAGTGGACACACAATTATTGGTATGGTGTTAGATGATGCAGATGTGGTGCATAAAGTAACCATTGTACCTCGTGGTCAAGCTGGTGGCTACGCCGTTATGCTACCAAGAGAAGACCGTTATTTTATGACAAAACCAGAGTTGTTTGATAAAATAACTGGATTATTAGGTGGACGTGTTGCCGAGGAGATTATCTTCGGTGAAGTAAGTACAGGTGCATCAAATGACTTCCAGCGTGCAACAAATATTGCTCATAAGATGATAACGGAATATGGTATGAGTGATAAAATCGGACCAATTCAATTTAGTAGTGGTGGAGGCGGTAATGTATTCCTTGGCCGCGATATCCAAAATGAACAAACGTATAGTGATGCGATTGCTCATGATATTGATAAAGAAATGCAAAACTTCATCAACTATTGTTATGATCGTGCGAAGAAGATCCTTACCGAAAACCGCGATAAGCTGGAGCTTGTAGCTCAAACATTGCTTGAAGTAGAAACACTGGACGCGAAACAAATCAAATCCTTGTTTGAAGATGGCAAGCTACCTGAACCAGATGCAGAGGATGTTAAAGTAAACATTCAGTCAAAAGATGATGAAGAGAACTTATCTTATGAAGAAGCAAAGGAAAAAGCAGAGACAGAAGATAAGAGTTATATTAACGATCCGATCATGGGCGATAGGAATTCGGATGAAGATCAAACAGATAAAAAATAATTAATTTAACTATAAAAGCAGCCAACTTAACGAATGGCTGCTTTTATTGTGCAAGGAAAAAACAAATAGCTACCCTACAACCATGGCATAAGTTCGTACCTTGCACTCCCGGGTGCTTGCGCTTTTGTTCTGGTTTCTGAAGTATGTTATATTTAAAAAATAGAAATGATAGGAAGGTTTGGTGACACATGCTATTTGTTCTTGACGTTGGAAATACAAATACAGTCCTTGGTGTATTTGAGAAAGATCAGTTGAAACATGAATGGCGGATAAAAACTGATCGCTATAAGACAGCAGATGAATTTGGAATGTTAATAAAATCGTTATTTGACTATAAAGGCATAGCTTTTTCAGATATCAATGGTGTCATCATATCTTCTGTAGTACCGCAAATTATGTTTGCATTAGAGGAAATGAGCAGAGAGTATTTCCATATGGATCCAGTTGTTATTGGGAAGGAAGAAACCCAAACATATTTAAAGATGAATTATCCTAATCCAAAAGAACTCGGTGCAGATCGTATTGTCAATGCAGTAGGAGCTATTGAAGAATATGGCGCACCATTAATTATCATTGATTTTGGGACTGCGACAACCTACTGCTATATTAATGAGCAGGAGGAATATAGCGGTGGGATTATTACTCCAGGAATTAAAATTTCGATGGAAGCATTGTATGATAAAGCCTCCAAGCTACCTAAAATCGAAATTCAAGCTCCAGATCAAGTTGTCGGAACATCTACCGTAGAAGCGATGACAGCCGGCGTTTTCTATGGTTATGTTGGAGAGGTAGACGGTCTTGTTAACCGAATAAAGCAAGAGAAAAATGTAGAACCAAAGGTTATTGCTACTGGCGGATTAGCTAAGCTAATTGCTAACGGTGCGACTACAATCGACAAAGTTGATTCACAGTTAACATTAAAAGGTTTGTATCTGATCTATCAAAGATTAAATCTTAAAGGGTAAGTAACCTCTAATGAAAAGGAGAATAAAATTTCATGAAAGACTATCTAGTAAAAGCAATTGCATTTGATGCTAAAGTTCGCGCATTTGCAATTCGATCGACAGAAACAGTTGAAGAAGTAAGAAGAAGGCAGGACAGTTGGGCAACTGCTTCCGCAGCGCTTGGTCGCACAATTACAATTACTGCGATGATGGGTGCGATGTTAAAAGGAGAAGACTCAAACACGATAAAAGTACAGGGAAATGGACCAATCGGTGCAATTATAGCTGATGCAAATGCGAAAGGGCACGTCCGTGGATATGTAAGTAACCCACATGTTGACTTTGAGTTAAATGATAAAGGGAAGCTAGATGTTGCTCGAGCAGTTGGAACAGAAGGCAGTTTGAGTGTTATTAAGGATTTAGGCTTAAAGGATTATTTTACAGGCGAAGTCCCAATTGTCTCTGGTGAGATCAGTGAAGATTTCACATATTACTTTGCTACATCTGAACAAGTGCCTTCTGCTGTTGGTGCTGGAGTGCTGGTTAACCCAGATCATACGATTCTTTCTGCTGGTGGTTTTATTGTACAAGTGATGCCAGGAGCAGATGAGACTGTTATTACAAGGTTAGAAGAACAAATCGGGTCCCTTCCACCAATATCTAAACTGATAGAGGAAGGTAATACACCAGAACAAATCTTACAACGTTTATTTGACAACGAAGTAAAAATCCTTGAGACCATGCCAATTGAATTTCGTTGTAAATGTTCGAAGGAACGATTAGCGAATGCGATTATTGGATTGGGAAGTGAAGAAATACAAAACATGATTGATGAAGATCATGGAGCTGAAGCAAGCTGTCACTTCTGTAATGAAACCTATTATTTTACAGAGGCGGAATTAGAAGAATTGAAACAGTAAGAAGGGAAATAAAATTGACATGTCTAAAAAGCTGTTATTAGGTGTTGTTGTTGTACTACTAATTACAAATGTTGCTTCCTTGTTAATTTTAAACAACAATGAAGACTCGGTTGTTATGAACGATAATGATGAGCGAACAATATCAAGCAAAGAGGCCGTTGCATCTATTGGCGATGAAGAAATTAGCTACCAGCAATGGATAGAAGCGTTACGATCGGCTTATGGTGAAAAGCAATTAAAGCAAATGGTTGATCGAGCTGTTGTGAACCAATTGGCAGAGTCAGAAGGAATTAAAATAGATGAGAAACTGATTAATCGAGATGTTGCCTTTTTAATAACAATGCAAGGTGTTATGACAGAAGAGCAGGCTGCGAAAGAAGAAGAGCGTTTGCGCGATGAGGTCAATTACCGTTATCAGCTACAACAACTCCTTGCTGCAGATGCATCTACTATACCAGAAGAAGAACTTAAGAGCTTTTATGATAGCTATGGAAGTCAATACAACTTTACCGCATCACTACAGCTATCTCATATTCTCGTAGAAAATATGGAAACGGCAGAAAAGGTTTACGATGAACTAGAGCAAGGAGCATCATTTGAATTACTTGCCGAGGAGTATTCTCAAGATGATGAAACGAAAGATGATGGTGGCTATTTAGGCTATATCTATACTTCTAGTCAATTTCTCCCAGGCAGTTATGATGATGTAACTTCGGAAATGGACGAGCACTCCTATAGTGAGCCGTTTATAGCAGATAATGGTGTGGCTATCCTCTACTTACACCGAAAGCTTCCGGCTATCGAATTCACGTATGATGAAATTAAGCCTTATATGGAAAGTGAATTAGCATTACAGGAAATGGATCAATCATTGATTGCAGATCCTTTATGGGAGCAACTGGATATAGATTGGATTTATAGCGAGTAGCGCAGGAATGATTATTCTAGGCAGATAGGAAAAAGTTCCTTATCTGCCTTCGTTTTTAAAGAGATATTAGTTGACTTTTCTTTGAAATAGACATACATTTATATTAATTCATATAAAATCACTTGGGATTAGGAGGGGTTGTCATGAAAGTAGCTGAGAACATTACGGGTTTAATTGGTGGAACACCGATTGTAAAATTGAATAATTTAACGGATGCTGAAAGTGCAGATGTATATGTTAAGCTGGAATTTATGAATCCTGGGAGCTCTGTAAAGGATCGTATCGCAATTGCTATGGTGGAAGCGGCCGAAAAAGAAGGTTTGCTTCAAGCTGGTGCTACTATTATTGAGCCAACAAGTGGTAATACGGGTATTGGGCTTGCGATGGTTGCAGCTGCAAAAGGCTATCGAGCAGTATTAGTGATGCCAGATACAATGAGTCAAGAACGACGAAACTTATTACGTGCTTATGGTGCAGAACTGGTATTGACTCCAGGAGCTGATGGGATGAAAGGCGCTATCGCAAAGGCAGAGGAGTTAAAAAATGAGCATGGCTATTTTATGCCACAGCAATTTAGTAATCCTGCTAACCCAGACATTCACGAGCTAACGACAGGTAAAGAAATTGTAGAACAAATGAAGGATGGTCTTGATGGCTTCGTATCCGGAATTGGTACTGGTGGAACAATAACAGGAGCAGGGAGAGTATTAAGGAAACATTTTGATGATATCAAATTGTACGCAGTTGAACCAGCTGCTTCACCTGTTTTGTCAGGAGGGTCACCGGCACCTCACAAAATTCAAGGAATTGGTGCAGGCTTTGTACCTGAAGTTTTAGATACAGATATTTATGAAAAAGTACTAACAATCGAGAATGAAGAAGCATATGAAGCTGCTCGCAAAGTAGCGACAACAAATGGTATCCTAGGTGGCGTCTCATCTGGTGCTGCAGTTGCAGCTGCACTAAAAGTCGCGAAAGAATTAGGAAAAGGGAAAAAGGTTCTTGCTATATTGCCGGATAATGGAGAAAGATATTTGTCCACACCTTTATATCGATTCGAAGAGAATGAATAAGAAAATATAAAATAAAAGGATTGGCATCATTGTGCCAGTCCTTTTTTTGAGCGTAAAAGAGGAAGCCTGTGGTTGGCGACGTGCAGTCTGAATCCCGAACTTTGGGGTGGTTCGACGAGTCGGCATCCTTTTACCTGGAGACGATGCCCGATTTCACGGCAACGGTATACGTGTAACTATGCCTCATGTCTTAGCCGGTCGGCAAGTCTCGCTAGACGTTGGGGCTGAAGCTGAACGAGGCAGTTTTGGTACGCTAGTTATTGGAAGCACCAAAAAATTTAAAGGTTTCCTCAGCATTGAAAAATTGATACGATAGAAAATATAAAGAAATTATGAAGGCGGTCAAAGATAAAAATGATTTTACAAACTTCAAACCGGACATTTGATTTATCAGAACGTACACATATTATGGGGATTTTAAATGTCACACCAGATTCATTTTCTGATGGCGGCAAGTATACAACGATCGAGAAGGCTGTTGAGCAAGCCGTGCTGATGGAGCAACATGGGGCAGATATGATAGATGTCGGTGGTGAATCCACCCGTCCAGGTCATATACCTGTAACTGCTGAGGAAGAAATTAAACGTGTGGTACCAGTTATCAAGGCACTGAAGAAAAATGCCGCAGCTGCAATTTCCGTTGATACCTTTAAAGCGGAAGTAGCAAGAAAGGCTGTTGAAGCAGGAGCAGATATTATCAATGATATTTGGGGAGCGAAACATGATCCGGAGATTGCAAAAGTTGCAGCTGAATATGGCGTTCCAATTATATTAATGCATAACCGTAAGAATGAGAATTATCAATCGATTATGGATGATATGAAAAAAGATCTTGAAGAAAGTATTCAAATAGCACTAGATGCAGGAGTTACAAAAGAGAAAATCATTTTAGACCCAGGAATCGGCTTTGCGAAATCAACCAAGGATAACTTTGTTGTGATGAATAATCTTGAGCAGCTAACAAAAATGGGATACCCTCTGTTATTAGCAACATCACGGAAACGATTCATTGGCAGTGTTCTCGATATACCTGCCGAAGAACGTGATAACGGAACAGTTGCGACGACATGTCTTGGAATTACGAAAGGAGCACAAATGGTTCGTGTCCATAATGTAAGACGGAATCGAGAGGCTGCGCAAATGATGGATGCGATGCTTGCTGAGGGAGGCCACTTTGTTGGATAAAATTATACTCAATCAAATGCAATTTTATGGTTATCATGGGCTTTTCCCAGAAGAAAACAAGCTAGGGCAGCGATTTAATGTTGATCTGGAGCTCTATCTAGACTTAAAAAAGCCAGGCGAATCCGATAACATGTATGATTCAATTCATTATGGTCATGTCTATGAACTTGTTCAGGAATTGGTTGAAGGTGATGTGAAAAATTTGATTGAAGCTGTTGCTGAAGGAATTGCAGAAAGACTATTAGCAATGTTTGGTCTTTTACAGGCTTGTAAAGTGACCGTAACCAAGCCGGATCCGCCGATTCCAGGGCACTATGCCTCTGTGGCAGTAGAAATCTATCGGGAGCGATCCATATGAATCAAGCATATTTGGCATTAGGTACCAATATTGAACCGAGAGAAGCATATCTTAAAGAGGCTTTGGAATTACTAGAAACTATGGGAGAAGTTACACTTATCCGACGATCATCTATTTACGAAACCGCCCCTGTCGGATATTTGGATCAAGCGGATTTTCTAAATATGGTCATTGAAATAAAGACTGCTTTATCTTCTCTGGAGCTTCTAGAATACTGTCAGTCTGTGGAACAGCACCTTGGACGCAAACGTGGTATACGTTTTGGACCACGAACAATAGACCTTGACATTTTGACATTTAATCAAGAAAATAGTACAGTAGAACGATTAATAATCCCGCACCCTAGAATGCACGAGCGCGCGTTTGTACTCATTCCTTTACAGGAAATTGCACCAAAGCTAATCTTGCCTGATTGGAATAAGCCTATTGAGGAAATGATTCTTGATCTTCCTGAAACAGACATAAAGGATGTAAGGAAATGGACGCAAAAAGGGTCGGTAAAAGAATAAAAGCTTTCCGTAAGCTAAAAGGATATACACAAATCGATTTTGCAAAGGAACTGGATGTTTCGATTGCACAAATAGGTAACATAGAACGAGGTACAAAACTTGCAACAGATGACTTTTTAGAGATGATTGCCAAGAAGTTGTCTGTATCAAAGGATGAGATTACAATGGAATCACTTAATAGTGAGAAATAAGCTAGGACATAAGATGTTTCAAATAGGAGACATTCCTGTTCTCAACCAAGTTGTGACTTCATGTTACTCAGACCTAGAAAATAATGGCACTGTGCGATAAAAGCATTATTAGGGCAGAGATTCGCACGGAATAGAAGTTAAGTCTTTACATTTGTAGATCAGCTTTAGGCAGTGAATAAAGTGTCAAATCTGTTTGAATTGTTGTAGGAAGTCTGTCGGTCTGCTGCCGGCAGTTTTTTCTGCATGAACACCCTATTGCAAAGTTTAGAGACTGTACGTGAAAGAAGTTGGATTTTTAGATATACTAACTAATATAAATGAGTGGAGTGATCACAATGTCTGAAGAAATGAATGAACAAATGCGTGTACGACGCGACAAATTAAATGATTACCGAGAACAAGGTCTGGATCCATTTGGAGAGAAGTTTCCAAGAACCCATTTAGCAACAGAACTTATCGAGAAATATGACCGCTATTCCAAAGAGGAGTTAGAGGAAATTACGGATACAGTGACGATTGCTGGCCGTCTTATGACGAAGCGGGGAAAAGGAAAAGCTGGTTTTGCACATATGCAGGATTTAAGTGGACAAATACAGTTGTACGTACGTAAGGATGCAATTGGTGAGGAAGCCTATGAGGTTTTCAAAACAACAGACTTAGGAGATATTGTTGGCGTAACTGGTGTAATGTTCAAAACAAACGTAGGAGAACTATCTGTCAAAGCTACAGAATTCCATTTACTAACGAAATCATTACGACCATTGCCGGAAAAATACCATGGCTTAAAAGATATCGAGCAACGCTATCGTCAGCGTTATTTAGATCTTATTACAAACATGGATAGCAGAGAAACATTTGTACAACGAAGCAAAATTATCCAATCGATGCGTGAATACTTGAATGGTCAAGGTTTCCTTGAAGTAGAAACTCCAATGATGCATAGTATTCCGGGTGGAGCGGCAGCACGTCCGTTTATTACACACCATAATGCCTTAGATATTGAGTTATACATGCGTATTGCGATCGAGCTGCATTTAAAACGGCTTATTGTTGGTGGTTTAGAAAAAGTGTATGAAATTGGACGCGTATTCCGTAATGAAGGAGTTTCTACAAGACATAACCCTGAATTTACTATGATTGAGCTTTATGAAGCCTATGCGGATTATAATGATATTATGGAACTAACTGAGAACGTGATAGCGCATATTGCAAAAGATGTTCTTGGCTCAACGAAAGTGATTTATGGAAACCATGAAGTTGACTTAGAGCCGAAATGGACAAGGTTGCATATGGTAGACGCAGTTAAAGAGGCAACCGGTGTAGACTTCTGGAAGCATATAACAGATGAAGAGGCACGGACGTTAGCCAAAGAGCATGGTGTTGAAATAAGAGACACGATGACATTTGGTCATGTTGTAAATGAATTCTTTGAACAAAAAGTAGAAGAAACATTAATACAACCAACGTTTATTTATGGACACCCAGTAGAGATTTCTCCGTTAGCAAAGAAGAATACAGAAGATGCGCGTTTTACCGACCGTTTTGAATTATTTATTGTTGGCAGAGAACATGCAAATGCATTTAGTGAATTAAATGACCCAATTGATCAGCGAGAACGTTTTGAAGCACAAGTAAAAGAAAGAGCTGAAGGAAATGACGAAGCACATCTAATGGATGAAGACTTTTTAGAAGCTCTAGAATATGGTATGCCGCCAACAGGTGGACTGGGAATTGGAATAGATCGTCTTGTTATGCTGTTGACAAATTCTCCATCTATACGAGATGTACTGTTGTTCCCGCAAATGCGTCATAAATAAGTGATACGAAAAAACCTTCTTGTTTCAATTTGAACTGGAAGGTTTTTTGTTTGCCGACATAATTATCTAAAGACGGTTTTATCACTTATTGATTAGGGTATTATAAATATAATAGATATCCTCGAAAACGGTGTTGTTATCTAAGTAAATAAGTTAAATGGAGAAGCGTGAATTGAATAAATAATAGAACTTTAAATTCAATGCTATAATTTTGCGTTTTGCTATTGATTTCATTTTCAAATCGTGGTAAATTAATTAACGTTGCGCTGGAGAAACAGTCCAGGCAAGAGGTCGAAGCTAACCTCAAAAAAATAATTAAAAAAAGTGTTGACATCAAAAACTCAACATGTTATATTAGTAAAGTCGCTGCTAAACAAGGCGGCCAACAAATTTGCTCTTTGAAAACTGAACAAAACAACCAGTATGTCAAGAAAAAGAAAACTCGTTTTTCTTTTTAAAACAAGTAGAAGTCAGCTTCTACAAAAGCTAAGTATTACAAACTTTTATGGAGAGTTTGATCTTGGCTCAGGACGAACGCTGGCGGCGTGCCTAATACATGCAAGTCGAGCGCAGGAAATAAACAGAACCCTTCGGGGTAATGTTTATGGAATGAGCGGCGGACGGGTGAGTAACACGTGGGCAACCTGCCTGTAAGATCGGGATAACTCGCGGAAACGTGAGCTAATACCGGATAACACTTTTCATCTCATGGTGAGAAGATAAAAGACGGTTTCGGCTGTCACTTACAGATGGGCCCGCGGCGCATTAGCTAGTTGGTGAGGTAACGGCTCACCAAGGCGACGATGCGTAGCCGACCTGAGAGGGTGATCGGCCACACTGGGACTGAGACACGGCCCAGACTCCTACGGGAGGCAGCAGTAGGGAATCTTCCGCAATGGACGAAAGTCTGACGGAGCAACGCCGCGTGAGTGATGAAGGTTTTCGGATCGTAAAACTCTGTTGTTAGGGAAGAACAAGTTGGGTAGTAACTGACCCAACCTTGACGGTACCTAACCAGAAAGCCACGGCTAACTACGTGCCAGCAGCCGCGGTAATACGTAGGTGGCAAGCGTTGTCCGGAATTATTGGGCGTAAAGCGCTCGCAGGCGGTCTTTTAAGTCTGATGTGAAAGCCCACGGCTTAACCGTGGAGGGTCATTGGAAACTGGAGGACTTGAGTACAGAAGAGGAGAGTGGAATTCCACGTGTAGCGGTGAAATGCGTAGAGATGTGGAGGAACACCAGTGGCGAAGGCGACTCTCTGGTCTGTAACTGACGCTGAGGAGCGAAAGCGTGGGTAGCGAACAGGATTAGATACCCTGGTAGTCCACGCCGTAAACGATGAGTGCTAGGTGTTAGGGGGTTTCCGCCCCTTAGTGCTGAAGTTAACGCATTAAGCACTCCGCCTGGGGAGTACGGCCGCAAGGCTGAAACTCAAAAGAATTGACGGGGGCCCGCACAAGCGGTGGAGCATGTGGTTTAATTCGAAGCAACGCGAAGAACCTTACCAGGTCTTGACATCCTCTGATACCTCTAGAGATAGAGTTTTCCCTTCGGGGACAGAGTGACAGGTGGTGCATGGTTGTCGTCAGCTCGTGTCGTGAGATGTTGGGTTAAGTCCCGCAACGAGCGCAACCCTTGATCTTAGTTGCCAGCATTCAGTTGGGCACTCTAAGGTGACTGCCGGTGACAAACCGGAGGAAGGTGGGGATGACGTCAAATCATCATGCCCCTTATGACCTGGGCTACACACGTGCTACAATGGATGGAACAAAGGGAAGCGAACCCGCGAGGTCAAGCCAATCCCATAAAACCATTCTCAGTTCGGATTGTAGGCTGCAACTCGCCTACATGAAGCCGGAATCGCTAGTAATCGCGGATCAGCATGCCGCGGTGAATACGTTCCCGGGCCTTGTACACACCGCCCGTCACACCACGAGAGTTGGTAACACCCGAAGTCGGTGAGGTAACCTTTTGGAGCCAGCCGCCGAAGGTGGGACTAATGATTGGGGTGAAGTCGTAACAAGGTAGCCGTATCGGAAGGTGCGGCTGGATCACCTCCTTTCTAAGGATTATTACGGAACCCTACCTTCGGGTAGGAAGGACATACTGTGTTGTTTGGTTCAGTTTTGAGAGAGTAAATCTCTCTATTTGTACCTTGAAAACTAAATAAGAGTAACAACGACATCAATATTTTTAAATAAAAGCAAGGCTAATAAATTAGTACGCTTATTTACTGTAACTTAGTTAAGTGAATAAGGGCGCACGGTGGATGCCTTGGCACTAGAAGCCGATGAAGGACGGGACTAACACCGATATGCCTCGGGGAGTTGTAAGTAAACTTTGATCCGGGGATTTCCGAATGGGGGAACCCACTGTTCGTAATGGAACAGTACATGCATCTGAATACATAGGGTGCATGAGGTAGACCCGGGGAACTGAAACATCTCAGTACCCGGAGGAAGAGAAAGAAAAATCGATTTCCTGAGTAGCGGCGAGCGAAACGGAAAGAGCCCAAACCAGAAAGCTTGCTTTCTGGGGTTGTAGGACACTCCACTCGGAGTTACCAAGGAATTCTTTAAATGAATCGACCTGGAAAGGTCAGCCACAGAAGGTAACAGCCCTGTAGTTGAAAAAGAATTCCCTCCGGAGTGTATCCTGAGTACGGCGGAACACGTGGAATTCCGTCGGAATCCGGGAGGACCATCTCCCAAGGCTAAATACTCTCTAGTGACCGATAGTGAACCAGTACCGTGAGGGAAAGGTGAAAAGCACCCCGGAAGGGGAGTGAAATAGAACCTGAAACCGTGTGCCTACAAGTAGTCGAAGCCCGTTAATGGGTAACGGCGTACCTTTTGTAGAATGGACCGGCGAGTTACGATCGTATGCAAGGTTAAGTGGAAGACACGGAGCCGCAGCGAAAGCGAGTCTGAATAGGGCGAATGAGTATGCGGTCGTAGACCCGAAACCGTGTGATCTACCCATGTCCAGGGTGAAGGTCAGGTAACACTGACTGGAGGCCCGAACCCACGTATGTTGAAAAATGCGGGGATGAGGTGTGGGTAGGGGTGAAATGCCAATCGAACACGGAGATAGCTGGTTCTCTCCGAAATAGCTTTAGGGCTAGCCTCAAGAAATAGAGTACTGGAGGTAGAGCACTGATTGGACTAGGGGCCCTCACCGGGTTACCGAATTCAGTCAAACTCCGAATGCCAGTTACTTTTACTTGGGAGTCAGACTATGGGTGATAAGGTTCATAGTCGAAAGGGAAACAGCCCAGACCGCCAGCTAAGGTCCCAAAGTATACGTTAAGTGGAAAAGGATGTGGAGTTGCCCAGACAACCAGGATGTTGGCTTAGAAGCAGCCATCATTTAAAGAGTGCGTAATAGCTCACTGGTCGAGTGACTCTGCGCCGAAAATGTACCGGGGCTAAACGTATCACCGAAGCTGCGGATTGTTCTTACGAACAATGGTAGGAGAGCGTTCTAAGTGCTGTGAAGTCAGACCGTGAGGACTGGTGGAGCGCTTAGAAGTGAGAATGCCGGTATGAGTAGCGAAAAAAGAGTGAGAATCTCTTTCACCGAATGCCTAAGGTTTCCTGAGGAAGGCTCGTCCTCTCAGGGTTAGTCGGGACCTAAGCCGAGGCCGAAAGGCGTAGGCGATGGACAACAGGTAGATATTCCTGTACCACCTCATGATTGTTTGAGCGATGGGGGGACGCAGTAGGATAAGGAATGCGCACTGATGGATATGTGCGCCCAAGCAGTGAGAAAGTCAGATAGGCAAATCCGTCTGGCAATTTCAAGCTGTGATGGGGAGGGAAATTTAGTACCGAAGTTCCGGATTTCACACTGCCAAGAAAAGCCTCTAGTTAGATCATAGGTGCCCGTACCGCAAACCGACACAGGTAGGCGAGGAGAGAATCCTAAGGTGAGCGGGAGAACTCTCGTTAAGGAACTCGGCAAAATGACCCCGTAACTTCGGGAGAAGGGGTGCTTCATTTACATGGAGCCGCAGTGAATAGGCCCAAGCGACTGTTTAGCAAAAACACAGGTCTCTGCGAAGCCGAAAGGCGAAGTATAGGGGCTGACACCTGCCCGGTGCTGGAAGGTTAAGGGGAAATGTTAGCCGCAAGGCGAAGCTTTGAACCGAAGCCCCAGTAAACGGCGGCCGTAACTATAACGGTCCTAAGGTAGCGAAATTCCTTGTCGGGTAAGTTCCGACCCGCACGAAAGGTGCAACGACTTGGGCACTGTCTCAACGAGAGACCCGGTGAAATTATACTATGCGTGAAGATGCGCATTACCCGCGACAGGACGGAAAGACCCCGTGGAGCTTTACTGTAGCCTGATATTGAATGTCTGTGCAGCTTGTACAGGATAGGTGGGAGCCTTGGAAACCGGAGCGCTAGCTTCGGTGGAGGCATCCGTGGGATACCACCCTGGCTGTATGGACATTCTAACCCAGGACCGTGATCCGGTTCGGAGACAGTGTCAGGCGGGCAGTTTGACTGGGGCGGTCGCCTCCCAAAAGGTAACGGAGGCGCCCAAAGGTTCCCTCAGAATGGTTGGAAATCATTCGTAGAGTGTAAAGGCACAAGGGAGCTTGACTGCGAGACCTACAAGTCGAGCAGGGACGAAAGTCGGGCTTAGTGATCCGGTGGTTCCGCATGGAAGGGCCATCGCTCAACGGATAAAAGCTACCCCGGGGATAACAGGCTTATCTCCCCCAAGAGTTCACATCGACGGGGAGGTTTGGCACCTCGATGTCGGCTCATCGCATCCTGGGGCTGTAGTCGGTCCCAAGGGTTGGGCTGTTCGCCCATTAAAGCGGTACGCGAGCTGGGTTCAGAACGTCGTGAGACAGTTCGGTCCCTATCCGTCGTGGGCGTTGGAAGTTTGAGAGGAGCTGTCCTTAGTACGAGAGGACCGGGATGGACACACCGCTGGTGTACCAGTTGTTCCGCCAGGAGCATCGCTGGGTAGCTACGTGTGGAAAGGATAAGTGCTGAAAGCATCTAAGCATGAAGCCCCCCTCAAGATGAGACTTCCCATCACTTCGAGTGAGTAAGATCCCTCAGAGACGATGAGGTTGATAGGTTCGGTGTGGAAGCGTGGTGACACGTGGAGCTTACGGATACTAATCGATCGAGGACTTAACTAAATTCTTTATTTGATGTTTTGTTTACTCTTATTTAGTTTTTAAGGTATAAATTCAAAAAAACCTTGCATTTTTATTCGGAAATGCATATAATAAAACTTGTCCTTGTTTTTGAGGATTGTCTGGTAGCAATAGCGAAGAGGCCACACCTGTTCCCATGCCGAACACAGAAGTTAAGCTCTTCAGCGCCGATGGTAGTTGGGGCTTTGCCCCTGCAAGAGTAGGACGCCGCCAGGCAGATATAAATCGGAGGATTAGCTCAGCTGGGAGAGCACCTGCCTTACAAGCAGGGGGTCGCAGGTTCGAGCCCTGCATCCTCCACCATTTGCCGGCCTAGCTCAATTGGTAGAGCAACTGACTTGTAATCAGTAGGTTGGGGGTTCAAGTCCTCTGGCCGGCACCACTTTTCACAAGTGAATAATAATTATCAATAGTATGTAATATATATTTTTGAGCCATTAGCTCAGTCGGTAGAGCATTTGACTTTTAATCAAAGGGTCGAAGGTTCGAATCCTTCATGGCTCACCATTTGCGGGTGTGGCGGAATTGGCAGACGCGCTAGACTTAGGATCTAGTGTCTTCGGACGTGGGGGTTCAAGTCCCTTCACCCGCACCATTTAATTTAAACATTGCCAAGCGCGGAAGTAGTTCAGTGGTAGAACACCACCTTGCCAAGGTGGGGGTCGCGGGTTCGAATCCCGTCTTCCGCTCCAAACCCTTGCCGGGGTGGCGGAACTGGCAGACGCACAGGACTTAAAATCCTGCGGTAGGTGACTACCGTACCGGTTCGATTCCGGTCCTCGGCACCATATGCGCCCGTAGCTCAATTGGATAGAGCGTTTGACTACGGATCAAGAGGTTAGGGGTTCGACTCCTCTCGGGCGCGCCATAACGGGAAGTAGCTCAGCTTGGTAGAGCACTTGGTTTGGGACCAAGGGGTCGCAGGTTCGAATCCTGTCTTCCCGACCATTTTATTTATACGGGGCCTTAGCTCAGCTGGGAGAGCGCCTGCCTTGCACGCAGGAGGTCAGCGGTTCGATCCCGCTAGGCTCCACCAATTTAAAAGTTTGATTCTTACTACAAAATAGTCTTTTAAAAACTTTTAAAAGATTGTTGACAATATAGTGATGTATATGATATATTAGTAAAGTCGCTTTTAAAAAAAGACAACAAATTTGCTCTTTGAAAACTGAACAAAACAACCAGTATGTCAAGAAAAAGAAAACTCGTTTTTCTTTTTAAAACAAGTAGAAGTCAGCTTCTACAAAAGCTAAGTATTACAAACTTTTATGGAGAGTTTGATCTTGGCTCAGGACGAACGCTGGCGGCGTGCCTAATACATGCAAGTCGAGCGCAGGAAATAAACAGAACCCTTCGGGGTAATGTTTATGGAATGAGCGGCGGACGGGTGAGTAACACGTGGGCAACCTGCCTGTAAGATCGGGATAACTCGCGGAAACGTGAGCTAATACCGGATAACACTTTTCATCTCATGGTGAGAAGATAAAAGACGGTTTCGGCTGTCACTTACAGATGGGCCCGCGGCGCATTAGCTAGTTGGTGAGGTAACGGCTCACCAAGGCGACGATGCGTAGCCGACCTGAGAGGGTGATCGGCCACACTGGGACTGAGACACGGCCCAGACTCCTACGGGAGGCAGCAGTAGGGAATCTTCCGCAATGGACGAAAGTCTGACGGAGCAACGCCGCGTGAGTGATGAAGGTTTTCGGATCGTAAAACTCTGTTGTTAGGGAAGAACAAGTTGGGTAGTAACTGACCCAACCTTGACGGTACCTAACCAGAAAGCCACGGCTAACTACGTGCCAGCAGCCGCGGTAATACGTAGGTGGCAAGCGTTGTCCGGAATTATTGGGCGTAAAGCGCTCGCAGGCGGTCTTTTAAGTCTGATGTGAAAGCCCACGGCTTAACCGTGGAGGGTCATTGGAAACTGGAGGACTTGAGTACAGAAGAGGAGAGTGGAATTCCACGTGTAGCGGTGAAATGCGTAGAGATGTGGAGGAACACCAGTGGCGAAGGCGACTCTCTGGTCTGTAACTGACGCTGAGGAGCGAAAGCGTGGGTAGCGAACAGGATTAGATACCCTGGTAGTCCACGCCGTAAACGATGAGTGCTAGGTGTTAGGGGGTTTCCGCCCCTTAGTGCTGAAGTTAACGCATTAAGCACTCCGCCTGGGGAGTACGGCCGCAAGGCTGAAACTCAAAAGAATTGACGGGGGCCCGCACAAGCGGTGGAGCATGTGGTTTAATTCGAAGCAACGCGAAGAACCTTACCAGGTCTTGACATCCTCTGATACCTCTAGAGATAGAGTTTTCCCTTCGGGGACAGAGTGACAGGTGGTGCATGGTTGTCGTCAGCTCGTGTCGTGAGATGTTGGGTTAAGTCCCGCAACGAGCGCAACCCTTGATCTTAGTTGCCAGCATTCAGTTGGGCACTCTAAGGTGACTGCCGGTGACAAACCGGAGGAAGGTGGGGATGACGTCAAATCATCATGCCCCTTATGACCTGGGCTACACACGTGCTACAATGGATGGAACAAAGGGAAGCGAACCCGCGAGGTCAAGCCAATCCCATAAAACCATTCTCAGTTCGGATTGTAGGCTGCAACTCGCCTACATGAAGCCGGAATCGCTAGTAATCGCGGATCAGCATGCCGCGGTGAATACGTTCCCGGGCCTTGTACACACCGCCCGTCACACCACGAGAGTTGGTAACACCCGAAGTCGGTGAGGTAACCTTTTGGAGCCAGCCGCCGAAGGTGGGACTAATGATTGGGGTGAAGTCGTAACAAGGTAGCCGTATCGGAAGGTGCGGCTGGATCACCTCCTTTCTAAGGATTATTACGGAACCCTACCTTCGGGTAGGAAGGACATACTGTGTTGTTTGGTTCAGTTTTGAGAGAGTAAATCTCTCTATTTGTACCTTGAAAACTAAATAAGAGTAACAACGACATCAATATTTTTAAATAAAAGCAAGGCTAATAAATTAGTACGCTTATTTACTGTAACTTAGTTAAGTGAATAAGGGCGCACGGTGGATGCCTTGGCACTAGAAGCCGATGAAGGACGGGACTAACACCGATATGCCTCGGGGAGTTGTAAGTAAACTTTGATCCGGGGATTTCCGAATGGGGGAACCCACTGTTCGTAATGGAACAGTACATGCATCTGAATACATAGGGTGCATGAGGTAGACCCGGGGAACTGAAACATCTCAGTACCCGGAGGAAGAGAAAGAAAAATCGATTTCCTGAGTAGCGGCGAGCGAAACGGAAAGAGCCCAAACCAGAAAGCTTGCTTTCTGGGGTTGTAGGACACTCCACTCGGAGTTACCAAGGAATTCTTTAAATGAATCGACCTGGAAAGGTCAGCCACAGAAGGTAACAGCCCTGTAGTTGAAAAAGAATTCCCTCCGGAGTGTATCCTGAGTACGGCGGAACACGTGGAATTCCGTCGGAATCCGGGAGGACCATCTCCCAAGGCTAAATACTCTCTAGTGACCGATAGTGAACCAGTACCGTGAGGGAAAGGTGAAAAGCACCCCGGAAGGGGAGTGAAATAGAACCTGAAACCGTGTGCCTACAAGTAGTCGAAGCCCGTTAATGGGTAACGGCGTACCTTTTGTAGAATGGACCGGCGAGTTACGATCGTATGCAAGGTTAAGTGGAAGACACGGAGCCGCAGCGAAAGCGAGTCTGAATAGGGCGAATGAGTATGCGGTCGTAGACCCGAAACCGTGTGATCTACCCATGTCCAGGGTGAAGGTCAGGTAACACTGACTGGAGGCCCGAACCCACGTATGTTGAAAAATGCGGGGATGAGGTGTGGGTAGGGGTGAAATGCCAATCGAACACGGAGATAGCTGGTTCTCTCCGAAATAGCTTTAGGGCTAGCCTCAAGAAATAGAGTACTGGAGGTAGAGCACTGATTGGACTAGGGGCCCTCACCGGGTTACCGAATTCAGTCAAACTCCGAATGCCAGTTACTTTTACTTGGGAGTCAGACTATGGGTGATAAGGTTCATAGTCGAAAGGGAAACAGCCCAGACCGCCAGCTAAGGTCCCAAAGTATACGTTAAGTGGAAAAGGATGTGGAGTTGCCCAGACAACCAGGATGTTGGCTTAGAAGCAGCCATCATTTAAAGAGTGCGTAATAGCTCACTGGTCGAGTGACTCTGCGCCGAAAATGTACCGGGGCTAAACGTATCACCGAAGCTGCGGATTGTTCTTACGAACAATGGTAGGAGAGCGTTCTAAGTGCTGTGAAGTCAGACCGTGAGGACTGGTGGAGCGCTTAGAAGTGAGAATGCCGGTATGAGTAGCGAAAAAAGAGTGAGAATCTCTTTCACCGAATGCCTAAGGTTTCCTGAGGAAGGCTCGTCCTCTCAGGGTTAGTCGGGACCTAAGCCGAGGCCGAAAGGCGTAGGCGATGGACAACAGGTAGATATTCCTGTACCACCTCATGATTGTTTGAGCGATGGGGGGACGCAGTAGGATAAGGAATGCGCACTGATGGATATGTGCGCCCAAGCAGTGAGAAAGTCAGATAGGCAAATCCGTCTGGCAATTTCAAGCTGTGATGGGGAGGGAAATTTAGTACCGAAGTTCCGGATTTCACACTGCCAAGAAAAGCCTCTAGTTAGATCATAGGTGCCCGTACCGCAAACCGACACAGGTAGGCGAGGAGAGAATCCTAAGGTGAGCGGGAGAACTCTCGTTAAGGAACTCGGCAAAATGACCCCGTAACTTCGGGAGAAGGGGTGCTTCATTTACATGGAGCCGCAGTGAATAGGCCCAAGCGACTGTTTAGCAAAAACACAGGTCTCTGCGAAGCCGAAAGGCGAAGTATAGGGGCTGACACCTGCCCGGTGCTGGAAGGTTAAGGGGAAATGTTAGCCGCAAGGCGAAGCTTTGAACCGAAGCCCCAGTAAACGGCGGCCGTAACTATAACGGTCCTAAGGTAGCGAAATTCCTTGTCGGGTAAGTTCCGACCCGCACGAAAGGTGCAACGACTTGGGCACTGTCTCAACGAGAGACCCGGTGAAATTATACTATGCGTGAAGATGCGCATTACCCGCGACAGGACGGAAAGACCCCGTGGAGCTTTACTGTAGCCTGATATTGAATGTCTGTGCAGCTTGTACAGGATAGGTGGGAGCCTTGGAAACCGGAGCGCTAGCTTCGGTGGAGGCATCCGTGGGATACCACCCTGGCTGTATGGACATTCTAACCCAGGACCGTGATCCGGTTCGGAGACAGTGTCAGGCGGGCAGTTTGACTGGGGCGGTCGCCTCCCAAAAGGTAACGGAGGCGCCCAAAGGTTCCCTCAGAATGGTTGGAAATCATTCGTAGAGTGTAAAGGCACAAGGGAGCTTGACTGCGAGACCTACAAGTCGAGCAGGGACGAAAGTCGGGCTTAGTGATCCGGTGGTTCCGCATGGAAGGGCCATCGCTCAACGGATAAAAGCTACCCCGGGGATAACAGGCTTATCTCCCCCAAGAGTTCACATCGACGGGGAGGTTTGGCACCTCGATGTCGGCTCATCGCATCCTGGGGCTGTAGTCGGTCCCAAGGGTTGGGCTGTTCGCCCATTAAAGCGGTACGCGAGCTGGGTTCAGAACGTCGTGAGACAGTTCGGTCCCTATCCGTCGTGGGCGTTGGAAGTT
Source organism: Oceanobacillus sp. FSL W7-1309 (assembly GCF_038002145.1). Classification (NCBI taxonomy): domain Bacteria; kingdom Bacillati; phylum Bacillota; class Bacilli; order Caryophanales; family Bacillaceae; genus Oceanobacillus; species Oceanobacillus sp. FSL W7-1309. The sequence goes on from NZ_JBBOBX010000001.1 coordinate 1,576,366, forward strand.
TGAGAGGAGCTGTCCTTAGTACGAGAGGACCGGGATGGACACACCGCTGGTGTACCAGTTGTTCCGCCAGGAGCATCGCTGGGTAGCTACGTGTGGAAAGGATAAGTGCTGAAAGCATCTAAGCATGAAGCCCCCCTCAAGATGAGACTTCCCATCACTTCGAGTGAGTAAGATCCCTCAGAGACGATGAGGTTGATAGGTTCGGTGTGGAAGCGTGGTGACACGTGGAGCTTACGGATACTAATCGATCGAGGACTTAACTAAATTCTTTATTTGATGTTTTGTTTACTCTTATTTAGTTTTTAAGGTATAAATTCAAAAAAACCTTGCATTTTTATTCGGAAATGCATATAATAAAACTTGTCCTTGTTTTTGAGGATTGTCTGGTAGCAATAGCGAAGAGGCCACACCTGTTCCCATGCCGAACACAGAAGTTAAGCTCTTCAGCGCCGATGGTAGTTGGGGCTTTGCCCCTGCAAGAGTAGGACGTCGCCAGGCAGATGAAAAAGAGTTAAAATACAGATAATGTATTTTAACTCTTTTTGTATATCTTAAATTATGGCTTGCTAGCTTTTTCAATAATAAGGTAAGGATGTATATAGATAACGATGATATTGAAATGAATAAGTGCAATATCATCGTTTATTTTTATCTTCTATAGATATCAATAGAAGCAACTCACAAAGTAGGAACTTGATGGATACTATAAGGCGGTTTCTTGAATCCGGAATAATGGATTTAGAAACCTATAAAATAATTCGATTTTATTGTAAGAGATCATTGTAGTTACGGTGAATATATTGAAGACCTGGTGGCTAGAGATAATACTGGAGTTCTGCGTGTAGAAATATATAGGATGCTGTAGAAATACCATTTAAAATCTCTTATTTAGTTTTTTTCGACATAAAACAACTTATTTTATCTTTGCTAAGTTAAAATCCGGTAAAGTTTGAGCTTTTCAAGGAGCGTGTCAAATCTTATACAAGTTTGGAAAAAGCAAGTCGTTTTACTGTTTTAATTTTATCCAGAAAATCTCTTTCATCATTATGAATTGTTTTCATATAGTTAATAAAAGGTTTAACAATCTTTTTAACAAGGAATAAACTCGAGAAGGGTATTTCCATAAAAAATTCTTATATAAGATTAGAAAGTCGTGATGAAACGATTTATATATAGAAACAGATAGTAATTCTTAAAGGGGGGATAAACTTTGCAATCATGGGCAGATCAGCTATTAGGGGAAGACTTTTTATTAATTATTACAAGATTGCTTGTTGCATTAGTATTATCTGGTTTAATTGGTTTTGAACGGGAGATTAATAATCACTCTGCTGGGTTCCGCACGCATATTCTTGTTGGTGTAGGTGCTTGTTTAATGATGATTTTGTCCCTATTTGGGTTTAGTACATTTAATGAAGTAAATGATAATATTCGATTTGATCCTGCGCGTATCCCCTCTTATGTTATTAGTGGAATTGGATTCCTTGGAGCAGGAACGATTATTGTTTATGGTGGAACAGTCCGTGGGCTGACAACAGCAGCTTCTATCTGGGCTGTAGCTGGAATTGGCCTTGTTGTAGGATCAGGTATGTATAGTGTTGCTATTTTCACAACGCTTATTATATTAATCAGTCTGATTTTCCTCAATCATATTGAAAGAATATTTCCTAGGTCAAGGACTACCACGTTTATTGAATTGGTTGTTGATGAAACGATTCAAATCAATCAAGTAGTAGAGGTAATCGAAAAACAGCAATTTTCTATAACAAATATCGAGATTATAAGGCAAGAAAGCAGCTTAAGGAAATTCTATATAAAAATGGGTCGGAAAGATAAACAGAGTCTGATTACCATTTTTGAAGAGATCTCCCGATTTCAGGGAGTAAAAAACATCTCCGAATTAACGAAATAATGCCATTTCAAAAACCTTCCACAGATAATTTGTGGAAGGTTTTTGGTTTCGTTTTTGTTAATTTTGTCTAAGATATATACATAAGTTGTTTGCATCTCCTTCATTTTGGCGTATAATGAAACTATAGTCAAAGATAGTCAAAGTCAAAAGACAACGTGCTGGATAATTCATACAGAAAGGTGTAGGGCAGATGAGCAATATTTCGGATGTAATTGAACAGTATCTGAAAAAGGTTCTACAGGCGAAGGGGCAGAATGCAATTGAAATTAAGCGAAGTGAAATTGCAGATCAATTTCAGTGTGTTCCCTCGCAAATAAATTATGTAATTAATACGCGTTTTACTGTAGAAAAAGGGTATATAGTAGAAAGTAAGCGGGGTGGTGGAGGTTATATTCGTATCATGCGAATTAAGCATCAGGATAAGTCGGAACTTATTGATGAAATTATCCAGATGATTGATGGCTCTATTTCCCAGCGATCGTCTATTGATGTTTTAGAACGTTTATTAGAAGAAGCCATCATTACAAAGCGCGAGGCAAAGATTATGCTTAGTGCAATGGATCGTACGACATTAGCTTTTAAACTTCCATTACGAGATGAATTACGTGCTCGTATACTATCAAAAATGCTTTTAACCTTAAAGTATGCAGGTGAGTAAAGCAGTATTTTACAGATGATTTTGTAAAGAGGTTGTATGTAAAGGGGGAATAGATATTGGAATGTCAGGAATGTCATGAACGGCCAGCTACACTTCATGTAAAACAGGTAATTAATGGACAAGAAACTAAAGTAAGTATGTGTGAGACATGTGCTAAGAAAAAGGGGTATATCACTTATCCAGAGGAAGGCTATTCCCTTCATGATTTACTAACTGGTTTATTTAATTTTGACACGATAAAGATGACGAGCATGAGTGATAATCAATTAAACCAGGTAAAAGAATTGCAATGCTCGAAATGTGGAATGACATTTTCAAAGTTTAAGCAAGTTGGTAAGTTTGGCTGTGCCCATTGCTATGAGTCTTTTGCTTCCAAGCTAGAGCCAATTTTTCGTAGAGTACATTCCGGCAATACGAAGCATTTTGGCAAAATACCAAAACGTGCTGGAAGTGGCTTACAATTAAAAAAACAACTGAAAAGCTATCGAGAAGAGTTGCAACAATTAATTGAAGCAGAAGCTTTTGAAGAAGCTGCAAAAGTTCGGGATAAAATAAAAGCATTGGAAAAAGGGGATAAAGAGCCGGAAGCAGGTGATGAATCTTGAGCTTAGAGCATTTTATCAAAGAAGCACTTAGCCCCTGGATGCACGAACAAGGGCCTGATAATGATATTGTGATGAGTAGTAGAATTCGCTTAGCACGGAACTTTGCAAATGTTACGTATCCAATCCTTGCTGAACAGGAGAAATTGGATGATATTCGTAGTTTTTTTAAGAAGGAATATGAACATCAAACCTTCCAAAACTATAAGAATTTAGAATTTGTCTCAATTAAAGATTTGACACCTGTAGAAAAAAGCGTGCTTGTTGAAAAGCATTTAATTAGTCCTCATTTAGTAAAGCACGATGAGCATGCTGCTGTTATGATTTCACAAAATGAGCAAGTTTCAGTCATGATAAATGAAGAGGATCATATTCGTATTCAGCTTTATTTTCCTGGTTTACAGTTAAAAAAGGCATTGGAAGAAGCTTTTGATTTCGATGATTGGATTGAAGAGAAGGTAAATTATGCATACGATGAAACAAAAGGTTATTTAACTAGCTGTCCAACAAATGTAGGAACAGGAATGCGAGCGTCTGTTATGATGCATCTTCCCGCCTTATCGATGACAAAGCAAATTAATCGAATGATCCCAGCGATTAGTCAGCTTGGCCTTGTTGTTAGAGGGATTTATGGAGAGGGCAGTGAAGCGCTTGGTAACATTTTCCAAATATCCAACCAAATTACGCTTGGAAAGTCTGAGGAAGATATTGTAGAGGACTTAGAGAGTGTTGTGAATCAGTTAATCGATCATGAACGAGTCGCACGAAATTATATTATGAAGCGATCAGGTATAGAACTCGAGGATCGTATCTTTCGTTCCTACGGTGTACTGCAGTATAGCCGGAAAATTGAATCAAAAGAAGCTGCAAAATGTATTTCTAACGTGCGATTGGGCATAGACTTAGGTATTATAGAAAATACATCAGGAAATATACTAAATGAATTGATGGTTCTTACACAACCGGGTTTTCTTCAACAATATGCGAATAGAACTTTAAATGCAGGTGAACGTGATGTATTGCGTGCATCGCTCATACGCGAACGATTAAAATTGGAAAACTAGGAGGGAAATCCAGATGATGTTTGGACGATTTACAGAAAGAGCACAAAAAGTATTAGCATTATCACAAGAAGAAGCAGTACGACTTGGTCATAAGAATATTGGCACAGAACATATTTTATTAGGACTTGTCCGTGAAGGTGAAGGAATTGCGGCAAAAGCACTGCAGTCCCTAGGCCTTGAAGTCTCGAAAATTCAAGAAGAGGTAGAAAAATTAATCGGTGTCGATAAGCAGCCGATGCAATCGATTCACTATACCCCACGTGCAAAGAAGGTCGTTGAGTTATCACAGGATGAGGCAAGAAAGCTAGGCCACTCTTACGTAGGTACAGAGCATATTTTACTTGGGCTTATCCGCGAAGGTGAAGGTGTTGCTGCACGCGTATTGAATAACCTCGGTGTGAGCTTAAATAAAGCAAGACAGCAAGTGTTACAGCTATTAGGAAGCAATGAATCACAGGCGGGAAGACAAGGGCGTTCTGGACAACAATCGAGTGCAAGTACACCTACATTAGATTCGTTGGCACGAGACTTAACCGTTAGCGCAAAAGAGGGTAAAATTGACCCTGTAATCGGGCGTGCGAAGGAAATCGAACGGGTTATTCAAGTGTTGAGCCGTCGTACGAAAAATAATCCGGTATTAATTGGTGAGCCAGGTGTCGGTAAAACGGCTGTAGCAGAAGGTTTGGCACAGCAAATTATTGATAACGAGGTTCCAGAAACCCTTCGTGATAAGCGCGTGATGACATTAGATATGGGTACAGTTGTTGCGGGTACGAAATATCGTGGTGAATTTGAGGATCGTTTGAAAAAGGTGATGGAGGAAATCCGCCAAGCTGGAAATATCATTTTATTTATTGATGAACTTCATACATTAATTGGCGCTGGTGGAGCAGAAGGTGCAATTGATGCATCAAACATTTTAAAGCCATCCCTAGCTCGAGGTGAATTACAGTGTATCGGTGCAACAACACTTGATGAATATCGTAAATACATTGAAAAAGATGCTGCATTAGAACGAAGATTCCAACCGATTCAAGTCGATGAACCAACATTGGATGAAACCATTCAGATTCTGCACGGATTACGCGATCGCTATGAAGCACATCACCGTGTAACGATAACGGATGAAGCAATTGAAGCAGCAGCAACACTTTCTGATCGTTATATTACGGATCGGTTCCTTCCAGATAAGGCAATTGATTTAATTGACGAAGCAGGCTCTAAAGTACGCCTGAGCTCTTATACTGTTCCACCGAACTTGAAAGAACTTGAGCAGAAGCTTGAAGAAGTACGAAAAGAAAAAGACGCTGCTGTACAAAGCCAAGAATTTGAAAAGGCAGCATCTTTACGTGATTCAGAACAACGTTATCGTGAACAACTCGAAAAAACGAAAAATGAATGGAAAGAAAAGCAAGGACAAACCGATTCAGAGGTTACTGTTGAAGATATTGCAAGTGTTGTATCGATCTGGACGGGAGTACCTGTAGCGAAGCTAACGAAGGATGAGAGTGAGCGTCTCTTAAACATGGAAGAGATCTTGCATAATCGTGTGATTGGCCAAGGAGAGGCAGTAAATGCGATTTCGAAGGCTATTCGCCGAGCGCGTGCGGGCTTAAAAGATCCGAAGCGACCAATTGGCTCCTTTATTTTCCTAGGACCTACAGGTGTTGGTAAAACAGAACTTGCTCGAGCTTTAGCGGAAGTGATGTTTGCAGATGAAGATGCGATGATTCGTATAGACATGTCTGAATACATGGAAAGGCATGCGACGTCTCGTCTAGTTGGATCCCCTCCAGGATATGTTGGTTATGAGGAAGGTGGTCAGCTAACAGAAAAGGTGCGACGTAAGCCATACTCTGTCGTGCTTTTAGATGAAGTTGAAAAAGCACACCCTGAAGTATTTAATATTTTATTACAAGTGCTTGAGGATGGTCGTTTAACAGATTCAAAAGGAAGACTTGTTGACTTCCGTAATACGGTAATTATTATGACATCCAACGTTGGAGCAAGTGAGCTAAAACGGAATAAATATGTTGGCTTTAATATTGCTGATGAAGGAAAAGAATATAGCGATATGAAGTCAAAAGTAATGGAAGAATTGAAAAAAGCATTTCGTCCTGAATTTTTAAACCGAATTGATGAGACGATTGTATTCCATTCATTAGAGAAGAAGCATATGAAGGATATTGTGACACTTATGCTCGAACAATTGCAACGTCGCCTGAAGGATCAAGATATTCATTTATCATTGACTGATAAAGCGGTAGAAAAGGTTGCAAATGAAGGGTTCGATCCGGAATACGGTGCCCGTCCATTGCGCAGATCGATTCAGAAAAATATCGAAGACCTTCTATCTGAAGAGTTGCTGAAAGAAACAATTGATAAAGGGCAAGAGGTAAAAATCGGTTTAAATAATAAAGGAGATTTCATCGTCCTCTCGTAATGAGGAAAGCATAAAAGCGCGAATGCCGGTTAGTGAGGTAAAAACTGCGCACCGTAATATGGACCTGTTTACGTTGTTATGGTAACTAAAGGTATCCAGGTAATTCAATTTTTATAAATTCAAGAGAAAGTAAAAAGCTAGAAGAGCAGTATCTTCTAGCTTTTCCTTCCATATTGAGGGGTGTTCTAAACCCTCTTTACCCTACTTTAAACACCCAATTCTAGTGGAAAGGGTACTAAACGACCCAGTTGTGGCATAAATAAGGAAATATGTTTCATAAATTGATAGGAAGCTGTAACCTATTTGAGCCAAAAATGTTTTACAATAGTAAGAGAAGGGGATAGTGATTTGGCTAAGCGAAAAACGAAGTATGTTTGTCAAGATTGTGGATATGAATCTGCGAAATGGATGGGCAAATGTCCTGGGTGTAATAATTGGAATACGATGGTGGAAGAAGTTGAAGCAACCACTGTCAGAGGAAAACAAGTAAGTGGTACACATGTCGTTAGTAAGCCAGAAAGGATTACTTCGATCGAGTCACAGAAAGAACCGCGTATCACCACAACGATGAAGGAATTCAATCGTGTGCTTGGTGGCGGTATTGTTCTCGGATCGCTTGTTTTAATTGGTGGTGATCCTGGGATTGGCAAATCTACCTTGTTATTACAAATCTCTTCACAGCTTGCAGGGAAGCAATTGCCAGTTCTGTACGTTTCTGGTGAGGAATCGATCCGCCAAACAAAGCTGCGTGCTGATCGACTAGGAGTAAAAGAGGATCTGCTATATGTCCTTTCTGAAACGAATTTGTTTGATATTCAAAAACAAATTGAGGAGATTCGCCCCTCATTTGTCGTAATTGACTCCATTCAAACGATTTTTAAGGAAGATGTAACGAGTGCTCCTGGTAGTGTTTCACAAGTACGAGAATGTACTGTTGATTTAATGAAGGTCGCAAAATCAAACGGCATTCCGATATTTATAGTTGGTCACGTGACGAAAGAAGGGGCGATAGCTGGTCCAAGACTGCTCGAGCATATGGTTGATGCCGTATTGTATTTTGAAGGAGAAAGGCATCATACGTATCGAATATTACGAGGTGTGAAGAATCGCTTTGGAAGTACGAATGAAATGGGTATTTTTGAGATGAAAGAAGAAGGCCTTCGAGAAGTAATGAACCCTTCGGAGATTTTTCTAGAAGAGCGTTCAGAAGGATCAGCAGGCTCTACTGTCGTTGCATCGATGGAAGGGACAAGACCTGTACTCGTTGAAATTCAAGCATTGATTTCTCCAACTAGCTTCGGTAATCCACGCCGCATGGCCACAGGAATTGATCATAACCGTGTTCCTTTATTGATGGCAGTTCTCGAAAAGCGTGTCGGCCTTATGCTGCAAAACCAGGATGCCTACATTAAGGTAGCTGGTGGTGTGAAGCTTGATGAACCTGCAATTGATCTAGCGCTAGCTGTAAGCATTGCTTCAAGCTTTCGGGATAAGCCGACGAATCCAGATGATATATTTATTGGAGAAGTTGGGCTTACTGGGGAGATCAGACGTGTGTCGCGTATCGAACAGCGTGTTCAAGAAGCAGCTAAGCTTGGCTTTAAACGTGTCATTTGTCCGGAAAACAATCTGGATGGCTGGACATACCCGAAAGGAATTCAAGTACATGGGGTTCGTACCGTACAACAAGCATTAGATATAGCGATGGCCCAGTGATTCTTAGCGATTTTTATCATAAAAATGACATATTTATACTGTTATTTGTGAAATACAATGCTTTTTTCGCCCATTTATGAGGGTTAAATTATAAATTTCTAGGCAATACTAAACATTAGGAGGTGACGATGTTGCTCAAAAAAATAGTGCATTTATTTTTTATTGTTCTAGGCGGTACTATAGGTTATCTATATGTACCAGAAATAATTCGGTTATTGAACATTACAAATTTGGATTGGGCAAGATCCCCATATTTAGGCATGATCATCGGTGCAATTATATTCTTTATTCTTTCTTATTGGCTGGCAGATTATATTGTTGACTTTTTGAGGTGGGTAGAAGACGCACTGATAAAGCTCCCAGCAGTTGATTTATTCTTTGGTAGTATCGGTTTAATTGTCGGATTGGTTATTGCTTACTTTGTTAACATGCCCTTACAAGATATTAATATTGAGGTTGTATCACAGGTTCTGCCACTCTTTATTATGATTGTTCTTGGTTACCTTGGTTTCCAAGTGGGTTTCAGGCGGAGAGATGAATTTGTCAATCTAATGAAAACAAATAAAAAGGACAAACGCCGACCTATTGAAGGTGACGATGTAGATGCAATCGTACCAAAGGCAAAAATTCTGGATACAAGTGTTATTATTGATGGTAGAATCGCAGATATTTGCCAAACGAACTTTTTAGAAGGAACCGTTATAATACCGCAATTTGTTCTCGGGGAACTGCAGCATATTGCCGATTCCTCAGATACACTCAAACGTAATAGAGGCCGCCGTGGACTAGATGTATTGAATCGCATCCAAAAGGAATTGCCAGTGAAAGTCGAGATTTATGAAGGAGACTTTGAAGAAATTCCAGAGGTTGATAGTAAGCTAATTAAACTTGCGAAGGTAATTGATGGTATTGTTGTAACAAATGATTTTAATTTGAATAAAGTTTGTGATTTACAGGGTGTTAACGTGTTGAATATTAACGATCTTGCCAATGCTGTGAAGCCGGTTGTACTTCCAGGTGAAGAGCTAATTGTACAAGTAATTAAAGATGGGAAAGAGCATAATCAAGGGGTTGCCTATCTTGATGATGGTACAATGATAGTTGTGGAAGAAGGTCGGGATTATATCGGAAAAACGATCGAAGTAATTATTACAAGTGTACTGCAAACATCAGCTGGCCGGATGATCTTTGCAAAACCAAAATTACTTGAAAAAGCACTGTAAAAGAGGTATAACTGATTAAGGTGAAGTAAAGTGATAACATGAATGATATGTTATCACTTTTTCATATAGAGTGCGTGTTCAAAAGGGAGGATGAAAAGGACCGAGAAGTTTGAGACGGCGTAGCTTTGAGCAGCGGAACGTATGGGTTTAATACGTGAGCAGTGGAAAAGCAAGCCAACGAAGAAATTCGATGTGTCATTTTTACCGGACTTTTTGAACAACCTTATAGACGTAAATTTATACTTATATCGGAATCCATAATTAAGAGAGGAGCAACACCATGAGTAAGGAAGTTCGTGTGCGTTATGCGCCAAGTCCGACAGGCCATCTGCATATTGGGAATGCACGTACAGCTTTATTTAACTATTTATATGCAAAACATTTTAACGGAAAGTTTATTATTCGTACAGAGGATACGGATGAAAAACGGAATGTAGCGGGTGGAGAAGAGAGCCAGTTGAAGTTTTTAAAATGGCTTGGATTAGAATGGGATGAAGGTGCTGATATTGGTGGTGACTATGGTCCATACCGTCAAACAGAGCGCTTAGATTTATATAATAAATATGTTAATGAACTACTGGAAAGAAACCTTGCCTATAAATGCTATATGTCAGAGGAAGAGCTTGAGGCTGAACGTGAGGAGCAACGTGAAAAAGGACAAGTACCTAAGTATTCTGGAGCCCACCGTAATTTAACGGAAGAGCAAATCGCGGCTTTCGAGGCGGAAGGTCGTAAGCCGAGTATCCGTGTTCGTGTTCCAGAGAACAAAACGTACATGTTCCAAGATATTGTTCGCGGCGAAATTACGTTTGAATCGAGTGATTTCGGTGACTGGGTTATTGTGAAGAAAAATGGTATCCCGACGTATAACTTTGCTGTAGCCATTGATGACCATCTGATGGAAATCACACATGTATTGCGTGGTGAGGAGCATATTTCCAACACACCGAAGCAAATGATGGTCTATGAAGCATTTGGCTGGGAAGCGCCAAAATATGGCCATATGACCCTGATTTTGAATGAGGAGCGTAAAAAGCTAAGCAAGCGTGATGAGCATATCCTTCAATTTATTGAGCAATATCGCAATCTAGGATATTTACCTGAAGCAATGTTTAATTTTATAAGCTTATTAGGCTGGTCTCCAGTTGGAGAGGAAGAGATCTTTTCTCAAGAAAAGCTAATTGAAATTTTTGATCCGGAACGTCTATCTACATCTGCAGCGATTTTTGACCAACAAAAACTGAAGTGGATGAACAACGAATACATCAAAGCGGCTGACATAGAAACGGTGATTGATCTAGCGATGCCGCATTTGATTGAATCTGGTAAATTACCGGAGGATATGGATGCAGATAAAAGAACGTGGGCAGAAAATGTGATTAGCTTATATCGTGAACAATTACGTTATGGTGCGGAGATTGTGGAACTAACGGAACTATTCTTTAATGATGAGATTTCCTATGATGACGAAGCGATGGAGGTCTTAAAAGGGGAACAAGTACCAGAAGTATTGCAAGTTTTTACAGATAAGCTGATCCATTTAGATGAGTTTAATAAAGATACAATTAAGGCACAATTTAAAGCAACACAGAAGGAAACTGGTCACCGTGGAAAGAAACTATTTATGCCAATCCGGATTGCGACAACTGGACAAATGCACGGTCCAGAGCTACCGTTTGCGATTGAGCTTTTAGGAAAGTCTGTTATTATCGCAAGGCTTGATAAAGTATTGAAGCAATTAGGAGCGTAATGGTTCACATTTCGCCGATTGTATAATATAGTATTACTAAATAAGTGAACGTTGAAAAGGGAAAGTAAGAATCGATCTGCTTATTCAGAGAGAATCACCAAGGGCTGTGAGTGATTTTAAGCATCGTTTCTGAAGTGCCCCTTGGAGTCTGTTATGGAAAATGAGTAGTCTTTAGTACATGACAGCGATACTCTCCCGTTACGAGAGCCAAAGTTGGAAGGATACGTCCTTCAAACAGAGTGGAACCGCGCTAATCTAGCGTCTCTGTGTATAAACTACACAGGGACGCTTTTTATTTTGGCAAAAAGTAAGGTATAAACGTTCCTTTCTGCGTAAGGCGGGATAAGGCATTCACTCTGGAATTAGCCAAAATAAAAAAGATTCTATGAAAGTAGAGAGCCCCATCTAAAAATCCCTTTTACGAAAGCCAATTTTACTAACTATAAAGGAGGAAGGCACATGGGAATTTTCAAAACAATGAAGGAAGATATGGATGTTGTGTTTGAACAGGATCCTGCTGCACGTACGTATATCGAAGTGATGCTAACGTATTCGGGTCTTCATGCCGTATGGGCACATCGAATTGCGCATCGTTTTTTCAAAAGAAGGCTTTTCTTTATTGCACGCGTCATTTCTCAGGCTAGCCGCTTCTTTACAGGAATTGAGATTCACCCAGGAGCAAAGATTGGGCGACGTCTTTTTATCGACCATGGTATGGGAGTAGTTATTGGAGAGACGTGTGAGATTGGGGATAATGTTACCATTTTTCAAGGAGTAACGCTTGGCGGTACTGGTAAAGAAAGAGGGAAACGACATCCAACAGTGAAAGATAATGCACTCATTTCTACAGGGGCAAAAGTGCTTGGGGCAATAACAATCGGTGAAAGCTCGAAGGTCGGAGGCGGTTCTGTTGTGTTAAAGGATGTGCCTGATCATTCAACGGTAGTTGGTGTTCCTGGGAGAGTTGTAATCCAGAATGGGGAAAGAGTAAGAAGGGACCTTGATCATCATAAGATTCCTGATCCTGTAGCTGATCGTTGTGAACATATGCAGGTGCAGATTGATGAACTGAAGGCTGAAATTGCAAAATTGAAACAAGGGAGTGTAAAACAATATGTCGATTAAGTTATATAATACATTATCGCGCAAGAAGGAAGATTTCACACCATTAGAAGAAGGAAAGGTTCGTATGTATGTATGCGGACCGACTGTATATAACTATATTCATATCGGTAATGCACGTCCGGCTATTGTTTTTGATACAGTAAGAAGGTATTTCGAATACAAAGGCTTTCAAGTTGACTATGTATTAAACTTTACCGATGTCGATGATAAAATAATTAAAACAGCAAATGAATTAGGGGAAGATGTTCCTGAGATAGCAAATAAATTTATACAGGCTTATCTAGAGGATGTTGGAGCTTTAGGTGTGAAAGAGGCAACACATAATCCACGTGTTATGGAAACGATGGAGGATATCATTCGTTTTATTGATGTGCTCGTTCAGAAAGGGTATGCCTATGCAGCAGAAGGAGACGTCTATTTTAAACCGAGAGCGTTTGAAGGATACGGCAAATTATCCCATCAGTCAATTGATGAGCTTCGCTCTGGTGCGCGAATCCAAGTTGGAGAGAAAAAGAATGATCCGCTTGATTTTGCATTATGGAAAGAAGCAAAGTCTGGAGAAATTGCTTGGGATTCACCGTGGGGGAAAGGCCGACCAGGCTGGCATATCGAATGCTCTGCAATGGCTAAGAAATACCTTGGAGATACGATTGACATTCATGCTGGTGGGCAGGATTTAACATTCCCGCATCACGAAAATGAAATTGCTCAGTCTGAAGCCATGACAGGTCATACATTTGCGAATTATTGGATGCATAATGGGTATATAAATATTAATAATGAAAAAATGTCGAAATCACTCGGAAATTTTGTTTTAACAAGAGATTTAATTGCAAAGCATAATCCGGAAGTGCTACGTTTCTTCATGCTAAGTGTGCATTATCGTAATCCGATTAATTTTACAGAGGAGCTTCTGGAAAGTGCTAAAAATAGCTATGACCGAATTAAAACGGCATACGAAAACTTAGAGCATCGCAAACCGACGAGTATGAACCTTGTTGATAATACAGAGGAATGGTTAACGAAAATAGCGGAAATGAAACATCGCTTTGAGCTGGAAATGGATGATGATTTCAATACAGCGAATGCAATTTCTGTCCTGTTTGATTTAGCAAAAGAAGCAAATGTCTATTTACAATCCAACCAAACATCAACAGAGGTAATTGATACATTTCAGGAAGTGCTCAAGACTTTACTAAATGTACTTGGGATTACTCTTGATACAGCAGATGAACTGTTAGACGAAGCGATTGAAGCGTTAATTGAAGAACGGAATGAAGCAAGGAAAAACCGTGATTTCGCTCGAGCAGATGAGATAAGAGATTTGTTAAAAGACAAAAATATCATATTGGAAGACACACCTCAAGGGGTTCGCTGGAAAAGAGGCTAATCATGAAGTTGGATCCAAAGCAATTGAAAAGCCTAGCACTCGCGTATATGGGAGATGCTATATATGAAACCCACGTCAGGGAGCATTTGCTTCAAAAAGGAACCGTAAAGCCGAACCAGCTACATCAAGAAGCGATTACTTTTGTTTCTGGAAAATCCCAAGCGGCTGTCATTCTTAACTGGGCAGCCAAAGCGGATTTTTTAAATGAGGAAGAACGGGCTGTTGTAGGGAGAGGGAGAAATGCTAAGTCTGGTTCTATTCCGAAAAACACAAGTGTACAAACCTATCGTTATAGTACGGCATTTGAAGCATTAATCGGCTATCACTATTTATCTGGAAACGAAACACGTCTTAAGGAACTGTTAGAAAGTGCGATTGAATTTGTAGAAGAGAGGAGTGGATAACATGGATCAAGAGTTAATAATTGGAAAAAATCCAGTAATGGAAGCATTAAAATCCGGCCGTTCTGTTAATAAAGTGGTTATATCGGAGCAATTGAATCCGAATGTGCAAAAGAAATTGCAACAAATGGCGAGAGAAGCTGGAACGATTGTACAAAAAGTGCCGAAATCAAAGCTTGAACAACTTGATTCCGGTAATCACCAAGGTGTGATTGCTTATGTTGCGTCCTATCAATATGCAACACTTGAAGATTTATTTCAGCGGGCAGAAGAAAGAAATGAAGACCCCTTCTTCATCATTTTGGATGAATTGGAGGATCCACATAATCTAGGATCTATCTTGCGGACTGCGGATGCAACAGGGGCGCATGGAGTCATCATTCCGAAGCGGCGCTCGGTAGGTTTAACCGCAACTGTTGCGAAAACAGCTGCAGGAGCGATGGAGCATATTCCAGTAGCGCGGGTGACGAATATCGCCAATACAATTGATGAATTAAAAGAAAGACAGGTATGGGTTGTCGGTACAGAAGCAGAAGCAACGGAGGACTATCGCAAGTTGGACGGGGCATTGCCAATCGCTCTCGTAATTGGCAATGAAGGAAAGGGTATTAGTCGTCTTGTTCGGAAGAAGTGTGATTGGACAGTAAGCTTACCAATGAAGGGAGCAGTATCTTCCTTGAACGCCTCAGTTGCCTGTAGTTTGCTTCTCTATGAGGTATATCGTAAAAGATACCCATTGGGTGATGTATAGATGGTCGTTCTTATTGTAGATGGCTATAATATTATTGGAGCATGGGAAGAGCTGCAACAACTAAAGGAAAAAGAAATTGGACAAGCTCGTGACCGTCTGGTTGAATGGATGGCTGAATACCAAGCGTATTCCGGCCATCGTGTCATTATCGTATTCGATGCGTACTATGTTAAAGGGATTTCAAGTAAATTAAAGCAATATAAAGTTGAAGTAATTTATACAAAGGAAAAGGAAACAGCTGATGAATGTATCGAAAAGCTTGTGAAAGAAGTAAAAAATGTGAAGACACAAGTATATGTAGCTACATCTGATTATGCAGAGCAGCGTACGATTTTCGGACAAGGAGCTCTTCGTAAGTCTGCTCGTGAACTATTTATTGAAATGCAGGACATTGAAAAGGAAATTGAAGTTAGCATTGAACTGCATAAAAAAATGCAACCACAATCTAAAATTAAGTTGGACGAAGAAATCCTTCAGAAATTTGAAAAGATGAGAAGGGGAGAAATATAGCATAAAAATAGTGTTCAAAAAGGGGGATGAAAAGACATGTCGGAAATTAGTCGAATGCCCTATTTCTCGGGGTGTTATTTTCGCCGGACTTTTTGAACAACTAAAAAGTTTGATTTTTGCGCTATTTCGACATATTTTGCATGTAAACGCTTCTTATTCATGTTGACGGTTCTGAAACGAGTACTGTATACTATGTCCTAAGTGACAACCGAGATAGTCAGGGGGCAATCTTAATGAGCGTCGAGCAAATAGTAAAAGACAATCGAAGTATTAGTAAGCTTGAAGATGACGATTTGCTGCAACTTGTTCGTCGAGGCGACAGTCGAGCGCTGGACATATTAATTAACAGGTACATTAATTTTGTCCGAGCAAAAGCACGAACGTATTTTTTAATTGGCGCAGATAAAGAGGACATCATTCAAGAAGGAATGATCGGATTATATAAAGCAATTCGCGATTATAATGGGGACAAGCTATCTTCATTTAAAGCATTTGCTGAGCTCTGTGTGACGCGTCAGATTATCACTGCAATTAAAACAGCGACAAGACAGAAGCATATTCCACTTAACTCCTATGTTTCCCTCGATAAGCCAATCTATGATGAAGAATCAGATCGCACATTGTTGGATGTAATTGCAGGATCGAAAGAGATTGATCCTCAAGAGCTTCTCATTAACCGAGAAAATTTCGGAGATATGGAAATGAAATTATCCGAATTATTAAGCGAGTTGGAAAGACAAGTGCTCCATTTGTATTTGGACGGAAGGTCCTACCAGGAAATATCGATTGAATTGAAACGACATGTCAAATCGATTGATAATGCTTTGCAACGTGTAAAACGAAAGCTCGAACAACTGATGGATGTGACTGAAACACCATAAATAATCAAGATTTAGATTGGGAGAATAACAGAAAGCTAACCTTCACCGTTTTTGTTTAAAACATTTGATATTATTTGGCTCGCGGGTTGTTGAGACGTTGACACGTTATGGCAAAACGTGCTAAATTAGAACAAAAGGAAAATACCCTATGTGTGGGGTGAAATAGATGAGTAATAAAATCACGTTAGCGTGTGCAATTTGTTCAAGCAGAAATTATTCAACGAATAAGAATGTATCCACAAAGGCTACGAGATTAGAAGTACGCAAATATTGCAAAACATGTGGGCAACATACATTGCATCGTGAAACAAAGTAAGTGCGCATTTTAAGCGGAGTTTTTGGGGGGTACAAGCATGTTCAGATTCTTTAAAGATGTATCTAGAGAAATGAAAAAAGTTAGCTGGCCAAAAGGTAAAGAGCTGACCAATTATACCATTATCGTTATTTCAACCGTAGTATTTGTAGCACTATTCTTTTTTATTGTTGATTTAGGTATTTCTCAAGTTTTAAACTTATTTTGAATAAATGTGTTTAATTATGCTATAATGAAAAATAATATACCCTTTTAAAAACCCGGTCAAAGCGGGTTTTTTAAATTGGAGAAAATGGTAGACGATTCGTGATTGAATGATAAATCAAGCTGCTATAAAGTGTGTGTTCAAAAGAGGATAAAAAGGACCGAGAAGTTCGAGGTGGTGTAGCTCCTGATAGCGGAACGTATGGGTTTAATACGTGAGCAGACGTTCTTGCACGCGGGAAAAGTGTTTTTCTTTTGCAAGGAATGGAAAACCAAGCCAACGAGCTTCCGCAGGATGTGGTGACTTCGATGTTCGACACAGGACGTGTCGGTATTTAATCGAAGGTCTACTGTTCTCGATGTGTCATTTTTACCGGACTTTTTGAACAGCCTTATAAGGGAGGGAGCCCTGTATAAATGGAGAAAAATTGGTATGTTGTTCATACGTATTCCGGTTATGAAAATAAAGTAAAGATGAACTTGGAGAAACGTGTAGAAACAATGGGAATGGAAGATAAAATCTTCCGTGTAATCGTTCCAGAAGACGAGGAAACAGAAATTAAAAACGGTAAAAAGAAAGTCATGAAAAAGAAATCATTCCCTGGTTATGTATTAACAGAAATGATTATGACAGACGATTCCTGGTATGTTGTAAGAAACACGCCTGGCGTAACTGGTTTTGTTGGATCTAGCGGGCACGGTGCAAAACCGACACCATTACTTCCAGATGAAATTGATGTTGTTTTAAAGCGTATGGGTGTATCAGAACCGACCGTACAGGTTGATTTTGAAATCAAAGAAAATGTACGAGTTGCTGACGGCCCATTCACTGATTTCACAGGATCAATTGAGCACATTGATATGGACAAGCAAAAATTAAAAGTTCATGTTAATATGTTTGGTAGAGAAACCCCTGTTGAATTGGATTTCTCGCAGGTTGAAAAGCTGTCTTAAAATGAACTTCTAAAAAAAGAGACAACAAAACCTTGCATTATTTAGCATTTCATGCTAAAATTTTTTTGTTATTTATGCCCTGGATAGGGCGTTGATAAATGGAGTGGGAGGGTATACCAATACAATCATAGGACCCTATTACCACATCACGGACTTTAAGGAGGTGTGTCTCGTGGCTAAAAAAGTAATCAAGTTAGTGAAATTGCAAATCCCAGCTGGTAAAGCAAACCCAGCACCGCCAGTAGGACCGGCACTAGGTCAAGCAGGTGTTAATATCATGGGATTCTGTAAAGAATTCAATGCTCGTACACAAGATCAAGCGGGTTTAATTATTCCTGTTGAAATTACGGTATTTGAAGACCGTTCATTTACATTTATTACAAAGACTCCACCAGCAGCTGTTCTTTTGAAAAAAGCAGCAGGTCTTGAATCTGGTTCTGGTGAGCCTAACAAGAACAAGGTCGCTACATTGAAACGCGATCAAGTAAAAGAAATTGCGGAATCTAAAATGCCTGATTTAAACGCAGCTGATGTTGAAGCGGCAATGCGTATGGTTGAAGGTACTGCACGAAGCATGGGAATTGTTATCGAAGATTAATTTTTGCAAATAGGAAAGTGTAAAACTTTGCTATTTGTACAAGTGCAACTAAGGCATTTGCCTAACGCTTGGCGATTGCTGAGTTTTCTAATACGGTATAGGTTGCGGTTGGCTGACCATTCGCAACCTTTTTCGTGGGTGTGATGGACCTAGTTTTAGGTTCGTTACACGCTTTATAAAAGCTGTTTGCTTTTATAAGTGGGAGGTATTACCGTTATAACCACAATAGAGGAGGAAATAAAATGGCAAAAACAGGTAAGAAATATCAAGAAAATGCAAAGCTTGTTGACCGTACAAATTTGTATGAAATTAAAGAAGCTGTTGCATTAGCGAAACAAACTGCTAAAGCAAACTTTGACGAAACAGTTGAAGCTGCATTCCGTCTTGGAGTAGATCCGAAGAAAGCAGATCAACAAATCCGTGGAGCAATGGTATTGCCACATGGAACTGGTAAAACACAACGCGTGCTTGTGTTCGCTAAAGGTGAAAAAGCAAAAGAAGCAGAAGCTGCAGGAGCAGATTATGTAGGAGAGACAGAATTCATTGAGAAAATCAACAAAGGTTGGTTTGAATTTGATGTTATTGTAGCGACTCCTGATATGATGGCTGAAGTAGGTAAGCTTGGACGTGTGTTAGGACCAAAAGGTCTAATGCCAAACCCTAAAACTGGAACAGTTACTTTTGAAGTAGAAAAAGCTGTTAAAGATATTAAAGCTGGTAAAGTAGAATACCGTGTAGATAAGTCTGCAAATATCCATGTTCCAATTGGAAAAATCTCATTTGAAGATGAGAAATTGGTTGAAAACTTCGTAGCACTTACAGAACAACTTGTGAAAGTAAAACCGCAAGCTGCTAAAGGTACGTACATGAAGAATGTTTCAATCGCTTCTACAATGGGACCTGGAATCAAAGTTGACGTATCTGATTTTCGTTAATTAGGTGTTGACTTTGTCGCAGTGTTCCGTTATACTAAATTGCGTCATAATAAAATGAATATGTTATACCGTAGACAGTAGGTGCGGATTTCCGCTTAATATCCTGCCGAGGTTTGTTTATATACAGATGAGTTAATCTATGTTAATGTCCATTTGTTATATTAAGCTCCCATGTCTACGTGGGAGCTTTTCTTATATATCCCAGCGGTGTAATGATATGAAAGAAATGATAATAGGAGGTGGAACAATGTCTGCAGTAATTGAACAAAAGAAACAATTAGTTGAAGAAATCACAGAAAAATTCCGTGCTAGTCAAACTTCAATAGTGGTTGACTACCGTGGTCTTGATGTGGCAGAAGTTACAGCATTACGTAAAGAACTACGCGATGCGGGAATCGACTTTAAAGTTTACAAAAATACAATGACTCGCCGTGCTGTAGAAGCAGCTGAACTTTCAGGCTTGAACGATGTGTTGGTAGGACCAACAGCTATCGCTTTCAGTAACGATGATGTAGTAGCACCAGCAAGAATTCTTAATAACTTCATGAAAGAACATGAGGCATTAGAAATCAAAGGTGGCGTTATCGAAGGTCAAGTAGCTAGCCTTGAACAAATTCAAGAGCTTGCTGAGCTTCCAAACTACGAAGGTATGGTGTCTATGCTGCTTAGCGTGCTTCAAGCACCTATCCGTAACTTTGCTTACGTTACGAAAGCAGTTGCAGAACAAAAAGAAGAACAAGGCGCTTAATAATCGCCTGACGATATTACTAAATTAAACTAAAATATTAGGAGGAAAATATATCATGACTAAAGAAGAAATGATTGGCGCAATCAAAGAAATGTCCGTTTTAGAATTAAACGATCTTGTTAAAGCAATCGAAGAAGAATTTGGAGTAACTGCTGCTGCACCTGTAGCTGCTGCTGGTGCTGCTGGTGGAGCTGCTGTTGAAGAGCAAACTGAGTTTGATGTAGTACTTACAAGTGCTGGAGCATCAAAAATCAAAGTTGTTAAAGCTGTTCGTGAAATCACTGGTCTTGGTCTTAAAGATGCAAAAGACTTAGTAGATAACGCGCCAAAAGCAATTAAAGAAGGCGTAGCTAAAGAAGAAGCTGAAGAAGTTAAAGGTAAACTTGAAGAAGCTGGCGCTGAAGTAGAAGTTAAATAATTTTGCTAATAGAAAATGATAGAGCTCGTCGAATTTCGGCGGGCTTTTTATCACGCGTTAATGGAGTGAAGAACCCCAACCTCTAATTGCGAGGGGGATCTTGTGGTATGAACAGCCATAATCTCCTGATTCTGTTTAACTAACATCCAGAAGGCTGACTGCCTGAATAAAGTTTCACTTTATTATTGATGCGGTATTTTATTGCCAGATCAAAATAATTAAGAGTAATTCATGTCGATTGTATAAAAGAGAAGATCTTGATCTAACTACTTTCGGCATTTTCTTTTTTGTGCCTGTCGATGTATATGGTGCAAGAGAGGTATCTTCGATTGAATTAAGTTTTATATATTATCTGGAGGTAGTTTGCTTTCAGGTATCTTCTAATTTTAAATATAACTAAGAAGTAGGTGCCCAAATGTCTGAGCATTACTTTTCTAATAAACCTCAATCTAAAACTTTACCAAAAACATGGACGTACCAACTAAGAGGAAAAAAATATACGTTTACAAGTGATGTTGGCGTGTTTTCAAAAAACGAAGTCGATTTTGGTTCGAGACTTTTAATAGAGCAATTTCAGGAGCCAAGTGTTCCTGGCGATCTATTGGACCTTGGTTGTGGTTATGGTCCAATTGGAATCGCGCTTGCGAATGATTTTGTTAATCGCCAAGTTGTGATGGTGGATGTAAATGAGCGTGCGCTTGCGCTTGCTGAGAAAAATGCGACTATCAATAATCAAATAAACACTGAGGTTATCCAAAGTGATCGTTTGTCAGGTTTGCCTGGACGGAAGTTCGCGGCCATCCTCACGAACCCGCCGATTCGAGCGGGAAAGCAAGTGGTTCATCAAATGTTTGAGGATTCGAAAAAAGCTTTGCTTCCGGATGGTCAATTATGGGTGGTTATTCAGAAGAAGCAAGGAGCACCTTCGGCGATGGATAAGATCGAGGACTTGTTTGGAAATGTAGATGTTGTTATCAAAAGTAAAGGATACTATATATTAAGAGCTTTAAATGTTTGACCACATAGAATTAGTGTGGTAAGATTGGAAGATGGTAACATGGGGATTCTTTTGTCAAGGGAATCTTTATAAAATATGGGACGTATATTTGATTGCTGAACGGCAACACTGGTAGAATCGGAAAAAATGCAGGGTTTTATAATAAAGCCTTTTTTCTAGTTTACCAAAATAAATGCTATGTGTACAACTAGTATTTGTTGTATTGCTTTCAAATGCTGGTGAAGGGTAAGAGATGTGAAACACTTCAACGGCACGCTGGCAAGCATGTTCCATGAATTTCAATGCTTTAAAATTTGTTCGGCATATTGCTGAGCGAAAAGTTTAGCTAGGTAGATAGGATAGTGAAAAGCTTACTATTTACATCAATGCAACGAAGGTATTTACTTAAATAATTTGTGAATGCCTAAGTTTTGAAAAGTTAGGTTCGAAAAACAAAACTGAGAATCACTTTTTCTCGTATTGTTTTTTTCTAAATATGATTCTCTTTTTGTCAGACAGCGACAAAAAGACACGATTTAAGGGGTGAAGCAGTTGACAGGTCAACTAGTTCAGTATGGACGGCACCGCCAGCGCAGGAGCTATGCACGTATCAGTGAAGTTTTAGAATTACCGAATCTAATCGAGATTCAAACCGCTTCATATGAATGGTTCCTCGAAGAAGGCTTAAGAGAGATGTTCCAGGATATTTCTCCAATTGAAGATTTTACAGGAAACCTATCACTTGAGTTTGTAGATTACAGTTTAGGTGAGCCGAAGTATCCTGTAGATGAATCAAAGGAAAGAGATGTTACGTACAATGCTCCGCTTCGCGTGAAGGTTCGTTTAATTAATAATGAAACCGGTGAAGTGAAAGAACAGGAAGTATTTATGGGAGATTTCCCACTTATGACAGATACAGGTACATTTATTATTAATGGAGCTGAACGAGTTATCGTTTCACAGCTCGTACGTTCACCTAGTGTCTACTTTAATGAAAAAATCGATAAAAATGGTAAGCGTGGTATTGCTGCTACCGTTATTCCGAATCGTGGTGCATGGCTTGAGTTCGAAACGGATGCGAAAGACATTGCATATGTCCGCATTGATCGTACACGTAAATTACCAATTACAGTATTGTTACGTGCATTAGGCTTTGGCACAGATCAGGAAATCGTCGATCTATTAGGCGAGAATGAATACTTACGAAATACACTTGAAAAAGATAATACAGAGACCACAGAAAAGGCATTATTGGAAATCTATGAGCGTTTACGCCCGGGTGAGCCACCTACAGTGGAGAATGCGAAAAGCTTACTAATTTCCCGTTTCTTTGATCCGAAGCGTTATGACCTTGCACATGTTGGTCGTTACAAGATGAATAAAAAGCTTCATATTAAAAACCGTCTGTTCAATCAGATTTTGGCTGAGTCTATTGTTGATCCTGAAACAGGAGAGGTTTTAGCTGAAAAAGGTGAACGATTAGAACGGAAACTATTAGATAAAATTCTTCCGTATTTAGAAAGGGAAGAAGATCGTTTCGGCGAGCGAATTCTTGAACCGAACGATGGTATTTTAGAAGATGAAATCAATATTCAGTCCGTTAAAATTATGGATCCAACTGATCCGAGCGGTGAGCGTGAATTAACTGTAATCGGAAATGGCGGCGTAACAAAAGAAGTTAAAAATATAACGCCAGCAGATATTTTAGCTTCTATTAGCTATTTCTTTAATCTGCTTTACAAGGTTGGGGACACAGATGATATTGACCATCTTGGAAACCGCAGACTTCGTTCGGTTGGTGAGTTGTTGCAAAATCAATTCCGTATCGGATTATCTCGTATGGAGCGAGTTGTACGTGAAAGAATGTCAATTCAGGACACGTCAAGCGTAACTCCACAACAGTTAATTAATATTCGTCCAGTAATTGCTTCAATTAAAGAGTTCTTCGGTAGCTCTCAGCTTTCGCAATTTATGGATCAGACAAACCCATTAGGCGAATTGACGCATAAGCGTCGTCTATCAGCGCTAGGGCCAGGTGGTTTGACGCGTGAACGCGCTGGTTTCGAAGTTCGTGACGTTCACTATTCTCACTATGGTCGTATGTGTCCGATTGAAACGCCGGAGGGGCCAAACATTGGATTGATTAACTCTCTGTCAAGCTATGCAAAGGTAAATAAATTTGGTTTTATTGAATCGCCATACCGTCGTGTAGATCCGGAAACCGGTGAAGTAACGATGAAAATTGATTACCTAACAGCAGATGAACAAGATAACTATATCGTGGCACAAGCAAACGCGAAACTTGATGAGAACAATAAATTTGTTGATGCTGAAGTGATCGCTCGTTTCCGTGAAGACAATATCATTGTTTCCCGTGATAAGATTGATTACATGGATGTATCGCCGAAACAGGTAGTTTCTGCTGCGACAGCTTGTATCCCGTTCTTGGAAAACGATGACTCTAACCGCGCATTGATGGGTGCGAACATGCAACGTCAGGCGGTTCCGTTAATGAAGCCTGAAGCACCAATTGTGGGCACTGGTATGGAGTATGTAAACGGGAAAGACTCTGGAGCTGCGGTAATTAGCCGTGGTGAGGGTGTTGTGGAACGTGTAGAAGCGAAGGAAATTGTTATCCGTCACATTTCGGAAGTTGACGGTAAAGAAGTTCAAGGTGACGTTGTTCACTATAAGCTGCAAAAATACAAACGTTCGAACCAAGGAACTTGTTATAATCAACGCCCTATCGTTAGTGAGGGTGACCGCGTAACAAAGGGTGAGGTACTTGCTGACGGGCCTTCAATGGAAGATGGAGAGCTTGCTTTAGGTCGTAACGTTCTTGTTGGATTTATGACTTGGGAAGGTTATAACTATGAGGATGCGATCATCATGAGTGAAAGACTCGTGAAAGACGATGTATATACATCCATCCACATTGAGGAATTTGAGTCCGAAGCCCGTGATACAAAGCTTGGACCGGAAGAAATAACAAGAGATATCCCGAACGTTGGGGAAGACGCACTGAAGAACCTGGATGAGTATGGAATTATCCGTGTCGGTGCAGAAGTAACGGATGGAGATATTCTAGTTGGTAAAGTAACACCTAAAGGGGTTACGGAATTATCTGCAGAGGAAAGACTATTGCATGCTATCTTTGGCGAGAAAGCTCGTGAAGTGCGTGATACGTCCTTACGTGTTCCACATGGTGGAGGCGGTATTGTACTGGATGTTAAAATCTTCAATCGTGAAGATGGAGACGAACTGCCACCAGGTGTTAACCAGTTGGTTCGTGCGTATATTGTACAAAAACGTAAAATCCATGAAGGGGATAAAATGGCCGGTCGTCACGGTAACAAAGGGGTTATCTCCAAAATTTTACCGGAAGAAGATATGCCGTTTTTACCAGATGGTACACCAATCGACATTATGCTTAACCCACTTGGCGTTCCGTCACGTATGAACATCGGACAAGTGTTTGAGTTACATTTAGGAATGGCTGCTAGACAGCTTGGTATCCATGTTGCAAGTCCTGTATTTGATGGAGCAACAGAAGAAGATGTATGGGAAACACTTGAAGAAGCTGGTATGCCAAGAGATGCGAAAACAATTCTTTATGACGGCAGAACTGGAGAAGCGTTTGATAACCGTGTGTCTGTAGGGGTCATGTACATGATCAAACTTGCGCACATGGTTGATGATAAGCTTCACGCACGTTCAACTGGACCTTACTCACTTGTAACACAGCAGCCACTTGGTGGTAAAGCACAATTTGGTGGACAGCGTTTTGGTGAGATGGAGGTTTGGGCATTAGAGGCTTACGGTGCGGCGTACACACTACAGGAAATTCTTACTGTGAAATCGGATGATACAGTAGGACGTGTGAAAACATACGAAGCAATTGTGAAAGGTGATAATGTTCCAGAACCAGGAGTACCAGAATCTTTCAAGGTACTAATCAAGGAATTACAAAGTCTTGGTATGGATGTTAAAATGCTTTCGAGCGATGAACAAGAAATCGATATGCGTGAACTAGAAGAGGAAGAAGTTCAGGCGGCAACAAAGCTTAATATCGATGTAGAAGAGAATTAATGACACAATCCAGAATTGGTTCCAGGGTCTTTTCAAGGGCCCTCTGAACCGTTCTGTTGTATATAATTATTTTTACATGAATCCAGAGGTAAAATTGCACATTAAAAAGGGAGGATTGCCCCTTGTTAGATGTAAATAATTTTGAGTATATGAAAATAGGTCTTGCTTCACCAGAAAAAATCCGTTCTTGGTCTTACGGTGAAGTGAAAAAACCAGAAACAATTAACTATCGTACGTTAAAGCCAGAAAAGGATGGCTTGTTCTGTGAGCGTATTTTTGGACCACAGAAGGACTGGGAATGTCATTGCGGGAAGTACAAACGCGTGCGCTATAAAGGCGTAGTTTGTGATCGTTGTGGTGTTGAAGTGACGAAGGCGAAAGTTCGCCGTGAACGCATGGGTCATATTGAACTTGCTGCACCTGTTTCCCATATCTGGTATTTTAAAGGAATTCCAAGTCGAATGGGCCTTGTGTTAGATATGTCTCCGCGTGCGTTGGAAGAGGTTATTTATTTCGCTGCGTATATCGTTACAGATCCAGGCGGCACTCCTTTGGAGAAAAAACAGTTATTATCGGAAAAAGAATACCGTGCTTATTATGATAAGTATGGCAATACATTTAAAGCACAAATGGGTGCAGAAGCGATTCGTAAGCTTCTTCAGGATATTGACCTTGAAAAAGAAGTAGATGCATTGAGAGAAGAACTAAAATCAGCACAAGGGCAACGAAGAACACGAGCAATCAAACGTTTAGAAGTGATGGAAGCATTCCGTCATTCTGGTAATGATACGAGTTGGATGGTATTAGATGTTCTTCCGGTTATACCACCAGAAATTCGTCCGATGGTACAATTGGATGGTGGACGTTTCGCAACTTCCGACTTGAACGACTTGTATCGCCGTGTAATTAATCGTAACAATCGTTTGAAACGCTTATTAGATCTTGGAGCACCAAGCATTATTGTGCAAAACGAAAAACGTATGCTTCAAGAAGCGGTTGATGCATTGATCGATAATGGTCGTCGCGGCCGTCCGGTTACAGGACCAGGTAATCGTCCATTGAAATCCTTATCTCACATGTTAAAAGGGAAGCAAGGACGTTTCCGTCAAAACTTACTTGGAAAACGTGTGGATTATTCCGGACGTTCCGTAATCGTTGTAGGTCCAAACCTAAAAATGTACCAATGCGGACTGCCTAGAGAGATGGCATTAGAGCTTTTCAAACCATTTATCATGAAAGAGCTCGTAGAACGAGGTCTTGCGCATAACATTAAATCAGCTAAGCGTAAAATTGAACGTGTACATCCTGATGTATGGGATGTATTGGAAGATGTGATTAAGGAGCACCCTGTTCTCCTTAACCGGGCACCAACCTTGCACCGATTAGGTATCCAAGCATTTGAACCGACATTGGTAGATGGTCGTGCAATTCGTCTGCATCCACTAGTATGTACTGCTTATAACGCTGACTTTGATGGTGACCAAATGGCTGTTCACGTACCTTTATCAGCAGAAGCGCAAGCAGAAGCTCGTATTCTAATGCTTGCTGCTCAAAATATCTTAAACCCGAAAGACGGGAAACCGGTTGTAACACCGTCACAGGATATGGTATTAGGAAACTATTACTTGACGCTTGAGCGTGAAGATGCTGTCGGTGAAGGAAGTATCTTTAAAGATGCTAACGAAGCGTTTATTGCATATCAAAACGGTTATGTTCACTTGCATACGCGTGTGGGTGTAGATGCCTCTAGTCTTCATAACAAGACATTTACAGAGGAGCAAAACAGCCAAATAATGCTAACGACGGTTGGTAAGTTAATTTTCAATGAAATCTTACCAGAGTCATTCCCGTATATTAATGAACCGTCCAAAACAAATCTTGAGGAAAAAACTCCAGAGCATTATTTTGTAGAACGCGGCGCTAATATTAAAGAGGAAATTAAAAAACGCGAAATAATCAAACCGTTTAAGAAAGGCTTCTTAGGCGATATTATCGCAGAAGTATTTAAACGATATAAAATCACGGAAACGTCTAAAATGCTTGACCGAATGAAGGATCTTGGATTTAGCTATTCAACAAAAGCTGGTATGACAGTTGGTATTTCGGATATCGTTGTATTGGCTGAAAAAGAAAAGATCTTAGATGAAGCACAAATAAAAGTAGACAAAGTACTAAAGCAATTCCGTCGTGGGTTGATTACCGAGGAAGAGCGCTATGATCGAGTTATTTCGATTTGGTCTCAAGCGAAAGATGTCATTCAAGATAAATTGATGGGTTCATTAAGTAATCGAAACCCAATCTTTATGATGAGTGATTCTGGAGCGAGGGGTAACGCTTCTAACTTTACACAGCTTGCAGGTATGCGTGGACTTATGGCCGACCCGGGTGGACGTATCATTGAGATCCCGATTAAATCAAGTTTCCGTGAAGGTTTAACAGTACTTGAGTACTTTATTTCAACACACGGTGCACGTAAGGGACTTGCGGATACAGCACTAAAAACTGCTGACTCTGGTTACTTAACAAGACGACTTGTTGATGTAGCGCAGGATGTTATTATCCGTGAAGCAGATTGTGGAACTGAT
Organism: Oceanobacillus sp. FSL W7-1309; assembly: GCF_038002145.1. NCBI lineage: Bacteria > Bacillati > Bacillota > Bacilli > Caryophanales > Bacillaceae > Oceanobacillus > Oceanobacillus sp. FSL W7-1309. The sequence goes on from NZ_JBBOBX010000001.1 coordinate 1,604,633, forward strand.
CGTGGCTTGTCCGTGTCTGCATTAGTCGATGGTTCGGAAGTCATTGAACCACTACTCGACCGTTTGATTGGCCGAACTGCTTTCATGAATGTAAAACATCCAGAAACAGGAGAGCTGATTGTCGGAAAGAACGATCTGATTACAGAAGACCAAGCGAAAGTAATTGTGGAAGCAGGTATTGAAGAGGTAACGATTCGAACTGCGTTTACATGTAATACGAAACATGGTGTTTGTCAGAAATGTTATGGCCGCAACCTAGCAACAGGTGCTGATGTGGAAGTAGGAGAAGCTGTAGGTATTATTGCAGCTCAATCGATCGGTGAGCCAGGTACACAGCTTACAATGCGTACGTTCCATACCGGTGGGGTTGCCGGAGACGATATTACACAAGGTTTACCGCGTATTCAAGAATTATTTGAAGCACGTAATCCAAAAGGGCAAGCAGTAATTACTGAAATTGATGGTACTGTTCTAGAATTTAAAGAGGTCAAGGATAAGCAAGAGGTTGTTATCCAAGGCGCTGTTGAGCAACGCTCGTATGCAGTTCCATACAACGCTCGCATGAAGGTTACAATCGGAGATACAGTTGTAGCCGGACAAGAGCTCACTGAAGGTTCTGTTGATCCAAAAGAACTCCTTCGTATAAAAGGTGTAGACGGTGTTCAAGATTACTTGCTTCGTGAAGTGCAACGCGTTTACCGTATGCAAGGGGTAGAAATTGGTGATAAGCACGTAGAAGTAATGGTTCGTCAAATGCTTCGTAAAGTTCGTGTTAATTCTGCTGGTGATACTGACGTTTTACCAGGTTCCTTACTTGAATTACACCAATTCAAAGATGCCAACCATACCGTGCTAAACACTGGCGGAGACCCGGCAACAGGTCGACCGGTATTACTTGGTATTACAAAAGCATCTCTTGAAACAGACTCATTCCTTTCTGCCGCATCATTCCAAGAAACAACTCGTGTTCTTACGGATGCAGCAATTAAAGGAAAACGCGATGAATTACTCGGCTTAAAAGAAAATGTTATTATCGGTAAACTGGTTCCAGCAGGTACTGGAATGCAACAATACCGAAGCATTAAAGCAGATATGGATCGTCCAGAGGAAGTGCAAGTTGAAGAAGAAACAGAAACAGTTCAATAATAACGGCTGTTTAAGTTAACGTGATGATTCTAGTCCGTTCCTGATTAAAGAATTGATAGAAGCTAAACAAGTAAAAAAATCGGGATCACCAAAAAATATAGCCATTTATATGTTGACATTAAAAAACGAGAATGGTACTATATTCAAGGTGCTCCCGTTATACTTGTTACTTTGGAGGATAGCAAAATGTCTTATGAAAAAGTGACAAAGCTCAAGTCAAGTATAATCGTTGGGAAGAAGCAAACACTGAAAGCCATGAAAAATGGTGAGGTAAGTGAAGTGTATATTGCTGAAGATGCTGACAAGCAATTAACACAAGAAGTAGTCAGTCTGGCAATTGAACAAGGTATACCATATCAGCGTGTGGATTCCATGAAAAAGCTTGGTGCCGCTTGTGGCATTAAGGTAGGTGCAGCAACAGTAGCGCTTAGGAAATAACTATTTTAGTGTGTCAAATCACTAAAATCTTATTTTTTACCTAAATATGAACCACCTGGATGTGTGGTATTACAATCGGTGTTCAGGAAGATCTGATTGCTGATTTTAATTTAATAATTTAATTTGGAAGGGAGGACATCAATAATGCCTACTATTAATCAGTTAGTCCGCAAAGGACGTGTTAGTAAAGTAAAGAAATCCGATTCACCAGCACTTAACAAAGGGTACAACAGTTTCAAAAAGAGACTTACGGACCAAAGCTCTCCACAAAAACGTGGTGTTTGTACACGTGTTGGTACACTAACTCCAAAGAAACCGAACTCTGCACTTCGTAAATATGCGCGTGTTCGTTTATCAAATAACATGGAAGTAACTGCATATATCCCAGGTATCGGACACAACTTACAAGAACATAGTGTTGTACTAATTCGTGGTGGTCGTGTAAAAGACTTACCAGGGGTACGTTACCACATCGTTCGTGGTGCACTTGATACTGCAGGAGTAGAAGGACGTATGCAAGGACGTTCTAAATACGGTACGAAAAGACCAAAAGAGAAAAAATAAGCTTTAAAATATAATAGATAGGAAAGGAGGATACTAGTATGCCTCGTAAAGGACCAGTGCCAAAACGTGATGTATTGCCAGATCCGCTTTATAATTCAAAATTAGTAACTCGTTTGATCAATCAAATTATGATTGATGGTAAACGTGGGAAAGCACAAAAAATTCTTTATAATGCGTTTGAACTAGTTGCTGAAAGAAGCGGTCAAAACGCAATGGAAGTTTTTGAGCAAGCTATGAAAAACGTAATGCCTGTACTTGAAGTTCGTGCCCGCCGTGTTGGTGGTTCTAACTACCAAGTACCAGTTGAGGTTCGCCCTGAGCGTCGTCAAGCATTAGGATTACGTTACATCGTTAACTATTCACGTCTGCGTGGAGAGAAAACAATGGAAGAGCGTCTTGCTAATGAAATCTTGGATGCTTCTAACAACACAGGAGCTGCTGTTAAGAGACGTGAAGAAATGCATAAAATGGCAGAAGCGAACAAAGCATTCGCTCACTACCGTTGGTAATATAAATCTAACAAAAGCTTTTAAGAGGAAGGAGAAGAATACATGGCTAGAGAGTTCTCCTTGGAAAAGACGCGTAATATTGGGATTATGGCGCATATTGATGCAGGTAAAACCACTACTACTGAGCGTATTCTTTTCTATACAGGACGTATTCACAAGATTGGTGAAACACATGAAGGTGCTTCACAAATGGACTGGATGGAGCAGGAGCAGGAGCGTGGAATTACAATTACTTCCGCTGCAACAACTGCTGCTTGGAAAGAACACCGCATCAACATCATTGATACACCTGGACACGTAGATTTCACAGTTGAAGTTGAGCGTTCATTGCGTGTACTTGATGGAGCTGTTACAGTTCTTGATGCACAATCAGGTGTAGAACCACAAACAGAAACGGTATGGCGCCAAGCTACAACGTACGGTGTACCACGTATCGTTTTCATTAACAAAATGGATAAAACAGGTGCAGACTTCTTGTATTCTACTGGAACATTGAAAGATCGCTTGGGTGCAAACGCACATCCGGTTCAGATGCCAATCGGTGCTGAAGATCAATTCAGCGGCATTATCGATTTAATCACGATGGAAGCTTATTCTTATAAAGATGATTTGGGTACACTTTCTGAGTCAAGTGAGATCCCGGCAGAATTGGTAGAACAAGCTGAAGAATTACGTGGTAACTTAATCGAAGCTGTCTCTGAAACTGATGAAGAGCTGATGATGAAATACCTTGAAGGAGAAGAAATCTCTAACGAGGAATTAAAAGCAGCGATTCGTCAAGCAACACTAAATGTTGAATTCTACCCAGTATTCTGTGGTTCAGCATTTAAAAACAAAGGTGTTCAATTGATGCTTGATGGTGTTATTGACTATCTTCCAGCTCCAACAGATGTACCTCCAATCGAAGGTATCGTGCCTGGAACTGAAGAAGCTGTATCTCGTCCATCATCTGATGACGCACCATTCTCTGCTTTAGCATTTAAAGTTATGACAGATCCATTTGTTGGAAAGTTAACTTTCTTCCGCGTATACTCTGGAACGTTAGATTCAGGCTCTTACGTGAAGAACTCCGTTAAGGATAAGCGTGAACGTGTAGGACGTATCCTTCAAATGCACGCAAACTCCCGTGAAGAGATTTCTACTGCATATGCAGGTGAAATTGCTGCTGCGGTTGGATTAAAGGATACATCTACCGGGGATACACTATGTGATGAAAAAAATCTTGTTATTTTAGAGTCCATGGAATTCCCAGAACCAGTTATCTCGGTTGCTATTGAGCCAAAAACAAAAGCTGACCAAGATAAAATGGGTACTGCTTTAGCTAAATTAGCTGAAGAGGATCCAACATTCAGAACTGAAACAAATCCAGAAACTGGTCAAACAATTATCTCTGGTATGGGTGAGCTTCACCTTGATATTATTGTTGACCGTTTGAAGCGCGAATTTAAAGTAGAAGCAAACGTAGGTGCACCTCAGGTTGCATACCGTGAAACGTTCCGTCAAGCTGCTGAAGTTGAAGGTAAATTCGTACGTCAGTCTGGTGGACGCGGACAATTCGGTCACGTTTGGATCAAATTCGAGCCTAACGAAACAGGTGCTGGATTTGAATTTGAAAACAAAATCGTTGGTGGTGTAGTACCACGTGAATACATTCCTGCAGTTGAGCAAGGTGTATCAGAAGCGATGGATAACGGTGTATTAGCTGGATTCCCACTAATCGACGTAAAAGCAACATTATTCGATGGAAGCTATCATGATGTTGACTCCAACGAGATGGCATTTAAAGTAGCTGCATCAATGGCATTAAAAGCTGCTAAAAACAAATGTAATCCTGTCCTTCTAGAACCAATGATGCGAGTAGAAATCGTAATTCCGGAAGAGTACATGGGAGACATCATGGGTGATGTAACATCACGTCGTGGACGTATTGAAGGTATGGAAGCACGCGGAAACGCACAGCTTGTTAAAGGTTTTGTACCATTAGCAGAAATGTTTGGTTACGCAACTGCCCTACGTTCAAATACACAAGGTCGTGGAACATACACAATGACATTCGACCATTATGAAGAAGTGCCGAAAAGCATTTCTGAGGAAATTATCGAGAAAAACACAGGTAAATAATTGATTTTTTCCTTAATCTAACGTATAACAATTAGTATAAAGGCTAAGGGATAACTTGAAGTTGTTACTTCTTAGTTGATTATATAATTTTAAAAAAACACTTTTATTTATTTAAAGGAGGAACTATAAATGGCTAAAGAAAAATTCGATCGCTCCAAAAGCCACGTTAACGTTGGTACTTTAGGACACGTTGACCATGGTAAAACTACATTAACAGCTGCTATCACAACTGTACTTGCAAAACACGGTGGTGGGGAAGCTCGTGGCTATGACCAAATTGATGGTGCACCAGAAGAAAGAGAACGTGGTATCACAATCTCAACTTCTCACGTAGAATACGAAACTGAAACTCGTCACTATGCACACGTTGACTGCCCTGGTCACGCTGACTATGTTAAAAACATGATCACTGGTGCTGCACAAATGGACGGAGCTATCCTAGTAGTATCTGCTGCTGATGGCCCAATGCCACAAACTCGTGAGCACATCCTTTTATCTCGTAACGTTGGGGTACCAGCTTTCGTAGTATTCCTTAACAAAACAGATATGGTAGATGATGAAGAGCTTCTTGAATTAGTAGAAATGGAAGTTCGCGATCTATTAACTGAGTACGATTTCCCTGGTGATGATGTACCAGTAATTAAAGGTTCTGCACTTAAAGCTCTAGAAGGCGATGCAGAATACGAAGAAAAAATTCTTGAGTTAATGGCTGCAGTTGATGAGTATATCCCAACTCCAGAACGTGACAAAGAAAAACCTTTCATGATGCCTGTTGAGGATGTATTCTCAATCACTGGTCGTGGAACAGTTGCAACTGGTCGTGTTGAGCGTGGAGAAGTTAAAGTTGGAGATGAAGTTGAAATCATCGGTCTTGCTGAAGAAGCAAGCAAAACAACTGTAACAGGTGTTGAAATGTTCCGTAAGCTTCTTGACTATGCTGAAGCTGGTGACAACATTGGTGCACTACTACGTGGTGTGTCTCGTGATGACATCAACCGTGGTCAAGTACTAGCTAAGCCTGGTACAATTACACCACACACAAACTTCAAATCTGAAGTTTATGTATTATCAAAAGAAGAAGGCGGACGTCATACTCCATTCTTCTCAAACTATCGTCCGCAGTTCTATTTCCGTACAACTGACGTAACTGGAGTTATCCAACTTCCGGAAGGCGTTGAAATGGTAATGCCTGGCGATAACATTGAAATGACAGTTGAACTAATTTCACCAATCGCTATCGAAGAAGGAACTCGTTTCTCTATTCGTGAAGGTGGACGTACAGTAGGTTCAGGTGTTGTATCTACAATCGAAAAATAATAAGTTTTTCTATGAAAACAGGTGACGTGACGACGTTACCTGTTTTTTTGCATTTTGCACGCTTGCTTACCTTGCTATCGGAACATTGTACGCAAAATATATAAACTTCGAACTAATGTGTATTAAGAGATTGTGCGTATACCGCTCCGGAAACACACTACGCTTTCCGCGGGTGACCCGTGAGCCTTCTTGAACTACGTTCTGCGAAGTCTCACTCTGGCCACGTATCCCGCAGGAGTCTTCGTGTGTTTCCTCCGCTAGTGCTGGTTCACTGGCTATACTGACATGATTTATCAAAATAAAAATGTTGTTCTAACCAGTCCGGGTGAGCGTAGGGCGGTGACTCCTGTGGGAACAGCACGTGTCTGAAGACTCGCAGGAAGTGGTTTTCTTCCGCAGAGGCTGAAGCCGTGCCCACGGAAAGCATCCGCCCGGAGCGATCCCGGACGGCGATTGTTCCACAGATTAAGCAAATAATCACTAGTTCGGATTTTCTTTCAAATACCAATCAAGTTCATCCAATATGCTATCTGTCAAAGAAACGCAAAAAACTTCTGTATATCTAAAAAACTTTCTAGAATAACTTGCAATCATTAGGGCACATATGTATAATATAGAAATGCGCAAACGACTATGTGAAAATAGTGGTTGCAAAGACTAGACATTTTTAGTATACTAATAATGTTGGTCATAAGGCGATGATGTGAAAGGTTGTTGGCACACCCGGCCCCTTTGCCATGGCGGGGTGCTAAGAAATTTTCGCGGAGAATGTCTATAATAATATGGGCGAGAAGGAGGGAAAATAATGGCAAAAGAGAAAATCAGAATTCGTTTGAAAGCATATGATCACCGTATTTTAGATCAATCTGCTGAAAAAATCGTAGATACTGCGAAACGTTCAGGTGCTAAAGTGTCTGGTCCGATTCCATTACCTACAGAGAAATCAATCTATACTGTACTTCGTGCGGTGCACAAGTATAAAGATTCTCGTGAACAATTCGAAATGCGTACACATAAACGCTTAATCGATATTGTTGAGCCAACACCAAAAACAGTTGATGCATTAATGCGTCTTGACTTACCATCTGGTGTGGACATTGAAATCAAATTATAAAATCGTGTTTAATATAGGAGGTGTAACGGATGACGAAAGGAATCTTAGGTCGTAAAATCGGCATGACTCAGCTTTTTTCTGAAAATGGAGAGTTAGTTCCAGTAACAGTAATACAGGCTGAGCCCAATGTAGTTTTGCAAAAAAGAACATTAGAAAATGATGGTTATGAAGCAATACAAATCGGTTTTGCTGATAAAAAGGAATCACGTACGAATAAAGCGGAAAAAGGTCATGCTGAAAAAGCAAGCACAGCCCCTAAGCGCTACGTTCGTGAAATCCGTAACGCAAATCTTGACGAGTATGAAGTAGGTCAAGAGATTAGTGTAGAAGCTTTCCAAGCTGGAGACAAAATTGATGTAACTGGAACTTCCAAAGGTAAAGGATTCCAAGGATCAATCAAACGTCACGGACAGAGTCGCGGACCAATGGGTCACGGATCTCATTTCCACAGATCTTCAGGTTCTATGGGTGCAGCAGCTTATCCAGCTCGTGTATTCAAAGGTAAAAAATTACCAGGACAAATGGGTTCTGAGCAAATCACAATCCAAAACCTTGAAGTAGTAAGTGTAGATGCAGAACGTAATCTACTATTAATTAAAGGTAATGTACCTGGTGCAAAGAAATCATATGTGAAAATCACAAGTGCATTAAAAGGTAACTAATCACACATACGAAGGGAGGATATGTCATGCCTAAAGTAGCACTTTTAAAACAAGATGGAAGTAATGCTGGAGAATTCGAATTAAACGATTCCGTTTTCGGTATTGAGCCAAATACACATGTATTACATGAAGCAGTAGTGATGCAACGCGCATCTATGCGTCAGGGTACTCACGCGGTAAAAAACCGCTCTGAAGTTCGCGGCGGTGGTCGTAAACCATGGCGTCAAAAAGGAACTGGTCGTGCTCGTCAAGGATCTATTCGCTCACCACAATGGGTTGGCGGTGGAACTGTGTTCGGACCAACTCCACGCAGCTACAGCTATAAACTACCAAAGAAAGTACGTCGTTTAGCACTTAAATCTGCATTGTCTTCTAAAGTAAAAGAAGATAGCTTAGTTGTTTTAGATAGCATTGCAATTGATGCTCCGAAAACAAAAGAAGTTATTAAAATGTTAGACGCGCTAAGCGTTAATGCAAAAGCATTGATCGTGACTGCTGAAACAGACGAAACAGTAATTCGTTCTGCTAACAACCTTCAATCTGTAAAGGTATTGACTGTTGATGAAATCAATGTACTCGACTTGCTTGCGCATGACAAGCTGATCATTACAAAAGATGCAGCTGAAAAAGCAGGGGAGGTGCTTGCATAATGAAAGACGCACGCGATATAATTAAACGCCCTGTCATTACAGAGAATTCCGCTGATTTAATGGCAGAGAAAAAATATACGTTTGAAGTATCCCCGAAAGCAAACAAAACTGAAATCAAAGATGCTGTGGAAGTTATCTTTGGTGTCAAAGTAGAAAAAGTTAACACAATGAATGTTAAAGGTAAGTTCAAGCGGATGGGTCGTTACGGCGGGTATCGCTCAGATCGCAAGAAAGCTATCGTACAGCTTACAGAAGACAGCAAAGAACTGGACTTCTTTGAAGCATAATCTAAAAAATTCGTGAAGGAGGGAAAAAGATGGCGATTAAAAAATTTAAACCAACCTCAAACGGTAGACGTAACATGTCTGTGCTAGATTTTGCAGAGATTACTACGGATACTCCGGAAAAATCCTTGTTGGCACCTTTAAGTAAACGTGGTGGTCGTAATAACCAAGGTAGATTAACTGTTCGTCATCAAGGTGGCGGTCATAAGCGTCAATATCGTATCATCGATTTCAAACGTGATAAAGATGGTATACCAGGACGCGTTGCTACAATTGAATATGATCCAAACCGTACAGCTAATATTGCTCTAATCCATTACGCAGATGGAGAAAAGCGTTATATCTTAGCTCCAAAAGGACTTAAAGTAGATCAAGTAATTGAATCAGGTGTAGATGCAGATATCAAAGTTGGTAATGCACTTCCACTTGTAAACATCCCAGTAGGTACAATCATTCACAACATTGAATTGAAGCCAGGACGCGGTGGACAAATCGCTCGTTCAGCTGGAGCAGAAGCTCAAATTCTTGGACGTGAAGAAAAATACACGCTTGTACGTCTAGCATCAGGCGAAGTTCGCATGATCCTTTCTACTTGCCGTGCATCCATTGGCCAAGTTGGTAACACGGAACATGAACTAGTTCGTGTAGGTAAAGCAGGTCGTTCACGCTGGAAAGGTATCCGCCCAACAGTTCGTGGATCTGTAATGAACCCTAACGATCACCCGCACGGTGGTGGTGAAGGACGCGCACCTATCGGACGTAAGTCACCAATGTCACCATGGGGTAAACCGACACTTGGTTACAAAACGCGTAAACGTAACAAACCATCTGATAAGTATATTGTTCGTAAACGTAAAAAATAAACGTAAAGTAAGGACGGGAACTAATGCCCGTCTGCAACTCTGGAAGGAGGTTTATTCATGGGTCGTAGCTTGAAAAAAGGACCTTTTGCAGATGACCATCTAATGAAGAAGATTGACAGCCTAAACGAAGGTGAAAAGAAACAAGTTATTAAGACTTGGTCACGTCGATCTACAATTTTCCCAACATTCATCGGTCACACAATTGCTGTTTATGACGGACGTAAACATGTACCAGTTTATATTACAGAAGATATGGTCGGACATAAATTAGGTGAATTCGCGCCAACTCGTACGTACAGAGGGCACGCTGCCGACGATAAGAAAACAAGACGCTAATAAGAGAGGAGGTACTAAGGCATGCAAGCTAAAGCCGTTGCGAAATCAGTTCGTATTGCTCCTCGTAAGGTTCGTTTAGTAGTTGATCTAATTCGAGGAAAAAATGTTGGCGAAGCAATTGCGATTCTACGCCACACACAACGCGGTGCTTCTCCAGTAGTAGAGAAAGTTCTAAAGTCTGCTGTAGCAAACGCAGAACATAACTATGAAATGGATGCAGATAATCTAGTGATTTCTGAAGCATTCGTAAATGAAGGTGCTACATTGAAACGTTTCCGTCCACGTGCACAAGGACGCGCAAGTAAAATTAACAAACGCACAAGCCACATTACAGTTGTGGTAACTGAAAAGAAGGAGGGATAGTCAGTGGGTCAAAAAGTGAATCCAACAGGTCTTCGCGTAGGTATCATTAAAGACTGGGAGTCAAAATGGTATGCTGGTAAAGACTATGCAGACTTACTACATGAAGATATTAAAATCAGAGAATATCTTGAAAACCGCTTAAGCACAGCTGCTGTTTCTTCTATCGAAATCGAACGTGCAGCTAACCGTGTTAATATTACAATTCATACTGGTAAGCCAGGAATGGTAATTGGTAAAGGCGGTTCAGAAGTTGAAGCTTTACGTAAATCATTAAATAGCTTGACAGGTAAAAGAGTTCACATCAATATCGTTGAAATCAAGAAAGTTGATCTAAACGCTAAATTGGTAGCTGACAACATTGCTCGTCAATTAGAAAACCGTATTTCTTTCCGTCGTGCTCAAAAGCAAGCAATTCAACGTGCAATGCGCGGAGGAGCTAAAGGAATTAAAACACAAGTATCCGGACGTCTTGGTGGAGCAGATATCGCTCGTGCGGAACATTATAACGAAGGAACAGTACCACTACACACTTTGCGTGCTGATATTGATTATGGTACAGCAGAAGCTGATACAACTTATGGTAAATTAGGTGTTAAAGTGTGGATCTATCGTGGAGAAGTCCTTCCAACTAAAAACAAATAAATAAGGGAGGGTGCTCATTACTATGTTAATGCCTAAACGTGTTAAATATCGTAGACAACATCGTGGTAAAATGAGAGGCCAAGCAAAAGGCGGTACAACAGTTGCTTTTGGTGAGTTTGGTTTACAAGCAACAGAGGCTTCTTGGATTACAAGCCGTCAAATTGAGGCAGCTCGTATTGCAATGACTCGTTACATGAAACGTGGTGGTAAAGTTTGGATCAAAATTTTCCCAGACAAACCATACACTGCTAAACCGCTCGAAGTTCGAATGGGTTCCGGGAAAGGTGCTCCTGAAGGATGGGTAGCAGTAGTTAAACCAGGAAAAATTATGTTTGAAATCGCAGGTGTATCCGAAGAGGTTGCTCGTGAAGCATTAAGACTTGCTTCTCACAAACTGCCGATTAAAACTAAATTTGTAAAACGTGAAGAAATTGGTGGTGAAAGCAATGAAGGCTAATGAAATAAGAGATCTAACCACTGCCGAAATTGAACAAAAAGTTAAATCATTAAAAGAAGAACTATTTAATTTGCGTTTCCAACTTGCTACAGGTCAGTTGGAAAACACTGCACGTATCCGTGAGGTACGTAAAGCAATCGCACGTATGAAAACTGTAGTACGTCAACGTGAATTAAGCGTAAATAACTGATTCTACAGAGAGGAGGTTAGCCTCAATGACTGAGCGTAATAATCGTAAAGTTTACACAGGACGTGTTGTTTCCGACAAAATGGATAAAACAATCACTGTTCTAGTTGAAACATATAAATTCCATAAATTATATGGAAAACGTGTTAAGTATTCGAAGAAATTCAAGGCGCATGATGAAAACAACCTTGCAAAAACAGGAGATGTTGTTCGTATCATGGAAACTCGACCACTATCAGCTACGAAGCGTTTTCGTCTAGTTGAAGTAACAGAAGAAGCCGTTATTATATAATTAAAGTTCGCTCGGAAGGTATCCGAAGGGAGGTCACAGTGTTATGATTCAACAAGAAACTCGTTTAAAAGTTGCAGATAACTCTGGTGCTCGTGAAGTATTAACCATCAAAGTATTGGGTGGATCAGGACGTAAAACTGCTAATATTGGTGATGTAATTGTTTGTACTGTAAAACAAGCAACACCAGGCGGCGTTGTCAAAAAAGGCGAAGTTGTAAAAGCGGTAGTTGTACGTAGTAAATCTGGTGCACGTCGTAAAGATGGATCTTATATCCGTTTTGATGAAAATGCTGCCGTAATTATCCGTGATGATAAAAGTCCAAGAGGAACACGTATTTTTGGACCAGTTGCGCGTGAATTACGTGATGCTAAATTCATGAAAATCGTATCTCTAGCTCCAGAAGTTCTATAATTGTTGTTCATATGAAGGGAAAAGACCACGAAGTTCGACGCAGATAAGCTCTGTATTCGGGATGGCAGTTACAATGATAACCCGTTAACTGTGATATTCAGGAAACGTAATGTTTTGAAGAACAATAAAGCATATCGCCAGAATTTCGATGTGTCATTTTTACCAACAGTTTCGAACAACATCGATAAGTAAGAATTACCTTGTCAAGGAGGTGCGTTAAGCATGCATGTAAAAAAAGGTGATAAAGTTAAAGTATTATCCGGTAAAGACCGCGGTAAAACAGGTACTATTTTAGAAGCATTTCCGAAGAAAGAGCGTGTGCTTGTAGAGGGTGTTAACATGATTCAAAAACACGCAAAGCCTTCTCAAGACAATCCGCAAGGCGGAATTCTTAACATAGAAGCTCCTATTCATGTTTCTAATGTAATGCCGATTGATCCAAAATCCGGTGAACCAACTCGTGTTGGACACGAAGTGCGAGACGGTAAGAAAGTCCGCATTGCGAAAAAATCCGGTGAAGCATTAGATAAATAATTTGTGCTGAAAGGAGGGCGCCACTATGAACGAATTAAAACAAAAATATCAAGATGAAATTTCACCATCTTTAATGAAAAAGTTTGAATATAAATCCGTAATGCAAGTACCAAAAATTGAAAAGATCGTGGTTAATATGGGTGTTGGTGATGCAGTTCAAAACTCAAAAGCATTAGATAGTGCAGTTGAAGAACTTGCATTACTATCAGGTCAAAAACCATTAATCACGCGTGCGAAAAAATCTATCGCTGGATTCCGTCTACGTGAAGGAATGCCAATCGGTGCGAAAGTAACCCTTCGCGGTGAGCGCATGTACGAATTCCTTCAAAAGTTAATTGCGGTATCACTTCCACGTGTACGTGACTTCCGTGGTGTTTCTAAAAAAGCTTTTGATGGTCGTGGGAATTACACTTTAGGTGTGAAAGAACAATTGATTTTCCCTGAAATCAATTACGATAAGGTAAGCAAAGTTCGTGGTATGGATATTGTTATTGTTACAACATCTAATACTGACGAAGAAGCTCGTGAACTACTAACTCAGCTAGGCATGCCTTTCCAAAAATAAGCTTACAGCTAACAAGGAGGGAAATTTGTGGCTAAAAAATCGATGATTGCGAAGCAAAAACGCCCGCAAAAATTCAAAGTACAAGAATACACACGCTGTGAACGTTGTGGTCGTCCGCATTCTGTAATTCGTAAATTTAAACTTTGCCGTATTTGTTTCCGTGAACTTGCCTATAAAGGTCAAATTCCTGGTGTCAAAAAAGCAAGCTGGTAAACCCCGATTCGGGAAGGAGGTAATTAGTAATGGTTATGACAGATCCAATCGCAGATATGCTTACTCGTATTAGAAATGCAAACATGGTTAAACATGAAAAATTAGAGCTTCCTGCTTCTAAAATGAAAAAAGAGATCGCTGATATCCTGAAACGTGAAGGTTTTGTTAAAGATTATGAATTCGTTGAAGATAACAAGCAAGGTGTTCTACGTATTTTCTTGAAATACGGTGTAAATGAAGAACGAGTAATCACAGGTATCAAACGTATCAGTAAACCAGGTCTACGTGTATATGCTAAATCTACAGAAGTACCACGCGTGCTTAACGGTTTAGGTATTGCTATCGTTTCAACATCTAAAGGTGTGTTATCTGACAAAGAAGCACGTTCACAAGCTGTTGGTGGCGAAGTTCTAGCATACGTCTGGTAATTATTATTTTTTAATGAGGAGGTGCATGGAATGTCTCGTATAGGACTTAAACCGATTGAAATTCCACAAGGTGTAGAAGTTAAACTTGACGGTGTTACAGTTACTGTTAAAGGACCTAAAGGTGAATTAACAAGAGATCTACACCAAGATATGAAAGTTAACATTGAAGAGAATGTAATTACAGTTGAACGTCCAAGTGACCATAAGGATCATCGTGCCTTGCACGGAACTACTCGTAGCTTGATCGCAAACATGGTTGATGGCGTAAGCAAAGGTTTCGAAAAATCACTTGAAATCATTGGTGTCGGATATCGTGCTCAAAAGCAAGGAGACAAACTTGTAATTAACGCTGGATATTCACATCCAATCGAGATCGATCCAATTGAGGGAATCGAAATTGATGTTCCTAAAAACACAGAACTTACTGTAAAAGGTATTGATAAAGAATTAGTTGGTGCAGTTGCAGCTAACATCAGAGCAATCCGCTCACCAGAACCTTACAAAGGCAAAGGTATTCGCTATGCTGGTGAATATGTACGCCGTAAAGAGGGTAAAACTGCTAAGTAAGAATAGTTAATAGTTAGGCGAGAAAGGAGTGACCTAGATGATCACAAAACCTGCCAAAAATGTTGTACGTAAAAAAAGACATGGTCGCGTTCGTAAAAACCTTTTCGGAACTGCTGAGCGTCCTCGTCTAAACGTATATCGTTCAAATAAAAATATTTATGCACAATTAATAGATGATATTACTGGTGTAACGGTTGCGAGTGCTTCAACAGCTGATAAAGAGCTTAACATTGGAGCTGGATCGAACGTTGACACTGCTAAGAAAGTCGGAGAAGCAATTGCTAAGCGTGCTCAGGATAAAGGTTACAAATCAGTCGTTTTTGACCGTGGAGGATACCTGTATCATGGACGTGTAAAGGCATTAGCTGATGCTGCTAGAGAAGCAGGACTTGAATTTTAGTTGATAAGGAGGGGACCATTGGAATGAGAATTAACATTGATCCGAACAAATTAGATCTTGAAGAACGCGTTGTGACGGTCAACCGTGTTGCTAAAGTTGTTAAAGGTGGACGTCGTTTCCGCTTTGCAGCACTTGTCGTTGTTGGTGACAAGAATGGCCATGTTGGTTTTGGTACTGGTAAAGCACAAGAAGTACCTGAAGCTATCAAAAAAGCTGTTGATGATGCAAAGAAAAACTTAATTAAAGTACCAATCGTTGGAACAACAATTCCTCATGAAATTCATGGAAGATTTGGTTCTGGTAACGTACTAATGAAGCCAGCTACAGAAGGTACTGGAGTTATCTCTGGTGGACCGGTTCGTGCTGTCTTAGAATTAGCTGGTGTCGGTGATATTTTAACTAAATCACTTGGTGCAAATACACCAATTAATATGATTCGTGCAACATTAAATGGCTTAACAAACTTAAAAACAGCTGAGGACGTAGCAAAATTACGTGGAAAGTCTGTAGAAGAACTGTTAGGATAAGGAGGGAATCACTATGTCTAAAAAATTAGAAATCACCCTCACACGCAGTGTCATTGGTGGAACTGCTGTACAAAGAAATACTGTTCAAGCATTGGGCTTGAAAAAGATTCGTCAATCCGTTGTACTTGAAGATACTCCAGCCGTACGTGGTATGGTAAACCGAGTGTCCCACTTGTTGACAGTGAAAGAAATTTAATTTTACATTAGCGTAAAGAGGAGGTGCTCGCATGAAACTTCATGAATTGAAGGCGGCAGAAGGAACTCGCAAAGAGAGAAACCGTGTTGGTCGTGGAACGGCTTCTGGAAACGGAAAAACATCAGGTCGTGGACACAAAGGTCAAAAAGCTCGTTCAGGCGGCGGTGTACGTCCAGGATTCGAAGGTGGACAAATGCCTTTGTTCCAACGTCTACCAAAACGTGGATTCACAAATATCAACCGTAAAGATTACTCAATCGTAAACTTAGATACATTAAATCGTTTTGAAGAAGGCACTGAAATCACACCAGAGCTATTACTTGAAGAAGGTGTCGTAAGTAAGCTGAATGCTGGTATTAAAATACTAGCAAGTGGCACTATCGAAAAGAAACTGACAGTAAAAGCTCACAAGTTCTCAGCTTCAGCTAAAGAAGCAATCGAGGCAGCGGGCGGTCAAACTGAGGTGATCTAATGTTTCGTACAATCTCCAATTTTATGCGCGTAGCTGATATTAGACGGAAAATAATTTTCACATTATTAATGTTGATTGTCTTCCGTCTAGGCACTTTTATACCTGTTCCATTTACGGATAGAGCAGCTATTGATTTTATGAACCAACAAAATGTATTTGGGTTTCTAAACACCTTTGGTGGTGGAGCCCTTCAAAATTTCTCCATTTTTGCAATGGGAATTATGCCATACATTACAGCATCCATCATCATGCAATTATTGCAAATGGATGTTGTGCCTAAGTTCACCGAGTGGAAAAAACAAGGTGAAATGGGACGTAAAAAGATCGCACAGGTTACTCGCTATGGAACGATTGTGCTTGCATTTATTCAAGCAATTGCAATGTCAGTTGGATTTAATGCGATGGCTGGTGGTTTACTAATTGTAGACCCTAACTTTATGAAGTTTCTTGTCATTGCAATCACACTGACTGGTGGAACAGCATTCTTAATGTGGGTTGGTGAGCAAATTACCGCAAATGGCGTCGGTAACGGGATTTCGATCCTAATCTTCGCCGGAATCGTAGCAGCAGTACCAAATGGTGTAGGTCAACTATTCAGTCAGTATTTTGTTAATCCTGGCGATGAGTTGTTTATCAATATCATTATTGTACTATTAATTGCTTTGGTTGTTGTTGCAGTTACCGTTGGGGTTATATTTGTAAACCAAGCATTACGGAAAATACCAATCCAATATGCAAAAAAACTTGTTAATCGTTCTCCTGTTGGAGGGCAATCAACGCATTTGCCAATTAAAGTAAATGCTTCAGGGGTTATTCCTGTTATCTTTGCAATTGCATTTATGATGGCTCCAACAACGATTGCTGGTTTCTTTGAAGGCAATCAAGTAGCATCAACTATTATGTATCTATTTGATTATACGCAGCCAGTTGGTATGGTAGTATACGTAGCATTAATTATTGCTTTCACTTATTTCTATACCTTTGTTCAAGTAAACCCTGAACAGATGGCTGAAAACCTACAAAAACAAGGTGGGTATATCCCGGGGATTCGTCCGGGGAAAAATACAGAAACCTATCTAACACGTGTTTTGTATCGCTTAACATTTGTTGGAGCTATTTTCTTAGCAGCTGTTTCTGTGCTGCCTATTCTATTAGGTAGTCTTGCAAATCTGCCTACCGCAGTACAAATCGGTGGCACAAGCTTACTAATCGTTGTAGGGGTTGCATTACAGACAATGAAGCAATTAGAAAGCCAGCTAGTGAAGCGTCACTACAAAGGATTTATTAAGTAATTTCCTGCTGCCAATGAGAGCGAGGGGAAAATGTTGAATTTAATTTTAATGGGATTACCTGGTGCTGGTAAAGGTACACAGGCAGAGAAAATAAAAGAGAAATATAACATCCCTCATATTTCAACTGGGGATATGTTCCGTTTAGCAATCAAAGAAGGTACTGACCTTGGTTTGAAAGCTAAAGGATTTATGGATCAAGGTGAACTTGTTCCAGATGAAGTAACCATTGGAATTGTAAAAGAACGTTTAAGTAAAGCTGATTGTGAAAATGGTTTTCTTTTGGATGGATTTCCAAGAACAATTGCACAAGCAGAAGCTTTACAAGAACTTCTAACAGAGCTAAACCGAAAAATTAACTACGTATTACATGTAGATGTACCAGAAGAAAAATTGGTAGAGCGTTTAACAGGACGGAGAATTTGTCCTACATGTGGAACAACGTATCATGTTGTATACAACCCACCTAAAGTGGAAGGTGTATGTGACAAAGATGGTTCTACATTAATTCAACGGGAAGACGACCAACCAGAGACAGTTAAGAAACGTTTATCCGTTAATATAAAGCAAACAAAACCGTTACTTGATTTTTATCAAGATAAAGGATATCTTGTGACAGTAGATGGAGATCGAGATATCGATGAGGTCTTCCAAGATATTCAAGCAATTCTTGAGAAATAAGTTATTTATGTAACTTTTAACACAGAATAGATGCAATTCTATTCTTGAAAAGTTATAATATATGACGTAAGTAAACAGGGAATATACATGTATTACTTTATATAAACTGGCACAGGATGATAATAGTTATGCCCTGTCCTGTGGAACTTTTAAACTAAAGCCTAAGTGATGGTGATCGCTGTTGTGCAAAAAAATTCGGGTTCTCTGCTCGGTCAGATGGTTCGTATTAAGCAAGGACGTGAAGCAGGCCAATACGCAATAATCATTGGAGTTTTAGATGATCAGTTTGTCCTGTTAGCTGATGGGGAGAAGCGTAAAACGAATAGACCAAAGAAGAAGAATCTGCATCACGTTGAGATGGTGGATTATATTTCCCCAGAAGTCCAAAACAGCCTTCTAGAAACTGGTCGCGTCACAAATGGGAAATTGCGATTTGCCATAACCACATTTATAGGTAAAGTTGTGACTGATTTAAAGAAGGGAGATCTACACGATGGCGAAAGATGATGTAATTGAAGTAGAAGGTACTGTAACGGAAACATTGCCAAACGCAATGTTTAATGTTGAGCTTGAAAATGGCCATACGGTCTTAGCGCATGTATCTGGTAAAATCCGTATGCACTTCATCCGTATCTTACCGGGTGATAAGGTAACGGTTGAACTTTCTCCGTATGATTTAACCAGAGGACGAATTACGTACCGTTATAAATAAACGAGCTCCGATATAAAAGGAGGTAAAGATGATGAAAGTAAGAGCATCTGTAAAACCAATTTGTGAAAAATGCAAAGTCATCAAACGCAAAGGCAAAGTAATGGTGATTTGCGAAAATCCGAAGCATAAACAAAAACAAGGCTAACAGTAGGAGGTGCAAGTATAGATGGCACGTATTGCAGGTATTGATATTCCACGTGATAAACGTGTAGTAATTTCATTAACGTACATTTATGGAATTGGAAAAGTTACCGCACAGAAAGTCCTCAAAGAAGCAGGCGTTTCTGAAGACACTCGTGTACGTGATTTAACAGAAGACGAGTTAGGAAGAATCCGTCAAACGATTGATGCATACACAACTGAAGGTGACCTTCGTCGTGAAGTTTCCCTTAACATCAAACGTCTAATCGAAATCGGCTCTTATAGAGGTTTACGTCACCGTCGTGGATTACCAGTTCGTGGACAGAAAACGAAAAACAACTCACGCACACGTAAAGGCCCACGTAAGACAATGGCTAACAAGAAAAAGTAATGTAAGGAGGTAAGCTAATCAATGGCACGTAATACTAATACACGTAAACGTCGTGTGAAAAAAAATATTGAAACAGGTATAGCACATATCCGTTCTACATTTAACAATACGATCGTTACCATTACAGACACACGAGGCAATGCTGTTGGCTGGAGCTCTGCAGGTGCATTAGGCTTTAAAGGTTCTAAAAAGTCAACACCATTCGCAGCACAAATGGCTGCTGAAACTGCAGCTAAATCAGCAGTCGAAAACGGCATGAAAACTTTGGAAGTAACAGTAAAAGGACCAGGCGCTGGACGTGAAGCAGCTATTCGTTCACTTCAAGCAGCAGGTCTAGAAGTTACAGCAATCGTGGATGTAACTCCTGTTCCTCACAATGGTTGCCGCCCACCAAAACGTCGTCGTGTTTAATTATACCGTATAGAATTTGTCACCCTGTCTATAATGGGTTATGATAGCTTAAAAATAAAGCAATAATCTAACAGCATCCGAGACAGAATCGTACGAAAGAAATACAGGTAGCGCAGAAACGCCAACTGCCTTAATTGAGGAATTTCGGTTAGACAATCAGTCTAGCCGGGGTTTCGACGTTTTAAAGGAGGGTTTTATTGAATGATCGAAATTGAAAAGCCGAAGATTGAAACGCTTGAAATTAGCGAGGATGCTACATTTGGGAAATTTGTAGTGGAGCCGCTTGAACGTGGATATGGTGCCACTCTTGGAAACTCCTTGCGTCGTATCTTATTATCCTCACTACCAGGTGCTGCTGTTACATCTGTTCAAATCGATGGAGCACTGCATGAGTTTTCAACGATTGATGGTGTTGTTGAGGATGTAACAACAATAATTTTGAATCTAAAAAAACTCGCTCTAAAAATCTATTCTGATGAGGCGAAGACATTGGAAATTGATGTTCAAGGTGAGGGGAAAGTTACAGCTGCTGATCTAACTTATGATAGTGATGTAGAAGTAATGAACCCTGATTTGCATATTGCTACGCTAAACAGCAAAGGCAGCTTGCATATGAAGCTAACTGCTGAGCGTGGACGTGGTTATCGCCAAGCTGATGATAATAAAAATGATGAGCAACCAATCGGGGTAATTCCGATTGATTCCATTTTTACACCAGTTTCACGTGTTACGTATCAAGTTGAAAACACACGTGTCGGCCAAGTAGCAAACTATGATAAATTAACATTGGATGTTTCGACTGATGGAAGCATTCGTCCTGAAGAAGCTGTTTCTTTAGGCGCTAAAATTATTTCAGAACACCTTAATATCTTTGTAGGTTTAACAGATGAAGCGCAAAACGCTGAAATTATGGTGGAAAAAGAAGAAGATCAAAAAGAGAAAGTCATGGAAATGACAATCGAAGAACTTGATCTGTCTGTTAGATCTTACAATTGCCTAAAACGTGCTGGTATTAATACTGTTCAGGAGCTTGCTAACAAGTCTGAAGAGGATATGATGAAAGTGCGTAATTTGGGCCGTAAATCTTTGGAAGAAGTAAAAGTTAAATTAGCGGACCTAGGTTTAGGTTTACGCAATGATGACTGATTTATACAGTCACCTTTAGAGTTTCAGAAAAGGGAGGGATAGTCCGTGGCTAGAAAGTTAGGACGTACAACAGACAATCGTATGGCGCTACTTCGTAACCTTGCATCTGATTTAATTATTCATGAGCGGATTGAAACAACAGAAGCAAAAGCGAAAGAGCTTAAATCGATCGTAGATAAAATGATTACACTTGGGAAACGCGGTGATCTTCACGCACGTCGTCAGGCTGCAGCGTTCTTATATAACAAAGAAGCTAATGAAGAAAACAGTGTTCTTCAAAAACTTTTTGATGATGTTGCTGCTCGTTATGAAGACAGACAAGGTGGATACACACGTGTTCTTAAACTGGGTGAACGCCAAGGTGATGGAGCTAAAATGGCAATCATTGAATTGGTTTAATCAAGCAAAATGCGGCAAGGGCAGGACTCAATCTCTCTCGAGGTTAATCCAAGCCCTTTTTTTGTAGAATGAAAGGCGGAGGCGACTGTTCAGAAACGCACGCATAAGCAAGGCACCGAAAAGCGCATGGTTTTGGCGCTTGAAGTGTGAATTGCTTATGACGGGAGTTTCTAGGAGCCATAGCTGGATCTAGAAAGAAAAGTAAAGCGGGCTTGTTCAGAGACGCAGGACATAAGCAGGAGACCGCAGAGCGCATGGTTTTGGCGCTCGGAGTGTCTAATGCTTATGCTCCGTAGTCTCTAGCCCACGCGATACTAGACAGAGAATGCGCCAGGATACTGCACATTTTAAAGTAGACAATACATAATTCAATACATAAAACCAGGGCTATAGCAAGGTAGAGGGGGATTTTAGATGAGAAAAAAGATAATTGAGTTTAGAAATGTATCGTTTAGATATGGAGATGAGGGGCCCTGGGTGTTAAAAAACTGCTCTTTTGAAATCTATGAAAATGAGTGGGTAGCAATTATCGGACACAATGGATCAGGGAAATCGACAATAGCTAAGTTGTTAAACGGTTTGCTGTTTCCTCAAGAAGGAGAAATTATTATTGATGGCGAGGTAGTGAATGAGGAGTCCATCTGGAATATTCGTAAAGAAGTAGGAATGGTTTTTCAGAACCCAGACAACCAATTTGTTGGAGCGACCGTACAGGATGATGTTGCATTTGGAATGGAAAATCGCGGGGTTCCTCGTGAAGAAATGAAAAAGCGGATCATAGACACATTAGCAGCCGTTGGTATGCAGGACTATCGTTTAACAGAACCACATCGTCTGTCTGGTGGTCAGAAACAGCGGGTAGCGATTGCAAGTGTATTAGCAATTGCTCCAAAGGTTCTAATTCTAGATGAAGCAACCGCAATGCTTGACCCAAGCGGTCGTCAGGAGATCATGCAAACTGTAGCAAGTATTCAAGGCCGGGAAAAGTTATCATTAATAACCATAACACATGACCTGCAAGAGGTTGCCCAGGCTGATCGAGTTATTGTTATGAATAGTGGTGAAATTTGGAAAGAGCAGACACCTAGAGAGGTATTTTCACAAAAAGAAGCTCTAAGAGAAATTGGACTGGATGTTCCGTTTGTCGCTATTCTAGCAGGTGAATTGAAACAAGCAGGAGTAGCTATTTCTACCGAGCCGTTAAATCATAAAGAACTGTTGGAGGACCTATGGACATTACATTCGAGAACGTAACCTATATCTATCAACAAAACACACCCTTTGCACATAAAGCGATTGATGATCTGTCTTTTCAAATAAAATCGGGCTCATATGTTGCTATCATCGGTCACACTGGTTCTGGGAAATCAACATTAATTCAGCATCTCAACGGGCTTGCAATTCCAACAGAGGGTAAAGTATCCATTGGCAGCTATCACTTATCAAAGGAAGAGAAGCCAAAGGATATGAAAGAATTGCGCAGTAAGGTCGGCGTTGTATTCCAATATCCGGAGCATCAATTATTTGAAGAAACCGTTGCAAAAGATATTGCATTTGGCCCACAAAATTTTGGTGTATCAGAAGCAGAGATTCAAAATCGGATTAACGAAATTACCCCTGCAGTTGGACTTGATGAATCACTTCTAGAACGATCTCCCTTTGACCTCAGCGGTGGCCAAATGCGCCGCGTTGCGATTGCTGGAGTGCTCGCCGTGAAGCCTGATGTCCTTGTGCTTGATGAACCAACAGCAGGGCTTGATCCAAGAGGTCAAAAAGAAATTATGGATATGTTTTATAAACTCCATCAGGATCAAGGCTTAACCACTATACTTGTGACGCACAGTATGGAGGATGCTTTAAAATATGCTGACCATGTACTGATTTTAAATAAAGGAACAAAGTATATGGAAGGTTCTCCTGAGGAAGTTTTCAGCCAAAAGGAAGCACTTCAGCGTGTACAACTCGATGTCCCGGAAATAGTTCAATTCTTGGATGAATTCCAAGAGAGGTTTGGTACGTCAATTCCATTTAAAAAGCAATCGGTAAAAGAACTTGCAGAAGCGATTCAGCAGCAAATCAAGGGGGCTGAATCAACATGAATAACACCTTAATTATTGGACAATATGTGCCAGGGGATTCAATCGTACACAGACTTGATCCGAGAACAAAGATAACCATCATTTTCTTTTTTGTCTTTATCGTATTTTTTGCAAATAATGTAGCGGGATATAGCTTGCTAACCGTCTTTGCCCTAACGTGTATGCTTACCTCAAAGGTGCCAATACGGTTTATTATAAAAGGCCTAACACCGGTTTGGTTTTTAATCGTGTTTACCTTTATTTTGCACTTATTTGTTACGAAGGAAGGAACAGTCATACTCGATTTCTGGATTTTTGAATTTTATTCTGGTGGCGTGGTTCAAGGGTTTGCGATTTCAATTCGGTTCTTCTTGCTTATTCTTGTTACATCGTTATTAACACTCACAACGACACCGATTGAAATAACCGACGCTATTGAGGATATGCTGCACCCATTGAAACGATTTAAGTTTCCTGTTCATGAATTAGCATTAATGATGTCTATTTCCTTACGATTTATTCCAACGTTGATGCAAGAGACAGACAAGATTTCCAAGGCACAGGCATCTCGTGGCGTTGATTTCCGCACAGGGCCGATTAGAGAACGAATTAAAGCGATTGTCCCACTCCTTGTGCCGCTTTTTGTTAGTGCATTTAAGCGAGCAGAAGAGCTGGCAATGGCTATGGAAGCTCGTGGATATCAAGGTGGGGAAGGTCGAAGCAAGCTTCGGGAACTAAAAATTGAAAAACGTGATATTTTTGTTCTTATTTTATTTATTCTCGTAGTGGCGGGTTTAATCCTCGCACGTATGTATGGGTAAGGAAAGGCTGGAAGGCGATGCCAAGGTTAAAATGTAAGATTAAATATGATGGATCCCGATTTTCAGGGTTTCAGAGACAACCCCAAAATCGGACCATACAGGGGTCTATTGAGGGCGTTTTGAAAAAGATGCATAAAGGGTTGGAAATCCATCTGCAAGCGTCAGGACGCACTGATATGGGTGTACATGCCATTGGTCAGGTAATTCACTTTGATTCACCATACACCATACCAGAGGAAAACTGGAAACGAGCAATGAATACACTGCTCCCCGATGATATATACATCGATGAGGTGGAAGAGGTCTCTGAAGACTTTCACGCAAGGTATAGTGCAAAGGAGAAGGAGTATCACTACTTCGTTTGGAATGCAGAAGAACCGAATGTTTTTAAACGAAATTATTCCTACAATTTCCCGTATGCATTAGACATGGAAAAAATGCAGGAAGGCTGTACCTACTTAATGGGCACGCATGATTTCACAACCTTCTCATCAGCAAAATCGACAGCAAAGGGCAGTAAAATTCGTACACTTTACCAGGCTTCATGTCAAAAAAATGGTGATGAGATCGAGTTTGTTTTCAAAGGGAGCGGTTTCCTGTATAACATGGTACGCATTATGGTTAGTGTGTTATTAGATATTGGACAAGGAAAGCGAGAACCTAGCGATATTATTGTTTTACTAGAGAAAAAGAACCGTCAGCTAGTAGGAAAGACAATATCCCCACAAGGGCTCTATTTGTGGAATGTAACCTATGAAAAATAATATGTTGATTATCGTTTCTTTTTGCAAAAAAAATTGCAAGTTAACTTGACAAATCTGTGTGATTTGGTATATTATGATTTATGGCATTTTATTTCTAAACCATGATTAGCCCCGGAATCTAATTATGTTAAGAATATAAAAATCGAATTAAAATTAAATCAAATAAAATGATTAAATATATGGAGGGAACTTATCATGCGCACAACTTTCATGGCGAATGAATCTAATATTGAACGCAAATGGCTCGTTGTGGATGCGGAAGGCCAACGTCTTGGTCGTCTGTCAAGTGAAGTTGCTGCAATCCTTCGCGGAAAGCATAAACCAACTTACACACCACATGCAGATACTGGTGACAATGTTATCATTATCAATGCAGAGAAAATCGAATTAACTGGAAACAAAATTAATGACAAAATGTACTACCGTCACTCAAACCACCCAGGTGGATTAAAAGAGCGCAACGCTGACGAAATGCGTACAAAATACCCTGAGCAAATGCTAGAGCTTGCTATCAAAGGGATGTTACCAAAAGGGCCATTAGGTCGTAAAATGGCTAAAAAATTGCACGTATTCAAAGGTGCAGAGCATAATCATCAAGCACAAAAACCAGAAGTTTATGAGCTTCGTGGGTAATTAAAAGGGAGGTAAAACAATTGGCACAAGTACAATACTATGGAACAGGTCGTCGTAAAAAATCAACTGCCCGTGTACGTTTAGTACCAGGTACAGGTAATGTTACAATCAATGGTCGTGATGCAAAAGACTATTTCCCATATGAAACACAACTTTTGATTCTTAACCAGCCATTGGCTGCAACAGAAACTCAAGGAACATATGACGTTTTAGTAAACGTTCATGGTGGAGGATTCACTGGTCAAGCTGGTGCTATCCGTCATGGTATCGCTCGCGCACTATTAGAAGCAGATCCAGAATACCGTTCAACTCTAAAACGCGAAGGTTACCTAACTCGTGACGCTCGTATGAAAGAACGTAAAAAATACGGTCTTAAAGGCGCACGTCGTGCACCTCAGTTCTCAAAACGTTAATAAACCTTATATACCAAGGGTTTTCCCTCTTTGCTTTTATGAAGCAGAGAGGGTTTTTTTATATTCTAATTTAGAATTGAATACCCCTTAAATACCCTGAGCTTAAAACGTCATGTACTCCTGGAACATCTCTGCTGTTTTCTCCTTCGCTTCATCGGTAACATGCGTGTGTAAATATCCATCGTGGTTTTAATATCGGTATGACTGAGCCGGAATTGGACATCTTTGATAGAAGCACCGGCTGCAAACAACAAACTGGCTTTAAAACGAATCAAAATAAAGAAAACCGGCACGAAATGTACGGTGCGAGTGAGGTTATCCTACAAGGAGAAAAGGAAATAATAAATGTTTCAGATGAACCCCCTAAATCAAAAAAGAAATGTTGGATGCATTAGGGCTCCGGTGGTAAATAGTATGAACCTTCAAATAGGAGGTTTATTTTTTTTAACACTTCTTAACAGTTCAGTTCGAGTAATGAAACCAATATAAATAGTTATTTAGATGCTTTCATCTACATTAGAATTCTTTCAAAGTGTAATGCAAGGCCAAATTAAGTATTTTTAAAATTTCTAATATGAGGTAAAATAATAATCATAATGTAGGAAGGTAAAGAGGACAGGAAATACCTTTTAGGGGGAATTAGCATTCCTGTAGAACGTTAAATTTCAGGTTTGAAAAAAATAGAGCTCCTCGATAAGATAAATTTACACACACAAGCAAATCAATCTTAGGAGGAAGCTCTATATGAAGTATAAAATGCAAGATAAACAAAATCAACTGATAGAAAGAATATCAGATCAACATCTAGTCATTGGAGTCGATATTGCACAACAATTCCATGTAGCTCGTGCTGTAAATTATAGAGGTATAGTGATTGGTGACCCCCTCACTTTTGAAAATGATGAAATAGGCTTTGCTAGATTTAGAGAATGGATGGACGAATTAAAGGATTCAAAAGGATATCATACGGAAATAGTTGGTATGGAACCTACCGGTCATTACTGGTTAAACCTATCTAAGTGGCTCTATGATCATGAAATTGATGTTGTGACCGTCAATCCACACCTTGTCAAAAAGAATAAAGAAAATCGGGATAACACACAATCGAAGAGTGATAAAAAAGATGCACTCGTCATCGCTGACATGGTGAAGAACGGATACTATTCATTTATTCGCCCAACATCAGAGGCATTAGAAACACTAAGAGTTCTAATGTCCAACCGTGATGTAATCGTAAAACGACTTGTCAGTTCCATTAACCAAATAAACCGTTGGGTAGATGTAGTATTTCCTGAACTGAGAGAAGTGTTTAAAGATGTAAAAGGGAAAGGTTCAATCGCAACGCTTCGCTTATTCCCTACACCAATCGAACTTCGTTCGATGGAAGCCCAGGATATTATTGCTGGGTGGAAAACATTGATGAAACGACAACCCGGGTTAAAGAAAGCACAAAAGTTAATTCAACTAGCCAAGAGAACTGTAGGTACTGCCCAATCTCTTGATGCCTATAAACTCCACCTAGAACAATTACTTGAAGAATTTGACCTCGCAACAAGCCAACTTGAAAAGGTTGATGAGGAAGCAAGGAATGCACTTAAAAAGATTACATTCGCCAATAAAATACTTGGTATTAAAGGGATTACCGAAATTACACTCGGGGGCATCGTAGGTGAAGCTGGAGATTTAAGTAAATTTGCACATGGAAATTCTCTATTAAGACATGCAGGTTTAAATTTAGCAGAGGCTAGTTCAGGTAAGTGGAAAGGACAAATTGTCATTTCTAAACGTGGAAGATCTCGGCTAAGACGTTACTTATTCTTGGCAACCATGAGTCTCGTCGCAAACAACCCTGAGTTTAAAGAATTACATGCATACAATGTCCAAGTGAAAAAGATGAAAAAAATGAAATCTATCATGAAATTGATTGGCAAATTCGCAAGAATTTTAGTAGGTATTGCCCGAAGTAATGAACCATATTGCCCTGAAAAAGTATACCCCATAACAGTAGAAGCAGCATAACTAACCATTTAAGAAATACTAATAGTACAGTGAATGTTGGCTTATTCGTAGGATTTCAAAGAAAGCACGGAGTACTGGAAGTATTCAACAAAAGGGCACTGACCCATTAGTTTAGCAAAACCGGCCTCCACCCCTTGGATAGGCATAACGAAGGAATGAGAGGGCATTAGACCCGTTGAGACATGGGAGGGACAGCCTCTAGGGGCGATGTGGAGAATGCGTGCAGTATACTTTTTAGAATATTTGGAGTTCGTGACTCCTTTATTCCTGTATGCCTTCATGAAGCCTTTATTATCAACACCCATTCCATTTATCCGTTATTGTACTAAAAAGTGGCTTGAAATCCTGCGAATAAGCGAGCATTTACAAGTAAATCGAATCTATCTGAGGGAGTTGAATAGGGACAACGAAATAGCAAAGCCGGATAATGAACCTGCTGCAAAAGCAAAGAGAAAAGGCATTATCATCAGTTTATTTATGATATTAATTGTAGGGTGGGCATTGCGATATATGTATCTCGAATATGAGATTTATATAGCAAAGGAAAAGGTGGATAATTTATTTGAGATGGTTGACGAAGATGAGGAAAAACCCAGCAAGATAAAAGCCTCAACAAATCAGGCGCTAATTAATGATGCACAGAAAGCGGTCAATAACATTAATACAAATGGCGAAGAAGTGGGTAGAAACGATGGGGTTGTTTTTGCACTACAAACCGCTTTGGTAGTTGCCTAGGCGCAACTAATGAAGCGAGAAGGTGAGATTGAGTCAACGACGTTCCCTGCCCCAGACCCCGAAGATCCGCAACAATTGGTAGATTATCAACCGAATGAAGATGATGTTGTATCAACTTATGACGGTGTGGAAAACAGGGATATACTTGAAGAGTTTATCGAAATCGCTGGAGAAAACGGAAAAAATGATGAAAGCGAAATCAGAATAGTAAAAAATGAAGGGAAAGACGGGGTGATTATTTACGATCTAAAATCAAGATATGATAAAAATGCCGACCAAGGATGGATTGATGTTACTCCAGATTTGAGTCACTATAATCCCCCGGAAGATTACGTACAAGAGATTTTCAATAATGCGTCTCAACAATGTGGATATATGTCAAAAGATGAAACGCAGGGGTTTTATAAATTGTATGAATGCAGAACTCATTGGGAATATCATCTTCTTCCTATTGATAAGAGCAAACTACCTTAGCGATTCTTTAGGGAATAATGATTCTTCCTAACTATAAATCTCCTTTGAATTCGGGTATAATAGATTATGTTGATTTATCCCACTAATTGGCAAATTAGGTAAATTATAAAAATAAACACATTAACAAAATCTAATGAACACCATCTAAAGAAAGTTTTAGAAAACCAGGGAGTGTTACGATGAAAAGAACAATGATATGGTTTTTAGGCACACTACTGATCTTAGCGAGCTGTGCGCCAAATATGGAGGAAGAAACATCACAAAAAACGGATAACGAACAGGAAGTATCAGTTCTAAGTAGTCAATCATCTAAAGAAACATACAGAATGATTGCTCCATATAAAACGAATGTGGCAAGGGGATTAATTACAAACCAGATCTCGAATCGTGTAGATATAGACGAAATAGAGGAAGGGCTGAAACATCACTCACAAGATGTATTTGATCCAAGTGAACTGTACTTTCAAGAGGGGCAATATTTAACGGAAGATATTATACTAAGTTGGATCACTGATTTAAATCCGGCCAGGGAAGATGACTGGGATGTAGAAACACATAGAAAAAACCCCCGTATTTTTTCACATGTTTTAGAACATAATTATTTAAGACAAGTTGGTGACAAAGAGGTTGAGTTGGCGGGAATCTCTATTGGGATTGCATTAAAGTCTGTCTATCATTTTCGAGTTCCTGTGAATGGTGATCCCTATAGTGAAGAGATTGAAATGAACGCCATGCTAGAAAAAGGGTATGAAGTAGCTCAAGTAGTCTTGGAGAACATGAGGGAAACGGAAGGACTTTCTGACATCCCCTTTATGTTTACCCTATATCGTGAGGAAGACCCATACTCTCCCGTACCTGGAAACTTTGTAGCCAAAACGAGCGTACCTGGTGGTAGTAATTCAATTGAGGATTGGGAAACCATTAATGAAGAACATATCCTTTTTCCTTCTTCTGAAGGGGAAAAAAAATATCCGGAAGAACATGAGATTTTGAAGCATTTCGGGAATGAAATCGCACAATATTTTCCGAATTATGTAGGAATAGTTGGGGATGGTTTCTATGTTGATGAAGAATTACAATCGTTAAAAATTGAGATTCCAATTGAAACCAGTGGGAAAACGGAGCTAATTGGTTTTATGCAGTATGCATATGGTCTAGTACAGGACGTGTATGAAAATTATTACGAACTGGAAATTAATATAACTTCAGGTGGTAAGGTAGTGGGTTTGATTTATCGAGAAGCTGGTGGAGACTCTCCTGAAGTACACGTTATTCATTAGACCATAACTTATCTTTTTTTATAAATTCAACAAATAATGTTGCTTATCTGGTAACACTCCTCTTTTGAATAATAAGGGAAGCGAAGAAGAAATGTACGGTATATTTATAGCAATTGCAGGGCAGTTTTAGTTTGTCTAAATTCATAGATGGTAATTTACTCAGGAACCTTAAAAAAATAACAGTTGTTGCACAAACCTATTGAGTTAATTCAACAAAAGTATCATTTTACTAAAACGCTATCCTTTACGATAGTGGGTGTCATCAAAGTGCATACTTATCTTAAATTCTACTTTCTATATAATGAGGGTATCCCAGGAAATCGGGACACTTGGTACAGGCATGTGGAACCGGATTGGTTCCTATTATATTGGATGAGGATAAAATATTTTTTACACTACCCGAAGCTCAAATAACATCAATTGATCATCATGAAGATATAAAAGAACTTGCAGATGCTCTAGGTGTATCTTCAGATAACGTACAGAACCAAAGCTTCCTCAAAACCATCAAATCAAGTATATCCTTATTTTTATATCAAGCAATACAAAACAATATTAACGTTGTGCACCTAAGTTCTCAAAATGAATAATTACAACAGTTATATATCAACATTTACAGGCTATCTCATTTATGAGGAGACAGCCTGTTTTTTAAAACAGAGTGTATGAATAAAACTTTGGGAGAGCCACTATCCAGGTTATTTTGGGACAGTTCCGTCTAATAAGTTTGCACAAAAATTCCGTCGTCTTCTAGCCATTCAGCTATAAAAACACTTTTATAATCTGCCACATTTTTCGATAAGAGCTGTGACTTTAACCAGTCTTCATCAAACCCGAGATCATTAACTTCATCCCATAATACTTTACTATCGCGAATGAGCGTAACAGGAGCATAAACAGGTTTAACGGGTAAATTGAAATCCTCTACTGTTGTTTTCTGGTATGGTGTTTTCTTTAAAATGCTTATTGATCCGTTCGCCTCCAAGTAACAAAAGGCAACTTCCCGAATAGAAAATGTTTCGCTTTGGCGAAGTAAGCTTTGCAGTTGATTGATATTCATTCGATGTTTTTTCAGTGCCTCTCTGTCGACAATACCATTTTTTATAAGAGCAGCAGGTTTTCCCTCAAAAAGACCACGGAAAAATAAAAGCTTCTGACCCAAAAATTCAACAATAATTAATAAAAATCCCCATAAGCACATGGAATAGAAAATATAAAAAGCTCCAATTTTATCTTCATATACAGCGTTTCCAAGTAATTCTCCCAAAATGATAGAGGCAATAAAAGTAAACGGTGATATTTGATTAATGATTTTTCTTCCAACAATCTTAACGATAATAAACAACAAGAAAAACCCGAGGATAAGTTCGAATGTTAGCTTAATAATCATTATAATTCCCCAATCTATTCCCATTCTAGTAAATCATTTTATTTATTGCCACTTAGCATAAAATTATTACATATCCTCAAGAATGATTTACAGGTAACAATTCATAACATTAATGTTACACCATGTTGATAGACGGTCAATTCAATACATAGCATACTAAGGGAGGAGGTGTGAAATGTATGATAAATATGAATTTGAAACGACTCAGGCAACAGTATCAATATACACAGGAAGATTTAGCAGAAAAGTTAGGCGTCTCCCGCCAAGTAGTTGCCAAATGGGAAAAGGGGGAGTCGACACCTGATTTGTATTTCTGTATCAAACTAGCGGAACTATACGATGTTACGATTGATAATTTGGTGAACTATGATGAAGAGAAATCCGGTGTATCTGTACCGCCGAAAGGGAAGCATTACTTTGGTGCAACGACAGTTGGAGAACGTGGGCAAATTGTTATCCCGAAAAAAGCGCGAGAACTTTTTCATATTGAAGCAGGTAATACTCTTCTTATTGTTGGTGATGAAGAACGAGGACTTGCGATTGTCCCACAAAATTATATGCAAGGATTTTTCCCGCAAAATGTCCTCCTTAATAAAAAGGAGGAATATGAATGATTGCAATTGAAACAAGAAATATAACGAAACAATATGGTAATAAAAAGTCTATAAATGACGTGTCACTGACAATTAAAAAAGGCGAATTATTTTCACTGCTTGGTGTCAATGGCGCTGGAAAATCAACACTTATCAAAATGCTATCTTGTCTTGTTAAGCCAACTGGCGGCAAAGCCTCTATTTTCGGGTATGATGTGACGAAAGAGCCAGAACAAGTGAAAAATGTTATTTCTGTCTCCCCGCAAGAAACAGCGATTGCACCAAATTTAACGGTATATGAAAATTTAGAGCTAATGACAGGAATACATGGTTTTTCAAAAAAGGACCGTGAACAAAGAGTGAGAGAAATAATGGATACCTTTTCGCTTATGCCCTTCCAAAGGCAACGAAGCAAGACATTATCAGGAGGATGGAAGCGTCGTTTAAGTATCGCGATGGCTTTAATTACTGAGCCAGATATTTTATTTCTAGACGAACCAACTCTTGGGCTTGATATTTTAGCAAGGCGTGAACTCTGGAAAGTTATTAAAGGGTTAAAAGGCAATGTTACAATTATATTAACGACACACTATTTAGAGGAAGCGGAAAGTTTATCAGATCGTATTTGTATTTTAAAGCAAGGTGAAGTGAAAGCGCTTGGTACAGCAGAGGAATTAATCGTCCAAACATCCACGCTATCTTTTGAGGATGCCTTTGTTGCTTTAGTAGAAGGGGTGTCGATATGAAAATGATGATGTTTGGCTTCCGCACAACGAAAGAAATCATACGTGATCCTTTATCCGTGTTCTTTGGCTTAGCGTTTCCGATTATTCTATTATTATTACTAACATTCATTAACCAGAATATCCCGAACGATTTGTTCCATATTAGCAGTTTGGCGCCTGGTATAGTAGTCTTTGGCTTGTCGTTTATGACTTTATTTTCAGCACAAATGATTGCAAAAGACCGAGTTAGTGAATTATTAGCACGTTTGTTTACGACTCCAATGAAAGCATATGATTTTATACTCGGCTATACGCTGCCCCTAATTCCGATGTCGTTGGTGCAGGCAATGATTTGTTATGGCGTGTCAATCATGTTAGGAATGGATTTTACATTAAATGTTTTATTAGCGATTATTACTGTTTTACCAGTAGCGATTCTATTTATAGGGATAGGACTTTTATGTGGCAGTATTTTCAATGAAAAGGCGGTAGCAGGTATTTGCGGGGCATTGCTAACGAATTTAACAGCTTGGCTCTCTGGGATATGGTTTAGTTTAGAATTAGTTGGCGGTTGGTTTGAAAAAATCGCGTATGCTCTTCCATTTGTGCATGCTGTTGATATGGGGAAAGCAGTGTTTAGTGGAGATTATGCAAACATCTTTCCTCATATATGGTGGGTAGTAGGTTATGGTTTAGTGATTACCGTGTTAGCAATTTATATCTTTCAATGGAAAATGAAAAACAGATAAAGTGATGCAAAAGGTAAACATTTAGCATCAAAACGTTTCAAAGGCTCTTTTCATTTATGTAAAAAAGGGTCTTTTTTGTGTTTTTAACGGAGAAAATCATAATTAGACAACGACATGATTTTCTATTGTTGAATAAATCGCTATAGGAAAAATGGAGCTATATCTATATTATAAACTCGTGGCTTTTCTAAGCTTACCTGCCAACAAATAAAGTATAGGAAATGAATCTAGAATTAAAAAAATTCTTGACAATCTATTAAAGTTAGCATAAATTTGATAATGATAATCATTATCAACATAATGGGGGGTATGTCAAATGAATACATATCGAAAAAGTTTAATTAGCGCATTACTATTTTTAATAGTGTTTATGATTGCTTTAGTTGGCTGTTCACAAAAATCAGATACAGCACCTGCACCGGCTGATGATAATGACGCATCAGAATCCGCGTCTGCAGAATCTGAATATCCAATTGTTATCGAGCATGCTTTCGGCGAAACGGAAGTAACTAGCAAGCCTGAACGTGTAGTTACGGTTCAATGGGGCAATCATGATGTTGCACTTGCTTTGGGTGTTGTACCTGTAGGCTTCTCTGCAGCAAATTTTGGCGTTCAGGATGATAGTGGTCTTTTGCCTTGGACAGCTGAAAAGCTTGATGAGCTTGGTACAGAAGATCCAAATGTCTTCCAAGATACAGACGGTCTTGACTTTGAGGCCATTTCAGATGCAGACCCAGACGTCATTTTGGCAGCATACTCTGGTATAACACAGGAGGATTACGACCTTCTCAGTCAAATTGCTCCAGTCGTAGCATTTCCGACAGCTGCTTGGGCAACTACATGGCGTGAGCAAGTTAGTTTAAATGCAGCGGGAATGGGCATGAAGGAAGAAGGCGAACAGCTTATTAAAGACATCGAAGACATGGTAAACGAGAAATTGACGGAATATCCGCAGATTGAAGGCAAGAAGGTTGTTTGGGTTAACTTCTCGGCTGACGATATGTCTAAATTGCATATTTACACTCCGATAGACTCTCGAGTCTCTTTCCTGCATGAGCTTGGGATGGATTATCCTGATAGTATTACGGAACAAATTACGGACCCTAACAGCTACTCGCTGAATTTAAGTGCTGAGAATGCTGCGGATCTTTACGATGCTGATCTAATTATTGGTTATGGTAATGATGAATTACTACAAACTCTTCAAGCAGATCCATTGCTTGGAAAAATCCCTGCAATCGAGAGAGGTTCTGTTGCGTTCATTGAAAGTGATACACCTTTAGTAGCTGCTGGAACTCCGAATCCACTTTCGATTACGTACACGATTGATGAATACCTGGAATTAATAGGAGGAGCTATTGACAAGATAGATGAAAAGTAGTTCAGCAGTTTCAAAGATGCATGAAGTCAATTCACATATACCGAAAAATTTCATGGTAGTTTTAGTAATTGGTTTTGTCTTGCTCGGGTTGAGTGTGTTTCTCTCCTTATCACTAGGCTCTCGAATGGTAGGCTTACAGGAAGTACTGGACGGCTTATTCCGTCAAGATATAGACTCTTATGAAGCAAATGTTGTCCGTAAAAGGATATCACGTACCGTTTTCAGTTTGTTTTGCGGAGCGGCACTCGGAGTTTCGGGAGCGCTTATGCAAGCGGTCACTCGCAACCCGATTGCCGACCCAAGTATATTGGGAGTGAACACAGGAGCATCCCTATTTGTTGTTTTTGGAATAGCATTTTTGAATATAAGCAGTGCACATCAATATATATGGCTAGCGTTGGCTGGTGCTGCAATTACTTCGGTTTTCGTATTCGGAATCGGTTCTCTTGGGCGTAGTGGGGCCACGCCGATCAAACTTGTTCTTGCGGGGGCTGCCACAACTGCAGCCCTTTCCTCTTTGGTTGTCGCAATCATGATTCCACGTTCTCATGTTATGGATCAGTTTAGATTTTGGCAGGTTGGAAGCGTCGGTTCGGCAACTTGGGATGGTATTGCTACCTTCATTCCCTTTTTGCTAATCGGAACACTGATAGCTATTCTGTCTGCACCAGCACTAAACGCATTGGCATTAGGGGACGCTATTGCGACTGGACTAGGTGTCCGGATCGGAATATTAAGGCTTGTTGCAGCTCTTGGGGCTGTTCTTTTATGTGGTGCAGCTACAGCGTTGGCGGGTCCAATTGGCTTTGTGGGACTTTTATCTACTCATGTTATGCGCCTTGTACTTGGCCCCGATCTGCGTTTTGTTATTCCGATGTCGGCAATTTCAGGTGCAGTCATATTGACGATTTCTGATGTGAGCGGCAGGGTAATCGGGAGTCCTGGCGAGCTTGAAGTCGGCGTGGTTACAGCATTTATTGGGGCTCCATTACTAATTATATTAGCTATGAGATCGAAAGTGAGTTCGTTATGAAAAATGAATCTATTGCGTTTATTATGGCGGGAAGGCGTCAAAGGCACCGCCGATGGATACTGGTTACCAGCTTTCTAGTTGTTCTTGCATGCATTCTTTGCGGTGCGATGCTTCTATTAGGAAATACGATTCACCCAGTGAAAGATGTAATCCGAGCACTTTTGGGAGAGCAGGTTCAAGGTGTCTCATTTGCAGTTAATACGATACGTCTGCCGAGAATGCTAGCAGGTGTTTTTGCTGGTTTTGCATTCGGTGTTGCGGGTGACATTTTCCAAACGATGTTGCGTAATCCACTTGCAAATCCGAATGTAATTGGTATTACCACAGGATCCAGTGCAGCGGCTGTTTTTTGTATTGTTATTTTGCATGCAAGTGGTGCTGTCGTTTCAATTGCTTCCGTGATTGCCGGTCTTGCTACAGTAACATTCATCTATATTTTATCCAGAGGAAAGTCCTTTTCCATCGGACGATTAATCCTGATTGGAATAGGCGTCCAGGCAATGCTTAATGCGCTGATATCCTATCTTTTGCTAGTTGGTGCGGAGCAAGATATACCAGCGGCGCTCAGATGGCTCAGTGGTAGTCTGAATGGCTCTCAAATGCATGAACTGCCACCGCTTATCCTATCGGTTTTTATCTTTGCGCCTATCGTTATCATGCTAGCGAAGCAGCTTAGTATATTAGAACTCGGAGAACAGTCGGCAACTTCTCTTGGGGTAAATACCGACAGGACAAGAATGTTGCTGATTTTGAGTTCCGTCTGTATGATTTCCCTTGCGACTTCTACTACTGGACCAATAGCCTTTGTATCTTTTCTTTCAGGTCCAATCGCAAAGAGGCTGGTCGGTGTTGGGTTCTCAAATGTAATTCCAGCAGGCCTTGTTGGTATTAATTTGGTTTTGGCAGCAGATCTAATCGGGCAGTTTGCTTTTGTGGTCAGATATCCTGTAGGCATCATAACGGGAATAATCGGAGCACCGTATTTGATTTACTTGCTAATCCGAATGAATCGAAAGGGGGAATTATAATGAAACAGACAAATCTTTTCGAAGCTGAGCAATTAGTAGCAGGCTATGATAATAAAACGGTTATCCAAGAGGTAAGCCTTACGATTCCCAGTAATAAAATAAGCGTTATTATTGGAGCGAATGCTTCTGGAAAATCAACACTTCTTAAAACATTAGCACGGCTTATAAAACCGATATCTGGAAAAATCAATCTGGATGGGAAATCAATTACCAAAATACCGTCAAAACAGTTGGCGCGGGTTTTAGGGCTGCTGCCACAATCGCCCATTGTGCCAGAGGGAATTTCTGTCGCAGATTTAGTAGGAAGGGGAAGATTCCCGCATCAATCCATGCTTAGCGGATGGACAAAGAAAGACTATGAGGCAGTTGCTGAAGCGATGAGAATTATGGATATAACAAAGCTTGCCAATCATAATATTGACGAGCTGTCAGGTGGCCAAAGACAGCGTGTCTGGATTGCAATGGCGCTAGCGCAACAGACAGATATTCTATTTCTCGATGAACCGACAACCTTTTTAGATATTACATACCAGGTTGAAATTCTTGATATGCTTACAGACCTTAATCAAAAGATGGGAACTACAATTGTAATGGTTCTGCATGATATCAACTTGTCTGCCCGTTATGCGGACAATATATTTGCTATTCATAATGGAAAACTTGTTGCTGAGGGGGAGCCATCAAATGTCATTACAAGCTCTTTAGTGAAGGACGTCTTTGGTCTTGATTGCATTGTGGTAGAGGATCCGATTTCAGGATCCCCTTCTGTGGTGCCGATAGGACGACATCATGTTAACAATGAGTATACGCCTTGAAGACATGTATAAAGCAGTGGATATCTTTTTATATCCACTGCTTTATATTAGCTACTTAAATAGCTATCCTGTTTTCCATCATTAAAAGTTTATTTTTTGTAATTCTTTCGGTTTCAATACACCGATATCTTTAATCAAGATGTGTAGCATAACTAAATTTGACCACTACGATTTAAAAATCCGATCAATCGTTTCAATTTCCTCATTTGTTAATGTAACATCAAGTGTTTTTAAATTGCTTTGCACCTGATCAGGGTTTTTTGCCCCAGGAATAATGACATCAATGGCACCTCTTGTTAAATACCAAGCAAGCACAATATTTGCAACATCTGTATCTTTTCCATTTGCAATGTTTCGAATCTGTTCTACCTTTTCAAGATTGTTTTTAAATGTCTCTCCCTGGAAATATGGAAGTCCTGCGCGTAAATCATCAAATTTCGAGTCTTTATTGTATTTCCCCGCTAATAAGCCAGCTACAAGCGGGAAAAACTGCACAAAGGAGATGTTTTGTTCCAACGCGTAAGGCAATAATTCTTTTTCTGCCTCACGATTTAGCAAACTGTATTCTCCCTGGTATACATCGACATAGCCATCTTTATTGGCCTCTTTTAATTGATCCATTGAAAAATTCGATAGGCCAATTGCTCTTATTTTCCCTTCATCCTTCAATGCTTTTAATGCGCCAACTGCTTCATCTTTAGGTGTATTCTCATCTGGATAGTGAATATATAATAAATCAATATAATCGGTTTTCAATCGTTTTAGGCTTTTTTCAACCTCTTCTTTTAAGAAAGCAGGAGAATTATCATGGCTCATTTCATTTCCATTGAAAATTGGAGAAACCTTTGTTGCAATGACTAGGTCAGAGCGCTTTCCTGTTTCTTGCACGACTTCACCGATCAATTCTTCTGAGTAACCGGGACCATATAGATAGGCGGTATCAATAAAGTCTACTCCATTGTTAATTGCAAAACGAACCGTATCCTTACCCTGTTCATTATTCAAATTAGGGAAAAGGTTATGTCCACCAATCTTATTTGTCCCAATACCAACCGGATTTACATATAAATCTGTCTTGCCAATTTGCACTTTCTCTGTCATAGGGAGCACTCCTTTTACAGTTTTATATATTTTAAATAACCTCCTATTGGAGATTAAATAATTAATGCCGTGTTGAAATGGTAAATTCTAAATTACGCATAAATTTAAAAATCTTCTTCTCTAAGGAAGTATATATCAGCTGTGTTTCTTGGGCAATAAATCTGCTTTTTTATTTCATCGTAAAATAATAAGTGTTAGTTCCTTAAAAAAGGCATGGTATATAGGTTATACTGAAAGCAATTAGATAAGAAATAACAGTAAAACTTAAAAGGACGGTTTCCGATGGCGAAGATTTTAATTATAGAAGATGACCCAAAGATCGCATTACTTCTGCAAAATCACCTTGAAAAGTATGGATATAAAGCGGTTATAACGGAACAGTTTGATGCGGTAACCGAAGTGTTTAAACTGGTGCTGCCAGATCTTGTTTTATTAGATATTAATTTGCCGAGCTTTGATGGGTTCTATTGGTGTCGCCAGATTAGACAAATTTCAACTTGTCCGATTTTATTTATTTCGGCACGATCTGGAGAAATGGATCAGGTAATGGCATTAGAGAATGGCGGCGATGATTTTATCACGAAGCCATTTGCTTATGAAGTGGTCACGGCAAAAATTCGCAGCAGTCTGCGCCGGGCATATGGAGCGTATGCCCCCAAGGTAAAGGAACGAGTAGTTGAATTGAATGGTTTGACACTTTATGTGGAACGAATGGAACTAGGCAAGGATAAAGGACTTGTTTCGCTTACAAAGAAAGAGGCTGTTCTGCTTGAGGTGCTAATGAAGCGTTCGCCGCGGGTGGTTGCAAGAGAAGTGCTATTGGAAAAATTGTGGGATGATCAATCATTTGTCGATGAAAATACACTTAATGTTAATGTAACGAGAGTTCGTAAAAAGCTGCAGGATTTGAGTATAGAAGATGCTATTGAAACAATTCGAGGTGCAGGCTATCGACTCGTGCCGAATTGGGAGACTTCCTAATGGTAAGGTTATTTTTACGTGACCAGTTCCCTCTTATTCTAATCAATTTTATTCAGCTGCTGCTCGTTCTGTTTGTTGTTTGGATGAGTGGCTTCCAGCAATTTTCCTTGTTGATCTATGCCTTATTTCTCGGAATTTTTCTTTTGACCATTTATTTAGTTTTCCGTTATATAACCCACCGCAGGTTTTACCACCGATTAACAAGGCAAATTAGCAGTCTGGATGAGGTTTTTGAATCATTGGATACTGCTCCTGTTTCAGCAGCTCTCAGTGATTTGCTCAAAGCGCAGCATCGACTCTACGTAAATGATATGCAGCAACAAGAGAAAAAGCGAAAAGACCATTTAACCTTTATTAATCAGTGGGTCCACCAAATGAAGACGCCATTGTCTGTCGTGGAATTGATCATTCAGGATTGTGATGATGAGCAAATGATGAGTATCCAAGAGGAAACGGATAAATTAGAAAAGGGACTTGAGATGGTTTTATATGTCGCGAGATTGGACGCTTTTGAACAAGATTTCCATGTACAGCCCGTATCACTGAAAGCTGCAGTTGACGAAGCGATCCAGGATAATAAACGTCTTTTCATTAAGAATCAGGTTTATCCGGATGTACAAGTTTCTCCCGCAATGGTTGAATCGGACGAAAAATGGCTGGAATTTATCTTTAATCAGGTTATAACCAATGGTATTAAATACTCTAGTGGAATTGGGAAGAAGATATCGATATACGACCAAAAAACGGAAAACGGAATAGATTTAGTGATTCA
The DNA here is from genome assembly GCF_038002145.1 of Oceanobacillus sp. FSL W7-1309. Taxonomy (NCBI): domain Bacteria; kingdom Bacillati; phylum Bacillota; class Bacilli; order Caryophanales; family Bacillaceae; genus Oceanobacillus; species Oceanobacillus sp. FSL W7-1309. The sequence continues at coordinate 1,645,847 of NZ_JBBOBX010000001.1, forward strand.
AGACATGGGTGTTGGAATTCCGATGACTGATTTAAAGCGTGTATTTGACCCATTTTTTACAGGTGAAAATGGTCGCGTTTATCGGGAGTCTACAGGTATGGGGCTATATCTTGTAAAAGAAGTTTGTGAAAAGCTGGGACATGAGGTTCATATAGAATCCGCGCAGGGAGAAGGCACACTGGTTAAGATAAGTTTCATTTCTTAAATCAAAAAACAAAACCTTACATGAATGTAAGGAAAATGAAAGTTAGAGCGATGTTTAAATTCCCCATTTTCTTTTACACTGTATATAAGAGGAAAGGGGATTTTGAATTGGATATATTAAAAATTAAAAACTTAAGCAAGGTATACGACGGAAAAGTAGCCCATAAGGCATTAACAAATATAGATTTAACAATTGAAGAAGGAGAATTCGTAGGAATCATGGGGCCTTCTGGGAGCGGGAAATCAACCTTGCTCAATCTGGTAGCAACAATTGATCAGCCAACCTCGGGGAGCATTATGGTGAATGACAAGGATCCGTTACGAATGAAGCATAATGAGCTAGCGATATTTCGGCGCAGGGAGTTAGGCTTCATTTTTCAGGATTTTAACTTGCTGCCTACATTAACGGTAGAAGAGAACATTGTTCTCCCGCTCACGCTTGAGGGTGTTCGCGTGAAGGAGATGGAGGAAAGGGTAGTGGCTGTTGCAGAAAAGCTTGGGATTACGCCAATCTTGAAAAAACGGATTTACGAAATATCAGGTGGACAGGCGCAGCGAACTGCCATTGCCAGGGCAATTATTCACCGTCCTAAGATGGTTTTAGCGGATGAACCGACAGGTAATTTGGATTCGAAATCTTCCCGGGCTGCAATGGATATGATGGAGAAAATCAACAAGCAGGATAAGACAACGATGATGATGGTAACACATGACCCCGTAGCAGCAAGCTATACAGAGCGAGTTGTTTTTATTAAAGACGGAAAGCTGTTTAACGAAATTCATCGCGGGGATAATCGCCAAGCTTTCTTCCAAAAAATTATTGACGTGTTATCGCTGTTGGGAGGGGATGCAAGTGACCTTTCGTCAATTCGCGTTTAATAACGTTTTACGAAATAAGCGTATCTATGCAGCATATTTCCTAAGTAGTCTTTTTTCGGTACTCGTCTTTTTTGTGTATGCAATCTTTGCTTTCCATCCAGGATTATCAGCGGTACACCCAGCTGTGTCCAAGGGTCTTCACTTTGCCGAAGGGATTATTTACGTGTTTTCCTTTATCTTTGTCCTTGTATCGATGAGTGCCTTTTTACACTCGCGAAAAAAGGAATTCGGTCTAATGGTGATGCTCGGCATGACAAATCAGCAATTACGCCGAATGGTCTTTTTAGAGAATATACTAATTGGCTTTTTAGCAACGGCTTCAGGAGTAGGGCTAGGGCTCGTATTTGCTAAACTGTTCTTGATGACAGCAGAAACAGTCCTGGATTTAAAGGAAATGCTGGATTTTTATATCCCGTGGCAAGCTGTTGTTTTAACATGTGTTGCTTTCTTGTTCTTATTTATTGTCATTTCCTTCTTTACAGTCATGATATTAAAAGGAAATAAATTAATCGACTTGATTAAAGGAAGCTCAGCACCTAAGAAAGAGCCTAAAGCTTCTGCTGTCCTTTCGATATTGTCATTCCTTTTATTAGCAGCTGGCTATGCAATTGCATTGGCAGTAAGCGGAGCGATGGTCGTTGCTGCAATGATACCTGTTACGATTATTGTTATTATCGGCACGTATTTTCTTTTTACCCAGTTAAGTGTATTTATGATTCATCAGCTAAAGAAACGCAAACTCTTGTTTTGGAAAAAGACAAATCTTGTCCTGTTTTCTGACCTGGCCTATCGAATGAAGGATAATGCTCGTGCCTTTTTCTTTGTAGCGATTGTTTCAACTGTTGCTTTTACTGCAATTGGCAGCCTTGTAGGTTTTCGCTATATGTCTACGACTTCAATGGTAGAAAATACACCATTTGCAATGGATTATGTCTCAAAATACGATAATGACGATGAAGAAGAGCATATTAAGCTAATCGAATCAAATTTAGCTGATTTCCCTTATACAAAGGTGGCTGTTCATATCAAAAAGGTGTCCATACCTAGCTTGGCTAGTGAGTATGTTCCTCTTACAGGGATTATATCGGAGTCTGAATACAATGAGCTCGCTAAGGAAGCTGGTCAACAAGACCAACAGCTTGAACTGACAGATAATCAGACAATCTTCCTTTACTATCAAAATTCTACCTCTGAAGCAACAGAGCATGTGGAGAGTATGGATCTAGAAGTTGATGGTAAAGAACTGAATCAGATTTCAAATCAGGGTTCAAATCTGATTCGAACGTATGATGACTACCTTGTAGTAGATGATCAATTCTATAATGATATAGAAGCAACCGAATCAGAGAGTTATTATGGGTTTCAAGTGAAAGATTGGAAGGCTACCGGAGAGGTTGGTGAGCAGCTTCTCCAGGAAATGGATGTAGCTGAAACAAGCGGATATGGAGAGGATTTTCGCTATGCTAGTCTTGGCTATGATTGGATGGAGCTAAACCAGGCATTAGGTGCCACGTTATTCATTGGATTATTTATCGGTGCAGTATTTTTTGTTGCTGCGGGAAGCTTTTTATACTTCCGTTTATATGCTGATTTAGAAAATGAGAAACAGAAATTTGCTGCGATTAGCAAAATAGGTCTTACGGATAAAGAATTATCCAAGATATTAACGACTCAATTAGCTTTGTTATTCTTTGTTCCAATTGCTGTGGCAGTCATTCATGGGGCAGTAGCTTTAACTGCACTGCAAAATATGTTTGATTTCAGCTTGTTTAAGAGCTCAGCTCTCGTTTTAGGAAGCTTTAGTCTTATTCAAATTGTTTACTTTATAGTTATTAGACATAATTATATCCGAAAAATAAAAAGTTATTTATAAAGTGAAACTTCATTCAGTGGGGGTTTCCCTTCCTCCCCACTGAATGTTAGTTGAACAGAATCAGGAATTTACGGGCTGTTTATCCCCCGCCTTTACATGTTTTTGGTTACCTTATGCATAGAGGCGGAGGTGTTACAGCTCGTTAATGCGTGATAAAAAGGAACACGGGAGAAGTGCTTATCTTCTCTTGTGTTCTTTTTTACTAGATAAAAAGATACGGGATAACGCAGCAAAAATCTATTTTTACCAGGACAAACAAAGGCAAATGGATTTTTTACATACAATGGATAAAAAAACACAAAAAAACTTCGCAAAACTCCATGTACAAATAACGAAAATTTGCTATTATTTTAATTGAGGATGATTATCATTATCATCATGTTGCTAGTGTTTAAGAAAAGGTTACATATGGCTGGGTTAATTTAAAAGAGTTTTCCGCATATTAATTGCACATTGTGTATCCCATAGGATTATTTCCCTGCATCTGAAGGAAGGAGTGGGTAGGAGATATGACAAATATGGAGCAAATAAAAGAATTATATACAACAGCTCCACTATCCTTTGTTGATATTATTACGCAAAAGGTTACATATACAAATTCAGTCCGAACCATTTTTACGAATGAAAAATTAAGTGGGTTGGTATTCCCTTTAAGAGGAAAGGCACAATTTTCAATTGATGGGTTGACCTATGAAATTGAACAAGGATCCATTTTACATGTAGGGCCTAACATGGAGATGAAGCGCACGGCTGAGAATGACGAAGTTTTTGAATATGCAGTGATTCACTTTGAACTTTCGAGTGAATCAGCAAATCGATTTCCGATTTTTAGGGAGCACTTTATGCTTCGGATTGGCGATAGTATGAAATTAAATAATCGTGTTCAGCAGCTTATGCAAAACTTCCTAATTCCTGGTGGTTTGGCATTTTTACAATCGAAGCGGTTATTTTTAACGATTTTGGCAGAGATGATTGTGGCAAGTGAGAAGACGGATTTAGAAAAAGCAGAAAATATGGATGTCATTATTCAGTATATGCATCAATTTTTTCCGAAGGGGATAACCGTTCTACACGTTGCAAAGCATTTTCAGATAGACCGCAGGAGACTATCGTCTTTATTTGAAAGACAAATGGGTGTTAGCCCAAATATGTATTTAACCGACTTGCGGATTCAGAAGGCGAAGTTATTGCTTCGCACATCTAATCTATCAATTGCTCATATTGCTGAAAGCATTGGTTACAGAGATCATTTTTATTTTAGCAGAGTTTTTAAAAAGGAAACTGGATTATCCCCCACTCTTTACCGGAGGCATTTGGGATAATAATTCACTACAAAATGAATCTAAAGGGAGCGTTACGATATGAAGCTAAAATCACGGTTATGTATTCTATTATTTATTAGTCTGCTTGCATTAGGCGGATGCAATACAGGGGATGCGTCGAAGGAATCGGAAGCATCCGTGAACGGGGGAGAAAAGAGTGAATCGGACACACGGGAGATTACCTATTTAGGAGAAACGTATACGGTTGCTGACGATGTGGAGCGCATTGTCATTACTGGTGCAATGGAAGCAATGGAAGATGCTACGGCATTGGATGTTGAGCCTGTAGGGGCTATTACGCTTGGCGGAGAGTTCCCAGAGGTATTTAAGGAATCGATGGGGCAAGCAGAATCAATTGGGGAGAAGCAAGAGCCTAATTTTGAGAAAATATTACAGTTGAAGCCCGATGTTATTTTGGGAACAACTAAATTTCCGGAAGAGGTTGTAAGTAAGCTGGAACAAATTGCTCCAACCATTTTAGTTTCCCATATTTCAACAGATTGGGAGGATAATCTGCTGTTAATGGGAGCGCTAAACGGAAAAGAGAAGGAAGCTGAAACATTATTGAGTGATTACGGTCAGCTTGTTGATACGGCTAAGGCAGATCTAGCAGAGGATTTCGAGGATAAAACTGTTGTTGCAATTCGCGTTCGGGCGGGTAAAATGTTTATTTATCCGGAAGACGTCTTCTTCAATCCAATTTTGTATAGTGAGCTGGAATTAAATGCTCCAGAAGCAGTAAAGAACGCTAAAGCACAAGAGGAAATATCGATCGAACAGCTTGCCGAAATGAATCCTGACTATATTTTCATGCAGGTACAGCAGACAGGAACGCAGGAGAATGAACAAGCTTTTGAGCAATTAAAACAAAATTCGATTATCCAAAATGTCGATGCATTTAAAGAGGAACAAGTCTATGTAAACATCGTTGACTCCTTATTAGAAGGGGGATCCGCATTCAGTAAAAGTGAATTTGTGAAAGCATTAGAGAGTAATTGAGATTACAGGAAGAAATAGGAGTAACGTGCATGTCTAGTATCCGAAATAAAACGATTCTATTACTGATTAGCATACCAATTGGTCTCGTGATTACAATATTTTGTTCGGTTATGTATGGTGCGAACACCTATAACATATCGACCGTTTTTGAGGCTATCTTCCATGCTGATCTTTCTAATATGGATCATCTGATTATTCGCACGTCCCGTATTCCGCGTGTTATCGGGGCTCTGTTAGTCGGACTGTTTATAGCCATTTCAGGTGCATTAATGCAGGGGATGACGAGGAATTATCTCGCATCCCCTAGTATTATGGGAGTTTCAGATGGATCCATTTTTGTTATTACGCTGAGCATGATATTTTTACCGAACACAACACCATTGACATTAATTATTTTTTCGTTTATTGGGTCTGTTCTAGGTCTATTATTTGTGTTTGGAGTTGCTCGTTTAATACCCAATGGATTGTCTCCCATTTCTTTGGCCATCATTGGGACGATTCTTGGTATGTTCCTGAATGGCGTTTCCCAGGCGCTTGCTACATATTATCAGGTTTCACAGAATATTAGTTTTTGGTATAACACAAGGCTGCATCAAATTGACCCGCTTGTTATTAAATGGTCAATTCCTATTGCAATCATTGGGCTCCTTCTGGCATTGGCGGTTAGCAAAGCAATTACAGCAATTTCTTTAGGAGATGAAGTCGCCCAAGGATTGGGAATTAAACTGATGAAGATGAAATTACTAACAATATTAAGCGTAGCAATTCTAACCGGTATTTCGGTAGCGATGGTTGGGAAAATAACATTTATTGGGTTAGTTATCCCGCATATCGCCCGCTTTATTGTAGGAGAAGATTATAAACGGATCATTTTTTTTGCTGGCATACTAGGGGCGTTTTTCTTAGCTTGGGCAGATATTATCAGCAGGGCAATCAATCCGCCATTCGAAACTCCAATTGGCGTCGTAACTGCCTTAGTCGGTGTCCCGTTCTTCCTTTATTTAATTCGAGTAAAGGGAGGAAAACAACATGCATAAACGTAGGGGAAATCGGCGTTTTATTCGAATATTTTTGTTGGGAATCGTGTTCACCATTTTCATCATGTATATGAGTTTAGCAACTGGCATATTTGATCTAACGCATTTGGAAATCATCCAGACTCTCCTGGGACTTGATGCCCTCTGGGAAAATCATCTTGTTATCTATGAATTTAGACTGCCCCGTATTGTGATTGGTGCATTTGTCGGATGTGCTTTAGGAATGGTAGGTTCTGTTTTACAAGGTGTAACAAAAAATTACTTAGCAGATCCAGGCATTTTAGGAATACAAGCCGCAGTTGGGTTTTCTGTAGTTTGTTATATGCTTATCGTTCAAAGTAATGTAACTGGGATGAGCGAGCTTTCTATCATTAGTATGTCCCTGTTTGGTTGGATTGGGGGCATACTGGCTGCTATCTTTCTCTTTTTGTTTTCAATGAAGCGAGGGGAAATCGATCCAAGACGGCTGATCTTAGTCGGGATTGCGCTGAATGCCGGATTCGGTGCACTTACCCTTTTTGTATCATTAAAGATGAACCCGCAAGATTTTGAAATGGCAACGGTTTGGCTATCTGGAAGTATTTACAGTGCCTCTTGGGAACAAATTTATTCGATGATTCCATGGTTTATCCTGGTAGTCCCGCTCTTTTTGTCGAAGGCTCGTATATTGAACCTTTTACAGCTTAATGAGATGACTATCATTGGTTTAGGAATACGGGCTAACCGAATCCGTTTCTTGCTTCTTTTAGGAGCGGTAGGATTAATCAGTTCCTCTGTGATTGTCTCTGGGAGTATTGGTTTTGTTGGCCTGATTGCTCCGCATATAGCAAGACGCTTGGTAGGAATCCACTATCCATACATATTGCCAATTAGTGGTCTGACTGGCATGCTATTGGTTGTGGTGGGAGATTGGATTGGCAGAACCATCTTTGCACCTGCTGAATTGGCTGTAGGAATAGTCATATCCATAATTGGTGTTCCATATTTTATATATTTATTAATGCGTTCAGCGCGCAACGTTTAACATTATGAAAAAAGAGGGGGCAGGTAGACTATGCAACACGAATTAATACAGACATTTCGACATCCGATATCTGATATATCTTATCAAGTAAGCATATCGATTCCTACTGATCGTGCTCCTAAGGAAGGTTTCCCGGTTTTATATGTTTTGGATGGAAATGCATATGGAACGTTATGTAGAGAGATTGTAAAGATACAGTCCAGGCGCGCTGAGAAGACGGGAGTATCTCCGATGATTATCGTTAGTATAGGATACGCTGTAAATGATATTTTCCCTTCTTTAAGAGTATATGATTTTACACCTGCATCAGCTGCTGCGTCCCTTCCGCCCAAGCCAGATGGTGCATCATGGCCAACGCATGGTGGGGCAAAAGAATTTCTCGATTTTTTAGAGACGATTGTTCAGCCATTTGTATATCAGTCAGCTCCTGTTAATCCACATAATCAAATACTGTTTGGCCATTCATTAGGTGGGTTATTTGTTTTAAATACGTTGTTTGAACGTCCCAATTTATTTCGGAATTATATTTGCTTTAGTCCATCCATTTGGTGGAATGACAAGGAGATTTTAAATAAGGAACGAGCGGATTTTCTCATGCATGATCGAAATCTGTTTATAGCTGCGGAAAGAACGGAGAAAATGGATATGCACGAAAATGCCTTCCTCCTTTTTCAAAGGCTGCAAGTAAATAATCCAAGAGCTGTTGTTTTTCGTTCTCCCACGGGAGAAAACCATATGTCGATTGTTCCTACTGTTTTAAGTGAGGCGCTTCGTTACTTATTTAGCCGTTAGCAAAAGCTCCAAACGTCGCTAGCTGCTTAAATGAAACGAAAGTAATGCTTCAGGAAGGTTGAAATCTCTGAATGCCTAGAAGAAATTCTAATCATACATACTATCATCCAGATGTGGCACCATAGAAGCATGGAGGTGCTTATCTGTGAGCAAAGCAGGAAACAATAAACGTGAAGTCGTAAGTGACAAGCATGCAGTAAGAGAAAAGCTATCGACTGAATTTGACCATGAATTTGCTAATGAACCATTAACAGCAGAAGAAAGACATAATAATAAAAAAACGAAGAAACGACAATAGTAAAAACGACACTTCTTAGGGAAATCCCGGGAAGTGTCGTTTCTTAATGAATTTTGGAAAGATATGTACACAAAAAAAGGTAGCTATCCCTTGAATATTAAACCGGTTACATATATTATAAACATATAGCAATCAAATAATTTGTTGAACAAACAAACTATTTGATTTTTTAAAAAATTTTTTTTATATGCTTTTGCTGTTTCTATTTATAATAGTCTTCATGCATCGTTTACATCAATTTCCCAATGTTGGGGATTGCTATAGAAACAAAAGCAGTATTCTCTAATAGGTTTAGTTTCATCAGGGCAAATGATATAATATACAACGAAAAGGATAAATTTGAGTTGCTATATTGAACAAATCGTTCTAAATGAGTGAGTAGCTCGATTTTAACATCTAGTGTTAGAGGTATAGTCTTGACTAAGACTAGGTGTTAGGAAAAGTTTATAGCATATTGTGTAATGGTTTTTAAAATAAAGGTATAAAGGAAGGTAATAAGATGTCACAACAACAAATTGGTGTTATCGGTTTAGCGGTAATGGGGAAAAACTTAGCTTTAAATATTGAAAGCAGAGGATATTCTGTAGCAGTATTCAATCGTTCTTATGAGAAAACAGAGGACTTTCTTCAGAACGAAGCACAAGGAAAAAACTTTGTTGGAGCCAAAACCATTGAAGAGTTTGTGAATTCACTAGAAACGCCTCGTAAAATTCTATTGATGGTTAAAGCAGGAGCGGCAACGGATGCAACAATTGAATCTTTACAACCTTACCTAGAAAAAGGCGATATTCTAATCGATGGTGGAAACACGTTGTTTGAGGATACGATGCGCCGTAATAAAATGCTTGATGAAACAGGTATCCACTTTATTGGAACAGGGGTTTCTGGTGGAGAAGAGGGGGCTCTAAACGGCCCATCTATGATGCCTGGAGGACAAAAAGAAGCTTATAAGCTTGTTGCACCTATCTTTGAAGCTATTTCTGCGAAAGTGGATGGCGATCCATGTGTCACATACATTGGACCAAATGGTGCTGGGCACTTCGTGAAAATGGTACATAATGGAATTGAATACGGTGATATGCAATTAATCGCAGAGGCGTATGATATTTTAAAAAATGTACTTGGCATGGATGCTGGGGAGCTGCATGAGGTATTTACAGAGTGGAACAAGGGTGAGCTTGACAGTTACCTAATTGAGATTACTGCAGATATCTTTACGAAAACAGATGACGAAACAGGAAAGCCTCTAGTAGATGTCATCATGGATAAAGCGGGACAAAAAGGAACTGGAAAATGGACAAGTAAAAATGCGTTGGATCTAGGTGTTCCACTACCACTTATTACGGAATCTGTATTTGCACGATTCATTTCTTCCTTGAAGGATGAGCGTGTAAAAGCTAGTGGTGAACTATCTGGTCCAAGCGTACAAAAACACGAAGGTAATCGCAAAGAGCTAATCGAAGCGGTTCGTAAAGCATTATATATGAGTAAGATTGTTTCCTATGCACAAGGATTTGCACAAATGCGTGCAGCATCTGAAGAGAATGGCTGGGACCTTCAATATGGTGATATTGCGATGATCTGGCGTGGAGGCTGTATTATCCGTGCAAACTTCCTGCAAAAGATTAAAGATGCATACGATCGTGAACCACAACTAGCTAACTTGATGCTAGACCCATATTTTAAAGAAGTTGTGGAGAACTATCAATCTGCCTTACGTGAAGTTGTTGCTTTAGCAGTACAAAACGGAATTGCTGTACCAACATTCTCTAGTGCAGTTGCTTACTACGATAGCTATCGTACAGCTGATCTACCAGCAAACTTAATTCAAGCGCAACGTGACTACTTTGGTGCACATACGTATGAACGCAAAGACAAAGAAGGTACGTTCCATACAAATTGGTTTTAATAATTCTGTACATCTTATAATTTAAATACCTAAGTCCTTCATACTCTGTGTGAAGGGCTTTTTCACGGTTGAAAGTTGGATCATTGTGTTACGAACAGACCGAGAGTATATCTCACAGCTGGAACTCGAAACATTTCGCTCCAATACGAGACCGTGATAGACAATATTTCAGCCGCGTATCCCTTCTTTTTTAAACAACCGAGAAAATAAATTCGGGAATGCGTGCAAGAGCAAGATTGAGGGATGGAAACTTATCATTATATAAAAAATAGAGTGTAAAAACCTCGAAAGATTTCCACACTCTTGACTAGCTCCTAACAATTAAACGCTAATAAACCAGATTTATTGCCAAAGTTAGTTTTCGCCGTTCTTAAAACTAACTTCCTGTACATCGAGAAAGTTTTGAATTGCAAGTGCACATGCGCCTTGAACGATTGCGTTTCTACCTAAATCAGACAGTACAATTTTACGATAAACACTCACAGAAGATTGGAGGTTATTTTCGATTTCTTCAATAGCATTCGGATATAAATGTAATAGTTCACTGTTTAAAACTAATGTCTCTGGATTATAGGAATTAATCATATTATTGAGTCCGATAGAAACATAGCTGATAAATGTCTTCATCTCTTCACATGTCGTCGGATCGTTTTCTGCTATTAACCGTTTCAGGTCTTGGTGTGTTAAGTTTGGACGATCAAGCTTTTCAGCAAGACTTGAAAACACAGCAGGTTCGGCTGCATAAAGCTCCCAGCAGCCATGATTTCCACATCTGCAAGCTTTTCCAAAAGGAGAAATAATCATATGCCCAATTTCACCAGCATAACCATCATGGCCTTTAACCAAATTGCCGTTGTGCATGATTCCAGCTCCAATACCAGAACTAAGGACAATGGCTAATAAATTGTTGCTATGATGATGCTTGTATACTCTTTCAGCATAGACGGAAAGGTTGGCAGTATTTTCAACAGAGACATCGACATCTATTTCCCGTTCTAAATCTGACTTTAAGTCTTTGTTTCGCCATTGATATCTAGGAACAAAAAGGATGGATTGATCATTATTTACAGTACCATGAACGCCGATTATGGTTTGGACCAAACCATAATAACAGTCAGCATATTTTTGCTTGTATTTTTTAATCTGTTTGATTAGAATGTTTACGACTTCTTCATAAACTTCGGTGTCAAGCTTTGTAGTATTAGTTTCAATTTTATTCCCTTGAAGGTCGGATATTCGGTATTGAATTTCTTTGTAGTCAAGGTCAATTCCAAGTACATATCCAGCTTCTCCATTAATGGAAAGCATGATTGGCCGTCTTCCAACAGCATTATGTTCCTGCTGTGTTTCACATACGAGCTTTTCTTCAAGTAAATCAACAACCTGAACAGAAATGGTTGCCTTATTTAATCCAGTAATCTTGGAAAGCTCGGCCCTGGATATAAAACCGTGTTCAATTATTTTTTGTAAAATGATACTTCTGTTTATCTTTTTGATGTAAGCTCCATCGCCTGTAACCATGATGTTTCTCCCCCTTTGTCATAACGAAATGAGAATTATGTATAAAAACATGTTATTATTTGTTTAGTAAACAAATAATAAATCATTGCAAAAAAAATAGATAGCTGCCATACTATTGTGTTCGGTTGAAAAGGCTTTCAAAATGTTGTGCGCTAATAGTAATTCTATTATAACAAAAAAAGGAGATTTTGGAATGAAAATTCTATATTTTGATTGTTTTTCTGGTATAAGTGGAGATATGACGATTTCATCATTAGTTGATGCCGGTGGGGATCCGATTCATTTAGAGAGTGAATTGAAAAAGCTGGGCATGGAAGATGAATATCAATTAAAATGGAATAAGGTTGTTAAAAATGGTATCACAAGCACGAAGTTTGATGTTGTACTTTTAAACGAAGAAGGACATCACCACCATCATAGTCATGGACATAATGAGGAAGGACATCACCACCATCATGATCATGGACATAATGAAGAAGGACATCACCACCATCATGATCATGGACATAACGAAGAAGAGCATCACCACCACGCAGACGACCATGGCCACCACCACAGCCATGAACATCATCATGCGCATGACCATCGCTCCTATAAAGATATTGTAAACCTGATTAAAGGAGCGGAGTTTTCGGAACCAGTAGAGGAAACTGCATTAAAGATTTTTAGAAAAATTGGTGAGGCAGAAGGGCGTATTCATGGGATGCCACTAGAAGATGTCCATTTTCATGAAGTGGGTGCAGTAGATTCTATTATAGATATTGTTGGGACAGCTATACTACTCCATCAGATGGAAATCGATTTGGTTATATCAGCTCCAGTTCCAGTGGGAAGTGGGAAAATACGTATTGACCATGGGATATATCCAGTACCAGCACCAGCAACTTTAGAGATTTTGCGTGGTGTACCAATTGCTGCCAGTGAGCTGAGAGCAGAATTGACAACACCAACTGGAGCGGCAATTATTGCAGTTTTAGCGGAGGAGTTTGGTAATATGCCGACGTTGAAAGTTGATGCAATTGGATATGGTGCAGGAACCAAAACATTCCCAGAACATCCGAATGTATTGCGTACCATTGTAGGTGAGAGGTATTAACATAAGAAATGAGGGATAACGATGAAAATAGCATTGATTGCTCATGACAAAAAGAAGACAGATATGGTTCGATTTACACAAGCTTATAAACACAGTCTCCAAAAGCACGAGCTGTATGCAACTGGTACGACGGGAATGAAAATAGCTGAAAATACTGGGCTAACTGTCCATCGTTTTCAGTCCGGGCCACTTGGTGGAGATCAGCAAATCGGCGCAATGATTGCAGAAAACAAAATGGATATGGTTATATTCTTTCGCGATCCACTTACTGCTCAACCACATGAACCAGATGTTTCAGCATTAATGCGTCTTTGTGACGTATACGCTGTCCCGCTGGCTACCAATATGGGTAGTGCTGAAGTATTCATTCACGGCTTAGAGCGGGGCGATTTACAATGGCGTGAAATTATTGAGGACAATCAGGGCGAGTAATAGCTAAATGAAGGTTTATATCAGTTAATCAGTTGACTGTAAAAAACCTTCATGTTATGCTTTTTATATAATTAGTTTGGCGGACAAATTAATTAAAGTGCTTTTTGAAAGGGATTACAAAAATAGCTTGCAGTTAGTAAAGCAAGAGTGGAACGAGAAATCAATCTCATGTTTTACCAAAGAGGAGCTTTCACATAGCATACCAAAAGGGTAATCCTTTGCTTGCTAGGGAATTATAGTATGTAGTTATTTGTTATAGATAATTTTACAGTGAAATGGAGTGAATCGCTTTATGGGTATTTTGCAGGAGCTGCTACAGGATATTCCTGTACCGAAATTGGCAAAAGTAAAGCAAACGTTTGACAGCACAAAAGAAGATGTTGCTGGAACATTACAGGCACAGTTAGAACAGGTCAAGGATACCGTCAAACCGGGCATGGAAATTGCTATTGCAGTTGGTAGCCGAGGGGTGGATCGACTTGTTGATTTAACTGCAGTAACCGTTAAGTTTCTGCAAGATTTGGGAGCGAAGCCTTTTATCGTTCCATCTATGGGTAGTCATGGGGGAGCGACAGCAGAAGGGCAAAAAGCCGTACTGGAGCATTTAGGTGTTACAGAAGAAGCAGTAAATGCAGAAATTCGTTCTTCCATGGAAGTAGTAAAAATCGGGGAGCTTTCGAACGGCTTACCAGTATACATTGATAAACTTGCGTCACAAGCTGATGGTATCGTTGTCATTAATCGGGTCAAACCACATACTGCATTTCGAGGTCCAGTAGAAAGTGGCATCATGAAAATGATCAGTATTGGTCTTGGGAAACAAAAAGGTGCAGAGGCTTGTCACCAGTTAGGCTTTAAGCATATGGCTGAGCATGTTCCTGCAATGGCTAAAATGACAATGGAAAAAATGCCAATTATATTCGCTGTAGCGACAGTTGAAAATGCCTTCGATAAAGTGGCAAAAGTGGAAGTACTTCGCCCAGAAAACATTGAATCAAGAGAAACAGAGCTTCAAAAGCTTTCGAAGCAGCTGCTGCCGAAGCTTTTCTTTGATGAAATTGATGTACTCATTATTGATGAGATTGGTAAGAATATCAGTGGAGACGGGATGGACCCGAATATTACAGGTAGATATCCGACACCATACGCACATGGCGGACCAGATGTATCCAAAATGGTCGTTTTAGATGTAACACCACAGTCAGAAGGAAATGCTAATGGGGTTGGTACAGCAGATTTTACAACTGAGCGACTAGTGAACAAGATGGATAAGCATGGAACATATGCAAATGGTTTAACTTCTACGGTTGTTGGACCGACACATATCTCAACAACGTTGCCAAATGATAAGATGGCGATTCAGTCTGCGATTAAAACATGTAATATTCTTGATTTTACTAAGGTGAAATTAGTTAGAATCAAAAATACGTTAGAAATAAGTGAAATTGAAGTATCCGAAGCATTTCTTGAACATGTGCAGGAGCATGAGAATTTAGAACAAGCTTCAGAGCTATATGAATTTGATTTTAATAAAGAAGGTAACTTATTTTAATACATTAGTAGGGGGAATTTAGAGTGAGTAATCTATTTGATTTAACAGGGAAAATTGCAGTTGCGATCGGTGGAAATAGTACATTAGGCGCTTCTATGGCAAAAGGGCTTGCTGCGCACGGGGCAACGGTAGCAATTGTTGGTCGTAATTTAGAAAAAGCTGAAGCAGTTGTAAAAGATATTGAAGCAGACGGTGGATCGGCAAAAGCTTTTCAAGCAGATGTAAGTGATTTGGAATCCGTAGAGAAAGCTGCAAAAGATATTGAAGCATGGTCTGGTGGCTGGGACATCGTTTTAAACGCTCCTGGTAAAAATAGCTCTACGCCGTTTCTTGAGCTTGAAACAGATGAGTGGGATGACATTATGGATGTAAACTTACGTGGCCTTGTATTCGCTACGCAGATTTTTGCAAAGCGTATGATTGAGCAAGAGCGCAAAGGGAGCATTATCAATATTTCATCTGTATCATCAACAACACCATTGTCTCGTGTGTTTACGTATTCAGCATCTAAAGCTGGTGTTAACAGTGTAACACAATATTTGGCGAAGGAATTTGCACCTTATAGTATTCGAGTAAATGCGATTATTCCAGGTTTCTTCCCAGCAGAACAAAATCGTAAAATTCTTGATGAATCACGTATTAATTCGATTATGAATCATACACCAATGGAGCGATTCGGTGAACCGGAAGAACTGCAAGGTGCAGCAATTTACCTTGCATCCGATAAAGCATCTGGCTTTGTAACGGGATCTTTACTTCGCGTTGACGGTGGTTACGGGAGCATGACAATATAAAGAGATAGAGGCTCCTTGTGAATTAGGAGCCTTTGGTTAATATAGGTCTGTAAAGGGTGAGATTACTTTGAAAAGGAAATTAGTTATTGGACTGGACATAGGGACGACAAGCGCAAAAGCTGTCGTCTTTGATATGAAAGGGAAGTTAATTGCAGAAGCAGAAGAAATGATTGAAACATATTATCCACAGGCAGATTGGGTAGAACAGAACCCCATAGAAGTAGAGGCTGCTTGTTTAGTAGCGATGAAACAGGTTGTGAATAAAGCGAATGCTAATCAGGATGAATTTCTCGCCACGGGAATTTCCTGTGCCATGCACTCGCTCATTTGCATGGACGAGCAGTTCGAGCCACTATCCAACATGCTGATTTGGTCAGATGGCAGAAGCAGCAAACAAGCAGAAGCGCTTATGCAGTCAGAGCAAGGGAAAGAAATCTATGCTCGCACTGGAACACCGATTCATCCAATGACACCATTGATGAAGCTGATATGGATGCGCGAGAACAATTATGAACCTTATGAAAAGGCAGCCCATTTTATGACAATGAAGGAGTATTTATTGCAAAAATGGTTTGGCAAACGCGCTATTGATTATGCAATGGCATCTTCTACTGGTTTAATGAATGTAAAGGAGTTAGATTGGGAAAGCACTGCTCTTGCTGCAGCAGGTGTTGAAAGGGAACAGCTTTCTGCGATCGTGGCGCCAACAGAGACCTTCACAACAATTGATACTCAAATTGCAGCGGAAATCGGAATTGCTCATGACCATCCATTTGTGATGGGAGCGGCTGATGGCCAATTAGCGAATCTTGGAAGCGGTGCTACTGCGCCAGGGGAAGTTAATATTTCAGTTGGGACGAGTGGAGCAATAAGACAGTTTGTTCAAGGTGCCCCAGTTAATGAGGTAATGGAAACATTTACGTATGCCTTTTCAGAAGAGCGTTCGATTATTGGCGGACCAACGAATAATGGCGGAATTGCCCTGCAATGGTTCAAAGACATCATTGAATTTAATGGTACGCATGATGAATTGCTTGCGGGTGCAAAGGACGTAGAACCAGGAGCAGATGGGATTATTTTTCTCCCTTATGTAAATGGAGAGCGTGCGCCACTTTGGAATCAAAAGGCAAAAGGGAATTTCTTCGGACTTTGCATTGGGCATAAAAAAGAACATATGACGCGTGCTGTATTAGAAGGAATCGCATTCAATATTTACCAAATCAGCCAATCATTAGAGAAGATGGCAGGAGAATCGAAAAAAATCAGTGTTAACGGTGGACTTTCCAAATCCGAGCTTTGGGTACAAATTCTTGCCGATATTTTCGGCAGTGACATCCATATATCTGATACACATCATAACGCCGCATGGGGGGCAGCTTGGACAGCTTTGGTAGCTATTGGTGAAGCAGAAAGCTTTGACGATATTAAGGAGAATATGCCTGCTGAGAAAGTAATCCATGCAAACAATGATAATCATGAAATTTACTTAAAAATCTTTGAAAAGTATGAGAGAATGGTTAGTGACTTAATGGTGTATTTTACTTAAAGAGGTTATTTAATAAAGGTGTTCAATATGTCCTATCAGTAAATAGGAGTTGCAAGGTGAGGAAACGTGATGGATGAAATTTTAAAACAACTGCAAGATGGAAGAATCAGTATCGAACAAGCAAAGGGACAATTGGCTCCATACGAGAACCTAGGCTTTGCTAAGGTTGATCATCATCGCCCGAAAAGGCAAGGATTTCCAGAAGTAATTTATGGTGAAGGAAAGACTGTAGAGCAAATTCAAGCAATTATCCATGCAATAAAAACAAAGGGTAATAATGTACTTGTTACGAGAGTTGCAAAAGAAAAGGCGAGTGCTATTTTAGAAGAGCATCCAGAATTGCACTATGATGAAACTGCAGCGTTAATTTATTGGAAACGTGAAGTATCACCAGCCAATCGAGATCAAGGATACATTGCTGTCGTCTGTGCTGGAACATCAGACTTAAAGGTGGCAGAAGAAGCAGCAATAACAGCTGAGGTTATGGGTAGCAATGTCAGACGTATTTATGATGTCGGAGTTGCAGGACTCCATCGCTTACTAGATAATTTAGAAGCGATTCAACGAGCAACTGTAACCATTGTAGTGGCAGGGATGGAGGGTGCACTTCCAAGTGTTGTCGGAGGACTTGTCGCTAATCCATTAATTGCTGTTCCAACGAGTGTGGGATATGGAACCAATTTCCAAGGGCTCTCTGCACTGCTTTCCATGTTAAACAGTTGCTCATCTGGTGTAAGTGTTGTCAATATTGATAATGGCTTTGGTGGAGCGTATAATGCAGTGTTAATTGATCGTTTAGCGAATAAAGTGTAATGGTAAAGAAGGTGTATTGATCTGAATTCTTATCGACCTCCAAATGAAGAGCATATTGATAATCACATGATTAAAATGGAAGTTAATTTAGATGATATTTCTGGTGAGTGGCTAGGGTATGTGATGGACATGCTTTTTAATGCTGGTGCAAATGATGTGTTTTACACACCTATTTACATGAAAAAAAATCGGCCAGGCGTGTTACTACAGCTGCTTTGCCGCGAAGAAGCCATTGAAGAGATGAAGGAAATATTACTGCGGGAAACAACCACACTCGGTATTCGTTATTACCCATTAACCGTCCATCGAATGGAACGGGTCTTTACGAAAGTAGATACGAAATGGGGACCTGTAACGGTGAAACAGGGAGTTCGGAATGGAGAAGTATTTCAAAGTTCTCCAGAATACGAAGAATGTAGAAAGATTGCAGAAACTCACGATATTCCATTGAAGCGTGTTTATGAGGAAGTTTGGAGTCAACTGAAAAAAGGGGATTAATCATTATAACTCTGAAGCATTGTCAGTTTAGCTTTTGATAAATCGTTTAAAAAGACCTTAAAGATGGGCTGATGCGGCATCTTTAAGGTCTTTTTTTCTGTAAATAGATGCTGAAGGTATACGATAATTCTAAGATTAATCTTTAGATAAGCGAGCAATAATTATTGTTTATTTCCAAAAAAGGAATCTTATAAAACACTTGTTATTCTAAACGCTTACAACTATAATAGGTAATGTTGTAAATTTGTTGAGTATACAAATTAAAAATTCATGCTAATGTGATAATATATAATTTTTTGATTGTTGCATTTAAATAAGTGATTTCAGAGGTGAAATAATGAAAGCGATTAGAATACCTGAAGCGCATATTATTGAGGTTTTGGATATTCCAGTACCAGAGCTTGAAAAGGAAAACGAAGTGAAAGTAAAAATTAAGCGAGTAGGAATTTGTGGCTCGGACATGCATATTTACCACGGTACAAATCCACTTGCAACGTACCCAAGAATTGTTGGACATGAAGTGACAGGGGAAATAGTCGAAGTTGGTTCTGGGGTTTCTAAAGTATCGATTGGAGAACATGTTGTTATTGAACCAATTACCTACTGTGGGGAATGCTATGCATGTAAAAACGGTAGACCAAATGTCTGTAAAGAAGTTTCTGTATTTGGTGTCCATGAAGATGGTGGAATGAGAGAATTTGTAGTTCTAGAAGACAAACAAGTTCATAAAGTAGATTCCGAGATTGAATGGGATGAAGCTGTAATGGCTGAGCCTTATACAATTGGTGCCCAAGCTACATGGAGAGGAAACGTAGGGGAAGGTCAAACTGTATTTATTCAAGGAGCAGGACCTATTGGAATAACGGTTCTAAAATTGGCCAAGCTTCGTGGGGCAACCGTTATTATTTCAGATTTTACAAACGAACGCTTAGTGTTTGCGAAAGAAAATGGAGCAGATTATACGATTAACCCATCTGAGGTTGATGTAAGCGGTCAAATAAATGAAATTACAAATGGTGAAGGTGCCAATGTTGTCATTGATGCAGTAGGTGTGCCGCAAACATTCGAATTAGCTGTTGAAGTAGCATCTCCTGCAGGTAATGTTGTTACGTTAGGTTTCAATGCAACTCCTTCATCAATTGCAATGATGCACATCACGAAAAAGGAACTGACAATCACTGGTTCAAGGCTACAAACAAATCAGTTTGGGAAAGTGGTAGAGCTGATTAATTCTAAGAAGTTAACGCATAATGGTCTTGTGACACATCGTTTCCATGTGGATCAAGTAAAAGAGGCATTTGAATTTGTTGAGAAAAACCCAGACAAAGTGAGAAAAGCAGTTATTGAGTTTGAATGACTAGATAAATAAGAACAAAAGCGCAAGCGCCCGGTTAGCGACGTACGGACTGCGCCCCGAACTTTGGGGTGGTTCGACCTGTCGAACATTCCTACGTAGGAGATTCACTCCAAAGTATAAGATGAACTATGACTTTCGCCGTTATGGGCGAAAAGTCAAGTTCATCTAAAAGGAAACATGCCCCTTTAGGGGTATGCCGATGTTAGGCGTAGCCTGGTTTTAGTCGGCCATCCTTTTACCTGGAGTCGATGTTGACTTTCACCGCCAGGGTATAAGTGCGACTAAGCCTCTGGCGCAGCCAATCGGCAAGTCTTCTTTATCGTGTCATGAGGTGAGGGAAGTCTCGCTAGTCGTTGGGCGCTTCGTGGACTTGGCTGCTCCGGCATCTAAGTTATACACAGCATTCAAATTTTATAGTTTCCAAGGCTATAACAAAGGATTTAGATGTTTGCTAAATCCTCATACAGCCTTGAATGAAAACGGTTCATTACACATCTAAGTAAAGACATAAGGGGAGAGAAAGTTATGCCATTACTAATTGTTGCATTAGGTATTGTTGTATTACTCATTTTAATTATGAAGTTTAATTTGAATACATTTATTTCATTAGTTGTTGTGTCCTTCTTAATTGCATTGGCACTAGGTATGCCAGTTGATCAAATCGTTAAAACGATTGAAGCTGGAATGGGAGGTACACTGGGTGGTATTGCATTAGTATTCGGTCTCGGAGCAATCCTTGGAAAATTGATTGCAGATGCAGGCGGTGCCCAGCGTATCGCAATGACATTAATTGATAAATTTGGAGAAAAACGAATTCAATGGGCTGTTGTAGCAGCTGGATTTATTCTTGGTATTGCACTGTTTTTCGAAGTAGGCCTAGTATTATTAATTCCAATTGTTTATCAGATATCCAAACAAATTAATAAATCATTCCTTTGGTTAGGATTGCCAATGACGACGGCTTTATCTGTTACACATGCGTTCCTGCCGCCGCATCCAGGCCCGACGGTCATTGCCCAAGAATATGGTGCAAACGTAGGGATGGTATTGGTTTATGGATTTATCATTGCTATCCCGACGGTTATTATTGCGGGTCCGCTATTTACAAAAATCGCAAGAAAATACGCACCATCAGCATTTGAGAAAACGCCTACAGGCAGTATGGCTTCAATTGGTGATGCCAAACACTTTAAATTAGAAGATACACCAAGCTTTGGAATTAGTGCTTTCACAGCATTATTCCCTGTTATTCTGATGGCAATTTCAACCATTGTTTCGTTATTAAGGGAGCCAGAAACAGATAATGCTTTCTTTGATTTTGTTGCAATGGTAGGTGCGCCTACTACAGTTATGCTGATCTCTGTTTTGCTTGCTGTGTACACAATGGGTGTAGCAAGAAAGATTCCAATGAAAGACTTAATGAAGTCTGCCGAGAGCTCAATTGCAGCTATTGGTATGATGCTATTAATCCTTGGTGCTGGAGGCTCATTAAAGCAAGTATTAATTGATGGTGGTGTTGGCGATTATGTCGCACAGATCTTTGAAGGAAGTACAATTTCACCATTAATTCTAGCTTGGCTGATTGCTGCTTTAATTAGACTTGCACAAGGTTCTGCAACTGTTGCCGCATTAACAACCGCTGGTCTTGTTCTGCCGATGATGGTAGGCACAGATGTTAATGTAGAGTTAATGGTACTTGCAACTGGTGCAGGTAGTATTATTGCCTCTCACGTAAACGATACTGGATTCTGGATTGTAAAAGAATCCTTTGGTTTAACAATGAAAGAAACATTTGCAACGTGGACGGTGCTCGAGACACTGATTTCTGTTTGTGGTTTAGTGTTTGTACTGGCGCTGAGTTTGTTTGTATAAGAAGTTTTGGAAAGGCTTTGGGTTTATATCCCAAAGCCTTTTTTGTATTCGAAACAAATTGTTTTTAAAGGGATTTAATATCGAGTTTTTGTACCAGCGAAGGTTAGAGAGCTGAAATTAAATTAGTATTATGGAAGGTATATTTCACCACTATTATCAAAATGAAACATTTAAAAATTGTTTGGAGATGAAGTTAGGGGTAATATGTTACATATTGATACTGTGATTGTTCATGTATGTGGAAACAATTGATTCTTTGGAATGAAGTAATAGACGGGCTGGGGGTGTTATGTTGGGAAATCAAAATATATTGAAAAACAGTATTAGGATTAGAGAAAATAAACATAAAGATAGAAATTTAGTTCAGAAACACTATCACCAGATACATCAAATTCTATACGTATTGGAAAATAGCGGAGAGATTATATTGAATGAGCAAGTTCATTCATTTACACAAGACAGTTTAGCATTTATTACTCCGTATTCTCCTCATTCCATTACTTCTGATACAAAAATGACGGTGCTTGTTCTTGAGTTTGAAATGGACGAGTTTGGAAACGACATGAAAATGCTGCTTCATCAACATTGTTTTGATGAAACAAGGTTAATCAACATGAATCTATTCACGTCAGGAAATGTTAGGCAGCTATTAAGAAGAATGCTTTACGAGCAATCACAGGGGAAAGTGATTAATCAAATGTCTATGAAGATTTGTTTATCTGAGTTATTACTTATTCTTCTTAGAAACAGAAAAGAACCAAGTATAACGAATGCAAATACTTTTCGCGCGGAGCGCTTGCGTAAATATATGGATACACATTATTTTGAAGTTACAAATGCTACAGAGTTATCTCAGAAAATCGGAATCAGTACCCGCCATGTCAATACTATTTTTAAAGAACAATATAACACTACTCCAATGAAATATTTGAATGAAGTACGTATGGAAGTGGCTAAAAAGTTACTGGTGGAGACAGATAATGATATTCCTTCCATTTGCTTTGAAATAGGTTTTGAATCACTTGCTACTTTCTATAGGAGATTTAAAGAATTCACTGAAGTCTCGCCAAAAAAATTTCGCTTAGAAAATAAGTACTCCGGTTAAAAGGGATTTTTTGAGAAACTATCAACCGAATAAATTGAATTTATGTAAGCACGTTTATCATATGAACTGATTTAATCGCATTTCATAACGTGCTTATTTTTTATTTCCGAAAATGAGAATTAAATTCTTTGAATAATAAGACTTATCATAAAAATGATTGTATGATAGCGCTAAGAAATAAATATTCAGGAGGATAAATATGACTGTACATCAAATTGGGATAATTATGAACGGAGTAACAGGACGTATGGGTACAAATCAGCATTTAATTCGCTCAATTGTTGCGATACGTGAACAAGGGGGAATTGAGTTATCTAGTGGTGATAAGATTATGCCTGATCCGATTTTAGTTGGAAGACGTGCAAATCGTTTAGAAGAATTAGCAAAAATCCATCAATTATCACGTTGGACAACAAATTTCGATGAGGCATTATCTGATGATTATAATCAGATCTATTTTGATGCACAAACAACGGTAAGAAGGTCTGAAGCAATCCGCAAAGCAATTGCAGCAGGAAAACATATTTATTGTGAGAAACCAACTGCAACAAATTTTGAGGATGCGATTGAACTTGCTCAATTAGCAAGTGAAGCTGGAGTAAAAAATGGGGTTGTTCAAGATAAATTATATCTTCCAGGACTATTAAAATTAAAACGCCTAATTGATTCGGGATTCTTTGGGAAAATTCTTAGTGTTCGGATGGATTTTGGTTATTGGGTTTTTGAAGGGGACTGGCAAGAAGGTCAACGCCCATCTTGGAATTATCGAAAAGAAGATGGTGGTGGAATGATTGTCGATATGTATCCACATTGGAGTTATGTCATACAAGATCTTTTCGGGAAAATTGATTCCGTTTCCTGTCTTGGAGCTACTCATATTCCGGAACGCGTTGATGAAGGCGGTAACATATATACTGCAACAGCAGATGATGCAGCGTATGGGATGTTTGAACTGGAAAATGGTGTGATTGTTCAAGCGAATTCTTCCTGGGCAGTCCGTGTAAATCGTGACGATTTGTTTACGGTACAAGTGGATGGTATCGAAGGGAGCGCTGTGGCAGGTTTAAGAGATTGTAAAGTCCAGCATCGTGTTAACTCGCCAAAGCCAGTCTGGAATCCAGACATTCCAAATCCATTTGATTTCCAATCGCACTGGCAAGAGGTACCAGACAACAAAGTATTTGATAATGCCTTTAAAATTCAGTGGGAAATGTTTTTAAAACATGTTGTTGCAGATGAAACCTATACATTGGATTTATATAAAGGAGCAGAAGGGATTCAGCTTGCAGAAGCTGCACTGCAATCATGGAATGAACGTCGATGGGTTGCAGTACCGGGGGTTAAAAATAAGGTGAATGTGTAGGAGGTAGTGTTGGTGAATTCTATAAAATTGCCGAACAAAAACGGAGAGTTATATACGTATACACCACAAGATCCTGTTTCTGTTCATATACCAGAGGTCCCATTTAAAAGCCGTATTGTTTATTCGGCAGCGCATGTGGTTGCCAATCCGCTTGCAGATACAGACCCAATTCAAAACAGTAAAATTGATTGGGAAACAACTCTAAAATACCGCCACTATTTATGGTCTTTAGGTTTAGGCGTAGCCGAAGCAATGGATACTGCCCAACGCGGGATGGGGTTGTACTGGGAACATGCAAAAGAGTTAATAAGACAATCTGTAAAGGAAGCGAATTCTGTAAACGGATGGATCGCTTGTGGAGCTGGAACAGATCATTTGCTTCCACATCCAAGTTTAAAGCTAGAAGAAGTCGAAAGAGCCTACGCGGAGCAATGTGAATTTGTTGAGAAACAAGGTGGTCGTATTATCATGATGGCAAGCCGCGCCTTAGCTGCGTGTGCGAAGACTCCAGAAGATTATGAGCGCGTCTACCGAAATGTATTGAATGAGGTTTCCGAACCAGTCATCTTACATTGGCTTGGTGATATGTTTGATCCAGCATTAAAAGGTTATTGGGGTCATGAGGATGTCGATCAAGCGATGGATGTTTGTCTACAAGTGATTAAAGAGAACGAGAGTAAGATTGATGGAATTAAAATATCCCTACTGGATGATAAAAAGGAAATATTGATGAGGCGTCTCCTTCCTGATAGCGTCAAAATGTATACAGGGGATGACTTTAACTATCCTGACCTGATTAAAGGCGATGAACAAGGTTATTCTCACGCCCTACTAGGAATCTTTGATGCAATTGCGCCTGCAGCAGCAAATGCAATGCACGCACTGGATGCGAATAATATCGAACAGTATGATGCAATTTTAGAAAAAACCGTTCCATTATCGCGCCATATTTTCCAAAAACCGACGTATGCCTATAAAACTGGTGTTGTGTTTATGGCATATTTGAATGGCCATCAATCCCATTTTCGTATGATTGGTGGAGCAGAAGGGCAACGTTCCATCATTCATTTGTCTGACTTATTCGTGATGGCTGATGATGCAGGATTATTAAAGGATCCAGAGCTAGCTGCGGAAAGAATGAAAATTGTCCTGGCTCAAGCGGGTATCATGCAACCATCCAAGCAATTTATGTAACATAGTAGGAGGCGTAAGTAATGACAGAAGACACATCCTTGTTAAAATACCTTAGTTTGAATCAAATTACAACGGAACAGTGGAACCTAAAGGAAGCAGCTATCGGCTGTGCACAAGCTGAAGTTCCATGGATATCAATATGGCGCCACAAATTAGAAGCACTCGGGATTGCAGAAAGTAAACGAATCATAAAGGGTACAGGTCTGAAGGTTTCAAGTCTATGCCGTGGTGGGATGTTTCCAGCAGCGACAGAGGAACAACGTCGGAAAAACCTAGATGATAATAAACGAGCAGTGGAAGAAGCTGCTGAACTTGGTACGGATGTGCTTGTACTGGTCTGTGGACCAGCACCTGATCGTAATATCGATTTATCTCGTCAGTGGGTAGAAGAAGGAATTGAACAACTTGTTCCATTTGCTGAATCCTGTGGTGTGAGACTGGGAATCGAGCCACTTCATCCGATGTATGCAGCTGATCGTTCCGTAATCGTGACACTTGGTCAAGCAAATAAAATAGCACAAGAATATTCACCCGATCAAGTTGGGGTTGTTGTCGATGTCTTTCATGTATGGTGGGACCCAGAACTATATAAACAGATTGCTCGTGCAAAGGAAAGGATTCTCGGTTTTCATGTATCGGATTGGAATGTGCCAATTACGGATACTTTTAAGGCCCGCCGAATGATGGGGGATGGGGTAATAGAAATTCGTCGTATAAGAAAAGCAGTTGAAGAAGCGGGCTATCATGGACCAATTGAGGTTGAAATCATGAATCAAGAACTATGGGATATGCCTGGGGAGGACGTACTTAAGCTTATGAAGAACAGTTTTGTAAAACATGTGTAAGGAAGGATGGAGAATAGTTTGATTCGCTATTCTCTTTCCTGCGTCCTTAAAGAATAATAGTGTTGACGTCGTATTAAAGGGCCTATTCATTTAAAAGTAAAGTAGTAGATTTGGTTTATTCGAAATGAATAAGACATTCCATTATTTGTAAGCGTTAACATTAGGACTGAGGAGGAGTTATATGAATGGTAAGAGAAAAGACATTATCGCTGGGGGTGCATTTTTAATATTGTTATTGATTGCTGTTGGTTTTGGTCATGATAATAAAGCTTTAAGTGAAGGTCATGGGAATTATACGATTAAGTTTGCACATGTTGTGACTCCCTCTGTAGCAAAAGGGAAAGCCGCAGAAAAATTTGCGGAAATGATTGAGGAAAGAACGGATGGTCAAATCAAAGTTGAAGTATATCCGGATTCACAACTAGGTAGTGATAGAGAAATAATCGAACATATACAAACAGGGACAGTACAAATGAATGCACCATTTACTGGTGTGCTGCCAACTTTTGTAAAAGAGTTTGAGATATTTGATTTACCTTTCTTATTTGAAAGTAGGGAAGAAGCTTATCAAGCTACTAATGGAGAATTAGGTGAAATATTAGGTGAAAAGCTAAAGTTGCAAGGTTTGCATTTACTTAATTTTTGGGATGGTGGTTTTAAACATCTTACAAATTCTGTACGGCCAATCGAAACACCGAAAGATATAAGCGGTTTAAAGATGAGAATATCACAAAGTCCTCTCCTAATAGCGCAATTCCAAGAAGTTAATGCTGGCGGTGTTTCTATAGATTTTTCCGAGTTATATACTGCCCTACAAACAAAAACGGTTGATGGACAAGAGAATCCGCTATCAAATGTTGTAAGTAAAAAGTTTTACGAGGTGCAAGATTACCTTACGTTAAGTGGACATGGATATATGGCATATCCTCTAGTAATTAGTAGCGATTTTTATAATAAACTCCCAGAAGATCTGCAAGTCGCTATAGATGAAGTCGCTCAAGAAGTTACCGATTGGCAATGGGAAGAAGCTTTAAAAGACGAGGAAGAGTACATGAAAGTGTTAAATGAGTCCAATATTCAAATAAATGAACTATCTTCAGAACAAAAGAAAGCATTCAGAGAGGCGATGTCTGGAGCCTATGATCAATTTAGTGAGATGGAAGGAAGTAACATATTGCTGAATATAATTGATAATTAATGATTTCACAACCTCAGCATGGTACTTTATTTTGTTTATAGAAGGTGGGATTTCTTTGGATAGAGTAAATAAAATTTTAAACCATATGGAAGAGTATTTTGCGGTGATTTCTCTTCTTATAGCTTCTTTACTTGTATTTATTCAAGTTGTTTTAAGATATGCTTTTAATAATTCTTTAGTGTGGTCTGAGGAAATTGCAAGGTATTTAATTATTTGGTTAGTTCTTATCGGTAGCAGTATTGCTGTGAGAGAGAAAGCACATGCAACTGTTGATGCAGTTGTAGCATTTTTACCACCATTACCAAAAAGGATTTTTTCCATTATTGCTAATCTGATGGGGATAGCCTTTTGTTTTATTCTTGTAAGATCTGGTACGATAACAGTTTCAAATGTAGTTGAATTCGGCAATGTTACTCCAGCCGTAGGAATTCCAATGGCAATCCCTTACTTATCACTTCCAATAGGCGGAGCCCTTATGCTTTACAGATTTATACAATTACTATTTGAGGATGTCGCAAGCCTAAATCAAATCAGAAAAGTGAAATCCTCGTCAGTAGAGGAGCGTGCAGAAAAATGATCATACTAATTTTTGCTATCTTGTTAATAATTGGCGCTCCTATAGCAATAGCAATTGGTTTATCTAGCTTTATTGCAATGATTCAAGAGGGAATGTCAATAGATGTATTTGCTAGAAATATCTTTTCGGGAATAGATTCTTTTACTTTAATGGCGATTCCATTTTTTATTTTTGCAGGAGATTTAATGTTAGTGGGCGGAACATCAAGGAGATTGGTTGACCTTGCAAAAAAACTAGTTGGATGGGTCACTGGAGGTTTGCCAATTGCTGGGGTTATATCTTCGATGTTCTTTGCATCGCTTTCTGGTTCAAGTCCAGCTACAGTTGCAGCAATTGGTGGTGTAATGATTCCCTCGTTGGGAGAATCAGGATATTCTCGTAAATTTGCCATCGGGTTAATGACTGCTGCTGGAACTCTAGGTATAATCATTCCGCCAAGTATAACTTTACTGGTATATGGTTCTTCTGCTGAAGTATCCATTAGTGATTTATTTATTGCAGGAATTATACCTGGTATATTTATTGGATTTGTTTTAGTTATTGTAAGTTTCATAATTGCAAAGAGAGAAGGTCATAAGCCAGAAGGTAAAGCTAGCTTACAAGAGTTATGGAGCTCTTTTAAATCAGCGATATGGGGTATCTTACTACCTGTAATTGTTTTAGGTGGTATCTATGTAGGTGTTTTTACACCTACGGAAGCAGCAGCCGTTGCGATTGTATATAGTTTGATAATTGGTTTCTTTGTCTATAAAGAAATGGACGTCAAAAAATTATTTGAAAGTACTAGAAAGTCTGTAGTCATTTCTTCAATGATTATGCTTGTAATTGCAGCGTCTAATGTATTTAGTTGGTACTTAACCTATGAGCAAATCCCTACAAAACTCGCATCTATTTTTCTTGAATATGCAAATACTCAAGTGATTTTTATACTAATGGTCATAATAATTCTGCTAATTGTAGGGATGTTTATGGACACAAGTGCAGCGGTTCTAATCTTTGTTCCTCTATTTCTACCGTTGGTTTACGAACTAGGAATAGATCCCATACATTTTGGTATCATTATGATCGTTACATTATCAATAGGAATGATTACCCCTCCGTTTGGATTAAACCTATTTGTGGCACAAGGGATAACTGGAGAGTCGCTTACACAGGTCATAAAAGGAGCGTTCCCATTTATCATTGTTTTAATTCTAACGGCAGTTGTAATTGCATTTATTCCACAGATATCATTACTTTTAGTTAATCTGTGAATCATTTTTAAATTAGTATAAATAACCGACCCCTCTTTGCAATGAATATTGCTCAACAAATGAGAAATATTCATTGTGAAGGGGGCTTTTGATTGCGCAGAAGCAAATCGAAACAAATTGGATATAGTGTCCATAGGGAAATCAAGGTTTTATTTTACTTTACACTTGAAAAATAAAGCGGTTACATATAGTATTATAATATAGTCATGTTTGTTTGTTTATCAAACAAATTATAAAACGGAAACAGATCGAAGGTTCATGTTTTAACTAATATATAAAGAATGAGAGGTTGATTGAAAATGAAAACGTTTATAACAGATGATTTTTTACTTTATAATGAGACAGCACGTGAGCTCTTCCATAATACTGCAAAGCATTTACCAATTATTGACTATCATAATCACTTGAACCAGCATGAAATTCTGCAGGATAAAAACTATTCGAATTTAGCTCAAGTGTGGTTAGGCGGTGACCATTATAAATGGCGTGGTATGCGTGCTAATGGGATTGCTGAAGATTATATTACTGGAAATAAAAGTGACTATGAGAAATTTCTTGCATGGTCAAAAACAGTGCCTAACACATTAGGGAATCCTTTATACCACTGGACACATTTAGAACTGCTACGCTACTTTGACATTGATGTGCTGCTTAATGAAGATTCTGCGCCAGCAATATGGGAAGAAGCGAATGCCAATCTTCAGGCGCCAGAGCTATCAACTAGATCTTTATTAAGGAACAAAAATGTTGAATTTGTAGGAACAACAGATGATCCAACAGACGATTTAGAAGCACATAAAGCACTTGCTAAAGAGGATTTCTCTGTAACTGTATCACCATCATTCCGTCCAGATAAGGGCTTAACTATTGAAAATGATGACTTTTTACCTTGGGTGGAAAAGCTAGAAAAAGCTGCAAATATGTCGATTGATAACTATGGTGCCTTTTTGGATGCGCTTGCGAATCGTGTCGATTACTTTGACGAGCAAGGCTGCCGTAGTTCAGATCATGGAATTAATGTGCTTTTTTATGAAAAGGCGACGAGGGATGATGTTGCATCCATTTTTGCAAAAC
Source organism: Oceanobacillus sp. FSL W7-1309 (assembly GCF_038002145.1). Taxonomy (NCBI): domain Bacteria; kingdom Bacillati; phylum Bacillota; class Bacilli; order Caryophanales; family Bacillaceae; genus Oceanobacillus; species Oceanobacillus sp. FSL W7-1309. Next base: position 1,676,274 of record NZ_JBBOBX010000001.1, read on the forward strand.
GTTTAAAGGGTGAAACGTTGTCTGCGAAGGAAGTCGAGCAGTTTAAAACATACACACTAGTTGTTCTTGGCGAATTATATGCAGATAAGGGATGGGTCATGCAGCTGCATATCAATCCATTACGTAATAACAGCACAAGAATGTTTAAGCATGTAGGGCCCGATAGTGGGTTTGATTCAATCGGTGACAACCTTCTTGCTGATAAATTATCTAATTTGCTGGATGCAATGGATATTCAGAATAAGCTTCCAAAGACAGTATTATATAGCTTAAATTCACGTGATAATAATATTCTTGCTGCAATGGCAGGGAATTTCCAAACGGATGAGGTTCCTGGAAAGGTTCAATTTGGAACAGCATGGTGGTTTAATGACACAATCGATGGAATGGAAGATCAGATGAAGACATTAGCCAATATGGGATTGATTAGTAACTTTATCGGGATGTTGACAGACTCAAGAAGTTTTCTTTCCTTCCCTAGACATGAATATTTCCGCAGGATTTTATGTAACCTGTTAGGAACGTGGGTAGAAGAAGGAAAGGCTCCCAAAGATATGGTGTTGCTTGAAACGTATGTTAGAAATATTTGCTATGAGAATGCGAAACGATTTTTTAGGGTTGGATAGTCTATCTCTTAAGTATATATAAATTTATTAGAAGAAAAGTTTAAAAATTATCCTTTACGATTGAAGTAGCTATCTGTACTTCTATTGTAAAGGATTTTTTGTTATTTAATGGAATAAACAAAACTCGAATGGCATAAAGCACACTCGAGCTTAAATTGAACGTTAACGGTTTCCTTTATTCTCTATTTCCAGATTTCCAGCAATTCAGCAGCACAGGCATAAAGCTTTTCATACCCCTCTTTAGAGATAAAATCTTTATCGTAGTGCTGATGCAATTTTTTATTAAACTTTTTAACGTGCTGAACAACCTTTTTGGCATTTCCTTGATTTTCGAATTTTACTACCGGGTTTAATTGTGCCTGGAGGGAACGAGCAGCCCCATGATTCGCAAATTCTCCAGCTTCTGCTAGACGGTTAATTTCTTCGATCAATAGTGAAGCGCTTACATACGATAGACCAAATCCTAAAGCGTAGTCATCACCAACCTATAAAATAGAATTAATTGAGTATCTTCAATTCTAATTGATTGTATTTTTAATGAATAATCTTGAAATTGCTTGCGCTTACATATATGATAGATTTGTTTGATGTATAAACAAATAAATTGTTACTCAATTGAATTGACAATTGCTCAGAGGTGAGTAACGAAGGGAGGACATAATGAAACACCATCCAGTCTTTAGCTATTTATATATCTTCTATTCCAGTGTATTTATCATACATATCGTTAATGTGTTTATCGAAAGTGATTCCCTTAATTACATCATCGGAATATTCGCTTTAATGATGGTAGCAATATCATTCATCGGTGCATCTAATCTATTTAGAATACTTGGAGCGGCATTTATTTTAGTTGGGGGTATTGCTTTTTTAACATCAAATCACTCACTGCTAGAGATTCCTAGCTTGCTTACATCGAACATGTCACTTCTAACTCTCTTAGCAATGCTGCCATGGATGAACAGTGTTGTAAGAAGTGGCCGGTTTGATCGAAGTTTGAACAATCTACTAAACGTAAATGTTTCGGATTTGGGTAAGCTCTATCCACGTGGATCAATTACAACCCTCACCTTAGCAGCTTTCTTAAATTTATCAGCCGCAAATATTTCGCAAGATGTGTTAAAAGATAACTTACGCTCCTTGAATAAAAAGGTAAGAAATTCATTTGTTGGCACCGCGACACTTAGAGGTTATACATTAGCACTATTATGGAGTCCGCTAGAGATCTTATTAGCTGTATCGATTTTCACCACGGGTGCTGATTATGTTTCGTTATTGCCTTGGCTTCTGTTGATTGCAGGTATTACATTTCTACTTGATTCATTTTGGGGACGTTATCATTATAAGAAGTATTCCTATGATAATCCTGCGTCAGAAACGATAAGTATGAAAGAGATAGCAAAAAAAATTATTCATTTAATGTTTGCTCTTGTTGTATTTCTAACGCTTGTGATTACGTTAGGAAATCTATTTAATATAGATTTTATTTTTACAGTGACAATTATTATTTTTCCTTTTGCGTTTATATGGGCTCAACTTATGAAAAGAGGACGCAGTTTTTGGATAATTGGTTGGAATACATGGAAGCAGAAGACAAATGCAATGCAAAATTTTGTTGTTTTATTTATTACCTTGGCGTTCTTTGCGAATAGTATTAGTGGCACATCGTTTTTAGAGTTTATTCAGCAGCCGGTTTTAGCTATTATCGATTATCCATTTCTTATTTTTATTGTAATTCAGCTCATTTTTATTTTTATGAGTATGTTTGGGGTACATCCAATTGCGACGATTGGAATATTAAGTGGAGTGATTGCTACTTTGCTTGAAACAATGAATCCTACCAGTCTTGCGATTGTTTTAACAACAAGCGCAGTTTCTACATTAACGGTCGGCTCTTATGGACTTGTTGTTCAGTTAACCTCGATGAACATTGGACAGAATCCGTACCGAATTACATTAAATAATATGCCATATGCGCTTATGTTTGGCGGGATAGGGTCAATAGTTGCATACCTGCTTTTGTAGTAAATGAAGCAGATAGTACAGGATAAATGTACTATCTGCTTTCTACTACCTAATAATCATAAAACTTAAACGGGAAACTGAAATATCACATTATTTTGTGTATAAAAAACCTTGAAAATAAAAACGCTTCATTTATAATGAGATTAACATTTAGTTTGTTTGGCTAACAAATAATATTTAGGTGGGAATTAAATGAAAAAGAAAGCGTTGACATTAATCTCGGTTTTGTTGTTTGTAGCTATGTATTAGCGGCATGTGGAGGAGCGAGCGCTGGAATGGATCCCGTTCATTTTGGTGTTGTATTAATATTAGCCTTAGGTATTGGACTAGTTACACCACCAGTTGGTTCGGTGCTTTTCGTTGGTTCTGCTATTGGTCGAATATCGATAGAGAAGTCAGCAAAGGCCATGTTACCTTTCTATGGTGTTATGATTCTCGTGTTATTATTAGTTGCGTATATACCAGAGTTTTCGTTGTTCTTGCCAAATTTATTTGGACAATAAGAAGTCTAGCTTAGACACCACAAATCATCGTTTACACGGATGGTTTGTGGTGTTTTTTGGTAAGTCTTTTTCAATCTTTAAGTTCTGACATGAAAAATAGATATTATTGGCTACTTACAGACCCTTTTTGTTACGCTATTATCTAAGATAATTTTTAAAAAAGCACTCTCAGTCAATTTTTGATAAATAACAGACAGTTTAGGCTAATGCTATTATTATATCATTCATATAAAATTAATTTAGACCTCTGAAAGGAGTGGTCTGTTTGAATCAATCAATGATAGCGTTTTATCGAATGCGAGGTACGAATGAGCCATTTGACTACCACGCCCACGAAGAATATGAAATCTACTTCTTTCACGCTGGTACATGCCGTTATCTGATTCATAACCAAATATATGACTTGGAACCGGGGGATATTCTAATCATGGATGGGATGACATTGCATAAACCAAATGTCCACCCAAATAGTGAGTATATTCGTAGTGCTGTTCATTTTTCACCAAAATGGGTGAAGTCTGTACTTGAGGAATTAGGAGCGATATATTTATTAGAAGCATTTCAACGGCTGCACCACTGCTTAATTCGAACGAAGGAAAATGAAGAATCAAAGGCATTAGAGAAGCTTATTCAACAGCTCTCTGAATTAAGCCAGGTAACGAATCGCCAGGAGCTTCATCTAGAAACGGAGCTGAAAGTACTCTTACTCCAAGTGCTAATCAGTGTATATAATTTAGGCCAAAAGGATTCCAAGAAGCTAATCGACAAAAAGTCGGAAAAAGCGGAGCATGTTGAAAACATTTTGAAATATATTCAAGCGCATTATATGGAAAAATTAACAGTTGGCTCGATTGCTGAGGCATTGAATTTAAGTAAGTCCTATGTTTCTCATTTATTCAGAGAAATGACGGGGTTTACAGTAATGGAGTATGTGATGGCATCCCGATTGACACAGGTGAAGTATTTACTGGAGATGGAACCAAAAAAGAGTATAAAGGAAATTGCGATTGAAAGTGGTTTTGAAAGCGCTTCGCATTTTAGTCGTTATTTTCGTGAACATGTAGGCATGACAGCGGGCGAATTTCGTCGCAAACGTCTAAAAATATATAGTGAGGAGAATGGATAATGGAAAAAGTAAGATTAGGTATTATTGGCTTAGGTGCACAAGGTGGGGCTTATGCAGGGTTTATTACTGAAGGAAGAGTACCGAATATGGTAGTTGGGGCAATTTGTGACATAGATCCTGATAAAAAAGCGTTGGCACAAGAGAAGTATCCAGATGTTCCTTTTTACGATAATTACATTGATATGTTGGAGAGTGGAGATGTAGACGCAGTTGTTACGTGTGTTCCACATTACCTCCATCCAGAAATGGGGATTGAATCACTAAAAAGAGACGTTCATGCATTGGTTGAAAAGCCAGCAGGTGTTTATACAAAGCAAGTTAAGGAACTAAATGACTTTGCTGCAACAAAGCCAGAGCTTACATTTGGCATCATGTTTAATCAACGAACTAATAAATTGTATCAAAAGGTTAAAGAAGTTATAGATAATGGGGAAATTGGAAATATCCGACGTACGAATTGGATTATTACGACTTGGTGGCGTCCACAAGGATATTATGATCAAAGCGCATGGAGAGCAACATGGGAAGGTGAAGGTGGAGGAGTTCTTGTGAACCAAGCACCACATCAATTGGACTTGCTTCAGTGGATTGCTGGTATGCCAAAGAAAGTTTACTCCAATGTAAAATATGGCTACCAAAGAGATATTGCTGTAGAAGATGAGGTAACAGCTTTACTTGACTATGGAAATGGTGCTACAGGTACATTTATCACATGTACACATGACATTATGGGTACAGACCGTTTTGAAATCCATGGCGATAAAGGGAAAATTGTTGTTGACGATAGTGAAACCGTTACAATTAAACGCTTGAAAACTCCTGAGTCGGAGATGAGTGCAACAATGGATATGCAGGACGTAATGCGAATTTTCATGGGTGCTGGTCCTGGAGAGATTTATGATGAAGAAGTAATAAAGTTTGAAAGTGTATGGGGAGAACAGCATACTTCAGTAATGGAGAACTTCGCAGCCAACATCCTTGAAGGAACACCATTACTTGCTCCTGGTAGCGATGGAATCAATGGTGTTGCACTAGCAAATGCGATTCACTTATCTAGCTGGTTAGGAAAAGAAGTAGAGTTACCAGTTGACGAAGACGAATACTTTGCTGCGTTAACGAAGAAAATCGAAGAAGAAAAGAAGAGCCCTATCCCAAAATAAGGAGATAGGGTCGCTTATAGATAGAAAAATAAGGGCTCCCGCAGCCCTGTTTTTCTAATAAGCTTTAGTGAAGGGAGTACCAAATAATGCTGAAGGTAGCAGTAATTGGTTTAGGTGATATTTCCAAAATCCATATACCAGCTATAAAGGAGAATTCAAACGTAGCTTTAGTTGCAGTATGTGATACAAATACAAACTTAAAGGAATCGTTCCCAGATGTTCATTTTTATCATGACTATCATGAAATGCTAGAAAAAGAGGAATTAGACTGTGTCCATGTTTGTTTGCCACATCACCTGCACTACCCGGCTACAAAAGCATGTGTCGAAAAAGGGGTGCACGTTCTTTTAGAAAAGCCTCTTGCAAGAAATGCAGAAGAAGGTATGTTTTTAGCTGAATTAGAAGAACAGCATAAGGACGTTAAGATTTGCGTCGCTTTCCAAAATCGTTTGAATGAGTCATTTGAAATGCTTCAAGAACTAATTCAGAGTGGAAAATACGGCAAAGTAACAGGAATAAAAGGGTTAGTAACGTGGTTCAGGCCAAAAGAATATTACGATGTAAAGCCATGGCGAGGAACGTTTAAGCTAGCGGGCGGTGGCGTCATGATTAATCAAGCTATCCATACGTTAGATCAAATGCAATTAGTTGGCGGGAAAATCGAAACGATACGAGGTTCGATCGATAACCTAGTTGACTATGGCTATGATGTCGAAGATACTGCGACAGCGAATATTCAATTTGCAAACGGGGCAACAGGATTGTTTTTTGCAACCGTCACAAATGCAACGAACTCATCGGTTGAATTTCAGGTAATTCTAGAAAAAGGAAAGTTAACAATTAAAGATAGTATCCTTACAAAAACAAATGAAGATGGAATAAAAGAAAGCGTAATAGAGGACAGTAAGCTTCCTGGATCGAAATTCTATTACGGTGCAAGCCATTCTAAATTGATAAATCACTTTTATACCTGTATTGAAAATGATACAGACAATTACATTCATGTCAAAGATGCACAGAAGTCCATGGAAATGATTAGTGCAATTCGCAGATCATCTGAAATTAAGAAAACGATAAAAATGGAGGTATACCAATGACAAAAGGCAAAATTGGCGTACAAATGATGATGCTCAAAGGTAAAGTCGAAGAGATCGGTGCATACGAGACAATGAAACGACTGCATGAACTTGGCTTTCGTGCTGTTGAGGTTTCGCAAATTCCGATGACAGTAGAAAATGTGCAGGCGTTAAAACAAGCAAGTGAAGAATTTAATATTGAAATTGCTGCACTTTCTGCTGGATTAGAGCCGATGCTGCCAGGTGCTCCAGGGGAAACATTAAGCAAGGACTTCGAAAAAATTGTGGAGGATTGTAAGACACTTAACTGTAACTATATACGTATTGGGATGCTTCCATTAAATGTAATGGGTGATAAAGATCAAATTCTTGCATTTATTGAACGTGCCGAAGCAATGGCTGAGAGATTAGCAGCGCATGGAATCGAATTATACTATCATACACACCATATTGAATTCCAAAAGTATGATGGCGAATACCTACTTGATATGATGAAAAACAATACATCAAAGCTTGGCTTTGAGCTCGATGTTCACTGGATTCAGCGTGCGGGAGTAAACCCGGTAACATTTATTCAAGAATACAAAGATCGAATTGCCTTATTACATTTGAAGGACTATCGAATTGGAAAGCTAGATGTGAACGAAGATGATTTAAAAGATATGGCTGCGTTTTTCCACAAGTTTACCAATCTCATAGAATTTGCTGAAGTAGGTGAAGGAAATTTGGATATTCCGGCAGTAATTGCAGCTGGTCTGGAAAGCGGAGCAAAATACTTCCTAATTGAACAAGATGATACGTATGGCAGAGATCCATTTGATTGTCTGCAAACATCAGCTGAAAATTTGAGAAAGCTTGGATACGCAGATTGGTTTTAACTGGGGGACTATAAGCTGATTATTACTTACGAGAGATCTATATTTGACTTAAAGGAGCTGGTGAGATATGGGAAACGGAGATGGAATGAATTATGCGCCAAAAGGAAAGCCAAATCCTGTCGTTAAAGCAGGAGAGTTTCCAATTGCTGCTGCCGCATTAGACCATGGTCATATTAACGGGATGTGTAACGGTTTAATAGAGGCAGGGGCAACATTAAAATGGGTGTATGATCCAGATCCTGAAAAGGTGCAGAAGTTTGTTGAACAATTTCCTGAAGTAGAGGTGGCATCGTCACTCGAAACTATTTTACATGATGAATCGATTAAATTAGTAGCGGCAGCAGCCATTCCTTCTGAAAGAAGTGCTTTAGGAAACAAGGTTATAAAGGCTGGCAAGGATTATTTTACGGATAAAACGCCATTCACAACGATGGAGCAGCTTGAAGAAACGAAGCGTATCGTGGAGAAAACAGGACAAAAGTATATGGTTTATTTTAGCGAACGTCTTCATGTAGAAAGTGCTGTATTTGCTGGTCAGTTAATTAACGATGGGGCTATCGGCCGCGTTATCCAAGTGACAGGCTTTGGTCCTCATCGTCTAAACGCGGATAGTCGTCCCGATTGGTTCTTTAATAAAGAGCAATATGGAGGAATTTTATGCGATATTGGCAGCCATCAAATTGAACAATTCTTACACTTTACTGGAAATGAAAATGCGCGTATCTTGCATAGTAAAGTTGGAAACTATAACAATCCGAACTATCCTGAGTTAGAGGATTATGGAGATGCTACACTCGTAGGAGACAATGGAGCAACGTTTTACTTCAAGGTCGATTGGTTTACACCAGATGGTCTGTCCACATGGGGAGATGGCCGTACATTTATTACAGGAACAGAGGGTACGATTGAGATTCGTAAATACGTTGATGTAGCAAGAGAAGAAACAGGGGATCATCTTTACCTTGTTAACAAAGATGGCGAGAAGCACTATGCGCTGTCCGGTGAAGTTGGCTTCCCATTCTTTGGTGAGTTGATCAAGGACTGTATTCATCGTACTGAAAATGCAATGACCCAAGATCATGCCTTTAAAGCAGCAGAATTATGCTTAAGAACACAAGAGGAAGCTGTAGTAATTACTAAATAGAGCTGGCCGTCCTGAATATTATAGTTCGGGACGGTTTTTTGCTGTTTAGTGAGCGTAATTCCAAGCGCTTTCGCTTTTACTCAAATTTTGTTGCTCTTTGCGTTAATAGAGACGGGGGTTTTGTAGAAAATATTCCTCTTAAAATACTTGCTTAAATAGCTAAAAAAAATGCTTGTTATTTAAAGCGCTTTCAATTATAATCAAGAAAAGCTTTTAGTTTTAGTTTGTTTGATGAACAAATAATATTGTATCGAAGGAGGGCAGATTTGTTTATTGAATTAACTAATTTTTAAAATAATTATAAATGTTTAAAGTGAAAGAAAGTATTAACAGGTGTACTACAAAGACTTTTGTTTTTTCTCACATAAGATTGGAATCTAATGAAATACCAACAAAGCCCCATAATTTCTGCATTATAAGACGTCTTCATTAGCTGAATATCGTTTAGTTAGTTTGCATGCCAAACAAACAAATAAATTTAAATTAGACTTTCTCTGTAATACCTGTAATTTCATTAAAAAATCGACAATTTGAAAGCGCTTAATCATAGCTGAGGGGGAAATGAAATGTCGGATACAATAGTGGATAATGGAAAAGTTTACAACAGAGCGAAGATATGGCAAATTGGCCTTTTTGCATTAAACAATACGGCGACAAACCTTTATATGTTTATTCTCATGTTTGTTACCTATTATGCTACGGGAATAGCTGGTTTAGCAGTTGTAGCAGTAAGTACAGTTTTAACAGCTATGCGGATTTTCGATGGTATTACAGACCCTATAGTAGGTTTCATTGTTGATAAGTTGGAGTCTAGATTTGGGAAGTTTCGTCCGTTAATGATTTTGGGGAATATTATCTTAGCAACATCTGTTTTGCTAATGTATAATGTGACACATATATTGCCAGAGTCCATGCAATTTATATTCTTCGTGCTGATTTATGCACTATATGTAATTGGCTATACCTTCCAGACAACAATTACAAAAGCTGCTCAAACCGTATTAACGAATGATCCAAAACAGCGACCGCTCTATGCAGTTTTCGATGGGGTATATAATACAGTTCTGTTTACAGGTGGTCAGGTTTATGTTGCATCTTATTTGGTTGCAAAATATGGCGGCTTTACGATGGGGCTATTCACAGAATTAAATGCACTTGCATTAATTGCTTCTGCCATCTTTACAATTTTAGCAGCTATTGCAATCTCAGGAAAAGATCGTAAAGAATTTTATGGTTTAGCAGAAGACACAACAAATACAAGATTTCGTGATTACTGGAAAATCCTTAAAGGAAACCGACCATTACAATTGTTAAGTATTGCAACAACGTCAGACAAGCTGGCATTCTCCCTATTGAGATATTCTGTAGTTATGGTTATGTTGTTCGGAATATTATTGGGTGACTATGGGATGAGTGGCACGGTTTCCATGATTACAGTTATTCCGGTGTTATTAATAACATTTCTAGCTGTCGGGATCGCTAGAAAATCTGGAATGAGGAAATCCTTTATTCTATCATCCTGGATAACATTCCTTTCTTTTGTTGGTCTTATTGCATTATTCTTATTAATAGACGATCCAACCTCGATGTCACTTTCAAATATTGGTATAGGGATGATTCTATTCATTGTTTTATATACACTTGCACTTGGATTCGGCGGCGTTCCGTCAGCACTTGTAAATCCGATGATAGCCGATGTTTCTGATTATGAAACATCCAAATCTGGCCGCTATATACCTGGAATGCTAGGAACACTGTTTTCATTTATTGATAAGCTAGTGACTTCTTTAGCACCTGCAATTGTGGGGGGCGCTGTTGCAATGATTGGTTTTAAAAACGAATTTCCAACGATAGATGATCCATTAACAACACCACTGTTTACAATGACCATCTTATTAGCATTCGGAATTCCAGCCTTATTATTAGGAATATCTATTACAATGATGAAATTCTATAAACTGGATGATAAGAAAATGGAGGAAATTCAGGCTACAATTGCAGAAATGAAGGATAAGCCTAAAAACATTGAAGACCCAGCAATATAATACACTTTGTTAATATAGATGAATGCTGTTCACTACTTGTGATCAGCATTTTTTGCATGAGCTATTAATAAATTTGAATCATGTGTCGATACATTGTGGGCAATAACTTTTATTCATTAATAGTGGTAAGTAAATAATCCTGGGTAGTTTTTCGATTCTATAAAATTCAGACGTAACCATTTAGTCACAAAAAACAGAAAAAAAGCACTTGATTTTACAAGCGCTTACATGTAAAATAATATTTAGTTAGTTTAGTAGACAAATTAATCAGAAGACAAATATCAATGAAATTAATTTTAAAATTGCATATATTGAAAGCGATTTAGTTATTGGTTTGTTAAATAGAGGCATAGAGTTAATAAATAACCTCCCGTATGGCTTGCTTAACCAGAACCAAATCATTCTTCCTTTTTAGTTTGTTTATAAAACAAAATAATTATTTACATATAGAACATGTAACTATTCATAGTATTCGGGTATGGAATATTCGCTATTATGAAAGCGGTTTTATGTTGTGGATATGATACTTAGGTAGGTTGAGAAGTTAAAGATAATCTTCAATGAATCAAATTCTTAGGAGGAATTAAAATGAGTCAAGCTGCATTAAAAACACCTGAACAATCACCAAACGAGCTAAAACCATCCGTACGCCCATTTGGGATGAGAGACAAGATAGGTTATTTATTCGGTGATTTTGGAAACGATTTCTCATTTATTCTTGTAAGTACATTCTTAATGGTATACTATACCGATGTCTTCGGTATCAGTGCTGCAGCAGTAGGTACACTTTTCTTAATTGCCCGATTGTGGGATGCGGTTACAGATGTTCTTTGGGGACGTTTTATCGACTCGAGGAAGACAACACCAAAAGGGAAATTTAAGCCTTGGATCTTTCGAATGTCATTCCCGCTCGCGATAACTACGGTGTTACTTTTTGTTCATATTCCTGGTATGGGCGATGGCTTTTATTTAGCTTATGCGTATGTTACCTATATGGCGTGGGCGGCACTATACGGAACGGTAAACATTCCATATGGTTCTATGGCTTCCGTTATGTCTAGCGATTCCACTGATCGTGCATCACTATCTGGATGGAGAACAACGGGTGCGATGGCTGCGAACCTTATAATTAGTGCAGGTGCACCACTCATCGTATTTGTGAATAATGAAGTTTCTCCAAGTCGCTTATTCACGGTGGCTGTCATATTTGCCGTTTTAGCTATTGCATGTTATATGGCTTGTGTAAATTTATCAACAGAACGTATCCAGCAACCAGAGAAAAAAGCTGGTGAAAAACTCAGTTTTGCGACAACGGCTAAAGGTCTTTTGAAAAATAAGCCATTAATTACGCTCTTGATTGCTTCCTTATTATTTATGTTGACCATGATGCTTGTTGGTTCCATTAACGTATTTTTATTCAAAGACTACTTTGAAAATGCAGCCCTTTTAAGTATATTTAGTTTACTTCAAAGTGGTGCCGTATTTCTTGCAATGCCAGCCCTGGCACCGCTCGTAAAGCGTTTTGGTAAAAAAGAGCTTGGTGCAGCTGGGATGTTAATAGCGGGTATTGCTTATTTAATACTATATTTAATTCCAAATATATCTTTACCACTATTTTTCACAATCAATGCTATTGGGCTTTTCGGATTTGCGTTTTTACAATTAATTATCTGGGCCTTTGTTTCAGATGCAATTGACTATCAGGAGTATTTAACTGGTTCTCGTGAAGATGGTACGGTCTATGCGGTGTATTCCTTCGCACGAAAAGTGGGACAGGCATTTGCAGGAGGACTAGCAGGATTTGCACTTACATTTGTCGGCTATAATAATGCAGCTACCGTGCAAGCACAAGAGGTGAAGGATGGAATTTATACAGTGGCAACACTGACACCAGCTATTACGTACTTTGTAGTATTCCTTATTCTCGTATTCTTCTATCCATTAAATAAAAAACGTACGAAACAACTCGAACTTGATTTAGCGGAGAAGCGAGAAACAATACAGTAAGGCGATTTAATAGTGGTCCTCACTTAGGTGGGGACTTTTGTTTTAGGTTGTTTTTTAGAATGCAACAGTATAACAATAGGCTAATGCGCAAAAATCTAAATTTAGAAGTAGTTATCCACATAAACCAAGTAAGTTTGAATTTAATTATCCTCCTCTATATACCCGATTACTTTTCAAACATCTCCACCTCCAATTAAATGATTAGCCACCCCTTACATTTTCCTAGTATGATAGAGTAAGACATCGTGTATAAGGAGGATGTACATATGAATCCAATTAAAGAGTTATCTCCAGCTGATTATAACAAGATTTTTGAGTTATCTCAGTTTGCTTTTCAATATAAATTATCAGAAGCCGATTTATTAAAGAAGAAGGAAGAGGCTGATCGACATACCATTTGGGGATGGATGGAGGAAGAGGAGATTGCTGCTAAGCTCCATTTAATACCACTTTCTGTATATATAAATGGTAAGACCTTTGATATTGGTGGTATTAGCTCTGTGGCAACATGGCCAGAATACCGCAGAAATGGAATGGTAAAGGATCTGCTTGCTCATGCCTTAAAATATATGAAGGAAAATGGGCAAACCTTGTCATATTTACATCCATTTTCGGTTCCATTTTATCGGAGATTTGGCTGGGAAGTTGCATTTGATGAAAAACACTATACCATTCCAATGGAAGCATTAAAACAGAAATGGGATACAGCTGGCTGCGTCCGAAGAACTCCCGTGAATATCGAACTTTTTCACACTATTTATACTGATTTCGCCAAGCAATTCAATGGAGCACTCACTCGTGATGAAAAATGGTGGAAACAGCGTGTTTTAGCAAAGGGTACGATGATGGCAGTTTGTTACGATGATAGTAATCAAGCAGAAGGATACATATTCTACAATGTAAAAGATAAACAATTTGAAGTAAAAGAATTTGTATATCTGTCATTAAACGGTTGGAAGCTGCTTCTGAATTTTATTGCTAATCATGACTCCATGGCAAATGAGGTCAAGATGGTGGTTCCTGAAAATGATAAATTACCATTATTGATCGATGAGCCACGCTTTAAGCAAACAATTGAACCATACTTTATGGCGCGTATTGTTGACGTGCCAGAATTTTTGTCAATCTATCCCTTTGAGGAATTACCAGACGTTTCCATGCAGCTACATGTAGAAGACAGTTTTGTACCAGAGAATAGTGGGACTTATGAAATAAGTGGAACAGACGGTAATGTAACGATTTCCAATTTGAACACGAATCTAAGTGGAAGTGAAGGAATGCATTGTACGGTCCAACAGCTCACCTCCATGTTGCTCGGTTATAAACGTCCACAAGAGCTAGCAGAATTGGAGCTAATTTACGGAGATAGGCATACGATTGAAAAAATAGAAAAACTTATCCCGATGAAACAGACGTTTTTTGCGGATTATTTCTAAGGATGTAGAAACACTTGTGAAAACCGGTATGTCTACTGATATAGCGGTTTTCATTAATCAGTTACTGTAAATATCCGAAAATAAGACACCTCCCCATCCGGTTATAGCGCAAAACGCAAAAATAAGACACCTCCCCATCCGGTTATAGCGCAAAACGCAAAAATAAGACACCTCCCCGTCCGGTTATAGCGCAAAACGCGAAAATAAGACACCTCCCCATCCGGTTATAGCGCAAAACGCGAAAATAAGACACCTCCCCGTCCGGTTATAGCGCAAAACGTGAAAATAAGACACCTCCCTGATCTGCTATAGCACGAAACGTAAAAATAAGACACCTTCCCGCCCACTACCGCCCGAAACCTAAACTACCGCACCGCATCAGCCCTTCCAGCCACCCAGCATAGGGACTAATGTCCTGTTATGAGTCAGAAAAGACAAAATTCATAGAATTTCTTCAAATTGTAAGTTAAAATAAAGTCATTACGGCAAGAAGAAAAGGAATGGGGTTTATGACATATCGTGTTCATTTATTTAGGCTCCTCTTTTCGATGGAGGACGATTTATTTCGCATAAAAAAAGCAGAACGCATAGAGCAGTTGTGGAAGGTGAACGTTGTCCTTGTTGTTGCTGCAATCGCAATTTATCTTTGGATGGCATTCCTTGGATTAGGAACAGAACGTATTTCAGGTATTGCGGTAACACTAAGTGATACGGCTTATGAAACAAGTAAGCTATGGTTCATACTAGGCAGAGCACTCTATGCGATTTTGTTTGCAGCATTTATCTTATTTTTTCCGAGCCTTTTGTTCTACCTGCTCACTGGAATACCATATCAAAAGCTAGTTATTATGCAGCAGGTTGTCTTGGTTGTCATGTTAATGGAACGACTGCTTTGGATTCCACTTGTTATTTTTGTTGGGTTAAACTGGCAGGTGTCACCATTATCATTAGGAATTATCGCCTCTTACATAACGGAAATACCTTGGGTGATTCTCTTTTTTGGAGCCATTACATTATTCCAATTATGGATTATTTGGTTTCAAGTAAAATATATCTCTGCTTTTTCGGAGATGAAACAGTACGTCATCGCTATAAACGTTATTTTATTGCATTTTCTTGGCTGGTGTCTTACAGCACTTATTGCCATGGGTGATTCTTACATATTAGGCGGGTGGTTTGGGTGATGCGTAAGAGACTGATTCTCATAATGATGATTCTTTTCATCGCTGTAAACTTTCTGCTGGTATTCCTGGACGATGAAGGAAAAGTGGAACGGACATCGTATGTGAATGAATGGACGAAGAGTTTTGAAAAAGATATGAGGGAGAAGATTTTTAAGCCTGGTGTGCTTCGCGCTGTTGGGGAAGAGCATGTTTACTTCGACAAACAGCTTGGAAGCTTTCAGGAATTTCTTGTCGAAGAAGGAGAGCAGGTAAATGCCGGTGATGCATTATATACATACCTCGTTCATGATTATTACGAAATGGAAACTAATTTGATGAATCAAGCCGATCAAATTCAGGGAGAGATTTCGGCAATTGAACAAGCGATTTCGCAAATGGAAATGTATCAGATCCCGTCTGATGAGATTGGTTCGCCACATGCCGTCAGCATTACGGAGGAGTTAATTGAAGTCGAGTACCCGCAAACGTCGATTGAAGCTGATTTGCTGAAGGAGCAATTTCTTGTCGAACAAGAGTTGGAGCTGTCACAAAAAAATGCTCAGCTTCAGACGATTAATAATCAATTAGCCGAGCTGCGGACAACAGGGGATACTCTAACAGTAGAAAGTCCTTATGAAGGGATAATTAGTCAGCTGCATGTAAATCTGGATGATCCCGTAATTACGATTCAAAATAATGATGTGCTTGCAGTCGGTGAATTGACAGAGCAAGAGCGGGCCCAGATGGAGGAAGGGCGGGCCGCTGAAGTAGCTGTTCATGAAATAGGTACTCGCTTAGATGGAGTTGTCGAGGAAGTTAGTAAATCACCAAATGAGATCGAAATCGAAAAAGAAAGTATCTATCCTTTCAAGGTTGCTTTTGAAACAGGAGATGATGCAGAGGAATTGCTTCCAGGCTATCACGTAGATATTAACATTACAATGGATGAGTCACTAGGTGCAACGGTGCTTTTTGAGAAAGCAATTTTTGCGGATGCTGTTTGGAAAATGACGGAAGGAGGAAGAATCGAAAAAGAAAGCATTGAAAGAGGTCTGCATGTAGAAGATGTTGTAGAGGTAGTTGATGGAGTAGAGCGAGGGGAATTCGTTGCTCTTAAACCGTCAAACTCTTTTCAGCACGGTGCTCAATTCATTACCCCACTACAAACGAAGCAATTAACAAAAGAATCGTTTAAGGATGCGAAGTGGCTGGAGTCTTTTATAACAGGCTTATTGTCTAGGTAGCGGTATAGAAATGTAAAATCGGAAATGAGGTTACCTTATGAAGATCCATCATTCTTTAATTAAAATAGGGGAACAATTAGATGAGAAGAATCTAGAATGGGCACTTGGCGGCTCTCTATTATTGAATCACTACCGAATAGCTGATTCACCAAATGATATCGATTTATTGATTGCAGAAAAGGATATCGATCCTATCAGGTATGCGATGAGTCGGGTTGGGAAAGAGAAAACAGCTTCTAGAAAGGATCCATTTCGCACAACCTACTTTTATCAATACGAGGTAGATGGTGTTGGGGTTGATGTAATGGGGAACTTCGCTATCGAACATGATCAAGGGATTTATCAATTGGTCTTTGATGCAAATCACATTGTTGGAAGAAAAAATATTCAAGGCGTTTCGATTCCTTTGGCAGCATTGGAGGATTGGTTTGTTTTATATCAGTTAATTCCAAATAAGCAAGAAAAGGCAAAACGAATCGAGAAATATCTTCAATCAAATCCTGTTACACGTCCTGATTTATTGCATAAAGCAATGGAACAACCTTTGCCTTTTAAGGTGCGAGAAAGTATTAATGCTATTCTCCGTCGGTAAATGAAGGCTTGGAGATATGCTCCAAGCCCATTCGTACTATATATTTGCAGCCTTATGAATTTCTTTATTCTCCCTCGTTGCCTTTTGGTGGTACATCACACTAAGGAGAGCACCAACGAGGAGAATGATAGCCGTTAAGAAAAACCAAATCATTAAGACGATGATTCCTCCAAGACTTCCATATGTGGCAGAGTAGTTTCCGAAATTACCTACGTAGATTGAAAAACCAAATGAGATAACCTGCCACAGAATGCTTGCTCCTATTGCACCAGGGAGTATATGCTTAAATGGGATTCTTTTATTTGGTGCGAATCGATAGAGACACATGAGCAATACAGTAATAATAATGAGACTAATTGCATATCGTAACACTTGCAAGAGCCATGTCATTTCGGCGTTTATGCCAAGCAATGAAATAGTGAACTCTAAAAGAACATCACCGAACACAGGTAGTAAAATAGCGGTAACCACTGCTAAAATTAAGCTTAGAGTTAACCCAAAAGCAATGAGACGAACAACGATAAAGGATCGGGTTTCTTCGACATCATATGCTTCGTTCGATGCTTTAATAAACGCATTAATTCCATTTGACGCAGACCAGAGCGCACCAATAATACCGACGGTTAACAGACCTCCGCGTGGTGTTGCTACGAGACTGATGATGTTTTCTTCAAAGACAGAAACGAGCTCACCAGGGATGATAGAGCCAATAAATTCCATCGCATCATCAGGACTGATTTGAAAATAGGGAATAATAGCGAATGCTACGATTAACAGCGGAAAAATAGCTAAAAGAAAATAGTATGCTAAAGATGCGGCAAGTAACGTAACATTTTGTTCGTTGAATTTCTTCATAAATTCTTGTGAAAATTGTTTAACAGTAGCCATTGGGAATCCTCCAATTCGTTCGTTACTTTCTCTATACCCATGATTTGCTCTTATCAATCTTCTGGATCTGCGCGTAAACGTTTTATTTATTAGGTCGCGTGGTATAATATAGTAGTGTTAAATAAGGAGGGACCATTACATATGGAAATCTTTTACGTCAGTATTTTGTTCGTTTCGATCGCCTTTGCAATTGTTGCCATTTATCTATCCTTTGTATTAAAACGTGTTGCAAATATGGTGAAAACGCTCGGAACATCGCTAGGAGAACTTGAGAGAGAATTAGAATACATGACCCCACATCTTACGAAAACATTAAATGAATCAAGTAAACTGGTTGATGACATACGGGAAAAGATAAATGCTACAGATAGTGTTTTTGACTCTGCAGAAAATGTCGGAAAATCAGTCATATCATTGAATGAAGTCTATGATGAAAAAAGCAAACAGCTATCAGAGCAAAAATTAGAACAAAAAATGAAGCCTTTTGTCGCAGGAATGACATGGAGTGAGGTTGCCATACAGTTGTTTTCAAAATGGCAAAAGGGAACAAAGGAAAAAAATGAATTGATGGTACAGCATACGGAAGTTGTTCCGGTAAATACAGGAAAAGAGGGATCAAGATGACGTTAGTTGGGATTGGTGTACTACTTATTGGAGTGGCGTTTCTTGTTTTAGCGTTCTTCATTGGACATGCTTTGAATAACCTTGCAGGTGTCCTGGGTGGAATAGATAAGACTGTAAAAGAGCTGCCAAAGCAATTGGATGATGTATTTAAAGAAACAGGTAATATGATTAATGAAAGTAATCAAACGTTAGTAGATGTAAATGACAAACTAAAGCATTTAAGCCCGCTATTTTATGTGATTGGTGATGTCGGAAATGTTACGCGTAAATTCTCTTCTTCACTAGTAGATGTAACCGACTCAATTAAGACGAAAACAGAAGGCGGTAAGGAAGTTGCAGAAAGCAATAAGCTTGGGGGCGTCTATGGCACCTTTGCCTTAGGATACTACTGGCTTAAAAAGCGTCAGGAACTGAAAAAAGCAAAAGGGTGAACAATATGAGAGAAGGCAAAAGGAATTTCGCCATGCTTGCAAGCGCTGTTGCAGGAGTTTCTCTTGGCTGGCTGGCGGTCGATTACTTATCGAAAAGGCAAGAGCAAGGAGAAAATAAGTCGGTTTTTGAGCGCGTGAAAAATTTTGAAAAGAAACTCTATGCGGATGGAGCAATGCGGGCGAATGATATCGAGCACATTAAGCAAGAAGTAAACGATAAGATTGTTAAATAATCCCTCTAGAGAAATAATAAGAGACGAGTCGTTAAAAAACGACTCGTCTCTTATTTAATTTCAAGTTCTTGTATTTAGAGTTACTTCCTCGCTTTTTGAAAAAGAAAAAAACCAAGCGTTAATGCTCCGTATAGTCCCTCAAGGTTTTTTCTTGTTGCAAAATCATTGGCTTGCTGTGTATTTTGCTTCATATCTTCAACTGCATCCACCATTTTTGATGACAGCTGGTTAGCAGCATGTCCAGCGTCCCCAACGATTTGGAAGATGGGGCTTAAATGTTTAACCTGACTATTTACCTGATGAAGTGTATCAATTCCTGTTCCGATTGCTTCTGTTGTTTGGGAAGTTACATCATCCACTGTTTTTGGAAGCTTATCCGTTGTCTTCTGTAAGCTATTTAAAACACTTGCAAGCTTGTTCAATGGTTTAATAAGGAAAACAACCAATCCAATAAATGCAACTCCTATAATGATTAAACCAATACCAATCCAAATCATACCGTTTTCCCTCCTGTTCATTTGTCTATTTGTAATTAATAGCCTTTTTCAGTTTTCAGTAAACATTTTCTCATCTTTAGCATACCACAAATCGGTAGTCATAAACCCGTAACTTGTCCCATAAATTTAAGAATAGAATAGTTAAAATACGTGTTCAGAAGAAGTGGGATATTTTGGCCGGACTTCTTGAACAATCTCTAGAGGAGCGGGTAAGATGGTGCGTAGGACGAAGGTAATGTATTGGGTGCTTGGGGTATTTGTGTTAGTGTTTTTAATTCAAATTCCAATTACTCAAAGTGATTTTGAAGCGAGTGGTCCATGGTCGCCACCACTTTCCGGAAAAACGATTGTGATTGATCCGGGACATGGTGGTCCAGATGGTGGAGCTGTTGGGTCAGATGAAACAGAGGAAAAGGATATTTCGCTAGCTGTTTCGAAAATGCTGCAAAGCTATCTCCAGCAAAATGGTGCGCTCGTTTATTTGACGAGAGAAGAAGATACGGACCTTGCTGATGAGAGTACGAAAGGGTTAGCAAGAAGAAAAGCTGAGGATATTCGAAACCGACTGGAGTTTATCCATGAAAAAGAACCGGATTTTTTCTTGAC
Organism: Oceanobacillus sp. FSL W7-1309; assembly: GCF_038002145.1. Taxonomy (NCBI): domain Bacteria; kingdom Bacillati; phylum Bacillota; class Bacilli; order Caryophanales; family Bacillaceae; genus Oceanobacillus; species Oceanobacillus sp. FSL W7-1309. The sequence continues at coordinate 1,696,578 of NZ_JBBOBX010000001.1, forward strand.
TGTTCATTTAAATGCTGTTCCTTCCAGCCGCTGGAAAGGTGCGCAAACTTTCTATTACCCTTCATTTGATGAAAATGGGCATTTAGCAAAAATGATTCAAGAAGAGATTATTCGTAATCTAGAGAATACAAATCGCTCACCATTAGTTATTAATGGGGTCTATTTATTGAAGCACGCAAAGGTGCCCGGGGCACTCGTAGAGATTGGTTTTTTGTCGAACCCGGAGGAGCAGGCGTTATTGACACAAGAGGATTACCAACGGAAAATGGCAGTGAGTATTTATGAAGGGGTTCTGAGATATTTTACAGAGGATATGCAAGAGGAAGAGTGAAACCGTAACCATAGTGCAAATCACTTAGATTTAGCTCGAATTATGTTATACTAACAGTACGTGTTCAAAAGGAGGATAAAAAGGATCGAAGTCGGCTAATTTCGCAACGACCTTTTACGGGCGCTGACACTAGCACGTTCTGTGCGTCGGAGTTCGAGGTGCGGAGTTATGAGTAGAGGGCATCCACAGGATGGTGACTTCTGTGTTGTCCACAGGACGTGGATGGTTTTAACAGAAGTTCATTGAATCTTTTAATATGTAAGCAGACGTTTTTGCAGGAAAAGCTAGCATTCGTGCGAAATTCGATATCATCTTTACCGGACTTTTTGAACGACCTATAACAGATGCAGTACTTCATTTGTTAGTACATAAGATAAGGGGTGGTGACTTACGATGATAACGCAAGAAGAAGTAAAAGAACTACTAAATCCTATAAAGGATCCTTTTTTACATAGAACACTGGAAGAAACCGGTGGAATTATCAGTGTAACGATTAAGGAGGACAAGAAGCACGTCAGTGTCAAAATTGGTATCTCGAAAACAAATACCGCTGAACAAATGCAAATGCAGCAGGAAATCGTCGGCATTTTGAAAAGAAGTGGCGCAAACACTGTTGGACTACGATTTGAACAGCTGCCGGATGAGGTTATTCAAAAATATCAGCCTGCAGCAGACGAAGCGAAGGAAGCTTCACTAATGGGTGGAAACAACAATACGAAGTTTATTGCAATTGCCAGTGGTAAAGGTGGCGTAGGAAAGTCTACTGTTACGGTTAACCTCGCTGTTTCTCTTATGAGACTTGGTAAAAAGGTAGGTATTATTGATGCTGACATTTACGGTTTCAGTGTTCCTGACATGATGGGTGTGGAAGAACGCCCTGTTGTTCGTGGCAAAAAGATTCTTCCTGTTGAACGATTTGGTGTAAAAGTAATCTCAATGGGCTTCTTTGTAGAAGATAATTCACCGATTATTTGGCGCGGACCAATGCTTGGAAAAATGATTAACAGCTTCTTTTCAGAAGTGGAATGGGGCGATTTGGACTACCTTCTCCTTGATTTACCACCAGGAACAGGAGATATTGCAATGGATGTCCATGAGCTTCTGCCAACGTGTAAAGAAATTATCGTAACAACTCCGCACCCGACAGCGGCATTTGTAGCAGCAAGGGCAGGGCAAATGGCTCTGAAGACGGATCATGAAATTTTAGGTGTTGTCGAAAACATGGCCTATTTTGAAAGCAAGAAAACTGGCGAGATTGAATATGTGTTTGGTGAAGGCGGCGGTAAAAAGCTTGCGGAGGTCCTAAAAACAAAAGTATTAGGACAATTACCAATTCAACAGCCATATGAGGAAGAAGATGTATTTGCTCCTTCCGTGTACCAAGAAGACCATCCGAATGGCAAACAGTTCCATAAAATTGCAGCGAAGGTCATTGCCAAGCTGGAAGATGAATAAAAGAGGGGATTTTTTCCCCTCTTTGTTGTATTTTCCAGACATATGAAGTAGATAAGCAAGTGATGTTGCTAATTGCCGCCGCCACCACCGCCACCACTACCGCCGCCAGGTTCTTCTTCTCCGCCGTTGCCTTGACCGCCACCCTGTTGCTGAGAACCGCCTTCACCTTGTTGCTTAGCTTGTTCTTCAGCTGCTTTAAGCAAGATTTCTTGCATTTTTGCTTGAAATAATGGGGTTTCAAGTGTCTGTGTGATGGATTCCTCTAAGTGTGCTTTAAATTGCTGGCTTTTTAAGAGACTTAGCATTTGATTGGTAACTTCAGGATTTTGTAATAATTCCAGCATTTGCTTCTGATATTCTGCATCACTCATTAAGTCTTTCATCAATTTCTTATGCTCTTCTGACATGGACTTGGCATAGCCCTCGACAAACTTCGGGTCTTCGAATAATGTCGACCACATTTCTTTCCCCTTGTCAGATACAAGAGTCTCATTAATTGACTTTTTTACCACATCAGACTGAATGACAAGCTCTTGCTTCAGTTTCTCATCGGACATTATTTCTGCTAACGCCTTTTTTCCATCTTCTGTTTGTAATATATCAACAACCATTTTCTTTGTTGCTTCATAATCTCCCTCTTTTGGGGAGCCACCTTCACCATTACATGCAACTAATAACATGAAGGATATTGCAAGGAGTGTTAAACATACTTTGCGTAACATGTGATATTGTTCCTCCTTCCTATATCCTTAATATGAGTGACAAATTTATAAAATATTCACTTGGGGTGGGAAAAATAAAGCGCTTCATGTTAGAATATGTACGTAAAGGATGTACTATTAGAGTCACTATTATGATCATGAAAGTTGTTCATTGCCACAGATTGTAGGAGGATTTTATATTGAATAGTCGTAACTTGGTAAATTTTTTATGGAAAACATTTATTATTGGGGGAATTGCGGGTCTTGTTGTTAGCTTCTTTGTAAAGCCACAAGATTATGCAACGTATTTAAGTCCGTTTGATTTCATAGAAGTAGTTGGACTCATTTTGTTTTTTGTTGGACTAGGTCTGACATTTAGCGTTGTCAGTATGACTGGTTTTTTTGCCTATCTATTTATTCACCGAATGGGATTGAATATGTTTCGTTCCTTTTGGCCAACTGTTCAAGTACTCGTCATTGCATTTGTTCTATTTGATTTAGTTTACTTCCCATATCGAGCAGCTGATGGAACGGTAGCTATTTATTGGTATATCTTAGGTGCAGCTGGCTTATTAGCATTTGGTTGGGTTGTGGCGAAGAGAAAAGCAAAGGAAACAAACCCTAAGGCGTTTGTACCAGCACTATTTTTTATGGTTGTTATCACAACGGTTGAGTGGGTTCCTGGATTGCAAGTGCAAGGCAGTGATTATGCTTGGTTAATGATTGTTCCATTACTTGCATGTAATACATATCAATTGCTTACCTTGCACCGAATAACGAAAAAAGCAGAGAGGAAACAAACAGAAGGAAAGAAAATGAGCAAGTTAAGTAAAAATGCGAAGGCTAGTAAAGCATAAATAAAGGACCTCTGACTAAAATTCGGTCAGAGGTTTTTGAGCTTTTTTTATTCAACTGGATTGGTTTCAGCATGTGCTTGGTTGATTAATTCAGAAATTGTTACAGGTTGGAATCCTTTATTTTTTAACCCAGGCAAAATCGTTTTTAGAGCATCTGCTGTTTGTTTAGCGGCATCAGAAGCATGGAATAAGATAATATCCCCGTTGCTTGTATCTTTCATCACCTTATCAACAATTACAGAAGTTCCTGGGTTTTCCCAATCATTCGGGTTAATGTTCCAATGAATCACATCAAAATCCAAACTTTCTGCCAGCTCCATGACTTCTTCATTGAAATGCCCGCTAGGTGTTCGTAATAGGTTAACATCCTCATATCCAAGCTTGTTGAAAATATCACGAGCATAAAGCAAATCCTTTCTTACTTGTTCAATTTCCTGATCCAGGTAGCTTTTATATCGATAACCCATCATTCCTAACTCATGCTCACCTTCTGAAATTTGTTCCAGTATTTTCGGATGACGTTCTGCCCATTCACCACTGACAAAAAATGTTGCTTGTACATTTTCATTTTTAAGCTGATCCAAAATGTCCAATACTCTTTCTTCGCCCCAACTAATGTTAAATGTTAATGCGATAGCGGGTTCATCTTCGTTTCCCTTTGAAAGAGCAGTTGGTTTCTCATTAGAAAAAACAGAAATAACAGCATCCCTTTGTGTCCATATAAATAATGATGTAAAAAGTGCAAGCGCAATAATAATAATTAGGCTTTTCCGCCGTCTTAAGCCGATAGCATAAAAATGATCCATAATTTCTCCTCCATTTTCTCCATTGACTCTTACTATTATGTTTATGAGCAGTGATGAGAAATATGAACAAGCCTTAGGATTTCTTATGCATTAACGAACTGTACTACAACTCCATTAAGCATAAGAGAGATAAAACGTGAATGTTTGTAAGGGGCTTATGTTCAGTGAAGGAGGAAGTGAACCCCATAACTGAATGTATTTTCACTCTAAGAAAATTGATAGTTGAAGAATTTAGCAAAAAAGGGGATGAAAATAGTGGAAATAGGGGAATAGTAAGTTTAACAAAAGATACCGTGCTTGATGATGTTCGAGAAATACCGACTTGATACGGGTGAAGATAACAACAACCGACAAAATTCACTCTGAGCGACGAATGGTTGTAATGTACCTTTTCTGAAAATAAGTTATGTTTTTGGCAAAGGGATTTAGTGATGAATGGTAGTAATTGAACGATGACACAGCTGTAAAGCTGTCTAGATAGTAGAGAAGGTTATGAGGTGAATGAGATGTTGGGCTTATTGATTAATGAAATGGAACAAAAAGAGATTGAGTACTTATTAAAAAGAGAGCTTGAAGAGTTACTATTAGATATGGGAGACAGTAGAATTGATCATATGGTTAAACGGGCGATGAGAGAAAGATACCGTAACCTTTTTCAATTACTTCGTCGTGTAGCCAGTGAACAGGAATGTGTGAAATACATGCCAAAGCGACAAGAAAATCAGTAATTGTAAAGCTCCTCACATTGAACTCGTCGTTAAGTATGTGAGGAGTATTCATTTATAAGGTTGACGCTGGGTGCAAGTCATGCTGAATAAATATTTATTGTGGCAATAATGTAAACTAAAAATAAAAACTAATCATAATTATTGTTTTTTTGTTTTACCTATTGCTCAACTGTTTTTATTATGCTATATTAAATTCTGTTGTCGCTTAATAAAACAATTTCTGGAAAACAGAAAAAAGTTTTTTGCAAAAACATGTTGACAACAATTTGATACCATGTTATATTATATCTCGTCGCTAAAAAACGACATTATAACAAATTGATCTTTGAAAACTGAACAAAACAACCAGTATGTCAAGAAAAAGGAAACTCGTTTTTCTTTTTAAAACAAGTAGAAGTCAGCTTCTACAAAAGCTAAGTATTACAAACTTTTATGGAGAGTTTGATCTTGGCTCAGGACGAACGCTGGCGGCGTGCCTAATACATGCAAGTCGAGCGCAGGAAATAAACAGAACCCTTCGGGGTAATGTTTATGGAATGAGCGGCGGACGGGTGAGTAACACGTGGGCAACCTGCCTGTAAGATCGGGATAACTCGCGGAAACGTGAGCTAATACCGGATAACACTTTTCATCTCATGGTGAGAAGATAAAAGACGGTTTCGGCTGTCACTTACAGATGGGCCCGCGGCGCATTAGCTAGTTGGTGAGGTAACGGCTCACCAAGGCGACGATGCGTAGCCGACCTGAGAGGGTGATCGGCCACACTGGGACTGAGACACGGCCCAGACTCCTACGGGAGGCAGCAGTAGGGAATCTTCCGCAATGGACGAAAGTCTGACGGAGCAACGCCGCGTGAGTGATGAAGGTTTTCGGATCGTAAAACTCTGTTGTTAGGGAAGAACAAGTTGGGTAGTAACTGACCCAACCTTGACGGTACCTAACCAGAAAGCCACGGCTAACTACGTGCCAGCAGCCGCGGTAATACGTAGGTGGCAAGCGTTGTCCGGAATTATTGGGCGTAAAGCGCTCGCAGGCGGTCTTTTAAGTCTGATGTGAAAGCCCACGGCTTAACCGTGGAGGGTCATTGGAAACTGGAGGACTTGAGTACAGAAGAGGAGAGTGGAATTCCACGTGTAGCGGTGAAATGCGTAGAGATGTGGAGGAACACCAGTGGCGAAGGCGACTCTCTGGTCTGTAACTGACGCTGAGGAGCGAAAGCGTGGGTAGCGAACAGGATTAGATACCCTGGTAGTCCACGCCGTAAACGATGAGTGCTAGGTGTTAGGGGGTTTCCGCCCCTTAGTGCTGAAGTTAACGCATTAAGCACTCCGCCTGGGGAGTACGGCCGCAAGGCTGAAACTCAAAAGAATTGACGGGGGCCCGCACAAGCGGTGGAGCATGTGGTTTAATTCGAAGCAACGCGAAGAACCTTACCAGGTCTTGACATCCTCTGATACCTCTAGAGATAGAGTTTTCCCTTCGGGGACAGAGTGACAGGTGGTGCATGGTTGTCGTCAGCTCGTGTCGTGAGATGTTGGGTTAAGTCCCGCAACGAGCGCAACCCTTGATCTTAGTTGCCAGCATTCAGTTGGGCACTCTAAGGTGACTGCCGGTGACAAACCGGAGGAAGGTGGGGATGACGTCAAATCATCATGCCCCTTATGACCTGGGCTACACACGTGCTACAATGGATGGAACAAAGGGAAGCGAACCCGCGAGGTCAAGCCAATCCCATAAAACCATTCTCAGTTCGGATTGTAGGCTGCAACTCGCCTACATGAAGCCGGAATCGCTAGTAATCGCGGATCAGCATGCCGCGGTGAATACGTTCCCGGGCCTTGTACACACCGCCCGTCACACCACGAGAGTTGGTAACACCCGAAGTCGGTGAGGTAACCTTTTGGAGCCAGCCGCCGAAGGTGGGACTAATGATTGGGGTGAAGTCGTAACAAGGTAGCCGTATCGGAAGGTGCGGCTGGATCACCTCCTTTCTAAGGATTATTACGGAAACATACTTGGTTGTTTGGTTCAGTTTTGAGAGATTAATTTCTTTCATGAACATGATACTTATAATAGATGGGCCTGTAGCTCAGCTGGTTAGAGCGCACGCCTGATAAGCGTGAGGTCGGTGGTTCGAGTCCACTCAGGCCCACCATCTATTTTGAATTTTATATCGTGGGGCCTTAGCTCAGCTGGGAGAGCGCCTGCCTTGCACGCAGGAGGTCAGCGGTTCGATCCCGCTAGGCTCCATTTTTGTACCTTGAAAACTAAATAAGAGTAACAACGACATCAATATTAATGCAAAAGGCTGAAGCGACTGTTCTCAGGAGCTGAAGCTGGATTAAATAAAAGCAAGGCTAATAAATTAGTACGCTTATTTACTGTAACTTAGTTAAGTGAATAAGGGCGCACGGTGGATGCCTTGGCACTAGAAGCCGATGAAGGACGGGACTAACACCGATATGCCTCGGGGAGTTGTAAGTAAACTTTGATCCGGGGATTTCCGAATGGGGGAACCCACTGTTCGTAATGGAACAGTACATGCATCTGAATACATAGGGTGCATGAGGTAGACCCGGGGAACTGAAACATCTCAGTACCCGGAGGAAGAGAAAGAAAAATCGATTTCCTGAGTAGCGGCGAGCGAAACGGAAAGAGCCCAAACCAGAAAGCTTGCTTTCTGGGGTTGTAGGACACTCCACTCGGAGTTACCAAGGAATTCTTTAAATGAATCGACCTGGAAAGGTCAGCCACAGAAGGTAACAGCCCTGTAGTTGAAAAAGAATTCCCTCCGGAGTGTATCCTGAGTACGGCGGAACACGTGGAATTCCGTCGGAATCCGGGAGGACCATCTCCCAAGGCTAAATACTCTCTAGTGACCGATAGTGAACCAGTACCGTGAGGGAAAGGTGAAAAGCACCCCGGAAGGGGAGTGAAATAGAACCTGAAACCGTGTGCCTACAAGTAGTCGAAGCCCGTTAATGGGTAACGGCGTACCTTTTGTAGAATGGACCGGCGAGTTACGATCGTATGCAAGGTTAAGTGGAAGACACGGAGCCGCAGCGAAAGCGAGTCTGAATAGGGCGAATGAGTATGCGGTCGTAGACCCGAAACCGTGTGATCTACCCATGTCCAGGGTGAAGGTCAGGTAACACTGACTGGAGGCCCGAACCCACGTATGTTGAAAAATGCGGGGATGAGGTGTGGGTAGGGGTGAAATGCCAATCGAACACGGAGATAGCTGGTTCTCTCCGAAATAGCTTTAGGGCTAGCCTCAAGAAATAGAGTACTGGAGGTAGAGCACTGATTGGACTAGGGGCCCTCACCGGGTTACCGAATTCAGTCAAACTCCGAATGCCAGTTACTTTTACTTGGGAGTCAGACTATGGGTGATAAGGTTCATAGTCGAAAGGGAAACAGCCCAGACCGCCAGCTAAGGTCCCAAAGTATACGTTAAGTGGAAAAGGATGTGGAGTTGCCCAGACAACCAGGATGTTGGCTTAGAAGCAGCCATCATTTAAAGAGTGCGTAATAGCTCACTGGTCGAGTGACTCTGCGCCGAAAATGTACCGGGGCTAAACGTATCACCGAAGCTGCGGATTGTTCTTACGAACAATGGTAGGAGAGCGTTCTAAGTGCTGTGAAGTCAGACCGTGAGGACTGGTGGAGCGCTTAGAAGTGAGAATGCCGGTATGAGTAGCGAAAAAAGAGTGAGAATCTCTTTCACCGAATGCCTAAGGTTTCCTGAGGAAGGCTCGTCCTCTCAGGGTTAGTCGGGACCTAAGCCGAGGCCGAAAGGCGTAGGCGATGGACAACAGGTAGATATTCCTGTACCACCTCATGATTGTTTGAGCGATGGGGGGACGCAGTAGGATAAGGAATGCGCACTGATGGATATGTGCGCCCAAGCAGTGAGAAAGTCAGATAGGCAAATCCGTCTGGCAATTTCAAGCTGTGATGGGGAGGGAAATTTAGTACCGAAGTTCCGGATTTCACACTGCCAAGAAAAGCCTCTAGTTAGATCATAGGTGCCCGTACCGCAAACCGACACAGGTAGGCGAGGAGAGAATCCTAAGGTGAGCGGGAGAACTCTCGTTAAGGAACTCGGCAAAATGACCCCGTAACTTCGGGAGAAGGGGTGCTTCATTTACATGGAGCCGCAGTGAATAGGCCCAAGCGACTGTTTAGCAAAAACACAGGTCTCTGCGAAGCCGAAAGGCGAAGTATAGGGGCTGACACCTGCCCGGTGCTGGAAGGTTAAGGGGAAATGTTAGCCGCAAGGCGAAGCTTTGAACCGAAGCCCCAGTAAACGGCGGCCGTAACTATAACGGTCCTAAGGTAGCGAAATTCCTTGTCGGGTAAGTTCCGACCCGCACGAAAGGTGCAACGACTTGGGCACTGTCTCAACGAGAGACCCGGTGAAATTATACTATGCGTGAAGATGCGCATTACCCGCGACAGGACGGAAAGACCCCGTGGAGCTTTACTGTAGCCTGATATTGAATGTCTGTGCAGCTTGTACAGGATAGGTGGGAGCCTTGGAAACCGGAGCGCTAGCTTCGGTGGAGGCATCCGTGGGATACCACCCTGGCTGTATGGACATTCTAACCCAGGACCGTGATCCGGTTCGGAGACAGTGTCAGGCGGGCAGTTTGACTGGGGCGGTCGCCTCCCAAAAGGTAACGGAGGCGCCCAAAGGTTCCCTCAGAATGGTTGGAAATCATTCGTAGAGTGTAAAGGCACAAGGGAGCTTGACTGCGAGACCTACAAGTCGAGCAGGGACGAAAGTCGGGCTTAGTGATCCGGTGGTTCCGCATGGAAGGGCCATCGCTCAACGGATAAAAGCTACCCCGGGGATAACAGGCTTATCTCCCCCAAGAGTTCACATCGACGGGGAGGTTTGGCACCTCGATGTCGGCTCATCGCATCCTGGGGCTGTAGTCGGTCCCAAGGGTTGGGCTGTTCGCCCATTAAAGCGGTACGCGAGCTGGGTTCAGAACGTCGTGAGACAGTTCGGTCCCTATCCGTCGTGGGCGTTGGAAGTTTGAGAGGAGCTGTCCTTAGTACGAGAGGACCGGGATGGACACACCGCTGGTGTACCAGTTGTTCCGCCAGGAGCATCGCTGGGTAGCTACGTGTGGAAAGGATAAGTGCTGAAAGCATCTAAGCATGAAGCCCCCCTCAAGATGAGACTTCCCATCACTTCGAGTGAGTAAGATCCCTCAGAGACGATGAGGTTGATAGGTTCGGTGTGGAAGCGTGGTGACACGTGGAGCTTACGGATACTAATCGATCGAGGACTTAACTAAATTCTTTATTTGATGTCTTGTTTACTCTTATTTAGTTTTTAAGGTATAAATCAATATTTTACCTTATAAAGTTGTCTGGTAGCAATAGCGAAGAGGCTACACCTGTTCCCATGCCGAACACAGAAGTTAAGCTCTTCAGCGCCGATGGTAGTTGGGGCTTTGCCCCTGCAAGAGTAGGACGCCGCCAGGCTGCTTTTTTCGTATTCTGGATTTTTTACATAAGACTATTCCACAGTAGCTCAGTGGTAGAGCAATCGGCTGTTAACCGATCGGTCGTAGGTTCGAATCCTACCTGTGGAGCCAATTGCTTCCATAGCTCAGCAGGTAGAGCACTTCCATGGTAAGGAAGGGGTCGTCGGTTCAAATCCGGCTGGAAGCTTATATGTAAAACGCTTGTCTCATTCGAGATGAAGCGTTTTTTTTTGAATAAAAATTTAACTAGTATCCGTTCTACAGTCGCAGGTTCCCGCGGATCTGGAGATTTAGCACGTGATGTTCGTGGGTTTGCGACAAAATTTTATACAGAAGAAGGGAATTATGACCTGGTTGGAAATAATATGCCTGTATTCTTTATTCAGGATGGTATTAAATTTCCAGATTTTATTCATGCTGTGAAACCAGAACCACATAACGAAATTCCACAGGCCCAATCTGCGCACGACACATTTTGGGAGATTGCCTGGCGTCCATAACCATCACGCTGGTTGTTATGTACCTCGGGAACCGATTTATTAATCGGAAGTTCATGGAAGTTCGGTCCGCCTAAACGAATCAGCTGTGTATCTGTGTATGAGAATAGCCTCGTTTGTAAGAGCGGATCATTACTAAAGTCGATTCCAGGGACCACATGTCCGGGATGGAAAGCTACCTGCTCCGTTTCAGCAAAGTAATTATCGAAAGTATGTACTCCAAACCCTTCCATCATCCGGAAGCTTCTTGGGATAGGAAAGCGTTATTTGATAGATAAAGATGAGGGAGGCAGCTAGCAGACATAAAACGGCCCCATATACGATTTTAATATCATATTTGGGGCGTTGACGTTCCTATCCATCCGTATAGTATATATTAATTTCTACTCTTCATTGTTAATCCATTCAATGAAGAGAAAAAATTGCATTACCCTCTAGAAAATAGGACTGCATATGAAAATAATTAGCGAAAATAAATTGACAATATAAAAAACTAGTACTTAAGTACCTAATAAAGTAAACTAATGGTATAATTGGATTAGCTATTCTTTAATGGGAAACTAATGTAATGATACATAAATTAACCATTTAATATGCTGATATGGTAGGAAACAATTGAATATCTAAAAAAACTTTGCTTCTAGTTAGTGAATATTATGTGAGAAGCAGAGTTTCTTTTATGTTGCAAATCAATAAAGGCTTTTGATGTTTAATCTAAATTATGTGAACCACATAAACTATTACCGGATCATATCACAACGAGTAGCATCATCAAAATACAAGAAAGAAGGAATTTATGGTGGCGGCAAAAGAAAAGAAAAAGAAGTCGGTACGATTTAATTGGATTCGCAAAAGTATATCAACAAAAGTAGCTGCAGCACTTTTTATAGCTATATTTATTGTGTTTTCTGCAACAGGATTCTTTATACATATGTATACAAAGGCATTATTAGTTGAAAATGTTGAAACTGACTTATCAACTAAAAGTGATGCAATCGCTGCACAGGTTAATAGCATGTTTAAAGAAGAAGCGACCATTGTGCGGCAAATGGTAACGAATCAAGAGTTTGGCAAGTTCTTAAATACAACTGACTCTCGAGATGAAGTTTTAGAAAATGATTATTATGATGGTGTATTACAGTCGCTTGATGAGATTGTTGAAACAGATGATTCAATCGCAATGGCATGGGTTGCGAGTAATAAATCAAACTTTTTAATTGGAAGCAATAATGTTTTATCAGACCCTAGCTTTGACATAACGAGTAGACCTTGGTATGAGGCAGCTATAGCGGAAGAGGATGTTTATTTTACCGAACCATACATGGATGAAGTATTTGGAAAAATTATTTTGAGTGCAATGAAGCCAATTAAAGTGAATGGGGATACAGTCGGTATTGTTGCAATTGATATCTTTCTAGACCAGTTACCAGAGCTTATGCAATCTTATAAAATGGGTGAGAGCGGATATTCTTTCTTAATCTCCAGTGATGGAACGGTTTTATATCATCCAGATGAAACATTAATCCTTGAAGAACAGCTGCAGTCTATGTCTGGTGAACTAGGGAATATAGGTAATAAAATGATTGCAGGTGAAACAGGTCTTCAATTAGCGCAAATAGGTGACAGTTTAGAATATATTGGGTATTCACCAGTTCATACAACCGGCTGGTCCATTGGTACAGCGTTACCAGAAGAAGAAGCTTTAAGTGAACTTGGGACGTTTACGATGATGATGGTCTTGTTTTTTAGCATTGCCTGTTTAATTCTTGTTGTAGTAGTGGTTGTTTTATTAAAACGTATGTTAAAAGATCTTCCTCAAATTATGAAAGTGATGAAGGATTTAGAATTAGGTAATTTAAGGGAAACAAATTTGCAAGCTAAATCGGATGATGAAATAGGTCAATTGGTAAGCTCTACAAATACGATGAATGAAACACTGCGAGAACTCGTAATGAAAATCAAAAATGTATCCGAGACGGTTACCAGTAAAAGTGAAGAATTAACGCAGTCAGCAAATGATGTGAAGATAGGATCTGAACAAGTGGCGACTACGATGCAGGAATTAGCGTTTGGCTCAGAGTCACAAGCAAATACAACAAGTGACCTTTCTTCCTTAATGGCTACATTCAGATCAGATACCGATCAAGCATATACGAACAGCAATCAGGTATATGAATCTTCTAATCAAGTATTGAGCCATACAAATGAAGGCAGAAACTTAATGGAAAAATCGACAGAACAAATGGAAACAATTGACAGCATTATTTATGATTCTGTACAGAAAGTAGAAAACTTAGATTCACAATCTCAAAAAATCTCTGATTTAGTATCTGTTATTAAAGATATCGCTGATCAAACGAATTTATTAGCTTTAAATGCTGCGATTGAGGCAGCTCGGGCTGGAGAAAGTGGAAAGGGATTTGCAGTTGTTGCCGATGAGGTTAGAAAGCTTGCAGAACAGGTTGGGTCATCGGTAAGTGGCATCACAGATATTGTTGGAAATATTCAAAGCGAAACAAGTCAGGTAACGAAGTCTTTACGAGATGGATATAAAGAAGTTCAACAAGGAACAAGTCAATTAAAAGTAACAAGAGATACGTTCCAAACAATAAGTACTTCAGTCACGCAAATGGTAAATGATATTAAAACAATTTCTGATAAACTATCTACCATTTCTGATACCAGTGACAATATGAATACTTCCATTCAGGAGATTGCAGCAATCTCGGAGGAATCTGCAGCGGGTGTTGAACAAACCTCTGCATCTTCACAGCAGATTAGCAGCTCAATGGAAGAAGTTGCACTAAGTTCAGACGAGCTCGCTAAATTAGCGGAAGAATTAAATGAATTGATACAGCATTTTAGGAGTTAAAAAGATTATAAGATGAGCCCAAATAAATGGCTTTATACGAAAACAACGCTATCTTTCATAGAGTAGCGTTGTTTTTTTGTAATTTAAAAATTGCTATCAATTTGTTGTATAGGTGAATAGCAATTTCCTATATCTGCTATCTTTGTATTCGGCTTGTTATCCCACCCTCAATGACACAGCTAGCTTTAGTTTGCCAATCCATCCCAATAAAAGTCTACAATCTGCGTTACTAAATCATCCAGTGATCGGAATGAATTTTTAAAATTAGTATCCATATTGTTTCCGGTTGTTACCAAAGATACAAATAGAAGCGCTCCTAAGCGTGGGTTGCTTCTGGAGATTTCTCCATTATCCATTGCCTTTTTTAATGCATGCTCTAATTCTTCATACATTTTTTCTTCTGCTTGCTGCATCAATTGCAGTTGCTCCTGTGAAAGAGATGTCTTTGCTTCCTTCATAAATGAATGGATATCAATATCCACAGTCGCTTGTAAATGGCCTTTGGCAAACTGAAACAGCTGCTTTTTCAATGGCTCATTGGTTGAGAGAATCGCCACAATTCTTTCATGAATTCGATTCATTAACTGGACCATTGCATCCGTAAAAAGGTCTGCCTTTGTTTTGTAATAGTAATACACCGTTGCTTTTGTGACATCACATTGTTGGGCAACATCGTCCATGGATACTAACGGATATCCTTTTTCCAAAAACATTTCTGTAGCGATGTGTAAGATAGTATCTTTCGTTGAGATTCCATCCTGTTCTTTACGAGGTCTCCCTAATGTTCGATGTTTGCGTTGCATCATGAATTCCACTCCAAATTATTTAAACTAGACTTATTATACCATAATTTGAAAAAAACTTGATTAATTAACCTACTAGTATATATAATTACAAGATACATGGTTAAGTGCATTGATAAAATTTGCGCTAGAAAGGATGAGATTTGTGAAAGGTCTATTGAAAAATTGGGGAGGTATTGTTGCGAATACCAAAACCCGTTGGGCGACCTTGTTTATTTGGGTTTTATTGATTGGAATATTTTCATATATTTGGCCACAAGTTAATGATCGAGAGACGTCGGATACACAATTATTACCAGAAGATATGATGTCTGTCGAAGCAGGTAAAATTACGAACGAAGAATTCTCTAATGATGCTGGTACACCATTGCTTTTAGTGTGGCATCGTGATGGAGGGTTAAATAATTCGGATTATGAGATGATTCAATCTCTTTATCAGAATCTAAATGATGAGCCGGTTAATCATCAAACATTTATTCCACCATTTCAGGATGCTCCTGTTGAAGCTTTAAGAGGAAGTGCTTCTGAAGATGGAAAAGCACTGACAACACCGGTATTTTTTGATGACACTGCAGCAACAAAGGAATTACAAGCGGCACTCGACCAACTAGAAGTTAAAATAAATGATGCATTTGGCAGTGAGGTGCTGAAAAGTGATATAGACGAGTCTGGCTTACATGTGCGTTTTTCTGGACCTATTGGAATTCAGACTGATACCGTTTCCTTGTTCAGCAATGCAGACTTTACCTTGTTAATTGCAACTGTATTGATTGTATTTATTTTACTTATTTTATTGTATCGCTCACCAATTTTGGCACTTGTCCCGCTTGTTGCGGTTGGGATCGCCTATGGAATTATTAGTCCACTGCTTGGGTTTTTTGCGGATCAGGGCTGGATTGTTGTGGATGGGCAAGCGATATCGATTATGACGGTTCTTTTGTTCGGAGCCGGAACAGATTATTGCTTATTTTTAATTTCACGGTACAGAGATGAGCTGCGAATTGAAAAAGATAAACATGTTGCATTAAAACGTGCGATTAGCGGTACTGGCGGGGCCATCATGATGAGTTCCCTTACTACTGTTTTAGGATTGCTTTCACTCGGGCTAGCCTATTACGAATCCTATGATCGTTTTGCTGTACCTTTTAGCTTATCGATATTTATTATGGGACTCGCAGCATTAACCGTGCTTCCTGCGATTCTGGCCTTACTTGGCCGCTTTGCTTTTATCCCATTTATCCCACGACCTGAAGAAATGATTCAGGAAATTGAGAAGAAAAAAGGGAAAAAGCTGCGTCGTCCGAAACCAAGTCATCGATTTGGGAAGAAGATTGGAAAAGTGGTTACAGAAAAACCATGGACCATTATTCTTGTTAGTATAGTTATTCTTGGTGGCCTGGCTGCTTTCGTACCAAAAATGCAATATACCTATGCTTTATTAGATTCTTTCCCAGAGGATATGCCATCACGAGAAGGATTTACATTAATTGCAGACCATTATCCTCCAGGTGAAATTGCTCCTGTCAGTGTGATCGTCGATACAAATGGAGCGGATGTTTCGTTACAGAACGAATTGGCAGAGCATCCTTACGTTGAGATTGTTGATGATCCTGTGGAAGGATCGGAAAATAAGGATATCCAGGAATGGAAAGTGACACTTTCGATTGATCCGTACTCCACGGAAGCGGTAGAAAGCGTTCCAGAGCTCCAGGCTATTGCAACGAGTGCACTAAGCGATGCTGGTGTAGTCAATGCAGATGACTATGTATGGCTTGGCGGTGAAACGGCGACATTATACGATACAGATCAGGTAACCAATCGAGATCAGGGGTTAATTATACCTGCCCTTCTGCTCATTATAGCGGTATTACTTATCGTTTTCCTAAGGTCCATTGTGGCAATGGTCTATTTATTGTCAACCGTTATCATTTCGTATTTATCTGCGCTTGGTTTAGGGTGGATTGTGCTCCATCATATATTTGGAGTTACAGAAATTCAAGGATTAATTCCGCTCTATGTATTCGTCTTTTCGGTTGCCCTAGGTATTGACTACAACATATTCCTTGTTTCTAGTCTATGGAGCAATCGAAAGGAAATGCCGCTCAAACAGGCTATTTCTAAAAGTGTTGCAGAAACGGGAAGTGTAATTAGTTCAGCAGGGCTTATTCTAGCTGGTACGTTTTCGGTTCTAGCTGTAATGCCTTTGCAGGTGCTTGTTCATTTCGGTACGATTACTGCGATCGGAATCTTGCTGGATACTTTTATCGTCAGACCATTGCTTGTTCCAGCAATTACAACAGTACTTGGGCGTTTTGCGTTCTGGCCTGGTAAGCTATGGAAGCTTCGGGATGATGAGAGTTTGAAAGAACGTGTGAGTGAAGAATGATTTTTGAGTTCGGCTGCTGGCAGAGGTGTCAGCAGCTTTTTATATACTATTACTTTCAAGTGCGAAATTCCAAAATGCCTTATTTGTTGCTATACAGGCTAATTAATTTGTCATAAAGAACGTGGAGTGGTATGATATTATATGCTTAATTCGCAGTTAATTAATAGGAATTATAGAGTTAAGGGGGATTGTTTTAAAAGAAAAATTGAAATTTATAATATGGTGGGGAGTATGTGAATAAATTAGGATTGATGAAGTTGTGTAAATAGTAGAATAAGATCTACCTTATACTCAAAATATCAACACGTGGAGTGTGGTTAAATTGAAAAAAGCATTATTATTAATTTTACTTATATCGGGTTTATTGGTTATTTCTGCATGTGCTGGTGACGGAGCAGATGAATCAGAGAATGCAGAGGAACAAAAGGATCTGACAGTTGGATTAGCTGCAGAGCCAGTATCGCTGGATCCGCACGCTGCAAATGATGGTAACTCCTTATATGTGATGAATGCCATCTATGATACGTTGGTTGAACAAAACACAGATTTGGAGATTCAACCAGCTTTAGCTGAGAGCCTTGAACAAATTGAAGATACTGTCTGGGAAGCAAAGCTTAGAGAAGATGTTACGTTCCATGATGACAGTGCATTTAACGCGGAAGTAGTAAAAGCGAACCTGGATCGCGTTCTTGATCCTGATATGGGCTCACCGCTAGCCTTTTTATTCGATATGATTGATTCCGTGGAAGTAGTAGACGAATATACGGTACAGATTCATACAAAATATCCTTTTTCAGCATTGCCATCTCATTTGGCACATCCGGGCGGGCATATGATCAGTCTTGAGGCGATTGAAAAGGATAATGAAGCAATAGCTAATGGTGGAGAACCGTTTGCAACAGTTAATGAGAACCCAATCGGTACAGGATATTTCAAATATGATGACCGAACAAGTGGAGAACAAATAAAAGTTGTAAAAAATGAAGACTATTGGGGAGATAAGGCCGGTGTAAATTCGGTAACCTTTAAATTTGTCCCAGAGGATTTAACACGAATTGCAGAGCTGCAAACGGGTGATTCGGATATCATTTATCCAGTAAATACAAGCAATATTGACGAAGTGGATACGAATGAAGGTACACACGTTAAACAATCGGATAGCGCAAGTATGTCTTATCTTGGCTTCAATGTAGAAAAAGAACCATTTACAGATCCTAGGGTAAGACAGGCGATTGCAAAAGCAATTAATAAAGAAGAAATTATCGAAGGGGTACTAAATGGTGTGGCCTTACCAGCAAAAGGACCGCTCGCGCCTACCGTGTTTGGGTATGATGAGGATGTAGAGCCTATCGATTATAACATTGAGGAAGCAAAGGAACTATTAAAGGAAGCGGGCTATGAGGATGGTTTCAATGCGACAATCATGGCCTACGATACAAATACATCGGATATCGCGCAGGTTATCCAAGCAGAACTAAAAGAAATTGGTATCACTATTGACATTGAGATGACCGAAGTAGGAACTTATTTAGAAGTGACTGGTAATGGCGGTGTTGATATGTTTATCGGAAGCTGGGGGACTGTAACATTGGATGCGGATTACGGACTGTACCCGATGTTTCATTCAGCAAATGCCGGAAATCCAGGAAACAGGTCTTTTTATGCGAATGATGAGGTAGATGAGTTGCTGGAGGAGGCAAGACAAGAGGGAGCGGAAGAAGAAAGACTGCAACTATATAGTGAAGCACAACAAATAATTGTAGATGAAGCTCCAATCGTTCCACTTTACCATTCTGTATTGCTAGCTGGTTTAAGGGATGAAGTGAGTGGATTTTATCAGTATCCAAGTAGTTTCCCATTTTTGCGTGATGTAACGATTGATTGACAGATAAATTGAATTTTAAAATAACATTGACTTTTTCATCGTGAAGGTGTAATTTTAATACAATTGAATATTGAACTTCTTATCAAGAGAGGTGGAGGGATATGGCCCTTTGATACCTCGGCAGCGGGCTCAATTTATTGAGTACTGTGCCAATTCCATCAGACACTGGTCTGAAAGATAAGAAGAGGTGCCCTGAATTTATCTACCCTCTTCTTATGGAAGGGGGTTTTTGCTTTGTCTTTGTAATTGAATATTCGTTTGGAATAAGGTGATGTAAATATTAAGGGAGTGACTAGTTGTGACAGAATATGGTGTATGGACAATTATACTGGCATTAGGATATACATTTGCGCTCATATCGGCAGGGCAAATTGCCAAAAGACGTGTGACAAAGAAAGATAGTTATTTTGTTGGAAATCGGAATTTCAATAAATGGATTGTTGCGTTTTGTATAACTGGATTATTCTCGGGATCCACATTTATCTCTATTTTGGAGTTATCTTATTTAACCGGTATCTCCGCAATCTGGTATGGGGTGGCGGAAATGGTTCAAATATTTATTATTGCTTTGTTGATTATCCGTTCTTTCCGGAAAAAGATGCTTGTAACGGTTTCTGGTTTGATAGGAGATACGTATGGTAGAACGGCAAAAGGCTTATCAGGAGCAATTACTGCATTTGCCTTTCCCATGTGGTCCGTTGCCACGGCAATCGCATTTGCTTCTGCATTTCATGTGTTTACAGGTATTTCATTGAGTTTATCCGTTGCGTTTACTGCTATTTTACTTTTTATCTATTTACAAGCTGGTGGCATGTGGTCCATTGCCTTTACACAAACGATGAATATGTTTGCATTCGGATTAATGATCGTAATTGGAGTTGTTGCCTTTTTCATCAATCCCGGAATATCAGGTTTAGCTGCATTGAACATGGAGCGTCCAGAAATGTTTAACTTTGGAAGTGTCGGACTGCAAGTAATTGTCGTCTGGTTTGGGACGTTCCTCGTTAACGTCATTCTGGCTCAGGCTGCTTTCCAAATGGCATTATCCTCCCGCTCGCCAGAAGAGGGTCAAAAAGGACTTGTCATGGCTGGATTCATGGCGATTCCATTTATAGTCGGTGGCGTTATCTTCGGAATATCAGCTGCCACCGTTGTGCCGAATGCATCCACTGGACTTATCGCGATTCCCCAGTACTTGATGGAAGTCTTGCCTGCCCCATTAGTAGGTTTGTTTTTCCTTGGTGTATGGGGTTGTGCACTCGGATGGGGTGGACCTTGTCAGTTCTCAGGTGCCACAAGTCTCGGACGTGATGTGGGAAGTGCGATTAATCCAAATGCCACAGGGGACCAGCTTATTAAATATACGAAAATCTCGCTGCTGCTTTTAACCGGCCTGATGATTGCGTTTGGCTTATTGCGAACAGAGCAATCGGCATGGTGGAATGTATTTGCTTGGACGATACGAAACAGTGCCACGTTTGCACCGGTAGTAGCCGCATTATTCTGGCCGGTGGTAACGAAGCGAGCTGTAGTTGCTTCCTTGTTCACTGGATTTACTAGTGGACTGTTATGGTATTACCTGGGCGGCTGGCATCCACAGGAATTTTATCTAAACATACACCCGGTTTGGATTGGAAGCTCGGTTAATATCCTGACAATTACGTTGGTGACGTTGGCTAATAGAAGAACGAGTTTAAGATTGCGAAAAACAGATCGCTTTGGTTACTTGGGATTAATTGGAGGAGTAATTTTTACACTGGTTAATATTTTATACTTTGAACAGGCGTATAATAGTGGATTGTTTGGGTTGTTTATGTTTGTAGCTATATTGAGTTACTTTATAGCAGCAATTCGGTTTGTGAGGTTAGATGAGCGGGGAGCGATAGTTGTAGAAGAACAGGAATACATTGCGTCCAACAGTTAAGAACATAACACCATTCAATTTCTAAATAGATAGAAAGTTTATCTACCGGTTAATAGGGGTATAGATGATTTATCGCAATGAAAAGTAATGAGTAAAAGTGTTAATAGGGAATGGAGGTAGAATAAGTATGGATTTAATTATCACTGCTTTCGTTGCCTTGATTGGTGTCTTTGTATTAACCATTAGGGCGTTTACAGCGGTTTATAAAAATAGATTGAAGGATTCTAATTAGGAGAGAGATTTCTATTAAATAATGCATAAGGGCATCCTTCTTTAGGAGGAGGTCCTTTTTTGGGTGACCAAGTAGTACTGTGGTCTATTTATGTTTAATCTACTGACATAATAAAAAGTTTAATAAAATTGCTAAAACATTCCTAAACCATGCCGATATAAATAATGAAGCGAGACACAAGGATGTGACTTGCTAAAAATTAAAAACATGGAGGTAGATTGATCATGATTATCAATCACAATATTTCTGCTCTTAACGCACATCGTCAATTAGGAGCAAACCAAGGTGCAACACAAAATTCATTGGAGAAACTTTCTTCAGGTCTTCGTATCAACAAAGCTGGAGATGACGCTGCTGGACTAGCAATCTCTGAAAAAATGCGTGGACAAATTCGTGGATTGGAAATGGCTACTAAGAACGCTCAAGACGGTAAACTAGATATGCCGCTCTAAGTAGTAATACTTAGATGAAAACTCCGTGAATTCGGTGGAACCCCAAACCAAACTAGCAGTTGTGGATGGTGGGCAATACCGAGCCAAGCCTAGTGAATTGTAAAAAACCTGTAGCTAGGAAGGTGTAACGATCAGGTAGTGAGGATACAGACCAATAAACTACCCACGAGCGCGGGGCATCCTTAGGGATGAAGATATGATCTGAACTTTATGGAAACATAAAGAAGTAGTGGATTAAATGCCATTGCGGTAACAAATTTGATTTCTCTTATCCAAACTGCTGAAGGTGCTTTGAATGAAACTCATTCAATTCTTCAAAGAATGCGTGAGCTAGCGGTTCAGTCTTCAAATGATACAAACAATGATACTGACCGTCAAGAGCTTCAAAAAGAAATGAACCAATTACTTGAAGAGGTAGATAGAATCTCAGGTGATACGGAATTTAATACGAAATCACTTCTTGATGGCAATTTCTCTGGTAAATTCCACATTGGTGCCAACGAGAATCAAAGTATTGAATTAGAAATTGGTGATATGAGTACTGAAGGTTTAGAAGTAAGTGAACTAACTGTTGCGGATCCTACAGCTGAAGGAGCAACTGGTGGGATATTGACTCAAGAAAGTGCTGATGAAGCTATTACTACTATTAACGATGCAATTGAAAAAGTATCTGCTGAACGTTCAAAACTTGGTGCATACCAAAACCGTCTAGATCACACAATTAACAACTTAGGTACATCAGCAGAAAACCTAACTGCTGCAGAATCACGTATTCGTGACGTTGATATGGCGAAAGAAATGATGGAGTTCACTAAGAACAATATCCTTTCACAAGCGGCACAATCAATGTTAGCTCAATCCCAGCAAATGCCTCAAGGAGTGTTACAACTCTTACAGTAATTTGGTGGGAAGGGCGTCTAATCTGGTAACGGGTTAGAAGATAACTGGGTGAATTGCTGGAACTTCCTAAAGTGTTTTGTACCACAACGTAGCTGGAAACGGCAGACGTGAAGGTTTGAAAAACAAAGCAATGAAACAATGGATAATCAGCAGCCAAGCGCCTGTGGTGAAAACCTGGCGAAGGTTCAACGACTAGAATGCACTGCCTAACAGTTAAACTTAAGGCAATGAGATTCGTAGGGTGGATCATTTCCATTCGAAGTGCCCAGCCCCTTAAGAATAAGGGTGAAGATATAGTCTATTCTATGATCGAAAGACATAGCGGCAAAGCAAGCCAACCAACAACCACAAGGTGTTTTACAATTACTTCAATAAGAAAAATAGTTAAAGGAACTCTAGTTATACTAGGGTTCCTTTTGAATTAGTTAAAGTTATTAAAAATTTTGATGAACCTCATATCAAGCAAGCTAAAAGCTGCCAAGTGCTTTCTTGACAGCTTACAACTTATAACCACAACCCTTATATCTTAACAAAGCTATCATTGCTCTTAGTCAAAAGGCCTAGATAACTAGCATATGAAATAACATTTTCTGCGTATGTTGCAGTATCATAGATCGTGTTAGGGCTATTTGGGTTTACCTCTATTAGGCTTAGATGCTGATTATCATCTATTCCTAACTCGATAGTTACTTCAGTTACTACGTTACCATAAATTTTTTGAAGACTAACACCAACTGTTTTAGCTAATTCTTTAATCTTACTTTCCAGCTCGGTCGCTTCTTTTTCTCCATAATTATCCCGAAGAAATTCAGTAAGTTCTTCCGTAAGGTTTTTCGAAGTATTGTCAGCAGGATTGGCTTTCAAGTCTGCAAAAAGGCTAATAAATTTCCATTTATCTACTTTATCTTGTATTAGTTGCATAGAAAAGGAAGTTGGTTGTCCATTTTTATTCAGAGATCTAGCATCTTTCTGAACGATAAAGTTGTCTTCTTTTATCAATTCTTTTAACTTGTTTAGTAACGGAAACTCACTATATTCTGTTACCGATGTCCCTTTTGTAACAAAATATTTACCATTTGATAGCTTTTCAATGTACTGAGTTCCTGAAATATTTCCACTTTCTAACTTTAAAATAACTTTACCGTACTTCTCAATAAAGCTGAAGATATCTCGTGTTTTTGAAACTTTTTGATAGGGTGCAAGAATATCGTTAATTTCTTCACTAGCCTGGAGCTTCTTATATATTCCAGATTTTTTATATTTCCTGCCCGTCCATTTATTGGTAAATGCAATATCTTCTAGTTCTTCATAAATCCATTGAGCATCTTCATCACCTCGAAGCTGTAAACGATCAATTATGGCATCAGGATATTCAACAATTTTGGGTATCCATTTGTTATCTTCGTAAAAATGCCCTTTTATAAGCATTTCGTCGTAATCAACATCTTTCGGTGTAAAAGTATAAAGATGAATATTTTTCCTTTCAGCTGTCTCTGCTAGAGTAGTGGCAAGTGAATCGTTAACAATTTTACCTTGAAGTACGCCTACTGTGGTACGGTTATCTAATTCTGCTAAGGCAATGTTTGCTGTCCTAGCTTGAAACATTCCACTCCAAGACTTTCTTAAACTTTCAGTATAGAAAATCCCGTTCTTTGCAATATATTTTGCATATGCAATCGTGTTTACTGCTCTTTTTTCTTCATGGTATGCTGTTTGAGGACCATTGTTAGCCTCATGCATCCAATACCTACCATTTTCATCAATGGCAAGATCAATTCCCAGCTCATCAAGAGCAAGCCCGTAAAGTTTATCTAAGTGAAGGGCAATTTCTATGGAAAGTCGTAAAATATCAGATTCGTATTTTTCCGCTTTTCCCCCGTATTCTCTTACAAGGAAATCATGGAAATTATCAACTCTGCCATCAGTAGCAACGTTACTCAGGTTACTTTTTCTATTACCGAGCCGTGGATAAATATGGGTTAATCCCCATTTACCTTCCCCGTTTTTTTGTACATGCGCCCGGAAATGGTAAGGCTCATCCTCTTTTGTACGCGTATGAATATATCGCTGAACGATAAAACTTCCTTTTTCCTGTAAAATAACTGTTTGAAGCCACTCTTCAAAAGCTTCCTGACTTAATATTCGTTCATTCTTATGTTCCTGTACTGCATAGCGTGTTCCTTTTTTGGTAACAAAATAGATGTTTTCCCCTCGGTTACTTTGAAGATATTTGAATACGACTTTGTTATTATCCTTTAGAAATTCATGAATTTCTACTTCATTACGACATAAGC
Source organism: Oceanobacillus sp. FSL W7-1309 (assembly GCF_038002145.1). NCBI lineage: Bacteria > Bacillati > Bacillota > Bacilli > Caryophanales > Bacillaceae > Oceanobacillus > Oceanobacillus sp. FSL W7-1309. The sequence goes on from NZ_JBBOBX010000001.1 coordinate 1,721,202, forward strand.
GAAATGGAACGAGTAATTCAACATATTTTTTATATTTGGCCATTCGCATTGGTAATGAAAGTTTATTACCGACATGAAAGCTAGTAAATGGGATGACTCTGCGAAGTTTTCTCTCAATGTGCGAACGTTTCCCTGCACCAACATTGTTGATAACGTCTGGAAAATGTGTAGTAATGCGTTCCCATTTCCCATCTGTATAAACATCTGCTGTAATTACTTCTTTTTCAAAATTAACATCTGTTGAAGTGAAGAAAAGAAGCTGGGTGTTCTGCCTTTCACTTTCTTGGACTAATGCATTTACTCTTGCTTCAGGATAAAAGGCTCGAGGGTTATGAAAGGAAGCAAATACGCCAATCTTATATTTTTTACTTTTTTGATCATCCATACTTTTTGAGATATCTTTAGTAATTTTGTTTAGAAGTGGCAGATAGGAGAATTGTAGAATCTCACTTATCTTGATAAAGTTACCCTTTTCTAGTAGTTGTGCAATATCAAGCAAGTGTTTCTCTGCTTTATTTTTTCGAATGTTCCACTCTTCTATTTTTGATACTGCGTCAATCCTTGATAATGCTTGAAACCCATCAACAATAGAACTGAAAATAAAAATGCTTTGATTTAATTCCTTTTCTTTAATGAGCTTATGAAAATGGTCTGATGCTTCACTTAACGTTTGAAATATATTATAAACTTGTTGAAGTTGTTTGTCTGTTGGTTTTGACATATATGACACTCCTAATTTTAAACTTGATATCTGTATGTGGATATATAACTATTATCGGTAGATGAGTTCATTGATTGAAGGTAAAAGACGTAAAACATAATATGTAAATTGTTATTACGGTATATAGGATTTGTAAAACTGATTTTTGGGGAATAATCGTTTGATAAATTGAATCCACCGTTTAACCGTTTAGCTTTACTCAAAGATTAATGTAATAATTGTGCCTTATAAAACATAAACTTTGACACATCAATCGAGGAAACTGAAAAAGACTATTACTCCCATTCCCCTTGACCCACCACCCGCCAACCTGCTATCATTTCCCTATTATCTAAAAACAAATAGCTACATCTTGTATAAGTCCAAGAATATGGCTTGGACGTTTCTACCAGCTACCATAAATAGCTTGTCTACAAGGGATGGGAATGTATTTTTCTATACCTTTTACTGTTACTTTGGCTGCTGGAAAGAAGTCAAGGTTTTTTTATATACAAAAGTAGCAAATGGGAGATACTGCACATCATGAAAAACTTTTTTGGTTTTACAGAAAGAAATACATCCTATAAACAGGAAGTTTTCGCAGGGCTGACAACGTTTCTTTCCGTATCGTATATTTTAGTCGTAAACCCGCTTATACTTAGTCAAGCAGGGATGGATCGGGGAGCTGTGTTTACAGCTACTGCACTTACTGCAATCATTGGTACATTACTTATTGGGCTGCTTGCAAATTATCCAATTGCTATTGCGCCTAGTATGGGGCTAAATTCATTCTTTACCTTTTCGGTTGTTATCGGGATGGGGATTGAATGGCAAGTAGCTTTGACTGGTGTCTTTATTGCGGGAATTATCTTTATGATTTTAAGCTTGATGAAAATCAGGGAAAAGATTATTAATGCGATTCCGGAGGGTTTAAAACATGCGATTGCTGCTGGAATTGGTTTTTTCATTGCGTTTATTGGGTTTAAAAATGCAGGAATTATTGTTGCTAATCCAGATACGATTGTTTCGATTGGTGATTTAACTTTACCTGGAACAGCATTAGCTATCGTTGGCCTCATCATCACAATTATTATGCTCGTTCGTGGTGTGAATGGGGCAATTTTTTATGGGATGGCGATTACAACGATTATTGGAATGCTTGTTGGATTAATTAAAATTCCATCCTCGATTATCGGTACGATTCCGAGTCTTGAACCAACATTTGGTGCTGTGTTTATGAATTTGGATGCAATATTTACACCTGATGTATTAGCAGTAATTTTTACCTTTTTATTTGTTGCCTTTTTTGATACAGCTGGTGCGTTAATTGCACTTACGAGTCAAGCGGGAATCATGAAAAACAATAAGATTCCGAAGATAGGAAAAGCATTGCTTGCGGATTCTTCAGCTGCGTCAATCGGAGCAATATTGGGGACATCTACACCTGCAACAAGTGTTGAATCCTCATCAGGAATTGCGGTGGGAGGAAGGACTGGATTTACATCGATCATCATTGCACTTTGCTTTGCGATTGCATTATTCTTTTCACCAATTCTAGCTGTTATAACGACAGAAGTTACTGCTCCTGCCTTAATTATTGTTGGGGCATTAATGGCGATGGATATTCGGAATATTAACTGGGGTAAAATCGAAATTGTTATTCCAGCATTTTTGACGATCATTATGATGCCATTAACTTCCAGTGTGGCTATGGGTCTTGCATTTGGATTTATCCTTTATCCATTATCGCTCCTTGCGCAAAAGCGTTATAAAGAAATACATCCGATTATGTATGTGCTTTGCTTGTTATTTATTTTATATTTTATCTTTATTGCATAGCGAATTAAAATAAACCTCAGGGTTCGGACACCCTGAGGTTTAATGTATTTAGTGCACATACCGTTTCCGTTTCAATACTACCTGCCAAAGTCCTCGCATTTCACCAATCGCGATTGCTGCTAGAATCAGCAAAACCCCAAACCATCTAGATGGAGCAACATATTCTGCTAATCCAATGTATGCAACGACTACTGATACAGGAAGCTCAATTGCACCAAGGATAGTAGCTAAGCTTGCTGGTAGATGTGGCGTCGACATGGCAAACATGAGTGGTGTTAAAATCAGTCCGCATAGCGCAAGTGCTCCTGCATAGATCCAGATGCTTCCACTGCTTAAGACATTGGCATTTAATGTCATGTGCGGAGGAAATAGAATAAAGATTAATAGAGCTGCACCTGTTACCATAATTGGGGAACGAATCGTTGCTGGAACATCAACTGCTACACGTCCACTGACAATAATAAAAGCGGAATAGGTAAATGCAGAGCCGATTCCAAGCAGGAAGCCAATAAGTGTTATCTCGCTTAATCCGCCATTAAAGACATCTGCTGCGAATAATACACCAACTAATGTTAGTGCAACAGTGAGCAATGTCTTGCCACTTGGTTTTCGACGATAAATGATCCATTCAAACAATACCCCAACCCATACGAATTGGAATAATAAAACAACAGCTAGTGATGCTGGCAGATATTGCATGGAGCCATAATAAAGGACACTTGTTAAACCGGTGAAGCTTCCTGCTGCCATGAGTGAGAGTACGGTTTTGAAAGAAAGCTTTTTAACTGCTTGTGGGTTTCGTTTGATGGCAAATAACCCTATTATCCAGAGGACTGTAAAAGCGATGATTGCTTGTATAACATTGATTTCATTGAGGCTCCAGCCGGCAGCAAAACCTAATTTTATAAATAACGGGTTTAATCCAAAGAAAAAAGCTCCTAAAGAGAAAATAATAATCGCATGGTGTCTTTTCATATAATTTCCCCTCCGTTACGATTAAAAATAATATAATATGAATTGTATTTAAAGAAGACCATCTTATCTATTATAGCATAGCTTCGTGGGTATTTGGATACTACTCACTGTTAAGAATTGCTGGTAAGAGGAGGGGATAATATCAATAGTTAATTGGAGTTTTTTCTAAATTGGAGGGGTACGTTTCATTTGTAAAACGAAAACGAGGATAAGGCATAGCCTCTTCCTCGTTTAGAAGTTTAATAAGGTGCTTTACTCAACTCCGCTAAACCTCTCGAACGACCGTCCCGGCAACCTCGTCATGCGGTAATACGGAACCATCTTCACCTTCAAATGCTTTTCGGTCCTTCATGTATTTAAACGTACTTAATGAATCACGGTAAGCCATGCGTTTAATGATTTGACCAGATGTTAGCTCAGAGCCGTTCTCATTTTCAAGGGCTAGTCCCATTGTTTTATACCCAAGCGTTTGACCGCAAGTTTTTAGTTGTGCATATTCCAAAGACCACATCACAAGAGTTGGAGTAACGAGCGCATGGAAAGCTTCATTTTTAATTTTCTTCTTTAATAAATATTCGACACCGACTGACGCGACACCTGAAATAACACTGTCGATTAAAACTGCTTTTGTACGTTTTTTTGTAATTGCCTTCACAGAAATTCCCCCTGTAAATTTAGTTGTTTCTATTATGTACGAGTACTGCAAGGAAAGGTTTCGCTTTATCGTGAGAAATTTGTTGTTTAATGTTTTTTATCGTGGGATGAAGCTCCTGAACGATCATCAATCCTCACAATATGCCTTATACCAATGGAAAGGCTGAATTTCAGCAAGTGCTTTAAAAGTGATATCTCCACTTGTTGTAGTGATTGCGGCTTTTGTCGTTGGTCCCCAATAAAATAGTCTTTCCTGGCATACCCCACAAGGAGTTAATATTTTAAATGAGCTATTTTCATCATCCCTTACGACACAGATGCTGTGGGTGATTTTTGTATTTAGCTTGTGTGCCTCTAAAATCGCGCCGGTTTCAATACATAACTCAGTGGAAGCGTTGATAACGTCAGGTGCAACACTGGTAAGGATTTCTCCATCATCTGTATACATCGCCGCAGCACCACCCCAGCCAGTGGGGTATCTCTTGACAATTAATTCGGTGGCTGCTTGGTAAAGTGTCCGTTCTAAATTCAATTGTTTCCCTCCTCTCCTTATATAATTAAAGCATAAATGTTGCGCTTCGTTAGGAAAGAAAGTGCTGTAATTGCCAAATTCAAATTTTGATGAGGAGGCAAGCTTGGTTTCGAACAATGGAAGAAGTATGAAACAATTGGAGTTGCAAAGGGGCTGATATCCAAAGAAATATATATAAGCAACGTTGCGAAAATAACAGCTTTGAACAGAAAAGGTAGAGCGCCTTGAAAAAACGAGAATTAATATAGAAGAAATCCAAGATCAATTAAAAAGCTCTCATAACACTGCTAAGAAAGCCCCTTCCGACAGATTCGGTAAAAATAATAAAGCCCGATAAACACAACAAGACCCAGTAAAGTTAACTGAAGATAATAGTTCGCCCCGCTACCAAGTAAATCAAGCGGGCTGCTTGTGCTTGGAGGATTTGCAAGATATAAATAGTTGGATTTTATATTAGGATTAACAAAAAAACCAATGATACCTGCGTAAACTAATAAATAACCATACGCTTCAAACGTGGATTTTAACGTTAATTGGACATCATTTATGAGAACTAGTGCAACGAAAGAAATCGTAATATGATGGATGAAAAAAATAAAGAAACGAAAATTTGGGAAATCGTATGGAAGCTCTGGTGTGAGCAGTGCTAGAAAAGGTGGAATAAATCCAATAAAAAATGTAATCGTAATTAACTTTTTATGTTGTGTTATAAGTGCAATTGCTCCTACTATGCTGGCGATACTGCATAGATGAAGTGGTAGTTGCTCCTTCATACTCCAGATGCCATTGGTTGCTGCCCATACTTGATAGGAGAGTTCCGCTAATATTAATATGCTAAATAAAACCCACCGTAAAGTGTGGTACTGTTTTTTATTGATTTTTTTGTACGTGAAAATGAGCGTAAGCATTACAATAAAATAGATGAGAATTATCGTAATATGACTTGTTCCGAACGCCGTAAAGGGCTCGCCATCTAAGGTTCCAAACCATTCCTTCATCCATATCCATCCTTTCTAAAAGTTAAAAAGACGCTTTGAATCATGGGCTGATAGCAAAGCGTCTTATTACATTTAATTAAGAAAGCATAAAAATTATGCGACTTTATTTATCACGAAGGATAGTTACGACTATGAAACGCTATAAATAGAATGATGCTTATACCTCTAGAAGCTATATGCTTGCAATTCATTCTCCGTTTTAGCCACCAATAATATGGAATCCAGAATCAACATGAAGTACTTCACCTGTCACACCACGTGAAAGATCACTAATAAAGAATAAAGTTGCGTCACCAACTTGATCTTGATCGACATTGCGACGAAGTGGTGCTTTTTCTACAATAACATTTGCTTTTTCGTTAAAGCCGGATACACCTTTAGCTGATAATGTACGAATTGGACCAGCAGAAATAGCGTTAACGCGGATGTCATATTTACCTACATCTTCTGCTAGGTAGCGGACGCTTGCCTCTAAGGAAGCTTTTGCAACACCCATGACATTGTAGTTTGGAATAACACGTTCAGACCCTAGATACGATTGTGTTACGATACTTCCGCCTTCGGTCATCAACTCTTTTGCTGCCTTCGTAACGGCAACAAGTGAGTAAGCACTGATTTCCTGTGCTATTAAGAAGCCATCTCGGGAAGTGTCCGCATATTCTCCTTTTAATTCTTCGCGTTTTGCGAATGCAACTGAATGAACGAGACCATGAATAACGCCTACTTTTTCTTTAATCTCTTGGAATGCTTCTTGAATACTTTCATCACTAGCAACATCACAGGAAACGACAAGCTTTGGCTCGATATCGTTTTGTTCCAATAATTTAACCAACTTTTGGTGTGAACGTTCCTGTCTATTTGTAAAAATTAAGTTTGCTCCAGCATTATGAAGTGATTTTGTAATTCCCCAAGCAATACTTCTTTCATTGGCAACACCCATTATAACAACGTTTTTTCCTTGCAGTAGATTTGACATAATAAACCTCCATCAAAATATCTTTTTTCTATTATAACCTATTAGGACCTGGTGATGAAACTAAAATAAAAATCCGAGTAACTTCTTACAATATCTAGCATAATCTAGCATAAATTCCGTTTGTAATATTCTTTTTATTGTCTTGGAAACCTTAATATATAAGGGGTGTTGCGACTTTTTATAAAAAAACGTAAAAAAAATCAAATTTACCCTTTACAAACATTTCATTCCTGGTTATAATAAAATTCGTCAGTCTGCGACAGGGTGTTTCAAAGTTGTCGTTATAGCTGACTTGAAACCAAAGTATGGCCCGTTGGTCAAGCGGTTAAGACACCGCCCTTTCACGGCGGTAACACGGGTTCGAATCCCGTACGGGTCACCAATATGGAGGATTAGCTCAGCTGGGAGAGCACCTGCCTTACAAGCAGGGGGTCGCAGGTTCGAGCCCTGCATCCTCCACCATTTGCCGGCCTAGCTCAATTGGTAGAGCAACTGACTTGTAATCAGTAGGTTGGGGGTTCAAGTCCTCTGGCCGGCACCATTTTTCGGTATAAGATTAAAGAAATGGTTCATAATATGGAGGGGTAGCGAAGTGGCTAAACGCGGCGGACTGTAAATCCGCTCCCTCAGGGTTCGGCAGTTCGAATCTGCCCCCCTCCACCATTTGTATTGTTGGGCTGTAGCCAAGCGGTAAGGCATCGGGTTTTGATCCCGTGTACCCTAGGTTCGAATCCTAGTAGCCCAGCCATTTTTAATTTTTTTAGGATTGTTCAAATAGTCCGGTAAAAATGACACGTCGAATTTCTTCGTTGGTTTGCTTTTCCGCTACTCACGTATTAATTGCATACGTTCCGTTGCTCAAAGCTGCACCGCCTCGAAATTCTTGGTCCTTTTCAACCTCCATTTGAACTTACATTTTAGGGTTATTTACAAGCTAGCTCTAACGAACACATTTCGTTTTCTACATGAGCCATTAGCTCAGTCGGTAGAGCATTTGACTTTTAATCAAAGGGTCGAAGGTTCGAATCCTTCATGGCTCATCATTTTAACATTATCCAATATTGGATTATATACAGCAGAGATAAAATAAACAAGGTCGTTGTGATAGATGCATACTACCTTGTTTATTTGCATTTTATGTGAATTTTTAACATAATAGATACAGTGAATTTAATTTTAGCGTAGCATTTTTTGGCAATGGGAGCAGGTAGCTTCTAATGAAAAAAACTACGATATCGTGTTATAATTTATTCAATGAAAAATGTAACGATTGAAGTATTGTTTTTTATATAATCAATATTAAAGGATGATCCAGGATGAAATCTTCCAGAATCCCCGGTTTCTATAATATGTCTGTTGAACAACGACGAGAGCTTTTAAAAGATAATTACCATTTTTCTCCGGAAGAATGGAATAATCTATATAGGAAAGAACCTCTATCTACAGAAACTGCAGATAAGATGATAGAGAACGTGATTGGAACATTTCAACTTCCGTTGGGGTTGGGGTTGAATTTTCTTATAAACGGGAAAGAATATATAGTGCCGATGGCTGTTGAGGAAGCTTCTATTATTGCATCTGCCAGCCATATCGCTAAAATTGTCAGAAGTGCCGGTGGATTCCAAACGGAGGCAACGGAACGCGTGATGATTGGTCAAATTCAAGTAGTTGGCTGCTCTGATTTTCAAGCTGCAAAGCAAGCAGTGCTTCATGCAAAGAAAACACTAATCCAAGCAGCAAACGCAGCTTACCCAAGTATTGTTGCTCGTGGTGGCGGTGCACAGGATATGGATGTTCGTATTCTGAATGAAGCAGCGGATTCTGCCTATAGTCAGATGCTCGTCATGCATATGCATATCAATACGTGTGATGCAATGGGAGCGAATATCATCAATACAATGGTTGAATCAATTGCACCAATTGTCGAAGAATTAACGGATGGAAAAGTCTATTTACGAATTTTGTCAAATTATGCCGATGAATGTTTGGCACGGGCACGATGTGTTATCCCTCCTGCATTACTTGCTACAGGTGATTTTTCTGGGGAGGAAGTACGTGATGGGGTGATCCATGCGTTTGAATTTGCTGCATCTGATCCGTATCGTGCTGTTACGCATAATAAAGGTATTATGAATGGAATTGACCCGGTTGTTATTGCGACTGGGAACGATTGGAGAGCCGTGGAAGCTGGTGCCCATGCATATGCTGCAAGGAATGGCAGCTACGGCTCGATGACAACTTGGTCAAAGGATGAAGCAGGTAATTTGGTTGGAGAAATTGAATTACCGATGGCTATTGGAACAGTCGGTGGAGCAACACGAGTGCATCCATTAGCGAAGCTTTCATTATCTATGATGCACATTGAATCAGCCAAAGAGCTTGCCCAAGTGATTGTGGCAGTTGGATTGACGCAAAATCTCGGAGCTTTGAAGGCATTAGCTACTGATGGTATCCAAAAGGGCCATATGGCTTTACACTCTCGCTCTGTTGCGATCGCGGCAGGAGCTACTGGGGAGATGATCGATATCATTGCAGAACAACTAGTTGAACAAAAACAAATCCGTGTCGGAAAAGCTAAAGAATTGGTGGAACAGTATACAAAATGAGTGCAGAAAAAGTAACAACTTCAGAAAAAACAGCTATTGGTATAGCTCATAGTAAGCTAATTTTGATTGGAGAGCATGCGGTTGTACACGGACAACCAGCAATTGCCATTCCATTTCCATTAATTGGTGTTGAAACAGTTATTGAACGTGTACCAGGGTCGGTTAAAATGGATAGTTCTTTTTACCATGGACCATTACATTTAGCGCCGGAATCCTTACAAGGAATCGTCCAGTGTGTTGAAGCGTCGCTAGAATATTTACAAATCCCTTGTAAAGACCTGCTGATTCGAATTAATTCCTCTATTCCGCCTGGAAAAGGGTTAGGCTCGAGTGCATCTGTTGCAATCTCTGTGATTCGGTCATTATTTGACTTTGCTGACCGAGAATGTACGGACGACGAGCTGTTGGAGCTTGCAAATGTAGCGGAGACGTATGCACATGGGGCTCCAAGCGGGCTTGATACGCTCACCATTACATCTCGTTCTCCAGTTTGGTATAAGAAAGAAAACCCAATTGATTACATTGACCTTGGAGAGGATTTCCACTTTATTGTTGCTGACTCTGGAAGAGTTGGTGACACACGTACATCCGTAGAATCCGTTGCGAGGCTTCTCAAGTCAGCACCGAAGCGAATTCAGCGAAAAATGGATCGAATTGGTGAATTAACCCATCAAGCAAAGCATGCACTAGAGCGTGCGGGTAAACATTTCCTTGGGCATTTATTAAATGAAGCGCAAAAGGAATTAGAAGCACTTGGCGTTAGTGATGCTGGGTTGAATAAATTAATTTATTTTGCTCGGAAAGAAGGAGCTTTAGGAGCCAAATTAACAGGCGGGGGCAACGGTGGCTGCATTATCGCGCTTGCCCAAAATGAAGTACATTCGAAATTGCTTGCAGAGAAGCTAAGAAAGTATGGCGCGACAGCAGTGTGGCCATTTGTATTGAAAAAGCAGAAATAAGAAGAATAGAGAGACAAGGGAGATAAAACGATGAAAGCTACAGCAAAAGCACATACAAATATTGCTTTAATTAAATACTGGGGAAAGCGTGATGAACGGCTGATTTTACCTACTAACAGCAGTCTTTCCCTAACATTGGATGGCTTTTCAACAACAACTACTGTAGCTTTTCAGGAGGGTTTATCTGAAGATCAATTTATGCTCGATAATCAGCTTGTAGAGGGTGAGGCATTCCGTCGCGTGACGAAATTCCTTGATTTGATCCGCCAGCTTGCAGGAAAAGAACAGTTATATGCTAAAGTGAATTCAATCAATGATGTTCCAACTGCAGCTGGGTTTGCCTCATCCGCTTCTGGTTTTGCGGCACTAGCGGCAGCGGGTACAAAAGCAATCGGATTAGATTTGGATGATCAAGCATTATCCCGTCTTACACGTCAAGGTTCGGGATCGGCTTGTCGTTCTATCTATGGCGGTTTTGCAGAATGGGAAATGGGTGAACAAGCAGATGGTTCGGATTCGTTTGCTGTTCCGATTGCTCCAGCCCGGCATTGGGATGTTCGTGTTGCTGCTGTTGTCCTTTCGTCTACAATGAAAAAAGTCTCGAGTCGTGCTGGGATGAAGCGAACGGTGGAGACATCTCCGTTTTATTCAGGCTGGATAGATAGTATTCCAAACGACTTGAAACAAATAAAGGAAGCAATTGAAGGGAAAGATTTTGAGAAAGCAGGAAGTATTGCTGAGGCAAATTGCCTCAAGATGCATGCAACGACACTAGCTGCGAACCCTCCATTCACGTATTGGCATGATACGACAATGCGTGTGATGCATGCCATTCAAGACATGCGAGCAGATGGAATTCCAGCATATTTTACGATTGATGCTGGACCAAATGTCAAAGTCCTTTACTTGCCGGAGGATGAAGCACGTGTTAAGCAAAGACTTTCTGAAATATCCGGTGTTTCGGATGTGATTTTAAGTAAACCAGGGCAGGGAATAAGCTATCTTTAGGGGTTGGAATGTCTTGGATAATACATCAATGACTATAAAAGTACCAGGGAAATTAATGATTGCCGGAGAATTTGCTGTTCTGGAGCCATATCAAAAACTAGCGGTTACAGCTGTAGACCGGTTTGTTTATGCTTCAATTGAACAAAGTGAAAGAAACACGCTAACATTGCATGATTTCGACCTCGAGGAATTGGAATGGTCGTACGAAGCGGAGGAAGTGAAAATCCATTCGGATGACAAAAGAACGCAATTCGTATGTGATGCGATGACGGTTGTTTATACATACTTAAAAGAGAATAATGTCCAACCGGGAAAGTTCCACTTAGCGATTCGCAGCGAATTGGATGACAGTTCTGGTATTAAATATGGGCTAGGGTCAAGTGCAGCGGTTGTAACATCTGTAATCACGGCTATACTTAATAAATTCCATGTAGAAAAGCCTGCATCAGAGCTTGTTTTTAGACTTGCGGCTATTTCTCATGTGAAAACACAAGGAAATGGTTCAGGCGCAGACGTTGCTGCTTCATCCTTTGGCGGCATGCTGCAATATGCATCGTTTCAAGCAGAGTGGCTGTTGGATGCATATAAGAATCGAATTTCAATAACAGATTTAGTAGAAAGCACATGGACGTATTATGACGCAAAATCGATACAAATGCCGAAAAATGTCTATTTTTGTGTAGGTTGGACTGGTAAGCCAGCATCGACCTCGAAGCTTGTCGACCGAATTTTACAATTGAAATCAGATAATCCAGAAGCCTTCCAGCGCTTTTTGAATGCAAGTAAATTGGCAGTAGATCAATTTTTGCAAGGGATGGAGAATGCTGATGTGGAGCTTTTATTAAAAGGTGTAAAACAAAATAGAGAGGCGTTAGCAACTGTTGGTAAGGATGCGGATACACCGGTTGAAACGCCATTGCTCGGCACACTATGTGATTTGGCAGAGTCCTTGGGCGGAGCGGGTAAGCCTTCAGGAGCCGGCGGAGGAGATTGTGGTATTGCTTTTATGCCATCGAAACAACAAGCTGATGAATTGATGAAAGCTTGGGAGGAGGCAGGTATTAAAGCCTTAAGCCTACAATCGTATCAATATGGTGCTAATATTATAATAGAATAGATGGAGAATTTGATCATTTTATATTTAATTTTTGCCCAAATAAAAAAGACATTCATTTCCTGCTCCGATGGAGAGCACTTTGATGTCTTTTTTTACCCTATTTGTATCATCTTTATCTAGTAGTGCTTTTGATACGTATTAATTAATTGGTCTAACTTAACACTTGATGCGATAACAGCTTCAGAAGTCAGGTCATGTGTTATAGAAAGTGAAATCATTTCTTCGCGGCATTCTTCAATTTTTTCAATTAAATGATCTTTATTCACAATTCTGTCCTCCTATCTAGTATACTATAATAGAAAAATACCCGAATTATTGCAACAGTAAACGTCTGTGAACATTTTGTGTCTTTTTGATAAAATATTATTTGTACGATTACTTTAGATGAGTTCGATAATTGCCAAGCCTTGGGGCACATGACTTAGTGGGACTATGCAGTGCAGGTAGGAATGTTTTATACTTTTTGTTAAATAAAGTTTGAAACCTTTTTGCTAGATAATCGTATAACAAGTACCGCATAGTAAGCGGAGGTAACCTGATGGATCAATTTATAATAGAAAAAATAAAACAAGTTAAAAAAGGAGATCAATCTGCATTCGCGGATGTCGTTTCCTTTTATCAAGATAAGATATACCAGCATTGTTTGCGGATGCTTGGTAATGCACATGAAGCAGAGGATATGGCGCAAGAGGCTTTTATTCGTGCATATGTGAATATCCATTCGTTTGATGATCGCAGAAAGTTTTCTACATGGTTGTATCGGATTGCGACGAATTTGACAATCGACCGGATCCGTAAACGAAAGCCAGATTATTATCTGGATGCAGAGATCAGAGGAACGGAAGGGTTGGATATGTATTCCCAGCTGGCGAGCGAGGAGCGGCTACCTGGTGAGCAAGTTGAAAGCTTAGAATTACAACGCTATATTCATCACGAAATTTCCCAGCTTCCAGTGAAATATCGAAGCATTATTATGTTGCGTTACCTGGAAGAGTTTTCCCTACAAGAAATAAGCGACATCTTAGATATACCTTTAGGAACGGTGAAAACCCGTATTCATCGTGGGAGAGAAGCTTTAAGAAAAAGGCTTCGTCATGTGTAAAGGAGTGTGAAACACTTGAAATGTAATAAAGAATCGGTTGAATTGATGCATAAATATTTGGACGGTGATCTTTGTAAGGAGGAAGAGATACAGCTAAGGACACATCTGGAAACTTGTGAAGCTTGCCAACATCATTTCCATGAACTAAAGCGTACGATTACATTGATTAAAAGTGCGGAGCATTTCGCGGCGCCTAACGACTTCACGCAGAAAGTCATGGATAGACTTCCGACCGAGAAGAAACGTGTAACCTATAAGCGATGGTTTAAAACGCACCCGGTACTCACCGCTGCAGCAATATTCTTCGTATTAATGATGACTGGAATGTTTGCTTCTTGGAGTGAGGATGGTCAATTAGTTGTCTCAAAACAAGAAGAACTAGTCATTCAAGGAGATACGGTAATTGTACCAGAAGGAGTAACCGTTCCGGGTGACGTACTTGTTAAAAATGGGAAATTGCTAATTAAAGGTACAATTGATGGGAATGTGACATTAGTGAATGGAAAGCTGATAAGCGATGATGAAACGCTAAATGGAGATGGACTCATGGCTTCAGCTGGCGGCGTCAATGGCGAATTAGAAACAGTTGATCAGATGTTTGAATGGATGTGGTATCAACTGAAGAGCTTTTTTAGTGGCGTTTTTTCCTTTTAAACATGTTAAAATAAACCCAGGTAAGGTGGGAAATCTTATCTGGGTTTTTGCCTTCCTAAAGTAATATGTTTTAGCAATATTGTGTTATAATAGATAACGTTCCTATCTTTTGAAAATCAAGCTACATAAGCGTGCTTGTTTTAGTTGAGCGTATAATTAGAATAAATTTTTATTGCAAAAGGATGTGTGCACATGCTTGATGGGGGATTCGATGTAATAGATCTGCTAAGAATAGGCGTAGATATAGCTCTCGTCTGGTATGTATTATATAAATTAATGATGCTGATTAGAGGTACAAAAGCAATCCAGCTTTTAAAAGGGATTGCCGTTGTACTTGTGGTCTGGCTTTTGAGTATATTATTGAATTTACAAACCATGCAATGGCTGACGAATCAAGCCATTTCTTGGGGTTTAATTGTAATCATCATTTTATTCCAGCCGGAGCTACGGAGGGCACTCGAGCAGCTTGGCCGGGGAAACCTTTTTGCTCGGAGTGTAAAGTCAGAAGAGGAAAAGATGCAACAAGAAATCGATGCGATAGTACAGTCGTGTAGCTACATGGCGAAACGTCGAATTGGTGCATTAATTTCGATTGAGCGGGAGACAGGTATTGGTGATTATGCTGAAACAGGTATTGCGATTAATGGAAAATTGACGCATCAGTTGCTAACAAATATTTTTACTCCGAATACACCTTTGCATGATGGTGCTGTCATCATTAAAGAAGGGGAAATCACCGCAGCTGCTTGTTATCTTCCTTTATCAGAAAGTCCATTTATTTCGAAGGAGCTAGGGACGAGGCACCGTGCAGCAATGGGGATCAGTGAGGTTACCGATGCATTGACAATTATTGTTTCAGAGGAAACAGGTGCAGTTTCCTGTACAAAGAACGGAGAACTTCACCGAGATATTGATCAGGACAATCTTCGTACGATGTTAGAAGCCCATTTATCCCTAAATCAAAAGGCTTCTGAGAAAAAGTCGTGGAAACGAAGGGGGAACAAGAATGGATAATTGGTTTAAGAGTAAATGGTTTGTCCGACTTGCTTCTTTAGCTTTTGCGGTGTTCTTGTATATATTTGTGAATGTTACAGTTAATTCTTCACATTCTGATCCAACTTTTTCTGGTAGGTCTGAACAAACACAAACACTTGATGATGTTCCGGTCGAAATACGAATCGATGAAGCAAATTATGTGGTTAGTGGTGTACCAGAGTTTGTTACGGTTAGCTTGCAGGGGAATCCTGGAAACCTGACCCCCCTTATTTTTCAACGTAATTTTGATGTGTATGTTGACTTGCAAGGATTAGAAGAAGGCGATCACGAGGTGAAATTGGAGCACAATATCTCCAATGATCTTACTGTCTTTATCGAGCCAAAGACGATTGAGGTTACGATTGAAGAAAGAGCGAGCGAAGAGTTTGCTGTTGTTGCTGATTTTATTAATGAAGACAAAATGGCACCTGGATACGAGCTGGTTGATTATACGCTCGACCCACCTACAGTTACGATTACAAGCTCAAGGTCCGTTATTGACCAAATCGGTATTGTTAAGGCCTATGTTAATTTAGAAGGACTGGATAGTTCAATAAATAATCGCGAGCTGCCTGTAAATGTGTATGATACACAGGGGAATGAGTTAACAGTCCGAATAGAACCAGAGAATATACAAATATCAGCCGAAGTTGATAACCCAAGTAAGTCGGTACCTGTATCAGTCGAGACAACAGGAGAACTGCCAGAAGGTTATGCATTAAATTCTATTTCTGCTAATGTAGATGAGGTGGAGGTTTTCTCCACGAGTGAAGTACTTGAAGGAATTTCTGAACTTGAGACAGAGGCAATTGATTTATCCGAAATCACCGAATCTGGTACAATAGACGCGCAACTGTCATTACCGGAAGGTGTAAATGTTCCCGATATGGAAACAATTGAGGTAACAGTCGATGTAGAACAGACACGTGTTTTGGAAGGACTAACAATTGAAGAAGAAGGGCTGACGAGTGGCCAAGCAGTTACTTTTGTTGAACCTGATGCCGCCGAAATGGATATTACGGTTACGGGTGACGAAGCCGATATAAAAGAACTAACAGCTGAGGATATTCGTATATTCATTGATTTAAGTGATCTGGAGCCTGGAGAGCATCAAGTTCCAATTACGATTGAAGGGCCAGATACTGATAATATAACGATTACTGGAGAATTTGAAGAAGCTACAATTGAGATTAGTGAAGTGGAACCTGAGTAATGAAATCATTTGTAAGCAGATAGCTGAATTGGATGTAAGTTAAAGGAGAGGTAACGAATGGGAAAATATTTTGGAACGGATGGTGTGAGAGGCGTAGCCAATAAGGATCTAACACCAGAATTAGCATACAAGCTAGGACGTTATGGTGGTTACGTTTTGACGAATGGAATGGAAAGACCTCGCGTTGTTATCGGACGTGACACCCGAATTTCAGGCCATATGCTGGAAGGAGCTTTATTAGCAGGGCTCTTATCCATCGGCGCAGAAGTAATGCGACTCGGAGTAATTTCGACACCAGGTGTTGCCTATTTAACGAAAGCAACTAGTGCACAGGCTGGTGTTATGATTTCAGCGTCGCATAACCCTGTTGAGGATAACGGAATTAAATTTTTTGGACCAGATGGCTTTAAATTGACAGATGAGCAAGAAGCAGAGATTGAAAAGCTAATGGACACAGAAGATACCCTACCTCGTCCTACAGGTGCTGGTGTTGGTATTGTCACCGATTATTTCGAAGGCGGACAAAAGTATCTTTCCTATTTGAAGGATACAATTGATAATGATTTTGAAGGCTTTCAAATCGCAATTGACTGTGCCCATGGAGCGACATCTAGTTTAGCTACACACTTGTTCGCTGACCTGGAAGCAGATATTTTTTCAATTGGATCTGCCCCAGATGGACTCAATATAAACGACGGAGTAGGTTCCACGCACCCAGAAAAACTGCAAGCATTTGTTGCGGAAAAAGGTGCAGATATTGGTCTTGCATTTGATGGAGATGGTGATCGTCTCATTGCAGTTGATGAAAAAGGGAATATTGTTGATGGCGATCAAATCATGTTTATTTGTGCGAGACATTTGAATGAAAAAGGACTACTCAAGAAAAATACAGTTGTATCAACGGTAATGAGTAATCTTGGTTTCTATAAAGCAATTGAGGAAAACGGCATGCGAAGTGATAAAACTGCAGTTGGTGACCGATACGTGATGGAGGAAATGCGTAATGGGGGTTATAACCTTGGTGGAGAACAATCCGGCCACATTATCTTCCTTGATTACATCACAACAGGAGATGGCATGCTATCGGCAATCCAGCTTGTGAATGTCATGAAAGAAACCGGCAAACCTTTATCCGAGCTTGCTAGTGAAATGACAATCTTCCCGCAAGTATTAAAAAATGTGAGAGTTACCGATAAAACGGAAGCATTAAGTAACTCAGTAATTCTAGATGAGATTAAAGCAGTAGAAACGAAACTTGCTGGACAAGGACGCGTTCTTGTAAGACCTTCTGGTACAGAGCCGCTTGTTCGTGTCATGGTTGAAGCTCCAACTGCTGACGAATGTGAAAAGTATGCCGACCAAGTTGTAAAGGTTATTGATGACTTGCTAGGATTAAAAGAATAATTTTTATGAACTGCTCTCTTATTTAAATGGAGGGCAGTTTTTTGTTGTGCATATATGTAAAATTAGTACGCATTTAGAGAGGGGGCTGAAGTTCACAAGAGAAAGACTGATATTGACGAGGAAAAGACTGATATTCAGGAGAAAAAAGCTGAAGTTCACAAATTAAGGACATGATGAAATGAGGTAGGTGCTCAAGCTCAACGCAAGCCGAACATGAATCAATCAAAGGAGATATGGTATGGTAAAGTTATTACAGGTTAGGAGGTTCAGACGCGATGATTACAATTTTGATTGTTGATGACGATCCGCATATTCGAGAATTGCTTCGTTTTTATTTGCAAAAAGATGGTTATAAGACGATAGAAGCTGCTGATGGACAAGATGCATTGCAGCAATTAGAAGAAAACAGCATACATTTGGCTGTTGTCGATATTATGATGCCGAATGTAGATGGCTATCAGCTCTGCGAGGAAATACGTAATAATTATGATATTCCTGTGCTCATGCTTACCGCAAAGGATGGGATTTTAGATAAAGAAAAGGCTTATTTGGCTGGAACAGATGATTATATTGTAAAGCCATTTGAACCGAAGGAAGTGCTTTTCCGTATAAAAGCATTGCTTAGACGATTTCAAATTACCAATGAAGAAGTTATCCGGATTGGGAAAACAACGGTGGTTAATCGAAAAAACTATGAAGTACAGGTGAAAGGTAAAACAATGATTTTACCTTTAAAGGAATTTGAGCTGCTTGCACAATTAGCGAATTATCCAAATCGAATATTTTCCCGGGAGCAATTAATTCAATTGATTTGGGGAAATGATTATGAAGGAAATGATCGAACAGTGGATGTACATATTAAACGGCTTCGTGAGCGTTTTGCACCAATGGAAGCGGGTTTTTCGATTAATACGATCCGGGGGTTAGGATATAAACTAGAAGTGAATTAGAGAGTTGGAGGAGCAGATATGCGAACGCTCTATGTACGAATTATTGTAATGACAATGGCAATTATGATTGCAAGTGCCCTGATTGCATTTGCTGCAACAAACATTTATTACCAGCATTTTTTAAAGCCGGAGAATGATAAAAAGGTAACCCATATTGCTGAAAATATTGTAGATCTATTTGAAGAAAGTCCAAATCAATCGATAGCGGACTATTTAACAGCAATGACAGATTTAGGATATACCTTTTATCTTGTGACGCCGGCAGGGGATGCAGAAACGTTCGGAAACCCTTTTTCATCTGAAGAGCTGGATCAAAGGGAAATCAATCATGTTTTTCGTGGGAATACCTATCACGGAATTGCGAATTATCCTTGGAAGCCCTTTGTAACTGGCTTTTTTGATAATGAAGTGAAGAATACAATTGGAGTTCCGATTCAGGTAAACGGTGATACACATGCACTATTTATTCGTCCGAATTCTGCCCAGCAATTTGGTGAAATGCGGATATTTCTAGCTATACTACTCTTTTTGGCATTGCTATTTAGCTTTTTATTAGTATTAGCAAGCACTCGTTTTATCGTGAAACCGATTAAGAAATTGACAGAAGCAACGAGAAAGATTGCTGCTGGAAACTATCATTTAAAGCTTGATGTTAATCGCAAGGATGAGATTGGAAGACTGGCGAGTGACTTTTCTACGATGAGCAGTAGTTTAGCCCGAACAGAAGAAAAGCGTCAAGAGTTCGTGTCGAATGTTTCTCATGAAATCCAGTCTCCATTAACATCGATTCAGGGTTTTTCTCAAGCTTTGCAAGAAGAGGAAATGTCTGAAGAGGAAAAGCGGCGTTATCTTGCTATCATTGAGAATGAAAGCAAGCGATTATCAGCTTTGAGTAAACAACTTCTTACCTTATCCAATTTGGATAGCGAAGTGGATATCAATGACTTTGTACCGTTTGATCTAGCAGAGCAATTGAAGGAAGTTGTTTTAACAATGGAATGGCAATGGCGGGAAAAACAAATTGCGATAGAACTCGATATTCATCCTACTACAATTGTTGGTGATCCGAAGCTTCTACAGCAGGTATGGGTAAATTTAATCTCAAATGCAATTCGGTATACAGATCTCGGAGGAGAGATATCGATTCATATAGCGACCGATAAATACCATGTGCAGGTTATGGTGGAGGACACGGGCATTGGAATTAGTGAGGTAGATGTACCCCAGCTTTTTGATCGCTTCTATAAAGTCGATAAAGCCCGAACAAGGACAGAAAACAGCACTGGCTTAGGTCTTTCAATTGTGAAAAAAATAATGGAGGTACATGGCGGCACAATTATGGTAGAAAGTGAGCTTGGGAAAGGAACTGTATTTACAGTATCCCTTCCTCAAAAGTAAAAGTAACGATTCGTTCATCCTCCGTTCATATTCAGCGTATATGCTTGAAACATAGAGAAATAAAGGAGTGAACAGAATGTTTCTAGCTATACGGGAATTAGCACATGCGAAAATTCGTTATGCTTTAATCGGTTTGATCATTGTATTAATTGCTAGTCTGATTTTTATTATCTCGGGACTAGCAAAGGGATTATCTGCGGATAACGCATCAGCAATTCAAAATATGCAGGCAGATTATATATTGATGGATACCGATGCTGAACTTGAGATGACAAAATCGTTTATTTCAAGAACAGACCTAGATAATGTGTTACAGATGGATGGGATTGAACAAGCGAATTCTCTTTCGGTTCGAATGATGAATGCATCTGTTAACGGATCCGATCAGAATGAGGATGTAGCTTTATTTGTGACAGATGGGGATAGTATGCTCTTGCCATCTGTTCGTGATGGCAGCCCAATTACGCAAGAAGATGAAGCAATTGTAGATGCATCCTTACAACGAGAAGGTATTGAAATCGGTGATAGACTAGTATTTGGAGAAGAAAGTGAGTTAACGGTTGTGGGTTTTACCGATAGTCAGCGCTACAGCCATACGCCGGTTGTGTTTGTAGATGGTGGAGGTCGCGAAACGATTAATGCCATTGCAATCAGCGTTGATGAATCGCGCGCTGATGAAATTCGAAATGCTGTTGGTAATTCGTTCGATATGGTAACGAAAGACGAAGCATTAAAAGGAATCCCTAGCTACTCGCAGGAGCAAGCTTCCTTAAATATGATGATTGTCTTCCTATTCGTAATTACAGCATTTGTTTTAGCTGCGTTCTTTTATGTAATCACATTGCAAAAGCGAGATCAGTTTGGCGTGCTAAAAGCGTTAGGTGCGAAAACGACGTATCTTGCACAAAACTTAGTCGGTCAAGTTGTGCTTATATCTATTATGTGTATTGGCATTGCGATGGGACTAACGTTGGGAATAGCTGAACTCTTACCAGAGGAGATGCCATTTCTATTAACAGCGGATGAAATGGTGCAGACCTCTATCCTTATTCTAATTGTCTCGATTATAGGTGCCTTTCTCTCGCTTATCCAAATCGTCAAAATTGATCCGATCGAAGCAATAGAGGGGGCTGGCAAATGACAATCGTTATGGAGAATGTATCAAAGGTATATCAAGATGGTCCGAAGTCCTTTACAGCATTGGACTCCATTTCTTTGGAAGTGAAGGAAGGAGAGTTTCTTGCGATTATCGGTCCTTCTGGATCTGGAAAAAGCACGATGTTATCAATAGCGGGAGCCCTCTTATCGCCAACGAAAGGAACGGTTTTGCTTGATGGAGAGAATCTTGCAAACCTATCATCTAAACAAATTACTGCTCGAAGATTAGAGAAGATTGGATTTGTTTTTCAAGCGGCAAATTTAATCCCTTATTTAAAGGTGAAAGATCAGTTAAGTGTTATCAATATCTTAGCGAAACATAAAAGCAAAGCAAATGAAGGAGCACTTTTGAGGCATTTTGGCTTAGCACATCGAGCTGTAAACTATCCGAATGAGCTTTCAGGAGGAGAAAGGCAGCGTGTAGCTATAGCACGAGCGCTAATTAACGATCCCAAGCTAATTCTTGCAGATGAGCCAACTGCAAGCTTAGATTCGAAGCGTGGACGAGAAGTTGTAGAAACACTAGCGAATGAAATTAAGTCGCGGGGAAAATCGGGAATTATGGTCACGCATGATGAAAGGGTTCTTGATTTATGTGATAGAGTCGTTACGATTCGTGATGGTCGGTTAGAAGAATAGATTGGAAAAGGAAAATGAGCTTGGGGAGCTTTCTCCAGGTTCATTTCCATTTTTCCTCCCCTTCATTATAACCCCTACTCCGCCTAAGGTCTGAACAAATATCCCACTCCAGCAGGTTCACTATAATGCGAATCTTGAATACAGACATTTACTGTGCAGGGGTAAATCGTTTATAATAAAAATATCCATTATTTTATGTTTTTTCAGAATAAATGATTCGAAAATCGAGGAGGATAAGGATGATTCAATTTCCTAAACCGAAAGTGGAACAGTTTTTCCGTACGTCCAATATTTATGATTTTGCTGTAAGTGGTGATGAAAAGCGGCTTATTTTTAGTTCTAATTTAAATGGAAAAGTTAATTTATGGGCGATTGATTTGCCAAGCACATCTCCTTATTTATTTGCCCATCATGATGAATCAACCAATTTTATTAAGTTTGATCCAGAAAATCGCTATGTATTAACTGGCTATGATAAGGATGGTGATGAGAATTATCAGATCTATGCTGTTCCAAGTGAAGGAGGACTCCCCCAGTCATTAATAACTGGTGATGCCAAGGAGAAATATTTCTTTTGTCATTTAAGTGAGGATGGAGAACGAGTCTATTATATGACTTCTGAGGGGAACCCATCATTTTTAAATGCGCGAGTACGTAATCTGAAGGATAATGCAGATACGTTATTGAATGAAGGAGAAGTTTCGCCAACGTATTTAGCTGCTGTATCGGATAATGAGGATGCCTTTGTATATACGCGTATGTTCGCAAATACATATGTGACAGCTTTTGTGAAGGTCGATGATGAGACACACTATTTAACACCTGATCAAGAGAAAATTCATGTTGTTTTCAGCCCTGTTTTTACAGATGAAGAAACGGTTTATTTCGTAACTAATTATGATAGTGAATATAATTACCTGGCTAAATATAATTTGAAAACAAAAACATTTTCTTCTGTTTTCTCTATCGATAAGGAAAGCATCGATATAAAATGGGATAAGGAAAATAAAGTGTTTTATCTCACGACAGAAAAAGGGGTAGAGGATTTATTCTACCGTTTTGATCCGGCGACAGAAAAGCTTGAGAAATTAGCTTTGCCAGTTGATGTGATTGAAAAAGTGCATGTCGCTAAATCAGGTAATCTTTATGTGCTTGGTAGAAGTGCAACCCTTCCATTCAATATCTTTACATCAGAGGACGGAAAGGATTGGGAGCAGCTAACAGATAATCGGGTACTCGGGATTAGCAGGGAGGATATGGTAGAACCAGAAGTAATCGCTTATGAATCTTTTGATGGGATGGAAATTGAAGCATTGCTTTTCAGAGCAAAGCCTGAAAACGATAATGGCTACACAATTTTTTGGCCTCATGGAGGTCCACAGGCATCTGAGCGCAAGATGTTTCGCGCGATGTTCCAAAGCTTTTTAAACCGTGGTTATACAATATTTGCGCCGAACTTCCGTGGGAGCACAGGCTATGGCTCTTCTTTTGTAAAATTAGTGGAGCAGGATTGGGGAGAAGGTCCACGCTTAGATAATGTAGCTGGAATTGAATGGTTGTTTGAAAAGGCTATCGCTGACCGGGAAAAGCTTTTCCTTGTAGGTGGAAGCTATGGTGGATATATGGCGCTGCTGCTGCATGGACGGCATCCGGAATATTTTAAGGCAGTCATCGATATTTTTGGACCATCAGATTTGTTTACGTTTGTAAAATCTGTTCCACCACACTGGAAGCCAATTATGGACCGCTGGCTTGGTGATCCAGAACGGGATAAAGAGCGTTTTATTAAAGACTCGCCTGTTACGTATCTTGATACGATGACGAAGCCAATGCTCGTTATCCAAGGTGCGAAGGATCCACGTGTTGTAAAAGAAGAATCGGATCAAATCGTTGCTAAGCTCGAAGCAAAAGGGCGTGACGTCGAATACCTCGTGCTAGAGGATGAAGGTCATGGGTTCTCGAAAAAGGAAAATGAAATTAAAGTGTATAGCTTGATGCTGGAATTTATGGAAAAGCATAAAGGATAAGCGGGATCTCTGTATGTGCTAAAATAACTTTAGCAATGGAAAAAATCTCCGCCTAAAATCAAGTATTTCTCTTGTTAACCTATGTGGTTGGGTTAACAAGAGAAATTTTTATTCGTCCATCTATAATAAACAAAAGACAGCTTCTGTCCATTCATTTCAAATGTTTCCTTATCCGCCCTCATATAAGCAAATCCATTTTTCTCTAGAATCACTCTAGATGCCACATTATTGGTTGTGGTTTTGGCATGAATCTGCTTGATATTCTGATTGGCGATGACGTTTTCTAATAATAATTGCAATGCTCTTTTGGCGACGCCTTTCCCAGTATAGAACTTGCCAACGCGATAGCCGAGATGAGCTGCTTTTTGAGCAGAAGTAATATCCACTAGATTAATCCTGCCAACAATCGCATTATGCTGATCCTTTATTAAGTAAAAATACGAAGTACCTACTGTTTGCTCTTTCAGCAAAGCCTCGTGGTTCCTTTTAAAAATATCTGGCTTATAATAGTCGTCCCCTCGAGATGGTACTGTTTCCTCGAAATAATCTCTATTTTCAAGTTCAAATGTGAATAAAGCGTCTGCATCGGCAGCTTTTAATTTTTCAATTGATATTTCCATCTGCAAATCTCCTATCATTGGTTATGTGTTTATTATAACGAAAAAATAGGGTTCCTCCGTCTGATTTAATGTTTATAAATAAAAATCTAACGGATCGTTATATAACCTTATCTGTGATATAAATCGATAAGGAACTTTGACGCCTTGACCATCATATACTAATCAATAACTCCTTCTAAAAAATAGGGGTTAGGTATTGACCAAATTGATAAGTTTCAGTTAGAATGAAGAGTGTTCGTTTGGAAATATTTCCAACAGAACCGTTTATTTAAAAAAAGAAAGGAGCATAGAGGTTATCGAAGTAACAAAAAGCGCCAGGACTATTTTTCAGGTCGAAATGGAAAAATAGTTGACGAGGTGGAGGTTATCGAAGTTTCGGCGGGTGCCTCCCGGTTGCACATCTCAATCGTTTCGCTTTATCTATAAAACAATGAGGCGACTTATTGGACAAAAGGATAAAGCAAGATGTCCACTATAAAAATACACGAGAGAGGGGCAGAAAGACGCCCCTTGTACAGCAAAGAAAAAGGTTCGTTTTGTCTGCCCCTTATTAGGAGGACAACGTTATGTGCGGAATTGTAGGATATATCGGACAAAATGATACGAAGGAAGTTTTATTAAACGGACTGGAAAAGCTGGAATACAGAGGTTATGACTCTGCGGGTATTGCTATGCTGAATGCAGAAGGCATCAACCTGACGAAGGTGAAAGGTCGCATTGCTGCACTACGTGAACGTGTGGATAACTCGATCCAAGCAACAATGGGAATTGGCCATACTAGATGGGCAACACATGGTGTACCAAGTATCACGAATGCACACCCACATCAAAGTACAACAGGCAGATTCACTCTTGTTCATAATGGAGTTATTGAAAATTACAATGACCTGAAAAAAGAATACCTTCAAGATGTTAGTTTTGTAAGTGATACGGATACAGAAGTAGTTGTGCAATTGATCGATAAGCTTTATCAAAAACATCAGGATACGGTCGAGGCGTTTCGTGAGACGATGCGTTTATTAAAAGGTTCTTATGCGATTGGTCTAATCGACGTAGAGGATCACGAGACACTGTATGTTTCCAAAAACAAAAGTCCACTTCTGGTTGGTTTAGGTGATGGATTTAACCTTGTTGCAAGCGACGCTATGGCAACATTAAAGGAAACAGACCAATACCTTGAAATTTTTGATAAAGAGATTGTACTTGTTAATCGCAACTTTGTTGAAGTTCAAACATTAGAAGGTTCTGTTGTGGAACGCAAACCCTACACTGCTGAAATTGATGCAAGTGATACTGAAAAGGGTACGTATGCCCATTACATGTTGAAAGAAATCGATGAGCAGCCAATTGTAATGCGTAACATCATCAAGAACTATCAAGACGAAAACAATAAACTAAAGCTTGATGCAAACATCCGCAGTGCAATGAAAGCGGCTGACCGCATTTATATTATTGCGGCAGGCACAAGCTACCATGCAGGCTTAGTTGGAAAAGAACTCATTGAGAAACTAGCAAACATTCCAGTGGAAGTTCATGTTGCAAGTGAATTTTCATATAATACACCGCTGTTATCCGAGAAACCACTATTTATATTCATCTCACAAAGTGGTGAAACAGCTGATAGCCGTGCCGTTTTAGTTAAAATAAAAGAAATGGGCCACCCGGCATTAACGATTACAAATGTGCCAGGATCCACCCTTTCTCGTGAAGCGGACCATACATTGCATTTATATGCAGGTCCCGAAATTGCTGTGGCTTCAACAAAAGCATATACTGCACAAATTGCAGTACTAGCTATTTTGGCAGTCGATACAGCAAATGTAAAAGGAATTCAATTAGATTTCGATCCATTGCAGGAGCTTGCTATTGTTGCAACAGCAATGGAAACTCTAACTGGTCAGAAGGAAGAAATCGAACAATTAGCAAGAGATTACTTTGAGACAACTCGTAATGCTTTCTTTATCGGTAGAAGCGGTGATTACAATGTTTCACTGGAAGCTGCATTGAAGCTGAAGGAAATCTCCTATATTCAGGCAGAAGGTTTTGCTGGTGGAGAATTGAAACACGGAACGATCGCCCTAATCGAAGAGGGAACACCGGTAATCGCGCTTGCTACACAGGAAAATGTAAACTACTCTATTCGCAGTAATGTGCAGGAAGTCGTTGCCCGTGGTGCAAACGCAATGATCATCAGCATGAAAGGCTTAGAAGAAGACGATGATAGCTTCGTGGTCCCACATGTGCATGAACTCTTAACACCGCTTGTCAGTGTGATTCCAATGCAATTATTAGCTTATTACGCTGCGTTGCATCGTGGCTGTGATGTTGATAAGCCAAGGAATTTAGCTAAGAGTGTTACGGTGGAGTAAGATGTTTCAAACTACTGTTGTGTTTGTCTCCCTGTAACTCCCTTGTTCCCAACGTAACTTTGTTCTTCCCTACTGTAACTAAGTTGGTATCGAAGCGGGAAAAGTACAGAGAGGACAACGGGTGGAAACAGTATGCAGTTCAATGGTTTTCCTATCAACAATCAAACGTTTGTTTTACCCAAACATTAATCTCAAATTCAGACTGGATCCATTATTAGGGTCCAGTTTTTTGTCTGCCAATAATATCTCAATCCCTTCTCCAATAAGGATTTCATCATCTTATAACCATTCTTTTTCTCCCATTATGTTACCATCCCAACTGTATCAATTCGAACGATTTTCAGTCGTCTTTTTCGGTGTTTTGTCAATATCACTTCGTCAGTTTCTCCAGTCTTTCATCTGGTTCGATCTTTTAATACTCCCCAATTCTGGGGAAAGACTTAGATACAATGGCAGAATATTCTATACAACCCGGACGGGATATTTAGGGTCTTTTTCAGGCGTTTTGGGGAAGAACTTAGTTCCATTGCCTTCAGGATTAAAAGAGCGGGAGGAACCTTGGGAGAGAAGGAGTGGAGGGGGATTTTGGGCGAGGAAGGACTAAGTTACAGACACATATGTTGTGGCTTTAAAATAAATTCGCGAAGTTTCGCCCCTTTGGATAGATTGTCTAAAGGGGTGTTTTTTATTGTTTGAATTTTACCCTGACCCCAACATATATTTCAGAGCCAAAAAAAGAACAACTATTATTGAACACCGTTCGAATTATTTGAACGGTGTTTGATTGTTTGCTTTATTTGATTAAGAAAAGATTGCTGCGGTTGTTGGATTTAAACCTATGATTACTCTTTACTATGGCCGCTTTGTAAGGATATGCGATTCTAGTAACCAGTAAAATTAAGTATTCAAACGGTTATGATTTATTACGAAGATGACTACTTCAATCAGTTCCGTTTGGTGTAGGATTTTTCTAAATTGGGTATAGTACTTATGGACATCTCAGTGGGAGATGAAAACATGAAATAATGGTAATATGACCTGAGCTTGACAATTGACCGCGAGCTTTTTCACAGGAACCACTGTTTAGTGTAGACAGCCTATTGGTTTCATATTAGCAGACGTGAAGGGAATATCCTTTTCTATTATTCTCAACTTACATTACAAAGATTTTTAAAGGAGATGAGACTTTGACTAGAGATAATAGTTTTATTCTAAATGATGGATCAGCGCTTCCCCTTGTGGGATTAGGCACGATCGGCATTGATGGTGATCAGGGTACATTTGAAATTTTAAACGCCTTAAACACAGGATACCGTTTAATCGATACTTCAACAAACTATAACAATGAAGGTATTGTCGGTGAAGCTATACGTCGATCCGCACTGCCCAGGGAAGAAATTTTAATCAGTACGAAATTGCCCGGCTCGCACCATGAATACGACAAGGCGTTTATCTTTATTCAAGAATCTTTACGCCGCACTGGATTAAACTATTTTGACAAGTATTTAATTCATTGGCCGAATCCCAAAGATGGCAAATATGTAGAAGCTTGGAAGGCTTTAGTAGATGCTCAAAAACAAGGATTAATCAGAACCATTGGTGTTTCAAACTTTGAACCTGAACATCTGGACAATATTATCGAAGAAACAGGTGTGACTCCTGCTACAAACCAGGTGGAGCGTCAGCCGTATTTTAATAATAACCGTATGGTTGAAGAAAATAAAAAACGGGGTATCCTTACTGAAGCCTGGAGTTCTTTTGGTCGGGGTTATCTGAATGACGTGCTGGAAAATGCCACAATTAAAGAAATCGCGGATAAATACGATAAAACTCCGGCACAGATTATTTTAAACTGGAACTATCAGGCCGGCGTATTTTCTATTCCAAAATCGAGTAATCCAAAGCATCAAAAGGATAATATCAATAGTACCAGCTTTGAATTAGCCCCTGAGGATATGGAAACAATTGATTCACTGGATAAAGGGGAAGCCGGCCGTGTAGAAGGACAGGACCCCAACGAATATCATGAATATGTATAGACAGCCGACTATCTGAGTTAGATATTTTGAGCAATAGATAAGAAATGGGTCTGTTTTAAGCAGATCCACCTTTTATTTTTAAGAATTGTGCTGTTAACGGGCACGATTGTTTAAACAACATTATCGTTACATCCATAAAGTTCTACTTGGAAGTTGCCCTAACAATTAAATAACTTAACTTTTACACCGTCCTCAAATGAGGGCGGTGTAATGTGTATTTTCGGCCTCATTTTTAATAATTTTATTCTCTTTATACAGCAAATGAAACTAAAATAAATATCAAACGTATAACAAAGACAAGCATTTTTTAAATAAAAACAAATTTGAGATAAAGGGGTTTTGTATACCTGATGCTTCGTTTTATTCGTCGTAGAAAACGTCGTCTGAAGATGAAAAAAGTTAAAGAGGGAGATGGTCATACATTAAAAGAGTACCGCCTATGGAATATTTTCACTCGCTCATTATTCCATATAGAAATAACCAATGATCAGAATGAGAAAACCGATTACGCTATAAGCTGTAAATATTTTGCGGAGGAGCCTAAAGCTGATTTATACCGCAATGGCATACATATTGCCTACTCTAAGCTTCCAGCTGCTTTCGTAGTAGAAAATGGAGTAATTGAAATAGAAAAAGGTGGGTATGGGATAAATCGGATTCGTTATGATTCGGACAAAGAAGAGACCTTTTCAGTTTATCCAGATAAACGTTCGATTAGGGGTTTACGCATGCGATTGCATAAACGATTTCCCAAAATTAGCTCGCTCATTGGGATGATTGCTATTTTAATTTTATTGACTTCAATAGCCTTGAGTGCACCTCAACTAATAGAAAAGATTACGGAAATTCCTTGGGTTTCTGAAAATATAGGTACATTCGAATCACCAATAGCATTTTCGTTGCAGGTTAATATTTGGATATGGGTTGCGGGTGCGGTAGCTGGGGTAGAACGAACTCTCATGCTTCGTAATCATTGGTTAATTGATATGGAAACAAGCTATTGGGATAGTTAATTTTCTTTCGGTATACAAGGTACAATTGCTTCAATCCCAGTGAATTATTCGATCTGCAAGTTTTTTGGTTAAAATAAACTTTATTCTAAAACAGCAAAAACCTATAAATCATGCATACTTAGTATGTATGATTTATAGGTTTTTTTATATATTTACAAATAATTTAGGTGTTAATTAGTGTTTTCACTTCATTTTATTATATACTTAGTATATAATAAAATGAAGTTAGGGATAGGAGGAAGTAAAACATGATTAAGGTAAACAATTTAACAAAGTCGTTTATACAAGGGCAAGCAAGAACGCAAGTATTAAAAGGTGTTGATTTGCACGTTGAAGAAGGGGAATTTGTAGCTATAATGGGGCCAAGTGGCTCTGGGAAAAGTACATTACTACAACTTTTAGGTGGTCTTGATATACCAACTGAAGGGGATATATTAATAAATCAGAATAATTTGAGTGAGATGACGGAAAAAGAAAGAACGATTTTCCGCAGAAAATATATAGGGTTTATTTTTCAAAATTACCAGCTGCTACCAACATTAAATGTAGAAGAAAACATAGCTTTTCCTCTTCATGCAGATGGCAGTTTAACGAAAGAAAAATACCAGTTTATTTTAGAATTACTTGATTCTGTTGGATTAAAAGAGCTTGGTCGAAAACGTGCTAATTTACTTAGTGGTGGTCAGCAACAACGAGTAGCTATAGCCAGAGCGCTTGTCAATAATCCCTCCGTATTATTAGCTGATGAACCGACGGGAAATTTAGATAGAAATAAAGCCGAAGAAATTCTCGGGTTAATAGCAAGATTCAACCGAGAAAGCAATCAAACAATCATAATGGTTACGCATGATATTTTCGCAGCTGGGTTTGCAGATCGCATTATTCTTTTTAAAGATGGAGTTATTGATCAAGTGATTTCTAGGAAGGATGATGATTATGCTAAATATGTGGCGAATTTCATGGCTTAACATAATACAAAATAAAAAACGTTTTTCCATTTCATTGCTTGGGATTATTTTAGGTATAGCGTTCGTAACATCTATGCTTATTGCAGACAAAACAACAAATGATGTTTTTGATTATTACGAACAAATGTATGTGGCAAATGCAGATTACTGGGTTCTAAGCGATGAACATACATACTCTGAAGATATTGTTTCGTCAGTTCTGACTAGTTCAGCGGTAACGGAAACACTGCTTGCGCTTGATAAACAAGCTTTCTTTGAGCTTGAGGGTGATCAATCCCTAAATCAAAGATCTGTACGAATTACAGGTGTGAATGATCAAGATAGTTCTTTGCTAAAACTTCCTGTAATTGAAGGAAGTTTAGATAATGAAGGATTGGTAATACCAGACGTTGTTGCAAATCTGTTAAATAAAAAGGTAGGAGATACAATTAGGTTTACCGATTTGGGAGAAGCTAAGGTTTCCGCCATTGTTGAATACACGCAGCTGCTTGCAAGTCCGAGTGACTGGGAAGGTGCTGAACAGAAGAGCTTCCGAATTATGGCTCCACTTGATTTGTTAAGAGATTGGACTGGTATGGATAATGAGCTTTCATATGTAAGGTTCCAAACAAATGATGAAGGAGAGAAGCTTTTTCAATCCCTCCAGGAAGAATTTCTTAATTCAAATGTATTTGTACAACCAGTTGTCGCGGATGATCTACAAAGTAATGACATTGGGGGACTTTATACATTTTTTTACCTAATCGCTGGGTTATCCATGTTTATCAGTGGGTTTATTGTTTTTAATATGATTTATACAAGTGTTATGGAGAGAAAAAAGGAATTTGCGATAATGAAGAGTTTTGGTTATCTTCAACGTTCTGTTTCTAGACTTATCCTGATCGAAGTACTACTTTTGGCAATAATAGGTGTAGCTATTGGAGTACCCATTGGAATTTTGCTTGGAGATATGTTCATGCAAACTTTACTTAGTGTGTTTGAGTTTGACATGGTTTACACATTAAATTGGCAAATACCTACATTAACAGCTGTAGTAATTGGAATTTTATTTCCTGTTATCTTTTCTTTATTTCCAATTTATAATGCGGGGAAAACCTCTGTTTTATTGACGTTAAAAATGGCAGATCAAACACAATCATCGAAGAGAGGATACATATTTAGGGCTGTTCTGGGAGCTGGCTTGCTAATCTTTGTATTTATCGATCACCCTGTCTCTTACTTAGCTATTTTGGCAAGCATCATTTTGTTGTTTCCATTATTGTTACTGGGTGTGAATCGGATATTTAAACCTATTTTGAAGCTATTCTTTGGCTATTCTGGTAGTCTGGCAGCTAAAAGCCTAAAACAGCAATTAAATCGAAACGCCAATACTTCCGCTATTCTTGCCGTTGGAATAGCAGTGATATTATTGCTAAGTGCTGTTATCGAATCTGCTCCGGAAGGTTATGAAAATGAAATCAGGAATACGTATGGTGGCGACCTAAGAGTTACATCAGAAGCGCCTTGGTCTGAACAGGATAGAGCAAAAATGCTAGCCTATGATTCTGTTGCGAATGCTGAGCCCTTAACGGAAGCTACGCCAATTACATGGGAAACAATAGACGGAGAGAAGAGACAGTTTTCTATTTTTGCTGCAGATAAAGAAGGACCCACTTTATTTGAGCGTTCTGAAAAGGATAAAACATATAATGAGCTGACAAAGGAACCATCTATTCTCCTTGGCGAAAGAGCCTTTGATGAATGGGGCGGAAGTGTAGGGGGATATATTTCCATTAATACACCTTCAGGTAATCAGCAATTTAAAGTCATTGACGTTGTGAAAACATCGAATTACGCAGGCTATACCGCATTTATGGATGAGAATCATTTAAATAATGAATTTGGTTGGGCGAATAGTTTTGACATGCTGCTAACTTTAAATGACGGATATACGGCTGTACAATTACGAGATCAGTTATGGCTGGATTTCAGCAATCATCTCTCAAAAGTTGAAACGGTAGAAGATGAAATTAAATCATCTACTTCCGCATTATCTGGCATGAACGAGTTAATTCTAGTCATGTTAGTTTTAATTATCGGGCTAGCAAGTATTGGTACAGCTAACACTTTACTGATGAACACTTTGGAGCGCACCTCTGAGATAGGGACAATGCGAGCGCTTGGTCTTACGAAACAGCAAGTTAAAAAAATGATAATTGGAGAAGGTTTGCTTATAGGATTGTCAGGGGTTATTGGTGGTATAATTTCAGGTGTGGTTTTACTTTATGTTACTAGCCAATCCGAACTTTTAGAAGGGTTTATATCTTTTCAAATACCTTTAGGAAATATTATCCTGGCACTGATTGCTGGTATTTCTCTTAGCCTTTTTGCTTCTTGGATTTCTAGTGCTACGGCGGGTAAAATAAATATTATATCATCACTTAAAGAAGGTTGAGCAATTATGTCGGTTAAGTACGGAATATTAACATTGCTATATTTGCAAGAAAATCATGGATATGAATTAAAACTGGAGCTGGAATCCCTTCTAGGAACCAAAGGGAAAATTAATCCTGGTCAAATTTATACGACTTTGGATCGTCTTATTCGTGATCTGCTTGTCTCATCTGTAGGAATGGATGACCAAGAAAGAAAACTTTATGAAATAACTACGGAAGGTAAAAGGGAGCTGGAAAATTGGCTGCTGGAACTTGTACCCTATCATTCTACAAAAGATGATTTTCATTTTAAATGGAGCTGTGCTCGTAAGATTGGTTTCGAACAGGAAAAGGAAATGCTTGATCAACAAAAGGCCATGATAATGAAAGATGTTTTGGAATTGACTAAACTAAAAACGGAATTTCTTCTTCGAGGTGACGAGAATAGGTATTTATTAATTAGTGGTACCCTCTTGCATTTAGAAGCAGATTTAAACTGGATCCATCAAGTTGAAAGTCGAAATCGGTCCTAATTTAAAAAGAGTATGAAGTAATTGAAAGAAGTAAAAATCCCCAAAAATATATTGCGAAGAAACCGTTGAAGCAGTTTTAGATTTAATGTAGGCAAATAGCATCTATCTTTATAAGAAATACAAGAATAGAGCAACACCATCAAGGTGCTGCTCCTTGTTATTACATAGACTTATAATTAAAAAACTTTATTGTCATTTAAAATTATTTTTTTATAAAAAATCGCTTTCGATCGAAGGTTTTTCCGGTTACGCTGGTTTCAAAATCAAATGATCCTTTTGAAGAAGTTCTACTAAGTGGACCTGATGAATTAACCAAAACCCAAGTTATTGTTTCTTTGTTAATTAAAAGTTCCCTATTTTATTGGTCTTATGAATATCTTCCGTTCCTGCATCCAATGCAGTCTGGTAATATTCACATTTATGATTTATAAGTTCCATTGTCTTCTTTAGCTCTTCCAATTGTGCTTCTGCAACAGCTTTTCGTTCCAAGAACATGTCATATCTTTTTTGTAGCGTGGAATCTCCATCGGAACACCAATCGATAAATTTTTTAATTTCCTTAATAGGCATCCCTGTAGATTTAAGGCATTCAATTACATTTAAAGCGTCTATATCGGATTCTTTAAACAATCTTGTTCCGTTAGGTGTCCGTTCTACAAAAGGCATTAGGCCCTCCTTATCGTAGTAACGTAAAGTATATACGGTGAGATTTAACTTTTTTGCAACTTCACTGATAGAATATGTCACAGTTGTTTAACTCCTTTTGATATAGATTTCGAGTTAACTCTAGGTTTTGGCGAAATTTTATCACGCTGAATACGGAATGTCAAAGTATAAATAAATCCTTATTTATTTGTTGACCTAGAGTTAACTATAGGGTTTATCCTAGTTTTGCAGGAGAATAATAAGTAAATT
Source organism: Oceanobacillus sp. FSL W7-1309 (assembly GCF_038002145.1). NCBI lineage: Bacteria > Bacillati > Bacillota > Bacilli > Caryophanales > Bacillaceae > Oceanobacillus > Oceanobacillus sp. FSL W7-1309. The sequence goes on from NZ_JBBOBX010000001.1 coordinate 1,756,017, forward strand.
CTCTAAAAAATCAAGTTATTGGAGGGCTATACAGATGGTTACAGCTAAAGCACGAGCAGTAGACGGTCCGGATCAACCGTTTCGAGCTGCTGAAATTAAAAGACGTGATCTTGATTCGCATGATGTTCTGATTGAAATTAAATATGCAGGCATTTGTCATTCCGATATTCATACAGCTCACGGTGAATGGGGTCCAGTCAACTATCCACTTGTACCTGGCCATGAGATTGCAGGCGTTGTTACGGCTATAGGACCTAACGTTTTAAAGTATACTATCGGGGACCGAGTTGGTGTCGGATGTATGGTAGGCTCCTGTGGTGAATGTGAGAACTGTCGTAATGGTGAAGAGCAATATTGTCTCGAAGGTAAAGTCGATACTTACGCTGGCGTTGATAAATACGGGGAACCAACTCAAGGCGGTTATTCTACCCATATTGTCGTACCTGAAGACTTCGTACTCCGAATACCTGATAATATTGAATTTGATGTTGCAGCACCACTACTTTGCGCTGGTATTACGACATATTCTCCATTAAATCATTGGGCGGCGGGCCCTGGCAAGAAGATTGCTATTGTAGGTATGGGTGGTCTTGGGCATATGGCTGTTCAAATTGCCCATGCAATGGGTGCTGAAGTTACTGTTCTATCACAAACATTGAAGAAACAGGATGATGGTTATAAATTAGGAGCAGACAATTACTATGCAACAAGTGACACAGAAACATTCGAGAAACTTGCTGGTTACTTTGACTTAATTATTAACACGGTAAGTGCAGATATTGACTTGAATGCATATTTAGGATTACTAACTCTTGATGGTACTCTCGTAAATGTCGGTGCTCCTGCAGAACCGCTGTCACTCAACGTGATAAATTTAATCGGTCATCGTCGTTCATTTGCAGGTTCGATGATTGGAGGCATCCGTGAGACACAGGAAATGTTAGATTTCTGTGCAAAACATAACATTGTTCCTAAAATTGAAGTGATTACGGCTGATCAAATTGACGAAGCGTATGAACGAGTATTGGCTTCTGATGTAAAATATAGATTCGTGATTGACATTAGTACAATGTGAATTCTGCTAATACAAAAACAGGGCTGATCCAATCGGATTTTGCCCTGTTTTTTGTCCAATACGCCTTTAATTTCCTCTCAATGTGAATAAATAATACCATGATAATCTAAAGTATGATTAAATAAAGAAATAGAAAAATTGTTTGGAAAGAGGAAAGTAAATGAATGCAAATACAAGCACAAAGCAAAAAAGAACCATAATATTTAAAAAGGTACTACGTGCATTAGCAGTTGCGATAGGTGCCTTTATAACAGCATATGGTCTCGAGTCGGTCCTGATCCCAAACAATGTGTCAGATGGTGGCGTGACGGGTTTAAGTATAGTCGGTTCACAACTGTTCGGATTGCCTCTTGGAGTTTTAATTGCGATATTGAATATTCCGTTCGTGTTTTTAGGATATAAACAAATCGGGAAAAGCTTTGCGATTTACTCTGTTATTGGTATTGCTACACTTGCGTTTGGGACAAGCATTATGCACCATATACCAATTATAGTTCAAGGAGATACATTGTTAGTGACCGTCGTTGGTGGTATTATCATTGGCTTCGGTATGGGGTTAGCATTACGAAATGGTGGCGCATTAGATGGTATTGATATGTTAGCGGTATTGCTATCCCGAAAATTGCCTTTTGGAACAAGTGACCTTATTCTATTTTTAAATATGTTTGTTTTTATAGTCGTTTCCACAGTTTTCGGATTACAAGGGGCCTTCTTGTCAGGGATAGCTTATTTTATTGCTTCTAAAGTGATTCATATAGTTGAGGAAGGTTTAAGTGGTTCTAAGACCTATAAAATTATCACTAGTCAGCCGGATTTAATGGTAGAAACCATACGTGATCGTTTAGGTCGCAGTGCAACCTATAATCTGGTTGAAGGTGGTTATACAAATGAAAAATTTAAAGAAATTACGTGTATTATTAACCGTTTAGAAGATAGTAAGATGAAAGAAATTATTAACGAAATTGACAAACATGCTTTTATTGCTGTGTATGATGTGGCAGAAGTAAAAGGCGGTAGTTTCAAGAAGAAAGACATTCATTAATACAGGTCTTTGTTTTAAAAATAAATACAAATTGAGGCTGGATCCTTTATTGGATTCAGTTTTTTTATGTATTAAAAAGCGTTCATCTCTTGATTGAAAAAGTTGCTATTTTTATTGTGGATTCAAAGGTATAATGATCTGACTTTTGAGATGGCACATCGGGGCAATAGCTAACTTTACAGGAAATCCTAACTCTTCTCAATTAAATTATAGCATATAAAAAAAGGTAATTATAGACTGTTTCTTCTTATATACTATTGCTAAAATCAATAGAACAATACTGGTTAGGAGAGATGTGGAATGAGCTCTTTGGTTATCGGTTTTCAGGAAATGGGGAAAACAGAGCATTTGCTTGTAGGCGGAAAAGGATTAAATTTGGGGGAGTTATCCAAAATCCAAGGAATAGAAGTTCCAGAAGGTTTTTGTATAACAACGACAGGATACCAAATGGCCATTGAACAAAATGAAATGTTTCAAGCATTGTTGGATCAACTAATGGTGTTAAACGTAGAGGAACGTCATCAAATTAGTGAAATCAGCAGCAAGATTCGACAGGTTATGATGGACGTAGATATTCCTTCTGATGTTGTAAGCGCAGTTGATGAAAATCTCTCCGAGTTTGGTGAGAACCACGCTTATGCAGTTCGCTCTAGTGCTACCGCTGAGGACTTGCCACATGCCTCTTTTGCTGGACAACAAGATACCTATCTAAACATTAAAGGACTGGATGCAATCTTACAGCATATTAGTAAGTGCTGGGCTTCTCTGTTTACGGATCGCGCGGTGATTTATCGAATGCAAAATGGGTTTGACCACAGTAAGGTTTCTTTATCCGTTATTATCCAAAGGATGGTTTTTCCTCAGGCTTCTGGGATTTTATTTACTGCTGATCCAATTACCTCTAACCGAAAGATAGTATCAATTGATGCCAGTTTTGGACTTGGAGAAGCATTGGTCTCTGGCTTGGTATCTCCTGATAATTATAAGGTACAGGAAGAAAGAGTCGTCGAAAAGATGATAGGAGATAAGAACATGGCTATCTATGGACGGGAGGGAGGAGGAACTGAGACACAGCAGATTGATTTTGATCAGCAGAAGTCACAGACACTAACAGACCAGCAAATTTTACAATTAGCACATATAGGAAGAAAGATTGAAGCGCATTTTGGGAGTCCGCAAGACATCGAGTGGTGTTTGGCAGAGGATATATTTTATATTGTTCAGAGTCGACCAATCACAACTTTGTATCCCACCCCTGAAGCAGGGGAGTCCCAAGGAAATCACGTCTATGTATCTGTTGGGCATCAACAAATGATGACAGACCCCATGAAACCATTGGGATTGTCCCTTTTCCTGTTAACAACACCTGCACCGATGCGCAAAGCTGGTGGAAGGCTGTTTGCCGATGTAACAGATATGCTGGCTTCACCTGTCAGCAGAAAAATGATAATGGATAATTTAGGGGAATCTGATCCGCTCATAAAAGACGCGCTTATGAAAATAGTAGATCGAGAAGATTTTATAAAAACGTCCCCAGTTGTTGAAAAAAATCTGAGTCCTGACAAGCCTCATGCTCTCTCTGATACTCAAGCACAAATCGGAAACGATCCAACAATCGTTTCGGAATTAATTAAAAAAAACCAGACCTCGCTAGAAGAACTGAAGCAAAACATCCAGACAAAATCAGGTGCGGAGTTATTTGGTTTTATTCTGGAAGATCTTGAGGAACTGAGAAGGGTTGTATTTGAGGGTATGAGTGTGATAATAGCTGCACAGGATGCCACAACATGGATTAATGAGAAAATGAACAAGTGGTTAGGAGAAAAAAACGCAGCGGATATGCTTTCTCAATCCGTACCAAATAATATTACTTCAGAAATGGGTCTGGCATTATTGGATGTCGCAGATGCGATTCGTCCATATCCAGAAGTGATTAATTATTTACGACATGTAAAAGCGGAAAACTTTTTGGATGAACTGATTAACCTTGAAGGCGGACAAATTGCCCAAGATGCAATAAAAGCTTATCTCAAAAAATATGGCATGAGGTGTGCCGGAGAAATTGATATAACGAGAAGTCGATGGAGCGAAAAACCAACGACACTTATCCCTATAATTTTAGGGAATATCAAAAACTTTGAGCCGAATGCTAGTCAGCAGAAATTTGAGCAAGGGCGAAAAGAGGCTTTGGAAAAAGAACAAGCATTATTAGAAAGACTGAAACAACTGCCGAACGGAGAACAAAAAGCTAAAGAGGCGAAACGAAATATTGACCTAATTCGGAATTTCAGCGGGTTTAGGGAATATCCTAAATACGGTATGATTAACCGTTATTTTGTTTATAAGCAGGCATTAATGAAAGAAGCGGAACAACTCGTACAAGCGGGGATTATTCAAGGAAAAGAAGATATATCCTATCTTACTTTTGAAGAACTTGAAGAAGTAGTCCGCACCAATAAACTGGATTATCAAATCATTGACAAACGAAAAGAAGCGCATAAATTATATGAAAAATTAACCCCGCCACGTGTTATTACTTCTGATGGTGAGATCATTACTGGTGAATACAAGCGAGAAAATCTTCCAGCTGAAGCTATTGTCGGCCTGCCGGTTTCCTCGGGAGTTATCGAGGGGCGAGCACGTGTCATTTTAAACATGGAAGATGCTGATTTAGAAGAAGGAGATATATTGGTTACTTCTTTTACGGACCCTAGCTGGACACCGTTATTTGTATCCATAAAAGGTCTAGTAACTGAAGTTGGTGGGCTGATGACCCATGGAGCGGTTGTCGCACGTGAATATGGCTTGCCAGCAGTTGTGGGAGTAGAAAATGCTACAAAAATAATAAAAAATGGGCAACGAATTCTTGTTAATGGAACGGAAGGGTATATTCAATTATTGTAATTGCTATATGTGTTCAGACTATCGTCAGAGTAGGTGGCTAATCCGGATAAACAGAAAACGATTTAAGCTCTCTCACAACACGAGAGATCGGTAAGCCTACAACATTGTAATAATCTCCATTAATGTTTTTGACAAACATAGCACCAAGGCCTTGGATACCATATGCACCTGCTTTATCGTACGGCTCTTCAGATGAAACATACCATTCGATTTCCTGATCAGTAAGTGGCAAAAATTCAACTTGTGTACGTTCGATAAAAATGCTTTTCTGTTCCAGTGAGCGGATCATGACACCAGTATATACCTCATGTGCGTTGCCGCTTAGCGCTAAAAGCATTTGATAGGCCTCTTCCTTATTGTTGGGCTTTTCGAATATTTGCTGCTTATAAGCAACTACCGTGTCAGCAGCTAAAATGATAGTTTCTGGATGCTGGATAGGGACATTTTTACCCTTGATTAGGGCCAATTGTTTTACTTTTTCAACCGGGTCATTTGTTGTAATTTGGGATTCATCTACGTTTGGATTGCGTACTGAAAAGGGAATTCTTACTTGCGTTAAAAGCTCTTGCCTTCTTGGTGAGGATGAGGCCAGAATTAGTTTGTTTTTTGCCATGAATGTTCCTCCTAAGTAGTAGTGAGTTGATATAGGTTTATTATAGTCCATGGTTTGTAGTATTAGAGACAACGTATCCAAGGGAAGATGGAACCATTATAGCTGTACGTGTTTTGCTAATCAAATGTTATTGCCATCTAATCGGAAATACAATTTTTTTAAAACAAGACGAGTATTCAGAGAGAAATACACAAAGCATTCGCGTTTGGTACTTCTCTCTTTTATTTTGAAATTACCATTGTAAACCTGTTCAAAAACGATAGAATATCAGCATGAATCTCTGCTTGATCCTCACCTACAACATTGCAAAGCATGAATTTGTGTGCTATTTGATCAAACATTACGAAATGTTAGGTAGCATGTAACGAATGATTTATTCCTCTATAGGATTTTCAGGTCCATTCAGCTCTAATTGATAAAAGGTTAAGTCAATCCATTTATTGAATTTAAAACCTGCCTTTTCGATTATACCTGAATAAACAAAGCCAAAGCTTTTGTGCATTGCAATGCTTTTTTCATTTGCTGCATCAATACCAGCAACCAATGTCATATATTCTCTTTCTTTCGCAATAGCGATTAATTCTTTCATTAAGGAAGTACCAACGCCTCTTTTTTGATATTCCTTATTTACATAAACGGAATGTTCAATTGTATATTTATAAGCCGGCCATGCTCTAAAGGGACCGAATGTTGCAAAACCGGCCACTTTATTATCTTGTTCGCACACCAATATTGGGTAACCTTCCTCCATCTTTTGTTCATACCATTGTTGTCTGCTTTCAAGCGTCTGGGGTTTATAGGCGTATACAGCAGTAGAATGAAGAATGGCATCATTATAGATATGTAAAATGTCCATTAAATCTTTTTCAGTTGCTTCTCTGATCATGTTGTTCTTCCTCTCGTAACAAATACTTTCCTATCTGTTTATTTTAGAACGATTTGTACTAAAGGTAAAATTGGATCTCTTAACCCTTGAATTTATAGACTCTTGTTTCACGAACCAGAAAATGCTCGTGGAGGATTTCACCTGAAGTTTCCCGACGTGCCTTTAATAATAAATAAGCATAAATAGTATTCCGGTAATAGAGGATGCGAAGATTTGTAAACAAACTGAAGGATGCTAAATAATATCTGATATGACTGAAAGTTCGGTTTTCTGTTAGAATAAAGATAGCTATTAAACTATTAAGATAATTATTAAATATATTCGATAGCAATAATTAAGAAAAGGAATGTTTATAAATGGAAAATAAATTTGCTAAGCGAGCTCATTTCGTTAAATCCTCGGAGACGCGTGAAATTTTGAAGGTAACAGAAAGACCGGAAGTAATCTCTTTTGCGGGAGGACTGCCAGCCCCGGAGTTGTTTCCGCTAAAAGCTCTTAAGGATGTGTGTAATGCTGTTTTGAATGAAGAAGGAGCGGCTTCTCTTCAATATAGTACGACAGAGGGATATGTTCCATTAAGAGAAGCTATTAATCGAAGAATGAAAGCTGTTGGAATTAATGCTACTGTTGAAAATGTTCTTATCACATCGGGATCACAGCAAGCAATCGACCTTACTGGAAAGTTATTTATTGACGAAGAGGATACAATTATTTGTGAAAGTCCAACCTATCTTGCGGCAATCAATACATTCAAAACATACAATGCCAACTTTGTTGAAGTAGCGATGGATGATGATGGAATGGTTATGGAAGAGCTGGAGGAAAAGCTGCAGAAGCATCCTAACACAAAATTTATCTATACGATTCCAGACTTCCAAAATCCTACAGGTCGTACGTTAAAGCTCGATAGACGAAAAAGAATGATTGAGCTTGCGAATCAATATGATGTACTGATTGTAGAAGATAATCCTTATGGGGCTATAAGATTTGCTGGAGAGGAACTTCCGCCAGTAAAACATTTTGATACGGAAGGTAGAGTAATTTATCTAAGCACTTTCTCTAAGATTTTCACTCCTGGCCTTCGACTTGGATGGATCTGTGCAGACCAAGCATTCATTGATAAGTACGTGGCTTTTAAGCAAACAGCTGACTTACATACGGACAGCTTTGCGCAAAGAATTACAGCCAAATATATGGAACTTTATGATATGGAAGAGCACATTAATCAAATCAAAGCTGTTTATAAAGAAAGATGTGCAGCGATGTTATCTTGTGTTGAAACGTTTTTTCCAAAAAATTTATCTTACAGTAAGCCAGAAGGTGGATTATTTATTTGGGTTGAACTTCCTGAGGACATTGATTCAACGCATATATTTACAGAGTGCCTGAAAAACAATGTTGCTTGTGTTCCCGGAACACCATTTTTCCCGAATGGTACAAAGAAAAGTACATTCCGTTTAAATTTTTCAAATATGTCGAAAGAGAAAATAATAGAAGGTATGAAGCGTATTGGTGAAGTGTTGTATCGTGAGTTAGAGAAAGAAACAGCTATTTTATGATTTAAAACTGACAGTAGTATAGGAGACAGATATTGTAAATATAAAAGTCGTGCAATTAAATGGTTGTGTAATACAAAAAGGTTTAAGAAACATGGTTCTATGCAATATGTTTCATAACTCTTTTTAAAACAATGCTTGGATAAAATTTAGGAATATTAACCATAAACTAATCCTTTAATCATGGGTATATTTTCATAAAAAATCATCTTATTTACACTAAATTTACTATTTTTTAATAAAATAGTTGTACAATAAAAGAAGAGTGGAATATATGAGAATATTTGTTGCTGCCGATTAAATACGCACTCATGGAAGTGTGAATACAGAGGGGATTTTATATGCATGTTGTTATTGGAGATATTGCAAGAGAAACGATACCGGTATTACCAACTACAAATTGCGAAAATGTTTATGCTATTTTTAATGAGCAACCATCAACAGAGGGGATAGTTGTTGCTGTTGAAATGCAGCCTGTTGGATTAATTATGAGAGATACATTCTTTCAAAAGCTATCCACTAAATATGGGTTTGACCTTTTTATGCAACGGCCAATTGAATTGATGATGGATACAACAATGTTAGTTGTGGACTATATTACACCACTAACCAAGGTTAGTACGCTTGCCATGAAACGAGAGCAAGAAAGACTCTATGACTATGTTATTGTACAGAAGCAGAATGAGCTATGTGGAGTTGTAAGTATACGTGAGTTAATAATGAAGTTGTCTGAGGTACAGATTAACATTGCGAAATATTCCAATCCATTAAGCGGACTTCCTGGAAACCACATTATAGACGATATGTTAGAAAAAGTATTACATTACGAAAGCTATACGGTGCTTTATCTTGATCTCGATCATTTTAAAGCATTCAATGATGTATATGGATTCAAAGCAGGGGATCAACTTCTCGTCGAGACGGCGAATATCATTCAACAAACGATTGGCAAAAAACCAAATTACTTTGTTGGTCATATTGGTGGAGATGACTTTATCGCGGTGATTCCTAATTATCAGCATGAGGATATTTGCAAAAGGATTATTGCCCGCTTCGAACAGACGATTATCAGCTTTTATAGTAAAGAAGATATTGAACAGGGATATGTCAAAACATTCAACCGAAAAGGAACCATGGAAAATGTTCCATTAGTAAGCATCTCGATTGCAGTGGTTCAAAATAAACATACATCCTTTTCCACACCAAATGCGCTAAGTAGAGAAGCAGCAGAGATTAAAAGGATTTGTAAAGCTTGTGAGGGAAGTATCTACCTGAGCAAAGGGGATAAGGAAGCTGGAAAATTAAATGCGTAAAAAATGAGCGATATTCAAAAATCGCTCATTTTTTTTGTATGTTATTATCTTTAAGAAGAGATTGGTACGGTGCCTTTACATAATGTCTCAACTGGTTTTCCTATCGCGTAGCCTTGCCCCATATCGACCCCCAAATCTTGCAAAAAGGTGTATTCGGAAAAAGTCTCGATTCCCTCTGCAATTACTTTCGTTTCAGATTTATATGCAAAATCAAGAATAAGCTCAACTAAATATTGTTTTTCCGGGATCGTTTCGATATTCCGGATTAATGATTTATCAATCTTTATAAACTCAGGATTTAAGTAAAGAAGTGTTTGTAAACTATTATAACCACTGCCAGCATCATCTACAGCAATGCGAAAGCCCTGTTCCCTGTAGTGCTCTACTAGCTTCACAAATTGAGAATAGTTGATTCCTGCCTTCTTTTCTGTCAATTCAAGAACAACTTGCTTAGGAGAGATGTTATGTTTTGTTAATAAATTCATTGTAGTTCCTGCTTTATAGTTTGGGTCGGCTAGTACTTGGGGATGTATATTTAGGAATATAAAGCAATCTTCATTTTCATCTAAACGATTAACCTGCTCGTGATATCTTTTCAATGCTAAATTTCGTATAAAGCTTTCGACCATAAAAACATGTTTGCTGTCTCCAACATAGTCGTAAAAAGCATCCGTAGTAGGAAAGCTCTTCGTAGAATCTGGTCGATTCAAAATTTCATAACCTATAGTATCGCCGCTTATTAAAGATAGAATTGGCTGGAAAAAGGTTTGGATTCTACATTTGCGGATAACATTTAATAATTCTTCATTTTTATTAAACTCTTGATAAAGTAATTTACGGTTTGTATTTAAAAATCGAATAAAATGAATCGATTTATGAACTAAATTTGTTTTCATATGTCCACCTTTGAGTTGAATAAAATTGTCATGATGCTTAATTTAATTCTATCGGTGAATTATTAAGATTGATAATCAGTTGTGTAAATTTCCTGTAAAACCTGTGGGTAAAGATTTGTGTTGGACATAAAAATCTCTGGCTAAACATCTAAACTTAAGGGAATACTTGACACGACACTAAATGGTGTCGTATTATAACGGATAAATAGGACACCTTTAAGTGTCGTATTAAAACGTAAGATCAGGGGATGGTGATATTGAGCGAAAAGAGAACGGAAAGAGATGTTTACGAAGCTATTTCCGATCAAACCCGACGGAGGCTGCTTCGTCTATTAGCCGATGCGGAAGAATTACCGCTATATGAGTTAACCGTTCATTTCGAAATGGGTCGTACGGCAGTTTCAAAGCACTTGACAATCCTAAAAGATGCTGGTCTTGTAGTCAGCAGGAAGATTGGCAGGGAAACGCGTTATCGGTTGAATGCCACCCCTTTGAAGGAAATTCATGATTGGGTATCTTTTTATGAAGATTTCTGGAAGGAAAGAATGTTTAAATTAAATCTTTTATTGGAGGAACAAAAAATGAAAGCAGATGTATCATTAGATTTTCAATATACAAGTTCAATTGAAGAAGTGTGGAAGGCATTAACGGATTCGGAAATGCTTGCAAAGTGGATATGGGAAAATGACTTTAAGCCAGTAGTTGGACATAAATTTCAATTCCGAGCAGAGCCAAATAAATGGTGGAACGGAATTGTTGATTGTGAAGTGCTTGAAGTGGAAGAACCTCATAAAATATCTTATACGTGGGCAAGCCAAGGTGAGAACACAACTGTTACATGGACGTTGAAGGAAGGTTCAGATGGAACTACTCACTTGCACTTCGAACAAGCTGGATTCAGTGAAGAAACAAAAGCCACCAAAGGTGCTATCGAGGGGGCAATATATAGCTGGACTAAAATGGGTGAGCAGCTTGGGGAAGTGTTGGATCAATAAGCGTTATTGTCTTTCTCCTTGCCTTATATAAAATCTTAGACGGTCTAGTGGAACGGCCCGAACCATCAAAGGCTATCAATTACCCAATTACTAACATGTGTAGGGGTAGCTAATATTAAAAGGGGAGATAAGAAAATGAGTTTTTTCAAAGATATGATAGCGGTGTTTAAGAAGAGAGAATTATTACTTTTAGAGCGCTATGAAGAAGCAGAAGGCGTGTATACCTTTCTGTTTGAAAAGCCAGATGATTTAACCTGGGAAGCAGGGCAACACGGTCTGTTTACTATTACGCATAAGAAAATAAAAAATGCTACGCGGCCATTTACCGTAGCCTCAGCTCCTGCAGAAAAAGTTGTTAAATTAACAATGCGGATTAAGGATAATCCAAGTGATTTTAAACAGGAAATGTTAGAACTCAAACAAGGAATGAAGATTAGTATAAGCGGACCTGTAGGATCATTTCACTTGGAAAATAACAGTCCTTCAATCCTCATTGCAGGTGGGATTGGCATTACCCCATTTCGATCAATTCTAAAACAAATAGAAGCGGAAGGAAGTCTCCGTGAGAACCCAATACATCTGCTTTATCTAGATAGTGATAAATCCCATATCTTTAAAGATGAACTTGATGAAATTGCTAACTATCCTGCCATACATGTAACTTACCTTGATACAAGGGAGGACTTGCATCAGGAAATAAATCAGTTTAGCGATTTATATCAGAACAACGGTAAATATTTTATTGCAGGTCCAAAAACCATGGTCGAGTCTATTTCAAGTCATTTAAGAAATAACGATGTTCCCAAACGAAATATCAAAAAGGATGCCTTTTTTGGATATTAATTAAAAATGAATATGAGCCCACAATTATGGTATCATACAAAAATCCTATTTTGTTGAACTTCCCCCTGTCAAGTAGACAGTGGAAATAATAAAAGGATTTATACGGCTTTAGCTCTATATTCAATAGGGTTGAAGCCGTTTAGTCTTTCTTGATATCTATCATGATTGTAGAAGTAAATATATTTATCAATTGCTGTTGAGAGATCCTCAAATGTCTCATGATCGTTCTTCCCGTTGGCTAAAGCATCTTCTACAATTTCAATTCATTATATCTGTTGAGGTGATTACAGGGATGGGAAAGGAACTAGTGTTGATAAGTGATCATAGGGAGGTCTTGTTTTCAGCGGGGAAAATGGATCTTAAATTCCCAATTGTTTTCATCAATCTTGTATGATATAGTGTCAACGGTACTTATTAAACGTATTTAATAAGTCTTTTTATAGGTGGTGATGTTTGTGGAAGCTGCTTCAAAATCATTGAAGAGAGTAATTACTCTTGGTATTCGTAAATCTCTCTTAGAGCTTGGAAGTGCAACAAAGGCTGAGCTTAGCAGCAAGCTAGAAATTAGCTTTCCAACAATAAGTAAGTTCCTTGCACAGATGGAGAAAGATGGTGAAGTGATAGCAGTTGGTTTAGATGAATCAAGTGGTGGAAGAAGAGCAAAAAGATATACGTACAATTCAGAGTATATGCTTGGTCTTGCAGTCTTTATAGAGAAGGAAGAGACCTATTATACAATTTTCAATTGCTTAGGTGAAAAAAAGGAGCAAGGAAAAGCCCCAAGTGTACTAATAGATAATGGCATGAATTTATTAACACAACTGATTGAAAAAGTAATAACAACTAATTCTTCAAAAATTACTTCCATCGCTATCGGTGTTCCAGGGTCGGTTGATCACGGGAAGATTTTCTACATGCCAGGGTATGAGCAGTTTCAAAATGTTGATTTGAAGACGTATTATGAGGGTTATTTTAATATTCCTGTTGTGGTAGAGAACGATATGAATGCTGTTGTTCTTGGTTTTAACCACCAAAAAAGAATGGAAAATAATCAGTCTCTTATCTATTTGTATTTTGGCCAAAATGGCCCGGGGGCAGGGTTTATGATAAATGGAGATGTGGTAAGAGGAAGTACGTTTTTTGCTGGAGAGATTTCGTTCGTCCCTCAATATAGTGAACATAACTTTGGGCAGGTACTAGAAAAGGGAATTGGACAAAAAAAGAGATTGGTCAATGAGGATGAACAGATTGATGCAATAAGCAGATTAGTAGCCTCTTTTGTAGCTATCATAAACCCACATACCATTATTTTTAGTGAGGATGAAATCGAAAAAGGGATGTTAAGTAAAATCGCCATCGCTAGTTCAACATATATCCCGTCAGAACATCTTCCGGAACTTACGGTGAGTAATTGGAAACAGGATTATTTATTTGGGTTACAAAGGCTTTGCCTCGATCTTATGATAGCGAAATAGGGATATGGACGTATACGGAGCAAGGGACTGGATAGGTGCTTGATAATCATTATAGTGGAGAGTAGGTCATTTAAGATGAAAACGGAAAAAGAAAAAATGATAGCTGGAGAAATGTATAATCCCGCAGATTCAGAATTGGTAAAGGATCGTATGGCAGCAAGACGTAAGGTTAGGCAATATAATCAAACGTTAGAGACAGAGGGAGAAAAGCGAACAAAACTATTAGAGGGATTATTTGGTTCGACAGGAGAAAATATCTATATGGAACCAAATATACGATTTGATTATGGTTATAATACATACGTAGGAGACAATTTTTATGCGAATTTTGACTGTACGTTTTTAGATATTTGTGAAGTGCGTTTTGGAGATAATTGTATGCTTGGACCAAGGGTACAAATCTATACAGCAACACATCCGCTTCATCCAGTGGAACGAAATTCTGGGATAGAAAGCGGAAAACCGATTACAGTTGGCAACAATGTATGGATTGGAGGAAGTGCAATTATAAATCCAGGAGTAACAATAGGAGATAATGTTGTGGTTGGAGCTGGTGCAGTCGTTACGAAGGACATACCAGATAATGTGGTAGTTGGGGGTAACCCTGCTAGAATCATTAAACAAATTGAACTATAAGATTCCTTTTGCTTAACTAATCAAGTTCTTTTAAACAAGTGGTGCAATTCCATTCACAAGGAATTGTACCTTTATTAATATAATTTTCCTTACTTTATATAATACATTTTAATACGAATTAGTACCAAGTAATAGTAACAAGTGATAAAATATTGATGACACTATTATAAGGAGGGGAAACCGTGAAAACTCAAGTAACAGATCTATTCGGAATTCAGTATCCAATCATACAAGGTGGTCTAGCTTATTTAGGTTATGCAGAACTAGCTGCTGCTGTCTCAAATGCCGGAGGACTAGGGCAAATTACTGCAGCAACATTACGTACGCCTGAAAATCTTCGGAATGAAATTCATAAATTACGTGAGTTTACGAACAAGCCTTTTGGTGTAAACTTTGCTATTGCAAAGTACAACGGTGAATACGAGGAATTATTAGAAGTGGCAATAGAGGAAAAGGTACCGGTAATCTCTATTACTGGTGGTAATCCAAAACCTGTGTTAGAACGACTCAAAGACGAGAATATTAAGACGCTTGTCCTTGTTTCAGGAGTTAGACATGCACAGAAAGCAGAACAGCTTGGAGCGGATGCACTTATTGCAGTTGGACAAGAAGGTGGAGGTCATTTAGGGCGTGACGATATTGGTACAATGGTGCTGATTCCTCGTATTGTAGACCATGTATCCATTCCCGTGTTAGCAGCAGGAGGAATAGGCGACGGCAGAGGTTTATTAGCAGCTTTTTCTCTTGGTGCAGAAGGTATCGTGATGGGGACTCGTTTTATTGCTACCCAAGAATGCGTACATGCACATTACGACTATAAAAATGCGCTTTTACAAGCGCAAGAAACAGACACGGTCATTATTAAAAAATCATTAGGTGCCCCAGGACGAGTTCTTCAATCAGATTTTGCTTTAGAAATTATCGATCGAGAACATCAAGGAGCAACGTACGAGGATCTGAAAGATATGATTAGTGGCAAAACGAATTGTAGATATATTTATGATGGTCATGAAGAAGAAGGGTTTGGCTGGGCTGGGCAGGTAATTGGTCTTATCAACAACGTACCAACAGTACAGGAATTGTTTGCTGAGATGATTTTAACAGCAGAAAATAGTCTGAGCCGTATTCGTAATATTATAAGAGGGTAATCCAGTAGATAATATTAATAAAATAAATGCACATAAATAACTCTATGGAGCTTTTAATAGAAGTATCTGCGATGTGAATTATAGTAAAACATTTAGCGAAGGCAGAATTGAGGAATTGAAGGAAAAGCTGTAATCCGTTAGTTGTAACTGTAAACAATAAAGAGAGCAGACAGCTTATAAAGGATATTGTAGTTCCATCCGCTATTAGGCTATAATAAAACATAGTATAGCAATGAGGAATGTGAGTGACAACACATGATAGACATAAGCAAGTTAACCCAAGGGAAGAATCTAACGGAATTGGATGCCCAGATTCTTAAATATATCGTAGAAAATATCGATACGGTTTTACAAAAAGGTGTGCGTGAAATTGCTAGAGATAATTATACATCTTCGGCAACGGTTATTCGTTTATCGAAAAAGTTGGGGTATACAGGATTTGTCGATATGTATTATCAACTCGTTCCACAAGTCAAAAAGGCAAGTCTACAACAAACGGAAGTGATTGGTGACTTTCCAGAAATTCGGCTTCAGGATTTTTTTGAATATAATACAATGGAAGAAGTCAATCTTTTTATTGAAAAGGTTCTACATTTAAGACAAAACTATATTTTTATATATGCAACAGGTTTCTCGGCGATTGCGGCAGAGTATCTATATAAAAAACTGCTTGTTCTGGGGAAAAAGACCATTATTGCCAGTGGAACGGATTCGATAGGAGTTTTTGAAAATAATTTAGAAGACATTGGTGCGCTGGTTGTCATATCGAAATCCGGTGAAACCCAACAAGTGATTGATAAACTAAAAGCGGCGAAAGAACATGATATCTTTACAGTTTCATTCACAAAGGAAACGGAAAATCGAACAACTGAAATAGCCGATCTCAATTTTAAGTTGTTTGATAACAATAAACTAGATGACCGGAATATGCTACCGAACATTTTCTTTCCTAGACTTTTGATGTTGTTTGAATATATTTTGAAAGAATATTTCGGGCGTTTAAATAAAAATAATGATGAGAAGTGAAACGTGTTTCAAGATATGAAACACGTTTTTTGTGGTCTTGAAACTATCGACATTAATTTGTTGGAGGGGTACACTATATGACGTAAACAGGAGATTCACTGGAGGTGTAAAAATGAAGGCCAAAATGATGGAAGGAATGCAAAGGTTTTCAAAAGCCATGTTCATTCCTGTACTTATTTTACCAATTGCTGGTATTTTAATCGCACTTGGAAATTTGTTGACCAATCAAAGGTTAATTGAAACCGTTCCCTTTATGGATAATCCAATCATGACAGGATTCGGTTCTATTCTAACTGGATCATTGGTTTCGATATTAGGTAACCTAGGGCTGATCTTCAGTGTAGGTATCGCAATAGGATTAGCAACGAAAGAAAAATCAATAGCTGGATTTACTGCATTACTAGGCTATTTAGTTTTTGTAAACGCTATGAATAAATTTATGGAACTAACTGGCCTTTTGACAGAAGCTGAAGCATTGCAGGGTACTGGACAAACATTGGTATTAGGCGTTCAAATCCTTGATATGGGTGTTTTTCTAGGTATTATTCTCGGTATTATAACCGCGATTGTTCATAATAAGTTTGTTGATACTGAGTTTAAAGGTGCATTCCAAATCTATGGCGGGTCACGTTTTGTATTTATTGTACTTATTCCAGTCGTTGTATTATTGGCAATTGCACTAACTTATATTTGGCCGTTTTTCCAAACAGGCATTAACAACTTAGGTACGCTGATTAATCGTAGCGGCAGCTTTGGAATTTTCTTATACGGAATGTTAGAAAGACTATTGATTCCAACAGGTTTGCATCACTTAGTATACACGCCATTCCTTTATACATCATTGGGTGGTGTGGCAGAGGTTGGCGGACAAGTATTCGAAGGAGCAAGAAATATTTATTATGCTGAAATTTCGGATCCATCTGTAACACGTCTTTCTGAAAGCGTAATATGGGATGCGCGTGGAATAGCAAAAATGTTCGGATTACTTGGTGCATGTTTAGCAATGTACCACATGGCAAGACCAGAAAATAAAGCAAAAGTAAAAGCGATCTTAATTCCAGCAGCATTTACTTCATTTATTGCTGGTGTAACAGAACCAATCGAGTTCTCGTTTATGTTTGTCGCACCACTTCTTTTCGTAGTTCATGCTGCGCTAAGTGGCTTGAGTATGGTGACATTGAATCTTCTGGATGTCCGGGCTATTGGTCCAAATGGAATGATTGACTTTCTGCTATTCAATTTACCTTTAGGTTTCGAAAAAACGAGCTGGCCAATGTATATCTTAGTTGGATTACTTTTCTTTGGAATCTATTATGTGGTTTTCCGCTTCTTAATTACGAAATTTAACTTCAAGACAATTGGTCGGGAAGATGACGGTAAAGAAGCTAAACTATACTCGAAAAATGACTATAAAGAAAGCAAAGCAAAAGGGGAAAACACGGTATCAGATCAAGATCAGGGAGAACCAGCAATGGCAAGTGTTATTGTCGATGCGCTAGGAGGATCTGACAATATTAATACGGTAACGAATTGTTACACGAGACTCCGATTAACTTTAGATAAACCAGACATGGTCGACGAAGCGACATTGAAGAGTGAAACCGGGGCAAGCGGTGTCATTATTAAAGACCAAAATGTTCAAGTCGTATATGGATTACAAGTAAGCAACATTAGAAAAGCGGTAGATAACTATTTAGGTAGACAAGTAGACGAATAAATATAGAGAGGACGAAATAATATGAAACAATTTTCAGTCGTAATCGCAGGTGGAGGAAGCACGTATACACCAGGTATTGTAATGATGCTGTTAGATAACTTGGATCGTTTTCCAATTCGTACATTGAAATTGTATGATAATGATCATGAAAGACAAGCAGTGCTTGGTGAAGCGCTTGAAATTGTGTTAAAAGAACAAGCACCTGATATCAATTACATTTTTACTACAGATCCAGAAGAAGCATTCACAGACATTGATTTCTGCTTTGCTCATATCCGGTCAGGTCAATATAAAATGCGCGAAATGGATGAAAAAATCCCGTTGAAACATGGTGTTGTGGGGCAAGAAACATGTGGTCCAGGTGGGATTGCTTATGGAATGCGCAGTATAGGGGACATGATTGAATTGATCGATACGATGGAAAAATATTCCCCAGACGCTTGGATGTTAAACTATTCTAATCCAGCAGCGATTATTGCAGAAGCATGCCGAATCTTACGCCCCGATTCTAAAGTCTTAAATATTTGCGATATGCCTGTTGGAACAATCCGCAGAATGTCACAAATCATTGGGAAAACACCACAGGATCTAGATGTTCGTTACTTTGGATTAAATCACTTTGGCTGGTGGACAAGTGTAAAGGATAAAGAAGGTAACGAATACTTGCCACAAATCCGTGACTATGTTGCGGAAAATGGATACTTAACGCAAATTGAAGTGGATACACAGCATATGGACCAAAGTTGGCAAGAAACACACAAGAAAGCAAAAGACCTATTAGCGGTTAATCCTAGATTCTTGCCAAATACCTATTTGAAATACTATCTCTACCCTGATTATGAGGTAGCCAATGCTAACCCAGAATATACGCGTGCAAATGAAGTAATTGATGGTCGCGAAAAAGAAGTATTTTCAACTGCTAGAACGATTGTTGAAAAAGGTACAGGAGAAGGCAGTGAATTCGGAATCGGCAGTCATGCAACATTTATTGTGGACTTAGCTCGTGCAATTGCTTTCAACACACATGAACGAATGCTCTTAATTGTAGAAAACAATGGAGCAATCGCAAACTTTGATGATGATGCAATGGTAGAAGTACCATGTATTGTTGGTACAGATGGTCCAGAACCATTAAGTCAAGGAAAGATTCCCGAATTCGAAAGAGCTTTAATGTATCAGCAAGTAACGGTTGAAAAACTAGTAGTACAAGCATATATCGAAGGAAGCTATCAAAAATTATGGCAGGCTCTTACACTCTCTAAAACTGTACCGAGTGCCAAAGTAGCGAAGGATGTATTAGATGATTTGATTGAAGCAAACAAAGACTACTGGCCAGAATTGAAGTAATGACAAAGCTAAAGCGGGCGGATTGAATATGCAGTAAACGCGATATGCGTCAGTTGAGATGAACTCTTTATAAATGAAGGGAGCAGGCGAAAAAGGGAACTATTTTCGTCTGTTCCTATATATAATCGGAGGTAACAGCATGTTAAAGAAATTATTTGGCAAAAAAGAGACATTAGAAAATTTAGTTTCACCGATAACTGGGAACATCTTGAAAATTGAAGCTGTTCCGGATGATATGTTCAGTCAAAAAATGCTTGGTGATGGGATTGCGGTTGAACCGACAGAATGAATTGTGGTATCCCCTCTCGATGGTGAAGTTGTTCAATTTTTTCCAACCAAACATGCCGTTGGAATTCGGGGAAACAATGGGTTAGAAGTTTTAATTCATATCGGTTTAGAAACAGTTGCACTTAACGGAGAAGGGTTCGAAGGTTACGTTCAACAAGGTGATAAGGTGCGTGCTGGTGATAAACTAATCAGCTTTGACTTAGAATTAATCAAAGAAAAAGCGGATAGTATTGTTTCGCCAGTTGTTATTACGAATTTTGATCAAGTTCAAGAATTAGTAAAAAGTGAGGATAGTACTGCGAATCATGGTGAATCTGTATTGTTGAAGGTGAAAATAAAATAAGGCGAGTGTATAATCATTCTCTATCTGTAAGGCTGTCCTAATTACGGACATCTTTTTTTGTAAGCAGATATGATTGGACCAGTAACAAGCGGGCATACGATCTAGTTATCCGTTAGGTTGTAAACCATTCAACTCCGGTTTAACAAAGTATGTGGGAGTTGAATGGTATTTTTTTCTAATTAGATAAGTTAGTTCATAAAGCTAGTAAGAAGCTATCAAAACAACGGGAATTCTAACTTAGCCAAAACGATTACAGTTACTTCTTCTTGTAATATTTAAATCCCCTTCAAATGTGGATCCTTCCAGAACATCGTCATTACGAAACCTAGTATAATCACAACTGCACTAAAATAAAAAGGGAAATTTATATCGATATCAAACAGCATACCTCCCAGAACTGGTCCAAACACATTGGCAAGCGAAGTGAAGAAGGAGTTCATCCCGCCAACAAATCCTTGCTCATTACCGGCGATGCGTGAGAGGTAGGTCGTTACAGCCGGACGAATAAGGTCAAATCCGATGAATACCGTAAATGTCACTGCCATGATTGTCCAGTAGGTGTTTACGAGTGTCATCGCGAAAACTAAAATCGTCGAGAATAGTAATGACCAACGAATGATATTAACTTCCCCCATATATCTGGTTAATGGATCAAATAATAGAATCTGGAAGAGTGCACCGATAATTGCACCACCTGTAATGGCAATAGCTATATCCGACGGGCTAAATGCAAATTTATGGTCAACATATAGGCTGAATAAAGAATCAAATGCAGCTAAACCAAATGATGCT
The DNA here is from genome assembly GCF_038002145.1 of Oceanobacillus sp. FSL W7-1309. Lineage (NCBI taxonomy): Bacteria > Bacillati > Bacillota > Bacilli > Caryophanales > Bacillaceae > Oceanobacillus > Oceanobacillus sp. FSL W7-1309. The sequence continues at coordinate 1,776,912 of NZ_JBBOBX010000001.1, forward strand.
ATGAAAATTACGATAAAGGCAATAAAGAACATTGGCTTTAACATTTTCTTTAAGCTGTTCTTTCCAGCTAATGGTGATTCATCCAACGTGTCTTCTGCTTTAGAGCTAGGCTCCTTCAATGTGAAAATGGATAAAATCGCGACTACAAAAGCAAAAGCAGCGGCTGAAAAAAATGGAACTCTTGTACCGATTTCCGCCAAAAAGCCGCCGATGCCAGGCCCGATTATAAAACCGGTGTTAATTGCTGCAGACATATAGCCAAGTGCTTTTGGGCGTTTCTCTATTGTGGTAACGTCGGCAATAAATGCCGTCACAGCAGGCATGATAAAAGCACCACTTACGCCACCTAAAATACGTGATATAAATAGAACTTCTATTGTTTTTCCCAGTCCGAATAATAGTTCGGAAAAACTGAAAATAAATAAACCGATCACAATCATAATTTTCCGGCCGAATTTATCAGCAGCTTTTCCAGCAAATGGAGAAAAAATTAATTGTGTTAAAGCAAATGCTGCGGTTAAATAGCCAACAACGGTACCACTAATATTTAACTCATTCATTATTGTTGGCAGTACAGGTATAACTAAACTGATTCCTAAAAAGACAAAAAATATGTTCATAAGTAGTATGGCTAATGTCATTTCTTTTCTCTTCTTCATCTTATGTCACCTATATTCTTTTCCTAAGTAATATTAGAATTCTACTCTTTTTCCCTCATACATGCAATCTTTATTTTTCGATTTTTGTTTCGTGTACATACCCACTCTATTTAATAAAAAAGTGGATTGCAATTAAACTTCTTTTAATTCTTGATATTAGGTTTTAACTATCAATTATCTGCATAATTATAATTTAACTTAACAAACAATTTACAGTTAATTAATATAATTCTGTTAAACTTATCGGTATTAAGGCTTAGGGGGATTGTTACATGAAGAAAGTTATTTTATTTGCTGCAACATTACTATTTGCAGTAGTTTTAGCAGCTTGTGGTGATCAGACGGAAGAAAGTGATGCTTCTACAGAAGGCGCTAATTCTAGTGATACAACAGAAAATGAATCTATTGAAAAATTGTCCATTGGATTTGTACCTTCTCGTGAACCAGAGGAAATTATTACTGCTACAGAACCGTTAAAGGAGTTATTAACAGAAGAGCTATCTGGCTTAGGATATGACATAGGTGAAATTGAAATAAATGTAGGTACAAATTATGAGGCAGTTGGAGAAGCACTCTCAGCCGGAACAACGGATATTGGATTTATTCCAGGCGGTACATATGTATTGTATGATGACGGTGCTGAAGTTATATTAACAGCAACACGTGCAGGTTTAAGCAATGACTCGGATAATGCTGCAGATTGGAATGAAAATGAACCAACAGAACCAACGGATGAACAAACAACTTCATATCGTGCATTATTAATTGCAGGTCCATCAGAGAACGGACAAGCTTTAGCCGAGAAAGTAAATAATGGGGAAGAGCTGACATTTGAAGATGTAGATAATGCGACTTGGAATGTGATGTCATCGTCATCTCCAGCGGGTTACATTTACCCTGCATTATGGTTGCAAGAAAACTTTAATAAGACAATTACGGACTTATCAAAAGCGGTACAAGCTGATTCATATGGAAGTGCATTTGCTCGTTTAGCTACCGGACAAACAGATGTATTAGTTACGTATGCAGATGCACGTCGTGACTTTGTAGACACATGGACGACGGAATACGGTCGTGACGCTGATATCTGGGAAGAAACAGATGTCATTGGTGTTATGCCAGCAATCTATAATGACACCATTAGTGTGAGCAAAAACTCTGAAATAATGAATGATGATTTGAAAGCAGCATTAAAGAAAGCATTTATGAATATTGGAGAATCAGAAGAGGGAAAAGAAGTTATTGCGATCTACAGTCATGAAGGGTATCAAGATGCGACAGATGAAGACTATGATAATGAACGAAAGGCCCAGGAAATTGTGCAGCAAGTAGGGTCAAACTAAGGATCAGAATGCAAATAGAATGATAGAAAAATGAGAACGTTATTCTATGTTCTCATTTTTTTCTAGGATTGGAGTATCATCATGATTGAATTTAAACAAGTCCAAAAACAATATCCCAATGGTTTATTGGCGTTAAAGGATATTGATCTTCAGATTGATCAAGGAGAATATGTAGCTATTATTGGGCTTTCAGGCGCTGGGAAATCGACGTTACTGCGTTGCGTTAATCGTATGCACGATATATCAAGCGGCTCTTTGAAGGTAGACGATGTCGAAATCAGCACATTAAGAGGAAAGGGGATACGCCAATTGCGTCGCAGCATTGGAATGATTTTTCAGTCATTTAACTTAGTCACCCGTATCTCGGTTATGAAAAACGTGCTTGTTTCTTTTGTTCCTGAAATACCTTTATGGAGAAAGGTGCTAGGTGTGTTTACAGAACAAGAGAAAAAACAGGCGTTAATTGCACTTGATCGGGTTGGTATTTTAGATAAGGCATTCGTTAGGGTTGATCAATTGTCAGGCGGACAGCAACAGCGTGTAGCTCTCGCGCGTACACTTGCGCAAAACCCCAAAATAATTTTAGCTGATGAGCCTGTGGCATCACTTGATCCAGTAACTGCAAATCAAGTAATGGAAGACTTCAGGCGAATTAATCAGGAACTTCATATGACCGTTATCATGAATATTCATCATGTCGAATTAGCACTGGAATATGCGAGTCGAATTATTGGCATACGTGCTGGAGAAATTGTCTATGATGGACGCACAGAGGATGTAACAGACGAGATTTTAGAACAGATTTATAAAGGGTCTGTTGAAAAAGGGGAGGACATTGCCCGTGCTCGCGAAGCTGTTACCAACTAAGAAATTAACACTTCCAAATGGAAAAGTAGTAGTGGAAAGGAGGTCCATGACGCCCGTTATTATTCTGCTTTTACTCGGATTTTCCTACTGGTCTATTCAAATTACGGGGTTCGATCTTGAAATTCTAATCACTAGAATCCGCCAGTTCTTTGTCATTATACAAGAGATGCTTTCACCAACATGGGCTTATGTTCCGCATATTTGGAAACCATTATTAGATACTATTAAAATGTCACTACTTGGATCACTTTTAGGTGCCATTTCTGCATTGCCGTTAGCGATACTTGCAGCAAGTAATATTGCGAAGGCAGCCTGGATTTCATCTGCAACCAAATTTGCCCTAAGCTTATTGCGTACACTTCCAACATTGATTGTTGCTCTTATTGCTACCTATATTTTCGGACTTGGAACGTTTGCGGGAACTGTTGCAATTTACTTATTTACAATCGCATATGTAGGCAAATTACTATACGAGCAAATAGAGAATGTCAATATGGATGCATATGAGGCGATGCATTCGATGGGATTAACAACAATCCAATCATTTCGGTATGCTATTTTCCCGCAAATACTACCGAATTATTTATCGACTTCCTTGTTTTGTTTTGAGGGAAATGTTCGTTACGCAGCTATTTTAGGGTACGTTGGAGCAGGTGGTATTGGACTGCTGCTAAATGAAAGTCTTGGATGGCGAAACTACGCAAATGTAGGCATGATTTTACTGATGCTAGTTGTTGTTGTCTATTTGATTGAATCGATTAGTGAACATTACCGAAAGAAATTAAAGTAGGAGATTACATATGAATCATATCGATAAACAGTACGAACTGGAACCGAATCGCCGTCTTACACAAATAATGACAGCATTGATCTTGATTATCCTTTTTGGTTGGTCGTTGTCTGCCATCCAGTTTGATGAATTAACAGTGAATGGACTTACAATCTCCAAAAATATCCTGTTGGGTCTCGTTCAACCAGATGTAGAATTGTTGTTTAATTTTACGAATGGGGTACCTTATTTGCTCATTGAAACAGTAGCAATTGCTTTCTTAGGTACCATTGTAGGAGCAATTCTGGCAATTCCGCTTGCTTTTTTATCCGCATCAAATATTGTACCGAAGCCAGTAGCAATTATCATTCGCTTATTGCTCGTTTTTATTAGGACAATTCCTGCCATTGTTTATGGACTAATGTTTATCCGGGTAACCGGTCCAGGCCCGTTTGCAGGCGTTTTAACAATGTCTCTAACAAGTATAGGAATGTTGGCAAAGTTGTATGTAGACGTTATAGAAGATTTAGATACGTCTATTCTGGAGTCGATGGAATCATTAGGATGTACCATGATAGAAAAAATACGTTTTGGTATACTGCCACAGCTTTCAGCTTTGTTCCTGTCCATCATCATCTATCGATTTGATATGAATCTGCGTGATGCAGCTGTTCTAGGATTAGTTGGAGCAGGTGGAATTGGTGCTCCGCTTATATTTGCCATGAATTCATATCGCTGGGAAGAGGTTGGTTCAATTTTAATTGGTCTTGTTATACTTATTTTAATTGTTGAATATGTGTCCAATAAAATTCGGACAAAGTTAGTAAGGGGATAACGCTTGGAGCGCTGATATGGCTTATTGTAATAATGCCGTTTCCAGTTGGAATGTTATTACTCTATTTATTTTTAAGGCGGCCATTATATAGTTGGTTTATCACATATTTAACAACATTGAGCTTGTATACGCTCATACATATTTTAGTAAGTTACTTTTCCCATTTCCATTCTTTAATTCCTGCTTGGAAATTATCTTAAAAAACTTCTAAACAAAATGGTGCATTAGTTGAAAAGGCAAAAGGAGCTTGGGTGCCGAGCTCCTTTTTGTTCTTTTTATATTTGGTTTTCAACAAAAAAACATCGAAAATCGTAATTTATTTATTGTGAAACGATAAATATAATGATAAAATCAAATAGAATAATAAAGTGAGGTGTATTTAATGAAATATGGTTCAACACTCTTTTTAAGGTTAGCATTATTTCTTATTGGAACTCCGGTTCTTGCTTTATCTATATTCGGAGTGTATTGGTTAGTTAATAATCCAGCAAATCCAGAATATGATCATATTCTGTATCCCATTATAATTGGTATGTATGTATCAGTGATTCCGTTTTTCTTTGCTTTGTACGAGGCTTTTAAACTTTTAAGCTATATTGACAAGAACCAGGCTTTCTCTAAATTATCTGTTGTGGCTCTAAAGAAAATTAAATGGTGTGCAATAACAATCAGTGGGTTGTATGTGCTTATTATTCCTTTTGTTTATATCGTAGCAGAGCTAGATGATGCACCAGGTCTCATCATTATCGGAATGGTCCCTATTTTTGCTTCGATGGTGATCGCAGTCTTTGCTGCGGTTCTCCAAAGACTTTTAGAAGAAGCGATTCATATAAAATCCGAAAATGATTTGACGGTATGAGGTGATGATATGGCGATTATAATTAATATTGATGTGATGTTAGCAAAACGAAAAATGAGTGTTACGGAATTATCTGAGCGGGTTGGCATAACGATGGCAAATCTTTCTATATTGAAAAATGGGAAGGCAAAAGCAATTCGGATTTCAACGTTAGATGCCATTTGTAAGGCATTAGAGTGTCAGCCGGGTGATGTATTGGAATATCGATCCGATGAGGGTGGCACCAATTAAGTAACCTTTTTCCAAATCCAGTAGTTATAAAAAAGACTGCCTTCAAGTGAGGACAGTCTTTTTTTTCGTTTATACAGTAGTAGGAACAGCTATTTCATCCACTGGAACGCCAAGCGCTCTGGCTACACCTTCGCCATATGCTGGATCTGCTTTATAACAATTGTTAATATGTCTTAATTGAATTTCCTTCGTAGTTCCTTGCATATTTTTTGCTGTGTTTTCAAATAACCTTTGCTGCTCTTCTACAGTCATTAATCGGAATAACCTACCGGGTTGTTCATAGTAATTATCATCATCTTCTCGGAAGTTATGATAATCCGCAGTACCAAAAATATCTAGAGCTGGTTCTTGGTGTTCCTTGCTGTCTTCCCATTCACCATAGCTATTTGGGCTATATGTGACTTGATTTCCATGAGGGATGACTCTCATAGCACCATCACGGTGATATGGGTTGAAATTCTTCGCGTTTTTCGGATAGTTGACTGGGATTTGCCAGTGGTTTACACCTAAACGATAGCGTTGTGCATCTCCGTATGAGAATAAGCGACCTTGTAACATTCTATCTGGAGAGAAACCAATACCAGGAACAATGTTGGTTGGAGCGAATGCAGCCTGCTCAACTTCTTCAAAGTAATTCTCTGGGTTGCGATTTAATTCAACCTCACCAACTTCAATTAGTGGGAAATCCTCTTTATACCAAACCTTTGTGATATCAAATGGATTATCTTTCATGTTTCTTGCATATTCTTCTGTCATAACTTGGATAAATAAAGTCCATTTTGGATTATCTCCGCGTTCAATTGCTTGAAATAAATCTCGTTGATGGCTTTCGCGGTCGCGACCAACTAATGCTTCAGCTTCTTGTTCAGTCAGATTTTTAATTCCTTGTTGTGTTTTGAAGTGGAATTTTACCCAAAATCGTTCATTTTCTGCATTGAAAAAGCTATACGTATGACTACCAAACATATGCATGTTTCGATAGCTTGCTGGAATACCACGGTCACTCATCGTGATTGTCACTTGATGCAGTGCTTCCGGTAAGCTTGTCCAAAAATCCCAGTTCGCTTGAGCGCTATGCATATTCGTTTTTGGATCACGTTTTACAACATGGTTTAAATCTGGGAACCGCTTCGGATCTCTCATAAAGAACACAGGCGTATTATTTCCGACAAGATCCCAGTTACCTTCCTCTGTATAGAATTTCATAGATGTACCACGAATATCACGTTCTGCATCAGCAGCCCCGCGTTCGCCAGCAACAGTTGAGAAGCGGACAAACATATCGGTTTTCTTACCAACCTCTGAGAAAATGTCTGCTTTCGTATATTTTGTAATATCGTTCGTAACGGTAAATGTCCCGTATGCACCGGAACCTTTCGCGTGCATACGGCGCTCTGGGATTACCTCACGATCAAAGTGAGCTAGTTTCTCGAGGAACCAGTAATCTTCCATTAATAACGGGCCGCGTGGACCGGCTGTCTTAGAATCTGAGTCATTTGGTACAGGATTACCAAATGCAGTAGTCATTCTTTTTTTGTTTTCATTTATATTCCCCAAAATAAATACCTCCAAAGTATAATAGTTTTTAATTTATATTAATTATAATTTATTTCTATAGATGCTATTTTATATAAAGATATTTAGTAAGTCAAGAACGAATGATCTTATTTTAAAATATTTTTTTCTCAATTAAATTATATAATTGATAATTATAAACTTTGGTGAATTTAGGGAATTTTGTGTGGTATAGTTTTTATTAACAAATGAAGGAACACTAAATTTAGGTGGTACAAAGTTATTTTTTAAATCTGTCGATAGAATTTCGGTAATATATATTGACTCTGTGGCGCACCCCACAGTTTATAATTTAAGACGAGCGGGAGGGACAGGATGTATAAGGTTAGTGATTTTTCTGAGATGACCGGATTAAGTAAAGAAACATTACGATACTATGCCGAAGTAAAATTGCTTGAACCAGCATTTATTGATCCAAATAACAACTATCGTTATTACGATGATGGAAGTTACTTCCTGGCAATCCTCCTCGTAAAGTTGCGGAGACTTGGCTTTACCATACAGGAAATGGTCTGTGTCATGGAGGATGAGTCATTTGCAAATTTAGATGGGCTGTTAATACAAAAAAGACATAAAATTCAGAGGGAAATAGACGATCTTCTGCTTCGGGTTGAAGAGATCGATGCTTTTCTTGAATCTGGGAAGGAAGAAAACAAATGATCCAATGGAAAGAAGAAATCACTATTGATACAAATATTGAAAATGTATGGAGCCTATTTTTAGATAGAAACATCAAACAGATTATGCCTAAAGTAGAGAAACATACGGTGATTGAAAAAAAGGAAGATGAGGTTGGAGCAAAGCACGAACAAACCTATCGGGAAGGAAAACGGCTTGAAACGTATATTGTAGAAACGTTAGCTTATGAAGACTTAGAAGATAAAAAGTACAAGCAAATACGTTTTGTTTTAGGTAAAGCTTTTGAGATTAATCTATCTTTTAAATTACTTAAAATTAGTGATACACAAACGGCATTTATTTATGAGGGTAGTAATAAAGGGGTTAATTTTGTAGGAAGAGCAATGTTGAAGCTAGGAAGTGAGAAAAGCAACAATAAAGTTGTAGAAGAGTTTATGCAAAAAGTGAATGAGGAAGCAATGAAAATCTAGATTCGTAATTTGTGACTTCGAAAACGATTAAGCGATTAAAGTCCTACAAACATAGCGTCCCGTTAATTGGGGAATAAAAAGCAAAGCTCGCCGGTTCGAGTTGATTACGAACTGGCGAGCTTTTTGATTCTTTAAGCTAAAAAATGATATGAAATTGGTATAGACAACTAGTTTAACGTGGGATACAATATATTTCGTTGTTATCTTTAATTTTTTACGGATGAAATAAGGAAGGGTTCGAAAGTTATAACCTTAAATGAAAGCGTATTTTTGGGGTAGAATACTATATTAAGTACGTTACACATTTTTTAATTTATACACTCCGTAATTAACAACATATATAAAACTTTTGATAGGAGGAAAACAGGATGATGAAATATCTCCAAAGTATAGGTCGTTCATTGATGTTGCCGGTTGCAGTATTACCTGCAGCGGCAATTTTAATGGGGATAGGTTATTGGATTGACCCATCAGGCATGGGGGAAGGAAGTGCGGCAGCTGCATTCTTAATTAAAGCAGGGTCTTCCATTATTGATAATATACCAATCTTATTTGCAGTAGGAATTGCGTTAGGTATGTCCAAGGAGAGAGACGGTGCTGCTGCACTAAGTGGGCTAGTTGCATACTTAGTCGTAACTACACTACTTTCCGTTGATACTGTTGCATTATTGCAAGGAATTAATGTGGAAAATGTAAACCCAGCCTTTGAGAATATAGAAAATGCGTTTATTGGAATTCTTTCTGGGGTTGTAGCATCAATTATGTTTAATCGATTTAGTCATGTACAATTACCAGCAGCGTTAGCTTTCTTTAGTGGGAAGCGAGTTGTACCGATTATGACATCTGCTTTAATGCTTGTTGTTGCTGCAGCATTATTCTTTGTCTGGCCTGTAGTTTATACAGGATTAGTTAATTTCGGTGAAATGATTAGTACATTAGGGGCTATTGGTGCAGGGATTTATGGATTTCTTAATAAATTATTAATTCCAATTGGATTACATCATGCGCTTAACTCTGTGTTCTGGTTTGATGTAGCGGGAATAAACGATATTGGAAATTTCTGGGCGGGAACTGGTGAAAAAGGAATTACAGGTATGTATCAAGCCGGATACTTCCCGATTATGATGTTTGGCTTACCTGCAGCAGGACTTGCGATGTATCATGCGGCAAAAACAAAAAGGAAAAAGCAAGTAGGATCCTTAATGCTTGCAGGAGGTTTTGCTTCCTTCTTAACTGGGGTTACCGAACCTATTGAATTTGCTTTTATGTTTGTAGCGCCGTTTTTATATGTTGTTCATGCCGTATTAACAGGTATCTCCATGGCGATTGCTGCTATGTTTAATTGGACAGCTGGTTTTGGTTTTAGCGCGGGGCTAATTGACTTTATATTAAGCTCCCGTCTGCCAATGGCTAATGAACCGTATATGCTATTACTCCAAGGACTGGTATTCTTTGTTATCTACTATATTATATTTAGATTTTTAATTGCAAAATTTAATATCAAAACTCCTGGTAGAGAAGATGATGATGTGCTTGAAGCGGAAGAGGTAGAATCTACTGAAAATGCCGATGACAATAAATTCGCAGCAATGGCAGCGAAAATTTACGAAGGTTTAGGTGGAGAAGAAAACGTTACCTCTATTGACAATTGTGTTACCCGATTAAGACTGGATGTGAAAGATTCGTCTGCAATTGATCAAAGTAAAATTAAGGCTACAGGTGTACCAGGGGTAGTTGTTACTGGTAAAAACAATGTTCAAGTTGTTGTTGGCACACAAGTTCAATTTGTAGCTGACGAGATGAAGAAGATTCATAAGTAATAAATGATTGGGAGTGTCCTAATCGCTTGAACAGCCTAGCGTAGATTATCTAGAACGATAGCTTACGTATTAAAATATAGTCGAACGTAATAATTAAATATCCGATACAAGACATCATTGCTTTTACGTAACGATAAAAGGAAAGTGTTTTCTAAAATGATAATCAAAGAATCGCCAATACCACTTTATTTTCAATTGGAACAAGTGATAAAAGAGATGATTGAAAAGAAGGAGTTAAAACCTGGAGACTTAGTTCCTTCTGAGCGTGAATACGCTGAGAAGTTCCAAATCAGTCGAATGACTGTAAGGCAAGCAATGAATAATCTTACGAGTGAAGGCTATTTACAGCGTAAACGTGGGAAAGGAACCTTTGTTGCTTTTAAGAAGTTCGAACAAAATTTGGACTACTTAACAAGTTTCTCAGAGGATATGCGTTTACGAGGAATGATGCCAGGAACAAAGGTATTAGAATTTAACATTATAAAAGCAAGTGGATGGTTAGCCAAGAAGTTAGGACTGGAGGAAGGCTCATCAGTCTATGAGATAAAAAGGTTGCGTTTAGGGGATCAGCGGCCAATCGCATTTCAAATCTTTTATACGTCAGTAGATCGTATTCCAGGCCTTACAAAGAAAATTGCAGAACAATCCATTTATCAGCATATTGAAAATGAGACTGAACTTCGGATTTTGTCCGTTGAACAGGAAGTGGAAGCAACAATCGCTCGTAAGCACATGGCTGACGCGCTTGATATTAAAATTGGTGATCCGATTCTCTATATTTCCCGAGTTAGTCTCACTGAAAATGATATACCTTTAGAGTATGTACAATCATACTATCGTGCTGACCGCTATAAATACAAAGTTAAAATTAATCGATAACATAGAAGTATGAAGAAAGGGGAAATTTTTAGTGAAAAGATTATTAGATTGTACGGCTTCTGATTTTCAAAAAATGAATGGCCAAGACTTAAAGCAGTCCATTCAAGCCTGTGAAGGAAGAGTAATGCTATCAGAGACAATGACTTCTGTAGCGCCATTATACCCGAGCGTCACCAATGCTGAACTTGCATCTGCGTTCGGTGCTGATTTACTCTTATTAAATTTATTTGATGTGTTTAACCCTGCTGTTGAAGGGGTTGAATGTGATCAGAATGAATCAGTCATACAAAAAGTGAAGGAACTAACGGGACGTCCTGTTGGCCTGAATTTAGAACCAGTCGACCTTCATGCCGAACAAATAGAAAAATTAGATACAGTTTCAAAAGGAAGATTGGCTACCGAAGAATCCTTAAGGGAAGCGAGAAAATTAGGTTTTGATTTCATATGTTTAACAGGTAATCCTAAAACAGGTGTGACAAATAATGAAACGGTTGTTGCTATTCAGAAGGCTCGTGATGTTTTTGGTGAAGAAGGATTAATTATTGCTGGAAAAATGCATGGTGCTGGAGTTACAAATGAAACAGGCAGCAGTATTATTTCAGAAGATGCACTATCCAGTTTTATTGAAGCGGGAGCGGATGTTATTTTAATGCCTGCTCCTGGAACAGTCCCTGGGATTACATTGGATACTGTCCAAAACTATGTTCAATTTGTTCATTCAAAAGGTGCGCTGGTAATGCTTACAATTGGGACGAGCCAAGAGGGAGCGGATGAGGCAACGATCCGCCAAATCGCGTTAAATAGTAAAATGGCTGGTGCAGATATTTATCATATAGGGGATACAGGCTTTTACGGAATTGCTGTCCCGGAAAACATTATGACCTATTCCATCGCTATCAGAGGAAGACGCCATACGTATGTAAGAATGGCTGCATCTGTAAAGCGTTAGAAGTTTGCAAAAAGGTTGGTGAAAGATATGAATTTGGAACTGATTGTACAAAATAAGCAAGAAGCTATTCAGGCAGAAAAACTAGGGTCTCACCGTCTAGAACTCGTATCCGCAATGAAAGAGGGAGGGCTAACCCCAAGCTATGGAGCGATCAAACAGGTCCTGCAAAGCGTAAAGATTCCTGTTCAGATCATGGTTCGCCCCCATAGCTATCATTTTTACTATACAGAAGATGATTTTCAGGTGATTTGTGAAGATATCGAAATGATTACAAAGCTTGGGGGCAATCGAATTGTCTTCGGTGCACTAAATCAGAATGGTACCATAAATGAAGAAATGCTTCGTGAGATTATTCGGCGGTTCCCAGATATAGATATAACCTTTCACCGCGCGTTTGATGAGGTTCATTCACAAGAAGCCGCCTACCGTACTTTACTCCAATTCAAACAGAATGTAAGGCGGATTTTGACATCCGGCGGAGAAGTAAATTGTGAGAAAGGCAAAGACCAGTTAGCAAAATTGGTAAAACTATCTTTCGGGCTAAACGGACCGAGTATCATGCCTGGTTCAGGACTATCACCAGAAAACATTGCGGGTATTCATCAAATGGTAAGTGCAGAAGATTATCATTTTGGTAGTGCTGTAAGGGTGGATGGCTCATTCGCAAACGAACTTTCACAATCCGCAATTCAACGAATACAAAAGGAATTGATGTAAGGTTTATTTGTGCTTAAGTACTATTTGGTGGCTCAACAACTTAAAAATCCAGTATTAGTGTCCAATAACCTAATGCTGGATTTTTTATGTATCGATTACTTTCTACCAAAGATTCCGTGATACATTAGAATAGGATCTTTGCGATCTGCATAAAACCATGCATAACATGTATGCAACCATCCGTTGACAAAGTGCATTTGCTCCGTGATAGAAAGAAAAGCATTGTTATCCTAAACTAGAACTAACAAAATGAAAGGGGTTTCGTGCATGACCTTTGGTGAAAAACTTTTTAAACTAAGGAAACTAAATACAACAAGACAGGCGATTAGTAAATGGGAAAAATAATAAATTATTGATTCAGAAACTCGATGAACAACAGAATTTTATACATAAAAATTTAGAAAAACGTTTTTTTTTCGATTTTCGTTTTTAAGTGAAAAAATTAAATTTATAGTTTCAAAAAAAAATTGAGATATTTATATTCTTTTAGCCACGTACTCAACTGAATTTTTGAATTTAAGGTCGTGCATAATTTTATATATATATTTAAATACCGCACGGTTTTTAATTTGCAGGAAATTTTATGTATATATTGGGAGGTTTTTAGGAGGTTAGCGTCGAATATTGATTTATATTGTATTTTTGAAAAAATTAAATTGGAGGTACTTGTTTAATGAAAAAGTTTATGACAGTTAGTATTTTATCCCTCATTTTTATGTTGGTTTTAGGTACTAATGTAGGAGCAACAAGCGCAGGAACAAACGTTGGAGTTTCTGAAAATCCACCAGCTGATGCAGAAACTGAAAATACTGAGGGTATGTCAACTCTAGGTTTGGGTAAACCGACTAAATCACATAATTTAAAAAGTAGTGGAGAGATGAAATTTTCAGGAAGTGCAGCAAACTCTAACCTATATACAAATAAATACTTTACTGGAGCCAGCAGTGTTTCAATAGAAGTGCGCAATTTTAGAGATGGAAAACTAAAATATAAACTTTATAAAAAAGGAACAATTGGTGCGGTAGGGACATTTACTCTGAACGCAAAACAGAGCCAAATATCTGTTCGTAATTTGGATTCAAAAGGACAATATTATATAAAATTTTATGGACCAAGTAATTTTAGTGGATCAGTAAAAGCTAATTGAATTAATAATTTTACAAGTGAAACGTCGTGATCTTTTTTCTCATGGTGTTTCACTCTGTTATATTTGAGTTTATTTTAGGAGAATGTTGATGACGACCACTAAACTTAAGATAATTGCATTGATATCGATGTTTATTGACCATGTTGGTCAATTTATATCTAATACTCCAGAATGGTTTCATTGGGTAGGTAGAATTGCAGCCCCAGTGTTTATTTATGCTCTAATTATAGGTTATCAATATACTTTAGATAGAAAAAAGTACATCATTCGTTTGTACCTATGTACTTTGGGTATGGCTATATTAAACCTTATTATTAATATTGTTTTTAATGAAACCCAAATGTATATAACGAATAATTTTTTTGCTCCTCTTTTTTTGATAATAATATTCATTTATTTTTTTGAGAAAAAGCAAATAAAATATGTTTTGTTTCTTGTTGTATGGCAAATGCTAGTTTTTTTGATTAGTATGCTGTTTTCAGAGATAGATTGGCGCTTTATTAGTGATGCTAGTGTTGTTTATCAATTTTTCGGTTCTATATTTGGTAGTGTTTTTTTTGTAGAAGGTGGACCGTTTTTTGTACTTTTAGGCTTGCTTCTTTATGTAACTAGAAAGACTAAGATTGGTATTAGCGTTGTTTATATCTTATTTTCTATATTTTGTTATGTTGTATACTCTAAATGGGGGTATAGACCAGATTTCTTTGCGGAATACCTAATTCAATATGCTGGGTATCAATGGATCATGATAATAGCATTACCGTTAATATTACTTTACAACGGTAAAAAAGGGATTGGTTTGAAGTACTTTTTTTATGTTTTTTATCCTGTACACATTTTAATTTTATATTTAATTGGTGTTTATTTATCTCAATTAGGTTAAGTATTAAAATAAAGAATGGCTTGAATTATGGAAGGAATCTACGAATAATCCAGACATCACGCAAGTGGATGTTCGTAAGGGCAACTTGGGGAATTTGGTTTCCCCCAATCCCCTTGATTAAAAATGTTTATTGATTTATGCTATTCAGAAAGTGATGTCGCCAGTCCTGGAGCGACGAATAAAACAGGGATCGTTCTTCTCAATGACGATTTATAAAAGGGAGTCGCAAACCCATTATGCGACTCATTAAAATGTGGGTAGGAAAGTAATAAGACAGTGAAAGGTCATAGGAAACTATGGCCTTTTTTGTTTTGCTTTAAATTCCTTGATAAGAAATGTACCGGATTTTGTGAGATGAGCGCTTATATTTATGAAGAGGGTCTGTTTATGAAATAGATATTGTTTAAGGCTCAAACATAGTAAGACAGATCAAAAGTTTTTAAAAAAGAAAGGTATTTAATAAAACAAAGTAAGTAATAAAAAATAAAGGAGTGATAAGAATGGGAATGATCGAAATTAAAATAAAGATACCAGTAGAATTGATTGCATTGTTGTTTTTGCTTTCGTACAGGCAAGGATTTCCAGAGACAGAAAAGCTCTTGATGATCGGAAATATTTTTGAGGTTTCCATATTTGCTTAAAGAGACTGCGCAATCAAAAGAGGAAAATGATGATGGATATTATGTTAGCAAAGAAATGGCAGAAGGGTTCTTGCTGAACCAGAGATATCATTCAATAAGACTCTATTCAATTGAGTATTAAGGTACTTTGAAAAAAATAAGTTAATAACACACTTTAAATAGATTGTATTTTACAAACTTTATAAAATTTTATATGATCAATATAGATTTTGGGATAAGCTGTAATGGTTGCTTCTCCTATGCCTAAAGTAATTGGAGGTATCAGCAATCTGAAACAGTAACATTCAATAAAAAATACGAGAGCGGTAATAACGTGGAGAATATCTTGCCGATAAAAAATCAAATGAATGGTGTGTTTGTACATGTGTCGGATTTGAAAGCTTCTGCAAAATGGTATTGTGACCTATTAGGAATGGATGTTGATTTAGAACAAGTTGTGTCACCGGTTTTAACGTCCCGGTAGTAGGGACATCATCGCTCACTTTAGATGATCACACCTTTGATCCGTTTTTCAAACATCATGTGAGCCCTAGTCCGATTTTCAATTTTTATGCACCCAATATTGATGTTGCTTATAAATACGTGAAAGAAAAAGGGATCGTAATTGTGAGAGAAATGGAGTGGGTGGAAGACACAGCCTAGTTTAATATAAAGGATCCAGATGGAAATGTCGTCATGATTTGTAATTGCTAAGGACTCCATGATCGGTTAGTTAGTGGGCACCTTTTTACTTTGATTTATACAACAGCATATATAAGAAGGATAGTGTTCATCTACCTCAAAATTTGAATTGAATCTATAATAAGGGGTGATTTTAATTACCTTTGAAAAGGAGTACCTGACAACTATAATTGAACAGTTTAAACATTTTAAAGAACGTGCAGAAAAGGGAATCGAACAATTATCTGAAATGGATTTACACTGGAAGTCAAATGAAGAGTCGAATAGCATTGCAATTATTATCAAACATTTGAGTGGGAATATGCACTCTCGATGGGTAGATTTTTTAACGGCGGATGGAGAAAAAGCTTATAGAAATAGAGACTTAGAATTTGTTGATCGTAATGAGTCAAAGAAACATCTGATGCAGATTTGGGAAGATGGATGGAAGCTGCTTTTTCATACAATCGGGAACCTTAACGGAGAAGATCTAAATCGGAAGGTTACACTAAGGGGGAAATCGATTAGTGTGCTTCAAGCAATTCAAACAGAAGTCGTTCACATTAGCTATCACGTAGGGCAAATTCTTTATATCGGGAAACAAATCAAGGGAAAAGAATGGATCATTTTAAGCATTCCGAAGAACAAATAATTAGGATAGCTATAATCTGCAGTGATGTTAGAAGAAATTGTATAACAATAACTAAACCAGTCGAAAATCAAAAAGGGCTTCCCTATCCCTATATGATTCATTGTTTGGCTGAGCTTAAAGAGGAGATTGATTAGATGACTGATAAGATACGAACAACTGAGAAAGTTGATCAAATGATTGATCAATTGTCACCTGACATTCAAGAGATTACAAATGCATTGCGGAAAGTTATTTTTGATGCTTCGCCCAAACTTATTGAAGAGTTCAAATGGTCAATGCCTAGCTATTCATATAAGGGGCTCGTATGCTATCTGCAACCTGCTAAGAAACATGTTAATTTAGGGTTTTATAAAGGAAATGAAATTGAAAGTGACTTATTGAAGGGTACAGGAAAAGCGATGCGCCATATAAGAATTACAAAGCTTGAGGATATTCAAGAGGACATCTTCACTTCGCTTGTTGAAAAAGCAATCACATTGAATGAATCTAAAGAGTGAAGACTATAAATACTAGAACGCTACAATTATCAATTTTACTTGTGATACTTTCTGTAAAAATGATAAGTAGCTTTTATACGGTTATGTTTAGGTGTGATGAGCCAAATGAAATGATTAACCGGATCAATTGGATGAGAGAGCAGAGCCTAATTGAAATCGGTTAGGTTGGGGGCGATTAAATGGAGAAGTTTGTGGAGCTTGAGCATATTAGTAAAGCGTACAATAATCAACAGGTTTTACGTGATGTTTCGCTTACCATTGATCAAAAACAAGTTATTGCAATACTGGGCGGGAATGGTACTGGAAAAAGCACCATTTTACGATTGATAGCGGGACTTGAGAAGCCAACTTCTGGTAAGATTATTTATCCTAATAAAAAGATTAGAATAGGATATGTACCAGAGAGGTTTCCAAAAGATATACGTTTCACTCCAAGTGAGTATTTGTGTTACATAGGTACAATTACTGGAATTTCAAAAGCGCGTCTTGGGAAAAATATTCCAGCATTTTTACGTCGATTTCAGTTAGAAAAGCTGGATAATCACCGGATAAACGAACTTTCAAAAGGAAACATCCAGAAAGTTGGGATCATCCAAGCTATCATGCAAAGGCCAGAGCTTTTAATCCTGGACGAACCTATATCCGGACTTGACGCTCAAGCCCAACAGGAATTACTACTTGTAATCAAAGAATTGAAAGAACGAGGGTCGACAATACTATTAACCTATCATGAATCAAACATCTTTGAGGATATAGTGGAAACGACTTACTATATATATAATGGCCTTCTTTCAAAGACAAAGATGAAAAACGAAAAGGATTCATTGAAGTTAATAGAAGTAAAGCGGTTGGATGATTCTCAGGTGAAACAATGGGAGGAAGTATTGCACATGAAGGAAATGGATAATGGGTTGTTACTATATGTTCATGCGAATTATAGTGATAAAGTTTTATCGAGAATCCTAGCATTACAAGGAAGCATTAATCAAGTAACAACTGTAGATAACGATGGAGAGTGGGAAAGGGAATAAGATGTCCCGCTATTTCCAATTATAAGGAGGGATCTATTTGAAAGAACTGATTAAATTTAGTTTGCACGATTATTTGCGGTCCCATAAATACTTTCCTCCCATCTCTACTTTCTTCGTCTTAGTATTTGTCCAATATACATATACTCCAAATCCAATCATTGATAGTTATGCTGTGACTGCGTTGATTATATATGTTATCTCGTCCTGGTTGTGTATCAGTGTTTTATCACTGGATCCACCAGTACAAAGACAAATTATGATACTTCATGCTAAAGGGAGAAATCGTTACTATATTTCAAAATTATTATCTGTATGGCTAATAGCCGTGCTGCTAACTGTATATTCTTTTGTATATCCGATTATTTTTGGTATGTTCGCTGAACCTGTGACATTAACAATTGGTTTTGTTTCTTTTGCAAACCATATTTTATTAGCAACTCTTGGTATTACGGTTGCTAGTTTATTTAGTGAAGCACTGATGGAAAGCCCTGTAAATTCCTATGGTGGGCTAGCACTTACTATTGTTCTTTCCATCGCAGCTCTTGGAATCCATGGTGCCCTGCCTACTGCTTTGAAAAATATAACCTGGGTTATTCCCCCTGCAGTAAACACACAGCAATCACTAATGAATTGGAGCGGGGAAAATCTTGGAGACCTATCCATATTTCCTTTTATCTGGATAATCATTTACTCGATTCTTCTTTTAATTTTGTTTTTGAAATTGGCTAAAAGCTAGACTGAATAAAAATTAAGGAGTTGTTATTATATTGGAGCGACAGGACTCCGTAGAAAGTATAAAGGATGGAAAGAACATTTCCTTTCTCCCATCCAATATAAAAGGCTATTTTCTGTCCCAAAACCGCTGCTGCGCTATGGCAGAAACAAAATCCTCACCAAAATCTGGATTATTTGCAGCAAAAACTACACCAGCCAAATTATTGTTTTCTGATGCATGAATAAAAGACTCTCCAGTTGAGGAAACACCAATTGGTTTATAGTGCTTATAAGCTACATGTACAAATTCCGTGATGTCTGAGTTGAATTTTGCCTGGTTTCTAGAACTTCCGCCAACAACGTAAAGTGAGTCTACAAGATAAGGGCTCGATGTAAGGAACGTTTTATCAACTTGGAGTGTTGTTCCATCATTTCCGGTAACCGTACCAAGCCTTTCACTTATGATGTCAACAAAAACACCATATTGCTGTAAGGTGTTAAGTGCATTGGTTACCTCATTACCGTTATAACCATCGCCAATAAGTACGCCTGCTTTTTGTGTATATGCATATTTAGGTGTACTGGCCTGACTAAGAGAAGAATAGCTTGTAGAAACAGGAACATTGGATCCGCTTGGTCGATCCACCCCGATGTTATCCGCAACAATACTTGCCATATCTTTATCAACATTGACAAGTATATTAACAACCTGCTGACGAACCGACTCACTTTTTACACTGCCTACTTGATAGCTTAGCGCCTCAATCGTATGCTGCTTTTCTATTGGAGTTAAACTATTCCAGAATATCCTCGGTTGTGAAAAATAATCCTTGAACGATTCGCTTCTAGCTCTGATTTTGTAGCCATCTACTTTTCCGGGATAATCCTTATAGCCGCCTTCTTCTGGAGGTACTGTGTATGGTGTATTATCTGCAAGTGAGTTTTGGTGATAGTTTATTTTATCAACATCGATTCGTTGTCTCATAGCACCTCGTCGCTGATTATTATGAAACGGGCATATTGGCTTATTTATTGGTAATTCAACGTAATTGGCACTGCCAAGTCGATGTTGTTGGGTATCCCGATAAGCCATTAATCTTCCTTGCAAAACGGGATCATTGGAAAAATCAATTCCCGGAACGACATTTGCAGGGTTAAATGCGACTTGTTCAGACTCCGTAAAGTAGTTATCAATATTTCTATTTAATGTCAGCTTACCAATCATTTGAACAGGGACAAGCTCTTCTGGCCAAAACTTTGAAGGGTCGAGGACATCGAAGTCATATTTGAATTCATCCTCCATCGAAATCAATTGGACACCTAGCTCGTATTCTGGATAAGCGCCATTATCAATGGCTTCCCTCAGATCCCTTCTGTGAAAGTCAGGGTCGAGTCCGCCGATTTTCAGTGACTCATCCTGAAGCAGGGAATGGACTCCGAGGACAGGTTTCCAGACATACCTCACAAAGGTTGCCACATCTTGATCGTTAACAAATAGGTACGTATTAATGGACCATGATTCCATCATTCGATAGCTTCTTAAAATACCCCGGTCAGACATAATCCAAAGTACCATGTGAAGTGCTTCATCGTTATTGGCCACATAATCCCAAAAACGGTCGTGCGCTCCGCTTGCGGTTGGTATGTCATCTGCTTGTTTAGCTTGGTATGCGTGCATTGCGTCCGGAAACTTCATTGCGTCTTGATTAATTAATACAGGCATTGCAATCGTGGTAAGATCGACATTTCCTTCTTCCGTATAAAGTTTAACTCCCTTACAACGTAAGTCCCTTGCTGTATCATAGGATCCTTTGGCTCCTTGAACAGTAGAAAAACGGACAGTTATTGGCGTTTTTTTGCCAGCTTCCTGTAGGAATCCAGCCTTCGTCACATGTTTCATCGACTGATAACATTCAAATTCGCCATAAGCGCTGTAACCTCTTGCATGAACCACTCTTTCAGGTATTTCTTCATGAACAAAGTGTGACATCTTCTCTAAGAATTCATAATCCTGACGTAAGGAAGGTCCACGGATACCTGCTTTTAATTGATCCTGATCCTGTGATCTTTTTTTTCCTTCCTGTGTTGTCATTGGCTGGCCGTAGTCGCTCATTCGGTATTGTTCTAGTTGTTCTTGTTTAAAGTCTTGATTTACCCGTTTTTGGTTTTTTGATGATTTCTCATCATCCATTTAATCACCCTTTCAAACGGTTGAGATATAAGTACCATTTCTATACTTACGTTTTTTTTCTAATATTAGAACACAGATTTATTAGCGTAAGGGGTTCTGAGCATGACCCGCCTCTTACCTCTTGCAATGCCCTCATTATAGTTAGTGAAGTATCGATTGCTGTGCCTAAACCTTTATATTAATTGATACAAAGTATGGTGCTTTAATAGGACTTTTAAAAATGTACATACTTTTTGCCGTTAGCCCAAATAATATAGATGTTTTTAACAAGACTTTAATTAATATATAAAAACTTAAATGAACAACAAATCAATGTGAACAAAACTAAAACAAAGAAAAGTGGAGAATTTTTATGGAAAAAGACATACAAAATGGAATGCATGATTCAATGGAGGATCAGTTTCTGCCGATGTATTCGATGACGAGTGGAGTTGGGAAGGAGGTTCTTCCCGATCTTTACTGCTATACAAATCAAATTGTGAATTTGTGCTGTGTGGGTAATCCGGATAATTCAGGTGAGTGGGTTTTAGTGGACACTGGTATGCCTGAATCATCCAATCGGATTGTGGAAATGGTAGAGGAACGGTTTGGAGAAGACAGTAAACCACAAGCAATTATACTAACACATGGACACTTTGATCATGTTGGCGCAGTTGTAGATTTAGTGGAGAAGTGGGGAATTAAAGTATATGCCCATGAGGCTGAGTTGCCTTTTTTAACTGGAAAACAAGACTATCCAGAACCGGATGGATCCGTTGAAGGGGGACTTGTGGCAAAAATGTCACCAATGTTCCCAAATGAAGCTGTTAACTTAGGAAGCAATATAGAAGCACTGCCTGATGATGGAAGTGTTCCACATATGCCTGGTTGGAAATGGATTCATACACCAGGACATGCTCCTGGTCATGTATCTTTATTTAGGGAAAAAGATCGTGCTCTTATTGCTGGCGATGCTTTTGTTACTGTGAAACAAGAATCACTTTACAAGGTAATGACTCAAAAAGTGGAAATAAACGGCCCGCCAAGGTACTTAACGACTGATTGGACTGCTGCTTGGGAATCTGTTAAAAAGCTGGAAGACTTAAACCCTGCTATTGTGGTAACTGGTCATGGAATGCCAGTGTCTGGGCAAGAACTTTCAGAAGGATTAGCAAGACTAGTTAAAGAATTTGACCGACTAGCAATACCAGATTATGGTCGGTTTGTAGACCCCAAACACTGATGCGAGAAATCGTAAGAACGAAGAAGGTGACTCAAAAGAATGAGATTTTGAGTCACTATTTTTAATCAATATGAAATTGTCCCTTTCGCTTACTATCCACTTCTCTTATTAGTGTATACACGCAACTGTTACATCATTTCAGGAGCTACTTCAATTTGCGGTTTCACAATTTGGACACAGCTATTTCTTTTTTACTATGATAGCATACAATATATAGTGCTAATTCGTTTTGTTAACACCAAATGTAGTATTGAGGCTTGGGGGAATAAAACAAAATAAGAGAACTAGAAACATTAAAAAAGGGAGAGCGGAAAAATGAGTACAAGTATGTCAACGGAAGTGAAAGACTACTTCCCGCTAAACAAATTGGATGAGATTGTTTATACAAGTAATCATGATCTGATTCAAGAAAATGCCAATGTTGATGGGAACTCACCAATGGGACAAATGTCAAAGGTTTCTGCGGAAGTAACGAAGTCGTATGCGAAAGAATTGATACTTAGCGAAGATGTCAGACAAGCAATCGATGAAAATTATATCCACCCCCATGATCTTGATTTTCTAATTACGGGTACAACCACTTGTTGTCAGATTCCACTAGGAAAAGTTCTGAAAGATGGTTTTAATACTGGACATGGACATATGCGTGAACCGAAAGATATTGTAAGTGCGATGGCTTTAGCATCCATTATTTTTCAATCGAATCAAAACATGCAGCATGGTGGGCAAAGCTATCCCATGTTTGAATATGATCTTGCACCTTATGTTAATAAAACTTTCGAGAAAAATAAGAAACGTTTACAAAGCTATGCTACTTCATATACAGCGGAAGAAATAGATGAGATAGCATGGCAGGAAACGAATCGAGATGTATACCAGGCCTGCGAAGCTTTTATACATAATTGTAATTCGATGCATTCGCGCGGAGGTGGACAAGTTCCGTTTGTTTCCATCAATTACGGTACAGATACATCTAAGGCAGGTCGTCTACTTATCAAGAACCTTTTGTTGGCCACGAAAGCAGGCCTGGGTAATGGTGAGACACCAATCTTCCCTATTCAGATTTTTAAAATGAAAAAGGGAATTAATTTTGAACCTGGAGAACTGAATTATGACTTATACCAATTAGCACTTGGAACAACAGCGAAGCGATTATTTCCAAACTTTAGCTTTATCGATTCGACGTTTAATAAAGTGCATTATGATGGTACTCCAGAATCGGAAGTGGCCTATATGGGTTGCAGGACTCGTGTGATGGCAAATCGTCATGGTGAGGAAAATGGAGTGCAGCGGGGAAATCTGTCTTTTACTTCTATCAATCTCGTAAAGCTTGCACTTGCCGCAAAGAATGAGTTCGATTACTTTAAACTATTAGATTACTATACTGGACTTACAATAAAACAATTAATGGAGCGATTTGATTTTCAAACTAAAAAGAAGGCAGGAAACTTTCCATTTTTATATGGGCAGCATATTTGGCGAGGGAGCGAAAACCTTCAACAAGAAGATAAACTTGGTGATGTGTTAAAACAAGGCACATTAAGTATTGGCTTTATTGGATTGGCGGAGGCTTTAGTCGCTTTAACTGGTAAGCATCATGGTGAATCAGAGGAATCTTATCAATTAGGATATCGAATCATTCAGTATTTACGAGACAGAGTTAATCAAGCGAGTGAAGATTACGATTTGAATTTCTCGTTGATTGCAACACCCGCAGAAGGATTATCTGGAAAGTTTACTCGAAAAGACCAAGCGGTTTTCGGAAAAATACCTGGTATAACAGATAGAGATTACTATACGAATTCCTTCCATGTCCCGGTTTACTATTCTATCAAGAGTATTGATAAAGCTAAAATTGAAGGCTCTTTCCATCGTTTATGTAATGGTGGTCATATTACATATATCGAATGTGACGGAGATGTTTCTAAAAATATAAAGGCATTAGATGTTTTAGTAAGAGCAATGGCCGCCGCTGATATTGGTTATGGTGCAATCAATCATCCTGTTGATCAATGTGGTGTATGTGGATATTCCGGAATTATAGAGAATGCGTGCCCAAACTGTCAGAATGCAGATGAGAGTAGAATTGGAAGAATCAGAAGAATTACTGGATATTTGGTTGGAGATATGAAACGATGGAATTCCGCCAAATGTGCGGAAGAAAAGGAACGGGTTAAACATCAATGAAAGTGATGAATATTATTCATGATTCTGTTGTTGATGGAGAAGGATTGCGAACGGTTATTTTCTTCGCGGGGTGTCCACATTTCTGCAAGGGATGTCATAATCCAAAAAGCTGGAATATCCGTAATGGTACAGAAATGACAGTTGAAGAGGTGGTTGAAGAGGTAGCGAGTAATCCGTTAACAGATGTTACTTTATCTGGCGGTGACCCGTTTTTCCAAGCAAGAGACGTATCTCAAGTAGCAAAACGACTAAAAGAGCTAAAGAAAAACATTTGGGCCTATACCGGTTACACATTGGAACAATTGCTTGAATCGCCTGATCCATATCAACAGAAATTACTCCATTATTGTGATGTGCTCGTTGATGGCCCGTTTATTTTGGAGGAGCGAGATTTAACCTTAAATTTCTATGGAAGTCGAAATCAACGTATTATCGATTTATCACAGGTATAAGGGCTATATCGTGGTTTTGTTATTGAACATGGATATGCTTTAAAAAAATAGAAAGAGTGATGAAGGGCGAGAACCATGAATTATTTATTATGGGTTCTGTCCTTTATTTATGGGAACTTTTATCACGCATTAACTGGCTGTAAGACCCCCACTTCAAGAATTCGAGGAGTACCAGGAATTGTAAGTGGGGGATCAACAGCCAGTAAATTCCTGATTCTGTTCAACTAACATTCAGTGGGGGAGGAAGGGAAACCCCCACTGAATGAAGTTTCACTTTATCGGTATTGTCCTCCTTTGTCATAAAGTAACCAAAAATGACTTATACATGTATTATTGTTAGAATAATAGATATAGATACTAATACATAAGTACCGGTTCTTTCTTTTTAATCTGAATAGATAAGAAAATAGCTAGGGATTTATTCGTAAGGAACCGAAAAAGGAGGATGTATGGACTTTAACGTTAATATAAACCAGAAACAAATGAAAAAGATCCAAAAGTTCGGTGGTTGGACTGGAGCGATTATTGGAATTCTGTTTCTTCTTTTCATTTTGGGTACGATCGCTTTCCAATGGATTACAGAATATATTTGGATGGATTCCATTGATTTTGGTAACGTGTTTACGACAATTTTAGGTAGTAAACTTACACTTGCAGCAGCTGGTTTTGTCATTTTTGGCTTTGTAACTTGGTTAACCGTATTTTGGATACGCAGAACCTATTTAAGCCATTTTGACCACCATCAGCTTCCTGCATTTTTCTCACAAAAGAAAGTAATTGTGAATGGAATAATTATCGCAATTGCCGTATTTGCAGGACTTATTGGTAGTATTATTGTACAGGGTGTGGGCTGGGAGCCGCTTTTAAAAGTCTTAAACTATGAAACGTTTGGAGAAAGTGATCCAATCTTCAACCGAGATATTTCCTTCTACATGTTTGTACTGCCATTTTTAGAAATTATCATCAATATTTTACTAGGATTAAGTTTCTTCATGCTTGTCGTTGTGATTGCAGCATACTCCGTTTTTCATATGTACCGCATGAATCGTTCTGCGCAAATTCATCTTGGTCTAACCATTGCTATTATTGGCGTATTGTTAGCGGTCACACACTTACTATCACCTTTTCAAACTTTACTGACGAATCAAGTGAATGTGTTTCAAACTAGTGTGGTACATGGCCTAAGCTATACCGATCGCATTATTAATATTCCTGTATCCTATATTCTAGCTGCGGTTGCAGTCATTGGGGCAATTTGGGTTATTCTTACACTGCGAAAAGGTAATATTAATTCAATATTAATTCCAATTGTTTTATATATTGCTGTCATTATTCTTGGACAAGGGGTTTCCGCAATTGTTCAGAACTATATGGTAGAACCAAATGAGTTTCAGCGCGAACAGCCTTATTTAGAACATAACCTAAATTATACAAGGCAAGCTTATGATCTTGAGAATATTAATATCTCAGAACATCCGGGTAACCAAGATTCATTAGATGAAGAGATGATTGAGAATAATGAGCTAACCATTAATAACGTGCGAATTAATGATTCGCGTCCGTTGCTTGATATTTACAATCAATTGCAGACATTCCGTACGTACTACCAATTTAATGATATTGATGTTGATCGTTATGAAATTGACGGCGATTACCAGCAAGTATTTATAGGTGCAAGAGAATTGAGTACGGATGACTTGCCAGAGCAAGCCCAAACATGGGTAAACCAGACATTGCGCTACACACATGGCTATGGGATTGCGATGAGCCAAGTCAATGAGGTTACTTCTCAAGGACAACCACAATATATTGTAAGGAATCTCCCGCCTGAAGGAGAGGTTGATGTTGAGCGTCCGCAAATTTATTTTGGAGAGTTGGATTATCCAAACGTGATCGTCAATTCAGCAGTCGATGAATTTGACTATCCATCTGGTGATGAGAATATGACCAACCGTTATGAAGCAGATAAGGGGATTCAGCTTAGTGGCTGGAACCGATTACTATTTGCTATGAACGAAGGTTCTTTCCGTATGCTCGTGTCGGATCAGCTCTCGAATGAAAGTCAGTTGCTTGATACACGAAATATTGTGGACCGTGTGAACCGGATTGCGCCGTTTTTTGAATATGATGAAGATCCATATATCATTGTTCGAGATGATGGGTCACTAGCTTGGATTATTGATGCTTATCTTGTCGGACAAGGCTATCCATATGCAGAAAACTATCAAGACAACAAAAATTACATTAAAAACGCAGCGAAAGTGATGGTCGATGCCTATACTGGAGAAGTTAATTTCTTTGTAACCGAACCAGATGATCCATTACTCAAAACGTATCAAAATATATTCCCGGACTTGTTTACAACGGAAATTCCAGAAGATGTACAAAGTCATTTTCGTTATCCAGAAAGATTGTTTACCATCCAAGCAAACAAATATGGCACGTATCATATGACAAATCTGGAGATTTTTTATAACCGTGAAGATCGTTGGGAATTTCCGACGGAGCATTATTTTAATGAGGATATTGAGATGGAACCTTATTATGTAACGATGAAGCTTCCGGAATATGAGGAAGAGGAATTCATTCTAATGATGCCCTATACACCTAGAAACCGGCAGAACATGATTGGCTGGATTGGTGTACGAAACGACGGCGAGCATTATGGTGAAAAGTTTGTCTATCGTTTTCCAAAACAGGAGAATGTCTATGGTCCTCAGCAAATTGAAAACCGAATTAACCAGGACAGTGTTATTTCTCAAGAGTTAAACCTGTGGTCGCAGGGTGGTTCTCAAGTTATCCGTGGAAACTTGTTATCCATTCCGCTTGAAGATACGATGCTCTATGTGGAACCAATCTACATTGAGTCTTCTAATGAAACATCATTGCCAGAAGTAAAACAAGTTGTCGTCGCATATCAGGATCATATCGTGATGGAGGCAACTTTTGATGAAGCATTAGAGCGTATCCTTGAACTTGCCAGTGGTGATATTGACGCAAGTGATCTACAGCCTGAAGGGCCATCCCAAGAGGATATTGAAGGGGAACCTGAACAATCAACGGAAACGGAAGAGGAGGAGCCGTCAGCTCCGGAAACGTCAGTCGATTCAGATCAATTATTACAGGAATTCTCCGAGCTGTTTAGTAATTATCAAGATGCCCTTTCTAATGGGAATTGGGAAGAAGCAGGCGAAATTATGGCAGAAATTGAGTCGCGGTTAGAACAAGCAAATCAATAATAAGTTTATAAGAGATGAGCACTTTTATCTTTGGTGCTCATCTTTTTTCATGAAGAAATTACCATAAGACCTTAGTGGTTCATTCTGAGAAATGCGGTAGAATGTATAACCATTTATACGACGAACTAAAAGTGAAACATTTATTTAAAGTTGATTGTATGTTACTAAAACAAATAAAGGAGGAAGGTAAGTGAACGTTACGATGAATCAAGGAGATCTGGTGAACGTCGTATTTGTTTTTCAAAAAAATGAAGAAACAGAAGAAGTGACACTTAATACTGCTCAATTAATGGCATTATTGAATGCAAAGCAGGTTTGGATTGAAAGATTTAGTACTAACCTAAAAGTAGAAAACACAGTTTGGTCCTATGCCAATAAGAAGGTTTCATTGCAAATTTATTTGAAGTAATCATCGTTTAAAGGAAAAGGCTGATCAATGACATTCTTGTTGAATCAGCCTTTTCTTTATTAATCATTTAGTCGAGAATACTCGCGATTTCAGTTGTGTAGAATCGCCTTCGGTTAGGCTGCCTTTTAAATCAACCGGCATCTATTAAAATTAAATAATGGTTAATTCCTTTTGTATCTATATTTTTATCAACACATGTGTGCTAAACCTTAACAAGTGGGGTAACTTTAGATTACTTTTGGCGGTTTTGGAAGAAATAAGACTTTTTTAAGTCTGATAAAAGACGTTATAAATGTGGAATAAAAATGGGGTTTTGTAGACAAGCTAATCGCAAAAACAAAGGAGAATAGAAAATATGTCAAATGTTAAATTAGCAGTTATTTTTTATAGTATGGGTGGTACAAACTATCAGTTAGCGAAATGGGCAGAGGAAGGAGCACAAACAGCAGGTGCTGAAGTAAGGGTATTAAAAGTAGAAGAATTAGCCCCTGAATCAGTGATTGAAGGAAATGAAGGATGGAAAGCAACGGTTGAAGCAACAAAAGATGTTCCAGTAGCAACCTCAGAGGATATTGAATGGGCAGATGCTATCATTTTCAGTGTTCCGACGCGATTTGGGAATATGCCATCTCAAATGAAGCAATTCCTGGATATTCAAGGCGGAATATGGGCAAAGGGAAAAACAATGAATAAAGTAGTAAGTGCAATGACTTCTGCGCAAAATCCGCATGGTGGGCAAGAAGCGACTATTTTATCATTGTATACTTCTATGATGCACTGGGGTGCTATTATTGCAACTCCTGGATACACGGATCCTATTATTTATGGAGCGGGTGGAAATCCTTATGGGACAAGTGTAACAGTCGATCAAGAAGGTAAAATGATTGAAGACGTTCAAGGTGCTGTGAAACATCAAGCAAAACGTACGGCGACAGTTGCGGAGTGGGTTAAAAGGGGAATTCAATAAAGTTATTTTAAAGAGGCATGAGCTCGATATATACATTGGGCTCGTGCCTTTTAATTTCCCCTGCATTGTAAGTTTCAGCAGGTCGGTGTTTAAGAATATTTTTACTTAGAAGGGGAAAAAGGTATATTAGAACTCATTATAGAGAGGTGTGTACGAGTGGAAAACTTTATAGAGAATAATAATAGAAATTATATTGATGGAAAGTGGGTAGAAGGAGCTGCAGGGATTACAGAAAATATTGTTAATCCTTATGATAATTCCGTAATAACCTCTGTTAATTTGGCATCGTTAAAACAATTAAAGCATTCGTTTGAGGTTGCTGAGGTTAGGCAAATAGAATGGGCACATTCTTCTGTGAGCGACAAAAAGGAAGTATTTCGAAAAGCTGCGGAGTTTCTGCAAAATAATTCAGAGCAGATTATAACTATAATCAGTAAAGAAACAGGTGGTACACTGCTCAAAGCAGAATTAGAATTAAATCTTACAATCGAGGTGTTAAAAGAAACATATAATTATATGGACACCATAGATAACGTAATAGAAATTCCTTCGACAATTGAAGGGAAAATAAATAAAGTTTATCGTCAGCCACTCGGAGTGATTTCATCTATTTCGCCGTTTAACTTTCCTATGAATTTATCAATTCGATCAATTGCACCTGCAATTGCACTGGGAAATACGGTTGTTCATAAAGCCGATTTACAGGTTGGATTGACAGGTGGATCTATTATTGCAAGAGCTTTTGATTATGCAGGATTGCCTAATGGAGTATTCCAATCAATCCTTACAACTCCAGATGAGATCGGCGATGAAATGCTGGAAAACCCAGTTATACAACTAGTAGCTTTCACTGGTTCGACTGGATTTGGAAAGCATATAGGCAGGGTTGCTGGGGGAAATCTCAAGCGTGTCGCATTAGAACTGGGTGGAAATAACCCATTTATTGTTCTGCAGGATGCGGACGTTGATAAGGCAGTGGAGGCAGCTATCTTCGGAAAGTTTATGCACCAGGGGCAAATTTGCATGTCCATTAACAGGATTATTGTTCACGATGATTTATATGAAGCATTTACAAATAAATTCATAGAGCAAGCTGCGAAATTATCGTACGGGGATCAAACAAATCCAGACACGGTTATTGGTCCGCTAATTAATGAAAATCAAATAAAAAAAGTGCTTGAAACTGTTGAAAAAGCAAAAAAGGATGGTGTCAAGCTTGGTTTAGAAGGAAAGCGTGAAGGAAACGTACTAACACCATATGTATTTGTTGATGTCGATAATTCGGACGAAATTGCTCAAACTGAATTGTTCTCACCAGTAGTTTCAATCATTAAAGCTAAAACGGACGATCATGCGATCGATATAGCAAATGATACAATTTACGGTCTGACTTCTTCCATATTTACATCGGATATCAAAAAAGGTGAGGCATATGGATTGAAGATTGACAGTGGGATGACACATGTTAATGACCAAACTGTTAATGATGCATCCAATATTCCATTCGGCGGAAATAAACAAAGTGGTTTAGGAAGATTTGGAAATCCATGGGTAGTTGATGAATTTACAAAACTAAAATGGATTTCTGTACAAAATGAATATCGAAAGTTTCCATTTTAATTTAAGAAAGAATCTGGGACATAACAAACGTGTTTAATGTTAAAGACGAACGATGCATAAGCTTAGCGTAGGAAATATACGTAGACTCCAGCGGAAGGTAAGGCAAAGGTGAGACACCTTAGTGCGATAGTACAAGGGGGCTCACCAGCCGCCACTGGATGCGCGAAGTATATTTGCGGAGCGAGTTATTTGCACCAATCGTGTTCGGTTTTTATTTTTATAAAAATATTTTTGTCTCGGCCTCGCAATTATTTTGCAGTAGTTTTTATAATGCACTAACCAGAACCATCCATTTTTCTACCGACCCATCAAATAGAGTTGATTAGTATTTTGATTGACTCTGTCAGACCAAAGCTGATGACCATGGTCACTTTTGTAAATTTCCACACTATATTTACTATCCCAATCGCCACTTTGATTTTCGTGAAAAACAAATATAAAAAACCTATTATATTTAATTAAAAACAAATCGTTGACATAGTGGGATCATCATGCGATAATATATTTAATTAAAGATAAATCAATTAAAATTAAATTAATTAAAGCAATAAAATTAAGAGTTAAAATGAAACGTGAATTTTAAACAATAATATATAGTTTAAAGACCAAAGAAATATTAAAGTGAAGGAGAGGATTTAATGAAGAAGACAGCAGGTATTCACCATATTACAGCAATTGTAGGACACCCGCAGGAAAACACCGACTTTTATGCAGGTGTTTTAGGATTAAGACTAGTTAAAAAAACAATTAACTTCGATGATCCGGGCACATATCATCTTTATTTTGGTGATGACGGAGGGAAACCAGGTACGATCATTACCTTCTTCCCTTGGGCTAACGCCTATCAAGGAAAGATTGGCAGTGGACAAGTTGGCGTAACCACGTATATTATTCCGATCGGTTCTATGAACTTCTGGGAAAATAGATTAGCGAAATTCAATATCGAGTACCAAATAACGCAACGATTCGGGGAAACATATTTAGAATTAGCCGATCCACATGGTTTGCAGCTAGAACTCGTAGAACGAGAAGGCGGCGTATCTAATAATTGGACACATGGTGATGTTACATCAGATGTAGCTATTAAAGGGTTTGGCGGGGCAATCCTGTTATCTACTAATCCAGAAAAGACTGGGGAAACATTGCAAAATGTGATGGGCCTTGAAAAAGTCGGTGAGGAAGAGGATTTAGTCCGCTTCAAATCTTACGGTGATATCGGCAATGTAATTGATGTAAAACAAACTCTAATTGGAAGAGGAAAAATTGGGGTTGGAACAGTTCACCATATAGCATGGCGGGCAAAAGACGATGAAGATCATTTGGACTGGCAGCAGCATGTAGCTAACAATGGTTATGGCGTTACAGCTGTAAGAGATAGGAACTATTTTAATGCCATTTACTTTAAAGAACATGGCGAAATTCTGTTTGAAATTGCAACAGACACGCCAGGATTTGCTCATGATGAGTCATACGAAACAATGGGAACAGAGCTGAAGCTACCTGCCCAATATGAACAGTACCGTGATCAATTAAATAAAGCTTTAATACCGATTGAGGTAAGAAGCTTGGATAAATAGGGATAATGGATCCGTTCTTCGACTGGTCTCAAATATCAATTGCATAGAGTGCTGTAACTATTATTAGAAAAGTAATTTAGACGTCCATGTGTAATGCGTGGACGTCTTTTTGTAATGTTTGTGATTTTGAGTGTAGCCATTCAATGGATCTGTTTTTTAATCTCCCAACCACCGTAAATTATATTTATTTTACCGATATCCATTAAAATTGACGAAATCTCCTACTGGTCTACGATAGCCCCGTGGACGCACCTTATCAACACTTTTACCAATCGTGATCATCATCATTGGTTGGAGATAATTTGGAATATTGAACGCTTCTCTTAATTGGTCTACATGATGGACATGCATTGGACAAGTATCAAATCCATAATGCTTGGCATTTAGCATGAATAACATTGCATTAATACCAACATTTCGCGCCAATTCTATATCTAGAGCATTTGAATTTCCCTTTAATCCATCACTATATTTCTTTATTGCGTCCATTGTCATATCATAATCAATTTCATTCATCATCTTTAGCATTTTCATCGGCTTATAGATCTCTTCAACCTCGGACATTTCAATGCTCTTTTTATTTCCCATTACAATAATAACGGCACTAGCTGTATGTATTTTATATTGGTTATAACTTAACTCTTTTACTCTTTCCTTTTTGTTTTCATCCGTTATTACTAAGTAATCCGTAAACTGTAAATTATAAGCACTTGGTGCGAGTTTTGTTAATTCAAATATTTTATGAAAATCATCTTCAGTCATTTTTTCATTTTCCATAAAATTAACTGCTGAATGTCGAGTGGTTACTAACTCTTCGTAATTCATTCTGATTCCCTCCTGAAATATAAAAATAGTTCTTTTTACCTAACTATAACTTGGATGATAAATATTTCAACTTAAATGCTTGGAAAACGAAATAGATAATCTCCAGATTTTCGTGAGGTTAGAGGAACAAATTTGAAACAGATGAGGAATTAAGACGTTTTAGAAAAAAATTAACTTTTTAATTGATGGAAAATCTAATTCAGTAATTAAACAAACATTTGATCAACTGAAAATATATTGTCGGCTCTAATCCAATAAGAATGTTTTTGAATAGGTTAAGAATTTAACGATTTCTTAACCATTTTTCATCCCTATATTTTTTAGGTGTTCGGTGAAATGACTTCTTGAACTTATCAATAAAGTAACTAACACTAGAAAACCCACATTCTATCGCAATTTCAGTAATAGTGCTCCTGGTCCCGATTAGAAGATCAATGCTGCGCTCTAATCGGTAATCAAGGATATACGTAAAGGGAGTTCGCCCAACATGTTTCTTAAATAATCTGTTCGTTTCAGACTTACTTAAATAGGCTATTTCAGCAAGTGTTTCTAATTTAATTTGTGTTCGGTAATGGGTATGAATGTATTCTAGAATATTTTTTACCCGTTGGTCGTAAATCGGATAACGATTGGATGAATCAAGTACAATCTCATGAAGTAATTCCTTGATGCATGTTAGATATTGAATGGTTATGATTAATTCAAATGATTTTTCTTTTTTAACGTAACAATCATAGCTAGTTAAAATGGCCTGTATGATAAGGTTATGTCTGTCTTTTAAAGGGTTTAGTATTACATATGGTGTGCTCCCTTCCTGAATTATAGGAAGGATGTATTTCGTCTGAATGTGTTTATCGAATAATGTAATCCCGATATTCCAGCAAATAAATGCAGTATTCCATGTTTTTGCATGGATTTCATGAATAACCCCAGAATTGATAAAAAATCCGGATCCTTCTGGTAAGTTTATTTTTCTTCCTAAAATATGAAGTTCTATCGTACCTTTTACCACGGCCACAAATTGTAACTCTTCATGCCAATGTAAGGGGATATATCCTAAGAGTCTCTCTGAAATAGTTGTGTATTCTAGGGAGTGTTGCCAACCTGGTTCTGTATAAGGAATGAGTTCTTCGTTCAGTGAATTTAAGATAATCTCTCTCTTCATTGCATCACCTCAATATTTATATATTTTTTGACTCTATTTATATATAATTATACGGTTTACTTAGATATAGTAATCATATCTTAATATTATAGGTGATGTAATGAAAAATACAAACAAACGTATAGTGGGCATTATTTTTGTTCTCATGGGTGCAAGTTTTTGGGGAATTGGTGGAACGGCAGCAAACTATTTATTTGAAACTGCCGATATCAGTGTAAATTGGTTTGTTTCAACAAGACTCGTTATTAGTGGGATATTATTATTAGGAATACAATTACTTCTAACAGGTAGAAAAACAGTTTTTACAATATGGAAAAATCCCCAAAAAAGATTGTCTCTAATTATCTTTAGCTTGTTGGGGATGTTATTAGTTCAGTATTCTTACATGGCCTCCATTGCAGAAGGTAACGCTGCAGTAGCTACTTTATTACAGTATCTAGCTCCCATTTATATTATTATCTGGGTTATTTTTAGAGGGCATCAAAGGTTACATGTTTCAGATGTGATTGCGATTCTGTTAACGATTATCGGAACACTGCTTTTATTAACGAATGGTTCCTTTAAAGGATTATCAGTCCCAGGTATTGCTATCGTTTGGGGTATTATTTCTGGTTTATCATTAGCATTTTATACACTTTATGCCCGTAATCTGCTACGTTTTTATTCATCTGTAACGGTTGTTGGGTGGGCTATGATTATTGCTGGGGTGTGTATGAATATCATTCATCCAATTTGGAGAGTTGAAACACAGGATTGGTCTGCAGCAACTCTCGGAGTATTAGGCTTCTCTATTATATTTGGTACAACACTTGCCTTCTGGATGTTTATCAAAAGTCTAGAGTATCTAGAAGCGAAAGAAACAACATTACTGGGCACTGTTGAGCCGTTAACAGCAGTTGTTAGCAGCATCATTTGGTTAAGTATTCCGTTCGGACTTTGGCAAGTAATCGGAATGGCCTTGATATTAATTTTAGTTGTTTATCTATCGTTAGTGAAAAAGTAATAAAAGTGTCACAACAGATAAAAAAGGCTATCCCAATACTTACCTGGAATAGCCTTTCCACGATCTCAAGAAATTTTAAAGGTACGATAAGAACAATCCACCGATTGCACCAGATAGCACAACTACCCATGGTGGAAGCTTCCAATAAACAAGCATACTGAATAATATTGCAGCCAGAGCAAAGTCAATTGGAGCATGAATAGCACTTGTCCAAATTGGGTTGTAAAGTGCAGCAATTAAAATACCTACAACAGAAGCATTTACCCCGATTAATGCAGCTTTAATTTTCGGGTTGCGACGTAGTGCATCCCAAAATGGCAATGTACCTAATATAAGAAGGAATGCTGGTAAAAATATTGCAAATGTAGCAAACAAACCACCTTGCCATCCATTTATTACTGCCCCAATGTATGCGGCGAACGTAAATAATGGACCGGGAACTGCCTGTGCTGCTCCATAACCTGCAAGGAACTCCTGTTCATTTAGCCATCCAGCAGGAACAAATTCCTGTTCTAATAACGGTAATACAACATGTCCTCCACCAAAAACGAGAGAGCCCGAGCGGTAAAAACTATCAAACAAAGCAATCCATTGTATCGATGTAAGGTTGCGTAATATCGGAAGCAGGATGAGCAAGCCAAAAAATAGAGATAAACAAATATATCCGAATCGACGGGAAATATGGAAATTACTAACCGCTTTTTCTTCCATGTTGGTTTGCTGCTTAAAAAGGAGAAAACCAACAACTGCTGCTAGAAGAATTGCGCCAATCTGTGTGTAAGCTGTTTGCCATAGTAGTGTAACAACAAGCGTAAATAAAGCAATTGTTTTCCTTTTTAAGTCTGGTGTTAAGTTTTTAGCCATTCCTAAGACTGCATGAGCGACAACGACAACAGCAACAATCTTAAGTCCATTGATCCATCCAGCATCTTCAATTCCAAATGTATGAAGAAGGGAAGCAAAAATAATAAGTGCAATCACAGATGGTAATGTGAAGCCAAGAAACGATATAATGCCACCTATTACTCCTCCGCGCATGACTCCAATCCCAATTCCAACCTGACTGCTAGCAGGTCCAGGAAGAAATTGGCAAAGCGCAACTAAATCTCCATAACTTTTCTCGTCCATCCATTTTCGCCTTCGAATATATTCTTCGTGAAAGTAACCTAAATGTGCAATAGGTCCACCGAATGAAGTTAAGCCAAGTCTAGTAGAGACGATTAAAATCTCAAACCATGTTTTAAGTTTATAATTCATATTTGAACTAGCCTCCTATTATTTAATCTCTTTAAACAGCTCATAAGCCTTAGCCCGGGCTTGATCAAGAATTTCTTCTCCCTTGCTAGTAGCTGTATAATATTTTCTTATTTTTCCTTCTACATTTCGATTTTCTTTCGTCAAAAGCCCATCTGATTCCATACTGTGAAGAATTGGATATAATGTACCCGCACTAATCTCATAGCCATGTGACTGTAGCTCTTCGTGCATCCAAGCTCCATAAATCGGATGTTCCTTTGCGTGATGCAAGATATGTATTTGAATAAATCCTAAAAAGAGCTTTCGCAGTATCTTATCTTCCAATTTTACTTACTCCTTCCTAATATTCTTTCAATATCGATTTCCGATATTGATTTTCGATATGTAAAAGATAACATGTGTCAATATCCAATTCAATGTACATCATTGAAACTTAACAAACTTTACATTATCTATAAAATGGAGTTCATTAAACTTGATTTAAATTAGAAAATAAAATAGAGCTTATAGAAGAAATTTTGTTATAGTAAATATATAAATATGAAAGAAAGCGCATTCCAGAATGCATAACAAATTTACGTACATAGGAAGTAGTAGACAATATTCATCGTCACTTAGGAAAAGCTAACATTATCAGTGTTCATGCATTTTCATAAAATAAAAGTAGAGTGAGAATTGTATTTCTGATTTTGGGTTTGAAATGGATGGCTTATATTGATTTAATTTGCATTTCAAAGATATTTTTCCTTTATAAGGAGGGAATCAGATGGATAACATTAATAATATATTAAGAACACACTATAATCTTGAAGTTCTTAATGTATCAAATCAACAAGGTGGTTGGGCATCCCTTGCTTATAAGGTGGATGATGGAAAGAGTAGTTACTTTTTAAAAGTATACGAAAAGAAAAGAGCGTCTACACCAAAATTAACAGCACTTATTGACCAATATATACCTATACTGATGTGGTTAAAGGAATATAGTAATTTAAAACATCATATCATTGTACCGATTTTAACAAAGCAGAGTGCGTATACATGCGAAGATGAAAACAACATTTATATGCTGTACGACTATATCGAAGGGGATACAATTGGTAATCAAGATTTAACAGATACCCAGATAAAGCAATTTTCACAGATTGTCTCAGAGCTTCACTTATATGCAGAGGATATTCCTATTAAAACAGATGCAATCAAAGAGGATTTTGATGTAACGTTTTTAGAACAGTTACAAGGTACGGTGAACAATGGCAATAATTTTCCTATCGACATATGGCAATTAATTCGTTCCTACATGAAGCCATTACAAGAGATGATTATACGTGTTGAAGGACTTGCAAGGAAACTAAAATCAGCTAATCTGAAAATGAGTCTGTGCCATACCGATTTACATTATTGGAATTTAATGCAATCTGATCATTTAATATTAATCGATTGGGAGGGGCTAAAATTAGCCCCGGTCGAAGCGGATTTAATGTTTGTTGTGAATAAGGACTATTTCAATAAATTTATTACGATTTATCGAAAAAATCATCCAAACTTCTCAATTGACTCGAACGTATTACAATTTTATCAAGAAAAAAGAAAGCTAGAGGATATTTGGGAGTTTATCGAACAACTTTTATACGATAAGCAAGAAGAGCAAGAACGAGTTACGACAATAAATTACTTAGTAGATGAGTTGAAACGTATTAGTGAATGATTAAGCCAGAACTTATTTTTCCTGTCACGAAAGTGTCATCACAGTCGTTGTAAAAGGATAATAACTATTATTATAAAAAGGAATTACGATGATTGAAGAGAACTAATATAAAGATGAGGTAATAATTCATCTTTATAATGTGAGGATGAGAAAAAGTGAGGTTAGATAATCCATTTGCTACCGGTAATACAGCAAAAATTTATATCAGTAATAATCGAGTAGTGAAATTGTTTAACGATGACTTGCCACAAAATGAAGCTATTTATGAAGCGAAAAAGCAAAAATATGCTTATTCGTGTGGAATTTTTGTCCCTAAAATTTTAGATGTTACGAAAATTGATGGGAAACAAGCAATTATAATGGAGTATATAAAGGGAAAGACGTTAGGTGACCTTTTAATGGCAAACCTAGAACGAGCAGAGCACTACATTAAGATCTCTGTTGAGGTACAACAGAAAATACATGCCCATGCTGCAAATACACGACTTGAACAAATGTCTGATAAACTATATCGTCAAATTAACGCAACGAGCTACCTAGATGGAAAGCAAAAGACGAGGTTAATACAGAAGTTAGATGCCATGACATTTGAAAAACGATTATGTCATGGAGACTTTCATCCATTTAATTTGATTCTGAGCAATGAAGATGTGGCAATAATTGATTGGGTTGATTCTAGCGCAGGTGATGTTCGAGCGGATGTCTACCGTACGTATCTCTTGTTTTCACAGATTGCAACGGAATTAGCTGATCGATATATCCATTTATATTGTGAGAAAAGCGGTTTTTCAAGAGGAGAAATACTTCAATGGGCTCCTATCATTGCGGGGGCACGTTTGTCTGAAAATGTATCTTCAGAAAGTGTTGAACGTCTAATAAAGATTGTAGACGAGTCAACTCTTATGTAATTACTACCTTAGAATCAAGGTGTTTTTCTGTAAACAGTTTATCATGTGTTGAATTGCTAAGCAGGCTTTGTTTTGTTATGTTTTTCCTAACGTATAATTTCTGAAGAGACAGTCTAGTTTAAAGATAATTTTATAGGAAAATGATGATAAAAGGATGATAAAAATGAAAAGAATACGTTTAAAAATGGAAAGAAAAAATCTATTAAATATTCCGGAATTTCCCCTTCCAGATGGGTATCAAATTCGGATGTTTAAAAAAGGTGATGAGCATAACTGGGCTAGAATTGAAGCGAGTGTGGATGAATTTAAAGATGAAAAGGCTGCCCTTGAACACTTTGCGAAAGAATTTGGTCCATACATAGATGAAATGGAAGAACGCTGTCTATTCGTTGAGAATAGTAATGGAGAAGCAATTGCAACAACAACAGCATGGTATGGAGATTTAAAAGGTGGTGGTGAGATTTTGGGCAGAATCCATTGGGTTGGTGTTGTTCCTGAATATCAAGGGAAGAAACTTTCGAAGCCTTTGCTTAGTGAAGCTTTGAAAGTTTTAGCGCAGCATCATGAAAGAGCATATCTTACATCGCAAACAACGAGTTATCAGGCTGTTAATATGTATTTAAACTTCGGATTTGAGCCTTTCCTTACAGAACCTAGCTGCCACGAGGCTTGGGATTTGATGGAAAGCGTATTAGCACGGCAGATCGTAACTAAATAAACGGTTTTATAAAAGACAATGATTTAAAAAAGTACCTAATGGAGGCGGAATATGATTAAAGCAGTA
Source organism: Oceanobacillus sp. FSL W7-1309 (assembly GCF_038002145.1). NCBI lineage: Bacteria > Bacillati > Bacillota > Bacilli > Caryophanales > Bacillaceae > Oceanobacillus > Oceanobacillus sp. FSL W7-1309. The sequence goes on from NZ_JBBOBX010000001.1 coordinate 1,817,260, forward strand.
ATCTTTGATTTCGACGGATTAATATTAGATACAGAGACAGCTTGGTTTCATTCATATAAGGAAGTTTTGCATGACCAATTTAAATTTGATTTACCGCTTGAAGTCTTTGTGAAATGTGTTGGTTCAAATGATACAGCATTATTTACATATTTGGAAAAAGAGATTGGTGATCAACTGGATCCAAATGCTATTCGTGAACACGCAGGGGTGTTACATGCACAACTGGTTAAGGAAGCAAAGGCACGAGAAGGCGTGGAAGCCTATCTTGCGGATGCACACGAGGCAGGCCTGACAATTGCTTTAGCAACGAGTTCAACTAAGAAGTGGGTGACTACCCATTTGACCAAGTTAGATTTGATTTCCTATTTTGATTATCTCATTACACAGGATATGGTGGAACATGTTAAGCCTGCGCCGGATTTGTTTTTGAAAACGTTAGAAGTACTTGATATTGAGCCGGATGAGGCAATCATTTTTGAAGATTCCTTAAACGGTTTAATAGCTGCATTGGAAGCGAAAGTACCAACGGTTATTATTCCGAATCCAGTTACAGAATCGTTACCATTTGAAAACTTTCATTTAAAGTTGAACTCAATGGCGGATATGACCTTACAGGAAATTATAGGGTCTTTAAATAAATAGGTGCGGTAATTCGAGATAACAACCCTCCTTTGAAGCATGTGAAGGAATAGTGAGCGCTTCACAAAAAACCTATCTGTAAGTAATTTATGTTAAAGTTTGGGTTATTGAACGTGATAAAAGGATCTGAAAAAGTGGGAGAGGAAGGTCTGTATTTAAGATGAACAAAAAAATTCTTGTGGCTATTGGATTTGCATTGGTAGTATTAGTAGGATATTTGTTTACAGTAAACGACAGTAACATGACACAGAAAGATAATGGATCGAAAGACATTAAGGATTTGGTGCATGATTACAGCATTGGCAGTGTAGAAGATCAGTCTGCTTCCATTACATCACATGAACTGATTGTGACGGATCAAGATGGAAGTCAGCAAAGCTATGCTTTACCGGAAGATGAGTTTTTTGTTTCCATCGCTCCTTATATGGAGCAAACCCATCCTTGTGCTATTCATAGCTTAACAGGCTGCCAAGGAGAACTAGTAAATGAAGAATTTGATGTATACATTGAAGATCTAGAAGGTAATGTGATAGTAGATGAAAAAATCAAGTCCCATTCCAATGGATTTATTGACTTATGGCTTCCTCGAGATAAAACGTATCGTATTACAATTGCAAATGATGGGAAAGAAGTGAAGTCAGAGATTTCTTCATTTGAAAATGATAATACGTGCATTACAACGTTACAATTGGTTTGAAGTATGTGTGATTTGTCGATTAAATAAATGAACCTTTTCCTACAATTCGACGTCCCTGATTTCTCATGAATGCAATGAAAGCTTGAAAAAAGATTAAAGGCAGAAGTTCGGTCATTTATAAAGGAACTAAGTCTTACTAGACAAAGATAGAGGGAATTCATATCCAGGTGATTAGTATTTTCCAACCACTGTCACGAGTATGACTCTGTATTGGATTACTAGAAATTACTCAGTAAAAAAATAACAGCTTACCTATAAGGAAGCTGTTATTTTATGTGCTTATTTCAGCAACTTTAAAACATTTTTAAAATCCTTGCTCTCAGCTGTCTCCATTAATTCATATAATGCCATTTCCACACTTGATGTCAGGACTCCGGATGCTTGCATTTTGTGAAGCCCAATTTCTTTATTTAACTTCGTTCGTGATGATACTGCGTCTGCTACAACCTGCACCTCATATCCTAGGGATTTTATTCCTAATGCTGTTTGATACACACAGATATGCGTTTCAATGCCAGCTATTAGAACCTGTTTTCGTTTCGTAGCAGTTAGTGCCTCCACAAATGCTTGGTTTTTGCATGCATCAAAAGTAATTTTATGAATCGGTTTAACGTGTGTTAAGTATTTTGCTAATGCTTCATTTGTTTGTCCAAGACCTTGCGGATATTGCTCTAGCCATACGATTGGAATTTGAAGAATGTTGAGCCCTTGAATGAGGACTTTTAAATTATCGATTAAGCTTTTGCTATCCTGTACAATGTTAGCCAGCTTCCCCTGTACATCCACTAATACAAAAACAGTACTTTCTTTATTGAGCATCCTATCCCTCTTCTCAAAACGAGCATTTAATTTTCTGCTTACTAATTAAGTTCGTTATTTCTTCATTTAAACCTTCTTTTCACTCTATTATTGTGAAAAGATTAGGCGAACCATTAAAGCGCAAGTCTTCATCCTCCTGTCAAAAAACAGACATAAATAATTTGGAAAAAGGTGTTGTCAAAATGATAAAAGCATTGTATTATTAAATTGTGAAATGATTCACAAACAATAGGGCCCAAAAGAAGCTAGTATGTAATGAAGAAATGGCTTCACTGTATACTAGATTATTAATTTAAATCCAATTTACCAGTTTAAGTGAAACAAGTTAACAGCATTTATTTTTTTGGTATTTAATGTGAAATTATTCACAAACTTTGAGATATCTTAATAGATTTTAGGGAGGAAACGACTATGAATTTTGCAGAGGTTTTTGCTAGTACAATTACAAATCCAAAGGTAATTAGTGCGGTAAGTTCTGCAGTGTTGATTATATTACTCGGTTTTTATTTACGGAAAAAGGATATCATCAGCAAACAGACATCTAAGATGCTGAGCGTGCTTCTATTGAGTGTTTCGATTCCAGCGCTTGCATATACAGCTTTTATGCAGGACATCGATACGGAAAGTTTAACACAAGGTATTAACTTATTAATTTGGGGATTTATTATCTATATTGTGCTCATTATTATGGGTAAATTCTTCTTTATGAATTTTACAGGAGATAAAAACAAAGTATTACATGTACTAACGATTTTCGGTTCTACAACGTTTTTCGGTATTCCGATTGTTGGTGTGATGTATGGTGCAGAAGGTGTTATGTACGCATCTATTTTTAACATTTCATATCGCGTGTTCTTGTACTCATACGGATATATTAAAATGTCAGGTCTGAAGTTTACGAAAGATAATATTAAAACCATGTTAATGAACCCAATTATCATTGCAACCTTTCTAGGCCTTGCTGTATGGATGTTCCAAGGCTATCTTCCTCAGGTACAAGCAACAAATGCTGAAGGTCTCGCTGTCTCTGCTGCATTCTTGCGTATTGATGTTACAGCGCCATGGTTATTTGAAACATTGAACTATCTTGCTAAGCTTTGCTCTCCGCTTGCATGGATTGCGATCGGAGCACAGCTTGCAGAAATTCCATTAAAAGATGCATTCCGTGATAAACCGTCCTTGCAATATAGTGCTGTAAAAGTAATCTTCGTTCCAGCTTTCATCTTAGCGTTAATTACAGCTGGAAGTATGTTGGGTATTTTCCCAGTTAATCATGTTGCAATGGCAACCGCAGTAATTATGATGGCGACTCCTACTGCAACAGTTGCTGCAGCATTTGCGATTAGCTTTGATAAAGAAGCTTTATTAACGTCAAATTGTTCCTTGCTATCAACGATTTTGGGAGTTGTAGCAATGCCGCTATGGGTAGTAGTTGTTGAATTGATGAAGGGATTTAGTATCTTTTCTTAATAGAGGTTGTTCAAAAAGATTTGGATGAACAATAATATAACTAAAAAGGCAGGTAATGAAAATGACAATTCAATTAGTATGTTTCGGTGTAAGAGACGTAGAGGTAGAATTTTTCAATTCCTTAAATAAATATAACTTTGATTTAACACTTATTGAAGAGCTAATGAATGATGAGAATGTGGAGCAATGTAAGGGCGCGGATGCAGTAATGATTCGGGGAAACTGTAAAGCGGATCGGTCAAACCTGACGAAATTAGCGGGTTATGGTATTCGCTATATTCTAACAAGAACAGTTGGATATAATCATATTGATCTTGAAGCAGCGGCTGAATTGGAATTAAAAGTAGCGCGTGTTCCAGCGTATTCACCAAATGCAATTTCAGAGCTTGCGTTAAACCTTGGAATTAACCTTTTACGAAATATCCCATATACAACTGCTAAAACGCATCAAAAAGATTTTACCGTGGACGCCATGATGTTTAGTAAAGAAATTAGAAAGTCAACGATTGGAATTTTAGGAACAGGAAAAATCGGTTTGACAACTGCCAAGCTATTTAAAGGGTTAGGAGCCCGTGTTGTAGCTTATGACATCTATGAGTCAGAAGCAGCAAGGGGAATTGTAGAGTACCTTCCATTGGAAGAAGTGTTAGCTATATCGGATGTTGTGTCTGCCCATGTTCCACACTTTAAAGGTGTTAATGATCACTTTATTAACGAAGCTTTCATCAATAAAATGAAGGATGGTGCAGTATTAATTAATACGTCTAGGGGAGAAATTCAAGACCATTCAGCTATTCTGCATGCACTTAAAGAAAATAAGCTTAGTGGATATGGTACAGATGTATTTGAAGGGGAGAAGGATTTCTTCTTCCGCAAATTAACAGGTGAGAAGCTGGATGATCCTGTGATTGAAGAATTAATTAGTCTTTATCCAAGGGTACTTGTTACACCACATATCGGTTCTTATACAGATGAGGCATTAACAAATATGGTTGAAATTTCTTATGATAACCTTCATGCGTATTTAATGTATGGCCGCTGTGAGAATGAGGTTCCACTACCTGAAATAGCGCTTGTTTAATCAACCAAGCCGACCAGTTCGATTGGTCGGCTTTCCTATTGCATAAGTAAAACGAAGGCATTCGTCTTGCTTAATAGTGAATACCTGGTTTTCTACTATCCACCTTATATTCCATCTATACAATTGATACACTTTTTGGTAAGGTGAAGGTGTAGAAAATGAAAAATGAGGTGTATGAGATGCTGTCTTTAATTAACAAACTACCGAATTACTTTCGCTGGATGTTGTTTATACCTCTTTTCTTTGTATCGTACCTTTTATTTAATAAATTCCTTTCCTTTAGTTTGACGCCAGTCTTTGGGTTATATGATGAAAATGATCCGTTTACGTTTATTGCTTATAACCTTTATCTTAATACGATTAGCACAGCTTTAGCTATTATTTGCAGCGCCTTTTTTGCACCAAAGCTCCGAAGAATTGTTGCTCTTTCTCTTGTTCTATTCATCGCTCTCTACTTTTTAGCACATATCCCTTTTATCTTGAGTGGTTTACTGCACATGGCTATATGGAAACTATTATTTAGCATGCTCACCATGCTCCTTGGCGGGTTTTGGGGTGTGCGTGTTGTTTATCGAAAAACTGTTCAACTTCAATGTTAGTTGTTAACGTCTACAATAGTTATAACCACACAACGATCTTCCGCCATTGGGATCGTTGTGTGGTTATGCTTGCTTCTGGATAGAAGGCAAAAGTCGCTTACTGCCAGCTATAAAAAATAACGCGCTAGCAATCCAGCCGCTATTCCAATTATAAGGGAAGGTAGAAACGTATGGATAACTTTTAAGGTAATTGCTGTAGCAAGACAGCCAATTAGTACTGGTAACGAAAGAGCGATTCCCCCGTCTGTTGGTACTAACATTTGATTTGCAATTAGTGCGGCTATAATTGCAATCGGTACATAATTAAAATATAAACGTAAGGTTGCGTTCATTTCTCTTCCAGCCATGATCTCGACGCCAATGACTCGTGATAGGTACGTAGAAATAGTTAATAATGCAATGAGCATCCAGTTATTCATTATCTCTTGTCCTCCTGCTTACATATAACCCTATGAGTGGTGATAAACCACCTGCTAAAATAATCGTAAATTCATTCCCTGGTGTTACATATTGAAGGATAACCGTTATCGTGACAGCAACCAGTGCTGTTGCAATGACTGGCTTTCCTCTTAAAGAAGGAATAAGGATAGCTGTAAAAGTAACTGGGAAGGCCAAGTCCAAACCCCATTTAAGCGGATCAACCTGGCTGCCGATAACCGCTCCTATATAGGAAGAAGTAATCCAAGCAAGATAAAAGGTAGCTGCAACAATACCAAAATAGAGTGGGTCTGGACCGTGCTTTTGAAATCTTGCGCTGCCTAGAACAAATGCTTCGTCGGACACGCCGAAGGATAATAAACCTCTCCACTTTCTTGGAGCGGGAGAAAGTCCTTCAGCAAGTGCGGCTCCATATAATAAATTACGCAGGTTTAACAAAGCAGTAGCAATTAGAACACTTGTAGCTGTTGCTCCTGCTGCTAACATTGCGACAGCTACCATTTGAACGGAACCGGAGAACACAAATAATGACATTGCTAGTGCACTTGCTAGGCTTAAGCTTGTTTGAGTTGTGAGCACACCATAAGATAAACCATATGCTGCAATAGCTATTGCTAGTGGTAAAGCTTCAGTGACCCCCTTTTTAATTGTTTGTTTTTTGTTATTCATCTACTTAACAGCTCCTTCCCTGTGTAAAAGATTGTCTATTTTGGTATAATTAAAATATAAGTTATAGTTAACTATACTATACTATATTATAATTAAACAAAAAGTTTATTAAAGTATACTGTTTTAGGGGGAGCTACATGACTATTGAAAAGCCTTGGAGTGAAGAAGATGTAGGAAAGCGCATAGGGGCTAATCTACGTAAATATCGCACGAGTAAAGGACTAAGTATGGAGGCATTTGCTAAACAGATTGGTGTTAGTAAATTAACATTAATCAAGGTCGAGCATGGGGAAGCTAACCCAACATTATCTGTAATTTGGAAAATTGCAGATGGACTAAAAATATCGATTACGGAACTACTGGAAATGGAATCTGATGTGTCTATTATTCGTAAAGGAAATGGGGTGAAGCTATCAAGCTCAGATAAGTTGTTTGTTGCTGAGCCATTATTTCGTTCCCGTAGCTTCGAATTATATCGAGGATATCTTCAGGGGAGAAGCGAATATGTTTCAGAAGCACATCAACCAGGGGTAATAGAATTTGTTACCGTTATGTCAGGAGAACTAACCATGGAGCTTGATGGTGAAGTGCATCATTTGAATGCATTCGATTCTATTCGCTTTAAAGGGGATCGGCTCCATAAATACGTTAACCCATCTTCATCTGTATCAATTTTACATTTTGCTATTACCTATAATAATCACTAAAAACGCTGTATTTATTTAATGACATAAAAAAAGATTCCTTTTAATCAGATTTTGATTAAAAGGAATCTACTAGTTTATATTATCTTTGGTAGAAGAAAGTATAAAATTTTCTATCTGTATAAGTACAACCAGAGATTTATCTAAAGATTTGACGGAAACCAAGTTTTTTAAGATCACATATTACTCTTTAAGCGTTTTAAAATACGGTGGTAGTCATCACGATCAATCCCTGGTGCAAATTGCTCCGGAAGCTCTGGTAAATCGGGGACTGCTGCACCCTCAGGCATTCCATCGATTACGTGCAGTGGATCACCAGTTTCAGGGTTTGCCCCTTTCCATATTTGGTTGATGTCCCGATACTCTGGTTCTCCCCATGTATACAACACATTAAACAATCCTCGATCCATGAACTTCCTTGCGTAGTCAAACTGATTATTATCCAAACTTGGAACAGGCAGCATCTTACCTACTTCTACGCCTGTAGCTACTTCGATTGCTTTTGCATAAGCAATGACGTGCGTCCCTCCGCGAACGAGTAGGTAGCCAATCATTTCTAAAGCGGTTGGATGAGTTGTCATTTCGTAAACACGCATTTTATGATTTCTTGCTCCGATTTCCAATAAATAATTGGCGAGAAGATCTTCAACGAGAGTACCACTGTTATTTACATAAGATCCATTCCACGGCCTGCCCATCCCATCACCTGGATAAGCTGTTTGAGCTGTGGTGGTAAAGTGCGTTGAATAACGTGCATCCTTTCCATTTTGCAGTGGAGCGGTGTCAGGGTCACCAGGTACAGTATTGCCAATAGAAAGTAGATTAATAGCATTAGCTACTAGTTCAACATGACCAAATTCTTCCGCTGTAATACTTGCGATTAAATCATAAAAGGGCTTTAGCTTTTTTTTACCACGGAAATTAAAGGATTGGAACATGTAATTGTTTAAGGTGGACATTTCACCGAATTTGCCTCCCATTAATTCCTGAACAGCTGCTGCAGCATTCATATCGCCATGTTCTGGAATAGGTAGTTCAATGGCGATTTTATTCACACGTTTCATCATGAGTTTTTGCGCCTCCATCCATAGATAATAACCATTGTCATCATATGATGGAGGGTGCTTGGCTTATTCTCCCTTTAATTGCTGAAACCAAATTATTTGAGCTGTACGGACATAAAAAGGTGATCCTCCCATATGGATTACAATATGATCTGGCATCACCTTTTTCAATATACCTCGTACAGAGCCGTGTGTCGTTTGAACGGCAAGTGATTTATTTTGAAACCCTGTTAAAGCTTGATAAACATACGGATCACTAAGATTCCATTTTTCATTCATTGTTCAACACTCCTTTTTTCTCGAAGCCCATAGCAGTATATGCAGGGCAGCGAAAATGTGTATCGGTCTAGTTGATATTTTGGTTTTCTAACGTATTATTCACTCACGCTCATCCGTTTTTAAACCGAATGGAGAGCAAGTTTAAAAAGCTTAGCTGATAAATGCGAAAGGTCTTTAGTAGGTATGGATAAAAATGTATATGATTAAAGTATGGTTTTTTTATCCCTTTTCTTTAAAAAATGGATATATAGACCGATATAAAAGATAGGCACTGTTATTCCTCTTGGTTAATGTATATCTATAGGTTCGAAGTATAACGATGAAGCAATAGCATTGGATATATAAATGGATTGAAAAAAATGGGTATTCCTGTATAGTGAATAGCCATTTTTAATTGTTGTGTTATCAACGAACGTAGGCTCTTGCTGAAGAATAGAGTCATAAAGGAGATTGTTTGAAGGAGGGTACTATTCTAATAAAAATTCAATCTTCAGCATGAGAAGTATTGTAATTTTAGTCTGAAGGGCTTTTAGGTTGTGTGACTTTCTGAATCTAATCAAGTTAAAGGCCCCTTTGCATAAACAATATAGGTATTAATAGCGGTGGTACAGATTGAGGAAAGTAGCTATGTTATCAATTTATTAAATGGTAAAGGAGAAAAAGATGAAAAAGTTATTAAACTTCAAGAGTATTAAACATAAAATCATATTTGCATTTTCGTTTGTTATTTTATTTGTCATTGTATTGGGTGTATATAATTACATAGCAGTTAAGGAGATAAATAAAAATACGACAAATATTATTGAAAATGAGCTTCAAGGATTAATTGCAAATTTGGGAATGGAAACAACAATGGCTAATCGGATTTCTACTGCTCGTGGCTTTGTGCTAAGCGGTGAGAGTGATTTTAAAGATCGCTTTGCGGCATATACGGAGCAGGGCATCGAGTTTGAGAGTCAAGCTAGAAGTGTGGGAGTTACGGAAGAATTTGATGATTTAATTGATAAAACTGTTGCGTGGCGGACAGCAATTGATGAGGACGTATTTGATGTATATGATAGCGGAGATGTGGAGCTAGCTACAGAGAATCTAAATGAGTTAACCCCTGTCGTACGTGAAATCATGGCTGGATATGAGGAGATAGCACAAAGTTCCGAAGATGACATTAACCGACTTGGTGAAGAAATCATATCCAGCGGTGAACAAACGCAAAGAATTGTCGTTATTGTATCACTTTTAATTGTTATGCTTAGTATAGGAGCGGCGCTTATTACTGCCGGAATGATTTCGAGACCAATCAGAACGGTAATGGAGAGAATGAAGCTTATTGCAAATGGAGATTTAAGCCAAGAAGTACTGCGAACAAATGCTAGAGATGAAGTTGGGCAGTTAGTTAAAGCTACCAATGAGATGGCTATCAATACACGCGATCTCCTCACGCAAATAAATGTTGTATCTGAGACGGTTACAAGTCAAAGTGAAGAATTAACACAGGCAGCGAACGAAGTAAAGTCCGGTTCTGAGCAGATAGCAGTCACGATGCAAGAGCTGGCGACAGGATCAGAGACACAGGCAAACAGCGCTAGTGATTTAGCATCGATTATGGGTACATTTGCGGTTAAGGTAGATGAAGCACATGATAATGGTGGGCGTGTGCAGCGGTATTCAAATGAAGTGCTTGGAATGACATCTAAAGGAAGCGAATTAATGACCTCTTCCACCGAGCAAATGGCTAAAATTGATCACATTGTACAAGGTGCGGTTACGAAGGTAGAGGGATTAGATGAACAATCTCAAGAAATATCACAGCTTGTTTCAGTAATCCGAGATATCGCGGACCAAACAAATCTACTTGCATTAAATGCAGCGATTGAAGCAGCGAGAGCGGGCGAACATGGTAAAGGATTTGCTGTTGTAGCCGATGAAGTAAGGAAGCTTGCAGAACAAGTTTCTGTTTCTGTTACGGATATTACTGGCATTGTTTCCAACATTCAAAATGAAACAAGTTTTGTCGTAGAATCATTAAAGGATGGATATACGGAAGTTGAACAGGGGACAAGTCAAATCAAAGTTACCGGGCAAACATTCCATGAGATTAGTGATTCCGTATCTAAGATGGTGGACAGTATTAACTTAGTGTCCGATAACCTAGCTGATATTGCAGTCAATAGCCAGAAGATGAACGGATCGGTTGAAGAAATAGCTTCAATTTCCGAAGAAGCAGCAGCTGGTGTTGAGCAAACTTCTGCTTCAACACAACAAACCAGCAGCTCTATGGAAGAGGTGGCAGGAAGCTCTGAGCAATTAGCGCAGCTTGCTGAAGAGTTAAATGGGTTAGTAAGGAGATTTAAGCTTTAAGTGCAACTGTGACGCTTAAGACTGTAATTTTCATTGAGTTTAGAACTTATAAGGTTTGATAATAGGAATTGTGGCATTTTGATTGATGCCCACAATTCCTTTTTATCTAAGGGAAATTTTTAGTCTGTAAAGAAACACTGGTTAGATTATTAGATATGATCTTATCATATCCGTAATAGGTTAGCTTTGAATAATTTGGTGCGTTGGTCGGAAAAATTTGTGTTAAAATTTATTGTTAAGAGCGATAATAAGTCTGATTCGGGGGTGCCAAAAGTGAAAATCAATATTATAACTTTAGCTGTTCATCATCTTGAAAAAACAGCGGCTTTTTATAGGGAGGTCCTTCAGTTGCCAGAGGATCAGGTATCTAAAGGAGAGGACCATATAGCTTTCTTTTTTGATGAAAATTTTTCGCTAGTTCTCTATCCACGTGAGGAGGTTGCGTCTACAACTGGTCAACTTAATCTAAACCCCAGTTCTAATGAGTTAATACTAAGTTCTTTTGTAGAAAGTCGTCAAGATGTAGACGATATTTTAAGGCGAGCAACGTTAGCTAATGGTAACGTTATAAAGCAAGGAATAGCAAATGAATGGGGTTATTCAGGATACTTTGCTGATCCCGACGGTCACGTCTGGGAAATTAGTACAACCTAGAATAAATCCATTGGATCTATAATTATATCTCTATAATAAATTTTGAATTTGGAGGAGAAAGCTATGCATTCATATGGAACTCTATATAAAGTAGATGAACGATATAAAATAAGATTTGAACGTGATTATGCTTATTCGGTTGAGAAAGTTTGGGATATGGTAACGCAGCCCCAATATTTTACACAGTGGTACCCATTTGCAACAGGGGAGATGGACTTGCGAACAGATGGAAAGATTTACTTCGATGATGGTGAAGGAACGACTTACGAAGCAATAATAACCAAATTTAATCCACCTCATTTCTTTGCTTTCCGTGAGATCGATGACTTACTTTCTATCGAATTAAATACTGAAGGTGATGGTTGTCGCTTGCTGTTTGAACACACATTTGACGATGCTTCTATGAGCGCTTCTGTTGCTGCTGGATGGCATCGTTGTCTGGATGTTTTAGGAATGATTATAGAAGGAAAGCCGGTTGAATGGCTGGATAATGCCGCATCGTTGCGGGAGACTTACAGGGAAACATTCAGTTTATAAGTATCGAAAAAGGGGTGGGGAATAGGCTATGAAGCAAAATAAATATGATGATCCTCACTTTTTTTCAGCATATGAAAAGATGCCGCGCTCCCTAAAAGGACTGGAAGGCGCAGGAGAATGGCCATTATTAAAAAAACTGCTACCAGAATTGAAGGATAAACGTGTACTTGATTTAGGGTGTGGCTTTGGCTGGCATTGTCGCTACGCAATAATGAAACAGGCTCATTTTGTAGTTGGTATTGATATATCCGAAAAAATGCTGCAAAGAGCTCGTGAATTAACGGATGACCCACATATCGCTTACCGACAAATTCCAATGGAAGATATTCACTTTGCTGCAGACTCATTTGATGTTGTGTTTAGTTCTCTTGCGTTTCATTATGTGAGAGCATTTAAAGCAATTTGTATAAAGGTTCATGATTGTTTAACATCGGGCGGAAAGTTTGTTTTTTCAGTAGAACATCCTGTTTTTACTGCTAGAGCGGAACAAGATTGGTGGTATGATGAGCAGGGAAATCGTCTGCATTGGCCGATTGATCATTATCAACACGAGGGAATTCGCCATACACCTTTTCTGACTGAAGATGTTATAAAGTATCATCGTACACTAGCAACCTATATAAATACACTAGTTGATTCGGGATTTACGATTAAAACAGTGAAAGAGACTTTCGCAACAGAGGAAATGATACAAAATAATCCAGCGATGTTTGATGAAAATCGCAGGCCGATGTTTTTGCTAATTCGTGCTGGAAAAATGATGTGAAGCTTTTAGTCGAATCTTCGGATTACTTGAATGTTATAAAATAGAGAGCTTTGAATATGTTATCATGATGGGAGGAGGGATCCTGATGATATACATAGGTGTGACAGGGTGGGGAGATCATCACTCCCTGTACCCGCCTCAAATGAAGTCAAAGGATAAATTAGCTGAATATAGTAGTCATTTTCTGACAGTTGAAGTGGATGCGTCCTTTTATGCCGTGCAGCCTGTAAGTAATGCTTCCAAATGGGTAAGTGAAACACCGGAAAACTTTCGCTTTGTGGTGAAGGCATATCAGGGAATGACTGGTCATCAAAGAACGGATATTCCGTTTGAAACGAGAGCGGAAATGTTTCAAGCGTTTATCGATTCATTAAAACCTTATCGGAAAGCCAATAAGCTAGCAATGGTCTTATTTCAATTTCCCCCTTGGTTTGATTGCAAGAAAGAGAATGTGAATTACTTACGATATTGCAAAAAAATGATGGGAGACATCCCTGTTGCGCTTGAATTTAGAAATCAGTCTTGGTTTCGAGAAACATTTCGTTCCGGTACGCTTGCCTTTATGAAAGAGAATGGCTGGATTCACACTATTGCGGATGAACCGCAAGCTGGAGATGGATCCATTCCAATTGTTCCAGCAGCTACTGATCCAAATATGACATTGATCCGAATGCACGGCAGGAACATTCATGGCTGGACAAAGCCGAAAAATGCGGATACAAACTGGCGCGATGTTCGTTATTTATATAAATACAACGAGAAAGAGTTGTTAGAGTGGAAAGAAAGAGTATCAGAGCTTGCCAAAGGCTCAACAGATATCATTTTCTTATTTAATAATAATTCGGGTGGGGATGCAGCAGGCAATGCAAAAGAGTTTCAAGCCATGCTAGGTATTGAATACGAAGGACTTGCACCAAGGCAGCTCGGTTTGTTTTAATCAGGTATAGAAAAAGAAAGCAATCCTTTTTAAAAGGATTGCTTTCTTTGGTTTCACTGCCCTAGTCGTTTTTTAATACTTGCTAATTTCACGCAGAGACAAAATACGTCCATTGCAGCTTCTAATTCTGTTAGGCCTGGGAAGGTAGGTGCGATTCGAATATTTCGATCCCTTGGGTCTTTTCCATATGGATAGGTTGCCCCAGCACCTGTTAGTGTAACCCCGACAGCAGATGCGAGTTTAACTACCTCTGCAGCACAGCCATCAAGCGTATTTAAGCTAATAAAATAGCCGCCTTCAGGCTTGCTCCATGAAGCAATTCCTTCTTTACCCAGCTCTGATTCCAGCTTATTTAACACCAGGTCGAATTTTGGCTTTACAATTTCAGCGTGTTTTTTCATATGATGCTTTACGTGCGCTGCATCTTTTAAGAAACGTACATGGCGTAATTGATTTATTTTATCCGCACCAATCGTCTGTACACCAAGCAGTTTTTTGGTAAAGCCAATATTTTCTTCACTTGCTGCAATTACAGCAACACCTGATCCAGGAAAAGTTACTTTAGATGTCGAAGCAAAGATAAAGACACGGTTTGGATTTCCGGCGTCTTTACAGGCTTTCAAGATGTTTTTTAATGCAGGTGGGTTATCTGTCAGATGATGAACAGTGTATGCATCGTCCCAGAAAATCCGGAAATCTTTGGCTTTCGTCTCCATATTAGCAAGACGATCAACAACCTCATCACTGTATGTTGTTCCTTCAGGATTACTGTATTTTGGTACACACCAAATACCTTTTATCGTATCATCATTGCGAACAAGCTCTTCCACCTGATTCATATCTGGACCATCATCTAACATATCAATTGTAATCATTTCAATGTCATACATTTCACAGATGGCAAAATGTCTATCATACCCAGGACTTGGACATAAAAACTTAACTTTAGGTGCTTTGACCCAAGGAGCATCACTGTCGACAACGCCTTTAAGCAATGCTCTGGAAATTGTATCATGCATTAAGCTAAGACTGGAGTTGCCACCCACAATCACTTCATTCGTGTCAACCTGAAGGAGCTGAGCGAATAACTCTTTCATTTCTGTTAATCCATCGAGCCCACCGTAATTTCGGATATCAATAGAATCTTTAACATTAAGTGATTCGATTTTGTTAAGAAGGTCCATGGATAAATCCAACTGTTCTGGACTTGGTTTACCCCTTGCCATATTTAAGGATAAATTTTTCGCTTTAAAAGCATCATACTCTTCCATGAGGCTGGAATACATTGTACGTAATGCTTCTTGATCTAATGCGTTTATAGTAGTCAATGAAATATGCCCCTTTATCTTCGTGTTATTAGAAACATTATAACAGATGGGTTTTAAACTCGGGAGTGAAATTGTAAAGTTTATCAAAAAAATGCAGAAAATAATAGCTTATAAATAGTAGGGGAACCGAGCTGGTTTTTATATAATAAAAGTAATATTTCAGATGAATATGGAGGGTATGTCACATGCGGTCTAAACAAGAAATGATGGAGCTTATATTAAATGTTGCAAAAGAAGATAGCAGAATTAGAGCGGCAGCAATGAATGGTTCAAGAGTAAATCGTAATGTTCCTAGCGATCCTTTTCAGGATTACGATATTGTTTATCTTGTTTCAGATATTGGTTCTTTTATAAACGATCCGAATTGGATTGATGTATTTGGGGACCGCATTATGATGCAGACACCGGAAAATATGACCATGTTTCCACCAACGCTTGGGGGCAGGTTTTCTTATTTGATGCTATTTAAAGATGGTAATCGGATTGATCTAATACTTGCCCCGATAGAAGAGAAAGAAGCGTATTGTCGTGAGGACGGATTAACGGTTGTTTTATTAGATAAGGATGATAGCTTGCCGATACTGTCTCCTCCGAGTGATAAAGGGTATTGGGTGAAAAAGCCATCTGCTTTCTTTTTTGCTGATTGCTGTAAGGAATTTTGGTGGGTATCTACGTACATTGTAAAAGGATTGTGGCGCGAGGAAATTTTGTATGCGTTTGATCATATGACTATCTGTCGGTCGATGCTTATGAAAATGCTTGAATGGAAGGCAGGTATGGAGACTGATTTTTCTTTAAGCATTGGAAAAAATGGGAAGTATTTAAAGCGTTATGTTGATGACGAGACATGGACGCGCCTTTTAAAAACTTTTCCCAGCGGTTCGTATGAACATGCATGGCGCACTTTATTCACAATGACAGCGTTATTTGAGGAAGTTGCCATTGAGGTTGCAAAGCATTTTGGTTTTACGTACTCCTTTGAGGAAGCAGAAAACGTGAAAGCATACTTGAAGCATGTTCAACAGTTAGGACCAGATGCTTAGGATATTTATTGGTCGCAGTTTTAAAATAAATGATCTTTAACAAGGGGGATAATGTACAATGCATGATCGGCGTATTTATTATCATACTTTCAGAGGTACGAAAACGAGTAGATGGTGGTATCAACGGCAGATCGATTGGGATTACAATACTCCTAATGGTGATTACTGGAGGACTTTCAAGCCTGATTCGCTTGTAATTGTATGGAACATATTTATTTTTAAACTAACCCTTGACCTTTACGTAGCGTAAAGGTTTAAGATGGTAACTGTCAGGAGGGTTACAGATGGAATATACCGTAAAAAAATTAGCTCTGATTTCTGGTGTGAGCGGCCGCACACTCAGATATTATGATCAAATCGGACTGTTAAAACCAGCACGAATTAATTCATCCGGCTACCGAATTTACGGACAGAAGGAAGTTGATTTGCTTCAACAAATTTTGTTTTACCGTGAATTGGAAGTAAGTCTGGAAGACATCAAGAAAATAGTAAGCGATCCAACATTTGATCAGACAGAAGCATTAAAATCGCATTATCAGTTGCTAGCACAAAAGCGTGCCCGTCTTGACAAACTAATGGCAACCGTTAAAGGAACGATTGCAAGTATTGAAGGAGGTATTCCGATGCAGGATAAAGATAAATTCGCAGCGTTCAAGGAAAAATTAATTGAAGAAAATGAGAAAAAGTACGGGGAAGAAATCCGTAGTAAATATGGTGATAAAACGATTGATTCAAGTAATGCTAAGCTAAGAGGGATGTCTGAGGAAGACTTCAAAGCAATGAATGATTTAGGAGAAGAAATCATGGTGCTCCTTAAGAAAGCTTATGAAAAAGGAGACCCTGCTTCTGTGTCAGCACAGGAAATAGCTGCAAAGCATAAGCAATGGTTAATGTACTCCTGGGGCAGTTATTCAAAAGAAGCACATGCAGGTCTTGCAGAAATGTACGTTGCCGATGAGCGATTCACAGCCTTTTATGATAAGGCTGCAGAGGGGGCAACTGAATTTTTAAGAGATGCTATTCTCATTTACCTTGGTATGGAAAAATAGGATATATATGAAGAGAAGTCCCATGTTTGATTTCAAAATGGGACTTCTTTATTTGATGAAATGCCTATCGAACTTTATGCATTTACTACAATAAGATAAGCTGTCAGTTCCTTGATTTTCCCATCTTTAAATTTATTTAACTTATATATGTCGCAAAAAGCATAGGTTTTATCAATTCCCTCTTCATCGGGTATTGTCATGGATCCTTCAATTACTGCAGAATCTCCATGGGTAATAATTTGCTTTGTTACATAGTTTTGTGGTGTATACCCACGCATTTTTTCCATCTCTGCAGCAAATGCAGCTTTACCTTCGAACACTGCTTGTCCAACGTGATTCCACACGACGTCCTCGGCTGTGTGTTCAAGAATAAAGTCAACATCTCCAGTAGCAAATGCCTCGTTAATCTTTTGAAAAAACTCCTGATTCTTTGTCATTTTTCAATCAACTCCTTTTTGATTTGTATTACATAAATAATTCGTTTCATATTAGAAATATCCTGCATTTTTTGTGTAATACTTGAAATAGAAGCAACAATCAAATAAAATAAAAGAAACAAACGAACGGAGGTGGAAAGGGATGTTTAATCAAGCTGTGTTTGTGTACGGTTACTGGACGAATTATTTATATTTTAGCCGTGCAAAATTTGCTGTTTTAGTTGATAACGGGATACGTATGCCCTTTTTTAGCAACTTTATAGCAAATGTAAAACGGTGAAAACATCTCTAAATCCACATAATTGTAGGGGTTTTAAAGGGAGGGCTTTTCATGCTCTCCCTTTTGTGTGCCCTTATTTAGTTGAAAGCCATGGGATTATTATGTTTCCTATGGCTTTTTTGTGTTGTATCACGTGCCCATCATTAAAGAAGTGCACTTAGGAACTGTATTAAAGGAGGAACTTTACTATGATTGTATGCAGTGTGAATCAAATAACGAAAATGTATGGGGGAAGCTCCATCTTTGAAAATATATCATTTGAAATTATGGGTAATGATCGGATTGGTCTTGTGGGTCGAAATGGAAGCGGGAAAAGTACGCTATTTCGATTATTGTCTGGTGAAGAAGCACCTGATTCAGGAAAAATCCATTGGAGAAAAGGAACAAAAATAGGTTATCTCGCCCAAATTCCAGAAGCATATTCTAAGTTGACAACAAAGGAGGTATTAAAGACTGCCTTTTCAGAGCTAGTCCAAATGGAAGAAAGGATGATGCAGCTCGGGGAGGCGATGAGCAAGGAAACCAATGTGGAGCGGTTAGATAAATTAATGCGGGATTACGGCAATTTTCAAGACCATTTTGCGCGAAAAGGTGGCTATGAGATCGAAGCGAATATCGAAAGAATCGTTAATGGATTAAATATCGATGACTTGCTTGAACAGCAATTTTCTAGCTTGAGCGGTGGAGAGAAAACAAAGGTAGGTCTGGGTCTCTTGCTTTTAAAAAAGCCTGATTTATTATTACTAGATGAACCGACGAATCATTTAGACTTAATGTCAGTCGAATGGCTAGCTGATTTTTTACAGAGTTATCAAGGAACTGTCGTCATTGTTTCGCATGATCGGTATTTTCTTGATGAGGTTGTAGGTAAGGTGTTGGATTTAGAAGATGGAGAAATCACGAGCTATCCCACGAATTTTTCTGGTTATATAAAGGAAAAAGAGGCACGTTTATTAAGAGAATTCCAGGCGTATGAAGAACAGCAAAAGAAAATAAGGAAAATGAAAGAAGCTATTAAGCGATTGCGCGACTGGGCAAATCGGGCTAACCCACCAAATGAAGGGTTGCACAAACGTGCACGAAACATGGAGCGAGCGTTAGAAAGGATGGAAAAAATAAATCGTCCTGTATTGAATCGCAAAAAAATGAACCTTGAAATGGAGACAACGGACCGAAGCGGAAAGGATGTCATTATTTTAAAGGATGTTGCAAAGTGGTTCGGTGACAGGGAGCTTTTTTCCAAAGTAAATATGCATATTAGATACAAGCAACGTGTTGCCATTGTTGGAGGAAATGGAACAGGTAAATCTACATTAATTAAATTAATTTTAAATCAACTGCCTGCAGACGAAGGAGAAGTAAGAATCGGAAGTAATGTCAAAGTAGGATATCTATCTCAACAAGTCTTTACGCAATTCCAAGATGAAACTGTTCTTGAAGCATTTCGAGATGAGGTACATGTTACGGAAGGTGAAGCGAGACGTATTTTAGCTAGGTTTTTATTTTATGGGCATATGGTATTTCAACAAGTTTCACAGCTTAGTGGAGGAGAAAGGATGCGTCTTCGCTTAGCGCAAATGATGTATCAAGATATAAATGTTCTCATTCTAGATGAACCAACAAACCATTTGGATATCGAGGCACGTGAAGTATTGGAAGAAGCACTGGAGGATTATAAAGGAACCATTGTAGCAGTTTCTCATGATCGTTATTTTTTAAATAAGCTGTTTGAAGAGATCTATTGGATTGAAGCCAAAGCTGTTTATCATTTTGAGGGGGATTATACTTGGGCACGGGAAAAGCTGACTGCACTGAAGCTTGATGGGAAAGAAAAATTAAAAACAGTAGTGCGAGAGAAAAAACAAGAACCGAAAAAGAGGAAAAGTCAGGATTTAGATGGTGAGAGACTGAAAAAGGATTTAGAGGAAGTAGAACGTAAAATTACCTTATTAGAGGAAAAGTTAGTAGAAATCCAAGACTTGGAACAAATGCAAGAAGTGTATATGGAAAAAGAAGGGCTGGAGAAGGTTTGGGAAGAGTTGTATATGCGTTTGAATGTTTAGGAGGGTACAGTTTAGATTAGATTAGATGAAAGATGGGGACAAATAAGAAGGAGCTCTTTGATATGTCATGTGCATGTTAGAAAAGAGCTTCTTTTTATATAGATGAACAGGCTTTAGCAAAATGGAGGATGCTGAGCTTATTAGACGAAATTAGTGGGGTTAAAACTTTTTTTTCGTTTTTTTTACAAAAGTTTAATTTAGGCATTGACTTTATTACAATTATGTAATAAGATAAATCTCGCTGTTATATTATTCCACAGTAGCTCAGTGGTAGAGCAATCGGCTGTTAACCGATCGGTCGTAGGTTCGAATCCTACCTGTGGAGCCATTTAATTTTTATGAAGTAAATGTCGATTAATACATTTGTTGTCGAATTTGTTCATAAATAATATTGGCCCGTTGGTCAAGCGGTTAAGACACCGCCCTTTCACGGCGGTAACACGGGTTCGAATCCCGTACGGGTCACCAATACGGAGGATTAGCTCAGCTGGGAGAGCACCTGCCTTACAAGCAGGGGGTCGCAGGTTCGAGCCCTGCATCCTCCACCATCTTTTCTTTTAGATGAAATATATTTGTTATATCGCGGGGTGGAGCAGTCCGGTAGCTCGTTGGGCTCATAACCCAAAGGTCGTAGGTTCAAATCCTGCCCCCGCAACCAAATCTTTTGGTTTAATTAGATATGTTATTTGCAATATGGTCCGGTAGTTCAGT
Source organism: Oceanobacillus sp. FSL W7-1309 (assembly GCF_038002145.1). Classification (NCBI taxonomy): domain Bacteria; kingdom Bacillati; phylum Bacillota; class Bacilli; order Caryophanales; family Bacillaceae; genus Oceanobacillus; species Oceanobacillus sp. FSL W7-1309. The sequence goes on from NZ_JBBOBX010000001.1 coordinate 1,837,882, forward strand.
TGGTTAGAATGCCTGCCTGTCACGCAGGAGGTCGCGGGTTCGAGTCCCGTCCGGACCGCCATTTAAATATTCGGAGGTATACCCAAGTCTGGCTGAAGGGATCGGTCTTGAAAACCGACAGGCGGGTCAAACCGCGCGGGGGTTCGAATCCCTCTACCTCCTCCATTTATAATTTGAGTTTTGTAGTTAAATAACACTTGGCTCGGTAGCTCAGTCGGTAGAGCAACGGACTGAAAATCCGTGTGTCGGCGGTTCGATTCCGTCCCGAGCCACCATTTATCTTTCGGAAGTTGATTCTTTCTATATAAATCTAATAGTTTACAGGAAGCCAACAAGCCGGCCTAGCTCAACTGCTAGAGCAAGCCGTTTACTTCATCGAGTAACTACCATGTGCAGGCTTGCGAGGAGTGGAACTTCTCCGAGTGTTCTTGCAACACGACGAGCCTACTTGATGGACTTGCTGTTAATCATTTGGTAACTAGATAATCATTTGCCGGCCTAGCTCAACTGGTAGAGCAACTGACTTGTAATCAGTAGGTTGGGGGTTCAAGTCCTCTGGCCGGCACCACTTTTTACAAGTAAATAATAATTATCATTAATACCTAATATATATTTTTGAGCCATTAGCTCAGTCGGTAGAGCATTTGACTTTTAATCAAAGGGTCGAAGGTTCGAATCCTTCATGGCTCACCATTCGCGGGTGTGGCGGAATTGGCAGACGCGCTAGACTTAGGATCTAGTGTCTTCGGACGTGGGGGTTCAAGTCCCTTCACCCGCATTACTTTTTACTTAAGAGGAATTTTTGTTGCAAATTCAGTATCCTTTTCTTTGCCCTTGCCGGGGTGGCGGAACTGGCAGACGCACAGGACTTAAAATCCTGCGGTAGGTGACTACCGTACCGGTTCGATTCCGGTCCTCGGCACCATATGCGCCCGTAGCTCAATTGGATAGAGCGTTTGACTACGGATCAAGAGGTTAGGGGTTCGACTCCTCTCGGGCGCGCCATAACGGGAAGTAGCTCAGCTTGGTAGAGCACTTGGTTTGGGACCAAGGGGTCGCAGGTTCGAATCCTGTCTTCCCGACCATTTTATTTATATCATACGGGGCCTTAGCTCAGCTGGGAGAGCGCCTGCCTTGCACGCAGGAGGTCAGCGGTTCGATCCCGCTAGGCTCCACTTCTTAAAAAAACGATATAATTTATGCGGGTGTAGTTTAGTGGTAAAACCTCAGCCTTCCAAGCTGATGATGAGGGTTCGATTCCCTTCACCCGCTCCAACTTACCAATATGGGCCTGTAGCTCAGCTGGTTAGAGCGCACGCCTGATAAGCGTGAGGTCGGTGGTTCGAGTCCACTCAGGCCCATTCATCTTTTTTGAAAAAAGATGTTGACATCTTTTTGCGAAGATGATATGATATAAAAGTTGTCGAAAGCGAAGAAATATTTCGAAAGTAAAATATTTTAAAAAGTTATTGACAACAAATTGGAAGACATGATATATTAATAAAGTCGCTTCAAAAGAACGACAAACAAATTTGCTCTTTGAAAACTGAACAAAACAACCAGTATGTCAAGAAAAAGGAAACTCGTTTTTCTTTTTAAAACAAGTAGAAGTCAGCTTCTACAAAAGCTAAGTATTACAAACTTTTATGGAGAGTTTGATCTTGGCTCAGGACGAACGCTGGCGGCGTGCCTAATACATGCAAGTCGAGCGCAGGAAATAAACAGAACCCTTCGGGGTGATGTTTATGGAATGAGCGGCGGACGGGTGAGTAACACGTGGGCAACCTGCCTGTAAGATCGGGATAACTCGCGGAAACGTGAGCTAATACCGGATAACACTTTTCATCTCATGGTGAGAAGATAAAAGACGGTTTCGGCTGTCACTTACAGATGGGCCCGCGGCGCATTAGCTAGTTGGTGAGGTAACGGCTCACCAAGGCGACGATGCGTAGCCGACCTGAGAGGGTGATCGGCCACACTGGGACTGAGACACGGCCCAGACTCCTACGGGAGGCAGCAGTAGGGAATCTTCCGCAATGGACGAAAGTCTGACGGAGCAACGCCGCGTGAGTGATGAAGGTTTTCGGATCGTAAAACTCTGTTGTTAGGGAAGAACAAGTTGGGTAGTAACTGACCCAACCTTGACGGTACCTAACCAGAAAGCCACGGCTAACTACGTGCCAGCAGCCGCGGTAATACGTAGGTGGCAAGCGTTGTCCGGAATTATTGGGCGTAAAGCGCTCGCAGGCGGTCTTTTAAGTCTGATGTGAAAGCCCACGGCTTAACCGTGGAGGGTCATTGGAAACTGGAGGACTTGAGTACAGAAGAGGAGAGTGGAATTCCACGTGTAGCGGTGAAATGCGTAGAGATGTGGAGGAACACCAGTGGCGAAGGCGACTCTCTGGTCTGTAACTGACGCTGAGGAGCGAAAGCGTGGGTAGCGAACAGGATTAGATACCCTGGTAGTCCACGCCGTAAACGATGAGTGCTAGGTGTTAGGGGGTTTCCGCCCCTTAGTGCTGAAGTTAACGCATTAAGCACTCCGCCTGGGGAGTACGGCCGCAAGGCTGAAACTCAAAAGAATTGACGGGGGCCCGCACAAGCGGTGGAGCATGTGGTTTAATTCGAAGCAACGCGAAGAACCTTACCAGGTCTTGACATCCTCTGATACCTCTAGAGATAGAGTTTTCCCTTCGGGGACAGAGTGACAGGTGGTGCATGGTTGTCGTCAGCTCGTGTCGTGAGATGTTGGGTTAAGTCCCGCAACGAGCGCAACCCTTGATCTTAGTTGCCAGCATTCAGTTGGGCACTCTAAGGTGACTGCCGGTGACAAACCGGAGGAAGGTGGGGATGACGTCAAATCATCATGCCCCTTATGACCTGGGCTACACACGTGCTACAATGGATGGAACAAAGGGAAGCGAACCCGTGAGGTCAAGCCAATCCCATAAAACCATTCTCAGTTCGGATTGTAGGCTGCAACTCGCCTACATGAAGCCGGAATCGCTAGTAATCGCGGATCAGCATGCCGCGGTGAATACGTTCCCGGGCCTTGTACACACCGCCCGTCACACCACGAGAGTTGGTAACACCCGAAGTCGGTGAGGTAACCTTTTGGAGCCAGCCGCCGAAGGTGGGACTAATGATTGGGGTGAAGTCGTAACAAGGTAGCCGTATCGGAAGGTGCGGCTGGATCACCTCCTTTCTAAGGATTATTACGGAACCCTACCTTCGGGTAGGAAGGACATACTGTGTTGTTTGGTTCAGTTTTGAGAGAGTAAAAAAAGATCTCTCAAAGGATTGAAGGATCTTCTGTTAAAAACCGTCACGTCCTGTGACGAACACAGAAGTCACCACATCCTGTGGAAGCTTGTACCTTGAAAACTAAATAAGAGTAACAACGACATCAATATTTTTAAATAAAAGCAAGGCTAATAAATTAGTACGCTTATTTACTGTAACTTAGTTAAGTGAATAAGGGCGCACGGTGGATGCCTTGGCACTAGAAGCCGATGAAGGACGGGACTAACACCGATATGCCTCGGGGAGTTGTAAGTAAACTTTGATCCGGGGATTTCCGAATGGGGGAACCCACTGTTCGTAATGGAACAGTACATGCATCTGAATACATAGGGTGCATGAGGTAGACCCGGGGAACTGAAACATCTCAGTACCCGGAGGAAGAGAAAGAAAAATCGATTTCCTGAGTAGCGGCGAGCGAAACGGAAAGAGCCCAAACCAGAAAGCTTGCTTTCTGGGGTTGTAGGACACTCCACTCGGAGTTACCAAGGAATTCTTTAAATGAATCGACCTGGAAAGGTCAGCCACAGAAGGTAACAGCCCTGTAGTTGAAAAAGAATTCCCTCCGGAGTGTATCCTGAGTACGGCGGAACACGTGGAATTCCGTCGGAATCCGGGAGGACCATCTCCCAAGGCTAAATACTCTCTAGTGACCGATAGTGAACCAGTACCGTGAGGGAAAGGTGAAAAGCACCCCGGAAGGGGAGTGAAATAGAACCTGAAACCGTGTGCCTACAAGTAGTCGAAGCCCGTTAATGGGTAACGGCGTACCTTTTGTAGAATGGACCGGCGAGTTACGATCGTATGCAAGGTTAAGTGGAAGACACGGAGCCGCAGCGAAAGCGAGTCTGAATAGGGCGAATGAGTATGCGGTCGTAGACCCGAAACCGTGTGATCTACCCATGTCCAGGGTGAAGGTCAGGTAACACTGACTGGAGGCCCGAACCCACGTATGTTGAAAAATGCGGGGATGAGGTGTGGGTAGGGGTGAAATGCCAATCGAACACGGAGATAGCTGGTTCTCTCCGAAATAGCTTTAGGGCTAGCCTCAAGAAATAGAGTACTGGAGGTAGAGCACTGATTGGACTAGGGGCCCTCACCGGGTTACCGAATTCAGTCAAACTCCGAATGCCAGTTACTTTTACTTGGGAGTCAGACTATGGGTGATAAGGTTCATAGTCGAAAGGGAAACAGCCCAGACCGCCAGCTAAGGTCCCAAAGTATACGTTAAGTGGAAAAGGATGTGGAGTTGCCCAGACAACCAGGATGTTGGCTTAGAAGCAGCCATCATTTAAAGAGTGCGTAATAGCTCACTGGTCGAGTGACTCTGCGCCGAAAATGTACCGGGGCTAAACGTATCACCGAAGCTGCGGATTGTTCTTACGAACAATGGTAGGAGAGCGTTCTAAGTGCTGTGAAGTCAGACCGTGAGGACTGGTGGAGCGCTTAGAAGTGAGAATGCCGGTATGAGTAGCGAAAAAAGAGTGAGAATCTCTTTCACCGAATGCCTAAGGTTTCCTGAGGAAGGCTCGTCCTCTCAGGGTTAGTCGGGACCTAAGCCGAGGCCGAAAGGCGTAGGCGATGGACAACAGGTAGATATTCCTGTACCACCTCATGATTGTTTGAGCGATGGGGGGACGCAGTAGGATAAGGAATGCGCACTGATGGATATGTGCGCCCAAGCAGTGAGAAAGTCAGATAGGCAAATCCGTCTGGCAATTTCAAGCTGTGATGGGGAGGGAAATTTAGTACCGAAGTTCCGGATTTCACACTGCCAAGAAAAGCCTCTAGTTAGATCATAGGTGCCCGTACCGCAAACCGACACAGGTAGGCGAGGAGAGAATCCTAAGGTGAGCGGGAGAACTCTCGTTAAGGAACTCGGCAAAATGACCCCGTAACTTCGGGAGAAGGGGTGCTTCATTTACATGGAGCCGCAGTGAATAGGCCCAAGCGACTGTTTAGCAAAAACACAGGTCTCTGCGAAGCCGAAAGGCGAAGTATAGGGGCTGACACCTGCCCGGTGCTGGAAGGTTAAGGGGAAATGTTAGCCGCAAGGCGAAGCTTTGAACCGAAGCCCCAGTAAACGGCGGCCGTAACTATAACGGTCCTAAGGTAGCGAAATTCCTTGTCGGGTAAGTTCCGACCCGCACGAAAGGTGCAACGACTTGGGCACTGTCTCAACGAGAGACCCGGTGAAATTATACTATGCGTGAAGATGCGCATTACCCGCGACAGGACGGAAAGACCCCGTGGAGCTTTACTGTAGCCTGATATTGAATGTCTGTGCAGCTTGTACAGGATAGGTGGGAGCCTTGGAAACCGGAGCGCTAGCTTCGGTGGAGGCATCCGTGGGATACCACCCTGGCTGTATGGACATTCTAACCCAGGACCGTGATCCGGTTCGGAGACAGTGTCAGGCGGGCAGTTTGACTGGGGCGGTCGCCTCCCAAAAGGTAACGGAGGCGCCCAAAGGTTCCCTCAGAATGGTTGGAAATCATTCGTAGAGTGTAAAGGCACAAGGGAGCTTGACTGCGAGACCTACAAGTCGAGCAGGGACGAAAGTCGGGCTTAGTGATCCGGTGGTTCCGCATGGAAGGGCCATCGCTCAACGGATAAAAGCTACCCCGGGGATAACAGGCTTATCTCCCCCAAGAGTTCACATCGACGGGGAGGTTTGGCACCTCGATGTCGGCTCATCGCATCCTGGGGCTGTAGTCGGTCCCAAGGGTTGGGCTGTTCGCCCATTAAAGCGGTACGCGAGCTGGGTTCAGAACGTCGTGAGACAGTTCGGTCCCTATCCGTCGTGGGCGTTGGAAGTTTGAGAGGAGCTGTCCTTAGTACGAGAGGACCGGGATGGACACACCGCTGGTGTACCAGTTGTTCCGCCAGGAGCATCGCTGGGTAGCTACGTGTGGAAAGGATAAGTGCTGAAAGCATCTAAGCATGAAGCCCCCCTCAAGATGAGACTTCCCATCACTTCGAGTGAGTAAGATCCCTCAGAGACGATGAGGTTGATAGGTTCGGTGTGGAAGCGTGGTGACACGTGGAGCTTACGGATACTAATCGATCGAGGACTTAACTAAATTCTTTATTTGATGTCTTGTTTACTCTTATTTAGTTTTTAAGGTATAAATCAATATTTTACCTTATAAAGTTGTCTGGTAGCAATAGCGAAGAGGCTACACCTGTTCCCATGCCGAACACAGAAGTTAAGCTCTTCAGCGCCGATGGTAGTTGGGGCTTTGCCCCTGCAAGAGTAGGACGCCGCCAGGCCAATGAAAACCCCAGTATATAATTGCATATACTGGGGTTTTTGCGTATTGGTGTATAAAAGCTGTGGATGACTTAGTTACCTCGATCATGACCACAAAGTGCTAAATCCGTAGCGAGACTCCTCCGTAGTAAATCAAGGGGGCATCGCTATTGTTCTTTATTCTACTTTCTTCCATCATTTAGTCTTCTAGCTTCTTCAGGACTAGACATTTTTGTTGCTCCTTTATAGCGAAGTCCCACATCTCGATCAGATTCTACGCGTCCGCTTTCTCTCAATTTCTTTTCTTGGCGGTCTCTTCCCATAATTAGCACCTCCCAACATTAACATTAGCGATTTTGAGACTTTTATTCATGACTTCATTATCTACCGACATACTTAAATATCATTCAAATTGGATAAGTATGAAAATATTTTCTTTGTTAGGAGATTTTGTACGAAAATAGAATGGGTGATACAATTAATTTGGTAAATAAATTTTTCAAATGTGTTTACATAACCATAATGATATGAAAATAAATATCGACTAAAGAACATTTTGGAGGGAATATATGGTGAAGAAAAAGTTAGGTTTATTATTTGGGGGAAAGTCTGCGGAGCATGAAGTTTCTTTACAATCAGCTAAAAACGTGATGGAAGCAATTGATCCTTCGAAATACGATGTTGTGTTAATTGGAATTGATAAATCAGGGAAATGGCATTTAAATGATGCTTCCCATTTTCTTTTGAATGCTGAGGATCCAAAATTAATAGCATTAAATAAAACAAATAAAGGAATTGCTGTGGTACCCGGTGAAACTGAAAATCAACTTGTAAATAGAGAGGGAATGGAAGCATTAGGTCAATTAGATGTAATTTTTCCTATTCTCCATGGAACTTTAGGAGAGGATGGAAGTATTCAAGGGATGCTGCGAATGGCCAATATTCCTTTTGTTGGTTCAAATGTGTTAGGCTCAGCAATAAGTATGGATAAAGATATTGCCAAACGATTACTTCGAGAAGCGGGTCTAACGGTTGCCAATTCATATACGTATACATGGGCGTCAAAAAATAGTATTTCATTTGATGAAATTACACAGCAATTAAATCTCCCTTTGTTCATTAAACCAGCTAATCAGGGGTCATCTGTTGGTGTGAGTAAAGTACAGACACAGGAAGAATTTGAAAAAGGCGTCGCAAGTGCCTTTAACTATGACCACAAAATATTGATTGAGGAAGCAATTCAAGGTAGGGAAATTGAGTGTTCTATTTTGGGAAATGAAAATCCAATTGCATCAATACCTGGAGAGATTGTCGCAACAGCTGACTTTTATTCTTATGAAGCTAAATACATTGATGAAAGCGGAGCAGCACTTGAGATTCCGGCCCAGCTAAGTGAAGATGTAACAAAGCAAATACAAGAAGTGGCGATAAAAGCATTTAAAGCATTAAATTGTGATGGAATGGCAAGGGTCGATGTTTTCTTAACAAAAGACAATGAAATTGTAATTAATGAGATTAATACAATACCTGGATTCACCAAAATAAGTATGTATCCAAAACTATGGGAGCTAAGTGGTATACCATATAGTCAGCTAATTGATAAACTAATTAATTTGGCTTTAGAGCGACACCAACGTGATTCGTTTTTAAATAGCTCTTTTGAGGATAAATAAACCCATTAGCAAATTAAAAAACCCCTTTAAGAGTTTCCGCTCTTTAAGGGGTTTTTTAATTCTATTTCTTCTGTAAGGCCTTCTTCTTGGTCATTAACCTGACTTCTGCATTAAGCGCTTTGTATAACGCAATTCCCATTAGAATCATGACAAAGGAAAATGGTAATGCAGCAATAATGATTGTGTTTTGTAATGCTGTTAGACCACCAACATAGAGCAAAATTAATGCTACTGTTGACTGGGATACGCCCCAAATAATTTTTACATTGTTTGGTGGAGTTAAGGAACCGCGAGTTGATTGCATTCCTAAAACAAAGGTTGCTGAATCGGCTGATGTAATAAAGAATGATGCAATTAATAATATTGCAAGGATCGATAAAAGGAATGAGAGTGGTAACTGATCAAACATGTTAAACAATACCAACTCTGTATCAAATTGTGCAATGTTTGTTCCATTATCTTGAACGTTACCAGCTGTTGTTCCAAATGCTGCAAACCAAACAGAAACAACTAACGTAGGGATGACCATAACGCCCATAAGAAATTGACGGATAGTACGTCCCCGGGATACTCGTGCGATAAACATTCCTACAAACGGCGCCCATGAGATCCACCATGCCCAGTAGAAGATGGTCCACGAATCTAACCATCCACGATTATCACCTTCAAGTGGGGCTGTTTTAAAGCTCATTTGCACAATTTTTTGTATATAAAGGCCGAATGTTTCTGTAAACATATTTAGAATGAGTAATGTCGGCCCGAGAATAACCACAACAATAAAGACTAGTATAGCAAGAATCATATTTAAGTTGGATAAATATTTGATTCCTTTACTTAAACCAGACCAAGCTGACATCATGAATAATACGGTTACGATTAAAATAATAACTAGCTGTGGAATAAATCCAATTTCAACTCCGAATAAATGTGATAATCCAGCGTTAATTTGAACTGCACCAAATCCAAGTGAGGTCGCTACACCGAATACGGTAGCAAAAACAGCTAGTACATCGATTAATGTACCTAATGGACCATTCATACGGTCTCCAAATAAAGGCCTTAGTGTAGAAGAAATTAATCCAGGCATACCTTTTCGAAATTGAAAGAAGGCAAGTGCAAGCGCGACAATACCATACATTGCCCATACATGAAGACCCCAATGAAAGTAAGAATACGCTAAACCTTCTTTAAAGGCCTCTGCAGTGCCAAGCTCTGCTTCTGGAGCATTTGAAACATAGTGGAAAAGAGGTTCTGCAGATCCGTAAAAGACAAGACCAATTCCCATACCAGCTGAGAATAGCATGGCAATCCAAGAGCCTGTAGAAAAATCCGGTTTTTCATGATCTTTTCCAAGACGAATTCTCCCATAAGGGCTAAATGCAATAATGATTGCAAAGATAACTAATGCTGACATGAGCAGCATATAATACCAACCAAAAGTTGTAGAAACAAAATTTTTAACATTATTTGTTATTTGTTCAAACTGGGTAGGAAATGATGCTCCCAGAATAACAGAAATAATAACTAACGCTACAGCTATGTAAAAAACCTTTGAAATACGCTTCATGATTCCCCCCTAAGAATAAATTTGACATATGTGTAATAAGCATACGGATTATTATACCCGTTTTGAAAAATAATGAAACCCTAAATAAGGAAAGTTCACAATTTAAGATTTCGTTATCTACTGATAGGATTGGCAATGATTAACGGTTATATGTATGATAGAAGGGGAAGTTTGAGTTTTTTAAAATTTAATTTTTTCATTTAATTGCAAAGCAAGATTACTGCTGCTAATTAAATTCGGATAATAACCTAATTTTTAGAAAAGAGAAGGGCTTATGATAGATTATAAATTTGATAAATTATTTCATGTACGGACGGGTCCAGAGAAGAAATTGTCTTTCCCGGACTCGATTCAGTATAATCCGTATGAACCAACACCGTACCATGCACTTGAAATACTGTTTCAGCAATATGAGGTGAGTGAACAAGATTATTTTGTGGATTATGGGTGTGGGAAAGGGAGGTTGAACTTCTATATCCATCATTTTTATCGTGCATCTGTGAAGGGGATTGAAATGGATGAAAATTTCTATCAGGAATCGATTGTCAATCTAAGAAAGTATTTGCAGCATACGAATAATAGGAAGGATACAATTGAGTTTATTTGCTGCTTGGCAGAAGAATATATTATCGATCCCATGGATAATCGATTTTACTTTTTTAATCCATTTTCCGTTCAAATATTTCAGAAGGTGATTAATCGGATTTTACGTTCAATTGAAGAATCGAATCGAGAGGTAGAGTTAATTCTATACTATGCGCATGAAGATTATGTGTATTTTCTAGAGGATAAGACAATATTTGAATTGAAACAAGAAATCCAGTTGCCTGGACTATATGAAGCGAATCCATATGAACGTTTTCTCATTTATCGAGCTGGCAATTAAGTTGGAAAAAGAGCTAAGAATCTTCTTAGCTCTTTTTGGTGAGCAGCGTTTTCGAATAGTTAACGTTAAAGCTCGGTTAATTTCAGCTGCTGATCCTCTAGGACATAGACTGTATCAGCAACGCGCTCTGTAAACGTACGGTCATGTGAGACGAGGATAACCGTTCCTTCATATGCCTTTAAAAATCGCTCTAGTGCTTCGATACAAAAAATATCAAGAAAATTAGTTGGCTCATCTAAAATGAGTATATTGTATCTTCCTAAGAAAAGCTGGCATAATACCAGTCGAATGGCTTCACCACCACTTAACGCAGAAGTTTTCTTTTTCAGATCATTGCCTGTAAAATTCATGGCATGAAGCACTGCACGAATCTTGCTTTCATTGTAGTCACTTTTATCCTTCATATAGGCGAGGACTGTTTCAGCCTTTTCGAATTGGTAGCTCATTTGGTGATAAGCCCCAATCACAGCTTTAGGAGAAAGGCTTATTCCTTCGCCATGCTGTATAATATGTTGGAGTAAAGTTGTTTTTCCTGAGCCGTTCTTTCCAGTAATTGCGATTGTACTGCCTAATGGGAATTGAAAGCTCGCCTCTTTAAGAATCCTGTTATTTCCAACTTCCAATGTTAATCGATCTGCCATAATCGGAAACTTGTTATGAAGCTTGAGTGCGGCTGTTTGATGGAAATGTAGGGAGCGTTCCTTTTCTGGAGCGTCCACCGCTTCAAGCTGTTCCACACGTTGTTCGATACCTTTCGCTGCCCGTTGAACCGCTTTTTGACTGGTTCCTTTTGATTTTGTTTCGAACATTCGATTTGCCATTGCCTTTGTATCCTTTTTTGCCATCCGCTTATTAGCATCTGTTATTTTTTCTGCCTTCTTCATCTTTTCTTCAGCAGCTTTTAAGAGACGATTTTTCTCTTTCACATATTTTTCGTGCTGTTCTTGCTGCTGTTTATGCTGGAGCTCCTTTTGCGCTACATAATCTGAAAAATTTCCTGTATACTCGGTTACTTTTCCGTCTTCAATTTCCCAGATTTTTGTTACAAGCTTATCTAATACAAAGCGGTCATGGCTTACAAGTACAAGTGCTCCGTAATAATACGTTAACTCATCGATAAAGAAAGTTGTTCCAGTTGTGTCAAGATGCGTAGTCGGCTCGTCAATTAATAGTCCTTCATGATACGTGGAGAACAGCTGGGCAAGTTTCATACGAGTCTGTTCTCCACCGCTTAGATAACGAATATCAGTTGAAGGGACGGCTAGTTTCCCTAATAGTTCATAGTCCGTCTCCTTTTCAACTGGTTCCGCCAACTGGTCGAAATAGCCAAAATCGGAAAAGCGATGCACATCTCCTCTGTCCGGTTGAATTTGTCCGTGAAGGAGCTTTAATAATGTACTTTTTCCAGCTCCGTTTTTACCAACGATGCCAATTCGATCAAATTGGTGTACTGCTAGTCTTGGTATATCCAAGATGACTTTATCAAAAAAGGTGAGTTCTATATTTTCTAGTTCCAAACATACTTTTTCCATTATGCTTTACCCCCTATATAATTTCTGGTTGATGCATTTGTGCCGATTAATATTTCTAAGTCAATTGTGATTGCAGCTGCATCCTGCCTATAAAATTGCTTGATTTGTGCTTGATTGGAAGTCCAAGTTAGTGGCGTCATACGGACCAAATCTTCAAGCGCTGTTTGATGAAGCTCTCCTGTATCCTGTACACGGATGACTTCTAATAAGTCAAAATGCCTTTTAAATAAATCTACTGTTTCTGTATTGTGATGCTTTGTTTTTTGGGAAAGCATCTCTCGTAATTCACGGAGATAGTTAGGTCCGGGAACTACTTTGATAACGAGTCCGCCAGGCGTTAAAATCCGTTTGAATTCCCGATAATTAGCTGGCGACAGGATATTTAAAATAAAGGAACATGCTTTGTCGGCAAGTGGCGATTTGGCCAAATCCGCGACAAGCCATGTAGGTGTATCATGATTTTTTGCTGCCATAATAATTCCTTCTTTTGATATATCAATACCAACACCAGTAATTTTAGGCTGCATACACTTATCTAAAATTGCTTGTAAATGAGATCCTTCTCCACAACCTAGATCTGCTACCATCAGAGAAGCAGCTGATGTGCGTGGTTGTTGATTAATTACATGTGCGATAGTGTCATGCAGCATAGTGTATAAGCTGCTATTTGTAATAATTCTTTGTCTTGCTTCAAACAATTCCTTGCTATACGGACTAGTAACTTGATGTGTCAGCATATTGATATAACCTTGTTTGGCAAAATCAAATGTGTGGTTTTGGGAACATACGAAGCTCTTCGGGTCGATAACTTCCATAGCGCTTTGACAAATTGGACACTGGAATGCAGTGTTATATTGATGGAAGCGTTTTGCGGTTTTCATTTTTTTAGTCATGTTTTACCTCATCCTTCCCAATAAAAAAATCACAGGCAGTCTGCCTGTGATTTAGAGTAAAGGGAAGAAGCCCCGTCCTTATTCAGTTAGGAGTTAAGCTAAGATAGCTGTCCACGAAATGACTCTTTCTATTATGGAAAGAAATTACCAGAAGGAAACTTGCTTGCCACATAGGTGCCAAATAGGCATTAACAAATGTGAATGACAAATTTACAGATGCGTATCTGATACCAAATTTTCCATTGAAAGAGTACAAAAATAAAGAAAGGCAGAATAAACCCACCTTTCTACATCCTATCTATATATTATACAAAATGAAGATGATTAAAAAAGGACAGACTAATCCCTTTACCCTGTCTATACAAACAGAGTCTTTGAACGTATTAAATTACTTAGTTCAAAGTTAGGGAACGTAATCTGATTGAATGCATTTTTTAACCATCCTCCTTAAATTAGTTGTTATCGTATCATATTAATTATAGAACTTCTAGGAGTAAATGTCAAAAAGAGGGGGAGCGACTTTTCCTTAGAAGTGCGAGTTCAAAAAGCAAGTCAACGAGCTTCATAGGATGTGGTGACTTCAACGTGTGCAACAGGACGTGTTGGAAGAGTTAGTCAATGGTCCTCTGTTCTCGATGTGTCATTTTCACCGACTTTTTGAACATCCTCTATAAGGTGATTTCCCAGAATTCCCGATCCTCTATAATAAGGTCATCGGGCTTCTTGATATCTTTCCAGTGTTTCTTACGCTTTACAGAAATCGGCAGATGCTCTTCTCCATTTATACAGGTGAAATATTCAACGACATATGCAGTTCCAACAGCTTTCTCCAAATACGAGTAGAGCAATGCTAAGCATTTCCTTTCAAACTCTTTTCTATTCCATTGTTTGGTCGAGATCCACTCGTGCTTTAATGGTAGCGAGTTATTCGTAGTTGTTACTTGGTGTTTGAAAGAAAAGTGAGGGCTGTAGGAAAAACGTTCCTTGCTTTCACTGTCATAATTATTTTCAAAATGTAAATGTGTAAAATCCAACTCACTTGCGAATACGTTTGGTTGTTCTGGTGAGATTGGGTTTAAACCGAACGTACCAACAGGTAATCTCATGGGTGAAGCAATATAAATATACTGTGTCATGCTTGGATGCTCCTTTTCCAAATCGAATGGGTAAAAAGGCAGTAGCAACTAATCAAACGTTTGATTAGTTGCTATTACTACAATTATCAGTAGTTATTTTATGCTTGCCATATCCTCAATGATTGGGATCAACTGATAAAGCTGGTCGTTAATTGGCGTTGGAATGCCATACTTTCTACCAAGCTCACACACTTTTCCAGCGAAATACTCCACTTCGGTTTTACGTTCTTCTACAATATCCTGAAGCATAGAGGTTTGCCCATCTGGTGATAGCTTCATTAAAATTGGTCGATAGCTATGGACATCTGCTTCTGTCAGATTCACACCAACCTTTTGTGAGATGGCAACAACCTCGTACATCGCCTGTTCCATCCACTCGTGGAGTGAAGGTACCTCCTGAAAATATTTATAAGGTGCACGTAATACGGCAGAAACTTGGTTAATACCAACGTTAAACATGAATTTTGCCCAAATTGTATGCCAGATGTCTTCTGGTATCTCATAAGGAATACCGGCGCGTTCAAACAAATCTTTTGCGGCAAGAACATCCTTCGAGAGGCCTCGATCCTTATCTCCGAAGCAGATTTTTCCGATACTAGAAAAGCGAATACGATTATCTCTTCTTACTGCATCGATACCAACACACATGCTGTATAAGATATGGTTATTTTGTTTACGATTATAGATTTCCTCTTCACTAGATATTCCGTTTAAGAGTGATAGAATAATTGTATCTGGGCCAATATAGTATTTCATATCAGTAAGAGCCTGTTCGAGCTGATCATTTTTCACAGCAAAAATAACGAGGTCTACAGGATCAGCATTTGTCTCGGGCGTTTTATAATTAAAATGAAACATCGTGTTATTTACATCTAGTCCGTTAGCTGTGTAGCGGTTAATTCTATCCTTGCTTGCGACAACTGTAAAATCGCTGCCTAATAATGTATGTAATTTGCTACCGTAAGCAGCGCCGATTGCACCTAAACCTATTAAAGCAACAGACTGGATTTTTTTCATCTTATTCCCCGCTTTTCAATGTTTTCAATTATAATTAGTATAGCATAAATATTCATAATTCAAAAAAAGAGGGTGAAACCGTGATTTTTGAAAAAGGGAATATAATGGTTCGTCCATTACAAACAAATGATAATCATTTGTTGGTTAGATGGCTTTCAAACGTTACTGTTCTTGAATTTTATGAAGGAAGGGACAATCCTTTTGATCTAAAGAAAGTCAATAATGATTTTTATAATCTGGATGACGGTGTTGTTAAATGCATTGTTGTATATAAAGCAAAAGCTATCGGCTACATACAATTTTATCAAGTAAATAATAAAACAAGTACAATACATGATTATAGTCAGGAAGAAATTACTTATGGAATGGATCAGTTCATTGGTGAACCCGAATATTGGAATAAAGGAATTGGAACATTACTTGTTCGTTCAATGGTAGACTATTTACTTGAGAAAAAGCGAGCTGATAGAGTTATAATGGACCCTCAACGAACAAATTCACGAGCTATAAGATGTTATGAAAAATGCGGATTTAAAAAAGTTAGAATCTTACCTAAGCATGAATTTCATGAAGGTGAGCTACGAGATTGCTGGTTAATAGAATTTAACCGGTCCATTTAGCTTATTATACGGTCGAGAATTAGTAATAACTTTAAGGTAGCTTTGTCTTCAAGCTACCTAAGAAAATATTTAAAACTATTTTAGCTTAAGGACTCATCTAAAAATGCTAGTATTTTAGGCCAAGAGTCTTTAGCAGCTTGAGCATTAGCATTTGCACTCCCGCCAAATGTTAGGGTAAACGGTCCATTTGAAAGCAAAACCTCTGGTGGCATAGAAGGAAAAGTAAACGGAAAGCATAGAAAATGGCCTGCGTCTTTATAGTGCAGATGGACATTTGGGTACGGGTGATTTTTCTCTGTGAGGCGTTCCATAATCATGTTGGAAAATAGAGAGGAAGGCCATAATTGATCATCTCCCCCCGATATTAGCATGATAGGTGCTTGGATTCTTTCAACTGGAATGCGTGCTGCATCAATCTGTCCTTTATTTTTTAAGGTGTTATGAAATACAGAGAGGTTGGATATTGGTTTACGAGTCAACAACTTGGAAAAATAGCTAAAAAAAGAAGAAACACTATTCTTCGGCTGTAAATAGATTAATGGCTTATTTTCATAGGTCCAAGCAGGGTCAGGTACTCCCATAAAGTTTCGTAAACCAGCATAGCGAACTCCGCTTGGTGAACCAGCAACAACTGCTTTAATTTCAGGAAACATTGTCCCCAATTGTAGTGCAAGCTCTCCACCTCGTGAGAAGCCGACCACAGCAATTTGATTTGCATGGACATGAGGCTGCTGTTGTAACCAGTGTATAGCTGTTTCGAAGTATTCAAGCGGAATGTTAACCAAGTCTTCCGGAACATCCTCTATACCAAAATACGCTAATGAAAAAGCAGCATAACCATGGGAAGCAAGTAGGGCCGCAGCGCTTTCCCGCATACCGCCATCCGACCCACCTAGTATAAGTACTCCCGGATGAGAATCAGGACCAGTTGGTTGATAAAGTGATCCAATCATTCCTTGCTCGTCAACCTGGGTTTTCGATACGTGAGGTGCTGCAAACGCCCGAATAACATCCACACTTGCAATGATATCCCCATTTAATTCAGCGGTGATTGTCACCGTGAAAGGGGTAGATTTAGACTTTGTGAATAATGCATGTTTTTTTGGATCATCCAATTTCATGGACCACAATAGTCCCATGGAATCGATTGCCTCGTATGTACCGCTTATAGGCTTTTGTTTACTTAGGTCAATAACACCTTGTTCATCTGTTTGAAAAAATCCATAGGATTCAAATGGATTACGATTCCCGTCTGTACTTCTTGCCTGTATCTTGACAGTTTGTTTTGGGTTACAGCCTGATAATCGGATTTGTAAGGGTTCATCTACAAGAGCAATCTGTGGAGTGATAATAAATTGAGGTGCTTTGGTGGCTAATTTAGTCATTTATATTTTCCTTTCACATCTAAATTTTAAATTATCATTCAATTCAGTAATTATTCTATCCTAAACGCTTTCTTATCTCAAGCATATTCAAGAAGAGATTATTAAAGTTCATTGCTTTATAAACATATGTAAAAAGTATTTGACATATGTTTGAAAAGTTTTATAATTATAAATGTCAAATACTTTTTACATTCAATGAATCAAGGTGGGGATTATAATGGATTGGTTTATTTTAATTATCTTCTTTGGCTTTTTGTTATTGATGGTTTTGCTTATTGGTATGCTACTCTATTCGTTAGCGAAGCAAGGGGACGAACGGAAAAATTTTATCAAAGCAAAAGCTATGTCGTATACATTCGCGATTATAGTAGGAGTTTTACTAATAGAAATTGGTATGTCTATATACATGGTTAGTGTAAAAGGGCAGACCGTAGAAGGAATGAGTCCTTTTATATTTCTTGTAATCATTTCTATCGTATACCTTGTAACACTACTATATAACAAAAGGAAATATGGGAATTAATATGGAAAATAACATTCGGCAACTAAGAAAAGCAAAAAAGCTATCTCAAGAGGAAATAGCTAAACTATGTAAGGTTTCTAGACAAACGATTAATGCGATTGAAAACAATAAATATGATCCCAGTTTACAATTAGCATTTGATATTGCAAAACAGTTAGAGGTTACCGTAGATGAATTATTTATACCTATTAAATGAGGTGAAGGGATATGGATAGAACAAAGAAGTTTATGCTTATTGTTAGTATCTCCGTTTTTTGTATATTCGCAGGATTTATTGTATATAACTGGGTGCGTTTTGAAGCCCTTGATGCAGGCCAGATATTTTTTACGTTCATTGCATTATCATTCATTTTTAACATTCTAACGTGGGGAAATCATGAAGGAGCCGGAGAAAAAGATGAAATGGATTTTCATATAATGGCACAAAGTGCAAGAATAGGATATTTTGTATTAATGGTTCTTGCAAGTCTCATTTTATTCATTTCAGAGGGGACTGGCAATTTCAATCAGATTACGAATTATCCACTTCTCATTTTAGTCGGTCTCACATTTGTTATATTGCCAATAACTGAATTTATCTATGCGAAAAAATTCAAGTGATGTATTTAAAGGAGGAAATAATATGTTATCACCAAAAGTACGAGAAACTTATGAGAAATTAGTGGCAGATGAAAGAGTAAACCGAATATATAAATTCATAGAGTCGGATCATGAAAATACGGTTTCTGAGCAAATTCAGCTTACAGAAATCCCAGCACCGCCATTTCAAGAAGAGATTCGGGCTCAAGATTTCAAGAAACGCCTACAAAGGCTTGGTCTGAAAAATGTCAAAATGGATAAAGAAGGGAATGTATTTGGGGTCCGGCCTGGAATTGGAAATGGACCGAAGTTGTTTGTTTCGGCCCATTTAGATACTGTCTTTCCAGAAGGTACAGATACAACGGTAACAGATAAAGGTGGGAAATTATATGCACCAGGAATTGGAGACGATACGAGGGGATTGGCAGAGGTATTGGCAATCATTCGTGCACTTAATGCGTCATCGATTTCTACAATTGGAGATATTATCATAGGTGGAACGGTTGGAGAGGAAGGCGCTGGCGATCTCCGCGGTGTAAAAGCATTTTTTCAAGAAAACATGGTAGACGGATATATATCCATTGATGGACCGAATATGAATGTTATTACGTATTTGGGTACTGGAAGCTACCGTTATCAAATTACATACAAAGGTTCTGGCGGTCATAGTTTTGCAGATTTTGGCTCTCCCAGTGCAACACATGGATTGGGCAGAGCTATTGCAGCGATAGCTCAATTGGAAACGAAAGCAAACCCCAAAACAACCTTTACAGTTGGCGAGGTTCGTGGAGGGACATCGGTGAATGCAATTGCTCAGGAAGCTAGTATGCTTGTTGATTTGCGCTCAAATGATCAGCAGGAACTCGACAAATTAGATAAAGCGTTTTTAGAGATTGTAAGAAATGCTTGTGACGAAGAGAATAAGCGATGGAAAAGTGAAGATCTTACAGTAGAAATGGAGCGGTTCGGTAACCGGCCGCCTGCAAGTCAACCATCTGATGCTGTTATTGTGCAAGCGGCTTGGGCTGCAATCGAATCAGTAGATGGTGACCCACGACTTGGACAGCCAAGTAGTACGGATGCGAATTATCCGATGAGCCTGGAGATCCCCGCTATTACCACTGGGACTGGTGGAAATGCTGGAGGAGCACATACACTGGAAGAGTGGTATGATCCAACAGATGGTCACCGCGCAATTCAAAAAAGCTTTACATTGATTTTAGGTTTGGTAGGCGTAAAGGATGTTTGTGAGCCTTTACTTCCTGTTATAGCGAAAAACGATTAAGAGTCTTTGTTATAGAGTGAAAATAGCTTTTAGGGATATGAATCACTATGGATTTCATATCCCTATTTTATATGTATTCCCTCATTTGTTTTCTAATTCGCAATTTGATACGATAACCTCAGAAATAGGAAAGGAACACGTATATGAAAGTATATTGGATATGGCTATTGTTTAATATTAGTCCATGGATATTTGCTTTAGCATTCTTCTCTGTAAGTATGGTTGAATTACTATGGCGCTTACTCGGTGTTGCAATCTATTTTGTCATTTTTTTTGTTATGCCATTGGTAACAAACAAACCGGTACTTACAATGATTCTGCTCAGTCTGAATACATGTATTGCGGTAATTACTTTATTCCCGTCACAGGGGGACGGATTTAATCCTTTTCTTATCCTGATTCTTTCTCTGCTTATTGGTGAAGCCTGTTACTACTTGAATTTCCGACAAGTTAGCGTTGTTGTAATGGTCGGTATGGCAGGGATTATTGCTTTGCTTTTATCTGCAGAACTCTCTATCTTTACAACAGGTTTTATCGTGATATACTTTATATTTTTATTAATTGCAAGCTTTAAGTATAAGCAAACAAAGTATCAAAATGATGACCTACGTGCTCGATATGACGCTTTGCTCAGTGAATATCGAAGTGTAAAGAGACGTCTTTCATCGGATGAAGAATTAGCAAGGCAGGAAGAGCGTGTTCTAATTGGTCATGAAATCCATGATTCTGTCGGTCACAAGCTTACAGCCCTTCTTATGCAGCTTGAAGTATTTCGATTACAAGCAGCAGAAGATGATAAATCGCAAATTGAATCGTTGAAGGAGCTTGCGAATCAAAGTCTGGAAGAAACACGAAATGCAGTAAAAATGTTAAAAAGTAAAGATGTTGGTGGGCTTGCCGGAGTTTTACGTTTGATTCGTAAATTGGAAACAGAAAGCTTTATTCGCATTCATTTTTCAGTTAAGCATGGTGCATTTGCGGCACGACTTACGGGAGAACAGTCATTTGTCATCTACCGTTCGGTACAGGAAGCATTGACGAATATCATGAAGCATAGTAATGCAAGAGAGGCAGAAGTTATGTTTGAAGCCCCTGGCGGGAGTATTTTCCGTTTTGAAATTAACAACCCTGTAAAAAATGATAATCGATTTCAGGAAGGGTTTGGTCTAGCTTCCATGCGGGAGCGGATTGAAAAAACTGGTGGCGAGCTACATGTGCAGAAAACAGATGGACAATTTATTGTCCGTGGTTTATTAAAAATAGCTGACCTGGGGGAAGTGTATGATTCGAATACTACTGGCTGAAGACCAAGTGATGGTAAGGCAAGGATTAAAAATGATGATAGAGACAGATGAGGAAATAAGAGTAACAGGGGAAGCAAGCAATGGAAAGGAAGCGATTCAGCTTTGTGAGCAGCAGTCATTTGATGTGGTTATTTTAGACATTCGTATGCCTGTTATGGATGGTATCGAAGCTGCAAGGATAATCCAGAGCCGCTGGCCAAAGTCCAGGATTTTAATATTAACGACATTTGATAATAATCAGTATGTCATGGACGCACTAAAGATTGGGGTTAGTGGTTATATTCTGAAAAATGCCGATACAAATTCGTTGATTCGATCAATTCGCAGTGCCCTGCAAGGTGGATTAGCTGTAGAGGACCAGGTTGCAGCGAAAGTTATGCCGCTATTACTTAACAAGCAAGTGGAGAAAACGGTCGATCCCTCCTTAACACCCCGAGAACGTGCCATTTTAACGTGCATTGGTGAGGGGCTTAATAATAGTGAAATTGCGGAACGATTGGGATTATCGGTAGGAACAGTGAAAAATAATACAAGCCAAATTTTGAATAAATTAGAGTTAAGGGATCGTACGCAGTTAGCTATTTATGCCATACGACATAACCTTGTATGAATAACAACGTGTCATTAGCAAAATAAAATGACTAAAGTAATTCCTGATTAACTTGGTAATGACTAAAGACAGTAGTGATGCTGTCTTTATTTTTGTATGCTTTAAATACAACCAATTGAGGGAGTGTGTCCATATGATCGAAACGATAAAGTTAAGTAAAACATATAAGGGCAAGAAAGCCGTAGATGAAATTAACATTTATTTAGATGAAGGAGAATCAGTCGGGTTGCTTGGTCCAAATGGAGCTGGAAAGTCAACTACAATTTCTATGATATCCTCCTTGCTGAAACCAACATCAGGTGATGTGAAGCTAGATGGTAAAAGTACAATAAAAAATCCAGCTGAAATTAGAAAGGTGCTTGGTGTGGTACCGCAGGAAATTGCATTATATGAGGAACTTTCGGCTTATGAGAACTTGAAGTTTTTCGGAGAAATTTACAAGGTTAAAAAGAATGTACTTGAACAGCGGATTCAGGATGTACTGGATATGGTTGGATTAAAGGAGCGGCAAAAAGAGCTTGTGAAAACATTCTCTGGCGGGATGAAAAGGAGAGTGAATATTGCAGCTGCATTGTTACACAATCCGAAAATCCTTGTATTGGATGAGCCAACTGTTGGGATTGATCCACAATCGAGAAACCATATTCTTGAAACGGTTCGCAAATTGAATGAAGAAAATGGTACAACGGTACTTTATACGAGTCATTACATGGAAGAGGTAGAGCAGCTATGTAAACGGGTCTATATTATGGACCATGGCAAAGTCGTGGCGTCTGGAAGTAAAGCAGAATTATTAAGTATTTTATCGAGTGAAGACACAATCCGCGTCAATTTAAGTGAAACAAGTGATGAGCTAATTAAGAAGATCAAGTCTTTAGAATATATTCGTCTTGTTGATGAAACAAGTGAGGGAATCCGAATTATTTGCAAAAAAGGTGCTAATATTCTTGGTGACCTGGTGCGTGCAGCGGAAAGTGAAAGGATTCAATTAACGAATTATCAAATGGAGACACCGAGCCTTGAAGATGTCTTCTTGCATTTAACCGGTAGAACATTAAGAGATTAGGAGGAGGTAACGGAGGATGCGTTCATTTTTAAGAAAAGATTTACTTGTCTTTTGGAGAGATCGTAAAGAAGTGCTCATTTCTTTGCTAGCACCAATTTTATTGATTGTTGTTTTGAATTTTGCCTTCTCTGATTTGTTTGGTGAGGATGCAGAAGGGTTGGATATTGACTTAGGAATCGTTTTAGAGGACGATGAGTCTCTTGGATTTGAGCAGTTTACGGAAACAGTTTTAGGAATGGATTTATCGGAAGAAGAAAAGGAATCGATGATAGCACAGGCATCATCGATTTCACCCGGCGGTTTAATGACTTCCTTTTTTAGTGATCCAGAATTAAGTGGATGGATTACGACAAGGGAATTAAGTGAGGTAGATGCAAAGGAAAAAGTAGCGAATGGGGACTTAGATGCGTTCGTTAAGATTCCAGATGGTTTTACGTATGATGTTCTTAGCCAGCTTATGCTTGATCAGCCTGCAGAAAACGCTCTAACCATCCAAATCGAAGAGCAATCTACCGAGTCGGATACAATTCACAACATCATCTCGAATTATCTCGATACGCTTAACTTTCAATTTGCCCTTCAAGGTGTAACGGATGGGGAATTACAGGATCCGATATTACCCCAAGGAGGAAGGGAAGTTATTGAAGGAGTCGAGTCGTTTGGTATTTCGCAGTATTTTACAGTTGCAATGAGTTTTTTGTTTGCGCTATTTATAGCCTCAACCGTTGCAATGAAGACTACCACGGAAAAAAGAGAACGTGTATTTAATCGGATTATTTTAACGAACAGTAACCCGATTTCCTTTTTAATGGGAAAGACAATTTCTACCTATTGCTTCGTGTGGCTACAGTTAATGATTGTGTTTACAGTTAGTCATTTGCTGCTTGATGTGTTTGAAGGAAAAGCAATGGCATTTTGGTTTGGGGCAATCATCATTATTACGTGCTTCTCTTTAGCAGTAGCTGGACTATCCGCAGTGTTTACAACAATTACATTAATTATAAACAATACAGATGCGGCCAATGGAGCATTTAATTTAGTCATCATGCTGTTTGCAGCAGTTGGAGGGAACTTTTTTCCAACTCAAGGGTTACCAGAATGGCTGCAAAAAATAGGTGAATGGACACCGAATGGGCTAAGCTTGTCTGTCTTTATGCAGTGGACACAGTTTGGCGATTTTCAGACTTTAATTATTCCAATGGTTAAGTTATTTGTATTTTTTGTTGGCTGTCTTCTCATTGGAATAGTTCTATTTCCTAGAAGGGGGAGAGCATAATGTTCCCAGTATTTAAGTCGCAATGGAGGAAGGATAAACGCAAGCCATTGATGGTTATTCTTTTTCTGGTAGGAAGCATTGCATTAACACTTATTTTTACGAGTAGTAATATGGTGCCGCAAACGACCGTAGCGATATTTAGTAGTGAAACGAATTCTAGTGAAATCATGGATAAATGGGAGCCGTTACTAAATCGTAATGAGTCATTTAACTTTGTGATAGCAGATGAAGAAACTGCACGTACAGATGTAGCAGAAGGAAGAAGGGACATAGCAATTAACTTAAAGGAACATGATTATCGATTCATTACAGCCTATGATATCCCGACCTTACCACTGATTGATCAATACGTTCAAAAGGTGTTTGTAGAGGAAGCACAAATTGAAGCAGCAGCAGGTTCACAGGGTATAGACCAGATTCGAAATGATGTGGAGAGTTATTTGGAAAATCCGCCATTCCAAATTCAAACCGAATCACTGAATGGTGGAGAAGTATCCAATTATGATATGGGAATTCAGTTACTATTTGGATTTACGCTTTTTATGGCTATGTTCACAATTGGGTTTAAAGTGAACGGTGTCTTGTCAGATAAGGTGAGTGGAGTTTGGAATCGAATGATTTTATCACCTGTGAGCAAGACAGGAATGTATACGGGACACCTGCTCTATAGTTTCGTAATCGGTTTTGTTCAAATCGCTGTTGTGCTTGTTATTTTTCAGTATGTGATGAATTATGATTTAGGTAATAATTTCTTTATACTCCTTGTAATAGCTGCGATTTATGCACTGAGTATTGTTAGTATGGCGATGTTAATAACTGGGTTTGTGAAGACACCAGAGCAGTTCTATATGATCTATCCTTCTGTTGTACCGATTATTCCAGTTATCAGTGGGGTTTATATGCCACCAGGAACAATAAGTAATGCGGTTCTTTTGTTTATCGCTGATTTATTCCCGTTAACACATGCGATGGAAGCGATGATAAATGTTGCATTTTATCATGAAGGCTGGAATGAGATTGCTTTACCATTAGTTCTAATGCTTTTAATTGGAGTCATTTGTATGGGGGTAGGGATTAATTTAGTTGAACGAAGAAAAGGTTAAAAACTTAGTGCTAGGAAGCCATAGGGAAAGCTCATGATTGTCGATCTTTTACTATGGCTACTTTTTTACGCTCCTATGTAAATCCTTACTTATTCTACAAAATTAACACATTTTTAATATTTACATGCTTCATCATTAAGATATAATTATAGTTACTGCAGATTTGGAGTTAAGCAAAAAATGCTGGATTCGCGTTAAGTACGCAGTCTTATAGCAAGTATATTTGCAGATTATCAAATTACAATTACGCTCAGCTAATCTATTAACTAGCTGGCAAGGAGCATATTGATGTATAGGAGAATAAAGTAATGGAAAACTGGATTACAAGTATAATGGAGCAATTTGGCTACATTGGAATTTTTTTATTAATTATGATAGAGAATCTTTTTCCTCCAATTCCATCTGAGGTAATTTTAACATTTGGCGGATTTATGACGACCCATTCGAATTTAACTATTCTAGGAGTAGTAATTGCAGCTACTATTGGTTCCGTTGTAGGAGCGATTGTTCTTTATGGAGTAGGATTTGTCATTAACGTGGATCGAATTGAAAAAATAGTGGACAGGTGGGGACATATTCTCAGACTTACCCGAGAGGATATTCATAAAGCAAACGCTTGGTTTGAGAAGTATGGTGTATGGACGGTATTCTTCTGCCGCTTTATCCCTTTAATTAGAAGTTTAATTTCTCTGCCTGCAGGGATGGCGCGCATGAACTTTTGGGTATTTCTAGCATTAACAACGGTAGGAACATTTATTTGGAATGTTGTTCTCGTTAATATTGGTGCTGCAGTTGGCGATTCATGGGAAACAATTGTTGGTTATATGGATATCTATTCTAATATTGTTTATGCAGTACTCGCAGTTCTATTCATTGTATTGATGTGGTTTTTTATTAAGAAGCGATTTAAAAAATAATTGATTAAAATGTATTTGAAGGTGGGCGATTAGGGGAGAAATCGCCCACCTTCTGTTTGCAAGCAGCTAATTAAAGCCCAAATGCCTTTGCTAATAATTGAATTGCCTTCTTTCGATTTGCAGCTCCTGGAAGGTTTGGAACAATTGTGACCTCGTCTGCTTGATAAAATTCCGCTAATTTCAAAATTTCTTCTTTGACATGATGGGCATTTCCGACAATCGCTCCTTTCCGTATCTGAGTGATCTTTTGTTTTTCAAAAGAGCTATAACGTCGCTTTTGTGCTGTTTGAACCGAGGGGAAGTAGGGTGGGTTCTTTGCAGTTTCAAGCGATGCCATCCAAAGTTCAAAAGCTCCTGCAAAGCTTTGAGCTTCCTCTTTTGTTTCACCAATAATGGTAAAAACAGCAATAGAAACAGTTGGCTTTTCATGAAAGGGAGAAGGTTTAAAGTTCTTACGATAGGTAGAAATAATCTCCTTACCGACCTCTGAGGGCTTGAAAAAATGGGCATAGGTATAAGCTGTACCTTGTTCTGTGGCGATTTTCGTACTTTTGCCGCCAGATCCGAGCATCCAAATTTCAGGTAAGGTATCGGTAACTGGAGTTGCAACTAATTGGTGAAAACGATGTTCAGGATCAGAATCATCGGTTAAGTATTTTTGTATATCTATTACTTGTTGCTCATAGGTTAGACGTTCATCTTTCTCCTCATTCAAGGCATGGTTTACAAGTCTGCCACCAGAGCTATTGCCAATCCCTAGATCAATTCTCCCTGGATGAACTGCTTCGAGTGTTCGAAATGTTTCTGCGATTTTGTACGGACTATAATGTGGAAGCATCACTCCAGCTGCACCAATTCGAATGTTAGTAGTAGAGGTTGCTAAGTGCATCATAAGCATTTCTGGTACACTGCTAGCGATGGAGAGTGCCTGATGCTGCTCTGGCACTAAGTAACGCTTATAGCCGAGGTTATCTGCAAGTTGTGCGAGCTCTGTTGTATGTTTTAATGCTTCATTTGCATTTGTACCTTCATCAATAAGTGCATAATCGAGTATGTTTAACGGAATCATAGATTGGCCTTCCTTTCTAATTCAAATTTAGAAAGAAGCTGGGACATAACAAAAGTGTTTAATGTTAAAGACGAACGATGCATAAGCTTGGTGTAGGAAATATACGTAGACTCCAGCCGCCTCTGGATGCGCGAAGTATATTTCCAGAGCGAGTTATTTCCACCAAACATGTTCGGTTTTTATTTCATAAAAACACTTTTGTCTCAGCCTCAATGTCTTGGAAAAATAAGCTTGAAAACATTAATTGCCAGGTAATACAACTGCTACTTCATTTGTTGCTCTATTTCGTGTCTTTTGAAAAACAATAATTTCATAAGCATGGATACCTGTAAATTCGCCAATGATGTCTTCCTTTTCAGAAACGCTATTGGATACCGCTCTTTTCCATTTTCCAGAAGAGGGAAGATGGAGGTCGAATTCTTCCTTCGTTGGATTAATATAAATAGAGAAGTCATCCGTATCTCCTAATAAGGTGAAGCCAAAAACAGGGTATGGCGTTTCAAGCACATGGAATCGTTGCTGAATTTCTTTTTGTGAAGTCATTCGAAAAACAGTATATTTTTTTCTTAAAGCTATCAAAGCCTTCACAAATGCAATGTTTTCCTTTTCCTGCTCTCTTTTCTTCCAATCCAGCATATTAATCGAATCACCAGAAAGGTAACTATTTTCGTCCCCTTGTTTACTGCGAAACCATTCTTGACCTGCATGTAGAAATGGAACGCCTTGACTTAATAGTGTAATGCCTGTAGCCAATTGATGTATTTTTTTACGATCATGATCATGAAGGTCTGGATGTGTTAAACATAAGCGGTCCCATAGTGTATGGTTATCATGGCATTCTACATAGTTAATAGTTTGGTTAACATTTATAGAAGCATGATTGTTTGGATCTAATGCAGCACCGGAGAGCAAATGAGGCATTCTTTCTAAGAAACGCCCAGCACCATTGATATAGCCAGTATCTTGCTGTTCGAATAAGTTTCCTTTCATTGAATCTCGGAAATAATCATTGAAAAAACGAATCTCGCTTAATTGGCTTGCATTATAACTTGTTGCTTTTAAGCTGCTATCAAGTGCGGTTGGCAAATCCCATCCTTCACCGAGTAGCATAATTGGAGCTTCTTCTTTCTGACATCGTTTTTCAATTTGTTGCATTGTCTCTATATCCATTGCTCCCATTAGATCAAAGCGAAAGCCGTCCACGTGATATTCTGAAAGCATGAAATCAATTGTATCCAAGATAAACTTACGTACCATTCTTCTTTCCGAGGCGATATCATTTCCCACTCCAGTTCCATTACTTAAGGTTCCGTCTGGATGATAGCGGAAGTAGTAGCCAGGAACAAGCTGTTCAAATGGCGACTCTTCCATGACAAAAACATGGTTAAATACGACATCTAGAATAACAGCGATTCCTTCGTTGTGGAATGCTTGAATCATTGCTTTTAGTTCATTAATTCGTGCGATTGGTCTGTCAGGCAATACGGAATAACTTCCCTCAGGCGTTTGGAAAAACAGGGGGTCATATCCCCAATTATATGCATCATTTGGATGAAACTCATCAACACGTGCGAAATCATTAATGGGTAATAGCTGTACATGCGTACAACCTAACTCTTTTAGATAGGATAGCCCCGTAGAAAATCCATTTTTCGTAGTTGTTCCTGTTTCGGCTAAGCCTAAAAATTTTCCTCGATTTTGAACACCACTTTCTTGATCGATGGTTGCATCTCTAACATGTAGCTCATAAATAATCGCATCTTGTAACTGTTGGATAAATGGGCGCTTTTGATTTATACTGAATTGTTCTGTTCTTGTAAAGTCGACGACAACTGCTTTTTGACTATTGGCAAGCAATGCTTTGGCATATGGATCATTGACTCGCTTATTACTCCCATTTACAGTTACTTCATATTCGTATGATTGACCATGCCAGTTACCTTTTAGTTCCAGCTTCCAAACCCCTTTTTCAAGCTTGTTTAATAGATAGCTGTTTTCATTTAAAATGACTTTGACGGAAGTAGCGGTAGGAGCCCAGACAGAAAATATAGTGGCGTTTGGACTGCAAATTGCTCCTAATGATTGATCAATGGCAGCATAACGCTTGTCAAACCAGTCTGTTCGTACAATCCCTCGGGGATAGACAGGTATCTCTGTGTCACCACAATGAAGAAATAGGTCCTCACCAAGGGGAATTTCCTCAGCAACCTCTAATTCTACAGTAGTATCATTAATATTTTTGATTTGCTTTATTGGTAAAACTTTATTTTCCGCCTTCCAAAACAAGTAAGGCAACTTGTTGTCGGTATTAATTAATGATTGTATATGATGATCGCTGTAAGTCAGCGTTCGAATGTTATCAATCCAAGCAACTTGTTTTTCCACAAAAAGCATCTCCTCTTCCAATGCATTTCACTTCTTTTAGTATATGTTATATCCACTTTTTCGGGAATTTCTCGCTTGTCAATAAAATAATATAAATATTTAATATGAATAAACCGATTGCTCCAGCTTTTGCACTGTAATTCTAAAGAATTCTTTACTAACTTTACCACAATTATACATAAACATACGTAGGCAGACATATTCAAGATACTTCGACAGGATGTGACATTTTTATTAGGAAAGTGTCGAAGGAATTTTCTGATAACTATCTTGAAATATCATAGGATTGTATCTATAATGATGATTATTGTTAGAAAAAACTGGTTTATCATGAGACATGTGAATACCAAGTTGCCTAAGAAGGAGGCCCTTTTTTGAACTACAATATTTCAGAACAGGATATCTATTTATTCCACCAAGGAACCAACTATGAAAGTTACAAAATGATGGGCTGCCATTTCATCGAATGGGAAGGAGTAAAGGGATACCGTTTTGCCGTATGGGCACCAAATGCGAAACAAATTAATATCGTTGGTGACTTTAATCAATGGGATGGAAAAAGCCATCCATTGGAGCGACTGACGGAGCAAGGGGTTTGGGCGGGCTTTTTTACGGACGTTACAGGCAGCTTACCTTATAAATATGAAATTATTACTCCAGAAAATCAAATCTTGTTAAAATCAGATCCTTATGCATTTCAATCAGAGCTTCGACCAAATACAGCTTCATTAACTCCAAAAAAAGATTCTACGTATACATGGAATGATCATGCTTGGAAGCAAAGTAAGAAATCCTTTGATGCTTATTCATCACCTATTTCGATATATGAAGTTCATCTTGGTTCGTGGAAAAAGCAAGATTCTGGTGAGTTTTATACGTACATAGAGCTAGCGGAGGAATTGATTCCCTACGTGAAGTCGATGGGCTATACCCATATTGAATTATTACCACTTGCAGAGCATCCATTCGATTTGTCTTGGGGCTATCAAATTACAGGCTATTATGCGGTTACTTCACGTTATGGACCCCGTCATGAATTTAAACACTTCGTGGATCAATGTCATCAAAATCAGATTGGCGTAATTATGGATTGGGTTCCGGGGCATTTCTGTAAGGATGATTTTGCTTTACGGCGGTTTGATGGAGAACCGTTATACGAGTACGCGGATCCATTGAAGGCTGATAAAAGAACCTGGGGAACATTAGCATTCGACTTTGGAAGGCCGGAGGTTCAAAGTTTTCTCGTTTCCAATGCATTATTTTGGTTACAGGAATATCATATTGATGGTATTCGTGTTGATGCTGTTGCAAGTATGCTGTATTTAAATTTTGACCGACAGGATGGAGAGGAAAGAATAAAAAATTCGTATGGAGGAGAAGAGAACTTAGAAGCTTATGCCTTTATTCGTAAACTGAATGAAGTTATTTTTTCCTATGAGCCACAAACACTCATGATGGCTGAAGACAGTTCGGACTTGCCACTCGTTACATCCCCAACCTATTCAGGTGGGCTCGGTTTTAACTTTAAGTGGAATATGGGTTGGATGAATGACATGCTGACTTTTATGAAAAAGGTTCCGATTCATCGGAAATGGCATCATAACTTGCTTACCTTTTCTTTTATGTACACACATTCGGAGAACTTCCTATTACCTCTTTCACACGATGAGGTTGTGCATGGGAAGAAATCATTATTGGATAAAATGCCAGGAGATATGTGGCAGCAATTTGCAAACTTGAGGCTGTTATATGGTTATATGATGACCCATCCAGGAAAGAAACTTCTCTTTATGGGAGGAGAGTTAGCCCAATATGCGGAATGGAAGGACAAAGAAGAACTAGACTGGCATTTATTAGATTATCCATTCCATCAAGGGATTTTCCAATATGTAAAAGCATTAAACCTGTTTTATACAAGCAACCCTGAGCTTTATGATCTGGATCATGATCCAGCTGGATTTGAATGGATTGATCCACATAACATAGATCAAAGCATTATTGCTTTTAGACGCAGGGGGAAGAAACAAGATCAAGAACTAATTATCGTTTGCAATTTTACGCCTGAAATTCGCTATGACTATAAAATTGGTGTTCCAATTCCAGGAACCTATCAGGAAGTGTTTAATTCTGATCAAGAGAAGTTTGGCGGTTCTAATCAGCTAAATAGTAATAATCATTTTAGTTTCCAAGAAAAGTGGCATGGATTACCACAGCATATTAAGATAAAAATTCCGCCATTAGCTATCGCAATATTCAAATATAAAAAAGATGTCGAGGAGGCGTTGTAATGAAGGAATGTGTTGGTATGTTATTAGCTGGAGGGGAAGGAAAACGTTTAGGGGAATTAACGCATCATCTTGCTAAACCTGCTGTCCCTTTTGGTGGGAAATATCGAATCATTGATTTCACCTTAAGTAATTGTACCAATTCAGGCATTTCAACCTTAGGCGTGCTAACACAGTATTCGCCACTCGAGCTGAATAAGCATATTGGGAATGGGAAACCGTGGGATATGGATAAACAAAGTGGCGTAACCGTACTTTCTCCATATACAGCAAAAACAGGTGGTGACTGGTATTCAGGAACTGCGGATGCAATCTATCAAAATATGCATTTTATTAATCAATTTAATCCGGAGTATGTACTTGTTATATCCGGTGATCATATTTATCAAATGGATTACCAGAAAATGCTTGAACAGCATAAGGAAACAAATGCAGATGCGACCATTTCTGTTATTGAGGTTCCATGGGACGATGCATCACGTTTTGGGATTTTAAATGCATCCGATAATCTAAGGATTTTTGAATTTGAAGAAAAGCCAAAGAATCCACAGAGTAATCTAGCGTCGATGGGGATTTATATATTTACTTGGAATAAATTGAAGGCCTACTTACTTGAGGATGCACAAAATAAAGCATCCAGCCATGACTTTGGCAAGGATATTATTCCTGCTATGCTTGATGATACGCAGCGCCTATTTGCATATCGATTCCATGGCTACTGGAAGGATGTAGGAACAATACAAAGCTATTGGGAAGCAAATATGGACCTGCTTGATGAAAATCTTGGCCTTATTTCCAATCATAAATCGTGGAGAATTTACACACATGATTCGAATCTGCCTCCACAATATATAAGCCAAACGGCAACTGTAAACAATTCGCTAATTAATTCTGGTTGCTTTATACATGGGACTATTGAAAACTCCATTTTGTTTGAAAATGTACGAGTGGAGCAAGCGAGCACTGTCCGTCAATCGATTATCCATCCGGGAGTGAGAATTGGTGAAAATTGCAGGTTGAATCGTGTCATTATTATGGAAAATACGGTAATTCCAGCAGGAACAACAATTGAAATAGATGAATTTCAAGAACCATTTGTTATTAACCAGGAAACTTTAGGTGGCATGCTGACACCAGCCGGGGGAGAAAGTAAATGAAAAAAATGATGGGACTAATCAATTTAGATCATGAATACCATGTGTTTAATGAGCTGACATATTTTCGCAATAGTGCATCGATTCCTTTCGGTGGGCGCTATCGAATGATTGATTTTACATTATCCAATATGGTGAATTCGAATATTAATGAGGTTGCAATTTTTGCTCGCAACAAATACCGCTCTTTATTAGACCATTTAGGAACTGGGGAAAATTGGGATTTAGATCGAAGGAACGGAGGATTGTTTATTCTTCCGCCAGATTGGAATGATCCTTCCGACAGATCACAAGGCGATTTGCGTTTTTTTCATAATAACCGTGATTATTTCCATCGAAGCCAATCTGAATATGTATTAATCAGCGGCAGTCAATTTGTATCAAATTCCGACTATAAAGATGCATTTACGTATCATTTGGAACAAGAGGCAGATATAACATTAATTTCGACAAATGTCAAAGAACTATTTCCTGAGCACTACCCTTATTTCCGCATTGAAGCAGATGAAAATGGGTGGGTAACCGAGATTACAAACGATCAAACAAATGCAGAGTTATTTACAGGCGTCTATATTATAAACAAGAATCTATTAATGAGATTAGTAGATGAATGTATTGCTTATCATAAAGATAACTTTTTTATATGCGGTGTTAAGGATAAGCTTGCTGACTTAAAGGTACAACGATTTGAACACACAGGGTACAGTGCATTTATTAATTCAATTGAAAGTTATTTCAGGCAAAATATGAACTTACTAGATGCGGATAGTTATCATGATTTATTTTTAAGCAACCATTTCATTCGAACAAAAATATCCAGCAATCCACCAGTAAAATATCGTAAAGGCTCGGAGGTAAAACATTCCTTGTTAGCCAACGGATGTGTAGTTGATGGAAGAGTGGAGGAGAGTATTCTATTTCGTGACGTTTCCATTCAGACAGGAGCTACTGTGAAAAACTCCATTATTATGCAACGCTGCACCATTGAAGAAGGTGTCCATCTGGAGAATGTCATTCTTGATAAGGATGTCCATGTAACCAAAGGCCAGAAAATAATCGGCTCAAAAGAAAAGCCATATGTAGTTGCCAAAAGACAGGTTATTTAATAGACAAAAGCGGAAGATCCGCTAGTGACGATATCTGCTGGGCATATGAATTGTCTTGTAGCTATCGGATTTATTGTTGTAGGAGAGAGAGCAATTTTTTCGTAATGAATTTTTTAAAAATAAAAGGAAGGTGAGAAGACATGAGCAATATATTATTTGTTGCATCTGAATGCACCCCATTTATTAAAACAGGTGGGTTAGCGGATGTAGTAGGATCACTTCCACAAGCACTGCAGAAAGAGGAAAAGCTGGAAGTCCGCGTAATATTACCATTGTACGATGAAATCGATGATGTATGGAAAAATCAAATGGAATATCTCACGTCCTTTGACGTGCAATTAGGCTGGCGGAAACAAGAAGCACAATTATTTATGCTCGTACATGATCAAATTACGTACTATTTTATTGCTAATGACTATTATTTTACGAGGAAAGGGATTTACGGCTATTACGATGATGGGGAACGTTTTGTGTTCTTCAGTCATGCTGTTATGGAATCATTAAGGCATCTTGATTATCGTCCCCAAGTGCTTCATGCGCATGATTGGCAAGCTGGAATAACGGTGGCACTTGCGAACATTATGAAGCCGATTGAAGAGATGAAGACAATCTTTACGATTCACAATCTCAAATATCAAGGTGTTATGCCACTACATATATTTGATGATTTCTTCAATCTTGGGAAAGAACATATTGCTGGGATGGAATGGGATGGAATGTTCAATTGTCTTAAAAGTGCCCTATTCCATGCGGATAAAATTACGACTGTGAGTCCAACCTATGCAGAGGAAATTAAGAACCCTTATTATGGTGAAGGGATACACGGTATGCTGCGAGAGAGGTCAGATGACCTTCTTGGTGTGCTCAATGGAATTGATACAAAGGAATACAATCCATCATCCGATCCAAATCTATTTGTAAATTATCGAACAGCACGATTGAAGAAAAGACAAAATCGAATCAAACTCCATGAAGAAATCAACCTTCCTTATAAAGAAGGAACCCCATTGTATATTATTATAACGAGACTAGTAGAACAGAAGGGTCTTTATCTTGTCCAGCATATTTTAGATGAATTTCTTGAGGGAGATGTTCAGTTTATCATACTAGGAACTGGAGACCCTGAATTTGAAAACTACTTTGCGGATCTAGCGAGTCGTTACCCGGATAAAGCACAAGCGATTCTATCGTTTGATGAAGGGCTTGCTCGAAGGCTTTATGCAAGCGCGGATTTCTTTTTGATGCCATCCAAATTTGAACCGTGTGGGTTATCTCAGTTGATTGCTTTGCAGTATAAGACGGTTCCGGTTGTTCGAGAGACTGGCGGATTAAAAGACACAGTCATATCTTATAATGAGTTGACAGGCGAGGGAAACGGTTTTAGCTTTGCGAATTATAATGCACACGACCTATTAAATGTTTTACGTTACACAATAAAAATATATGCAAATACAACTGAATGGCAGAACCTATTGAAAAACGTAAATAAAAGTCAATTCAGCTGGAAGGATTCAGCACAGCAATATGCTGAAATTTACACAAAACTTATACCGGAATCAATTATCGGATAGGGGGAACTTTTCCTTGGCACACGTAACGGTAGATACATTGAAACAGGAAATTTTAAGAAGGCTTATTTCCGATAAAGGAAGAGAAGTGAAGGAAGCGACATCCAAGGACATCTATTATGTGCTTGCATCGATTGCCAATGAAGAGATAAAACAGCAGTGGTTTCAAACTCGCAAAAGCTATCGGGATGGCAAGCATAAAGAAGTCTATTATTTATCGATGGAATTTTTAATCGGCAGAATGCTTGCAAGTAATCTCTTAAATTGTGGCATGCTCGATACAGCGAAGAAAGCTTTGCAAGAGCTTGGTCTTGATCCAGAAGATGTTTTTGCTGAAGAGCATGATGCTGCGTTAGGAAATGGTGGTTTAGGACGTCTTGCAGCATGCTTCTTAGATTCATTGGCATCGTTAAAATTTCCTGGTCATGGATACGGGATTCGCTATCGTTATGGGTTATTTGAGCAGCGTATTATCCACGGCAACCAGGTTGAATTGCCGGATTACTGGCTGAAAAATCCATATCCGTGGGAAACGAGGAATGAGGAAGAAGCAGTCGTTATTCAATTCCATGGTGACGTACATATGTTTAAGAAAAATGATGGCTCACTTGAATTTGAATACCGGAATACAGATAAGGTAATGGCAGTTCCGTATGATATTCCGATTGTCGGTTATAAGAACGATACAGTAAATACGTTACGTTTGTGGAGTGCTGAAGTAATTCATCAAAATAATGGGGATGGCTTGCTGGAAGAAAATAAGGAATATTATCATGACCTTGATCATCAGCATTCCATTGAACAAATATCAGGATTTTTATATCCTGATGATTCTAGTTATGAGGGAAAAGAGCTGCGTTTAAAGCAACAATATTTTTTAGTGTCTTCAAGTATTCAGAATATCTTAAAGCATTTTAAACGAAATCATCACTTACCACTTAGTCGTTTGGCAGAAAAAGTAGTTATTCAAATTAATGATACACATCCAAGTTTGGCCATTCCAGAATTGATGCGGATTCTAATGGATGATGAAGGCTTTAGTTGGGATAATGCTTGGGCAGTAACGACGAAAGTAATTGCTTATACGAATCATACTACATTGAGTGAGGCTTTAGAGACGTGGACGGAGGAGATGATACAAAATCTTTTACCGAGAATTTATATGATTATTGATGAAATCAACGAAAGGTTTTGTAAAGGCATCTGGTTTGATCATGAGGAGTTAAGGGATTCCATACCCGATTTAGCGATAATTGCACATGGTCGCGTCCATATGGCAAGACTGGCAATTGTTGGAAGCTTTAGTGTCAATGGAGTAGCACGAATTCATACAGAAATCCTGAAGAAAAAAGAAATGAAAAACTTTTACACCTTGTATCCAGAGAAATTTAATAATAAGACAAATGGAATTACCCATCGTCGTTGGTTATTGCAGGCGAACCCAAAGCTTGCTAGTTTGATAACAGACATAATTGGACCGCAGTGGGTGAAGCGGCCAAAGCAGCTGATTAGTTTGTTAAAGTACTCGAATGATAATGCTTTGTTGGAGAAATTCGACCATGTAAAGCACGAGAATAAAAAAGTGTTAGCGAATTATATTCATCAGCATTTAGGAATCACGGTGGATGAGCGATCGATCTTCGATGTGCAAATCAAACGGCTGCATGAATATAAGCGTCAGCTGTTAAATATTTTTCATGTGATTTATTTATATAACGAGCTGAAGGATAATCCGAACCAGAATATTACACCACGAACATTTATTTTTGGGGCTAAAGCAGCTCCAAGCTATCATTTAGCGAAGGAAGTTATTAAATTAATTAATACGGTAGCTTCTATTGTAAATTATGATCCGGATGTAA
Source organism: Oceanobacillus sp. FSL W7-1309 (assembly GCF_038002145.1). Lineage (NCBI taxonomy): Bacteria > Bacillati > Bacillota > Bacilli > Caryophanales > Bacillaceae > Oceanobacillus > Oceanobacillus sp. FSL W7-1309. Next base: position 1,875,236 of record NZ_JBBOBX010000001.1, read on the forward strand.
GGGATCGATTAAAGGTCATTTTCCTGGAGAACTATAATGTGAGCCTTGCAGAAAAGATTATTCCGGCTGCTGACATTAGTGAACAGATTTCAACCGCGAGTAAAGAAGCATCTGGAACGGGCAACATGAAGATGATGATGAATGGGGCTCTGACATTAGGTACAATGGACGGAGCGAACATTGAAATTCATGATTTAGTCGGTGATCAGAATATGTTTATTTTTGGACTGACAGCGGATGAAGTGTTGGATTATTATCAGCACGGTGGCTATCATGCTCGAGATCTATATAATACAGATGATCGAATCAAGCGAATTTTAGATCAGTTGAATCAAGGGGAGTTCGGTGTGCATAATATCGAATTTAAGGATATTTATTACAATATTCTATACCACAATGATCCGTATTTTGTACTTAAGGATTTTGAACCGTACTTGGAGGCACATGAGCTTATTGAACGGGCTTACCGGAATCGAAATACGTGGTTGAATATGAGTGTTACAAATATAGCTTACTCGGGAAAATTCTCAAGTGATCAGACGATTCAGGAGTATGCAACGGAGATATGGAAAATTAAAAAGGTATAGTAAAACCGGGCTGAGTTGCCCGGTTTCTCTATTGACGTGACTTTACATTGCTCACTTACGAACTTGTATCCGATTTAAGTTGAAATCTGGAAGTCCAATCTAGAGAGAATACGATCCGATTTGGGAAAAATACGGTCCAATTCAGGAAGAATACAAGCTAAAATACGATCTAATTATTGAAATTTACGATCTAAGCCTCTACTTTGCTTGGTCTGTTATTCAGAACAGCATCATCAGTCAATTGCTCAACAGCTTCAGGTGTATATCCAAGCTCTGTTAAAACTTCTTTATTATGCTGTCCAAGGAGTGGGGCAGGCTTCACAAGTTGTCCAGGTGTTTCGGAAAATTTAGCTGGGAATCCAAGCGTTTTCATGGAACCGACAATCGGATGTTCATAATCCAAAATCATGTCACGTGACTTAATCTGTTCGTTATTTAATGTTTGATCATAGGATAAGATTGGGCCAGATGGAATTCCATGCGTATCTAATAGATCGAGCCAGTAGTCACTGGATTCAGTTGTTAGAACTTGTTCCATTACCGCTTCAAGTTCTGCTGCATTTTCTGCCCGTATACTGTTTGTTAAAAAACGTTGTTCTTCTATCCATTCCGGTTTTTTCAAAACATGACGACATAAATTTTCCCATAACTTTTGGTTTCCTGCTCCGATTAGAATAAAGCCATCTTTCGTCTTAAAGCCTTGATAAGGTGCAGATACACGGTGTGCAGTGCCGTTCCGGCGTGCAACCTCACCTTTACCAAAGTAAGCAGCAGCTTCCCAAACCGTCCAGGCTAGTCCAGAGTCGACGAGTGAAATGTCGATATACTGGCCTTTTCCCCCTTTTAGTCGGTGGATATAGGCAGTAAGTATCGATTGAATAGCTGTTTCTGCTGCAGCAATATCATGAATGGCGATCCCAACTTTAGCAGGGTTTCCTGACCTTTCGCCGGTCATATCGATTAAACCAGAAAGGCCTTGCGCCATAATATCAAATCCGCCCTTATTGCTGTATGGTCCGGTTTGTCCATAACCAGAGATGGAGCAATAGATAAGATTTGGGTTAATTTCTTTTAACGTGTCATAATCAATGCCTAGCTTCTTTGTTACACCTGGACGATAGTTTTCTACAAAGACATCCGCGTCTTTGATAAGATCATATAAAACTTGTAAACCTGCTTCATTTTTCAAGTTGACACACATGCCTCTTTTATTCCGGTTGACCATCATATACATATAGCTTTCTTCATTGATATATGGTCCCATTGTGCGTGTATCATCGCCAATTGGATATTTCTCTACTTTAATGACATCGGCACCCATGTCACCTAATACCATCGTACAGTAGGGTCCTGCTAAAACCTGAGATAGATCAACCACTTTCATGCCTTTTAATGCTTGTTCCATTGGATGCCCACTCCTTAAGATTGTTATGCTATCGTTGCTAGTTTTTTACAACATGTATATGACGAGCTTGCTTCACATTAGCTGCTCCAGAAAGTGCGAGTGAAACTTTTGTCTCTTGAATGAAGTTTTCGAGTACTTTTTCGACACCGGTTTGTCCAGCGATTGCTAGCCCATATACGTAAGGTCTTCCATATAATACCGCATCAGCACCTAGTGCGAGAGCTTTGACAACATCTGCTCCGCGACGAATTCCACTATCAAGTAAAACAGGGAGTTCTCCACTTACTTCTTTTGCAACCGCTGGAAGTGCATCAATACTAGAAATAACTCCATCCAGCTGACGGCCACCATGATTGGAAACAATAATGCCGTCGACACCACTTTCGATTGCAAGTCTTGCATCAGATGGGTGTAAGATACCCTTCAATAAAATTGGTAGGGATGTACGCTTTTTCAGCTCAGCTACATGTTTCCAATTGAGTGTAGGATGATAAATATTTTGCAATATCTCTTGAATCACAGAGTCGTGATCATCATGTGCCAGAGTAGATAAGAAGACATTATCCGTAATGTAATTTGCCTTTCCATAACCTTCTCTTAGAGGAGAGAAGCGATTTCGCATATCTTCTTCCCGCCAGCCAAACATAAATGTATCAATCGTCAAAACAATTGCTTCATAACCAGCTTCTTCCGCTCGTTTTACCATACTGTACGAAATATTTTCGTTATTGGACCAATAGAGCTGGAACCATTTTGGACTTTTGGCAGATGCAGCAGCTATTTCCTCAATGGAGTAGCTGGACACCGTACTTTGAATATATGGCACATGGTATTTTGCAGCTGCCTTTGCTACTGCGATCTCTGCATCCTCATGTGTTATTTTTAACATTCCGACAGGTGCAAGCAGAAATGGATGTGCGTAAGTACGGCCAAATAGTTCAATGCTCGTATCAGCGACAGACACATCGTTTAAATATTTAGGAACAATTGAATACTTTTCAAAGCTAGCGATGTTTTTTCTTAATGTTTCTTCACCACCAGCACCAGATCGGGTGTAACCAAATGCAGCTGTATCGATTTTACCTTTAGCCGCTGCTTCTAATTCCTCTGCGCTAAAAGGGAATACTTCGGATGAAACGATGCTTTCGATAAATGAGTCATTTTTCTGTACAGTTGTCATTCGTGTCACACCTTTATAAGAAGTTTGGTTTTCGTTTCTCTAAGAAAGCTTGTATGCCTTCCACATAATCATCCGAGCTGTAGGATTCCAGAATGAGATTTGAAATAGCATCGGTTTCTGTATTATCTCCATCTATAATAGCTTGAATGACTTGTTTAATACCTGCGTTTGCTACTGGGGATTTCTTAAGGATTTGTTTAGCGAAATTAGAAACGTCTTCCTCAATTTCCTCAGGAGCACATACATAGTCAATTAAGCCAATGTCCTTACCTTCTTCTGCGGTAATCAGCTTTGCTGTATAAAGCAATTCTTTTGTTTTAGAAGGACCAATTAAATTAAATAGTCGTTTTGTACTTGTCAGATTATACACAATACCGATGTTTGCAGAAGTAATTCCGAGCTTACTCCCTGACGTTGCAAATCGGAAATCACATGCATTAGCAAGCTCCAGACCTCCGCCGATAGCCAGCGTTTGAATCATGGCAATTGTTGGTCTTGGAAATCGATATAGCTTTTCAATTGCCCCTAGTGCAAAGTCATTATACGCTTTTGCCTTTTCTGCATGTAAACGAACTTCTAGAAATTCTGTAATATCTGCGCCTGCGGAGAAAGCTGTTTCATCAACACCACGGACAATGAGGAGCTTTATGGCGTTATCTTGTTTGAGTTCATCTAGTAATACTTCTAATTTTTGGAACATAGCGAGTGAAAAACAGTTCTTCTTTTCAGGGCGATTAATAGTAATCGTTGCAATCGTACCATGTTTTTCAATATAAAGATCATTTGACATGCAAAAAACCTCCAAGTAGTGTGTGTTCAAAAAGAAGGATGAGAAGGTCCGAAATCGGCTAAGGTCGCAATGTACTGGGGCTGTGATTACTAGCCCATCGAAAAGCTTTGCTGCGACACCGACATTAGGACGTCCTGTGCGTCGAAGTTCCTTGTTCTCGATGCATCAATCTCACCGGACTTTTGAACCTGCTATACTAATCTTTTTTCAAACGTGCTGCGAGTCTATTACCAAGCGATTGAATTCCTTGAACGAGAATAATAAGAATAAAGACAGTCGCATACATAACATCAACTTCATATCGTAAATGGCCGAATCGATATGCCAGATCCCCAAGTCCACCTGCACCAACAAGACCAGCCATTGCAGTAGCCCCGATTAGGCTGACGGTTGCAATTGTTAATCCTAAAATAATGGAAGGGCGTGCTTCACGGAGCATCACATTCCAAATAATTTGCCTTGTTTTAATACCCATCGCTTTGTATGCTTCGATTATACCGTTATCTACTTCCAACAAGGATGTTTCTAATAACCTTGCTATATATGGTGCTGTGTAGATAACAAGCGGAACAATTACCCCTTGTACACCAATCGTTGTTCCTACTAGGAATTTTGTGAATGGTAAAATAAAGAACAATAGAATAATAAATGGGATCGAACGAACAACATTTATGAATAAGTTGAGCAGCTGATAGATAAATCTATTTGCTAATGCTTGACCAGGGCGTGTAAGGACTACGAGAATTCCTAATGGAACTCCAATTAATATTGCAAAAAACAATGAAATAATGACCATCTGGAAAGTCTCAATGACAGACTGCCCGATAATTGGCAGCCATTCTTGGATGAATGCTTCCATGTTATTCTCCCTCCACTTCTTCTGTTGCGACACCTTGTTCGTTTAGGAATTGCAAGGATGCATTGATTTGTTCTGGTTCACCAACAAGGTGAATGACTAAGTTTCCAACGATGCCATTCTTTAGTTCCATAATGTTTGCCGTTAGAATATTTGGTTCCACATTAAATTTTTGACTTACCTGTGAAAGTAGAGGCTGTCCTGTGTTTTCACCGATAAATGTAAGTCTTGTAACAGTGCCATTCAGCTTCAATTGAGAAATAAGTGATGCTGATAATTTACGTTGGGAAATGGTATCTAAGAATTTCTTCGTCGTATGCTTACGTGGGTTGGTGAACAGTTCTATGCTTGAGCTCTGTTCGATGACTTCACCTTTTTCAAGCACGTACACATAATCGCATATTTTTTGGATTACATTCATTTCATGGGTAATAAGTAAAATCGTTATTCCGAGATCTTCATTAATTTTTAGAAGCAAGTCGAGAATCGAGTTTGTTGTTTCTGGGTCAAGAGCGCTTGTTGCTTCATCACTGAGAAGTATTTCTGGTTCTTGTGATAATGCTCTAGCAATAGCGACCCGTTGCTTTTGCCCACCAGATAGTTGAGAAGGATAGCTGTTTTGCTTTTCTGCTAAATCAACAATCTTCAAGTATTTTTCAACACGCTTCTTCACTTCCTGTTTATCATAGCCAAGAAGTTTTAATGGAGTTGCGATATTGTCATAAACTGTTGCAGTTTTTAATAGATTGAAGTGCTGAAAAATCATTCCAACCTTCTGCCGCGTCTTTCGCAGTTTTTCTGGTGGCAGGGAGGTCAATTCGGTTCCGTTGATTGAGACACTTCCGTTCGTAGGCTTTTCAAGTAAATTGACAAGCCTAATTAATGTACTTTTCCCCGCACCACTATAACCAATTACGCCGTGGATTTCTCCTTTTTTAACATGAAGGTTAACATTATTTACAGCTGTTACGTCCCCATTTTTAGATGGGAAAACTTTCGTGATGTTTTCTAATTTGATCATCTAACCTACATTCCTTTCGAAAAAGAATGCTGCTCCAGTAGTCGCAACATTCTTTTGTTAAAATACTGAAGTATAAAATTTGGCTGAATTATTTCTACGCCTAACATCGGCATACGCCTAAAGGGGCATGTTTCCTTTTAGATGAACTTGACTTCCGCCCATAGAAGAGAAAGTCATAGATCATCTTATACTTTGGAGTGAATCTCCTCCGTAAGAATGTTCGACAGGCAGAACCATCCCAAAGTTCGGGGCACAGTCGGTATGTCGATAACCGGGCGCTTCCGCTTTTATTTACTTATTCATCCCAGCTTGGAATTACAGAGCCTTGAAATTCTTCTTCAATAAATGCTTTCACTTCATCAGATTGATATGCTTCAACGAATTTTTTAACGACTGGGTCATTTTCATTTTCAGCACGTACAACGATATAGTTTATATATGGAGAATTGGTGGATTCTAATAGAATTGAATCTTCTTTTGGACTAATACCTGCTCCTAAAGCGAAATTCGTATTAATTGCAGCTGCATCGACTTCGCTAAGTTGATTTGGAATTTGTGCTGCATCTAATTCAATGAATTCCAGGTTTTTCGGATTATCTACAACATCATGAATGGAAGCTGTCTCTTTCTTGTCTTCTTCCAACGTAATAATCCCGGCTTCTTCCAAAATAAATAGTGCGCGACCACCGTTTGTTGGGTCATTTGGAAGGCCAAATGTTGCACCATTCGGAATATCATCGATGCTCTCATATGTTTCAGAGTAAACACCCATTGGGTTTAAAATAGTTTTACCAACCGGCACTAAACTTGTCCCATGATCCTCATTAAATTGATCTAAGAATGGCTCATGCTGATAACTGTTCACATCTAAGTCGCCTTCAGATAATGCGGTATTCGGTAGGACATAGTCAGAGAATACTTTTAGTTCCACCTCAAGTCCGTTTTCAGCAGCAACATCAGCAGCAGCTTCTACAATTTGTTCATGCGGACCAGCAGTAACACCAACCACTATTTTATCCTCATTTAGTGCGTCGGTGCTGCCAGAGGCGTCATTACCACAAGCAGCTAGTACTCCAGCTAATAAAATAATTGATAACACAATTCCAAATTTTTTCATTTTGTTACCCCCTGTAATATAGTAAACTTGCTGATAATTAAATAGCCTCTCTTTAAAAGAAAGAGAGGCTTGTATATATACAGAGGTCCTCTCTCATCTTTCAAAACGTTATGTTTTGCAGGATTTAGCACCTTTCTATGCTGTAACATAAAAGGTTGCCGAGCTTCATCGGGCCAGTCCCTCAGCTACTCTTGATAAGAGATGTAGTCTATTCAATTCTATTTATTTAAATTAACGTATAATTCTAATTCAGTCAATACTTATTTTATTTATTCTTGCATTTCTTTTGGGACTCCCCTTATTATTGAGATAATTAGAATTTTCAGTTTCGTGAGTGGGAGAGATGAATTGTGTCATTGTGTCGTGCACATTTTGCAAAAGGGAAAGCAGGAACAGTTCTTGCGGCTAGGTTATTAGCAGAAACGGATCTTCTAACCGGAATTGAGCGGCTATGTCAAGAAAATGATATTGAATCGGCTGTAATCAGCAGCTGTTTTGGCAGCTTTAAGAAAGCCGGTTATTTATATTTAATAGCAAATAGTGAATCAAAAGTTGGTGCTGGCTATGGAGATTTGCAGGTAAGACAAGGACCAATTGAGTTTTTACAAGGGACTGGGGTTGTATGTCAGCGTGATGGTGACTATGATATTCACTTTCACGGTACGATGTGTGATCAAGAAGGAAATGTTTTCGGCGGTCATCTTGTAAAAGGGGAAAACCCCGTTATTACAGTAGACCTTGTACTTACGGCTATTGAAGGGATGAGCTTCAATCGAAAGTACGATGAAGAGACAGGCGGGAATCAGTTTTATCCTGTAGAGCATGGAAAGAACGTGACGTATAACCTATCGAAAAATTGAAGCTGGGACATACAAAAGTGTTTAATGTTAAAGACGAACGATGCATAAGCTTAGCGCAGGAATTATACGTAGACTCCAGCGGGAGGTAAGGCATAGGTGAGACACCGTAGTGCGATAGCGCAAGGGGGGATCACCAGCCACCACTGGATGCGCGAATTATATTTCCAGAGCGAGTTATTTGCACCAATCATGTTCGGTTTTTATTTCATAAAAATACTTTTGTCCCAGCCTCAGTGGCCGAACAAGAATGAACCATAAAAGGGGATCTTAATCGAGCTATAACTTTACGATCACCTTTTATGAGTTGGTTATTTAGGGAAAATATTAAGTTTTTCAATACGCTGAATAGCTTCCTTGATACGCTGCTCTTCAACGAGCAAGCCAATTCGGATATACCCCTCACCAAATGATCCGAAACCATTTCCGGCAGCTACTGCCACATCTGCTTTTTCTAGCAGAAAATCAGCGAATGTTTCACTTGTAAAACCATCCGGAACTGGCAGCCAGGCAAAGAAGGATCCTTTTGGAGCCTCGACTTCCCAGCCGATTCGTTGACATTCAGCTATTAATGTATTTCTGCGACCTTCGTAAAGTGCAACTAACGCTTCAACACATGCTTGGTCATCTGATAACGCGACAGCTGCAGCATGCTGGACAGCTGGGAAAATACTAACAAATAAATGATCCTGTAATAGATTAATTGCCTCTATCATTTCCTTGTTGCCTACTGCAAATCCGACACGCCAGCCGGCCATATTATACGTTTTCGAAAGCGTATAAAGTTCAATTCCAACATCCTTTGCACCTTCTGCCTCCAAAAAGCTAATTGGTTTATTCCCGTCAAAACCAATTGCTCCATAAGCAAAATCATGTACGACTCCAATGGAGTGCTCTTCGCCCAGCTTCACCGTTTTTTCAAAAAAGGCTTTCGAAGCAGTTGCACCTGTAGGGTTATTTGGATAATTTAAATAAAGAAGTTTTGCTTTATCTAAATGGCTAGAACTAAGACTATCATAATCTGGTAAAAAATTATTCTCTCGTAGTAATGGCATTGTTTCATGACGCACATTTGCCAATCCGACGCCTGATAGATAATCTGGATAGCCAGGGTCAGGCAGCAAAAGCAATTCACCGTCATTCATTAAAGCAAGCGGTAATTCTACTAATCCAATTTTTGTTCCAAATAAAATAGCAACCTCTGTTTCCGGATCCAAGTCAACGTTGTATTCTTTTTTATAGAAATCAGCTGCTGCCTGTTTTAATTCGGTTGTTCCGCGGAATGGGGAATATTTATGTGTAATCGGCTCTTGGGCAGATTGTTGCAATGCTTTAACGATGTGAGCAGGGGTTGGTTGATCGGGATTTCCCTGCCCTAGATTAATAACATCGCGACCTTCTGCATATGCTGCTGTAACTTTTTGAACGAGTGTTGCAAAAAATTGCGCAGGCAACCCTTTTAAACGATTCGAAAATTCCATTTGATATGACCTTCTTTACTAATAAGATGAATTGTTGAGTAAATTCTATAATCTTTTAATGGTTCTGTCTAGCAATGAAAAATTGTCGTATAAAAAACTATAGTGGCTAATCTGTTTGGATATTTTGAAAAATATCAAAAAATATTCTGTAATATATTGCATTTTTGTTAGGAAAATAGTATGATTATCAACATCAATCAATAGAACATGGCTCGAGTAAAATGTCGGAAAATTTTAATTAAATAGACGAGCTTAATTAGCGACGAGGGGGAACATTCGATGAATAATAAAATAACCTTTTCATCATATCTAGCAATCGGTTTTATGCTGTTTGCATTATTTTTTGGGGCTGGTAATTTAATTTTCCCAGCACAGTTAGGACAATATGCAGGGTCAAACATTTGGCCAGCAATTATTGGATTCTTAGTAACAGGTGTTGGATTGCCGTTACTTGGGATTCTGGCAATGGGCTTTTCAGGTAGTAGGAACCTTCAAGAATTATCTAGCAGAGTTCACCCTGTGTATGGTATTTTCTTCACGGCATTGCTCTATTTAACGATTGGCCCATTCTTTGCAGCTCCAAGAACAGGGACGGTGGCATATGAGGTTGGAATCGCGCCATTTATTAGCGAAGGTGCACAACAGACAGGTTTACTTGTTTTCACGATTCTATTCTTCGCGGTAGCACTTTTATTCTCATTATATCCAGGGAAAATAGTCAACAATGTAGGGAAAATATTGGCTCCAGCATTAGTTGTATTGCTTGTTATTCTGTTGTTGGTTGCTATATTCAATCCAATGGGTGCGATGCAGAACCCGCAAGAAGCCTATCAAGGTGGTGCATTTGTGACAGGTTTCCTGGAAGGCTATAATACAATGGATGCTTTAGCGTCACTTGTGTTCGGGATAATCGTAATTAACGCAATTCGTGCATTGGGTATTACCTCAAAAAGTGGAATTCTTTCTGCGACAGCAAGAACAGGGGTTATTGCAATTACGCTACTTGGGATTATTTATGTAGGAATTGCAATACTAGGAGCTACGAGTACAGAAACACTAGGTTTATTTGATACTGGTGGTCCAGTATTGAGTGGTGCTGCATCACATTATTTTGGAACGTTTGGATCTATTATGCTTGCAATCATGATCATCCTTGCTTGTTTAACAACAGCAATCGGGTTGATAACAGCCAATGCAGAGTATTTTAATACATTATTTCCAAAGCTTAGCTATAAGGTATTGGTTGTTTTCTTTAGTGTGTTAACATTTGTTGTTGCAAACTTTGGGCTCGCGAATATTATTACCTTCTCGATTCCGGTTTTAATGTTCCTATATCCATTGGCAATTGTATTAATGCTTTTGACATTTGTATCTCCACTATTTAACCATGCTCGTATGGTTTATGTAGCAGCGATTGCAGTTACATTCTTAATTAGTATATTTGATGGTTTAGTGGCACTTTGTGATTCGCTAGGAATAGATAATTTCAGCTGGATGAACCCGGTATTAAACTTTTATGAATCAGTTCTGCCATTCTATAATCAAGGGCTGGGCTGGTTGCTCCCCGCAGCGATTGTTATTATTATTACAGGTATTATTGCTAAAGTAGTTAATGTAGGATCAACACAGGAAGTCTAATAATGAAATGAAAACCCGAATCCCCTAAAATGGGATTCGGGTTTTTGTATGTAGAGCTGGTTTTGGACAGATGGCCAGAGCAGGCAGTAGAAAGAAGTGCACACCTGAAGTAAATGAATGCTCCGAATCAAGTGCGAATTTGTATTACAATTGAGTCTGATTATTAAACCAAAAGCGAATCACCATAGCTGTGAGTATCGATGAAGCCAGATTGAAATCGTTTGGTATAATTAAAAAGCATCCAGTGTACGAAGCCAATTTTCATTCATGACAGCAGAGAGAGTTTCGGTATCCCTCTTTTCCATTAACTCAATAATTTTCCAGTGGTCATCAATCGAATTGTTAGTCAGTACAATGGAATTGTGGAAAAAGAGCCTTCGTACATGAGCTTGTAAGGAATCAAGTATTGCTTGTATATATGTATTGCCTGCTGTATCAACAATAATTTTGTGAAATTGCTCGTCAACCTTCAAGGCAGAATAGTAATTTTCTGACTGAATCGCGTCGGAAAATTGCTGATTTGTCTTTTTAAGTAATTCCAACGTTTCCTGAGTCAAATTTGTAACAGCTAACTCTGCAGATAATGCCTGTAATGCAGCTAGAGGTGGAAGAATGTCATTAATGGACTCCTTTTCTATCTCTGTAACCTGTGTTGCCTTACCAGGATACATTTTTACAAAGCCTTGGAATTCCAGCAATTGCAAGGATTCGCGAATTGGCGTCCTGCTGACACCTAACGCTTTAGCAAGCTCCGTGTCATTTAATTTTTCACCTGGAAGTAAGGTTCCGTCAATAATCCACTGTTGAAGCTGGTTGAATGCGTTTTTCTTTGCAGATAAGCGAACAGGTTTTAAGTGATTCGTTGGTATTGGCAATGCAGTTCACACCCTCCAGAAGAAATTTAAAAGCTTTAATCAATAGTATACATGAAAATTCCTCATTTTGGAATATGCAATATATCGCAGGTGAAAAAAATCTGAATCTACCGCCATAACTATAAATAAGTGAGCAGACAATTTAATGCAGCCTGCTCACTTATTTTTATTCAGTATGCTCTTTATGAAAGTTGTCCAAGCAACTACCCTTGGAATATCTTGCAAGTGGCGGTTATAGCTTTGGTCTTTTACATAGACCTTGGTAGTGCTGTTTCGCAATGTTTCAAGTACGACTGGTTTATCATCTATATAATAATCTAGTTCAAGCTGGTTGATGATATCCAGCTTTTCTTCATCTTGCATACCATAGAAAAATCGACTATCATCAACAGGGAAGCCTTGCTGTTGCATCCAGGCTTTCGTTCGTTCGCCATGTTCCTTTGGTCTAGCGGTAATATAGTAAACCTCGTGACCAGCCCGGGTAAGTGTATGTAATGCTTCTACAGCACCCGGGAAAATCGGGCATGATGTATAATAGATTTCTTCCAAGGAGCTGTTCCACATTTTTTTTCCTTCGTCGTCCGATAGTCCAAATGCTTCATGGATTTCTACACTTGAAATGTTTTGAAAGACATCGATGCCGACCGTTTGCTTCAATTTTTTATTATAGAGATGGAAGGCATGCTCCCGTAAATTAATGAGTGTATCATCAATATCAAAACCAAATTTCACCTTATCATTCCTTAGTTATTCATTATCGTAGTTCGGGTAACCGATAAATTTAAAATCCTGACCAATCCGCTGAATGTCGGTATTAATTAAATTCACGGCATCGGTCATTTGATCGATACCCGTTCCTTCTAAAAAGGTTGGTGCATTTTTGCCACCAATTAGCTTCGGTGCAAAATAGAGGATAACTTTGTCGACAAGCTTATTCTCCAGAAACGTGGCATTTATATTGCCGCCACCCTCAATAAATAGAGAAGAGATCCCTTGTTCACCAAGCGTCGTTACAACTTCAAGTGGATTTACATGTTCGATGCCACTTGTTTCTGCAACAATTACATTTAAATCCTCTAACATTTTCCGTTTCTCTTTGTCATAGCGCTGACTAGTAAAAATAACTGTTTTTGCTTGTTTGTCCGTAATAACCTGAGCTTCCAGGGGAATTTTTAGGCTGGAATCCATAATGACACGAATGGGGTTTCTGCCATTTTGAATTCGTGCAGTTAGTGCAGGATCATCCTTGAGCACGGTATTAATGCCAACAAGGATAGCCATATTTTCGCTTCGCAGCTGATGAACATCCTGCCTTGATTCCTCAGCAGTTATCCATTTGCTGCTAAACGTATGGGAAGCTACTTTTCCGTCTAAGGTGATTCCGGCCTTTAAAGTGACAAATGGTTTGCTCGTCACAATGTATTTATTGAAAACCTCATTCATCTTACGTGCTTCGTCTTCCATCACACCGGTAATTACTTCGATCCCTGCATCTTCTAAAATTTTTACACCATTCCCGGCAACAATCGGATTTGGGTCGAGTGTTGCAATGACAACCTTTTTAATTCCAGCTTCAGCGATTGCGACTGCACATGGACCAGTTCTCCCATGATGGGAACAAGGTTCAAGTGTTACATAAATAGTACCGCCCTTTGCCTTATCGCCAGCCATTCGCAAAGCGTTTATTTCAGCATGGGCTTCGCCTGCCTTAAGATGTGCTCCAACACCAACGATACGATTATCATTAACGATGACAGAACCAACAAGGGGATTGGGGTCTGTTTGTCCTTTCATGGCTTGGGCATTTTTTAAAGCGAGATCCATATAAAATGCATCGTTAGTCATTCAAGCAAGTCCTTTCTTCTTTGAGATGACCGGATTTTGTAATCTTCGTTTGCAAGTATTTTTCGTTGTACTCCGAAACATCTCCCCAAAGCGGTGTGCGCCCAGATACATGCATGCCAGCATTCTCCAATGCTTCCAGCTTTAATGGATTATTTGTAATTAACGTTACTGGTTTTGTGCGTAAAGTTTTTAGAACACGAATAGCATCATCATAGTTTCTTGAGTCATTCACGAATCCAAGCTGTTCATTAGCTTCTACTGTATCATAGCCGTTTTCCTGCAGCACATAAGCCATTGCTTTGCTAAATAGACCAATACCTCTTCCTTCATGATTCGCTAAATAGAATAATGCACCAGTCCCGTGCTCTTTAATTTTTTTCAAGGATTCCTTTAATTGGAAGCCGCAGTCGCAACGCTTACTGCCAAAAATATCCCCAGTGTGGCAAATGGAGTGCATACGGATTAGCGCATCGTCTGCATTCTTAAAGTCTCCATAAACGAGGACGCTGGATTGCTGAAATTCTGCCAGGTTTGCGGTAGATAGTTTATCTATTATCTTTTGGTAATCCTCCGTAATTTCCTCGCAATTCAACCAACAGTACCACTGAAAGACAACAGTCTCTCCATATAAATTCACCGGAAGCTGGATTGGTCCTACTAAATATATAGCTCGATCCTCAGATCGTATTAATTCAATTTTATCTTTTAAAATAGAAAAAGCTTTTGATTCTAGGTTTATTTGTCCCATTGTAAAATCTCCCTTCACTCTCATTTAGTATAATTAAAAAAGGCTCTAGCTTCAATTTTATTTCCTTGGATTATATTTATTTAATACTTTTCACTTCCTTGTGAAATTGGATTGTATCGATTAGTATATGCAAACTCTGTAATAGATGTCATTTACTTTGCCTTTTTTCTTTAACTGAATTCATACGATGCTTATACAGTATTTTTAAATAAATGGACAAGTATAAAGTTTTCGTAAGTAGTTGGTCATGATGTTTCATATGTCGAAAAATGGGGATATTATAGGAATAGTAAGACAAATATTTAGGAGGAGATAAAATGGTAGAATTACGAGATTCTAAGTATGGAAAAGAAGTATTTATTGAAGAAAATCCATTATCTAGGTGGTTATTTTCCAATACAAAGTCCGCTTGGATTTGGCTAATATTACGTGTTTATATTGGCTATACATGGGTTACTTCTGGATTTGGTAAAGTAACGGACGATGCTTGGACTGGATCTAATGCCGGAGTTGCCCTTGAAGGCTACATGACGGGTGTAATGTCACTTGCTGAAGAAGGTGGAGTAGCGGGGTGGTATGCTTGGTTCTTGGATTCGGTTATCATTCCGAATGCAAGCATATTTTCTTACATCGTTGCTTGGGGAGAATTGTTAGTTGGAATTGGATTAATTGTCGGTTTCTTAACTGGAATTGCTGCTTTTTTTGGTGCACTTATGAATATTTCATTTTTACTTGCAGGTACAGTTAGCTCAAATCCAGTAATGCTCCTAATTGCAATGCTATTGGTGTTAGCATGGAAGGTTGCTGGCTGGTATGGTGTTGATCGCTGGGCATTGCCAAAGCTTGGAACTCCATGGAGTATAAGGCGCAAATAACGAATAGCTTTTTAAACAATCAAACGGTTAGGTCAAATTGGCTTAGCCGTTTTTTTTCTATCAATAGAGTTATTTGGATTTAGAAAAGTGTTTTTCAGCTTAATAAGAATGATTATGATAAATGGAACTATTTCCTTCTGCATAACGTATAACTACATATAATAATGCAAGAGGATGATTTAATAATGAAAGATTATGAAATGAAAGCATATGAAGAGGTCCAGGCTTGGCGATTAAAGATTATGAAGCGGTCTGGGATGTTCAATAAGTTATCTAAACAGGCACAAAATAAAATAAATAGTTGGATTCCAGAGAAAGTACATGGGATTGTTACAGATAGTATTAAACATATGGTTAAGGCAACGTTGGTCGGCTCAAATTGGACGACGAAAAAACAGCTCGCAATAACTGGCGGTCTTGCTGAACGGGACGAGCTGCTAAGAGAAAAACATACCTCGTATCGCAAAACAGCAGTAATAGAAGGTGCGGGAACCGGAGCTGGCGGCATTTTGCTTGGAGCTGCGGATTTTCCATTGCTGTTGACCATTAAAATGAAATTCCTTTTTGAAGCAGCAGCAGTTTATGGGTTTGACACGAGCAAGTATGAAGAACGTTTATTTCTTCTTCATATTTTTCAGCTTGCGTTCTCTAGTGAAGACAAGCGAAGAGAGACATTGTTTATTGTGGAGAACTGGGAGAATCAAAAGGATAAGCTTGTCGACATGGACTGGCGCGTATTCCAACAAGAATACCGGGATCATATTGACTTAATCAAGATGTTCCAATTAATTCCCGGCTTTGGGGCAATTGTCGGTGCCTATGCCAACTATAATTTAATGGATCAGCTTGCAGAAACGGCGATGAATGCGTATCGAATGCGGGTTTTAGAGTCGGGTGGCCCGTTGGATTATTAGATAAGTGGAGTTCATGTTATATAAAATAGTAATAATGGAAGATGGGGGAAGGGTTATGGAGCAGACACAGTATCCGATTTATACACCACCAAAGCATATTGTTTCAGCAGCAACAATAGTAATAAACGATCAACGTGAAATTTTATTAATTAAAGGACCTAGAAGAGGCTGGGAAATGCCTGGTGGACAAGTTGAGGAAGGGGAGCCTGTAAGAGAGGCTGCAATTCGAGAAACAAAGGAAGAATCCGGAATTGAAATAGAAATAATAAAGTTCTGTGGGATTTTTCAAAATGTAACAAAGTCAATTTGCAATACACTTTTTTTAGCTAAGCCAATCGGAGGCAAGTTAACGACCTCTCCAGAAAGCCTGGAAGTAGGATTCTTCCCAATAGAACAAGCTCTAGATAAGGTGACTTGGGATAACTTCAGACAACGGATTGAATATTGTTTGGATGAAAACATCCAACCATTTCTTATTGAATTTTAAAAGCTCAAGGTGCATGCCTTGAGCTTTTGTTCTTGCATAGGAAACTATAAAATTTGAATGCTATGGATAACTTAGTTACCTAAACGGCTACGTCCAGCTCCAGCGCCCAGCGACTAGCGAGACTTCCCTCACCTCCGTACGATAAGTCAACATCGACTCCCTGCGGTCGCCGTGTTTCCTTTATCTCCTACGGCTCAGTCCAGTCCGTACGTCGCTAACCGGGCGCTTGAGCTTTTGTTCTGTGTCTTTTACGATTGTTTTTCCTTCTTGCCAACAATCCCATAAAAGAATAGCTTTGTAAGATCCTCTGATAAAGGAAGTAATGTATGAACAACATCATCACGCTGCATATATTCCTGAAACATTTGTAAATAAAATAATATGGCTTCATTTGATAACGATGGATCAATAAATCCTTGATTCTTTCCATCGTTTACAAACTCAATGAGTAATGGCAAGCCTTCCTTTAGATAAACCTCCTCCACATAGCTTTGCCCTGTTGCATAATCCTTTAGGAGATCTTGAAAAAATTTATTATTCATCGAATGGTTGGCCATGTTTTTTTCAAAGGAAATCATCTGTTTTATTTTATCTTCATAGGGAAGATTACTTGCAAGCAATACTTTCATTTCATCCCAGATCTGATCAACATAAAATT
This sequence comes from Oceanobacillus sp. FSL W7-1309, assembly GCF_038002145.1. Lineage (NCBI taxonomy): Bacteria > Bacillati > Bacillota > Bacilli > Caryophanales > Bacillaceae > Oceanobacillus > Oceanobacillus sp. FSL W7-1309. The sequence goes on from NZ_JBBOBX010000001.1 coordinate 1,892,570, forward strand.
TAAAAACGAGATGGATTAAATTATTTTTGCTGTCAAAATAATTATATATTGTAACCTGTGACACGTTTGCCTCTTTCGCAATCTCTGCTATCGAAACCTTCTGAACACCATATTTCATAAATAATTCAAGTGCGGCTTCTAAAATGTCCTTTTTCTTTAATTCCCTGCGACGTTCAAATCCGTCCATATTGTTCACCTCATATGTAGTTTAATAAAAAATATGTAATAAAACAATAAACATCTTTCATAAATTGGTTGCATAAAGCATTTGTTTTGTATATTATGAACTATATAAGTTAAAATATTTCATAACTAAAAGAGGAGAATGAAATATGCCAATTTTAAAAGCGACAGGCTTAACGAAGCGATTTGGGAAATTTACTGCTTTGGATGGAGTAGATTTGGAATTAAATAAAGGTGAGGTATATGGGTTTATAGGACCAAATGGTGCAGGGAAATCAACGACAATCCGGATTTTACTCGGAATGTTAAAGGCAACTGCAGGGGAAGCACATATTTTTGGAAAAGACGTATGGAAAGATGCTGTTGAACTGCATAAAAAAATTGCATACGTTCCTGGAGATGTGAATCTATGGCCCAATTTAACAGGTGGTGAAGTAATTGATCTGTTTATGAAAATGCGAGGTGCTAAAAATCAAGGTAAAAAAGAGGCATTGATGGAACGGTTTAAATTTGATCCAACGAAAAAAAGTCGAACTTATTCGAAAGGGAACAGGCAGAAAGTTGCATTAATTGCTGCTTTTGCATCGAATGCGGATTTGTATATTTTAGATGAGCCAACATCAGGGCTCGATCCATTAATGGAGCGGATATTTCAAGAATGTGTGCAGGAAGCGAAAGATGCGGGGAAAAGTGTGCTGCTTTCAAGTCATATTTTATCAGAGGTAGAAAGGTTATGTGATCGAGTTGGGATTATTCGAGAAGGCAAAATTATAGAACGAGGGACATTAGATGAATTGCGACATCTCACTCGGACAAATTTAACAATTCAAACGAAAGAACTGATTACAAATCTGGAGGAATTCACAGGTATTCATAACTTGGAAAAAGAGGGGCACAATCTATCCTTCCAAGTTGATACAGAAGAGATGGATGCCATAATCCGCCATATTAGTCAATTTGGAATCGTTAAATTGGAAAGTGCACCTCCAACGTTAGAGGATTTATTTATGCGTCATTATCAAGGAGGGGAACGTGTTTCTTCTGAAATGGGAGGGCTCAGGTAATGTCGCAAAAGCTTTTTACCGGAACAGGTTATTTGACGAAATTAATGGTGCGGCAAAATCGCTTCAAGCTACTCCTATGGCTAGTTGGATTAATTGCAGTAACACTCGCAACAGCTGTGGCGTATCCCGATATCTACCCAGACGAACAATCGCGTGCTGCTTTTGTTTTAACGATGGAAAATCCGGCGATGATCGCAATGCTTGGAGTTGGTTATGAAGATTATGCAACCATTGGATCTTTATTTGCGCATGAAATGTTGCTTTTTACGACGATTGCAGTTGCAATAATGAATATTTTACTCGTCGGACGGAGTACACGAGCAGACGAAGAAGATGGTCGTGTAGAACTGATTCGTTCCTTGCCAGTTGGTCGTTTAGCGTACTTGAACGGAGCGGCGATTGTTGCAGTAGTAACGAATGTGCTAGTAGCCGTTTTGATTGGAACGGGCATCCTTTTGTTGGATATCGACGGCATGGCTGTACAAGGGGCCTACTTGTATGGAGCGACTCTAGGAGCGACAGGACTTGTTTTTGCAGGCTTTACCGCATTATTCGCCCAGCTTGCGGAAACATCAAGAGGTTCCACGATGCTTTCATTTGGAACTTTAATAGCGGCATATCTCGTCCGGGCAAGTGGAGATGTCAGCAGTGAGGCACTTTCACTCGTATCACCACTCGGCTGGACAGTAAGGACGGAAGTATTTGTAGAAAACCATTGGTGGCCAGTTTATGTCATGCTAGCTGTTGCGGTAGTGTTAGGGCTTGTAGCCTTTTATTTGAATGCGATTCGTGATTTGGAATCAGGATTTATTCCAGAACGAGCAGGTAAGAGGAGTGCATCCGTCTTTTTACAAACAACAATGGGGCTTGCTTTTAGACTGCAGCGAACAAACCTGATTGCTTGGGCAATTGGTATATTTTTGCTTAGTGCCTCATTCGGAGCAATTTTAGGGGATTTAGAAGTATATTTTTCCGATAATGAGTTTGTTCAAGCCTTTTTAGCTGAGGGAGATAATTCCATGATGGAACAGTTTATTGTCCTGCTTATGGCAATTATGGCATTGATTAGTACGGTTCCAGTTGTGATGACGGTGTTGAAGTTGAAAAGTGAGGAAAATAAGCATCTGACAGAAAATTATTATAGTCGTGCTGTTTCACGTTCGCGTGTACTGGGAAGCTATGTATGCCTTAGTATGATTGCAAGCTTTGTCATGCAGGCGCTTGTTGCGACAGGGCTCTGGTCTGTTGGCGTGATGGTTGTTGATGATGCGTTAGCATTTGATACAACGTTTGCTTCAGCACTTGTCTATTTGCCAGCAATGTGGATTTTAATAGGTCTGGCAGTCTTCTTTATCGGTATTGCACCAAAGGCAGCGAGTTTCACATGGCTTTATGTTATTTTTGGTTTTGTGGTGATTTATCTTGGCGATATTCTCGATTTTCCAGAATGGCTAAATAATCTTTCAGCCTTTCATCATACACCACAAATCCCAACAGAAGATATGGATTTTATGCGGGTTTTGATTTTAGTTGGTATTGCGATAGTGTTAACTGTGATTGGGTTTGTTGGTTATAATCGCAGGGATATTCAAGGGTAGTCTAAATTTAGTGATCGATTTAGAGCATTGCTGCAGTTAAGACAGGAAATGTTGAAGTTCTAAGTTAAATTCCTGAAGTTCACAATAAAATTGCTGAACGTTCAAAGTAGATCGGAAGCAAGACGCTGAATTTGGCATAAGTTTGTTCTTAGAACTTTAGGTATAGTAATTTATTCATGAAAATATCATCAGGTACTTTCCCGAAATGGAGAACACTTTTAAAGGGTTAAAAGTAAAGTACCAACAGTGAAGAGACCAGAGATACTTTTAATTTTGAATGCATAATAAGATAAGGCTTCTAGTTTAAGAGCTGGAAGTCTTTTTTCTGTAATGTAAATTTATAAAACAGTACCTTGCAATGTACAGTACCGTGTGGTATATTTTTCTGTAGAGGTACTTGTTATAAGTCAGTACTATATAATGAATAGTACTAGTTAGAGAGATGAGGTGTCATGTAATCAATGAACGTCCAATTTAAAAAAGGTGTATTAGAGCTGTGTGTTTTAGTTTTGCTTGATAAAAAAGATCGTTATGGGTATGAGCTTGTGCAAAAAATTTCGGATCAGATTGATATCTCTGAAGGGACTGTGTATCCCCTTCTAAGAAGATTAACGAAGGAAGGCTATTTTACAACATATCTAAAGGAATCAACAGAGGGGCCACCGCGTAAATATTATAAGCTAACGGATAATGGAAGAATATATTACCAAGAGTTACTCCAGGAATGGAGAGAGTTTACGAACGGAGTAAATCAATTAATTAAAGAAGGTGATTTGGATGAATAAAGAACAATTTTTTGCGAAATTAAATGCCCCTTTAAAAAAGCTTCCTGCTCAAGAGAGAGAGGATATTTTGCAAGACTTTGAGGAACATTTTGCAATGGGATTTGAGGAAGGAAAAACGGAAGAACAAATTGCAGATTCGCTAGGTTCGCCACAGCAAATTGCGAAAGATTTAGTAGCGACCTACCATGTGGAAAAGGTAGAAGAAACTGCGACGACAGCGAATATATTTCGTGCAGTTTGGGCTTTGATCGGGTTAGGATTTTTCAATTTGGTCATTGTGCTGGGGCCATTTATTGCATTGGCAGCACTGATAGTCTCCGGTTGGGCGGTCACCGTTGCTTTTATTGGTTCTCCATTACTTGTCATGATAAATACGGTAATGTATCCAGAGGCATTCCAGTTTTTTGATTTATTTTTCTCCGTTGGATTGACAGGTCTTGGATTGTTCATTGGTGTTGGAATGTATTTTGCAACTCGTGCAGTGACAAACGGATTTGTTCGGTACTTGAAATTTAATATGCGCATTGTTAAAGGAGGAATGAAAGATGCTTAATGTTAAAAAAATAGCTGTAACTGCACTAGTCTTGCTGTTAGTTGGTATCATCGGAACAATCTTCACAGTTGGATCCATTGCTGAAACGACTGTCCCAGAAACAACTGAATTACATGAAGAGAATTATGATGACATTGTTATTCAGACAAATAATGCTGTAGTAGAAGTTTTACCGACAAGTGACGAATTTACAACGGTTGAATTTATTGGAAACAGTGAAAACAATCAGAAGTATGAAGTTAAAGCAGATGTAAAAGAGGATACGCTTGCTGTTAATGTGAAAGAAAGATGGTATAAATTTTTTAACTTTGATTTTTCAATTCAATCTCCGAAATTGACAGTTTATGTTCCGGAAAAAACATATAATTCTATTCAAGTCGAAACAGATAATGGACGTGTCGATGCTAATGGTTTGGAAGCCAATGACATCCGTATATCATCGAACAATGGGCGCGCGAATGCGAGTGAATTAGATGTAAAGGAATTGCACGTAACAACGAACAATGGTCGGATTGAACTGCAAGATATTCAAAGTACACATGTTACGAGTGAAGCAGATAACGGACAAATACATTTAGAAAATGTAGATGGAGAGCTTACAGGAAGAACAAGCAACGGGAAAATTACTCTAATTACGGAACACTTAGATCGTCCGATTGATTTTAGCACCAATAATGGGCAAATAAATATCCAAGCAGAAAATGAACCGACAAATGCCATTTTTGATGTGAAGGTAGATAATGGAAGTGTAAAAATCTTTGGTAATTCTAATTGGGATACAGTTGTAGGGAATGGAGATAATCTTATTAAGCTAACAACCGATAACGGTAGTATTACAGTAGAAAAATAGAGATTGTGTAATCGCGTTTAAATTAGATTTTCAGCTAATTTAAACGCGATTTTTTGACAGGTAAGAAAGTATAAAACTTTTTCTATCTGCATAAGTGCCTAAGGCTTGCATTTAAGAGTATAAGAGGTTATGAGAAAGCAAAGTGCATTTTCTAAGAATCACTTTCACGAATGCCAGGTTTACTAAAAAGGTGTTTCAAGAGCGTTTGATATTAATGCGTAATCTTTACGTAATCATTCTGTAAAAATACATCCAATTTTTTTATAATGATTTTTTCTATGAAACTATATATCCTATTAACATAGAAATAAGGAGGATATAAATATGTTCAAAAAGATTAGCACATTCATTTTTGCGTTAGTTATTTCAATATCATTACTAGTACCAACTGCTGCGTTTGCAGCTAGTTCTTATACCGTAGTTCCTGGTGATACAATGTGGAAAATCGCTCTGAAAACTCAAACAGGAGTGAGTGAGATTATCAAAGCGAATGCACAATTAAAAAATCCAAATCTTATATATCCAGGACAAAGCTTGCGGATCCCAACAAATAGTGACGATCTAGTGGAACAAGAAGTGATCAAGCTCGTAAATGCGGAAAGAGCAAAGGCTGGACTACCTGCATTGAAATATGATTGGGAGCTTGCTAGAGTTGCAAAGCATAAGTCGCAAGATATGAAAGACAAAGGATATTTCAGTCATACAAGCCCTACATACGGATCACCGTTTACGATGATGAAAAACTATGGAATCAACTACAAATCAGCTGGTGAAAACATTGCAAAAGGTCAAAGCACTGCACAGCAAGTTGTTAATGCTTGGATGAACAGTTCAGGTCACAGAGCGAACATCTTAAGTAAAGATTATACGCATATTGGTGTCGGTTATGTGAAGTCCGGTCACTACTGGACACAAATGTTTATGAAAAAATAAATAGATGTTGATTTTTAGTTGGAAATCATATATACTAACGAAAATTATATTGAATTCGATGATGAAGAGAGTAGTTATGATGGTAACGCAAGCGAGTTGGGGGATGGTGTGAGCCCAATCGTTCTATCCTAATGAAGCGGACTTCTGAGAAACAGCCCGAAATGCAACAGAGTAGGGTGTAGTCGGGTAATGGCCGTTATCCATTTATGAGTTGGTTTTGATGAACAATAAGAGTGGTACCGCGGGTAATCTCGTCTCTATATAGAGGCGGGATTTTTTTGTGTTTACTGATGAAAAGGAGGCTGAAAATAATGGATGCCGTAAAAGCATATGCAGTGGAAATGACCGTACATTTAAACGGTCTGCTAAAGCTGGGAGAAGTTATGAATCTAATCGAAAAGCCGAAGTTTGAGGAGCAAGGTGATTTAGCATTTCCGTGTTTTACACTTGCTAAGGAATTGAGAAAGGCTCCAAACATAATTGCGCAAGAGTTAGCAGAAAAAATAGACCATCCAATCTTGGAGAAGGTTGTCGCGGATGGTCCGTATGTCAATGCCTTTTTAAATAAAAGAATGGTTAGTAAACATGCCTTAACATCCATCCTTAAGGATGGTTCGGCATATGGTTCGATAAATTATGCTGAAAAGAAAAATATTACAATTGATTTTTCATCTCCAAACATTGCAAAGCCCTTTTCAATGGGGCACTTACGTTCAACCGTAATTGGTAATTCACTTGCAAATATTGTTGAGAAATGTGGCTATCAAGCGATTCGAATTAATCATCTTGGTGATTGGGGCACACAATTCGGAAAGCTCATCGTGGCATATAAATTATGGGGCAATGAGGCGCGTGTAAAAGAGGAGCCAATTCAAGAACTGCTAAAGCTGTACGTACAGTTTCATGCTGAAGCGGAAAACGACTCAAGGTTAGAAGACGATGCAAGAGCTTGGTTCAAAAAGTTGGAGGATGGTAATGAAGAGGCTCTTTCCCTTTGGACGTGGTTCCGAGATGAATCTCTTCAAGAGTTCGGGAAAATTTATAATTTATTAGGAGTTCATTTCGATTCCTACCATGGGGAAGCGTTTTATAATGATAAAATGGAGCGAATCGTCAGCCGTCTGGAGGAAAGTGACCTGCTGCAATTATCCGATGGAGCGGAAGTGGTAGACTTAGCTGAACATGACTTAGCGCCTTGTTTAATCAAGAAGTCAGATGGTGCAACCCTCTATGCGACGAGAGATTTAACCGCTGCTGTTTATAGACAGGAAACCTATAAATTTGAAAGATCATATTATGTTGTTGGTCACGAGCAAAGCTTGCATTTTGAGCAAATTTTCTTAGTGCTCCAAAAGCTTGGATACGATTGGGCAAAGCAATTAACACATATTCCATTTGGTTTTATACTGAAAGATGGAAAAAAGATGTCTACGCGAAAAGGGAAGGTCGTTTTATTAGAAGAAGTTATTCAAGAGGCGATTCGACTCGCAGAACAGATTATTGCTGAGAAAAACCCAAGCTTACAAAATAAAGCAGATATAGCAGAAGTGGTGGGAGTTGGGGCGATTATTTTCCATGATTTAAAGAATGACAGACAAAATAATATTGAGTTCTCATTGGAAGATATGCTGAAATTTGAAGGAGCAACTGGACCTTATGTACAATACACACATGCAAGAGCCTGTTCCATCTTGAGAAAAGCCGAATATGAGGATACAGCAACGAAAGGCTTAAATGATAGCTATAGCTGGTCTGTTGTGAAATTGTTAATGGAGTTTCCGGCAGCCATTGAGCGAAGCTTTAATTACCAGGCGCCTTCCCAAATTGCCAAATACCTTATTGATCTATCGCAGGAATTTAATAAATACTATGGGAATATTAAAATTTTATCTGAGGATGAGGAACTAGAAAGTCGACTTGGATTGGTAAAAGCGACAACCATTGTTTTAAAAGAAGGATTGCGATTGCTTGGAGTGAAAGCTCCGGATGAGATGTAATTTGCTTGGGTTAACTTCCCCTCGAAGTCAACAGAGGGGAGAATAATCCTTACCCAATCGGCGTACCATTTTCCACGACTTCATCTGGCGCAAGCAGGATAACGTCATTTTCACCTGCAACACCTCCAAGTACCAATACTTCTGATTTATACCCAGCAATACGCATTGGTGGAAAGTTCACGACTGCAACGACTTGTCGGCCGATTAATTGTTCGGGAGTATACCGTTCTGTGATTTGAGCGGATGAATTTTTTTTGCCGACTTCTGCTCCAAAATCAATTTCTAGCTTTATTGCAGGTTTCCGGGCTTCTTTAAAAAGCTCAGCATGGATGATGGTACCAATTCGAATATTTAATTTTTGAAAGTCCTCAATTGTTGCCATGTGAAATACGCTCCAATCCTTGAATATTTTTCTATTACTATACTACAAGTGTTTCATAATTGAAAAAATATAATACTTAGTTATTTTATATAGCTAGTCAAAAACAGTACCGTAGTGATAAAAATGAAGGCAATATTAAAAAGCCAACTATCACTCAAGAAAAAATACAATAATTATTCTGTAAAGAAGTGTGACATTTTCCAAGTGTTACACTTCTTTTACTTTTTCCTGGTATAACTGTCCGTATGATTCTATCTTATTCAATAAGTCTTAAGTCCACACAACAGGAGCTCCTAACCGATATGATTCTTATCTTTGTTATCTCTATTTTCCTCGTATACCTAGTAATGGCCGTGCAATTTAACCATTTAGCACATCCAATTATTGTAATGTCGGTTATTCCAATGGCCTTTGTGGGTGTTGTTTTAGGTTTATTCGCCACGCAACGAGAGCTAAGTATCATGTCAGGTATGGGAATTATTATGCTTATTGGGATTGTATTAAATAATGCGATTCTACTTATTGATCGAACAAACCAATTGCGAAGAGAAGGTATTCCTGTGAATGATGCAGTGGTCAAGGCGGGTAAAGATCGTATTCGACCAATTTTTATGACGACTTTTACAACGGTTGGTGGTATGCTGCCACTTGCATTAGCAACCGGAACAACTGGGAATTATCAAGCAACAATGGCGACAGCAGTTATTTCTGGACTGATGTTTGCAACATTGATTACATTGTTTTTAGTTCCAGCAGTTTACCGTACATTCAATGCAATAGGAAATGGTTTCGGTCGATTGTTTAAACCAAGGAGTAAAGAACAAAAGACAGTAGAGGATCAAGCGGTATAAAAGATAAGAGTTCCTTCCAAAATAGAATTGGGAGGAATTTTTTATGGATTGCTATTTTCAAGCTATAATGTAAAATAACAATCAGCATTCACATAAAAATTAGTACCAGTTACTAATACTATATGCTAAAATAGATATATACTATTATTATAGAAAAGAGGAATAAGCCATGTATTATTTTGCAGCTTATTTATTAAAGTTCATTTTAAGTTTATTTGGCAGAATCAAGGTATATCAAAAAGAAAACTTACCTCAATCCGGAGGATATATTATAGCATGCACCCATACAGGATGGGTTGATATATTGTGGTTAGGCGTATCGGTATTACCCACCAAGATATATTATATGGCAAAGAAGGAGTTATTCCAAACAGGTTTTACAAAATGGCTAATGGAAAACTTACACGCCTTTCCGGTTGATCGTGAAAACCCTGGCCCAAGTTCGATAAAAACACCGCGAAAATTACTAAAGGATAACAAAGTAGTTGGGATTTTCCCTAGTGGAACCAGAACAAGTGAAGAAGCGCCGTTAAAAAGAGGGGCAGTAACGATAGCGACACATTCGAAAGCTCCGATTGTTCCTGTTGCTTATACAGGACCAAATAATTTCACGGAACTATTTAAAAGAAAAAAAGCAAAAATTATTTACGGCGAACCCATTTACTTGTCTGAAGATCACCCGAAAAAAGAAGCGATGGAAATGATGATGGATGAATTGAACGCGGAATTAAATCGCCTGCAGAAAGAAATCGAATTATAATATAAAGTACCTGTTCACAGCTTAAAAGTGATAGGTACTCTACCTATTAGGATATTCTTGTAAAGCAGGCGACTTCCAAGTGAAAGGTACTTATAGTAACTTGTACTCCTTGAATTTAAGATTGCGTGATGTTTATTGATGGTTCGGAACAAGAGTTCTATAATGAAATTAGGTATCAAACATGGAGGCGATATTGTTGAGGCCTAATTTAACAACAGACATGAGTATCCAAAGTTTTAAAGATTTCTATTGGTTAAAAGAAGAACTCCAAATATTTTGCAGAGGAAACGGAATAAGTGCTTCAGGTTCCAAAATAGAGATTTCTAACAGAATTGAGACTTTCCTTCGTACAGGAGAGATAAAAAAACCAATTCGAAAAGCAAAAGGGAACAGAGCAGCGCTACAGATTGAATTGAGTCTTGATACAGTTATTTCAGAAAATCATCGTTGCAGTCAACAAGTAAGAGCTTTTTTCAAAACCGTTATCTCTGACTTTCATTTTTCTACTTATATCCAAAACTATTTCAAAAACAATATCGGAAAAACGTATCGAGATGCTGTAGAAGCTTGGTATAAAGAGGAAGAACGAAAGAAAGATCCATCGTACAAGAAACAAATTGCACCTCAATTTGAATACAATCAATTTATTCACGACTTTTTTGGCGACCCTAGTAATCAAGGGAAAAGTCGCAAGGAAGCAATTGAAGCTTGGAATACGATTAAAAAACTCCCGGGAAGCAATAAATACATCTCTAAGCATTCATCTTTGTAGCAAGCCTTATAACAAGTGTAGAAAAACCAGCATACTGCCCGTTCGTATGCTGGTTTTTTCTACTTCCCCCTAAGACACTGAATAAAGCTCAATTCGCCAAATAGATGAATCAGTTTCAAAGGTTTGCTCATGCTGGAGTCCAAGTTCTTCCGCATTCTCAATAGGAACAGCTGAAAGAATATAGTCTCCACCTAGGTTTTTCAATGCTTCTGTATCGATATCCAGCTGCTCGATAGCTCCATCCCTATTTTTTGTAAACATATAATCTTTACCATGCTCAGCGACATACATATATAATCTACCACCCCATGTATCAAAGTAGTTTTCTAATGTTGCGCTTTTATCTAGTTCTCCAGCAATAACTTCTCTGAATGCATGCTTATACTCGAGTGGAAAGGAGTTGTTGTACGTATCAAGTGTATAGAATCCGTTATATTGTGCGATGGTTGGGTGCATGCCAATGCTCACAACCCGGTAATCCGATTGATCCCTTGCAATATATTCCTCAATTTCATCAAAGAGTTCCTCAGCATAAAATTCTTTAAACGTTGGTGTGTTAATGGCACCGTATCTTAGTTCCTCTGTAGATCCGAATGCTAGGAAACACTGGAGTAAAATTAGAATGCAGGCAATAGCTTTCCCAAATTTTAAATGCTTCCACAAAATTACAAGTGCTAGTGCGAAGCAAATATACCAAATTGGCGGATCGAGAAAATGCACACGAGCAAAGTTGAAGGTATTTGCTAGTGAGAAATTGTCTTTCACCATTCGCCAGCCTTCCCAATACCAAAATGCATACCAAACAGAAACAGCGAAGTTAAATACGAAAAAGCTCATCAACAGCCTCGGCTTTACATTGCTAAATGCTGCAATGAGTAAGGCTAATAAAATCGTTGGGATGATCAGATACGTTTGTAATGCCATGTCATGGGTATGACCGTAGAGAAAGTTTTCCCACGATAGTTCTACACTGCGTTCGAACGTATTATAACCAAGGTCTAATTCATCACGATGGGAAGTAAAGCCCTCATCAAAAAACATGGATACGATAAGCAAATAATCTTTGATTAAATAGATGCCTGTCATGGCAATAATTGCAGTGAAAAATGGCCAATTTATTTGTTTTGACCTTATCCAGTCAATCAACCAAAGAATGCCTAGTAATCCAAGGAAAAAGACAAAGCTAAGTACAAAATTCGAAAAGAATGGGATGATGAATAAAAGAATCCAAAGATATTTCGGTACATCCCAACCATTTTTTCGAATTGTTAAAAACAAATACAACGCTAGTGGGATACCAGCAATTGATAAAACCCCTGATGGCCAATAGGGAAGCATTGCAAACCCTAGAGAAGCTCCAACTGTAATGATGTGTATGTATGTATTAGAGCCTGCTCGGAAAATATGCTTCGACAGTAGAAAATACATGCCAAAAAGCGCAGCAAACCGCATAATCGTTTGACTGATACTATAAGCTGTCATTGGTTCAAAAAGCACATAAAGCCATACGACAGCATCGAATCCGGAAGGAAGGGCGCTTCTTGGTAAACCATTGATTACGTTTGGCAATGTGGTATCTGTCAATGTGAAAATCTGTCCACTCTCGGCAAGAATTTTATACCATACGATATTTGAATCTAAATTATCATGCAAACGAATATGCGTGTCCTCACCTAAAAGGTAATAGGGGAGGAGATATCCTATGAGGATAATACACGCAATCAACATGTATTTATTTTTGATAAAAAAGTTTAATCGTTTCGATAACATGGCTGACATCCTTCGTATTTATTCCATAATAAAGTGGCAGTCGAACGATTCTTTCACTACCCGACGTTGTGTACTGGTCCTTCCCGATAAATTTCCCGAACTCTTGTCCAGCTTTTGCTGAATGTAATGGGACATAATGGGAGACAGCCATCATATTATTTTCCTTTAAATAAGAAATGAGCTCGGAGCGCTCTTGTTCATCTTTCGTTTTAATATAAAACATATGGGCGTTATGCTCACAGTCCGCAGGTATATGCGGTCCCTCTATAATCCTTTCTTCGATTAAGGTTCCAAGTCCGGTCGCATACTGTTCCCACGTACGTAAACGGTTGTTATTTATCGTTTCTGCATGTTCAAGCTGAACAGCCAAATAAGCTGCATTCAACTCACTTAATAGATAAGAGGAACCAATATCTCGCCAGGTATACTTATCGACCATTCCTTTCATGAACTTGGAACGGTCTGTTCCTTTTTCTTGTAATATTTCTGCCCGTTCAATAAGGGATGAGTCATTAATTATAAGAGCTCCACCTTCTCCAGATGTATAGTTTTTTGTTTCATGAAAGCTATACGTTCCAAGGTGTCCAATCGTTCCGAGTGCCTTCCCTTTATAGGTACTCATGACACCTTGTGCAGCATCTTCAATTACCCAAAGCCTGTGCTCGTTCGCAATTTCCATAATGGCGTCCATATCACAGGCAACTCCTGCATAGTGCACAACGACGATTGCCTTAGTTTTGTCTGTCACTGCAGCAGCAATCCGATCTGGCGCAATGTTCATCGTGGATGGATCTACATCGACAAAACGCAGTGAGGCTCCTCGAAGTGCAAAAGCATTTGCTGTAGAAACGAACGTATAGGAAGGGAGGATTACTTCATCGCCTTCCCCGACCGCTGTTAGTAATGCAGTCATCTCCAAGGCCGCAGTACAGGAAGGCGTTAGAATTGCACGTTTACATGGAAGCTCGCGTTCAAACCAGTCTGTACACTTTTTCCCGAAAGGACCATTTCCGGAAAACTTGTTCTCTGCTAAAACATGTTGGATAGCTTCTATTTCTGTTCCGATTTTGCATGGTTGGTTAAAAGGAATCAATTTTTATCACCTCATTACGATAATTCCAAGTACAACAAATGCCATACCTATTGCTTTTTGCATGGTGATTGGTTCTTGAAAAAGGAAAGCTGACAAGATAAACACCAATACAAATGATATGCTCATAAACGGGTAAGCGTAGCTAATATCAAATTTTGTCATTGCCGCCATCCAGCATAGGGCAGCACAGAACGCTGCAAGAAACCCGGAAATAATCCATGGATTTAAGAGTAGCTGCAGCAAAAAGATAATCTTATCCATGAATGGCTCTGGCAAGTTTCCTTGTTGGTCAATCTTCCATTTTAAAATGAGCTGTCCATAGACGGTAAATGCGATGGTTCCAAAAATATACAAATAACCCATTTGTCAGCCTCCATACGGAATGGAACCATTTAATTTATGGTACACATCGGTTGATTTGCGTAGCCGGAATCCTAAACTAATAAATACGTTTAAAGATGCGACGTTAGACGGTGAGATGGATGTTTTTAATTCTGAGTGGCCCATGGCGAATTGCTCTTGAACACAATAGCTTGTAAAGGCCTTGGCAAGCCCTTTTCCGCGATAGTTTTTAGACATAGCCAGAAGCAGTATTTTATCATTTTCATAAGCATAAAACCCGGCAGTTTTCCCTTCATAGATAAGTGCTATAATAAGGTCCTTTTCGATCAGATCATGCACCCAATTCATGTAGCGTTTATCTGCCATATGGTTCGGAATGTTAAAGTCACGATGGAAACGTCCGCCTTTAAACGCTTCTTCCGCGATTTCTAAAATTTCATCTCGTTCATACTGACGTGACATTTCAATTCCTTGCTGTTCATACGGTTCAAAGTTCTCTGCCTTGCACATTGGTTCTGTAAGTGTATCCGCATAATAAAATCCATATTTCTTTAGATTTTCCGTGTTCTCCAACGGATCGACTTTTAATGTGAAATGACCTTCTATGTTATTCGTTTGTTTTAATGCCTCCTCTGAACTGGAGGTTACTTCGTACGTATCAATAATAAAACTCCGTTTGTCCCAGGGAGTAGATTGTAAGTAATTTTCCATTGTTCTAATCAGCTCCGATTTCCCATGTTCTAGCAAATAATAAAATTGAATGTTGTATATAATTCAGTTGCCGAAATAGCCACGTCCAGCTCCAGCGCCCAGCGACTAGCGAGACTTCCCTCACCTCCGTACGATAAGTCAACATCGATTCGCTTTCGCTCATCGTGTTTCCTTTATCTCCTGCGGCTCAGTCCAGTCCGTACGTCGCAACCCGGGCGCTTGCGCTTTTGTGCTGTTATCATCAGTCGTTTCTCGAATTAAGTATAATGGCCGTCCTTTTACTTCATTAAAAATTTTCCCGATATAAAGTCCAAGGATGCCAAAGTTGAAGAAGATTAGTCCCCCAATAAAGAATAGGGATACCATAACACTTGTCCATCCTGGAACAGGTACATCAAGAAAGAAGTAGCGTATAAATAAGTACAAACCATAAAGAAAAGATGCAACAGCAAGTATAAACCCAAATTGAATCGACAAGCGCAGCGGCTTATTTGACTGCGATATGATCGCATCGGTTGCTAAGTTGATAAGCTTCTTCAAATTATAAGACGACTTTCCTTCTTTTCTTGCATCATGTTCGATGGGAATATGAATGGTTTTATATCCCATCCATTGAATAAATAAGGGGAAGAAGCGATTTTGCTCACGCATCTGCCGGAATCCCATAACAACTTTTTTCGCATTAATGCTGAAATTAGCCGCCATATAGTCGGAATTGCTATTTGTGAAATAGTCATAGACCCGGTAAAAGGCTTGTGATGACTTTTTCTTCCACCAGTTGTCTTGGCGTTCCATTCGCTTGCCGAAAACAACTTCATAGCCATCCAGTGCTTTCGCATATAATTTAGCAATTTCTTCTGGTCGATCCTGAAGATCACAATCCATCACGACAACCCAGTCGCCATTCGCGTAATCAAGACCAGCAGTAATGGCATGATGTTGTCCAAAGTTTCGTGCAAAATCAATTCCTTTAATCTGTTTATCCTGTTCACTTAACTGTTTAATTCTCTCCCAAGCATTGTCGGGGCTTGCATCGTTTACAAGAATAATTTCGTATTGGGCTGGAATAGCTGTAACGGTATTTTTTATTCGATTGCAAAGCTCAATTAAACAGGTCTCACAACCATAAACAGGAATGACAACAGAAATTAATGGATCAGGCTTGTTTGCTTCCATTTTTGTACATAGCCTTCCACTGTTTTCCGAAGTCCTTCTGTAAAGTCCTCGGTTGGTTTCCAGCCCAGTTCATTTGTAAGTTTAGAAGCATCGACAGCATATCGTCGGTCATGGCCTCTACGGTCTTCAGTAAACGTAATTAAGTCTTTAAAGCTATCGATAGAAAGTGCTGATCTTTTATTGTATGCTAGTTCATCAAGTATTTCGCACACCTGTGCTGCTATCTCGATATTCGTTTTTTCATTGCTTCCACCAACATTATATGTGGCTTGAGTTTGTCCATAGTGGAAGATTAAATCTATAGCTTTGCAGTGATCCATTACATAGAGCCAATCGCGAATATTTTTTCCATCACCATAGATTGGAATTGACTTTCCCGCTAAAGCGTTTGAAATAATCGTTGGGATTAGCTTTTCCTCATGCTGTTTTGGTCCATAGTTATTGGAACTAGAGGAGATAACAACATTCATGCCATACGTATACCCGAAGCTTCTTGCAAGTAAGTTTGCACTTGCTTTGGAAGCACTATAAGGATTACGTGGATCATAAGGAGTCTCCTCTGAAAAGACACCTTCACTATCTAAGGAGCCATATACTTCATCCGTAGAAATTTGATGGAAGCGTCGATTGCTTAGTTCTCCTTTTTTCTCCCAGTCTAATTGTGCTGCTTGCAGAAGTGTCAGTGTTCCAAGAATATTAGAATGGCCAAATGCTTTGGCATCATTAATTGATCGGTCAACATGCGACTCTGATGCGAAATTGATAATTCCGGTAATATCATGTTCCTGAAATAACTGGTTAACAAGATTATCATCCGTAATGTCGCCATGAATAAAATGATAGTTTTCAAGGTTTTCCACTTCAGTTAAATTGTCTGTCTTGCCTGCATAGGTAAGTTTGTCTATATTTAGAATCTTTCTGTTAGGATACTTTTTCATAAAATAAGTTATGAAATTAGAGCCAATAAACCCAGCTCCGCCTGTAATGAGTATCGTTTGCTTTAGCTTATTCATTTTGCACCAGTCCTAACATTGGATGATGTTCAATCGAATCCCAATATTGCTGTGTATATTTGCGGTCAGCAATTTCGAGTAAATACTGGCCATAATCGTTTTTTTCCATGGCTTTACCTTTTTCATAGAGTGCTTGTTTTGAAATATAGCCAAGGTAATAGGCAATCTCCTCAATACAAGCTAGTTTGAATCCTTGACGCTTTTGGGTGATTCGGATAAATTCAGTAGCTTCAAATAGAGATTCGTGGGTTCCAGCGTCCATCCATGTAAAACCTCTTCCAAGTAATTCTACATCTAACTGGTTTCGCATTAAATACTGTTTGTTTAAGTCTGTGATTTCTAACTCGCCACGTTTGGAGGGTTTCAGCTTTTTTGCTAATTTAATAGCCTGCTGATCGTAAATATATAGTCCGGTAACAGCGAAATCCGATTTTGGATGCTCCGGCTTTTCTTCTATTGAAATGACTCTTTGATGATGGTCAAAGTCAACGACACCAAAACGCTCAGGGTCCTTTACACGATACCCGAAAACAGTTGCGTGTCGGTGATTTTTAATTGCTTTTCGGAACAATGTCGTAAACCCATGCCCAAAGAAAATATTATCGGCAAGAATGAGTGTTACCTTATCGTCTGCAATAAACTCCTCTGCGATTGTCAATGCTTGTGGAATACCCTTTGGCTCGCGTTGTACTTCATATTCAATCTGAATACCAAACGCAGATCCATCACCAAGCATCTCTTCGAACCTACCAATATCTTCTGGTGTACTGATAATCATAATTTCTCTAATACCGCCGAGCATAAGAACCGATAATGGATAATAAATCATCGGCTTATCGTAAATAGCTAATAGATGCTTGTTTACTGAATTCGTACTCGGGTATAGCCTAGTACCACTACCTCCAGCTAAAATAATCCCTTTCATTCCAAATCACTCCCTTAAAAGCAGTGCATCCTATGAAACGAACTAATAAGAGTTCCCTGTTCATTAAAATAGTTGCTTCTAATCTATGCCCTCCCCACAAAAAAATAATCTTACACTGTGATTACAATTTGATGTCATGCTTTGACATATAGCACTATCTACAGAAATAAGACACTATCTCTATAAAATAAAGCACTAACCACAGAAATAAGACACCATCTTTATAAAATAAAGCACCATTCGCAAAAATAAGACACCATCTCTATAAAATAAAGCACCATTCGCAAAAATAAGGCACTATCTCTAAGAAATAAAGCACCATCCCTATGTCGTAAAGCACTACCCAGACATACAGCCCATTGATTACATCCTAACCAAACAGACAACCCTACCACTCCTCAAAAGCATAAAAAAAAGAGATCACCTTCAACAGGGTGAGTCTCTTTTAATTGGAGAGGGCTTTACTTTCTCATATAATTTATACAGATAATATCCACCACGAAGCCGTTCCATAATTAAATAATCCATATAAACAAGAGAGTCCTTTGCTAGTTTTCTAGCATGTGCAAGATTATCATGATCGATTTCATTCACAACATCGCGAACAATATCTAAATAAAAAACAGCCGAACGTATCGTGCGAATAATTAATAGCTTTCGTATGTCAGAGCGGCTATAGATTCGATAACCATTCTCAGGATCTCGTTTAGGAGTAATTAATTTTTCCTTTTCCCAATGCCTGAGTGTAGAGGTAGGCACATCAATTTTATCTGCAACCTCACGTATAGAATAAAATTCCTTCGTTAGCCGAGTAGAGAAATGCTCAAGCTCTTCCAACTCTAAAGCTTGCAGTGCCTGCTCTGCTTTGAGCTTTTCCTGATGTTGCTTTGCTTGAGCTTCATTTACAATCCATAGCGCTTCCGTTAGTTTATTTTCTTGAATAAGTGGCATAATTTGACGTATTAGATGCATACCAAAACCTGAATTCATCGCCCGTATACATTCAAAGTAAGCGACGTGTTCCTCTGTATATATGCGATAGCCATTAGCTGAACGTTCTGGAGGTGGGACAATACCCCACGATTCGTAATGACGCAATGCACTTGTACTAATACCTAATTTCTTTGCAATCTCAATTGGTTTAATCATAAAAAAATCACCCTTATCCCATCCTAATTTAAAGACCAATTCCGACGTTCCAGAAAAGTATAAATCCATGTAAAAGAACCTTCAAGTACCATGACGGATTAATTTAAAAATAACGTGATGTATCAGTTGTTATTTACTATAACCTTATCAATTGCATTAATGTTATACAATAGTACTGTAAGAGGTTGTTCAAAAAGTCCGGTAAAAATGACACATCAAGAACAGTAGACCTTCGATTAAATACCGACACGTCCTGTGTCGAACATCGAAGTCACCACATCCTGCGGAAGCTCGTTGGCTTGCTTTTCCGTTCCTTGGAAAAGAAAAAACGCTTTTCCTGCGTGCAAGAACGTCTGCTCACGTATTAAACCCATACGTTCCGCTACTCAAAGCTACGCCGCCTCGAACTTCTTGGTCCTTTTTATCCTCCTTTTGAACACATACTGTAACGCAAATGAATAGGAGGAATGAATTTGAACGAATCGATACGTATAAAAGGTGCGCGTGAGCACAACCTGAAAAATATTTCATTGGATATTCCAAAGCACAAGTTTGTTGTTTTAACTGGTCCTTCCGGGTCAGGAAAATCTACACTGGCATTGGACACGCTCCAACGGGAATGCCAACGACAATACATGGAATCAATGGGAATGGTTACAGACGGAATAAGTAAACCGAAAGTCGACTCTATGATTGGGCTTTCCCCATCAATCAGTGTTGGACAGCATGTCACGAATCGAAACCCTCGCTCAACCGTTGGAACCGTAACAGATATGTATACCTACCTGCGCCTGATTTACGAAAAGTTAGGAGAGCGCCCTTGCCAGAATTGCCAATATATGATTTTACCAACTATCGATAAAGAAGAATATAACGAAGAAACAGGGTTTAAGCAATTTATTCATTGTCCGCATTGTGATCATCGCTTGGAGAAATTAACACGGTCTCATTTCTCTTATAATAAGCCGGAGGGTGCTTGTGAGACATGTGATGGTCTTGGTAAAGTTTCTGAAATTCATCTCGACTCGGTATTTGATCAGGAGCTTAGCTTAAAAGAGGGTGGAGTTAAAATTTGGACAGGGGCATATGGAGATTATCTAAGAGATATCGTAAAAAATGCTGCTGCTTATTATGGAATCACTTTAGATGAAAACTCAGCCTTAAAAGAATTGGATGATGTCGCTCGTGATTTACTCTATTACGGAGTAGAAGATGAGAAGTTCACTACTCACTTTCCGGATGTAAAGCCACCAAAAACCGTTGCTAAAGGGAAATTCGAGGGTGTTCTAACTGGAATGTGGAGAAGGTACATTGAAAAGGGTGGAAATTCAGGAGAAGCCGAGTTGTTCTTTTCGAATCAATGTCCAGACTGTAAGGGGAAAAGGCTAAAGAAAGAGATGAGAGAAGTGCTTGTAGCAAATACATCGATCACGAATGTATCAAGTTTTCCTTTAGAAGATATGCAAACATGGTTAACGGATCTTCATGCATCGCTATCCCACGAAGCAGAAGAGGTTGTAGAAACATTTTTACTAGACTTGATCGAGAAGGTTACCCGAATTATTAATGTTGGTTTAGGCTATTTATCATTAGATCGCCAAACGATATCGCTATCAGGTGGGGAAGCGCAGCGACTTCGATTGGCCTCGATTATTGGTTCTGGATTAACTGGTGTACTTTACATTCTAGATGAACCGACAGCTGGGCTGCATCCAAAGGATACAAAAGGTCTCGTACGTGTAATGAAACAGTTACGTGATTTAGGAAATACCGTTCTTGTAATCGAGCATGATGCAGATGTGATGCGTGAAGCTGACCATATTATTGATATGGGACCTGGTGCTGGCAACCGTGGTGGAACCGTAGTTGGTGAAGGCAGCTTAGAGGAGCTAATGAGTCAAGAGAAGTCAATTACTGGGGCTTACCTAAAAGAAGGTCGTCAAGAAGCAAGGCAACGTCGTGAAGGAACAGGACAGTATTTAACAGTTCATCATGCGACAAAACATAATTTAAAAGATATTACTGTATCCTTTCCCTTAGGTAAATTTGTCTCTGTAACAGGTGTATCGGGATCTGGGAAATCAACGTTAGTCTTTGACTTGCTTGCTTCATTTGAAACGGGTGTATATAACGGCTGTCAGAAAGTTTCTGGTCATGAGAATATTGAACGAGTCATCACGGTGAATCAATCACCGCTTAGTCGAATGCAGCGTTCCAATATTGCTACGTATACAGACGTCTTTACACCATTACGCAACCTTTTTGCAAGCTTACCGGAAGCCAAGGAAAGAAAGCTTAAGCCAAAAGATTTTTCATTCAATACAGTTGGAGGAAGATGTGAACATTGCCAAGGACTTGGATTTGTAACAACCAATATGCATTTCCTTCCAGACCTTGAGGTGCAATGTCCAGTATGCCGTGGCAACAGATTTAAAGAAACCATATTAGAAGTAACATATAAAGGCTATTCAATTACGCAGCTGCTTGATATGTCGATTGAAGAGAGTTTGCCACTTTTTGAAGGGCAAAAGAAGATATTCCAAGTAACACAGCTTTTATGTGAAATTGGACTCGGCTATTTAAATTGGGGCCAATCCGTTAAAACACTATCTGGTGGGGAAGGACAACGACTCAAACTGGCAAAGGAATTAAATAAACCGTCGAATAAATCGACACTCTACCTATTGGACGAGCCATCGACAGGCTTGCACCCCAGTGATGTTAAAAGACTGCTGCTTTTATTAAACCGGCTTGTAGACGCCGGGAACACGGTCATTATTGTGGAGCATAATAGTGATGTTATTCGTGAATCAGACTGGGTGATTGATCTTGGTCCGGAAGGTGGTAATGCTGGTGGACTACTTGTAGCTGAGGGAACACCTGAATCGATTTCAAAAGTAGAAAAATCTCATACAGCAGCATTTTTGTAAAGATGCTAACGACAAAATTGAAAGTAGTTTCTCCATTGTAAACTTATATAGATTTTTTCCGATTCGCTCTTGAACCTCCAGTTACGTGAGGTCTTATAATAAGAATATGTTTATATGAGGGAGGAATTGTTATGGGGGAAATTAACAGGTATTCCATTGGAGAGTTTTCAGAAAAGACAGGGGTATCGATTCGTACGTTACATTACTATGATGAAATCGGTCTTTTACAACCTGAAAAACATCCATCATCGGGTCACCGTATATACAAACATCAAGATATTCTTACCCTGCAAAAAATTGTCAGTCTAAAGTTTCTAGGTTACAGCTTAGAAAAAATCACGAATTTATTACATCAATCGATTATTACTGTTGACTTAAATGAGACATTAGCCCTTCAGTTAGAAGTATTAAAAAAAGATAAAGAGCGAATCGAGCAGTCCATGACAACTATTCAGAGGGTCATTAAGGTACTTGAAGAAGAAGGAGGAGTGGATAGTGCCATTTTATTCAGCCTTATTCATAGTATGCAAACGGAAAGTATACAGAATGAATGGCTGGAAAGGCACAATCTTACGGTAGTGGTTGAGAAGTTGTCCAAGAAAACGGAAAAGGAGAAAATCACCTTAGATAAAACCTTTATACAGATGGCTAAAGAGGTTAAAAAATTATATGGAAAACCTATACAGGATCAAGAAGTGCAAAAAATGATTAAAGCCTTTATAGAAGCTTCATTTGAATTTCTTGGTGATGATTTAGTGCAGCAGCTAGCCGATGCTGAAGTAGAAGAACTGGATATTCAAGAGTTAGAAAATCTAGCCCCTTCTCCTTTCACAGAAGATGAACAGAAATGGCTTAATCAAGCGATGGAATATTATATGAAAGAAGCAGGGATGGAATAGAAATGCTGTTTCGATTTGTCGCGCATTAACGGTCTGTAATACCCCCATCCCTAAACCGAAGGCAACCAAAACGTGTGAAGATGGGGGAAAACAGTCCGTAAATTCCTGATTCTGCCCAGCTAACACTCCGTGGGGGCAAAAGGGCCCCACTGAATGGAGTTTCACTTTATTAAAAGGGATAAAAAACAGTATAAAATCAGATTGCTATATTTCTATTTTAGAAAAAAAAGAAAGTAATTCGTTATAAAAGCAGGATTGCAGAGTCTGTGCTATAGTATTGAATGGTACAATAGTAGGAGGACTAAGGGGGCTTTTCCCCGTTTATAATTAAAATGCAATGACAGGAGTTTTCAAATGGAAAAATCACAAAAAAATGGAATTAAACCGTTTATATCTTTAATTGTTTCTGCAAAAATCCCAAAAGCAGCATTAACATTCGGTCTAATTGGGAGTCTGATTACAACACTTGTCGGATTGACTATTCCGATATTAACGAGAGAGCTAGTAGATGGCTTCTCTGTCGCTTCGCTAAGCGCAACACTCGTTATTGCTATTCTTGCGGTGTTTATTATTCAAGCAGTAATCGATGGGCTATCCACCTATTTACTCGCTGCAGTTGGACAAAAAATCGTTGCAAGACTGCGTCAGATGATGTGGCTCAAGCTGATCCGTTTGCCAGTTAGCTATTTTGATAAACAAGCAAGTGGGGAATCTGTTAGTCGCGTCATTAATGATACAGGGATTGTGAAACATTTAATATCACAGCATTTCCCGCAATTTATTACTGGTCTTATTTCGATTATTGGTGCAGTAGTAATTTTATTTATTATGGACTGGAAAATGACATTAATGATGCTTATCGCTGTTCCAGTTACCGTAGCAATCATGATTCCTTTAGGTACTAGGATGGCAAAGATCTCAAAGAACTTGCAGGATGAGACTGCAACCTTTAATGGTAAAATTCAACAAACAATCAGTGAAATCCGTTTAATGAAGGCATCTACAGCGGAACAAGCTGAAGCAACAAAAGGAATTACTGGAATTGGAAAACTATTAAGCTATGGACTGAAAGAGGCTCGTATCTTTGCTTTAATCGGACCATTCATGTATACCATTGTCATGTTCGTTATTGTTGTCATTATTGGTTATGGTGGAATCCGTGTTGCAGAAGGAACGATGTCCACAGGTTCACTTGTTGCGTTTTTACTGTATTTATTCCAAATCATTTTTCCAATTACGACTTTTGCAATGTTTTTCACAGAATTGCAAAAGGCAAAAGGTGCTACGGAGCGGATTATTGAGATTTTGGAAATTCCAGAGGAAGCCGGTCAAGAAGGTAAAGATAAAGATATTGCGAACCAACCGATCGCTGTTTCGAACGTGTCATTTGCATATAGTGATGACGAACCGGTTATTAAAAATGTTACTTTCGAGGCACTTCCTGGTGAAATGATCGCTTTTGCAGGACCGAGTGGTGGTGGAAAGACAACCTTATTCGGATTGATTGAACGATATTATGAGCCAACAACAGGAGAGGTACGAATTGGCGATACGCCAATCCAAGAATTGTCACTTGCATCATGGCGCAGCCAAATTGGTTATGTTTCACAGGAAAGTGCCATGATGGCTGGAACAATCCGGGAGAATTTAACTTATGGACTAAGTGATGCAACGGATATTTCCGAGGAGCGTTTATGGGAAGTTGCCAAAATGGCTTATGCCGATCAATTTATTGAAACATTTGCAAAAGGCTTGGACACAGAAGTAGGGGAGCGCGGTGTGAAATTATCTGGTGGACAGCGGCAGCGAATTAATATCGCCAGAGCTTTCTTGCGTGATCCTAAGATTTTAATGCTAGATGAAGCAACGGCGAGCTTAGATAGCCAATCAGAGCATGCTGTCCAAGAAGCGTTAACACGATTAATGGAAGGCCGTACAACATTCGTCATTGCCCACAGGTTATCAACAATTGTTGATGCAGATAAGATTATTTTTATTGAAAAAGGGCAAGTAACAGGAATGGGTACACATCAGGAATTAACAGCATCGCATTCGCTTTATCGTGAATTTGCGGAGCAGCAGCTGACGTAGAAAGTAAGAAAACCACTGGTTCAAGTAGGACCAGTGGTTTTTTGATTACATTTATTTACGTGTTATAAGTTGAAACTTAATCAAAAACATTAGATGGTGAGTAATTCCGTACAATATTAATAATTTGTTTTCCATCACTGGCGTGCTTTTCAGAGTATTGCACAGGGAAAAGTGAAAAGAACATATAGTATATAGTAAAGTAACCAAACTGATAGAAAAATTGTGCCTCAGGCAACCAGCCTATTATAATAAACAGATTGACTAAGAGAATAGAAATTAGGTTTAATAATACTCCTCCAGCATGAACGAGAATATGTGTTAAACGCGTATTTTTTTTTAAGGATTCATAATGACAATAAGAATCTAAAAAATAATATCGATTCACTTGAATGGTGCCTAGTTTGAATAACAATTTTCCTCTACCTAGAATTATTTCGGATCTCCCTCCAAATAAAAGTGCCATTAAATAATGACCTAATTGGTGAATCAATGATACTAAAGGAAGCAATACAAAGAAAGCCCAAAATGCAGTTATTAAATCATTCCATTCGAACATCATCTCAGCTCCATTTCTACACTAGACTAATATCCGATTTTTTCGTTTTTAAACCGTGCTTTTATTTTAAATTAGTTTATATTAAGATTAGGTGATTTATATAGACTTGTACGGTAATGGGGGGATGTATAAAATGAACCATGAAGAATTAAAGGCCTTCATGACATTAAGTGCTTTGTCAGCTACTTGTGGCATTGTCATCATTTTATTTAGTGGATCAATTGGGACGGTTATAGCGGATAGTTGGCTAGCAGCTCAAGGTAGTGCTGACACCTTTATTTACGAATTTAAGATGAAATCTAATACGACGAACTTTTTGGTTATCGGAAGCATCTTTCTAGGAGTTGGTCTTGCTTCAGTCTTCTTTACGTATTATCAGGTGCTTCGGATGAAAGGTTGATCATTTAACAGAATGAGAGGTGAGTAGTCAAGCTCCCATTCTGTTCCAACAAACTATTCTTTTTTCCTTCGTTTAAAAATAGCTACAGAAAGGATGAAGCTTATTATCAATAGAGATCCAAACCAAAGAATTGTGAACCAAGCATTGTTACCAATTGGTGTTCCGATAAGAAGTCCTCGTAGCGTTTCAATCAGTGGAGTCATCGGCTGGTTGTCTGCGAAAGTGTGGAGCCAAGTAGGCATTGTCTCTGTTGGTACAAAAGCACTACTAACATATGGCAGGAATAGCATCGGAAATGTAGCTGCATTTGCTGTTTCTACGCTTTTTGTGATTAAACCAATGGCTACAAATAGCCAGTTGAGAGAGAACATAAATAGAGACAACAGGCCAATAATACCAAGCCATTCTGTAAATCCAGCATTCGGTCGAAATCCTATGAGCATTGCAACAAGAAAGATGACAGTTGTAGCAATCGCATTACGAACGAACCCTCCAGTAACGTGACCGACCATCAAGGAAGAAGGGAGAAGAGCCATGCTGCGAAGACGCTCAAATAAACCACCGACCATGTCCTGTGTAACACTTATTGCTATAAGCGAACTTCCAAATCCTGCACATGTGATAATTACTCCTGGAACAACATAATTAACATATTCTGTTCCAGTCTCAATAGCTCCCCCAAAAATGTAGACAAACATGACCATGATCGCGACTGGTAGCCCGATAGCCATTAATAGGGACTCTGGTTCACGGAAAATATGCTTTAAGCTTCGCTGTGACATTGTCCAGCCATCTGATAGTGCCCAATAAAGTTTTGATTTACGCATGGACGGATCGCCCCCTTCTTTTTCGACTTGTTATATCTATAAAAACATCATCAAGTGTTGGTTTGCGGAAGTTGATGGAGCTAGGTTCGATTCCATGCTCATGTAATGTGTTGAGTAGATTGCGCAAATTTTCTGGTGAACCGTTTTGAATGGAAATACTACGCTCTTTTTCATTTGCTTGCGCTTGTAAAAGTTTTGAAGCGAGTTGAAATACCTCCAAATCATCAAAGGTTAATTCTAGCTTTTCATCACCAATCATTCGCTTTAGTTCTTCAGCAGTTCCTTCTTCTACGATCTTTCCATTATCAATAACAGCAATTTTATCCGCAAGCTGATCAGCTTCCTCCAAGTATTGGGTTGTTAAAAAGATAGTTACGCCGTCCTCGGAAAGCTGTTGAATCAGGTTCCACATATTCCTCCGGCTGCGTGGGTCTAGTCCTGTTGTAGGCTCATCTAGGAAAATAACTTGTGGAGAGACAAGCAGGCTAATTGCAATATCAAGCCTTCTACGCATCCCGCCGGAATAGGTTTTTACACTTTTTTTTGCGGCATTTACTAACTCGAATTGTTTTAGCAGTTCGGATGTACGCTTCTTCACCGCATCACGATTCAAGTGATTTAAACGCCCCATCATCATTAGGTTTTCTTCACCTGTCAGCAATTCATCTACTGAAGCATACTGACCTGTCAAACTAATCTGCTGTCTCACAGATTCAGGTTCACGATGGGTATTGTATCCAGCGATTGTAGCAATACCACTATCGGCTTGGATTAATGTTGCTAAAATACGTACAGTTGTGGTCTTACCAGCGCCATTTTCCCCAAGCAATGCAAATATTGATCCCCGCTCTACTTTAAAATTTAGGCCATCTAAAACAATGTGTTTTCCATAGGATTTCTTTAAGTTTTGAACAGAAATAATGTCACCCTTCATTTTATCACCCCTTATTGATTGACTTAATCAGTCAATTTAAAGTCAAAAATATTGACTGGTTCTTTGATTGATTAAACCAGTCAATATAAAGGTATAATGAATCCCCTCGTTTGTCAACAATAAATTTTGATGTCAAATGGAGGGGAGATGAATAAGGGGTTAACGTGTCGTAATCATCCGCAAGAAAATAGCGATTTTACGGTCCATATTTTCCTGCCAATAATCGGGGTCATCTGCTATTACCCCAGAAATAATGGTTAGAAATAATCCAACCAGCTCTTCCGGATCTTCTTGAATGATTTCGCCAGCTGCTTGTCCTTCAATAAAAATGGGAATGAAAAATTCAATATACATCATCCCAACTTTTTTTGTGAAATCTAGTATATGAGTAGGAACACCTTCTGTATGCTCTAGGTGTTGAATAATACGAAATATATCACTGCTTTCATACTTGCTTGATGAGAGGGCGAATTTTGTAAAGTCACGTATTTTTTCTGTCGGAGTAATCGCCATCTCAGATAGCTTGTTAAGATATTTCTTCGTTTCATTTAACTCCATTGCCCATTCCAGACTTTCGTATAACACTTCTTCCTTGGATTTAAAATAGTGATAAACTAAGCCATGACTAATTCCAGCTTCCTTTGCAATTAAACTGATTTTTGTTAGTTTAAAGCCATTTGCTGCAAAGACTCTAAGCGCAGCTCGCATAATTTGTATTTTACGTTCATTTCGGATATTTTCTAATTGGTCTTCGTTTAAAGGCGCCATACCTATCAGCTCCCTAAAGTATTGGTATCATGATTTTACCACATCGCAGTAAAAAGACTAAGCAGAACTGTTTTTGCTTAGCCTACCTCAGCGATTTGTTTTGCGATCCTTGACGGCTTGCTGACCAACAAGACCGATAATTAAAATGATAACCGAAATAATGCTATAGTCTTGAAAGAAGCTCGTAAACGGAATATCTAAAAAGAGGAAGATTGCTGTTAGAATTCGACCAAGTAACAGTATTAATCCGATAACGGTCATCCAATCAAATAATCGCTTTAACATATATGAACTAGCCCCCCTTACTATCTGTTAATGGAAAAGAAGGTTCAACGAATGAACATCTTCAGATATACTTTCAATATGCTATACTACGTCTAAGTGCATAAAGATTTTTCATGGTTAACCATACTTTTTAAGAACGGATTCTATGCTTAATATAACATGAATCAGCTGATGGGGTTGCCTCAATTCGTCAAATTCGGAATAGTAAAGTTAGGATGAAGGAGTGAAATTATGGAGACGTGGGATGTTTACGACAAGGACAGAAAGCTGACAGATAAGCAAATGAATCGTGGGGATACATTCGGACAAGATGCGTACCATTTAGTGATTCATGTCTGTCTATTTAATCAACTTGGAGAAATGCTGATTCAACAGCGACACCCCAATAAGGAAGATTGGAAGAACATGTGGGATATTACCGTAGGAGGCAGTGCGAAAACAGGTGAAACGAGTCAACAAGCTGCGGAAAGAGAAGTAAAAGAAGAAATTGGTTATACCCTTGACCTTCAAAATATGCGTCCTTCTCTAACTGTAAACTTTGAATATGGATTTGATGATTATTACCTTATTGAAACCGATTTAAACATCAAAAACCTTACACTGCCGACTGAAGAAGTGAAACAGGTAAGGTGGGCGTCGAAAAATGAGATCATCAATATGATTTCAGAAGGCTTATTTATTCCTTATCATGAACCGCTAATTGCATTATTGTTTGATATGAGATTCAACTTGGGAGCGCACAATCAAAGATTAGGCTCCTAGTAGAAAGAGTAAAAATGCGTAATGCATGTACTAAAGCTGAAAAGGGGTTGGTATTCATGTCTCATACATTATCCATAAAGCATCTAACAATCGGAGAAGGTGCTCCGAAAATTTGTGTTCCATTAGTTGGTAAAACGCATGCAGAATTAATTGAAGAGACAAAGCTCTTAATGTCTTTGGATGTGGATTTAGTGGAATGGCGTGTTGATTTTTTGGAGATGGTAGAAGACATTGAGCAAGTTAAATCGGTACTAATCGATATTCGAGAAAGATTAAAAGATATTCCTTTAATCTTTACGTTTCGTAGTGCAAAAGAGGGCGGAGAAAAGGAACTATCATCTGGCGCTTACATAGCATTAAATAAAACAATAATTGAAACGGGACTAATCGATATTGTTGATGTTGAGTTGTATAATGATGAACAAACTGTGAAAACGCTTATACATAGTGCACATGAAAATCAAGTTTATGTTATTCTTTCCAACCATGATTTTGAAAAAACGCCACCAAAAGAAGAAATTGTAAATCGCCTAAAAAGAGCGCAGGAGCTCGGAGGAGATCTTCCTAAAATTGCAGTAATGCCGAAAAACGCTAGAGATGTCTTAATTTTATTAGAAGCGACTAACGAAATGAAGGAATGTTACGCGAATCGGCCAATTATTACGATGTCGATGGCAGGAAATGGAGTAATTAGCCGCTTGGCAGGAGAATTATTCGGTTCTGCAATCACATTTGGAGCAGCAGAAAAGGCATCTGCACCCGGGCAGATTGCAATTCATGAATTACGATTGATATTAAATGTCATTCATAAAAATTTATAGTTTGTAATAAAAACTCTTTTCGATTTAAGGAAAGAGTTTTTTTATGAACAAAATTACTATCGCACCGTGGCAGATCTTCGTTCCAGGTTCCCTAAGGCGACAGCGAAGTCACCAATTGGGCGATTGGATCATATAAACATATTACCTATAAAAGTTTCCTTAAGGAAAAATAATATACTATCACAAAAACACTTGACAATAGCTAATAATAAGATTAAATTTATAAATAACAAATAAAGTTTACCTAGGTAAAAATAAAGGGGAGGATACAAAATGGGAGGATTTACTCAAAAGATATGGGGTCTTGCACTATTTGCGATGATTATTCTGCTTGCTGCATGTAATTCGGATGGTGGAGCGTCAGGTGAAACAAATGGATCAGGAGAGGAAAAGATAAAGGTTCTAACAACGATTGCTCAGATAGGAGAACCATTATCCGAAATAGGGGGGGATCGTGTAGAAGTTGAAAGTCTAATGGGACCATCAGTGGATCCGCATCTATATAACCCAACACAAAGCGATATTGCAAAGGTGGATGAAGCAGAGGTTATTTTTTATAATGGCTTGAATTTAGAAGTGAACATGGTAAAAGTATTTGACTCGATCGGTGATTCTAAACCAGTTCTGGCAATTGGAGATAGTCTTTCAGAAGATGCTTTATTACATGATGAGGACGGTGCGATTGATCCACATATCTGGTTTGATCTAGATTTATGGGAAGCGGCGCTGGATGCTGCGGTAGAAGAGCTGAAGGCATACTCACCAGAGGATGCGGATTACTTTGAGGAAAATAAAACGCAATATTTTGCTGAATTGGAAGAATTAAAGCAAGAAGCGGAGAAGCTAGCGGATATTCCGGAAAGTGGACGCGTTCTTGTGACAGCACATGATGCATTCGGGTATTTTGGTAGAATGCATGACATGGAGGTAATAGGTCTTCAAGGTTTGAGTACGGAAGATGAAATTGGGATTTCTGATATTAACGATACAATTGCAACTATTAAAGAATATCAGGTTCCTGCTATATTCGTAGAGAGCAGTATTAATTCAAGTTCTATTGAGGCTGTAATCGAAGGTGCTAAAAGTGAAGGGGTAGACGTTGAGTTAGGTGGAGAACTATTCTCTGATGCAATGGGTTCACCTGGAAGTGAAGAGGGCACATATATTGGAATGTACCGTCATAATATGAATACAATTTATGATGCATTAACTGGAGGAGCTGAGTAACGTGGCAACACCAATTTTACAGGTAGAAAATTTATCCGCTTCATACCGGAAAAACACGGTCCTTCACGATATTAATTTTGAAGTGAACGGCGGTTCCTTAACAGGAATTGTTGGACCGAATGGAGCGGGGAAATCAACACTATTAAAAACGATATTAAATCTTCATCCCTCATTGACAGGATCTGTAAAATTTTTCGGTCTTCCATTTATAAAAGCCAAAAAACGGATTGGGTATGTGCCGCAACGAGGTTCTGTCGACTGGGATTTTCCAACGGATGCACTTGATGTCGTGACAATGGGACTGTATGGTAAAATTGGATGGTTGAGGAGACCATCCCGTTTGCATAAAGAAAGAGCATATGAGGCATTGGACAAAATGGGGATGGCAGATTATGCGAATCGGCAAATTAGCCAGCTTTCTGGTGGTCAGCAACAACGCGTCTTTTTAGCCCGAGCTTTAGTACAGGATGCTGACTTTTATTTCATGGACGAACCGCTTGCTGGTGTAGATGCTGCTACAGAGCGAGCAATCATGACAATTTTAAAAGAGCTGAAAGCAATTGGTAAGACCGTTATGGTTGTACATCATGATTTGCAAACGGTAGAAGATTACTTTGATCATGTTTTATTACTAAATCGTACCGTCATTAAACATGGAAAAACAGAGCAGATTTTTACAAGAGAAAATATCGCCAATACCTATGGAGGAAATATGCGCTGGATGGGAGAGGAACAACGTCATGCTGTCCATTCTATTGAATAGTAATACAGGGTGGGTTCTATTGAGTACGATGACCCTAGGTATTGCTGCTGGGACAATTGGTTGTATGGCTTATTGGAAAAGACAAAATCTGATGAGTGATGCATTATCACATGCTGCATTGCCAGGAGTCGTTATTGCCTTTCTCCTTATTGGTGAGAAAAATCTGCTTATACTTATTATTGGAGCTGCAATCAGCGCTTTAATTGGTGCATTTTTAATCCAATGGATTACGACAGCGAGTCGGATTTCGGAGGATTCCGCAATGGGAATGGTTTTAGCTATCTTCTACGGCTTTGGTATCATGCTTTTAACAATAGCTAACCGGTCTGCTGGGGGAAACCAGAGTGGGCTAGACGGCTTTATTTATGGGCAGGCTGCAGCGATGGTTCGAACAGATGTTATAACGATGCTGGTATTAGCGCTCATTGTTGTTTTTATTGTATTTATTGGATTTAAAGAATGGAAGCTTTATCTCTTTGACGGGCAGTTCGCTAAAGGAATTGGACTATCACTTAAAGGCATGAATACATTGTATACGGCAGTGCTGGTTACAACCATTGTAATTGGGATTCAAGCTGTTGGTGTTATTTTAATGGCGGCGATGTTAATTATTCCAGCAGTAAGTGCTCGCTATTGGACACAGTCCTTTAAGATAATGATTCTGTTGTCTGCTATATTTGGTGGACTAGCGGGAGCAGCAGGTACATTAATCAGTGCTTTAGGAAGCGGACTGCCTACTGGTCCGTTTATTGTAGTGGTAGGTGCTGGATTTTTTGTTGTATCGCTCATCTTTGGGAAAGAAAAAGGTATACTAATCCATTATTTGCAATTTAAGTTGCACCAAAGGAATCAGCAATCAAATACTCAAACACTGAAGCAGGAGGGGTGAGGAAATGACATATACAGCATGGATTATTTTAACTGCTGCTCTGGTAGGACTTTCCTGTGGTGTGATTGGTGTTTTTCTTATATTAAGGAAGACAGCGATGATGGCAGATGCAATTAGTCACACAGTTTTATTAGGGATTGTAATTGCCTATATTGTTACACGTGAAGTTAGTGGGACAGCGATGCTAATTGGAGGGATATTGGCAGGGGTTTTTACAGCTTTTCTAGTACAATGGCTGCATTCATTGCGGGTACAGCATGATGCAGCAATGGGAATTGTTTTTACAACTTTATTTGCAATTGGTGTAATATTAATTGCTACTTCAGTTGGAAATGCACACCTAGATGTACAGCATGCGTTAATGGGTGAAATTACATTTATTCCGTTTCATATGATTACATTACCATTTATTGGCGCAATTCCCGAAGCGACAGCGTTGTTATTGCTAGTGCTATCAGTTATTCTCTTTTTTATCATCGCTTTTTATAAAGAATGGAAAATCACATCCTTTGATCCAGCCTTAGCGGCAAGCCTTGGGATACCAGTAATACTCATGCATTATCTTTTTATGGGCCTTGTATCCGTCACAACGGTTGCTTCATTTGATGCTGTGGGGGCGATTATGGTTGTTGCGATGCTCATTACACCTGCTGCCTCTGCATATTTATGGACAGATAAGCTTTCGTTCATGCTTGTGCTCAGTGGCTCATTTGGGGTAGTTTCCGCAGTGACCGGTTACTATATTGCAGCCTGGATTGATACATCGATTTCAGGCTCTATGGCATTCGCAACTGGGTTGGTATTTATGATAAGCTTTATTTTTTCACCGAAACACGGCTTGATCGCAAAACGCGTGCGGCCAGCTGAAACAATGTAAAAGAGGTGCACCTTTTAGGGCACCTCTTTTCGTTTGAAAAGCTAATCGTTCGTTACTGTCAAAAGGACGACAATATGATCTGCCTGTATTGGTTAGTACTCGAAAAAACGATATTGCTGCTCAGTATTAGACAGTTTATGTGCAGGATTTAACCAATTGTTGCTAACCTATTTAGCCCGCTCCGGCCGGCTATCCGAATTGGTTTAGCTCCCCGTCTCTAATAAGGCTCTGCGTCATGTCCCTTATCAATTGCTTCTTTTACTGCTTTTCCAGCATCTTTCGCACCAAGTGGATGTATTTCTTCAGCAGATTCCATCATCGTTGAACTTGTTTGTTTACTGGCTTCAGCTATTCCTTCACGTAACCGGCGCCCATATTCTTCATCTGCTTGCTCCGCTAATGCAATCATCCTGTCTTGAATTTCCTTTTGACAGGTTGAAAGATCACCAACAAGATTGGAAATTAATTCGTCTTTTTCCCATTGTTCAAATCTGCGATAGGTTTCGCCTGCTTGTTTTGTATTATCGTTTCGGTCAATTGATTCGCGAACGAGGTTACCCTCAATCTTTGGAGTATATTCTTTTCCTGCTTGCTTTGCTTCTTTCAAACCGCCTAGGCTGGATGGCTCATAATTCACATGTGGATTCTGGCCAGGCGCTTTATCATTGTGATAGCGAAGTTGTCCACCCTCTTGGTTCGTCGCAACTCGTTTTTGGGGAGCATTAATTGGAAGCTGTAAATGGTTTGCTCCTACGCGATAGCGCTGTGTATCAGAGTAAGAAAATGTACGCCCTTGCAACATTTTATCGTCCGAAAAGTCAAGTCCATCAACGAGGACCCCAGTTCCGAAAGAGACTTGTTCAACTTCATTAAAGTAGTTTTCTGGGTTTTTATTTAGCACCATTTTTCCAACCGGCAGCCATGGGAACTGATCCTCAGGCCACAGTTTCGTATCATCAAGCGGGTCAAAGTCTAATTCAGGATGTGGTCCATCTTCCATAATCTGTACAAACATTTCCCACTCTGGGTAATCGCCCTTTTCAATGGATTCATATAAATCCTGTGTGGCGTGGTTGAAGTTCTTGCCTTGTATTTCTTGCGCTTCTTTTGCCGTTAAATTTTTGATTCCTTGCTTTGGCTCCCAATGGTATTTTACAAGAACGGCTTTACCTTCTGCATTTACCCATTTATAGGTGTTTACACCAGAGCCTTGCATCATTCGATAGTTTGCTGGAATTCCCCATGGAGAATATATAAAGGTCACCATATGAAAGGATTCTGGTGAATTGGAGCAAAAATCAAAGAAACGCTCACTATCCTGGATATTTGTTACAGGGTCTGGTCGAAAGGCATGGATCATGTCTGGGAATTTCATGGCATCGCGGATAAAGAAAATCTTGATATTGTTCCCAACTAAATCCCAGTTCCCGTCTTCTGTGTAAAACTTCACTGCAAACCCACGGGGGTCGCGAACTGTTTCTGGAGAGTGCAGACCATGTACTACTGTTGAAAAACGAACGAAGACAGGAGTTTGCTTTCCTTTTTCTTGGAAAACTTTCGCACGTGTATAGTTGGAAACAGGGTCATCTCCAACATTTCCATACGTTTCAAAGTAGCCATGTGCACCAGCTCCGCGAGCATGAACAATTCGTTCAGGAACCTTTTCACGGTCAAAGTGACTGATTTTTTCAATAAAGTCATAGTTTTCAAGTGTGGCTGGTCCACGATTACCAACAGTTCGGATGTTTTGGTTATTTGTGACAGGATGGCCTTGGCGAGTTGTTAACGTATCATCATGTTCAATATTTGTCTGTAAATTTTCATTTGATGGATCTTTATCCATTGATTATCTCCCTTTCTTTATGTTTTTCCAAATAAAGCTTAACCATCTATAGCGTGCCCGGTTATTCTAAAAATAATCGGACATTTATAGGATTTAAGATGTTAAAGAAACAACACACTTCTGAGTAGACCTAGTTGCCCCATAAGTCAAATAGTAATGAATATCCGTATTAAAAGTGAATGCTAGAGCGATAACGTTAAATTTATAGTCATATGGTTTTATTCCCATGCATATACCATGAAAAGTGGTAGAATAAAGTATGGATTGCTTCATATAGAAAGGAAGATTCATACATGACAACAAAGGTGACGCAACCTTTAATAACACCTTTAAATGATCCGTGGGAAGCTTATATGGATGTAGAAGAATATGGTGAAATGACTTTATCGAATATCGAATTTACAACAACTAACATGTGTAATATGCGCTGTGCTCACTGTGCGGTAGGATATACATTGCAAAGCAGTGATCCAGATGCGTTGCCAATTGAGTTGATTCTGAAGCGTTTGGATGAGATTCCGAAGCTCCGCACACTAAGTATTACGGGTGGAGAACCGATGATGAATAAAAAGTTGGTTCGTAACTATGTTATTCCTTTACTTGAATATGCGCATCGTCGTGGTGTTAAAACACAGATGAACTCTAATTTAACACTGCCATTCGAGCGCTATGAGGAAATTATTCCGTTTCTTGATGTGCTACATATTTCGCATAACTGGGGAACTGCTGAGGAGTTTGCTCAAACTGGATTTGCGATGATGGAACGTAAACCCTCGCTGGAAAATCGAATAAAATATTTTGACCGTTTAGTAGAAAATTCGCAACGCCTCTCAGCTAATGGTGTCATGGTTTCAGCAGAAACAATGCTGAACAAGCGGACATATCCTTATTTGGAACAAATTCATGATCATATTAATGAAATGGGTTGTGCAAGACATGAAGTGCATCCAATGTATCCGGTCGACTTTGCGAGCACAATGGAAACGTTAAGTCTAGACGAAATGCGGACAGCAATTGAGCGTCTATTAGAGCACCGAAATCCCGATATGTGGATGCTATTTGGAACATTGCCGTTCTATGCTTGTAGTGCAAATGAAGCGGACTTAGCATTGTTGAATCGCCTCTACAAAGAAAAAAATGTGACAGTTAGAAATGATCCAGACGGAAGGTCACGCTTAAATGTAAATATTTTTACAGGTGAAGTCATTGTAACAGATTTCGGTGACGAGCCATCTTTAGGGAACATACAAACGACTTCTTTGCTGGAATCATATAAGCGTTGGATGGATACGAGAACTGCTAAAAGCTTAAACTGTCATTGTCCTGCAGTAAAATGTCTTGGCCCGAATGTTTTAGTGAAAAATGCTTATTATTCAGATGTTGATTTTCAAAAACGAAAAGCAACAATTAGTCTTTAATTTTTGTTTTGAGAAGAAGCTGGGACATAACAAAAGTGTTTAATGTTAAAGACGAACGATGCATAAGCTTAGCGTAGGAAATATAGCCGCCTCTGGATGTGCGAAGTATATTTCCGGAGCGAGTTATTTGCACCGGTCATGTTCGGTTTTTATTTCATAAAGATACTTTTGTCTCAGCTTCATTCCAAATCGGGCCATCAATCCACGGTGAAATGCGATATCCCCTTACAAGCGCGCTCCACTCAATAAGGGAAAAGCTTTTTCCTCACCTAGTAAACGAAATTATCGAAATATAGCTAAACTTTTAACTTGAATTTTTTATTATAGGCTTTACAATGAATAATAACTTAACAGTATTTTTCCTGAGGGGGATAGAATAAAAATGCCAATTAGAATACCGGCACAATTGCCGGCGAAGGAGATTCTTGAGCAGGAGAATATATTTGTAATGGAAGAAGAGCGCGCGGTTACGCAGGATATTCGGCCACTTAATATATTAATTGTCAATTTGATGCCTGAAAAGCAAAAAACAGAAGCACATCTCCTTCGTTATCTTGGGAATACGCCAATCCAGGTAAACGTCTCATTTTTGAAGATGACGACACATGATTCAAAAAATACGAGTAAATATCATTTGGACACCTTTTATAAACCGTTTTCTGACATTAAAGAGAAGCGGTTCGATGGAATGATTATTACAGGATCGCCTGTTGAGCATCTTTCATTTGAAGAAGTGGATTACTGGGAAGAATTACAAGAGATTATGAATTGGTCAAAAGAAAATGTTACATCGACATTGCATATTTGCTGGGGTGCGCAGGCGGCTTTGTATCACCATTATGGGATTAATAAGCATGAATTACCGGAAAAATGCTTTGGTATTTTTGAACATGAGGTATTACACCGAAATGAGAATCTCGTGCGTGGATTTGATGATTATTTCCTTGCGCCACACTCTAGATATACCGATATTTCGTATGAGGAGATCGCAAACCATTCAAAACTGCAAATCCTGGCCCATTCCGATAAGGCAGGTATTTTCTTAATGTCCTCTAAAGACGGTAAGAATATAATGGCAACAGGTCATCTTGAATATAGTGCAAGTACATTGGCAGAAGAATATCATCGGGACCATCAGAGAGGTATTCTAACACAATTGCCAGAGAACTACTTCCCGAACGATGATCCAAATGAAAAGCCATTACATCGATGGAAAAGTCATTGTAGTTTATTGTTCTCGAATTGGCTGAATTATTATGTCTACCAAACAACACCATATGAATGGGATTAACCAAAGAAATTCGAGCTGAACATCCTCTGGAAGAGGCTAGCTGTTCAGCTCTTTTTGTTGGTTACAAAGTGGTGATCGTTACGTTCCATTCTTCAAAGGTTGCTTCCTCGTAGCTAGCGATTAATCCTTTAGCTGAAAGATCGGCTTTTGGTATTGCTTTTTGTTTAATAACGACGTCAAACGGCTGTTCAAATGGGAAGTCATCTAATACGACTGTGTTCTCATTTTTCCAGTGTAACTGTAAGTGTTCGTCGCAAAATTCGTGCAATGCTTGATTCATGGGAATCCCATCTTTAAAAAAGGAATGTCCGGCATTCATTGCATTACCCGGTTCATTCAAACAAAGATACAAAGAAAGGTTATCACTAAACTGAATAAGCCCATAATGAAAATTAAACAAACGTTTGTTGAATTCGTTTAAAGTGGCAATAATTGATTGCTGCCGTGTGTTTTCTGCTGTAACAAATTCCTGGGCTTCTAGAGAAGTATGATTTAAAAGGAAGCGTTTATAGTGTTCACTGCATAGAAGTGCAGCGTATGAATCTACTTGTTGGACCACATCAATCCCATGCTTATAAAGAACGATTTTCGGTAAGATCGGAAAATCGAAAAAAGAGTAGGGTATTGCTTCTTTGTCGTTCAGAAATGGCTGTTTGTCAAACTCCTTCCAGCCACAGTCATGCTGATATGCTGCGAATTCAACCGAGCTTCGTAAACCGTCTCCTAAAAAGTAATCTTTCTTCCATTGTTTCACAATATCACCGGAAATAGCTGCATGGTGATCCTGCTGAATCAATATTAATTCTTGATTGCGTTCTCGAACAATCATGCTATCCATCCTTTCCGATTTTACGTAACCTAAGTATAAGCAAAATCTGTGGATGATGGAAATAAAATAACCTCCTCATTCGTGAACGAACGAGGAGGTTATTTACATTAGACGATTAAATTTTAATCGCTTATTCAGGGCATATATAATTGGGATACCGATAGCTAATACAACGAACTCACCGACGGCTGTTGTATACCAGGTCAACAGGAACGGAAATTGTAAAGCAAGCTTCAATTCAAATGCAATAATGAACATATTGAATGTAAAGACAATGGTATTCGCAGCAAGCAGCACCCATATATTTTTTATATATTTTGCTAGTAGAATGATAATAGCTAATGAAATTGCAGAGTGTGCTACACCAAAGACTAAATCAAACCAACCTAAAGGTGAAAATAATAGGTTATATAAAAATACCCCTATTACAATTCCAAAGAAGTAGCGCTTATCAAATACAATAAGATGGTTAAATACTTCAGAAATGCGGAATTGGATATTTGTAAATCCGAATGGAACAATGAGTGCGGATACAGCAATATATAAAGCAGCTATTAACGCATTCACCACAAGAGTTCTTACTTTCATGTTAATCTCTCTCCTTAGTTTTTTATCGTGGGATGGTTTCGAACCACGTGAAACATATGCTATCATACCAGTGTTTATAAGCCTTTGTAAATACTAATGTATAAAAATTATTTATGGGAAATAATTAAATAACTTTAAAACGGATGTTTTTATTCATATAGGCACGTTACTTAAACATGCCTCATACAATAAATTTGGAATAGAATGAAGGGAATGAGTAAAGTGTACTATTTTTATCCGTATCCTCTGCCTTACTTTACGAACATACCGCATTATCCTTACGAAAGGCCGTTTTATTATGGAAGTCTAATGAATGAACAATTACAAAAAAAAGAAGATTTCCGAGTGAAGGATTATGGACCACAACCGTTTGTTATAAATATTAATAAGGCTACACGAAATAATAATACGTATCGTACTGCTATATGGACAGGAGAGCACATGCAAGTCACATTAATGAGTATTCATGTTGGTGATGATATTGGTTTAGAAATACATCCGGATACCGATCAATTCCTGCGAATAGAGCAAGGACAGGGGATTGTAAGAATGGGGAAAAGCAGTAATAACTTGAATTTTGAAAGAAGAGTATACGACGATACAGCAATTATGGTGCCTGCTGGAACATGGCATAATGTAATCAATACAGGCAATATTCCATTAAAGCTTTATACAATATATGCCCCCCCACATCATCCACATGGCACTGTTGAGACAACTAAAGCGGAGGCAATGCTGGAAGAATAGCACGCTGTTATGCCGCAGTATATTTCGTATTATTTTATTTGCCACTAGATGTTGGTTGTTGTTTAGAACGAAGTTTATTTAGCGGGATGGATAGTTTCAATCTTTAAAGAACTGTTTACGCCTATGGGGACTTAGACTTTCTCTTTCTATATTTAAAAGCTAATCAAGTAGTTTTCAATGAAGAATAGGTACCTACTGCCGCAGCACCATAAAAAGCCCCCATAAATATACCAGCCCATAAATCTCCTCTATGACTAATAAAGATGGAAATAATAAACCCAATAATGCTTGCTATGGTAGGAAAGTATTGACGTGGAACAGGAAATACTTTAAAACATTGGGTTAATAACACGACAGCTGGTACAGCAATAACTCCGTCCCAGAAATTTGTGTGAATGGTTGGGTAGTCCATGAGAATCGATTCCTTTCATGTTAAATACTAGAATCATTAATTGAACGATTTATTTTCTAAAACAACAATTTTACTATTTCTAGAAATACTTGCTTTCTTGGTCTGTTCAACTAATCGATTAATCTGATTACAGCACTGTTTAGCACCTGCTATAAGTAATGGAACGCCGATAAAGTCAATGTGTAGACCTCTAGAGAAAAATCCTCCAATTGATATAGCTATAGGT
Organism: Oceanobacillus sp. FSL W7-1309; assembly: GCF_038002145.1. Taxonomy (NCBI): domain Bacteria; kingdom Bacillati; phylum Bacillota; class Bacilli; order Caryophanales; family Bacillaceae; genus Oceanobacillus; species Oceanobacillus sp. FSL W7-1309. The sequence continues at coordinate 1,933,860 of NZ_JBBOBX010000001.1, forward strand.
ACGGTCGGTGAAGTGTTGGATATTACTATTTTTTCATTAAAATTATATTTTTCCTGTAATAGCTCAATAAGATTTTGTATTGCTGGCACAACATATTTATTATCTTTTCTGCCTATGGTATAAACAGCATTTCCATCTTCATCTAATCCATGAAATATTAATTTTCCAAGATCGTGTTTTGTTAATTTGTTAAAATAATCTACACTCATAATCTCCTCTTTTGTAAGAACTTTGTCAGTCGGGATTTTTTTTAGATGATATGCTGCTGCAAGAGAAGTTGTATGTGTTCCACCATAGTCATTGTATATAAATATCACGATAATCATCCTCCACTACTATTGTGACCAAGTTCGTCTTTTTTAGCAGATAAGAATGTAAACTTTCATATGCTGCATAAGTGCAACTAGGCATTCGTCTAAAGCCTTGTTTTACTTCAAAGCATAAGAGAATGCATCATACACTTTCTAAGAATCCCATTAACGAATGCCAAGTTTTGTAATAAAAGAGTAGAGATGTAGGTTTTTAACAAATTTACATTAATTGCATAAAGTTAATAAAATGATTGATTATTATCACATGTCACCTCCTTTAATCTACTTAAAGGAGGGTTATTTATATTTAGAGAATAGACCAAATGGAAGGCAACTGATTAAAAAGAAAAGCTAAGCCTAATCGAAAAAAATGAGTGGCATAGTAACACTTTTTTATGTAAACATAACACCATTAAAATGGAAAATACATTACGTAATCATAATGTATTTATTGACTACATCATTCCAAAATGATAAATTAGAATAGCTATTAAGTCGCGTGAAAAGTGCGATTTTTTTCGTTGTATCAGTGTTACGAATTTTCAAATTCGTGTTACTGACATGTAGGAATACAATTAGAGTAAAAGTAATTTTTTAATTGATGTAATCAAGGTGAGCAGTTAAGGAGGAAATCATGGACGACTCTTCATTAAAAAGGTTTAGTGTGTCAATGGAAGGGCATTTGCTTGGGAAATTTGATGATTTAGTGAAACAAAGAGGGTATGAAAACCGATCGGAAGCAGTTCGTGACCTGGTTCGGGATGCATTAACACAGCACTCATGGGAGCAGGATGAACAAATTGTTGCTGGGAGTGTTCTTTTATTTTATAATCACCATCAGCGAAATTTAGTAGATGAGCTTACAAAGATTCAGCACCGTATGCATGATAATATCTTAGCAACGACACATTTTCATCTGAATCAAGCGAGCTGTTTAGAGTTGATTATCGTAAAAGGAAAAGCGAAAGACATCCAACAGCTAAGCAATCAGCTGACAAGTATAAAGGGTGTCGACTACGGTAAGTTTACATTAGCTCCTGTGGAGCGAATCTAATTTTGGATATTAAATGAAAATCGGAGTGAAATAAATGAATAAAAAAATAATCGGAATTAGCTTGTTGACTATGTTTATTTTTACTATCTTATTGGCGGGCTGTACACAGTCGGAATCTGATCAAGCAGATGATGCAACAAATGAGAAGGAAGAAAATAAAGATGAGCTTGTATTAGCATTTGGTTCGGAGCCGGAAACTGGATTTGATCCAACAACAGGGTGGGGGCGCTACGGCTCTCCGTTATTTCAAAGCACGCTCTTAAAAAGAGATGATGATCTTGAAATTGTAAATGATTTAGCTACAGGTTATGAAGTTGATGGAGAAGTTTGGACGGTGTCATTACGTGATAATGTGAAATTTTCTGATGGAGAACCTTTAACCGCTGAAGATGTTGTGTTTACATTTGAAACGGCAATGGATAACGCATCTGTTGTGGATCTTAATGTAATCGATAAAGTGGAAGCGATAGATGAATATACGGTGGAATTTACGCTAAAACAACCTCAGTCCACATTTGTTAATTCGCTCGTAGCAACAGGGATTGTACCAAAGCATGCCTATACAGAGGATTATGCTGAGAATCCGATTGGATCGGGACCGTTTCAGCTTGTGCAGTGGGATAAAGGACAGCAATTAATTGTTGAGGCTAATCCTGAATATTATGATACAGAACCTTATTTTAAACAGATTACCTTTTTATTCTTAAGTGAGGACGCTTCCTTTGCTGCTGCTCAAGCAGGTGAGGTAGATATGGCATATATACCAGCTGCATTTAGTAACCAAGAGGTTCCTGGCATGAAATTAGAAGCAGTAGAAACAGTGGATAACCGTGGTATTGTCTTTCCTTTTGTAGAGTCAGGAGAAGTTACAGAGGACGGTTTACCAATTGGTAATGACGTAACAGCAGATGTAGCAATTCGTCAGGCGATAAACATAGCTGTTGATCGTCAAGCGTTAGTAGATGGTGTGCTAGAAGGATATGGCACCCCTGCTTATACATCTGTAGATGGGCTGCCGTGGTGGAATCCAGAAACGGTTATTGAGGATGCTGATATGGACCGCGCGCGTACACTATTAGAAGAAGCTGGATGGGAAGATACTGATGGCGACGGAATTTTAGAAAAGGACGGCTTAAAGGCTGAGTTCTCCCTTTATTACTTAGCAAGCGATGCGATACGACAATCACTTGCAATAGCTGTTGCAGATATGATGGAACCACTTGGAATTAAAATTAATGTCGAGGGCGGAAGCTGGGATGTTATCGGTCAGCATATGTATTCCAGTGCTGTATTGATGGGTTGGGGGAGTCACGACCCACATGAGATGTATAACATTTACGGCAGCGATAATGCTGGAATCGACTATTATAATACTGGCTATTATGAGAACGAAACTGTGGATGCATATTTTGAACAGGCACTTGCAGCTTCTAGTGAAGAAGAGGCAATCGATTTTTGGAAAAAGGCTCAATGGGATGGTGAAACTGGTGTAAGTGTACAAGGTGATGCTGCGTGGGCTTGGCTAGTAAATATTGATCACCTGTACCTTGTTAAAGATAATTTGGATATTGGTGATCAACGCATCCACGTACATGGTCATGGATGGCCGGCAACGGATAATATTGCTGATTGGAAATGGAGTAATTAAAGTGTGTACAACCTCTAAAAGGTGTGTTCGAAATGGTTAAAAAGCTGAGCTTTTTTCTTTTTATGAAAGGGATACGAATGGCTACATTACTAGTAGCCATTTGTTTTATTTCCTTTTTATTAGTTAAAAATTCTCCAATTGATCCGGTTCAAGCTTATATTGGAGCGGACATGTTAAATGTAGGTCCTGAACAACGTGCTAAAATAGCTGCATATTGGGGACTGGATCAACCAGTTGGTGTTCAATTTATGAATTGGGGGTCTGCAATTCTTTCTGGGGATTTAGGTACGTCGATGATATATCGCCGCCCTGTTGCTGATATTATTGGGGAGCGTTTTATCAACTCCTTGGTGCTTATGCTGACTGCGTGGGTATTATCAGGAGTTATTGGATTTATCCTTGGTGTTGTTGCCGCAATGAAAAAAGGTACTTGGCTTGATCGATTGATAAAAGGGTACTGTTATACACTGGCTTCCACACCGACATTCTGGATGGGTTTACTTGTATTGATTGTTTTTGCGGTGTGGTTGAAATGGTTTCCGGTTGGGATGGGAGTTCCTGCCGGTGTGCTTGCAGAGGATGTTACGTTACTTGACAGAATTAAACACCTTATATTACCTGCGATAACATTAAGTATACTTGGTGTGGCTAATGTAGCGCTTCATACACGTCAAAAGATGATTGATGTGCTTCAAAGTGACTATATACTATTTGCCCGCGCGCGAGGTGAGCGTGGCATTGTGCTTTTTTGGAGACACGGGCTGCGTAATGTAGCTTTACCAGCAATTACTTTACAATTCGCTGCGTTTAGTGAACTGTTCGGTGGCGCTGTATTAGCTGAACAGGTTTTTTCTTATCCAGGTTTAGGTCAGGCAACGGTTGAAGCTGGCGTAAGAGGGGATGTCCCACTATTATTAGGACTTGTTATTTTTAGTACGTTATTTGTTTTTATTGGCAATCTAATAGCTGATCTGATTTATTTGGTGCTCGATCCTAGGATGAGAGGGGGAGATCGTTATGCTTTCTACTCCAGAAGAAAAAAATAAACAGCCTCTCCTAAATCAGAGAAGGCGGATGCTTCTTACAATTGTTATCGCAGCTTTATTTTTATTAAGTATCATATTAGGTGGGTTATTGTTGGATGAAGGAAGGATAACGACCAATCTAACTGAACGAAACGCTCCTCCATCGTTCGACCATTTATTTGGTACGGATTGGCTGGGCAGAGACATGTTTGCGAGAACAATTATGGGTCTTTCACTCAGTATCGGGGTTGGTTTACTTGGGGCGACAGGAAGTGCGCTGATTGCTCTTGTTCTGGGAATGGCTGCTGCGTCGATGGGGAAAATAGCGGATCGCTTGATTTCCTGGATTATTGATCTTTTCTTGAGTGTACCACATTTGGTGACACTTATTTTAATTGCTTTTACATTAGGTGGAGGGTTTAAAGGAATTGTAGTTGGGTTGATGCTCACGCATTGGCCAAGCCTTGCTCGGGTTGTTCGAGCGGAGGTGCTGCAAGTTCGTTCCGCTGAGTATGTTCAGATGTCGAAACAAATGGGAAAACCGCGTTGGTGGATTGCACTGCATCACATCTTACCACATATAAGTCCGCAAATCTTAATTGGATTTATGCTACTATTTCCACACGTTATATTACATGAAGCGGCTGTTACATTTTTGGGGTTAGGTCTTTCACCGCACGAGCCGGCAATCGGAATTATTTTGTCCGAGTCAATGAAGTATTTATCTTCTGGAATGTGGTGGCTTGCCTTTTTCCCGGGGCTTTGTTTGTTAATTGTTGTAAGGACATTTGATCAAATTGGAGAATATCTGCGGGTGATGCTTGACCCAACAAGAGCACATGAGTAAAAAGTTTTCCAAAGGAAGAGGAGTTAATGAATGTCTATTCTTGAAGTGAAAAATCTATCTGTCTCGTTTAAACAATATACGACTGGTATGAAACAAAAGGAACTCCAGGTTATTTCCGATTTGAACGTTAATCTGGAAGCGGGAAAAATCCTTGCCGTTGTCGGTGCCAGTGGCTCTGGGAAAAGCTTGCTCGCACATGCAATATTAGGTGTGCTTCCAAGCAATGCAAAGATCAGCGGGTCAATGACATATGCGGGAGAAGAGCTAACATATTCTAGGAAAATCGCGTTAAGGGGAAAAGAAATTGCCCTCGTTCCACAATCGGTTAACTATTTGGATCCTTTAATGAAGGTTGGCAAACAGGTACGTACATCGGTAAGGTCTGGTGATCCAGCGAGGAAGCAAAAGGAAGCTTTCGAACGTTATCACCTAACGCAAAAGGTGGAGGAGTTGTATCCATTCCAGCTCTCAGGAGGGATGGCAAGGCGAACGCTATTATCAACTGCTGTTGTCAGTGGAGCAAAGGTAATTATAGCGGATGAACCAACCCCAGGCCTTGATCCTGCTGTGATGAAAGAAGCACTTCGTCATTTCCGGGAATTGGCAGACAGTGGGTGTGCAGTCATGCTGATAACGCATGATATTGATTCTGCTTTATCTATTGCAGATGAGATTGCAGTTTTTTATGCTGGGACGACAGTGGAGATTGCACCAGTTGCAGACTTTACTGGAAAAGGAGAAGCATTACGGCATCCGTATAGCAAAGCTTTATGGCGAGCTTTACCTCAAAATGAATTCATTCCGCTTCCAGGAACACAACCACATGCAAGCTCCCTCCCACCTGGCTGTTTATTCGAACCGCGATGTCCATGGGCAACAGCTGCATGTCGAAAGGGAAGCCCCGATATGAGAGAATTGAGAGACGGTACGGTGAGGTGTATCCATGCAACTTGATGCAAAAGATGTTGGGTTTCGATATGGAAATGGCGAGTGGTTATTTCGCGGAGTGAATTTCACGATAAATCCCGGCGAAATCGTAGGTATTGTCGGGCCAAGTGGGCAGGGGAAAACCACCTTTGCTCGCATATTAGCAGGATTTGAGGATCCGGTTGAGGGAACCGTTACCCTTGGTGGCTTGCCAGTAGAGAAAAAGGGTTACCAGCCGATACAGCTCGTGTTCCAGCATCCAGAAAAAGCAATTAACCCACGCTGGAAAATGCAAAAAAGCTTACGCGAAGGCTGGGAACCGGATCGGACGTTACTAGAAGCGTTTGGTATTGAACAGGAATGGTTAACCCGCTGGCCAAATGAGTTGTCTGGCGGTGAGCTGCAGCGCTTTTGTGTGGTACGAGCATTAGGGCCGGAAACGCGTTTCCTAATAGCAGATGAAATGACAACCATGCTTGATGCAATTACCCAAGCACAAATCTGGCATGCAGTTTTGGAGATAGCAAAAAAACGTGAAATGGGTGTCATTGTGATTAGTCATGAAGCAAATTTGATTGAAAGGCTTTGTAGTCGGGTAGTTACCTTGAATAAAAACGAATAATCAGAGGAAAATAAATGGGATCGAGTATACGCTCGGTCCTTTTGTATTTGCTGGAAGTGAATGTTTAGGATGGACTGCATTATTAAAATTTGATTTTATCATCCTGCTACTAGATTAAAAGGACTCAACTAGGATGTTATATTCCCTGTTCCAGCTTGACAGAGTAACTGATAAAACGTATAATACTTACATAAAGTAACAAAGTAATAATAAGTTATATTTATAAACCGAATTCTACAGAAGGTGGTTAATCGAATGGAGAAGAAATTTTTTGAAGCGCCGACGATTCATGTTGAAGAAGTTAATATAAATGTACGTGATTTATCAAATTCACTTTTATTTTATGAAGGTATTATGGGGTTCCAAGTGTTAGAACAAAGTGAACAGAAAGCAGTATTAACGGCTGATGGTAAGCGTCCGATACTTACATTAGAACAGCCGAAAGATGTAACTCCGAAACAGCAACGAACAACTGGCTTATACCATTTTGCAATTCTGCTGCCAAGCCGTGCTGATTTGGCTGCATTTCTCAAGCATTTTATCCAAACTGGTTTAGCGGACAGACTAGGGTTTGGTGCTTCTGATCATGTTGTTAGTGAGGCTTTATATTTCTCTGATCCTGATGGGAATGGTATTGAAATTGCGCATGATCGGCCCTCTTCAGCATGGGATTGGACAAATAGTCAGGTTACAATGCGGACAGATCCACTGGATGCAGAAGGAATTTTAGCTGAGCAAAAAGAGGAATGGCAGGGAATGCCTGCAAATACGCTTATGGGGCATATTCATTTACATGTTGCCGATTTAGATGCGGCAGAGAAATTCTATATTGATGGATTAGGATTTGATATTGTTACGAAATATCCTGGTGCGTTATTCACATCGCATAACGGCTATCATCATCACGTTGCTGTCAATGTGTGGAGTGGAATTGGCGCCCCTAGACCAGTAGCGAACAGTATCGGACTAAATTGGTATTCACTTGTTTTTCCGGATGAAGCGACGCGTAAGAAAACAATCGACCAATTAGAGCAAATCGGCGCTGATGTGACAAATGAAAGCGACGCTTATATGACGGAAGATCCAGCCGGTAACAAAATAAAATTAATTGTACGTTCCTAATCGGATTGCATAAATCATAAAAACACCGTTCACGGGCTAGGCTTAAATCAGCATCGAACGGTGTTTTTATTTTTAATTATTATACCAGGCAGCTGCCGCTTTCACTTCGGTCATTGTTAACTGATGTCCGTGACCTTCCCAATGTAATGTTACATTGGCACCCGCAGATTCCAGTAGAGAATGGAGGTCTTCTGATTCTTGTGCAGGGCAAATTGGGTCATTTGTTCCTGCGGCGATAAATACCTGTTTACCAGAAAGATCCGGTAAGTCGATGCCTCTTCTTGGAACCATTGGATGATGTAAAATCGCTGCTTTTAACGCAGCTTGATAATGGAACATTAAGCTTGCTGCAATGTTTGCCCCATTTGAATAGCCGATCGCGACAATGTTATGACGATCAAATTCATATTTTTCTGCTGCTTCATCCAGAAAGTCATTTAGTTCGGCTGTGCGGAAAATAAGATCTTCTTCATCAAAAACCCCTTCAGCAAGTCTTCTGAAAAAACGTGGCATCCCATTTTCGAGAACATTCCCACGTACGCTTAATACATTTGCATCTATGTCAATAATTTCTGCAAGTGGAAGGAGATCTTGTTCGGTGCCTCCAGTTCCATGCAGTAACAACAATGTTGGTTTGGAAGGATTGCTTCCTTTTTTGAAAATATGTTTCATTTGTTACACTCCTCCTAGTTTGGCCGTTCTAGTGAAAATAACGCTCCAGTTTTTGCGTAATTACTTCCTGCTAAACGACTTACAGCTTTTAATTTATCTTGGTTAATTCTTCCCGACTCTTCATAAATGTGTTCATCAACATGAAAGCGAACGACCTTTCCAATTAAGAGATCAGTATTAATTGATTCGCCATCACCTAATTCAATCGCTCGTTCTAATTTACATTCAAATCGAACCTTAGCTTCCTTAATTCCCGGTACGGAAATCGCTTCACTTTCTGCAAATGTGAAATTTGTCAGGTTTAGTTCGCTTTCTGTAGCAGGAAGCGATGCAGCGGTTTTATTGACCTCCTCGACATTATACTCATCAACTATATGCACGACAAAGTCTTTGCTTTCTAGTATATTTCGGGCCGTATCCTTTAATTGTCCAGCTTTGCGTTGAATCGAAATGGAAAGCATTGGTGGATTAGAAGAAACAACGTTAAAATAACTAAATGGAGCTCCATTGATTGTTCCGTCATTTGCTTTACTGTTAACAAATGCAATTGGTCTAGGAATAATGCTTCCAGTTAATAATTTGTAATTCTCGCGTTCTGTATTGTTTTCAGGATCAAAGGAAAGCAATGTCATCCCTCCTTAGAATGGAATAGATCGTTACTACTTTTCATGTTCTCACTGTTCTTCACTTTTTTTGCCGACCGTTTTAAGCACGTGAATGATTGTCTTTTTCTCTTCATCAGAAATACCATCAAATAAGTCCTCGATTACTTTTTGATGCTTTGGAAAAATGCCGTCCATCAGTTGGCGTCCCTGGTCTGTCAGTTGTATATAAACAACACGACGATCATCCTTGCAATTACTTCGTTCGAGCAGCTCTTTGTTTTCGAGTTTATCGATTACATAAGTAATGGACCCCGTATTAATAAGAACAGCCTCGGAAATTTGGCGTATCGTTTGTCTGCCTTTGTGGTATAATGCTTCTAAAATAGCAAAATCGGAAGTGCGCATGCCATGACTGCTAATATCTTTTTTAATTCTCTCTTCAATTGACTTGTAAGCCTTCATTAATACGACATAAGCTTTTAATGACAGATTTTCACTCATTCTTTTCCCTCCTAAAGCGTATCTAATATATGTTATTCAGATATAATTAATTAAAATATCTTTAATTAATTATAATTATATAAAACTAAATGATTAAAGTCAACCATTATCATAACGTGTTTCAATCATCTACTATAACTTGATTCTCTTTTCCCGGTACATGTAAACTAAAAGATATTGCAGTAGTCATTGTTATTGAATGGAGGAAGGGGAAATGGATAATCAGCTAACGGACTTCAGTATTAACTTACAGCAGATTGAATTTTTAGCTCCAAAAATGAATCAAGGAATTGGAGTTATTTTTGTGATTCAAGGAGATTTAACCGTTGAAACAAATAGTCGATTTTATCAATTGAAAGAAAAAGATGTGCTTGTTATAAATCGGAATCAAGTATACCAAGCGAAAGGAAATAAGGGAAATCACATTCTGTTGTTACAAATTTCCGATCGATTTATGAAGCAGTCCTATGAAGCGTATCCGAATAGTCGATTTGAGTGTTTCTCAGGCGACGTAGATATGGAAAAAGATGCGGTCATTAATCGAATCCGTAAACTTTTAGCCGAACTAATGATTGCCTATTTTCGAAGATCAGAGAGTTATCGGATTGAAATCCAATCTTATGTTAGCGAAATCCTGCTTATTCTTATTCGGCGTTTTAAGCAAATGGGAAGAATCCAGGAGCGCATTGATACAGGAGATCAACGAATCAGAGAAATCATTTATTATATGGAAGAAAATTATCATCAAAAAATTACATTAGATGATGTTTCGGAGAAGTTTTACTTATCGTCTAGTTATTTATCACGTTATTTTAAAGAGAAGGTTGGAACTGGGTTTAATCATTATTTGATGAATATTCGTCTTGAGCATGCAGTAAAGGAATTGCTGTATACTTCTGATTCAATCTCTCATATTGCAATGAATAATGGCTTTCCCAATGTAAAGTCATTTGTACATTATTTCAAAGAAGCATATAAAAAGACCCCGAAATTATACCGAGAAGAAAATCAGGAAACCGGTATGGACACGATGAAAACGTATGACATAAAGGATGCAGTTGAAATTATTCAATCATCATCTATTATTGGAGAATTAGGAATGTTACTGACGGATAGTGATGTTGTATTCACTAGTATCGAAACGGAAGCTGAAGAATTAAAGCTTGATATACGACAGGTTAGTCCATCTAAAATTAATCGGCCAATACATAATCTTGCTATCGGCGAGTTAAGTGAGCTATTAAAGGAAGGAGTCAGACTGCAAGTTCTAATGGCAAAGGAGGAAATAGGCTTAGAAAATATTGCAGTACGTAGATTAATTGGTGGTACTACATTTATTCCACCGGTAGAGACGGACGAAATTATCGCGACTACTTCGCCATATTACAATGCGGATTTCGTGTTGAATTTTTTAAGGAAGCATGATTTAGGACTGTTCATTCGGATTGATTACGTTGAAATTTCCCGTGATGAAGAGAATTATATAAGTGAAATGCAAGATTTCATAAAGCATTGCTTGAATGTGTATGGGACTTCCTATATTGAAAAATGGTACTTTATGTTTTATGAACCGTCTGCAACAGCTGTCCTTGTTAGTGAGCTTGAGCGTGTTTATTTGAAATTATATCGTTCGGTTAAGGCGCTTATTCCAAAAGTCAAAGTAGGAGCTTTTCTGCCATTTTCCTATAAAGATGAAAAAACGTCCAAGAATCATACTTGGTTAGTGGAGAAAAAAGTACCAATTGATTTCTATGGCTATGAAGCAAACCAAAATGAAATTATCGATTTTGAAGAGTTGGGAGATGATAGATTTTCGCTGGCGAAAGGGTACATAAAGGAAAAAACAGTTAAGCTAAAGACATATTTAAGAAAGCATGGGAAGAATCAGCCGATTAGTTTAATTAGCTGGAACACGCTATCTGGGAATACACGATTTACGAATGGAACGTTTTTCCGTGGAGCATTAGTATTGCAAAATGCTCTGGACTTGGCTGATGAGGTCGAATCAATAGGTTTTTGGATTAATACAGAACAGCATGAGAAGTCAGGGCGTGATAGGAAAATTCGGATGGAGGGACTTGAGCTTTTTCACTTTTTTAGTGGCAAACGCCCTGCTTATTTTGCGATGCAGTTTTTAGACAGATTAAATGGGGATATTATTGCACGTGGTTCAGAATATATCATGACTAAAAACGACCGTGGCTATCAGCTCGTATTAATGAATATTAATAATGTGAATCCTCATTTTACGATTGAAGAGACATTCTTAAAGAAATTAAATAAAGAAGTTCGCGTAACGATTTCTGGTTTGGAGCCAGGAGAGTATCAAATACGCAAACGGGTTTTTGATAAAGATTTTGGCGCACTTTATACAAAGTGGTGGGACTTAAATAGTAAATACGGAATGGATGAAGAGGTTATTAATTATATTAACGAAACGAGTAAACCATCACTTGAATTATTCGATCAGGTGATTGATGGTGATTGGAGCATGTATGCTTATATGTCATTAAATGCGATTCACTTCTTTGATATACGTAGAGCTTTTTATTAAAAACCGATTAGTATAATCCAAATTATATCTAAAACCAGAAAATAACGATAAAAAAATAACGGTTAATTTTTTACCGTTATTTTTATATGTGAATTTATGAACATGATTTAACGCTTATTATAATGAAAAATGACTTATTTAAAATGGTGGATTTTTTTATACTAAGGATGTGGTAAAAATGAGCTCAAGAAAGACCGCAGGCATTATTATCCAGTTATGACTTGTTGGAGATAGGTAAGAATAAGATTTACTACATTATTGGGCTGTATAATGCCCATGCCCAAAAATCGTGAAGTTCTCAAAACGTGAAGCTTTGGGGTGAACAGACATGATTCTGTTGGACTGACATTCAATGAGAGGGAAGAATACCTCGCAGAATGGGTTTCACTTTATTAATTTTAAAAGGAGAGGTTGTACAATGGATACAGCTTACAAAGGCACCAATAAGATGATTACAGGAATTGTATTTGGAGTTATTACATTTTGGTTATTTGCTCAATCAATGGTTAATATTGTACCAGCAATTCAATCCGATTTAGGTGTTTCATTAAGTACGATTAACGTAGCAATTAGCTTGACTGCTTTATTTTCCGGAATGTTTATTGTAGTGGCTGGAGGTTTAGCAGACCGGATTGGTCGTAAAAAAATTACCTATGTTGGTTTGATTCTAAGTATAATTGGATCCTTATTACTTGTTTTAGCAAACGGATCTATACTTTTAATTGTAGGTCGTATTTTACAAGGTTTATCGGCAGCGGCAATTATGCCTGCTACGATAGCGTTAGTGAAGGAATACTTTGATGGTGAAGATCGTCAGCGAGCACTTAGCTATTGGTCAATTGGCTCTTGGGGTGGTTCAGGATTTTGTTCCTTCTTCGGTGGTGCAATCGCCACATCAATGGGATGGAAATGGATCTTCGTCTTTTCTATTGTTTTTTCACTTTTAGCAATGTGGTTAATTAAAGACACACCTGAAAGCAAAGCAGAAACAACAGGGACATTTAAATTTGATTTCGGTGGTCTAGGAATCTTTATTGTTACAATGCTTGCTTTAAATGTCTTTATTACACAAGGCGCGAGCTTAGGCTGGACTAGCCCATTAACAATAGGACTTGCAGTAATAACGATTGTTGGAGTAATTGGCTTTATTAAGTATGAAGCAAAACGAGATAATGCACTTATCGATTTTAAAATGTTTAAAAGCAAAGCCTATACAGGTGCAACTATTTCTAATTTCTTATTAAATGCAGTAGCTGGTACATTAGTTGTTGCGAACACCTATGTACAGGTGGGGAGAGGCTTCTCGGCGTTTCAATCAGGAATGCTTTCAATTGGTTATCTTGTAGCGGTGCTCGGGATGATTCGCGTAGGTGAAAAGATTATGCAAAAAACTGGCGCAAGAAAACCAATGGTATGGGGAACGGTTTTAACGTTAATCGGTGTAGGTGTGATGGGACTTACTTTCTTGCCAGACCTAATGTATACAATTGTTGTATTCGTTGGATTTATACTCTTTGGTTTAGGTTTAGGAATGTATGCAACACCTTCAACTGATACGGCTGTAACCTTTGCTCCAGCAAATAAAGTTGGAGAAGCTTCCGGAGTGTATAAAATGGCAAGTTCACTTGGAAATGCGTTTGGAGTTGCGATTTCAGCGACAGTATACAGCGCAATCACAGCAATAAGTAGTGTAGAGGTAGCGGCATCCTCAGGAATTATCGTTAATGTAATCTTTGCGATATTATCCTTGATTTCAATTATCGTGTTAGTTCCTAGGGAATCAGGGGAAAATGAAGATGACCCTATCAACGCATCCAATGTACGTCCTGTTGGGGCAAAACATTAAGAATTGAGTCAAAATAGAGGAGGCAGTTGGAATGAGAAGTAAATTGATGGAGATGTTAGAAGCACGCAAAGATGAAATGATTGAAATTCGTCGTTATTTGCATGAAAATCCAGAGCTTTCTTTTAAAGAAGAAAAAACTGCTCAATATATTGCCGACTTTTACAATGGTAAAGATGTAAAAGTAGAGACAAATGTTGGTAATGGTTATGGAATCATTGTAACGATTGTAGGAGGAAAACCGGGAAAAACAATCGGATTAAGAGCGGATTTTGATGCCCTTCCAATTACGGAAGAGGCAGATGTCCCATTTAAATCAAAAAATGAAGGGGTCATGCACGCATGTGGCCATGACGCTCATACAGCATACTTGCTTGTTCTTGCTGATTGCTTGATTCAACTTAAAGAAGAGTTAAATGGTACAATAAAAATTATCCATCAGCATGCAGAAGAGGTTCCGCCAGGTGGTGCAAAAAGCATCCTTGATTCGGGTAAGCTAGATGATTTAGATGCAATTTTTGGTATCCATGTACTTCCGATGGATCCTGCTGGAGTGGTTGGTTATCGCAGTGGCTATGCATTTAATGGCAGATCTTACTTTAAATTGAAAATTCAAGGAACTGGTGGACACGGTTCATCTCCACACACTGCAAATGACTCTATCGTCGCAGGTGCTCATTTTGTAACGGTTGTGCAAACCATTATTAGTCGTCGTTTAAATCCGATGGATCCAGGTGTTGTAACGATTGGATCGTTTGATGGGAAAGGGACATTTAATGTCATCAAAGACAGTGTGGAGCTTGAAGGTGATATTCGCTATATGAGCGCTGAAAGTCAGAAGATTATTGAGGAAGAATTTAAGCGAATTGTTAAAGGGATTGAAGCAGAATTCGGAGTAGAATGTATCCTGGAATATAAATCCGATTATCCACCATTGTACAATACTCCAGAGTATACAGAATTGGTAGCTGAAAGTCTGAAAAACGCTAATGATAAGGATATTAAAGAGGTAAAACAATATCCACCTTTAGCGCCGTCTGAGGACTTCGCTTACTATTTGGAAAAAATACCTGGCAGTTACTTCTTTATCGGATGTACACCAAAAGGAGTAGAAAAGCCTTACTTTAATCACCATCCGAAATTCGATATTGACGAGGACGCCATCCTTGTAGCTGCTAAAGCGGTTGGACATGTTGTTTGCAGTTACTTTGAAAAAAATGAATGATGAGGTTCTATTAAAATTGAAAATACCGCATGAAAATCAAATGAAAATTTTGATTTCATGCGGTTTTGTTTTTCTGATTGAGATTTTATTACATCTTATCGCAGAGGATTTTTGACAGAATATATATGTGGGTGTATAATATACGCTTGTATCGAACAATCTAATTAAATTTTGAGGTGAATATTGTGAAGAAGTTAATATCTACAAAGATGGGATTCTTCGCTATCGCTGTATTCCTATTTTGGATAAAAACGTATTTGATATATAAAATTGAATTTAGTCTTGGTGTAAGTGGGCCGATGCAAGAGTTTTTACTATTCTTAAATCCGTTAAGTACAGGATTAATATTCTTAGGATTAGCACTCTTTGCTTCTGGTAGAAAAGCTGGCCGATGGATTATTATTCTATCGTTTATTCTAAGCTTTATCCTGTATGCTAATGTTGTATTCTATCGTTTTAATAGTGATTTTATCACGATAGCGACCATGATGCAGACAAGTAACTTTGGTAGTTTAGGTGGAAGTATTGCAAGTTTAGTAGAGTGGCGTGATCTTCTCTATGCATTTGATTTAGTTTTATTAATCGTATTGTATTGGAAGAATCGTACGAACTGGTCAATGGAACGACTAAAGATTCGGAAACCATTCATTGTGCTGGCCGCTGGTGTAATGGCCTTTGTTATCAATCTAGGCTTAGCTGAGGCAGATCGCCCACAGTTGTTAGAGCGTACATTTGACCGTAATTATTTAGTGAAATACTTGGGTGCATATAATTTTATGATTTATGATGCAATCCAAAGCTTTGAGTCATCGACACAACGCGTGCTTGCAGATAGTAGTGATATTACAGAAGTTGAAAACTATACGAAGAGTAAATATGCAGAACCAAATGAAGCTTACTTTGGAAAAGGTGAAGGAAAGAACATTATTAAAATTCATCTAGAATCATTCCAATCCTTTTTGATAGATTTTGAGTTACACGGGGAAGAGGTTACACCGTTCTTAAATTCCTTAGTGAACGATCAAAGTCAAGGATTCACGTATTTTGATAACTTTTTCCACCAAACAGAGCAGGGAAAAACAGCTGATGCTGAGCTGATCATGGATACTTCACTCTATGGCTTGCCACAGGGATCTGCTTTTGTAACACGAGGAAAAAATACGTATCAAGCATTACCTGCAATTCTTGATCAGGAACAAGACTATACAAGTGGAGTATTCCACGGAGATGGTAAATCGTTCTGGAACCGTGATGAAGTGTATAAGCATCTTGGGGTAACAGATTTCTATTATGATATCTTTTATGATATGAGCCCAGATCAGGTTATTAATTATGGATTAAAGGATAAACCATTCTTTGAAGAGTCCATGCCATTATTAGAAGAAATGGAACAGCCATTTTATGCCCATATGATGACATTAACGCACCATCATCCATATTTGATTGATGAAGATGAAGCGACGATTGCCCCTGCTGAAACGGGTGATGGTTCGGTGGACCGTTACTTCCAAACAGCACGTTATCTTGATGAATCATTGGAACAATTCTTTAATGATTTGAAGGAATCTGGACTTTACGAGGATTCAATAATTATGATTTATGGAGACCACTATGGTATCTCAGATAATCATAACCGTGCAATGTCCGAAATTCTTGGTGAAGAAATTACACCATTGAAAAATGCGGAGCTTCAGCGTGTGCCATTTATGATCAAAGTTCCTGGTGTTGAGGGACAAGGTACGAATCATACGTATTCAGGTCAAATTGATGTTATGCCAACGCTTCTGCATATTTTAGGAATTGATGCACGCGATTATATTCTTTTCGGTACAGACATGTTTTCTGAGAACCATAAAGACTATGTGCCATTCAGAAATGGTGGATATATGACGGAAGAATACAGCTTGGTAAATGGCGTTTATTATGACAATGAAACGAAAGAAATTATTGAAGAACCAACAGAAGAGATGAAGGAATTAAGTGAAACAGTTCTTCATGAGCTGGAACTTTCAGACCGGGTATTGAACGGGGACCTACTTCGTTATTACACACCAAATGATGAGTGGGAACCAATTGATCCTGCTGATTATGACTATAATTATGATTTGGAAGATAGCGAAGAAGCCAGTGAAGAAGAATAAGAGGAACAGCACTGACGGAGATGTCAGTGCTGTTTTTGTGTAAAGTGAATCTACATGAAGTAAACAAAACCTATTCCTCGCAATTTTGCCATGTTCAAGATTAGAGATATTACATAATGCGGTAAAATCTAAAACAATGGATTGAAAATATGAAAAAGAAGGTGAACTTCATTTGAAACAAATGATTCGGAGGTTCTTAGTTTGGTTCTCGGCATTGTTTCTATTAAATATCATCGTTAATGTAATCTTCAAATCATCTTTACACCTTACAACTGCTTTTTCTACAGCTTTAGGTGTATCAGCAGGCATCGTAATTGTAGGGAAATGGGTAGAAAGTAGATTGAGCTGATAAGAGCATGCAGGTTTGCGGGACAAGCATGCTCTTATCAATTTATTCTGCTTTTTCCAGCTCTCGTTTCCTTTTTAAAAGTGCTTGAAATTCTAGTTCCAATGCTTCTGACGGTTCTAGACTGAGCTTGCTCAGTACTTCCGTTAATTTTGTTTCAATTACAAGTAATTCTTGCTCTATTGAATCAGCGGCCTGCTTTGGAACGTAATTTTTATACGCCTCAAAGCTTCCATCAAAAAACGTAATTTTTTGTTTTTCGATTGCTAAAATGTGATCAGTGATATTCTCGACAAAACGTCGATCATGAGACACAAGAAGTATTGTACCTTCGTAATCAGTTAGAAGATCTTCTAATGCTTCGACTGCTTCAATATCAAGGTAATTCGTTGGTTCATCTAAGACGAGTGTATTTATATTGCTGACAAATAGTTTTGCAAAAGCTACTTTAACACGTTCTCCACCGCTTAATACTCCTACCTTTTTATATACATCTTCCCGATAAAAATGTAACCTTGCAAGCACAGTGCGAATAAAGGTTTCATCTTGGACAGCTGTTGAGCGAACGTTTTCCAGTATGGAGTCTGTTGTATCAAGGACGTCAAGATTCTGGCTGAAATAACCAATTTTGGCAGCGGGTGATACCGTGATGCCATCCGCTTCGTTCATTATTTTCTTTAACAGCGTTGTTTTACCAGCACCGTTTTTGCCAATAACCGCTACTTTTTGTCCACCACGAATATAGAAACCTGCTGGGTTCCAAAGGATGCGATTGGCTACTTTTCCAGTTAGCTCCTCTGCTCGGATAATAATCTGTCCTGTAAAAGCTTCCTGATTCGGTAAATTCATTTTAATGGCAGGTATTTCTTTTACCTTTTCTACTTTTTGAAGCTTTTCTAATCGCGTTTCTATTGATTTTGCTGTTTTTTGAAGCTTCTTTTGTTTTTTAGCGAAGTATGGCTTCGCTCCAGTAATTTTTGCTTCAGAAGCGCTGACTTGATTCGGTTTTTTCGTTGCGCGTTGTGCTTTTTGGTCCTTCAACTCGCGTGCATGTTCCAATTGTCTTTTCTTTCGTTGGTATTGTTCATATGCGCTTTCTTGTTGTCTGATTGCAAGTTCCTTTTGAGCAATATAATCCGAATAGTTCCCTTTATACACATTGATTTTTTTTTCGTCGATTTCCCAAATCTTCGTACATAGAGCGTCTAAAAAGCTTCGATCATGGGACACAATAACAATAGCTCCTTGCCATCTTTGTAATTGCTTTTCTAAGCTTTCGATATGCTCCGTATCCAAGTTGGTTGTGGGTTCATCCGCAAATAAAAGGCCAGCTTGTGTTGCTAAAGACTGGTTAATATATTCCTGTGTAACTTCACCACCACTTTTTGTTGTATCCGTGTTTTTTAATTGGGGGAGCAATTCACAGGTTGCTCGGAGGTTAATCGTACCTTCTTCTGGCTGCCGCTTTCCTGCAAGTATTTCGAGCAGACTTGTCTTACCACTGCCATTTCTTCCAACAAGTCCAATTCGATCTTTATTCTGGATAGCTAAATGATCCGCAGCAAAAAGTAAACGATCCTTGACTTCATACTTGAGTCCGCTTATTTCCATAATAACCATATCTATCATCTCCGTTCTTATTTGAGAGACCAAAAAAAGCCTCCAATTCTTTTCAGAATAGGAGGCAGAGGTGTACAGAAAAAAGAGAGACTACTCCCTTTGGCTGGAACACAAAAATCTACAATCCTATTCTGAAAAATTCCATGATTGTATGACAAAAACAGCAGAAAAATCCGCTAATGTTGACATACTGTTCACCTGAATGTTTTCGAAAAAATAGGATTAGTACTTCATGTCCCCTTTGTTCACCCTTCCGTCTTGTAGTTGATATTATTATAAACGAATGGAATGCTCTGATGCAACCCCTTGTTTTTGGCTATTTGTAGAAACTCCGTCACAAAAAACAACTGTTATATTTGATAAAATAAACATATTGAGGACAGGAGGAGCCTATAATGGAAAGAGTAATCCGAAAGCAAGAGGCAGATACATTCATTGAAAATTTATATAGAGAGCTTGGCAAAACATCAAAAGAAATTGCTGAGAGACTGAGTCAAATTCACGAAGAGCTGGATGAAAAAGGGTACTATGAGCATACATATGAAGAGCTGTCTTATGGTGCCAAGCTTGCTTGGCGTAACTCGAATCGTTGTATTGGTAGACTGTTTTGGGAAAGGCTGGAGGTAATAGATGCAAGACATGCTGCACGTAGTGAGGAAGTATTTACTTATTTGCTTCACCATATAAGGAATGCAACCAATCATGGGAAAATCAAACCGATGATAACGATATTCCAGGCCGAAATCCATGGGGATAGACAGGTGAAGATTTGGAACCACCAATTACTTCGCTATGCTGGATATGAAACGGAAAATGGGATAGTAGGAGATCCAGCTTCTGTAGCTTTTACGAAGGAATGCTTGAAGCTTGGCTGGGTTGGTGAAGGAACTTCATTTGATTTGCTTCCACTCGTTGTTCAAATCGGTGGTCATGACCCGGAGTTTATGGAAATACCAAAGGAGTACGTAATGGAGATACCAATTGAGCATCCTGACTTTTCACTGTTTGGGGATTTAGCGGTGAAGTGGTATACAGTACCAATTATTTCGGATATGCGCCTCGAAATCGGGGGGATTGACTATGTAACAGCTCCGTTTAATGGCTGGTATATGGGTACGGAAATAGGAGCGAGAAACTTAGCTGATGAAGGGCGATATAATTTGCTTCCTTTAGTAGCGAAACAGATGGGATTAGAAACAAAACATGAAAGCACTTTATGGAAGGATCGTGCACTTGTAGAGCTAAATGCCGCTGTATTAGATTCCTTTAAAAAATATGGGGTATCCATTGTCGATCATCATACAGCTGCAAAGCAATTTAAGGTTTTTGAAAATCGGGAACAGAAAACAGGGCGTAAGGTTACTGGGAATTGGACATGGTTGATTCCACCATTGTCTCCAGCGGTGACTCATATTTTTCACAAGCCTTATGATAACCATGTGCAAAAGCCAAATTATTTCTATCAAAAGAATTATTATGTATAATCAAAAAGAAAGGCAGTTCCAAACGGAACATGCCTTTCTTTTCCCCTAAAAGGGGTGCACGCGGAAAATTAAATTCATCTTCTCCAAACTGTTCTTTCTGACGATATTTTACAACTCGTCATTACAGGATGGTCTTACTGACTGTATTTGTTGCTTTAGAGATCGTTGAAAGAGCCTTTCAATCTGCTTCTCCAGAATTCAGTCAGATTACCAGTTGCACTTTCACAAAAAACCACTTACTGTTTTGAAAAACTAACCGTGAAATGGAACTTAAATCTTAAAGCTCCTGACGAGTCTAGCATTCGCCAGTAAAGTAAATTTTCCGCCAAGGCTGTGCATTTCCTCATTGGAATTCATTTGTAAACAAGTTGGAAAATGAAGTGGTTACATTTTCGCAAGTTGTCTGCAACAATCCTTCCAATGCAGTTCGCCTTGTACTATTTGTATTCCCGTATGAATATGAACTAAACCTCCTTTTTAAAAATTATTTTTGTAGTTTACGCTGGGGAAGACCTGTTGTGTTTCATAACATACCAGGCGTAACACAAAGTTATGAAGTTATTTTTTGTGAAAAAGCTGAATGAAGCTCTTTACAAAGAGGATAAATTTTTATATAGTAAAGATACCTAATAATTCTAGGTAGGTGAGAAAATGTTTAATCGCGAACTTGTAAAAGGCAGTACCTCCTTGCTGGTGTTACAGCTTTTAAATGAACGTGATATGTATGGCTACGAGCTCGTAAAGGAAATGGATCGACGTAGTGAAAACCATTTGCAAATGAAGGAAGGTACGCTCTACCCAGCACTTCATAAGATGGAAAAACAAGCGTACATTGAATGTTATTGGCAAAACCAAGAAAAGGGACCAGCTCGTAAATATTATCGTATTACAGAGCAAGGGAAAGAAATCCTTGCAGAAAGAACGTCGGAATGGCATCGATATGTTCAAGTGATGAACAACCTGATTGGGAGAAACGAGTCATGACCGAAGGGGAACAACATTTTTTAAATGAATTAGAGCAAGAGATTGGGCGTCATCCTGATAAGGAAGAGATTATAGCAGAATATCGCCTGCACGTATTTGACCTGCTCCAGGAGCAAGCGACCGATGAAGCAAAAGTATATGATGAATTGGTACATAGACTCGGTTCGCCAAAGGAGATTGCAGCACTATGGAAGCAGGAATCAGCCGTAACGCCTAAGAAAACGCAGCAATTATTTGTGTTTTGCAATATTGCCATTTTCACTTTTGGGGTGCTGCTTACAATTGGCTATAACGCATTTGATTGGTACTGGCTGGAAAGCTTATGGGCAGGCCTAACAAATGCTGCATCTATTATTATACTTATTTATGGTTTCTTTTGGGCGTTGCTCGGCTATGAAATTGGCAGAGAGTTTGGGTCCCGTGGTCATAAATTGTTGAAGAAGACATTTTTGTTTTCTATCATACCTAATTTGATCTTAATGTATTTAATTGTATTTAAGCTTATTCCACTTCAGTGGTTTCAACCGTTATTGAGTACGCCGTTTATTATTGTTTGCATTCTTTGTACGGCCGTATTGTACCCAATAAGCTGGCTGGGGTATCGGTGGGGAAAGAAAGCTTCAATATGAAATGGGCTGAAGCCGAGTAATGCATTCAGTCCTGATTCGTTATTATTTTTTTGTCTATATACATAGTAATTCTATGTATATAGACTTACAATGTATTGGAGGGATATAGATGGATGTTCAAGTGACGAAAAGAGATTGGCCATTTTTGCTTGTATGTGTAGGACTTGGAATACTTGCAGAACTTAGTTTTTTCCATGAAGAAATTGGCTTGTCATACCTCGTTTTCATCGCGGTGTTTTATGCAGTGTTTTTCTTAAGGATTAGCATACCGTTTCAGCGTCGCAGAATTGGTTTACTGCTTATGGCTGCTGTTTGGCTGCTGGCAGGGAGTTATCTTTTTTACAATAGTACCTTATTTTATCCTTTGAATTTAGTTGTGATACCTGCTCTCGTTTTCTTTCATCTGATTATGATCACGAGTCAGAACAAGATTGTCTGGAGTAAACCTGCGTTTTTAATCCTATTAATAATGAAATTAAAAGAAGCAATTCAATATAGCACGAGATTTTGTATAGGAACAGTTAAACCAATGGACGAAGGAGCAGGTAAAACAATAAAACGTATTGTAATTGGTTTGATAACAGGTATTCCATTATTGTTAGTTATGATTGGGTTGTTAATGTCAGCGGATAAAGTATTTCAGGATATGATTCTAAAATTGCCGTCGTTTATTATACGATTTAATTTTACGGAAGAGCTGCTCCGTCTGATCGTTGTTATTGTTCTTTCTCTTTTATTCTTCGGTATTTTTCAGGTACTGCCTAGAAGAACTGAAATAGAAACGAATAATGTTATGAATCCAGAAAAAAAGCATATATATTGGGATAGTGTTATTGTTGTAACAATCTTAGCGATGCTAAATCTGGTCTACGCCATATTTGTAGCTATACAGTTTGCGTATTTTTTCGGTGGAGGATTACAGGCCGAACTTACTTATGCAGAGTATGCGAGAAAAGGATTCTTTGAATTGCTGCTCGTAACGCTAATTAATTGGACATTGCTGATTTTCGTTTTGAAGCGCGTAAATACTCCGAATAAAGCTATGAAGCTCACATTAAAGATACTCAATACCTTGCTTATTATAGTGAGTGGTGTAATGCTGGTTTCTGCATTTGGACGTTTAAGTATGTATGAAGCTGCTTATGGGTTTACTGTGGACCGAATTTTAGCGCATGCATTTATGATCTTTCTTATGGTAATTTTTGCATATACCTTTATTCGGGTATGGGTCGAGCGGTTAGCGATATTACATTTCTATCTCATCACGAGTTTATTATTTTATGTCGTGTTAAATGTTATCCATATCGAACAACTTATTGTTACAAATAATTTAGAGCGCTATGAACAAACGGAAAAAATTGATATTTATTATCTGAGCACCTTATCATATACCGGAATAGAGGGACTAATCGAACTGTATAAAATAGAGCCTGATTATCCAGAACTGCAACGTTTGCTGAGAATAGAGCAACGAAAACTAGAAATGAAACAGCCGGATTCCTGGCAAACATTTAATTTTAAGAAGCAAGAAGTAATTGAAAAAATCCAACGTTTGGATTTGGAAGTATAGGGAGGTCTAGCACAGTGCAAAACGTAATACCGAAGCATGTTGCTATTATCATGGATGGAAACGGAAGGTGGGGGAAGAAGAGAGGTCTGACAAGGAGTCAAGGCCATTATGCAGGGGCTCAGGCAATGGAGCGAATGATCGATGCCAGTATTGAGTTAGGCATCCAGATACTGACGCTGTATGCATTTTCATCAGAGAACTGGAGACGGCCAAAAGACGAAGTTAATTACCTCATGCGCTTACCAGTGAAATTTCTCAAACAAAAGCTGCCAGAGTTTATGAAGAGAGATATTAAAATACTAGTATCAGGTAACATAGAAGCTCTTCCGAAAGCTACAAGAAGAGCGCTGGATGATTCTGTTGAAGCAACAAAAAATAATGCTGGCTTGATTGTGAACTTCGCTTTCAATTATGGAGGGAGAGATGATATCCTCCAAGCTGTTCATAAAGTAATTTATGAGGTTCAGCATAATCATGTGGAATTAGAAAAGTTAGACGAATCGCTGTTCCGGCGGTTTTTATATACGAAGGAACTGCCAGATCCAGAATTAGTCATACGTACAGGCGGAGAGAAGCGGATGAGTAATTTCCTGTTATGGCAATGCTCGGCATCAGAGCTATACTTTAGTGACATGTTATTCCCAGATGTAAATAAGCAGTTATTAGAAGATGCGATTGGTATGTTGCAGAAAAGGTATTCTTTCGTATGAAAAACACCCAAAACAGTGTGAGATAAGCTGTTTTGGGTGTTTTTTTGTGTTAGATTGTAAGGCCGCCAATCAACTTTGTAAAGTGAAGGGAAGCTTAAATTATATTTTTAGTGGGACCATATTAAACGAAGGTTCCATGATATCTATATGATTTCCATCTGCATAAAAATCTGCAAGCTTTCCTTTGTATACGAGCTGAAAATTGCCTACTTCCTGAATATCGTGAGGAGTTATTAAAGATACTGGCTTCGAGAAATCCAGAATATCACATTCCTTTAAAACAGATGCAACAAATTGCGAACAAAAAAATGCCTTTTCTCTGTTAATAGGCTTGTTTAAAATAACCCCAAATAAACCTAAGAAATTATAGCGATATTGCTCTTTTTCAGCTTCTATCTTTTGTAGATATGCATTAATTTTTTGAAGCTGATCTTCATTAACTGTACAGCTATAAATAGCTGCACTTGCATGCTTGAATAGACCTGATCGCATATTTTCCTGAACAAATCCGCCAATGAGAGGGTTTCGAGGTTTTTTCCTGCCGAAACTATATGCATTTACTAACTGGGGATCAAAGGAAATGGATGCGTGGTTATATGGTTTTTTGGTATATGATTTTATTAATCTAGTAAAAACAGTTCCTGTATCGGTTAAAAGTATATATAAATTCTTTTCGTTCATTATTAATCGCCCCTAAATTCATCATGAAACATTCAACTGCTGCCACCTTATAGACGAAATAAGATATACATAAGTTTCACTTTTTATTGTTAATCTTTCTTAATAGTAATGCAGAATACATAATCCCATAAGCAGCTTGAGTAATATTTCACCCTAGGTCTGGAGGCGTAGTCTAAGTTTTGCTGACAGCACACTTACGAAAACGGGACAAAAGTATGTATTTATAAGGAATAATCCTTGTTCAATTGACATATGTATGTTAGAGTTGGAGATACTATAAACAGAAACGGAGGTTTTCCTTGTGGCAACTATCAGACTTCGAATCCAAGGATTGAACAATTAATTGAATATGTTCAGCTCTGCCTGTGCGCAGAGTAAATGGGATTGGTCTGTCTTTTCATAAGGAAAACTTTTATATGAGGTTGTTCAAAAGGTCTGGTAAAAATGACGCTTCGAGAGCAAATGATTTCGACTAACTACCGACACGTCCTGTGTCGAATGTCGAAGTCACCACTTCCTGTGGAAGCCCGGTACGGGGAGCTATGCCGCCTCGAACTTCTTGGTCCTTTTTATCCTCCTTTTGACCACATATTATATACGGTTTTTTATGCAGAAAAGAAGGGGAGTAGTCTACCTTCTTTTTTGCTGTCTGAAAGTGTAGCTGCTTTCGCGATGAAGGCAATTAAATATCCCTTTACAAAGCGCAGGCAGAAGTCTGTGCTTTATTAAAATTGGAGGAAATTAAATGAATAAAAAAGCGATATTAGTTGGTGTTAATATTTCTAAGCAGGAAGAAGAGTTTGCTTATTCCATGGAAGAATTGGGGAATTTGGCGGAAGCTTGTCATATTGATACAGTCGGGGAACTGAGGCAGAATTTGAATCGAATCAACCAAGGCTACTATCTTGGTACAGGTAAAATGGATGAATTGAAAGAAATGGCTGAAGCAGAAGATGCCGATATGCTTATCTTTGATGATGAATTATCCCCTTCGCAAATCCGAAATATTGAGGAAGCAACGGAATGTCAGGTTGTTGACCGCACGATGCTGATTTTGGAAATTTTTGCGAACCGAGCTAAAACGAGGGAATCAAAGCTTCAAGTAGAAGTAGCTCGCCTCAAATATATGCTGCCGCGATTAATTGGCAGCCGTGAATCACTTGGTCGTCAAGGCGGTGGATCTGGTTTGATTAACCGAGGGTCTGGTGAAACAAAGCTTGAGACGGACCGTCGTAAAATTGAAGAACAGATTGCTAAATTAAATCGCGAGCTGGAAAACCTCGTCAATCAACGGAAAACACAGCGGAAACAGCGTGAAAAAAATGATGTACCTGTCGTCTCGCTTGTTGGCTATACAAATGCAGGAAAATCAACAACAATGAATGCTGTATTAGATATTCATCAGACGGGAATAGATAAACAAGTATTTGAAAAGGATATGCTTTTTGCAACGTTAGAAACCTCGGTGCGAAAGGTTGAGCTGGAAACAAATCAAACCTTCCTGCTAACGGATACGGTAGGATTTATTAATAAACTTCCACATCATCTTGTAAAAGCATTTCGCTCTACATTGGAAGAAGTCATCGAAGCAGACCTTCTGATTCATGTATTGGATGTATCGAATCCGAATTATGAAGAGCATTGCAGGCTAACACATGAAATTTTAGCTGCGATTGGAGTTACAGATATACCGATGATCTATGCCTATAATAAAGCAGATCAAACGGAAATGAATTATCCAGTAGTTGAGAACAATCGCATTTATTTGTCTGCCAAAAAGCGTACCGGTATTCGTGAATTACTCGATTTGATTAAAGTGAATATTTTTAAAGACAATGTGATTTGTGAGTTGTTAATACCTTATTCTGAAGGACAGATTGTATCCTATCTAAATGACCAAGCAAATATTCTTGAGGAAGCGTTTGAAGAAAAGGGAACTAGGTTAAGAGTAGAATGTAAGCCTTCAGATGCAGAAAGATTTAAGCAGTATCTAATCGATGCGGATAGATAAGTAGGAATTAAAACATGAGAAAGTGGTGAATCACATGACATTATCAAACACACAAGTAGTTGATAAAGCAAGAGAGCATGGACTCTATATCACACCAGGATCTTTGAAGTACAATGAATCGGGCCTTGACTTTCAAGTGGTATTCGCAACAGATGAAAAGGGGGACCATTGGGTATTGCGCTTTCCGAGACGTAGTGATGTCATCCCATCTGCCAAACAAGAAAAGAGAATACTTGATTTAGTCGTACCTGAAATTGCCTTTCAAGCGCCGAAATGGGAGATTTTTTCCGATGAATTAATTGCTTATAAACTTTTAATTGGAATACCAGCAGGAACGATTGATCCAGAAAAGAAAGCATATGTATGGGAGATTGATGAAAAAAATCTGCCCGAGGCTTACGTAGAAACATTAGGGAAGGCTATGGCTGAATTGCATCAAATAAATCACGAAAAGGTTAAAGAAGCAGGTTTAACGGTACAAACGGCGGAAGAAATTAGAGATGTAATGCGTCAGAGGATGGGAAAAGTAAAGGCAACATTTGGAGTAAGTCAACCGCTTTGGGACCGTTGGCAAAAATGGCTTTCGAATGACTCGATCTGGCCGCAGCAAACTACCTTCATCCATGGTGATTTGCACCCTGGGCATATTTTAATTGATGAAAACGCTCGTGTAACTGGGTTTATTGACTGGACCGAGGCAAAAGTGGATGATCCAGCAACCGATTTTGTATCCCACTTAATGGCGTTTGGTGAGGATTCGCTTAAACAATTAATTGATGCATATGAACGCGCTGGAGGAAATGTTTGGCCAAATTTGTTTGACCATGTGGTCGAGCTTCAAGCAGCATATCCAGTTGGAATTGCTGAGTTTGCAGAGAAATCAGGTCTAGACGATATGATGGAAATGGCGAAGCAGTCGCTCGGTGTAGGCAATGAATAAAGGAAACAAGGAAATATGTCCCCCGCTAGTTTATACTGGCGGGGACTTTTTCGCATTCAGACAGAAGCTAATGTAATTATCTGTCATGAAATTCCGCCAGCTTCTGTTTGAAAATCTCCCTAAACTTTTCTCTATCCTCATGGGTAAAAGCTTTCGGCCCTTTTGTGCGTTGCCCACTTTTTCTAGCCATGGCACTCAAGTATCTTGTTTGCAGGAGCTGATCAATATTGTCATTCGTATAGATAAATCCTTTATGGTGCAACACATTACATCCTTTTGCAAGGCCAAGTGATGCTAAACCGTAATCCTGTGTGACGATGAAATCGTCTTTTTCTGCAAGCTTCATAATGCGGTAGTCAGCTGCATCTGCACCGGAATCAACATAAATGGTTTCAACACCAGCGGGGTTTTCAGTACGGGAAAAATGCGACAGGCTTGTGACTAAAATAACTGGAATTTTAACAATACCAGCCTCTTTCATAATGACATCCTTTACTGGGCATGCATCTGCATCAACATATATTTTCATTTTTTTCGCTCCTTAATTGATTGTGATAATAAGCGGATATCCTGTATTTGTCAACTAAAATATAATTTACTATTTATATTAATATGCACTTTACAATAGTGTGCGACATACACTATAATGAATTTAGGAGTTGATAACATGAGCGATGAAAAAGAACACTTAGATAAATTAATGCAGGAATTGCGCCGGGGAACGATTGCGATTGGGGTATTAAGTCAGCTTTCAAATCCTCAATATGGATACTCTCTCGTCACAATGCTCGCAGAGAAGGGAATTCAAGTTGAACCAGGGACATTATATCCATTGCTAAGAAGGCTGGAAAAACAAGGGTTGCTTGATAGTAAATGGGATACGAATGAAGCTAGACCACGTAAGTATTATCTGTTAAGTGAAACTGGGAAAAATGTGTATGATTTGCTTGTCGTTGAATGGAAAGGCATTGTTGAAAGCCTTAATCATGTAATTGAAAATAAAGGAGATGATGAAAATGGAGATGGTTGATCGGTATATCTATGCGGTTACGCAAAAGTTACGACAGGATCAAAGGGAAGATATTGCGAAAGAACTGCGTAGTTTAATTGAAGATATGCTGGAGGAACGTGTTGGAAGTAGAGACATTAGCGATAAAGATGTTGAAGAGGTTCTACTGGAATTAGGAACCCCAAGAAAATTGGCAGATAAATACCGTGGCGCAAAAAAGTATCTAATTGGACCAGAGCTTTTTGATTCGTATTTGATTGTCTTGAAAGTTGTACTTGTAACAGTTGCCTCCATATTAGGCGTGATATTTGTTGTGCAAACCATACTCGATCCTGTTTCGATACTCGATCATTTTGTTGATTTAATTGTATCGAGCGTAACTGGAATTCCGATGGCTTTTGCCTGGACGACATTTGGATTTGCACTTCCGGAGTATCTCGGTGCCTATCAAGCGAAGGATATCCAAATTGATATGGAATGGAAACCATCTGACTTGCCGCCTATACCAGATGAAAAACGACAAATTAAACGTGGAGAATCAATTGCTGGGATTATATTTTATGCTATATTTATCGTCATTTTAGCATTTTCAAGTGATTATTTCGGTGTATGGGTATTTCATGATGGCTTTTCAGGAGTTGTTCCATTTCTAAATGAAAGAACATATGGTATGTATTTATTGTTTATCCTGCTTATATTTGGCTTTGGCATTATCAAAGAGTGTCTGAAGCTTGTCTCTGGAAAATGGACATATAAGCTAGCTGGGTATACGTTGATATTGAATGCAATCTCTATGGCAGTCATTTTGCTTATGGTTAATGGACCAACCTTCTGGAACCCTGATTTTATGAATGAGTTAGCTCAGGCTGGTGTTGTCACAGCTGGCAGTGAGGAATATGAAGTCGGACAGAAAATCTGGGACCAATCTACATTTTGGATTTTCGTATTGCTTGTCATTGGATTAATCTGGGATGCGATAGATGGATTTATTCGAGCCCGGAAAAAATAAAGAAAATGTATATTTTAAGACACAGAATGGTTTATAGCCATTCTGTGTCTTTTACAATTTCCCTTTTATAGACGTAGCAAAGTCTTGTCCCAACAAGGAATACATATACATATCATCAAATTTACCACAGGTATATTCATAATTTCTCAGTAATCCTTCTCTCACAAATCCCTGTTTCTCTGCTAGCTTTATTGAAGCTATATTAGGTGGTTCTATTAAGGCTTGGATCCGCTGGAGTTTCAATTGTTCAAATCCATATGCTATGACAGCCCCAAGCGCTTCACTTGCAATACCCTTTCCCCAATAATTTCTATGTAATTCGTAACCAATTTCACTTCGATAATGCTGTGAAGCAATATTAAGAAAGCCGCAGCTGCCAATAACCACATCTTCTTCTTCTTTTAATGTAATCCCCCATCTGATCCCTGTTTTTTCTATTAAGGTCGATTGATACCATGAGATTTCATCAAAAGCTTCTTCTATTGTTTGAAAAGGTTCAAGCCCGTAGTGTTTCATTACTTCTTTATCAGAAAGGTATTCCAACATGCTCGCTGCATCTGTTTCTTTAATTTCTCGTAATCTTAATCGGGTTGTTTCAAGTATTGGGAAGGAATTCATAGCAATATTCATGAAAATTACTCCTATTTTTATTTAGATTTAATAACTCTAATTTTACCATAATACTGAAAAATGTTACTGACTATATTGCAATTATCTAATTTAAGTAATATACTAAGTTACACAAGTAATGCACTAGTTTAGAGAGGGGGTTGCAGGATTGATTCTTAATGCGAATGGCTCCAAGCCAATCTATATTCAAATTTCTGAATGGATTGAAACGGAAATACTGAATGGCAACCTTACAAAAGATGATAAAGTTTATTCGCAATATAAGCTTGCGGAGTTATTTACCATTAATCCAGCAACAGCAGCCAAAGGATTAAACCTTCTGGCTGATGAAGGAATTCTGTATACGAAGCGAGGTTTGGGGAAGTTTGTGACAGCTGATGCACGCACAATCATTATGAATAAACGAAAAAACCAGACATTAAAAGGATTGCTTCAGGAGGTTGCTTTGGAAGCAGAGCGATTACATGTTACGGAAAATGAATTAGTGGAAATGCTTGGGCAAATTATGAAAGAGCGCAAGGGGGATTCGCGGTGAATGTAGTGGAGTGTAAAGATTTAACCAAAAAACAGGGACAGCTAAACGCTTTAAATGACCTATCAATTACAATTAAAGAGAATACGATAACTGGATTGATTGGACGTAACGGGGCAGGGAAGACAACGCTTTTAAAAATTCTTGCAGGGTATTGGTATGAAACAGCAGGAGAAGTCCGCGTATTTAATGAACAGCCTTTTCAAAGTCTCTTCGTATCTGCGAATGTGATTTATGTGGATGATCAAATGAGTTTCTCAGGAAGATTAACCTTAGCAGATATTTTAAAGGAAGCTAATAGGTTTTATCCGAAATGGGATGCTAAACTTGCGGAGCGCCTATTTGACTATTTTTCTTTTCAACCAAATCAAATACACATTCATTTGTCAAAAGGAAAGAAAAGTACCTTTAATATGATTATTGGCTTGGCATCGAGATGCGCGTTGACCATGTTTGATGAGCCAACAACTGGAATGGATGCCTCCGTTAGAAAGGATTTCTATCGTGCGCTGTTAAAAGACTATTTAGCTCATCCGAGAACAATTATTATTTCCAGTCATCATTTAGAGGAAATTGAGGATTTACTAGAGGATGTTTTATTGATTGAACAAGGGAAAAAATATTTCCATCTTTCCATGGATGAACTGAAGGAATACGCTGTTGGCCTAACGGGAAGAACTGAGATTATTGAACAGTGGACTGCAAATAAGGAAGTCATTTATAGCAGGCAGATAGGAAAGGATACAACGTATTGTGTTGCAAAGCGGGATTACATTCCGTTAGAGCAGGCGAAACAGCTTGGGATAGAGGTATCCTCTATAGCTGCTAGTGATCTATGTGTCTACTTAACTCGTAAACAGAAGGGCGGTATTGATGATGTCTTTAAATAAAATGAGTTTAGGAGTGATTGTGAAAAAGCAATTTCAATATAAACTGAAGGCATATGCTAGTGTGTTTAGCTCATTGGTTGTCCTGCAAATCATTGCGATTCTTTTTTCACTTGGAGGCAATGGATCAAGTGGTTCGTATAATAATAACTTATCTATTAATACGACACTCTATACCAATACAAGCGTACTTATATTAACAATGCTCTGGATTGTCATTCATGCGATTATGATAACAACTAAAGCTGAACGGGAGAATGGATTTACGTTTGTGTCCAATCAATTAAGTAATAATCTGTCTAATGCTTTGTTTTTATTGTTGGCAAGTGTTCTGGGTGGAATCACTACTATTTTAGCAAGTTTTTTACTGCGTGTTATTGTTTATTTTTTCATTGATACGAATCCAATTATAGGAACTGGATTTACGTATCAGTTAAGTGATGTGCTTATCGGAATCGTTGCTATGATATTCTATTTAATACTTTTAGGCTCATTTGGTTATCTATTAGGAATGATTACACAGCTGCACCGGATGCTTCCGGTAATTGTACCAGTTTTAGTAATAGGGATGATCATTACCATTGCACAAACCGAGTCAGATGTAATTATTAGGCTAAGTGAATTTTATTATCAAGAAACGAATGCGTTATTTTTTATCTTAAAAATTCTCGTAACGTCAATACTCTGTTTTATTGGTGCAATCCTAGTTTCGCATCGATTGGAGGCGAGACGATGAGTATCATTTCAATGCTTCTTCCATTAATTATTTTTGTTTTCATTATCTTGGTAATTGCCGTAGCGGCTGGGAAGTTAAGTAAATTGTTTACTGCTAAAAGGGGCTATTGGATGCTTTTCGGGTACTCCCTGCTGTTAATTATTTCTGTTGGAGTTTATTATTTTTCAGCGGTTTCAGAGGAAGAGGGTGTCCAATCTAAGGATTTCGATATGAATCGTGATGATCTATACAATGTGCTCTATGATGGAGCACCTATAGAATCCTACCAAAAGTATCTAGAAAAAGAATGGGAATTTCCATATGAGGGAGATACGCTTTATTTTGATTATTTAGGTGACGATATGAATACGATAAATGTTGCTGTTGAAAGATACGATGGAAATTCAATCGAAGCCTCTTTTTATCAAACACCCATTTATGTTAATGGTGAAAATGTACGAGAATACATGAACCCGATTGATCTTCAGCTGTACTCAGATCAGTTGGTCATTGAATTGGCGGAATCAAGGGAATTAAGATTTTCCTCCTTTGCAAAGGAATTTCCGATGCAGCAATTTAGGGAGGTAAATGATGATATGTGGAGTGGCTATGAAATAGAATGGGGAACCCAACTGCTTTATTTACGTATTCCTAATGGGATTAAGACTAGTAGTAACTATGATATTTATATTGAATATCACTAGCGTTGCATTAATTAAAAGTAAATATTATGAATACCCAAAATGTTCACTAATTTACTGTTGTGCAAAGAAAAAGTCCTTTATAATGGATATAGTCAGGTGGTAACCCGTCCAAATCCAAAAATAAAGGACCAACTCATGGACAAGATTACACCAAAAACATCATTTGGACAATGGTTTTCATCCATAAATCTCAAAAAATTTGAAGATAATGTGAAAACCATGAAATTAGATTACTATACGAAAAAGTTAATGACAGAATCATTCTTAAAGTTATTACTTTACGCACAGCTGGAAGAAGTGGAGAGCCTACATGAATTAAATGCTCGCCTTTTCAATAACGACCTTCAAAAGAAAGTCGGTCTTGACTCGATTAGCGTCTCCCAGTTATCTCGTCGACTAAGCGGGTTGAATCCGGATATATTCCAGGGATTATTCCTTGATTTAGTATCTCAAATTCATGCAAAAACACACTATTCACAGCTGCACATGCCTTTAAAAATAATTGACTCGACCACCTTACCCTTGAATTTAACCAATCATCGTTGGGCTGAATTTCGGAAAACAAAAGCTGGTGTAAAAGTACATCTCAAGCTTGTGTTTATGGAAAAAGGGACATCCTATCCAGAGCAAACTGTGTTGACCAACGCGAAAGAACATGATCGTAGTCAGCTTGAGGTCTTGGTAGACGATAAAGAGTGCATGTACGTGTTTGACCGTGGATACCTGGATTATGAACGTTTAGACCGCATGACAGATGATGGCTACTTTTTCCTGACAAGACTTCGAAAAAATGCGTTTGTACGAGTAGTTTACAACTTTAAACTTCCTGAAGACTCAACTGTTTTATCAGATCAAATGGTTTTGATCGGGACATCGCAAAACCGTGCAGAAAACTATTTTCGGTTACTCAAAGTAGAAGATACAAAAGGAAATATCCTTCAACTTATTACCAATCGCTTTGATTTAAGCCCCGAAGAGGTTTCAGAAATGTACAAATCACGCTGGGCGATTGAATTGTTTTTCAAATGGATGAAACAGCATGTGAACATTAAAAAGTTCTATGGCCATAGCGAATCAGCCGTTTACAATCAGGTGTTTATTGCACTTATCGTATTTTGTTTGAATGTACTCATTCAACTCAAGACGAACAGCAAGCGAAGTTTATTACAAATCAGTCGTTATTTAAGAGCAGCCTTATGGAAGCCAGGTTATCTTTGGCTTCGTAAAATAGAAGGAAAAGGTGCATCTTAATAATAGAATGTCGCTGTCGCTATCGTTTAATTGTAAATATATTCCAAATGGATGGAGCCACCTTAAGTTGGGTATTTACTTTTTTGGCTTTCTTGGGAAAAATATTAAAACTGAAAATTCAGTTACTATTTATGCAACGCTAGTGATTGAATATGTAAGTGAATGAAGATAGAAACGTGATACGTATTTTAGTATCGCGTTTTTATCTTGCTGGATAACTATAAGTCTTGGATGATATAGATAACTTTGGAAGCAATGCAAAGTAACCGTTTATCCTTAAATCAAAAATGAAAGATGCCTCTGCATTTTTGATTGCAACTCTATACTCAAATGAATTTTTATCTTTTGTTCAATCAAAAGTGATAGAAACGAAAGTAATGAAATTAGGTTTACGTTGATGAACATGATAGAGAATGTATTTACAAATACTTTATATTAATACCCACTCTGCTCATTATAGGAACGGAGGCTTCTTTTGTTACTTTGGATTAATTGGATATACAACGCACTACACTATATTGAGCTAATTGTTGAGGAACTAGTAACTAGTAGTTAAGATAAATCATTTGGGCAATTTACTTTACCTTAAAAGTAAATAATATATTTATAGTGAAAACAATCAACAACACACTCTGTTTTGATTGTTTTCTTAAACATTATTTTTAATATTTTAAGTTATTTATATGTTTTCGGTTGCTTAAATACCTTGATATGACTCATTTTTTTGAGTTTAACTATAACAATTTCTAAGTAAAGGATAACGAAAACTATGTAAAGGATAACAAAAACTATGTAAAGGATAACAAAAACTAAGTATCTATCTATAACAATTTCTGAGCGAACTATAACAAAAACTGAGTAAAAGGGTTAACTATAACAATTTCTAAGTGAAGTATAACAAAAGCTAAGTGGAAGCGTTAACTATAACAAAAACTGAGTAAAAGAGAAGAAAAGCCGAGCAAACTATAACTACTTATGAGTGAATTAACTATAACGAAAAGTAAAAGTAATCTAATCTAATTTTATAAAATTAAAACAATTTATTTTGGTTATCTGTCTCATAACTTTTTAATGGATGATAGCTTAATGGTTTTGTTATTTATCTATATTTAATAAAAGGAGAATATATATGGCTTCAAGGGGAATTAGTGAAACAAATATCATAACTAAATCCAATAAATTAGTTGAGGCTTCATATAATTTAACGGAAGTCGAACAAAAAATTATCTTGACTTTAATTAGTTTGGTACAACCAACAGATAAAGAATTTCAACCGTATATGTTCTCTATTAAAGACTTTATAAAGATGATCGGTGGAAATAGTAATACGAGATATAAAGAATTGGAGGAAATTACTAGAAATCTATTATCAAAAACATATGAAGTCCGATTTGAGGACACACTGTCCCAGGTGCAATGGCTATCACAAGCTGATTATAATTATAAAAAGGGGACTATTCAACTTACACTACATCGTTTTTTTAGACCTTACTTATTACAATTGAAAAGGGAATTTACATCCTATCAATTTAAAAATGTTAGTAAAATGAAAGGACGGTATTCGATAAGGATATATGAACTATTAAAACAATACGAAAGGTTAAAAGAAAGAACATTTGATTTAAATGAATTACAACATAGAGTTGGTGCATCAGATGTATATCCGGCTTATGGTAATTTTAAGCAGAGAGTATTAGTTCCTGCTCAAAAACAGATTAATATGAAGTCTGATATATCGATTGATATTAAAGAAATTAAACATGGTCGAGCAGTTAAAAAAATTAAATTTTTCATTGAATCGAAAGAGGCTTATATTGGTATCCTACCAAAAGTAGTATCTGGTAATACAGAGGATTACAAAAAACAAAAAATGAAAGTAATACAAACTAATCCCGTCGAGGAACTAGACCTGTTTAATGTTTTAGAAGAGGATAATATCTTAGAAGTACATAATTTAGCAATTGAAATAGGATTTAGTGTAAAAAGAACGGTTATCAAAGAATGGTTGAAATTTGGGAAGAAAAAAGTAATAAATGTCATGGAGTCCATTCGGTACAACAAAAAAATTCAAAATCCAATTGGTTTTATCTTCAGTCAGTTGAAAAAAGAAGAGGAAGAAATCGAGGATGTAATAGAGATTAACCTATCGCAACGGGTAATACGAGAACTAATAGCAGAGTTTACACCTAATTCAAAAGCAGTAAAAATGGATTTATTACCAGATTGGATGATTGAAAGGAAGGCCATTCCCTTATTTACTAAAGTGATGTCGGAAGAAGAAGCAAAACAATTATGGAATGATAAAAAAGATGAAATATATAAAGTGATAAATAAAAAAAGGGAAATGATGGTTTATTAACCCGCCAGCAGAAAACCCCCAAGGGAATAAGGAATAATTGGTGGTTTCCTTCGGATAGCTTTTTATATCATGAAGCAAAGATACCTATGCAATTTAACAAATTTAAGTTACAGTCATACCTCCTCTGTATTAACCAATTAAAGCGAATAATAAGGAGGATCCCTATAAGAAAAGTACAGGGGTGATCATAGTGTTTATTCTCCAATGCTATTACAGAAAACGATTAAACCATTTGTTTATATATCCCCTCGCAATGAACTTATTACCAAATTTCCTAACCACTATATACTCCGGCTAATGAGTTGAGAAGAATAGGAAAATGTCCTTATAACCCAATGGTAGAAACTGTTTTACATTTATAGTAAACGCTTTGAGCCTCTTGTCATAGCTTTTGTTAATCTGTATGGAGAATCTGCATTTAAAAACGAAACTGAATTTAAATAAAGGCCGAGTAAAAAATCATCTTTGTAAAATTATTACTATTTCATTTTTAACTACTACCCCCCTGCCCAATAAAAATGTCCAATCTTTATTGGGCATTTTTATTGGGAAAGAAAAGCAGAGTCTCTTTCTTGTTTTATTCCTATACTACAAATAGATATACATAAATTAGAAATTATATCCCTTTGTAGTAATTGAATATAAAAATATTAAAATGGAGCGAAATAGTAAGTAAGGGCACTAAAGGACTTTTAAATGAAAGGGGAAGATTGGATGGACCTCTCAAATACGAAATTAGTTTTATCGCTCATTAACGAAAGGCTTCAGAACAAATATCAACAATATATATACTCTTTATGGCTAATGCTTACCACGAATGATCAAAGATGGGTTGAACAGTTAGAACAAGATGAAAAGTCTTATAATGATGAAATATCTTCACCTAATCTGATTCATTTAATTCGATTATTACAAAAAGACCGTAACATGGACCTATTATCTAAAAGGCAAATATCATGTCTATACAATGAAATGCTTGAGTTATCGTTAAATCCATCTCTTCAACATCGGTACACCAAACTCTGGAACGAAGCTCACTATGTAATTGCAACGAATAAAACTGAATTTAAGGGGAAAAAATTAACAGAACAACAAGTTTTAAGAATTCTAGAAACGGAACAAAATAATAGTCAGAGAGAAGAGTTATGGTACCAATATATGAAGGTTGGAGATGAGTTGAAAAGTAGTCTAATAGAATTAGTAAATATCAGAAATAAGATCGCAAAAGAAAAAGGGTTTGAAAACTTTTATGATTTAAAATTAAGCAGCCAAGGTTTAGACAAAATAGAACTAAACTCCATTATTACTGGGATTAGAACCAATCTAGATGGAGAATATAGTTACATTAAAAAGAATATAGATAAACAATTACAGGACAAATTTAATATAAAACAATTGTATCCTTGGCACTATCCACATCCATTTTTTCAGGAAGTAAATCTTAGCTATCTAGAAGACCCAGCTATAACAGTAAAAACTGTAACGAGTAAATTAACTAATTGGTTTCAAGAAATTGGGTTAGATATAAAAGACATTT
Organism: Oceanobacillus sp. FSL W7-1309; assembly: GCF_038002145.1. Taxonomy (NCBI): domain Bacteria; kingdom Bacillati; phylum Bacillota; class Bacilli; order Caryophanales; family Bacillaceae; genus Oceanobacillus; species Oceanobacillus sp. FSL W7-1309. The sequence continues at coordinate 1,972,565 of NZ_JBBOBX010000001.1, forward strand.
TAAAGAATAGCGATATTTCAGCCAATGAAGATAAAAGCGCTGCTAATTTTTGTCTGAATATTGATCGAGATAAAGATGTTCGAATATCCGCTCATTATCACCAAAACCAAAAATCACTTTCACTTCTTTTGCATGAACTTGGCCATGCTGTTTATGAGTATAACGTTAACATGGATTTACCATTCATCTTAAAAAAATCCTCTGAGATTTTCATGAGTGAAGCAAGCGCTATATATTTTGAAAGGTTAGTTTTTAAAAAGAGTTGGTATCGGAATGTTATTTCAAATGAAGGAACACAATCAGATAAATTTATTGGTCAACAAGATTTTGTCAGTCATCTTCTTGTTAAAGTTTATTGGACAATGACAATGACAATATTTGAACAGGAGTTATATCGTAATCCGAATCAAGATCTTAATCGTTTATGGTGGGATATTGTTGGTGATGTACAAAGAATAGAAAAGCCAATTAAATGGGATATACCAGTATGGGCTGTTAAGCCACATCTTACAACTTTACCCGCCTATTATCATAACTATTTACTAGGTGAGATCATTGCTTCCCAAATTGGCAATAACATGGCAAGAAAGTATAGATCATCTCATTCAAAAGAAGGAATACAATACTTGAAGGAAAACATCTTTTGGTTTGGCCACTCAAAAAGTTGGAGAAATATATTAAAGTCCTCCTTCCAGGATCAGTTAAATCCGGGTTACTTAATCTATGATATTAAACAGTTACTGGAGAATGAGATGTAATGAAATTAAACTCAAGATACTTTAATGATGTTCGGTATAATTCAAAGCAAAACACTATAAAAAAAACAAGTATAGATTCTACTAAACTAATCAATGAAATTTACTGGTATTTAAAACTGCCCAAATCACTACAAAGATATCTCCCTAAGATTGTCAACTATTCTGACAGGTTGGAAAATGCCTTTATAGAGATGGAGTATATACATTGGCCAACTGTATCTGAATTGTTTTTGAATGAAGAACTACCAATTCAGGATTGGAAAAGTACTATTCTTCCTAAAATAGATCATATTTTAGAAGTATTTTCTCAATACCAAGCGACTGTTAAGTATGAGGATTTATCCTCCATGTACATTACTAAATCAATTTCCCGATTAAAGCGTTTCATTGAACAGAATAGCACAGCTTATGGTATATACAAAAGGGGTTATCTAAATGTCAACGGAAAATTGATGCAATGCCCGATGCGTTATCTTGAAGAAAATAGTGAATTATTATCCTTTATTATAAATCAGGCCCAGCCAAGTATCATACATGGAGATTTATGTTTCTCAAATATTTTCTTTAATACTTCAACAAAGGAAGTAAAATTGATAGATCCAAGAGGGAGTTTTGGAAGGGCTGGTATACACGGGGATCAAAATTACGATATAGCTAAAATTAAACATAGTTTATCAGGATATGATCACATTATATCGGATAAGTTTCAGTTAATAATTAGAGGGATAGGGCTTGATTTTCAGATTAACCAGTCACCTTATCACCAAAAAATAAATGAAATATGGACAAGTTATTATCATAATCACCAAAGTATTAATGTAATAGAGGCATTATTATTCTTATCTATGATTCCTTTACATAAGGGAAATTACAAAAAGCAACTTACGATGTATGCACTTGGAGTATCATTGCTCGACAAATCAGATGCTGAAAGGAGAAGTATATGAGGATTGTAATAGACTTGGATGGAACAATTTGTGAATTGAAAAAACCAAATCAACGATATGAGGATGTATTACCAAAAGATGGAGCGATACAAATAATTAATCAGTTAAAAAAGGAAGGCCATGAGATTATTATTTATACTGCTCGTAATATGAAAACCTTTAAGGGAAACTTAGGAAAGGTAAATGCCAATATTGGCAAAATAACAATTGATTGGTTAAACCATTACGATATTAAGTATGATGAAATATTATTTGGAAAACCATATGGCGATATATACATTGATGATTTAGCAATGAAATTCACTTCTTGGAATGACGTTGAAACAAACTTGATGAAAGGTAATTATATATGAATATAGTCATCCCTTTAGCGGGTAAAGGGACTCGCTTTAAACAGGCAGGGTATACTGAACCAAAAGTATTAATTGATGTTTTAGGTAAGCCAATGTTTTATTGGGCGCTTGAAGGAATTAAGGATTTATTAGATGAATATCGAGTTACATTTATTTGTCTTGATCATCATCTCAATAGCACTGAGTTAAAGAAGAAAATTTACGATATTTGCCCCGATGCAATTATAGTATCGTTACACGAGTATACACATGGTCAAACTGAAACAGTCTTAAAAGCGGAAGCCTTTTTTAAAAAAGATGAACCACTCTTAATATTTAATGGAGATACGTATCAACAATGTTCGAATATCCGTACTAAGCTTTATAACTCGATCAAAGGTATGGTTTTTGTATTTGAATCTAAAGATGATTCTTTTAGCTATGTCGACGTAGATAATAACAATAATATTTTGACTATAAAGGAAAAAAAGGTTATTTCAAAGTATGCAACAACAGGTCTATACTACTTTCCAAACACAGAGCAATTTTTAACTATAGCTAAGGAAAACAGTGATCTTTTTAAGGGTATAAAGCAAGAATACTATATATCTATGGTAATTGAAAAAATGCTAAATCTGGGTACCCAATTTGAGTCAGTAAAAGTGGAAAAATGTTATACGTTCGGAAATCCATCAGAAATTGAAAAGTTCATAAAAAAATATGAATGAAGGTGAAAATGTGATTAATTATAAAATATTTATAGGACTAAGCGGAGGCCTTGGCCCTTTATCAAGGACTTTTCCCATAGCTGAGGAGTGTTCTAAATCAGGTATGGAAGTATGTTTTAGTATATATGACGAAAGTGCTATTAAGATTATTGAAAGCGCTGGTTATAAAGTATTGATGGATGATGATCCAACAATGCCAAGAAAGGAATTTTTATTAAATCCTACCAGTACATTTTATAATCTCGATCAATACTATGCACAAATGGGGTTGTTAGATCCTAAATTCACAGATAGTTGGATAGCACATCGAATAAATATGTTAAACCGATATAAACCAGACCTTGTAATTACAGATTTAAGCCCAAACACAATGATAGCAGCTAAATTTTTAGGTATTCCTACATTATCTATTGTTCAGAGTTGTCTTCACCCTGATGGAATGCCGTTTCATGATGAGGTCCCACGTAATTTACCCAAAGTGACTACGATTATTAATAATATTTTAAAAAAGCTAGATATGAATCCCATAAATAGAATAGAAGAATTATCCATTGGTACAAAAACAATTGTTCCAAGCTTTCCTGAAATCGATCCTATCTTTTCTAAAGATATTGAATATGTTGGACCTATAAGTATGAACTTTATTCATTATGGGAATACCGTCCCTGATAAAGAGCGATACGTCTTAGTATACCCAGGGAGACTTCAGGATACTACGGGTGAAACAGGACTAAAAATAGTAGAACAAGTAACACAAGTGAGCAAAAAATTACCAGAGTTGCACTTTGTTATAGCTTCAACTGAAAAAGACCATCAAATGTTTACATGGGAATTGCCGAAGAATGTATCTTTGATTCCGTATTTTAATGAATATTTGTTAAGAAAAGCAAGTTTGTTTATTCACCATGGTGGTCATGGCAGTTGTTTATCTTCCATTGTAACTTCCACGCCATCACTTGTCCTTCCAACCCACAGCGAGCGTTTTTTTAATGCGAAACAAATTGCAAATTATAAATTTGGTGATTATATCATTCCTGACACAACCACAATCAACCAATTATCAAATATGATCGAATTTATGGTTAATGATCCTTCCTATCAAAATAACATAAGACTCTTTCAAAAAGAGATTAAAAGTAGAGATTATAAGGGGGAAATAAAGGTATTTGATATTGTATGTTCATTATTAAAAAGCGAGCAGAGTAAATTATGATTTATGGAATTGGAATAGATATCCAGGATATATCAAAATTTGAGGAAACGTTAAACAGAAGCAATCCACATTTTATTCAAAGAGTTTTCACAAAGAGAGAGAGAGAGTATGCAAAAGAATTAGATATAAATCAAACTTTAGCAGGGAAATGGGCTGTGAAGGAAGCTTTTTTAAAAGCAATTGGAAAAGGCATAACCAATCTAAGATCATTAAAAAATATAGAGGTAGATAATCTTCCAAATGGCAAACCACATATTAATTTATACAGTGACCTAAGGGACAAATTGAGTGACTTAGAATACAAGATTGACGTAAGTATTTCACATTCTGGTAACTATGCAGTTGGACTTGTTGTTATTAGTCGAAAACTATAAGCCAATGTTTTACTCCTAATGGGAAAAAACGGAGCATAGAAAAAATTATTATATTGTTCGGGACCACCTATTACAGATATTGATGGATAGGGTTAATATATATTAACAGATAGGAGGATGAATATATTTTTGAAAATACTTGTAGTTTTTGATTCCAGCTCCCCTCCCAGTGATTTTAAAAGTAATAGTAATGTAATAGAAGTAGCTTATATTAAAACGGCCAATCAGTACAACAATTTAGTTAAAAAGAAAGAAATTAAAGGTAAATATAAGTTAATTGTATTTCTAACCTCAAAACATAGTCTGCCTTTTGATTGGAGGTTAAGCAAACTAGGAGATAGGGCTTTTGTAACGTTTATTGGGATAAAACAATGTGACATCCCTCTAATCTGTGATTACCTCGAAACTATTGGAATACTTTCAATTAAAAATTCCACAAATAAAAATAAATCAACTTTAATTAATAATATAATCCAACATATCAATAATAATACCCATGATAATACTCTAAGTTTATTAAAAGTCTCCAAAGAATTTAATATTAGCACTTCATATCTTTCAAAGATATTTAAAATGTATTGCGGTATTGGATTTAAAGAGTATCTTATTAGACTTCGGATAAATAAAGCAAAGGCTTTACTTAGAAGAGGAGCATCAGTAACTGAAACTTGTTTAAATGTTGGTTACGGTAATTTAACCCACTTTTCTAAAATCTTTAGAAGATATGTTGGTTTAAATCCTTCCGCTTTTCGAAATCAAACAAGTTCATTAGTAGTCTATAAGGAGGATAATAATTACGAAGTTTAGATGTAATCAACTTTCATGTCACATTTTCCCTTGGGGTAACAATTATGTCAAGGCATTTCAAGAATTAAATAAAATGCAAATTAAAAAATGTGAAATTGGTAGTAATATTCTATTGTCTAACGACCCAGGTTGGATTAGGGATAAGGTATATGAAAATCAATTAGTAATATCAGGAGTATATGAATTTGGACATTTTGGGGTTTGGAGTCAGAGGAGAAGTATTTACTTACATCATGATAAACTTAGCAAACTACTTCGATATCTAGATATTAATTTCGTTATTCTGTGCTCTGGATTTCTTTTTAAAAACCATACTGATTCAAAAGAAAAAATGCTAGAGATGATGAGAGAAATTGTTAAAAGGTATACCAACATTGGAATCCATGTGGGAATCCATCCTCATAAGGCAACCTCTATATTTACTAGTGAGGATATCGATTTAGTGTTGGAATATGAAAAAGAAAATATTTCTTTAGTTCCAGACCTTAGTCATTTAAAAGCCGCAAATTTAAACCTGTATAAATTTTATGAAAAATACTATGATGTTATAACTGAATTTCATATTAAAGGAATGAAGAAAATCCATGATCAGCACTATCAAATTAACCAAGAGGAGGTAGATTTTTTGTCTTTTTTAATAAAGAGTAATTATCGCAAATTATTAACGTTGGAGATAGATCGAATTGAACCTAAAGCCATAGAAGTAGTCGAGGGCTCTTTAAAGATGTTCTATCAATAGCATAAAAAAAGAAGATTATTAAACATTTAAAAACAGAGCACTTGGAAGTTAAAAATGAGATTATATTATTGTCTCTAGAGACGCTAAAATAGAGGAGGGATAATTTGAATAAACTTAACACTGCTTTAAAGAAATCATTAAAATTAGAAACATCAACAAGTAGAACAATTCTAGAACTTGTTGACGGGCGTCGTGAAGAATTAGAATTTAAGCAAGAACGTCCAACTGAATTTACTGTAAGTGATTCAGAATTTAGCATCAAATCCGGAATTGATGTTGAAGTAGAAATTCAAAATGTAGATTTAGTGGCAACTTCTAAAGTGCTGTGGCCAGGAAAAGAGATTCGTGTTCGTGGTGGTATTGATGGACAAGGGGAGACAATTAAAGCGAGAGCGAAAATTCCAGTAAATAGTACCATTAATAATGGTGTTGATGCAGAATCATTCTTATACTGGGTTATTGAAACTCCGGAGGGTGCGCTCCATAATAAAAAGCCTATTTACATGAAGGGTTTAATTAAAGGACTTCCACCAAAAGATGCAGTTTTCCATTCACAAGATGTTGTTCCGATTTACGATAATAATGGAAATGAGGCAGGATCCTTATATAACTGCCTACAATCTAATTAATTATAATTGCAAAAGGGTCTTAATTGACCCTTTTGTTTATAGGAGGAAGTACTATTTTTGACGTTATAATAGTCGGTGCAAGATGTGCCGGAGCTTCTCTAGCTATATTTTTAGGAAGATTAGGTTATAAAGTTTTATTGCTAGACAAATCCTCAAAATTGGGACCAACACTCTCCACACATATTATTGGTGAAGTAGATATTTACAAGTCATTAAACATCAATTACAAAATAGAAAATTGTGGTTCCCCGATTTTAGAGAGGTTTAGAGTTGATGTGGAGGGACACATTTTTGAATCAGATACAGTAGTTTCTAATCGTGTAATAAGTATTAGAAGAGAGTTACTTGATTCATATTTATTGCAGGAAGTAAGTAAATTACCTAATATCAAAGTGAATTTGGGGTTTAATGTTAATGACATTATAGAAAATAGTAAAGGTGAAATTATAGGAGTTACAGGTAAGAAAAAAGGTTGTACTTCTAATCAGTCCTTTTATGGAAACATCATAGTTGGAGCTGATGGAAGAAATTCACTGATTTCCCGTAAGGTTAGCGCCAAAACTACTTTAGTAAATAAGAATGAAGAACTTGGAGTGGTTTATGCATATATTAAGGGAATTAATCCAATGCCAGTAGGTACAGTAGAATGGTATTGGACCCCTAATGGAGTCGTTATTGGAAATCCAATCGATCAAAACATGCATTGCTTTGCAATTATGGTTCCTCCTTCCAAGTTTAAGGAAATATGTAACCCGAATGGCTTTATCCAACAATTATATCAGCTAAGAATGCTTGTACCGAGAATAGATAATTTAAAAATAGCAGGAAAAATAAAAGGCATTAAGAAAGTTAATAGTAACTTCAAGAAACCTTATGGTAAAAGATGGGTTCTTGTGGGTGACTCGAGCGCTTTTCTGCATCCGATAGCAGGGGTGGGTATTGATAATGCAGTTTGTACTGCAGAACAATTAGCGCTTCAACTTGATTTATATCTCAAAGAGAAGCAAAGTTGGGAGGAATCCATGTCTATTTATCAAAATTTGCGTGATAATAGAATACTTCCTCAATTTTATTCATCCGTAAGTACACAAAATTTCCAAAAAACGAATATTAACAGTGTTCAGCATGAACTGACTAGTATGTTATGCACGTTTCCGAGCCTAGCTAAAAAAATAGCACTTCATTCAAACCAAATTATGACAATGTTGCAGGAGGGTGGTTAATGTGTACTTCCTATTTGTTAAGATTAAGAGTGCTCATTCAATGGTTTGCACAAAGAAAATTCTATTGACGCTTTTTCAGTCTATGTTTAAAATCAACAAAGCAAACCAAGCCAGTCAAAAAACTGCCTATGTAAAAGGAAAAAAGAAATTGCAGGAGGTTTATGATGATGAAGAACGCTTCTGAATCTTTTCATATTGAAACCTATTTTGAAGCCCCAATTGACAAAGTATGGTATTCCATCGCAACCGCAGAGGGGATGAATACGTACTTAACATATAAAGCAGAATTAAGGGGGAAAAATGAGCAGCCGAAGCCAGGAGATCATTTTTTATTAAATTATGGGGACATCGAAAATGATCAGTATATATTACAGTTTGATAAAAATGATACATTTCGTGTAAAGGATACGTATGAATCAATTTCCCCTGATGGATCCGTTCAAACCTTTCAGGTTCAAACTTCAACAATGCTTATAAAGGAGAGGGATAATTTAACCAAACTTACGCTAATGGTTGAAGGATTCGAATCAGATACTTATGGACAATGGTTCCGAGAATGCATGAGGCTAGGTTGGACAAGATCGTTGCTCAATCTAAAATCAGTATTGGAATTAGGGATGGACTTGAGGACTCCGCTATTTAGTTATCCTAGACTCGGGGTATTAAATTGCACGGTCAATGAAGAACAGAAGTTAGAACATAATTATGCAGATACAGGTAATTATTTATTAGAAGTATTCCCTAACAGTCCTGCTAGTAAAGCAGGATTAGAAAAGGGTGATATTATCATCGCTTTGAACAACAAAGAAACAGCAAACTACGATGAATTTGTACGTGTAATATCATCGTTTAATATAGAGAAAGATGCAATTAATATTAAATATCTAAGAAATGGTTCCAGTCATTACACACAAGCATATTTATCATTAGAGGGAAATTTTACTGGACTAGTAGATACGGATGAAGATACATTTGATGATATTCGACAGAAAAGAGAGAACCTCGCAAAACAACGTTCGTCCTCTGGATCGCTTTGGAAAAAAGATAAAGGTGGAAAAAGATGAAGATAAAAGACAGAGTCATTGAACTATTAAGTGATAAATATTGTGGTTTATTACCGATAAAGTCTATTCATGAAGAAGATACAATAATAGATATTGGATTCGATTCTCTACGATTTATGGAATTTGTGGTGCTGATCGAAGAAGAGTATCATATTGAATTCCCGGATGATTTATTGGATATACAGAGTACAACAACAGTTAGAGAGGTAATTGAAAGGTTAGAAAAGGAGGTTTAATGTAATTGGACCTTCTAAAACTTATGAAAAAGAAGGCTGAACGTATTTGTATAAGAAACAATAATAGAAGTATTTGTTATCAAGAAATATATGAAACTACTAAAAATAATCAAGAACTTATTCGAGCATATACAGAATCTAATAAGAAACAAGGTCAACCAGTAATGTTTACAGACATAACTTTAGGTTGGAAGCTAATCCCTTTGTACCTGGCGTGTTTGGCAGAGAAAGTTACTATTATTCCAATAGACTTAATAAATAGTCCAAATCAAACCAAAAAAATACTTAACTCAACATTTGGGATAATAGTGAAGAATGCTCACGTTGATGATGATGGAAAATTAACTAAGATTGATATTAATCACAAGGTAACGGGATACAAAGAGTTAAGAGGTGTGGCATTTGTGCTTTATACATCAGGAACGACTGGGAGTCCAAAAGGCATCATGCTAACGTATGATAATATCATAAACAATGCTTTACAAATAAAACAGCAATTACAAATAGAACAAGAAGACAGACTTTTAATTATCCGTCCACTCCTCTATGCTTCTTCTATAACCGGAGAGTTAATGGCTGGGTTAATCGCAGGTGCCTCGTTTGTAGTGAAGAAACATACTGAATCCCCATTCCATAGTATAAAGCTTATAAAAATGCATCAGGTTACGATGATGTTTTTGACCCCCTCCCTAATGTTTAAAATCCTTCAACTAAAAAATTACAAACTATATCGATCACTTACAAAGGTAGTTCTTAGTGGTGAGAGGCTGTACAAGTACCAGTATTTAGATATCTCTAACAAGCTCCTGGAAACTATCCAAGTTTTTAATGGATATGGACTTACAGAGGCTTCACCAAGAATCAGTATGGAGAAGATGCAAGGAACCTTTCAAGAAGCGTCCGTCGGAAATCCACTAAGCAACCTCAAAATTAAAATTACCGATAAGAGTGGGAAACAAGTTAGTAAAGGGGTTAAGGGTTATTTAAACGTGAAGGGACCAAGTGTGATGAAAGGGTATTTTAGACAAAAGAAGTTAACTGAACAAGCATTGGTAGATGGTTGGCTAAATACGCATGATATAGCGAAAATGATTGGAGAGAATCTGTATATTTATGGTAGGGCAGATAATTTATTTATACGGAATGGTATCAATATACAACTGGAGGACGTAGAGGAGTTATTAAGGGCTACGCCATATGTTGAGGACACGATAGTAGAGATAGTTAAAAGAGAAAATCATGCATTTGAACTGGTAGCACATATTGTCCCTACCAAAAGCTACGATCCTGTTTTATTAAGAAAAGAGATTAGAAAATGGGATACTAAGTTTTGGCCCGACAAGATTAAAATACAACAAGAAATACCGAACGGAAGTACAGGAAAGCTGAGTCGTATTCTATTAAAACAAACAAAATAAAAGGAAAGAAGATGAAGTTTTTTATGGAAAAATGGCAGAGTTTCTTTTCGAGTGATTACTTAAAATTCTCGGAAGAGATATTAACCAAAGATCGAACGAACGATGAACTTCAATTTCTGATTAACAATCTCGAACTAACTGGTGATGCTAAGATTCTTGATTTAGGATGTGGTCAAGGAAGGATTTCAATACCTTTAGCTAAATACGGATATAATGTTACGGGATTAGATGCTTCGCGTGATTTGTTAGAAGAAGCTAAAAATAGAGCAAAAAGGGAATCAGTGTCTATTAATTTCATCTATTCTGATATGAGAAATATGAATTATCTTAATGAATATGATGCTGTAATAAATATGGGAACAGCATTTGGCTATGTTGAAAGGCAACAGGATGATGAGATTACATTAAAAAATGTTTATCGAGCCTTAAGACCAAATGGAGTATTTATACAAGATTTGGATAATCGGGAAGCAAAGGTAAATAATTACAATAAGCAGTCTTGGTACTACATGAATAATAAATTCGTATGGAATCAAAGAGAGTTCAACTATCTAACTGGTCGATGGAATGAAATAATTAAATGGGAAGAACATGGTGAAGAGAAAGAGTTTTTACTAAATTTAAGACTCTACACGGCTTCTGAGATTATCCATATGAATCAAATAAGTGGTCTACAATTAAGGGATTCTTTTGGGTATTTCAATAACCAGCCATATTCCGCGACTTCCCCTAGAATGATTATGAAGTATCAAAAGAGTAAAGGTGTTTGACATGAACTATATGGATCTTTTACCACATCAATTACCCTTTCGCCTTGTAGAGAAGGTTGATACCTATCAACCTTCTAAACTTCTAAGGACAACACTAAATACCCAAAAGTTATATTGGCTGGACAATAAAGAAGATGTTCCTTATTCAATCATGCTTGAAGGAGTTGCACAAACAGCTGTCATTTTTATTCAGCTTGAAACCAAACCACTTCAAAAAAATGAGTTTCCAGTTCTTGGATCTGTAAAAAGTGATTATATTCAAAAGGCACCTTTATATGGTGGCATGCTTTCGTTTGAAGTTAAACCGCTTCGTATTCATGACAAACAAGCTATTCTTGAAGGAAAAGTTACATCTAATAATAAAATAATAATGGGTTGTATTTTAACAGTAGGAGTACAAAAATGATGTTAGAATTTCAAAAGCCATGGTGCTTAATTGACCAAATAGAAGTAAGTCAAGATGAAATTAAGAGTCAAAAATATGTTAGCTATAGCGACTTTTTTCTACAAGGGCATTTTAAAGAATATAGTATCTTTCCAGGAATGCTAGTAGTGGAAGGTATGCTTCAATCAATCAAAGCAGCAAACAAGTTTAAGGAACTATCTATCTATAATTTATCTCCTAGTAAAATACAGTCTAGGTTTCTTCACAGCATATATCCAGGTGACATCATAAGTTATTCCATCACAGTAGAATATATTGATTATGAGCAAGTCATTTTTAAATCATTCGGTAAAGTAAATCAAATTACGGTTGCGAAGGCTAAATTTATTTTTCGAAGAGGGGTCTGTCATGACAATTGAGAGATTGATAGAACTTGAAGATCAGGGACGTCTAGCAGGAGTATTACATATACCAGAGAACTTAAAAGGGACCTGTCCCGCTGTCATTTACTGTCCGGGTAAGAACGGGGAAAGATACGAAGTGCATCGACTAGCGGTAAAATATGCCCGTGTGTTAGCTGAAAGAGGGATTGCTACTCTTAGATTTGATTATTATGGGATGGGTCTTAGTGATGGGTTTTATTATGATATGACAACTTCCACAAAAGTATCAAACATACAAGCTGCTTATCGTTACACAACAAATCTTGATTTTGTAGATAATAGCAAGATTGCTTATTTAGGATTTAGTGACGGTGCGAGAATTGCAATAATGGCAGCAAATCGAACAAAAGTTGATAAAGTGGTTATTTGGAGTCCTCTTTTCAATGAATACGGGGGAAATTATCCAAATAATAAAAGACCTAGATTCTCTCGTCATGAGGTGCAGAAAGATAAAATAGTAATGCCATGGGCAGGATTATGGATTAGTATGGATTTTTACCGTGATCTACAAAGGGTAAATATTATGAATGAGATTAAATCCTATAATGATAAATCCCTACTTATATTTGGAGGAGATGACCCTTTGGTACAAGAGGAAATGGTACACATGGAAATAAATGAATTACCAATATATAATGAGAGCGCTCAAAATCAAACCCTTACTATACCGAAAGCAGGCCACTTATTTACTTCGGAGAAATTTGAAAACTTATTAATGACAAAGACGTTGAATTGGCTTTTATCACAATTCGGGTAGAATGGAGGATATTACATGTGGAAACAGCGCTGGTTGGGTAAAAATAAAGAGATATGTGGACTAATAGAATATGGTTCCAACGAGTGTGATAGCTTAGTTGTTACATTTCCTGGCTTAGGTCAAGCAATGAGTGAAAAGAATTATCTTTTTTCTAATTTAAGAAAACATCTTGAAAAAAGAGGGCAAAAGTTCATTCAATTTGACTATAAGGGATGTGGAGATAGCAAAGGATCAATGGAAGAGGTTAATCTTCAGACAATGTACGAGGATAGTCTTAGAGTAGTGAAAATTGGTATTAAGTTGTTTAAACCTCCGGTATTATATCTTGTTGGAAACGCGCTAGGTGGGATAATTGCTTGTAGAGTTTGCCAGCAAATAGAAAAACTTTATAACATTGATTGCAAAGTAATAGCTATTTCTCCCATAATTGCGCCTATTCCGAAGTCAAGAGATATATTTGCCAAAGAAGTTCTTCAAAAACTAAACAGGATAGGATCGCTAGACTCCCAAGAATTAGTAACCGGATATGATTATTATACGTTAAGTGATTTTGATATTCATCAATATAATTATTTTACTAAGTTTGGATCGCATTTGTTATATCTTCATGGACAAAGAATTTCCTCTTCCCTTATCGAGCAGATAGACAAGCTAATCCCAATGAAAGAATTAATGTTAGTACAAAATCTAACGCTGATTATAGGTGAAAAAGATTGGAAATTCGAATTGATAGACCAGTTTAATAAGGTATATAAATTAGAGCAAGTAGAATATTATCATCAACATCCTTCTGCAATGGATAAGTTGATTGAAATAATAGAATTGTTAGTAAAAGGAAGGGAATGTACAGATTTCTGTCCCTTATTAAGGTAATACCAAAAAGGAGACAAAAAGTATGGGAATCGATTTAGAAGGAAAATACCTGTTTGATCTAAATTATTTGGATTGCAGTAAAAGTCAGTATGTTAGTTATTTAAAACAAATGGGATATCGAGTAGAAGCACTGTATTATAATTGCTTAGATTCAACAAATGAGATAATGATTCAGATTATTAAACAAAAAAAATCCAGATACCACTTTGATGAGCTGGGTTTTCAACATTCTGATTGGCAATTGATTGGACTGGAAAAGAGAGATATACATTCAGAATCTTTATATAATATACAAGAGGGAATTAAAGAGATTATAGATAGTGGGAATATTGTGTTTGTGTCAGTAGACACATTTTATCTCCCACACCGAAAGCAGAGTTACCAAAAAGAAAAATCACCTCATTCCATAATGATTAAGGGATTCCATGATAATTTAATAGATATTATCGACGAAACTGCACCAATCTTTTCAAAATTTCAGTATCCGATAAGTGAATTAGAGATTGCCTACAAAAATGGCTGTGGATTTAGATATATTAGTTATTTTGAGCCTATAACTTTCAACAATATGGATGATTTAAAAGAAAAAACTAAGAAATTATTTCAAGACTTCATAGACAACCGGAATGAAACATATGAATTATTTGATTCTGTGGATGACCTCTTGAAACTAAAATCTCCCTATTTCAATAACTTAGTTGAAACCCTACAGCATCTTAGTGCGTCGTTTACACTATTAGCTGGTTCAAGAGAAATGTTTGTTCATTTTGCTAATTTTGTTGATTTTGATGATGAGGTGCTAAACTTGGCTAAGAAATCATCCCGAATAGCAGATTCGCTACGGAATATGTTGAACAAAGGTATTTTACGTAACCGTGTGAAAGAAAACTTAGTTCTAGAAAAAGTCAATACTTTATGGGAAATAGAAATAAAATTAAATCAATTATTATTAAGATAGGGTGATGGTATGCTTTCAACCGTTCAACAAAAAGAAATAATACAACGATTAATAACCTCAAATCACATTCAAAAAGGAAATAAGGTAATGATAGATGTTCAAGGAGAAGTTAATAATTTTGTTAACGAAATTATTAAGGAAATATACAATCGAGGGGCACTCCCTTACTTACGAACGTACAAGACGAAACACATAAAAGAATTAATAATGGGTTCTTCGGAAGAAAGTTTAAAATTATGGCTTGATCAGGAATTGTATCGTTTAAAGAATATGGATGTTTATATTGGTATTAAGTCCCATGAGAACCTTTATGAGTTTGAAGATATCCCTAAAGATAAGCTGTCTCTATACAACAGACGATTCTTAAATCCTTATCAGCATGCATATTTGATGAAAGAAAATTGGACATTGCTTCAATACCCAACCTATGGAATGGCACAATTGGCCAAAATTGGTTCAACAGAGTTAGCAGATACGTATTATAAAGCGTCTACTTTTAATTATGAGAAACTTAAGAGAAATGTCATACCTCTACAACGTTTAATGAACAAAACCAACACGGTTGAAATTAAATCCCCGAATACAAATCTGACTTTTTCAATGAAACGAATTGGGAACTATCTATGTGATTGTAAATACAACATTCCGGATGGAGAAATATTTTCTGCACCGATAAAAGAAACAGTGGAAGGGTATATCCATTTTAATTGTATTACTTCACTAAACGGAGAACTATTGGAAGATGTGTTTCTTGAATTTAAAAATGGTAAGGTTATTAGCTTTAAATCAAGGAATCAAGATACTTTACACCGAATTATATCTACAGATGAAGGATCTCAATACATTGGAGAGTTTGGGATTGGGTTGAATCCATATATTAAAAAGCCTCTAAATAATCTCCTGTTTGATGAAAAAATGTTTGGAAGTTTACATCTTGCATTAGGACAAGCATTCCCAATGGCATATAACGGGAATGAATCATCTATTCATGTAGATTTTATTTTAAATCAACAAAAAGAATACGGAGGCGGTGAGCTGTTCTTTGATGGAGAGCTCATTAGAAAAGATGGGTTATTTATTCCAGAAGAGTTGCAGCAACTAAACTATTTAATGGAGGGAGAAAATTGAAAATAACGCATAATATCACAACACCATTAATTAGTGCTAGTAGTAATCATGCATTTCCCCTGTCCATATTGAGTGACCGTGAAGCAATATGGTACTTTGCACAAAGTATTCAATTGTACGGACATAAAGAAAAACAAACCTTAGATATTTTTGAATACCATAACGTAGCAAAAGAACCTACTCCATTTGTATCCATTAGTTCCCTTTCCTTAAAAGATAGATTAGTAGATGAATTTTTAATAGAATCACTACGTGCGGGATTCTACATTCGTTTATATCTTGATCAGTATTACCTCCAATATCAAACCTCTTTTTCCAGATCATCTAAAACCAACGATATATTGATATATGGGTATGACAGTAGTAAAGAAACTTTCATGTTTGTAGCTGTTAACAAAAATGGGATGCTCGAAAGAAAAGTACTTCATAAAAAACATATTTGCAATGCTTACGTTTACGCAAATCCTCAAGAATCTTCAAAAAGAAACGTATATCTTTATAAAGCTATCCATCATTCTCAACCGGAAATAAAAAATATGTTAAATGAAATATCGTCCCAGTTAAAAGATTATTTAAATTCGAAGGACTGCATCGAAATACATTCTAATATAAAAAAGCTATATCCTAGCAATGATTATGCATACGGTCTTGATAATTACAAGTTATTAATCCAACATTTGAAAGCAATAGGTAGTCAAGAAAGGGAGTTGAATATTAAAAATTTTCAAATTCTCGTTGAGCATAAATATATTATACAGTTTATAGTACGTGAAATACACAAACTAGGTTTAATAGATAAAAGTTATATTTATGAAATAAATAATATTGTAATAATGGTAGAAAATCTAAAGAAATCTGTTTTGCGTTATATGTTAAGGAAAAATGAACGTGTAATATTAGGACTCGTAGAAAAAATAAAGGATATACAGGAAAAAGAAATACAGTTATTACAGCGTGTTTTAAAGCGAATAGGTGACTCTACATGTATCTAGTTGATATATTTAAAAGATACTTAAGCAAACGCACTATACTTTATCTCATTGCTTTTACTTTTTTAATCTTTTCTGAAATATTACAAGTAATCCCCCCAAAATTAATTGGGGATATAATCGATTCATTGACGTCCGGGAATCTAACTCAGTCTAAGTTAATATCAGAAGTCATATTACTGGTCGCAATTGCTTTATTTCACTTTGTTGTGATTTATATCTGGTCATCCTCTCTATTTGGAGGAGAATTTTTTATTCAAAAGGAACTAAGGAAAGACATGTTTTATCGGACCTTGTACAACAAAAAAGCACCTAATGATCAGGGGAATGCTTTGACTATAATGAATAACGATATCAATACTATTGGATCTAGCTTCGGATTTGGAATCCTAAGTTTTATGAGTACTGTAATTGGACTTCTGGTTATTTTTACAATGAGTATAATGATCAGCTGGAAACTAACAATCTTTTCCCTGCCGCCCATGCTATTAATTATTTTTGTAGTAAAAAGGTTAGGAAAGCAAGTGCACCAAAATAGTATGGATGTACAAGATAAAAAAGGCTACCTTAACAATCACAGTCTAGAATTTTTTAATGGATTACGCTTGATTCGGATATTTATGTTAGAAAAAAAGTACGTGGAGAGTTTTTTTCGGTTGAATCAAGGTGTTACAAATTCTGAGATTGTTTTAGCGCGAACAGTTAGTATGTTTCATCCTATCATTGTTACGTTGATTCGTATTAATTACGTTATTACATTGGGGTATGGTTCATATTTAATTGCTGTGGGTGACATAACAATTGGCGCATTGATCACTTTTTTGTTTTATATAAACTTACTGCATTGGCCTATAAGAGCGTTAGGAGATTTTGTAAATTTTTTCCAACAGGGAAATGCATCAGCAAGTCGGTTTATAGATTATGTGGATAACACGAAAAACAATTCAAGTTTTACTCGTAATATTAAATCACTAACAGATATACGTTTTGAGCATTTTAGTCTTAGAAGAGGAAATTCAAATGCCCTGAGTGATGTGAATCTGATAGTTAGAAGGGGAGAAAATATTGCAATAGTTGGGAAGACAGGTAGCGGGAAAAGTTCTTTAATTTCATTCTTTGCAGGAGAGTATGATACCTATGAGGGCAGCGCTAGTATTTCAAATGTTCCTTACAGAGAGCTTTCCCAAAAGAACCTATCAAACCTTGTTGCATATGTGCCTCAAGAACCATCAAATTTATCGAAAACCATTTACGAAAATTTAATCTTGGGTAGTTCATCTGCAAAGGAGAAGATAGAGGAAGTTTTGCAAATTACCAGCCTTCATAAAGAAGTGAAAAATTCAAATTTAACTTTAAATTCGAGTATCGGGGGAAGTGGAAAGAATCTATCGGGGGGGCAACTTCAAAAATTAGCACTATCTAGAGCACTTTTAAAAAATTCCGAATTACTATTATTAGATGATATTTTTTCCTTCATAGATTCAAAGAATGCGGTTGCGATTTTTGAGAAACTACTGAGGTTTCGACGAGAAAAAACAAATATAATTGTTACAAATAACTTTGAACTTACACAGAGGGTAGACAAAATTATCGTATTAATAGATGGAAAGGTAGTTGAAATGGGTAGCCATGAAACTCTCATTCAATCCAATAATTGGTATTCTAATCAATATCGTAAATTTAAAGAGTTAAGTGAATTGGAGGAAGAAGAGAGGAGGTTACAGTGTGAATAGAAAGACGATTAAAAGGTTGTTTGATTACTTATTGAATTATAAGTATCAATTTGTCGTCACCACTTTTATATTATTAATTGCGATTACAATCGATTTATACATTCCATATTTAATCAAGATTATATTGGACAACTATATAGAGCACAGCATAACGAATATACTCTCCAGTGCACTAATTGGATTAGTTATTTTGATTATATTGTCTGGTTTACTTAACTTTGGACATGAGTATATTTTCTCAAAATATACTCTTAGACTGGTACAGATAATTAGAAATGACTTAGTACAGTATCTAAATCAGCAACCAAAAATTTTTTTTGATAAGATACCACCTGGTGATATTATCAATAAACTAACAAATGAGTCGATGCAAATAAAAGATGTATTTGATAATTTTTTAGGGGGATTTATTGTTAGTCTACTTCAATTAATTGGCTTATATATAGCACTCTTTTTGATTAATCCCCTTTTTGGATTACTTTCACTCGGGATTCCAATTGTATTTATGACAGTGAATTACATCATAAATAAACCTGTTCATAAGTATATAACTAATATTCAAGAGTATTTAAACAAGATAAACATTTTATTTGTTGATATAATTAAAAATTTCTCTTTAGTAAAATTAAATAATGCAGAATCTCAGATTAATAGTGAATACGTAGAAACGAATCATAAGATATACCGAAATATGTTGAAAAGGATGCACACGCTTCATTTGACGGATGTAAACTTAAATGGTCTATTGCAAGGATTAGTAATCGCAGGTATGATTTGGTATTTTGGAGGTTCGATTATAGAAGGTTCTTATAGTATAGGTTTGTTATATTTATTGATTGATTACATTAGAAGAATCTTCGCATTATTTAAAGGTATAAATGGGCAATGGGTAGTATCGTTAACTGCCCTTGAAGCAGCAAATCGAGTATTTAGTGTTTATGATAACAATCAAGTCGAATCAAAGAATACTATTGTGAAAAAGATAGATAAAGGTAATATTGTTTTCTCGGATGTTTATTTTAATTATCAAGAAAACCAAGATATTCTAAAGAAGATAAGTTTTTCGGTAAGTCACGGAGAAAAGGTTGCTATTGTTGGTCCGTCGGGTTCTGGAAAAAGTTCTATCTTAAGTTTACTATTGAAATTTTATGCTCCCGGTAAAGGAAAAATACTAATCGATAATAATGATATAACTCTGCTCAATACAAAAACAGTTAGGAATCAAATTTCCTATGTTGATCAGCATAGTTATGAGTTCGAACTATCCTATTTGAAAGAGCTTAGTGAAAATCAATGGAATAAATGTATTACGATTTTGGAAAAGCTTGGTTCGGCAAAATTAACTGAAAAAATAAGAAAGCAAGGTTTTGCCTCATCTAACAATAATAGTATATCAACCGGGGAAAAACAGATTCTTGCGATTGCAGTAGCCCTGCTTAAGGATACAAAAATAATTATTCTGGATGAAGCAACATCCAGTCAAGACTATGAAACTGAACGAAAAATCTTTAAAAAACTTGTAGAAGAAACAAGGGATAAAACGCTTATTATGGTAACGCACCGTTTAACTACAGTAAAAGATGCTGATAAAATATTTGTCCTAAACAAAGGAATAATTGAAGAAGGTGGAACCTATAGAGAACTAATAAAGAAAAAAGGCTTTTTTTATAAATTAACCGCACTACAAACAAAGCGACATAAAGTATTGGTTGAATAAAAAAGAGGGGTGATCGTTTGAACGTTTTAGGTATAGGGGGATCTATTCATGACTTTTCTTCATGCTTGTCTCAACACGGAAAAATATTAACGTATATTGAAGAAGAACGATTGTTGAGGATGAAACATTCGTTAAATATCCATAAGAAGATTGTATTAAATAAAGCGGCCGAATATTGTTTGTCGGTGAATAACATGAATGAAGAAGATTTAGATTGCATCGTGACATCGGATATTGTTGAGCCAGCATACTATTCTAGATTTAATCATCATCACGTACATCAAATTAACCACCACTTATCACATGCTGCTACGACATTTTATCCTTCACCATTCAACGAATCAGCAATCCTAATTGTAGATGGTAGAGGGAGCTTTTTATCAAATGGAGAAAGAGAGACTATCTCTTATTACTACGGTAAGGGGAGAGATATTATTGAATTAAAAAAAGTTAGCGGACTTGAAGAAAACGATTTGATAGAAAATTCAGTAGGGAAATTTTATGAGGAAATGACGGATTTAATTGGATTTGGATTTTTACAGGATGGTAAAACAATGGGATTAGCACCATTCGGAACAGAAAAGTATATTAAAGATTTTACTGAATTCTTTTGGTTCGATCATAAAGGTCAATTTAAACAATCTCTTTTACAGATTCAGAAAATGCGTGAGTTTGTAAGGCATCAGATGAAAAACAGTCAAGATAAACAACAAACAAAAGCAGATATGGCATATGCAGTACAGCACCATCTAGAAGAGGTTCTAATTGCTGCCTGTATAAATTTATACAGTATTACTAAATCAGAAAACCTATGCCTATCAGGAGGGGTTGCTTTAAATGGTGTGGCGAACGAAAAAATTCTAAGAAGAACGCCATTTAAGAACCTATATATTTTCCCAGCTGCTGGTGATGCTGGAACCGCCGTAGGTTGTTCATTATATGGGTATTATCAAATCGGAGGGTATGAAAGAATACCAAATACTGGGGACTGTAGCCCGTATCTGGGTAAAGAATATAGTGATTCTGACATAAAATCTGCATTTCATAAACATGCTTCTAACCTTACTATTGTTCAACATACAGAAGATGACCTATATGATGAAGTTTCAACGTTATTATCGGAAGGAAAAATTATTGGTTGGTTTCAAGGGAAATCAGAAGCAGGGCCTCGTGCACTCGGAAATAGAAGTATCCTCGCAGACCCAAGAAATCCTAATATGAAGGATATAATTAATAAACGAATCAAGCATAGAGAACCTTTTAGGCCATTTGCTCCAGCAGTATTGGAAGAATATGCCTGTGATTTTTTTGATTTTTCAAAGTCCTCTCCTTATATGCTATTTGTTCCAAAGATAAAAGTGAATGCTCAAGATAAAATTTCGGCAGTGACTCACGTAGATGGAACCGGCAGATTGCAAACTGTTTCAATAGCCCTGAATCCGCAATTTTATGAGCTTATTCGTTATTTTTATAATAAAACTAACATACCCATACTGCTTAATACATCGTTTAATGATAATGGACAACCAATTGTTGAATCCCCTCAAGATGCTTTAGATTCCTTTCTTCGTATGGATTTAGACTACCTTGTGATTGGAAATTATTTATTACAGAAAATAGAAAGTGTGGGTAATGGCTATGAATGATGGATATTATTTAGCAACGTACCTACACATTGATCCCATTGATCATTTGTTAGACACAATCGTTAGACATGATCAAAATATGGCATTATTTTATAAGATTGGAAACTCAATTGAACTCATTCATTATTGGGAGTTAGAAAGGTTCTCTGGTAAAAAGGAACACCATAAATCCTTTCATAGTGTGGAACAAGCCAAAAAAACAATCAATAAATTGTTGCGTCCGCTTAATCTTACATTAGATAATATGCAGGCAGTATGGGGGACTCCGGGTTTGAATACAACAGATGATTATCATTCACTTAGGCAATATGACGATTTATCATATCATAGTATTTGTCATTTGTTTTCTTCAATTCTTTTGGACCCAGATAAGTTTTATAACGATAAAATAATTGGTTTTGCAGTGGATGGTGGACCTGATGGGGTTGTCGATGAAACAGAACGAATCCATAAACCTTATTATGCGGGTTGTTATGTTAACAAAGGTAAAATCGAACTGTTTCCCGTTGAATCACCGGGACTGCTTTGGGGATGGGCTATGTTTTATTTTGGAATCAAAGAGGGGACGTTAATGGCATTGGCCAGTGCGAGCAAAAGTAAGGCTTATTATCAATACAGCCATGAAATTCCCCTGCTTGATGGTTCCGGTTATTTTGGTAAGGAAAATCCATTTGAAAAACTATATGATAAAATAAATTCACTTACGAAAGCGGATGAAGGAAAATTATTTAACTATTTTGATCCTCTTTTTACAGAAAAAGAGAATAAAATAAGTATGTTAATGAAAATTATACAAGAAGCATCATTTAAGGTAATGGATATTAATATTGAGAAAGTACTTGCTCATTATAATGTTAACCCAGAGGAAACACATTTATCGATGTCAGGTGGATTTACATTAAATTGTCCAACGAATAGTTATCTTATGAATAAGTATCACTTTAAAAGTTTTATTGCTCCTCCTTGTGTTGGAGATAGCGGTTTATCCTTAGGAACTGGTCTTTATGCATTCTATAAAGAGATCGGACGTATTTCATTTACCTTTAGAAATGCATATTATGGAGAAGGCAACGAATTCTGTGAGATATCGACTCGAGAAAAATACGGTAAATTCATTAAATCTATTAGTATTCCAGATAAAGAAATAGTAGTAGATGATATAATAAACTATCCAGTTGTTTGGTTTAATGGAAGAACAGAGATTGGCCCAAGAGCTTTAGGAAATCGCTCTATTATAAGTGACCCAAGATCAGTCAAAATGAAGGATGAATTAAATAGAATTAAACAAAGAGAATGGTGGAGACCGGTTGCCCCAATTGTATTAGAGGAGTATTTAGAACAGTGGTTTGAAGGTGCCTATCCTTCCGAATATATGCTTCATACATTTAAAATTAAAGAGTCCATGGTTAACTATATTCCAGCCGTTTCTCATTTGGATGAGTCTGCAAGGGTGCAAACGGTTAACCGGGAAATGAATTCTCTAATCTATGATGTAATACGGCGATTTTATCAAAAAACAGGAATTCCAATTATTTGTAACACATCTTTAAATGATAAAGGAGAGCCAATAATAAATCGTATAGATGAAGCAATTAACTTTTGTTTACGTAAAGGAATCAAGGTGGGTTATTTTAATGGAAATCGAATTGAATTCCAGAACCATCATAAATTCCTCCATAGTGAACCTAGTCAACGCCCACTCACTATCGATGATTTAAATAGCGATCAAAAGATAGCGCTATGGAAAAAAGCAAATCCCTTCAATGTACCAAAAGAACTTTTAACCTTCTATAAGGACCCTTTAGAAAAAGTTCGATTTCTTTATAAATACGATCTCAAAGACCCAGATGATGCTTCAAGATTAGTAAATGAAATTGGTCCGTTAAAGAAATATCGTATGTTTGTTAGGAAGGACGAATAATCATGAAAATATTAGGGTTAGGTGGATCCATTCATGACTTTTCAGCTTGTATAGTTGTTGATGGGGAAGTTGCTGTTGCTATAGAGGAAGAACGATTGAGTAAAGTAAAAGGCTCCTATCATGATAGATCAACTTTTCGATGTAAAGCTGTTGACTACTGCTTAAAATACTTAGGTATTAACATAGATGATATCGATATTGTAATAGGAAATGACATTATTGAGTCAGATTATTATGTCAAGTTTGCTGATAAAATTAAGTTGATGAATCATCATTTATCACATGCATCTGCCAGTTATTATTTATCGAATTTTGAGAGGAGTGCAATTTTAGTTGTGGACGGAAGAGGTAGTTATACAGATGAGAAAAATCGCATCCGTGAAACGATAAGTTTCTATACGTCTAAAAACTGCCAAATAACTCTAAATAAAAAGGTAGAGGGAATCGAAAGTGATGATTTTGAAATAGTAACTAATTCATTGGGAATGTTTCTTCAATATGTCACCATAGGTATTGGATTTCATGAGATGGATGATAAAAAAACCATGAAGCTAGCTGCCAAAGGAAATGATCGATTTGTTCAGGATTTTTATCAATTTTATTCAATTAGCGAGGGCGAATTTATCCAAGCAAATGAGCAACTGGAAAGCTTAAAAAGGTATATCAAACAGAAGTTAGAAGATGCACATGCAACTAAAATAAGAGATCAAATTAAGGCTGATTTATCGTATGCGATTCAATACCATTTGGAGATCATTGTGCTTGAAATGTGCAATTATCTCTATGAGCGAACAGGGGAAGAAAATCTCTGTCTATCTGGTTCAATATTTGAGAATGCTACTCTTCTATCAAAAATAAAAGAGTTATCTCCGTTTAAACGATATTTCGTATCAACATTTATGGGGGATGCTGGAACTTGTTTGGGTAGTGCATTATATATGTATTATCAAGATAATTCAAAAAAACTATTAACTAACAGGAGTTACTCGCCGTTTCTAGGCCGAAAATATACGCAACAAGACATTAATACTGCACTAGGCGTGTATGATGCAAAGTATGAACATCTCGATAGTTACCCTGAGAAACGCTTAGCTGAATTGCTTGAACAAGGAAATCTAATTGGAATCTTTAATGGGCGAAGTGAATTTGGACGAGCTTCCTTAGGTAGTAGATGTATTTTGGGTAATCCAAGTTTTTTATTAAATAAAGTCAGATTAAATAAAATAAAGAATAGAAAACTGGAAAGTTCGTTTATGGCTTTCATTCTAGATAAAAATTGGTTAGGGATAGATAATAATAATCTATCCTCCCCTTATTTTGTTAACACTTGTTATTTAAACAGCTCAGAAATACCACCACCGTTAAATAACGGTAATTGGTCAACTTATTTTATTACAACAGATCAAAAGGTCAATTCCCTAATTCATAATTTAGTTAATGAATTTTATAACCTCACTGCGTTACCGATGGTTATCAATACTCCATTAAAAATTTCTGGAGCAACTTTAATTGAAACCCCGTTAGATGCTTTAGAATTTTTTTATCAATCTTACTTGGATTATCTTTATATTGATAATTATTTAATTACGAAAAATATGTAAGGATGTTGATATTCAATTTAAATAAAGAAAAACGAGCTCTTTAGCTCGTTTTTCTTTATTTATCGTTTAAAAACTATGGGGTTCAAATACGTATTTGCATAATCTCCTGAATTACGATTCGGGAAGTACGTTTTTATGTGATTAATCCTTTCATCGGTATCAGGATATGCGATTTTAGCTGGGTCTGCAAAGAAAGTGATAGTCATTACTTCCCTATCAAAGCTTTCGTTATTTTGACTGGCTGCGTGAAGAATCCATCCATCATGGAAAGTGGCATCTCCGGCTTTCATTTCACCGTAACTGACGGTTTCCAGATTCTCTCTTACAACTTGTTTAGTAGTCATACTTTTGTATCGGTGAGATTTAGATACAAAGCATAAAGAACCAATAGAACTTGGAATATCAATAAGGGGCATCCACATGGTTATTTTCTTTTCTGGGATTAGTTCGGCCATATAGTTATTATCCTGATGCCACGGGGTAGGTCCACCTCCCGTTTCTTTAATAAAAGATTGGTCTAAATAGAGTCGAACACAATCTACCCCCAATAAATCTGCAGCTATTTTTCCAAACCTACGAGCAGTTACAAACTTTTTGATTCGTTCATCCTTCCTCCACAGGTTAATAGTTTGTAAGAAAGCTTTACCAAAAGTATCACGATCTTCTAGTAATCTAGTTTCCTCATTGTAGTTTATAGCTACTTCATGAATTATTGGTCGATAGAAGGATAGTTCTTCTTTAGTAGCAACACCTTTTAGTAAAGAATGACCAAGAGTAGTGAAATTCAGTATTTGCTGTTTTGTTAATTCGTATTTGCTGTCTAATGAAGGTAATTTGTTGGTATTCAAATTATTACACCTTTCTTTTTACCATTCCCGCGAATATAGAATAGGAGTATAATGACTTGAAGCTTTGTCTCCAGGTTTTTTCGAGGGGAATAGTCTTTTTAAATGATAATTTCTAGCATCTTTAACCTTATTATCTTCTGGATCTATGATAGTTAAATCATCAGCTATATAGATGATGGTTAGTACTTCTCTATAATAGGGAGTTGGGTTTCCCGCAGCATAATGTAGAGTCAAGCCAGAATGAAATGTTGCATCTCCAGGATTCATTGCTCCATATTCAACTAAAGGATATCCTTTTCTGGCAGCTAATAAAACATTTTCAGTAGCTAATTCATGTGAACGCGACACAAATCCCATTGATCCAATTTCTTCTGGAAGGTAATTGAGCGCCATCCACATGGTAATCGTTTTATCTGGATAAGTAGGTAGCATGTAACTACTATCAGTATGCCAGGGAATGGCTTTACCACCTGGTGGTAAAAAAATGGAGGAATCGTGATACAGACGTATACGATCTTCGCCAAGGAGATCAGCAGCAATTTTTGCGAACCTTCTAGCAAAGGTAATTCTTTTTATCACTGGATTTGTTTCCCACATATTCATAACAGATGGAAACGCCTTCTCCACACCATAATGATGGCGATCTTCTTTGGGAACATGATAGAGGTTATTCGATTTAACATGTTGGGCTACGAAGGTTCTATAGACGTTCACTTCTTCCTTTTTCATTACGGAAGGTAAGAAAATGTGTCCATCTCTCTGATAATTTTCAATTTGTTCTTCAGTTAAATTATATAAAGAGTCTAAATTTGGTAGTATCATATGCTTCACCTCAATATTTTAAAGTGTTTTTAAGTTCAGTTGAAGAAAACCGTTTTCTCTTACCTAAACATAAAACCTTCGTTCCAACTATGTGGGCTGTACGATGTTCAGGAATTAGTTTCCCTTTATAATCAATTCCTTTAACAAAATAATTAGGTTTTATCTTTTCAATCATATCTGCTAAATTAAATTCATCAATTTTTACAACGTAATCGACATATTCTAATGCGGAAAGAATGCTTACACGGTCCATAAAGGTAAAAAGGGGAGGCTTTCCTTTAACTTTTGTAAATGATTGATCAGAATTCACTCCAACAATAACAACTCCATTTAATAGTTTTGCTTCTCTTAAATAATCAAGATGGCCAGGGTGGAAGAAATCAAAACATCCCCCAGCTAGGATAATGTTGTGTTGCTTTTTTTTTTGTTCTTTTACGATGTCAACCAATGAATTAACGGTTACAAGTTTACTATTCATTTTAATACCTCAGCTTTTATATTAAATTTACTTGCTAAATAAAGGGATAAATCATGTATAGTATTTCGATGGGGATTATAAATAAAACAAAGAGGTGAAAATTGAAGATTGGTAAATCGGTATGAAAAATTTTTAAACTGCTCTGGAATAATAATTGCGCTAATGTTAAAAGGAGTATTGAAATAGTTATTTGCAGATTGATAGGATAAATTATCGGCTAGAATCTGATGAGAAGATATAACTAACATGGTAGTATCCTTCGGGTCTGTTTCTTCAATATTTGTAACCACACGGATAGTATTAACACCGAGCGCTTTAAGCTCCTTGGTGATAAGATTCTTATAATATCCTTCTAAATTAGCTGTCTCAGACAAGTTTTTTATCCAAATAGTTGACATTAGTATCACAGCCTTAAATTTCTTCTATGTTATATCCAGAGATAGTTTGATCAATAGTAATTCTTTCGGGACTTGAAAATTCAGATTCTAGTAACCTTATTAAATGTTTGAAAACCAATTCACTTGGTATATCGTTTATTTCGTTAGAGGTCGGACAAAGACTATAGTTTTGGCTGAGTACCCTAAAACTAACAAAGGGATTCTGTGGACTTGCAAGGGGTTTGTCCTTCCCCCATATTGTTATAGAAGGAGTTCCGACAACGCCTGCAATATGTCCACAGACACTATCAATACTTACTACAGCATCTAATTTACTTATTACAGTGAATAACTTAGAAATAGGAAGTAAACTTACATCTAAATCGACAAACTCATTTGATATGTGGGGGGATGGAGTTAGGTTGATTAAGGTTATGTGATTCTCTTTACAAAACCTCACCAATTTATTTATATGTTCCTCGTCCCAAGAACGTTGTCCGTCTCCGTTGTCTAATTGAATACCAACTATACTACTTCCTTTACATTTTAGGTACATTAATTGCTCTTCTATTTCAGTAGGTAGTAATGGATATAGTTCTTTAGAAATAAACGGAGAGA
This sequence comes from Oceanobacillus sp. FSL W7-1309, assembly GCF_038002145.1. Classification (NCBI taxonomy): domain Bacteria; kingdom Bacillati; phylum Bacillota; class Bacilli; order Caryophanales; family Bacillaceae; genus Oceanobacillus; species Oceanobacillus sp. FSL W7-1309. The sequence continues at coordinate 2,001,097 of NZ_JBBOBX010000001.1, forward strand.
CGGGCTCTGAAAAACCTAAAGATTTTGTTGCAACATCTAATAGGTGTAAATGGGGAGGATGATCTAGCCTTGTGTTAATAAAGTGCACATCACTATAGAAGTTGGATTTAGTAAGAAATTCATAGATGTAATAGCTATCAAAGTGGGTGTATATTCGACATTCAGGAAATAGGTCTTGTAGTAACTTCAAAGGCTTTCCTCTAGTTATAATATCAACCCTACAGTTTTTTTCTTCTAATTGAATAAACTTTTTTAATTGTTTATAGATGATTGCTACATCTCCATTCCCAAAAAACCAATCTAATAATACTGCCTTTATTTTTACTGGTTGCTTTTCTTTTGTATACTGATAATCGTTTCTAGTGGGGAGAAATACGGGATAAATCGTATGTTTTGATGGGAAAATGGTGTAAGAATAGAAAAAGTCACTATTATATAATGTGTTTATCAATCGGTCATTTAATAGGAAAGAGTCCACCTTTGGATTGATTTCAATTAAAATAGAACATGGATTCTCCAGAAGGTTTTTGTTGCATCCTGAATCGGTATTGTTTTCTCTAAGAAGGTGTTCTATTTTAGTAGGCATGTCAGATTTATCTAGCAAAATGATTTCTAAGTCGTGAAAAATTTTGGACAGTTGAATCGTACAATTCCCCTCAAATATTATGATACTTTTACTGTATATTTCTAACATAGAAATAGCATCAGATATATATTCTTTCTCGATTAAAAAAACATATTTATTACCTCTGCTTTTTAATAAGCTTCTGTTTTGTTTTACCTTTTCTCTAAAAAGATCCATATTATTATCTATCCACCTTTATTGAACGATAAGCGGTTTCTAATTCTTCTTTTTCAACAACAGCAGTAAAATCTTTTGAAATAGATATTGCTGCACTTAAATTGGCAAAGATGAATGATTTTAATACAAATCGGTGAGTGATTAATGAATAAACAAACCCTGCTATATAAGAATCACCAGCCCCCACTTGACAAATAACATTTTTAGCACTTGCTGGAATATGAAGAATGTTATTATGATTGACAAAGAAACTTCCGAATTTGTCTGCCTTTAAGAGAATGTAATTAATTTGATAAGACCTGTTTATGTCCCGTGCAATAGTAATTGCCTCGTTTACATGATTAAACTTCTGATTTTGGAGTTTCTCTAGTTCATCAATGTTAGGAAATAAGAAATCAGCATTAGAATAACAAGAATTAGGACGACTACCGGAAGGATCAATAAGAACAAGGATATTTGCTTTCCTTGCTTTATTAATTAATTTTTCTATTATAGCATCGCTGAATGTTCCTTTATTAAGATCAGATATAATAAGATACCCAATTCTGTCTTGTAATTTATCAAATAAAGATATGAGAAATTGATACTCAGATGTTGTTAAATCAGCATATTCCTCGTCGTCGACTCGTAACAGTGCTTGTTTTCGCTCGTCTAGATAACGCATTTTAAGCGGTGTCCTGTTATTGCTTTTGGAAATATAACTTTTGATGCTCGGATCTAATAACGTTTCTAGTTTATTTCCTAACACGTCATTTCCTGCCAAACCATACAAATGGACAGTTATATCTAATCTCGCCAAATTATTAGCAACATTTGCAGCATTTCCTGCTATATATGTTTTTTTTCTAACCATTAACTTATTTATTTTCTCATTTGATGCATAAGACCGTTTGCTTTCAATATAACAATCTAAAACAATATCACCTATAATCAATACTTCTTTTTTTTCGTTGTGTAGTTTATATCCTGGCAAGCGGATTCACCTTCTAAAATGGAATTACATCTATCTTAATATATTTTGTTGAATATATATCTGCTTAAATTGTTTAAATTTCTTTTAGGAGAAGCCGAGTCATATACTTTTTTAGAATGCAAAATTACAAGTACGCAAGCACACCTTTTAATATTTAACATATTTCTTTAGAGACTAACATTGGGACATATAGGAGGAAGTGCGTTGTTTGGTTATCCAATCTAACTAGAGTATTCTATGGGGGGAAGTAACTATGAAAGAATATGACGGCATTAATAAATTAATAGAACGATTGCCAGAAGTAAAGCAATGTAAATCTCAAATAAATCAGGCATATGAATATCTGAAAAATGCATTTATTTCTAAAAATAAGTATTTGATATGTGGCAACGGAGGAAGTAGTGCTGATGCAGACCATATGGTTGCTGAATTAGTCAAATCCTTTTATAGAAAAAGAATTTTATCACAAGAATTGAAACAAAAATTAGAACAACTTGGGGAAAGAGGTATTTACCTGGCTAATCACCTCGAGTCTTCAATACCTGCTTACTCTCTCTCTTCTCAAAGTGCAGCGATGACAGCTATTGCAAATGACCAAGGATACGATTTATCTTTTTCCCAACAAATAATCGGCTATGGAGAGAAGGATGATATCTTAGTTGCATTTACAACTTCCGGAAGGTCTGAAAATGTTATCAATGCAATCCATACAGCTCATGCTCTTGATATGCATATTATTTGTTTTACAGGTAACCATGAGAGTTTTATTGGGGCTAATTTATGTGATGTTATTATAAAAGCCCCGTCAAACGACACATACCGCATACAAGAATATCATCTATCGATATACCATACTTTATGTTTAATTCTGGAAAAAGAACTATTCCAGCAAAAATAAGCCGAGAATTTTGATACAAGCAATATTAAACTCAAAGCTAGATACTATTACAAAGGGCGTGTGATCGATTGGACATTGGCAAACATAAGAAAGAGTTCCATTATAATGGTTATACCATTATAAAGGAAGCTTACTCTAACCAGGAAGTGGAAGAGTTAAAGCGAGAATATGAAAAAGTTTGGCTGGAAAAGGTGGCTAGTGGTGAGATTAAACAAGACCCAACTAAACCCTTGAATAGTCTTTATCCTCGACAAAGGGATACTCATCTAGAGAATAAGGAAATATTAAAATTTGCCTTTAAAGAAAGTGTATTAAATGTTTTAGAGATGTTTATTGATGAGGAAGTTGAACTAATTTCTACTAACTTTTATTACAAGCCGCCGACTATGGAGGGCATCCCATTTCACCAAGATAATTATGGAATTGGCGTTTCACCAGGTACTTGTCATGCAATATGGACCTGCCTGGAAAAAACAGATGAAAATAATGGCGGAATGAGGTTTGTTCCGGAATCTCATAAGCTGGAACTATTAACACCTAAGAAAGTTTACAATGATGAAGCTGACACTTTTGGAGGGTATATTCAAACATTAGAAGTACCTGATGGTTACGACATAATCAGTGTAAATACAGAACCAGGTGACGTTGTAATCTACCATGGACACGCTATTCATGATTCCACAAAGAACAAATCTGCCTCGGATTTTAGAAATTCCATCATTTGTCATTACTGTGGTACAAGTAGCAAAAAATTAACACTCAACTATAACAAAATAATAAATAAAAAAGGAGAAAGAATTCGAAAACGAGTAAATATGTCAAGTTTTAAATAAAAGGAGGAACAGATGAAAAATCTAATATCAAAAGAACAGATTGAGGAGTTTCATAAAAAAGGTTTTATTAATGTTAAAGGAGTTTATAGTGACCAAGAGGTGAATTCGATAAATAAGCAGTTCCGAAACCATTGGATACAGCTAGTCCAAAACGGTGAAATACATGCCAAAGAAGATAGACCACTTGAGAGTCTTTTTCCAAGAATGAGAGATTATCACCGGAAGAATCCTGTCATTATGAAGCACACGCTCAAATCAGAAGTCTTTGATTTGATGAAAGCTGTTATTGGAGAAGAGCCTCTAGTTATATCAACTAGTTATTACTTTAAGAGCCCAACAACGCGGGAACTCCCATTACATCAAGATAATTACGCTTTCGGAGTATTCCCCGGAACAACATATGCTGCTTGGGTATCGCTCGATTACACTGATGAACAAAATGGGGGGTTACAATTTGTGCGAGGAACTCAGGAAAAAGAATTGGAAGATCCTGAAAAAGACCCAACAAATGTAAGGGAGTATTTTTCGGATAAGGGACAGGAAATTAATGTACCCAAAGGTTCATATGTAGAAAATATCACAACAAATCCAGGAGACGTCGTGATATTCAACGGAAATATCATCCATGGGTCTACTGCAAATGTGACAAAGGATCGATATAGAAGATGCTTATTAACGCATTTTACAGGCGTCAGTGTTGAAAGGTTGGCATTAAACTTTAACAAGCTAGTTAATAGGGAGGGCGAGAAAGTTAGAAGGAGATTCAATAATAATACAAAAATCGCAGAGAAACAGGGCACCATTTTTTCCATTAAAGATGCAGGTTATTTTGATTCTTGGAGATAGGAGATGGTACTTGAGTGTTTTCAACAAAAGGAAGCCTTAGCCATGAATTTAATGAGAATGGTCATATCTTTATCAAAGGTCTAGTTGACAAACAAGAAATTAAACATCTGGAAAAGGAAATAGAACTGGTTCTCCAAGACCTATCCCAAAAAGAATTGTCTGATTCTGAACGCGATGATTTTAGTAAAGGATTTTTGGAGGTAACCAATCTATGGACAAGATCAGAAACCATCCGTAATTTTGTGCACTCACCTTTATTGGCTGAAGTTGCAGCTAAACTATTGGGTGTAGATGGAGTTCGGCTACACTATGATTGTATTCTGTTTAAAAAACCAAAAAGTAATTCTACACCATGGCATCAAGATCAAGTTGCATGGCCTTTGGATACGGATAATACAATCACTTTATGGTTGCCGTTAAATAAAATATCGGAGAAACTTGGTTCCCTAAAATTTATTAATGGCTCCCAAAAATTTGGTGAAATAAGCTTAAGAAAAGCCATTAGAGAGGGACTAAAAGAAATTAATTATGGCTGTCTTGAGATTGGTGATGTTACATTCCACAAGGGATGGACGCTTCATAGTGCTGATTCAAATACCTTTCATGAAACTAGAAAGGCTTTTGCTATAGTCTACTATGCAGATGGGGCGAGGCTTACAAAGCCTAAGCAAAATATTAAGCAGGATTTTTATAAATTTTTCCCTGGGATTGAAATCGGAGGCTATGCAAATAGTAATCTAAACCCACTTCTATACAAAGAGTAATCTCCAATTTATCCATAATATTAGCTATTTGTTAGTGGTATCTTTTTAGGATTTAATAATAAACAATCCCCCATATAAAGGAGCTTGAAAATTAAAGAAGCTTAGTTAGAGATTGTTAACTAGTTACTTTCTTAAATTAATTCAAGTTTTAGAAAATCCAAACCATTAATAGTTAATATTGCACTCTGCTTGGGATTATAAAGAACTAGCTTGTGATTTGAATTTTTAGTGTACCTCCGAATGGCCCTTTCTATATCTTCTACTCTTATAATTTGATAGTTAAATTGTTCTAACTGCAACATACGATAACCTCCAATATCTTTTTATTCATTATGGAGGACTAATAAATCCATCGGCTCGGCTTTAATCGTTCTTTTTTACAGGATTCCAATAATCTCAGTATTTTTTAGGCGAGTTTTTTATAACCATTTCATTTAAAATGGTAAAAACTAGAGAAAGGGTGATAGAAATGGAATATTGTTATTCTACTTCGAGTATCAAAACAAAAGACATCCCAGAGCTAATTAATCGCATTTATCTTTTATCAATAGATGTAACAAATGTGACGCAAACGGATAGACAATTAATCGTGACATATGAAGGCGACCAAGAAAAGAGTTTTCATGAGAACTTAAATAGATTAATTATGGAAAAAGACCGGCAGATCCGTAAAAAAGTGATTGATGAAAATAACAAAAACTTAAAGGTTTATGGGGACTTTATCCACCCTGTAAAAGAAGAGGAAGGTATTAGTTATAAAGGAGATATAGCGCTTCTATTTGAGGGAATAAGAAAACAGTTCGACCTATTGGCTCAAAAATATAATGCGACGTATACCAAATACCCAAGTATTATGTCTGAAAAACTCATGAAAAAAACCAATTATGCATTCCATTTTCCGCAAAACACATATAGAGTATTTGAGATAAAGCATCAAAAGGAAAATTTAGAGAAATACCGCCTTTACTCAGAATATAATCTAGATACTGGTGATCTATTTCAATCATCTGACTATTATCTAAGACCCTGCCTATGTTACTTCGCTTATAACGATAGAGAGGACCAATCACTTTCAGATGAACTTGAAGTAGTTTCCAGTTTTGGTCAATGTTTTCGGCATGAGAACAACCATCAAATATCTCCTTATCGATCAAGAGATTTTAATATGTATGAAATTATTTACTTAGGCTGTAAAGAGAAAGTGACTGAAACTAGAGACCATTTGCTAGAGGAAGTAATAAAACTATTTGATCAATTGGGCCTTAAAGGAAAAGTTGAAACAGCGAATGATCCCTTTTTTATGAAAGAAGATAGAAATAAAATAGCTTACCAAAGAGCCGGCGAGAGAAAATATGAGTTGATTTTTTCTCCAAACAAAGAAATAAGTTATTCGGTGGCTTCATTTAATTTATGCGACCATGTAATAACGGAATCTTTTAACATTAGTACTAACAAAGGAGATCTGGCTTACTCAGGATGTACTGCGTTTGGTGTTGAACGATGGGTACAGGCAATTGTGTATACGTATGGAACAAATCGGCAGCAGTGGCCAGAGTGTCTGCAAGAGTTGATCAAAAATGGTTAAAAAGCTTCCAATTATTAATAATCCAGGTTTATCAACTGAATGTTATCACAATTGTAGATTAAGTATCTTATTTGCACATACGCAATTTCATTCATGGATACGTAGCCATTTTATTAATTTAAAGGTTCAAAACGAGAATCCTGATCAATTCCCTATGGTACGGATGGAAGAACATCTAGACATTTATTCCGAAATATTATCTGAGGAGTTAATACAAAAGAAAAAATCTTGGATAGAATCTTTTATATCTAACTTAGAGGAAGAGAAATATATATTAGTTTTTTTAAACTGGAGATTAGTTCCTAGCTCTAAATATTTTATGAAAGAAGATATCATTCATGAAGCAATTATTTATGGCTACGATGATAAGAAAAAAATCTTCAGTGGAATGGGATTTGATGTAAATGGCAAAACATTTGGAGAGTTTGAAATCCCATTCTCGGAATTAGATACTTTAGTAGAGAATACGATTGAACATCATTTATATAAAGAGAAATGGTTCACTTTTTATGGATTTCCTGCTGTTTCCCTCCATATCAATTATTACCCAGACAAAGTAGTAGATAGAACTAAGCTATTCTTTGCTTTAGACCGTTCTACACAATTTGATGACAACGTTTTAAAAAAGGGTTCTTTTGCAAATGGGCATTACGTTTATCTTTACCTTTTCAATTATTTTAGAGAAATAATGACGTCTCAGTATCGTTTATCTCCGAAAGAGTATGGATTATGGAATATTATTCAATACAAACTCTTACAACACAAAAAGCTTAATATAGCGACTGCTCAACAGCTATTACACGAAAACAGAAGCGATTGTGGAGATATTATAAAAATATTAAATTTATATGATGATTCAAAAAGAGAATTAACTAACCTCCGGAGGTTATCACTTAAGTATCAACAACAAAGTCAAAAACAAATTATTGATGCACTTTGCCAAGGGTATTACAAAGTATATGAAATAGAAAAAAGAATTCATGCGTTATTTAAAAATTGGCTGGTACAAAGCAAGATAAATGAGGTTCTATTAGCGAAAAAATAGATTTTATTTATTTAATAAACCAATTCTTTATGGAAGGATAGATATTATAATGACTCACAATGAAGAGATAGTTATGAAGTGTTTAAAAAACGTTCTTCACAATGTTGCCTTTACAAAAGAAGATAATTTACATGAATTAGGGATAGACTCCATGACTTTTATTCGACTTGTAGTTGAAATAGAAGATGAATTTGATATAGAGATTGATGATGAAGAGATCATTTTAGATAACTTTAAATCGTTCTCAACGATTGTCGAGCTAGTGGAGAGAAATCTAAATGATAAATAATAAAAAAAGTTTTTACGATTTTATTTCAGTACCTAGAGTTGTAGATTGGAGGTTTCCCGATAAAGACGGTTTTTGTAATCGCACCTTAGATTGTAAACAGCTATGTATAAAAGAGGTTTTAAACTGGAAAGGGGAAACAGAACTAATAAAGGTTTTTTTAAATCCTTTCGACTGTTCTCACCATGATCTTCAATTACGGCGGTCTGATCCTACATTAAACATGGGATATGTTATTCAAACAATTAATGCTATTTCACCTGAACAAGTAAAAAAGTTGGTAATACAGCATATTAATTACCATGGATATTGTCTGCTATTCTATAAATCATATAACACAGAATATTCAGGTTACTACCAAAGGTATGATATTGTACACTGGTCTCTAATCGTTGATGCGGATGAAAAGGGGATAACTATTATAGATGAGGCAGGTGATCCTAAGTATTTCGAAGGGCAACGAGGTAGAATTCCCTGGACAGACTTTTTAAATAATTGGAAGAAAGACCAATACCATGGTCTAGGTGAGATTCATTTAAGTCAGAACGAGAACCTGGAATGGGAGGATGAATTTTTTTACATTGTAAAAGAATCAGTCACTAATATGATCAATTTAAATGGATTGAATCAGTTAAAAGATTATATTTGTAGAATTAAAGACACACCATCTTCTCAGTTGGTTTCTATATTAGAAACCTTAGAGTTTGATGTACATTATTATAGGCGATTAAGAGAATTATGGTTACTTGCAGTAAATAAAAAAGTGATCCCCCAAAGGTTTTTGGATCCATCATGGGTAGAGGAGCTATTCTATTTGTGTAAATGTTGGTCGCTAATTATGGGTGTTCTTATGAAATGGAAAAGACAACCAGATAAAGATTACAAGCAAAAATTAGTAGATTTCTTAGAGCAGACTTTGGAAAATGAAAGAAAATTTTTCACAGCTCTTAAAGACGTAGTTGGAGCATAAAGATGGATGATGTTGCACAAGTCGTTCTATACAATTCCTTAAATATAAATAAAAGAGAAAAAATATATATATTATCCACTGGGGAGTCTCCATTAGTAGATAGTTTGATAAAGCGGTTAACTATAATTGGGGCCTATGCTTATGTGAAGCAAATAAAAATTAGTGAGTTAAAATCACTCATCAACTATGGAAACTCCTCATTCTTTAGAAATCTACTTAAACATGAATTGAAAATGCTTCATGAAATGGATGCTTTTATTGGTGTTACCCATGATATAAATACTTTTGAGATGAATGAAATCGATAATAAAAACCATCAATCGTATTATAAGTATTTTTACGAACCGATTATGAAATATGCACAACAAACAAATAGATGGATACTTATACATGCGCCATCTATTGCTTTATCACAACTAAGTAAACAGTCAAGCAAAGAGATAAATCGTGTATTTGAAGATTCGATTATCAAGTTTGATTATAAAAGATTTTATAAAAGAGCGGTTGACATAATGAAACTTTTAGAAAACACGAACGAAGTAAAAATTATTGCACCAAACACCAACTTGAAATTTTCAATACAGGGTATTGATTCTGATTATTGTGATGGCAAACATAATTTGCCTGGTGGCGAGGTCTTTACAGCTCCCAATTTATCGACCGTACATGGCTATATTAATTTTAATGTTCCTTTTAACTCCTTTGGAGTAAATTTTGACTTTGTAACATTAGAGTATACAAATGGTGAACTGACTTACTTTAATACTAGTAATAATAAACGATTCAAGGAAATATTAGATTCTGATCATGGAGCAAACTACTTCGGTGAATTTGGCATAGGGTTAAATCCTTATATCATAAAGCCTTTTACTACTTCTGCATACGATGAAAAGATGTTAGGAAGTATCCACCTTGCATTAGGGCAGTCTTATAAAAGTGCTTATAACTACAATGATTCTACAGTTCATATGGATTTAGTACTTTCATTATTAGAGAGGGATGGAGGTGGAGAAATCTATTTTGATAATTCGTTAATTATGAAAGATGGAGTATTTATAAAGTAACGAGATGAAAATGTAAAATTAGGTGGGACTTTAAATGGTTAAGGTGTTAATAAGTAGTCAACGGTTATTAGGTCACTTTTTACCAGCATTAAATATAGGGCTTGCCTTACAAGAGCAAGGATATAATGTTACTCTTTTGGGTCACGAACAAAATGAGAATTATGTAAGAGGAACAGGGATAAAATTTGTGAAAGTCGGTTGGGATAAAATTCCTAATCTATTTTTAGACGAATTTTATAATGAGATATTAGCAAAAATTAATCCGCATTATTATGATTTATTCTTTTGCGATTCCACTCAGCCACCACCAGCATACATTGCTGAAAGGTACAAAATACCATGGATAAGTTTTCAAACTACCGTTCCTTTTCCGTTTGATTTGATTCCAGGTAATCCTATAGTGAATAAACGATTTCAAGTTAACTACGAAAAAAATTTAAATCATCTGCGTTCAATTATTCATCTTCCGAATCTGTCAAAAGGGTCTGTTCGTTCAAGAGGAGATCTAGCAGGGATTTCCCCTTATAAACATCTAGTGTTTGTATACCCAGAACTACTAAATAATAAAATACAGTTACCTAAAAACACGTTACTCGTTGGAAATCTGAACAATCAAGTGGAGCAAAATAATAAAGGTAAGTATCAATTTGGTTTGAGTCCTTCCAAAACTAAAATACTAGTTTGTACATCTTCGATCCCAAGAATTGAATATCGAGAAGTAATGAACCGTTATATAGAATTAGTTATTGATGCATATGGAAATGACAATTCATATGAGGTTATCATTTCCGACAAAAGAAGTTGGTGGGGGAAAGAACTACCTTCAAACATTTATTGGATAAAAGATGTACCAATACATGATTACTTGTTGCCACAAGTTAATTATGTTGTAACCCATGGTGGATGTGGTACGCTGCAAAATGTAATCAAATACGGGAAACCTATGATTATTATACCACTAGGTGATGATCATGAAATTTGGGCAGATTTATGTAATCAACTTGGAATATCGGAAACGATCTTACCAAGTCAACTAAATAAAAAAAATTTGCTCAATAAAATGTATTGTATAGCTAAATCTATGAACAAATCTAGAAATCTACAAAAAACAGTACTTTCTTACAATCCTACAAAGCATACCGTAGAAATCATTCGAAATTTTTTAGGAGGAGACACATGAATAAAGAGGAATTTATAGAAGTTGCGAAAGAAATAGTAGAAAGTGATAAGTTAGAACTTGAAAGCTCGTTTAAAGAACTTGGAATGGATTCAACGCATGTAATTGAGCTTCTGATTGAATATGAAATAGAGTACAACATCGATATACTTGATGATAATTTAAATCTGGACGATATAAAAACGCTTGGTGATGCTTATGATTATATTTCAAAATTAGTATCAACCAAATAAGGAGGGAGTCCCTTGGTTGCATTCTTATCAAAAGAAGATTTGGATTTTTTTAAAAACGAAGGTTACTTCATTATTAGAAATGTATACAAATCTGAGGAAATGACCAAAATCAAACAGGTATTTAAGAAATTATGGTTAGAAAAATTCTTAAATGATGAAATCATAGTTGATGCAAAGCTGCCAATGGAGAGCTTATTTCCAACCATGCATGAAGTGCAGAATCAAAATGACATGATGAAAAAGTTCATGATAGATAATAGAAACTTCGAAATAGCAAAAGAGCTGTTAGGAGAAGAACCCTTAGTTATCGGAACTACATGTTTTTTTAAAGGGCCACAAACCAAGGCATTGCCATTCCATCAAGATAACATAGATAACGGGTGTATACCTTCGAACAATGTGGCTTTATGGATCAGTCTTGAGGAAACAAATAAAGATAACGGTAGTCTATGTTTTATTCCAAAATCGCATAAATTTGGGCTTTTTTCTATTAATCTATCTTCCGCACACCCTTATGGTGTTTTAACAACTGCCATCAATGAGGATAATCCTAATCTACCTGAAGATATGCAAATTGTCCATATAGAAACACAGCCAGGTGATGTGGTCGTATTTGATGGCAATACAATTCATGGTTCTAATGGGAATAATACTTTAAACAAATTTCGAAGGTCGTTTGCTATTCATTTCACAACCAGTGATGTAGAGAAAGTATTTTCGAACTTTAATAATTTATATGATAGAAAGGGAAACATCGTTAAGAAAAAAGTTAATAAAGATCACGGACTTATCCGAGATTTACTATTACCCGCTGGTGAAGTCAATAAAGGAGAAAAGATATATTAAATGGGGTCCTTAAATGGAATTTTTTCATGATATTGAACAGCAATTAAACAAATATAGTAAAAATGATATAAAGGGAAAGTTAGATTATTTAATCAATGAAAATTATCATCTATTAACTTTGAAAAATGATCTAACTCCAAAAGATTACTTTTTTTTCATTAGTAAGCTTTCAACTATATGCCACAATACAGCATTGTGCTTTGCAATGCACTTATACACGTTATGGGGTTTAAATTTAATTAAGAATAAATACAAGCTAGCAGTAAAGTATATTAATGCTGTAAAAGAAGAGGGCTACTTATTAGCCTCCTTAAATGAACCAGGGATTTATTTTGTATCACCTTATACCTTTAAGGAGAATGATTTTAATATTATAGCCAAGGCAGTGGATGGAGGATATATCTTAACAGGCGTAAAACCCTTTGTATCGATGGAGCCCTCTGTCAATTATCTGCCTGTTTATTGTAGAATTGAAAAATACAATGGGAAAGACCTTGGGATATTTGTTGCTATTGTGTCCAAAAATGACTTAGGAATCCAAGTTATCAATAATTGGGATTCTATTGCAATGGAGTATACACAAAGCAATAGTATCGTACTTGATAATGTTTTTGTTTCAAACAACGATATAGTTATACTGCCTAAAAATTCGGCTGAGGAAACAGATCTGTTTGGTTATTTATTTCGATTAAGTATTTGCGGAGTGTATTATGGAATGGCTGAGGGGGCTTTAGCGTATGTAAGGGAGCAAGCAACGAACCAAAAAATTCCCCACATGAATAAGCCACTGTCTTTCTTACCTGGAGCGCAATATAGTGTCGCTCAAATGATTATCTTCCTAGAAACTAGCTACTCCCAAATAATTCATTACTGTGATGTCCTTAAGAAATTTTTTGAATCCCCAACTGACTATAATACAAAAAAGGAAATAAAGAAAATCAGTTTAGTCACTAAGGAGTATACGACCAAGTCAGCGAAAGAGATTGTCGACATTGGTTTAAAAGTAGTAGGGATAAAATCTCTTTCAAAGAGCAATTATTTATCCGAACTCTATAAGGATGTTGTGGCTGGACTTTATCATCCTCCACAACACGATGTTCTGTATGAACTTGTTGCAAAAGACTTTTTTGGTATCATAACATTGAAAAACCGTTGGTAGGTGAATTAAGTGAAAATTTTAGGACTAGGAGGTTCAGGGCATAGCTTTTCTGCATGTATCATTGAGAATGGAAAAGTTATTTCAGCTATTGAAGAGGAGCGGCTGAATAGAATAAAACACTCATTATTTACACGGGATACATCAAATATTAAACGTGCCAGGAACAAAGCAGCTAACTATTGTCTTCAATCGTCTGGTTATCACATAAATGAGATTGATATTATTACGTCAAACGATATTATAGACCCGCGTTATACTGCAAAATTTCACGACAAAACAATATTCTTCAATCATCATCTAACGCACGCAAGTAGCGCTTATTTTACTTCTCCCTTTAAGGATGCCGCTATACTTGTCGTAGATGGGAATGGAAGTTACTTTGGAGAAAATAATAATAAATATGAAACGATAACATTATACACTGGAAAAGAAAATAAAATTCATAAATTATCTTCAACTTACGGAACAACAGACACCAATGAGAGTTTTGAATTCCATCCTCATAACTCGATAGGTGGTTTTTACCGAGCTGTTACGGAAGGGATTGGTTTTCATTTCCTTCAAGATGGAAAAACAATGGGGCTATCATCCTATGGCTGTGAAAAATACGTAAAATTATTTTACAAATTCTATCATCTTGATAAAGGATATTTTTTGCAGTCCAGAAGTGATTTAAATCGATTAAAGAACTTTATTAAAGAGGAATTGGCCACTACTGATCAACCTTTACAGACGAAAGCCGACTTTGCTTTTGCTGTACAGTATCATACAGAAGAAATATTAATTAAGCTAGCTTGTCGGTTATATGAGCAAACTAGATCTCCAAATCTATGCTTTTCAGGCGGTGTAGCATTAAATAGTGTGGCGAACACAAGACTTTTGAATGAAACCCCATTTGAGAATATATATATTTTCCCTGTTTCAAGCGATTCAGGTTGTTCAATTGGCAGTGCACTTTACTTATATTATTCAAAGTTAGGGAATATATGGGAACCTGCTAAAACCCCTTTTTCTCCCTTTCTTGGAAAAGAGTATTCGAAAGATGACATTCAACATGCCATAAAATTATTTCAGGATCAAATCAGTGTTAATTATACGGAAGATATCGATCAAATAACTTCAAGGAAACTATCAGAAGGAAATATCGTAGGCTGGTTTCAAGGGAGATCAGAAATTGGACCACGAGCTCTTGGTAATCGAAGCATTTTGGCCGACCCGAGGCAAATAAAGAATAGATACAAACTTAATCTGCTGATTAAAAAAAGAGAGGTATTTAGACCCTTTGCCCCCGCTGTAATGGCTGAATATCAAGATCAATACTTTGATAGCAACGTGCATTCTCCTTATATGTTAAATGTATTTCCAATTAAAAAAGAAAAGGTAAATCAATTACCTGCGGTCTCCCATGTTGATAAGACCGCACGAGTACAAACAGTAATAAAGTCAATACATCCAAAGTTTTACAATCTTTTAAATAGCTTCTACTCCATTACCCAAATACCAGTCTTACTAAATACATCTTTTAACACTAACGGTCAGCCTATTATTGAAACTCCAGCAGAGGCGATTAAAAGTTTTTTAGAGCTAAATTTAGATTACTTAGTAATTGACAAATTTGTTATTAAAAAAAGAGAGAGAAGGGACTGAGCATATGGGATTATTATTTGAAAATAACATATGTTGTACATTTATACATTTCGATAATCTTGAAAAGGCAAGTAATTGGTACGAAAAAACTTTGGGATTCTCTGTTAGAAAGAAAGATTTACCAAAAGGATTTGTGGAACTCCATATGGAGGGTGTAAACCTTACACTCTTAACTTGGAGATCAACTGAAAAAGTGCGCCCAAAACACCCGGTATTTACCTTTTATAGTTTAGATATTGAAGCGTCTCATCGGAAATTAAAAGATAAGGGAGTAAAGGTATACGATTTTAGCAATGCTGGTTCTGTTTCTGGGTTCTTGTTTGAAGATTTAGAAGGAAATATACTGATGGTTTGCAGCTAAAAATGTTTAAAGTTGGCAAACTTTAAAATTTAATAGGGGAGCATTTTATTGTGTATAAAATAATAAACCTGAACTATTGGTTTAACAACAAAGGTTTTACAAACGAAGATGAGTTGGAGAAGGGAGAGCTTAGTTTAAGCTTTTCATCTTTGCCTCAAAAATTAATTAATTTTGATAAAAATATTATCTATAAAGGTATTCCATTTAAATTCTCTCAGAATAATTCAGGTGACAATATGGAAATGACTGGCCAGAGGATATATTTCGGGGAAACATGGAACATCCAAAATATCCATGTTTTGGGTACTTCAAACAATGGTTCGTTTTGTGAAGAGGTACATATTTATAACGATTTCAAACCTCTTGCCAGTAAGTCTATTTGTTTCTCTGATTTTATTCAACCATTTCCACAATTTGATGAAGAAATTGTGATTAAGTTTCCTTATACCCATACACAAAATGGAATAAATGATAATTTTT
This sequence comes from Oceanobacillus sp. FSL W7-1309, assembly GCF_038002145.1. Lineage (NCBI taxonomy): Bacteria > Bacillati > Bacillota > Bacilli > Caryophanales > Bacillaceae > Oceanobacillus > Oceanobacillus sp. FSL W7-1309. The sequence continues at coordinate 2,017,066 of NZ_JBBOBX010000001.1, forward strand.
CTCCAATTATTTGGTATACATCTATCGATTTTGATAAGCCAATACAGGCAAATAATTTGTTATTTGAGGATAACCCTTCTATGCATATTTTTTGTATGACAATTGAGGTGAAGATAAATGAGTAGTAGTTTGATAAAAGATCATTCATTGAATTGTTTTCAAACAGTTATAACATCATTAGCAATACAACAAGGAATCCCTAAGGAAGAAATATGGTATCAATGCGGGCTATACTTTGATATTAAGGATGGTATTAATTTTTTGCTGGATCCCAAATATAAAACAATACACTCTCAGTTTAAAAATGATATTAATTTTTATTCCCAAGACTATGCTTTATTAGACAAATGCATAGAAAGCGTAGATAAACTTCTTGTATCGCATGGTCCAGTTGCACTAACAGTAGATGCGTTTGAATTAGACTATACTGTTTCCTATAAAAATCTTAACTTAGATCATTTTATAGAAGTGTATGAAAAAGAAGGAGAAGCATATAAGATTTTTGACCATTATTATCATTTTGAAGGGAAGATAACAAGAGAAAACTTAGTTAAAGCGATGGAATCTTATCAAGCTAATTTTAATAATGCCATTCTTCAACTATATTTTATTAAAGCTAAAGCGAATTTTAAAGGGTTGACACAAAAAGAAATTCTTTTAATCGTTGCTGAAAATTATAACGCGATGCTTGGGATTCGGACAATAAAAAATAAAGATTTAAAAGGATACTTTGGAATACAGGGCTTACCGCCGTTAAAAGATAGACTACTATTAACAATTAGAGATGGTGATAATAAAGAGTACGAGCAATTTGAAGATGAAATAGGTCACTGGTTTAACAGTCTTAAAGACTTTTCTAATTCACGCCTAAATTTTTATAGATTACTTGAGAAACACATTCCAAGTCATGACACCTCTTTTTTGATAACTGCCTCTCATAGTTGGTCTTCATTAAGCAATATGTTATTAAAAGGTCTGCACACAAACAAATTAACCCAAATGTATGAAAGAATTGAAAAGAAATTTAATAAAATAATTCAATGTGAACATGATAATCTAGTTAGATTAAGCACCTTAATAGTAGATTTAGAACGGAATTTAAATGAATAATAGGGATTTAAAAGTGCATGAAATGGAAGGTTTTTATACGAACCCCTATTATGTGCAATTTTCCAAGAGTAAATTGGTGAATATCCTTTTATAATGATGACAATCGTAAGGGAGGTGTCATTATGCCAGCAGCTAAAATGAGAGTATAAGCGTTTGATGCATGGAAGCACCCGAGTACCTAATTTAGGTATTTGGTTGCTTCTTTATATCCTGACTTATTCAAGATACGAGAAAATGCAATCATGGACAAAATGTTTTTCTCTTATGATAAAGGAAATAACTTTAGAAGTGTATATGAGATATATTTCTTTTATCTTGTTTATAAATAAATGCTCATTATGAGCAATCTACCACGCGTAAAATGGTGAATATCCTTCTATAATGATGATAATTGTAAGGGAGGTGTCATTATGCCAGCAGCTAAAACGCCTGTTTAAGTGTAACAGAAGCATTGGAATACCTAATTTAGGTATTTCGATGCTTCGCTTCCTATTATCCAGACTTAATAAACTAAGAAATGTCTGCGTGCTTTATATGATGAAGAAAGCAAGTATAGACGAGTATATGAATTCTATTTATTTTATTATTAATACATAATTATTAGATTATACAAAGCTGTAAAGGACTTTTTCTTGAAATATTAAATTGTGAGAGAAGAGTAATTTCGCTTCATTACAGTTTAGAGAAGAATGTAAAGGAGTTGAATCAAATGAAAGAAATTGATAAGGTTAAGGTTTTTAAAGAGGTAATGAGGAATTATCCTACAGGAGTAACAATTGTTACTGCTTTAGATAAGGATGATCAACCGATCGGTCTCACAGCTAATTCCTTTGCCTCGGTATCATTAGATCCATTGTTGGTATTATGGTCAATTGACCATAAAGTGTCTACTTTTAATGAATTTGCAAAGGCAGATAAGTTTGCAATTCATATACTAACTGGCGAGCAGACGGATTTATGTAAATTATTCTCCAGTAAAAACAAGGATCGATTTGCTAATTGTAATTGGTCTTTATCTGAAAATTCATTGCCAATAATCGCTAATACATGCAGCGTATTACAATGCAGAACGTTTAATAAAATAGAGGCAGGAGATCATCTTATTTTAATTGGTGAAGTATTTGCGGTTGATCATTCAAATCAAGAACCAATGTTGTACATTAAAAGAAATTTCGGACAAATACCAAACGAATTTTATTTATAAAACATTACTTAAAAACCTAATATTCATTTATCTATTGATAACGAGGTGGGGAATTTATGAAGGAACTGTTTAAATATTTAGCCTGGACCTGTTATATTAACAATTTAAAGTTTGAATATACTCCCTCATCAGGTGGACTTGAAATTTACTCCACCGATAGAACGTATGAATTGATTACTATTGGATACCTTAAAAATTGGCATAAAGATCCGTACGATGTGTTAGTCCAAATGGAGTATGAAGTAGATAACTTTATTAGATTAAATGGTATTGAGGATGAAACGCGTTATGTTAAGCGTCAGAGAGGGATTACATGGGAAGAGCAAGCAATGAAGGAAGCTGGACATAAATTAAGTGATTTTGAATAGAAATAATATGACTAAATAAGGCCTTTCTGCAACCACTATGGTTAATGCAGAAAGGCCTTATTTAGTATGCCCTTTGTCTGACTTAAGTTAGATAACGAATTATTAAAAGGTGGTGATAAGACAAATAATTTTCAAAAAAATTAATTCTTTTGAAAGGTTTCTGAAAGAAATATCGTTATAGTAAGAGAGGGGAATTATTAAAAACTGAAGGAGTGGTTTTGGAATGAACACAATTAATCGTTTAGGAGATGTATTGATTCATGTAAAGGATTTAAATAAGTCTGCGAAATGGTATGCAAAAATCTTAGAACTACCTCTTGCTGAAGAGGATATTCAAGGACCTGTACATTGGTTTAATATAGATGGAGGACGAGGAGTTCTTTTAGATGATAATCGCAATAACTCCTCACATGTCCGTCCTTCTTTCATGCTGCATACCGACGATATCGATAAAGCATATCAATTAGTTGTTAAAAATGGTGGGGAAATTATTCGAGAAATTGAAAGAGATGAGATGGTATCGTTTTTTAACTTTAAAGATATGGATGAAAATATGGTTATGATATGCCAACAGCATTATAAACATGAGTAATATTCACAGGGGGTACTAATTATATGTACTCCCTATAAGTTTACTTTTTAATTTGGCTTTTTTCTATACGGATTTTTTCAACTAATTCTAATGGGGTCTCTTTTGGGTTAATCATTCCAGTAAACTGATCATCGTATGTTAATTGAATTTCTGTATTAATAACCTGTCCTGATCTAACAAATGTAAGAGTGACATTATTACTCTGATTAAAGTAACTCGACAATGTTTTAACAAATGTGTAATAAGTTTCAACAGGTTCATCGTTGATATGTGTGACAATATCTCCCTTAAGTAAACCGGCTTCATCGGCTGGACTATTAGGATATACCTTTAAAAGGTAATTCCCATTAAATTTAGAACATGATTTTTCTAATTGTTCTTTTGTTGCAGTGTAATTTATTACTCCTATTCTCGGATAATTAAATATATCATTTCGTAGATCTAATCCAAGTTCGATAATGCACTTTAAATTAAATAGAGTTTGTCTCCAACCCATTTCTCCGCATTCTCTAATCCATTGCATGATCTCACTACTATCATAACCATCAACCGTTACGATTATTTTCACTAGCCTGTCATTTACTTGGGTTAAGGAGAAGGCAGTGTGGAGTTCATATATTTTTGTTGTTCCATCTGGGAGAAGTCCCTTATATCTATCCCAAAATACTATTTCATCGAGCTCTCTTCGAACAATACATATCGTTTTGTTGCTTAACTCTCCTATAATAAAGTCAAGTTCATCCCCAAGTTCAATAACTGGCTTATTTTCACTGTGTGTTGCAACATCGGTCAAGAAACTATTCCAACCTTCGAGAGTAGAAAAGTACCACCAGATATCCTCTATTTCCCCCTCAATATAAATTGTATTTACTGTGGAAAATTTATCTTTGTCCATGGTAAAACCTCCTTTATCCCATTTAATCGTTTACAAGGATAAAATACTCGGTATTTATTGATTTATTTAGCAAAAAAGTACGAGTCAATTCTCCCGGAAGTTTCTATAATGAAGACTATTAGATTCCTTTTAAAACATGATCCAATTTAAAATGGTTTAAGATGAAAATGAGGAGCTGAATATGAAAAATATTGGTGTAGTAATACCTGTCTATAATCAAGCATTACCATTACTGTGTACCTTACACGGCTTTATGAACCAGAATATTTCTTTAGAGCACTTTAAGATAGTTGTGGTCGATGATGGATCAACTGAAGATATAGAGACCATATGCAACTTGTTTCGTACTAAGCTTGATATAACATATATTCGAATTATAAAAAGCGGAAGGTCTATTTCTAGGAATGAAGGGGTAAGAAAACTTAAAGATAGTGACATTATTACATTTTGTGATGCCGATAGGATACCTGTTCCGGGATTTTTACAGAATCACTTATTTTCTCATGAGAAGAGCGAGGAAGATTCCATAGTTATAGGTAATATAAAAGATCTTTATCTTTCTGATCCTTGGAATAATATGACAAAAATTTTTAATAGCTATTTCACATTAAAGGGTTTGCGAACCCCTCAGTATAGCAAACTAGTATATAAGCTATTTGACGAAAAAGGGGAATCTATTTCAAATGTCCCTTGGCTAGCTACGTTTAGTGGAAATATGTCAATTCGATTAGATTTATTTAAAAAATTAAAAGGATTTGACCCGGACTTTCGTCATTGGGGATTTGAACATTTTGAATTAGGTTACCGTGCATATAAACTTAGAACACCTTTTGCTTATAATGCTAAGGCTACTAACATTCATATTTCACATTCTCGATACAGTTATAAGAATGATATGGGTGAAAGCCATAGGATTTTTTATAAAAAACATCCATTCTCTGAAATAAAAAATATAAAAAAGTTTATGAATGGAGAAATGAGTTTAAACGAGTTTAACCAGTTATCTGAAGGTAATGAGAATAAACGAAATTTACCTGACGAGTATGTAAAGATTACTAATTTTTGAGGAGTGTAATAAGTGAGTGAATCGTATAGTGTGCTTCATCCTTTTAGTTTTATGCCAAATCTGAAGCATAAAACGGAAGAAGATATTAGTAAAGAGTTTACCTATATAAAAGAAGGTATGGGAAGTTGGGTTTTTGATAAGGAAGGAAAAAACTATTTCTATGCAACAACTGCTGTACCGTCAGTGGGGCTGGGTAATCCTCGAATTATTAATGCGATGACCAATCAGTTTCATAAATTGAGTTTTAGTTCCACTTGTGGTCAGATGCACGAGTTGCTTCAACCATTGACAAAAAAGTTAATTGAATTAACAGATAATCAATTTTCTCTTGCTTTTTATACGAATGACGGAAGTGGAGCCGTAGAGACTGCCATAAAGCTTACAAGGCAATATTTCAATGAATTGAACCAAAAGGAAAAGAGCTGTTTTATTAGCTTAGATGGAAACTACCATGGAACAACAATTGCATCAGGTTCTGTTACGAACATGGGCATTAAAGAAGCGTTTGGTGTGCAGATTCCAGGTTGTTTTAGTGCACCGTTTCCTAATATGCTTAGACCACCAATTGACGGTACGGAAGATGAAATTGTGGACTTTTGTTTACAGCAATTAATAAATACAATTGAAAAATTTGGACCGGAAAAGACTGCAGCAATCTTAGTGGAACCTGTTCAAGGTGTGAATGGTATCATTCCAGCAAATAAACGATATTTAAAAGAAGTAGAGAAAATAGCCAAGGCTAATAATATTTTACTTATTGCTGACGAGGTAACAACTGGACTTGGCAGGACCGGATATTGGACAGCTTCACAGTATTATGGTATAGAACCAGATTTACTGACTATATCAAAAGGACTTACTGGTGGTTATTTCCCAATGGGTGTGACATTTATGACAGAGAAGATAGAGAATGTCCTTTTAAAAGAAGGAGGAATATTTCTCCACGGTGCAACTCAATGTGGCCATCCAGTCGGTTGTGCAGCAGCACTTGAGCTAATTTCAATAATTGAGGAAGATAACCTTTTAAAAAATGCAAGAGATATAGGGCAGTATATTAAAACAAGGTTAAAAATAAGTCTGCAGGATATACCTAATGTAGCTGAAATAAGAGGATTAGGGATGATGATTTCTATTGAATTAGCAGATAAACAGACCAGAGAACCTATTAATTTTAAAGATGGTGAAATCTTATCTAAGAAGTTAAAGACTCAAGGTATTTTAGGTAACTATTTTAACAGCATTTTGCTCTTGTATCCACCATTAAACACAAGTTTATTAGATGCTGATTTTGTTATCGATAACGTTACAAAAGCATTTAAAAATGTTTTTAAATAAAGGGAGGATGACAGTGATGAATTTATTAAACCATACAATTATTCATAAAGAAGATATGGTCTGGGAAGAAGGTATGTATGAAAATACTGAGATGGCCTATCTTTGGGAAGATGAAGAAACAGGAAGGTATGCTTTTCTTGTGCGACTTTATCCGGGGGCAAGTATTCCATTTCATGACCATCCAAGAAGAGAAGTAGCATTTCTTGTGGAGGGTGAAGTTCAATTAAATGATGACATTATGAGAAAAGGTGACTTTCTAACTGCTATTGGTGATGAAGCACACGATGTATACAGTGATAAGGGCTGTGTATTCTTTATTTACATTGACTATAACATGAGCAAATTTAAAGTGACCAAAATAGCTGAAAAATAAAAAAGTGGAGTATCTCCAATTAGCTTGTAGAGAATGTACCCTAATTTCTCTACAAGCTTTTTTATATTTTATTGAAAACAGGCTCCTGCATACTTAGTTGATCCTTGCTAAGTGTGTCGCAGTCCTTTTTTATGTTTTGACAGGCGGCTTGACATGAACCCGCTTTCCGGATCAGTTGTACTGACTCAAATCTTTTTTGTTTCTTTCACTGCACCAATTTCTTTTATAGGCTTTTTCCACATTTCTCATAATCATCGGCAATAGCTTGATCCAGTTCTTCAATATAATCCCACATTTCTATTTCTACGCTTTCGAGTGAATTTATGCTTACTTGATTCGCTTTTAAATGGGTGGAATCCGTAAAAAGCACCCTGCCGCCAACCATTCGATGGTTGACAGATTGAAGAACCATTTCATCAAAGATTTCCTGGAATATCTCCGATTCTTAAAACGATTCCACCGGTTCCAGTTGATGGTGGAATGGTGTGGAACAGGATTAGAAATCCTTAATCCACGAAATCAGCGATAAGCCAAGTTTATCTGGATTTCCCGTTCCAGTGCAGTTTGGAACGAATAGAATTAACCGATGAACATTCAGTTTGAATAAGATGAGGGGATCAAGCAGACCGTTGTTTTATGGTTTAAGCATAAATTCACACAGCTTAAGTGGCTTATCTCCACTTTTTTATTTCTCTATTCTATTCCAAAACACCTCACTTTTATTAATAATCTGTTTAATAGTTTCCTCATTTCGATCTACATAAAAATAGTGAAAGTGAACGCCGCCTACTAATAATCCTACCCACCATCTATTAGCGCCTGTAACCGCCATATAATGCTGGCACCTTAGCTTAAGAGGTTCGAGTAGTTTCTTATTGGATATGAAGTCTTTATTTGAAGTAGCTTTACAAAGTAATCCAGCATCATAATCCACAATTAAACGATCAACATTCGCAATTAGAAAAGGATATTCTTTATGTTGTAGTATGGCATTTTTTCGCCGAACCTCCATGCCAGTTTTTATTTTAAATTCCTCAGCAATAAAGTCTTTTACTCTCATATGAAATCGAAATATTCCATTTGACTTTCTTATCTTTTCCCCACTTTTCTCTTTATGAAGTGTTTGAATACTTTTATCTGTTCCAAAAAGAGCGTTAATGTCTGATCCACCAATACCTTTATTTCTCCATTTAAAAACTTCATCTTCACTTAAATTATGCTTCCAAACTAATATTTTATAGTCCATCTTATCCTCCTTAAACTCTACTATCTTTAAGATAGATAACAATTAGAGTAGGAACTAAGGTTTTATTTCTAGATTTTCAGCTTTTTTCGATTAGACGACATTATTCTGCGTTAATTGTATTTTTATAATACATACTAATAGAAAAAATTATAATTTTGTCAATATAAGCAGAAATGGTAGCAATTAATCAAGAACAAACACACAAACATGTTGATAACATTATATTAAATTAGCCTAGGGGGAAGATTACGTATGAAACCAGCTATCTTGTTTTACTCAGATACCACTCAAAATGCAAAGATTGAATATTTTATTGAGGGACTGTCAAAAGAGGTTACTTTAATTATAGTAAGTAGCTTTAATGAGGTGAAACGATTAATCAGGAAGGAGGATTATTCTGTCTACATACTTCTAACCAACCTTGATTCATTTCCTTCCCATTGGCAGATGTCTGAATTGAAGGCAGAAAGAACAATAATGATACTAAACGGTTTAAGTCAATTAAATACCATGTTACTTAATTCGTTTTTAGAATCTCTTCGAACGTGTGTAAAACGATCGAGTGAAAATCCTCACTTTCTACAATCGTTGCATTACTTAGATGAAAATTACTGTGATAATGAATTGTCCCTTGAAAAAGTGGCATCAAAGGCATATGTGAGTAAATGCTATTATTCCAGAATATTTCAAAAATACGTCGGGAAAGGATTTAAAGAATATGTAATAGACAAAAGAATCCAAAAAGCTAAGTTATTACTTCAAAAAGGAAATAGTGTTACGGACGTTTGTTTTTCTATTGGATATAGCGATTTAACTCATTTTGCACGTATTTTTAAGAGAATAGTTGGAGTAAATCCTTCAATCTATAAATCAGAATATATGAATTCGGAGGCTCGATTACATGGATAAGAAGATTTTGTTTGGTTTTTTATTTTTAGTTTTTTTCATTGCATTTGGAGCTGGAATGAAATTATACGATTTTTATAAGAGTTATGATATTCCGAAGTTAGATCAGAACGTTTCTCTAAATAATCTGAATTTAAATTTTGAAAAAGAAACAGGACTGGTACAGAATTTAACAGAACCTCAACAAATTATATCATTAGAAAATATAAATATAGATAACCTTGAAGAAGCTTATTCGTTATCTCGAAATTTAGCAAAGGAAGGAAATAAACAGGACGCTATTTCATACCTGAAAGAGATTGTGAAGCTTGATCCGACAAATTTAGTTTATATAAATGAATTAAGAATACTCTATCTGGAAATGAAAAAAACTGATTTATTTCTAGAATTCACACAGACTCTTACAGAAACATATGAAGTGAAACTTAATAATGCACTAGCTTATGTGGATTATTTACAATCTCCCGATTTGGGAACAGCCAATCTGGGACAGAAGTCTGTTCAATCAATCACTATATTAGATGAAATGCTAGAGGAAAATCCCTATGATTTACTCGCTAGGTATGCAAGAGGTTTAAATAATTTATATTGGCCGTCTGGATTGCAGAGGACCTCAAAAGCGATAGATGACCTAACTTTTTGTGTGTCCGCAGAGGAGAAATTTGGAGATCAATATTTTGAGTTTTGGCCAGATTGTTTTATTACCTTGGGAGATGCCTATGTAAAAGATGGGGATATTGAAAAAGGAAAACAAGTTTGGGAAAAAGGAGAACACAAGTATCCTAATAATGAAGGATTAAAAGATCGGTCAAATCTATCAGATAAGGAAGCTGTTAAATTGGTTACAGAGGTAAGAGGTATTGATATATTCCAAAGACCTGATGCCTCCATTACAAATTTAAATGTAATTTGGGAATAGAAAGGAGGGGGCATTATGAGTCCTATTGTAGTATCCGGTATAGCTGTAATGACATCCATAGGGGCAAATATTAATGATACCTGGAATGGATTATTAAATCAAAAAAATGGTGCGAAGCCGGTGTCTAGTTTTCCAATAAATGAGCATAAGCATCGAAATGCATGTGAAGTAACGGATATATCACTATTTTGTGATAGAAATGTTGTAAAGCTAGGAAGGGCCTCAAGTATGTTAATTACAACTATTGACGATGCCTTATCTGATGCAAAGGTCGAAATCAATCAAATAGAAAAATGCGGAGTATGTATCGGTACGACGATGGGAGAATTAAGTGGCATAACTAATAATAGTGGCGCAATAAATAAATATGGACCGCATATTTTATCCGAAAATATAAAAAAGCATTATAACATATCAGGTCCCTCGTGGACATTGACGAATGCATGTGCAGCGGGAAATTTTTCTATAGCAAGAGCTGTAGATGAGCTTGAGAAAGGTAATGCAGATGTAATGATTGCTGCTGGCGTAGATGCAATGTCGTGGGTAGCATTTACGGGATTTAGTAGTTTAAGAGCAATGTCACCTGATATTTGTAGACCATTTGATAAAAATAGAAAAGGTCTAATCCTGGGAGAGGGGGCCGGTGTGCTTATACTAGAGAAACTTGAGCATCTATTGAAAAGGAAAGGTTTGGCAAAAGGAACAATCCTAGGATATGGATTTAACTGTGATGCGCACCATATAACTCAACCGGACCCAAATGCGATAGGAGCAATATTAGCAATGGAAAGTGCTTTAAAAAATGCAAATCTAACTATATCTGACATAGGATATGTAAATGCACACGGTACAGGTACACCTGCTAACGACTTAATGGAAGGAAAAGCACTATATGATTTCTTTGGTGAGTATATTAAGACAAGTTCAATTAAAGGGAACATTGGGCATACGCTTGGAGCGGCAAGTGTCATAGAAGCTGCTATCTGTATTAAAGTGTTGGAGGAGAAGCTAGTACCTCCAACAGCTAACATCGAAAACCTTGATCCCAATATTAAAGTTGAAGTAATAAAGGACATTCCCCAACACTTCGATTATAAATTTATTATGTCCAATGCATATGCATTTGGCGGCATAAATTCATCTATTATTATTGGAAGACTCAATTAAGGAGGAAATTATGTTTAATTTAAATGACCACAAATTTAAAGTGATAACCGGATGGCAGGACTATAAAATAGATCCCCGTTATTTTGTATTACTTTTTTTAGCTTCTTTTGTAATGGCAGGGCAATTTTATTTAGGCTTTTATCAAAAATGGGATGCAGTATTTGTTTCATTATTAACTGCTATAACTACGGAAGTACTTTTAACCAGACTGTTATATAAAAAGTGGAAATTCTCTATTAGTCCAATTATTACAGGCATGGGTGTATCGTTACTGGTTAGCTCTTACCTTCTGTGGGTTTATGTTTTGACATCTTTTCTATCAATATTGCTAAAGTTTATAGTTAAATTTGAAAAAGGACATATTTTCAATCCAAACAATATCGCCGTAGTTCTAGTATTATTTTTTCTGTATGAATATGCCGTAAGTACACCAAAACAATGGTCAAATGGCTATCTAGTTATGGCCATAATAATATTATTAGGTTTCTTTGCAACGTACATGGCAAATAGACTTGACGTAGTTTTAGCCTTTTTAGGTGGTTTTACTGTTTTTGCTTTTGTCCGACATTATCTATTTGGTGCACCTCTTTATGCAGCACTAGGTCCACTTCTAGGTGCAGGTCTACAACTTTTTGCTTTCTTTATGATAACTGATCCGAAGTCAACTCCAACTACAAGGAAGTCTAGAATTTACTTTGCATTGATCGTAGCCTTAATAGATGCGATTTTACGTATCAGTCGTATTCCTCACGCCCAATTCTATGCCTTATTTATTACAAGCCTTTTATTCACTGTTCCGTATCGTATATGGGCAAAACGTAAAATTAGCTCAGTAGTTTTCAAGGAAAAAAATAAAGTGGAGGGATAGAGTTTGATCCAAATAAAAGGTATCTCATCGATTACCCCACTGGGATTAGGGGTTGAAGAACTAAGTGCAAGATCTCTATTAAATGATAAGGCTAATCTATTAGCACCACCAGAGTTCTACAATTACAAGTATTTATCAGGATTAAATCTACTACCTAAGATAAGTCAATATGGTTGTATTTCTGTATATGAAGCTATTAGATTTGCGGGATATGCTGTAAATAGTGAAAAAGATAGTAAAACAGCGGTTATCGTCTCAAATAATTATGGGAGTATCCATGCAATAAAGGATATGTTTATTGATGCAGATAAGTATGGTGCCAAAGGGGTTAATCCACGCTTTTTTCCAGGTACAGTTTTGAATGTTGTAGCGGGTCATATATCAATCAAATTTAGATTTAGTGGGCCGAATATAACCATTTCAGAGGGTGTTGAATCAGGTTGTAAAAGTTTACTGTATGCGTATGAACTATTAAACAGGGAAGATTTAAAAAGAGTTTTAGTATGTGATTTGAACATTTTCCCGCCAACTGGATATAAAAAACCAGTAGAAAATTATCTAACAGAGTTTGAACATGTGAGCACGATTTTAATGGAGAAAGTAGATGAAGGTGTAGATAGAAAAGAAGGTGTTTCAATTGCTATTAATAATATATCTGAATCAAAGAATGAGTATTTCAACAATAAAATAATGGCATCTGAATTTACTCCAAAATTATTAACTAATGTATATAAAATATTAAAGTATGAGTATAATTCTCAAACTGAAATTCAAGTATCTACTGATGATAGTCTATTTAATATAATACTTAATTAGGAGAGAATCTGATGGAGGATGTTTTTATTACTGGAACAAGTATTATATCGAGCTTTGGAAATGAGAAGCAGACATGGGAAGGAATACTCAGTGGTGATAACTACCCGCAACAAAGGGAGTACACTTTGAGCAACCAAGAAAAACTTCAATATCCTGTTTATCAAATAGAAGACGATTTGATAGAAAGAATTAATAAACAATATAGTCATATAACGATTAGGGAAGAATTTCTTAGAGATGATAAAGATTTTAAATTACTATTTTTAGCGACACTGGAAGCTTTAAGAAATGCTAATCTTCATTTGCCTAATGAGAAACGAATTGGTTTAATAATCGCTCATGAGAATTTGGGGGTAAACCCTCTGATTGATAGTCTTTTACAAGAAGACAACAAAATGGATATAAAGAATCCAATTAATTCATTCAATCATTATAAGGATAAATTTTTTAGGTTACAAACATACACATATCTATATTATCTAGCAAAATTAATTAATATTAATGGCCCAACTTATGCTATTAACAATGCTTGTGCATCTGGCCAATATGCACTTGAATTGGCAAATAGCTTATTAAAGATGAATCATGCTGACATAGTCATTGTTGTAGCTGGTGACTATGCTCACTTCACAGAACATTTATGGCTAAGTGAAAAAGGCTTTAGCTCTAATAACGGTAAATTAGCACCGTTTACTGACACCTCTTCTGGTTCTGTTTTGGGTGATGGTGCAGGAGCTATCATACTTGAATCCGAGACAAACATAAGTAGAAGGAATGCAATATCCAAGGCAAAGTATATCAACTCTTCATTCTCACAGGATACATGGAGAATTAATTTACCGGATGTAACAACAAACTCCTACGAGAAAGTGATTAAAACTTCGTTAAGTAAATATAAAGGTACACCTGAATTAGTAATACCTCATGGAACAGGTATTCCTCTTTGGGATAAATACGAGTCAAATGGAATAAAGAAAGCCTTTGAATCTTTCCAGTACTCGGTTCCAGATGTAACAGCATTTAAGGGTTATATTGGACATACGCTGGGAGCGAATAGCTTAATAGAATTAATATTAGGAATCAATATTTTGAAAAATAGTGTTATTCCTCCCATTGCTCATCGTACAATTAATAATTCAAGTGAATATGACTTACCGTTTGTAAGCACAATTATAGAAAAAGAAGTTAAGAGTTTTATAAAGACTGTAGCGGCCTATGGAGGATTTAATGCGGCTACAATAATAGAAAAAATCTAAAAAAAGGAGAACATAAGTGAAAGTAAATACAGATGAATATCAGAAAAAAACTGCACTCGTAACTGGAGGATCCAAAGGTATCGGTAGGGAAGTAGTAAAGCTATTAGCAAAGAATAATATAAATGTGATTTTTACTTATAACAAAAATTATAAAGCTGCCTATGCATTAATGGAGGAGCTAAAGGATTGCAATGTATTTATAACGGGTATCCCTTGTGATTTAAATAATCAATCTGAAATTGATCATCTCGTGACAACGATCTTATACACTTACCCCAACTTACACTTTTTAGTAAATAATGCTGGCACAAATATAGACAAACCCTTTTCACAAATAAAAGATGATGATTGGCATAATGTCATTCAAGTAAATTTAAATGCCACTGCATACTTAACACAAAAATTATTAAGAAGAATATTGATTCAACAAGGTAGTGTGGTTAATGTTACTTCTATTTCTGGAATAACAGGAGCTATTGGCCAAACTAACTATTCTGCAGCCAAAGCTGGAATTATTGGTTTTACTAGATCTTTGGCAAAGGAAGTAGGAACGTTTAATGTAAGGGTAAACTGTGTCGCTCCAGGTTATATCGAGACAGAGATGTTAGATAGTGTTCCATCTACAAATATAAAAAGAATAAAGAAGCAAACTGCACTTAAAAGACTAGGAAATAAGAAGGAAATAGCTGAAACAATATTATTTCTACTTTCAGATAAAGCATCTTATATTACAGGTCAAACGCTTATCGTAGATGGTGGATTAATTTAGAAAGGTGGATATTATGATTAACCAAGAGAAGAAGGACCATATTTTATCACTTATTGCTGAAATAGCTGATATTCAAAAGGATGATATTAAAGATGAGAGCACCTTTGAGGAAATCGGTATGGATTCACTTATGGCTTTAGAATTAGCTGTTCGGATTGAGAGAGAATTTGAGGTATTTATACAAGAAGAAGAACTGATGAATTTAAGAAAGGTGGAGGACGTTTTTTTATTTGTTGAACAAGGAGGTTTCATCGATTGAAATATAACCTTCTCCCCAAGAGGATGTTGTTTTTTTACTCCCATTATTTTAAACAACACAATGACTCCTTCTTTATAAATAGATTTAAAAATATTCTAAGGAGTTTTTTCATAGGAGCCTTTGCACCATTAGTAATACCTTCGCCAATACTCCTAAATAAACTCCTAGAAAAAACAAACTCACAGTTTTATAGAGGTTTTTCTTATGAAGGTACCGGAATTGGATTTGCTATCAAGTCTTTTTTTAGAAAGAATAAAGCATCGTCTTTTGAATCAAAAGTAAATCAACTCTCTCCTAATTCTATATATCAATATTATGTAGGGTTAGGTTGGTTATTACACTTTATTTATCGTTATAAATCTAAAAAGTATGCTGATTTTGGACAAAGTTTAAATCATAAATATTCCCTTATTATGTTCGATGGTGTTGGTTTTAAGATCGGACTATTCCAATACTTCTATTCCAAAGAAAGTATTAATTTAATAGAAAAATTTACCGAGAATCAAAAAAGAGTTTGTTATCAAGGTTTTGGCAGGTCTTTATGGTTTATAAGTAGATTTAATTGGGACACTACGCTAAAAAAACTAGAAGAATTAGGAGAAACATTCCCATACCGGAATGATATCTTGAGTGGAGTTGGATTAGCAGTAGCGTACAGTAAATTTGATGATTTATTACTAGGTTTTAAGATAATTGATTATCTAAAACATAAAAATCAAGAGGATTTTATTTCATTCTTACAAGGCTTTGCTTATGGTCTAGAAGCTAGAAGGCTCCAAGACCCATACTTATGGAGGTCTAATATAGACAATATTCCTGAGAGTTTAAAACATAAAGTTAACCAGTTAATTGACTATGTTTATAGTGTGAAAAATAATTTGGATAAAACTTGTAACAACCATAATTTTTACATGCATTGGGTAGATGGGGTAAGACAAAAAATAAAGGAGAATGTATATGTTTAAAAGGAAAGAAACCTTATTAATTATCCTTATTAGTATAGTCTTAGTTATTCTAACAGCTTGTAACGAGGAAGTTACAGAAGAAGTAAAAGACTATGGTTTTGAATATAAGGACGTTACGGAAAAAACAGGTATTGAATTTACGCATAAAAAGCCACAGTTTGATAATAAAGTTGATAATGTAATGCCCTGGTTATCATCCACTGGGGCGGGTGTGTTTTTAAATGATTATAATAATGATGGCTATGTTGATGTCTATTTAGTCAACTCCAAAAAAGGAACAAGTAATTATCTTTATAAAAATAATGGGGACGGTACTTTTACTGATGTAACTAAAGATTCAGGTATTGGGCTTGTGAATGAAGAGGGTATCTCGGAAACAGCATTATGGTTTGACTACAACAATGATGGATATCAAGATTTATTTGTTGGGGCATGGGGAAAAAGCCAGTTATTTAAAAATAACGGGGACGGTACTTTCGAAAATGTATCAGCAGAAGCTGGTGTAAATCCCGAAGGATACGCGGTAAAGGCAATTGCACTGGATTATAATCGAGACGGGTTTCTTGATTTATATATAGGAAATTATTTTCGAGATGAAACAAACCTATGGGACCTTAAATCAACCAAAATATTTCATAATGATTTTGAAAAAGCAAGAAATGGTGGAGAAAATATCTTATATAAAAATAATGGTGACGGTACATTCTCCGATGTTACAAAGGAAATGGGGGTAGAAGATCCAGGTTGGACATTAGCAGCAGGATCAGCTGATTTAAACAAGGATGGTTGGCCAGATATCTATAACGCAAATGATTTCGGCCCCGATTCCCTATATTTAAACCAAGAAGGGAAAGGGTTTCAAAAAATAGTTCAAAAGAGAGGGATTGGAGACGATACCTTTAAAGGGATGAATGTCGATTTTGGAGATGTATTCCACGATGGGAATCTAGCAAATTATGTAAGTAATATAAGTAAGGAGAAGTACCTACTAGAAGGAAACCAACTCTGGCATATGGATGAAAGTGGTAAATTTGTTGAAAAGGCAGAAGATCTAGGCGTTAAACAAGCAGGATGGTCTTGGGGAGCAAGGTTCTTTGATGTTAATAATTCAGGAAACATGAGCTTAGTTGTTACAAATGGATTTATATCTGGTAAGAAAGATGAGGATTATTGGTTTGAGATGGGGACATTAGCTACTACTCCTGGTGATGTCGTTCAAGATGCGAAAAATTGGCCTGCAATTGGAGAGAAGAGCATGTCCGGTTATGAACCAAAGGCTTTATTTTTATATCAGAATGGAAAGTTTACCAATGTAGCACAAGATGTCGGTATTGACTTTGTTTATGATGGTCGTGGGGTAGCGGTAGCTGATTTAGATAACAATGGTACTCTTGATCTGATATTTGCCAATCAAGGTGCTCCTTTAAAAGTTTATAGCAATAAACAAACTAATCAAAATAACTGGATTAAAATTGATCTAAATGGTGTCTTTCCCAGTAATAGGGAAGCTGTTGGTACCAGACTTACGTTTACTAATAATGGTGTGGAGACCGTAATCGAAAAAGACGGGGGAAATAGTTTTGGTGCACAAAGTGACCCTCGAGTCCATTTAGGTTTAGAAAAAAGTACGGTACTAGATAAATTAGAAATACAATGGCCGAGTGGAGAGGAACAAGTCTTTGAAGATATTAATGCAAATCAAATTATTTCTATTACCGAAGGAAATAACAACTATGAAATATTGCAAAAGGGAACTGCTTTTAAAGGTAGCGAAGTAGATAATGAATAAATTAAAAGCAGGAATTATTGGCTCAGGAAAGATTGCACAAGTAAGACATATTCCTGAATACCTTCAAAGAAATGATGTAGAACTAGTTGCAATTTGTGACGTTAATCTCCAAAGGGTAAAGAAAATTGCTCAAACCCATAACATTTCGTTTGCTACCAATAAACAAAGTGAGATATTGCAGTCGTCCGATATAGAGTTAATATCGATTTGTACTCCTAATGCACTTCATTCAAAGTATGCATTAGAAGCACTTAACCATAACAAACATGTACTTGTAGAAAAGCCTATGGCAACCAATCTCAAAGATCTTAAGAAACTATATAAGACTGCAAGAAAGCATAACCTTGTTTTGATGCCTGGTCATAACCAACGATTCGATCCGGTACACAGACAGGTAAAAGAATTAATAGATAACAAAGCTATAGGAAACATTATTCAATTCACTTCAAACTATCAACATCCAGGTCCACAATTTTGGAGTGTCGATAAAGAGAATAGTTGGTTTTTTAATAAAAAACTTTCCTCATTTGGAGCACTTGGGGATTTAGCAATCCATAAGCTAGACCTAATACAGTGGTTAATAAATCAAACTTTTAGTGAATGGTTTGTGGCAAAAAACAAGGCACATGATAGCCGAGCATCTATTTCTTTACGTACAAGGTCAGGAATTGTTGGATCAATTAATGTTAGCTGGAATAATCCACTTCAAGATCATAGAACCGTCTTGTATGGTACAAAAGGAACTATTGTTTTTGGAGAGGAACTTCATGAGGTTAGTATTCATAGGTTTAATGGCGAAACTAAGATTGAACGAATTCAACCAATTCTAAGGAAAGACGGAAAGCCAAATTCAGGGATTATTGACCATTTTGTCGAATGTGTAAAGGGTACAGAGAGTTTATCCATTGATTCTAAACATGTAAAAAATTCGTTAAAAGTTATTTTAAGTTAATCGATAGTATTTACCTCGCTAATTAATATACTTATTAAACAATAAAGATAATGTTACAAAAAAGGATGCCGCTTTGGCATCCTTTTTAAATGTGTGCCAGGCATGGGACTAGGATCTGAAGGTTATTTAATTTTCCCTTCTACTCGATTTCATACCAGTCCAAAGGAGGTTTATCTAATTGTATAGGAATATTTAACACCTTGCTTGCTTCTGTTAGCAATTCTCTGCAAAAGAAATAACTCTTGTGCACTACAATTTTATCCTCATATATTTCCTGGTAGTTAATATCATGGAGCTCGTATCCTTTATCTTTACGTGCCAAAACAATATTAACTTCTTTTCCCCATAACCAAATTCTCTTTCCGTAGTGACCTGGGAGACCAAAACGCAATGACCCATTCTTCACTTCGTCTTTATTATATTCTTGGAAACCAGGGGAAGCATCATTGAAAATTTGACTACTCATTAGATTTAATATACCTTCCACATTCCCATCATTAAATGCATTTAAGTATTTATCTATGATGGGATCTATGTTTTCAACATTGCGTGGCTGAGACTCCCCCTTGTCTTCTAACTTTTTTATTTCTTTTAATTTTTTCCTTGATCTATGGATGGATGAATAGATGCCATTCTCAGAAATATTTATCATGCCTGCTACTTCAGTAGCTTTAAAGTTAAATACGTCCATCAATAGAAAAATAGCTACTTGATTTGGTGGGAGGTGTTGTATTAATATTTCCAAAGCTTCTCTAATAAGGAATTTGGATTCTTCTTTTTCATCAGAAACTATTCCTTGGTAATCAAAAAGGTCTTCAAGGAATACTTTGCTTTTTCTGGTATTATCAATCCAGGTGTTGGTTGCAATTCTAAATAAAAAGGCTTTTGGATTGATAGTACTCCAACGTTGACTTAATGAGGCAAATGCTTTTATCAATGTATCTTGAAAGAGATCTTCACCGTCCCAAGCAGACCTGGTAAGATATTTGCAGTACCTCCATAAATCTATTCGATAAGGTTTAAGTATCTCATTAAAATCATTATGTAAAGTTCTTGTATGTTCTACTATAGTTTGCACTTTATCTTGTTCCTTCATATAGATCCCTCCTAATTTTAATTATATTAAGTATAAAAGGAACAGGGTGCAAAATACTAGTAATTTTCAAAATAAAATTATTCTTCGCTGTATAATTAAATCGAATACCAAAAGTATCTAATAATAATCCTTAGAGAAAGAGATATGAAAAATAAAAGCTATTATTTTATCTGTACGTATGCTGAATCCTCTAGTATATGTGAACAAATAATTATTCCTATAATCTACTTAGAATTAACCTTATACGTAATTGTTATTTCAAATCTAATCCAGAGGTTGGCTAGTCCAAAATCATTATTTTCGGCTCATTTATTTAAGCATTGCAGAAACCTATCCTTCTTAGCGTTCCGCCAAAAAGATGTTTTACTTTCCTGGTTTTGTTAGAGAATAGGTTTAACTTGGTTAATAACTCTATAATAATTTTTTCTGTTTCTTTTTAGAAGCCTCGTACAATTCCAGTAGTATTTTCTCCGAATTCTTATTTTAACTTCTCGAAAGTATATTTTGGCTAAAAATGCATCAAAAAGTTGCTTTATTTTTGAATTATTTCCTTGCTTCCTTTATATTCCATGGCTCAGTACATACGTCGCTAACAAGAAGCTTTCACTTTGCGTTGCATAACAATTCATTTTGTTGTGTAAAAATACATTTAGCGCTATAATAATTCCATTCAAATATTAAATGAAGAATGGAGCAGCGTATGATTACAGCATTTCTAACTTATTTTCTATTAGGACTAGCACTTTCTTTAACACCTGGAGCGATGACAGTTCAAATGGTTCAACAAGCATTGAGGAATGGATTTTTAAGCGGTTGGTTTGTAGGTTTAGGTGGGATGACCATCGATTTAACATTAATCACTCTTATTTATTTTGGTTTTTCCCAATTTTTAACGTATCCAATCGTGGAGTCTGTAATGTGGTTTATGGGCTTTGTGTTTTTATTAGCCATCGGGATTGAGAGTTTAAAAGACTCAAAAAAACCAGTAGATTTCAGTGGGGCAGCTCCGAAAAAATCCATTGCAAAGGCATATACATCTGGATTTTTCATGGCGATTTCACCAGCTAATATTGTTTTTTGGATTGGAATATTTGGACCGTTGCTTGTATCTTCTTTAAGTGATGGAGCAGGAACGCATTTTGTAGTTGTCGCAGCAGGAATCCTGCTTGGTATACTCGTCCATGATATTGGATTAATGAGTATTATTCATTATTCGAGAAGATTTCTGAATCAAACGATTCTAAAGGGTGTTTCCATTATTGCTGCATGTATACTATTTGGCTTCAGTTTATATTTTGGTTACGAATTTATTCATCAATTTTTATAGGGAATTTAAAAAATCTTGCTTCAAAAATAAATGAGGCAAGATTTTTTTATTGCGACTTTAAAACCCTAACCGCCCTGCATATTCTTCGGTTTCCCAGTCTTGTCTTATCGTTCTTCGCTGATTCTCTTGTAAGTCTTTGACAATTTTCTCGATATCTACCTGATGTTCATAATGCCATTGGAGAGCAACTGACATATAGAGCTCATTAAGCTGGGCAATGGACAGTCCTTTTGTTTGCTTCGCTAATTGAGCAAGTGCAGCTGCATCTAAAAATTGTATTAGCCCTTTTTTATGCAGATACTCATTTCGTAATGCTTCATCAGGCTGTTTGATCTCATAAGCACGATCAAAGCGGCCAGCTCGATTAATCAAGGCAGGGTCAATTTTTTCAGGGTAATTAGTTGTCCCGATTAAGAAGATACCTTCCTTAGATGTTGCACCGTCTAATGTGTTCAAGAATACAGAACGAACTTCTTCAGGCATGGAATCGATATCTTCAATGATAAGAATCATGGGTGCCATTTTTGTAACAGTAGAGAAAACTTCCTTAATCGAGTAGCTGGATGTATATTCTGTGATTTGCCAATAAACAACTGGAGCGGCAACACTGCCTGCAATGGATTTGACGAGCGTTGTTTTTCCATTTCCAGGAGAACCATATAATAGAATTCCACGTTTGTAAGGAATATTATATGCTTTAAAAAATGCTCCACTCTTCAAGAAAAATTCATCGATGGAACGGTAAATATCTGTTTTTACATCTTCCTCTAAAAGTATATCTTCTCGTTTAATTTGATAAGTAATTTGTTCTCGTGATCGTTCTAAGCCATCCTCTGTATCGGTGAGTACATTAATACCGTCTAGCATAAATTCCCTTTGTTTTTCAGTAATGAAGTTAAGGAAGCTTAGTAAAGCTTCGTCGTTCCTTGCAAAGGTAAATTCCCTTTCATATTCCATATGACTTTGATAGATTGGTATCTTTACGATAGCAACCTCATAGTTTGGAAAGTAAAAAATATTATTTGTTAGAGAGGCTTTAATCACATATTTTTCCGTATCGTTATATGTAATGGCTGATGTACCAACAGCATCGTAGACACTTGCTAAAATTTCAATATCAGCTTCATTTCGAGAAAGAATTTGCTCCATTGTGTCGTCGATTTCAAGTCCTTCTTCGGATTCATAAAGCTTTAAGTCAAATCCAAGTTTTTCAATAAATAGCTCTTTTACTTTATCGATTGCTACTGCATAGTCATAGTAATGGGGAATTGTCACACTATCTGTATCACTGAATTTAATTAATGATGGATTCTTTTTCAATATAGATTTCCACTCGCCTTCTGCCTAAGTTTATATATATTTCAATGAAAATAATTCCGAGAGTTATCACAATTATCATACCATATAGCCGTGATGCTGTAATGAAATTATTGCCATCTAGTTAGAAATAAATGTGAATTTAAAATAAAGTCATGCAGATTATGAATTAGGAATCGACTGCTTTTCTGCTGCGAAATCAATCTGTTTAATTGAGAATAGTTATCAATTGTTGTATAGTAGATAGTAATGAACCATATAATCTAAGTAAGGAGAATAGATAATGCAAATATACTGGACTAAAATAAATAAGATTATTGAAGAAACGCCTGAGGTTAAAACGTACCTGCTCGACTGTCCGGAAGACTTTACATGGGAAGAAGGTTCCCATACCCACTTTGCACTGGAAGGATTTAATGCGGGAGATAAACCAAACCGCAGTCTGATTCGTCACATGTCAATCTCCACTTTACCGCACGAAGATTCAATCGGTATTACAACACGCATCAGAGAGAAATGTTCTGAGTTTAAAACGATTTTAAGCAATCTTGAGGTCGGAAATGAAGTTGCAATATTTAAAACACATTCCAATGTACCACTTAAAAGAGAAGACAAAAATGTTTATCTACTGTCATCGGGTGTTGGTCTGGCAACTTTCAGACCGCTTGTGCTTGATTATTTCGAACGTGCTGACAACGTCAATCAAATTCATTCGCTGAACATCGATTCTTCAAAAAAATTCTTATTCACTATTATTTTTGAAACCGCTCCTGATAAGAAGTTCACATCACAGTTTGTCGATAATCGTAAAGACTACTATGAAGAAGTGAAAAATCTTGCTGCAGACAAAGATGGACTTTTCTATGTTGTCGGAAGCGACGAGTTCCTCATACAGAACATTGAAGTATTGCGTGAGCAGGGTATCAATCCAGAGCAGATTATGCTCGACAAGCATGAACGACAGCTGCCTGATTTTTTATCATTTGATTTGTAATTTAATCGAGACAAACTATCTTCTAGGCAAATACTGAATAAATGTTCCATTAAAGGGGCACGACTGTGGAACAGCAGAGATAGAAAATGAGCAAATTTTTTATGGAATTGTGGATCCGTTTTGGTCAATCCTTTCAAAACGGATTCTTTAAATTTAACAATGTGGTTTGCAAGATGTTTTTAATTTTAGTGCTACAATAAAAAATCGTATATTTTGCTAGAAATCTTTGCTGCCTTTTCAAAAACTCCTTCCCATATCTTTATTTTTTGCAAAATAAAAAGGGCTCTAAAAGCCCTCCTATTTACAATTAATCAAAACTCGAAAATAGGTTATTCAATGCCTCACTCATGGATGGATGTGTGAAAATATTATCTTTTAATCGTGTATATGGTAATTTAGCTTCCATTGCAATTCGCACGGTATTGATTAATTCATGTGAACCTGCGCAAAATAACGTACATCCTAAAATATCATCTGTGTCCGGGTCAATAAGAGCTTTCAAAAGTCCGTCTGTTTGCTTGATAATACGAGCATAAGGAACCCCTGCTGCTGGAATCGATGCTACTTTATAGTCAATACCTTCTTCTTTAGCTGTCTTTTCATTGAGACCAACATGGGATAGGACAGGTTCGATAAAAACGGAATATGGTATATTTTTTCGTTCCTTTTTCGAGTAATTGCCATCACCAAATAATTGATCACGAACGATACGGAAATCATCTAATGAAATATAAGTAAACTGTGGGCCACCATTGACATCCCCTAATGCCCAAATGTGATCGGCATCTGTCTTCAAGTAATCATCTACAACAATTGCTCCCTTATCATCTTGCTGAATGGAAGTGTTTGCCAGTCCTAAACCTTCCGTGTTTGGCTTTCTGCCTGTTGCAACTAATAGGGCAGAGCTAGTCAATTTCTCAGTCTTATCCTCTTTCTGGTAGGTAACCGCAACACCACCATCTATATTCTTAACGGATTGTACCCTGCTTGCTAATTGTAGCTTAATTCCTTTTCCTTCAAATATCTTTTGTACTTCACTTGCAATGTCACGATCATCGTTTGGCAAGAATTCCTCAGAGCTGTCAATTACTGTAACCTCTGAGCCAAAGTTTGCATACATCGAAGCGAATTCCAAACCAATATACCCACCGCCAATGATAGTTAGCTTTTCGGGCAGCTCATCGCGATCTTGGAGCGTTGTAGAAGTATAAACATACTCCGTTTCATCGATTCCATCAATCGGCGGAATGATTGGAGATGAACCGGTATTTATGAAGAACTTATCTGCACTTAGCTCAAGGGATTCAGTTTCCGAGCTAAGTTGGATCTTTTTATCGTCAATAAACGTAGCTTTTGCAGTATAAACCGTAACGGTTTCCTGATCATTAAGCATCTTAAAATTATTCTCTCTTAAAGCAGTAGTTAACTGATCTTTTTCTTGAATCGATTCCTTGTAATAGGCTTCCTTGGACTCGCTGGAATTAGCTTGCTGTTCGGATTGGAAAGCAAGCGATTTTGTTGGGATACAGGCAATGTTAATACATGTGCCACCATATTGTTTAGCTGATTGCTCTATCATAGCAACTCGCTTTCCGACCTTAGCAAGTGAACCTGCCAACGTTTTACCACCTTTTCCAAAGCCGATAATAATTGCATCAAAATGTTCCATTTAAATCATCCTTTCATTAAACTATTACCTTAAAGGTCAGAAATTAAACGAATAAGTTACTTTAGTAAACAATCGGAGATAAAATTGGTAAACTTTTTATAAAAGGGAGTGATGTGATTGAAACGAAAAGTGATTATAAATGGATATGAAATTGATGGATTGGAATTTCAAATGGAAACATTACCAAAAGGAAATCGAAAAGTGAGCTTTGCTTTTAAAGTGTCGAGTGAGGAATATCATGATATAACAACATTGCTTTATAAGAATGACTTTACCTTGCAGATTCCTGAGGAAAATCTTGAATTACAAGCTACTATCCATAATTACGCTACTTCCATTACAAATTTGTATGAAGCGAATGCCGTTGGAGACTTTCATCTTGAATTAGTGGAGAAACAATAACTTTTATTACGACAGCTTGCGCTAATCACAGGTCACATGCGATAATGAGCAAAAATGGAATAGGATGAAAATATGGCTACTATTGTTGAATTAAGAGTGAAACCGGATTTTACTAAATACTATAAAAATAAATTTCCTTTAATTTCGAAAGAAGCAATTATAAATCCAGGAGCTTTGTCTGAGGAAGGTACAATAGTTCATTTAGTGGACCAGCATGGACAATTTCTTGCAAAGGGTTACTATGGCAAGCAAAATAAAGGACTGGGATGGGTGCTATCTTTTAATGAAAATGAAAAGGTGGACACTGTCTTCTTTAAGAATAAAATGCTAGCTGCAATCAATAAAAGACAGTCATACTATAACGACGAAAATACAAACGCATTTCGTGTTTTCAATGGTGAAGGTGACGGTATTGGTGGATTAACGATTGACTATTTTGATGGGTATTATGTAATCAGCTGGTATAGTAAAGGAATTTACACCTTTAAAGACAAAGTTATTCGCGTGCTTGATGAACTTGGAGGATATAAAGCGATATATGAAAAAAAGCGCTTTGACAGAAAAGGACAATATCTTGATGACGATGACTTTGTAAAGGGAGAACAGGGAGAGTTTCCAATTATCGTTAAAGAGAATGGCATAAGTTATGCGGTTCATTTGAATGATGGTGCAATGGTAGGGATTTTTCTTGACCAACGTGATGTTCGAAAAGCAATTCGTGATCATTATGCGAAAGGAAAAAATGTTTTAAATACATTTTCTTATACAGGCGCTTTTTCCGTAGCAGCTGCACTTGGAGGTGCTGCAAAGACGACCAGTGTAGACCTTGCAGGGCGTAGTAAAAGTAAAACAATTGAGCAATTTGCTGTAAATGGGATTGATTATGAACAGCAGGATATTATCGTGATGGATGTGTTCGATTATTTCAAATACGCGAAACGAAAAGAATTGAAATTTGATTTCGTTGTCCTTGATCCGCCGAGCTTTGCCCGGTCAAAAAAGCATACGTTTAGCACAGCGAAGGATTATCCGGGCTTGATTCAGGATACATTAGCGATTACCGAAAAGAATGGCATTATTGTAGCATCTACAAATAATGCATCATTTGGAATGAAGAAGTTCAAAGCGTTTATTGATAAAGGATTCAATGGAATGAAATATAAAATTCTTGAAGAATTCTCCTTGCCGGCTGATTTTCAAGTAAACCGTAATTTTAATCAGGGGGATTACTTGAAGGTTATCATCGTACAGAAGTTAGGTTAGCAAAACACCCGCTTTGATTTGATGCAAAGCGGGTGTTTGATGTTTCGGATGGGTGTTGCTTGGTAAAGGGTGGGCAATGCTCGAAATTAGTTGGTTCCTGCTCGTCCTGACGATAGTAAGCTGGAATAATAATCTGTAAGTAAAAATATAAAAAGTTATCAAAACACTTGTATATTTATTCTAAATAATGCATAATAATTCATATACAAATTACAAGAGGATGTGAGTTTTATCATGACAATGGTTAAAGAAGCGGATTTGATAAAACAGGAGCTAAAGGGACGGGATTTTTTAACACTTGCTCATTATACAACGGATGAGATTAATTATTTATTAGAACTAGCGGATTATATTAAAAAGCAGAAGCAGGAAGGCATTTCATTTGAACCACTAAAAGGAAAAACATTAGGGATGATTTTTGAAAAGTCGTCTACAAGAACGCGTGTATCCTTCGAAGCGGGTATTTACCAATTAGGTGGTATGGGAATTTTCTTAAATTCAAAAGATATACAAATTGGCAGAGGTGAGACAATTGCTGACACGGCACAAGTACTGTCTGGCTATTTGGATGGAATTATGATTCGGACATTCTCTCAAGCGGTGGTAGAGGAGCTTGCCGCATTTGCTAGTATCCCTGTTATTAATGGATTGACAGATTTGTATCATCCTTGCCAAGTGCTTGCAGACTTGCAAACGATTAAAGAAGTAAAGGGAACGCTGGAGGGGAAAAAGGTAGTTTATATTGGAGACGGAAATAATATGGCGCATTCCCTTATGCATGGAGCTGCCAAAATGGGGATGGAGCTAGTGATTGCTGCTCCTGCTGATTATTTGCCTGATCCAGATGTAACCGCAAAAGCACAGGAAATAGCAGCTGAACACAATGCAAAAATTAGCATTGAGGTGGACCCTGCTTTAGCTGTTCAACATGCAGATGTTATTTATACAGACGTATGGGCAAGTATGGGGCAGGAGGCAGAACAAGCGAAAAGAGAAAAGGATTTTGACGCATACCGTGTAGATGCTGCTTTGTTAGCCAAGGCAAAAGCAGATGTTACATTTATGCATTGTTTGCCTGCACACCGAGGTGAAGAGGTAACTGCAGAAGTAATTGATGGAGCACATTCTGTTGTTTTTCAACAGGCCGAAAATCGACTTCATGCACAAAAAGCATTGATGACAGCATTGATGAGCTAATTATTAAAGAGGGCTATCGCCAAGAAGGCGATGGTCCTTTTTGGTTTTGGATTTTGGACCGTATTTACCTTAAATTCGATAGTGAGCAAAGAACAACCATAATTAAGGAAAAGATTGAAAACCATCGTTTCCGCACATTAAACCCTCATGAAACACGATAAATATACAATTTTCTCCATTGATTTCTGAAAATAAATACTATATACTCTTTTGTTATAATCAGTATTTGTAAGAAATGTCCGAAAAATAAAAGAGGAGGAATTTGAAAATGGAGGCAACATCTGAGAAAACATTACTTTCTTATTTAAAGTCATACCGGGCTTATGAGCCATCTGTCATTCCAGGTCAGCAAGCAATTACATTTCTAACTAATAAAACTGGATTACCACAGGTTTGGAAATGGGACGATCAAGCATCCGAGGTTCAACAATTTATCGAGCTGCCAGACAGAGCGCTTAGTGTAAATCATTCTCCATCTGGGATGAAAACGATAATCGGTTCAGATATAAATGGGAATGAGAAACAGCAACTTTACTTAATCTGCGAAGGAACAACAGTTGAAGACCTTGTCGTTTCAAAGGAACATTTTCATCACTTTGGTGGCTGGTCGCCTGACGAAACAAAAATTGCCTTCTCTAGTAATCGCAGACATCCAGGTTATTTTGATGTGTATATTTTGGACATTGCAACAAAGAAGGAAGAAGTAGTGTATCTATATAATGGAAACTGCAATCCGATTTGTTGGACGAATGATGGGAAAGGATTAATTTTAAACATAGCGGATACCAACATAGATAACTCCCTATATATATTTGATTTAGAAAAAAAAGAACTGACGAAGATTGGTAAGGAAAATATAAGTGCAAGATATCATTCGATACAGCTAACAAAGGATGGAAAAAAAGGCTATCTTGTAACAGATGCAGGTCGTGATACATTAGCTATTCATTCCTTTACATTCGATAATCCTACTGAATTAGAACAACTGTCACAAATTGAAAAATGGGATATTGAAGAAATAAAACTATCTCCTGATGAAAAATTACTTGCTTATACGGTAAATGAAGGAGGAACATCAAGACTTCGATTTTATCATATTAAACATAAATCGATGTTTGAAGCGTCAGGACTGCCGTCTGGCGTTTATAGCTCTTTATCATGGCTGGACACTGAAGAGCTTGTCATCGAAATAAAGAGTGCGATTCTTCCGGGTGATTTATGGTCCGCAGACTTGAAGGAGCAAAAAACGAAGAGGCTTACTTTTGTTGGAGAAAATAAAGATATTCATCACCTATGGACAGAGCCGGAGCTATGTCATTATTCCTCTTTTGATGGACTTGAAGTGCCTTATTTTCTTTATGGTAAGAAAGACTACGCACAGCCTGTCATGATATATGTACATGGGGGTCCAGAGAGCCAGATTAGAAACGAATATAATCCTGTTATACAATTTTTAGCAGCACAAGGCTATGCAGTAGTTGCACCGAATGTACGTGGCAGCATGGGCTATGGACGGAAATACGTACAATTGGACGATGTCCGTAAACGCATGGATGCTGTAGCTGATTTAAAGTGGCTTGTAGAAGACCTCGTCAGGCGTGGTGCTGATCCTAAAAAAATTGGCATTATGGGACGTAGCTATGGAGGTTTTATGGTACTAGCTGCAATTACACACTACCCTGAATTGTGGGCAGCGGCCGTAGATATTGTTGGTATCTCACATTTTAAGACGTTTCTTGAAAATACAGGACCATGGCGCAGGCGATTAAGGGAGAAAGAGTATGGTTCATTAAAAGAAGATGTGGATTTTTTTGAAGAGATTGCTCCATTAAATCATACAGATAAAATTATAGCTCCATTACTTATCTTCCATGGCAGAAATGACACGAGAGTACCTGTTAGTGAAGCAGAGCAATTGAATCGGGATTTAGAGAACCAAGGAAAAGAAGTGGAACTTATTGTTTTTGAAGATGAAGGACATCAAACAGAAAATATAAAAAACCAAATTGAAATGAATACGAAAATCGTTGCGTTTATGAAAAAGCATTTGCAATAGACGTCAATTATACTGGGGGAACAATTATGAAAAGAATATCGAGAAATTGGCTGTACACATTCATTGCTATAGCATTTATTAGTATCGTTCTTGCTGGTTGTGCTAGTGAACCAGATGAAGCAGGGGGGACAGAAAATGATGGGAAACAACATGGTGGAGAGTTAGTAATTGCCACTGTTTCGGATGCAATCTCGTTAGATCCAGCTGGAGCAAATGATGTTCCATCGTTCGATATCCAATTTAATATTTTTGAGAAGTTAATTAAGCACGATGAGAATATGGGACTACAGCCAAGCCTTGCAACAAGCTGGGAAGCAGTGGATGATACAACTTGGGAATTTAAGCTTCAAGAGGGAGTAACATTTCATGATGGAACCACGTTTAATGCAGAGGTAGTAAAGGCAAATGTTGAGCGTATTATTGATGAAGATGTGGCAGCTCCTACAGCCTATTTGCTCGATATGATCGATGAGGTAGTTGTTATTGATGATTATACGATACAAATAAAGACAGCATATCCGTTTTCAGGTCTGCCAGCACATTTAGCACATTCAGCTGGAGCGATGATCTCTTTGGAACAAATTGAGGCAGATTATGCTGCAATGGAAGAAGGAGCAGATCCAGGAAGTGTTATTAATGAAAAACCAATTGGTACAGGCTATTTTAAATTTGATGAGTGGAGTCCTGGTCAATATATCCGCTTAGTTAAAAATGAAGATTATTGGGATGGAGCAGCATTGCTAGACTCGGTCACATTTAAGGTTGTTCCAGAAGACCTTACTCGTATTGCAGAACTAAATACAGGAGATTCACATGTCACTAATCAATTAAGTTCTTCTGATGTAGCACAAATTGAATCAACAGAAGGGTTAGCGATGCTGCAACAAGGAAGTGTTTCCTTAGATTATCTTGGTTTTAATACACAAAAAGAGCCATTTGATGATGAGCGTGTTCGACAAGCAATTACGATGGCTATAAATAAAGAACAGATAGTAGATGGTATTGCGAATGGCTATGCAATACCTGCTGCAGGGCCACTTGCGCCAAATGTATTTGGTTATGATGAAAATTTAGAAGGAATTGCTTATAATCAAGAAGAAGCAAAGAAGCTATTGGCTGAAGCTGGTTACGAGGATGGTTTCTCCACTTCCATCTGGACCAATGAGACACGAGAGCGTCTGGATATTGCAACCAACATCCAGTCTCAGCTTTCGGAAATTGGGATTGAGGTAGAGATTGAAATCTTCGAATGGGGTGCATATTTAGAGAAAATTGGTGAAGGTGAGCATGATATGTTCATTTTAGGATGGTCAAATGGAACAGCCGATGCGGATAACGGATTATATCCATTATTCCATTCTGAGAATATGGGACCACCAGGAAATAGAACCTTCCTTGATCATGGAGAGTTAGATTCTATTTTAGAAGAAGCACGCCAAACGGCGGATGAAGCTGAGCGTATAGAATTATATAAACAAGCACAAGAGTTGCTCGTGGAGTTGGCTCCCATGAATTATTTGATGCATAAGGATTATTTATCAGGGTTGCGTGAAGAAGTGAAAGGATTATCGATGCTACCTACAAAATTCCTGCTTCTTAAAGATGTATATATTGAAGAATAGAATTTTAGGGGCTGATGGAGAATTCCATCAGCTCTCTTTTTTTATTGTTTCAATTTAGAATTTATAAGTTGAAGCCTGTTTTGCCGCCACAATTAATAGGTTATAATGAACAATACAACTAGCTAGAAGGAGTACGAATACATGCAAACATTACAGAAGCTTTCCAATCGTCTTTTTTATCTTCCATCATATCAGAAGACAGACCGGCCAATTTTAGCAGCTGTCGTGGGGGATAATCGGACGTTGTTGATTGATGCTGGGAATTCATCCAGTCACGCACAGCTATTTAAGGAGCAATTGGCTTCCCATAATATCACTGGAGATATTGTAGCCCTGACACATTGGCATTGGGATCATGTTTTTGGCTTAAATGAAATGAACCTGCCTTCCATTGCCAATTTTATGACCTTTGAAAAAGTAAAAGAATTACAGGAGTTTTCATGGAGAGATAAGGAGCTGGATGAGCGTGTCGAAGCAGGGATCGAAATCGCGTTTTGTGCGGATGCAATTAAGTTAGAGCTTGGAGATGCGCGTGACGTTATCATCCCGG
Organism: Oceanobacillus sp. FSL W7-1309; assembly: GCF_038002145.1. Classification (NCBI taxonomy): domain Bacteria; kingdom Bacillati; phylum Bacillota; class Bacilli; order Caryophanales; family Bacillaceae; genus Oceanobacillus; species Oceanobacillus sp. FSL W7-1309. Next base: position 2,049,414 of record NZ_JBBOBX010000001.1, read on the forward strand.
ATCCTACGCTTATTTTTGAAACTCGAATGCAAGTGAATCTTGGTGGGGTCATCTGTACCATCGAATACATCGGTGGGGATCATTCACCAGACTCCAATCTTATTTATATACAGGAGGAAAAGGCACTATTTCTTGGAGATTGTCTTTATGCAAATATGTATGCAGAAAAATGGCATTACACAATTGAAAAAATGGGCGCACTTTTAGAGAAGATAGAAAGCTATGATGCAGAATTATTTTTCCTGTCCCATCATCCGGCACCATTGTCAAAAGACGAATTCGCAAGCTTTTCTGCATTATTGAAAACAAGTGCAGCATTAACCAAAAAGCATGAAGGGAAGCAGGAGGCGATTGTAGAAGCGATGACCTCACATTTTCAACGTGAATTAACAGAAACGGACTTGGAAATTATCGGTTATTTTGTAAATGGATATGCTAAATAAGAAAAAGGAGAACCTAGGGTAGTGACCCCTAAAAGTTAGAGTTTTCATTATGCAGCTGTTTGGCTGGTTTGAGTTCGGTATTGCACTGGACTTAAACCAGCCAATTTCGTTTTAATTCGTTCGTTATTGTAGTAATAAATATATTTCTCTATCTTTCGTTTCAGTTCATGATAAGACATTAATGCTTCACCGTGATACATTTCTTGTTTCATAATCCCAAAGAAATTCTCCATCGCAGCGTTATCTGCACATGTGGCTTTTCTAGACATGCTTTGAAAGATTCTGCTTTTATTCAACGTTTTGACCCACTTTATATGTTGGTAATGCCAGCCTTGATCAGAATGAATGGTTGTACGATATTTGGCCTTACTCTTGATTATTTCTATTGCTTGGTTAAGTGGCTTGACCGCAAAATCTAATGTTGGTTTATTTGAGATACCATAAGAGATTACCTCACCATTATATAAATCTAGTATTGGACTTAAATAAAGTTTCTCATTTCCAGTACACTTGAATTCCGTGATGTCGGTGACTAACTTTTGTAGACGAATAGGCGTATTAAACCGTCGGTTTAAACGATTTTCCGCTACCTTCCCAACCGTTCCTTTATAAGACTTGTATCGAGACTTTCGTGTAAACTTAATACATTTCAAGCCCAATTCTCTCATAATCCGTTGTACTTTTTTATGATTGATTTTATAGCCCTTGCCTCTTAATTCTAAATGGATCCGACGGTATCCATATTTACCTTCATGCTTCTTAAACAATTCATGAATGAGTTCTTTCCACTCTTTATTCGTATCTTCTTTCTTCAATTGTTTAACTTGATAATGATAAGTTGCCTCTGGTATACCTACAACTCGGAGTACATCTTTTAATCTGAATCCTTCTTTCTTGAGTTCGAGTGCCAACGCTGCTTGTGCTTTTCGAGGTAGGCCTCTGGATTTTCCTGAAAAGCTTTTAACTTTTTTAAATAGGTATTTTCCAACCGAAGAAGTTCAATCTCACGCTCTAATTGTTCCTCGCGATTCATTGCTTTCTCTTGTTTTACTGACTTTGCTTTTCTTTTCCCAGACATAGGGGGCCGTCCTTTCGGTTTTTCTTTGAGGCCTTCTATCCCTTCAGTAAGGAAAATCTTGTTCCAGTTCGCAATAAGAGTAGAATTATTCATCTGAAATTCTATTGCGGTATCTTGGTAAGAAGCGCCCGTTTGTTTCATAAAGTTTAGTACATTTAACTTAAATTGAACAGAATAAACCTTTTTACAACGCTTTTTACGTAATCCCTCTTCACCCAATGCTTTATATGACTTTACCCATCTTTCAATAGGAGCCTTACTTGGAATATCATATTTCCTAGCTAATAAAGTGTAACCAAGAGGACCTTCCATATATTCCTTAACAATCATTAATTTAAATTGCTTACTATATTTTGCCATGCAAAAACACCCCAAAACTTAGATTTCTTACTCTAACTTTTGGGGTGCAGCACCTAGGCTTCTCCTTTTTAATGCGTAAATAATACAAGTATTCTCCTAAAGCAGTATTGGCGAACACCTTAGTTCTCTAATTAATTATTCAACTGTTAATCCTTGCATATCAATTTTCATTACGCTCACATGATAATCCGGAAGTATTGCTTGCAGTGGTTCAGTTATAGATTGTCCTTCACCTTTTGGTGCAAAAGAAATCATCGTTGGACCAGCACCGCTAATAACAGTTCCATAGGCACCATGAAACTTTGCCTCTTTACGAATTTGATCATAGTTGGGGATTAGAGCTGAACGATAGGATTCATGGAACATATCCTTTTCCATCATTTTTCCGGCAAGTTCGTAATCACCTGCTAAAAGTGAGGCAACAACGAGGTTACTAATTCCGCTGGCTGCTGCTGCATGGTCTCTTGTGTATGAATCTGGAAGAACCTGTCTTGCAGCTTCTGTTTTCAATTCAGTATTGGGAATATAGATAACCAGATCAACATCTAATGCAGGTGCTTGAAGCCAATTGATTTCATTGCCAGTTAAGGTTGAAATAATAAGCCCGCCAAAGAGTGCCGGTGCGATATTATCTGGATGACCTTCAATTTCTGTTCCATACTGGAGTTTATCTTCACTGCTTAAATGAAGATCGCAAGCTTGGTTTGCGAGTTCAATACCAGCTAGAATTGCAGATGCACTACTGCCTAATCCACGAGCGAGTGGAATCTCACTTGTTTCGACAACTTTACATACTGGTAATGTTGTTTGATGCCGTTCTGCAATTTTTGCAGCAATTTGAAAAATGAAATGATCCTGAAAATTATCATTAGAAGAAAGAGAAGGGGAGGTGAACTCCCACTTCTCCGATTCTGTTACTTCCAATGTTAGATACAGATTTACTGCTAGACCCATGGAGTCGAATCCCGGTCCGATATTTGCTGAGCTTGCCGGTACTGAAATACGAAACGGCCTCATTGATTAACCAGCTCTTCAATATATTTCATAACGGCAGCTTCATCATTTTCTAAGGAAACAGGATTAATTTCCAACTGGTCAATAGCTGTTTGTGGATCCTTCAATCCATTTCCTGTTAACACAGCGACAACCTTGCTTCCTTTTGGAATTGTTCCTTCCTTACACTGTTGAATAACACCTGCGATCGATGCACAAGAACCAGGCTCCGCAAAAATCCCTTCTTTACTTGGTAGTAATTTAAACGCCTGTAAGATTTCTTCATCGGTTACAGATTGGATTGTTCCACCAGATTCCTCTTTTGCATTTACTGCAAGCTCCCAGCTAGCAGGATTACCAATCCGAATCGCTGTGGCTACAGTTTCTGGATTTGGAATGACTTTATTTTGCACGATTGCTGCAGCGCCTTCTGCTTCAAATCCAAACATTTGTGGTAGACCAGTTTGTTTTTTCTCGTGATATTCTTTAAATCCTTTCCAATATGCACTGATGTTACCAGCGTTACCGACAGGAATTGCCAGAATGTCAGGAGCAGTTCCAAGCTGATCACATACTTCAAATGCTGCCGTTTTTTGTCCTTCCAGACGATATGGATTGACCGAATTCACTAATGTAACAGGTGCTTTTTCGCTAACTTTACGCACCATTTGCAATGCTTCATCAAAGTTTCCATCAATTTCTACAATTTCTGCACCGTACATGACAGCTTGGGCTAGCTTGCCTAGTGCAACTTTTCCCTTTGGAATAACGATGATCGCGCGAATTCCTGCTCGTGCGGCATAGGCTGCAGCAGCGGCAGAAGTGTTCCCGGTAGATGCGCAAATAATGGATTTGCTTCCTTCTTCAATTGCTTTTGCTACTGCTACAACCATTCCTCTATCTTTAAATGATCCAGTCGGATTAGCACCTTCGACCTTTCCGTACAATTCAATTCCTAATTCCTCAGAAAGTGTCGGGAAATGAATTAATGGTGTATTTCCTTCCTGCAGTGTGAGCGCAGGTGTTTGATCAGTAACTGGTAAATATGCTTTGTAATGACTTAGAAGTCCTTGCCAGCTCATGAAATAGCATCTCCTTCAACTTTGTAATAGCTTTTTACTTCCAAAACAGCATCAAGACCTTTAAGCTTTTCTAAGGCATGCTGGAAGTTTTGGAGTGATGTTTGGTGTGTAATGAAAATAATTTCAGCTACTTCATCCTTGTTAACAGGTGTTTGTAAAATACGTTTAAAACTAATATCCTGATCATGGAATAAAGCAGAAATGTTTGAAAAAACTCCAGCTTCATCTTTCGCATAAAGTCGTACATAATACTGTGCATAGCGTTTATCAGGTGCCTTCAATTCTTTTTTGAAATGTGGTTCAACAAACTGATTTCCAGATACACCTAGACGCATATTCTTAATGACAGAGACAACATCAGAAACTATAGCGGTTGCTGTCGGTAAGCTACCTGCTCCAGGACCATAGAACATGGTCTCGCCAACTGCTTCTCCATAAACATAAACAGCATTAAATTCATTTTTTACCGATGCAAGGGGGTGCGTTTTTGCAAGTAATGTAGGCTGTACATTGATCTCAAGCTCATGATTATCAAAGTTTGCATAGCCAATCAATTTCATTGTATAGCCTAGCTTGTCACCATATTGTAAATCCTCTAATTCGATTCCTTTGATACCAGATACTTCGACATCATCCAGATCTACCGGTGTTGAAAATGCAAGTCTGCCAAGAATCGCCATTTTCCTTGCTGCATCAAGACCTTCTACATCTGAAGTAGGATCTGCTTCAGCAAAGCCAAGCTTCTGCGCTTCATTTAATGCATTTTCATAGCTGACACCTTCACTATCCATTTGCGTTAATATGTAATTGGTTGTACCATTAACAATCCCCATTACTTGTCCGATACGATCGGATGCAAGTCCATCGACGATTCCGCGTAAAATTGGAATTCCGCCAGCAACACTGGCTTCATAGAAGAAGTCACATTTATTGCGTGTAGCAGCATCCTGAAGTTCTGGGCCATGCAATGCTACAAGATCTTTATTAGCGGAAACGACATGTTTATTCGAAGCAAATGCTTTTAAAATATAATCCTTTGCTTCGTCAATGCCACCCATTACTTCCACAACAACATCAATCTCTGGATCATTTAATACATCATCCGGATTCGTTGTCAGAAGGTCTTCCTCTATGTCAACATCACGCGATTTCTCCAAATTACGAACTAATACGCGCTTCACTCGTACATTACAATTTAATTGATGTGCAAGCTTTTGTTGGTGATTTTCAATTAGCTTAATTACACCTGAACCAACAACTCCTAAACCTAAAAGACCAACAGTAACTTTCTCACTCACATAATCACCTCGTATTTAGTCCTTCACTAAAGAACTAATTTGTATATTTAATTCATTTAAACACGAATGCTAAAGTATAGCAATAGTGAATTTTGAAACAATTCAATAAAGCGTTTTCAAGTGATGATCAATGAACAGAGCCAGATGTTCATGATAAAAAATTCGTATAACTATTATAACATTCTTGAAGGTATGAACAAAAATGGGGACTGAACAATAAACTAATACAAATAAGCCGATGATGAGGAGGGGTAACATGAGTGAAGCGATTGCAGGGGCAATTTTTCTCATTTGTTTAGTAATTGGAATTACTGTCGGGTATTTCATAGGGTATGTCGAAGTTGGCAGCTCCATCGGACTTGGACTTGGTTTAATCAGTTTACTTTTTTGGCGGAAGAAAAATCGATATAGATGAAACTATTTATGCCTCTATCCGTATTGAAAATATATGAGATAGAAGGAGACATAAAGCATGGAAACATTGAAATATACGTGTAAGGATGTTCTTTTCTTTTCCAAAAATCATAAAATGATTGTTTACGACAAAGATGGACAGGAAATCGGTGCAGTTATTCGAACACATCGCAATGAAGCAAGAAATGAAACGGTTCGAAAAGGGTCCTTCTATGCATTTGAGGATGAAAATGGCACGTTGCTGACTTCTATTAGTGTGAAAAAGCAAGGCTGGAAAAGTCTTGAAGGATATAGCTACCATTTATCCGATTATCAGGAGGATAAAATATATGATATTCATGATGTGAAATGGGCATCCTTCATTTATTTTCATATAAAAGGATTTATTCAAACGAATAAGTTTGAAGCTTATCAAGATTGGGATGGATCCCTCATATTGAAAGGAGATAAGAAGAAATACGCTTCTATCAGTTTTAATGAGATTACGTTCAACGTAACATTTAAGATTATAGAACATCCTAGTGATTTTTTAATTTCGCCAGCTTTCTTGACGCAGATTTATTGTATGTATCGGTTGTATGATATGGAGAGTAAGGTGATTGAGGAGTTGTTGTTTTAAGAAAAAATGGCTTTGTTGAAAATTGTTTCAGATGGTAAATGAAAATTATTACGAATCAATTTTCTATAAAGATGTTTGGCCCCCTTTTCTTTATCGATCTAAAGGAATGGGGGCGTTTTAGTTCAAACAAGCGCCTAGCGAATCTCGTGACAAGCAAAATGATAGAACTGTAAAGCTTCCTCACTCGAATCAAACCCCGCTTGAGCAGATTGGGCGCTTCCGCCACCCTTTCCATTAAAAGCTTTAAGATGTTCTTTGAGAAAATCTCCACATGAAAATGCAGCAGTACCGTTATGAGCTAGAATAACTTTGTTATCTGTGGTCGTAGCAAATACAACGGACAACTGGTGCTTTGTTGCTATTTGGGCTGCTAGTTTCTGGATTTCCTTGAATGGTTTATTCGAGAAAACATGGGTGATAACAGCTCCATCAATATTAGAAAGAAGCTCTTTTGTCAGATACATATCATTCTGTTCCTTTAACTTTGTAAGCTGTGATTGCAGCTGTTTATGCTCTTGATCCCATTTCTCAAAGCGATCAAGGATATCCTTCCTACCAGTATTAAATTTTTTCGATAGAACATCCGTAATATGAAGTGTTGCTTCGAAGTCCGCTAATGCGCGGTAGCCGCAATTGAAATGGATTCTTGTTGCTCCTTTTATATTTTCAGCATGAAATAATTTGATCATACCAATTTCACCAGTTCGAGACACATGTGTACCGCCACATGCATTGTATTCAATTCCTTCAATCTCAACGATGCGGATATTTTCCGTTACTTTTGGCAATTTCACTAAAGAAATTTCCTTTAATTGTTCATTGGTAACAAAGTAGGTCTGTATTGGACGGTTTTGATAGATCTGCTTATTTACTTTGGTTTCAACTGCTTGCAGTTGTTCTTTAGTTAATGCTGTCTGATCAATATCAATTGTGACATCTTCTGCTCCAAGATGAAAGCTTATCGTATTAGCCTGAAGAAGCACTCTGAATATTGCTGATAATAAATGCTGTCCGCTATGCTGCTGCATATGATCAAATCTTCGTTGCCAGTCGATAGTGCAAGTTATTTCCTGTGTTCTATCTGGCAGCTGTGCTACTTTATGCAGGACTACATTTTCTTCTGTAAAAACGTCAAGAACTGGAATTCCATTGATATTCCCTAAATCACATGGCTGACCGCCGCCATGAGGGTAAAAAGCCGTTTCTTCTAAAATGATAAATAAATCTTCATCACGCTCAATTGTTTTAGCTATGTTTGTATTCCATGTTGTTATATAGGGTGAGTTGTAATAAAGTTTTGCTGTCATAATTTATTCCTCTCATTTACTATGTTTTATATGGATGATATGTAATTGATCTTATGATACCATTAATCATCCCATATCCTGTAACACTTTCCTTGAAAAATCGACTAAGGAAAGAAGGGAGATGATCAACATGTTACGTATATTTGTGATTTTATCTTTGTTATTAACTGGAGTTGCAGGGTGTGCAACAAGTTATTCAAAAGAACAGGCAGAAAATGGAGAAGGAGCAAATCATTTTACTTCCCCGCCACAGTTAACCTTAATAGTTGATGGTGATTCATATGCTGTTGCCCAGGGAGGTTATAGCTGGTCATATGAGAACACAGACGGTACAACTGTCAATGTGGCGGCAGATTCTATGTCTCCAAGTGAAATGGTAAATGGTAGAAATTCAATTGAAGTGGATGAAGATACAGAAATAACGCTGCAATTTGAAATGGACCCTGCAGATTATAAAGTTAAAATCTGGGATAAAGATAATACTGTGAAGGCAGTGTATGATAAAATAGATCTATCAGAATACAGAGGGAATATCATTTATGAAGTTTATGCAAACTGGGAGCAAGGATCATCTAGCTATGCGTTCTTGCTTTATATAAGATAATGAATCGTAAAACTTCGTAGAGGCAGATACTTAATAGAGTGGTGATAATATGCAAAGGCTACAATATGAAGCTTCATGGGATAAGGCTTTGCCAGCTAAAGATCGTGAAATAATTGAGGATGTATTTCAGGAAACGAAATTATCTGGTAATCAAGCAGTAGCGTTTACGCCATTATGGCAGGCTATGAATTATAAAGGTGAATTATTGGTAACGGTAATCGTTCATAATTTTACGGATAATCCGTTTTCTTTTCAAATGGAACCAATTCGCTATGTCGAAAATAGTGAGCTTGTTGCTGCGAACGAGTTTACAATTCCAGCACTGACAATAGAGGCAGAAACAAGTATGCCGTGGGCGTTCATTTTTCCAGTAGAAAGCTTGAAAACTCAGCCTGCATTAGAGGATGGAAGATTAGAATGGATTAATGCTTATTAATCCATTAGCCAGGAATCTAATCTTGCATTTCTATAAAAAGCCCAGAAAACAGCTTGCTGCGTGTTTCTGGGCTTACTTTTTTTATTGGGAAGTGGCCGTGCCACGTCTTGTTGCGAGCAATGCAGTAACAAGACCAAATACAATGATAATACCGCCGACAATCGCATTATACTCAATACTGACTCGGTCGACGACAATACTACCGGCAAAAGAACCGACAGCTATACCAAGATGCAGGGATGAATTATTTAAGCTGATTAGAATATCCGAATTTTTTGGTGACAGCTCCATTAAATAGCTCTGCATTGGCGGGGTAATAGCCCAGCTCATGCTTCCCCATACAACCATAACAAAAAAGAAAAATGGTACGAAGAACGTCGAGAATGGTACTGCGAAGATCGCAATGATAAAGATAATAATGACAGAAAGAATTGTTCGCTTCGTCCCAAAGTAATCGGCAAAAGAACCCCCGATTGCTCCACCGCTAACGGCTGCAACACCGAACACTAAGTAAACAATACTTATCCATAGACCTTCGAGTCCCATTGTTACTTGTGCAAAAGGTGTAAGGTAAGTATATAGTGTTGTATGTCCTGCCAACACAAGAAATGTAGTGGCGTTAGCAAGTAGTATCTTGCTGTTTTTTAATGTGCGTAGCTGTTGCCCAATGGAAACAGCACCTTGTCCAGGAGTTATTTGTTTCATAAAAAAGTAAACACCTGCCATGGAACATAATGTTAGGATTGCAATCATAATAAATGGGGCACGCCATCCAAAAGTATTTCCAAGCATTAATCCAAATGGGATTCCAAGAACAAGTGACCCACTAACGCCCATGTTCACTATCCCAATTGCGCGTCCACGGTATTGTGGCTCGACAATTGTAGAAGCCATTGTTACACATAGTACAATCAGTAAAGATGCACTGGCTGCTGAAATAATTCTACTGATAAACAGAACACTATAAACGGGACTTAAAACGGCAAGAACATTACTTAAGAAGAAAATAAACAGTGTAATCAACGTTAGTTTCTTTCGTTCAATTCTTGCTGTTAGAAATAATAGTATTGGTGAAGCTATTGCAAAAACAAGTGAAAATACCGTTATTAATAGTCCAGCCTGTCCAACGCTAACTTCTAAGCTAGCTGCAACTAAATCCAATATGCCACCTATAATTAATTCGACCATTCCGACGACAAAGGAAACGATCGTTAACAAATATACTCGTTTATCCATACGTTTACGCCTCTCTTATAAAGTGAAACTGATTCCGTGGTGACTCCACTGCACCTTGCAAAATGTTAGCAACCACAAGGGTAAGACACCAGCCCTCCCCACGTTTCATGTTTTCGTTTTTTCTCACGCTTTAAGGTGTGCGAATTACAGCGGTTAATGCGAGGAAAACACAATATTACAATAGTAGCTTCTATTCGACATCACTGCAAGCGGAAATAATAGTATCTCTATTTTTGTTCAGAAAACTTCCTTTATATTAACGAAAAGTGACAGTCCCAATCGGGTTTGTTATACTTATGGTACCTCGTATTGGTTAAAGGAGGAGAAGTTTTGTTGAGTGGTCAAGCAAGGTTGGACAAAGAGGCAATGCGCGTACTGAAACTTACTAGCAGAACGTTTTATATACCGATTAAATTATTAAATCCAACTCTAAGAAAAACAGTTGGATCTGCTTACCTATGTATGCGTGCAATTGATGAAATAGAAGATCATGAGCAATTGGATGCTGAAGTAAAGCAACGATTACTGTTAGAAACAAGCAGTTTGCTACAAAAAGAGTTCGATTTACAGGCATATGAAACATTAGTAGAGCCTTATAAATCGGAATTACCAGAAGTGACCTTAAGACTTGGTGACTGGCTCGAATTTTGTCCTGATAAGATTGTTGATAAAGTAAAAGAATCAACGAGTGAAATGGCCGAAGGAATGGCAAAATGGGTTGTGAAGGACTGGGAAGTAAGAACGAAAGAAGATTTAGATGATTATACATATTATGTAGCTGGTTTGGTAGGCGTTATGCTCTCTGATATTTGGAAATGGTATGATGGTACTGAAACAGATCGTGAATTGGCAATTGGATATGGGCGTGGTCTTCAGGCTGTCAATATATTGCGTAATAAAGATGAAGATGCTGAACGTGGTGTCCGATTTTTCCCGGATGGATGGAGTCGTGATGATATGTTTCGTTATGCAGAGGGTAACCTCGCAAAAGCGGATGATTATATGAAACAGATCGAAACGAAAAATATTACATTATTTTGTAAGATTCCATTATCCTTAGCAAAGCGAACGCTTAAAGCACTGAAAAGCGGTAAGGAGAAAATGACTCGTGCGGAAGTCGAGTCAACAGTAGACGAGATTATAAATGAATAATGATGTTTGGAAAGAATGACAGCAAGCAGCAATATGCATGCAGGAGTCATTCTTTTTTTGTGATAGAAAGAATACAATTTGCTAATTAGTCAACGGTGAAGATGAATTCGTTTTAAAGTGATGAAAATAAATTAGATTGATATTATTTGCGTAATTAATGAATGAAACCTATAATAGTAAACTGTGTTAAAAATTTGAGCAAGTTGGTGGAATATTAGTCATTGGTTGTTCTTCTGTAGATAGATATTAGGTGTTGTAATCAAATTCCATCCAACGGTCTTTAATGACAAAATGGATTACTATATTATAGACGCTTGTTCCTAACAACATTAGGAGGAAAACGTGGATACAAAAAAGAAGAACCTAGATTGGCCAGTTTTTATTGTGAGTGGAGGATTCCTGATTCTATTTATTTTATTATCGTTATTTGATAATGAAATGGTTGATGGTGCGGTGAATACATTATTTGCTTATTCTTCAGACCTTTTCGGTGCGTACTGGCAGGTATTATTGCTTGGAAACTTTTTCATTGGACTCGGGTTAGCAATTTCAAGGTATGGGAAAGTTAAATTAGGTAAACAGGATAAACCAAAATATAGCTATTTTGGCTGGGTTTCTATGATTTTAGTTACTTTATTGGCAAGTGGGGGCGTATTCTGGGCTGCTGCTGAACCAATGTATCATTACATGACTACTCCCCCATTAGCCGGCGGTGGAGAATTTAATAATATGGATGCTGCATTTGCTCAATCCTTTCTGCACTGGGGGTTTACCGCATGGGCAATTCTAGGTACACTCTCGGTTATTGTGATGATGTATGTACACTATAATAGAGGGCTGCCACTGAAGCCTAGAGGATTGCTCTATCCGATTTTTGGTGAAAAAATATATCATAAAAGCGTGCTAGGTACATCGGCAGATATCTTTTCCATAATTGCAACGGTTGCTGGTACGTTGGGACCGCTTGGATTCTTAGGTTTGCAAATATCTTACGGACTTAATCATTTATTCGATGTACCAAACACGTTAACTGTTAGTATTATTGTTGTGCTGGTACTAGTACTGATTGCTGCGATTTCAGCAGCTACAGGCGTAGATCGAGGGATTTACCATCTAAGTAATTGGAATGTGAAATTTACAATATTCTTAGCAGCTGTAGTACTCGTTATTGGTCCTACAATGTTTATTATTGATGCATTTGTAGGTGGCACTGGATTTCATCTGCAAAACTTCTTCACGATGAGCATGTATCGTGGGGATGAGGGCTGGCTTTCAATATGGACGATATTCTTCTGGGGTTGGTTTATCGGATATGCTCCTATGCTGATTGTATTTATTAGCAGAATATCTCGTGGAAGAACAATTAGAGAATTAATCATAGCTGTATCAATTGTTGCTCCAGTAGTGAATAACTTCTGGTTCTCAATTGTAGGTGGGACAGGAGTATTCTTTGAAAACGAAAATGCTGGCTCTGTCTCGACTGCGTTAAACGAGGGTGGAATGCCTGCTGCAGTAATGGCCATTACCGATCAGCTCCCAATGGCAACTCTAATGGGGTTAGGCTTTTTGCTTGTATCGATTATATTTGTTGCAACAACAACCGATACAATGGCTTATACCGTAGCAGCTACGCTAGAGGGAAATGATAATCCAACACGCTGGTTACGTGTATTCTGGGCATTAATCTTCGGTGCTACTACCGTAGTAATTCTATCGATTGGTGAGGATAGTATTGCATCGATTCAGAATTCAATTGTTATAACTGCGGTTCCGGTTTCGCTTCTATTACTGCCACCATTGTGGAACGCTCCAAGAATAGCGAAGAAAATGGCATTAGAGCAAGGATTGATCTGGCAGCGTGAAATGAGAAAAAAAGTAGATAAAAAAGACGAATAATGAAATGGGCCATCTAGCTTTCCAATAAGGGAGCTGGAGGGCCCTTATTCTTAATCTTGATTTTACATATACGTTAAGGAAACCTTTAGATTCGCATTCTTCTCTCGAATCCTGTCAAGCAAGTCTTTGTCATTCACTTCATTTTTACTACGGATGGCATAGGTGTACATAATCATCGTTCCAAGATTAGTTGTCTCAACCTGGCGTAAAGCATGATTAATCGTAAATTGTCTAAAAACATCATCAAGCAGATTTTCATGGTTTAGATTTTCTGGCACCGTTATTTTTAAAATCTGTGTATCTTTTCCTTTTCCGTATTCGAATTTATAAAGAAAGTAAAATAAGATACTAGCAAAAAACGTTAAAATAATCGCCAAATCAAATTGGTAGAGACCGCTGGTCATACCGACTGATAATCCGAAAAAGATATAGGCAATATCCTTCGCATCTGTAACCGCACTTCTAAAACGAATTAAAGAAAATACTGCGAATAAACCAAAAGCAACTCCAGCATTTCCGCTCACAACATTCATAACAACTGATACAACAACACTCATCATAATTATCGTATGGACAAAGTTCTGTGAGTAGCGATCCCCCGTAAATGTTAGTTGATATACCTTTGTAATAACAATACTAAGGATTGTTGTGATTGCCATCGCTAATAGACTCATAAAAATTGCCGATTCATTACCGTTTATTTGAAATAATGTTTCCATTTTATACTCCTCCTACTGTTACATTTTCTTTTCCATTTGGAAGTGGTGGATTCTTTAACAATTCAAGACTGGTACAAAATTTTGATGCACTTCTTTGTTCGCAATTTAGTTGTTGTAAAATGCGAGTAAGCCAGAGGGGAACACTGTCATTCACTTTTACTTCGAGTACAACAAGATTAGAATCAACAAAATTTTTTCCGTACGCACCGTTTTCTAATAAAAGATCTTCATTTCTGCATCGCAGATTAGAATCAAAGGTAATCCGCAACTCTGGGTCTGTTATACAATGAAGTGCATGGCGGTCATAACTTACAATCATTTCGGGCTCTAAGCGGTATAAGTTGCGAAAATAATCAATCTCACGCAGTACTTGTATATTCGAACCCTCGTAATTATTAATACAGGACTCCAGGCGGTTAATATAGCGGTAGGCCTCGGATAATGAGATAAGCATGCGTCTTTTATTGACGACTTTTTTATGCTTTTGTTTCACTTCAAAAAAAGCAGTTCCGTGGATGTCGGTATCATCGTAGATCCGTAAACGAAGCTTTTGCCGATACTTCAGTTTGTTTTTAGTTTCAAAGTAAATTTTGTGATCATCACTTTCGAAGTATAGGCTGGTTACGGTGTACTTCCCATCCTCACCGAACTTGTCAGGTCGCATAAACGGTGAGATTTGCTGAATTAATTGTTCATATTGCACAGTGGTGATTAAATACTTCTGTTCTTTCCTTCTAAAAATTTCAATAGCCATATGATATCCTCCTTACCTTGAAAACTATTCTATAATTCTCGTATAAGATACCTATGTGAAAGGGATTAGAATTGGATGAGAATGTGATGTGAATCTAAATTTTGGGTGAAATCCTGTAATTTATCATTGGTTATTAAATGTTAGGAAGGGGATTTATGATAGTCTTTAAAATTCATTTATCTGGAGTATAACGTTTTTAAGTATAAAGCTAAAAAGGCCGCTCCATTCTTTGGAGCGGCCTTTAAAGTTATAGTGATGTATTTTCTTCAATTGCGTTTTTGTCATTAAATGTTTTTACGTTTAAATTCTTTAAAATTCGTGATGTTAAGGTACCGGAAACCATACTTCCGTTAACATTTAAAGCTGTGCGTCCCATATCGATAAACGCCTCGATTGAAATTAATAGTCCAGCTAATGCTACTGGCATTCCCATTGATGAGAGAACAATGATTGCGGCAAATGTTGCTCCGCCACCAACACCGGCTACACCAAATGAGCTAATACCGATAATGAGAACCAATTGGATAATAAACCCTGGTGAAAGAGGATTAATCCCGATAGTTGGTGCTATCATGACAGCTAGCATGGCAGGGTAGATTCCTGCACAGCCATTTTGGCCCATTGTTGCTCCAAATGAAGCAGACATATTGGCAACACCTTGCTCAACACCAAGTGAATTTTTTTGTGCCTGAATATTCAATGGAATTGTTCCTGCACTAGAGCGCGATGTAAATGCAAAGCCTAATACCGGAAAAGCTTTTCTTAAATACGTAAACGGATTTAAACCAAATATGCCGACTAAAACTAAGTGAAGAATGAACATAACCAGCAATGCAACGTAGGAAGCAATAACAAACTTACCGAGTTCCAGGATACCTGCAAAATTTGTGCTGGCCACTGTATTCGCCATTAATGCTAAAACCCCAAATGGAGTTAAGCGTAATACTAATGTTACGATACGCATGACAACGGCATAGACAGCGTTAACCATCTTCGTGAACATCTCTGCTTGTTCCGGATTTTTTCTGCGCACACCCAGTACCGCAATCCCAACAATAATAGAGAAAATAACGATAGCAATAACGGATGTTGGTCTTTCTCCAGTCATATCCAAGAAAATATTAGACGGAATGAAGTTAAGGATTCGTTGTGGGGTCGATTGCTCTTCCACTTCCCCCAAACTTGTTTCTAACGATGTAGCACGCTCTGACTCTGCTTGCCCCATTTCAATTTGCTCCGCATTTAGATCAAACACAATTGCAGTTCCAATTCCGATTAGGGCGGCAACCATTGTAGTAGAGATCAGGATTCCAATAATCCACGCAGACATCTTACCGAGTTCTGCGGTCCTTTCCAAGTTAATAATGGATTGGATAATGGAAACCATCACAATTGGTACAACAATCATCATAAGGAAGCTAATGTAGCCTCGCCCAACAATGTTGTACCATTCAGTGGTCTCAGTTAAAACTTCAGAGCCAGTTCCGTAAATTAATTGTAATAAGGCTCCAAGGACAATCCCTGCTCCTAAACCAGTGAATACACGCTTTGTAAAAGAAAAATGCTTTTTCTGCATCCATATTAGTAAACCGATAAGTGCTAGTAGCACTACTATATTTAATAGAATATAAATAGAGTCCATCTTGATAAACCTCCTTGTTAATGTTTTCTTGCAGTTGGAGAATACTATGCAGCAATACTAATATTATACTAGTTTATTATTCCGATAATATTAGTATGACTTAAATTAAGATACACTGGTTTAAAAGAAGTGTCAAGAAATTAATTTTAGTGAGGTTCACGCATTAACGGCTGTGATATCTGCACATCTAATGTGAAGGAACCAAAACGAATGGTTGTGAGGTAAAAAAACAAGAAGGAAGGAATCCGTTCACTAAAAAAAGTATCACGACATGAATCTGGAATCGTTGGTGAAGATTATTGTGTTTAGCACAGAAAGCATATCGTTTAACGACGTAGTGGGGAAGCTATCAAGCTTCCCCACTATGCTGTGCTACATCCAATTTTTTTGGAATAAAGCTTTAATAGCAATATAGAGAACTGAAAAGGCAAATACGATGACAGCAATTGTTCCTACAGCAATTAAGAAATTGACGATTGTTGTAGACGTAATAAATGAAGATGCTAACGACGTTACAACAATTAATCCAAAACCAGCCAGGATTGCTGTAAGAAAGAGTAAAGCAAGTTGATTCATCATCATCCCCCCTTTATTTAGGATATGAATAAAGGGGGGATATCGTTTATGTAGATTTAAAAAATGGAGAGAAGTAAAAAGACCGCATAATGGAAGGCGGTCTTTTTGTGTAACTAATAGCATTGAAACGATTGAATTTGGTTTAAGTCGATACCGAAATACACCCATCTGAATCCGGTCCATCTGAATCCTGCAATTGAATTTCTGCCAACAAACGTTGGGAAAAACCAAAAAGCGTCTCTTCTTAACCAAATATAGGTGAATCGGAATAAACAGCCTCGAATTCCACCTGGATCAACCGCGAATGTTTGGAACTGTGATTGTTCGGGTGTGAAATTCGGTGGTGGAGAGGTAGGTGGTCCAGCTTGTTGTCCACCGCCACCGCCGCCAGGGAAACCTCCAGGACCTCCGGGGCCACCTGGACCACCAGGGAAGCCGCCGGGTCCGCCGCCAGGGAAACCTCCAGGACCTCCGGGGCCGCTTGGACCGCCAGGGAAACCTCCAGGACCGCCTGGACCACCGCCAGATCCAGGGCCGAAAATCTGACCAAGTATGTTCCCTGGAAGATTAAACTGCCTTTCATCATCATGTTGCGGTGGATGATATGGATTATTATGATAATTCATCTATTCTTTCCTCCCTTTTCTGCTCATAAAAAATCGCTCCCTTTACTATATGGGGAATTCGTCTAATGTGGGATTGAATTTAAAAGATTGGGCGGCTGGTATGTGTATAAGGAAGAACAAATAATTGCCAATATAAAGATTCTATTTGTTTTTTCCTTTTTATCCTTTAAGTTATACTTAAAAAAACGCTTGTCATGATGAATCAATTATGGTAATGTTAAAAGGTTGTCAAGAGATAATGAGTAGAGCAAATAACAGACCAGGCT
Source organism: Oceanobacillus sp. FSL W7-1309 (assembly GCF_038002145.1). Taxonomy (NCBI): domain Bacteria; kingdom Bacillati; phylum Bacillota; class Bacilli; order Caryophanales; family Bacillaceae; genus Oceanobacillus; species Oceanobacillus sp. FSL W7-1309. The sequence continues at coordinate 2,066,915 of NZ_JBBOBX010000001.1, forward strand.
CGTTGGGAATTTGCATGTGAATATTCTAGCTGGATTCTGTGAATATAAACAGGTATGAGCAAAAAAATAGTAAGGGGGTTTTTCTATGACAGATCACAACAATCAGCAAGAAAAATATGAATATCTTGCTGATAATCCTAATGTGAAAGTAATGCCAATTATGCTTTCTTTAATTATTGGTGCTTTCTTTGCAATATTAAATGAAACTTTATTAAATATAGCATTAACGACACTTATGGCTGAGTTTGGTGTAACACTAACAACTGTGCAGTGGATGGCAACAGGATTTATGTTAATTATGGGAATTATTATCCCTGCATCAGCTGTATTAATGCAGTGGTTTACAACACGTCAGCTATTTATAAGTACAATGATCGTCTTTACAATCGGTACAACAATAAGTGCGCTTGCGCCGAACTTTCCAATATTGCTTGTCGGCCGACTTATTCAAGCGGTTGGTACAGGTTTGTTGATGCCGATTATATTTAATGTGTTCTTGTTAATTTTCCCGCCGCATCGAAGAGGGAAGGTTATGGGGCTAGTTGGGTTAGTAATTATGTTTGCTCCGGCAATCGGGCCAACCTTATCTGGCGTAATTGTTGAATATTTAGGATGGCGCTATTTATTTATTTCCGTTATTCCGTTTGCATTATTTTCGATTGCATTCGCATCTAAATATTTAGTGAATGTATCAGAAGTGACGAAGCCGAAAATAGATATCATTTCCCTTGTTTTTTCAACAATCGGATTCGGTGCGATCGTTTATGGCTTTAGTTCGGCTGGGGAAACTGGGTTTTTAGAGCCTAAAGTATATACTATAATTATCATAGGCTTCATTGCAGTGGCATTGTTTACATGGAGACAATTAAGACTGGAAGAGCCTCTGATTGATTTACGTGTTTTTCGTTATCCGATGTACACGCATGGGGTACTTATGTTCTTAATCATCATTATGGCGATGTTTGCTTCAGAAATTATTTTACCAATTTACATGCAAGGTCCCCTAGCTTTAACAGCTGCTACAGCAGGGCTAGTTCTACTGCCTGGTAGCATTCTAAATGGTGCAATGTCACCGGTAATGGGTGGACTCTTTGATAAGTTTGGTCCGCGAGTCTTGATGATTCCAGCAACGCTTGTTTTATGTGGAACCATGTTTATGATGAGTAGATTGGATTTAGATACACCAGTCTGGGTAATTGTTGTTGGATACATTTTACTCATGTTATCCGTTTCTGCGATTATGATGCCAGCCGAAACAAATGGGTTGAATCAGCTTCCAAAGCATTTGTATCCACATGGAACTGCTGTAATGACAACATTACAGCCTGTTGCAGGAGCAATTGGGGTATCTGTATTTATTAGTATTATGAATGCGAGACAAAATGGTTTGTTGCAAAATGCAAACAATCCTACAGATCCTACTGCTATCAAAGAAGCAATGGTGGCGGGTGTGGAACTTGTATATTTTATTGCTTTTGCTATATCCATTGTTGCTGTCATTATGGCATTTTTTGTTTATCGCGCTGTACCGAAAGAAACAGAAGAGCAGCCGGTTGAGGAAAATTAATAGATTAAAGAAAAATAAGTTTTCATTCTGTGGAATGCAGAGTGGAAGCTTATTTTTTTTAAAAAGTTAATTCTCACGTGCTTTACATGAATGGAATATTGCTGTATGTTATAAGTGAGTAATCACTCACTTATAACATGGCGAGGTGAAACGGATGCGAAATCAAAACTCATGTATCTCGATTCAACATGTGTTTAAGCAGTTTGGCAAGCACGAAGTACTAAAGGATATCAATCTCGAAATTGAGGAAGGGGAGATATTCGGACTTCTCGGTCCGTCTGGTGCTGGGAAATCCACCTTAATAAAAGAATTAGCAGGGCTAGATGTTCCTACATCAGGCGAAAATTATATGTTTGGAGAAAGAATGCCAACGTTCAAATTGATGGAGCGAATAGGTTATATGGCCCAAGCAGATGCACTTTACGAAGAATTATCAGCAAACGAAAATTTACAGTTCTTTGCAAGCTTATATGGATTGAAAGGCAAAAAGAAAAAGGAAAGAATTAACGAAGTGATGCAGCTTGTTGACTTATCCGATCATTTAAATAAACCTGTATCCAATTATTCTGGTGGTATGAAAAGAAGATTATCACTAGCGATTGCACTACTTCATGAACCTGAAATGCTAATTCTGGATGAGCCAACTGTTGGGATTGATCCCGTTTTAAGGAAAAGTATTTGGGATGCATTTTATGATTTAAATCGGAAAGGGACAACGATAATTGTTACAACTCATGTAATGGATGAGGCTGAAAAATGTGATCGGCTGGGACTTATGCGAGACGGAGAATTGATTGCTGTCGGAACGGCGGAAGCGTTACGTAATGAGACAAATTCAGATACGATTGAACAAGCGTTTCTTGTTTATGGAGGTGCGACATCGTGAGAGTTATTGCATTAACAAAAAGGATTTTGCAACAGCTTATACGGGATAAACGGACATTAGGTTTGCTTATCTTTGCGCCGATTTTAGTCCTAACTATGCTTCACTTGGTTTTTAATGGAGATGATTATGTACCGAAAGTGGGATTAGTAGAGATTCCTGAAGCTATTGTTGACCAAATTGATACGACAGATGCTGAAGTAACCATATACACGAATGAAAATGATGCACAGCAAGCTGTCCACTCTGAGGAGATTGATGGTTATATTTTACTTGATGATGCCACCACTTCAGCTGTCTTTCTTGAAGGTAGTGACCCAAGTGTGAATAGCGCTACATTGAGATGGATCCAATCAGCTTTTGGCTCACTGCAGCAGGGTGAAAGTGCTGCACAGTTTGAAATTGATTATTTATACGGCTCAAGTGATATGGGATCATTTGATTACTTTGGGCCAGTATTGCTCGGGTTCTTTGTCTTTTTCTTTGTCTTTATTATTGCTGGCGTTTCCTTTATTCGTGAGCGGACAACAGGAACATTGGAACGGCTGCTCTCTACACCATTGCGTAAATGGGAGATTGTGACGGGATATGTTCTTGGATTTGGAATCTTCACGATCATTCAATCAACGATTATTGCATGGTATGCTATTTATGTACTGAATATGATGATGGTAGGAGCATTTATTTATGTGCTTTTAATTACATTGTCACTTGCGCTCACAGCACTAACATTAGGCATACTCATTTCTTCATTTGCGAACAATGAATTGCAAATGATTCAATTCATACCGATTGTTGTTATTCCGCAAATATTCTTTTCGGGATTATTTAATTTAGAAACGATTTCCGACTGGTTAAGCTGGGTTGGTCCGTTTACTCCGCTTTATTATGCTGCAGATGCACTACGAGATGTTATGGTAAGGGGACATGGCTTTGGCGAAATTTTTGTTAATCTTATTATTCTATTTGGCTTTTCATTACTATTTATGCTTTTAAATGGTTTGGCACTTCGTAAGTATCGGAAAATATAACGTAGGCTTTTCGTTGCGCCATGTGACACTTATTCGATATGATGTTAGATAAGGAATGTTTAACTTGATAAGAGGCGAAATTTGATGACAAATAGTGAGTCGAAATTAACTAAAAAACAAATAGCGATATTAGAGGCAGCGACAGAGCTATTCGCAGAAAAAGGCTATGCAGGTACTTCTACAAGTGAGATCGCGAATAAAGCGGAAGTTGCAGAAGGAACGATTTTCAAGCATTTTAAATCCAAAAAGGGGCTGTTGTTATCGATTGTCTCACCGATGATGGTGAAGTTAATCGCTCCAATGGTGAAAAATGATATGAACAAGGTGCTTGATCAGGATTTTGAACATTTTCAAGATTTTATTCGAGCTATGATTGAGAATAGAAAAGCATTTATTAAAAAAAACCTTCCCCTTTTACGAATATTAATTCAGGAAATTCCTTTTCATCCAGAGTTAAAGGAGCAGTTTATTGAGCATATCGGGAAAGATATTTTTGCTAGACTTAGAAACATTGTTGAACATTATCAAGCTAAGGGCCAGCTCATTCAAACCCATTCGGATACAATCATTCGAATTGTTGCCTCGTCTATTTTTTCTTATATTATTGCACGATATGTTATTGTTCCTGATGGTGATTGGAACGATGAGGAAGAGGTTGAACGGATTATTCAAGTTCTGGAAAATGGGATTGTGCCAAGGGAATAGGTGTTTTTAGCTTTTGATCCTTTTCTATGGGAAACGTAGAAAAGGTTTTTTTATGTTCGGACGTAAGCGGTTTAGATTAATTTTAGATTTCCTTAGCTACCCACTAATTATTAACTAAAAATAAACTTTTGCGTTGTCGTTACTAAAGTGACTTATACTTGAGTTAGAGAAGAGGGGGACCTATGGTAGAACAAAGTAAAATTCTTATCGTAGAAGATGATTATGAAATTGCCCGGATTATGAGGGATCACTTAAATAGAGAAGGTTTTCAAGTGACCTGGGCATCGACAGGATTGGAGGGCTTGGAAGATTTTAGAGCCGATGACTATTCTTTAGTGCTCGTGGATCTCATGATGCCAGAGATGGATGGTTTTACATTATGTGAAACCATTCGGTTAGAAAGTGACGTACCGTTATTAATTGTTAGTGCTAAAAATGAGGATGAAAGCAAAATACGTGGATTGGGTCTTGGTGCAGATGATTATTTAACCAAGCCATTTAGCCTGAAAGAATTGACTGCTCGAGTACATTCTCACCTAAGAAGATACGAGCGCTATACAAAGAAGCATTATAATGAGCAGATTTTTCATTATAAACATGGGTTAGCCATTGACTTTTTGAATGAAGCTGTATTTTTAGATGGGAAAATTCTCTTTCTAACCACTAAAGAGCGGGAGATTTTGTTTTTACTTGCTAAAAATCCATTTATTACGTTTGAAAAAGTGAAAATATATGAGCATGTATGGCAATTGATGAATGTAGATGGCAATAATACCGTAACCGTTCATATTAAAAGTCTTCGCACGAAGCTAAAAGATACAGGAAAGCAAGCGAGATTTGTCCAGACCGTTTGGGGTGTTGGGTATCGTTTTATAGGAGAACAAGTTGGATGAAGATTAAAAACTGGCTTATGATAAGTTATTTGCTCGTTATGGTTTTACCGATTGCCGCTATTTATTTACTCTATATTAATTTAAGCGCTTATGATCAAGATCAGGATTTAATGGAATATCTAACTTTTCAAAATGTCGTTACAAATCTGGAAAGCGAATTAAAGGAAGAAGCCTTATATAAAATTCAGTCTGACGAAAACTACCAGCATTTGCGTAGTCTGGCAGATGATAATCTCAAAATCGATTTATTTCGTTATGATGGCGTTCAGTTGTTTTCTACGATGAATACACCAGGAAACCCGCAGCTTTTTCAAGTGAATCAAGAAAAATTATTTCAGAATTTAAATGAATATCAGAAAAAAACGCGAACCTATTCGGTGAAAAAGCCAGTATTTGATGATGCGAATCGGGTAGTTGGTTTATATGAAATTACATTAGGTAGAAAAGCGTGGGTAGAGACCTCCAATCAACGTACGACGATGATGTTTATATTATTGGGTATCTTTTTCATTGCACTCTATTCAGTGGTTATGCTCTCTATCAACCGTAAGCTGAATCGACCTTTGTATCAGTTACAAGAACATATGAAAGCATTTGCGGCAGGTAAGAAATTGAATCAGGAGCTGGTTCAATCGAAGGATGAAATTGGAGTAGTTATTACACATTTCGAGCAAATGAAAGCTCAAATAGCAGAAACGAGAGATGCTCTTGCCAAACAGCAGCATGAAAAAGAATATATGGTTGCCTCCTTATCTCATGACTTAAAAACACCATTAACCGTTATTCGAACATACACCGAAGCTTTGGAAAATCACCATTTATCAAAAGAAGAAAAAGAAGACTATCAAATGATACTCTATGAAAAATTAGAACATATGAAGCAAATGATCGATGATTTATCAATATTCACCTCGCTTCAATCAACTGATAATATGCTCCATATCGTACAAGTAAATGGGGAAGAGTTTTTTGAAATGCTGTTTTCTGGTTATGAAGAGCCATGCTTCAAAAAAGATATAGAACTAAACACCGAACTGCATGTTAGGAATTCCTACATGCTTGATCCGAAACAAATGATTCGCCTTGTTGATAATTTAATGGATAATAGCATTCGCTATACTCCGAAACATCGTCGTATTTGGTTAGCTGCCATTTCATCGAGGAAGCCACTACCAAATTGGGTATTCCCAGAGTTTAAAGATGATGTGAATTTATTCAGGCAGGGTGGGACTGTGATGCTTATTCAGAACGAAGGAAAAGGCATAAAGCATAGTCAACTAGAAAAGATCTTCCAACCCTTTTATCAAGATGATGCTTCACGAGGAAAAGGGGCAACTTCAGGTCTCGGATTAAGTATTGCAAAAATAATTATGGAAAAGCATGATGGGGAGATAAAAATTTGGTCAACTGAAAATAAGGGCACATTAATTGCCTGCTGGTTAAAGGAGAAGGGTTAATCATGAAGTTTACGTGGAGAAAAGGTTTGATTTTACTAAGTCTTATTACATTAATATTAGGAGGCTGTTCACAAAATATGGAAGTTTCTGCAGAGGAAATTATCCAAAATGCTATTGAATCGGAGAAGGATGTAAATGCCTATCAAGGTGTAGCGGAAATGAAAATGTTTGAAGGAGAAGAAATGACACAGCATATCATCCTGGAGGAGTATGTTGAAGGCGAGAAAAGAAAGGTTGTTACGAACGATCAAGTACTAAAACAAGAAGTAGAAGTATTAAATGATGGCACTACAATGCTTATCTATGATAAAGCAAATAACCAGGCGCAAGAAATGGATACGACAGAGTTTGTAGACTTTGCAGGTATAAGTCCTAAAGAGCAATTCAAAACGATGATGGGGATGATGGGGGAATCTCATACCTATGAAATGGTTGGGGAGGAACAAATGCTTGATGCTGATACATTCCACATTCGGGTAAAAGCGAATGAAGCGGATAATTTACTAGGAGACATGGAATTATGGGTGGATCAAAAAACGTGGTTTGTTGTGAAGCTTGTTTCAGAAACAGGAGATATTCGAACAGAATTCGAGTATACAGAGTTGGATTTCTCACCAGACTTTGCAGATGACACGTTTACGCTTGATATTCCGGAAGATATTGAAATTACAAACTTGGAAGAGGATCTAGAGGAATTGGGGCCAGAAACAGTTACAGTAGAAGAAGCGGAGGAAGCGCTGGGCCAAGCGTTCCTTGTATTTCAAGAGGAAGCATATCATCTTGCAAGCATGCAAATGTATGATTTCTCTGCTGGATTGAATCGGCATGAGCTGGAGTTAATGTATAGTTCCAAGGAGAATATCCCATTGTTTTCGTTGTCTGTGTTTCCAACTCCCGATGACATGCCAGTTGAAGAAGCGGATTTAGAGATTCGAGGAAATGCTGCAGAGTATGAAGAGGTAATTAAGAGCATTGTTTGGGATGAAGATGGTTTACGTTATTCGATCGTAATAACGCATCCAGATATAGATGAAGAAGAAATTGTGAAATCGACAGAAAGAATGATTTTGAGTTCGGAAAAGTAATCAAAAGATGAGCGAGAAAGTTTACGAAAAGATTTGCTGCAGCTAAGCAAGTATTACAAGCTTTTCTAGCTGCATAAGTGGAAAAAGGGCTAATACAGGAAGCATAGTACGGAGGTTAAAGGATGAGGGAGATAGGGAGACGAGTTATTAAACAGGTGAAAAAAGGAGATCATTGTGCATTTAAGAAGCTTGTTCAGCATTACCATCAATCAGTCTATAAAATTTGCTACATGATTATCGGTGACAATAAAGCTGCTGAGAATATGGCTGAAGATATTTTCTTGCATGTTTATAATCATATTGGCGATTATCAGGAAACTACTAAAAAATTTTCGCTGTGGCTGTTTCAAAAAACGGTGAACCTAGCTCGTACCCAATTCAATGAAAAAAATCAGACCGGCGTGCATGCTAGTCCCGTATTAAATAAAGATAATAATATAAAACTTATATTGATGAACATTTCTTTAAAAGAGAGATTAGCTTTAACCCTAAAATCTAGCAATCATTTATCCATTCAGGAGATTAGTGAAGTTTTAGAAATCCCCAATTCCACTACCCTAACCTATATTTGGCGAGGGAGAGAATCGCTGCGCACGATGATTAGTCAGTAATTTGTTCTATTGCGTTTAATAAATGTACCAGTTCCATTATTTAAGGGGACTGGTACATTTTTTCTCGTGGATTCTGCTGACGGGTACATTTTCGTTTGCTTTTTATTGCTTTTACCCTTGTGATACGAGGTGCATCGTAACACACTGGTATTAACAGGAAAAAAGGGTTGAATATGCGTAATGGATAGGGAAATGATGAAGGGAAGCATTGATTTATTGATATTGTCTTTAATTTCCCAGCGCGATTTGTATGGTTACGAAATTACCAAAATTTTAAAACGGTTAAGCGGCGATGCGTATGATATGAGTGAGGGAACGCTGTATTCGGCTTTGAAAAGATTAGAAAGAAAACAGTGGATTAAGTCTTATTGGAGTGATACAGAAAACGGAAGGCGGAAATATTATCATCTAACCGAAACAGGAAGAAAACAACTGCAACAAAAACAGAGAAATTGGAAAATGATTGAATTCCTTGTAAATAAGAGTTCGGAGGGATTAACATGACGCAAGATCTCAGAAGATTTGTTGAAAAGACAGTTCAACAAATTGAGGGGAATCAACAAGAGAAAGATGACTTATACGAAGAATTGCTGATTCATTTGGAGTTGTCCAAGTAAGAATTTATCAATGCGGGGTTATCCGATAAAGAAGCGGAAAAGAAGGCAATGGAGCACTTCGGCAATGAAACAAAGGTCGGTGGACAGATCCAACAAGCAATGTTTCCTTTTCGAAAAGAAATGATGCGGGCACTTGCCATTGGATCCTTACTTTTTCATAGTTAAGGATATCTCGAAAGTTAGACTTTTGAGATATCCTATCTTGCTAGATTCAAAAGCGGTTCCTACAAGCTAAATCGCTTTAACGGCTTTAGCAATATCTTCTGCCTGTGTAATCACGGAGATAAACGAGACACCATCAGCCCCAGCTTCAAGCACAGATTTAGCATTCTTTGTATCAATCCCGCCAATTCCGACAATAGGAAGCATTGGGAATTGTGCGCGTAATGTCTGAATCCACTCCAACCCAACAGCCGCTTTCGCATCCGTTTTTGTTGTTGTGGAAAAAATTGGACCCGCACCAATGTAATCAACAAGATCTATCGGGCTTCTATCAACTTCATCCGTAGTTGATACAGAGAGTCCAATAATTTTATTTGGAAAAGCTTGACGTAATTCTTCTGCTGATCGGTCATCCTGACCAACATGTATACCGTCTGCATCAAGTAATTCCGCAAGCTCGACATCATCATTCACAATAAATGGAATGTGATAGCTTCGGCAAATTGCTCGTAACTCTTTACCTAATTCCAATTTCGCATTACCGTTAAGTGATGAAGGACCTTTTTCTCGAAACTGAAATGCTGTTATTCCAGCCTTAGCTGCAGCTTCCAGTATATCTCCAGGATTACGGTCGCAATTTTGACTGCCCATAATAAAATACTTTCGTAAGGATGGCTTCATTGGAAATGACATGTTTTATTTTCCCTCCAGTTGTTCTGGTTCTAATGAAAGTGCGTCGATAAATGGAGCTATAAATGTTCCTGACCCGTTCACTGACGGACTTGCGGCTGCATGGGAGGCGGCTAATCCGTAAAAATGAACAGCTGTGAGTACCTGTTCTTCAATTGGGTCATCCGTTGTTAAGCAGGCGGTTAGTATGGAACCTAGCAAGCAACCAGCACCTGTTACTTTAGATAGAATTGGATGCCCAGTATGATTCTCCATGCAGGATTTTCCGGTGCAAATAATGTCTATTTTACCTGTAACAACAGCGGTCGTTTTGTATTCCAGTGCGACGCTGCGAGCGATATCTTCAACATTACCCTCACCAAGCGATTCCACGCCCTTTGTTTGCCAAGGGATATCGACCAGATGTGCTAATTCACCAGCATTTCCTTTAATAGCAGTAGGCTTTACCTCTTTTAAAATTTGTTTAACAGCAGTTGTACGAAATGTCGTTGCAGCAACACCTACTGGGTCAAGTACAACGGGAATTCCTTTTTCATTTGCCTTTTTACCAGCAAGAATCATTGCATCTAGATCCTTTGCTGTTAAGGTACCGATATTTATTAAAAGACCATCCGCAATAGAAGCCATATCCTTTGCTTCCTCTTCGGCTTTTGCCATTACAGGGGCGCCACCAAAGGCTAACAGTCCATTTGCAGTAAAATTCATGACAACCTGGTTCGTTAAATGATGAATGAGCGGTGTTTTTTCCCGTACACTTTTAATAATTGTTGGATTCATGTTTAGCACTTATCCTTTCGTATTGCCCAATGGTTTGTTGGACCACTCCCAGCTCCAAGGTCGAATGAATACTTAATTGCCGCCGTGACAAAATCCTTTCCATTCTTAACAGCGTCATACAAAGACAAACCTTTACTTAAATAGGCAGTAATTGCTGCTGCATACGTACAGCCAGTCCCATGTGTGTTCTTAGTATCAATTCGCTCTGCTGAGAAGCTGTGTATATTTGAACCATCATGAAGGAAATCAATTGCTTCCCCTTCTCTGTGTCCGCCTTTGATTAAAGCAGCACCAACACCGAATTCCTTCACAAGCAGTTCTGCAGCTTGTTTCATATCATCTGTTGTTTTAATCGTTTCTCCAATAAGAAATTCAGCTTCTGGAATATTCGGTGTTACAAGTGTTGTCAGGGGTAAAAGCTGTTTGCGTAAATAATCACGTGCCTCTTCTTCGATTAAAGCATCTCCGCTCGTTGCAACCATAACAGGGTCCATGACATATGGAACTTGAAGTGCTGCTATTTTTTTCTGGATAACTTTCATCATCTCCTGATTGGCGATCATTCCAGTTTTCAGTGCGTGAATAGGCATATCGGAAATCACGGAGTCTAATTGCTGTTCAATTATTTCAATTGGTACATGGTGAACGGCTTGAACACCTGTTGTATTTTGAGCCACAACCGAAGTAATTACGGACATCCCATAGCTTTGCAGCTCTTGAAATGTTTTTAAATCAGCGTGGATACCTGCACCGCCACTTGGATCTGTACCGGCAATTGTAAGTGCACATGCTACTTGTTTCATTGGTTATACACCATCCTTTCAGAAGATACCTCACATATAAGTGTTGTTCTTTCAAATCCTTTTATAAATCATGCAATTTAATTACGAATTAAACGTTTACTTGAAACCCTGGATACGATAAATAAGCCGATAATAGAACCAGTAATACTACTAACGAGAAATGGTGGGATAAAGGCGAATGCTCCGGCAGAACTTCCCATAAAAATGTAAGCAAATGGGACAGCGAAAAGTGCACCGAAAATCCCGCTTCCAACGCCTTCACCGATAGCGGCTAATGATTTCTTGCTGGATTTTTTATAAAGATAACCTGCTAAAAAGGCGCCAACCATCGCACCGGGAAATGCTAATAATGTCCCTAGTCCGAGCATATTGCGAAGTAAGCTAATCATAAAAGCGATAACGACAGCTGGACCTGGTCCAAGCGTAACAGCTGCCATGACATTAATTGCATGCTGGACAGGATAGGCTCTAGCAATTCCAGCGGGAAACCATATTAGTTGAGCGGTGATTGTCCCAATTGCAATAAATACTGCCATCGTAGTTAATAAACGTGTTCGATTCATCAAGTCCTCCATTTCTGGGGTATCACAAAAAGCAGTGATGTAAACCAGTACGCTTCTTTATAGCAATTGCTGCTTCCTGAATTTTGGAGTTCAGCTACGGACACGGAGCTAGAACTGGACGTAAAAAAAGCTAGATCCATTAGGACCTAGCTTGATACGTGTGAAAAATAGTTTAGACATATGTCAGACTACTTCCCTCCGCTGGTATTAACCAGATCAGGTCCATAAGAGTCGGGAAATGATACACGCTTCCCTCTCAGCCCACGCTTTTTGGGCACCCCTAGTAGTTTAAATGCGATAGAATTGTAAATTCATCTCTAAGCTTAACAAATTTTTTAACTTTTGTCATTATTAACATGGAAAACATGGTATAACTAATGTAGTCTGCTAATTATATAGTAGAAGCGTTACGAAAAAAATGGTACATACTCTTGATTTAGCGGAACGTGATTGCACTTTTTATTGTGTAATGGGAGATAACAATGAATAAAAGGATACATATAAAAAAGTATTAAAGAAAGGCTGATAGAATGACAATTTTAACTATGAAAAACATAGAAAAACATGAAAAGGATACACAGCTATTTCCTGCTTTTAATTTAGAAATTGCTGAAGGGGAGATTACTGCCATTTATTCAACGCTAAATGTTCGAAGCACGCTTTTAAATATGATTCTCGGAAAAATCCCCATTGTAAATGGGGAAATCCGTGTAAAGGAAGTAACTATTGCAGAAAACAAGCGAGGATTTTTACATCAAGTTGGTATTTGCTTTTTTGAAGATGGGATGTATGAGAGATTAACGGTTTCTGAGTATTTTCGATTTTTTTATGACTTATATGAAGTTAAACAAACGTTTGAACGAGTTATCCATCTAACACAGCTGGAAGGAAAGAAAAACAAGAGAATTAGAGATTTAACATTTTCGGAAATGAAACGTGTACAATATGGACGTTTATTGATTCAGGATCCTTCTTTATTTGTTTTTGAGGAGCCTGATTTGAATGTAGACATGGAGACAAAACGTGTATTTATTAATATTACAAGAAAGATACAAGAAGAAGATAAAAGTATACTTGTTCTAACTGGGAATATGGAAAGTGCCGTCACGGTTGCTGATCGTGTTTATCGATTGGATGAAGATGGTTTACGAATTATTGAGACGGAAACAGAGGAAGATACAGAGGAAAGAGATACAGAATTAATTCCAGCAGAAGAAACAGATAATGAAAAAGACACAAAGCCAATTCAATTGAATAAAATTCCAACGAAAGTTAACGATAAAATTGTTTTATTTGACCCCCCTGAGATTGATTATATTGAAAGCAATGATGGTCAAGCAAATATTTACATAAAAGGGGAAGCATTTCCAAGCTCACTCACCTTAACGAATTTAGAAGAGCGCCTGCAGCATTTTGGATTTTTCAGATGTCACCGCTCGTATATTGTAAATTTACAAAAGGTTCGTGAAGTGATCACATGGACTCGAAATAGTTATAGTTTGATTTTGGATGACAAGGAAAAGTCGCAGGTTCCGCTGTCTAAAACAAAAATGGCGGAATTAAAAGATCTACTCGGCCTTAAATAAGCTCCGTTCATCGAAAAAGTAGAAATATCAAGACTTGCAACTCGGATAATTGAGCGTTAAAAATGCGCCATTCACCTTGAAAAATACTCTTTTCATAGGAAATATGCTGATTTCCCTTCGCTTTCCATTTATTCTAGAGTCACAAACAAACGAGATCTACGGGGAGGAAGAATTTTGGAAAACATTATTGAAGTGAAATCATTAGCAAAGATTTTTGGTAATAAAGCTGCATTGGAAGATGTAAGCTTTCAAGTAAAAAAAGGAGAGACATTTGGATTTTTAGGACCGAGTGGTTCTGGAAAAACGACAACTATAAAAATATTAACTGGACAATTGATGCAAACATCTGGAGATGCGACCGTATTTAATTTGCCTGTTGCTTCATTAAATAAGCCATCCTATCGAAAACGAATTGGTGTTATTACAGATAATAGTGGATTGTATCAGCGGTTATCAATTTATGACAATCTGAAATTGTATTGTGAGCTTTATAATGTGCCATCGAAACGAATTAGTGAAGTGTTAGAGATGGTTAATTTGACGGAGGATACGAAAAAGGTAGTTTCAAAGCTTTCAAAAGGAATGCTGCAGCGTGTCACGTTAGCAAGGGCCTTCCTGCATGAGCCGGAATTGTTGTTTTTAGATGAACCAACATCTGCTTTAGATCCAGTGAACTCAAAGCATATTCATGATGGACTCCGCAAATTGAATGAAAAAGGAACAACCATTTTCTTGACCACACATGATATGAGTGAAGCGGAAACACTGTGTAAACGCGTTGCATTTTTGCATAAAGGAAAAATACAGTTGCTCGATGAGCCGAAAGTTCTTCGCAGACAATTTTCGGATTCCTCTGTAACAGTTGAATTAAAAGATGGACGCGAATTAAGTTTACCAGGTGGTTCGAAAGGCGCGGATGAAATATATAAGTACCTATCAACCGATCAGATCGTTTCCATCCATTCAAATGAACCAACATTAGGAGATATTTTTGTAGAAGTAACAGGGAGGGAATTAGTATGACTTTTTCAATGAAACGTGTCATGGCAATTTTTCAAAAGGATATGAAGGATTTATATAAAAATATGTATGTATCGACAACAATTTTAATGCCGCTCATTTTTGCATTTTTTTATGGTCGAATGGATAATCTTACAGTAGAAGTTCACTATGTAGTAATTAACTTGACCTTAGCCATCGTTACAGCATTCCTGCAATGTTCCATTATAGCAGAAGAAAAAGAGAAAAACACATTACGCGGTTTGATGCTTTCGCCAGCAACTATACCAGAAATTCTTGGCGGTAAAAGTTTAGTAACCTTTATATTAACTGTTATAACGATTATTCTATGTGCGATGCTGACAGGCTATGAGCCAGCAAATATGGGGATTGTAGCAATCGCAATTGTTGTATCTAGCTTGTTTTATATTGCTTTAGGAACATTGATGGGATTGATCTCTAGAACCTTAATGGAAGCTTCTGTACTCATTTTACCAGTTATGTTTATTTTTGGATTTGGATCTATGTTTCGTCCTTTCGCTGAAGAGTATCCTATCCTGTCTGTCATCGACTATTTACCAAATATCCAATTGATCGAGCTAGCAACAGCTGTTGAGGCCGGTTCAGGATTTGGAGATGTCCTAGGTAATTTAGGTATCATTGCAGCTTGGGTAGTTGTGGGAATGATTGCCACTGTCATCGTATTTAAAAAGCGAGAGTTGGATGAGTAAGGTTAAATAGAACTGGGGAATTCATTTCCCCAGTTCTATTTTTATGAAAAGCAACGGATTATATTGCTTGTATAGAGATCGATATTAACCACTGATTCCTGCGTTTTCCCAATTAGTATATTTAAATTTACTTTAACTACTAAAAATTTACTATTTACAAAAGTAACGTTTTAGTAGTATGATAGTAAAGCATTTTATATGCTTCGCTTAATCTTATTGTAAGAGCGGGGGACCCAATCATTACGGCGGAATTTCCGCGTGGGGTGAATCCTATTACGGAGGGGCTTACTTTACTGTTTCCTTAGTCCTAACCCGAAAGCTAACCTCGTCAGCGTTTAACGGAAACAAAAGAGTATAGGATAACGTGCGAATTGACACAACCCGTGTCTTTTTTTTGTTCGTCAATTCACGTTTCTAGTCAAATCATCTTTGTTTCCCTTGCCTAGGCAGACACATTTAACTAACAAGAAGGTAGGGTAATCAATGAAGAAATTTAGATTAAGTTTGGCCAATCAAATTTTTATTGGTCTAATTTTAGGTGTTATTGTTGGTGGTATTTTCTACGGAAGTGAAACAGCGCAAAGTATCTTACAGCCATTTGGCGATCTGTTCCTTCGTTTAATTAAAATGATTGTTGTTCCAATTGTACTATCTAGTATTATCGTTGCAATTGCTGGTGTTGGAGATTTGAAATCTGTTGGGAAGCTAGGCGGTAAATCATTAACTTACTTTATTGGTATGACATTAGTTGCAATTGCGGTTGGTCTAATCTCAGCTAACATATTCCAGCCTGGTACTGGATTAAACATGGAAAGCCTGCAGCAAAGTGATATTTCAGGTTATGTCGAAACTTCAGAAGATCAAGAAGGCAAGTCGATTGCGGATACGCTTTTGCATATAGTACCTACAAATCCAGTACAAGCGATGGTTGAAGGGGACATGCTGGCGATCATCTTCTTTGCAGTTGTATTTGGTCTTGGAATTGCAGCAATTGGAGATAAAGGTAAGCCGGTACTTCGATTCTTCGAAGGTACAGCGAATGCTATGTTCTATGTTACAAACCTATTTATGAAGTATGCACCAATTGGTGTATTTGCTTTAATTGGTGTAACGATCTCTAAATATGGTTTTACCTCATTGATTCCATTAGGCAAGTTAGCCCTTACTGTTTACGGAACCATGATATTCTTTGTCATTGTTGTGTTAGGTTTAATGGCTAAAATTGTTGGAATAAATATCTTTAAATTATTAAAGCTGATTAAAGAAGAATTAATTTTAGCATTTTCAACGTCAAGTTCAGAAACCGTGCTGCCGAGAATTATGGACAAGATGGAGCAAGCCGGAAGTCCAAAACACATTGCCACGTTTGTTATCCCAACGGGTTACTCTTTTAACTTAGATGGGTCTGTTTTATATCAAGCGATCGCGTCGCTATTTATTGCACAGATGTTTGGTATAGAATTAAGTATTTGGCAGCAAATTACATTGATGTTAGTCTTGATGGTTACTTCTAAAGGAATGGCTGGTGTACCAGGCGTATCCTTTGTCGTGTTACTCGCTACATTCAGCACGATTGGATTACCTGCTGAAGGGTTAGCATTTATTGCTGGAATCGACCGTATTCTTGATATGGGGCGTACTGCAGTTAATGTGGTAGGGAACTCATTAGCAGCACTCGTTATTGCTAAATGGGAAGGTCAATTTAACCCACCAGTTGAAGAACAGAAAGAAGTAGTGGATCAAGCGATATAATATAGTTGAAAAAACACTCACAATGCTAGTTATGCTGTGAGTGTTTTTTTTGAATTAAATTAGTAACAGGATATAAAAAAACACTTGATAGCAAGCATATGCATCAAGTGTTTTATATATATGGAGCATAGGGGGCTCGAACCCCTGACCTCTTGCATGCCATGCAAGCACTCTCCCAGCTGAGCTAATGCCCCGCGAATATTTATTATATATGCTTTCATTTGTTAAATCAACTCTATGTAATAGTAGATGGTGCTAAATTACTGTTTTAATAGTTTAATAGTCCTTATGTACTGAATTCACAATATATTTACATTTTTTTAATAGTATCACTGCGCCTCTTATGTCATATTTAAAGGGAAGCTGGAGAGGATTTTGTCATATGTCCTCGTATCTAGCAAAAAATATCCTAAGAGATGGAGGATCGTGATGAAAAGTGTTGCTTTCAGAAAAGTTTTCAGTATGTTTCTTATTTTAGTAATGCTGTCAGTAAACATTACACCTAGCTTTGTAACAACTGTTTCGGCACAAAGCGATGAAGCGACAGCAGAGGACTTATTTATCTCGGAGTATATTGAAGGTAGTTCCTTTAATAAGGCAATTGAAATTTACAATGGTACAGGAAGTGCGGTAGATTTATCGAGTTATCAAGTGGAGTTGTACAGTAATGGTGCTTCTTCAGCAAGCCAGACATTATCACTTTCTGGGACACTTGAAAACGATGATGTACTTGTTCTTGCACATACTAGTGCAGAACAGGCAATTCTGGATCATGCAGATGTGGTAAATGGATCGATTATCAATTTCAATGGAGACGACGCATTTGCATTGAAAAAAGATGAAGCGATCATCGATATGCTTGGTGAAATTGGCGTTCGTGATAATTTTGCTGCTGACGTTACGTTAGTGAGAGATGCATCGATTACTGCGCCTGCTGAAACATATGAACAAAGTCAGTGGAATGATTATGCAAGCAATACATTTGCATATCTTGGCAGCCATACGATGGATGGAGCTGGGGAAATTGATCCTCCGGAAGAAGAGCCGGAAGAACCTGCTGATCCTGACGAAGTATCTTCAATCGGTGATGCACGTGAATTAAGTGATGGTACGAATGTAATGGTAGAAGGAATTGTAACAGTGGATAATGCTGCAATCAGTAACGGAGCACAGTTTACGACATACATACAAGATGAGACTGGCGGCATTAATTTATTTTCTTATGAACAAGGCGATTTACCCGATCTTGTAAAAGGTGATCGAGTACAAATTGTTGGAGAATTGGCTAGCTATAACGGTTTAAAAGAGATTGTGCCAGCTTCAATCGAAATATTAGAGTCAGATCAGGCTTTGCCGGAAGCGCAAACAATAACCTTGGAAGATCTTCAAGATCCTACGATTGCGGAATCGTATGAAGGACAGTTAGTACAAGTAAATGGTTATATTAATACTATTCCAGATAGCCCCGCTGGTGGAGGGTACAATGTTGCACTGGTTGATGCTGAATTCAATGGAACAACATTGCGTGTGATGGAAAACGCGCTTGATATTTCTCAAGTGGAGTCTGGTTTATGGTATGACATTACGGCGATTGTAAGTCAGTATAATACGTATCAGCTGATTCCTACTGGACAGGAAGACTTGCAGGTAGCTCCTGATCAGCCAGAAGCCCCGACTTCTGCAGGCTACTATGAAACTACTGTAGAAAGCGTAACAGATGGGGATACAATTCGTGTTGCAAACCCTGTATTTGGAGAAACGAGAGTACGCTTTTTGAATATGGACACTGCGGAGACGTATGCAGCGAAAAATAAAGATCCAGAACGAGCGGAAATCAATGAAAATCAAAAATATTATGGGGATCGAGCGACAGATTATATTCGTGAATTGATTCAGCCTGGTGATGAAATTTATTTAAAGGTTGGAGATGAACCAACAGATGACTACGGAAGAATTTTGGCAGAAGTAATTCGCAAGGAAGATCAATTAAACATTAATTTAGAAATGGTCGAGGCGGGTTATGCATCTACTTATTTCCTTGCACCAGTTGATGAAGAAGCATACCCAATGTATCAGCAAGCCGTAAAAGAAGCGAAGGATGCAGGGTTAGGAATTTGGAATCCAGAAGATCCTTTATTGGAGCTTCCATTTGCATTCCGTGCGAACGATGATCAGAAAGGTTTTTTAAGGTATGTTGGAAACTCAGAAACAATGGAGTATGTAGAACCGAATAGTTGGGAAGACGTCCCAGTTGATAAGCGTATTTTCTTTACAAGTGCAGAGGAAGCAGAATCCTATGGCTATACACCGATTACTGAGGAAGAAGTTCCGAATGAGGATGAGGACCTACTAGAACTTCAACTGCTAAGCTTAAATGATTTACACGGAAAAATTGATCAGGAATATTCGCTCGATCCAGATGGGGATAGCGTATATGATATGTATGGGCGTATGGATTATACGGCAACAGCAATGAAAGAACGCGAGCAAGAAAATGAACATACATTAATCGTTCATGCTGGAGATATGATTGGTGGAAGCTCTCCGGTTTCTGGATTACTCCAGGATGAACCAACTGTCGAAATTATGGAAGCAATCGGCTTTGATGTTGGAACCGTTGGGAACCATGAATTTGATGAAGGATTAGATGAATTGCTTCGAATGGTAAATGGTGGAGACCATTCGGAAGGAAAAGGTACAGAAGGGTATGCTGGAATGAGCTTTCCGGTACTTTGTGCAAACTGTGTTTATGATGATACAGGTGAACCCTTTTTAGACGCATACCATATTGAGGAAGTAGATGGTGTGAAAGTTGGATTTATTGGTGTTAACACAGTTGAAACGGTAAACATGGTTATGCCTGCGTCATTGGAAAATGTAGCATTTACAGATGAAACAGAAGCGGTGAATGCCGCAGCTGCTGAACTCACAGATCAAGGTGTGGAAGCAATTGTAGTCCTTGCCCATCTACCGGCCTATCAAACTGGTGATGTTGTGACAGGGGCGGCGGCAGACCTGGCGAATAATATTGATGATGCAGTTGATGTTATTTTTTCAGGACATAACCACGTTGTTAATAACGCGGTTGTCGATGATAAATTAATTGTCCAAGCATCTGAGTATGGAAAAGCCTTTGCAGATGTTGATCTCGTTATTGATCGTGAGACAGGGGACATTGTAGAAAAGGAAGCAGAAGTTGTCTTTGTAAAGCAAAGCGACTATACAGCCGATGAAAAAGTAGCTGGCATTCTAGATACGTATGCAGAGCGGATTGCGCCGATTATTAATGAAGTGATTGGCTATAATGCGCAAGATTTAACTGGCAGTTATACGAATGACGGTGATCATGGACTGGGAAATCTCCTTGCAGATGCGATGAACTGGTCGATGGAAAGTGATTTTGCCATGATGAATGGTGGTGGAATTAGGGACAGCCTGCTTGCAGGTGAAATAACGTGGGGCAACCTGTACAATATTCAACCGTTTGGAAACACATTGATGACGTTGGAGGTAACAGGAGCAGACCTCTATCCGATTATTAATGAACAGTTATCTCCAATTTATGGACCGGATTATAGTATTGCCGGATTGCATTATACATGGAATAAGGAATTGAATGAAGTTGTAGCTATCACTTTTCCAGATGGAACGCCGATTGATGAGGATGCAGTGTATACATTGACGGTAAATAATTATATGGGAACCTCAGACGGTCCGATAAATGATTTAGGGCAAAATCCAATCATGGGACCTGAAGACATTGAGGCAACAGTTGATTATGTTAAGCATTTAAACAGCTCAGAGTCGAATCCGATTGTATATGGAGCAGAGGGCAGGATTGCAGAAACGGACGAAATCCCGGGAGAACCAAACCCAGAAGTACCGGAGGATCCTGACCCAGAAGAGCCTGAAAAGCCAGATACAGAGGTTCCTGATGATGGTGATAAGGACGGAGAAAAGGAACAACCAGGAGATTCTGATAAAACGAATAAAACAATAACAGTTCAACCAATTGTTCAAGACAATCAAGCGATTCTTGAAGAAGATGCGTTAGAGACAATTACAGAAAATGGAACGGTCATAATTGATTTAAATGAATCAGCAGACCTAACCTTAATTGAGATTGTATTGAGCAGCGAGCAAGTAAAAGAATTGAAAGCTAAAAATGCGGTTCTACGTATTGAAAAAGGTGATGTCTCTTTAGAAATTCCAGCCTCAGTATTTACAAATGGCGATGAAGCAGTAACGATCGTAATTGATAGACTTGATGCGGTTCCAAATGCACTAAGTAATGTATATGATTTCTCCATTACACAGGGAAATCAACGGATAAGTGAATTCGAAGACGCGATCACATTAATCTTCGAGGCAGATGCAACAAAGATAGAAAGCGAAGAAAATGTGAAGCTGTTTTACCTGAATGAAACCGATAATCTCTGGGAGGCTGTTGGTGGTAATTATGAAAATGGTAAAATAAGTGCAAAAACAAATCATTTCAGTACATTCGCGGTTTTTGAATTAGAAACTTCTGCAGAAGATGAGAATGAGAAGGGTGTTCTTGATAATCAAAATACGATTGATGGAGCAAATGGCTCGAACGGCTCAGCTAATACTGGAACTGGAAATATATTACCGAATACGGCAACAAACACGTTTAACTATTTGATTGCAGGGGTTCTTTTTATCCTAATCGGTGGTGCCATCTACCTTAGTAAGCGAAAAAAGATTGTACAGTAGAATAATAGATAAAGGATAATATTGAGAACTTCATAATCAGAAGGGGTTTAATCATGTTGGCATGGTTAAACCCCTTCTATTTTTCAAAAAAATTCTATGTGAATAACGTGTTCAGCATATAATAGCCCCACAATGTTTACAGATCCCTTCTAGTTAATATAATATGGTTAGTATGAAAAAGGGGGACCTTCAATATGAAAAAAATGAACATGAATCAGGATGATTATCGATATAAAATTGCGAATAGAGAAGCATTAATAGGGATTGGAATTGTCATTATTAACTTTATTTGGTGGTATGGATTTGCATATGGATTAGGAAGTAAAAATCCGGCAGAATATACTTATATTCTAGGGTTGCCTGCCTGGTTTTTTTATAGCTGTGTCCTTGGCTTTGTTGTCATGGTGCTACTGATTTGGCTTGTGATAAAGTTGTTTTTTATAGATATTCCATTAGATGAATTAGATGATAAGGAGAATAAGCAGCTATGAATTGGCAAGCAATATTACCATTAGTATTATTTTTAATTATTGTATTCGCAGTTGGTATGTGGGCAGGAAAATATGTAAAACGATCGGATTCCTTCCTGCAGGAATATTTTCTTGGGGGAAGAAGCTTAGGTGGCTTTGTGCTAGCAATGACATTGGTTACAACGTATGGAAGTGCTAGTAGCTTCTTAAGCGGGCCAGGAGCAGCATATAACCAGGGGCTTGGTTGGGTATTGCTGTCTACTTCCCAGATTGCTACAGGTTATTTTGTGTTAATGATACTAGGGAAAAAATTTGCCATTGTAACACGCAAATATAAAGCAGTGACAATTGTAGACTTTTTAAAAAGTCGTTACGAATCCAAATGGGTCGTGTTATTGTCTTCATTAAGTATTTTAATTTTCCTGTTTTCTGCGATGTCTGCTCAATGGATTGGTGGCGGTCGTTTGATTCAATCATTAACAGGCCTATCCTATATTGCATCATTATTTATATTCTCGGTATCTGTTCTCGTTTATGTTATTATTGGTGGGTTTCGTGCTATTGCAATAACAGATGCAATTCAAGGAATTGTGATGTTCGCAGGAACGTTAATCCTGCTCATTGCAGTTATCATCGCGGGTGGAGGAGTCCCTGCAATCATTGCTGATCTTGCAGCAGAAAATCCAAATCTAATTACACCATTTGGTGCAAATGCTGATTTAACACCTGCATATGTTTCCTCGTTCTGGGTCCTTGTTGGTGTTGGTGTTGTCGCGCTGCCGCAAATTGCTGTGCGTGCGATGTCCTATAAAAATTCAAGGTCGATGCATCGTGGAATTATTATAAGTACGATTGTTGTTGGTTTTATTATGCTTAACATGCATTTGATTGGTGTGTTTGCAAGACCTGTTATACCCGGTATAGAAGTTGGTGATACGGTAATGCCGCTTCTCGCGCAAACTGTATTGCCAAACTGGCTGTCCGGAATTGTCCTTGCGGCTCCAATGGCAGCGATTATGACAACTGTGAATTCATTATTATTACTAGTTAGTTCTACGATTGTGAAAGATGTCTATTTAAATTACATAGAACCTACTGCAAAGGAAAGAAAAGTAAAGTATTTAAGTATGTGGGTAACTGCATTGCTTGGAATCGTTGTGATTGTGATGTCTTTAAACCCACCTGACTTAATTATTTGGCTCAATCTATTCTCGATGGGTGGTCTCGAAGCTGCGTTTATTTGGCCAATTGTCATGGGTCTCTATTGGAAGAAGGGGAATAAATATGGTGCGATTGCATCGATGATCTTTGGTGTTGGAAGCTACATCCTATTTGAATCCTTTTATCCGCAGCCATTTGGAATGCATTCTGTTGTAACATCTATTGTAATTGCGTTTATTGCATATGTTACTGCAAGCCTAATGATGCAGAAAAAACACTTAGTTATAGAAGAATGAATATAGTTTTGTATTTAAAAATATCAGCCTTGAGGGGCTGGTATTTTTTCAAATCTTGTATTTTCTAATTCTCTAAGCATAGAAATACATCTCTCGACTATTAAAGCACCATTCTTGTAAATAAAACACATCAGTCGGCCATTAAAGCACCATTCTAGAATATAAAGCACCTCACCCGGCCATTAAAGCACCATCTAGAATATAAAGCACCTCACCCGGCAATTAAAGCACCATTCTAGAATATAAAGCACCTTTCCCAGCAATTAAGCCCCATACCAAAATATATAACCCACCTCACATCCCGGCTTCTACCTCTCCGGCCATAGAAAAAATAACGCACCCAAACAAATTCTCCTGCTAAAATAAGCAGGAGAGACTTTCTTAAACCTTCATTTCGTCTTTTGCAAACTGGACAAAATAATCAAGTGCTCTTCTATTACTCAGTGATCCTATGTTGACGACTTGTTCAACCGGTTTGCCCATGAGTATTTTTTTAATCGGTACTTCAAGTTTTTTACCGTTAAGTGTTTTCGGTATGTCGGTAACTTGATAGATTCCAGTCGGTACATGACGTGGCGAGCATTGGGTACGAATTTGTGTTTTAATGCGCCCGGAGATTTCATCAGTTAATTCAGCGCCATCCTTCATTACGACGAAAAGTGGTGTGGCTGAACCCCCGTCCTGGTTTGGAATATCAACTATTAAGCTATCAGAAACCTCTTTGACTTGATCGACTGCTCGATAAATTTCGCTCGTACCGATGCGGATTCCGCCACGGTTAATTGTTGCATCTGAGCGACCGTAAATAATCCCAGTATGACGATTTGTAATTTTTAAGTAGTCACCATGACACCAAATTCCTGGAAATACATCAAAGTAGCTTTCGTGTAATCGAGTACCATCAGGGTCATTCCAGAAATAAATTGGCATAGAAGGGAAGGGCGCTGTTAGTACGAGCTCTCCAATTGCATCTATTTCCGGTTTTCCTTGGTCATTAAAGCTCTCTATTTTAGCGCCGAGTCCCATACATTGTAGTTCACCAGCATACACTGGAAGAATCGGTGCACCTAAAATAAATGCTGTACACACATCCGTTCCACCACTGACAGAAGCAATCCACAGGTCACTTTTTACGTGGTCATAGCACCACCCAAACGCTTCAGGTGGCAAAGGAGAACCGGTCGAGCTGATATTGGATAGATGGCTTAAATCAAATTCCTTCCCTGGCTCAAGACTATCTTTCATACTTGCTGTTAGGAAGCTTGCACTTGTACCGAAAGCTGTCATTTTTGTCTGTTCAGCAAACCTCCAAAGCCACTTATTGTCCGGATAGGCTGGGCTTCCATCATAGAGGATAATTGTACTTCCACTAAGCAAACCGCCGATAAGAAAATTCCACATCATCCAACCTGTCGTAGTAAACCAGAAGAAACGTGTGTCCTCACCTAGGTCCATATGGAAAGTTGCAGCTTTTAAATGTTCTAGTAAAATACCGCCTTGACTTTGTACAATAGGTTTCGGCTTTCCTGTCGTTCCAGATGAATAAAGCACCCATAGAGGGTCATTAAATGGAACATGTTCGTATGTTAAGCTTTTGTCACCGTTATTTGTAGTTGCATCCGACCATTGAATTGGATTTTTTAGCTTATTAAAATTTGTTTGTTCATTCAAATAAGGGATCGTGATAGTAGCTTCAATTGTTGGTAATGCTGCTTGAATGTTCGCTACAACCTCCGTGCGGTCGAAATTTTTTCCATTGTAGCTATATCCATCAACTGTTATCATCACTTTTGGTTCGATTTGCTTAAAACGATCAATCACACTTTGTGTACCAAAGTCTGGAGAAGCACTTGACCAAACCGCTCCGAGACTCGCTGTTGCTAGAAAAGCAACAACTGTCTCATAAATGTTTGGTACGTAGGCAACAACACGATCCCCCTTTTGGACGCCTAATTTTTTTAGTGTCTGTTGGAAAGCAACTGTATCTATATATAATTGCCCCCATGTCACCTCTTGTGTAGCTCGATGTTCTGATGCATGTATAATAGCTGGCTTGTTCAAATCTCTATCTCTGAAAATATGCTCCGTGTAGTTAATCATAGCCCCAGGAAACCATGTCGTTCCTGGCATCTCACGAGAGGTAAGGATCGCATCATAGGATTGTTTCGACCTGATGTTAAAATATTCCCATTGGGACTCCCAAAATGCTTCTAAATTATGGACAGACCATTCCCATAAGGCGTGATAGTCATCAAAATAAAGTCCTTTTTCTTTCTTTAGCCAATCGATATATTTATATAAGTTTGATTGCTTCTTTCTTTGTTTATCTGGTTTCCATAATAGCGTACCTTCCTTAACGCTCTCCACTTAATCGCCTCCTGAAAATTAAGATGATTACTACTATTATATGAAATCGCTTTCCAAGTGTAAAGGAGCCTGAAACTTTATGCTTACGTACGCTTTAGCGTGAATTTGATATGCATGAGTAAAGCTGATTGGCGCATATGGCTCAATCAGCTTTTTGTGTAGCTTGTGTCATTTGATGCCAAACAGATCCTTTGGCTTCTGCGCCACCTTGAATGCGCTCCAATGCTAGTTTGATTTGCATTCGAACTTCAAATTCAGGATCATCTGCAGCTGTTTCCAGAGCTGGAATGGCAGTTTCATCACCTAATTCATATAAGAACATTGCCGCTCGCCAGCGTACAATTCGACTAGGGTCCGAAAGCGTCGTAATCATTTCTGACGTTGCTTCTTTAAACCCAAGATCAGATATACAATCACCAGCAGTTCGTCTAACTGTGACAGACTTATCTTTTAAGGCTTTATACAAATAAGGTAGCACCTCTGGTTCCTCAATCATTCCGAGATATGCTGTTGCTAGCCTTCGAATGGATGACTTTTCATCATTTAACGCTTTATCAAGTAATGGCAAGTCGCTTGGTGTTGGATCAAAACGATCAAGTGCCGCATAACGTACCTTCCAGTTTGGATCATCAAGGACTTCAAGTGTCAATTGCTTTTTGGGTCTTGACTCTTGAGAATGAGAACTTGACGACGCTTGATTCTCGAATGCTAGTTTGACTAGCTCATCTAATCGGTCCTTATCGTAGCTTGCTGCAAGCTCTTCAACAATCTCTTCTCCTACTTCTTCCATCGTTCCATATCTTGGATGCTGTTCAACCCATTTACGATCCATAATTACATTGGGAGAGGAGGGAGAGGCTTCCATAATTGCTTGACTAAAACGTTCAGGAAGACCAAAACGTTTTTCCTCCGAACCATCCTCTAATTTTACTTGCATCGGTATGCTGCGGAACATTTGAATAAAGACTTTAATCTCTCCAAAAGCTTCTTCATTGTTCTGCTGCATATTTGGAGTTAAATCATCATTCGTTTCTTCTGTCCCTAATACTGCACGAACTTTCGGTAACAGCTCTTCCCAAGCGGTTTTAGGGTTGCGTGCAAGCGCAATAAAATCAACCACACGATAAATATTTTGGACTCCTTCAATAGCAAAGAGTTGTTTAACATAGCTTGGTGCATCCTCGAGATTATCTTTTTCGTTATAATTATAATTTTCACCTGCAGGCAAGGATTCATTGACATTTATTTTCATCGAGTGTGGACTTGGTGTTGGTTCAATCGATAAAATTTTCATTCAAAACACCTCAATCAGAGCGGTTTGCTTCTGCCAGGTTATCAGCAAAAGCTTTCATGTAGGCTGGTAAATCTGGTGGACGGCGACTGGAAATGATATGGCCATCAACGACAACCGCTTCATCACTCCAAGTAGCGCCTGCGTTTGTCATATCGTCTTTTATCCCTGGAGTACTTGTAACATGCTTGCCTTGTAAAATATTTGCAGAAATAAGCACCCAGCCAGCATGGCAAATTTGCCCGATTGGTTTCTTGGCTTTATCCATGACACGGATAAAATCCAGCACTTCTGGATAGCGTCTCAATTTATCCGGTGCCCAGCCGCCAGGTACAAGAATAGCATCGTAATCTTCTGCTTCAATATCGGTAAATGCATAAGCGGATTCTGCGGGAACACCATATTTACCAATATATTTATGGTTGGCTTCCTTACCAACTAAATCAACTTGTGCACCTTCTTCTTGAAGGCGTAAAATTGGGTACCAAAGTTCAAGATCCTCGAAATCTTCTTCAACAAGTGCAATTACTTTTTTGTCCTTTAATCGCATGTAATCCCTCCGTTTCTTATTATCATTAGTGTAACAGAGGTTGGGTATCATTTCGATTATCAAGCATTTAGATAAAGGTTATGTATGGGGGGAGCGAGTCTAAAATAAACTCGCTTCGATTTGGTGAGTATTTAATCCTCAAGGCTCACGTGAATTCTCATTTCTTTTTTTTAACTGCTCATTTAAAGAAACTTCAAGCTTTTTATAGTATAGATAATATCCCGTTCCAAAAAGGGAATAGGTAACAATGAATGCTAGCAAACTTCCTATAATGGGCCAAAATCCAAATGGTACCCAGCCAACGGAAAAGGCGATAACATAGTAAAATAAGATGGAGACGCTAAAATGCACGATAGTCCTTTTCATGTAACTCCATTCATTTCCCATATATATAAATGAAGACAGTCCAAAATAAACACCGATCGTCATACTTGCCAGCATATGCATCCAAATCTCTGAAGCGGAGGTGGGATGATCGTTAATAACAACAATAGTTATTGCGATAAATGTAAAAACACATGCAAACCCTAGTCCAATCATCGTTCTTTTTAGTATTTCAACCACCATTCGATTCCCCTCCATTCATCAGATTTTCTTTAATAGGTGCTACATATTTTCTCGTGATATATGCTTTATTTCCCGAACGAAAATAGACACAAAGATTCCCATTGAAGGATAATTCAAAGCGTTCTATTTGATTCAGGTTACCAATAACAGATTTTGAAAACCGCATATAATCGTATGGAGCTAAGATTTCTTCTGCTTCATACAATTTCATTTTTAGTTCCAATTGTCGATTTGCCAGGCTTGCGAAGACCTTTCTTTGCTCGGCATAAATAAAATCAATCTCTTTCGGATCAAGCAGGATTGTTTGCTCAGAGTCACTGGCAAATAACCGGGGTGTTCTACGCTTCTTAATTATTTTTACAATTTCTTCTAGCTCTTCCGTCCATTCCTTTGCTTGAATCGTTATTTGTGTTTCCGCGTGTTTATCATCAATATCGATATTAAATTTCAATTGCCATTCCCCCTTTGGCATATAGCAAGCAGATAGTTTTATTATATCGCAAAAGCGAGAATGGCGAATCACAAATCCTGCTAATTGGCTTCCTCATTCCTTCGTACAAGAGCTGAAATTACCATAAATCCAATCAAATAGCCGCCTAAGATAAGAACACTTTTTATACTTGGAGCATTCCCACGAATAATCTCCCATGCACCATTACCAAAGTGATAGGATGGTAGCCATTCTGCCATGTCTTGCAGGAAAGTAGGGAAAATGTATATTGGAAACCACATCCCGCCAAGAATTGCTAATGCTAAATAGAGGATATTGCTAACCCCACTAGCAGTTTCCACTTTCTTCATGGAACCTACGAGTGTTCCGATGGCAAGAAATGGCAGGGAGGCAACCAGAATCCATAAACCTGAGAAGAACCACTGCGTGAATGTTAACGAAACACCGTTGATCAAATATCCTGCAATAAAGATAAGGATCACGGAAAATAAATGCATGACCGTTTGTCCGAACATCTTAGCGGTAAAATAAGCCCAAGCAGGTAATGGTGTTATCTTCATAAAGGAGGACCAGCCCTGTGTCCGTTCTTGTACCATGCGAATGCCAAACGTCATGATAGCCGATCCCATCACACTAAAGGCAGTCATTGACATTAAATAATACGCTTGCCATAGTTCTACATCGGGAACATCTGCATTTACGATATTGGTAAAAATAAAATAAAACACAATTGGCATAAGCAGGCTCCAAAATACAAAATATGGATTACGGAAAATGCGAAGTACCTCTATCTTACATTGCATCGTTATGCTGTTCATTTATCTCTGCCTCCCCATTCGGTTTTGTTAAATGTTCAAACACTTCTTCTAATCGTCCTTGTTCAATTGCGATATCTTTAGCGTGTAAATCGAACTTGAATAATGATGCAAGAACTGTATCTGTCTCTTCCGTTACTGCGTAAATGCGATCGTCTTTTTGATAGCATTTGCTAACTATCGGAAGGGTTTGTAATTGCTGTATTGCTCTTTTGGCATCATTTGTTTGGAAGGACACATTTCGTATGGCGAGCTGCTGTTTAATAGCATTTGGGTGTCCGTCCGCGATAATTTCACCACGGTTAAATAAAATAATCCGTTCAGCCACATCATCTGCTTCTTGTAAATAATGTGTGGTAAAAATGATTGTTTTTCCCTTTTCCTTTAATGCATTTACTTTTTCCCAGAATAATCTCCTTGCCGTAATATCGAGTCCGACTGTTGGTTCATCAAAGAAAACAAGATCTGGATTTCCTGTCAGAGCAAGGGCGAAGCCAACCCGACGTTTTTGTCCACCAGATAATTTGTCAGCCCATTTGTTCAAGTCGTTCTTCTCTAATCCAGTTAAAGCAATTAATTCTTCCATGGAGAGCGGGGAAGGGTAGTAGCTACGAAAGAGGGCAATAACTTCATGAACTTTTAATTTGTCAACAACACTTACATCTTGAAGCATAGCTCCTATTTTTTCACGAACAGAAATGTGCTTTGGATGATGACGAAATAATTGAATATGCCCGGCACTAGGCTCGATTAACCCAAGCATCATAGAAACCATCGTCGTTTTCCCTGCACCATTTGGCCCGAGGATTGCTACAGTAGATCCCTTTTCAATGGAAAAGGAAACATTGTTTACTGCGGTTGTTTTACCGAAATTTCTTGTTACGTGTTGCACTTCAACAACAGGATTAGTCATGATATCTCCTCCAAATTTTCGATTTATTATCAGAAGTATAACAAGAATATTCTTTTATGAATTCTGAATTGAACTAACATGATCTGTATAATGTATGAGTGAACAGATTATATGTATGAAAGTTTGTTGAGTGTGGGGGTAGAGGGTTGTTTAATAAAATGGATATATGTTCGGAGTTTTGCGCGTGAAAAAAGACCTAGCGGGCGGCTAGGTCTTGGTAATTCAGTCTGTGAAAAGCGGTAGTTTCTCTATAAATAAAATATCATCACGATTTGCCGCTTCACCTTCAGCTAGAATGGCTGCCTTCGCGACAACATTTCCACCAGCTTTTTCCACCAATTCTTCTAAAGCTTTTAAGGATTCACCGGTGCTTATCACATCATCAATTAGAGCTACGCGCTGTCCTTTTATTCGCTCTACATCCTCTGTGTCCAAGCATAAGGTCTGTGTCTTTTGTGTTGTAATCGATTCAACTTCATGGACGATGGGACTGCTCATATAGGCTTTTATGCTTTTTCTAGCGACAACATATTTTTCCATGTTTAATTGTTTCGCAATTTCATAAACAAAAGGAATTCCCTTTGCCTCTGCTGTAACGAGAAGATCAACCTCAGGCAATTTTTCTGCTATTAGTGGTGCAGTCGTAGCAACCATTTCAGTATCACCTAGAATAACAAAGCTTGCGATTTTTAGATTTTCGTTTAATTGGATAATTGGCAAGTTACGTTTCAAACCTGCAATTTTGAGCTCATATGTGTTCATTCGAATACACTCTCCCACAATAATATTATATTCCAAAAATACCTAACAGCCATTCCATAATTACACCTGCTAGCAGGCCGAAAAATGGGTCGGAAATAGCAGTTACAATCATCGTAATACCACCGACAATATTAGAGCCAGCAGCATCCGCTGAAAGTGCTGCCTCGGCGTTGCCAGGTAGTGTAACGATTGCTCCAAGCACAAATAGAAATCCTGCAATTGAAGAACTCGGTACATACTTTCCGATTTTGGGAAGTAGTTTAAAAATAAGGATGAAAGCCATTAGTGCCATCATCAAAACACCAGCCCATACTGCATGTGGTGCACTGGCTGTTGCGGAGATAATTACTTCAACGGGTCCGCCCCCGAATAAAGCAGAAGCCATATCCGCTAAGCTGCTAATAATGGTTAATGTATCTATATTTACATCTTGTGAAGCAATTTCTCCATTTATTTTTCCGAAGGCAATGTTAGCGCCGATATTTAAGCAAACTAAAGCTAAAGCACCACGGATTACCATTGGATTTAACGTTAATTTTTGCAATTTAAAACGATCATCAATTTTCTGCTTTAAATGATCGGGTGTATCTTTTTTTATAAAATAATAAACCACACTCGAGAGAATAACGGAAATTGTAATTGTGTATACAAGATCCTTCGTTACAATATACACGAATAGTGCACTAACAAAGGAGAAGCTACCAATTAAACGGTCTTTTCTTGCCATATCCCATGCCACTTTTGCAAGCATAAAGCCGACTCCAGCCATCATCCCATTTGTAATAACTGGACCAATCCATGTAACAATTTGTTCCATAAGACCAAATAAGCTAATAATTATTAAAATGAATGCACCGTAGAAGATCATTGATAACCGTTCACGCATATTATTACCCATTGTTCCAGCAACGGTTATTGTCTCTGCTTGGAATGATACAACAGCAACATTGCTTGTCATGGCATTTCCGAATGCGCCAATAATAAATGCTAACGCAGTAGGTACAGATGCAAATCCGAATGTTAATGCCAGTAATCCTTGTGGGAGTCCATTAAGCACACCACTAATTGCTGCTAGAATATCTTTAAGTATAAGTTCCATCTTGCTGCTCCTTTTCTTGCCTCAAGTTCATGAATGGTGGCTGTTTCCATAAAAAAAGCCGTTTAAATAAACGGTCATTTCATAGAAGCACCGTTCATAGTAGAGTAATTTACGGTTACTCCGTAGAGACTCTCAGACCATATTACTGAGATTATATGAGGTATTGTTTGTATTTGCGTATGATAGATTAATTATATTACAAAACATATGATTTTTGAATGAAAAAGCAAAAAAAAACAAATATAAATGTTTTTAAGTTAGTAAATTACAAACTAAAAAAAGGGTGGTAAAAATAAAATAGGCCGCAGCACAACTTATTGTGCGGCGACCTATTTTATTTTTTTTAGGAACCAAACCATTTCTTTATTTTACCGATAAAGCTCTTTGGCTGTTCTTTTGGTTCAGTCACTTCTTCATCGGGTTGCGCATCTTCAATAAAGATATTTTCTTTATCAATGGCGTAGTCATAAGTTAATACTGCACCGATATCTGTATCACTTTCGTTGTTTGTAATGGTTGTATAAGGAATATTATATTTATTAGCAAGTTCTTTTTCTTCTTTTAAAAAGCGAAAGGGAACATGCCCATTAATTAGTAATGTTGCTTTAGGGTTCTCTTTGATAGCTGCTTCCAATTTATGAAGGCCAGAATCAGACATAACCTGTCCGATTGTTAGAGCCAAAACAATTCGTTCTCTAAGTGTGCCTAGAAACTGAATTCGTTCGTGCTCTTTTGGTCGCCGTGTTCCGTACATTCCTTCTGTTAAATAATCATCGACGCTTTTGTTAGTCATTAGTTGTTCATCCTTTTTAAAAAATAATCTTACTTATAATTTATAATATTTTCACCGGAACTTCCAATGATAATCGATAAAACAACTAAGTTGTAACATATATAAGGCATAATTGTTAACGTAACGAAGCGACTCAATGATTAAATTGAATCGCTTCGTTGTTCTAATTATTTCTCATGTGCACGTTTGTCGGCAGCACGACTTCTTGCTTGTGCTTCCCTATCTTCCGCATCAGCAAACTCATTTGAAAATTCGACATCAATACCATCAGTCTTCTGATTTTTGGGAGTTTGTGATAAAAAATTATTTTTTCTCTTCTTATGCTCATCTCTGCCCATTTTGTTCACCCTTTATAATCGTATTCTGTAGCTAAGTGTATAGTTGGTTAATTCACCGTTATTAAAATTTAATGCTGCATTGGATTTTGAACAGGAGCAAAGCTGCTCATGTAAATTTGCATCTCTTCTGGCTTTAATTGTGGTACTTGATAATATTGGCGTTTATTTTGGTAAAGAAATATTTCGTAAGCCATTTCAATTAGGTTTGGAACACTATCTGCAAACACTCTTCTTAATACTGGATTGGTTGTTTCAAGAGCTGTCATTGTAAATCCAGAAGCAGTAGCCTTTAAATTCCCCATCATAAAACTGGATATACATTGGTCATTTAATTCGGTCACCGCCTGTGCGGGTGTTTTAGGTTGAGTAGGCTTCATCCCATAAAGCACATTATTGCTATCTGACATCATATACGTCTGGGTTTTTTGAGAAGGCTCTTGTCCTGTGTTTAGAGTTTCTACAATTGTATTATACATTTGAGTAAGGAATGTCTTATGCTTTTGCAGCATTGTTTTTAGTTCAGGATCCTGAATATGCTGCTCATAAAGTAACCCTTGCTCTAAGCCACCGATAAGACTAGATATTGCTTCATGTGCATCGAACATTTCATGGCCACCATGACTTTGGTGATCAGGCATTTGTGATGAACCTTGGAAATTTTGATTCTGTTGTTGATTAAACAATTTAAAAAACCTCCTTTTATTTAGGTGCAAATGTGCCATGCAGTGTTTATCTATATTGAAGAAAGAATAGTGCACATTATACATCTGTATTTTTAACAGGATTACTATACTTATTCGCTTTCCTGTCGTTCTTTTTATATATAATCGAGGATTACTCGGATATATTGCTTGTGAGGTGCTGCTCTAGTAAAAAATGATGTGAAAGAGGGAATTTTGTGATAATATGAACGTAAAAGTATGTGCTTGCATTCTCGGGAGGGGAAAGTTTTATGAAGGAAAAGAATCCAATTAAGCTTGATGATCGTATTTATTTAATTGATGGATTTGACTTAGATGTAGCTAATCGGACTGGAACTTATGTTATCCAAGAAGAAGCATTAACACTCATTGAAACTGGACCAAGTCCATCGGTGAAGTATATAAAGGCAGGATTAGCAGCGCTTGGACATGCATTAGATGAGATAAAGTATATTATTGTTACTCATATTCACCTGGATCATGCAGGAGGAGCGGGTTTATTGCTAAGGGAATGCCCGAATGCCACCATCATTGTCCACCCGCGGGGGGAAAGACATTTAATTAATCCTAAAAAGCTTGCTGCAGGAGCAAGAGCGGTTTATGGTGACAGCTTCTCTGAATTGTTTGATCCAATAGTTCCTGTACCAGAAGATCGATTGCTTGTAAAAGGTGAGGGGGACATATTGGAAATTGGCCCAAATTGTACACTTGAATTCTGGGATACACCTGGACATGCAAAGCATCACATTAGTATTTATGATCCTATAAGCAATGGAATGTTTACAGGAGATACAGTAGGTGTGCGTTACGAACAGCTCGTTCCAAATGGAGTTGATCTGTTTTTACCTTCTACATCTCCCAATCATTTTAATCCAAACGACATGGAAGCTTCCATTAAACGAATTCGCGACAAGAACCTTGACCGTATCTACTTTGGTCATTTTGGGATGACGCAAAACATAGAAGAGGCATTAAATCAGGTTCAAAGTTGGCTTGAGGTATTTATGGAGGTTGGTGAGCAGACAGTAATTGAAGGAAAAGGCTATGATGTAATTTCGCAGCGATTGCTTACTAAAATCCAGGAACACTTAAGAGAAAAAGGAATTCCTGATGAGCATGAGGTTTATATTTTAATAAACCTCGACTTACAGGTAGGATCTCTTGGAATCATTGATTATTTTAAAAAAATAATACAATAATGTGAATAAACGGCATGGCATCAATCTGAATTTCTGATGTCATGCCGTTATAATTTTTGGATGGAAGTGACATGCTTATGTTTCAGGCGGCTGCCTTATCATCGTTTAGCAGCGCTATTATTCACTTCCTCTGTTTTCATAAATGTTAAAATAAAAAAGAATACAAAGCTAATTAATAATACCGTTCCTCCGACAATAAAAAAAGCGGTTGTGAATGTATCTCCGATATTAAAAGGACGAACAAAGTAAAGCCACATACCAATTGTTAAGCCAAAGGTACCGATGATTGTAGTCCAAACATGGATTGCTGCCACCGTTCGATTTGCTGGTGTAAATAGTTTATAAAAAACTGCAAAAGCAAACAAAGACAACCAGCCGACAACGAGGATATGCGCATGAACCGTTTTAAACTCATATCCTCCTGCGCCTGCCATATGAGAGCCGATAGCTGCTCCAAGCAGTGCAAAAAAAGCCGAGAAACGTAATAATATTGTACTGTAATGCTTCACACTAATCTCTCCTTTACGTTGTATATAGTGTACAACGTAAATATGAACAGCGTATGAACAAACGATTACAGTAGTTAATTGGCAGGAAGGAGATTGTTATCCTTTCCTAAGTCACTTTCTTTTTCAGGAGACTTGACGAATACCAGATTTTTTACAGACTGTCTACTTCGAGTATGATTGGACAGTGGTCACTTCCCATGATTGACATATCAGCTTTTGAATCCTTAAGAGCTGGGACAAGTCTCTTTGAGACGATAAAGTAATCTATCCGCCAGCCAATATTTCTTTCGCGAATCGTTTTCATGTAAGACCACCAAGTATAAATATCTTCTGTTTCAGGGTGAAAGTATCGTAGCGTATCGACAAAACCTGAGTCAAGTAAGCGTGTCATTTTGCCACGTTCTTCAGTGGTAAAACCGGAATTTCCGTGATTGGTTTTATAATTTTTTAGATCGATCTCTTGATGGGCAACATTGAGGTCACCACAATAGATAACTGGTTTAATGGCATCTAATTGCTCTAAATAGCTATATAATTCATCTTCCCACTCTAGACGATAATCCAGTCTGCTCAAGTCTCTTTTAGAGTTTGGAGTATAGACGTTTACTAAAAAGAACGTTTCAAATTCCAATGTGATAATTCTTCCCTCTTCTTGGACCTCTTCACTATTTAATCCATATGTAACCCGAATCGGCTTTTTCTTTGTGAATACTGCTGTTCCTGAATAGCCTTTTCTAACAGCGTAATTCCAATATTGTTCATATCCTTCCAAGTCAAGTTCGATTTGTCCTTCCTGCAATTTTGATTCTTGAATACAGAAAATATCGGCATCTACTTCGCGGAAATAATCTAGAAACCCTTTCCTTACACATGCACGAATACCATTAACATTCCAAGAGACAACTTTCATCGTTACCAATCATCCTTCTGTTTATTAATCTAATTTTATCTATTTTATCTTATCATGCATTAACCGTATGGTAATAGCCCCAATTTTTAAATGTGAAAGAATCAAAAAACGTGAAGGTAAGGACTAAACTTCTTGGGAATTCCTGATTCTGTTCAAGGGCCTTTAGGTCATACCTTGTGGTACTAACATGAGACTGGGACATAATGAAAGTGTTTAATGTTAAAGACGAACGACCACAAACTTAGCGTAGGAAATATACGTAGCCCCCGTGGAAAGCGAAGTATATTTCTGAAGCGGTTATTTGCACATAAAAATACTTTTGTCTCAGTCTCAATGTATTTTCGCTTTATCATAGAGCAGAGGGTTTTCGACAAAAAACAAATAGAAAATCATACATTGTTGAAATATATTTCCCAGGAAATAATCTAAGAAAGATTGTCGAAAAAAACTTATTGACAGTTCGTGTGTATGAAGCATATAATACACGATAGAATGTATTAATCGTTTAATACGCTTTTTTTGTAAGGGGTGTATTAAATGATTGATACAGGTTAATACGCATTTTTTTGTAAATGGTGTATTAATCATGCAATACAGGTTGTGAACTTAGGAGAAGTATAGGAGCGTGTGCTGATGAGTGTAAGCTTTAATAAACGGGATCCAGTTTATATACAGGTTGTCCGTCAATTTAAAGAAAAAATAGCAACAGGAACATTTGAACCCGGGCAGGAGATTCCATCAAGGCGTGAGTTAGCCAATCAGTTAAAAATAAATCCAAATACTGCACAACGAGCATATAAGGAAATGGAGGAAGAAGGATTGATATATACGGAAGGCAACAACCCAAGTAGGATTACGAAGGATGAACATGTACTTGCTGCGGTTAGAGGAGAGTTGCTTGAGGAAGCGGTCGATTCTTTTATTACATCGATAAGACGCATCCAAGTTCCTTTTGATGAGCTTGTAGAAGTAATGAAAGAAAAATATCAAAGACAGAGTGAGGAAGAAGGGGGGAAATAAGGTGATTGAAGTTAAAGATATTACGAAAAAGTTTGGACGAAAACAAGTGCTGAGGGGTGTAACATTTACTGCCGCCAAGGGAGAAATTACATGTCTAATTGGCATTAATGGCGTTGGGAAAACAACGATTTTAAACGCAATTATGGCATTAACACCGATTAACAGTGGTCAAATCCTTATTGACGGGGCAAAAATCAATAAGAAAAGCTATGAAAAAATTACGTTTATCCCAGATGCAATTACGATGCTTCCGCAAATGACAATTGGACAATCAATGCAATTCATGCAGGATTTTTACGAAAGCTGGAACCAGGAGCGAGCAACGGAACTGCTTGGATTTTTTAAATTAAAACCAGAAGAAAAAATTTCGAGTCTTTCAAAAGGGAACACTGCCAAAGTAAATCTCCTTTTAGGTTTAGCATTAGATGTTGATTACCTTCTAATGGATGAGCCTTTCTCTGGAATTGATATTTTCAGCCGTGAGCAAATCGCTGAGGTATTTACAAGTCATTTAGTAGAAGATCGCGGGGTTATCATTACAACACATGAGATTAATGATATTGAGCATTTAATTGATCAGGTAATCTTAATGGATGATGGTATTGTGGTAAAAGCATTTAATTCCGAAGAGATTCGCGAAAATGAAGGGAAATCGGTTGTTGATGTGATGAGAGAGGTGT
This sequence comes from Oceanobacillus sp. FSL W7-1309, assembly GCF_038002145.1. Classification (NCBI taxonomy): domain Bacteria; kingdom Bacillati; phylum Bacillota; class Bacilli; order Caryophanales; family Bacillaceae; genus Oceanobacillus; species Oceanobacillus sp. FSL W7-1309. The sequence goes on from NZ_JBBOBX010000001.1 coordinate 2,105,456, forward strand.
ACCAGCAATGAATAGATATGTAAAGCTTGTAAATTTTGAGCTTGGACGCTTTATGAAAGTATATATTGCTTTAATTGGCATAACGATTATTTCACAGCTTGCTGCAGTAATTGTTGTCTCTAAAAGCTATTTAAATAATGCCAATCAAGCGATGAATGTAGACCATATGGCAATCGAGACGTTTATTGAGCAGTATGGGAGAATGTCTTTCAATGATGTCACCAATTCAATCTTGTTTGTCGGCCCAATCGCACTTTGTATTGTAACGCTATTGATTTATTCACTTTTTATTTGGTATCGTGATTGGTTTGGCAAGAATACGTTTATTTATCGGCTGCTTATGCTGCCAACTGCACGTTTAAATGTATATATGGCTAAGGCTTCAGCAATATTTCTTTTCGTTCTAGGATTGGTTGGATTACAGATTCTGTTATTGCCGTTGGAACGCATGATTTTACAATGGATGGTACCAATTGATTTGCGCTGGGATTTATCGATTAATGAGATGATTCGTAACTTTGATCGACTGGGAATTATGCTTCCGTACTCAATTGCAGAATTTGCTATCCATTATGGTATCGGTTTTATGGCCGTGATTGTACTTTTCACGATCATTATGTTTGAGCGCTGCTATCGTTTAAAAGGAATTTTATTAGGTATTGGATATGGAGCACTAGCTCTGATTGTATTTTTCTTACCGGTATTCGTGCAGGAATTTATGCTTTATAACTATTTCTATCCAGAAGAGCTATTTATGCTTATGTTAGTGACTGGATTACTTGTTACGGCTGGATCCATATGGATGAGTAATCATTTATTAACAAGAAAGATACGTGTTTAAGGAGGGAGGATTAGGATGAAACGTTATTGGAAGTTAATTTTACTTGTTAGTTTCACTGTGCTTGTGATTGGAGCGTTTTATATACAAACAAGTACAGCTACAAGCAGATTGCCTGAATTTGCTTTTGAAACAGTAAACGGGGACGAAAAGGAGATAGAGAAGCTTACTCTAGAGGCTAGTTTTATCCAAGAGGGCATAGGTGATTCATTTCAGCTGAATGTTGATGGTACAACATATTGGGGTGAATATTCGTATTTTGAACGTATTTTAGGAGTAAATCAAAGCCCTAAAATGGAGCGACTCCAGAAAGACTATAGGAATTTCATGCGTGGAAAAAGTATGACTCCGTATCATTTCTATGAGGATGAAAACTTTCTCGTATATGTCAATTTAACATGGGATACAATGAATGGCTATCAACCAAATGATTTTGAACTCGATATAGGCATATTAGACAAAGTGTCGAAAGAGGAGACTTCTTTTCAGGCACCTATTCCAGTGAATAAAAATAGCATGATTTATTCAATGGACGTAGAGGGAATTCATATCATTGATGGACAATTAAAAATTATATCGCGTAACTATAGCTATGATAAGCAATCGGAGAAAGATATTACAGCTTACCAAGTTTATTTAGTCGATATTGCAGCAGAAACAATTCAAAACGAAGCTATCATTACAACGAAAGAAGATGAGGATTCATCCAACCAATACAGGGAAGTTCGAATAGTCAACAATAAATGGGAGGATATCCAGCAGCCAATGGAACAGGTTGTATTTGAAGAAGGACTTATAGAGGAAAGTGTTATTGATGAGTGGGAATCAACCTATGAAACCATCGATCGTGAACTCTTTCAATACGACTTGGCGACAGGGGAAAAAGAAGAAATAAAATTACCAAAAGAGATTTCAAATAATGCATTTCCATATGCAGTGAATGATGAAATAATTTATTTTACAGAGGATGTCGAAGGAAAACTTGAGTTAACTTCTTATAATATTGAAAGTGGAGAATTAGAAGCGAAGCAAACAATTGCTATCCCGGATGTTACCGATGAACAAGGTTACATGTATAAAATACATGGTGATAAGGTGTATGTTGTTCCTGCAACTAAAAATGCAGAACAGGATCTCACGCTTCACATTGTTCACTTAAAAACAGGAGATACATTATATGAAGGTAATATAACAATGAATAATCCAAGAAAACAGGATATCGATTATAATCTGGATATCCATTCAATCGAATTGGATGAATAATGGGGGATTTATTTTGATTACAGTAAATCAATTAAGCCATCACTTTATACTGGGCAAGAAAAAGCAGGAAACAACGTTATCAGTCCTTCAGGATATTTCCTTTCAAGTAAATAAAGGCGAGATTGTAACAATTGTTGGAAAAAGTGGTTCAGGAAAGTCTACTTTACTTAATTTGATTAGTGGTTTTATTCGTCCAACTGAGGGCGAAATCTGGATAAATAATCAGCAAGTAAGTGATTTAACGGAGGCTGAGTTTGCAGATTTTCGTTTAGAGCATATGGGATTTATTTTTCAAAGCTTCCAGCTGATTCCGAGTATGACAGCCTTTCAAAATATTGAATTGCCATTAATTTTAAAGGGTGAAGGCGAATCATCACGCAAGAAAATAACGCTTGCTATTTTGGAGAAGGTCGGCTTAACAGAATTTGCCGACCATTATCCAAGTGAATTATCTGGTGGTCAGCAGCAACGTGTCAGTATTGCAAGAGCATTAGTATTAAACCCGCCTTTAATCCTCGCTGATGAACCAACGGGGAGTTTAGATAGTGAAACAGAGACAGAGCTGCTGCAATTTATTAAACAGCTGAATCAGGAAATGGAAATCACGTTTCTTATCATTACCCATGATGACGAAGTAGCGGCAATTGGTGATCGTACGATTACGATAAGTGACGGACGAATTGTAGAGGGGGCAAGATCCCAATGAAAATAAAAGATCAATTTCGCTTCGTTCTGCAAAATATTAAAAAGAATAAAGTAAGAACAGGGATGACTATTCTAGCAACGGCAATGGGATGTGCCTTTCTTATTGTTTTAGCATCTGTCGGATATGGGTTACAAGAGAGTATTGTTAAGGATACATTGGAACAACAAATTGTTACAGAAATTGATATTTATGGGCACATAGAAGAAGATGATAATTATCGCTCCTTAACGATGGAAGATATTGATTACTTAGAGTCTATTGATAATGTTAATGCCGTAACGCGGAGAAATCAGCTACGTCAATTTCCAACCTTTTCATTGGATGACTATCAATCGGAAACAACTGCTGTAGCAGCACATTTTCCGTCTGAGGTAGATGCTGGGTTGGAACTTGATGAAGGAAGGCTGCCGGAAAAGCCGAATGAAGTTGTTGTAGGATATCATTTTCTGGATTATTTTGTACAGGATGTGGAAGATGAGGATATTTATGATGAAGCATCTGGAGAAATTAAAGAGGAATATCTGTACCAAGCCGATTTAATTGGACAAACGTTAAATATGACAGTGAAGAAGGATTTAGACGTCGATGGGGAGGAACAGACAACTCCGCTTACTGTTGTTGGAATTTTAAAAAAGCCAACGAAAGAGTGGGTACAAGATCAGAATGTATATATTTCGGGTGAGGTTTTTGCTGGCGTGGAAGCTTATACTGGTACACCTGGAGGAGAATTAGGTGTTGATGGAGACGAGCTTGATTCAACAACTGTCAATGCATTTGATGAAGTAAAAGTATATGCAACGAACCTAGAAGCAGTGCAGACTATAGTGGATGAACTCGACGATTCAAATTATGCTTCATATTCCGTTGTTAGTGAGATGAAGCAGATCAACATGTTATTTACGATTATGAAAGCAGGCTTAATTCTAGTCGGTACGATTGCGATTCTTATTGCTTCAATTGGTATTTATAATACAATGACAATGGCGGTAACTGAACGTGCGCCAGATATTGGAATTATGAAGGCGATTGGTGCAAACCCGAAAACAATTAAACAAATTTTTCTGCTGGAAAGCAGTTATATCGGGATTGTTGGGGCATTAATTGGTACCATAGTAGCTTATCTAGTCAGCTTTTTAGTTAATCTCGGTTTGCCATTAATTATTGAATTTGCGTTTCAGGAAGAGCTGCCAGAGCAGCTGCAGTTTTCAATGATACCTGTCAGTCTTGTTTTAATATCCGTCGGGATTTGTTTGCTTGTGACCATTTTATCTGGTTTACGTCCAGCAAAACGAGCTACACAAATTGATGTTTTAAAAGCAATGCGAAGAGAAATATAATAAGTGAAAATGTGCTTGAATCATTAGGATTCAAGCACATTTTCATAAATTCTCCGTATCTTTTCTTCTAATAAATCCAAATGTACAATCCGTGCTTCCCGTATATATTCTTTTCCATCTACGAAAAGCAATAGAACCGGGATGGTGAAGATTGAAAAACGTCCAGCTACCTCTTGCACTTCCTCTACATTAATGTGAGCTATGTTTATTTGTGGGTAGGAATTCATCAATTGTTGAACCTGTGGTAATAATCCGTGACAGACGCTGCAATTCGGTCGGGAAAAATAAAGGAATGCGAGTCGGTTTTCTGTTATAAATGTTTCTATATGTTCGATTGACTTGATACTTTCAAATTCTTTCATCGTAACGTAACCTCCGTCCTTTTTCAATCCATAAAGTATACCAAGAAAAATTAGTTTTTACATGATAGAGGTTTATAAATATGGAAAGTAAGGAAGAGGAAAGAAAAAGAAGCGTAGAGGTGAGATGAAAATGAGCAGTGAAAATAAGCATTCTTCTACAAATGAAAGACCAAAGTGGAATGAGGAGAGAAGAACGAAGCTGGATGAACAGAAAGAGCAGAAGTTTGTCGATGATATTCCGATGGAAGATTTAAAAATAGAAAGTCAGGACGAGAAGAAAAAGAAAAAAACGAAGGACGACTCACAAAGTGAGCGAAAGTATCAACGAAAAAACAATTCGGAAGAACAGAAGTGAAAGACCCTAAATAAAGTGCTTTAGGGTCTTTCTATTTGTTTTGGTAAAATAACTAGGAAATTATAAAATTTGAATGCAGTGGGCAACTTAGTTACTCCAACTCCCCACAGTTCGGAGCGCAGTCCGTACGTCGCTAACCAGGCGCTTGCGCTTCTGTTCCTAACAGTTTGAAGAATGAGAGCGCCGCGGCAAGAGTTTGATTGGCGATAAGCAAGTGATCGCACAAAAACATTCTAAATCTAGCGTGATACATATACCGGTTTTTTTGAAGTTTACTGTTTGTCGATGACATTTATCTTTAAAGAAATCAACTAGATTTTTACCTCCATGCGTCAGTGGAATACCGTGTTCATTTACCGGCTGTAATAATTCAACTTCGACACAGCATGTATGTGGAATAAATCGTATTGCCCGTAAGACTGGTGTTTCGAGAGCAGCGAAAAACGCATCCTCGCAACATCCCTTTTTTTTCTTCTTGTACACACCGCTTGCAATAAATGGTTTAAGACTGCCTTTGTTAAATAGAATAAAGGGGATAGTTGTATTCCTATTTATACTATGATTTTGGGAATATAATTCTCTTATAGAGTCGTTGCAGCTACTGCTACAGTGCTTATTCCTATCAGCTACTTGATTCTGTGCGGCAACTATTTTCCTTACTACTTCACAAACACAGTCATTGTGACCGCATGAACAGTTAGGATAGCTCATAAACTACTGCTCCTTTCTTTGGTGATGTATTTACTATTAAGATATGCAGATATATTCACAATGCTTGTATAATAGTCTAATAAATTTATTTAAATGAAAATGCTGCACATGAAGTAGGTGTAGCTATAGTAAGAAAAGATAGTTTTAAAGTGGAGATAAAAGTTGCGATAGTATTTATTATTTCACTTTCCAAGAGAGGGGAGAGGATATTTGTTGGATGGAAGATCATGCTGTCGATAAATCCCCCTTAACCATTTTATAAGTGACCAGGGGGATTTATAAGTAGTCTGTTATTTAAAATTGAAAATCAACTTTTTTATTCTCTTGTGTTTCATAGCCTTTCATATACTTAATTCGTTTTTGTGCGGAAGATTGGCTTACTTGTTCATCCGCATGGTAAGAAGAGCGTACCAATGGTCCAGATTCACAATGCGAGAAGCCTTTTTCAAGTGCGATTTTTTTTAATTCTTCAAATTCATCTGGATGATAATATTTTTCAACATTTAAATGTTTTTTAGTTGGTTGTAAATACTGCCCAATTGTAACAATGTCCACATCATGTGCACGCAAGTCGTCCATTGCTTCAATGAGTTCTTCCTTTGTTTCTCCTAAACCAACCATAATACTGGATTTCGTAGGAATAGTTGGCGCAATTTCTTTCACACGTTGAAGCAGCTGTAGGGATCGGTCGTATCTTGCGATGGCTCGAACGCGTTTAGTTAATCGTCTAACGGTTTCAATATTATGATTGAATATATCTGGTTCACTATCCATAAGTGTATGTAAGCTTTCATAATCCCCTTTCATATCGGATGGCAGGACTTCAATTGTGCAGCCTGGATTCTGATGGCGGATTGCCCGTACAGTATTGGCAAAAACTGCTGCTCCTCCATCTTCTAGGTCATCACGCGCGACCGCTGTCACAACAACGTGTTTTAACCCCATAATGGAAACGGAATCAGCAACTCGCTTTGGTTCGCCTAAATCAAGCCCACTTGGAAGACCTGTTTTAACCGCGCAAAATCGGCATCCTCGTGTACACGTATCACCTAGAATCATAAATGTTGCTGTCTTACGCTCACTCCAGCATTCATAAATATTTGGGCATTTTGCTTCTTCACATACTGTGTTTAATCGCTTATCGCGCATTAAATGCTTCAATTTTTTATAGGATTCATTTGTATTGATTTTTGTTTTTAGCCATTCTGGTTTACGAATATATTCTGCCTGTTTAGCCAATGCTAGCACGCTCCTTATTTGAGTTAATATTCCATGCTCTCGTTTCATATTTTGAATGTGCTAATTGCTGCACTTCTTCCCATTGGGTTTCTGTTAATTGCAAAGGGTGGAGTTCTAGATCTAATCCTTTTTTGAATCCTTCTTTGAATGCCTGTGTTAACATGTCATAATGATGTTCTCGATTCGTTAATTGATTAATTGTAACCGCTTTTTTGGAAAATGCGGCTCGACTTCGTTCCCGTATCCGTCCGGAAGAAAACAGGAATAAATCAAAAAGCATCTCCGTATCCATACTCATTGGAATCGAACCGTGTTGCATGAGGACACCCTTTTTCCTTGTTTGCGCATTTCCGGAAAGCTTTTTGCCGTCTACAACCATTTCGTAGAAGGCTGGTTTCTCAAAACATATTGCTGTTCTCCCTCTGGCGCTATCTCTGTCTAAAATGGCATATTCAGCTGGAATACCTAAGTTAAGATACCCTTCAAACACCCCTTTAGATAGTACGTGGTATGCTTCTTGAACGGATACAGGAATATCTGGATCATTCTCAGAAATAACAAGGCTATACGTTAGCTCATCGTCATGAAGGACTGCACTGCCACCAGTTAAACGACGAACAAATTGGCACCTGTGTCGTTCTATTGCATCGAAATCAATTTTGTTGTCAACCTTTTGAAAGTAGCCGACAGATAAACTTGGTGCTTTCCAGCCATAAAATCGTAATGTCGGCGGGATTTTACCTTCATGATGCCAGTTGATTAAGCACTCATCAAACGCCATATTCCACGAAGCATCTTGGAAGCCGGTATCGATAAAAGCCCAATGTTTCTTCAATGTAGACACCTCCGATGAAAAATTACTTTTTTGAGAGCTGCTAGCTACTGCGCCGATGATGTTAAAGACCTAGTGGTATTTCCCTGACCTCATGACGCAAACACCGTATTTCCTTTTACTAAGTTCATGCAGCGCTAACAGGACTACGCTTTTGCTAAAAAAAGACTGCATCAAATAGAATGCAGTCTTTGATAAATTTATCCAGCGATAACATATCCGATCCATTGTCGACTGCACATTCCCCACGCTAGTATTATCTAATTCGGGTTCAAAGGGTCAGGCGCGAAACGTCTTTCTCAGCAAAGCAGCTCCCCTAGTGCGTATTTATTTATTTGTTTATTCGAATTACATGCTAAGCTTACTGCTAATTGTGATAATTGTAAAGATAAATGCAACAATTAGCGTTAAGAATTTTTAAATTAGTACGCGTTCACATAGAAGCTATCTGGACATGTGTGTTTTACCGAACTTTTTGCCCGTTTGATTGAATACTTCCATTTATTAATTGCTGGATGTCCTTTAATTTTCCTTCGTGTAAAAGCTGGACAATTTTACTCCCAACAATGACACCATCACATGCTTTGGAAAGCTGTTGTGCCTGCTCAGCATTTGATACACCGAACCCTGCTAGGACAGGGATAGAGCTGTTTTTCTTGAGCAATTTCAAATAATCATGCACTTTCGTATCGTGTGTTTCACGTTCCCCAGTTGTTCCTTTCACAGCAACAGCATACAGAAATCCTTCTGAACGTTTTGCTAATTCTATTAAGCGTTCCTCTGAACTTGTCATTGCTGCAAGGCGAATAAAAGCAATGTTTTGTTCTTGCAGAGAACTAGCAATGATTCCTTCCTCTTCCATCGGGATGTCAGGTATAATGACGCCATCAACTCCCGCTTGTAAGCAATCTTTGGCGAATCGATCAATTCCGTAGGCTAGAATTGGGTTTAAATAAGTCATGATAACTATTGGAATTGAACGTCTATCTTTAAAGGTTGCTAGTTTATCGATAACCGTTGCTAAGGTTGTGCCATGTTTTAATGCACGTATACCGGCCTCTTGAATTATTGGTCCATCTGCTACTGGGTCGGAGAATGGGATACCAACTTCAATTGCTGCAGCCCCACAATTTTGTAAGAAATAAATCGTTTCTTCTAAGCGATCGAGCCCGCCGTCGCCTGCCAGCATATAAGGAACGAAGAGTTTCTCATTCACCCTCGCCTTATCTTGAATTGCTTTTTCTAATTTTGCTTTACCCATTATATGTTCCCTCCAATCCGATCTTTCACCTGTTCGACATCTTTATCCCCACGCCCTGATAAGCAAACGACGATGGTCTCGTCTTGCGGCATTTCTTTTGCAAGCTTCATTGCATATGCAATTGCATGTGCGCTTTCCAATGCAGGAATAATTCCTTCAGTTTTGGATAGAAATTGGAAAGCTTCAAGTGCTTCATCATCTGTAATGGATGTGTACTTTACCCGATTTATTTCATGCAAATGGCTATGCTCAGGACCTACTCCAGGATAGTCAAGACCAGCAGAGATGGAGAATGCTTCCTCGATTAACCCTTCCTTATCTTGTAGTAAGTAAGTTAATGTTCCATGTAATACACCGACATCGCCACCGGTTAAAGTTGCAGCATGCTGATTTGTATCAAGACCAGCACCACCAGCTTCTACACCGAATAGCTTTACATCTTTATCCTCGATAAATGGGTGGAACATTCCCATTGCATTACTACCACCACCGACGCAAGCAATGATTGCATCTGCTAGTTTACCAGTTTGATCGAGGATTTGTTTTTTTGTCTCTTTCCCGATAATAGATTGAAGATCACGTACGATTTTAGGAAATGGATGCGGACCAACAACGGAGCCGATAATATAGTGGGTATCATCAACATGATTAACCCAATAACGCAATGCTTCATTAACCGCATCCTTCAGCGTTCCGCTACCTTGTGAGACTCCACGTACTTCAGCTCCTAACAGCTCCATTCGAAATACATTCAGCTTTTGTCGACGAATATCTTCTTCACCCATAAAGACAACACATTCTAATCCGAGTAATGCACAAACAGTTGCCGTTGCGACACCATGCTGGCCTGCACCTGTTTCAGCAACTACTTTTTTCTTTCCCATTCTTAATGTTAGTAATGCTTGCCCAATCGTATTATTAATTTTATGTGCACCTGTGTGATTTAAGTCTTCTCGTTTTAGATAGATGTTAGCACCACCAAGTGATTTGGTAAGTTGCTCGGCGTAATATAATGGTGTTTCCCGCCCAACATATTGCTTCAAATAGTAGTTTAACTCCTGGATAAATTCTGGATCATTCATTGCTTTCTCATAGGCTTCTTCTAATTCAATGACGGCTGGCATTAATAACTCGGGGACAAATTTCCCTCCAAATTGTCCATACTTACCTGCTTCGTTTGGCATTGTATAAATTGACATATATTACACCTCGTTTATCATTTATAAAAGTTTAGTTAACTATAAATCACTGTACAAAAACCGCTCTCTAATATTATGACATCATCTCAACGCGCTAAAGCACCATCCTCAAGTATTAAGACCCATACCGCGCGCTAAAGCACCATCCTCAAGTATTAAGACACCATACCGCGCGCTAAAGCACCATCCTCAAGTATTAAGACACCATGCCGCGTGCTAAAGCACCATCCTCAAGTATTAAGACACCATGCCGCGTGCTAAAGCACCATCCTCAAGTATTAAGACACCATACCGCGCGCTAAAGCACCATCCTCAAGTATTAAGACACCATGCCGCGTGCTAAAGCACCATCCTTAAGTATTAAGACACCACCTCCGCCCGGAAAGAACCAACCTCTTATTTTATAGCACCATACCGGCTTGCAAAGGAACTAACGCTCCACCCACTCATTCAATTTAGCATTTCTTATAAATTGCTCTATTTTATTAAGGTCTTTTTCTTTATTTGTTTCCACACCACTGGATACATCAACGGCAGCTGGCCTGACAGTGTTTATTGCTCTTGTAACATTCTCCGGAGTAAGTCCGCCAGCTAGCATGATTTTTGCCCGGTTGATGGATAGCTGATCAGCTAAACTCCAATCGAAGGCAATGCCGCTTCCGCCTCTCCATGAATCTAGTAAATAATAGTCGCATGGATAAGAGCGAATGGCAGGTAGTGTTTCTTTATTAACCGGAAATGCTTTAATAATTTCATACGGCAGCTGCTCCGCTACCTCTGGAGGTTCGTCTCCATGTAATTGAATGGTATCTAAGCCAACTGTTTGAGCGGTCTCCTTCATTGTCTCCACCGTTTCATTGACAAAAACACCAACCTTTTTAACAGAAGCAGGGAGGGAGCTTGCAATCATCGCAGCTTCCTCAGGGGAGATTTTTCTCGAACTCTCGGCAAATACAAATCCGATATAATCTGCCCCGGCCTTTACTGCCGCATCGGCTGCATCGATTGTTTTAATGCCGCAAATTTTGACGACCATTTAATTCGCCCCTTTCACTGGTAGTGGAATTTTCAGCTGTTTGAAGGTTTCATCTACGTTGTCTGATCGCATCAGTGTTTCACCGACGAGAACAACATTAGCCCCTGCATCAGCAGCTCGTATTACATCCTCCTTTGTTTTCATTCCACTCTCACTAATTAGAATTGCATTTTGCTTTGTTAGCAGAGAAGCGAGCTTCTCTGTTGTCCCAAGGTCGACTTCAAATGTTTTTAAATTACGATTATTGATTCCGATAATCTCCGGATCTACTTCTAATGCGGATTTCAATTCTTCTTCATTATGAACTTCACAGAGTACCTCTAGGTCAAGACTTGTTGCATAGTTGTATAATTCAGTAAATTGTTCCTTGGATAAGGCGGCAACGATGAGCAAAATAATGTTTGCCCCAGCGGCTTTTGCATGATCAATTTGAACCGGATCAATGATAAAGTCCTTACATAAAATCGGAACGTCTACAGCTTCTCGAACAGCTCGTAAATCGTCCATCGATCCATTGAAAAAAGGTTCATCTGTCAGTACAGAAATAGCAGCGGCCCCAGCTTGTTCATATTGTGTTGCTTGTTTAACGGGGTCTACATTCATATGAATGGCTCCTTTTGATGGGGAGGAACGTTTGATTTCAGCAATAATATTCATATGTGCTGCACCCTTGACTCTGCTTTTGAAAGTAGGTATTGGAGAGTGGTTTTTCTGCTCAATCGTTTTCGTTTTTAATTTGGCAACTTCTTTTGCCTTTTCGGTTAAAATTTTCTCTAAGAAAGTCATTTAATACACCCCACTTGGAATTTTTTTGCTGTATGCTACTAAATGCTGTAATCGTTCTAAAGCTGCGCCTGATTGGATGCTTTCGCGTGCTAATTCAATCCCCTCCTGAGGACTCTTTGCTTTACCATTTGTAAATAGTCCAAGTCCTGCATTTAATAAAACCGTATCCAAGTATGGTCCAGGGATCCCGTTTAAAACAGATTTGAGAATTTCCGCATTTTCCTTTGCGTCCCCACCGCGGATACTTTCATTTGGATAAATGGATAAGCCAACCGTTTCTGGATGGATTGTTGTTTCAGTGAGTTTCCCATCCTCGAGGATAATCAAGTGATTGTCTCCAGCTAGAGAAGCTTCATCCATTGACCCAGCTCCGTTTACAATAACTGCTCGGCGTCTGCCCAATTTCTTTGCTGCTTCTGCGATAATTGGCAGTAAATCTTTACGATATACACCAATCAGTTGGGTATCAAGCTCAATCGGATTTGTCAGTGGGCCAATCGCATTGAAAATTGTTGGCAGTCCCAAATGTTTTCGAACGACTGAAAAAGGGCGAAGTGCTTCGTGAACATGTGGAGCAAATAAGAATGCAATTTTATTTTCTGCAAGCATTTCACTAACATGCTCGTTGGAGAATGAGAGGGAGACGCCTAAATGTTCCAGTACGTCAGCACTTCCAGTTTTGCTGGAGATGCTCCGATTTCCATGCTTTGCTACTGTAACGCCAGCCCCGGCGATAACAAATGCCGAGGTGGTACTAATATTAAAACTATTGGACCCGTCACCACCGGTACCACAGTTGTCCATTGCATCTTGGATTGGACTCGTTTGATAGGAGGACTTGGCACGGATTACTTCAACAAGTCCAGTGATTTCGTCAGCAGTTTCTCCTTTAATCTGTAACGCCGTTAGAAATCCAGCTATTTCGGTTTCAGTCACATCCGTTGTAAAGCAGTAATTTGCAGCTTCCTTCATTTCTGTTACTGTTAAATGCTCACGATTCATCAATTTTTTAAGATACGGTTTCATTGGTTAAGAACTCCTTTCTAATTTCGTCCATAAAGTTTTGAATCATTGTTTTGCCGGATAATGTGCCAATTGATTCTGGGTGGAACTGAAGTCCGTACAGTGGAAAGTCTCGGTGCTTGATCCCCATGATTTCTCCATCTTCTATCGCATATGCAACAACCTCTAACTCCTCGGGTAATGTGTCCCGATCAACCACATAAGAATGATAGCGCATAACCTCAATCGGGTTTTGCAATTCCTTAAAAGCCCCAGTATTCTGATGGGCAACAAGTGAGGTTTTGCCATGCATAATTTGCTTTGCAGGAACAACCTTGCCTCCCAGCGCTTCTCCAATTACTTGATGACCTAGACATACGCCCAATATAGGGATGGTTGTGTGAAAGTGTTTCACCAATTCGATACAAATGCCTGCTTTGTCTGGTAAACCTGGTCCAGGAGAAATGATAATCGCTTTTGGTTCGAGCTCTTCAATTTCAGCGATTGAAATTTTATCGTTTCGGATAACTTGAATTTCAAGGTCTAACTCTGAAAAAAATTGATATAGGTTATACGTGAATGAATCATAGTTATCAATTAAAAGAATCAATTTTCTGCACCTCCATTAGTGATCTTGCTTTATTTAATGTTTCTTGATATTCATTTTCTGGTATCGAATCGTACACTATTCCTGCGCCTGCCTGTAAATATGCTTTCTTATTCTTAAGAATGAGAGACCGAATCGTAAGGGCTATATTCAAATCATGGTTAAAGTTAATGTAACCAATCCCACCACCATATGCCCCGCGTTTTTTATCTTCGAGTTCGTTAATAATTTGCATCGCCCTTATTTTAGGAGCTCCAGAGACTGTGCCGGCAGGGAGGCAGGAGATAAGAGCATCAATTCCAGTTAAATGCTTCTTTAATTTTCCTTTTACTTCAGAGACGATATGCATTACGTGCTGATATTTCTCGATTTTCATGTAGGTCGGAATGGTGATGCTGCCAGTTTCACAAACACGGCCAAGATCATTTCTGCTAAGGTCGACAAGCATTCGATGCTCAGCAATTTCCTTTTTATCGGCAAGCAGTTCCCCCATCAATGCTTCATCCTCTTCCGGTGTGGTTCCGCGTGCTCTGGTACCGGCAATTGGGTTTGTAATTATTTCATTACCAGTGGTTTGAATTAAACTTTCAGGAGAAGCTCCTAAAATTACATAGTCTTCAAAGTCGATATAAAACATATATGGTGAAGGATTTGCTGTTCTAAGCTTTTCGTAAAAATAAAATGGAAATTCTGGATGCTCATCAATCGTCGCTGTCATACGTTGTGATAAAACTACTTGAAAAATATCACCTTGTTTAATATGCCTTTTTGCTACTTTTACTTTTTCCTGAAAGCTTTCGGAAGTCATTTCGGCTTCGAATTCAATTGGACTAAAATTTCGTTCGCTGTGACTTTCAGTTTTAGTTAATGCTTTTTCTAATACCTCGATACGTTCATCTAGTACTCTTTCCGGCTGATTATCCAGGTTCAAAGCAATTAAGTATATCTGGTTTTCAGTATGGTCAAAAACAATAACATTTTGATAAAGCATGAAATGAATGTCAGGCATATTCAAGTCATCCGGCAGGGGACTGCCAATGTCTTCAAAGTGCCGAATTGAATCGTAGCCGATATAACCAATTGCGCCTCCAAAAAAGGGCAATAGCAAGTCTGTTTCAAATTTTGGCATGTGCTTTTTGATATGGTTTAGCGCATGTTCTGGATGAAATTCAATCGTGTTTTTTTCACGGTGACGGATTGTTGTTTTATTTTCCGTTCCAATAATCTCTTGATATGGATCTACTCCAAGAAAGGAATACTTTCCTTTTTGTTCATGTTGGAACGTGCTTTCTAGCAGGAATCTTTTTTTTCCTGATAATTGTTTGAATATGTGTATTGGTGTTAAGTAGGCAGCATCCATTTTCTTGAACATATAAGTTTTATTGGTTACCTGCATCCTGTTCATTCCCTTCTGTTTTTTAAAATAAAAAAGTCCTCTATAAACACAATATGGATGTGTTTATAGAGGACGATGTGACCGCGGTGCCACCTCATTTGAAAGAAAAACCTTTCATCTTTTTTCAGATACGGGATGCCAATTGTCTAGCTCCAACGCCCAGGACGTGCAAGTACAGGCGTTTTCGCTTTTCGATATCCGATATCCTATCCGTATAACGGCGGAATTCCGTGTTTCCATACTCAAATGTTCAGGAAACCTCTCGTAAGTCCATTCAACAACAATCCACGTACTGGAATCCCACCTGCACCAGCTCTCTGCAACGCTTTAATTGTTGTCTACTCCTCTTACTCGAAGATTTAGGTATGTAGTTTATTAGAAACGCAAAAAGGTCCCTTATCCAAAAAAAGGACGAGGGACCGTGGTACCACCTTTATTAGCTGAAAACAGCTCACTTTAGCAATATCAAGCAACCATGCTTGATATTTGTCTCTTGTAACGATGAGACCATTTCGCCAAAGCCTACTGAAATTAGTTCGGTTTGGAAGCTCGGAAGCCCATTCATCTAAACGATCACACTGGTTTACACCAACCACCAGCTCTCTAGAGTGTCAAAATAGATTACTATTCTTCGTCATTGCTTAAGTTCATTTAAGTTATTGGAATTAATACTAGAATAGTTTGAAATAAAAGTCAAGGGGTTTTATGTAATTTTTTTTAGTAGTGATCTTACTCTGCTTTTCGGTCATTATTTAAAGTAATAAGTGCCCGAATGTCTGTGCTCAAGCTTTGTTTGGTAACCCATCGGCATAATGAGTTATCGACTGGCCATGCTCCCGCTTCATTCGGGAACCGATCACCACAATGACGATAATCAATAAATTTTTATAATTTTAGGTCATTTTCTAGTATAATAACATGTATACATATTTATTTTAAAGGAGTCTATTATGAAAAAAGCAATCATACTTTTATTGGGCTGTATATTTGTTTTTTCTGCTTGTAGCAAATCTGAAGAAACTGCTGAACCGGATGATACGAGTCATGTGGAAGAATCAGAGGCAGAAGAAAAAGCGAAAACTGAATGGTGGCAAACAGAATTGGAATCTTATTCATTAGATGGTTTGCCACGTGATTTAGACGAGCTGGAGCAGGAGCTGATTGTGGAAGCTGGATTATACAGTGGGGATAAATATGATCTAGCTTCTGCAAAGGATATGCTCGATCAACTGCCAGAAAATCTGTCAGAGGAAGAGCTGGAAGCAGCAATTTTACGATTAATTCGGGAAGATTATCATGCGGAAGTGGAGACATTTGTAACGTTCGATCCAACGGTTGAGGTTAATGTAGATAAACCGGATGAAGAACTGGAGGAACCATCTGAGGAAATGGCTACCTCTACTTCTCACTTTGCAATTTTATTAGATGCAAGTGGTAGTATGAATAATCAAAGTGACGGCACAAGTCGCATGGAATTAGCAAAAGAAGCAATTGGAAATTTTATTGATATTCTACCAGCAAACAGTACCGTTTCATTACGCGTATATGGTCATGAAGGAACAGGATCAGATGATGATAAAAAGCTATCGTGTCGTGCGACGGAGTCGTTATACAATGGAGAAATGAACGAAAAGGAATTTATGAGCGCACTTAAAGGAGTAGAACCAGCTGGATGGACACCAATTGCAAATGCATTAGAGGCAGCAGAAAAGGATATTCCAGATCATGCATCCACTGCTATTGTTTATGTTGTAAGTGATGGAATTGAAACCTGTGATGGAGATCCTATTAAGGTTGCTGAACAATTGAATCAGAAAGATGTCCAGCCAATTATTAATATTATAGGGTTCCAGGTTGATGATGAGGCTCAAGAATTATTAGAGCAAGTTGCAGAAGCTGGAAAAGGTGAATTCACATATGCTGGTAATAAGCAGGACTTAGAAGATTATTGGGAAGAAGAATATAATCGTCTGCAAGAGGCATGGGAAACATGGCAGCAAGAAGGTATGAAGCGAGCTGATGAGCTTTCACAGCAATTGATGGAACAAGCGGATGAAACAGGCTACGCTATTATGGGAAAATCCGAACTGGAATTTGACCGGGCAGAAGATCTGATAAACTATTTAACAACTGAACGCCAAATGGAGAATGCTAATAATCTGTGGAGTATATTCTACGAACGTTCGACGACAATTTGGAGCTATGGCTACGATAATCAAACAGAAAATTGGGGAGCGGCCTATGAAAATGGAAATGCCGCATGGCGCTATTTTTATGAGACAGGAACAGAGAAATGGACAGAATACTATAATAAAGTGAATTAGCGCTATAAAAGGGCTATGCCCCTCACTAGTTTAGATTAAAGAATTTAGAAAAAGGGAATGCTGCATAGTGAGGTGAGGATAATGCCTATGGAATTAATTGTGAGATTCGTTTTAACCATTATTATTTTCATCATTATTATCGTTATTTTGAGTAAATTTAGAGCGGAAAAGTCTCAGCCAGAAACAGATGATTCATTAGAAATAATGAAGAAAAGGTTGGAAAGTGGAGAAATTACCCAGGAGGATCTTAAAGAAGCTAAAAGAAGACGTGGTAAATAAGAAGAGCGGCAAAGTTCATACCTGATCTTAGCCGCTCATTATTATTATAATTAACCTTCAAACAGACTGAATTTAGCTTTTGCTGAAATTCTTTCATTTGTTTCAGGTAGTTCATCAAAATACCCCATATGGAGAAAACCAACAATTTTTTCGTTGCCATTTACAGCAAGAATTTCTTTTACTTTTGGATCGTAAATATGTGGGTTTGTTTTCCAGACGACTCCAAGCTTTTGCTCCCATGCAAGTAGCCAAAAGTTCTGAATCATGGCAGATATTGCACCATAGTTTTCATCCCATTGTTTCGGGATATCCGGTTCATCCATAATGACAACTAAAATAGCGCTTGGCTCATTCAAATAATCTTCTCTGTTTTGCTGTCTTTCCTCAGGATAGGTAGAAGCAATTTTCTTCGCAAAGCTGGCTTTTTGATCGGCATTAACAAAAATAAATCTCCAAGGTTGTCTCATCCCGTGATTTGGTGCCCAAATGGCATCGTCTAACAATTCCAACACGACTTCTTCCGTAACTATTTTATCATTATATCCTTTTTTAACTGCCCGTCTTCCTCTAATGATTTTTGTTAATTCTGATTTTTGCATAAAAACGACCCCTATATTGTTTTTAATTGATAATTGTTATCATTTAAATTGTATCTGATAAACTTTTAAAAAGCAACGTGTTGATTCAAGCTGCTTTTCAGGAGTTATAAAAAGCCAAGTACATCGTTCTTGTACAAAATCGTTATTATCGTAGTGCCAGGGAAGTACGAAATTTCACAACGTATTCATACTGTGCTTTTTTTGTGACAGATATCACAGCCTTCACTGAATAAATGGGTGTATGATAACGAGTGAGGAGGTTGAGTTGATGTCATTCTATGGATTATTAGTATTTATTCATATATTTTCTGCCATATTGGGAATGGGTCCAGGCCTTGTGATGACTGTAATCGTGAAAAAGGCGAGTAATATGACGGAGCTTCGTCATGCTTTTGTAATCCGTAATCAATTACATATTTATACGATGATTGGTGGCACGTTGTTACTTGTTACTGGTGTTTGGATGGGTTTCCTTAATACCTATTTATTTACGCAGGGCTGGTATTGGCTAAGTCTCAGTCTGTTTTTAACTGCATTAGCATTTGGACCATTTGTATTATCTCCAAAATCAAAGCCGATAAAGGACATTTTAAAAACCCATAAGGGAGAAACAATACCAGAGAGCTATTATAGATTAGCTGGTAAGCTATTCTTTTTCGAGCATATAACCAATATCATTTTCTTAATCATTATTGCATTGATGATTTTGAAGCCATTTTAAAGAAAAACGCTGTTCACCTTAGGTGGACAGTGTTTTTTGGCAGATAATAAAGTATAAAACTTATAAGTGCAATTAGGAGTTCGCTATAAGACTTTGCGCATGCCGGGTTTTCTAACCTGTACGCATGTACTTGTTTTACTAGAACAGCCATCCGCGAAGTAATCATCTTCGTAGAGAACTTCCGCTTTTAGACGATGTTTTAAATTAATATAATCGGTTATTATTGCAAGTAAGTAGAATTTATGATATAGTCGTTGAAATTTTACCTAGCAATAATTACATCGAAAGGAGAGAATTCGAATGAGAAACGTTACGCTGGAGCAGATTTTTGTTCATCCAATCACACAGAAATATTTGAGTCGATCTGGGATTGCCCATGCGATTGCTGTTGCTGAATATGCATATATGTTTTCAAAAGAGTTTGATGTGAATCCAGATCTAGCAGCAAAGGCAGCATTGTTACATGACATTGGACATTACACATGGTATCGAGATGGTGAATGGGATTATGATCTCTATAAAGAAAATGATATCCATGCGATTAAAGGTGCCAGTCGTGCACATAAGCTGCTTATCCGGATAGGGGAAGATCGACAATCAGCAAAAGAGATTGCTGTTGCTGTCCTCCTTCACACCGATTCGTATTTGCCAAAGGGAGAACTAGAACTAAAGCCACTTCAACAAGTAGTAGCGATGGCAGATGAAGCAGATGAAGAGAACGGTGGCAAGCATCATTATAAAACCATTGAAGGATCTGATGCATTGAAACGAATTCGCGCATTAGATGCACAAATTGACTTGGATTTGCACAAAGAAATGTCATGGATTAGGGAGGTGAGATAATGTTTCCCTTATAATAAGGGGTTGAAAAAAGAAGAAATCCTGTTCCAAGGAAACAGGATTGCAAGATGTGTTCTATTTATCTGCTTCTAAATATTCTTCTAATGTAATAGCTTGTGACATAATTTCTTTTGCTGCTTTTACACCTACATAACGGAGATGCCATGGTTCAAATTGGTAGATTGTTATGTCTTCTTTTCCTTCTGGATACCGGATAATGAATCCGTAATCTGCAGCATTTTCTTTAATCCACTTACCTTCTTCTGTTTCACCAAATTCAATTACTAAATCAAAATCTACTGCTGGACTTGTAACATCCATTGTTAGACCTGATTGATGTTCACTTTCTCCAGGACGAGCACTAAAGTTATTTGCGGCTTCTTCACCATGTGCTTGTACATTTGCTGCAAATATCGAGTCTTGCCTTTCGTAAGAACGATAGCCGGATTGAGCAAAGAGTTCAAGCTCTGCCTCTTCTGCGGCTTGAAATAGCTCTTCCAAGGCTGCAGCTGCAGCTTGACGCATTTGTTTTTTAGGTAGATCCTCTGCAAATGGGAATGGTACATCCGGAATCACAAGATCTTCTGGTATATAATCTTCTGGTAAAGCATGTTCTTTGTTAATCAACCCGAGTTGATCATATGGATTCGCAATAATTTCTGTTCCTGAATTGGTGAAAGCTGGCTCTGCTTTTAGAGGCAACCCTTCACCAGATTTAATGACATCTTTATTTTCAATAAGCTGTTCTAATTGTTGTTTTGTTGGTTCATCATAGATGCCTGATGCGAGTAAGGTATCATGTTGTAACTGAAAATCCGTTATTGCCCATGTTGTCGTTTCGTCATAGTCACCACTTGGATTAAGCTCGTACCCAACTTCATTTAAAGCAAGTTGGAGTTGCTTTACTTTCTCACCTGTATCCTTTTTTTGGAGTGATTCATTAGGGATTTCGGTGAATTCCTCTCTATCTGTTGGATCAGATTCTGAATGTGCAGGTGTTTCTTCAGGATTTTTCGAATCATTACTTGGTTGTTCGGGAGCATTACAAGCTGCCGTAAAGGTTGGTAGCATTAAAATTAGACACATATTTATGATAGGTTTTTTAAACATTAGCATTCTCTCCTTGTGTTTCTGCTGCTAGAGGTTGTTCAAAAAGGCTTTTTGAACACACTACTATTAATCTATGTTTCTACGATGACGAGCAGAAGTAAAAAGCTTCATTCATTTTCTCATACATAATACTTCAAGAGCAATATACGAGAAAAATGCAAATCATTCAGAAAAATCATAGACAGAGAGAGATTTAAAGTTACGTTTCTCTATAAACTTGTGCTTTTAGAGAAAAAAATCAGACCCATCAAGTGGGCCTGACTCTTGCGGACCTAGCCGAGCCTCCGCTTTTGTACTTACTTAGCAGCAAACAATTTACTAATTTCGATAATTACATGCGAAGCCTTTTCCATGTTATCTACGGAAATATATTCAAATTTCCCATGGAAGTTCTCCCCGCCTGTAAAGATGTTTGGTGTAGGGAGTCCCATATAAGAGAGCTGTGAACCGTCCGTTCCACCTCGAACTGGCTCGATGATTGGTTCAATGTTTAAATTTTTCATCGCTTGCTCTGCGATTTCAACAATTTCCTTCACAGGCTCAATTTTTTCTCGCATATTATAATATTGGTCTTTCATTTCTAATCGGATAGCTGTTTCTCTATACTGTGACTTCATCTCATTTACAAATTGCTCTACGGTTGCTTTTCTTGCTTCAAACTTTTCACGATCATGATCACGAATAATGTAGTAAACCTTTGTCTGTTCTACATCGCCATTAACAGAAATAAGATGGTAGAAGCCCTCATAGCCTTCTGTATGTTCTGGTGATTCTTGATCTGGAAATTTGTTAATGAACGCTGCAGCTAATTTACCGGAGTTAACCATTTTATTTTTAGCTGTACCAGGATGAACACTATTACCACGGAAAGTTACTTTAGCTGCCGCTGCATTAAAGCTTTCGTATTGTAATTCACCTAGTGGACCGCCATCTACCGTATAGGCATATGATGCATCAAAACGGGATACATCGAATTTATGAGGTCCTCGACCAATTTCTTCATCTGGTGTGAATGCAATACGGATTCGTCCATGCTCAATTTCAGGATGCTGAATTAAATAGTTCATCGCAGTCATAATCTCTGCAATTCCTGCTTTATTATCTGCTCCAAGTAAGGTTGTACCATCCGTAGTGATTAACGTATGTCCTTTATAGCTTGGTAACTCCGGGAATTCATTTGCAGATAGTACAACATTTAATTCCTGATTTAATACGATATCGTTTCCATCAAATTTCTCTACAATTTGTGGATTGACATTTTTACCAGTGAAGTCTGTAGCAGTATCCACATGTGCCAAAAAGCCGATTGTTGGGACATCTTTATCAGTATTGGATGGAAGGGTAGCCATTAGATAACCGTTTTCATCAACTTCCACATCTTCCATTCCTATTTCCCTTAGTTCATCTGCTAACAGGTTAACAAGCTCAAGCTGGCCTTCTGTAGTCGGTGTTGTTGTAGAATCTTCATTTGATTGTGTATCTATTTTTACATATGTAGTAAAGCGTTTAATAATTTCTTTTTTCATTTTTGTTTGCTCCTTTAGTTTCAATTATGTATATTTTAACATATTAAATAACGGAACTCGAAATAAATAGAAAGAGGAATAAGTGAATTTTTGTCGAAATAAATTTAAAATAGGGTAATAATCATACAAGTGGCTAAATCCTTATTCTCAATATTTTTCATATTACAGTGTATAGTGGATAGGAATATTTGGTAGTAGGGAATCTGTGAGGAGGATAATAATGAAAAATATAATCAGTGTCAGTCGTTTAAAAAAACGGCTAGAAAATGGACAAGATAATACAGTGATTGTTGACGTGCGCTTCCAATTGGAAGATCCAGATGCAGGGAGAAAAATGTATTTAAAAGATCATCTGCCTGGAGCGGTGTATATGGATTTAAATAAGGATTTATCGGATCGTGCAGAAAAGCATGGTGGAAATCATCCGCTTCCCAATTTAGAAATGTTTGCTGCAAAAGTGGGGAACATTGGTATTGATAATGATACGACAGTAGTTATTTATGATCAGGGAAATGAGATGTTTGCTGCAAGACTATGGTGGTTATTGGAAGTGATTGGCCATGATAAGGTATATATTTTAGAGGGTGGTTATCATCGTTGGATAGAGGAAGGCAATAAAGCAACAGACGAAATACCATCCTTAAATGAAAAAGAATTTCATACTGTAATTCGCAATGAAAACACAGTAGATATGGAAGAAGTGAGGAAGAAAACAGAAGACAATGCAGCTGTACTTATTGATTCCAGAGCACCCGAACGCTATCAAGGGAAAACAGAGCCATTGTACCGTAGGGCAGGACATATTCCTGGAGCTGTAAATTATTTTTGGAAGGATTTAGTAGCTGCTGATGGCACATGGAAAAAGGGGGAGGATCTCGAGCGGCATTTCTCTGACCTTTCCAAGGAGGATGAAATTATTGTATCCTGTGGTTCTGGTGTATCAGCATGTCCGAATATTTTGGCGTTGAAATCTGCTGGTTTTAAAAATGTAAAGCTGTATCCAGGGAGTTTCAGTGATTGGATTTCCTATGATGAAAATGAAGTTGAAGTAGATGGATAAAAAGCGGTGTGCATGGGTGACAACAGACCAACTTTATATAGACTATCATGATCATGAATGGGGAAGACCTGTTCATGATGACAGGAAATTATTTGAAATGCTCACGCTGGAAGGTGCGCAAGCAGGATTGAGCTGGATTACAATATTAAAGCGCAGGGAGCATTACCGAGAAGCGTTTGATTATTTTGATGTAAAAAAAATCAGCGTGTACAACGATGCTAAGATTGCGGAGCTTGAGCAAAACGAAGGGATCATTCGTAACAAGCGAAAAATAAGATCCGTAATTACAAATGCACATGCGTTTATCAAGGTTCAAGAAGAATTTGGTTCGTTTGATAACTATATTTGGCGATTTGTTGGAGAAACTCCCATCTTAAATGAATGGTTATCGATTGAGGAGGTGCCGGCAATAACGCCTGAATCTGAGGAAATGAGTAAGGATTTGAAAAAGCGTGGTTTTACATTTGTTGGACCAACGATTTGCTATGCATTTATGCAAGCAACTGGTATGGTAAATGATCATACGAAGGATTGCTTTTTGGCAGATGCCAAAGCATAAAAGCATTCTTATTGGCATAAGCGCAACTAAGGCATTCATCTGAAGACTTGGTAAATGTCAAGTTTTCTAGTATAAAGGCAACTAATATTGAAGCAATACCAATATTTTATATTATGGGAAATAGCTTTTCGTTATAGATAGCAGATTCCTAAAGTAGCAAAGGCAGACTCAATATTAAGTTGCAGTCTGCCTTTATTACACGTATTAAGGGGCTGTAATCCCCCACTAATAAAACGAGTGAAGGTGGAGGATGAACAGTGTTCAAGAGTCTGCAGTTCTCCCTTGCGCTGCTAACATTCAGCGGGAGAGGATAGGTACCCTCCATTGAATGTAGTATCACTTTATATAATACTAGAGTTTAAAGCTAGTTAGCTGTTCATTTAATTGTTCTGCAAGACCGGCAAGCTCATCAGCACTATGGGAAACCTCTTCCATGGAACTAGCTGTCTGTTGTGCAGAAGCTGCTGCTTGCTCAACTCCTGCAGCAGATTCTTCTGATACAGAGGCAATTTCTTCAATAAGATTGTTCATTGCATTACTATTCCCAGCTATGTCTTTTAAATTAGCTGAAATAGAAGTGATTTTTGTTGTCATCGCAGTAACGGCCTCTTTAATGGTGTCGAAGCTTTGTCTCGTTTCTTCTATATGGTCAGATCCTGTCTGAACCTCGTTATATCCTGAAGACAGGGACTCGACAACGTGCTTCGTATCGGACTGGATGGCATTCACGATAGAAGTAATCTCTACTACGGATGTAGCTACTTGTTCCGATAACTTCCTAACCTCATCTGCAACAACAGCGAATCCTTTACCATGCTCGCCAGCTCTAGCAGCTTCAATAGCTGCATTCAATGAAAGCAGGTTGGTCTGGTCTGCAATTTCCTTAATAACAGAAACAAGATTCGAAATTTCCTTTGATTGCTTATCGAGATTTTTCACTCGATCAACAGATTCGGAAACAATTGTGTCAATCCGTTGCATTTGTTGGACAGATTCATTCATTAGTGTTGTTCCATCTGTTGTAAGTGCAAGCACACCCTGTGATGCAGTAGCAATCTCCTGCCCGCTTTTCTCAGATTGAATAACGGTTTTCACAAATTCATTCATGTTTTCCGCGAGGTCAGAGGCACCATTTGCCTGTGTTTCTGCACCAGAAGAAAGTTCCTCCATTGTTAGCGCAATTTGTGTGTTTCCTTCTTTTACTTCGTTAGCTGCTTGTGTCAGTTCTTCACTTCGGCTAGAAACAGCACTACTAGCTGCTGTTACATTTTGTAGTACATGCTGCATATTTTCTTTCATCTGGTTAATGGATGAAGCTAACTGCCCTATTTCATCTTTTCCGCTGTAATTCAGTTTAGCTACGGTTAAGTTGCCGTTAGCTACTTCTGATGTGATTTTAACAATATGCTTTAAGTTGGACGTTACATTTCTGCTTATGAATGTAAAAATAATAATTCCAGCGATGATAGTAGTTATATTTGCAATTAGCAAAATTGTAGTTACACTTTCCATGCTTCCGATTGCATTTTCCGTCGCTTCGATTTGCTCCGCTTTCATCGTCTCGATAAGACCATCTACAATTTCTACATTACTCGTTCGAAATCTGTACGTTGTCTCGCGTAATGTATTAGCAAGTGTGGCCTGGTCGTTCTCTATATATGTAACAATTTTATCTGTGAACGTAGAATTAATCGCAGCATCAGATAGAATGAGTTCTTGATACATGGCTCGTTGTTCATCCGTTACCATAAGTGGTTCCATTTGCTCGACAATTGCATTGAACTGGCTTTGATAATTGTCAAAGCCATCAATGTAAACTGCATTTCTCGTTAGTAAATAATCAGCAATTTGAACATCTTTCGCCTGGATGACAGATGATAGCTCTGTTAGTGTATTAACACGGTCAATATATTCATTAGCTGCCTCTACATCTTGCTGACCCTGTTCCAATTGGAAATAAACCAATAGACTTGAACATGCAACTAATAGGATTGTTGCTATAAATGCATATAAATATTTCTTGCCGATTTTGATATTATGCAAAAGAAATCTTCGCTTTCTTCCAATTTTTTGAGCTGATTTCTGTTTCTTTGTTTGTTTAGTTTTTTTCATTTGCATCTCCATCTCCCCCCTAAGTTCCATTTAGTATATCGGTATATAGGTCAAAAGTATGAAGGTAATTATTAAAAAATTTTTACAAGGAAAAAAATTCTAATACACGTAAGGCTTTGGTTCGGAATAATGGTTAATTTAGCATTGGTTAGGTAAAATAGTGATTGTAGACTGATGGAAGGGAAGATGAGAGATGCAGCATATAACGTTGAATAATGGTATACACATGCCACAGTTAGGTTATGGTGTTTGGAAAGTTCCAAACGAAGAAGTGACAACCCCGGTTGAACAGGCGCTGCAAGCTGGGTACCGTTCGATTGATACAGCTAAAATATATGGGAACGAATCCGGTGTTGGGGAAGCAATTGCAAAGAGTGGTATTGCACGTGAAGAGCTTTTTATCACGACAAAAGTATGGAATAGTGATCACGGTTATGAGAACACGTTAAAGGCATTTGATGCAAGCTTAGGAAGGTTAGGAATTGAATACGTTGATCTGTATCTCATACATTGGCCAGCTCCGAAATTTGACCAATATGTTGAAACATATCAAGCACTAGAAAAGCTCTACAAAGAAGGTCGTGTAAGAGCTATTGGTGTTTGTAATTTCGATATCGAGCATTTGGAACGAATTTTAGAAGTGTGTGAGGTTGTACCAGCAATCAATCAAGTGGAGTGTCATCCATACTTACAGCAAAAGGAATTGCGAGCATTTTGTGAAAAGCATGGGATTAAAGTCGAAGCATACAGTCCACTGATGAATGGTAAAGATGTTTTGGAAAACGATGTTATTAAGGAAATAGCGAAACATCAGGGGAAAACACCTGCACAGACAATTCTTCGCTGGCATCTGCAATCGGATATGGTTGTGATTCCTAAAACAGTAACACCGTCTAGAATGAAGGAGAATCTGGATGTATTTGATTTTGAATTAAATAAAGAAGAAATGGATAAAATTGATCAGCTAGATAAAGGCATTCGTAGTAATGCTGTTCCAAATGAGATGAATAGACGATAATAGAGCAAATCGGCGCATTCGTTATAGCGTCGATTTTTCTTTATAAAAAGTAATGTTCCGATACGCCAGACATGAGAGAGCTCCAATTATGGGATGGCGAAACAAGATCAAAAGGCTAAGCAAGATGAGAAAAGCAGATGGAAGCATATCTCAATACTGTAAGCATCATAAAAAGCGATAAAAGTAGCACCTTTCTTATTTCTAAGGAGGGTGCTTATGTATTGGGATTATTGCAAAGCTGCCTGCAATTCCAAACTATTAGCTATCCAAATACCCGATCTACAGCTTTCTCAAATTCTTGAAAATAATCAGGAGCATTTTCTTTGTTTAATCCAACATACATTTTGGAAGCAATCGATTTGTTATACCATCTTTGCTTTTCTCTGCCAGCGTTAAACTTTTCCCAGACAGCTTCTCCTTGTTCTCTCAAATCCTTTTCTAAACCAAGCAGGTTATCGAGTTTATCTGCGACAACTAAATATTTCACCTCTGGATCAGCATTTTTTATCATATCAATTGTGTGCTGTTTACGCTCTTGCCATGATTTCGATTTATCTTCCGTGTGTGCTGCGACGAGGCGAGATACCTCCGGTCCAAATTCGAGTTCAATATCCTCTAGCTCTACCAGTGTATCCTCCACAACATCATGCAGGTATCCGGCACAAACTAGCTCCTCCCGAAATCCAGCCGCCTCTAGACGTTCAGCTACACGAACAGGATGGGTTATATAGGGGGCATCGGAATTCTTTCGCTTTTGTCCTTCATGTGCTTTTGCTGCGAATTGTTTGGCCTTCTTCTTCAATGTGACTGCCTCCCTGTCAGGATACGGTTTGTTTCTTTTAATATAACATATAATAAAAATAGAATGCGGATATCTAAAAACATGTTGCGTTCTGTCAATTATACCTATTGAAATGATAAGCGTCACTTCGCTTTCTTTTCACCAAGGAAACAAGTAAACTAGAAGGTAACGTCAATTTAAATTTTGCGGGGGTACTTCACATGGAACAAGGAATCAATCAACGTAAGACCGAACATATTCGTCTTTGTCTAACTGGAAATGTTGAAGGAGTTAATAAGTCAACTGGTTTGGAAGGAATCAGTTTTATACATAATGCGTTGCCAGAAATAAACTTTGCTGATATTGCACTGGATACGAGCTTTCTTGGAAAGGATCTAAAAGCACCATTCTTAGTTAGCTCCATGACGGGTGGCTCAGAGCTTGCAACAACGATTAATCAAAACCTGGCATTAGCTGCAGAAGAGAAACGTTGGGTATTTGCAATCGGTTCAACACGAGCCTTCCTAGAGAGTGATACACATAAGGAATCCTTTTTAATTCGCGAACAGGCCCCAACAATACCAATTATTGCTAATATTGGTGCCGTGCAATTTAATTATGGTTATGGTGCTGAGGAATGCCAACGAATTATTGATAAAACAGGTGCAGATTCAATTGTGCTTCATTTAAACAGCCTACAGGAAGCAGTGCAAGATGGTGGAGATTTAAACTTTGAATCACTTCTACCTAAAATTGAACAGGTTTGCAAAACATTAGATAGGCCTGTTGGTGTAAAAGAAGTTGGGTTTGGCATTGATGGTACAGTTGCTGAACAATTATATAATGTTGGAATTTCGTATATTGATGTTGCTGGTGCGGGAGGGACATCCTGGAGTCAGGTGGAAAAATTACGCTCGCGTGATCCACTTCGTAAAGCGGCTGCTGAGGCATTTAATAATTGGGGAATTCCAACAAAGGATTGTATAGTCTCAGTTCGCGGCAAGCTCCCTGAAGTCCCGTTAGTTGCTAGTGGCGGAATGAAAACAGGGGTCGATGCAGCAAAAGCAATTACGATTGGAGCAGATGTGATTGGCTTTGCACGTCATTTGCTGCAGGCCGCAACAGAATCTCCAGAAGCAGTGATTGAAACAATGGAGCAAATTGAACTCGAATTAAAAATGACGATGTTTGGCATTGGCGTGAAAAACTTGACAGAATTAAAAAATACAAAACGCGTCAGTATTATGGGTCAATCTTTATTAGAGGAAAACAGCTGAGACAAAGCTGTTTTCTTTTTTCGATGTCTAGGAAATTAAAAATTTGAATGCTGTGAATAACATAGTTACCTGGACAGCCATGTCCACGAAGCGCTAAAGCCTCAGCAAGACTCCCTCACCTCATAACACGATAAAGAAGACTTGTCGATTGTCAAGACATGAGGCGTAGTCGCGCTTATCCCCTTGTGGTGAAAGCGGGCACCTGACTCCAAGTATAAGGATGGCCGATTAAAACCAGGCTATGCCTAACATCGGCATACCCCTAAAGGGGCATGTTTCCTTTTAGATGAACTTGACTTTCGCCCGTAGAGGAGAAAGTCATCGATCATCTTATACTTTGGAGTGGATCTCCTACGTAAGAATGTTCGACTAGCCGCAGTCTTGAGCGCAGTCCGTACGTCGCTAACCGGATGCTTGTGCTTTTCTTCTTTGTTTAAGAGGAAGAGAACTTGAAGGATTTGTTTTTCATGTTTCATTGCTCGCCACAGGGGAATAGTGATGAAAAATGAGGGAGTGATGAATAGTGCCTTGGACATTAAATGATTACCCTTCTTCCATGAAAAACTTGAATGAGCTTACGAGAAAAAAAGCAATTGATATTGCCAATTCTATGGTGGATGAAGGCTATGAAGATGATCGAGCAATCCCAATAGCTATTACGCAAGCAAAGGAATGGCGTGAGAATGCTGAGAAGGATGAGATTGAAGATTATAAGAAGCATGGTAAGCCAACAGAGAGGTCAAAGGAAGGTAAAAAATATGACAGTAATCCAGAGCGTTTGGAAGAAGGCGAGCAAGTGATTGCGCATGAGGATGGCTGGGCAGTGCAATCAAGCGGTGCAAAACGTGCTAGTGAGGTTTTCGATAAGAAGGACGAAGCAGTTAAGCGAGCAAAGGAAATTGCCAAAAATAAAGGCACGTCTTTAACGATTTATAAACAGGATGGTACTGTTCAAGATAAACAAACGTTTCATGAATAAGACATTTAAGTAGATAGGCTAATAATAAAAGGGCTGCCAGAACGGGCAAGCCCTTTATTATAATGTTTGGAAACGTCCTTACCACAGTGCACGAATAACTTCATTCCATGCTTCAATCCCAACCAGAATGAAGCACATTGTTTTTAGATCGTGTGCCGGTATGGTACACTATTTTACAGAAAAGTGAGGTGCTTATAATGAAAATCGAAGTATGGTCCGATTTCGTTTGCCCGTTTTGCTATATCGGAAAACGCAGGCTGGAAAACGCAATGGAAAAATTCCCTCATAAAGAGCAGGTTACACTAGAGTATAAAAGCTATCAGCTTGACCCAACAGCTGAGCATATACCGGGAAAAAACTTCTATGAAACATTTTCTGAATTAAAAGGAATTCCACTTGAGCAAGTTAAAACAATGAATCAACAGGTTGGCCAACAAGCTGCCACTGTAGGATTAAATTATAATTTTGATGATATGAAATATGCAAACACGTTTGACGCCCATCGAGTAGCTAAGTATGCTGAGGAAAAAGGTAAAGGGAAAGAAGTTACCGAACGCTTTCTTCACGCGTATTTTACCGAATCTGAGTTGCTAAGTGATTATGACACACTGATTAAACTTGCAGCTGAGGTAGATTTGGATAAAGAAGAAGTGGAACATGTATTGCAATCGGATAAATATCGAAATAAAGTAAACGAAGATATTGATGTTGCGCGTCAAATTGGTGTCCAGGGAGTACCATTCTTTGTATTCAATGAGAAGTATGCTGTCTCTGGAGCTCAGCCAGCTGAAGTATTTGAAGAAGTGCTAAACAAGGTTTGGGAAGAGGAGAAAGAGAAGCCAATTCTCCAATCGTTAAATCCAAAGAAATCTAAGACATCCTTTTGTACAGATGAGGGATGTAATTAATAAGGTTCAAAAAGTCCGGTAATAATGAAACATCGAGAGCAGTAGACCTTCGGCTAAGTTCCGACATGTCCTGTGTCGAACGTCGAAGTCAGCATATCGAGTTTAAGCCCGGTACGGGGAACTTACGCGGCCTCGAACTCCGACGCACAGGACGTGCTAGTGTCGGCTTTGTAAAAGGACGTTGCAAATTTAGCTGATCTCGGTTCTTTTTATCCCCCTTTTTGAACGCGCACTAATTAGAGCCTAAATAATTAAAAACATGCTGTGATGAACTGCACTTCATTGTTAGAGTGTCTCTAACAATGAAGTGCAGTCTTTTTATTTTGTATTTGTAATGCCGATGAATTCAAAAACCTTTAAGTTCGTATGATTTTATTACTATTCGAGGATGGACTAGTGAAGAAACATTGATTTTAAAATGCGTGTCATCTATAATATAATTAATAATGATAATCATTATTAGTTATACAATGAGCGTAACACGAACGTTGTTCAATAATGAAATATCTTTACAAAAACATGTGAAGGCTACAGATAACGTCTTTCCAAAAAGAAGGAGCAGAGGTTAGATGAAACTTCACAGATGAACAGAATCACCTTCCATTGGAAGCGGATTTATAGAAAGATACGAAAACAATGTTGGTGAGAGAGTTCTTGTGTTGCATGTCTAAATTTTAAATATAACATACCATACCATCAGTATATTATTATTGCTGATAATTATTTCACTTATTTAATACTTAAAGAAAGCAGGGCTACGACATGATCGAAATAAAAGGATTGACAAAGAAGTACGGAAATAAATCTATCGTAAAAGATGTATCGGTTCAAATTAAGCCTAACAAAATTACGTCGTTTATAGGGCCAAACGGTGCAGGAAAATCAACGCTACTTTCCATGGTAAGCCGACTGCTAGATTCAGACACTGGAGATGTATTACTAGATAAAAATAATATAAAAAACATGAAATCAAATGAATTCGCTAAGCGTATTGCCATTTTAAGACAAGCAAATTTTTTAAATGTGAAACTAACAATTCGACAATTGGTATCGTTTGGTCGGTATCCATACTCGAAAGGTCGTTTAAATGCTGAGGATAATCGAATCGTCGACCAGGCAATTGAGTATCTGAACTTAACAGATATTCAACATAAATTCTTAGATGAACTGTCTGGCGGTCAAAAGCAACGTGCATTTATTTCCATGGTTATTGCCCAGGACACAGAATATATTTTACTGGATGAGCCATTGAATAATTTGGATATGAAGCATTCTGTACAAATCATGAAAATATTACGCAAGCTTGTCGATGAGCTAGGTAAAACAGTTGTGATTGTATTGCATGATATTAATTTTGCTTCTGTTTATTCAGACCACATCGTAGCTTTAAGAGATGGACGTCTCGTAAAAGATGGGCCAACACACGAAATTATTAATTCAGAGGCATTAAATGAAGTCTATGATATGCATATTCCAGTTCATATGCAAAACGGTTGTCGTTTTTGCGTATACTTTGACTCCCATTAAGATAATTTTAAAAGTAGTTAACAGTTCCGTGCTTCCAGCTGCTAAGTTTAGTCCATAATTGTTTTCTTGTAAATGTCTAAACCGCATACCTTTTAAATGTATAATCTAGGAAAAACATCTTCTCTACGGCAATTTAGCTTGAGGCTGGTGCAGCTAACTGAGAACGATTAACCTAACCATGCGTGCTTCCTTCATAGGTAGCACGCATGTCTATGGTGCGGAACTTAGTTTTTAATCAATTGGGTTGTATCTTTTCAGAAAGCTTGTGTTTAAGCGGTTTCTTCCATTGTTTAAGTGACTATTCTCACACGAATCCTTCTATCATCGCATCTGCAATTGAGAATGTGATGGGAATAATGGAATTTTTGAGTTGAGGATTCATACACAAGGTATAAGTTTAAAGAATTTAAGCTTTCAAAATACAGTTGACAACGCTTATTGATTTGATATACTTTAAATAGATTTATTGAGATTGATTATCAATATCAATGTGACGTGTTGCAGCTATGCACTATAGTAAAATGAAATAATTATTATTTAACTCACGCACTAAAATATGACATAGATATTAATTTCATCAATTCAATAGTCTACTCGTCTATAAAACTTACATAAGGGAAGAGGTAGAAGAAATGAGAAAGTCTAATTTTAAATCAGCATTTATTATAGCTATTTTTGCAATTTTTGCTTTGGTGTTGGCAGCTTGCTCAGATTCAGGTAATGATGAAACGGATGAGGGAGCGAATGATTCTGCTGAAACAGAAGAGCAAGCAGATGATTCTGCTGAAGCTGCAACGGTCGAAATCACGGATGCTCATGGAACTGTTACAGTCCCAGTAAATCCAAAGAATGTCGTTGCTTTAGATAATAGAACTTTTGAAACATTATCTGATTGGGGTATTGAATTATCTGCTGCACCAAAGGATGTAATGCCTGCAGATTTACCATATGTAGCTGATGAATCAGTTCAAAACATTGGAAATCACCGTGAACCAAACCTTGAAGTTATAGCAGCTGTAGACCCTGAAGTTGTAATTGTCGGTCAAAGATTTGCTAGCTATTATGAAGATATAAAAGAATTAGTGCCAAATGCAGCTGTTATTGATCTTAATATTGATGTTTCCGAGGAAGCTGCTACCCCTGGAGAAAACTTAGTAAATGGATTCAAGGATTCTACGTTCGCTTTGGGGCAAATTTTTGATAAAAATGAAGAGGCTGAACAATTGGTAGCTGATTTTGATCAAGCTATCGAAGAAGCTCAGTCTGCATATAACGGGACAGATACAGTCATGAGTGTTATAGTATCTGGTGGAGACATTGCTTTTTCAGCTCCACATTCTGGACGTGTTTGGGGACCGTTGTATGATATTTTTGAATGGACTCCGGCTTTAGAAATTGACCAAGCTTCTGCAGACCACGAAGGTGATGATATTTCTGTTGAAGCTATTGCACAAACCGATCCTGATTGGATTTTCGTACTAGACCGTGATGCTGCGGTATCATCTTCAACTGATGCAGTTCCTGCTCAGGATGTTATCGATAATTCACCTGCTCTTCAAAACACAACTGCCGTTTCTGAAGAACAGTTAGTTTATGCACCAGCAGACACGTATACAAATGAATCAATACAAACTTTTATAAAGTTATTTGAAGATCTTGCAAATACTTTAGCTGAGTAGTATAGAGGAGTATAACTATAGTGCCTAAAAATATAATAAGAATGTTTGGGGCTGAGAACTCTCAGCCCCAACGTTCTAATCATCATAAAGTATGGACGAAACCTTTTATATTAGCAATCATAGTTGTTATTATTCTCGGTATTATTTCAATGTTTACTGGGGTTTATGATATACGGGGACAAGAGGATGGAATGGAAATGTTTTTCATCACTCGTATTCCAAGAACAGCTGCATTAATGCTAACTGGAGCTGCAATGGCAATGGCAGGACTCGTAATGCAACTTATTACACAGAACCGCTTAGTTGAACCAACTACAACTGGAACAATTGAATGGGCAGGCTTGGGATTGATTTTTGCTTATTTATTATTCCCGGCGCCAACTTTAGTCCAAAGAATGACTGCGGCAATCATTTTTTCCTTTATTGGAACGATGGTTTTCTTTTTGTTTTTAAGAAGAGTTAAACTTCGTTCGTCTTTAATTGTCCCGATTATTGGGATAATGCTAGGAGCGGTCATTTCTGCAATTTCCACTTTTGTTGGGCTCGCTTTTCAAATGTCACAAAATGTTGAAACCTGGTTTGTAGGTTCTTTTGCATCGATTCAAGTTGGAAGATATGAATATTTATGGCTAATTGTTGTCATTACTATTTTTATTTTTATCTATGCTGATAGATTGACTTTAGCTGGATTAGGAGAAGATGTTACAACAAGTCTAGGAGTAAGCTATAATAAGATTGTTCTTATTGGTACGGGTCTTATTGCTGTGGCAGTTGGAATTGTCGCAGCTGTTATTGGAAATTTACCTTTTTTAGGTTTAATAGTACCAAATATTGTTTCCATGTTTAGAGGCGATGATCTTAGGAGTAATTTGCCTTGGGTATGTGTGTCCGGGATGGGTGCTCTAACCATTTCTGATATAATATCCAGGACAATTATAATGCCATTTGAAGTACCTGTCTCTTTGATACTTGGAACAGTGGGCGCAGTCGTATTTATTGTAATTTTATTAAGAAGAAGGAGGCTAGGATAACAAATTGGAATATACGAATAAAAAAAATGTCAAAATTGTTTCTAGCCTTCCTAATAAGAATAGAGCAGCTAAAGCTTTTCGTTCTAAGAAGGAGGAAAAGCGTTATTGGATATTGTTGATAACGTTGATTGGATTAGGTGTTCTTTCTTCATACGGACTTTTAGTTTATAACAATCCAGTTCCAGTAGATTCCCCTTCCTTTATCCCAGTCGTTGAAAGAAGAATGGTAGCTATTGTTGCAATGATTATTGCTGCGATTTGTCAAAGCCTGGCGACGGTTGCTTTCCAATCGGTAACAAATAATCGGGTAATCACTCCTTCACTTTTAGGATTTGAAGCACTTTACTCCACCATACATACGGGTACAATGTTTTTCTTTGGTGCCAGCGTATTTATAGGTTATAGTGGCACTGGACCATTTTTATTGCAAGTGGTTGTTATGGTCTTAATGTGTTTGATACTTTATGGATGGTTGCTATCCGGAAAGTATGGAAATTTACAGCTTATGCTATTGGTTGGAATCATTATTGGTACTGGTTTAAGGTCTTTGTCAACTTTCATGAGAAAACTGCTTGCACCGGCTGAATTTGATATTTTGCAGGCAAAATTGTTTGGTTCTGTCAATAATGCGGACCCAGAGTATTTTTCTATTGCGATTCCAATCGTAATAATTGTTGCATTACTTCTTCTTGCTTATTCAAAAAATTTAAATGTATTATCACTTGGAAAGAATATTTCTACATCTTTGGGAGTAAATCATCAATTTAGTATCATTTATGTTCTTGTATTAGTTTCCATTTTGATGTCAGTCTCAACGGCTTTGGTTGGACCACTTACTTTCTTTGGGTTTTTGGTTGCAACGTTGAGTTATCAGCTGGCGCCAACTTATGATCATAGATATATTTTCCCAATGGCTCTTGCAACCGGATTTTTGATACTAACTGGTTCATATTTTATCATGAATCATGTATTTAACGCGCAAGGTGTAGTTTCAATTATTATCGAAATCGTTGGTGGATTAACATTCTTAATTATAATTTTAAAGAGAAAGACTTTATAATAATTTGAGTTTACGATGTACTTTTATATCCTCATCTGTTAAAGGCCGTGTGTGATTGCCTTCAACAGATCGGAGGGTATTTTTTTGCTATCTGTCTTAGGAAAAGAGATCGTCGAGAGCCTTTCTCTACCTTTCAAAGCAAAAGTAAGTAATTTTTGTTATGGAAATGTAAATAAACGCTTTAAACCCTGCTACAATAGCAATTACTGAATTAACAGCTATTTTGTTTCCACTTGAAATCATATATAGATGTGTGGTTGAATGGAAGAAGACTTAATAGAAGCGAGGGAGTCCATTATGAAAAAGTTAAGTGTGCTATCACTGGCGTTCTTAGTAATCATCATGCTAGCTGCATGTGGGAATGATGAGACGAAAGAAAATGAAAATACAGAAGGCGACACTTCAGAACAACCTGCTGCACAACAGGAATTAGAATTTACGGATGAAGAAAAACTGGATGAAAAAACTCCGGTTGCTGTTGTTAATGGAGAAGAAATTTCAGGATCGGATTATAACCCGATATATACACAAGTAAAATCAACAATGTATCAATATGGACAAGATGTAAGTAATCTTGATATGATCAAAGATCAGACTGTATCCATCCTTGTTGAACAGACTCTTATTAAACAGGATGCCGAAAATGAAGGTATCAAAGTGACAGATGAAGAAGTACAAGAAGAACTAGTTAGTATTAAGGAAACAAGTGGTGAAGACCAATTTACCACTCTCTTGGAACAGTTACAATTGTCAGAGGATGAGTTCAAAGAGCAGCTCACGGGTGAGTTAGTAACAAGAAAGTATATGGATTCGGAATTTGAAGTAGAAGTGACAGACAAGGAAGTACAAGAGTACTATGATCAGCTAAAAGAGCAAAATGGAGAAATTGGTAAGCTAGAAGAAGTTGAAGGACAAATTAAAGATGTGCTTACAAATGAAAAGCAAAGTGAGCAACTGCGGACAAGAATTGATGAATTGAAAGAAAACGCAGAAGTTGAGAATGTATTGTAAAAGAAAAGCATCGCATCTTTTAGTAAATGGTTTCGTTTTGAGGTGCATATTAGTTAAATGACAAGCTAAATGGCATACGAATTGACGTATGCCATTTTATTGTTATATCAAGGTATAGATTATATATTATGTTGTTTTGACACTCAAATATTCAATGTTTTTCAACCAGAGATATTGTACGGAAAATACGAATATTGGAATGGCAACACTTCTCAATCTGTGCATAAAATAGAAAATAAAAGTGTTACAATTGAGTAAGACGAATTGAAAGAGCATACGGATTTAAATTATAGTATCGTATCGAGCATTTTGAAAAATTGTGCCATCTGTTCATCTGTGCCAATCGTAACCCGAACATGGTTATCAATCATAGGTACCTTAAAGTATCGAATAAGTATATCTTTTTCTTTTAAAGCTGTATATAACTCCCCTGCGTCTTTGTTAGGATGTGTTGCAAAAATAAAATTTGTTTGGGAGGGCAGGACAGTAAATCCGCGTTTTTCCATTTCAACAATGGTCCATTCCCTTGTTCGAATTATTTTCTCTGTCGTCTCGTTAAAATAAGACACATCAGCCATAGCAGCTTCTGCTCCAGCAATAGCCAATCGATCGACTGTATAGGAATTCACTGAGTCTTTAATGCGGGTCAATCCTTCAATTAGATTCGGGTGACCTAACGCAAATCCGACCCGCAGTCCGGCCAAGGATCTCGATTTGGACATGGTTTGAATAACAAGCAGATTTTCATAGGAATTGATTAAGGAAACAGCAGATTCTGCTGCAAAGTCGATATATGCTTCATCCACAATGACAACTTGTTCAGGGTTGTTATCCAAGATTTTCTTTACCGTATCAATTTCCATATAAATACTGGTTGGCGCATTTGGATTTGGAAAAATAACGCCTCCATCTGATTGGTAGAAATCCTCTATCGGTATCGTAAAATCATCCTGAAGGGCAATTTCCTCGGCTGGAATACCGAATAGCTTCGCATATACGGGATAAAAGCTATATGAAATAGCTGGATAGCGAATGGCTTTGTTACTATCAAAAAAAGCCATAAACGAAAAGGCAAGAACTTCATCTGATCCATTTCCAACGAAAACATTTTCCTTGGATAAGGAATTGAGTGCTGCGATAACCTCCCTTAATTTGTCTGTTGTTGGTGAAGGATAGAGATTTAATGTTTGTTCACTTTCTTTTTGGATTGCCTGTATAACTTTTGGTGATGGACCATACGGATTCTCATTCGTATTTAATTTAATTACATTAGCACGATTGATTTGCTCCCCAGGGATATAGGGGGTACATCGCTTTGCCATGTCGCTCCAAAATTTACTCACGATTTTGACCTTCCTTTTGAATATGTCTTTTCATTAATTCGTTTTTTATATCGGAAAGGGATACATCCATAAGTTCCATCAATACGAGTGTATGATACGTAAGATCAGCTATTTCGCTAGTAAGCTCTTGTTTATCGTTATTCTTTGCCCCGATAATGACTTCTGACGTTTCTTCTCCGACCTTTTTAAGCACTTTATCGATCCCTTTTTCAAAAAGATATGATGTGTACGTACCGTCAACAGGATTATCGCGGCGATCCTTAATTTTCGCAATTACGCTATGGACGATATCGTGTGCCGGGATATTATTTGTATAAAGTTCATTGTAGAAACAGGATTCATTACCGGTATGGCATGCTGGTCCGAGCGGATTAACCTGAACCAATAATGCATCCGCGTCACAATCATAAGAAATTCTTATGATTTGCTGTTTATTTCCGGATGTTTCTCCTTTATTCCATAGCTTCTGTCGCTTTCTTGAGAAAAACCATGTTTCATTGGTTTGGATTGTTTTGTTTAATGCATCCTGGTTCATATATGCTAATGTTAAGACGTTTCCTGTCCCTGCGTCTTGTACAATGGCAGGGATTAAGCCATTATCATCAAAGACAAGCTGTTCGATATTTACTCTCATTTTCTTTCCCTCCTGACGATAATATTATTTTCCTGAAGATAGATCTTGAGGTCAGGTATTTGAATCTCATCATAGTGAAATACAGATGCAGCAAGTGCCGCATCCGCACCTTGCTCTAATACAGCAAGAAAATGCTCTTTTATACCAGCTCCACCGCTTGCAACAATTGGAATATTAACGGTATCGGCAATAGTTTTGGTTAATGAAATATTATAGCCATCTTTCTCCCCGTCTGAATCCATTGCATTAATGACAAGTTCTCCAGCACCAAGCTCTTCTCCTTGCTTGGCCCATTGAATGGCATCTATTCCCGTATCGTAACGACCACCTTTTGTAAAAACGTTCCACTGATTTGGTGCTACTTCCTTTGCATCAATCGATAAGACAATGCACTGGCTGCCAAATTTCAAAGCGGCATCCTTGATAAGTTGCGGATTTGTTACAGCTGCACTATTGATAGATACTTTATCTGCTCCGGAGCGGAGAACTTGATGGATATCCTCAACCGTTCGTATGCCACCACCAACTGTAAATGGAATTGCGATCTCTTTAGCAACTTGCTCAACGACATCGAGAAATATATCGCGTTCTTCATTGGATGCTGTAATATCATAAAAAACAAGTTCATCAGCGCCGGCTTCGTTATATCTTTTGGCTAATGCCACTGGGTCATCAACATCCTGGATATTTTGAAATTTTTTTCCCTTTACCACCCGTCCTTTATCAACATCGAGACAAGGGATAATTCGTTTAGCGAGCATAGAAATCTTCCTCCGTTAACGATTCAAAATTCAATGTGCCGTCGTATAATGCTTTGCCTATAATCGCACCATACATGTTCAGTGATTTTAGCTTGCGTATATCTTCCTCTGTTGAAACACCACCAGATGCAATGACATCCATGCTTGTTGCTTCATTCACAGCTTGCAGCTCTTCAAAATTCGGTCCTTGCATCATGCCATCCTTCATGATGTCCGTGTAGACAATTGTTTTAACGCCAATCTGTTCAAGTTCAGCGATAAGATCGATGGCTTTGACGGTACTTGTTTCTGTCCAACCATCTGTAGCGACATAGCCATTCCGCGCATCAATGGAAACGGCGATTCGAGATCCGAACTTTTCCACGGCCTCTTTTAAAAAGGCTTTGTCGTTAATAGCTGCTGTACCAATAATCACGCGAGCGATGCCTGCAGCAAGGTAACCTTCTATCGTATCAAGTGAACGAATGCCTCCACCGACCTGAACAGGGATTTCCGTTTGTTTGGCGATTGCTTTAATGGCGTCTTGATTTAAGGAGTCACCAGTTTTAGCACCGTCTAGGTCAACCGTATGCAGGTATGCTGCTCGCTTTTTCTCCCATTGTAAAGCCATATCCGTTGGGGAATTGCCATAGATTTTTTCTTTGTTATAATCCCCTTGGATAAGGCGGACACAATTTCCGCCGCGAATATCAATTGCAGGGAATAAAATCATGAAATCATCTCCTCGTAGTTTGCAAGTAATTGAATGCCGATATCACCGCTTTTTTCCGGATGGAATTGCATACCTGTAATATTCCCTTGCTGGACAATAGCAGGAATGCGGCCACCATATTCGGTGCTGCCAACAAGTGTAGCTTCCTCCAATTCCTCGACGGCATAGGAATGAACAAAATAAACGTAAAAATCATCTGGTAGATGTAGAGTTAACAAACTTTTATTATGCTTTGTAATGGTATTCCACCCCATATGCGGGACTTTGACCGTTTCCTTAATCCGACTGACATTCCCTTTTAGTAGCCCGAGACCATCCCAATCGCCATCCTCATAGCTTTTGTCATAAAATAACTGCATGCCGAGACAGATGCCGAGTATTGGTTTTCCAGCTTGAACCTCTTGTTTAATTACATCTGATAATCCTATTTTCTTGATTGCATCCATTGCATCCTTAAAGGCACCTACACCAGGAAGAATGATTGAAGAAGCATTCCTGATTACTTGTGGATCGGTTGTTAATACTGATTCCTTATTTAGTTTTGCAAGCGCAAATTGTAGGCTTTTAATATTTCCAGCACCATAGTCAATGATTGCGATCATCTTGTTTCTTCCTTTCCGTTAAAAATCTCCTGTCTGTTAGTCTCTCTTTATTTATAAGCTGCCCTTTGTGGAAGGGATTCCTTTTACTCGTGGATTTAATATCGTCGCTTGATCTAATGCACGACCGAAG
Source organism: Oceanobacillus sp. FSL W7-1309 (assembly GCF_038002145.1). NCBI lineage: Bacteria > Bacillati > Bacillota > Bacilli > Caryophanales > Bacillaceae > Oceanobacillus > Oceanobacillus sp. FSL W7-1309. The sequence continues at coordinate 2,146,969 of NZ_JBBOBX010000001.1, forward strand.
CCTTTGAAAATGGACTCAATCATATGGTGAGTGTTATTTCCATAAGCCAGGTTAATATGAAGTGTTACCTTGGCATTGCTAACAAATGCTTGGAAAAATTCCTCGACAAGCTCGGTATCGAAATCACCGACTTTATCTTTTAGTCCTTCTACGTTGTATACGAAGTAGGGGCGTCCGCTAATGTCTAAGGAAATAGTTGACAGAGCCTCATCCATAGGCGTTGTTACCGTTGCATATCTTGTAATTCCTTCTTTATTCCCTAAAGCCTGCTGAAATGCTTGACCCAATGCAATACCAATATCCTCAACAGAGTGATGCTGATCGACTTCTAAATCCCCATTACATGTGACTGCTAAATCAAATAAACCGTGCTTTGTCAGTAACAAAAGCATATGGTCTAAAAAACCGACACCTGATCGGATAGTGGCATTCCCAGTTCCATCAATGGTTAAGTCTAACTCGATGGATGTTTCGGCTGTTGATCTTTCAATTTTTGCTTTACGCATTCGGGTCATCCTTTCTAATCTGAATGGAATTGGCATGGGCAGTGAGCCCCTCCACTGTAGCGATTTTGATAATTGAATCAGTAGCTTGCAGCAGTGCCTCTTCGGAATAACTAATAATGCTCGATTTTTTCATGAAATCATATACACCAAGTGGGGAGGCGAATTTTGCCGTCCCATTCGTTGGCAGGGTATGATTTGGACCTGCAAAATAATCTCCTAATGGTTCTGGTGAATAATTTCCGAGAAAGATCGCGCCAGCGTTTTTAATATTAGAAAGACTATCATATGGTTTTTCAATCATTAGCTGTAAATGCTCTGGTGCAATTTCATTTACAACAGAAAAAGCTTCTTTTAGATTCGCTGTGACGATTATTTTTCCATTTTGCTTTAGTGATTGTGTAATTATTTCGCTTCGTTCAAGTACGTTTGTTTGCTTTTTAACCTCTGCTAGAATTTGTTCGGCCAATGCTTCACTCGTTGTAATGCAAATGGAGCTTGCCAATTCATCGTGCTCTGCTTGTGAAAGTAAATCGGCTGCAACAAAGCTCGGTGGGGCAGTCTGATCTGCAACAATGCAGATTTCACTAGGTCCTGCAATCATATCAATCGCTACATCCCCATAAACCCATTTTTTTGCTCTTGCCACAAAGGCATTTCCGGGACCAACAATTTTGGCGACCTTTTCAATTGTTTCTGTCCCATAGGCCAATGCAGCAATAGCTTGTGCCCCACCAACCTTATAAATCGTGTCAACCCCCACAAGCTGTGCAGCAACAAGTACGTGAGGATTAATCTTTCCATTCGCTTGTGGAGGTGTTGTAAGTACGATTTTCTCTACACCAGCAATTTTGGCGGGGATGACATCCATTAACACCGTGGAAGGATAGGCTGCTTTTCCCCCTGGAACATACACACCAACTTTTTCAATCGGGGTTACCTTTTGGCCGAGTAAGATACCAGGTGCTTTATTCACAAACCAGGATTGTTCCTTTTGTTCTTTATGAAATGCTTCAATATTTTCCTTGGCTTGCTTTAAAGCATCAAGAAATCCAGCATCTACTTGTTTTTTTGCCTCCAGTAATTCCTCCTCAGATACGATGAGGGAATCTAATACTACATGGTCAAATTTATTCGTGTATCGATATAATGCTTCATCTCCATCTTTTCGAACCCCGCTAATAATTTCTAGCACATCTTGGTCAAGCTCTTGTTCCTTCAGCTGATCTGAAGTACTAGCTTTATAAACCTGTAAAAATTCCTCTTTTGTTTGTATGTTCATTGCTACCCCTCCAATGCTGACTTTAACTGGGAGATAAATTGCTGTACTTCGGTTGATTTTGTTGCAAAGCTCGCTTTATTAACAATTAATCTCGTACTAATAGGTTCAATATTCTCAAGAACGGTTAGTCCGTTTTCTTTTAATGTGTTTCCAGTTTCTACAATATCAACAATCAAATCGGCAAGCCCGATTAGTGGAGCCAATTCAACAGATCCGTTTAGCTTAACAATTTCAATTGCTTCGCCCTTTTTATCGAAATGTTTCTGTGCAATGGCTGGATATTTTGTTGCAATTGTCAGCAGTTGTCCTTTTTCAGGGGTATAATTCTTTTTTCCTGCGACTGCAAATTTACATTTCCCAATTTTTAAATCCAGTAGTTCATAAACATCTGCTTTGGATTCAAGGATATTATCTTTGCCGACAATTCCAATATCAGCAGCCCCTTTTTCGACGTAGGTCGGGACGTCAATTGCTTTAACGAAAAGAAGTTTAATCGATCTGTCATTGTTATAAAAAACAAGCTTTCTACTATCCTCGTGAAAATCATTAAATTGTACGTCCGTCTTTTCCAATAGGGCAATCGTGCTTTTAGCTGGACGTCCTTTAGCAAGTGCCAATGTTATAGGTTGCAATTAGAAGCCCTCCTTGTGAGCCTGAAGCAGCGTAACGAGTTCATCTGCTTTTGAAAATGTCTGTTTGATTTGTTCGTTGGAAAAAAGGTTTTGTTCTTTTTCGAAGCGGATTATCGAATTAGAAGAAATGGGATTTCTATTACTTGGATCATTCCGAAAACTTAAAACCTGATATCCCTTATTTCTTAGTTCAAATGCAGCTGTTAAAGCTTCTCGCTGTTTTTCTTTTGTATAATAAATGACTGTATCTACTAGAGCTTTAGGAGCTTTTGCTAATCTTTGCTCTAAAATTGCTTGAATAAGTAAATCTACTTCAAATGCGAAACCGATCGCAGGCATTACGCTGTCTAGTTGTTTTCCTAAATGATCATATCTCCCACCCATTAATACAGGCTGACCAATTCGGTCGACAAATCCTTGAAAGATGATGCCGGTATAGTAATTCATATTATTAATTAATCCGAGATTAATAGCGACATAATCCTCAACACCGTAGTCCTTAATTAATGCAAATACGTCAATTAAATTTTGCAAAACATGCTGCATATGGGCGCTGCGAATAATCTTTTCTGCTTGCTGAATAACTTGAAGCGGATCCCCGTATAGAAGAGGAATCGATTGGATTGCTTTCTTTAATTCTTCTTCAATCGCCATTCCTTCAAGGAATAATTCCATATCCGCTATATTTTTTGATTGAATTAGGGCCTGTAGTTGCCCTAAGTCTTGTTCGGAGAGTTCGGCTTGTTGGATAAGCTCCTTAAAGAATCCCGCATGCCCAATTTCAATTTTGAAATTTTTAAAGCCTAAATCTTTTAATGTATGGATGGCTAGCATGATAATTTCTGCGTCTTCCTCAGGTGTATTCTCCCCGAAAAATTCAACGCCTGCTTGTGTGCTTTCTTTTTGATTTGGCATCTCCTGTGATTGACGAAATACATCCATTACATAGAAAAGCCGTTGCCAGAAGGTATTATTTGCTTGGTTTACTGCTGCCATCATCCGGGTAATTGGAATGGTAACATCTGGACGTAAGACGAGGATTTTCCCTGTCGTATCAATGACTTTAATCATGTCATCTTTTTTTACCGTACCAGTAATGTTCGAATACATCTCATAGTTTTCAAAGGCTTTCGTCCGTACTTGTTTATAGCCATAGGTAGTAAAGCGATTTTTCAATGTTGCAATAAGATTATCTCTTACTTGAAAATCTTCTACATGCTTATTTCGGCCGTTCAGCGTGTATCGTTGCATCTATAAAACTCCTTTTTAACTTTAATACTTTATCGCTTTAACTAAGTAAAGTTATATAGTATTATAATTAGTATATTCATAAAAGTCAACACCAAATAAAAGCAGAAGCATCTGGTTAGCAAATGGGGAGTCCGCTAAAGCTTCAGCACTGGAACTGACGAAAAAACAGGAGATGATAAAATGTTTGATTACCACATTCATAGTGATTTTTCAGCAGATTGTAAGACGCCGATGGAAACTACGATTGAAAAAGCGATCAGTATCGGCCTTGAAGAAATTTGTTTTACCGAACATATTGATTATGATTATCCAGATAAGGATTGGATATTTGAGTTTGACTTGAAACAGTACGATAAGAGAATAAAACATTTGCAGCAAAAATACAGCAAGCAGATTCGCATTAAAAAAGGTGTAGAAATTGGTGTGCAACCGCACTTGTTAGCGCGATATGAAAGATTAATGCAAGATGAAGTGTTTGATTTTGTTATTTGCTCCATGCATGCAACTGCTGGCATGGACCTTCATTCCGGAGAATTCTTTAAGAGAAAAACAGTTGATGAAGCATTTCAAATGTATTATGAAGAATTACTTGCATGCATTAGCAAATTTAAAAGCTTTAGTATTCTTGGTCATATTGATCTTGTTAAACGATATACGGAAGAAAAGAGTACGAATCATTTCCACGAGATTTTAGAAGTCATTTTTAAAGAAATTATTCCAGCTGGGAAAGGAATTGAATTAAATACGTCAGGCTATCGCTATGGTTTAGAAAGTGGGATGCCAAGCACTGATATTTTAAAATTATATAAGGAATGTGGGGGAGAAATCATTACGGTTGGATCGGACTCTCATGTGGAAACAACATTAGCATATCAATTTAAGGACGCGTTTGAGTTGCTAGACACTATCGGCTTTAAACACATTGCGACATTTGAAGATGGAAAGCCAGTATTTCATCCGGTTGCAAGCCTCATTAAATAGATAAGAAATTTCTATGAATTTTTACGTGTTGAGGCGATTGTAGGGGTGTGAGATGGTATAATAATGGTGTTCAATTAACATATGTAGCTGGTGGTTGTTTATGAAATCTATTAAAAAAATGTTTTTAATAATTGCAGGCACTATTTCATTAGTGCTTGGTGTGTTGGGGATAATGCTGCCATTATTGCCGACAACACCATTTCTTTTGCTTTCAGCTGCTTGTTATGTTCGGAGCTCTGATAAATTATATCAATGGTTAATCACGAATAAATATGTCGGCTCTTATATATTGAATTATCGTGAGGGAAAAGGGATACCATTAAAAGCTAAGATTGTTAGCGTTAGTCTATTATGGGTTTCGATGCTGTATACGATTGCGTTTGTGATTCCTTTAGTAATGGTAAAAATTCTGTTATTCCTAATTGGTTCTTATTTTACATGGTTTATTCTGAAACAGAAAACACTAAGGAAAAGTATGCAGGTGAGGTAATGTATTTTATTAAAAAACATAAGGTAAAAATAACAATGGTATTGGTATTAATTGTCGGGTATATCACGTATATTTCGATGCCTAATAAGGCGAAGTCTGAGCATTATACTGGTGATCCAACCGTGTTTATTCATGGTTATAAAGGGACGAAGAATTCCTTCGGCTATATGCTTGATCGTTTCGAGCATGAATACGGGTGGGGGAATAAAGGGTTTATCTATTACGTTACTAAAGAAGGACGAATCCGTGATTACAATTTAAACAAAGGAAGGTATGCTCCTACGTTTATTCAAATTATTTTAGAAGATAATCGGGCAAGTTTCGCTGATAGTGCTGAGTGGATATCAGCAGTTCTATTGCAAATGAAGGAAAAATACAAAGTTGATTCTGTAAATATTGTAGGACACTCAATGGGTGGAATACTTGCGCTTAAATATACAATGGAATATGCAGGTAATGGTTATCCAGAAGTGAATAAGCTTGTTTCCATTGGGAGTCCGTTTGACGGCATTTATAGTGAAGCATATTTCCAAATTCATAAAGATGCTGCAGCTGAGGATCTAAAGCCGGATTCGCTGGCATTTCAACTGCTACGAGAAAGTTCATTTCCTGAAAGTGTTCAGGCACTGAATATTGGGAGTACTGGTGATGCTGTTGCACTCCCAGAAAGTGTGCAGGCTTTACGAATGACTGTACCAAGTGACCAATTACAGGAAATTATAATTGAAGATCATACACTAGGCCATAGTGCATTACACGAGAGTATAGAAGTAGATAAAATGATTTATTCATTTTTGTGGCAAGATGAAGGACAATAACTTACAATGGATAAAGATTGTTTGTGAAAAGTCACCATGTATTTAATTGGTGATTTTTTAAGCAGATAGTGAACAATAATAACTTTCTATCTGCGTCCACGTAATAGCATTCACTATGGGAGGCTTGGTGAATGTAATTTTTTCTAAATAGCCTTCCCGAAAAAATGATAACTTGTTAAAGGAATGATAGGAGTGGCAATGAATCATCATCTGTACGAAAAACTAATAGCATTAACATCTGAGCGTAATGTGATGGTGAACGAACACTTGAAAAATCATACGTATACCCGTTTAGGTGGGCAGGCAGATTTTTATGTAACGCCGGAAACATATGAACAAGTACAGCAGATTATTAAGTTAGCAAATCAAGAAAATATAGCTTTTACGATGCTTGGAAATGGCTCCAATCTAATTGTGAAAGATGGTGGGATTCGTGGCATCGTCATGAATCTGCAAAAACTTTCTGCGATAAAAACAGATAGCAATAGGATGATCGCTCAAAGCGGTGCGCGAATTATTGATGTTTCACGAGAGGCATTAAAAGAAGAGCTAACTGGCTTGGAATTTGCGTGTGGTATACCTGGATCTGTTGGTGGTGCATTATATATGAATGCCGGAGCGTATGGCGGTGAAATCAAGGATGTACTAACAAGTACGTTGGTCGTTAACCGAGAAGGAGAGCTTCTCACATTAACTGCAGAACAATTGGATTTAGATTACCGTACAAGTAATATACCGGAACATGGGTACATCGTTTTGGAAGCAACCTTTACTTTAAAAGCCGGTGATCCAAAAGCGATTAAGGAAGTAATGGATGATTTAACATACAAACGTGAGTCAAAGCAACCATTAGAATACCCATCCTGTGGAAGTGTATTTAAACGTCCGCCAGGCCATTTTGCAGGAAAATTAATCCAAGACAGTGACCTTCAAGGAAAGCAAATTGGCGGTGCGCAAGTCTCGCTCAAGCATGCGGGCTTCATTGTTAATAAAGAGAATGCAACAGCAAAAGAATATATTGAACTGATCCATTATGTACAGAAAACCGTAAAAGAGAAATTTAAAGTCAATCTAGAACGGGAAGTAAGAATAATTGGTGAGGATCCAGTAGAATAAAGCTAAGCTGTAATCATCGGGTGGTTGCAGCTTCTCTTATGTCTTGAACAATCTCTCTGCCCGAACAGCTATGACACCAAAACCCGAAATAAAACACCTACCTGCACAGCTATGACACTAAAACCCAAATTAAAGCACCTACCTGCACAGCTATGACACCAAAACCCAAATTAAAACACCTACCCGTACTGCTATGACACCAACCTCAAAAAAACAGCCTCTCCACGCACTCACAATATCCAAATCAAATTTAAAAGGTATTACCCCAACCGAACGGAGTAATACCTTTAATCTATCCTCTAAACCGGCGCAAGAATCCTTGCAATCTTTCATTCTCAGAATGCTCGATAACCTCGCTTGCCGTTCCTTGCTCTGCAATAACACCTTCATCAAGAAACAGCACTTTATCTGCGATATCAAGAGCAAAGTCCATTTCGTGTGTAACAAGCACCATTGCCATATCCTCATGTTTCGCAAGATCACGTATAACCTCAAGCACTTCGCCGACCAGCTCTGGGTCAAGTGCTGATGTTACTTCATCAAATAACATAATCTTCGGCCGCATGACAAGTGCACGGGCCATAGCGACACGCTGTTTTTGCCCGCCGGAAAGCTGATTTGGATAGCTATCCAATTTGTCCCCAAGCCCCACACGTTCAAGCATTTTAACAGAGCGATCGCGAACCTCTTCTTTATTTTCCTTTTTCACATGAATCGGAGCTGTCATGCAGTTCTCTAAGATTGTCATATGCGGGAAAAGGTTGAAATGCTGGAATACCATTCCGATATCTCCACGAACTTCTCTTAAATGCTTTTCATTCGCTTTTACCATCTTCTCTTTCTTTTCCATCTTCCACAGATTTTTACCATCCACAATAATATCACCAGAGGATGGCTCCTCCAATGTCATCAGCATGCGTATGATTGTTGTTTTTCCAGACCCACTTGGCCCGATAACAGCTACTTTTTCAGCTGGTTTTATATCTAAATTAATCCCTTTTAAAACGTCAAAATCACCAAAGGATTTATGCACATCTTGGAATCTCACGATAGGTTCAGTCATAAAGTCATTACTCCTCTTCTGTACATACTATTTAATCGCTGCATTTTTATCAAAACGTGCATTCATTTTAACTTCTAATTTCTTAATCAGTACCGCAGATGGATAGCTCAGTACTAAAAATATAATTCCAACAATAGTTAGTGGTTCTAGATACGACCAGTTTTGAGCGCCATAACTATTTGCCATTAACATTATACCAGCAACTGTTATTGTGGAAGCAAGTGGAACCTCTTTAAACATAATAATGAAATAGTTACCGAGCATTGGAATTGTTGGTGGTATCGCTTGCGGTAAAATGATTTTCCTCCACTTATCAATGGTAGAAAAGTTCAACGCTTTGGATGCCTCCCATTGCCCCTTATCGATACTTTCAATACCGGAACGATAGATTTCTCCGATGTATGTACTGAAATGTATGCCAAGACCAAGTACAGCACTTGTAAAAGGACTTAATGTGACGCCAATCCCTGGAATCATCGGCCATGCATAGAAAAGGAAGAATAGCTGAACAAGTGGGGGAGTAGAACGAATAAATTCCATGACCCAAGTAACCACCCAATTGAAAAATTTATTCGGCACTTTTCTGAGAAATGTCCATACAAAACCGAGTAGGAGTGCGAATAAATAACACGTAATCGTTAAGCTGACTGTAATCCATAGCCCTTGCAATACAAAGGGGAGGGCGTCCATAAATGTTTCCCAGCTCCAGTTATTATTCATCCGTTAGCAACTCCTTTCTTAGAGATATGTTCACCTTTTCTTGTCAGCCAAATAAGTGGAAGCGCAAGAATAAAGTAGAATACAAGAACTAATAAGTAAACAATTGGTGCTTGCGACAAGTTCGAGCTTCGGAGAATGTCGCCGTAATATAAAATGTCCGTCATCCCAATTAAGGAAACTAATGAAGTTCCTTTTAGCATTTGAATGGTATAGTTACCGAATTCAGGAAGCATCATCCGGACTGCTTGCGGGAAAATAACAAGCCGCATGCGTTGAAAGCGTGACATGTTTAGAGCTGTTGCTGCTTCAGATTGACCTTGTGCAACAGAAAGAATCGATCCACGAACAACCTCCGAAAGATACGCACCGTAATTTAATCCAATTGCAATTACACCCGTCCACCAGTTGGAACCTAGCTGAATGCCAAATAGCATTGGGATGGCGTAGTAAAGCCAGAATAACTGAACAATTAAGGAAGTACCTCGAAAAACTTCCACATAAAATCCTGTGAATTTGCGGATGATGATGTTCCCGGAAAGACGGCATAACCCAGCAATAAAAGCCATTAAATATGCTAGAATAGCTGAAGCAAGAAGGACGGTGATTGTTACATGAAGTCCTCTTGCAAGCTGTGGGAAAATCTCTATGATCGCATTCATTATAATCACTCCTTCAAGTTTCGGTTTTGGTTCCGAATAGAATTCTAGATTAAACATTTTTTGCAACCTGCTTAGGAAATACAAAGGGCCTGCTTCCCCGGGACCAGGGAATCAGACCCTATGGAGTCATCCTTTATCACGCATGAACGGCTGTAAGACTCGATCATTAAATTAAACATGAGAAAGGCAAAAGCATAAAGCTGAGGGATAAAACATCCCATAAATTCCTGATTCTGTTCCATTAGCACCTAGTGGGGAAGAAAGGAACTTTCCACTGAATGAAATATCACATTATAATATAATATATGTTTATACTTCCCCGTTACAAACTTCCTCTGTTGTCACTTCATCTACTGGCACAAAATTACTTTCGCTGCTAAAGCCATTTTCATCTAACAGATCCGCAATTGTACCATCTTCCTTTAATTCTGCTAATTTTTCATTGTATGCATCACGTAAATCCGCATCATTTAGGTTAAATGCTTCTGCACCATAGCTTGGTACGCCCTTAATATCTGGCTGCTCAAAGGATTCAACAAATTCAAGTGCATCTGTATTTGCCGATTCAAGCGCCATTTTAACTGTCATCTCAGTTCCGGTTGTAGCATCTGCCCGGCCAGACTGTACGGCTGAGAAGGTTGCAGGAATATCAGGTGCGGTAACAATTTGACTAGGATCTACACCTTCTTCTTGTAAAAATCCAATTTCTGTAGCACCTTCCATTACAACAACGGTTGCATCTGGATTATCAGCAATATCTTTATAGCTTTCTAAGCCCAGTGGATTACCAGCTTCTACAATTAACCCTTCTCCATATTGCATTGTCGGTTCACTAAAAGCTGCATTTTCACATCGATCTGGCTGAATCGCCATTCCTGCTGTAATAACGTCAAATTGTCCGGCTTGAAGTCCTGGAATTAATTGACTCCAATCAGATAGCTGGGATTCAACTGTATCAATTCCAAGCTCTGCAAAAACAGTTTCTGCAATAGCAACAGCTGCGCCTTTTAGTTCTCCGTTTTCTTCATACGCATATGGAGCTTCGTTGGCAAAGCCAATCGTAACTGTTCCTGATTCTTGTAATTGTTCTAGCTTGCTTCCATTTCCGTTAGCTGTATCATCTGATCCACATGCAGCTAAGAGTATAAGCATGAAAGCAAAAAATAATATAAAGCCTGTTTTTTTCAAAATGAAAAGACCTCCCTGTTTAATATAAAACCCAATTATTGTTTTTTTGCTTGGTGATATAGGACTAGATGTATATCACCGTATACATGAAAAAGGGGTTTTTTTCCGCATTCATATTTATAATGTTATAGATTTATTAATTTTCATTCAAATGCTGTATATTTAGATTATTTATAATTAACCGTTATATTTCGTGCTTATATTATGTAGGCTCTCTAATACAGAAAGATGCTTGGAAATAAGCCCAAATACTCTTCAATGCCCAAGATTTCATAAATGTAGTAAAGCGGAAAGGATTATTAAAAAAACCTATACTATGGCTTTATACCCTATTTGCACGAAACTATTGAACTAGTTAGGTTAGTGGGTTAATCTAGAAGTAATTTAAAGGAATATTAAAGCATAATGAATAGAAATAAGGAATAAAGAGAGGTTTTATAAGGTGGGAACGTACGTAGTTGTTGGTGTAGTGTCTGTAGTAGTTGTTGTGCTTGTCTTATGGCTTTCACTTGTAACGCTGTCTAAAGGCTATGGATATAAGCATTCGGTGGATCCAAAACCTGAAGATACAGAAAATGATCAGATAAAACAGGATGAATAGTCAACGAAAAAGGGTCACACAAATGTGCGACCTTTTTTCGTTACTGGAAACTAAACGACTATATGAAGCCTTTAGGCTATAAATTTCGGCAGGGAGTTTTCACTTAACTCTTTTCTCACTCTCGTAATATGCTCTTCCATCAGTGATTTGGCTAATATATCATCACCTGATGCAATTGCAAGATAGATTTCTTTATGTTCATTAAATGTTTCTTCGTATCGATCAGCATCTTTAAAGCGATTTTGTCTTGTCGTACGAATGGTTTCTTCCATTTGTTTAATTAGAGTTTGTGCGAGGTGGATTAAAATAGAATTATGCGATGCAGCCACGATATACATATGAAAATGCAAATCTGCCTGCACCCCAATTTCTGTTTCATCAATGGTAACAGCCATCTGTTCCAAAGCCTTACGGATGTTGTTAAGATCCTCTCCCGTGGCTCGCTTTGCTGCGAGTGAGACTGCCTCAATTTCTAATGCCCGGCGAACTTCCAGCATCTCAAATATCAAGTGATTTTCAGCTGTCACTACTTTCTCGAAAAGCTCATCAAGGATTAATTGTGCGTCTGATTGCTTAACATAACTTCCGCCGCCTCGCTTGATTTCAATAATATCTTTTAACGCTAAAATTTGTAATGCTTCTCGAACTGAGTTTCTGCTGACACCAAAAAGTCTTGCTAATTCACGTTCAGATGGTAGCTTATCACCTGTTTCCAAATGATTCTTTAGAAAATTTCCTACTATTTTCTCTAAAACAATCTCTGCTGTTTTTCGCTTATCCGAGACCACAATCCTCCCGCCTTCCAATAATCACTTAAAGTTTAAAAAATATAAAGTTATTTTCTGAAATATCATTGAATTAATGTTGGAAATCATTATAATAGACTTAATAAACTGGTTGTTCCAATATTAACACAAATTAGATAAAAAATAAATTGGTACTACCAATTAAAAGCTGGAAGGAGCAGGGGAATGGAAAAAGTTATCCAGGCATTAAAAGCAAAATTAGCAGAAGAACAAATTTCAACGAATGAAACTGTTAGAGAGTTGCACAGCAAGGACGAAACATATCATCAAACAAGTCTTCCTGATGTTGTGGTTTTTCCAAAAACAACAGAGGATGTGAGTTATATTATGAAGGTGTCGCAGGAATTTAAGACACCAATAACCCCCTTTGGAGTTGGGTCAAGCTTAGAAGGACATGTGATTCCTTATCAGAAAGGCATCGTTGTTGATTTTTCCTTCATGAATAAGATTATCGAAATCAAACAAGAGGACTTGCTTGTAACGGTTCAGCCTGGTGTCACAAGAGAACAGTTGAATAAAGAACTTAAAAAATATGGTTTATTTTTCACTGTGGACCCTGGTGCAAATGCAACACTAGGTGGTATGGCAGCAACTAATGCCAGTGGAACAACTACTGTGAAATATGGAGTTATGCGTGACCAGGTGCGGAACTTAGAAGTTGTTCTCGCTGATGGGAGTGTCATACAAACTGGCAGCTTAGCAGCAAAATCTGCATCTGGTTATCATTTAAACGGGCTGTTTGTTGGTTCAGAGGGAACACTTGGATGTTTTACAGAATTAACATTGCAAGTATATGGTATTCCAGAGCATGTTGTTGCAGCTCGCGCAACCTTCCCTAGCCTTACACAAGCAATTCAAGCCGTTACATCAATTTTGCAAGCAGGTATTCCAATTGCAAGGGTCGAATTTGTGGATGAAGCTTCGATTATACAAATCAATACGTTCAGTGAAACAGATTATCCAGTAAAACCAACCCTCTTTTTAGAATTCCATGGTAATGAAGCTGGGCTAAATGCAGATGTTGCATTTACAAAAGAAATTATGCAGGACCACGCTTGTGATAATTTTACTTCTGAAACCGATAATGCAGCGCGTAATCATCTATGGGATGCACGACATAACTTAGCGTATGCCTATATTCATGGTCATGCTGGCAAAAAAATGATGCTTACCGATGTAGCAGTGCCGATTTCTGAATTAGCAAATTCCGTCATCTACGCTCGAAAAGAGCTGGATAAGCTAGGAGTTCCAGGTGGTATCCTAGGACATGTAGGTGATGGTAACTTTCATTGTCTCATCATGATTGATATGGCAAATGCTGAAGAAATTAAAAGAGCAAATGAATTTAATAAAAACGTGGTTCTGTATGCCTTAGAGCGTGGGGGAACTTGTACGGGTGAACATGGTGTAGGAGTTGGGAAGATGCCATATCAGCGTCAAGAGCATGGAGCTGCCCTCGATATAATGAAGCAAATCAAAAAGGCATTAGATCCAAATAACCTATTAAATCCCAATAAAATCGTAGAAATAGAAGAGGAGACCTTGAATGAAATTTATTGAAAAAATAAGTGCGTTAGCAGGAAAATACTTTGCTGTTTTAGTTATTCTTGCTGCTGTCGTTGCATTCTTATATCCTCCAGCTTTTCTTATCTTCGGCGGTTATATAACGATTTTGCTTGGGGTTGTTATGTTCGGGATGGGATTAACATTAAAGCCTGTAGATTTTAAATTAGTATTTACAAAACCGATACCAGTAATCATTGGGATATGTGCGCAGTATACGATCATGCCGCTTGTTGCTTTTGCACTTGCTTATTTACTAAGGCTTCCTCCAGAGCTTGCAGCTGGGCTAGTGTTATTGGGCTCTGTTCCAGGTGGGACGGCATCCAATGTAATGGTGTATTTAGCAAGAGGAAATGTTGCGTTATCAGTTGCAATGACTTCTCTTTCAACAATGATGGCACCTATCATGACGCCATTGCTTATCTATTTATTAGCTGGACAATGGTTACCAGTTGATCCAGTTGCAATGTTTATGTCGATCATTCAGGTTATCATTATTCCTATCATTCTAGGATTCTTGATACAGAAATTTTTCCCTGTTGCTGTTGAAAAAGGTGTAACGGTTGTTCCTCTTATTTCAGTAGCTGCAATTTTGATTATTGTGGCAGCGGTTACAGCAGCTAATGCTGGAAATGTTGTGGCAGCAGGGTTCCTAGTGTTTATCGCTGTTTTCCTCCATAATGGCTTTGGTTTATTGCTAGGCTATTTAGTTGCTTTAATGATGGGATTGGGAGAAAACGAACGAAGAGCTATTTCCATTGAAATAGGTATGCAGAACTCAGGCTTGGGTGTTGCCCTTGCAACAGCACACTTCAGTCCTCTTGCGGCACTTCCGAGTGTATGGGGCGCAATCTGGCATAATATTTCTGGACCAATCCTAGCAACTTACTGGGCAAATAAATCGATTCCAGAAAATGATGAGAAGATTAAAAAGGTGATGTAATAAGCTTTTAATCTTCTGTTACTATATTCTTCTATGAACAAATGATAGGATTAGGGTAACTAGCAGGGTATCATAAATGGAAAAATGGACGCCTTTGTCCATTTTTCTTAATTCACCGTTTTCCCGTGTGGCTAAGCCAAAAAATTATCACAACCATATCAAATAATAATAGTAATTCAGACGGGTTACGGGTTACTCATCAGATAAATTGTCTTCTGGAGGTCGGTAGCCTCTCTGTAATTCGCTAAGACTTAACCCGAACGTCATTTGCAGGTGTGGGTAATCTTTAAAATTACTCCAATCACCACCCCAATCAAACCCCAGCTCTTTTGCAATATCAGCAACCTCAAACCAATCGGAATGACCATTGTTATTCCCATCATAGTGAATGTCCCAGATAATTTCACCATTTTGATTCCGTAGTGCATAATCAATTGCAAGCCCATAATTGTGATAGGATTGCCCGCCTTGTGCATTTGTTATAATATCGCCAGGCTTTGTTCTGCCTTGTTCATAAAGAGAATCCTGTTGCTCAAATGAACGGAATCCTTGGGTAATGATGACATCAATTCCAACGGATGCAGCGATTTCAATAAGTTCATTCTGATTTTCCTCAACGATTGGATGTAATCCGTCTGGAAGGGGCGCATCTTCATCAATATATAAACGATGCTCACCACTCCACTCGTTATAAACATAAAATAGAAGAACTAGAAAAAGTATGATTATAATCCATGATACAATTGTTGCGTTCCATCGTTTCATTTTTATAAAACTTCCTTTCGAGTATCGGCATTTTTAACACAATGCCAGTACTCACTGTAAGGCAGAATGAATAGTTTATTTTAACACGTATTAACGGGACTGTAATACTTCCACTTTTATATGTGAGGGAATCAAAAAGCCTAAACAATCCATAAATTCCTGATTCTGTTCAAGGTTCTGCAGGTCTCCCTTGTGATGCTGGCATTCCGTGAAGAGGGGGAAGAAAACATCTACTGCATGAAACTTCACTTTATCATAACTCAACCCTCAAACCAATAACATGAATTCTAATAACAAAAGGATTTAAACAAAACTGCGATTATAAAGATTATTTTGATATAATAAAAGTGCTTTTATAACATTTTTAGTGAAATTAAGTGACATCCTTCAGCTAGAATGAAAGGGGAATGCATATGTATTTTTTGATTGCCGGAATTATTGGCTACTTGTTTGGGTGCCTTCACGGGTCTCAGTTAGTTGGGAAAATTAAAAACGTTGATATCAAAAACAGTGGTGTAAAAAATGCTGGTGCTTCAAATACGACCATAATATTAGGGTGGAAATATGGTATTCTGGTAGCACTTATTGACATATTTAAAGCTACATTAGCTATTTTACTCGTACTATTTATCATAACGGAGAATGGAATTACAGGGGATTGGAAATATCTATTAATCTATACGACCGTATTTTTTGTGATTATTGGGCATAATTATCCAATTACGATGAAATTCAGTGGTGGGAAAGGGACTGCTTCACTGGTAGGTGCACTTATCGCAATTGATTGGAAAATAGCACTTATCGGGATAGCAATATTACTTATCTTTACATTTACAACCGACTACCTCGTAATTGGTGTTCTTTGTATGTATCTATCATTTCTGATCACGACCTTTCTGTTTTTTGGAATCGAACCAACATGGATTGTTATCTTACTTTCTGTCTTGAGTATTATGAAACATATGGAGAATTATAAACGTATTATGAGAAAAGAAGAGACAAAGCTATCGAGTATGATTCGTAAAAAAGTCTCTTAAATGAGTTAATAAATGGAGGAAATCATGTTAGACATTCTAATTTGGATTGTTATTGCAGGTTTATTTATCCTAAGCTTTGCAGGAATTATTTTTCCGATTGTACCATCTGTACTTGTACTATGGGGTGGTTTTTTACTGTATCACTTTGTGTTGAATAGTGAAGAGCTGAATTTGATTTTTTGGATTGTTATGATTGTCTTTACCGTGCTGCTAATTGCAGCGGATATCATTGCAAATAGTTATTTTGTAAAAAAATTCGGTGGCAGTAAATCTGGAGAACGCGGTGCCGCAATCGCAGTAATTGTTGGGTCATTTATTACACCGCCATTCGGGATTATTTACGTTCCTTTTATTACAGTATTTCTTATTGAAATGGTGCAAAGGCGAACAGTAAAAGAAGCGTTCCGCGCATCCATTGGTTCACTTCTCGGATTTTTAGGGGGATCAGTTGCGAAAGTTGTCATTCAAATCGTTATGATTATTTGGTTTTTTATTTTAGTGTTGTTTTAAGCAGAAAATATAGTAAAACTTTTTGTGCCGGATTTTTTATTACCGTAGTTAGGAGCAATGAAGAATTATGAACTATCCAGTAAGAGTAATAACAATTGCCGGTTCTGCAGCTGGAGGTAGTGCTGGGATTCAGGCCGATTTAAAAACATTTGAAGAATTAGACGTATATGGAATGAGTATTATAACAGCGATAGTTGGGCGTCACCCGGAAACGAATAAAAATGTCCATCTCCAATCCGTTGAAGCGATTGAAGCGCAGTTTTCGACAGCGATAAACCAGGTTGGTGCAGATGGCGTTAAAACTGGAATGTTATTTTCCAAAGAGGTAATCGAGGTTGTTGCACGGCTCATTCGAAAAAAAGAAATTCAGACAGTCGTTGTGGACCCGGTTATGATTGGGAAAATGAACTCCAAATTATTAAAAGACGACGCGATTGAGGAATTGGTTCATCAATTAATACCGATGGCAACGATTATCACACCGAATGTTCCCGAGGCTTCCATTCTTTTAGGTGGAAGAGAATTAAATACAGTTGATGATTTAAAGCAAGCTGCAATTGACTTACACAAGCTTGGGGCAAAAAGTGTCCTCGTAAAGGGTGGAAGGCTGGAAGGACCAGCAGTTGATGTGCTGTTTGATGGAACTGCATTAACGACCTTTACAGCACCACGAATTGATACGATAAATACAAGCGGAGCAGGGTGCACGTATTCCGCAGCGATTACAGCGAATTTAACAAAAGGACAAGCCGTAGCAGAAGCAGTTGGTTTGGCAAAAAGCTTTGTTACAACAGCGATAGAGCATGGTTTTTCCTATACAGATATTGTAGGGCCAACTTTTCATGCTGCATCGCGTAAATTTGGAGAAGCACACCCAATTAAAATCGAAACATTAACATGAAAAGGGGAATAAAACATGGTAAAACGTGCATTGATTAATGTCGATTATACAAATGATTTTGTTGCAGCAGATGGCGCACTTACAGCAGGTGAACCCGGACAAGCTATTGAAGAGAAGATAGTGGCATTGACAGAGGAGTTTATCCAAGCAGATGATTATGTTGTTTTTGCAATTGATATCCATCATGAAGGGGACAGGTTGCATCCGGAAACTACTCTTTTCCCAGCCCATAATATTGCTGATACTCCAGGACGCAATCTATACGGAAGGCTTGCAGATGTATATGAAAAAAGCAAAAATAACGTAAATGTTTATTATATGGATAAGACGCGTTATAGTGCATTTGCTGGAACTGATCTGGAAATAAAGCTTCGTGAGCGCGGCATTGGAGAAATCCATATTGTTGGTGTATGCACGGATATTTGTGTCTTGCATACAGCGGTTGATGCATATAACAAAGGGTTTAACATTGTTATTCATCAGGATGCGGTGGCAAGCTTTAATCAGGAAGGACATGATTGGGCTTTAGGGCATTTTATCAATACATTAGGTGCAAAAGTGGTATAGTTCGTTGGATAGGAGAGGGAAGCAGATGCAGGAGCTATTTCGAGAAAACACATTTGGAGAGTATAAAGTAAGGAAAGCAACGAATGAAGATGCAGAGGCGGTTATTCAACTATTGCAAGATGCCGCTCGTTGGTTAGAAGGGAAAGGTATATCCCAATGGGAATATTTGCGGAATGGCGGAGAAACGAGTGAGATTAAACAAGGAATTTTAGTTGGTACAACCTATGTCGTTGAGCATAATGAGGAATTGGTTGCAACCCTAAATTTATCCGATGTACAAAATGAATGGGATATGGAGCTGTGGGGAAAATGTCAGGAGCATAGTTTTTACATTCATCGACTAGCAGTGGCACAAGCATATCGCAAGCAGCAAATTGGCAGGAAGTTACTCGATTGGATCGATCAAAATATCCGATTGGAAAAAGGTGGGATTCGTTTAGACTGTGTGGCTGATAATCCAGCTTTGAACAAATTTTATCAACAAGCAGGCTATACGTTAATGGACGTTGTAGCAAATGGAGAGGACATGTTTTCTCTCTATGAGAAGTCGATTACCAGTAAACCTTGACTTTATAATTTCATACCTATATATTAAATATGAAATACATGAAACGTTGATGAGGATTAGTACAATTGGCTTGTCTTTCCAAGAGAGGAAATGGATGGTGTGAATTTCCGTAAGACGCAATTGGAACCTGCCTCAGAGTTCGCCATCAGAAAGGCAAAGACTAGAAGATGTGCGCGGTTTATAACCGTTATCAAGTGAAGTGTGCAAAGGGGGAGTCCCCGTGCAAACAAGGGTGGTACCACCAAGCCTCGGTCCCTTTTTCGGATGGAGGATTTTTTGTATTTAAAAGGCTGTTCAAAAAGTCTGCTGAAAATGACGCATCGAGAATAGAAGACCTTCGACTAAAAACTGACATGTCCTGTGTCGAACGTCGAAGTCACCACTTCCAGCCTGTGGAAGCACAATACGGGGAACTATGCCGCCGCGATTTTCGACGCACAGGACGTGCTAGTGTCGGCGTTGCAAAAGGACGTTGCGATCTTAGCCGACCTCAGTCTTTTTCATCCACCTTTTTGAAGCCTATTTAGTAAAGTAAATATTTATCATAATGAGGTGTTACGTATGGGTAAAAAAAATAAGCAGTTTGTTGAGAAAGTAACTGCAATGGAAGACGACTTCGCGCAATGGTATACCGATGTCGTAAAACAAGCAGAATTAGTTGATTATGGGCAAGTACGTGGAACGATGATTATTAAGCCATATGGCTATGCAATCTGGGAAAATATTAAGGATGAATTGGATCGTATGTTTAAGGAAACAGGACATTCGAATGTTGCTTTTCCCTTATTCATTCCTGAAAGCCTATTGCAAAAGGAAAAAGATCATGTCGAAGGATTTGCACCAGAAGTTGCTTGGGTAACACATGGTGGAGACGATGAATTAGCAGAACGAATTGCTGTCCGTCCGACATCAGAAGTGCTTTTCTGTGACTATTATTCAAAAAATATTCATTCCTATCGCGACCTGCCAAAGCTTTATAATCAATGGGGAAATGTTGTGCGCTGGGAAAAGACAACTCGTCCGTTCTTGCGTTCTTCTGAATTCCATTGGCAGGAAGGTCATACTGCACATGCGACAGATGAAGAGGCATCTCAAGAGACAAACCAAATGCTTGAGGTTTATGCATCTCTTGTTGAAGAATATTTAGCAATTCCGGTTCTTAAAGGACGTAAAACAGATAAAGAAAAATTTGCAGGTGCAAAATATACATTGACGATTGAAAGTTTAATGCATGATGGTAAGGCGCTACAATCTGGAACTTCTCATCATTTCGGTTCTGGGTTTGCAGAAGCATTTGATATTACGTACCTGGACGAAAATGGAGAAAGCCAATTTGTTCACCAAACATCTTGGGGACTTTCAACACGAATCATGGGTGCTTTAATTATGGTGCATGGGGATAATCGTGGTTTAGTAGTACCACCACGTATTGCACCAACACAAGCAATGATTGTTCCAATCGCACAGCATAAGGAAGGTGTATTGGATAAAGCATATGCATTACGTGATCAGTTAAAAGACATTGTTCGTGTCGATATTGATGGTAGCGATAAAATGCCAGGATGGAAGTTCAATGAATACGAAATGAAAGGTATCCCAGTTCGTATTGAAATGGGACCAAAAGATATTGAAAAAGATCAAGTTGTTCTTGCGCGCCGTGATACTGGGGAGAAAGAATTTGTTCCATTAAGTGACTTGGAAGAACGTTTGCCAGCATTATTGGAAGAAGTGCAACAAAATCTGTATAACAAAGCATTAGCGCATCGTAATGAAATGACTACCATTGCAACAGATATGAATAGCTTCAAGCAAACATTAGATGAAAAAGGCGGATTCATCAAAGCAATGTGGTGTGGCGACATGAAGTGTGAAGAAAAAATCAAAGAAGATACAACAGCAACATCGCGCTGTATCCCATTCGAACAGGAAAAGGTTGCAGATACATGTGTGTGCTGTGGCAGAGAAGCGAAAGAATTAGTCATTTGGGCAAAAGCATATTAATAAATAATTTGAAGCGAGCATTGCGTAAAGCGATGCTCGTTTTTATTTTATCTGCTGCAGACCAGAGAGGTGAAAGCGATCTGCTTAGGAGCGTAGAATTTAATAGTAAAAGATTTAAAGCCGCGGTATTTAAATTAATGGATTAATCCGAAAACATTGACTGTATTATTTTTTGCGATTACCTATTGGCAATCTAGTAGATTTGTGCTATAAATATACATACAAACTAATAAATATACATCTTATGGAGGAAATAATGAAGCAGCAGTTGATAGAAGAAATAGGAAAAATTAAACAACAACTATTGAATATTAGTGATTCTTTATATGAAAATCCAGAGCTTGGAGATCAGGAATATCAGTCGATGCAAAAGCTAGTTGCATTTTTGAAAGAACATCAATTTGAAATTGAAACAAATATCGTAGGAAGAGCGACAGCATTTAAAGCAGAATTTAATAGTGGCAAACCAGGTCCTAAAATTGCATATTTAGCAGAATATGATGCATTACCAGGCGTCGGTCACGGCTGTGGTCATAATTTAATAGGAACAATGAGTACCGGTGCAGCAGTAGCACTTAGTAAACTTTTACATGTGGTTGGTGGTAGTGTTATTGTACTAGGCACTCCAGCAGAAGAAACAAACGGGGCTAAAGTACCGATGAGTGAACAAGGAATATTTGATGACATCGATGTAGCAATGATTGTTCATCCTGGTGGGACATCTCATGAGAGTGGAGAATCGCTGGCGATGGATGCCATTCAATTTAGTTATTTTGGAAAACCGTCCCATGCAGCAGCTTCTCCTGAGCAAGGGATTAATGCACTAGATAGTGTGATTCAGTTATTTAATGGTATTAATGCACTTCGACAGCATGTCACTTCAGATGTTCGCATCCATGGAATTATCTCTGATGGTGGCCAGGCGGCAAATGTTGTTCCGGATAAAGCAACAGCACAGTTTTATGTCCGAGCAAAAAGTCGTGACTATTTGAATGAAGTTGTTGAAAAGGTAAAACATATTGCAGAGGGCGCAGCGAGTATGACTGGTGCATTACTCGAAATAACGAACTATGAATTAAGCTATGATAACATGATTACGAATCAAGTTTTATCCGATGTATATACGAAAAATCTGAAGGAAACGAGTAATCAAGCTGTTCTTCCGCCGAAGGCAACGTACGGTTCAATTGATATGGGGAATGTAAGCCAAGTTGTACCAGCGATCCACCCTTATATCGGTATGAATGAAGCAACGCTCGTTCCGCATACAAAGGAATTTGCTGATACTACCATTACAGAAGAGGGACATCAAGCACTTCATGATGGCGCGTTATCATTAGCAAAGACTGGCTATGATGTATTAACAGATAGTAAATTATTTAAAGCAATACAAGATGAATTTAAAAAAACGAAATAATAAAAAACATAATTGGACAAAGGGGCTAATCACATGAAATTTTCATTGGTTAAATTATTGATGGCAGCTGCAATCATTGCATTGCTTGCGGCATGTGGAACAAGTGAAACTGGGACTGGTAATGAAAATAATGCGGAGTCAGATGAAGCAGGAAATAAGGAAGTACTTACCATGGCAACATCAGCTGACTTCCCACCGTTTGAGTCCTATGATACAGAAGGTAATTTTATTGGATTCGATATTGAATTGGCACAATTAATTGCGGATGAATTAGGGTATGAACTAAAGATTGAAGATATGAATTTTGATGGCTTGGTTGGAGCGCTGCAAGCTGGACGTGTGGATATGGTTATGGCAGGAATGAGTGCGACAGAGGATCGCAGGAAAAATGTGGATTTTTCAATCGAATATAATCGCTCAGGAGAAATGTTTGTTACGAAAGAAGATGCACCAGTAGAAAGCTTAGAAGATTTAGAAGGGAAAATCGTTGGAGTTCAGCTTGGAACCATTCAAGAAGAAGGTGCTGACGAGTTAAGTAAAGAGTATGGATTTGAAGTGAAAAAAGTAGATAATGCAGGTATTTTAGTACAAGAAATGAATTCCAATCGTCTTGATGTAATGTATATGGATAAAGAAGTAGCTACAGGTTACATTGAATCTCAAGGTTTTGTTGGTTTTGATGATCCAACAACCGTCTCTCCAGGAATGGCAATTGCATTCCCGAAAGAAAGCGAATTGGTGGAAGATGTCAACGGTGTGTTGGAAGAGCTTCAGTCCAACGGTAAAATTGAAGCATTACAAGAAAAATGGTTAACAGAATCAGAATAGTAGGGAATTGAGGTGATAGGCATGAATTTGGACTTCAACCAAATCGTGCCTTATATTCCTTTTATATTGGAAGGAATAGTGGCAACATTAAAGTTTGTAAGTATATCGATTATTGTAGGATTCATTCTAGGTACATTATTAGCAATATGTAAAATTACAAAGGTACCATTATTAAAATGGATAGCAGATGCATATACGTCTATTTTTAGAGGGACGCCGCTTATTTTGCAATTAATGATTATTTATTTCGCGGTACCGCAGCTAACTGGATTAGATATTACGGCATTTGTGTCAGCAGTGCTTGCATTTGGATTGAATTCGGCGGCATATGTATCTGAAATTATTCGTGCCGGAATTATGGCAGTTGATAAAGGACAAACTGAAGCAGCAGAAGCACTTGGAGTACCTTATAAATCCATGATGCTGAATATCATCCTACCGCAGGCTTTTAAAAATATCCTTCCTGCATTAATGAATGAGTTTATTACATTAACAAAGGAATCAGCTATCGTATCTACTATTGGTTATTTAGATTTAATGCGCCGGGCACAAATTGTCGGTGCAGATATTTATCGTAATTTTGAGCCGCTTTTATTTGCTGGGCTAATTTATTGGGTAATGGTATTCATTCTCACGAAAATTGGTGGACTTGTAGAACGGAGGATGAGACAGAGTGATTAATACATCGAATTTATCTAAAACATTTGGAAAGAATGAAGTGCTTAAAGGTATTTCAACAACGATTAAGCATGGCGAAGTTGTTGCGGTTATTGGACCATCTGGTTCGGGTAAATCTACGTTTCTGCGATGTCTGAATCTTTTAGAACAACCGACATCAGGTGAGATTCATATAAACGACATAAATATTACAGCAGGAAAAGTGGATAAATTAAAAATCCGTAAAAATATCGGAATGGTATTTCAGCATTTTCATTTGTTTCCGCATATGACGGTTTTGGAAAATGTGACGTATGCACCGCAAAAGGTAAAAAAACTCTCAAAGCAAGAAGCAAATAGATTAGGCAAAGAGTTACTTGCAAAAGTTGGTTTAACGGATAAGGAAGATGCTTATCCAAATCGTTTGTCAGGTGGGCAAAAGCAGCGTGTTGCAATTGCTAGAGCACTTGCGATGGAACCAGAAATTATGCTGTTTGATGAACCGACATCTGCACTAGACCCGGAAATGGTAAAAGAAGTGCTTGATGTTATGAAGGATTTGGCTACAACTGGGATGACAATGGTTATTGTTACACATGAGATGAATTTTGCAAAAGAAGTAGCAGATAAAGTTTTGTTTCTGGATGGCGGTGTTTTGATGGAAGAAGGGGACCCGAAGGAATTCTTCACAGAACCGAAGACGAGCCGTGCGAAAGACTTTTTAGATAAAGTACTATAGAAGATGAAAAACTCCTTCCAACATAATTGTGGGGGGAGTTTTCCTATCGCTATAGGGTTTTTGAAGTACTCAAATTCTCAAATTCTCAAAGCAATGCTTCAATCTGTTTTTCAAGCGTTGCTGGTTTTTTCTGTGGAGCAAACCGTTCAACGACCTGTCCGTTTTTATCGATGAGGAATTTGGTGAAGTTCCATTTGATTTGTTCCGTTAAGAGCCCTTTCTTTTCTGAAGTAAGATAAGAGAATAGCGGATGAGCGTTTTCCCCTTTTACATCGACCTTGCTAAACATCGGGAATGTAACACCATAGTTCTTCTTACAAAATTGGGCAATTTGTGTATCTGCTCCCGGATCCTGTTCACCAAATTGATTGCAAGGGAAGCCAAGAATTTCCAACCCTTTTGTATTGTATTTTTTATATAGCTCTTGTAGCTCTTGGAATTGAGGTGTGAAGCCACATTCGCTTGCGGTGTTCACGATTAGTAATACCTTACCATTATAATCAGCAAGCGATTTCTCATCACCTTGGATTGTTTTTGCTTTATAATTGTAAACAGACATATGAAACCCCTCCCTTTATTAAGAAGGATAGCAAGTGGATGATGACTAGTCAATTAACTCATAAAATGGAAAGGAAGTATACAATGAAAATCACGGAAATTGAAATATTTGCAATTCAGCTTCCGCTTATTCAGCCATTTATTATTAGCTATGAAAGATATGATTCCATGCCCTCTATTATTGTGAAGCTGACAACAGATACTGGAATCATTGGCTACGGAGAAAGCGTGTTTGATGAGCATATCACTGGAGAAACATGGGATAGCACATATGCGCTTCTGCGGACGAAATTAGCTCCAGCCATGATTGGAGAGAATCCATTACATATAGAACGACTCCACGATAAGATGGACAGACTGGTTAAGGGGGTACCGACAGCAAAGGCTGCGATTGATATTGCTTGTTACGATGCTGCTGGCAAATCACTCGGTGTCCCTGTTTATACGCTGCTAGGCGGAAGATATCATAAGAAATTCCCAATCACACATGTTCTTAGTATCGGCGCGCCAGAGGAGATGGCAGAAGAAGCTGCTGAACGAGTTGAACAAGGATACCGTTCCTTTAAAATCAAAGTTGGAACAAATATTGTAGACGATGTTAAGCGGATTCGCAGCATTCGTGAACGTGTAGGAGAAGATATCGCACTTCGGGTTGATGTGAATCAAGGATGGCAAACAAGTGCTCAAACATTACAAGCATTGGAAAAACTAAAGGATTTGTCCATCGATTGGCTGGAGCAGCCAGTGCTTGGTGATGATCTTGATGCAATGGTTGAAGCAAAAGCGAAATCAACCATTCCAATGATGATTGATGAAGGCTTGCAAGGTATGAAAGATATGCGAGATATTATCACAAAGCGTGCCGCAGATAAAGTGAACATTAAACTCATGAAATGTGGCGGTATCTACCCGGCAAATAAGCTGGCACATATAGCTGAAATGGCAGGAATAACATGTCAGGTTGGTTCAATGGTCGAGTCCTCCGTTGGATCAGCAGCTGGATTTCATGTAGCTTTCTCGAAAAAAATAATAACAAGTGTTGAATTAACAGGTCCTTTAAAATTTGCAAAAGATGTCGGTAATTTGAAGTACGATGTACCGTTTATCCAATTAAATGAAAAACCAGGACTTGGAATTGATATAGACGAAGCAATATTAAACGATTTAACCATACATTCAGAAAGGGTTAGTCGATGAGTGAACGAATAGAAACAGGAGCACTTCGTAATGGACAAATTTTTTATGCCAGATATTTACGGATTGGAGATTTGGCGAGAATCCTGGAATTACAAAAGAAAGTCGTAAACGGTCTCCCGCACCCCGATGTGCTAGAACCACTTACCACGGAGGAATTTACGAATATTCTAGAGGATAAGCAAATGATGATCGGTATTTTTGTAGAGAATAACCTAATAGCATTTCGTGCGATGCTTGCCCCTGAAAATGATGATGAGGGATTAGGTGCGGATATCGGGTTAAAACAAACAGAATTCCATCGCATTTTATATTCCGAAATCTCAAACGTCGATCCTAGGTTTCGAGGAAATGGGCTGCAGACATATATGGGCAAGCTGTTACTGCGTAATGTTGACCGAAATCGCTATCGCTATCTATTATCAACGGTTGCTCCTTTTAATTTTCCCAGTTTAAAGGATAAATTTTCTTTAGGTATGAAAATTGCTGTTCTTAAAGACAAATACAATGGCAAGCTTCGCTATGTATTTAGGAAGGATTTAGCATCAAGTGAGACCGAACTGCAATTGGAAGAGTGGATTGAGGTCCGTATGGATGATATTGCAAAACAGCAGGATGTGTTAGCGTTAGGCTATTATGGTGTATCGATGAGGATGGACGGAGAAGAAGTCTATGTAAGGTTTGAAAAATAGTCCATGTTTGAAATGGAAGCGGACTTTAAAAAAGGCTGCTGCACGAATGTGTTTCGTGCAGCAGCCTTTTATATTATATTGATTACGCTTCTTGCTTAAAGCTTTCACCAAGAAGTGCTAAGCGTTCTTCCACTTCTTCTTGAGATAGGTTATGCTCTTTCACGTACAAGTTACGTGGTGTTACACGGCAAGTATGTGTGCATCCGCGTAAATATTTATGCTCATTTTCTTCAGAACTAAGGATTTGTTTGTTACATTCAGGGTTCGCACAGTTTACATAGCGTTCACACGGCTCACCATCGAAATAATCAACGCCGACTACAACGTGTTCTTTTCGATTTACAGGTACAGCGATACGTTCGTCGAATACGTACAATTGTCCATCCCATAGATCTCCTTGTACCTCTGGATCTTTCCCGTAGGTAACAATTCCGCCGTGTAATTGACCAACATCTTCAAAGCCTTCTTCTACAAGCCACCCGGAGAATTTCTCACAGCGAATACCACCTGTGCAGTACGTTAAAACTTTTTTGCCATCTAATAGCTCTTTATTTTCACGTACCCATTCTGGAAGATCGCGGAATGTTTTGATGTCTGGACGGATCGCGCCACGAAAATGGCCAAGATCGAATTCATAGTCATTACGCGCATCCAACACAACAGTATCTTCATCCAATAAAGCTTCTTTAAACTCTTTTGGACTTAAATATTTTCCTGTTGTTTCAAGTGGATTAATATCATCTTCTAAACGAAGTGTAACTAATTCTTTACGTGGACGTACATGCATCTTTTTAAACGCATGTCCATCGTGTGCATCAACTTTAAATACCATGTTTGCAAAACGTGAATCATGATGCATTGCTTCCATGTATTTATTCGTTTGTTCAACTGTTCCAGAAACGGTACCATTGATGCCTTCCTCTGCTACTAAGATACGGCCTTTTAACTCAAGGTCTTTACAAAACTTGAGGTGTTCAGCAGCGAAGCTTTCTGGATCTTCAATGTGAACATAGTTATAGTACAATAAAACCTGATAATTTTGATTGCTTTCCATTTCATTACCACCTGTTCATTCATATTTGCAAGATATAAATGGTTGGTAGTCGGTATTCTCTTTTTATCTTGCAAGAAGTTATTTTATCACTTTTTTTGTCTCTTTGCCACCCTCTTCTAAAATCCAAAGATAAAACGTATTTGTAGTTTCCACAGATACATCTAATAGTCTACAATCACTAAGGTTATTACTTAGTAACAATGACTTGTCAGAAGGTGAAATAGAGGTATTATTATCAATGCAGTCGGTATTTCGCTATACTGAGGACTTCTTATTTCGTTCATTTCATCTCCTGAATAGTAAGGAAGGGAAATCGTTTAGAAAAAACTCTTGTCCAGGAAAGAGATTAATCCAATCAGGGGATGATGTAATAAATGAATTAAATAGATTGAAAGTGCTTATTGATTCAGTAGAAGAGAGACCTGAGAGTATGACACCTAGTGTTTTCAACAGAATAATGGACGAATGGGATTTGGAATTAGCAGACGAATTAAATTGTGAACTATTGTAAGTTATTTTATTTGATAAGAGGGTTAAAACTCATTTAATATACTTCAAACTTTAACCCTCACTTTTATCAATCTTAAGTGTCAAGTTAAAGAAATGGAAGAGGTTTTAAATTACTAACATAGTGTTTTATTTTCGGGAATTAGAGAGCTCAATACCTAAGGTTTTTTGTCTATTAAATCTCTCGTTTGCTATTTTCTCTTGGCTTCTTCCGGTATTTACAGGTCATTGTAAATATTTATGTAATTTTAATATCAGTTTGAATGTAAACGGGTTCGTATCTTTTTTTTTCAGGTTTATATTCCAGAACATTTAGCTTATGATATCGTTTATCCAAGTGATTTCATCTGGTTCAGAGCTTTTCTCCCATTTTCCTCAATACATGAAATACCTTCATCACAATTTTGATGCAGCCTTGAAGAAAAAAAGATATTTTCACTTATATTGCTTACATTGATAAAATATGCCTTTACATGCGTAAAAACTGTTGGCAAGTATGCAGTAGAATGCTTAATAAATATATCTTTTAGTCTCACCACAAATCGGTAAATAGCTTTCCGTTCACAATTTCATACTGCCTAAATATAACTTTCCTGATGTAGTACGCTCACTCATCATAGACAACAGCATAGTCAATTTCTAGTTAACTTCCATAGTATAAAATATATTAAATGGAAGAGGGTGAAGTGAATGAGTGATGCACCGAAGCAGCAAATACCGGAAAAAGTAGTTGATCTTATGGTCGATAGTATATTCAGAAAAAATGGCATTAAGCCAGATGAATTAAAGAAGAATTTGACTGATGAGCAGAAGCATATGCTAAAAGAAATGGTAGAAGATTTAAAAGACCAAGTTGATCAATTCAAAAAGAGAAATGCAAATCAAAATGAAGAATAAATAGTATGAAAACACCTACACGTAGGTGTTTTCTTTATTTATAAGATTACTAGTACAACTATACAATCTTCTAGTTTTAAAAACCATAAATTATCTTATAACCAGAAGAAAGGAGTGTCAAGATGGGAGTTTACAGACGGTCAAGAGATTATAGTGATAACAGCAAGCAACAGTTTTATGTAGATTCCAAAGAACGTCGCAGAAGCAGTGGTAATAATTGTGGCGAGTGGTGTAGGAATGGGTCAAGAAACGAATCAAGATTTGAAAACAACTTTTTTTATAACAATGATGCAACAGATTCACAAAACGGTGATGAATTTGCATTTATGGAACAAGAGTCAGCGGAGCTAATTTGGGTAAAAGAGTCCTGTAATATCGAGATTAATACTACGGATACGCAAGCAGGAATTTCTCTGCAAGCAGGATTACAACTTGCGATTGCACTAGTATTACGAATTACAATCGGAGATTCTGATCAAAGTGAAGCAGTATCACAAGAGTTAATACAGCAATTTGATTTGACTCAATCAAACCGACAAAAAATCTATATTTACAATACAAAAGATGCAAGGGTCACTACAACAGATTTAGACTTAGCAGTCAATATTCAGGCTTTGCTGCAGTTATTATTAGCACTGGTCATAATCGTCGACATTTTATAAAATGAAAAATTTTACTGAAAAGAGGTGTATAGAATATGTCGAAGTATAAAGAATGGAGAGCTTTAGATCACTGTGATGATCATAGGGAGGACAATAATGCTGACGTGGAACAAGAAGCTGTACAGCGTGATTCTGTTAAGCAGGTATCAGATGAATGGATAATCATTAAGAACTCTGAAGATGTTCATGTATCTACAACAGATGCGCAAGCTGCAGTCTCCTTGCAACTTGGTATTCAAGCAGCAATCGCAGTAGTTCTTAGTATATCAATTGGTGATTCTGAACGGGCAAAGGCTGTCTTGCAAGACTTTAAACAGATTTCTAGAACAAGACAGAGCAATCGTCAAAAAACAATTGTTGATTGTTCAAAACATGTCAGAATCATTACACTGGACGCAGATGTAGCGATTAATATTCAATTGTTGATACAAATTCTTATAGCTATCGTAGCAACTTTGGATGTATTCTAGAAGAATATCTTAAGACACAAAAAAATAGATGTTAAGAAGAAATAGATTTTATATGGATCGAATTTTCCCCCGCTTTCTATGCAGATTATTCGGAAAGATTTAATACCTTATACTCCGGTTTTGTACCGGAGTATATTTGCTGAGACTTGATTTAGGCTTTATTATCTTTGTATATATCCAATTTAAAAGAAATAATTCTTCATTTTAACCTTTTTTGTTATTATTAAAAAAATCAATTAGTTTTAACCGTAAATTAATTTATAAACGCTTGCATTTTTACTAAAAAGAGGTTAAAGTTAAGATAGCAAAAGGAAATTGGAGTTTGAATAATACTTTACGATCTCTTTTTCAAGATGGTGTAAAAGTATTTATGATTCAATTACTTTGCACGATATTGTATAGGGAGGTCAATCAAATGACTGGTAAAGTAAAATGGTTTAATGCAGAAAAAGGTTTTGGTTTTATCGAGCGTGAAGATGGAGACGATGTATTCGTACATTTCTCAGCAATCCAAGCTGAAGGCTTTAAAACGCTTGAAGAAGGTCAAGAAGTTGAATTTGAAATCGTAGAAGGTAACCGCGGGCCTCAGGCTGCTAACGTTACGCGCTTATAATCAATATAATTATAATAAAGACTTGTCCCTTTTTACGGGATAAGTCTTTTTTTGATTATGGATGACATTCATACGAGGGGGATTGAGATGGCTTCATTTAACTGGAAATATGAGGCAGAAACCGAGTGGGATAAGCGTGCAGTATTTTGGAACAAACGAAGTAGAGATATGTGGGACAATGGAAGCAGAAAAGATGTTCTTCCATTTATGAATAATTTTGTTAGTCAGGGCAGTAAGCTACTTGATATCGGCTGCGGAGATGGATATGGAACACACAAACTGTACAAGAGTGGTTATAATGTAACGGGTGTTGATTTGTCACCGGAAATGATTCAGATAGCGAAGTCTAGTGAAATGGATAATATTCATTTTTTTCAAGGTGATGTAAATAAGCTACCATTTGCAGCGCGAGAATTTGACGGGATCATGGCAATCAATATACTCGAATGGGTAGAAGATCCACTCTTTGCTTTGCAGGAAATGAAGCGGGTTGTAAACATAAATGGAATACTCTGTGTTGGTGTTCTTGGACCGACAGCTGGACCAAGAACAAATAGCTATCCACGTTTACATGGACAAAAGGCGATTTGCAATACTATGATGCCGTGGGAATTCAGTCAACTTGCTTCAGAGCTTTCATTAGAATGTATTGACAGCTACGGTGTTTATAAAGCAGGGGTGGAAAAAAGACATTATCATGATCTTCCGTTAAAATTAAAGCAATCACTCTCTTTTATGTGGGTATTTATGTTGAGGAATGTAGGTGAATACAGTGAACGAAAAAGACAAACAAGTTATTGAGAGCTATCAAAACGATGAAAAAATGATGATATTGATTTATTCGCAGTGGTGTATTAATAACGAGCTGGATCCAGTTGAACTTTATGAAAAGGCATATCCAGGTCAGCTGAAAAACAATGCTCTAATAGAGATCATAGAGGAGACGGTACCCGCCAAAGAATCAGCTGAGATTACTGATCAAACCGTATTAAATGTACTGCAATTATTTGGTAATGATGATTTAGCCTTTATCGTTCAAGAACATATAGAAAAGCGGGATAACTGATCTGGTGTATTCCCGCTTTCTTTATCTCCTGCGTATGAATGTTCGATCAGCTGAACCACCCCAATGTACGGGGGGCAGTCCATACTTCCGCTAAACGGGCGTATGCGCTTTGCTGCTATTCAAACCATTTCATTAGTGCCTGCGTTCCGCTGTCTTCCTCACCATTCTCAGCAAGTTCCTTATATAGCTTTAATGACAGGGATAGCCCAGGAGTCTCAAGTCCCAATTCTTCTGCAGATTCCAGTGCAATCGTCATATCTTTAATGAAATGCTTAATGTAAAAACCAGGAGCAAAATCGCCTGCAAGCATACGGGGACCGAGCACTGAAAGTGAAAAGCTTCCAGCTGCACCAGATGAAATGTTTTCGAGAACACGCTCCGGGTCAAGGCCAGCCTTTTTTGCATAAACAATGGCTTCGCAAACACCAATCATTGTAGTAGCAATCGTTATTTGATTTACCATTTTCGTATACTGGCCGGAACCTGCTTCACCTTGTAGCATAATATTCTCACCAATTACTTCAAATAGTGGAAGAAGTGTTGAAAAGGCTTCTTTGTTACCACCAACCATTATCGATAGCTTTCCGTTTTTTGCGCCAACATCTCCGCCGGAAACAGGTGCGTCTAAAGCATGTATATCTCTTTCTTTTGCTTTTTGATAAATTGTTTTCGCCAACGATGGCTTAGAGGTGGTCATATCGATAACAAAGCTATCCGCTTTTGCATTTTCCAAAATACCGTTTTCGCCGAAATATACCTCTTCTACATCAACTGGATACCCAACCATCGTAATAATGACGTCCGAAGATGAAGCAAGCTCAGCTACAGAGCTTTTCCAGGCAGCTCCAAGCTCCAATAATTCTTTCGCTTTTTCTTTTGTGCGCGTATAGATGTTTATCGTATATCCAGCCTGGTGCAGATTTCTTGCCATACTTTTCCCCATAACTCCAGTTCCGACAAAACCTATTGATGTATCTTTAGTAAGCATAACTAGTCTCTCCTTATAATCCATTCTATATGAGGTTGTTCAAAAAGTCCGGTGAAAATGACACATCGTAGGGGACCTTCTGCTAAAACCGCCCACGTCCTGTGGGCAACGCAAAAGTCACCACATCCTGTGGAAGCTCGTTGGCTTGCTTTTGCGTTCCTCACGTATTAATTGCATACGTTCCGGTACTCAAAGCTATGCCGCCTCGAACTTCTCGGTCCTTTTCATCCTCCTTTTGAAATGCACTATATATAAGTATTCGACAATTCTTGCTTGAATCCTTTTTCACAGGCTGGAAAATATAAAACAGATAGAATAAGTTGTAGTTTATAACAATAGAGAAGGGGAAGATTCCCCGCATTGACATGATTTGGGAGCGGTATTATAGAATCAATACGCTCCATCTACACATAGTATAGTTAGCAGTAATCATATTGATGGAAGGGGATAGCAATGATCCGTAAAGAGCAACTATCCAAATGCAAAGAAGCTTTAACTACCCGGCAATCGGAATTAATTAAACACGTTCAGGATCACTTTGGAATGAAATATGAATTTGCTCAGGAAACGTCTGGTGAATTGTCAAATTATGACAATCACCCTGGCGACACAGGGAGCGAACTTTTTGAAAGAGAAAAGGATTTAGCACTTAATGAACATGCTGAAAAGGAATTGGAAGAAATCAATAAAGCCCTTCATGCGCTAGAAGAAGGAACGTATGGTATATGCAAAATATGCGGTGCAGACATTCCTTACGAGCGTTTAGTTGCAGTTCCGACAACAGATACATGTATAGAGCATGCAAAGTCCGAAGCGTTTAACCGAGGGCGTCCAATTGAAGAAGAAGTATTCAGTCCAAACATAAATCCAGACGAAGTCACAGATGAGGAGCAAGTTGGGTATGATGCAGAAGATGCATGGCAGGAAGTTAGTCGCTATGGAACTTCAGAGACCCCATCTGATTTCTATGGTGATAAAGAGCATTATAATGATATGTTTCCAAACAGTGACGAAAATGTAGGATCTGTTGAAGATTTAGAAAATATACTTGCTGCAGATATTCATGGAAAATTTACTGGTGTCGCACCAAATCATGATAAACATGAGGAATAAAGAAAAGGCTCCTGTAACCAGCCAGGAGCCTTCTCATAAAGAGGTTTTTTTGCACTTAATGAATCGTTATTTAAAATAAGTCCGTTATACCACCTAAAAATGCGAAAATCATTTGTTGGATAAGATAACCAGCGATAAGCATACTGACAATATAAATTCCAATCAATACATAAATAGAATCAAATCCGTTAACTGGTTGTTCAAGCATAATAAATGTTGGAATAAGCAAAATTGGAGCAACTAGGCTAATTAAAATCAACGTTCCAGCAAATGGGAGCCCTACAAATGCAAGTAGTACACCTAAAATTGCAATGGTAAGGAAAGGAACAAGATAAGCTCCTACTTTAGCGGTAGTACCCGTAATCGTTGCTTTGTGAGCAGCTACCTTTAAACCACCAAAAATCAAGGTGATAACAACTGCGAATAAAATTAACAATCGTAAAAATGGCGCTAGGAAGCCTTCAACAAACGTCGTACCGAAATAACTGCTATTCAATGTGATAAAAGTACTAAGGGAGAATAATAAAATAAAAATGGCGATCGTTATAGTTCCGGAGATCCATTCCTTACCATCAATTTTCTTTGCATGGCTTGGATTCTTTATCAATGTTAAGAAGAAGTTTCCAAAGTTACCAGCTACTTGTTTTCCTTTTTCCAATGCTTCGTTGGTCGATTGATTTTCCGCAGTAGCAGGTTGTTTCGGTTCAGCAGCTATTACTTCTGATGTAAGATTTGGATTAGGATCTGAAGTTGCTGCCGCCTCCTCGTGTGTCAGTGATGCTCCACAATTCGTACAAAATTTTCCTGATTCTGTTTCTTCTTTACAAGATGGACAGATCATTTTTACACTTCCTTTCTAATTTGATGAGCAGATGACTTATACCATCTACTTTCGACAAAGTTCTACTAAATACCTTGTTCAAAATGAGTTTACGGAAGAATGTAGCCAAAAGCAACTATATCATTCTTATTCAAGGGCTTATGCTATATGTACGAAAAGTGGACGATTTTGGTTTCGTCATCATTCATTTAAAAAACGGGCCTGCCTTAAAAAATGTATTTTAAGGCAGACCCGTGCTCATACTTATTCATTCTCTTCAGTTTGCTCAGTTTGTTCAACAAGCTTTATATTCGTTGTTTGACGTTCACCGTCACGAATATATTCTATTTCAATTTCATCGCCGATATTTGTTTCGGAATATAAGTACTTCCGCAATTCAAGGATGGATGTTACTTCCTGACCATTAATTTTTGTAATGACATCAAATTGCTGTAAACCTGCCGCATCTGCAGGAGAGCCTGATTGTACATCTGCGACAACCATACCACCTTTAATATCTTCTGGGAGATTGATTTCATATCGGTATTGCGGTGGCACTTGATTTAGTGATGCGGTGCTTATCCCGATTAATGGACGTGATATTTCACCATTTGTTTCGAGCTGTTCCATAATCGGAAGTGCAGCATCTGCTGGAATGGCAAAACCAATCCCTTCTACAGCACCTTGAGCGATTTTCATGGAGTTGATACCAATAACTTCTCCATTCGAGTTCACTAATGCTCCACCACTATTACCAGGGTTAATTGCTGCATCTGTTTGCAGCACTTCCGTTATCCAATCCGCTTGGCCATCTTTGTTTGTATCAACCTCTACAGTTCGATTTAGCCCGCTAATTATTCCTTTTGTAACAGTGTTTGCAAAGTCTAGACCTAATGGATTTCCGATTGCAAGTACTGTTTCACCAACTGCTAATTCATCGGCAGTTCCAAAGTTTGCAACCGTGTCAATTGATGCACCGTCAACTTCTAGCACTGCTAAATCGGTAAGCGTATCCCCGCCAAGTACAGTTGCTGGTATACGTTCATCATCATTTAATACAATTTCAACCTCTTTGGCATTGGCAACAACGTGCTGATTCGTTACGATGTATGCTTTTCCATTTTCTTTTTTATAAATAATTCCAGATCCAGTACCAGCCTCCTGACTACCTTCCCAAACATTTCCCTGCTGCATGTTAACGACACCTACTACTGCTTCAGAGACCTCACTTATATTGGTCGAAACATCCGCCTCCTCTGTGGCTAGTGTTTCGACAATGTTTGGTGTTGAAGTCTCTTCTGTTGTTTCATTGTTATTCGTTTCAACTGTGTCTCCTGGAATCAAATTATTTGTGAACAAAAGCGCAACAATAACAGCCGAAATTATACCACCAACGAGTCCGCTGCCGAGTCCGCTAAAAGTCCGCTTCTTATTGGAGGTCGGTTCATTCTTTTCTGACTTGTATGTGTGTTTATCTGTATTATATTCTTCCGATTTACTTGCTTCTGCTTGTTCCTCTTGTACGTCTGGATGATCAAGGAAATTGGAATCACGATCGTCTTTATTATGAAATTCATTGTTATTATCCATTAAAGTGTCCTCCCTTGTTTGTTATAGAAACTATTGTATAGTTTTATTATAGAGAACCATGTTGGGAACTATTTGGGATAAATGTGGAAAAAATGTGTAATGGTACATATTGGTGTGAAGAATGGTCGGTTTATGTAAAAATAGAACTAGAATAAGTTTCTGAACCTATTTACCGGATTTTTTAAACAACCTCTATTATTATTTGAAAAAGGTGACATAACATGAATTATCATATTGGACTTGTTGAAGATGACGCGAACATCCAAAATATTGTTTCTGCTTATTTAAAGAAAGAAGGCTATGACGTAACGATTATGGATTCTGCAGAAAAAGGCTGGGAGCTCTGGGAAAATGACCCGCCTGATATGTGGATTCTTGATATCATGCTGCCAGGAATGGATGGTTATGAATTTTGTAAAAAAATACGTACGAGAAGTGATGTACCGATTATCATTATCTCTGCGAAAGATGAAGAAATCGATAAAATTCTAGGACTTGAATTAGGCGGTGATGACTATTTAACAAAGCCTTTTAGTCCTAGAGAGCTTATTGCAAGAGTGAAGCGACTTTTCCGGCGAACGCAGCCAAAACAAAATCACGCTGAGGAAGAGACAGACAGGCTGAAGGTGGACCATCTTTTAATCTACAGGGATGACCGTCGAATTTTCTTCCAAGGAAAGGAATATGAAATAACATCTAAAGAATACGAGATGTTGTTGCTATTTGCCGAAAATCCGAACCGGGCTTTTTCGAGGGAAGAGCTATTACTAAAAATCTGGGGGAATGATTATTTCGGAAGTGATCGAGCTGTAGATGATTTAGTAAAAAGGATTCGTAAAAAAATGGACCATATCCCGCTGGAAACGGTGTGGGGCTATGGATATAGACTGCGTAAAGAAGAGGAGTAATGATGAAACTTCAATCACAGCTAAATGCGGCCTTTACAACGCTGCTACTAGTCATTATGGCAGCAGCTAGCTATGTTATTTACTCGTTGATTCTTGATTTGCTAATCCAAGACGAACAGCGGCAATTGAAGGAAACGGGAGAGCTTTTAGTTAGTTTTCTTAACGAACAGTTTGAAACGGTTGGTGATTACAGACAGTTTTATGAATTTCTGGAGGATCAGGACTTGCAGCTTTTTCTATATGATCGAAATCGTGACGCTGTATTAATGTCTACAATGTCCGCTCCAGTTGCCAGTGATTTCTTTGAATCGAATAATTTCTCGGCAACTGATCAAACACTTTGGGAGTATGGAAATGAGCGATTTGTCACGTCCAGAATTTTGTTCTATCCGGAGATATCTGGATTAGAATTGATCTTGCTTACACCGATGCATGATTTAACAGTTGTACAGCAAAGCTTTTTTGTCCGCTTACTTCTCGTTTTCTTAATAGGAGCTGCTGCCGCTGTTTTACTAAGTTATTTTATGACAAATAAGCTCGTTACACCACTTTCCCAATTAAAGGGAGAGCTAAAGAAAATTGAAAAGCGACAGTTTAACGAGATGAATCGAGTAAAGGCAACTGGAGAAATTAAAGAAGTAGAGCAAAGTGTGTATGAAATGGCCAAGGAACTGGAAAGATATATGAATTCACAGCAAACCTTCTTCCAAAATGCCAGCCATGAATTGAAGACACCATTGATGACTATCCAAGGCTATGCGGAAGGGATTAAAGATGGAATATTTGAGGATAAAGAGCAGGAAAAAGGGTTAGAAGTCATGGTCTCCGAGGTGAAGCGCTTAAAAGAAATCATAAATGAAATGATCCTACTGGCGAAACTCGACAGTGAACCATCCTCCTATACCCCAACAGCGATAGAAGGAGAGTTATTGATTGCCCAAGTTGTTGATCGTGTTATTCCATTAATCAATGAAAGAGGAATTCATTTGCATCATCATGTGGATGAAAACATTGAATTTGTTGCCGACGAGGAAAAATTTTTAAGAGCTCTATTAAATATTGTTTTTAATGGTATTCGTCATGCGAAATCAGAGGTTTCTATTCGAGTCATTCAAGAAAAGCGATATGTAGCGATTATCATTGAAGATGATGGAGAAGGTATTGAAGAGGAGCAAGCAGAACAAATCTTTCATCGGTTTGTTAAAGGAAAAGACGGGGAAACTGGTTTAGGACTAGCAATTGCACGCGCAATTGTGGAACAGTCAAACGGGAAAATAGTAGTTGGAAAATCGGAGCTTGGTGGTGCAAAGTTTGAGGTTCATTTATTTCAAGAAAGAAAAGGCATGGATAAAGGCTAATGCTTGCAATAATTGTCACCAATGGAGAACAGTTTTTTTAAGAAATTGTAAAAAAAGCTGTTCAAATGAAAATAATATGATATAATTTTCTAGTTGAACATCCTGTGAATAATAGAGGGGCGTACTTTTTATGCAATTAAGAGAAGATATTCGTAATATCGCAATTATTGCCCACGTTGACCATGGTAAAACGACATTAGTAGATCAGCTTTTAAAATATTCCGGAACCTTCCGTGAAAATGAACAAGTTGACGAACGTGCGATGGACTCAGGTGATATTGAGCGTGAACGTGGAATTACGATTTTGGCAAAGAACACTGCAGTAAAGTATCAAGAGAATACGACGATAAACATTTTAGATACACCAGGACACGCTGATTTCGGTGGCGAAGTAGAGCGTATCATGAAAATGGTTGATGGTGTAGCACTAGTTGTAGATGCTTACGAGGGTACGATGCCACAAACACGTTTTGTATTGAAGAAAGCACTAGAACAGAAATTAACACCAATTGTTGTTTTAAATAAAATAGATCGACCAAATGCAAGACCAAATGACGTTATTGATGAAGTGCTTGATCTTTTCATCGAGCTTGGAGCAGATGATGAACAGCTTGAATTCCCTGTCGTTTATGCTTCAGCATTAAACGGTACTTCTGGTCTTGAACCAGAAGATCAGCAGGAAACAATGGACCCGATTTTCACTACCATTATGGAGCATATTCCGGCACCCGCTGATAATAGTGAAGACCCATTACAGTTCCAAGTAACATTGCTTGATTATAATGATTATGTTGGACGAATTGGTGTTGGGCGTATTGTTCGCGGAACAATCAAAGTTGGCCAGCAAGTTGTTGTATTGAAAGAGGATGGAACGAATAAATCCTTCCGTGTTACGAAACTATTTGGCTTTATTGGATTAAAACGAATTGAAATTGAGGAAGCAAAAGCAGGGGATATTGTCGCTGTTTCTGGTATGGAGGATCTGAATGTAGGAGATACAATTTGTCCAGCAGACCATCCAGACGAGCTTCCGCGCTTACGCATTGATGAACCAACATTACAAATGACTTTCCTTGTTAATAACAGTCCATTTGCTGGTCGCGAAGGAAAATATATTACTTCTCGTAAAATCGAAGAACGGTTACTGAAGCAATTAGAAACAGATGTGAGTCTGCGGGTTGACCCGACAGAATCACCGGATGCATGGATTGTTTCTGGGCGTGGTGAGCTTCATTTGTCCATTCTAATTGAAAACATGCGTCGTGAAGGCTACGAGCTGCAGCTTTCTAAGCCGCAGGTAATCATTAAGGAAATTGATGGTGTGAAATCCGAGCCTGTAGAACGTGTACAAGTCGATGTGCCAGAAGAATATACTGGAGCAGTTATGGAGTCACTTGGGGCACGTAAGGGCGAAATGCTTGATATGGTAAACCATGGAAATGGTCAAGTTCGTCTTGAATTTAAAGTTCCATCTCGTGGATTGCTTGGCTATTCTACAGAATTTATGTCACAAACTCGTGGTTATGGTATTTTAAACCATACGTTTGATGCATACGAGCCAGTAATCAAAGGGCAAGTTGGCGGCAGACGTGAAGGTGTACTTGTTGCATTGGAAAATGGAAAAGCTTCAACTTATGGAATTATGGGATTAGAAGACCGCGGAGTCATCTTCGTTAACCCAGGTACAGAAGTTTACGCCGGTATGATTGTAGGCGAGCATAACCGTGAAAATGATCTAACCGTTAATATTACGAAAGAAAAACATTTAACGAATGTTCGCTCTGCTACAAAAGATCAAACATCCACAATCCGCAAAACGCGTGATATGTCTCTAGAAGAGGCGTTAGAGTATCTAAACGATGATGAGTATTGTGAAGTAACACCAGAATCAATTCGCTTGCGTAAAAAGATTTTAAATAAAAACGAACGTGAAAAAGCAGCGAAGAAAAGTAAATAAGTCACAGAAACAGCAATGGTGAGTAAATTACCATTGCTGTTTCTGTTTTTGCCGATCAATACACACATTTCTATTCATTGTTGTCCGATATTTCATAATAATCACTTCTAAATGGTTTTATAACGGCGATTAATTCGTTAAAATGAAAGTAGCTACAATATTAGATAGGGAGTTGGCTTAATGGATAGGGATAAAAAAGATCCTAGAGATACATTTGACAGAACGTTTATTGGAAGTCCTGGTTTTATGATAATAGTTGTTTTAGTCATCATAATAGGTAGCTTGTTTATTAATTATTTCAAGTAAAAGTAAGACGTAGGTGCAGGGGGGGAAATCTAGTTCCTCGTTTATATAAAAACAAGGGATAGACTTATACTGACTGATTTATCGAAAGGAGATGATTCCATATCCGTTACAGAGTATTTGTTATGGTCTTTATCTGTTTAAGTCTTGCAGGTTGCACAATAGAAAATGGTACACCAGGTGAAAAAAAAACCGAGGAGGAACAAAACGATACGGAACAAGCTGTACCCGAAGGAGAAAGAGAAGTGCTTGCTGAGAATTTAGAGTCCCCATGGTCAATCGCAAAGCTTGGTGATACTTTTTATATTAGTGAGCGAACTGGCTCAATTGTCACAATTGATGGGGAAGAGCAGACAAGAAAAGACGTTCAATTGGAAATGGAACTATCTGATGAAGCAGAAGCTGGACTCTTAGGTACTGTAATTCCAGAAGATTTTCCTGATACGAATGAAGCATATGCCTATTATTCCTATCAGGAAAAAGGGGAAACCTATCAACGTGTTGTAACGATTGAAGAACAAAATGATAATTGGGTAGAGACAGACGTTCTGTTAGATGAAATTCCTGGCGGAGCCTTTCATCATGGTGGAAGAATGGAGATTGGCCCAGATGATAAATTATATGTGACGACTGGGGATGCATCAATTCCGGAATTAGCACAGGAAAGAGATAGTTTAGCAGGAAAAATACTGCGGCTTAATTTGGATGGCTCAATCCCGGAGGACAACCCAATTGCTAATTCATATGTGTTTTCCTATGGCCATCGTAATCCTCAAGGGCTTGCATGGAGCCCAGAAGGTGTATTGTTTGCTACGGAGCACGGAAATCAGGCACATGATGAAATCAATCAAATTAACCCAGGTGCTAACTATGGTTGGCCAATAATTGAGGGAGATGAAATGGAGGATGGGATGGAAACCCCAGTTATTCATTCAGGAGATGAAACATGGGCACCATCTGGTTTAGATTACTATGAAGGTAATGTTTACTTTGCTTCGTTACGCGGGGAAGGACTCAGGAAAATGGATCCGGTGAATGAAACGGAAGAATTGATTGTATCCGATGTGGGAAGAGTGCGAGATGTGTTAGCAGCAGAGAATGGTCTATACATTATTACAAATAATACCGATGGTAGAGGTAACCCAGCAGAAAACGATGATCGCCTGTTGTATATACCTATTCCGGAAAATCAATTACATTAGTTTGAAAGCCTTTTGTTCGGTTAACGGACGAAAGGCTTTTTACTTGCAGGAAACTATAAAAATTGAATGCTGTGGGTAACTTTCTACCCGGGTGCTTGCGCTTTTGTTCTTGCATAGGAAAATGATTGGTTTTAGGTGTCTGTTATATAGGGAAAGGTAAACGTGACACACCTTTTCTAAAACAACTCCTATGTAAGCACTTGCAAATCTTGTATATACAAGTTATACTAAGTAACGTAACATGTATATACAAGTTTAGGAGTATAATATAAACAAGCATTATAGGAGGTTTAGGATGGTGAACGAGGAGAAAACGCGAGCAGTAGAGTCAATATATGCACCACTTACTGGTAAGCGCATACCATTAATAGATGTTCCAGACCCAACCTTTTCAGAAAAGATGATGGGTGATGGACTTGCAATTGATCCGACGGAGGGAAAAGTAGTTGCGCCAATTGATGGTGAAGTAACACTTACGTTTCCGACAAAGCATGCTATTGGATTAAAAAGTAAATCAGGAATTGAGATCCTTATCCATATTGGATTAGAAACAGTTAATCTTGATGGAGAGGGCTTTGAGGTTCATGTGAATGAAGGCGATCAAGTAAGTATAGGAGATCCGCTTGTAACCTTTGATTTTGAATTAATTAAGCGTAAAGCCGCTAGTGTCATTACACCAATTATAATTACAAACGGAGATATAATTGAGAACCTGGAGAAAACGGGTGAAGAAAATGTTATAGCCGGAGAGAGTCAGTTTCTAAAGGCTAACATAAAAGTAGAAAAGAAAGAAGAACGTTCAACAATCACAAAAAAGGGAACACAGTATAGTGAGGAAGCCGAAGCCATTGTTACAGCTGTAGGTGGATTAGGAAACGTGGAAGCAGCAACACATTGTGTTACCAGACTTCGATTTGCTTTAACAGATGAGGATCAGGTTGATAAAGCAGCATTAGAACAGATGGATATTGTAAAAGGAACTTTCTCTACTAACGGTCAGTTTCAGATTATTATTGGACAAGGGACCGTAGATAAAGTTTACCGAGCGATGGTCAATGAAACCGGCATCCAAGAGGCATCGAAAGAGGATGTGAAAGCTGCTGGCGTCAAGAAGCAAAATGCATTACAGCGAGGAATTAAAGTACTGGCAGATATCTTCATTCCAATTCTTCCTGCAATTATTACAGCAGGACTATTAATGGGGATTAATAATATCTTAGCTAACCCTGGAATCTTTGGCAGAGAAGCACCGTCAGTGATTGAAATGTATCCACAGTGGGCTGGCCTGGCAAGTATGATTAATATAATCGCGAATACTGCCTTTACCTTCTTACCTGCTTTAATTGGTTGGTCTGCAGTGAAACGATTTGGTGGAAGTGAACTGTTAGGTGTTGTACTTGGTTTAATCATGGTTCATCCAGACTTATTAAACGCTTGGGCTTATGGGGCAGCACTAGAGGCTGGAGAAGTACCAACATGGAATTTATTCGGGTTCGAAATTGAGGCGATTGGTTATCAAGGCCAAGTATTGCCAGTATTATTTGCATCTTGGGTATTAGCAAAGATTGAACTATTTATGAGAAAACGTGTTATTGATTCGTTGCAATTATTAATCGTTGCTCCGGTTGCATTACTCGTTACAGGCTTTTTAACCTTCATTATTATTGGACCAGTCACGTTTACAGTGGGAAACTGGATTACAGACGGTTTGATCGCTATCTTTGAAGCAGCACCAATCATTGGTGGTCTCGTATATGGAGCAATCTATGGACCATTAGTTATCACGGGAATGCATCACACCTTCTTAGCAGTAGACTTACAGCTGATTGGCAGTACAGAAACGACATTCTTATGGCCAATTCTTGCACTATCTAACATTGCGCAAGGTGCTGCAGCATTTGCGATAATGGCAGTTGCAAAAGAGGAGAAATTAAAGGGACTTGCAGGTACGTCTGGGATTTCGGCTTGGTTAGGAATTACAGAGCCAGCCATGTTTGGAGTTAACTTGCAATATAAGTATCCATTCTATGCAGCAATTACAGGGGCTGCTATTGCTGGTGCCTTTATTACGATGCAAAATGTAC
Source organism: Oceanobacillus sp. FSL W7-1309 (assembly GCF_038002145.1). NCBI lineage: Bacteria > Bacillati > Bacillota > Bacilli > Caryophanales > Bacillaceae > Oceanobacillus > Oceanobacillus sp. FSL W7-1309. The sequence goes on from NZ_JBBOBX010000001.1 coordinate 2,191,611, forward strand.
TTGCAACCTCCATTGGTGTTGGCGGAGTACCCGGAATTCTTTCCATTGTTCCATCTGGATGGGTTTCGTTTGGTATCGGAATGGCAATTGTAATCATTTTACCTTTTGTCATTACGTACGTTATTGCAAAACGAAAATTAAATACACATTAATTCAACTAGATTAGGAGTGAAAATATGAGCGAAGCATGGTGGAAAAAGTCAGTCGTTTATCAAATTTATCCAAAAAGTTTTCACGACACAACAGGGAATGGAACGGGAGATATTCAAGGTATTATCTCGAAATTAGACTATCTGAAAAAACTGGGTGTCGATGTTATTTGGTTAACACCGGTTTATAAATCACCGCAAAATGACAATGGATATGATATCAGTGATTACTATTCTATTGAACCAGGATATGGAACCATGGAAGATTTTGAGGAGCTATTAGAAGAAACACATCGACTTGATATGAAGCTGATTATGGATCTTGTTATTAATCACACATCAACAGAGCATGAATGGTTTCAAGAGGCAAAGAAATCCAAGGATAATCCATATCGTGACTTCTATATTTGGAAAGATCCGGTTGATGGGGAAGAGCCAAACAATTGGCAATCCAAATTCGGTGGCTCTGCTTGGCAATATGATGAGCAAACGGAACAATATTTCTTGCATTTATTTGATCGAACACAAGCTGATTTGAATTGGGAAAACGAAAAGCTGCGTGAAAAGCTTTTTGATATGATGCGTTTTTGGGCGGAAAAAGGAATTGATGGATTCCGGCTTGATGTTATTAATTTAATTTCAAAAGATCAAACTTTTCCAAATGACGTCATTGGGGATGGTCGCAGATTTTATACAGACGGACCCCGCATCCATGAATATTTAAATGAAATGAATCAGGAAGTATTCTCAAAATACGATATGCTGACGGTCGGTGAAATGTCGTCAACCTCACTTGAAGCTTGTGTGCTTTATACACAACCTGAGCGACAAGAGCTTTCGATGACATTTCAATTTCATCATTTGAAAGTGGATTATCCACATGGAGAAAAGTGGACAAAAGCTCCATTTGATTTCTTGAAGCTGAAGAAAATTCTTTCGGATTGGCAGGTTGGGATGCACGAAGAAAACGGATGGAATGCTTTATTCTGGTGTAACCATGATCAGCCGCGTGCTGTATCGCGATTTGGTGATGATACGAAGCTGCACCGTGAATCAGCAAAAATGCTTGCCACCACACTTCATATGATGAAAGGTACGCCATATATTTATCAAGGTGAAGAGATTGGGATGACAAATCCTAATTTCACTTCTATTGATGAGTACCGTGATGTAGAGTCGTTAAATGCGTACAAATCATTACGAGACAGTGGAAAATCAGAACAGGAAACAATAGCGATTTTACAGCAAAAATCACGTGACAATGGGCGCACACCAATGCAATGGTCTAATGAAAAGCATGCAGGATTTACATCTGGAACGCCATGGATCAATGTTGCAGCTAATTATCCTGAGATCAATGTTAATCGAGCTTTAGAGGATAAAAATTCTATCTTTTATCACCATCAGCAGTTGATTCAATTACGGAAGAAATATGATATTATTACGTATGGGGACTACCAGCTACTATTTGAGGATGATCCTAAAATATTTGCATATACAAGAAACTGGAATGGCGAAAAGCTGATTGTTATAAGTAATTTTTCTGGAGATAATGCAACGGTAGATTTACAGCTGGACAAGAAAATAGCAAACCCAGAAATTTTGTTATCCAATTACGCTGATTCACCACAGTCGCTGGAGCAGTTAAGTTTAAGACCTTATGAATCGATTGTTTACCACGCATCACCGAGGATGTAATATCCCTTCTCCAAGCGTGATAAAATCGCTGGGATTTTATTTTAGGTCATATTCTTGTTGAAACAGAGCCCTTGCTGAGTGAAGCAAGTTCCTCTTGATTATGCAACGTAATGAGGTTTAAGACATGCAAAAGAAATATCTAGCAATTTACGATGATTTAGTAAACAAAATACAAGCAAATACATGGCCGGTATCTACGCTGTTACCTTCTGAAAATGAATTATCGATTCAGTATGACACCTCACGAGAAACAATACGAAAGGCGTTAAATCTGTTATCGCACAATGGCTATATTCAAAAGGTGAGGGGAAAAGGATCGGTGGTGATTGATATTCATAAGTTTTCTTTTCCTGTTTCCGGTATTGAAAGCTATGCAGAGCTGGCAGAGAAGCTTCAATTGGAGAGTAGCACAGCAGTGCATCAGTTGGGGTACCTGGACGCTAATCATGAGATAACTAAAATGTTAGCAATGACGCAAGGTGAGCGCATTTGGAATGTTGTGCGAGTGCGAGAGATTTCAGGAGAGAAAATTATTTTGGATAAAGATTACTTCACGGAGCGTTATGTTCCCTTGCTTTCCCTGGATATATGTGAGAAATCAATCTATCATCATATCGAGAATAATCTAGGACTGGAGATTGGTTTTGCACAAAAAGAAATTGTCGTGGAAGATCCAACAGAAGAGGACCGGAAATTATTGGACTTAGAAGGTTTCTCAAATATTGTCGTTATCCGAAGTCAGGTTTATTTACAGGATGCTAATTTATTTCAGTGCACAGAGTCCAGGCATCGACCGGACAAATTTCGATTTGTTGACTTTGCGAGAAGAGTAAAGAATTAAGTAGCAGGTCTTATTCAAATGAAACTATAATACTAAAATACCAGCCATCACTAGAAGGCTGGTATTTGTTTTAGCATACATTAGCGAGCTGTAATATCCCCAATGAATGAAATTTCACTTTATCAGGACGTTCGAATTAATGGTAACGTACAGCAGCGAAAGGATCCCCCAGACTTAATAATTTCAGAAAACGGTACTTCGGTGATTCGAAAGCCCATTTCGGTTAATTTTTGGTTCATGCGTTTATTTTCAGGCAGGCTAATAACGTGTTTATTTCCAAGTGAAAGTACATTGGGACCTAAGTGGAATTGTTCTTCCTCTGTTACTTCAATGAGTGTATATTCTTCTTTTAACATAAGATAAGCATCAGAATCCATAGCTGGTGGATAGATTAATGCAGTTTGAGCATCGATAATATTGAAAATACAGTCTAAATGAAGAATATCTTTTCGTAATTTAATGGGAGATACTTCATGATTCGGAAGCTGGCTTTGTAGAACAGCTACTGCCTCTTTAGAAGTACGGTCACTGATTCCGACCCAAACCTTTGAATGATCAATAATGACATCTCCACCTTCAATTGATGCCGTCTCGAATGGAAAATAAGCAACTTTGTTTCGCTGTAGCCAATCTAATAATATGTTCTGCTCTTTTTTACGAATGTCTTCTTTCATTGCAGATACAAAAAACGTATTTCCAATCGTAAAACCGATATCACGCGTGAACACCTGCTCATTCAAGTGCTCTAATTCGTTCAGTTTGATAACCTCAATCCCAATGGATTCCATGTGATGGATAAGGTTGGCATGTTGCTCTACTGCTTTTGTTTGATTAATATTATCGTTTACATAATACGCTTGGGTTTGATTGATCACTTCATTAATTTGCATATAGCGTGGAGAAACCGTAATTACCTTTTTCAATGGATCATATTCATTATGACAGTAAGCTATATCTCTGTTTTTTTCTGTGTTCACTTCATCTCCCCCAATCACTAGTCGATCGTTTACCTCATAATATGTATGCTTCGGATAATTGGATTGCTGTAGTAACCGGTTAGTAAGTACTATTGCTTAAATATTATTATTTGGATTTCTTACGTTTTTTTTCATTGGGGATATATTTGGTATAATACGCTGCGGTTAGTAAGCAAATAATAGCTAACCCCCAAGCTGCAACACCACCCCAGTATATGTCAGACATAACCCCAATGAGAATAATAATCCCACTTAAAGCAATGAAAATGGATGTAAGATATCGTTTCACACGCAACACCTCAGTAATTATATGTATGAATTGGGATTGGTAATATAGGAATTTTTTCTTATTACTAATATTATAGCAAAAGCTGAAATGAATTACACACGACTTACTTTCTGCTAACAAAAGAAATTTATGCTTATGTCCGACATCCCTTCCATAAAACTATTTTAAAAAGAGCCCCATATTGCTATCTGCAATGTTATATGAAAGAAAAATGAATTATAAAAAATCCTATTATCGAATTTTAGATTTTCTAATCACAATTTGTCATAACGATGGTAGAATGGAGACAAATACAGGTTAGGAGATTATTATATGAAAAAGCGGATAACTATTTTGCTTGCATTATTATGTGTAGCTGCTTTTATTTTAGTTGGATGTGCAGATAAAATAGTTGTAACGAATGGTAAAGGCAATGCAGTTAGAGGTTCAGTCGTTGCTTCTAAAGAATTCCCGAGCTTTAGTAAAGAAATTACAATCTCAGCGATTGGTGATATTCTTATCCATAGTCCAGTCTATATGGATGCAAAGACAGAGGGAGGATATGATTTTCTTCCTATGCTTGAAAGGGTCAAAGATACATTAGAGGCTTCAACGATAACAGTAGCAAACCAAGAGACGATGATTGGTGGAGAAGAGCTTGGATTATCCTCATATCCTTCCTTTAATAGTCCTTTTGAAGTTGGTGATGCATTGAAAGCGGTAGGTGTCAATGTTGTTACATTGGCTAATAACCATACGTTAGATCGTGGTGAGGCTGCGATTCAAAATGCAATTAGTCAATGGGAAACAATTGATATGATGTATACAGGTGCATATAAAGATCAGCTGGATCGTGAAAATCTACGAATCTATGAAACAGAAGAAGATATATCTATTGCGTTTCTCTCTTATACGTATGGAACAAATGGAATTCCTGTGCCAGAGGGCAAAGACTATTTAGTGAATATGATTGATAAAGATCGTATTGCCGAGGAAGTAGCGCTAGCAAAGGAAAAAGCGGATGTTGTTACATTAAGCCTCCATTTTGGGAATGAAAATGAGCGAATGCCAAATGAAGAACAAAAGGAGCTTGTACAGTTTGCAGCTGATCAAGGAGTCGATATTTTAATTGGCCATCACCCACATGTCCTGCAGCCAATGGAGTGGGTGACAGGTAAAGATGGACATGAAACCTTTGTAATGTATTCATTAGGAAATTTCCTTTCGAATCAACAGGATCTGTACCAGCGAATTGGTGGAATATTAACACTTTCCATTAAAAAAACAGTCAAAGGTGATGCAGAAGAATTGGAAGTTCATTCACCGAAGTTCATGCCAACCTATGTGACATTTAGTGAGGATTTTACAAATTATGAAGTGACACCAATGTACACTCTAACAAAGGATGAGCTTAAAGGAGCGCATCAACACTATAAGGAAATAAAAGCGCATCTGTCACAATGGATGCCAGAGCTTGAGTTTATGGAATAATAATGGCCCCCCATCTTTTCTCCAGAAGATGGGGATTTCGTATACAGGTTTTTCTATAATTTGTTGGTGTTTTTTGGTATGATAAACATTGCAGTTATTATAGTTCGTGTACATAAAGGAGATCGTTAATAGATGGAATGGAGAAATATATATCGTGGCCTATTAATGGGAGCTACAGATTTAGTTCCTGGTATAAGTGGTGGAACGATAGCTGTTTTACTAGGAATATATGATAGGTTGATTGCTGCGATCAGCGGCATCTTTAGTAAGGAATGGAAAAAACATATCGGATTTTTAATTCCCTTAGGACTTGGGATGGTAATAGCCATCTTTTTACTTGCGAGTTTGATTGAATGGCTGTTTGAGCATTATCCGGGACCAACGCAGTTCTTTTTTCTCGGATTAATCCTTGGGGTCCTGCCATATTTATTTTATAAAGCAGAAGCTAAACAGAAATTTAAATCGAAGCATTATGTGATGTTGGGGATTGGGGCAATTGTTGTTGCAATGTTGGCTTTTCTAAATCCAAATGAAGGAACAGTAATTGAAAATGTTACAACTTCTACTTACATCTTGCTTTTCTTTTCAGGGTTTATTGGAAGCAGTGCAATGATTATTCCGGGTATTAGTGGGTCGTTTATGCTATTGCTTATTGGTGTATACTCCACAATCATCTCAGCTATAAGTAATCTTTATTTCGATATTATTATTGTTACTGGGTTAGGAATTGCGATAGGATTTATTGTGATGAGCAAGGTTGTCGCATTTTTCCTGAATCATTATTATACCGGTACATTTGCTGTAATCATTGGATTGGTTATAGGCTCGAGCTTTGCTGTCTTCCCTGGATGGCCAGAGAGCGTGCCGATGCTGCTCGTTAGTGTGGCAACCTTTATCGCTGGTCTTCTTGCTGCCATTACGCTTGGAAGAATTGAATACAAGTAACGTGAAAAAGAAATGAAAGAAGCGTATAATCATTGTTAAAAGGAAAAAGGAGTGAACAGTTATGGAAGCTATTCAAACGGCAGAGCAGTTTAATGAAATCATTCAAAGTGACGAACCAGTAATTGTTAAATTTTACGCAGACTGGTGTCCAGATTGTAAAGTGCTGGACATGTTTATTGGTGATGTTATAAAAGAATTTAATAATTATAAATGGTATGAAGTGAACAGCGATGAAGTGGCAGGTGTTGCAGAAAACCATCAGGTAATGGGAATTCCAAGTATTTTGATTTTCCAAAATGGTGAGAAGCTTGCCCATCAGCATAGCGCATATACGAAGTCACCTGAGTCTGTATCAGAATTTTTACAGCAGCAATTAGGTTAATGAAACGCCCGATCATGTTTGGAAATGATCGGGTGTTGTTTTTTTATATCGTTATTGTTAATGAACCATTTAAGCAAACGTAAACGTTAAATTTTTACCTTGCTTTATAAATAAAGAAGCATTTTCTAAATTCACAGCACCGTTTTCTACACGTAACGAATATGCCTGAACATCATGAGGAGTCATAACAGTATGAAGCTTTTGTTCATTGATTAAATCGTTATCTTCGGGGACATTTTTCTCAGTACCCCATTCAATTAAAAAGGGAAGTGCGGTGCTTTCTGAGAGTGGGAACAGCATGCGCCAATTTAATGTCGAACCATTAGTTCTTTTCCTGCTGCCAGGAATTGGGCCATTATAGCTTATATCCTCTGCATTAAAATGCGCTATATATGCATCGATTTGATTGGTGCGAAGGGCATATTGAATCGGCGCTTCCACATGATTATCTAAAGCTTTGACAAGCTGGTGAATCAATGGGTTACCAGATTTTCTTGCGAGGGCTTCATCGAAAATACCAAGCCATTCGAGATAACAATCATTTTTAAAATAAGAAAGATAATTATACGTTCCCCAATTATGGTGCTCTCCTCCTTGGATGACTTTAACCCCATATTTTTGTGCGAATTGCTGTGCTGCCTTTTCAGGATCGTTTGCAGCGATAATTAGGTGGTCTAATGCTAACATAGTGAACACCCTTCCTTTAAAATGTGTAATAGGGACTATCGTTCCAGCGATGGTTTCTATAGTATAATAATAGCAAATAAAATTATAAAATTAAAAAAGTAATAATACCTAGAATGAAAGTTGGTGGGGATTTTGAGTGAAATTAAAATATTGATTGTGGAGGACGAGCAGAAGATTAGCCGTGTTCTGCAACTTGAACTAGAATATGAAAACTATCAAACTGAAATTGCTGCAAATGGGAAAGAGGCACTTCGATTAATGGAAGAAAAATCCTGGGATCTTGTATTATTAGATATCATGATTCCGGAATTAAGTGGATTAGAAGTACTGCGAAGAGTGAGAAGAAACGACGAAACAACGCCGGTTATCTTATTGACAGCAAGGGATGAGATCCACGATAAGGTGAGTGGACTAGATCTTGGTGCAAATGATTATATTACGAAGCCATTCCAAATTGAGGAATTGCTTGCACGCATCCGGGTGCATTTAAGAAAGCCAGTTCAAAAAGACGCTACCGGTGAGCTGTTATCGGTTGGAGATCTAGCTGTAAACTTAAACGGTCACGAAGTTAAACGAGCAGGTAAATTAATTGAACTAACACCTCGTGAATTCGATTTACTTGTCTGCTTATTAAAAAATAAAAATATCGTATTAACGAGAGAGCAATTAATCGAGCAAGTATGGGGATTTGACTATTATGGCGATACGAATGTAGTAGATGTATACGTTCGTTATTTGAGACAGAAGATTGATAAAGACTATGACATAGCATATATTCTAACTGTTCGAGGTGTCGGATATACGATAAAGGATAATGAGACATGAAATTACGGACGAAAATACAGCTTTTTACTAGTTTATTTATGCTTGTACTCGTCTTATTAGTTAATACATCGATTTACTTTTTGTTTTATAAAATAGCTGCAGATAGTGATCTTGAACAAATGGCCGTTCAAATGGATGCACTTACCGAAACGCTAGCAGATAATCCAGATATATCGAATGATGAAGCCAAAATGTTGATCAAAGCTTACCTCCCTACAAACGGGATGATTCGTGTAATTGATGAAAATGACAGACCGTTCATTCTACAAACGAAATCTGGAGCATATGAAACCTTGCCATGGGAGTATGTGACAACAGAGAGTAAAACAATTGAAACTCAGGCAAATGGACCGGATGTAGCTATTATTACAAGACCAGTTATATGGAATAACGGTGAGATTGTGACCGTGCAGCTTTCCAACCATCTCAATCATTTAGAAGAAACGATGAAGACGCTATTCTATGTACTCATCGTAGCAGGTGCGATTATGCTGATACCTTCTATCATTGCCGGTACACTATTAGGGCGATTTTTATTAAATCCGATTCAGAAATTAATCCAAACGATGAAGGATAATACGAAGCATGCCAAGTGGCAAAAAATCAATCTAGAAAACCGCTCTAAGGATGAGCTATACGAAATGGAAATGACGTTCAATGAGATGATCGATTACTTGAGAGATAACTTTGAAAAACAAGAAATTTTTGTTTCGAATGCTTCACATGAACTGAAAACACCAATACAGATTGTCAAAAGCTATGCACAGCTGTTAGAACGTCGAGGAATGGAAAATCCCGAGCTGCTGCAAGAGTCAATTGAAGCGATTGATTCAGAGGCAGATCGAATGAAAAAGCTCGTGGAACAGCTTTTATCGCTCGCGAAAAATCGCCAAGCACAAGAAATGAATCGTGTTGATCTCGGAGAGCTTACCGAGGAGACGGTAGAAACATTTGAGAAGGCTTATGCACGTAAGATTAATTTCCAGCAAAATGCAGACGACTTAATGGTTTATGGTAATCGTGATCAACTTGAACAAGTTATTTATATACTCATCGAAAATGCAATAAAATACAGTAATGATAAAATAAATGTCAGTGCTTCAAAATTGAATGATGATGTGATTATTCAAGTAAAGGATCATGGACAAGGAATACATGAAGATGAGCAAAAGCGGATATTCGACCGTTTCTACCGCGTGGATAAAGCGAGAAGTAGAGAAACTGGTGGAACAGGACTCGGTTTAGCAATTGCAAAGGTAATTACAGAGGAGCATCATGGAGAAGTTTCTGTATCCAGTAAAGTTGGAGAAGGCTCGACCTTTACGCTTTGTTTGCCGTATAGGGAGTAGCACAGGTTTTATTTTTATAATAGTAAAATGGATTCTATAACGAGAGGAGTGAATCTATGAGAAAAAAGCTAATTATTGCTGGAGTCTGTCTCGTTGGAGTCCTTGCTTTAGGGTTTGGTATCTATCAATCGGGTGCTTCATCCTCCGAGCCAGAGTTGTCGCAGGAAGAAGTTGAAAATCTTGTTCAAGAGCAATATCCAGGAACAATTACAACAACGGATCTAGAAAAGAATGAAGATGGGGCAATTTATAAAGTTAGAATTGAAAGCAAAGGAAATAACTATGCTGTTACATTAGATGGAAATACTGGTGAAGTGACTGACTTAGAAATATTAGGTGAAGCAACAACTGAAAGCAGCGAACAAAATGATAATAATCAAGCAGAAGAGAACGATTCTAATAAAGAACCAAGCACAAATGAACCTGGACAAACGGAAGAGAAAAAGGAAAACGGTGCATCCAATGCAATGCTAAGTCAAGATGCAGCTAAAGAAATTGCGCTTAAAGAATTTGCTGGAACTGTCGTAGATTTAGAGCTAGATGAGGATGACGGAAGAAAAATTTATGAAATAGAAATCGAGAACGGAGAAGATGAGGCAACGGTCGAAATCGATGCCTACACAGGGGAGATTTTGGTCTTAGACATTGATATCGATGATTAAGATGCAGACTGGCAGCGATTGAACGCTGTCAGTTTTTTTAGTGGAAAAGTCTTCTGATAAAAACTTTATTTTTTTCTCATCAAATTCTAATCTTATTCACAGTGCACTTTCATTCCACCTGTTTAAGATAAAGGTAACAAGAAAACAAGGAGGAATTACAAATGAAAAAGAAACTAGGTATTGCAATTGGTACTGTAACAGCGGCAGCAGTTATTGGGATGGGGGTCTATCATTCAGATGCAGCACAAGCAAACCCAACTTTATCTTCGGAAGAAATTAGTGATCTGATTCAAAATCAATATCCAGGAACGGTTACAGAGTTGGAAGTTGATAAGAAAGGTAATAAAACTGTATATGAGGTAGAAATTCAAGGTGATGGTGTAGAATATGAATTGAAATTAGATGGCGATACAGGTGAAGTTCTAAATGAAAAGCACAAAGAAACAAATTTCAACAAAAAGAATGAAAGTGAAACTACAGCTGCACAGAATAAATCCGTTGAGAATTTAATCGGAGATCAAAAAGCAAGAGAAATTGCATTGAAGGAATTCGATGGAACAATCAAAGAGTTTGAGCTGGATGAGGATGACGGACGTTACGTGTATGAGATGGAAGTAAGAAATGGCGATAAAGAGGCTGAATTTGAAATTGATGCATTAACCGGAGAAATTTTAGAAATGGAAATTGATACAGAAGACGACGACTGATAAAGTCGTTCTGAAAAAGGGGGGGGCCGAAATGAGAAAGAAGCTTATTATATTGCTAGGTGCGATCATCACGGTTACAATCCTGGGGCTTGGCATTTCACACTCGCTTATTGTAAAAGCCGAGCCTAACCTTACCAGAAAAGATGTTATGACACAGGTTAAAGATCAATATCCAGGGAAAATTACGGAAGTAGGGTTGGATGATGAGTCAAAAAATCCCGTTTATAAAGTCAATCTAGAAATTGATAGTCAAAAATATAATCTGTTAATTGATGGAAATACTGGTGAGGTATTGGATTTAACGGAAAAGTCGAAAGCAAATAAACAAGAGACTGATCAAGAAGTTAAACCAACCGCAAATAAGCAGGAAAAACAAGATGAAAATGAAATCACTATAAAAGAAAAACAATCTTTAAACCAACTGAACAGTGGCAAGAGTGAAGATTCAAAATCTGAAGCTGAAAAAGCAGCTGTAAAGTCAACTAATGATGAAACGAATAATTCTGAGCCTAAATCGAAGCAACAGCAGGCAAAAAAAGCAGTAATTGGAACGAATAAAGCGCGAAGTATTGCATTAGCTGAATTTTCAGGAACGATAGAAGGAATTGAACTCGACGATGATGATGATCGGCTTATCTATGAAGTAGAAATAGCAGATGGAGACAATGAGGCAGAGATAGAGATCGATGCATATACAGGAGAAATTCTGTTCATGGATTTAGAAATTGATGATTGATGCAAGGAGCGCCTGCCTTTAGGTCAGGCGCTCCTTGCATTTTATTCAATTCGATTTTAGATCCTGAAATAAAGCACCAAAAGCAGAAATAAAGCACCATCCCACCTCGCTAAAGCACCAAATGCAGAAATATAAGCAACAATCCTCTCGAGGGAGTTATACAATCACTCGAAAGTTATCTTTTACGGTTGCTTGCACGGTTTTATGCTTTTCAAAGTATGCTCGTATCAACTCAACGGTATCCTTTTGAATTTCTTGAATAACGGGCTTATTTTTAAACATGTCGTAATTTCCTCCACCAGAAGCACGATAATTATTTAATACAACCTGATACGTCTTACTGTGATCAAGCGGTTTATCATGATAGGTGACAGCAGTTACACGTGAACCGACTGGATTAGAGGCATGAATGGTGTAATTTATTCCCTCCCACATATCATAATTGTAATGCTGCGGCTTCGGGTCAATATAACTTGGATTAACGGCTAGTTTATTGTCTAAAACAGTGAAGTATTCGGCGCTTTTTTCCAAGGCAGCTTTAATTGCTTCACCAGTCAATTCAAGAACGACAAGTGTGTTTGGATACATGTAGTTTGATACGATATCTCGCATGGTGACAACAGGTTTAAAGCCAGTTGATGCATTATTAAGAAGTGACGTAACTGAAATATCAACACCACTTTCCGCCATTTGTACATCCTGAATAAATTGGATAAATGGATGTTTTTTAACTCGTGCGTCAAATGGAGAGGTGATTGTCATATCCCCTTCAATGGATCCGATCGGCTGATCCAGCCACTGCTGTGTCGATGCCTCCATTTCCTGCATATAATCGATTATATCTGTGTTTGATTCCGTGTTTTCGAATGTATGAAGAGTGCCTCTCTTTTCGATAATCTTCCATTTTCCATTCTTTTTTTCTAGATCGATGTGAACTTCTCCATATACTTGTCCATTATTACCAGGCTGTAGAATTAGTATGTCATGAAGCATATCGTTTAATTGACGATGCTGATGCCCTGTTAAAAGAACATCAATCCCTTTAATTTGTTCGCACATTTGATATGCTTGGTTCTCCCCTGTGAAAGGCTCCGTTGGTTCACCAGTTTCTAAATCTCGCTCAAATCCGCCATGGTAAGAAGCAATGAGCACATCTGGATCTTCAACATCTCGAATCTTCTTAACCCAACCTTCTAAAGTGGTAAATGCATCTTGGAATTGAATCCCTCTAATATGTGCCGGTGCTTCCCAATTAGGGATAAAATGGGTTGTGACACCAACAATGGCAACTTTAATCCCGTTTTTCATCGTTTTTATAATATACGGAGGACCAAACTTCGGTTCCTTTGTTTCTTTATCCAAAATGTTTGCCGATACCCATGGAAAGCTAGATTGGTTGACTGCATCTGTTAGTATTTTTTCTCCAAAATTAAATTCATGGTTACCAACCACAGCAGCATCAATACCAATTCGATTCATAATTCCAATCATCGGATTCTCATGATGTTGATGTTTCTTTACATAATGTGTCATTAACGGTGTGCCTTGAATAAGATCTCCATTATCAACTACGATTAAGTTTTCTTCTTGTTGCCGAATTTGTTTCACAATGGTGGCATATTTGGCTAAACCAATTGGAGCTTCCTCATTTGTTCCATACAAAATAGGCATTGCGTTGCCGTGAATATCACTTGTGTAGAGCAGTGTGATTGATGATTGCGTATGCAAAATAAAACATCCTTCCTACAGTAAAGATGTCCCAAAGGAAACCTTAGGGACATCGTAATTGTTATAACGTCTTAAACAATTTTACGTCTGATTCTTGCCGAAGCAAAGTCGATGATTGTGACGACAATGATAATCGCAAGTAAAATCGTACCCATTTCATTCCAGTTTCGGTTGCTGGATGCAAAGATAATCATGGTACCTATACCGCCCGCTCCTACGATGCCGAGAATGGAAGAGGCTCGAATATCTACCTCAAATCGATAGATAGCATAGGACAAGAATTCCGGTGTAATCTGCGGAAGCACTCCGTAAAATAGAATTTGCAGTTTGTTCGCACCACTTGCTTCCATTGCTTCAACAACATTCATATCTATGGATTCAATAATCTCCGAGAACATCTTTCCTAGCATCCCAGTCGAGCCAATTGCAATGGCTAGAACCCCAGCGAATGCATTTGGTCCTACAGCTACAACGAATAGGATCGCTAAAATGATGTCTGGAAATGCACGAACAGCAGAGAGTATCCATTTCCCGATTGTTGAAGCAATGACGCCGCCCATCATATTACGGGCAGCAAGGAATGCCAATGGAACAGCAATAACGGCTGCCATTAAAGACCCTGCAAATGCAATAAATACGGTTTCGAGCATGCTCATTGCTACATCACTAGTCGCCGCCCAATCCGGGCTGAACAATCTTGGTATCACGCGAGAGAAGTTATTTGCTGCACGTTCGATGGCACGTCCCCAATCAATATTAATACTGAGAAATGTCCATACATACATCGCGACGACTAGTATTGTGATACCGATATTTCTAATCTTTTTAAAAGCTGAATTTTTTGGTTTTGGAGGTAAAGAATAATGTTTCATTACAGCAATGCCTCCCTTATTTTCGTACTAATATATTCAATAACAATGACAACTACAAAGATAAGAATAATAATCATCATGGCATTTGGGTAATTATAAAAGCCCAGTTGCTGGTTTAATATTAAACCAATCCCACCTGCACCAACTAATCCCAGTACAACAGAAGCACGAATATTAATTTCAAAAACGTAAAGCACTAATGAAGTAAACTGTGGCAGCACTTGCGGAATTAATGCATACCAAATAACCTGTAATACGTTCCCGCCAGATGCTCGCATTGCTTCCAATGGATTCATGTCCACCGATTCAATTGTCTCACTTATTAACTTTGCTAATATCCCTAATGAGAAAATGATAAGGGCTAAAATTCCAGGAAATAACCCAATTCCAAATAGACCAACAAAGATAACAGCCAATACTAAATCAGGTATCGTCCGCAATAAATTTAAAAATGTTCGAGTAATGTAATATAATGGCTTAAATGTCGTAACATTTTGTGCCGCTAAAAGAGCGAGTGGAACCGTAAGAATTGCGGCAACGGTTGTAGCAATAATTGCCATTTGAATGGTTTCTACCATTGGTCCCCAAATAGCTGATATGACGGCTGTATTTGGCGGGAAAAACTTTTCAATAACTTGAAATACATTTTGAAATGCACCGCTAAAACCACCGACCATTTGCTGCTGGGTCCAAGTCATGCTAAATAAATAGATACCAAGCACAACAAAAAATATAACGGTTACTTGTATTTTTGTTTTAGCTGGATAGATGGATGGTACTTTTTTGGTAGTCACAGAATTGTTTTCGTTTGTCACGATTCGTCTGCCCCCCCACGCAAGTCATCCTCACGTATCGAACGTCCATAAATTTCCTCGAATGTGCTTTCTGAAACTTCAGAAACAGGCCCGTCAAATACAACCTCTCCTGCCCGCATTCCAATAATTCGATCAGCATATTCCATTGCCATATCAATAAAGTGCAGGTTAACAATTGTTGTAATATTATCTTCTTTATTGATTTTCTTTAAATAGGTCATGACTTGATGGGATGTTGGTGGATCGAGTGATGCAACAGGCTCATCTGCTAAAATGTACTTTGGTTGTTGAGTAAGTACTCTGGCAATGCTGACACGCTGTTGCTGACCACCACTTAACTCATCGGCTCGATTGTAAATTTTCTCTGCAATATTTACACGCTGAAGGCTTTCGTATGCTAAGCCAACATCTTCTTTTTTATGCAAATTGAAAATAGATCGTAATGTACTTGTATGACCAAGGCGGCCAGCTAGCACATTTTTAAGTACATTCGAACGCTTAACTAAATTGTAGTTTTGGAAAATCATCCCTGTTTTTGTACGGAGTTTTCTCATATCAGAACCGCGGTACTTCAGGATGTCCTCGTTATCAACGAGAAGGGAACCAGATGTTGGTGTAACCAAACGGTTAATGCTGCGGATAAACGTGGACTTACCGGCTCCAGATAAACCTACAATAACAACAAACTCACCATCGTTAATTGTAACGTTAATCTTTTTTAATCCCTCTGTACCGTTTGGGTACACAAGGCCAACGTCTTTAAATTCGATCATCGTATGTATTTCCTCCAATATAAATAAAGTGAAGCTTGTACAAGCTTATTGCTAGTATACTAGATTTTAAAATAAAAGTATTATGAAAATGTGAAAAAAGGAGGAGCTGCAACTCCCCCCTTCCTCTAGCTTAAAGTTCAATATTATCTTTGAATTTTTGGTACGTATCTTTTACAACCTGATATTCTTCGTCCGTTGCTTCGTCAATTTCATCCCAGTTGTATACTTCGTTCATAATTTCAATCATTTCTGGATCATCGTTAAATGATAAGAATGTGTCTTTAATTTTTTGCACAAATTCTGCGTCCAAATCTTTTGTCACGGAAATTGTGTCATTTGGTATTTCATCTGTATAATCAATAATAGTTAAATCTTCCATTACAGTTGGATATTCTTCCTCAAGCTCAGTACGTACATCGTCAAATGTAGTTGCAACGTCTGCATCACCTTCTAACACTGCAATTGCAGCATTATCATGGCCACCACTTTGGACTGTAGCACTGAAGAAATCACTTTCTAATTCAGTTGCAGTATCATAACCGAATTCTTCCATTAATTGATTGGCAGGGAATAGGTATCCAGATGTAGACCCTTGATCAGCGTATGCCCAAATTTTTCCTTCTAAATCTTCAAGACTCTCAATTCCAGAATCTGTATGAACTACATATTGTGCTTTATACGTACCTGATCCGTAGCGAATGGATTTTAGAATAACTTCAACATCATATTGCTCGTTAGCTAGAACATAACCGAACGCAGGAATAAAGCCAATGTGTACTTGGTTCGCTCCCATTGCTTCAACTAAAGCGTTATAGTTCGTCATAACTTCGCCTTGAACTTCAATCCCTAATTCTTCACCTAAACGCTCTGCTAATGGTTCAACTGTATTAGCAATGGTATCTGAGTCCTGTGATGGTACAAATCCCATAACCAATGTATCTGGAATCATACCTTCACTGCTTGCTGAATCATCACCGTTGCTGTTCGAAGATTCTTCACCTGAATCTGAATCGTCTGACCCGCCGCAGGCTGCTAATACTAGTGCTAATGCGAGAACAAGCAACAAGCTATAAAGTTTTTTCATGTAGACCCTCCTATGTATTGTAAAAATTGTGTTACATTTCTATTAAATAGTATTCTTATATAAAAAGCTAGTCATATTTTGGAATTTTACACATTATTTACAAAGCTTTAGTCCTATATTTTCGAAATATTTATTCATTAAAATGTAAGCAATTAAGTGTGGTGAAAGTTCAGACTTTTAATTATTGTTTTGAAACATTAATGGGCTAAAGTTCGTATAGATAGAGCCGATAAGAAATAGAGGACATCAACTGAATGAAAAAGTTGTATGTAATATAGATACTGTGTGAGTAGATAATTAAGATAACGAGAGAAGGGGACTGTCTTGACAGAGGAAACATTAATAGTGAAGAAACAAGATTCTTCACTGAAGCTTTTTGTTGTATTAGCAAAGGCATATCGAGCTATTATAGAACAAGCTGAAATGGATATTAAATCAAAAGGTTTGAACTTAACGGATTTTGCTGTATTAGAGCTGCTTTTTCATCGAGGAAAACAACCAATGCAAAAAATTGGGGATAAGATTCTAATGACGAGTGGCAGTATAACATATATCGTTAATAAGCTTGAGAAAAAGGGGTATCTCGTTCGAGAGGCCAGTCCTAATGATAGACGTGTAACATATGCAAGTATAAGTGATCAAGGCAGAGAATTATTAAACAGTATTTTTCCGGCACATTGGGAGAAACTTAAAACGATTATGAATGGTTTAAATGATGAGGAAAAAGACACTGCAATAGAGTTGTTAAAGAAGCTGGGAACCACAGTTAAGAAAATTTGATACTGTACTTGAACAATGAATCTCAATTAGTCATCTGATTAAGAGATTCTTTTTATATTTGAAATAACCTTTTTCCTTACTAAAATGCAATTACAAGCATGTTGTGAAGCAACGTTTTCTAGTAATATGATTGTTAAATTTCGCAAATGTTTTGGTTTATTGGAAGCCGTCACTGGGTATAAAAGTAGTATGGTAAATACTTGTTTTAGGCAAATTTTCAGGAGGAATCATTAATGCGTTATTCACATGTTACGGTATATATTAGTGACAATAATTTGAAGTGCGATAAGGTGCTATCATTGCTGGATAAATATAATATCTCCTATGAAAAGAAAAGTATAACAGCTGATCACGCGAATATGGAGGAACTTCAGGGGATGGGGGTCTATGGAACTCCAGCTACATTTATTGATGAGAACGACCCTATCCTTGGATATCAAGAAAGTAAAATCAAAAATGAATTAGGTATAAGTGATGATAATTCCGAATTTGGATCAAAAATCAAACGGTTTTAGAGAATAGCTGGCCATGTCATCTACACACTTTTTCACAATCGAGCATAAATTATTGTAAATAGGAAAACGAAAAAGAGGTGTGTACGAATGCACTATCGACCTTACAATCAACCACATTATTCCCCTCCAGTTAATCATAATCTGTACCCATATCACACATCCTATTCGAATCAGAACTGGAGCGGAGCGGAACAGCATCAAACTCCATATGACTTTTTTGCAAAGCCTGAGCTACCAAGTCAGTGGACTAATCAGGTCCAAACGAATGCGGAATTTGCGGATTCTGGAAGTAATCCTAATATGAATCCAAATGCCAATCATGATCCTAATTTTATGCAAAACATAAATGGTAATCCAGGACAGTCTGCAGCAAATCCGATGTCCTATTTCCAAAATGGAAATGGGCAGCTTGATTTTGACAAAATTATATCCACTGTAGGACAGATTGCAAGCACGTACCATCAAGTTTCTCCAATTGTACAGCAATTCAGTTCTCTAATTAAGAATATAAGGTAAGAGGTTGCGCGATAAGTGGATAATTATGGAGTAAAAGGGAATGAAAATGTGAGCAAAAAGGAAGCAAAAACAAATAGAATATGAAAAAATTGAATAAGATATAGATAAGGGTGGGAGAGTGACCAAAGGAGAGCAGCATATGATTGGATGTTTAATAATACATGGATATACTGGCGGTCCTTACGAGGTTAATCCATTGGCTGATTTTCTAAAGGAAAATACAGACTGGCATATTGAGGTTCCAACATTACCAGGACATGGAAAAGAACTAAACTTAGAAGATGTTTCTTATAAAAAATGGATAATGGCTGCAGAAACAGAGCTGGAAAAACTGCAAAGTAAGTATGAAGAAATTTATGTAATTGGTTTTTCCATGGGTGGAATGATTGCTGCTTATTTGGCGGCTAAATATAAAATTGATAAGCTCGTCCTATTAGCGACATCTGGGAAATATTTAAATTTTAGACAGATCGGATTAGACATAGCGGAAGTTATTGTTGATGGGGTAAGAGGAAGTTTAGGGGAAAATAAACTTTACCAGCATTATAAAGAAAAAATAGGAACTGTTCCTTTTAAAGCCAATCTTGAATTCATGAAGCTTGTTCGGTTTACGCGCCGTTATCTAGATAAGGTTGATTCACCGGTACTTATTGCACATGGACAACAGGATGGAATGGTGCCTTATAAAACAGGCTATTATTTAGATAAAGAAATCCACTCGGAAGAAAAGGAAGTTGTTTTTTTTGAACGATCCAGACATTTGATATGCCTTGGAGATGATAAGGACACGTTAAATGGTATGGTTTATGACTTTCTAGTAGAGAAAACAGAACAAAAAGAGGAAGCGCCCGGTTAGCGACGTACGGAGATGAGGGCAGTCTCGCTAGTCGTTGGGCGCTGGAGCTAGACGTGGCTGATTGGCAACTAAGTTATCCACTGCAATCAAATTTTATAGTTTTCTATGCGAGAACAAAAGCCTACTCCCTAAAGACGTTAGGGGTAGGCTTTTATTAATCTCTAAAAAAGGCAATTACAAGTGCTCCTTCTCCACCATATGTGGAAATAAGAGGTCCAGTTTCTGTTAAATAAGCATCCTTGAAATTATACTTATTACGTATATTTGCTAACACATCCGTAGCTCGTTCGATGTCATTACAATGTGTCATAGAAATAAGTTTGTCTTCTACATGCTTTGTATATTCTCCGATTTGATCAACAAATCGCCGGATCGATTTTTTATCACCACGGATTTTCTCTGTCACTTCAATTGAGCCCTCACTGCTTGCACGCATTAACAATTTAATGTTTAATGTTTTAGCAATTTTACCTTTCACTTTATCGAGTCGTCCCCCTAGTACGAGGTTTTCTAACGTTTTTAAAATAAATAGAGTTGTCGTTTGCTCGACACGTTTCTGAAGGTGCTTCGCTAGTTGTTCATAGGAGTATCCTTCGCTTAGTTTAACCTTTGCTTCATGAAGCAATAGTGCGATACCACAAGAAGCAGTTTTTGTATTGATTACTTCAATTTTTCTTTCCGGTTCTTCTTCAAGAAGCATTTCTTTTCCAAGCAGTGCATGATCATACGTACTGCTAAGCTCCTTGGAAAGACTCAACATAATAATTGGCTTCGCCGGATCCACTGCTTTATATGCTTCATAAAAGTCATTTGGACTTGGAGCGGCAGAGCGGGGAAGTTCCTTTAAATCTTTAACCTTTTGATAATAACCTGCTATATCTAATGTTATCCCGCTTTTATAGTGACCATCACTAAAGTGTAAGTACAATGGTACAATTTTAATATTTAAAGAATCATGTAAGCGCCCAGGAATATCAGCGCCACCGTCTGTCATTAGTTGAATCGTCATAAATTCACCCGCTTTATTATTAATAAGTTTTAGTATATCAGCATTTTGCGGAATAGGTATGGTTGAATTCCGAACGATATCCGACAATGCAATACTTTCCTAGTTACTGGTTGTTTTTCGTTGCTATCGTAACCTTTGTTTTTCTGGACGTGCTTACGATGAATAAAAACAGTCCAACTATAACAATGGTACCACCGAGAAATTGTGACCATGTAATTGTCTCGTTTAAGACAAGATATGCAAGAATAGTCGCCCCGATAGGCTCAAGCACAATCCCCATCGAAATGGTAGAGGTACTTACCCACTTTAATGCCCAATTGAATAAGCTATGCCCAAAGAATGTAGGGATAATCGCCAAAGCAATGAATGCCCACCAATGGTCCTGTGGATACCCAAAAAAGGAATTCCCTAGCACGATATTATAAAGAATTAACACGATGGAGCTAATGGCATAAACAATAAAGGTATAGGTGATAAGGGATAGGTGTTGTCTTGCGCTTTGACCAAATAGGAAATAAACAGTTACTGCGATTGCACCTAAGAGTGCAAGTATATCTCCGAACAATGCCATTCCGCCTAGTTGAAAATCTCCCCATCCAATAATGAAACTTCCAAAGAGAGCGATTATCAAACTTATAACCGCACCGTAGGAAAATCTTTCTTGAAAAAGTAAATATGTCCCGAGAAATGCGAAAATCGGCTGCATCGTTACAAGAACGACTGAGCTTGCTACTGAGGTATAATTCAACGATTCAAACCAAAGAATAAAGTGAAGTGCTAAAAAGATTCCCGCCAAAATAGAAAATAACCAATTTTTCTTAGAGATAAGCCGAAATTCATATCTATATTTCGATAAAACAATTGGTAACATGATAAGTACAGCAAACAGCAATCTATAATTTGCGATAATACCAGCAGGGGCGCTATTTGCAAGCTTTACTAGTACAGCTGAGGTAGAAACAGCCAGGACACCAATAGCAACTGCTGCATATGGGTTGAATGGAGGAAGTCGCATAAAAAAACATCCTTTGCAAGTTCATTTGGCCAATCAATTTAAAGTTAGCCATGTATTTAAAAAAAAGGAGGAAATGTGGTTTATAGGGTAAGCAAGGGTAAAACAGAATATTACACTGTTCCATTCTAATTCCCAAATTATCCATTTTTATAAACTATAGTTTTTTATTAGAATACGAAGTGAAGCCGTACTTTCAATTTTAACATGGGAAATGAAAAAAATCATTTGGTGTGAAGTAGATATAAATGCATCATATGTGGTATGATAGTTGAAGCATTAGTTTCGAGGCCTCTTACCACGTTAGGTGAAGCCTTTTTTGTACTTTAATATGAATAAAATATAATGATACGAGTTTAGGTCTTATATTCCCTATAAATAGCTGGTATTGTTTTTTACTTACGATTCAGCATATTATCCACGTTTCATTCTGCAGGCGGAGTGGTGGAATGAAAATGTGAGATTGTTACGTCAAAGACGGTTTATCTGCATGTCAGGCGGGAAGATTATTTAAAGAATAAAGTATGAGAAAAAATTCAGGGCCTCTTTTGCGAATAAATTTTCACAAAAAAAGGAGTCGACTATTAGGTGACAAAATTTAATGAACTAGGTGTATCAGCCTCAATTATGAAAGCTTTAGAAAAAATGGGGTTTGAGGAAGCTACACCAATTCAAGCAGAGACAATTCCATTTGCATTGGAAGGTAACGATGTAATCGGACAAGCACAAACAGGTACAGGTAAAACAGCTGCATTCGGTATTCCAATGATTGATAAAATTGATTCGAAATTAAGAAAGGTTCAAGGTTTGGTCGTTGCGCCAACACGTGAGCTTGCAATTCAAGTTGCAGAAGAATTAAACCGTTTAGCGAAGTTCACAGGTATTCGTGCACTTGCAATTTTCGGTGGGCAGCATATGGATCGACAAATCCGCGCTTTAAAAGATGGTCCACAGATTGTTGTAGCAACTCCAGGAAGATTAATGGATCATATGCGCAGAAGAACAATTCGTACGGATGCTGTACAAACGGCTGTATTGGATGAAGCAGATGAAATGCTGAACATGGGATTCATTGATGATATTCGTGAAATTCTAAAAAGTATTCCTGAAGATCGTCAAACATTGTTATTCTCAGCAACAATGCCAAAAGAGATTCGCAATATCGCTACAACGTTAATGAAATCACCAAAAGAAGTTAAAGTAAAAGCGAAAGAAATGACTGTTGAAAACATTGAGCAGTATTTCATTGAAATTCCTGAGAAATTTAAATTTGATACACTGAATAACCATTTGGATATCCACTCTCCAGAACTTGCGATTGTATTCGGCAGAACGAAAAAACGTGTGGATGAAATTACAGAAGGATTACAAGCAAGAGGCTACCGTGCTGAGGGAATCCATGGTGATTTAACCCAAGGTAAACGTATGTCTGTATTAAATAAATTTAAAGGCGGCCGTGTTGATGTACTTGTTGCTACAGATGTAGCGGCGCGCGGACTTGATATTTCTGGAGTTACACATGTATACAACTTTGATATTCCACAGGACCCAGAAAGCTATGTACACCGAATTGGACGTACTGGTAGAGCTGGACGTACTGGAGAAGCAATATCCTTCATTACACCACGGGAAATGGCGCATTTACAATTAATTGAAAAAACGACGAAAAGTAAAATGAAACGTCTTGTGCCGCCAACAAACCAAGATGCATTGCGAGGACAACAGCAAGTAACAATCGATAAGATCGTGAAAACAATTGAGAAAAAAGATCTAAAATCTTATCATGCAGCAGCGAATGATTTACTAGAAGATAATGATTCAGTATCTGTTATTGCAGCAGCACTAAGCTTATTAACAAAAGAGCGCAGAGATGCTCCTGTTAAAATCTCGTCTGTTGCACCAATCAGCGTGAAAAAAGCACAACGTTCTAAAGACAACAACCGTCGTTCCAACAATAAACGTTTCTATGGTCAACGTAGAGATGGCGGCGGAGGACGTGGCCAAGGTGGGGGAAGAGGTCGTAAAGGCAATTTCCAGCGCAGAAACCGCGATAAATAGTTAAACGAAAAAGCCCCTATTGGGGCTTTTTTTGTTGTGCTCAATCTGT
Organism: Oceanobacillus sp. FSL W7-1309; assembly: GCF_038002145.1. NCBI lineage: Bacteria > Bacillati > Bacillota > Bacilli > Caryophanales > Bacillaceae > Oceanobacillus > Oceanobacillus sp. FSL W7-1309. The sequence continues at coordinate 2,215,395 of NZ_JBBOBX010000001.1, forward strand.
TGAATATAATATATTTGAGTACGAATGCAGCAATATTGAAACTTTAATTTGCCTAAAACGTAAGTACCATAAGAAAGAAAAGAGAGGAGAATGAGGTTGTATGAGAGAGCCACCAATGAATACAATTGCCCCCGATGCGATAAAAGCTTGGAAATTAACAGGCGTTTTCTATGAAGGCTTGTTATGGTTAATTACGATTGCAGTTGCTATTATAATCTATCTATTTGACTGGCCATATTGGATTGGAATTGTACTTGTGATGATTAGTATTTTATCCACTATTTTTACTGTTTTTATCCTTCCTAAATTACGATTTAGAAAGTGGCGCTATGAATTATTTGAGCAAGAAATATACATACAGCATGGTATTTTAATAATGTCACGTACGTTAGTGCCGATGATTCGTGTACAGCATGTTGATACAAAGCAAGGACCATTTCTAAAAAAATATCAGCTTGCTAGTGTAACAATATCAACAGCAGCTACAACACATGAAATTCCTGCTTTGCGTGAAGAAGATGCGTCAGCACTTCGTGATCGTATCTCAGCATTAGCAAGGGTGGACGAAGATGATGTCTAATGGCCCGTCATATCGGCTGCATCCAGTATCCATCCTATTTAATTGTATCAAGACGGCTCGGGAAGGGATATTTTTAATTGTATTTGGTTTTATTACGTTTGATCGGTTCTACTTTATCCTTTTACTAGCTATTTTTTCATTGTTAGGAATACTTTTAAGTGTTTTATCCTGGTATCGATTTACGTATCGACTGGAAGCTGGGGAGTTAAGAATTGAATATGGCGTTCTAATACGAAAAAAGCGCTATATCTCAATAAACCGAATCCAGTCCATTGACTTAACAGCAGGTATTATTCACCGTATGTTTAAACTGGTTAAGCTGCAAATAGAAACAGCTGGAAGCGGAAAGAGTGCAGAAGCATCGCTGAATGCTATAAAGCTCTCTGATGGTGAAAAGCTTCGAAATGCACTTAAGGGTAGAAAGGAATCGCATCCAGATATTGAAATAGAAGGGCAAGAGGAGTCGGTCAATCCTTTACGTGAAATCACTCCGAAGCGCCTTTTGCTAGCTGGCGTAACATCAGGTAGTGTTGGTATCATTATGGCATTTGCAGCCATTGCTTTTTCTGAGCTAGAGCAATTTATTCCAGAGCATTTCTATGATCGGACATTTGATTGGATAAGTGAGTTAGCAATTGCATTCATAATTGGACTAGCGATCGTCGTATTATTGGTATTTTGGCTGTTAGGCATTGCTGGGACAATGATAAAATATGGGAAATTTGCAATTACCAAGGTAGGTGATGAGTTATTCATAACAAGAGGTCTGTTAGAGAAAAAGCAAATAACAATTCCGCTTAAACGAATTCAAGCAGTTGGGATAGCTGAAAGTGTTATCAGGCAGCCTTTTGGATTTGTCACTGTATTTGTCGAAGTTGCAGGGGGGGCGTTAGATAGCGGTGAAGACTTTTCTACGGTTTTATTTCCAATTATGAAAAAGACGGAGATTGAGTCGTTTTTACAGGAATTTTTGCCGGGTTACTCGATGGAATCAGTGCATTTTACTCCCTTGCCTAAGCGAGCAATGAAATTCTATTTGATTCGTGCATGTGTACCTATATTAGTACTTGGGATAGTGGCAACCTACTTTTATCCGCAATTTAGTTGGCTTGCAGTAATTGTCTTGTTAGTAACTTTCCTGCTTGGGTTTATGCGTTATCAGGATGGAGGATTCTCTGTAGAACCAGAACGGGTTATTATTCGATTTCGTGGATTTAGCAGGAAAACAATGTTGCTTTATCACAAGCGTATTCAAGCATTTGAGAAAAAACAGCATCCGTTCCAAAAAAGAGAAGGACTGGCAACGATGAAACTATCGATTCTTGGAAAAAACGGAACAGGCAAGCATTATAGACTCAAGGAGCTGGAAGAGGAGCATGTTGATAAGTTAGGAGACTGGTACTCGTATCGAGAATAGCAAATACAAGTCAGTACGTTATCTAAGAAGTCGGCCTTAAAGGTAAGTTTTCCTTAAGGCCGACTTCTTAACTTTTTCTTTTAGAATCTGCTTAATAATCCTAGTAACACCAGAATTCCTAAAACAATCCAAATGATATTTTTCTTTAATTGCGACGGAATCCTTCTTTTCTTATTCCAACGATTTGGATCAAACTGGATAGAATCATCGTCATCATAGCGGTATCTCCTTCGCCTCCACGGTGAATAGCTTTGGACATTTATTAAGACAAGAGGAGCGATTGCGAAGCCGCCAATAAATCCAAAGATATGTGCATAAATGTTAATATTGCTTCGTAGGAAGGTCATCGCCAACCCGATAATTAAAATCGTCATTACGATTTGAGAACTTCCTTGATCAATAAGATGTTTTCGAAATGAAACCATAAAGGCGTATATCCCGAATAAACCAAATACAGCTCCAGAAGCACCAAGATGAAAATAATTTAGGTCTTCGAACATATAAGTAGCAATGTTACCGATAATACCTGCTCCGAGGTATGCAAGAAGAAATTTAACTTTACCGAGCATTTGCTCTAAGGCAGGGCCAAATAATGCAAGTGAAAATGAATTGAATAAAGCATGCATTAAATCCCCATGCAAAAATATTGGTGTAACAAATCTCCAATAATCACCAAGGTAGATCATGAAATTACTTCCGACGCCCCATTGATAAATCTCTCTGCCGATTGGCAGCTGAAGTAAATTAATTATGATCCATAGGATGAGATGAATAGTAATTAGTGTAGAAACAACTGGATAAGATTGAAAAAACTCTTTTAAACTTCTTTCGTTACGGATAAACAATGTAGGTCCCCCTGCATATTGGATTATTTTTTTGCATATTAACATCGCTTTTGAAGTAAAATCAATGTCACGTAAATTATTTTCTGTTAGAAAAGTTTGAGTAGCGCCGACCGTCCGGGCTCGCTTCGGGCGGATGCTTTCCGCGGGCACGGCTTCAGCCTCTCCGGAAGAAAACCACTCCCTACGAGTCTTCAGACACGTGCTGTTCCCGCAGGAGTCATCGCCCTACGCTCACCCGGACTGGTGACAGCAACGACATTTTTCTCGTGGATTCCACTATTAGAAGTTCGTGAAGCAATACTAGCGGAGGAAATACACGTAGACTCCTGCGGGATACGTGACCAGAGTGAGACTCTGAAGAACGGAGTTCAAGGAGGCTCACGGGTCACCCGCGGAAAGCGAAGTGTAATTCCGTAGCGGGTATACGTACAATCCATCATTGTAAATCACGCCGCCGCATTTTATACCTTTTGTGTAAATAACAATCTTTATCTTTACCAAGTCTGTTAAGAAAGAAACATTCTAAGTGTAAATCAATGAACTTTATTTTTTAGTCGTGCGAAAGTGGAGTAGATAAGTTACTATTACTATAATAATACGTAATTTCATTTAATATGACCAATCTAACATGCGTTGAAATACTATTGAATTTATAGAAGAAAGGGTAAGGATTAATAATGATTAAAGGAATCGGAATGGATTTAATTGAATTAGATAGGATCCAAGCTAGTATGGAACGAAATAATAGGTTTGTCGATCGGATCTTAACTGAAAGTGAAAAAAAAATATATCAACAACTTACATCACCAAAACGTCGCGTGGAGTATATTGCGGGCAGGTTTGCGGCAAAGGAGGCTTTTGCTAAAGCGGTTGGTACTGGAATTGGGCGTTTGAGCTTTCAGGACATGGTTGTAATGAACGATGAATTTGGTGCTCCATCTATTGCTGTGAAGGGGTACGAGGAGGATATAACTATATTCCTTTCTATCACGCATAGTAGGGATTACGCAGCGGCTCAAGTAGTAATAGAAGAGAAATGAACTTCGGATACATTGCATAATTAGCAGGTTTGTCTCATATATTTTACTGCGGGTAGGAGGGAACGAATTGTATATTGTCACCGCAAAGGAAATGTACGATATTGACGATTACACGATAAGTAAAATTGGACTTGAAGGAAAATTACTGATGGAGAATGCAGGACGAGCAGTAAGTGAAAGGGTCATAAAGCTGATAAGAGAAACAGAGCCTGTCTGCATTTTTATTGGCGCGGGTAATAATGGCGGAGATGGTTTTGTTATTGCAAGGGTATTGCTTGATAAAGGTTATTTAGTCCAAGTTGTACAGGTCGTTCCGGATGAGAAAATTACAGGTGATGCTCTCTTTCATAAACGTGTATTTATTCAATGCGGAGGAGAGGTTAGCTACCTCACGGATCTTGATTTAATACGTGAAAAGGTGGAACGTGTAGACGTTGTAATTGATGCAATAATTGGTATTGGCGTAAAAGGAGTATTGAGGGAGCCTATCCAAGAGATGGTTCGCATGATTAATCATTCAAAAGCTTGTGTTATATCCGTTGATATTCCATCTGGCTTACCAGCTGATGAAGGAATAGGAGAATTTACTTCTATCCAGGCGGATTATACGTTTGTCATCGCTGCAGCAAAAGAAAGTTCCTTCATGGTTGATACAGCAGATTTTTATGGGCAGTGGGAAATCGTACCAATTGGTATACCGAATTTCGTATTCCAGAACAATACTGCAAAGAGACAATGGGCAGAGGAGGATTTCGGAAAAACAATCCCTTCCCGTAATGTACATGCCCATAAAGGAAGTCATGGTAAAGGGCTTATTATTGGAGGTTGTTCAGAAATGCCAGGTTCGCTTGCGATGGCTACGAAGGCCGCTTTAAAAGCAGGTGCTGGCTTGGTAGCGTCTGGAACAACCGAAAAAGTCATTTCTATGATTGCTGCGATGTGTCCGGAAGCAACGTATATGATATTGCCTGAAAAAGATGGCTATATTACAGGTTGTACTGCATCACCTATAAGTAATTATGATGCAATTGCAGTTGGGATTGGATTAGGGAGAAGAGAGGAAACCAGGCATGTAGTTGCAGAACTCCTTAACAATGCACCCTGCCCACTACTTATTGATGCAGATGGACTTTATCACCTAAAATACCAGCTTGAAATGTTGAAACAACGAAGCGAGCCAACGATTATAACACCACATCCAGGTGAAATGGCTATGCTTTTGGGTATTTCAATTTCTGATCTTTTATCAGCACCTTTTCATTACACGCGTGATTTTGCAAAAGCTAATAGAGTTTATATTATTTTGAAAGGAAAGCATACCATCATTACATCGCCAGAAGGTAGACAGGCTGTGGAATCTAGTGGAAATCCAGGTCTTGCAAAAGGAGGAACCGGTGATGTGTTAACCGGAATTTCACTTGCCATGATGATGCAGCAGCAAGAATTATTTGATGCATTGTGCAATGCCTGTTTTATTCATGGAAAGTCTGCAGACATACAGATCGAAGAGAAGCAAACGTATTATGATTTGATGGCCACAGATGTTATCGATGGTATTTCGAAAGTATATCGTGCATTTCCTTGTAAACGTGTGTGACGTTGTTCCCTTTGTTAATTGAGACAAGGGAGATATGTCGATGAAAAAGTTATTTTCGTATCGGATGGCTTGTATTTTAGCCTTATTAATAATTGTATTAGCTGCTTGTGGGGAGAAATCGCAAGAAGATGTTGTTGCACAATTACAAAAAAATGTAGAAGATATGTCGGGATATAAAGCAGTTGCAGAAATGTCAATGAACACCGGACAAGAAGAGCAGAAGTTTAATATAGATGTATGGTATAAAGAGGGAGATTATTATCGAGTAGCTTTGGAAAATGGCTCAGAACAAAATGAGAGTCAAATTATTCTTAAAAACGATGATGGCGTATTTGTTTTAACACCGGCACTTGATAAAAGCTTTAAATTCCAAACAGAGTGGCCCGATAATAGTAGCCAACCGTATCTTTATCAGTCTCTTATAAATGATGTGATGAAAGATTCCGAAGCACAATTTGAGACAACTGACACGCATTATATTTTCCGGACAAAAACAAATTATCAAAGCAATAGTAATTTGCCTTTCCAAGAAATCCATTTTGATAAAAAATCCTATGTCCCAACGATGGTGAGAGTTTTAGACAAAGATAACAACGCATTGGTTGAGGTGAGCTTTTCTAACTTTGATATGGACCCTGCGTTTGAAGATGATGATTTTTCAATGGAAAAAAACATGGGTAGCAGGGATGCGGATACTACTACCTCCGCTGAAGCAGAAGCAGACGATGCTGAAACGGAAGAATTAGCAGTGTACTATCCTTTATATACTGCAGGTTCAGAAGTTTTGGAGAAAAGGGAAGTTACCATGGATAATGGTAAAAGGGTTATTTTGACTTATGATGGAGAAAAGAATTTTACCTTAGTGGAGGAGCGAAATCAAACGGCTCCGGTTTCAGTAACTCCACAGGAAGTGCAAGGAGAAATTGTGAATTTAGGTCATGCGATAGCAGCGCTTTCTTCAAATGCAATAGAGTGGAGCTATAATGGTGTTGACTTTAAACTGGCAAGCGATGAATTAACACAGGAAGAAATGATTCAAGTAGCTCAATCCGTTCAAGGGCAAGCAGCAAAATAACAACAAGACAGTCATTTGGCAGGCTCATAAAAGAGGAGGGTCTGCTTTTTTGTTTTTTTACTCGTGGTTCAAAGCAAAAAGTCAAAATTTAAAAAGCGGGCATGTTATACGTTCAGTCGCATATATATTACAGGAGTGCTATTGAGAAATTAAGTCAAACCACTTTTATATTCCCGACTAAACAGATATTAAACGACAAATATACGGATTTTTTTTATAAAAACTCCAGAACCCTTTGCAATCGGCCGAATTCAATGCTATTATTAAATAGAATTTTATCGATCGTTTAACAGTTGTCGGAGGTGTATGGTTTTGTCGGAAAGCTTGCAGGAGATATTAGTTAAGTTACCAAAGAACCTATTGAATGAGGTGGATGGATTAATGAAATATGAAAATAGCGATTTAAGCGATTTTATATGTAAAGCAACACAAAATTATCTAAACCACAAGAAAGAGGAGCATATTCAGCGATTTCACGAAAACATGCAACGTGGATATGAAGAAATGGGTCGAATTAATTTAACGATAGCTTCAGAAGCCTTTCAAGCCGAAGAGGAGGCTGAAAACACCCTTGAGCGCTCTGTGATCGGGGTGTAATAATTTGATCGTTCAAAGAGGCGAGGTATATTTCGCTGACTTATCCCCTGTAGTAGGATCAGAGCAGGGAGGCGTACGCCCTGTATTGATCCTTCAAAATGATATTGGAAACCGTTTTAGTCCCACGGTGATTGTTGCAGCAATTACTGCACAAATTCAAAAGGCGAAGTTGCCTACGCATGTAGAAATCGATGCAAAGCGGTACGGATTTGACCGCAACTCGGTAATACTACTAGAACAGATCAGAACGTTGGATAAGCAGCGCTTAACGGATAAAATAACAAAATTAGATAATGAAATGATGACAAAAATAAACCAAGCTTTAGAAATTAGTCTTGGACTGAAAGACATTTATAGCAATAACTAATGATGCCCTTATCGAACTGAGAAAGGGTATTTTTTGTGTCGTTAGCCAATTATAACCAGGGATTTATTACCAAGAAAATATAGGTATTTCGAATCAAATGCTAAGAAAGCGTGTCAGACGAAGGGAAATGGCGTTATGTAAAACTTTTTGAAGGATTATTTGTATGTTAAAATAGATGATAGTTTATAGATGTATCCGTACTATTTTGATTTGCACTTTTAATATGAACGTGTAACAATATTCGTGACATTACCAGTTGATTACGGAGGGAAGATGATGGAATTCAAAAGGTTACTGATTGAGAATAGTGATTCAATTGTACAAAAATGGATGGAGGAAATCGAATCACTTAAGGATAGCAACTATACTGCGACAATATCAGACGAACTATATGAAAGCACAAACCGTGAGTTTGTTAATGTTATTTTTACCAGCATTCGAAATGAAGGCTCCACGAAAGCAGTGGAGGATTTCTCTGAAAAAATTATTAACCTCGGATGGCCATTAAGTTATATTACAGACGGTTTGCAAATATTTAGGAGAGTATCTACTGAATATTTAATAACGCAATCGGAAGTAGTAGATTCTAACTTTTTCACTGAACTATCATCGAGTGTTAATGAGTGGGTAGAACCATTGATACGTGAATTAGTGAATGAATACTCTGGAAGCTGGGAACACATTGTTTCCTTGCAACGAGTAGCGTTACAAGAGTTATCTGCACCACTAATTCCAGTTATGGAAGGTATTACAATTATGCCGTTAATTGGAACGATTGATACTGAGCGTGCAAAATTAATAATGGAAAACCTGCTAGAAGGAGCTATAAAGCATAATTCAGAGGTTGTTTTAATTGATATTACTGGTGTTCCAGTTGTTGATACAATGGTAGCTCATCATATCATACAAGCTGCTGAAGCTGTAAGGTTGATTGGCTCAACATGCATCCTTGTGGGGATTCGTCCAGAAATAGCGCAAACTATTGTGAACTTAGGAATCGATTTAAGTAATTTCCCGACGAAAAGCTCCTTAAAGAAGGGATTCTCAACGGCCCTAGCGATTACTGGTAGACATGTAACAGACCTGAATGTAAAAGAAAATAACATTGAGAAAATGATGGATTCTTTACGAGGAGAGTGAGATGAATGCGAATTCCGATTCTGAAACTACACAATTATTTATTGATTTCGATTCAGACGGAAATAGATGATCAGACAGCAATACAATTTCAAGAGGATTTATTAGATAAAATTCATAAAAGTGGTGCGTCAGGTGTTGTTATTGATTTAACATCTGTTGAAATCATTGATTCATTTATTGCAAAAGTATTAGGTGACGTAGTTTCAATGTCAGATTTAATGGGGGCAAAAGTAGTTTTAACTGGAATTCAACCTGCTGTAGCGATGACACTAATTGACTTAGGTATTCATTTAAAAAATGTACCTACAGCATTGGATCTTGAACAGGGGCTCATTAAGCTGCAACAGGAACTGGGGGTATAATAATGGAACCACAGTCCTGTGTTAACATTCATAAAGAGTGGGATATCGTTGGTGCGAGACAGCTTGGTCGTGAAATGGCTAAAAACCTTGGATTTGGTACAGTCGATCAGGCAAGAATTGCAACTGCGGTATCAGAATTAGCTCGAAATATATACTTATATGCCGAACAAGGGCAAGTTTGCTTTGAAATAATCGACTCAATCGAGCGACGAGGGTTATGCATGATGGCAATTGATTCAGGACCTGGAATCGCCGATATTGGTCAGGTTATGCAAGATGGCTTTACAACTTCCGGTGGGCTTGGCGCAGGACTTCCAGGTGTTAAGCGGCTAATGGATGAATTCGATATTCGTTCAGAAGTAGGAGAGGGAACAAAAATAATAGCGACAAAATGGATTCGTTAATTAAGGGGGCGGTGTTTGTTAGCTAGGCTAATAAACACCTTTCTTATAAGTGCGTGTTTAAAAAGGAGGATGAAAAGGACCGAGAAGTTCGAGGCGGTGACACTTTGAGTACCGGAACGTATGCAATTAATACGTGAGGAACGGGCTTGCACAGGATGTGCTGACTTCTACGTTGCCCACAGGACGTGGGCGGTTTTAGCAGAAGGTCCCCTACGATGTGTCATTTTCACCGGACTTTTTGGACAACCTCTGTAAATAAAAAAATACTTCCTGTTATTTGGCTTTTAGGGGGAATCGAGATGGAAGAGCTTATTAAACTACACGCTGCAACGTACAAAGAGTTATTAAAGAACTATGTAGATACACAAGATGAGCGAGCTTTGTATGGTGTTGAGAAGGTCACGAAAGCTTTTATTAAAGAGAATATATTACCAGAAGAAATTGTCAACCTTCATATTGATGCGATGGAGGAAGTGTCGACAAAGCTTAATAAGGATTACAAACATTCAATGAATTTTTTACTAGAAGCGATGATTTCTTATGGACTTGCAATGCAAGAAATTCAAATGCTTCGGGAAGAAAAGCATGTACTTGAATCCGAAATTTCTGTTGCAGCAAGCATGCAAGAAACACTTTTAGGAACAACGAAGCCGTCTATTGAGGGATTAGATATTGGGATAGTCAGTGTTCCCGCTCATCAAATGAATGGAGATTATCACCATTTTATAAAAGGTAAAGACGGTTCATTAGGAATCGCAATTGCAGATGTCATCGGAAAAGGTATCCCGGCAGCCTTATGTATGTCGATGATAAAATACGCGATGGATAGTTATCCAGAGGAATCAATGAGTCCAAAATCGATATTAAAAAATTTGAACCGGGTTGTAGAAAGAAATGTTGACCCCAGCATGTTTATTACGATGTGCTATGCTCAATACTTGCCTTCAGAACAAAAGCTTCGTTATTCCTCAGCCGGGCATGAACCGGGCTATTATTATAATGCAAAAAATGATACGTTTAAAGAAATAGATGCAAAAGGGCTTGTTTTAGGCGTATCCCCGGATTCGGAATACAGTGAGTACGAATTAGTGATTGAAAAAAATGATATGATTATTCTATTGACTGATGGTGTAACAGAGTGCCGAGATGGAGAAAGGTTTATTGAAAGTCAGGAGGTACTCAGCATCATTAGAAAATATGCCTATTTACCAGCTCAAGAAATGGTAGATAATGTGTACAAGCATTTTGAGCGGTTACAGGATTTCCAGTTGAGGGATGACTTTACATTACTTATTCTGCGAAAAAAGGTTTAGCTTTTTAAAATAACGGGTAATACAAGAGTTATGAAGAAAAAATGGCAGTTCTATCAACTGATCAATGTCGAATAGAGACATGAATGTACTACATAGTGATAGACGTATGGGAGGTAAATCATGAATTTAACAGTTAATGTAGTTGAGGAAAATGAAAAGTCTGTTTTGAATGTATCGGGTGAAATAGATGCTTATACCGCTCCAAAATTAAAGGAATCTTTACTTCCCTTAACGAAAAAGGAAAAGAATAAAGTAGAAGTTAATTTGGAGAATGTTACGTATATGGATAGTACGGGACTAGGAGTTTTTGTTAGTGCCTTAAAGTCTACGAAAGAAAATAATAGCACGTTAACATTATTAAATTTACAAGACCGTGTACTTCGTATTTTTAAGATTACAGGATTGGATGAAGTGATTACGATTAGAGCGGCGATTCGAGGTGGAAATGAGTGATGGAAAGATTTGATTTTGTCGAGTTAAAGATCCCTGCGGAAGCGGAGTATGTGGGTGTTGTTCGTTTGACAATGTCTGGGATTGCAAATAGAATGGGTTTTTCTTATGAGGATATTGAAGATTTAAAAGTTGCGGTTTCAGAAGCGATAACGAATGCAGTTACACATGCTTATGACGATACAGGTCAAGGTGAGATAACGATTGGTTTTGGAATCTATGATGACCATTTGGAAATTATGATTGCGGATCGTGGCAATAGCTTCAATATGCAGAAGGTAAGAGACGAAATAGGACCATATGAACGGGACGAACCCATTGAGAACCTTAGAGAAGGTGGGTTTGGATTATTTTTAATTGAGGCTTTAATGGATGAAGTGCAGATCAATAATAATTACGGTGTCATTGTACTAATGAAAAAGTACCTTAGCGAAAAAGAGGTGGATTTTGATGGCGACCAAGTCTCAACCACACAATAGAGGAAGAGACGAGGTATACCAATGGATTGAACATCTCCAAAAAGAGCCAAAAGATGAGGAAATTCAAGAGAAAATTGTGCTAACTTATAAGGATTTGGTAAGCTCCATTGCTAGGAAATATTCCAAGAATAGTGCAATTCATGAAGATTTGGTGCAAGTAGGGATGATTGGGTTGTTGGCTGCTGTCAGAAGATATGATCCAACGTTTGGCAAGTCATTTGAATCCTTTGCAATCCCAACAATCATTGGTGAAATCAAACGATTTATTCGTGATAAGACATGGAGCGTTCATGTACCTCGTCGTATAAAAGAATTGGGACCGAAAATAAAAAAAGCAGTAGATGAATTAACAACAATGAATCAGAAGTCTCCAACTGTACATGAAATCGCGGAATATTTGGATGCGTCTGAAGAGGAAATACTGGAAACGATGGAAATGAGTAAAAGTTATAAAGCATTATCTGTTGACCGTAAGATTGAAGCAGATTCAGATGGTAGCTCTGTAGCTATATTAGATTTAGTAGGAAATGACGAAGCAGGATACAACAATATTGATCAAAAAATGTTGATTGAGAAAATTTTCCCTATCTTGTCAGAACGCGAACAACAGATACTAGAATGTACGTATTTTAAAAATATGAGCCAGAAAGAAACAGGTGAATTATTGGGAATTTCCCAAATGCATGTTTCCAGACTTCAAAGGCGTTCTTTGAGAAAGCTTCGCGAAGCAATACAGTCCGATAAAACGGAGGTTTTCGATTGAACGGGAACAGTAAAGTAGAAGTATCTGTTTTTCAGAAAGCTAAAAAAGGTAATTATCTTTGTGGCGATAGTTATTTTTATACAGAAACGGAAAATGAATTTGTTTGTGCGTTAGCAGATGGTTTAGGTAGTGGTGAATTTGCAAAGGAATCTTCACAAATTGTTATCAATATTATCCGAGACAATATTGGAGCGACAGTGGAGGAATTAGTTAAAATATGTAATGCTAGGTTAATGGGAAAACGTGGGGTTGTACTTGGAATTTTAAGGATGGACTATCGTACGAAGATATCTGCGTTTTCCTCCATAGGTAATATAGGTATTATGTCGATTACAACGGATAGAAAAAAAAAGCGAAATATCCCAAATGCGGGTTATTTGGCTGGGTACCATCGGCCGTTTAAAGTCATGACACAAAAGCTTGAACCTGGGATGACTTTTGTCATTTTTTCTGATGGCGTATTGGATAAAGAATTATCGCAGCACTTTTTTATGAATAAAGATGTTCGATGTATTACAAAAGCATACGAACAGACAAGTGATAAAATTAGAATGGACGATACCACGCTAATTGCAGTGAGATATATAGCAGAGAAACAACTTTTGGCTGACTAAAACATAAAGTCAGCTTTTTTTGTTACTTAGAGAATAAATTTGAATACTGTGGATAATTTAGTTATCTAAACGGCCACGTGGACGAAGCATCAAACGACTAGCGATACTTCCCTCAACTCAATGACGCGATAAAAGAAGTCAATTAGGAATTCGCCTATTTTTTTGATAAAATAATATTGGTATATAAAGGAGGAACAACTTTGACAGATCAGTTAGATAGCAATCTTATAAAATGGGTTTCCAAGGAAACAGAAGTGAATACAACGACAATAAAAAAAGTAATTGAACTATTAGATGAAGGTAACACCGTTCCTTTTATTGCGAGATATCGTAAAGAAGTTACTGGTGGTCTTGATGAGGTACAAATTAAAGCTGTGCAGGATAAATGGCATTATGCTGTTAATCTCTCAGATAGAAAACAAGAAGTGCTTCGCATTATTGAGGAACAGGGCAAATTAACAGAAGAACTAGAAAAAGAAATTAAGCAAGCTACACAATTACAGCGTGTCGAAGATTTATATCGACCATATAAACAAAAGCGTAGAACGAAAGCTACCATTGCTAAGGAGAAAGGATTAGAGCCTTTAGCAGAGTTGATTTGGAATCAAGAGCCTTTCAACATCGAGCAAGAGGCTGCGAAATATCTTTCAGAGGAGTATGAATTACATACACAAGAAGATGTGATAGCTGGAGTGAATGATATTATAGCGGAATGGATTTCAGATGATGCTGCATACCGCGACTACATTCGCGAGGAAACATTTAAACGCGGTACTATCCAGGCAGAAGTAAAAAATGCCGAGAAGGATGAAAAAGGCGTTTATGAAATGTATTATGCTTACAGTGAAGCAGTTCGTTCGCTTGTATCACACCGTATTCTGGCATTAAATCGTGGCGAAAAAGAGGACGTTCTAAGAGTGGCAATTGAGGCACCGGCAGAGCGGATCGTCCAGTTTCTGCAAAATAAAGTAATTAAACGAAGTGCGGACACTGCATTAGCAGCGATTTTAGAAGTTGCTATTGAGGATAGTTATAAGCGATTAATTCAGCCATCGGTGGAGCGAGAAATTCGGAACAGCTTAACAGAAAAGGCCGAAGATCAAGCAATTGAGGTTTTTTCCGTAAACTTGAAAAATCTATTGCTTCAGCCACCATTAAAAGGCAGAACGGTGCTTGGTGTTGACCCGGCTTTTCGAACGGGCTGTAAGTTAGCTGTTGTTGACGAGACTGGAAAGGTTCATGAAGTAGGTGTTATGTACCCAACTGCACCAAGGAATGATGTTGTTGGGGCAGAAAAAATAGTGATGAGCATTATTCGTAAATATGGAGTGGAGCTTATCGCTATTGGTAATGGAACCGCATCACGTGAAACAGAGCAATTTATTTCTGATGTAATCACAAACAATAGCTTGAGCATTCCTTATATTATTGTGAATGAAGCGGGGGCTAGTGTTTACTCTGCATCTGCATTAGCCCGTGAGGAGTTTCCTGATTTTCAAGTAGAAGAAAGAAGTGCTGTATCCATTGCGCGCCGTGTTCAGGATCCTCTAGCAGAGTTAGTAAAAATAGATCCGAAATCAATTGGTGTGGGGCAATACCAGCACGATGTTACGCAGAAGTCTCTTAATGAATCACTGAGCTTTGTTGTAGAAACAGCAGTTAACCAAGTTGGAGTTAACGTAAATACAGCATCTGCATCTTTACTGCAATATGTTGCGGGATTGAGTAAAACAGTAGCTCTTAATATCGTGAAGCAGCGAAATGAAGAAGGTAAATTTACGGATCGAAAACAATTGAAGAAAATTCCTCGACTAGGTGCAAAAACGTATGAGCAGGGAATTGGTTTCTTACGAATTATTGATGGAGATAATCCATTAGATCGAACGCCTATTCATCCAGAAGTATATGCACACACAAAGAAACTTTTAAAGATGATTGGCTGTGAGCTAACGGATATTGGCACAGAAAAACTCCGGACAAAAATGAATGAATTAGATAAAAAAGAAACTGCGGAGAACTTAGAAATCGGAGTGCCAACATTGATTGACATGATGGACGCCTTGAGTAGACCTGAACGTGATCCGCGTGACGATTTTCCACAACCGTTACTGAAGCAAAATGTCGTTGCCCTTGAAGATCTTCAAGCAGGTATGGAAATGCAAGGAACGGTTAGGAATGTAGTCGATTTTGGAGTATTTGTAGATATCGGTGTGAAACAAGATGGTCTTGTTCATATTTCAAAAATGGCAAACAAGTTTGTGAAGCACCCAATGGATATTGCTTCTGTTGGAGATGTCGTAACAGTATGGGTAGAGCAAGTTGATGTCAATAAAGGAAGAATCGCTTTAACGATGGTAAAAAGTGATAAATAATAAAAAAACGTTCCTAAAGTTGTTTTAGGAACGTTTTTATTTTATTCTAGTTCACTTGCTGCTTCTACTTCACTTAAGGAGATGCCAAGTGCATTTGCTACACCTTCACCATACGCTGGGTCAGCTTTGTAGCAGTTGTTGATATGACGTAACTGAACTTCTTTACTAGTACCTTGCATGTTTCTTGCGGTATTTTCAAAAAGTCTTTGTTGTGCTTCAGGTGATTGAAGACGGAATAACTTACCTGGTTGTTCATAGTATAGGCTATCATCTTCATCGAAATCCCAGTAGTTTGCATCTCCACCTAATTCTAGTGCAGGCTCTTGGTGTTCTTTGCTATCTTCCCACTGACCATAGCTATTAGGGCTGTATGATACATGTCCACCTTGGTATGGATGGATGCGCATTGCTCCATCGCGGTGATATGGATGGAAGTTCTCCGCATTTTTCGGGAAGTTAACAGGGATTTGCCAGTGGTTTACACCTAAGCGATACCGCTGTGCATCACCATAAGAGAATAATCTTCCTTGCAGCATTTTATCTGGTGAGAAGCCAATACCAGGTACAATATTTGTTGGAGCAAATGCTGCTTGTTCTACTTCTTCAAAGTAGTTTTGCGGGTTACGGTTAAGCTCTAACTCACCAACTTCAATAAGTGGGAAGTCACCTTTATACCAAACTTTTGTTAAGTCAAATGGGTTGTAAGGCATGTTTTTAGCTTGCTCGTCTGTCATAACTTGAATGTACATTTTCCATTTTGGATTTTCGCCACGCTCGATTGCTTCGCGTAAATCTCTAGTATGACTGTCAAGGTCACCACTATGGATTTCTCCAGCTTCCTGGTCAGTCAAGTTTTCAATACCTTGCTCTGTATAGAAATGGAATTTAACCCAATGACGTTCGTTGTCAGCGTTAAACATACTGTACGTATGGCTTCCAAACAGGTTCATATGTCTAAATGTTTTTGGAATTCCACGATCAGACATGATAATTGAAACTTGGTGCAAAGCTTCTGGGAGACTAGTCCAGAAATCCCAGTTAGCTTGTGGATTATGCATATTTGTAACCGGATCTTTTTTAACTACGTGGTTCAAGTCAGGGAAACGCTTAGGATCTCTAAAGAAGAATACTGGTGTGTTGTTGCCTACAAGATCCCAGTTACCTTCTTCTGTATAGAATTTCATAGCTGTACCACGAATATCACGATCAGCATCCCCTGCGCCACGCTCGCCAGCTACTGTTGAGAAGCGTAAGAACATATCCGTCTTTTTACCAACTTCAGAGAAAACCTTAGCTTTCGTGTACTTCGTAATATCATTTGTAATAGTTAACGTTCCATAAGCACCTGCTCCTTTAGCGTGCATACGACGTTCAGGAATTACTTCTCTATCAAAGTGTGCTAGTTTTTCAAGAAACCAAAAGTCTTCCATTAATAGTGGACCTCTAGGACCAGCTGTTTTTGAATCATCATCATTAGGTACTGGAGCACCAAAAGCCGTAGTCATTTTCTTTTTAATTTCTTCACTCATGTTATCCCTCCTGAATAGTTAAATACAATAATTATAATATCACAATCATTACCAGATTACTATAAATATAGTTTGTTAGATAAACACGGTTTATACATGTTAAATAAGGATTAATTCTCTTTCAAATTAGGATTTTATAAAATCAATAAATACTTAGTTACGGGTTATCATATGCTGTTTTTAATAAGGCTAATCAAGATTCTTTATTCGTAAATATTATCATTTATAATCATTAATTGAGAAAAATAGAAGCGATGGTAGATAGGGGAAGGTATTTTAAACAAAACATAGTAATATAGTAGAAGGAGAGTTACAAAGAGAACATTCATACGTAAAAAGCATAAGTAATATTTTTATGCTAAAATTAGAAGAAGGTTAAAGTGACTTATTCATATAGAGAAGGTAGTTATGCAAATGGAATTATTAAATGAAAAGGAATTATATGAAATCGTTAATAAACTCTCGATTACTTATTTTCATAAACCTTTCATAGATGAAGTAAGGTTCAATCATCGACTAAGAACAACAGGTGGCAGATATATCCCTGCGAAAAGGGTGATTGAATTAAATCCGAAGTATGCGGTAGAGATGGATAAAGCTGAATTTATAGGCATCATTAAACATGAACTTTGTCATTACCATCTTCATATAGAAGGGAAGGGTTATCGTCACAGGGATGAAGATTTCAGGAAATTACTAAAACAAACAGGATCTCCAAGGTTCTGTAGTCCACTACCTTCACAAGAACAAAGGTACAAATATGAGTATAGATGTAAAAAATGTAATCAAGTATACGAAAGAAAAAGACGTATCAATATAAAAAAATATAGGTGTGGTAAGTGCCGAGGAGTCTTAACATATACTTCTATAAAATAAAAATGTGACGTTTAGTATCCTTCTTGCAAATGTCATTATTCTACGTATTAAGTTGTAAGTTTAATACGTTTATATACTAAATAAAGATTTTGTTTGCTTTTGTAAAATATTAAAATAAACCATTGACGAAATATGTCATCCATGTTAAATTAAATAAGCTAATAAGTCAGTTTTCGATTGTGAAAAACTTTCCAGAAAGTCCTTGACAACTAAAAGAAGTTGTTGTATGATATTCAACGTCGCTGTAATTATTCCTTGGTTTTGCTTTGAGAGAAAATGAGCCTTATCAAAGGTGAAGGATACTTAATTCAGTGAAGTACATAAGTGCATCAATATTATTCCACAGTAGCTCAGTGGTAGAGCAATCGGCTGTTAACCGATCGGTCGTAGGTTCGAATCCTACCTGTGGAGCCATCCGGAGAAGTACTCAAGTGGCTGAAGAGGCGCCCCTGCTAAGGGTGTAGGTCGTGTAAGCGGCGCGAGGGTTCAAATCCCTCCTTCTCCGCCATTTCAAAATGGCCCGTTGGTCAAGCGGTTAAGACACCGCCCTTTCACGGCGGTAACACGGGTTCGAATCCCGTACGGGTCATCATTTCTTTAAAAAATAAAATCATTTGGTCCGGTAGTTCAGTTGGTTAGAATGCCTGCCTGTCACGCAGGAGGTCGCGGGTTCGAGTCCCGTCCGGACCGCCACAAGTTGGGCCATAGCCAAGCGGTAAGGCATCGGGTTTTGATCCCGTGTACCCTAGGTTCGAATCCTAGTGGCCCAGCCAATTTTATTTATAAAAGAAGAAGTTAATACTATTTCATTAAATAGTATTTTTTTATTCCTTTCTATAAAATAAGTATATTGCTACTTCAAAACAGGATAGTGATATTTCAATCATGAGCCATTAGCTCAGTCGGTAGAGCATTTGACTTTTAATCAAAGGGTCGAAGGTTCGAATCCTTCATGGCTCACCATTTCATTAATCTATTGTTTTTGCGGTCGTGGCGGAATGGCAGACGCGCTAGGTTGAGGGCCTAGTGGGTGAATAACCCGTGGAGGTTCAAGTCCTCTCGACCGCATCATTTATCTGATAGATTTTTTCTGCGCCCGTAGCTCAATTGGATAGAGCGTTTGACTACGGATCAAGAGGTTAGGGGTTCGACTCCTCTCGGGCGCGCCATAACGGGAAGTAGCTCAGCTTGGTAGAGCACTTGGTTTGGGACCAAGGGGTCGCAGGTTCGAATCCTGTCTTCCCGACCAGTAATGTATGTATGAAAAATTATTTTATTATGCGGGTGTAGTTTAGTGGTAAAACCTCAGCCTTCCAAGCTGATGATGAGGGTTCGATTCCCTTCACCCGCTCCAACTTACCAATATGGGCCTGTAGCTCAGCTGGTTAGAGCGCACGCCTGATAAGCGTGAGGTCGGTGGTTCGAGTCCACTCAGGCCCATTCAACTTTTTTAAAAAAAGATGTTGACATCTTTTCACAAAGATGATAAGATATAAAAGTTGTCGAAAACGAAGGAATATTTCGAAAGTAAAATATTTTAAAAAAAGTTATTGACAACAAATTGGAAGACATGATATATTAATAAAGTCGCTTCAAAAGAACGACAAACAAATTTGCTCTTTGAAAACTGAACAAAACAACCAGTATGTCAAGAAAAAGGAAACTCGTTTTTCTTTTTAAAACAAGTAGAAGTCAGCTTCTACAAAAGCTAAGTATTACAAACTTTTATGGAGAGTTTGATCTTGGCTCAGGACGAACGCTGGCGGCGTGCCTAATACATGCAAGTCGAGCGCAGGAAATAAACAGAACCCTTCGGGGTGATGTTTATGGAATGAGCGGCGGACGGGTGAGTAACACGTGGGCAACCTGCCTGTAAGATCGGGATAACTCGCGGAAACGTGAGCTAATACCGGATAACACTTTTCATCTCATGGTGAGAAGATAAAAGACGGTTTCGGCTGTCACTTACAGATGGGCCCGCGGCGCATTAGCTAGTTGGTGAGGTAACGGCTCACCAAGGCGACGATGCGTAGCCGACCTGAGAGGGTGATCGGCCACACTGGGACTGAGACACGGCCCAGACTCCTACGGGAGGCAGCAGTAGGGAATCTTCCGCAATGGACGAAAGTCTGACGGAGCAACGCCGCGTGAGTGATGAAGGTTTTCGGATCGTAAAACTCTGTTGTTAGGGAAGAACAAGTTGGGTAGTAACTGACCCAACCTTGACGGTACCTAACCAGAAAGCCACGGCTAACTACGTGCCAGCAGCCGCGGTAATACGTAGGTGGCAAGCGTTGTCCGGAATTATTGGGCGTAAAGCGCTCGCAGGCGGTCTTTTAAGTCTGATGTGAAAGCCCACGGCTTAACCGTGGAGGGTCATTGGAAACTGGAGGACTTGAGTACAGAAGAGGAGAGTGGAATTCCACGTGTAGCGGTGAAATGCGTAGAGATGTGGAGGAACACCAGTGGCGAAGGCGACTCTCTGGTCTGTAACTGACGCTGAGGAGCGAAAGCGTGGGTAGCGAACAGGATTAGATACCCTGGTAGTCCACGCCGTAAACGATGAGTGCTAGGTGTTAGGGGGTTTCCGCCCCTTAGTGCTGAAGTTAACGCATTAAGCACTCCGCCTGGGGAGTACGGCCGCAAGGCTGAAACTCAAAAGAATTGACGGGGGCCCGCACAAGCGGTGGAGCATGTGGTTTAATTCGAAGCAACGCGAAGAACCTTACCAGGTCTTGACATCCTCTGATACCTCTAGAGATAGAGTTTTCCCTTCGGGGACAGAGTGACAGGTGGTGCATGGTTGTCGTCAGCTCGTGTCGTGAGATGTTGGGTTAAGTCCCGCAACGAGCGCAACCCTTGATCTTAGTTGCCAGCATTCAGTTGGGCACTCTAAGGTGACTGCCGGTGACAAACCGGAGGAAGGTGGGGATGACGTCAAATCATCATGCCCCTTATGACCTGGGCTACACACGTGCTACAATGGATGGAACAAAGGGAAGCGAACCCGTGAGGTCAAGCCAATCCCATAAAACCATTCTCAGTTCGGATTGTAGGCTGCAACTCGCCTACATGAAGCCGGAATCGCTAGTAATCGCGGATCAGCATGCCGCGGTGAATACGTTCCCGGGCCTTGTACACACCGCCCGTCACACCACGAGAGTTGGTAACACCCGAAGTCGGTGAGGTAACCTTTTGGAGCCAGCCGCCGAAGGTGGGACTAATGATTGGGGTGAAGTCGTAACAAGGTAGCCGTATCGGAAGGTGCGGCTGGATCACCTCCTTTCTAAGGATTATTACGGAACCCTACGGAATAAGGAAGGCCGATTAAGATCGCCACGTCCTGTGGCAACATCGGCATGACCTACATCCTGTAGGCCCGACATACTTGGTTGTTTGGTTCAGTTTTGAGAGAGTAAAAAAGATCTCTCAAAGGATTGAAGGATCTTCTGTTAAAACCCGTCACGTCCTGTGACGAACACAGAAGTCACCACATCCTGTGGAAGCTTGTACCTTGAAAACTAAATAAGAGTAACAACGACATCAATATTTTTAAATAAAAGCAAGGCTAATAAATTAGTACGCTTATTTACTGTAACTTAGTTAAGTGAATAAGGGCGCACGGTGGATGCCTTGGCACTAGAAGCCGATGAAGGACGGGACTAACACCGATATGCCTCGGGGAGTTGTAAGTAAACTTTGATCCGGGGATTTCCGAATGGGGGAACCCACTGTTCGTAATGGAACAGTACATGCATCTGAATACATAGGGTGCATGAGGTAGACCCGGGGAACTGAAACATCTCAGTACCCGGAGGAAGAGAAAGAAAAATCGATTTCCTGAGTAGCGGCGAGCGAAACGGAAAGAGCCCAAACCAGAAAGCTTGCTTTCTGGGGTTGTAGGACACTCCACTCGGAGTTACCAAGGAATTCTTTAAATGAATCGACCTGGAAAGGTCAGCCACAGAAGGTAACAGCCCTGTAGTTGAAAAAGAATTCCCTCCGGAGTGTATCCTGAGTACGGCGGAACACGTGGAATTCCGTCGGAATCCGGGAGGACCATCTCCCAAGGCTAAATACTCTCTAGTGACCGATAGTGAACCAGTACCGTGAGGGAAAGGTGAAAAGCACCCCGGAAGGGGAGTGAAATAGAACCTGAAACCGTGTGCCTACAAGTAGTCGAAGCCCGTTAATGGGTAACGGCGTACCTTTTGTAGAATGGACCGGCGAGTTACGATCGTATGCAAGGTTAAGTGGAAGACACGGAGCCGCAGCGAAAGCGAGTCTGAATAGGGCGAATGAGTATGCGGTCGTAGACCCGAAACCGTGTGATCTACCCATGTCCAGGGTGAAGGTCAGGTAACACTGACTGGAGGCCCGAACCCACGTATGTTGAAAAATGCGGGGATGAGGTGTGGGTAGGGGTGAAATGCCAATCGAACACGGAGATAGCTGGTTCTCTCCGAAATAGCTTTAGGGCTAGCCTCAAGAAATAGAGTACTGGAGGTAGAGCACTGATTGGACTAGGGGCCCTCACCGGGTTACCGAATTCAGTCAAACTCCGAATGCCAGTTACTTTTACTTGGGAGTCAGACTATGGGTGATAAGGTTCATAGTCGAAAGGGAAACAGCCCAGACCGCCAGCTAAGGTCCCAAAGTATACGTTAAGTGGAAAAGGATGTGGAGTTGCCCAGACAACCAGGATGTTGGCTTAGAAGCAGCCATCATTTAAAGAGTGCGTAATAGCTCACTGGTCGAGTGACTCTGCGCCGAAAATGTACCGGGGCTAAACGTATCACCGAAGCTGCGGATTGTTCTTACGAACAATGGTAGGAGAGCGTTCTAAGTGCTGTGAAGTCAGACCGTGAGGACTGGTGGAGCGCTTAGAAGTGAGAATGCCGGTATGAGTAGCGAAAAAAGAGTGAGAATCTCTTTCACCGAATGCCTAAGGTTTCCTGAGGAAGGCTCGTCCTCTCAGGGTTAGTCGGGACCTAAGCCGAGGCCGAAAGGCGTAGGCGATGGACAACAGGTAGATATTCCTGTACCACCTCATGATTGTTTGAGCGATGGGGGGACGCAGTAGGATAAGGAATGCGCACTGATGGATATGTGCGCCCAAGCAGTGAGAAAGTCAGATAGGCAAATCCGTCTGGCAATTTCAAGCTGTGATGGGGAGGGAAATTTAGTACCGAAGTTCCGGATTTCACACTGCCAAGAAAAGCCTCTAGTTAGATCATAGGTGCCCGTACCGCAAACCGACACAGGTAGGCGAGGAGAGAATCCTAAGGTGAGCGGGAGAACTCTCGTTAAGGAACTCGGCAAAATGACCCCGTAACTTCGGGAGAAGGGGTGCTTCATTTACATGGAGCCGCAGTGAATAGGCCCAAGCGACTGTTTAGCAAAAACACAGGTCTCTGCGAAGCCGAAAGGCGAAGTATAGGGGCTGACACCTGCCCGGTGCTGGAAGGTTAAGGGGAAATGTTAGCCGCAAGGCGAAGCTTTGAACCGAAGCCCCAGTAAACGGCGGCCGTAACTATAACGGTCCTAAGGTAGCGAAATTCCTTGTCGGGTAAGTTCCGACCCGCACGAAAGGTGCAACGACTTGGGCACTGTCTCAACGAGAGACCCGGTGAAATTATACTATGCGTGAAGATGCGCATTACCCGCGACAGGACGGAAAGACCCCGTGGAGCTTTACTGTAGCCTGATATTGAATGTCTGTGCAGCTTGTACAGGATAGGTGGGAGCCTTGGAAACCGGAGCGCTAGCTTCGGTGGAGGCATCCGTGGGATACCACCCTGGCTGTATGGACATTCTAACCCAGGACCGTGATCCGGTTCGGAGACAGTGTCAGGCGGGCAGTTTGACTGGGGCGGTCGCCTCCCAAAAGGTAACGGAGGCGCCCAAAGGTTCCCTCAGAATGGTTGGAAATCATTCGTAGAGTGTAAAGGCACAAGGGAGCTTGACTGCGAGACCTACAAGTCGAGCAGGGACGAAAGTCGGGCTTAGTGATCCGGTGGTTCCGCATGGAAGGGCCATCGCTCAACGGATAAAAGCTACCCCGGGGATAACAGGCTTATCTCCCCCAAGAGTTCACATCGACGGGGAGGTTTGGCACCTCGATGTCGGCTCATCGCATCCTGGGGCTGTAGTCGGTCCCAAGGGTTGGGCTGTTCGCCCATTAAAGCGGTACGCGAGCTGGGTTCAGAACGTCGTGAGACAGTTCGGTCCCTATCCGTCGTGGGCGTTGGAAGTTTGAGAGGAGCTGTCCTTAGTACGAGAGGACCGGGATGGACACACCGCTGGTGTACCAGTTGTTCCGCCAGGAGCATCGCTGGGTAGCTACGTGTGGAAAGGATAAGTGCTGAAAGCATCTAAGCATGAAGCCCCCCTCAAGATGAGACTTCCCATCACTTCGAGTGAGTAAGATCCCTCAGAGACGATGAGGTTGATAGGTTCGGTGTGGAAGCGTGGTGACACGTGGAGCTTACGGATACTAATCGATCGAGGACTTAACTAAATTCTTTATTTGATGTCTTGTTTACTCTTATTTAGTTTTTAAGGTATAAATTCAAAAAAACCTTGCATTTTTATTCGGAAATGCATATAATAAAACTTGTCCTTGTTTTTGAGGATTGTCTGGTAGCAATAGCGAAGAGGCCACACCTGTTCCCATGCCGAACACAGAAGTTAAGCTCTTCAGCGCCGATGGTAGTTGGGGCTTTGCCCCTGCAAGAGTAGGACGCCGCCAGGCAAGTTTTTATATGATTTTCCAATTGAATTAGGAAGATCAACATATCGCGGGGTGGAGCAGTCTGGTAGCTCGTTGGGCTCATAACCCAAAGGTCGTAGGTTCAAATCCTGCCCCCGCAACCAAAAAAAATAACTTGAAATAAGTTGAAGCTAGAAGTACTGGATTAATGTACCTGTTAGGTTTTCAACATATATTATTATTGGTCCGGTAGTTCAGTTGGTTAGAATGCCTGCCTGTCACGCAGGAGGTCGCGGGTTCGAGTCCCGTCCGGACCGCCATTTACATATTATATTAGCTATTAGACACATGATTCCAGAAAATGAATCATGTTTTTTTGATTTATAGCATTCATTTAGCAATACTATAAATTATCTTTCAGAAAGCTTATTACATAGATAAACCTTCGCTACTGCCCTCAAAAAAGTTTTCCCATTTTGACTTAATTAGGAGAGAAGATTCCTCCTCAGGCGAAATAGGGTTATGGTGGAGATGAATCGTACTCAATAAGGGAAGTAGCTTTAGCGTTCATACTCATCTTACAAAATAGTATTTTCACCTTCAGTATAATCTCCAATATAGTATCACAGGAACGAATTAGTGTTAGGAAAGTTAAATAAATGTGCGTGAGAAAAGCATATATGTTATAGAAATCATTAGGTTGCTTTACTCAAGAATCTCCATCAAAAATTTTTGTAAGGAATTAAGGTGGAGTAGTTCAAATCTTTTTGCTATCATAGTTGTAGTCGATAAAAAGAATGGTGATTAATGTGGACGAATTCTCTTTTATAGAATCAATAAAGCAACATACGTACAACCAATCATCTTTGATCAAAGGAATTGGGGATGATGCAGCTGTTTTTAGTTCGTTATCACAAAATATTGTTTCTGCAGTAGATACATTTGTCGAAGGAGTGCATTTTTCAAAGGAGACGATGTCACTTTTTCATGTAGGCTACCGGGCGCTTGCTGCAAACATCAGTGACTTAGCGGCAATGGGAGCAACCCCTGCATTTTACCTTGTTTCGATTGTAATTCCAAAAGGTTGGTCACAGGAAGAACTGTTACAAATATTCAATGGAATGCGTCACTTAGCCCGAGCATATAAAATGGATTTAATCGGTGGAGATACAGTATCGGGAAAGGAAATGTGCATTTCAGTTACTGTAATAGGCTTTACGATGAAAGATAAGGCTCGCTATCGAAGTACAGCCGAGTCAGGCGATATAGTCTTTGTAACTGGAACATTAGGTGACTCAGGGGCAGGGTTACATATTTTAACCCATTCAAATAACTATAAGGAAGCTTCTTATTATATAAATAGACATAGAATGCCAAGTCCTCGAATTTCTTTTGCAATCGGTTTAGGTCACTTAGCTCGCGTAACATTAAACGATATTAGTGATGGAATAGCGAGTGAGGCGAATGAAATAGCCGAAGCTTCGAACGTTACTCTTCTATTAAATGAATCTGAAATTCCAACAAACAGCTCTTATAATCAATTTCCTGTGGAATTACAAGAAAAATGGAAGTTGTTTGGTGGAGAGGACTTTGAATTGTTAGGTACAATCCCTCCAAAGGATTGGGATAAGGTTCAGCAAATTGGAGAGTTAACGAATACAAATGTTACGAAAATAGGTGAGGTTGTGGAAGCAGGCAAAAATGGCAAAGTCATTTTAAAGCAAAAACATAAATCTATCCTATTAGAAAAAAAAGGTTATACACATTTAAAGTAGGTGAGTATATGGTACAAATACAGACAAATACAGTAGCAGAGACACAGGTAATTGCAGAAAAGCTTGCAACTTTGCTCAAGCCTGGAGATGTTATAACATTGGAAGGTGAGTTGGGTGCTGGAAAAACAACTTTCACAAAAGGCTTGGCGAAAGGACTTGGTGTCAAACGTAATATCAGCAGCCCCACATTTACGATTATAAAAGAATATGAAGGAACTCTCCCTTTATATCATATGGATGTATACCGACTTGAACACTCTGATGAAGATATTGGATTTGAAGAATATTTTCATGGAAATGGAATTACAGTTGTTGAGTGGGCACAATTCATTGAAGAGTTTTTGCCAAACGAGCGTTTAGCGATTAGAATTGGCTATATAGATGAGGATAAAAGAATACTTGAATTTACAGCTTCAAGTTCTCATTTTGAAGAGGTTATGAATGAATTGATTAGTTAGGAGTTACGAGAATGAATATACTTGCAATAGATACCTCCAATCAAGTCCTAGGTGTGTCAGTACTAAAAGGCGATCAGATTATTGGAGAAGTGATGACGAATCTTACAAAAAATCATTCGGTTCGTTTAATGCCAGCTATTGAGAAGTTAATGAAGGAAGTATCGATGAGGCCGGAGGAACTGGATAAAATTATAGTTGCCAAAGGTCCCGGTTCCTATACTGGTGTCCGAATTGGAGTCTCAACAGCAAAAACAATGGCTTGGGCTTTAGATATACCTGTGGTAGGTGTTTCTAGCTTAGAAGTTTTGTCCTATCAAGGAAGGTTCTTTAATGGCGTAATTTGTCCGTTTTTTGATGCTAGACGGGGATTAGTGTTTACAGGGTTATATCAATGGAGGAATAATCATTTAGAAGCCGTTTTTGAAGAAAAAAATCTATTAATGGAAGATGTGCTTCAGACATTAAAGGAGCAAGAGACAAACGTTCTTTTTTTAAGTCCTGATATTGCAATCTATAAAGAAGCGATTGAAAAGGGGTTAGGTGAAAGAGCGATTATTCCGGAAGGACCATACCATATTCCACAGGCAGGGCATTTGGGTCTTGCTGGACTAACAAAGCAACCAGATACTACACATGCATTAACACCAAATTACTTACGTTTAGCAGAAGCAGAGGCGAATTGGTTAAAAGCGCAAAAGGAAAATGAAAACCATGGCTAAATGTGTAATACGGAAAATGGAAGTTTCTGATGTAGATCATGTAATGGAAGTTGAGCGTGCGTCTTTTACAACGCCGTGGACAACAGATATTTTCTACCAGGAGCTTCTTGATAATAAACACGCGCATTATTTTGTCTTACAATTAGATGAGCAGATTATAGGTTATATTGGAACATGGATTGTTATTGATGATGCACAAATAACGAATATTGCTATTATGCCTGGGTTTAGAGGTCATAAACTTGGAGAGAAACTTTTTGGATATACCGTTCAATATGCATTGCAATTAGGTGTAAAACGATTATCATTAGAAGTAAGACAATCCAATATTCCAGCCCAACGTCTATATCAGAAGTTCGGACTTGTGCCAGGTGGGATTCGCAAAAATTACTATACAGATAATCAAGAAGATGCTATCGTTATGTGGGTGAATTTAAAATGAAAAAAGATACAATTATACTTGGAATTGAAACGAGCTGTGATGAAACAGCAGTATCGATTGTAAGAAATGGTACAGAGATAATAACAAATGTCGTCGCTTCCCAAATTGAGAGTCATAAGCGATTTGGTGGTGTCGTGCCTGAAATAGCTTCCAGGCATCATGTAGAACAAATGACGGTCGTTCTGGAAGAAGCATTTGAAAATACAGATATAACGTGGGACGAAGTGGATGCGATTGCTGTTACAGAAGGACCAGGGCTTGTAGGAGCATTGCTAGTTGGAGTGAATTCAGCGAAAGCATTGTCCTTTGCAAAACAAAAGCCGTTAGTTGGTGTGCATCATATCGCTGGTCACATCTATGCAAATCGATTAGAAAAGGATTTTGAGTTTCCATTACTAGCATTAATCGTTTCTGGTGGTCATACAGAGCTTGTCTTAATGAGAGAGCATGGCTCCTATGAACTAATCGGGGAGACCCGAGATGATGCAGCAGGTGAAGCCTATGATAAAGTAGCGCGAATGCTTAACCTGCCATACCCAGGTGGACCACATATCGACCAGTTAGCTGCAATTGGTAAAGAAACGATTGATTTTCCAAGAGCATGGTTAGAAGAAGGAAGCTACGATTTTAGCTTTAGTGGATTGAAATCTGCAGTTATTAATAAAATTCATAATGCCAAGCAACGTGGCGAGATATTAAAAAATGAAGATATTGCTGCTAGCTTTCAGGCTAGTGTTGTTGAGGTGCTGACAACAAAAACATTAGAGGCTGCTAAAGAATATAATGTTAGCCAAATAATTGTTGCTGGTGGAGTCGCTGCAAATAAAGGATTGAGAAAAGAACTGGAAGCTGTTTTTTCCGAAACGGATATTCCTTTACTCATTCCAAATATCAAGCTATGTACAGACAATGCTGCCATGATAGCTGCAGCAGGAACGATTGCATTTGAGCAAGGGAGACGGTCTGGGCTTGATTTAAATGCAAATGCATCGTTAATGTTAAAATAGAAGTAGATTATTCACAGGGGTGTGGATAATTTAGTGAAATAGCTTAAAAACACTTATCTTGATTGTGGATGAAAACTGTTGATAAGAGATAGGTGTCTATGTGGATAATGTGTATAACTTTGTTAATAACCTTGTATTCAGCTTTTTTTCTTTTGTTTTTATGTGGATAACTAAAATCTATCTATTATGATTACTGGGATGAAGTATTGAAATGAGCAGGGAAGAAATTTGGTGAGGCTATTATGAATAAAAAGCAATCGTACTATATGCAAACGGATTTGATTTTTTTATTTACTTTGTTCGTTTGTGTAAGTTTACTTTCGATATATAATGCCCAACAGTTAGAGCAATATGAAGGTGAAAATTTTGTTTTGAAGCAGATTGTTTGGTTTACGATTGGTGCATGTATCGTTGCCGCAATTCAATTTCTTGATTTAGAACAGTTGCAAAAGGCGAGTATCTATATATATGGAATAAGCATATTCGTACTAATTGTATTGTTGATAAGCCCTGATTCAATTGCTCGTACAATAAACGGGGCAAAGAGCTGGTTTACATTACCAGGATTATCGCTTCAACCGGCAGAATTTACGAAAGTAACGACCATCCTCTTTTTGTCTGCTGTAATTAGTAAGCATAAAACAAAATACGAAGTGAGCAGCATAAAAAGTGATACCTTCTTGTTAGCGAAAATCTTACTGTTTACAGGGATTCCGGTAGGTCTAATTATGTTACAGCCAGACTTTGGAACCGCGATGGTATACTTATTTATATCAGGTATGTTAATTATACTGTCAGGTATCAATTGGAGAATTATACTGAGTTTAATTGTCATTATTTCTTCTGCAGGTGCAGCTATTATTGGGTTTATTATTAAATTTCCAGTGCTTGCTCAAGAGTTAATCGGGATTAAACAATATCAAGTGAACCGTATTCTAACTTGGTTTGATCCAACTCAGCAGTCGAGTGATGCGACCTTTCATTTTGATCGTGCATATATGGCTTTAGGATCTGGCCAATTATTTGGAAAAGGCATGGGAAGCCTTGAGGTGAATTATCCAGAAGCCCATACCGATTTTATCTTTTCGGTAATCGGGGAAAGCTTCGGTTTTATTGGAAGCGCAATTGTTATATTTTTGTACTTTATGCTACTATATAAACTAGTTACACTAGGATTGAGTATTTATAAGCATTCTCCTTTTGGTACGTTTTTCTGTTATGGCTTTTTAAGCTTGTTGCTAGTTCACGTTTTCCAAAATATCGGAATGACACTTGGGATTATGCCGATAACTGGTATTCCGCTCTTGCTTGTTAGTTATGGAGGGAGCTCGGTTATGTCGACGATGCTTGGTTTAGGTGTCATCTATCGCGTTGCGGTGGAATACAGTATACAAAATGATTATTTATTTAAATAACTTGTACAATCGGTCAGATTAAAAAATAAAAAAATGCAGTATCGCTACGGCGATACTGCATTTTTTATTGTGTGTCCTGATCTTCTATTATTTTTTCTATATCTTCTTCATGAATTGTTGCAATTACTTTTTTAATACGATTATCAGCAACCTCTGTAACTTCAAAGATGATATTTTTATATGGAATAATCGGTCTTTCTTCTATCGATGGAATAAAGCCAATCTCTCCAATTAAAAAACCGTTTAGTGTATCGAATTCCTCGGTAGGCAGATCTAGTTGAAGGAATTTCTCTAATAAATATAAATGGGTGATTCCATCGATAATGAACTTATTTGGTTCAATTTGTTTAATTTCCTGCTCAGGTGCGGTTGCATCACTTTCACTAAGAATCTCTCCAACAAGTTCTTCAATAATATCTTCTATTGTAATTAGTCCTTCTGTTCCGCCGTATTCATCCAATACGATAGCAATATGGGAGTTACTTTTTTGCATCTCTGCAAATAGCGTGTCTACCCGTTGCGTTTCTAGGACGAAATGTGGTTTTCGAATAATCTCGCTTAAATGAAAGGTCTTATCCACTTCCATATAATGAAGCAAATCTTTAACATGGAGGATACCAACAATTCGGTCAATATCTTCTTCATAAACCGGAAATCGAGTGTATCTTTTTTCATTTACGAGTTCAATGGTTTCTTTCAAGCTTGCATCTATTGGAAGTGCAGACATATCTGTTCGGTGCGTAATAATGTCTGAAACCTGGCGATCATTAAACTCAAAGACATTATGGATCATAACTTTCTCTGCCTTTTGAATTGTCCCGGTATCGCCGCCAATATCAACCATCATTCGAATTTCTTCTTCTGTTGCTTCATCACTCGTTGCATTTGGATCAACTCCAAAAATACGTATGACAGTATTCGTTGAGAATGTGAGCAATTTTACGACAGGATAGCTAAGCCTTAACAGCCATGTGATTGGTGTCGCTGCGAAATTTGAAATAGCTTCAGCCTTTTGCAGTGCAAGCTGTTTTGGAACTAATTCACCGAATACCAGCGTAAAATAGGAGAGGATAATGGTTATGACAATCACAGATATTGTTTGCAGAACAGGAAGAGCTATTGGAAATCCCAATTCATATAAAGTTTGAGCTAATGGACCAGCAAAGAAGTCCGCAGCGAATGCACTGGCTAAAAACCCTGCAAGTGTAATGCCAATTTGAATCGTACTTAAAAAACGACTAGGCTCTTCAATTAGCTTATAGAGCATACCAGCTTTTTTGTCACCTTCATCCGCTTTCCGTTTTACTTTATTACTATTTAATCCAATTAATGCGATCTCAGTCGCAGCAAAAAATGCATTTAGAAAAATAAGCACAATGAGTGTAACGATAGCAATCGTCAATTTGTGTAACCTCCAACTGATTTTAAATTTAATAAGAAGCCATCATTAAATATTTGATTCCCAACAATGTTTGATTTTACACTCGAAACACTCCATTATTATAAAATGATACAAAATAGGCAGCTGTTTAGCTGCCTACTGTTTATTATAATGGACTATATGAAATCGTTCAACTATTCTCCTCTTGAAGGGCAGTCCATTCTTCTATAAGTTGTTCAATTTCGTATTTCAACTTATTCACTGTTTCTGTAAGCTCCAATGACTTTTCATGATCTTGATAAACTTCCGGTTTTGTCATTTCTTCTTCAATCTGTGCAATATCTAGTTCCTGATGTTCAATCATTTCTTCAAGTTCTGAGATACGACGCTGGACTTTCCTTTTTTCACTTTGCAGCTGCTTGCCTTCCTTATAGCTTAGCTTTTTTGTTTCAGAGTTGGATGTTGTTTCCTTTTCCTGTTTTAGCCTTTCGATTTCTGCCTCTTCTTCTTTCTTCTCCAAATAATAATCATAGTCCCCAAGATAGATTGTAATTCCATCTCGTTCCATTTCAGCAACCTGATCAGCTATTTTATTAATAAAATAGCGGTCATGTGATACGAAAAGGATGGTTCCAGGAAAATCAATCAAAGCCGCTTCCAGCACTTCTTTACTATCAATGTCCAAATGGTTTGTAGGCTCATCCATAATAAGGAAATTTGCTTGCTGCATTTTAAGCTTAGCAAGGGCTAGTCTTGCTTTTTCTCCACCACTTAATGTATGGACCTGCTTTAATACATCATCTCCAGAAAAAAGAAAGTTTCCTAAAACCGTGCGGATATCTTTTTCATTTATGGTGGGGTAATCATCCCATAATTCTTGAAGAATCGTCTTAGTAGAATTAAGATCAGCCTGTTCTTGATCATAGTAGCCAATTTGTACATTTGTACCAAGCTGGATGTTTCCTTTTTCTGTCTGCAGTCTACCTAAGATGGCCTTAAGTAATGTAGTTTTCCCTACACCATTCGGACCAACAAGTGCGATACGGTCACCGCGATTTATATCCAGTCGTATGTTGGAAAAAATAGGGTCCACTTCTTTTTCATAACATAAGCTAAGCTCTTCAACTTTTAATACATCATTTCCACTTCTGCGATTAATTTGAAAGGAGAAGGAAGCGGATGACTCATCACCTAGTGGCCGATCAAGACGCTCCATTTTTTCAAGCTGCTTCCGCCTGCTTTGTGCTCGTTTTGTAGTCGAAGCACGTACAATATTCCGCTGGATAAAGTCTTCCATTTTTTTAATTTCAGTTTGCTGCTTTTCAAATTCCTTTAATTCCTGTTCATAATTTAGTGCTTTTTGCTCCAAATACTTGCTGTACGAACCATGGTATTTTCGCGTTTTATGCCGTGAAATTTCATATACAATGGAAACTGTTTTATCAAGAAAGTACCGATCGTGTGAAACGATGACAATGGCGCCTGGATAACTAACGAGATAGTTTTCCAACCATGACAATGTATCAATATCAAGATGGTTGGTCGGTTCATCAAGAATAAGCAACTGTGGTTTTTGAAGCAGCAATTTACCCAGGGCAAGTCGTGTTTTTTGTCCACCACTAAGTTCTGCGATTGGAGTATCATAATCAAAGGACTCAAAATTTAACCCACTAAGTACAGCTCTAATATCAGATTCATACGTATAGCCCCCATCAGTCTGATATGCTAGTTGAAGTTTGTCATATTCTTTAAGGACTTTGTCATATTCTTCTCCAGATAATTCGCTGGCTTTCTCCATCTCTTTCTCTAATGCTCGAAGTTGCTTTTCCAATGATTTTAAATGGGAAAATACCTCTAGCATTTCATCCCAAATGGTTTTCCCTGATTCTAACGTCATATGCTGGGATAAATAACCGAATGTAAGATCCTTCGGTTGAAAAAATTCCCCTTCATCATACGATAATTCTTGTGCCATAATTTTAAGTAATGTTGACTTACCTGCACCGTTTCTGCCGACAATAGCTATACGGTCTTTATCTTTAATTTCAATTTTAATATTTGATAAAATCTCTTCAGCACCGAAGGATTTGGAAATTCCGTTTAGTTGCATTAATATCATCTTTTTCACCCCATCATGTACAGTGTATCTTATAGTTATTTAACGAGGCAACTGAATTGTGAAAAATATCACGACTTATTTGACGTTTTCTGTTAAAATAGAAGGAAAGAACTTATCATATACAACTATTGGATTGAAAAGAGGAAGATTGATGGAACAGAATAAAATTCCACAAGCTACTGCCAAGCGGCTGCCTTTATATTATCGTTTTCTTAACAATTTAAATCAGCAAGGGAAGAAGCGAGTTTCCTCAAAGGAGCTGAGTGATGCAGTAAAAGTGGATTCTGCAACAATTCGAAGAGACTTTTCTTATTTTGGCGCATTGGGAAAAAAGGGATACGGCTATAATGTAGAGTATTTATTAGGATTTTTCCGAAGTACGTTGGATCAGCATGAGGTTACAGAGGTTGCATTAATCGGAGTTGGGAACTTAGGTACAGCCTTCCTTCATTATAACTTTATGAAGAACAATAATATCCGGATTACTACGGCATTTGATGCAGATACAGAAAAGGTTGGCACGGATATTGGCGGGGTACCCGTTTATGATATTCGTGATTTAGAGGAAAAGTTAGAAGACATTAAAGTCGCTATCCTAACTGTTCCAGCTGTTGAAGCACAAGTGATCGCCGATAAGCTTGTAGAAAAAGGGATTTCAGGGATTCTTAACTTTACTCCTGCAAGGATTAGTGTACCGAAGCATATTCGGGTCCACCATATTGATCTTGCTGTTGAATTGCAGGCCCTTGTCTATTTCCTAAAGCATTATTCGTTAGATAATCCAGAGTAGATATTACTCATTGTAAATTTTTGTTTATTTACAAGGCTATTGATATTAGGTCAAAAGCCTTGTTTTTTTATGGTTGGATTTGGATGTCCTTATATTGGTAAATACCATAATTTATTTGCATCAATTCCATAAAATCTCCGTTTTAAACAACCACTGGAAACAAGCTGATAAATATTAACTAGATAAATGGAACTAATATTTTTCTGAAAATTATTGGTTCTTAAGACATCTATCCATTTACTGATTATTACGTTAATCTGTATTGGGAATATATTGAGAAAGAGGAGGAATTTATTCGTGAACGTGAAAAAGGTTTTAGGTATTATGTTTGTTTTATTTATTAGTTTGTTCATTGTTGCATGTTCAAATGAAAGTGACAATGAGAGTGAAGGGACTAACGATGCTGAAGCAACTGAAGAAACAAATGATGCGGAAGCAAACGAGAAAAACGGGTCTGAAGAAGCAGAAGAAAATGTAGTTCCAGAAGATGAGGCATTATTTGCAGTACTTGAAGCAAACTTAGAAGCATTAACAGAAAATGACTTGGATGCTTACATGGAAACCATACATAGTGAATCTCCTTTATATGACTCAACACGTACGACAATCGATCAATTATCTGTGTATACATTAGATATGGAATTATTTGATTTAGTTGTAGAAGAAAAATCAGAAGAAGAAGCAACAATCTCTTATAAACAGACGACAATGAAAGTCGATGGTCCTGATTTTATGAATAATGAAACACACGGGGTTCATGTCTTGCGACCAGATGATGGTGCATGGAAAATTTATAGTTCCGAAGAACCAAGCGAAATAATTCCTCTTGATGAGAATGGGGAAGTTATCGAAGAGACTGCTGCTGATGCAGCGGCAGAAGGTGTTTACATTGACACAATTACGAGCTTAGAAATTCCGTTTGATGAAGGAAAGTGGGAGCTTGAGAACTATGAG
The DNA here is from genome assembly GCF_038002145.1 of Oceanobacillus sp. FSL W7-1309. Taxonomy (NCBI): domain Bacteria; kingdom Bacillati; phylum Bacillota; class Bacilli; order Caryophanales; family Bacillaceae; genus Oceanobacillus; species Oceanobacillus sp. FSL W7-1309. The sequence goes on from NZ_JBBOBX010000001.1 coordinate 2,250,987, forward strand.
GAAGGAGACGGTGAAGCAACCGCTGAATTTCTTTTAGTTGATGAGGATCAAACGAATTTCACAGAGCTGTTTACGATTCATTATTATCCAGATGGTGATGAATTGTTAGGTGCTGAAGGCTTTATCGAAATGATGGAAATGAATTTAACAGAAATGACTACAGGTGAGCTTGAATTTAATTCTGCGGAAGAAGGATTTTTTGATTTTTCATTAACAGAAGATGATATTCAGCTCGATCAGGAAGAAGTAGCAAGGGTATTTGCGAAAGACAATGATTTGTATGTTGTTCGCTACACAACGTTTGAAAAATCAATCGAAGATAAAGATGAATGGATAGATAAGTTGAAGTCTATCCAATAAAAATAAAAGAAGGCTGTTTCAGTATTAATCTAGAAACAGCCTTCTTTTTTATTAAGAAGATCTATATAGTATCTATTTAATGCTTCTTCTTTTTCAATCGAAAATACTTATTAAGCAATCGAACTGCAACTCCAAAGGCAAGCGTTGCTACAGCAGCAAAAATGAGCGTGGTGGGATTCCAGATTGTTTGCCCTTTGCTTTGGACGGCAACGTAAATAAAAATCATTGCCATTATGAAGTAAATGAACGCTTTAACTAACAAAGAATGAATCATTCATTAACCTCCAATAAGGATCATTTGCAATTGCTCAACCTGACGTTGCATTTGCTCAAGTTGTCGCTGCATTTCTTCTGGATCCATCGATAATTGCCCGACAACAACTAATGTGTTCATTGCTGCATGAACGATAATCGGAACGAGAATTCGTTTTGTCTTTACATAAAGAAACGCAAATACAAACCCCATCGAAGCATAAATTAGGATATGTTCCATCCCTTCATGAATAAAACCGAAGATAAGGGCGGAGACCAAACCTGCGAAGAAGAAATTCATGCGCTTATAGAGACTGCCGAAGATAATTTTTCGGAAAATGATTTCTTCCAATATTGGGGCAATCACTGCAGGAATAATAATAAATAATGGGGCTGCACGAGCTATATCCATGATACCTTGAGTGTTTTCTGATCCAGGTGAAATCCCTAGTATATTCATTTCAATTGCTACTGCAATTCCTTGTGCAAAGAAAGCCATGAATACACCGAGGATTGACCAGAGTATCATTGAGCTCATCGGTGCTGCATTGCGTGTATCTCTCATCTGCATATCGGGCTTCATAATCCACAAAATAATAAGAAGTCCGAGAATAAAGCTAAAAATGGACCAGTAAATCACACCTTGTACTGGGATATAATGATGCTTTGCAAGCAGAGCAACGGGAAATGCAGAAAGCTGCATCAGTATATAAGTTAAAATGACATACCAATATCTACGTGCCAAATAAAACGACTCCTTTTGCTTTGTATAGTTTAGTATATGTATTACATATTCCATCTATTGATCATCAATCATCATAAAAGATATTTTATCATATTATACAGGCTGTTAATATTATGAGCCCCTTTACATAAAATTTTACTAGAAATTAAATAAAATTATAGACACATTACTTGCATTTTTTTATGGGATTAATTATTATGAATATAGAAATTAGCACTCAATCATTGAGAGTGCTAATAAATCTAATACGTTAAAGAATTGAGGAGGCATTCTACATGATTAAACCACTAGGAGATCGTGTTGTTATCGAACTTGTTGAGCAAGAAGAAACAACTGCAAGCGGTATCGTACTACCAGACTCTGCAAAGGAAAAACCACAGGAAGGTCGCGTAGTAGCAGTAGGATCTGGCCGTGTAACTGAAAATGGGGAAAAAGTGGCACTTGAAGTTGCAGAAGGGGACCGCATTATATTCTCTAAATTTGCTGGTACTGAAGTGAAATATGAAGGTACAGAATACTTAATTCTTCGTGAAAATGACATTTTAGCTGTAGTAAGCTAATCGTAACACAAAACCAACACATACATGAACGACGACAAATAAATTTTTCGAATGATTATTTTAAAGGAGGAATTTTAAGTGGCTAAAGATATTAAGTTCAATGAAGAAGCACGTGGAGCAATGCTGCGCGGTGTAGATGTATTAGCAAACGCTGTAAAAGTAACGTTGGGACCAAAAGGACGTAACGTTGTTTTAGATAAAAAATTCGGCTCACCTCTAATTACAAATGATGGGGTAACCATTGCGAAAGAAATCGAATTGGAAGATGCTTTTGAAAACATGGGAGCACAGCTTGTATCTGAAGTTGCATCGAAAACAAATGATGTAGCTGGTGACGGTACAACTACTGCAACAGTTCTTGCACAAGCAATGATTCACGAAGGTTTGAAAAACGTTACAGCTGGTGCAAACCCTGTAGGTATCCGCCGCGGTATTGAGAAAGCTGTAGCAACTGCTGTTGAAGAATTAAAAGCAATTTCTCAACCGGTTGAAAGCAAAGACTCTATCGCACAAATCGCAGCTATCTCAGCATCTGATGATGAAGTTGGTAACTTAATTGCTGAAGCGATGGAACGCGTTGGCAATGATGGCGTTATTACAATTGAAGAATCAAAAGGCTTCAACACAGAATTAGAGGTTGTTGAAGGGATGCAATTTGATCGTGGATATTCTTCACCATACATGGTTACTGACCAAGATAAAATGGAAGCAGTATTAGAAGATCCATACATTCTTATTACAGATAAGAAAATTGGTAATATCCAAGAAGTATTACCAGTATTAGAGCAAGTTGTTCAACAAGGAAAGCCATTATTATTAATCGCTGAAGATGTTGAAGGGGAAGCTCTTGCAACATTAGTTGTAAACAAACTTCGCGGAACGTTCAACGCTGTAGCTGTTAAAGCTCCAGGATTCGGTGACCGTCGTAAAGCAATGCTAGAAGATATCGCTATCCTAACTGGTGGAGAAGTGATTACTGAAGATCTTGGATTGGATCTTAAGTCTGCTACTATCGAACAATTAGGACGTGCTTCGAAAGTTGTTGTAACAAAAGAAAACACTACAGTTGTTGAGGGTGCTGGCAACCCAGAAGCAATCTCTGGCCGTGTTGCACAAATCCGTGCACAAGCAGAAGAAACAACTTCTGAATTTGATAAAGAAAAATTACAAGAGCGTCTTGCTAAATTATCTGGTGGTGTGGCAGTAGTTAAAGTTGGTGCTGCAACAGAAACAGAATTAAAAGAGCGCAAACTGCGTATCGAGGATGCATTGAACTCTACACGTGCTGCAGTTGAAGAAGGCTTCGTATCCGGTGGTGGTACTGCCCTAATCAACGTTTACAACAAAGTAAGTGAACTAAACCTAGAAGGCGATGAAGCAACTGGTGTGAAAATCGTACTTCGCGCAATCGAAGAGCCAGTTCGTCAAATTGCACAAAACGCTGGTTTAGAAGGTTCTATCATCGTAGAACGCTTGAAAAACGAAAAAGTTGGCGTAGGATATAACGCAGCAACAAACGAATGGGTAAACATGGTTGAAGCTGGAATCGTTGACCCAACAAAAGTAACACGTTCTGCACTGCAAAACGCAGCATCTGTAGCAGCAATGCTATTAACTACAGAAGCTGTTGTAGCTGATAAGCCTGAAGAAGGCGGTGCACCTGCAATGCCTGATATGGCCGGCATGGGTGGAATGGGCGGTATGATGTAACAAACCACCCTTAAATGTTGATTTATAAACGTTTGGGATGCTGTTGCGAACCCCGTCAAACTAAAAAGTAACATAAAGGTAACATTTATTATAAATTTAAGTTTAAAAGGGCGTTTTCGTATAAAGTTCTCACTTATGCGGAAGCGTCCTTTTTCATTTTTTCCATTTTTATGTGAAGATCGTTCTTCTTTTTAATCCATTCAATATTGATGTTTCGCTACCCATATTATATTTTTGGTCAATGATTTATATCCTAGGTTGCCTTATAAATACTCTGTAACAAGCTTTATCTTAAATTCCTCACCATATTTAGCCAAAAAAATCCCCCCGAAAATTAGAGGTGAAAATCTAATTTTCGGGGGGAGGCACCATTTCTTACTGCACCGTTTTATATTACACGCTCTTAGTCTTCTCATTTTTTCTGATCGGTCTTTGTTTCATTTGCTTCATTCTTTGCATCACCAAAGGTGTCCTGAACCTCACCTTTCACTTTATCCTTTTTGCCGCTTGCCTGGACTTTCTTATTATCTGTTAGGTTACCAACTTGATCTTTCATTTCACCTTTAGCTTTATTTGCTTTACCTTTTATTTTGTCAGCATTTCCGTTACTCATTTTGTTTTCACCTCTCTTTTATCATTTATTTCCTGTTATAAACCCACATTAAACATTCTTGTTCTGTTTAGTACTATTTTTTCTGTTTCCGTGGCTTGTTTTTCCTTACATTATTGACCCATGCTCGATCCTCATCCATCATTTTCTTAGCGGCATATATGGTCAGAAACTGGACGAAAATAATCGGTATCCCCATTATTCCTGAAACTACCTCCAGCGGAGCAAGACCGCCTATGCGCATTAATAATAAGGAGAATACGGTAATGATTGCCGCGACAATCAGACGCAAATTCTTAGAAGGTTCTGATTTACTCATGTTCCTTGTTCCTGCATAGGAAGCAATCGTATATGTTGTTGAATCCAGTGTCGTAATCATAAAAAGCATGGCGATGACGACAAAGGCTGCAATTGCAAAGATAGCGAAAGGCAATGAACTTATAATTGCTGGTATGGCAGCCATCGCGTCTTCCTGGATAATATCTAATACAGGTAATTCTCCACTTAGATACCTTTCGACACCAAGACCTCCAAGGACGGCTGTTGCACCCCAGGATATGAGCATTGGAGCCAATAGATAAGTCAAAATCATTTCCCTGATCGTTCTGCCTTTTGATATTGTTGCAGCGAAAACACTATGCAGCATGGCCCATGTTGCATTATAGGCAAACCAGAACACAGTATTGCTTTGTATATGTGTACTTTCTCCCGGGTATACGGCGTTTGTATTTAAAGACATATCAATATAATGTGTAAATAGAAACCCGATGGAGTCCGTAAAATAATTAAGAATGAATACACCAGGTCCAGCTACCATGATAAACACAGCAAATATTCCAGCAAGATACATATTAAGGGTGCTTAATTTCTTAATACCCCTTTCGATCCCTAAATAGGCACTAATGGAGAAAAACAATACCCACACGATGGTCACGATCAATGTTAAACCAAATGTGATTTCGATATTAAATATTTCTGCTAAACTATAGGTAACAATCGGTGTACCCAGTCCTAAAGTAACAGCAGCACCTGAAAGGATACTAACTAGAAAAATAACATCCAATATTTTTCCACCAATCCCATCTGTAAACGTATCGCCAAAAATACTGCGGCATGCTTCGGAAATCCGCATATGGGGTTTCTTGCGGACATGCACAAGATATCCCAGGGCAGGTGCAGCCATAACAAAAATAGCAAAGGTTTGGAAACTCCACAGGAACATACTATAGGCGTTACCCCACATCAACGCTTCCGCTGATTGTGCTTCCACACCAAAAGGGGGATCAACTGCGACATTTCCCCATTCAGTCATACCGGTTCGCATAATAGTGGACCCAAGCCCCATGGCAATTAGAATGGAGGAATATTCAAACAGATTGAATCTCGGCTTTTCCATCGGATCTCCTAACACGACATTCCCGTATTTGGAAAATGAAAAATAAAGACCTGCGGCAACCATTAAAATGGCATACCATAAATAGCCCCAATTTAAAATATCGACAATCTGATTAAATATGCTATTTAATAGTTTCAATGATTCATTTTCATATAACGCAAATGGAACACAAATTGCAATCATAATTAATATGGATGGTGCAAAAATGCGATGATCAATTAATCTTCTCTTCTCTTTGGATCTGTTTTCTTTATCCATGAAGTTACCTCCTATACTTCTACAAACGATTCAACTATTAAATTTTGTTTTTCTAGGTACGCTCTCCACTTCAATTTTACTGAATGGGAGCCTGTTTAAAAGTCTATTCAAGCTTTAATTTCTGCTCCATAATCCGAGGTGAAATGAACTTAATTTCAGAATGCGCTGAATAATGTCTACCACACCTACTACTATTAACAATGTGACCAACGAGTGAATAATCCAGGCTAAGAGCAGATAGGCAATATAAACGAGGACATCAAAAATTAACCATGAAAGCAACGAAAGATATGTTCCCCACTTCTGGAAAACTTAAACGATTGATGGATAGTTTTTTTATTAATTCTATAGTGAATATAGGAACCGCCTGTTATCAAACGTAGAAAATGGTTAACCTTGTATTTAAGGAAACACATTGCTATACTATTTCTCAGGGTGGGAAAAATAATGTTTCTGCCTATAAAAAGGAATGACTATTAATGGAAAAAAACTCTGTACAAGCTGAAATAGCAAGTTATATAGGGAAGCTTTTAAGGGATAACTTTGGGAAAGGACCATCTTCCGTTTATGTTTCCTTAAAAAAACCATTTATCACCATACACCTGAGAGATTTTCTAGCTCCGATGGAACGGGTGTTATTGTCTCAGGGAGAAAAAATGAAAGTGGAAGAAACAAGAGATCTCCTCATGCAGGAGCTTATCCCTGGGATCAAGGTTACCTTAAAGGTTATTGCAAGTTTAGAAGTAAAGGAATTGTACTATGATTGGTCTCTTCATAATCGTTCGGGCATTTTAGTCGGGGTTTTGGAGAATGAAGAGGATGAAGACAATGCGTTAGAGAATTACACTGAAAAAGAAGCAGTCCATAAAGATATAATGCGTATAAGTAGACAGGCAGAGAAATTACCGGAATTCGTAGATTCTTGTTTTCTTAATGAAAGAACGCTTTTAGTGATAAGAACAGGTATCTTGGTCAGAATTGAAAAAGAATTAATTAAAACCGGGTTTGAAGAACATCTTAAGCTTACGAAAAGGCAATTAGAAAAAGGACTATTACACGCCGGCGATTTTGAAAATATTCTTCAAAAAAGCGTGGTTGATATCTTTGTTGATTGGGATTTCAAGCTGGATAAAAGCTATATTATATTTATTTTACAGCCAAATAACAATTAAGGTAGAAGTGAGCCGGACAATAGAGCTGGACATAAGCCGAAAGGGATCGTTATAAGATCCTTTTCGGCTTTTTTATATTAATAAGAAGCTTTTTCTATGAAGCAGATTTCTTAAATTGCAGCAAAAAATACAATCTTGGAGTTATGCATTGTTTATTATCATGCAACTTATATCGCCTTTTCTATTGTCGGGAAACCGTAATTTTCACAAGAACCACCGACAAACAGAACGGGTAACTATTTCCGCAATAAAAAGGATGTAAGTTAATTAGTTAAGGAGAAGAGGTTTGTCATGTTTGGTTTATTTGATTTATTACGATTGTTAATGTCGGTACTAATTATCCTGCCACTCTCGTCCGTGCTTCGTGAATCAGGGTATTATTTGGCAGCCACTATTTTAGGTGCGAAGGAAAAAAAGCTTATTATTGGGAGTGGGCCAGTTCTCTTTCGACTGCCCACAATCGAGGTTCGAAAATATTTCTTTATGTACAGCTGGATGGAGTATGAATAATTAAATCCCAGTAATCGTTTCTGGCATGGGGTGATTTATGCGGCCCCTATTATTAACCCTTTAATTGCTGGTTTGCTTATTAATTCACTCTTAGCGGAGGGTGTACTCTCGAGCGGAGTGTTTTGGGATACGTTTTTATTTTACATCTTTTATTATATCCTCTTTGATCTTCTTCCGGTCTATTTACCTGATGGACAGCCTACAAATGGCCGAGCAATTTTTGATTTGATTTGGCATGGTGAACGGTCTGACTACATGAAAAAAGCAGAAGAAAACACAGATATAGAGGAAAAGACTCATGAAAATCATGAGGAGGGCCAAGGTTACACGCAGGCCCAAGAAGAGACGATGGAAAACCGGGACAGAGACCAACGTGAGCGTGGCGACCATACAAATCCGGATGATTCGGACGAGACTGAAGGAAATCGGAACAGCGAACAAGGTAGGACGAAGCCGCAAGAAAAGACGGCAGAAAATCAAAAAAGAGATTAACAAAATCGTGGTGATCTCAGTGAACCTGCTAAGTTATGAAAGGAGATAGTAAATGGAAATCTACAATCAAGGGTGTAAAAAATATACAAGCTCAAACATGATGAAGTCGAATGACTCTAATATGTGGAAAAAAGTGCAGGGTTCCAATCAAATCATATACCCATATAGAGTTCACAATAAACTGAAAGTACAATCCTATATGGAAAAGGAGGTGAATTTATCCCATGCAGTATAAGCTAATATCAGAAGGGACAAAGCCTCCCAAAGTACTTTGTCATTCCGGCACAAATACCGTGAAACTATTTGATACGCTTGAAGATGCTAATAAGATGAAAAATAAGTTAAATGACATTAGTTTCGATGAGGTATATTGGGAGGTTATTCCTGCCTCTCATGAATAAAAGCTAGAAAGGATACGCTAGCTTTTATATCCATAAGCACATTACTTACTATTGCAATATTTGGTACAACCATATTTTTTTCGCTTGTTACATGTAAATATGCTTGCCTCAACTTACGAAAAACAGCTACCTAAAGGTTTTAACAGTTATTTTTACACATCATATACACAATTCATGTCAAACATCATATTCTACGAAAAAGGATGTTTGACATGAATAAATTTAATAAATATTGCTTTGCACTTTTCCTCTCCAGCTCATTCTTATTACCACTCAGCTTTTTAACTACTGTAAGTGCAGCAGGATATTATGATTCCTATGAAGATTTAATGGAGCATGAAGTACTGAATGAAGATTACGAAATTAACTATAAACAACGTGGCAGTGATATTACCGTCATCGCTATCCACGGCGGAGGAATTGAACCAGGGACCTCGGAGGTAGCAAAAGGTCTGGCAAATCAGATGAACATTTCGTATTACCTTTTTGCAGGTATAAAGTCAACGAACAACGAGATTTTACATCTAACCTCTAAGCGTTTTGACGAACCGACTGGACGAAGGATGGTGCAAAATTCTGTAAGCGCTTTATCTATTCATGGGTATCAAGGAGAGGAACCTATTATATACCTAGGTGGAAGAAACGAAGAATATAAGGAATTGGTACGCGATTATCTTCAGAATCGAGGATTTCAAGTTGAAGATGCTCCTGACCATATATCAGGAATGAGTGAAGAAAATATTGTCAATGATAATCAGCTTCGAGCGGGTGTACAGTTAGAACTAACAGCAGAATTGCGTAAATCTTTCTTTAAAAACCACGATTGGTCACGAGAAAATCGGCATAATACAACGAATATATACGATAAGTTGATTGATGGCCTAAAGGAAGCAAGTGATATTTACAAAGAACAGCTTTAAATCTGATCAGTAGTAACCCGGTTTAAGCTGGCTGCGGATAAGAGGGGAAAATAATGTGAACACCTATGAATTACTTAGTTAATTAGGGGTATTCATTATCTAAAAATATTTTAAAAAGGGCGTCATAAACCCTGTTTTTCTGTCAAAATATGTTAGATGCTTTTCAACGTATCCTTTAAAAGGTTAAACGATTGAAGGAAGAAAGCAAAATGTAGTAGTAAATACAAAGAAAAACTGCTATAATAGCAATCTTAGTAACCACTCGAGGGGTTACTAATTCAAGTTTAGCAGCAAAAAACAGACATTAAAGCCTAACTAGATTGCAAGTTAAACCAAAACGGACTTACTCAAAAAGGCAGTTTGTGTCTAGTGAGGTTTTTTAAAAAAAATGTGCGAAAATTTACATTGGTTGAGTCAAAGCATATGTGCATTTTTGTACTAGCGCAATTCTCACTGTGAATCCGTTTTCGCCTTTGCAATCACGGAACCATGGTTTAGACTGTTTCTTCGGCGAAGCTTGATTTAATAAATAGATCTATTAATAATATTATCTAAAAGGAGAATACATCATGAGCAACTATAACACAGTACTAGCAAGAAATACGGAAAATGCTCCAAACGGTAACGGTCTATATTCACAAACTGTAGCTTTCTCTCATTACAATAATCTATCAGCTCAATTACCGATCGAACCCCAAACTGGGAAATTGGTAGCTGGTGGAATAAAAGAGCAGGCTGAACAGTGCTTTAAAAATATCAAGTCAATTGTTGAAAGCATCGATCATGTTATGAGCGATGTTGTTAGAATCACTGTATTCGTTAAGGACATCAAAGATGTTGACGCTGTAGACGAAGTTTATAAAACATTCTTCCCAACCTATGTACCTTCACGGACAACGGTTGCAGTTGCAGCTTTGCCTATGGATGCCTTGGTTCAAATTGAAGCACTTGTTTCACACGGTGAAGGTACAATTCCAAACGCACCACAAGCAGGTGACCTCATCAAACTTACAAATAACACGGCAAATGCACCAACAAGTTCTCTATCTGCACAAACTGTAGCTTTCTCTCATTACAATAATCTTTCAGCTCAATTACCTATCGATCCAAAAACTGGAAGATTGGTAACTGGCGGAGTAAAAGAGCAGACAGGACAGGCCTTAAAAAATATCAAGGCAATTTTAGAAAGTATCGACGTTCCTTTTGACGATATTGTTAAAATTAATATCTTCCTTAAAGACCTATCGGATATTGATGCAGTAAATGAAGTTTATACAACATTTTTCCCAGACTCAGCTATCGCTAGGACTGTAGGCTATTTCCCTGCACGCACAACAGTTGCAGTTGCAGCTTTACCGATGGATGCTTTGGTACAAATTGAAGCAGTGGTATCACACGGAGATGGTACACCTCCACAGGCTATTGAAGACAGACATGGAATCGTTATCTGGGCAAACGACACTGAAAATGCACCAAAGAGTTCTCTATCTACACAAACTGTAGCGTTTTCTCATTACAATCACCTTTCAGCTCAATTACCTATCGATCCAAAAACTGGTGAATTGGTAGCTGGTGGTGTAAAAGAGCAGGCTGAACAATGCTTGACAAATATCAAGGCAATTGTAGAAAGTATCGACCACGTTATGGATGATGTAGTTAAAGTAAATATCTTCGTTAAAAATATTGCAGATATGGATGCTGTGGACGAAGCTTACAAAACATTCTTCCAAGAAGGTGTTCCTGCGCGAAGAACAGTTGGAGTATCAGCTTTACCTAAAGATGCTTTAGTCCAAATCGATGTCATTGTATCAAATGCTGAAGGAACACCTCGAAAAGCATAACAGGCATTTGTTTGTAAATACAGGAACTATTATAGTTACTTGTTAATACCAACGGTGAATGCGAAACCGCATAATCTATTCATAAAAAGGAGCTGTCTCAAATGTAAATTGAGACAGCTCCTTTTTTTAACAGCGTAGATGAAAAAGCATCGAGATTATTAGCCGATTTGTAGCTTTGGAATAAAGTCGATCAAAAACACCAAGCAAACCCATATTTTACGTTAAGTGAAAAACGTTTTGATAATAGATTGATTGAAACGGGTTAATTCCTTGTGAAATCCTTTGCGATTTTTATAATAAAGTTTGTCATTTTCTACTTTTAATCTGCAACAAACGCGCTCCTTTTGCGGAAGATAATTTCACGATTTAATTTGTTAAATTAAAGCTTTGCTCAATTAAGTTATAAACTTCTTCTTCTGAATCTATACGTTCTAAAACAAGTGATATCCAATTTTCCTTATCCATATGATATCCAGGTAAAATACTCTTTCCATTCCTTAAACTGTCACTTATTTCAGGGGGGCATTTTAAATTCAGAATATCTATTTCGTCATCTCCATCTAAACCTAATTTTTCGGGTAGAACATTCATTACAAGACCATACCATTTTTCGTTAGATTCATGTCTTAAAGCGGCATAGTTTGGGAATTTTTGAAATGGGTAATCAGGGGATGTACCGAAGTTTTCTTTGACGTGCTTAAAAATATCTTCTCTTGTTAACATACTGAATAATTCCTCCAATAATATTTAAATAGATTTTCGGCATTTGCCGATCCAGATGGAACAATGGAGAATTTTTTGAAGTCATCTTCATAATCGATGTGAAGGTGGACACGTTTTAGTAACTGTCAATATTAAGGCTTTTATTTTGAAATTTGTTGTTATTTCCATTGGATAAAATTTACTTCTTTTTTCTTTACCACAATTTCTTTTATATTAAACAATCTGGCCCGTTTCGGAATACTGACTTTTATAAAAACCCATTAGTGCGAGTATAATCGGTTGCAAGAAGTGGAGTTAGTCCCATAATACCATGCTGTATTCCAATACAAAATAGTAATGTTGTTCCACCCACCTGACTCTGGCATATAAGTCCAGAAGTTATCTTCATATACAGAGGTGGTTGTAAAATTCATAATAATGGCAGCGATTAGAAACAGAAAAAATATCGGTAATGACCATTTCTGAAGTTTATCTAATTGCTTAATTCCAAACCGATTAAGTGGAATGACGATCAATCCAAAGAAAACAATTAGCACCCATTGTAGAATACTAGGTAAAAAATGATGTACAGATGCTACGAGAATCATTCCTTCTAGTGCACAATACATAATAAAATTAGTGGCATAAGCCTTATCATGTTATTTCATTAGCCATCAAAAAAGCTAATATTTTATTTAACACAATCCACCGGATATACTGCAATAAATGCCGATATTAGAATGTACATTTTTTATTTTATTAAAAATGGGGTTTATGACCTTGACATACTCTTAAAACACCCTGGGGTAACAAAAAGGTAACATTTTCTTAGATTAGAGGTTTTCCATGAGTTCTTTGAACTTTTGAGAGGCCTCCTTTTTTTCATCTCTTTGGTCACAAATAAATATACATTTCTTTGTTGTATCTCCATCCTTTTGTCCTAATTATCTAACAAGAAAGGTTAAAGTTTAAAATGACGGGTAAATACTAGTATCTTGAATCCAACAACTGAATTAAACACCAAGGAGTGGAATAAGTTGAACATCTTATTGACATCAACAGCAAGAAGAATAGACTTTGTGAAATTTTTCCAGTTCGCTTTAAAAAATGCTAGTATCGACGGGAAAGTAATTACTGCTGACCCTGAATACAATGCTCCATCGCTCCAAGCAGGGGACGAAAACTATGAAATTCCACAACAAATAGATACAAATTATATGGAAGCAATAATTGAGATTTGTAAGAAACAACATGTGAATTGTCTTGTCCCATTAAATGATTGGGAAGTGCCCGCAATATCAGCACATAAAAAAGAACTGGATAAATTAGGTGTATCCGTATTTGCACCGGATTCCAATATTGTCGAAAAGGTACGAGACAAAGGAAAATACCGTGAACTGCTGGATCTGTTAGATGTTAAAACTCCGCTTTCTTACTTCAATGTTGAGTCTGCGAAGAAGGCGTTGGAAAGAAGAGAGGTATCTTTTCCGTTAATCGTGAAACCACGTAACGGTTCCGCCTCAATAGGTATTGAAATTATCGATAATGTAGAGGATATGGAATTTGCCTATCAGCATGCTGTTCGACAGATTAAAGAAAGTCCATTGGATGGTGCTACATCCAAAGCACCTGAGGATAATATTATTATTCAGGAAGTGATTGAGGGTGGGAAATTTAGTGTGGATATGTTTAACGATTTAAATGGCCGCTTTCTAACTTCATTCGCTCGGAAGCAATTAGATATGAGAGGCGGAGATATCGATCGGTGCATTACGGTAAATGTTCCGGAATTAACAGACATCGCAAAGCAATTAGGTAAAAGCTTTGGCCATGCAGGTTATATGAACACGGATATCTATTTCAATGGTACCGATTATTATGTTATTGATATCAATCCCCGCTTTGGTGGCGGGTATGCATTTACCCATTTAGCGGGAGCAGATATTCCAGCTGCAATCATTGCACTAACCGCTGGTAAAGAGGTGCAAGAGGATTGGCTGTGTCAAAAACCTGATATCGAATTAGCGCGCCATGACACTGTTGTTTCGATAAATAAACAAAAGGTGATGCAAGCACTTGATGCATAACATTGAAAAGTTGATCAAATTTCAAAAAATGCAGGAGGGATTAGATGGGGGATCCAACCCACTTATTAGAAGAACTGATAAAAATAGACAGTTCTACAAAATCAGGGGCGAACGAAGCGATTGCTTATTGTGAACAATGGTTAATAGACCAAGGTCTCCCTGTAGAAAAATTAGAGAATAATGGGTTTCATATGCTTGTTTGTGAAATAGGTCAGGGTGATCATACGATTGTATTAAACGGACATATCGATGTCATTGAAGCAGAGGAAAGACAGTTTCAGCCCTCCATCAGAGATGGAAAAATGTATGGTCGCGGCGCAGTCGATATGAAAGCGGGAGTGGCTGCTTCTATGGTGACAGCAGCACAATTGAAAGACAGGGAATTAACATCCAGGGTCATGCTTCAAATCGTTCCAGACGAGGAGACTGGCGGCATCAACGGAACCAAATATTTAACAGAAAAAGGCTATTTGGGAGATTTCATTATTTGTGGTGAACCAACCAATATGGGAATCGCTATCCAATCCAAAGGTGTGCTTCAGCTCGATTTTACCGTCCGGGGGAAATCAGCCCATGGAAGTCGTCCGTGGGAAGGTACGAACGCAATAACCAAAGCAATTAGTCTCTACGAAGAAATTTTAGAGCTTCCTTTTGCTCAAGAAAGCTCTCCTATGTTTACTCAGCCTTCTATCAATCTCGCGAAAATACAAGGAGGAACCGTCTATAATAAAGTACCCGATTTATGTCAACTGTCGCTCGATATCAGATATCTGCCAGACCAATCTCCCAAGGATATCGTTTATCAGATTCAGACAATAATAGAAGGTCCCATAACAATCCATAATAGCAATAATCCGGTCAAAACAAGAGCAGACAATCCTTATGTAGAAGCATTGGGAGAATCCATTAAACGAATCACTGAGCTTGAAAAAGTATCCATATTCGGTCAGCATGGTTCCAACGATGGGCAGTTTTTTACCAAGTACGGAGGTTCAGCCATAGAATTTGGCCCGGTGGGAAGGGACTGGCACGGAGAGAACGAAATGGTTTATATCGATTCGGTGAGAGAATATCAAAATGTGCTGGTAGATTTTATTTTGTCTTTGGATGATACTCAGCTAAAAATTAACTGATGATATTCTTGAAGGGGAATGAAAAAGGAACCGGTTCTATAACAATGATTACATGAACTATTTGCGGTTCTATTAAAATTATTTACATTCTATTTCGTTTGCCCCCCTTGTTTCCACATCAATACGAATACTGTCTTTGATAGAATACCTATAGATAGGACACTTGGAAAAGAGTGTTTCATCTATAGGTGCCTTTGGTAGGTAGTCATTGAATAACCTTTCAAAATTAAGGATGGAGGAGATACGTATGCAGCGTTCTGTTTTGCTAGTTTTCTTTAATTTTTTGTTGTTTTTTGTATTGGTTCCTGGCTTTGCTGCAGCTGAAGAAAGGAATGACCCGGCTGCAGAACTTGCATTGGATATGGTTGGCAGTAATGATCAAGGTTTTTTAACGTCTGAATTTGTACAGCATGTATATCAGGAATCAAAGTCAATTTCCTTGCCGAGTTATGCTAAGGATCAGCAACAGATAGGTGAGGAAATAGAGCGAAATGAGCTGCAACCAGGTGATGTTGTTTTTTTTCAGGGAAGCAGCTTGATGTCGGGGATCTATATTGACGATGGCCGTTTCGTCATCGTGACGAGTGATGGAATTTCTGAACGCAATATGGAAACAAGTGAATATTGGTCGAATGCCTACGCAGGAGCTGCCCAATTTACAGAAGAGAATATTGATGATTCAGCAGCTGCAATGGCCCTGGAGGAATTAGGAGAAAATCAAGAAGGGTGGACAACTGCAGAATTTGTGCAATATGTCTACGAGGAGGCTAAAGGAATTTCCTTATCCCCATCAGCCGCCGATCAATGGATCCAGGGAGAGGATGCCAGTGAGCTTCAGTCAGGAGATGTTGTCTTTTTCCAGGGAACTCATTTGATGTCAGGGATTTATATAAATAACGGGCGCTTTATTATTGTTACGAGCGAAGGAATCACCGAGCGGAATATGGAGACCAGTGACTATTGGTCAGGTATTTATCAGGGTGCTAAACGTTACAGCAAAGAAAATTCACCACCTCCTTCAGAGAATGAAATTGTCGCACAAGCTCAAGACTTAATTGGGTCTCCGTATAACCAATCGGGAAGCAGCCCGGAAGAAGGATTTAACACAGGCTCTTTCGTTTACTATGTATATAAAGAGGTGACAGGCAGCTGGCTCTCCAAACAGGCATCCCCACAGCTGGAAGTTGGTAAGAGCATCGAAAGAGATGAATTGCAGCCTGGGGATCTTGTCTTTTTTGAAAATGACGAACAGGAATTGATTTCAGGTATTTATTCTGGAGATGACCAATTTGTGATTGCTACTTCCTCTGGGGTACAAGAAAGGCATTTAGATTATCATACCTACTATGCAGAACGCTTTGTAGGAGGAGCCCGTTATACAGAGGAAATATTGGAAAAATCAAATCCGGAAACATATAGGAACCATAATAGCCCTATTGTAAGGGAGGCAATGAATTATATTGGAACGCCTTATTTAATGACTGGCAGTACGTTGGACGCTTTTGATTGTTCATTTTTCGTTCAAACCGTCTTTCGTGAGGCGGAGGATGTATATTTGCCCCGAATTAGTTACCGACAGTGGGAAGTTGGTGAGACGCTGCTTCCAGAGGGAACAGATATAAATGCAATTGATCTGGATGAAGAACTTCAGCCAGGAGATGTCCTGTACTTCTCAGGAACCTGGCAGGAAGGTATTTCCCACACTGCGATTTATTTAGGGGATGATTATATTGTTCATGCAACAGGAGAAGAAGGGCAGACGACGATTTCGTATATGAGTGAATATTGGCGGGATCATTTTACTGGTGCGAAGCGTTTTGATGATCTTACTATTCAATATGATAATGATGCAGTTTTTGAAGCTCATCAACTAGTGGGAACCGAGTATACGCTTGGGGGAACGACACCTGATGAGGGATTTGATACAGGCGGTTTTGTCCAATACGTTTACAATCAAGCATGGCAGTATGACCTGCCGCGATATGGAAAACAGCAATGGAAAGAGGGAACAGAAATCCCAATGGAAGAGGCTGAGCCAGGAGATATTTTATTTTTCCAAGGTTCAAGTATCATTCCAGCCATTTATATTGGAAATAAACAAATGATTGTAACGACAGCTTCAAAAGGTGTTACAGTCATTAACTTAACAACAAGTGATTATTGGCCTTCTCGTTATATGGGCGCAAGAACGTATGACACCGAAGTTGAGGAAAGTGAAGTAGCACAGCTGGCTGAGCAATATGTCGGCGAATCGTTTGATGAGACCTCAACGATGTTTATGAAGCAGATCTATGCAGAAGCAGCTGGCATTGATCTCCCATCCAATCTGGAAGAATTGCGCGAATATGGGGATAAACGTCATATTGAGGAGCTTCAGTCTGGAGATCTCATGTTTTTCTCTGACACAGAACATGGAACAGATCCAGTCATGACCGGTATTTTCGTAGGAGAGGGTACATTTATTACAGTGATTGATGGTGAAATCGTGTCCCGAAAAATCAATAATGAAGTGTATTGGATAAACCGATTGATTGAAGGACGAACCATTTCAACTGCTGAGACTGGAAATGATCGATGAAAGAACGGCAAGGTGCTTAATCTGATCTATTAAATCTATCTATTTAACGCAGCTATGTATTCAGAGGGTGTACCGATAAAATATAAAAATGTATATCAATTTCTACCTTGATTATCGACACTTCCAGTATATCCATCTAAATAATGTATACTAAATCCCCACCTGAAAACAGGTGGGGATTACTTATCTGATACAAAGGTTTTAAAAATAGTACAGAAATAACCCAAATTCACCAAATTTTTACAAGATTGTTATTTGATTGATATACGACTGATATAGTTTTTGATTATTACGTATTATATGATGTAGACAATGGAGTTATGCTTTTCATCGCTTATAAAAATGATAGAAATAAGGCATTCTCATAAGCGTAGATCAGTCGATAACTTCTATATGGGATTTACTAGTTAAAGGAGGTGACTGCTCTTGAGAAGCTTGGGGCCTGAACCCCGCTGCTAGAAATCTACATTAGTACTAGGATAGCAAAAAAGTGCTGTGTGGGTTGAACAACTGCCATTAAAATGATTTTCTTGATTAAGAATGGCAGAAAAATGAAGCGTTCTATTGAACTTAACTGGACATGCTCTGCTTCGATAGGCAGATGACAAAAAGGTAGAAGAACAAAAGAGATGAAGAAATTGAGTTAGTAAAATGGTAAGTCCCAGGTAACTCCTGCATTCCATAGTGGTGTACCGGGGTTATTCCAATTTAGTGTGAAATGGAGATAAGATTTTGAAAGTCGTATTAGCAAAAAATTAATGATGTATTAATTTGAGGAGGAGTAACCATGAAAAAATCTTACAAGATATTGCCTGTCTCTGCATTATCAGCACTCATTGCGGTAACGGCATTTGTAACACCTACGTTCGCACAAGAAGCAACATCTCAAGAAGTTAATTCTGAAGAGGAAAGCAGTGAAATCGAAATTGATGCTCCGAATAAAGCACCAGAGGAGTTAGAGATTGTAAAGAAAATTGACGAACCAACAGATGAAGACCCAGGAGCAATAACAGTAGCAAATGGTGCAACAGTAAAGGAAATGCTAAGAGCGATTGCAGCGCCTGATGGTTCCGACCAAACCTATAAAGTAACGGATGAAGACGGTAAAGTGAAAAAAGGCAAAAGAGAATTAGCAACAGGTGATCAGCTAAGGGTAACAGCAGAAGATGGAACAACAGCAACTTATGAAATTTATGAAAAAGAAAGCAGTGAAATCGAGATTGATGCACCCAATAAAGCACCGGAAGAATTAGAGATAGTAAAGAAAATTGACGAACCAACGGATGAAGAAGCAGGAGCAATAACAGTAGCAAATGGTGCAACAGTAAAGGAAATGCTAAGAGCGATTGCAGCACCTGATGGTTCCGATCAGACCTATAAAGTAACGGATGAAGACGGTAAAGTGAAAAAAGGCAAAAGAGAATTAGCAACAGGTGATCAGCTTATTGTAACAGCAGAAGATGAAACAACAGCAACTTATGAAATTTATGAAAAAGAAAGCAGTGAAATCGAAATTGATGCACCGAATAAAGCACCAGAAGAATTAGAGATTATAAAGAAAATTGACGAACCAACAGATGAAGAAACAGGAGAAATAACAGTAGCAAATGATGCAACAGTAAAGGAAATGCTAAGAGCAATTGCAGCGCCTGATGGTTCCAATCAGACCTATAAAGTAACAAATGAAGACGGTGAAGTGAAAAAAGGCAAAAGAGAATTAGCAACAGGTGATCAGCTAACGGTAACAGCAGAAGATGGAACCACTGCAACTTATGACATTATAGTTAAGGAATAATACGGTCATTACTTCATGGACTCGTAATCTAGTGAGAGAAGTAGAATAGGCCACCCATGGCGATATCTTTAAGATATCGCCATGGTTATTCTAATTGTTACGTTGAATGTTTAGAATAACTATTTATTAATTCGACTTTTATAAGGAGTGAGGAACTAACACCATAATACTTGTTTCAACTTTTTCATTATCATTTTGTACGTGGTACCTAGTTTACAAAAAATTATGATTGTTAATAAATAGAGATTTGTTCAGAAACACCCATTGGTTATCAAATAGTAAACGAACCTTTGCACTGTCGGACATGGAAACCGATGCGCCGTGTGACTAGCGTATATTACAGCAGATTATTACTTGGGCTGGAATGCTGATCCGCGTGGTTAATAATATCTACATATTTCCATTTGAGGGCTACTAATTATTCAACCCTGATTCCTGTGTAGGACAGAATGCGCAACATCAAGTAGACTAGTTCTGGTTATGTCGCAATATTTTTAAAAAATGAGTTCTCCCTTCTCCAGATCCAATGGAACCACTTCTTACTCTAGCTGGCCAGAATTGGTTTAATTCACTGTATAGCAGTAAGGGCAACATGTCAAAATTGAGCATGACAGTGATGAATAAAGATTGTAGGAGCATTTCTTGACGTTGAATTACAAATAAATCTAATTAAATAGGCTGAATACAAAGGAGTCAAATAGTTACAAATTGTTTATTTAATGTCACTTAATGACCATGTTTATATGGGAGGAATAAATAGAAAATACTATTTTGAACAGCAGAAAAAATGCGTCGCAAATACTATTTTACTATCGGAAAATGTCGGTTATAGTGAAGCTGTAAAGTTAAATCGTCTGTTTATTTAAGTTTAACGGACCCATTGTTTCAGGCGGAAAATAGACATACAAGATGTTTATCTAGGTCCTAATTTAAGTAAACACAATCTATATATCCAAACCAGATGGAAGGGCTGATGATTTGACGTTAAATCGTGTTTGAAGTATTGACATTACGTATATTCGTTACAATTCAATTGGATGATAGAACGCTTTTAGCGACTTTTATATGAAAAGGTTCTATTTAAAAGAATAGAATATGAAACACTAACGGAAACAAGAAAGGGGCTGAAATAAAAGATGCTTTTACAAATTCTAATTCCCGCTTATTTTTATCCAGATTGAATTATATAAGTAAGTCCGTCTTTCTTTTACATCGATACGGGCTTATTTTTTGGGTCTATTATGTAATAGCGTAAATTAACAGAATTGATATACTCTTGTTATATTAGCTTAATATAGTTCTAGTATAGTAGGTTACGAGATAGATAATACAATTATTTACAATTGAGGGTTATTATGGGAAATATCGATTCATGAATCGGCAGCCCGATGATTGAAGCCTTGATGATTTAGTTGGGTTTCTTTTGTAGTTATGTAAAATACTGAAAAAGGAGGATAGCCACGAAATAACTGAATTTAAAACATGTGATGTCGAGGTGAAAAAATGTTAGACGAATTTTTGCTCATTCTGTTATTAGCTTCATTAGCTTTGTTCTTCGGGGTTAAGGACAAAATGATTAATGACAAAAACATTACAAGTATCCCAGTCCGTGTAAATGTAAATGGAATTAGGGGTAAATCAACAGTCACTAGATTAATAACAGGTGTTTTACAAGAGGCGGGATACCATACAGTTGGAAAAACGACTGGAACCGATGCAAGAATGCTCTACTGGTTTGATTCCCAAGAAGCTCCGATTAAGAGAAGGATGGAAGGTCCGAATATAGGGGAACAAAGAAGGGTCTTAACGAAGGCTTCTGAGTTAAAAGCTGACGCTCTTGTGAGTGAGTGTATGGCAGTTAAACCAGATTATCAAGTAGTTTTCCAAGAAGAACTATTAAAAGCAAATATTGGTCTAATTGTTAATGTATTAGAGGATCATATGGATGTTTTAGGACCTACATTAGAAGAGGTGGCAGACTCATTTTCAGAAGCAATTCCCTATAACGGTGATCTGATTATTAACGACAGTCCCTATGTTTCTTACTTTAAGCAAATGGCTAAGCAGCGGAATACGAAGGTACACGTATGTGATACATCCGCAATTTCCGAGGAATTTCTTAAAAAATTCGAGTACATGGTATTCCCGGAAAATGCAGCACTAGCTCTTTCTGTTGCCGATGTTCTAGGTATTGATCATGAAACGGCAAAGCGAGGGATGTTAAAGGCTTGGCCGGATCCAGGTGCCATGCAGATCCTTCCAATTGGTGATGCGAATAATCCTAGCTTTTTAGTTAATGGATTTGCTGCTAATGACCCTATGTCAACAATCAATATTTGGGAACGCGTGAAGCAACTGAGTTATCCTACAGAGCAGCCAGTTGTTATTATGAATACTCGTTCGGATCGAGTGGATCGTACGGAACAATTTATCCAGCAGGTTCTGCCAAAAATACAAGCAGAAACACTAGTGGTGATGGGGGATAATACAAGCCTCATCGTAAAGGCATATAAAAGAGGAGAATTCCCGGTCCGAAACCTTTTAGACCTGGAAAGTGCCAGCACTGATGAAATTGTGCGTGTCCTTCAGCCATTCTTATCCGGTAAAACCATTTACGGAGTTGGAAATATTCATGGAGGCGCGGATGAACTGGTAACTCGACTTGAACAAATGAAAATAACAAAAGAAACTGCTTAGAGAGAAGGGAATTGAAAAATGTTTGTATTTGACACAGGAGATATTTATTTGGCAATAACTGCGGGAGTTATTCTCAGCTTATTTTATACAGAATTTACAGGAGTTATTCCAGCTGGATTAGTTGTACCGGGATATATTGCTATGATGTTTACCACGCCAGCAAGTATTGTTGTTACGTTTTTGGTTAGTTTTTTGACATATCTAATTGTCATGAAGGTCATTTCAAAATTTACGATCCTATACGGAAGAAGAAAGTTTACAGCGATGATAACGACCGGAATCATTATGAAAGCAATTTTTGACTTTGCATTTGCTGAATATTCCATTCCTGAAGCCGTTGGTGGATTAGTGGCTATCGGAATTATCGTTCCTGGATTGATTGCAAATACCATTCAAAAGCAAGGTGTTTTACCTACAGTTGCTAGTACATTATTACTTAGTGGATTAACTTTTGGCACAGTTTTTGTATCTAACTATATTTGAGGAGGAATTTAAATGGAAGCTATATTAGACTATCAAAAAAAGCAAAAGGTAAAAAAAGCACAATCAAAACTGACTTTTAAGCAATGGGTTTTAAAATCAGTCAAAACACAAAAGAAACGGACAAGTATGGATTCTATGATGGGGCTAATCATTACCGCTATCGTCTTTTTGATAACTTTGGTGTAACCTAAAACATGCTTAACAACAATAATCGTTTTTACATTATTATAGGTTTGATTGTAGTATTATTCGTAATAATACTTGTTAGAGATAGTGGAATTTTTGATGAACCCCAATCAACAGATCAGAATGCTGACTTCACCCTGAATGATACAACAAGAGAGGATGAGGGTTCGTATGGTGTGTCAACGGATAGTTCAATTGCCACTGAAGTAGGTATGAAAATATTAGAACAAGGCGGAAATGCTGTCGATGCTGCCATAGCAGTAAGTTTTGTATTAGGGGTTGCGGAGCCGCATGGATCGGGAATTGGCGGAGGAGGAACCATGCTGATTCATCCCGGTAAAGGCGAAGCACCAGTCGTCTATGATTATCGTGAAACCGCACCGGATGATACATTACCTTCAAGTGACATAGGTGTGCCAGGTTTTATTAAAGGGATGTACAAGGTCCATGAAGATTTTGGCACAATGAATATGGATGACTTAATTGACCCTTCGATCAATTTTGCTGCAAATGGTGTGACGGTTTCTGAAACCATGCACGATGCATTGGAAAACGAGGCTGATCACCTGCCTGAATTAGATCATTTCTTTCCAGAAGGTGAGCCTATAGAAGTAGGGGAATTATTGGTACAAGCCCAACTGGCAGAAACCTTAGAAGATATCCAGGCTGAAGGACCAGATGCTTTCTATAAAGGAAACATTGCAAATGACATTAGCGATGAGGAAGAGAAAATAGATGAGAAAGATTTGGAATCCTATGAGGTTGAAACCAAGGAACCCATACAAGGTGAATTCGGTGACTATGATGTCTTAGCTCCACCACCGCCTTCAGGGGGAATTATGTTAATTCAAGCTTTAGAAATGGCCGAGTCACTGCAAATTGAAGATACCAAAGATAAGCCGTTAGCTTTTTCGTTATTAATGGGGATCATCAATAGAATAAGTTATAGTGATCGTTTAGAAAATGTGGGGGATCCTAACTATTCAGATGTTCCAATAAATGAAATGATTTCTCAAGATCATATTAATGATCTCGTATCCGAAGTCGATGGACTTGAATTGTCTGAAGAATATCGCAGGAACTTGGAATCAGATGCTGATAAAGAAGATCATGGAAACACGACACACTTTGTGGTGGTGGACAAGAATGGTATGATGGTTTCCGTAACGAATACGCTAAGCAATTTTTTTGGATCAGGAGAATATGTGAATGGCTTTTTCTTAAATGATCAATTAAAAAACTTTAGTACTCGTGAAGATTCACCAAATAGTCCTGAGGCTGGCAAACGTCCATTTAGTTATACAACACCGACAATATTAACGAAGAACGGATCTCCTGTCATAGGTATTGGAAGTTCAGGAGGAAGAAGAATTACGTCAATGGTTGCGCAACAATTAGTAAAAACGATTAAGTTTAATGAACCAATTCAGGAATCTGTAAGCGATCCTAGAACCTTTCTGGAATTTAATGAGGATGTTTTACAGGCAGAGCAAGATTATCTATTTCTAAAGGACCCTGAAGAGCTTGGTATTGATGTTCAATATACGGATGATACTTCCTATTTCGGGAGCATCCAAGGGTTAGTCATTGATGAAAACAATAAAATTCATGGGTTCAGTGATCCGAATAGAGATGGTTCTTGGATGGCAAAATAATTCATTTATCTAAAGTCTTCAAGCCGGAAAAATAAAACTAAAGTAAAAAGAAAGTCTCTCCTCATTCGTTCTGAATGAGGAGAGACTTTCTTTAACGTAATAACCTTGTCTGTCATGATTTGTTGATTTTCTACATTACTTGAAAATCATCTTCCAAAATATTGCCGTAAGTACGATAAGAACTACCAAATAACCATAAATTGCGAAAGGTAAAAAGGTAACGATTAAATGTAAAATCGTAAATACCCCAACAATAAGCATTAATACAAAAATTTTCCCGGCAGGTCCTCCGCCTTGTTGTGCGGTTTCAATTGGCTCGGTAAACGGATATTTTCCGTTATTAAACATCTTATAAGATATAAGCAACTGTAATAGGGCCGAAACTACAACAACCGCTAAATCGGGTAAGATACGGAAGGAAAATACCCAGATGTATAATACGGCCAGTACCAAAACAATCGGTAAGTATAGTTTTACAAAGACTGCCTTTAACGTTGCACTGTACACAATGGCATGTTCTTGAATTGGTGTTGTTTGAAAGATCCATGCTCCTTTATATTTCGCAGAAAACTGCAGCATGTAAACAACGGTACCAACAATAATGTTAGAAAAATAGATTGTTAAAAATGATCTGCCTTGCCCCAATTCTTCTAGTGTCTGAGAGCTCAAATTGTTAAAAAGGAAGATTATCGGAAAAACGAGTGACATTCCGACTGAAGGATATACTTTTAATTTAAAATCTCTCTCCCGACTAATCATAATAGAAGAAAAGCGGTAAAATATCCTTTCCTCTCTGCTGGAGCAAATAAATTTTTCTATCAGATCATTTAGGGTCCATTTTTTTTTGCTTTTTGTGCTCGATTCTTCCATTAGCTTTTGTAAATTCCGTTCGAACGAAGGCATTAATACGTAATATAGGAAAATCGAGACGATTGGTCCTAACAATGCGAATAGGGAAAAGAGAATAATCTCACTGGAATAATTTTGGTTTAACACCAGTTCAAATGGTGCACCAAACCATACTGGTGGAAGCAATACATGCCACCAGCTAAAGTCATAAACATATTCGAAATCTACAAAATCAAATAATCGTATAATGATTTGATAGCCGATTACAACTGCTACAGCTAGTAATATCTGCACATAATTAATAATATCCTTCAGCTTTTCCCCGTCGAAAAATCGTAATACAACCATATAGATTAGTGCAGTAAAAGCTAGTATTAATAGGTCTATTAAAATTATTTCAATAAGGAATAAGAGAAAGTAGATAAATCCTTTAGTAAATAGAAATACAATTGCTGGTATGGCAATAAACGCACCAGTAAGCAGAGTTAAGTAAATCGCTATATGGAGAAATTTGGCTGCATTAATGGTTCGATTGTTTACTGGTTTTGTATTCAAAATAACTTTGTCTCGAACATCTAGAAGTACCGAAGAAAAATCTGAAATCATCGACGTGCTAAGGATGAACATGGCAATCCCAGCTATAATACTGATCTGGAATAAATAATTATCCCCAAGAAATACAAATGGGACGAGCGTAAGACCGTATAAAACATAAATCCATAATGATTTAAGAAATTGATTCCCTTCCTTTTTCTTCGTATTTTGACTAAGAATGGTTGGAACACGACGCTGGTCCATCGTAAGTTTTAATTCAAGAATTTTCCGCATCACAGTATAATCAATATTTAATTTGCGGAAAACCGATTGAAAGGTATCAAGCACTTTTAAAATACGGATGTCACGCATCTCATGTCTCCCCCGTTACAATGGAGACAATCTTTTTCGCTGTTTCTTGATGCTCATCAAATCCAGTTAATTGATTAAAAATAGCTTCAAGTGAACCTGCCTTACCTTTTTCTTTTAGCTCTTCAAAGGAACCATCCGCCGCAATTTCCCCATTCACTAATAGTACAATTCGATTACTTATCCTTTCAACAACATCCATAATGTGAGACGAATAAAAGATAGTCTTTCCCTGATTAGCTAAAGCCTCTAGCATATCTTTAATAACCATAACACTATTCGCATCAAGTCCACTTAATGGCTCATCAAGAAAAATCAAATCTGGATTATGAAGAAGGCTGGATGTGATTAGAACTTTTTGTCTCATTCCTTTAGAAAAAGAGGAGATTCTTGAATGGAAAACGTCCCCCATATCAAACTCTTCTAAAAGACTTAATGCCTTCGTCTCGGCGGCGCCGCGTTCCAAACCATATAATTCACCAATAAATGTGAGATATTCAGCTGCTGTCAGGTTATCATAAATCTCTGCATTTTCCGGAACATAACCGATTTTTTGTTTATATGTATAATCGTTGGAGGAAATATTTTGGCCGAAAATTTCTACAACCCCGCCATAACCATCCACTAATCCGAGCATGATTTTTAATGTCGTGCTTTTCCCCGCACCATTTGGTCCAATATATCCTATGATTTGTCCCCGGTAGACATCTAGATTAATCCCATTTAAAACGTCCTTCCCAGGATAACTCATATACAGATTTTGAAGTGATAATACTTTCTCTTCCATCCTTTGTGCCTCCCTTTTTATTAATCTGTTTTTCTTCTTTTAACATAACAATGTGCAATTTGGAATGCAATGGAAATTGGAGAGTATAAAAATTTTCCCCATTCATAATGAATAGGGAAATTCTAACTTGTTAATCAAGATTGTTCCTCAAATTGGAGCATCTCCAGCCTTGAAATCTTTAATTTTTGTCCATTCTTCAGTTGAATCTGAACGTTAATTGCCGATTCAGGTGAACTATTCAAAAATTCAAAGACCCTTGGAAGTTCTCCTTCCTCAAAAATTTGTAAATATCCAAAGGAAAAATCAGCAGGAATAACAGCGTAACTACCAGCTTCAATATCTTTTCCAACCTCCCAAATCCCCGCAGTTAATTCATTCGAAATCTCTGTAGCTGCTGGAGTTAAAAAGGCTTGGTCCAGCCCATCCACATGAACCGTATGGGAACCATTCAGATCAACCGTAACACTACTAACTCCGTAAGAAAAATCTAATAATTCATCAATTAAAAGTACTTCATTTTCATCATATACAAGAAGTCTGCCTGATTGTGGAGGATCTTCAAAAACACCAGCGCTAATTGTGTATCTACCTTCTGATGGAATAATAGACTCTCCTTTTCTATCGGGAGGACTAATCATAAGTTCTTCCGCGTCAGAATTACTACGGTCAACCGAATGGTAAATAGTGTCACTAATTTCCCCAATAAGATCCTCTCTTTCTTCTCCGATGATTTCATTATTTTCTTGGTAACGTGACACCTTTTCGGAAGGTTCTGGGCTACAACCAATTAAAACGAATAAATAAGAAATGAAAAGGAAGAGAAACATTCGTTTCATTTAATCCACACTCCTAATAGCCTAAATCTCTGAATCGTCATGATAGAATCTTTCATAGTATTCAGCTGTTCCAAGTGGCCCAATTGTTAGTTCTCTTTCCTCATAAGCAGTCAATCGTTGGATCCATTCGTTCTGTTCATACTGATCCATATTTGTGAGTGGAATGCAGCATAGATGGCCTGCGATATAGAGATGACTTTCAGGCAATGGAAAAGTTGAATTGAACTTTTCGTATTCTTCAGGTAGTAAATCTATTTTCAAATATTTATCTGCACTATTATTTGTATCTTGTTGATGGATAATGTCGCCATCTTTTAGATACAGCACACGGTCAGCATATAAATCGAGATTTGAAAGTAAATGGGATGCTACGAATATCAGTTTTCCTTCTTGTTTCATTTGCATTAAACGCCTAGATATGAGGGACACATTTGCTACATCAAGTCCGTTCATTACTTCATCCATTAGCATGATAGGCGTATCAGCTGCAGCAATCATTCCAAAGCATAACCTTTGTCGCATACCAAGGGAATACGTTTTTACTTTCTTTTTTACATAGCTTTCCATCTGTAGTTGGGTATAAATTTTCTTCACATCCCTGGCTGTACCTTTCCACATATTAGCGTATAGCTTCATATGATCAACGCCAGTCAATTCTTCAAATAAATCAGCCTGATCTGGGAAAGTGGCAAGTTGTTGATGGATAGATATTTCTTTCCTTTCCGTTTTGTACTGGAGCTTACCATTAAAGGTGACGGTACCTTGATTTGGTTTTAGGAAATTTGAAATAACGTTAAACAATGTTGTTTTACCAGTTCCGTTCGGTGCAACTAAACCGATAATTTCGCCACTATCCGCAGTAAAGGAAAGATTATCCAGGACGGTTTTTTCTTTATATTTCACGGAGATGTTTTCTAGCTTAAGCATGATAGACCTCATTTCTATTATTTTTAAGGCTAATAAGGGATGATTCAGAATGCTTTTTCCAATGGAGAATTTTTAGGAACCCTTTGATAAGCGTATTTGTTTAAAACATAAATAATAGCGATTAAGAGAATCGTGCTTATGCCTAAGGTCGCCATCGCATTCCAATAATCAATGGAGCTATTACCCAATTCTATTGCAAGCTCTCCGGAAAGAACTTTATGTATATCAATAAATTTGATAGGGTGTATGAAGGTCGCTTTAAACCCTGCAGCCACGGCTATATCAGGTAGCAGGAAAATACCTAGACCAATCAGAATATTGGCGAACGCATTTTTAAATAACATATTTAGTAAAATTGATAATAATAGCAATAAAATTGTAACGAGCGCGAGTCCTAAAAACATATACAGGAGATATTGACTAGCAGATATAGCAAGATAGCCTTCATTCCTATAAATAAGTATCGGAAAAGAAAACTCACCTGCTTCCATTGTTCTTGCTAAATAGATACTCCCAATAAAAAATCCGAGGAGAAGGAAAATGAAAATATGGATACTATGAATCATTATTTTGCTCACTATTTTTTGTATGAAAGCTAAAGGGAATCCGCGCATAACGGATTGGTGTCTTTGCTCATAGATTAGCATTTCGTTGCCGTTAATTAAGACAATTACAAGGAATAACAGACCCGACATCATCGCGAGTGCATTCGTAAAATAGTGATTTGTTGCAAAAGAGTCTGACTCAATCGGTAAATTGTTATCTTTAATAAAATGCAACAACGCATTCTCTTTCAATATCTCTTCTGTAGGAACGATTAAATGATCAGGTATTCCTTCATTGCCTAATTCATGCACTTTCAGTCGCAGTTGATTGAGTTTCAGCCCATCTTCAACATACTGTTCACTATCATTTCCACCGCTAATATGCCAAACTTGCATCCCTAATAGGGATTGGATTTGTGTATGATAATCATAAACTTCCGCAACTTCAGGCAGATCATGGCGCTGCTGATCTAAGTAATCAAAAACCGCGTAAGATATTCCTGTTTCCATTTTTTTCCTGTCTGCTAAGGATTGAGGAGTATCCTGACTATAATATAAGAAAAATAAAATAAAAAAGAGCAGAAGAAATACAGCAATAAACCAACTTTTACGATTTTTTAATAAGAGTTTCAGTTCAAAAAGCGTAAACTTCCAAAACATATCGATTATCCTTTCTGGCTAATGCATACTTTCAGCCCAGTGAATAAGTTAAGCTGCTTTACGATAGAAACGGCGCTTACTAATGATTCGAGAAACGATAAAGAGCATAATTTCAACTGCAAAAAGGGTACAGAGTAATACGATAATTCCTTTTTCATACGTAATAGATTCTAGGTGGACTAAATAATATTTTTCCCCTGAAATAATTCGGCCAAAATCAAAATAAGTCTGTGGAAAATAACTTATATCTACCCCAAATAGCTCGTTTAATGTTCTAGAATAATAGATTCTCTCAGAAAACAATAGAACTGTACTGATCATTAGAACAAGCCAGGAATTTTTAAATAATAAGCTTAAGATAGCATTTATGCGAATGAACAGGTAAACAAGAATCGGTATGATCCCAAGTGCTAAAAGTAAAAACCTAGCGATGGTGATGCTGTCATATTCACTAAATCTGTAGCCGAAATAATCATCTGGCTGTGTACTTGGCACCGTAATCGGTACAGAAAGCTTAAACGAGCCGAACCCATTTTGAATGGACAAGATAATAACTCCCAATAGCAATAATCCAATAAGTATCATGTGCATGTAGAAAAATGCAACCATAGATTTGACGTTGATTAAGCGATACCAGCCAATCGGCATGCCTTGTAAGACTGTTCGATGTTGTCTGTCCTTGGAAAAGATGTCACTACTAAAATAAATTGCACAAAATATCACGCTGGCAGCAGTTGTGCCGAGAAGGAAATTAACAAGGCTCTGTAAAGCTGTTTTTTGCTCAATCATGTTATATGTAATGGGGATATTTGCATCTAAATAACCTTGATAACGGAGATTTCTTAAACTAACGTTGCGTTCCTGATCATAAGCAGGAAAACGAGCATCAGCAATTAACATCCAATCGCGGCTTGCATTTACTGCACCAAAATCGAAGTTTTTCATTCGTAATTGAACAAAGCGGTTGAAATTTTTATCTTCAAAGGCGTACAGCATTCTACTTTTCACTCTGGAATCATGGACACTATTGGCATAAGGGGAACCAGTCATTTCACCATATCCTGTGCCACCTCTAGCAATCATTCCCTCTTGTACAGCTTCAAGGTTTTTGATGTCTGCTTGGATTTTTTCCGGATTAAACGAATCAGCTGTTTCTGTTGCTGGAAGAACTAGAAAGCAATAAGTTAACAGTAAACTAACAAGAGCAATAATAAATAAGTAATTCTTTTTGCTTCTCATTATCATTTTGAACTCATGTATTATGAGTGAACGATTCATCTCCATACCTCTCTAATATCACTTTATTTTAATTCATTCTCTATTAAAACTGGATTTGAATTTATAGAAAATTCCCGCTTGTATCTACATTGTAATGGAATGGAAATAAATTGTAAATAAAATTTAAATATTTTGTGTTGTGTAAAAATTAGGTCTCCGAATAAAGAGAGGATAGTTATTTAAATTTTTGTGGAGATAAAGAACTTATCACTTGGTCGTGTAGTAATTTAAAATACTAACTCTATTATTTACAGACATCTTAAGATCAAAGCTGACTATAACTTAGGTTATATAATCACAAATGTCATCTACTTCACAGCAATGATCTCTGTTATTCGCCGATTACCATTCCACAGAGGCACCCGAAATACGTTTGACTCCCCGAATTGCAGCTATTTCTTCAATAAGTCTATGCATAGCCAGGTTCTTTTGCTTTGCTTCTATCATAATGTCAACGTCCTGATTAAGCTCTTTTGCCATCTTTAAGAAGGGGAGAATAAAGTCTGAAGATACAAAATCTGCGTGGGAACGATAGGCCTGATCAGATTTTGGTGAAGAGATGTGGACTTTCGGTATTAAATGAAAGTTATTCCAAGTCGCGAAAATATGGGGTAAATAAAGTGCGAGGTCGTTCTCTTCTTTATTCGCCATATAATGGTGGTAATCGAGTACCATTGGTATATTTTCCTTTTCACACGTAATTAGCGTTTCTCGAACATCATATGTTTTATCATCATTTTCTAGTGTCATAAGTTTTTTAATTTCGTTTGGTAATTGTTTTAGGTTTTTATGAAAACGATTCAATGACTCATTTTTATCGCCATAGGCTCCACCAATATGAATATTAATTAATGCGCTATCAAGTGCATCCATTGCTTGGAGCATCTTAAAATGATATTCCATATTCTTTACAGCATTCATGGTTAATTCTTCTCGTTTGCTTGTGAAAAGGGTAAATTGGTTAGGATGAAAGCTTATACGAAGCTTAAACTGTTTAATCAGGTTTCCAATTTCCGCCCAGTCGTTTTTAAATGGAGTTAAGAAATCCCACATCACTTCTGGGTGGGTAGCTAGAGGAACAAGCGAGCTCGAAAGCCGATATAATTCTATTTCGTGCGCGATATTGTAATACAAAATTCTTTTGGTGTGATGTAGATTTTGTGCTGTAATAGATTTCAGCTTTTCCATTCTCTCGTTTTTAGAAAGCTTCGAATACCGTGCAAACGTCAATGTTTTTGATGGACTTGCATCCCATAAACCTAGTGCATTTGCTACATAGCCGAATCGAATCTTCATTTACTTTCTCCACCTCTTGTTAATACTGGAATGTAACTTATTCTAGTAGGTTTATTTAAAACTTAAATTATTTTTTGCAGCATTCCATTAATGTATACAGAAAAGTGTCGGCGGGTAAAATTACCTTAAAGGCTGCAAGTTGATCGTTGAACTATATTACGTTAACTGGCACATTAGCCATAAGTGTCTTCTGATAATTTAACGCAACACAAATCTTTACATTTTCTTTAAAGTTTTTATAAAACCTGTTGGTTATAATTAGAATATAAGAGGAGATAAATGCATTTATTTAGTAATGGAGATCGTAAAATTATGACTTGTCTTGCAAAGGAAACGCTTCAATCCTAAAGGAGGAATCGTTCATCTAATGGCAGAATTACATGTATATAATTTTTCATTTCAAAATTTAAGCCAGAAAAATATGTCTTTCACTCAAGTGTTTCAGCATATTAAGCGATTTATGGAAAAGGATCGGAATGGAAGCTATAAATTAATGTTCGGAACGGATTCGCAAGTGCATTCCAGCTATACACGATTTATTACTGGAATTGTGATTCACTGTGAAACAAAAGGTGCTTGGGCATGTATCCGCAAGGTCATTATTCCAAGGAAAATGATGAATTTGCATGAGCGAATATCCTATGAAACAACCTTAACAGAAGAAGTCGTATCGATGTTCAGTGAAGAAAAGAAAGAGGAGTTAATTAATATCATTTTGTCAAACATTTATAAGGGTGCTTCTTTTTCTATTGAAGGACATATTGATATCGGTTCTGAGCGGAAAAATAAAACAAAAATATTTGTTAATGAAATGGTTTCAAGAATGGAATCATTAGGAATTGAGCCGAAAATTAAGCCGGAATCCTTTGTTGCAAGCTCCTATGCGAATCGTTATACAAAATAGAATGTATACATACGTTTAAATTAGGATAACTCCTCACCTCCAATACATGTTTCTGTTACATTTTTCAAATACTAACGTAGAGACTATATACAGTTGGTGAGGAAAATTTGAAAACTTCTACGTACACTAAAGAAATGATTCGCTTATTAAATATGGATATTTATTGTGAATACATACTCCATAATAAGCCGCCAATTATTTTTATTCACGGGTTTGTATCGTCGGTTTATACATTTCGCAGAATCATTCCACTTCTTTCTAAACATTTTTCAATTATAGCAATTGATCTACCAGGATTCGGCAGGAGTGTTAAGTCCATTTCATTTATTTATACCTATGAAAATTACGGGAAATTGATTGCTGCTTGCATTGAACATTTTCAGTTGGAAAAGGCCTTTTTGGTCGGTCATTCGATGGGTGGCCAAATTGCATTAAATACAACCAAGATAGTACCAGAAAGGATCGATAAACTTGTGCTATTATCAAGTTCAGGCTATCTAGAGAAAGCAAAAAGATGGCAGCGCTATTGTTCTTATCTGCCTTTTTGTGAGATAGCAGTCAACTATGTGCTGAACAAAAAATCTGTTCCAGATAATTTGAAAAATGTATTTTATGATCATTCATTGATTTCTGAGGATCTCATTGAAGAATTTGGCCGCCCATTAAAAGAAAAGAATTTCAATAAATCCATGATGCGTCTACTGCGTTACCGAGAAGGCGACTTAACGAGTGAACAGCTTAAAAGTATAGATAAGTCAATCTTATTAATATGGGGAAGGGAAGATAATGTAGTACCGTTTCATATTGGGATGAAATTAAAGGAGGACCTACCAAATTCCGAATTAATTGCTTATGATAAGACTGGCCATTTAATTACAGAAGAAAGGGCCGAAGCTGTTTCTGAACAGATATTTACATTTTTTAGAGAATCATAATATCGTTATATTGATTACTCTCTGAAACATATACCATAAGAATAAATTCAATGCTAAAATCAATACTTTGATAATTGACAAGGGGAAGAAGCATCTATTGCTAGTCTTATACAATGTGATAACCCATATAATTTGGTTAACGTAAGATGTTGTACACATTGGAATAAAAGTAGCATAAATAAAGACAAGTCTTTTTTCTTCAATTAATGCTTGTTTTTCCGCCGATAAGAAGGTATAAGCTTTCTTAAGCCTGTATAAGTGCAGCTAAGCGTTTGCCTAAAGGCTTGTACTCCAAAGTATATGGGCTTCTAAGAAAGCATAGAAGTAATTGTCTCAATATGTTCATAAATTTCCTTAGAATTAAAAAATTTCCATGCTATACTAACGGTAGATATAGTTACATCCATTTGAGAAATTTAACAAACCTAACGTGATGTAATTATATATTTTTACTCATATTTGTGAAATCATTCACAAATATAATTGTGAATGATTTCACAATAAAGTGGAGGGATATATGATGAAGCGTAAGTTAGTGATGATTGGAAATGGGATGGCTGGAGTTAGATGTATGGAAGAAATATTAAAAAGGAATCGTGAAGCATTTGATATAACAATTGTTGGTGATGAACCTTATCCTAATTACAATAGAATTATGCTATCACATGTTTTACAAGGGAAAACAGAGATTAAAGATATCAACATTAATGACTGGAAATGGTATGAGGATAACGATATTACGTTATTTACGGGTGAAAAAGTAACCGAGATTGATCCTGAAGAAAAAGAAATTAAAACAGATAAAGGTAGTGTAATTTCTTATGATGAATTAATTATAGCAACAGGTTCCAGTGCCTTTATTCTACCTGTTAATGGGAGCGAGCTTGAAGGAGTAATAGGCTTTAGAACGATTCAGGATACGGAAGTCATGATTGAGACAGCAGATCGTTATCAAAAGGCCGTCGTTATTGGTGGTGGACTTCTCGGCTTAGAAGCAGCGAGGGGATTAATGGATCGTGGGATGGAAGTGGAAGTCGTACACTTAATGCCAAATCTAATGGAACAACAGCTGGATGCACCAGCAGCAAAAATGTTGAAAAAAGACTTAGAAGCCCAGGGCATGAAATTTTTAATGGAAAAGCAAACAACTGAAATATATGGAAATGAGCGAGTGGAAGGGATTAAATTTTCAGATGGTACTTCCGTTGAATGTGATCTTGTCGTGATGGCGGTAGGAATACGTCCGAATACACAATTAGCAAAGCATGCAGGTTTAGATGTAAATAGAGGTATCATTGTGGATGACCATATGCAAACGTCAATTCCTTCTATTTATGCAGTCGGAGAGTGTGCGGAACATAATGGCATTACCTATGGCTTGGTTGCACCGCTTTATGAGCAAGGAACAGCGCTTGCTGAATATCTAACAGGAGCAAAAACAACTGGCTATCAAGGGAGTATCTTATCAACACAATTAAAAGTTGCTGGCTGTGATTTATTCTCAGGTGGGAAAATTGCTGAAGATGATGAAACAGACGCTATTATCGTGCATGATCAGTTTGCCGGCGTTTATAAAAAAGTGCTAGTAGCAAATAACAAGGTTGTTGGTGTTGTCCTTTATGGAGATGCATCAGATGGAACAAGATTATTTACAATGCTGAAGAAAGAAACAGATATAAGTGAGTTTACAAGTGCTGCTGTTCTCCAAAAGGCGGGAGAAGATGCTGTCGATGAAATGATTGCAGATATGAGCGCAGACGAAACAGTCTGTGGCTGTAACGGTGTAACGAAAGGCACAATTGTCCAAGCAATTTTAGAGCAGGATTTGAAGTCATTTGAAGAAGTGAAAACTTGTACAAAGGCTGGTGCGTCTTGTGGAAAATGTCGAGGAGTTGTTGAAGGGATTCTCTCTCATACACTAGGGGACAACTTTGATCCGACAGCAGAGAAAACAGGCATGTGTGCATGTACGCCACTGACACGTGATGAAGTAGTTGCAGAAATTAAAGAAAAAGGATTGCAATCACCGAAAGAAGTCCGCAATGTGCTCAAGTTTACGAATGAAGAAGGCTGTCCCGCTTGCCGACCAGCACTCAATTACTATATGAGAATGGTTTGGCCAGAGGAATATGAGGATGATAAAGCTTCCCGGTTTGTAAATGAACGGATGGATGGAAATATCCAAAATAACGGTACTTTTTCTGTCGTTCCTCGGATGTATGGCGGAACAACAACAGGTGACGAATTAATTCGACTTGGAGAGGTTGCCAATAAATATGACGTGCCATTAGTAAAAATTACAGGTGCAAGTCGAGTCGGGCTATACGGAGTGAAAAAAGAAGATGTTCCACATGTATGGGAAGATCTAGGCATGCGTTCAGGATATGCCTATTCTAAATCATTACGAAATGTAAAATCCTGTGTCGGATCGAGATTCTGTCGCTTTGGCACACAAGATTCTCTAGGGTTAGGAATAAGGCTGGAGAAAGAGATAGAAATGGTAGATACGCCACACAAGATGAAAATGGGTGTGTCAGGATGTCCTCGTAACTGTGCAGAGGTTTTAACGAAAGACTTTGGAGTTGTCTGTGTTGAAAATGGCTACCAGCTCTACTTCGGTGGTAATGGTGGAACAGAAGTACGTGAATGTGATTCCTTTATAACAGTAAAAACGGAAGATGAAGTTATTACGATGGCAAAGGCTTATACGCAATATTATCGTGAAACAGGTATTTATAATGAAAGAACAGCTCCGTGGGTAGAGAGAATTGGCTCGGAAAATATTAAGCTTGTTTTATTGAACGAAAAACGGAATGCTGAATTGGTTGAACGATTCAACAAGGCAAAAAATACGTACGAAGAAGCTTGGTCAAGCACACTTCTTAACATGAAGAAAAAAGAGATGTTTGAAATTGTGAAAATATGAGCAACTGAAAATAGTTCATGGCTGAAAAATAGGAGGTCATCTACTGATGAAAACAAAAGAAATAGTTAAAATCATGGAACTTGAAAATCTGCCGAAACAAATAGGAAAAGAAGTTCATGTAGGCGGGGAATCCATTGCTCTGTTTCATTTGAGCAATGGGGATGTCCGGGCAATAGGGAGCAGATGCCCACATACAAATGGACCTTTAGCAGAAGGAATCGTTTCCGGAGAGTTTGTATTTTGCCCCCTGCAAAACTGGAAAGTCTCACTCGTCACAGGTGAGGTTCAAAAACCGGATGATGGTGCTGTACCAACGTATGAAACAAAAGTCATTGATGGCTATGTATATATAGCGGTGTAGACGATGGAAAATAAAAAAGGTTTTGTTTCATTTGTCGGTGCAGGTCCTGGAGATATCGGATTAATTACAACAAAAGGCTTGGAATGCTTAAAACAGGCAGATATCATTTTATACGATCGTCTTGCTAATCCAAGGTTATTACGTTTTGCAAAGCAATCTTGTGCATTTATCTATTGCGGGAAGCTGCCGAATCGACATATCATGCGACAAGAGAATATCAATCAATCACTTGTTCAGTTTGCAAAACAAGGAAAATACGTTGTTCGTTTAAAAGGTGGAGACCCTTCCGTATTCGGAAGGGTCGGTGAAGAAGCAGAGGAACTTGCAGCATCTGATATACCTTATGAAATTGTCCCGGGAATCACCTCTAGTATTGCAGCGGCTGCTTATGCAGGAATACCTGTTACACATCGAAATTACAGCAACAGTTTTACACTTAGAACCGGTCATGCTTGTATAAATAATGAACAAATGAATGAAGACAAAAACCATACAGGGGATACAATCGCTTACTATATGGGAATGAAAAAGCTGGTTGAGAACTGTGATGAACTGATTAATCAAGGAAAATCGCTTGATACTAAAGTAGCTATTATCCAGTGGGGAACTTTAGGGAAACAAAAAGTGGTAAAGGGAACATTGGAAACAATTAAAGACATTATCAAGAAAGAGAATATTGGTAATCCCGCTATGATGATTGTTGGTGACGTCGTAGCACTGGGCGACTCGCTTGCTTGGTTTGACAATAAAAGATTTCAAGGGAAACGGGTGGTGATTGCTAAAGCATCAGGAAGTCCATTTGATTTAGAACGTTATTTTACAGAGCTAGGAGCTGAAGCATATTCATTTCCAGTTTTTAAGAAGAAAAGCAAGCAATTTAGCGAAAATGAATTAGAAACAATAATGAATGCGAAAAAACTAATTTTCGCCGCTCCAGAAAGCGTGGAACCGCTGTTTAATCAATTAGCAAAGGCGAATTTTGATATTCGCGACTTGCCTCGTAACATTGAGTATCAAACGGTGAAGGTAAAGCAAGCATTAGCTGCGAAGGGAATTATTGCGGCAAAAGCACAGGGAAGTAATGCGGGTGCAATCGTAATTGGTCCCGAAGGTTATGAAAATAAGGAAGCGAAGCTGTACTATTCTCATGAGTGGCTTGTCGATTCACGTTTTGATGCAATCAATAAGCGACTGCTGATGGAAGACAAATGGGAGACCGTTATTTTTCCAAATAAAGCTGCTGTGAAGTGCTATGTAGAAGAATTAGAGAAACTCGGAGTTCACCACCTTGATGCTATTCCATTTGCCTATATCGGAGAAACTGTAAAGGAATATGCTTTTGGATTAGGATTTAATGCAATTGATGAGTCAATCCAGTCTGAATTGGAGCGGATGGAATGGAGGCGTGGAGAATGATTGATGCCGTTGTGTATATTGGGCATGGCAGCCGGCGCGATGAGGGGAACGAGCAATTTAAAACATTTATTGAATCGGTTAAAGAGGATGTTCCATTACCGAATCAAGAAATAGCATTTTTGGAATTGACGCATCCAACCATTGCTGAAACACTTGGAAAGCTAATCGAAAGGGGAGCCGAACGATTTCTTATCGTGCCTGTTCTTTTATTTTCAGCAGTCCATCACAAACAAGATATTCCAGAAGCATTACAAGCGATTCGCTCTAAACACGAGCACATATCTTTTCGAATAACAGATCCATTTGGTGTTCATCCGAATATGATAAAGCTTGTAGTGAAACGGATTAAAGCTGAAATGTGTGAAAAGAACGCAGCAATTTTGCTTGTAGGTAGAGGAAGTAGCCAACCTGGCCCGATTATGGGATTACAGCAAATCGGTCGAGTCGTTGAACAAAGCCTGGATAAACCAGTATACGAAGCTTTTCTGACAGCTGCTGTTCCAAGCTTCGATACAGCGATCGCAAAGCTGAAAAATCAATATGAGAAAGTCTATGTCATGCCTTACTTATTATTTACTGGATTATTGCTGAAGCGGATAGATCAAACCATCAAAGATAACAATAACTTTATTTTATGCAAGAATCTAGAGTTTGATGAGTTAATGAAGCAAACATTAATCGAGCGAATGGAGGAGGTGTGTTATGGAGCAGCTATATCCAATGATAATGAAACTGCATGGCAAGAAAGTTGTCATAGTTGGCGGAGGTCAAATAGCTCTGCGTAAGGCAAAAGGACTTGCAGGAACAGGTGCAGCGATTACAGTGATTAGTCCACGTATCCTCAAGGAACTGGAGCAATTACATGATGTTGCATGGAAGCAGAAGGAATTTGAAGAGAAAGATATCGAGGGAGCACATCTGATTTTTGCAGCTACGAGTAACAAATCAATTAATAAAAATGTTTGTGCGTGCGCCGATGATTTTCAATGGGTCAATGATATAAGTGATAGTGAAAACTCTAGCTTTATCACGCCGGCAATCGTTCGGAGAGAGAAGTTCATTTTGACGATATCAACATCAGGAGCAAGTCCAATATTAGCGAAAAAGCTGAAACAAGAGCTAGAGGAACGCTACGATGATCAGATGGGGGAATTAGTAAATGCGTACGAGAAAAGGAGAAATAAAAAATGATGGAGACGATAACTGCATTTAGTAATACAGCCGCATTAAAAGTGAACCAACTAAAGAATAGTAAAAGCAAATATTTTCTGATGGCGATGCTAGCTGGACTTTTCGTTGGACTTGGAATCATTCTGATTTTTACAATCGGTGGGCAGCTTGAAGCCTCCAATGCTCCAGGCACTAAAATTATCATGGGTATTTCCTTTGGCATTGCTTTGAGTTTAGTCATCATGGCTGGAGCAGACCTGTTCACAGGGAATAATATGATCATGACAATTGGACTTTTGATGAGAAAAACAACTGGCTTAGATGCAGGTCGAATTTGGTTCTATAGTTATTTTGGAAATTTTGCCGGGTCCATTCTTGTTGCAGCACTTTTCTTTTATTCGGGACTAGCATCGGGTGATACAGCCAGTTATATTACTTCCGCAGCAAGTGTTAAGATGAATGCACCATTTATGGAATTGTTTGTTCGTGGAATACTCTGTAATATACTCGTTTGCTTGGCAGTTTGGTGCTCGGTCAAGCTGAAGGATGAAACAGCGAAATTAATTATGATATTCTGGTGTTTATTTGCTTTTATTACATCAGGATTTGAACATAGTGTTGCGAATATGACATTATTATCACTTTCCTTAATGGTCCCGCATCCGGAAACTGTTTCATTTGCAGGTCTTGTCGCGAATTTAATTCCAGTATCAATTGGTAATATAATTGGAGGTGCTCTGTTCATCGGAGCTGCTTATTGGTACGGAATAACCGATAGACGTTCAAAGGTTCAGCCTGCAGTCAAACAAGGACTTAGAAAGGAAGCTTAAAAATATGGTGAACCTTCCTAAATATTCTATGTGAGCAGAGAATAATGCAATTGGCTATTTCTATTGATTATTTGTATGAAATTCTGCTAACTAAGGTACTGTAATCTGCCTGCAAACATTTAAGTTCATTATTAAATTTATTTTTAAATTATGGTAGACTAAAAAAGTAAAACAAGCCCAAAAATGAAAAGGGGTAAACCATGTTTAAAAAAATAATGAAGCAAATGAAGCAACTTTCCCAAGGCAGCAGTGAACGAAGACATAAACGTTATCGGCGAGGCAGCAGCGATCGAAAAAATCGTTATTATCACCGGGGCAGCAGTAGCAGCAATCGGCGGTATAAACGATCGCCAATGAGTGGAAGCAGCTACTACAAACGGAGAGGA
This sequence comes from Oceanobacillus sp. FSL W7-1309, assembly GCF_038002145.1. Taxonomy (NCBI): domain Bacteria; kingdom Bacillati; phylum Bacillota; class Bacilli; order Caryophanales; family Bacillaceae; genus Oceanobacillus; species Oceanobacillus sp. FSL W7-1309. Next base: position 2,292,539 of record NZ_JBBOBX010000001.1, read on the forward strand.
AGAAGCAGCAGCTAATTTTTACTCAAAGGCTCTTGTGCTTTAAGTGCGCTATGAAGATCAGCTAAAATTTCATTCATATTTGAGTATGGTTCATTAATTTGTACTAACCTTTTCAATAAATAAACGGTTTCCTTTTTTAAAGAAAGTTCTTCTGTCCAAGGAAGAGCTTTTTTATTTTTTGAAGAGTATGTTGTATAAAGCAAAAATAAAAGTATTTCTCCTAAATCGTAATAATCTTGTTGCTTCAATTTTAGAATACCTTCATGTGAGTGATGAGGATCGACTGTAGCGCTATACTTTGCCAAACCAAAATCGATCAAAAATAAATCCTTCTTGTTTAGTAAAATGTTTGGGATACGTAAATCTTGATGGTAAATGCCCTTGCTGTGAATGTAATCAACTAATTCAAGCAGATAAGAGAGAATTAGTAATGAATCTTTCTCATTAAAAGCTTTTTTACTTGAGAAAATTTGGTCTTCCAGATTATCACCTTCCATTAAACTCATGACATAAAATAAGTTTCTGTTCGATGAAAAGGATTCAATTAACATCGGAATATGTTTGTGGCTCAGTGTACGCAAAACAACGATTTCATTTTCAAACAACTCCATTTCATTTTTAATGCGGTGCTTACTTGGTCGAAGCTGTTTGACTACTCTTTTCTCGTTAGCTTTTAAATCTTTACACAGATAAACTATTCCAAAGCTTCCAACTCCTATAACACTTAAAACTTCGTAGCGATCGTTCAACATTACTCCATTTTTAATCGGTCTATCTACAATAAGCTGAAATATTTTTCGAATTATACGCAAAGTTAGATTCAAACCTTTCCAAATTAAATCCATATAGATAACAATTTAAATATATTGGTAGTACATTCAGTAAGTATACATCCATATTTTTCTTATGACGATACTTAATCGGAAGTTCCTCTTTTGTGATTTATGGTAACGCATGATGAAACAAGGTGATGATTACTTATCTTTCTATATATTTTACACAAAATCCTCGTGAATTTAGATATAGATTATTTTGTTGTACGTGTATAAATATAGAAAAATAAACCAACCTAAACCGAATGAACAATAGGGAGGAATTTTGTATGCCACAATTTGTAAGAGACATCATGACATCTAATGTTATGACAATCAATGAGACTCAATCTGTACAAGAAGCCGCGGCTATTATGAGTCAGTATAATGTTGGGGCTATACCAGTTGTGAACAACAGTGGGCAAATGGTTGGGATTATAACAGACCGTGACATCACGTTGCGTACAACTGCACAAGGTCAAAATGCTCAAACACCAGTTTCTCAAGTAATGACAGCCCAGCAAATGGTGCAAGGTACCCCGGATATGGATGTGCATGCGGCTGCACAATTAATGGCCGAGCAGCAAATCCGTCGGTTGCCAGTTGTAGAAAATGGCAAATTGGTTGGGATGATGGCATTGGGAGATTTAGCTGTACAAAATCAATATGCTAATGAGGCTGAACAGGCACTTGCCAGCATTTCCACACCATCTTCTCCACAGTCTTAGAATAGAACAGAGTTTTTTTGCAGTAACTGACAGATCTCGAAAAAGTGTTTCTTAAAATGCTTTTTACACCAGGTCAGGCTTCAGGCTAATCCTAGTGAACAAGTATTTCTGCTTCTATTAATTGTTGAAAAATCTAATTTTGGTTAATGACAAAATAAAGAAATTATGTGTTAAAATGAATAAAGAAAATGGAGAGTAAATCAAGATTTAGGATTTACTCTCCACTTTTATTTTGACAGAATTTCTAAAAAGATAGCGATCATTAACTTAGGAGTGGAACGAGATTGAATAAAAAAGATATAGCAAATATTCGCAAGCAATTCAAAGTGAATAATGATTTATTAAAACTTAATGAAATCTTTAATGTATATATCATGAAAGAATCGAGTGATATTTACCATCATCAAAGTACACCATTTGAGATGCTCGAAGTTGAACAGCAGGAATTATTTATGGCTAATTTTAAAAAAGTACTATCTGGCCAATTGGATGAGAAAGTATTTGAACTAAAATTCCAGCGAGATGTGGAGAATAGCAGTCAGCTTATTCTGCATCAAGGTCTGCTTAGTCCAGATACAGAGGACTGGAAGGAACAAATGCTCAAGCTTGTTGAGAAAATGCTAAAGGATAAGCAATATGAAATGGATATTGTCGTTACGTTTATTCGTGGAGAATATAGAAAGCCGATGAAGCGCCAAAGTGAAGAAGGCGAAGAAAGTGAGAAAAACACCGTTTACTCCCATCCCTTTATCCTATGCAGTATGAATAAGACACTAGATCCGAAAAAGGAATTACTGTTTGATTATGTGGAAAAGGAATTTAAATATAACTTTGTTGTGGACCCAATTATTAATTTAAACGCACCGATATCCGGATTTTTATTCCCTTGTTTTACGGACAATGCGGCAGATGTAAATTATATTCTCTATTCAGCTGGGAAAGCGAACGAATTAAACTATCATTTTATTGAAGAAGTATTAAATGCGGAAGAGGCTATGACTGCCGGGGAGGATAAAATTGTCTTTGAGGAAATTGTGAAAAAGGTTGTAGGCGATCAAATCGATACAGCAACGCTTTCAAATGTATATGAGGAAATCCATAGAGTCGTAGAGGAAAACGAAGAAGAGGACGTGCCAAAACTAGATTATAAGGATGTAGAGAAGGTTCTGAAAAACAGTGGGATAGAAGATATTGATACAGAGAAGGTCGAAACAGCTTTTAAACGAGTGATTGATGATGAATCCTATGAATTAAAAGCGAGCAGTATCATGCCGAAGTATAATTCAAAGTCAATTAAAATTAAGACGAAAATAGCGGATATTTCGATTAGTCCACAAGATTTAAGGTATGTCCGTCAAATCCAATTCGACGGCAAGCTCAGCTTAATGATTGAAGTAGAAGAAAACACGGTCATTGAAGGATTTGAAGTGATTCCAGAGGTTTTATTTGAAAAAAAACAAGAAAATGAAGAATAATGGAGACCCAATTTTAGTTAGAGCCAGCTAGAAAAGTATCATACTTTTCTAGCTGGTATTTTTTAGTCTGCTATTAATTATTCTCCGCCATTCTGCCAAGCGGACCATCTTCAACAATAATATCCTGAATGTCATAAACAGAGATTGGGAACATTGGGAAACCAAATACATATGGGGTAATATCATATAGCTGAAAATATATGACAAGGGTTTTGTCTGCAATGTAGTAGTCTTGGTTCGGAGCGATTTCCTTAAATTCATTAATTAATTGGATATCACGTTGTTTAATCTGTTCTTGAATTAATTGGGAGAGGCGTTCGACATAATTGCTGCCAGGTTTAAATAAATCTTTCAGTTCACAAGGCTTTTGCTTTTTAAGGTCGTAGGTTAAGGAATTAATAAAGGTCATACCATGGGCAGCGTGATAACAATAAGCATAATTCGTAAAGGTAAAGCTTAGAACATCACGTTGATTATTTTTAATTTCAAAATAACCTAGCATTTCTTCAAGTGTTGTTGGTGAATCTCCAACTTGCTGGTCAATTAGCTGTTGTGTTTTTAGAACAATGCTTCGGTTGATTGCTTGCTCAAGCTCTTGATTATGCGTAAGGAAAACTCGTGGATAATAAATAGTCTTATTCACTTCATCGCTTATCTGAAGTGTTTGTATCTCTGTTGGGAGAGAGATAGGCATTTTTCTCATCCTTTTTTAACACATCTTATTCCTAAAAGATGTAAGATGTGAAAACGGTATCGGCAGCACCGTCCTTATTGCAAATTTATATTGTTAATAACAACGAGGTTATCCATGAAATTTGCTTAGATAACCTTTTTTAAGTCAAGGATGAGTATAAAACACGTAATATTTTGTTTATTTAGTGCTGAATTCAAAGGTTTACTTGTTCTTATGTCGAATTATTTTATAAAGATTATTAATAATAGGAGCTGAGCCGATTGAAAAGTACTGAGATGGAAAAGCATTTTAATAAATTAATCAAGCAGCGAGAGGCTTTTTATCATAATAGGACATTGAACTTTGAGCGGGGTTGGAATAGACCTTTTCCTGACAAGTGGTCAATAGGTGAAACGTTATATCATTTGTTCTTAATGGTAAAGTTGTTTAGGCGATTTTCGAATTTCTATATTCCCGTCATGCTGCCACTTGCTTATGTTCGAAAGCAACAATCCTATAAAACAGAAATACATAATATTTATGAAGAATATAAGGACAAAAAGAAAAGATCAATGCGTGCCCCTTCACTGATTATGCCGCCTTCTGGTCTGGAGAATAAATGGAATGTTACTGAAATTGAATGGTTTTTGGAATATGAGACAGAACAGCTAAAAAATATACTGAAACATATTCCGCAGGATGTGGCGGGACAAATTTATTATCCAGATCCTATTGCCCATTATCCGAACTTAATTCAAAGCATTCATCTTATCGCTGTACATGAAAAGCATCATTTTGATTTAACCTTAAAATACTTTTCAGAAAGTGATAAAATGTAAATCGCTTACGACCCACAAATGTAGAAGAAATCGTTAAACCTGCTAAAAAAGGCTGACTTGACTAAATGCTCCGTCAGCTTTTTTTCATTAAAACGTAAAGCGCATAACTTGTTCGCCTTCATTAATTAGTCCTTCTACATCTTGGAAACCTAATTTTTCGTAAACATATTTTGCATGTTGATTAACTGGCTCATAAGACAGGGTGATCGTTTGATGGTGCTCTTCTTTCATCGTCTTAATATCATCGATGATAAGTTGAATCGCTTTTACTCCATAACCTTTTCCTTGATGCTTTTGATCAATCATCATTCGATAAATCCAGTACTCATTATCCTCTTCGTCCATTCCATAGAGTGCAAATCCAATCATTTCCTCATCAAGATAAATTCCTTTTGCATGGAAATTTTCAAGAAAATTTAATTGAGCCAGTGAAACCGCATTTGATGCCACAAACCCCACTTGATCTTCCCGAACACGCAGTGAAATAGCCTTCAGCCAATTGTCCTTCGTAATCGTTTCTAAATACACCATATTTATTCCCCCTCTTTTGAATTATACACAATATTTACAACATTTATAGAAATATTTGAAGCGTCTCCTGCACTATGTTTATTTCTATTTTATAGTACCTAGTTGGTTTTCATAAGCTTGGTTGCTTTCTGACTCTGTATGAAACCAATTTACACAGCTCAAATAATGCCACTTCCCTGCATCGTTCAAAAAGCTGTCACGAAGACATCCTTCTGTGCTCTAAATCACTTCTTAAGTGTGATGTGCTTCACTTAATTCATTGCTTATCCATTTTAAAATGGACTTAAGAAGGATAAGGGAGGCGTCATGAATGGAAATAAACAAAGATATGAAAGAAAAAGTAAATGTTACGGATGAGGAACATTCTTTTAAAGGAGCATTATTTTCTTCTGTTGTTTTTGTTGGAGGATCTATCGTCGCTTTTACATTATTACTCATTGTATTTTATATGATCAGAATTTAACAAGGGAGGTATAAGGATGAAATTACATCGTGCTGAAGAGATTTGGTTAATTGTCGGTGTTGGAATTATTATTTTAGCTATGGTTTTTACTGGTTACCAGGCTTTTGCGCATGGAATGGCACCCCCAAGTGGGATGGAAACACTTGATCCTCAGAAGGTGGATGAAACGGCACCATTTGATAATCCTGGCATTTTTGAGGTTGGAGCGGATGAGTACGAGGTTGTTATGACACTGGAAGCATTTCGGTTTAATCCAAATGAGATTGAAATTCCTGCTGGTTCAGAAGTACATTTTACGATGACATCAAAGGACGTAGTGCACGGTATTCAAGTAATTGGTACAAACATCAATGCGATGGTAACACCTGGACATGTACAACGCATTTCGCAAAAGTTTGATACTCCTGGTGAATATCTAGTCATTTGTAATGAGTACTGTGGTGTTGGGCATCAAATGATGGCAATGACAATTGTTGTGAAATAAAGGAGGGAAGCAAAATGGATTTAGCTGAAAAAAATGTGTTTCATCATAAAATCACGGAAGCATTAGGAGTGAATGCAAAAGATGCAACGTTATCATTAACTTTTTTAGTCGTTTCTTTTACAGCACTATTAATTGGTGGAGTTTTAGGATTGCTGCAAGGTCTAAATCGAGCTGGGTTATTCGAATTGCCAGCATGGTTTGATTATTATCAGACGCTGACAGCACACGGTATTTTATTGCTGCTCGTATTTACGACAACATTTGCTGTTGGTTATTTTTACGCAGCATTATCCCATACACTCGGAGGACTTCTTCCTAAAGTTAGAAACATGGGCTGGATTGCTTTTGGATGCATGGTAATCGGTGTTGTCTTTGTTGCAGCAACTATTATTACGGGTGAAGCTTCGGTTATGTTTACCTTTTATCCCCCAATGCAAGCATCTCCATGGTTTTATATCGGATTAGTATTTCTAGTAGTAGGAATCTGGATTGCTGCATTTGGAGCATTTATCAATGTGGCGCATTGGAGAAAAAACCATAAAGGACAGCATATCCCATTGCTGGCATTCTTTGCAACCGGTGTGTTCGTCATGCTTGTATTTGGAAGTATTGGGGTTGCTGTTGAGGTATTAACGTTGATTCCATGGGCTTTCGGCTGGAAAGAGACCATTAATGTCATGCTTAGCCGGACATTGTTCTGGAGCTTTGGTCACACGCTGGTAAACATTTGGTATTTAACAGCAATTTCTGCATGGTATGTAGCCGTGCCGAAAATTATTGGCGGAAAGGGATTTAGTGATGCATTAACACGTTTAGTCGTTATTCTATTAGTTATACTGAATATTCCAGGAGGCTTCCACCATCAAATTGTTGACCCAGGAATTACAGAAAGCTGGAAATTTATCCACGTATTTATGAGTTTATCCATTGGTTTTCCATCACTCATGACAGCATTTGCAATGTTTGCTGTATTCGAACGTACTGGCAGAAGAAAAGGCGGAAAAGGTCTATTAGGTTGGTTTAAAAAATTACCATGGGGAGACGTTCGTTTCTTAGCTCCATTTATTGCGATGGCTGCCTTTATCCCTGGTGGAGCTGGTGGGATTGCGCAAACAAATAATCAGTTAAACCAAGTCGTCCATAATTCATTATGGGTTGTGGGACATTTCCATTTAACAGTTGGCGTTACCGTTGCATTAACATTTTTCGGGATTTCGTATTGGTTAATTCCATATTTATCAAAACGTAAATTCACATCACAGATTAATCGATTAGGTATTATCCAAACGATTTTATGGACAGTTGGTATGTTGTTTATGGCTGGATCTATGCATGCAGTTGGACTCTTAGGCTCACCACGGAGAACCTCCTATACAACTTACGGGGACCATCAGGCAGCATTAAGCTGGGATCCATATCTGATTTTCCTTGCGATTGGAGGAACACTTCTAATTGTCGCAGTGTTGCTCATGGTTTATATCGCTGTTCATCTGATGTTCTTTGCGCCAAAAGGAAAAACGGAATTTCCAATTGCAGAGCAAGAAGCGGATGCTTACCCTGCACCAAAATGGACGGAAAGATGGGGGCTCACAATTGTATTACTAATTGCAATTGTCGCCATGGGATATGTCGTTCCAATCATTGAAATACTCGATGTACCAGGATCTCCGCCATTTAGAACGTGGTGATTCATTTAAAATCGAAAAGGTAGGGACGTAACTAAAGTGTTAGGCGTGAAAAACGAACGATGCACAAAAATAGCGTAGGAAATATACGTAGACTCCCGCGTGAGGGAGGGCATAGGTGAGACACCGAAGTGCGATAGCACAAGGGGGCTCACCAGCCGCCCTAAGGTGCGCAGAGCATATCTCTGGAGCGGGGCGTTCGGATTTTTCCTATATTAAAACAAGCCCCAGCCTCATGATTAAAAAATCATTGTAGGACGTGATTGTATGATCAAAAAGCGGAGTACATTCGCACTCATCATTGTTATCGTGTTTGGTTTTGGGCTGTTTTTAATTGGTACAGACGGATTTACAGCTTATACAGCTGAACAGGCAAGAACAATGAAGCTGGTTGAAGAAAAGCCAGAGTTTCCTAAGGTAACATTAGAGGATAGCAAGGAAAGGGTATACTCACTTTCTGAATTTCAAGGGAAATACGTCATGTTAACCTTTATTTATACAGCATGCACGGATGTTTGTTTGTTGCTTGAAATGAATCTTGCACAAGTTTATAACCAAATTCCAGAACAATATATCGGTGAGGATATTGTATTTATGAGTATTAGTTTTGATCCTGAAAATGATGATCCAGCAACATTAGAACATTATCGCAACTATTTTAATAGTGATGGGGAAACATGGCGGATGGCAAGAATACCTGACCAGCAAGAACTAGATGGACTATTGGATCGTTTTGGTGTAATCGTCATTCCAGATAATAATGGTCACTTCGCTCATAATGCTGCATTTTATTTAGTCAACCCAGAAGGAAAGCTTGTAGATGTGATGGATTACGAAAATATTGATCAAGCAGCAAGTAAAGTTAATGCTATCCTGCGAACTGAAGTGGGGGATAAGTCATGAAACAACCAATCTATGGATTAGGTATCTATCTATTCTTAATGCTTCCACCTGTAGTTACACTATTGGAATCGATAATGGTTGTTCATATGCATATGCAAATGCCATTACTCGTGATGGTGGGGATGCTGTTCACCCCATTCCTCCAACAAACCTTCCCAGCGTTTTTTGAAAAATGGAATGAAAACGGTGTGCCTGGAATTGTGTTATTTATGATTATCATAAGCTACTGGATGATCCCGCGTACGATGGATGAAGCATTAACCGTTTCTGCCGCAGAAATTTTCAAGTTTATTAGTCTGCCATTCTTAGCTGGAGTCCCACTGCGTGATAGTTGGAGTAAATTAACAATAAAAGGTAAAAACAGCATCTTTATTCTTCTAAGTATCCTTTTTGGAATCATGGCTTGGATTTATATCTTATCCCCGAATCAAATTTGTAATAGCTACTTAATAAAAGAACAAAAGGCACTAGGTTGGACATTTTTATTAACCGGACTATGTATCGTGATTTATTTTATTCAAACGCTATTTATTGATAAAGAAGAATATGGTGAAACATGAGGCAATGAAAAGGAACGCATTCTTAAAATAGAAATGCGTTCTTTTTTCGTGTTATTGCCTGTCATTTCGATTAAACTAAAGGTAGATCATTACCTGAGGGGATTGAAACAGCACATGTCAAAGCAAATAATTCAACAGGAAGAAAAAACGGCTAAAGTAAAAAATCGCAAAAAGCGAAAAAGATTAGCGCTCATTATTGGGGCTTTATGTATCCTGTTATTCTCAACAAAAGCATTTATGGATACCAACATATTTAAAGTGAATCGCGTCCATTTTCAGACGAATAAAATACCAGCTGGCTCTGGCTTCACCATTGTTCAAATTAGTGATGTACATAATAAAGTTTTTGGTGATAACAATGAAAAGTTGTTAGAAACCGTAGAAGGAATAGATGCTGATATTATCGTATTGACGGGTGATCTTGTAGACAGACGGACAACTAGTTTCGATTATGTCTTTTCATTGGTTGAGAGACTGACAGCACTGAATCAGCATGTCTACTTTGTCTCCGGTAACCATGAATGGGACAATCCGAATCGAAAATCTCTCTTGGATGGCCTTGAAAAAAGGAATGTAAAGCTATTAAACAATCAACATACTGAGCTTGCAATAGGCAATACAACACTTAATCTAGCAGGGGTTGATGATGCATCAACTAATCATGAAAATCTTGATAGTGCGTTTGGAAATTTGGATCAAGAAAACTATACGGTTTTACTATCCCATACACCCAGTATGTTGGATAAGCATAATGATATTCCAGCAGATTTAATTTTAAGCGGACATACCCATGGAGGACAAGTGAGAATCCCGTTTATCGGCGCTTTAGTTGCCCCAGACCAAGGGTTTTTCCCTAAGCTTGAGAAGGGGATATATGAATTTGGTACGAACCAGTTTCTTTATATTGATAGTGGTCTTGGCACAAGTGTTGCACCCATCCGTTTCCTTAATCAAAGTCAGCTTAGTGTAATTAAGATTACTGGAGAATAATCAAACAGTGCCTTTCTAGTATCTTTTGGATAGAGTTGAAAGGCACTGTAAGGTTTAAAATAATTCTTCTTTTAATTGTTTTGTATTTAACACCGTATTTCCACTGCTATCTGTTGATATGAGTTGTTTTTTCTTTAGTTGGGTGAGAGTTCTGCTAACGGTTTCTCTGCTTGAACCAATCATGTTTGCTAAATCCTTATTGGTAAAATGCGTCGTTAGTGTAAGCCTTCCTGCCGCAGTTTCTAATCCGTGTTTTTTCCCAAGTCGAAGTAATAATAGAATAATTTGTTCATAGGTGTTACGCAGTATTTTTTCCTCAAGACGGTTTTGCAAATCAACAATTTTATCTCCTAGAACCCGGAAAATTTTAATGCTTACCTCAGGGTTGTTAATTAAAAAGTCTTCAAATAATGGAATCGGAATGAAAGTAAGCACCGCTTCTTCCATTACTTCGGCATGTGCTGGGTAATTATCGTTGCGAAAAAACCCTTGATGCGGAAACATATCTCCACCATTCAAAACATTGATGATTTGTTCTTTGCCGTGGATATCCGTTCGATATATTTTCATTTTTCCTTGATGGATAAAGTATACATTGGTCAGTGGTTCATCTTGCATAAAGACATGAGTACCCTGTCTATATGTTCGATTTTGAGCAATATTTAAAATCGGAGCAATTTCATAATCCGTTAAACTTTTGAAAAGTGGAAAACGCTGTAATAGATTTTTCACTGAATCTGGGTACATTAGGATACCTCCTCCAATTACCTTCTATAAAGCATATCATACCATTCTTTTTCAATATGCATGTGAAAAATGTCACTGTATATCCGTTGATTGTGATTAAAATCACAGAAAACAAGTGCTGTACCTCACAGTCTAGTAAATACAGTGAGCGTATACTTAAAATGTAATAAAAATTAAGGAGGCGTCATCATGAAAAAAGGATTATTATCTATCCTATTTATCGGATTACTATTTTCGCTCGTTGCTTGCGGAGGGGATGAAAATGGTTCAGCAAGTGAAGAAGCTGACAATACGAAAACGACAGCAGAGCAGTCTAACGAAACCAGTGCTTCTGATGAATCGGTGGAAGTAACAAATGAAGTCAATATCGTTGCAACGGACTTTGAGTTTAACCAGGATAAATTTGTCGTTCAATCTGGAGAGGAAGTAACGATTACATTAACAAATGAAGAAGGACACCATGGAATTGCAATTAATGAACTTGGCGTTAAAATTGAGGGGGATGGGGAAGCAGTTATCATTCCGGAGGATCCAGGTGAATATGAAATATACTGTAATATTTTCTGTGGGGAAGGTCACGCAGAGATGGTTGCAACATTAGTTGTTCTATAAGAGGAAGTTCGATTATAAGGTTATCGGGGGTCATTAAATGAACGAAAAGCAATATGCTGCAACCATACATGCACCAGATATTAGACCAAAGATCCGTCATGTAAGGATTCTAGAAACATTTGATCGTTTAAAGTCTGGAGAAATGATGCACCTTTCGAATACGCATGATCCTAAACTGTTATACTATCAATTTTTAATTGAACGAGAAGGTACTTTTCATTGGGAATATGTTGAAGAAGGCCCGGAGGTTTGGAGAGTAGAGATAGAAAAGAGATAATAATTAAAGTAGCCCCTGTCTTTGATGGTCAGGGGTTTCTTATTTATGAAGATAAGTGATAAACCTCACATAAATAGTTATCGAATTAGTCTACACTGAAGCTAAACTACCTGAAAGGGACGAAAGCGATGTTTAATCGAGATTATAATGAAAACCCGTTTATTGTTATATGGGAACTAACCCGTGCTTGTCAGCTGCATTGTCTGCATTGTCGTGCAGAAGCTCAGTATCATAGACACCCATTAGAATTAACGTTTGATGAAGGAAAGAAATTAATCGATGACATATACGATATGGACAATCCCATGCTTGTTTTTACAGGGGGGGATCCGCTAGAACGTCCAGATGTGTTTAATATTGCTGAATACGCAATCCAAAAAGGTGTCCGTGTGTCTATGACACCATCAGCCACACCAAATGTAACCAAAGAGGCGATGCAAAAGGCTAAAGATATTGGACTTGCCAGATGGGCATTTAGTATTGATGGACATTGTAAGGAAGTGCATGACCATTTTCGAGGAACAGAAGGCTCCTTTGACTTAACGATGAATGCGATTAAGTATTTACATGAATTGGATATGCCGCTGCAAATTAATACCGTAATATCCCGATATAATTATGAATACTTAGATGAAATGGCAGAGATGGTTGAAAACCTGAACTGTGTATTATGGAGTGTGTTTTTCCTTGTGCCGACAGGACGAGGGAAAGAATCAGACATGATTACACCTGCTGAACATGAAAAGGTATTCCGATGGTTGTACAAATTATCCAAACGAGTTCCATTTGATATTAAGACAACCGCTGGCCAGCATTATCGACGTGTCGTTATTCAGCAAAAAATGCGAGAACATACAGGTATGAGTGACAAAGACCAAATTTTCTATGAAGATGCGATGAACCAAGGAAAAACAGGACAGATTGATGGACTTGGACGTGCACCAAAGGGTGTTAATGATGGAAATGGCTTTGTGTTCATTTCCCATACAGGAGATGTGTATCCAAGCGGATTACTGCCAATTCGTGCTGGAAATATCAGACGCACGCCACTTGCAGAAATCTACAGAGAATCAGAGGTCTTTCAAAATTTGCGTAATCCGGATAAATACAAAGGAAAATGCGGGGTATGTGAATTTCGCCATGTTTGCGGAGGATCAAGGTCACGCGCATACAATGTAACGGGAGATTATATGGAAAGTGAACCGTATTGTGTTTATATTCCAAGAGCAATGCGTAAAAAAAGAAAAGTATAAAGAACAAAAGTGCAAACGTCCGTTATCGTGAGAAAAATTCGCTAGTCTTTGGGCGATGGATCTGGCCATGGTGTTAAAGTAACGAAGTTGTCCGCAGCATTAGTGCGCTAGCCAATAAAAATCCTGAGTAATATCAACTCAGGATTTTTTCAGCTTGTGTTATATCATTAAATACACCAACATAGTACTTAATCTCGCCAACATTATTCTTCACTGGACTAATGGTAAGTAACTCCGGATACATCTCTCCATTTTTTCGTTTGTTCCATATTTCACCTTCCCAAAAGCCATTTTCATTAATCGAATTCCACATTCCATCATAAAAGCCTGCGTCCTGTTTACCGGATTTTAGAATTGCAGGTGTCTTTCCGAGTACTTCCTCTTTTGTATAACCAGTGATTCGCTCAAAGGCTGGATTAACATTTTGAATGATGCGTTTTTTATTCGTTACCATAATTCCTTCCGCAGCACTTTCGATAATTTTACCTTCAACACTCACTCGTTCCTGATAATACATAAAAATAACAATAACAAAACTTACGAAGGCAAATTCTGACATTAACATGAAAGCAATCGCATGATGACCAGTAATATTTGCAACAGCAGTCAAAAGCAGTGGCGGGAAGAAACCGCCTAGGCCTCCCATTGCGGATACAATACCATTTACAATGCCAGCTTGTTTGGAAAAATACAACGGTACTAATTTAAAGACAGTACCATTTCCAATACCAACCGTAACTCCTACAGCCAGTGCACCAACGGTATACCAAATAATATCAGGTGAGAAGGATAATAGGATGCCCGAAAAGGCAACACCGATAAAAACAAACATTAAAATAATAAATGGATTAAACTTATCTGCAAGCAATCCTCCAACTGGACGAAGCAGGGTGGCAATAATAATAAATACTGCTGTTCGAATCCCAGCATCCACTGGGTCTAATCCAAAATTATCAACCAGAAAACTTGGTAAAAACATAGTGAAGGCTACAAAGGCCCCGAATGTAATGAAATAAAATAAGCTTAGGAACCACAATGTCGTATTTTTATAAACACCTCGAATTTGTTCAACCATGGATTTTTTTACTTTTGCTTCTTTACGATCACCAAAAATAAAAACCAATGCTGAAAATACGACCAAAATAACTAGGAATATCCGTATCGTTCCCTGCCAGCCAATGGAACCAGCTAAAATTGGAGCTCCAAACGTTGTAATGGCGGTACCAATATTACCAACACCGTACACCCCATTAATAAAGCCGTGTTTTTCTTTTGGGTAATATTTCGGCAGTGATGTAACTCCGATGGAAAAGGTTGCTCCACCAATACCTAGTATGAGTCCTCCAATTACAAGATCGGTAAAGGAACTCGCTGCACTTAGGTAAAAAACAGGAAATAAAAGAATGAGAAAGCTAATTAAGAAAATAATTCTTGCGCCAAATCGATCAGCATAAAAACCAATTGGTATGCGCATGAGGGAGCCCAAAATAACTGGAATAGCCGTTATAATTGACGCTTGCCCAGAAGTCAGCGGAATATCTGCTGTGATATATGGCATTAGCGACGAAATGAGTACCCACACCATAAACCCAACAACTAAACTGGATGTTTGTAATGAAAGCTGTAAACCCGGTTTCTTCAAAATAAATCATACCTTTCTCTGGATAATCTTTAATTTACTTCTGTAATTGGTTATAAGTTTAACGAGGCTTGCCGGAATTAGTAGTGAAAAACATCACATAATCTGTGACCGATTTTTGAATAAATTCACACACAACCATTTAAATATTATTTATGTCTAAAATTTGACATCTCATAAAGGTGTGATGTATTTCACAACATGTATGGGATGGGATGTTTAACATTGGAGTTAGAAGAAAGCAATTTACATGGAGGGACAATGATGAAGAAGAAACCATCTCCACTTTGGCAACGATTGAACTATTTAAAACCAAAAGAAACATATTCCAATAATCATAGTCAATTACAAGAAGGTAACCGTGACTGGGAAAATGTATATCGGAGAAGATGGCAGCATGATAAGGTTATTCGATCAACACATGGGGTCAACTGTACCGGATCATGCAGCTGGAATATTTATGTGAAAGACGGGATTGTCACATGGGAAGGCCAACAATTGGACTATCCAACAACAGGTCCAGATATGCCGGAATTTGAACCCCGCGGCTGTCCAAGGGGAGCGAGCTTCTCTTGGTATATTTACAGTCCATTACGTGTGAAATATCCATATGTACGGAAAAGATTATTGACATTATGGAGAGAAGCATTAGCAACTTATGATAATCCTTTGGAAGCTTGGAAGAGCATTGTCGAGGACAAAGAAAAAGCGAATTCCTATAAACAAGCAAGAGGGAAGGGCGGACTAGCCCGAGCAGACTGGGAAGAGGTAACAAAGCTTGTAGCTGCATCTTCCTTATATACGATCGTGAAATATGGACCAGATCGAAATGTTGGTTTTTCTCCAATTCCTGCGATGTCCATGATCAGCCATGCAGCTGGAAGTCGCTTTATGCAATTAATGGGCGGTCCAATGCTTAGCTTCTATGATTGGTATGCCGACTTGCCACCAGCCTCTCCGCAAATTTGGGGAGATCAAACAGATGTACCAGAGAGCTCAGACTGGTTTAACTCAAGCTATATTATCACATGGGGTTCGAATGTGCCGATGACACGTACACCAGACGCTCACTTTTTAGTGGAAGCTCGTTATAAAGGAACGAAAGTTGTATCCGTTAGTCCGGACTATGCTGAATCAACGACCTTCTCTGATGACTGGTTATCAGTAAGGCAGGGAACTGATGGTGCAGTTGCAATGGCAATGGGGCATGTAATCTTAAATGAATTTTATGATAAAAATATGACACCATACTTTGAGGATTATGCAAAGCAATATACCGATTTTCCATTCTCTGTTCGTTTAAAAGAAGATAATGGAATGTTTGTGGCAGACAGATTCCTAAATGAAGCTGATCTTGGCACTGCTTCAGAGAATAATGAATGGAAGCCTGCTATGTATAATCAAGCAACAGGTAAATTCTCTATTCCGCATGGAACGATGGGTTCTCGTTGGGATGATAAAGGAAACTGGAACTTAAAGCTTATTGATGAAAACACAAATGAAAAAATTGAACCTGTATTGAGTTTTCTAGGAATAGAAGACGAGGTGGTACATGTCAATATGCCATATTTTGATGCGGAAACTAGAAAAGTTTTGCCACGTGCGGTTCCAGTGAAAAAAGTAGAGTTAAATGGAAAAACCGAATACATTGCGACCGTCTATGACTTGATGCTTGCCAACTATGGTATTGACCGTGGTCTTGGTGGAGAAGTGGCAAGCTCTTATGATGAGATTGCACCATTCTCACCAGCATGGCAAGAAGAGATAACGGGTGTTGACCGCAACCTCGTCATTAAAATTGCACGTGAATTTGCACAAAATGCGGTGGATACAAAAGGTCGTTCCATGATTATCGTTGGTGCCGGAATTAACCATTGGTTTAACTCAGATACGATTTACCGTGCAGTTGTCAACCTTGTTCTAATGGTAGGCGCACAAGGTGTAAATGGCGGAGGCTGGGCCCACTATGTTGGACAAGAAAAATTACGGCCTGCAGAAGGCTGGAATACGATTGCAACTGCTAAAGATTGGGGCGGCCCAGCTAAACTGCAAAACGGTACATCCTTTTTCTACTTTGCAACCGACCAATGGCGCTTTGAGGAAACACCAGTTAGTGACCTTACCGCTGCAAATGAAAAGGCAAGATACGAACATCACGGGGACTACAATGTGTTAGCTGCTCGCCTTGGCTGGCTGCCATCTTATCCAACATTCAATAAAAACGGAATCGATCTCTATAAGGAAGCAGTAGCAAGTGGCTATGAAACAACGGAAGATATTGGGAAATATGTGGCTAAGCAATTAAAAGAAAAAGAGCTGCAATTTGCAATTGAAGATCCAGATAACCCGGTCAATTTCCCAAGAAACTTATTTGTGTGGCGTGCCAACTTAATCTCCAGTTCAGGAAAAGGGCATGAGTACTTCCTTAAACATCTACTGGGAACATCCCATGGTCTTTTAAACGATGATGAAGAGAGCATTCGTCCTGAGGAAATTAAATGGCGGGAAGAAGCACCGGAAGGGAAACTTGATTTATTGATTAATCTTGACTTCCGGATGGCTGGAACGGCACTTTACTCAGATGTCATCCTACCTGCATCAACTTGGTATGAAAAACACGACTTATCCAGTACGGATATGCATCCATTTGTACATCCATTTAATCCAGCAATAGCATCACCATGGGAAGCGAAATCGGACTGGGATATCTTTAAAGCTTTAGCCAAGGGTGTTTCTGATTTAGCTGAGGAAATTGATATGGAGACAATCAAGGAAATCGTAGCAACACCATTGCTGCACGATACAAAAGCAGAAATGGCCCAGCCATTAGGTCGAATTAAAGACTGGTCCAAAGGTGAATGTGAACCTATTCCGGGTAAAACAATGCCACAAATTCATGTGGTGGAACGTGATTACAAACAAATTTATAACAAGATGACAGCACTTGGACCAAATGTTGCAACACAGCCTTATGGTGGAAAAGGTATCAACTGGAATATGGAAAAAGAGTACGAACAAGTGAAACATACACTTGGAACGGTGGATAATGGAACGATTGCCGATGGCTGTCCAGATATTACACATGCTAAAGATGCATGTGAAGCAATCTTAATGCTTTCCTCTACAACGAATGGAAAAGTAGCTGTAAAAGCATGGGAAGCATTAGAAGAAGTAACAGAACTTGAGTTAAAAGATTTAGCAGAGGAAAGAGAAGAAGAGTTATTTACATTTGAAAAAATAACGGCACAACCAATGACGGTTATTACGTCACCAGCTTTTAGCGGCTCCGAAAAAGGTGGCAGAAGGTATTCCCCTTTTACAACAAATATTGAACGATTGATTCCATTTCGAACCATTACAGGAAGGCAATCCTACTTCCTGGATCATGAAATGATGAAGGAATTTGGGGAATCATTTGCCGTATTCAAGCCAATTTTGAACCATAAGCCATTCCGTTCAAAAAGACCAGAAGTGGAAGGAAAAGAAATTACGCTGAATTATCTTACCCCGCATAATAAATGGTCGATTCATAGCATGTACTTTGATGCACAGCCAATGTTAACTCTATTCCGAGGTGGTCCAACGGTTTGGCTAAATAAAGATGATGCAGCGGAAATTGATGTAGAGGATAATGATTGGATTGAATGCTTCAACCGTAATGGAGTCGTAGTAGCAAGAGCGGTTGTTTCCCATCGTATCCCAAGAACAATGGCATTTATGCATCATGCTCAAGATCGTCATATTCATACACCTGGAACAAGCCTTACGAAAAATCGTGGTGGTACGCATAATAGTCCAACGAGAATCCATGTAAAACCAACCCATATGATTGGTGGATATGCCCAATTAAGCTATGGATTTAATTACTATGGGCCAACAGGAAACCAACGTGACTTGAATGTTGTGATTCGGAAAATGAAGGAGGTAGATTGGCTTGAAAATTAAAGCACAGGTCGGGATGGTAATGAACCTCGATAAGTGTATTGGCTGTCATACATGTAGTGTGACATGCAAGAACACATGGACAAACCGCCCAGGTGCCGAATACATGTATTTTAATAATGTAGAAACAAAGCCTGGAATTGGCTACCCAAAGCAGTGGGAAGATCAAGAAAAATATAAAGGTGGCTGGGAGCTTCACAACCATGAGTTAAGGTTAAAATCAGGCTCAAAAACGAATCGGCTACTAAACTTGTTTTACAACCCAAACCAGCCAGAAATGGACGATTATTTTGAACCGTGGAACTATGATTATGAAACATTAACAAATAGTAAGGAACGCAAGCATCAGCCTGTTGCTAGAGCCAAATCTGCGGTGACAGGAGAATTCATGGATTTGGAATGGGGACCAAACTGGGAGGATGACTTAGCTGGTGGCCATATTACAGGACTGCGTGATCCAAACGTCGTGCAGATGGAAGAATCCATTAAAACGGAATTCGAAGATGTATTCATGATGTATCTGCCACGTATTTGTGAGCATTGCATTAACGCACCATGTGTATCCTCCTGTCCATCTGGAGCAATGTATAAACGGGATGAAGATGGAATCGTACTAGTGGACCAAAATGCATGTCGTGCATGGAGACATTGTGTGACTTCTTGTCCGTATAAAAAAGTGTATTTTAACTGGAAAACAAACAAAGCTGAAAAATGTACGATGTGTTTCCCGAGAATCGAAAATGGCCAGCCAACGATTTGTGCAGAAACATGTGTTGGACGGATTCGTTATATCGGAATCATGTTATATGATGCAGACCGTGTGTTGGAAGCAGCATCTGTAGAGGATGAAAAGGAATTATATCATGCACAGCTTGGTATTTTCCTTGATCCAAATGACCCGGAAGTTATCAAGCAAGCCAAAAAAGATGGAATTCCAATGGACTGGATTGAAGCAGCTCAAAAATCTCCACTTTATAAAATGATAATAGACTGGAAGATTGCTCTGCCATTACATCCAGAATACAGAACAATGCCAATGGTATGGTACATTCCGCCACTAAGCCCGGTTATGAACATGATTGAAGGAAAAGGAAGTACTGCAGATACAGAAGACATTTTCCCTGCAATTGATAACATGCGGATTCCAATTGAATACCTTGCAAATCTATTAACTGCTGGAGATACCGGGCATATTCGTACGGTTCTAAAGAAAATGGCAGTCATGCGTAACTTTATGCGAGCTGAACAAACTGGAAAAGAATTTGATTCTGATGTCCTTTCCGATCTCGGTTTAACTGAAAAAGCAATCAAAGAAATGTATCGCCTCTTAGCGATTGCTAAATATGAAGACAGATTTGTGATTCCGCATAGCCACAAAGAAGAAGTTGCTAATTTGTATGAAGAACAAGGAGCTTGCGGCTTAGACTTTGCCGGAGGACCAGGAAGCTGCGGCGTGCTGCAATAATAAGATATACGGTCACTCATGAAGATGATGAGTGACCGAACAGAGGAAAATAAAAGAGAAGCGGTCACTGATAGAGGCGATGAGTGCCCGAACAGAGGAAAATAAAAGAGAAGCGGTCACTGATAGAGGCGATGAGTGACCGAACAGAGGAAAATAAAAGAGAAGCGGTCACTGATAGAGGCGATGAGTGCCCGAACAGAGGAAAATAAAAGAGAAGCGGTCACTGATAGAGGCGATGAGTGACCGAACAGAGGAAAATAAAAGAGAAGCGGTCACTGATAGAGGCGATGAGTGCCCGAACAGAGGAAAATAAAAGAGAAGCGGTCACTGATAGAGGCAATGAGTGCCCGAACAGAGGAAAATAAAAGAGAAGCGGTCACTGATAGAGGCAATGAGTGCCCTAACAGAGGAAATCGAAGAGAAGCGGTCACTGATAGAGGCGATGAGTGTCCGAACAGAGGAAAATCAAATAGAAGCGGTCACTGATAAAGGCGATGAACACCCCAATGGAGGATTGGTAAAGCCGTTTTACCAATCCTGATTTCTAACAATGAAGGAGGTCGTGGTTTATGAATCAACATATCTATCAGCTAATATCCTTTCTCCTTAACTATCCAACGGAAGAAATGATAGACATCTTACCGGAAATAGAAAGGGAAATAGAAGAACAGACAAACAGTCAAATCACAGGAAATATCAAGCAGTTTATTCAACAATCAAAAGAGATGTCCTTGGACGATTGGATTACACACTATATTGAGCATTTTGATTTTGGAAGATTAACGAATCTCTATGTAACCTATTTGAAACTAGGTGAGCAACGTGAACGAGGTTTGGAATTACTTAAACTTAAAAAGTATTATGAGGCGCATGGGTTTGAAGTAACTGACAAAGAATTACCAGACTATCTTCCTGTTATTCTAGAATTCTGTGCGAATGTTTCCGTAGAGGCAAGTAATGAGCTGCTCTCCATGCATCAACAGGCTATTGGCGAAATTCATGGGAAATTACAAGAGAACAATAGTTATTACAGTTTATTATTTGATGCACTCTTTCTTTATATGGAAGAAAACGGAGTAACAGCTGTGGCTCTAGAAGAAGCCTAGGAGGGAGCTAAAATGGATTTATTACTGTGGGGGATCTTCCCTTATATCGTGTTAACTGTATTTATTGGCGGTCTTATTTATCGTTATCAAAAGGACCAATTCGGCTGGACGACAAAATCGAGTGAATTTCTTGAAAAAAAACAGTTAAGAATTGGTTCGCTTTTATTCCATGTGGGGATCATATTTGTATTCGGTGGTCATGTATTAGGTTTGATTATACCTGTTGAGTTTTATAATTCTCTGGGAATAAGCGAGCACACATACCATATTGTGGCCATTGCTTTTGGACTGCCAGCAGGTATTGCTGCATTTATTGGGATTATCTTGTTAACCTATCGTCGAATTAGTGTCAAACGGGTTCTGGCTACAACGTCTGCGAGTGACTGGGTTTCCTTAATTTTTATCATCCTTGCCATTGGTTCAGGATTACTTGCAACTTCTTTTAATGTGGATGCACAAGGTTTTGATTACCGGACAACTATCGCACCATGGCTGCGGGGATTATTTATTTTTAATGTCCAGCCAGAGTTAATGGCAAGCGTTCCAATCTGGTTTAAAATCCATATTTATTGCACATTCTCTTTATATGCCGTTTGGCCATTTACAAGATTGGTCCATGCGTTTAGTTTCCCGATTAGATACCTAAGCAGGAGCTATGTGATTTACAAACGCAGGGCTGCAAGGTAAACCAACAGAAGAGAGTAGCTTTTAAACACTGGCTCTCTTCATTTATATGAGGAGAGTCATAATGAGTAAATGGTTTTATTTCAATATCATCCTATTAATACTTTCAGTTTGGCAAGTTGTAAATCACTTTTCTTTTCCAGCTTTAAGCACCCCTATTTTGTTTGGGCTTATTGGCTTTTTATTATTTTTGTTTAATTGGACAAGGAACGCTGTATTTTCTACTATTCGCAACACTCCTGATCGAAAAATGAAAATTAAATTCGTGAACATATCGAAAAGAGTAATGCCCTTCCATCGCTGGACAGGAACTTTAGCATTGGTTTTTATTGTATTGCATGCTATTTCGATTCTTCATTTGTATGGGTTTTCCTTTCACAACAGCAAGATGGTAGCAGGCCTGCTTGCCCTCCTTAATTTAATCCTCATGGTGATAACAGGGTGGTGGAGATTGATAAAACCAACAGGAAAATTGAGAAGAACACATTTGCGATTGGGAATAGCATTGTTTTTCCTGATTGCAATCCATTTACTTTTATAGTTCGTGCCCAACAGAAAGGATGTGGAAGATTTGATAACGAATCTGGATTTGATTAGACAACAAACAGATGGAATACTTTCGCTTTGTATGAAAGTGAGGGAACAAATAATAAAAGATTCAACGAGTGGAATAAAAGAGAAAATTAAGGAAATGGAAGGACTTTTGGCTTCTAAAGGCGAATATAGCACCAAAGAGCGTTTTTTTATGTTAAGTACCGTGGCAAAGTATTACAGAAAAGCAAGTAACTATGATAAAGGCGGTAATTATAGTCGGCAAGCTATTCGTTTAACGAAGGATCTCGGTGACAATTATATTGAAATGGTGATTGACACGTACCTTGATTATGCTGCATTAGAGAGTGATTACGGACAGCTATCCAATGCAAGGATAGAGTTAGCTAAATTATTGGCATTGTTAGATTCTAAGAATTATCAGGATACCTATGCATATGGAGTTATTTTTAGCCATTTAGGAAAAGTTGCTCTTGCTGAAGAAAATATGGAAAGTGGCTTAACTCAGCTTGAGAAAGCATTAAGCTATTTTCAGAAGGCAGTTCCATTTACGCATCCCATTATTGCTCAAACTATTGATACATTGTCCGATGCATATATCAAGGTGGAAAATTACACGAAAGCACTGGAATATTATCGGCAATTGTTAAAAGCATACCAAGAGGAAAAAGATAAAGAAACAACAGCACGAACATTACTAAAAATTGGTGAAATCCAATTTTATATTGATTTAAAGGACGCTCGAAAAACGCTTACACAGGCAATCAAGCATATGGATGATTTGTATCAGGGGAATCATTTAGATATTGCTAAAGCTGTTCTGATGCTTGCGGAAATAGATGAAAACATGAGTAACTTCCCTCGTGCTATCAATTATTATAAACAAGCGCTGGCACAGCTAACGACTTTTTATGATGACACTCATTTTATGATTGTTTATGTCTACTCTAAAATAGGCACGATTTCGATGAAGATATTTAAATTAAACGAGGCGAAGAAATATTTAGAGAAGGGATTGGAATTAGCCACTCAATTTCCAAAGATCCGGCAGCAATATCTGTATGCACTTGGGAAGATTTATTCCGATGAAAAAAACTATGACAAAGCATTCATGATGTTCAAGGAGTTTCTGGCACGACTGGAACAAGAGGGGCGGAAAAAATCCATTGCTTATGGGAATACATTACAGGCTATTGCTTTTAATTATGTGCAGCAGGAAAAAATAGAAGATGCTTTTTCTTATTATAAGGAAGCACTAGCAATCTATGAAACGCTGCCTAGCTGCAAGGAAGAAAAAGGGCTAACCCTGATTCGCTTAGCATATTGTTATGAAAATAAAAAAGAGGAAGATGTAAAAAAAGCAGAAATCTGTTATGAGAAAGGGTTTAAAATCATTGAAAAAGTCCAGCAGCCGGAGTTAGTTGAAGAAGCATTGGCAGGTATCATAGAATTCTTTACAAGGAATCATAATCCGCAAAAGCGAAGGATTTATGAAGATAAATTTGTGAAGCTGCAAACGAAGAAAGCAACGGTTTAAAGCTGTAAGTTCTTCAAAGAAAGTGATATTTGTTACAGACCCGAACTATAAATAGTAGATATAATGTTCTTAGAAGGAGAGATGATCCGAATGACAGTACTAACAGATAAATTTGGTCGGCCAATGAAGGATCTTCGTATCTCTGTCATCGATCGTTGTAATTTTAGGTGTACGTATTGTATGCCAAAAGAAATCTTTGGCAGAGACTTTGCGTTCATGCCTAGAGAGCAACTATTAAGCTTTGAAGAAATAGAACGTATTGCAAAGCTATTTGTAGCATTAGGCGTAAAAAAAATCCGATTAACTGGTGGGGAACCTTTACTGAGGAGAGACTTGCCTGTATTAATTGAAAAGCTGGCGCGCATCGAAGGGTTAGAGGATATTGGGCTGACAACAAATGGGTCCTTGCTTTCTCACATGGCACAAAAACTGAAAGATGCAGGTCTAAAACGTGTCAATGTAAGTTTAGATGCACTGGATGAGACGTTATTTAAATCGATTAACGATAGTGGCGTGGGTCCAGACCGTGTATTGAAAGGCATCCAAAAAGCGAAAGAAGCAGGCTTGGAAGTAAAAGTAAACATGGTCGTAAAAAAAGGAATGAATGATGGAGAAATTGTTCCAATGGCAGCCTATTTTAAGGAACAAGGAATTCAGTTAAGATATATTGAATTTATGGATGTTGGACAGTCAAATGGCTGGAACTTCAGCAAAGTGATAACGAAAAAGGAAATTTTCAAGGAGCTTTCGAAACATTTCGAAATGGAAGCTGTTGATCCTGCATACGTAGGAGAGGTAGCAAAACGTTATCGCTATAGTGGCACAAACACGGAAGTTGGGTTTATCACATCGGTATCCGAATCATTCTGTTCCAGTTGCACAAGGGCAAGGATTGCTGCAGATGGAAAAATGTACACCTGTCTGTTTGCTGGGAATGGTTTTGATTTCCGTGAACTGCTACGTTCTGAGAAAACAGATGAAGAAATAAAAGAAGAAATTAGGAACATATGGAGTAGCCGGACCGATCGATATTCAGATGAGCGGACAGCAGAATCAGCTAAACATAAGAAGAAAATTGAGATGTCTTATATAGGTGGGTAGGAGAAAAAATGATGGGAAATCGATATTCACGGCAAATACTTTTTAAACCGATTGGTGAAGCTGGGCAAGAAAAGATACAAAATAAGCATGTACTCATTTTAGGCTGTGGTGCATTGGGGTCTGCTAATGCTGAAAACCTAGTTCGTGCTGGAATAGGGAAGCTGACGATTATTGATCGAGATTATGTCGAATTAAGTAATTTACAAAGGCAGCAATTGTATACCGAAAAAGAGGTCACGGAGCAACTTCCAAAAGCAATGGCGGCTAAACAGCGCCTGCAGCAAATTAATTCTTCGGTTGTTATCGATGCTTATGTTATGGATGCCACACCAGTGACACTACTTCCTTTATTAAAAAATGTGGATATCCTAATCGATGCAACGGATAATTTTGAAACGCGATTTATCCTGAACGATTTAGCGCATAAAGAACAAATACCGTGGATTTATGGATCTTGTGTTGGAAGTACAGGCATGAGTTTTACGGTTTTGCCAGATGAGACCCCTTGCCTCGGTTGCTTAATGGATACGATGCCAGTCTCAGGAGCGACTTGTGACTCTGTTGGAATTATTTCACCAGCAGTCCAAATGGTTGTTGCCCATCAAACGGCAGAAGCCTTAAAGCTGCTTGTCGGTCACAACAATGCCTGCCGAACAAAGCTTGTGACATTTGATTTATGGAATAATCATTATCATATGATGAAAGTAGATCGTGCTAAAAAAGCAGATTGTCCGACATGTGGTGAAAATCCAAGCTATCCGCATTTAAACTATGAATCACGCACAAAATCGGAAGTGCTTTGTGGAAGAAATACGGTACAAATACGAACACCTCAGAAATTAAATCTAGATGAATTAGCACATCGATTGCAAAAAATCGCCCCAGTCAGACATAACCATTTTTTATTGTCATTGGAATACGAATCCTATCGTCTCGTTTTCTTCCAGGATGGCAGAACATTAATACACGGTACTGATTCGATCGAAAAAGCGAAAACAATTTACAATCAATTAGCAGGATGAAGGTGATGACACATGGTAGAAAGACGGAAACCGATTAAAGTAAATGAAGCAATTGAAAAGGTAATGGATTTTGCCCAGCATGGCAAGGGCGAATTCGTATCGATAGAGGAAAGTTATGGTCGTTTTCTTGCTGAAGATGTTATTGCAGATCACCATGTACCTCCATTTGACAGGTCTCCATATGATGGGTTTGCTGTAAAATCAGCGGACACAAAAATGGCTTCCAGTAAAAATGCTATATCATTTGAAGTCATTGGTGAAATTGGGGCAGGGAGTGTGTTTAACGAGCATGTTGGTGACAATGAAGCGGTTCGAATCATGACAGGTGCCCAAATTCCAAACGATTGTGATGCAGTAATCATGTTTGAGTCCGTGAAGGAATATATACAAGATGGAAAGGATTATTTCCAGTTAAAACGAAAATTAAATGCTGGTGACAATATTTCCTTTGCTGGTGAGGATACAACAAAAGGAACGGTGCTTGTCTCCAAAGGCACCTTTATAACCCCGGGAATTGTTGCCGTCTTAGCAACATTTGGCTATAAGAAAGTTCCGGTTAGTGTAAAACCTAAAATCGGTATCATTGCTACAGGCAGTGAATTATTAGGTGTCGATGAACCGTTAAGGCCTGGGAAAATCAGAAATAGTAATGCTTATATGGTATACGCTCAGGTTATTAGAGCGGGTGGCGAGCCAATTTATTTCGGCCAATTTAATGATGATTTTGAAACCTGCTATCATAAAGTGAAGGAAAGCCTGGAAAAGGTAGATGTTTTAATTACAACAGGCGGGGTATCCGTTGGTGACTTTGATTTCTTGCCAGCAATTTATGACCAATTAGGAGCTGCTGTTTTATTTAATAAAATTGGTATGAGGCCAGGAAGTGTGACAACAGTTGCGGAGAACGACGGGAAATTATTGTTTGGTTTATCCGGAAATCCTTCTGCCTGCTATGTTGGATTTGAGCTTTACACAAGACCAATCATTCGTACATTTTTACAGACAAAAGCAGCTTTTTTAAAGAAAGAAGTAGCCATCCTTGGCGCAGATTTTCCAAAGCCGAATCCGTTTGACCGCTTTGTTCGTGGACATTTATCCTATGAAACTGGAAGGTTAGTAGCAACCCCGGTTGGCTTAGATAAATCAAATGTTGTTACTTCCTTGGCTGAAGCAAATATTCTTATTGTACTGTCTGGAGGCACAAGAGGGTATGAAACGGGCATGGAGGTTTCTATTATTCTCTTGGAAGATCAAGAAGGTACAACGTTTGAAAATTTTACGACAGCAGATGTGAATTCAAGAAGGAGCCAGCGCACCTATGAATGAATTATTTGAGATTGTTGAAGAACCTATTGAAGTGGAAGCTGTAATAAAAAAAGTAGAGCGCAGAGAAGCAGGTGCTATCACCACATTTATTGGAACTGTCAGAGAATGGACAAGAGGAAGAAGAACGGTTTATTTGAAGTATCAAGCCTACGTTCCGATGGCGGTAAAAATGCTTGCTAAAATTGGAGAGGAAATAAATGAGAAGTGGCCAAATACAGAAGTAGCTATTTCACACCGAATTGGGCATTTAGATATTTCGGATATCGCGGTTGTTATCGCTGTTTCCTCACCACATCGCAAAGCTGCTTATGAAGCGAATGAATATGCAATTGAAAGAATTAAACAGATCGTTCCGATTTGGAAAAAAGAACATTGGGAAGATGGCGAGACCTGGATTGGTGATCAATTGGAAAAGGTTCCTTATCCCAATGGAAAACCAGATGTAAAGGATGAGAAGCATGATTAAGATTCTATTATTTGCCCATTTACAAGAAAAGGCAGGAAGCGATCAATTAACGATAGACAAAGAGCAAACGACGATTCGTGATTTAAAAAATATCCTTAAAGAGACGTATCAGCTTATTGAATTAGATCAAGTCATGACAGCAGTGAATGAAGAATATGTAATGGATGATGAAATTGCTAAAGCTGGTGATACGGTTGCTTTTATTCCACCAGTAAGTGGTGGGTAATAGAAAATACAGCATAAATGGTGAAGGAGAAACATGAATGGAAATCATTCAAATCGTTGGCTTTAAAAATAGTGGGAAAACGACACTCGCTTCCAAAATGATAGCGATGTTAAGTGAATCGGGGCATACTGTGGCATCTCTTAAACACCATGGTCATGGTGGTGCTCCGATCGGATTAGAAAATACGGACAGCGCAAAACATAAGCAAGCAGGCGCTGTCATCTCAGGGGTTGAAGGGGAAGGAATCTTACAGCTTTCAGCTGCATCTTGGGATGTTGAACAATTAATCGCTATTTATCAACTGATGGGTGTCGATGTGCTTGTTATGGAAGGTTTTAAAAAAGAACCTTTTCCAAAAGTAGTTCTTATTAATCGAGAAGAAGATTTTTCGTTGCTGGAACAAGTAAAAAATATCCAAGCAGTAATCACCTCCTTATCATTCGACACCCCGGTGATGTATCCTGTTTTTAAAACGTCAAAGATAGATGAATTTTATGAATGGATGAAACGAAATTTTTTAAAAAGATAGGATAAGGATATCTAAATTCTTGTGTTCTAGATCGTTTTCAAGGGCTAGAGTATGACAGAGGGTTAGAAATCACCCGAGAAACAAGCAGTCAGGGTAGATAAGAGTGAAAAGTATAAGCGATCAACCGAGAGAGCATACCACGATTGGGAAGAAAAAGGCTGCGAAAGATAATCATCATTTTAGAGAAAAAATCCCTCATCTACAAGATGAAGGACTAAGAGCATCATAGCTTAATTAGAGCAAGGTTTACTTGCCATATTCAAGCTGCAAAGCTGAGATATTAAAATATTTCCTAATTAATATTGCATATATCAACCGGACAATTTTCACATCCAATTTGTTCGCGTAAATAGTCAATATCCTTAATGAGTATTTTGCCAGACTTATCAATGGAAATGACGTTGAGCTTTCTAAGTTCGACAAGCATACGATTGACACTTTCTCTCGTGGCTGCAATAAACTTAGCCAATTCTTGATTTGTTAAGGTTAAATTAATTAAAATGCCATCAACCCGCTTCGTTCCGTAGCTATTGGATAAACGGATGAGTGTCGAATACAGTGCACCTTTTTTTCCATTTAACAATAAATCTCTTATTTTAGACTGGAATTTACGCATGTGGTTACTCGTCCATTTCATAAATTCAAAGGTTAGTTGGCTATTCGTCATTAAAGCTTTTTCCAGTTGATTTTTATTAATAACAAATACTTCTCCAGCTTGTAAAACCTTTGCGCTAAGTAAATATTTGGGATGATCACTAAACAGAGTTAACTCACCAATGATATCGTTATCCTTACAAATTCTTAAAATCATTTCTTTTCCATCTGCTGTTAATTTAGAAACTTGTACAAGTCCTGATTTAATAATATAAATATCATGTGCATCTGCACCTTCGTGAAATAGGAAGGTGTCTTGATTCATTTCTTTAAGCGTACTGATTGAATCCATCAATGTTCTCAGTTCAGGAGAAATCGTATCTTCGTTCTGACGTGCACTTAATAATAAACTTGTTCGCATATCAGTAGCCTCCTTGTTGAATGCAAACCATATCATATCTATTTTACCATTAGAGATGATGTAAGCGTGGTTACAACATTGTGAAATTTGTACAAACTTCTATTACAAAGGAGTTTTTAATGTGAATGAAAAAATAGCAGGCATTATATTAGCAGGTGGAAAGTCGATGAGGTTTGGGCAACCAAAGGCCTTTGCGACGAAGGATGGAAAAGCATTTTATCAACATTCAATGGATGCTTTAACCCCAATAGTGGAAAAAATGGTTATGGTGACAAGTCCTGAACTGAAGCATCGTTTCCAGTCCAGTGAAACAAAAATGACGATTATTCAGGATAGGGAGGAATATCAGGGACATGGACCATTAGCAGGTATTTTGACTGCTATGGAACAAATGAAAGCCGAATGGTATCTTGTTATTCCGATTGATGTTCCGTTTATGAATCAATCTATATTTAGAACACTAATGAAGCATATGGATCAAGACGTTGACGCTATTATCCCAATCGCTAAAGGAAAACTCCAGCCCCTGATTGCTATTTATCGTAATTCAGTCAAGGGATTAATTAAGTACCAATTAGACCACGAGCATCGCTCATTAAGAAAGCTTTTGGATAAATGCAATGTAAAGTATGTAGATATGGAAGAAGAACAGTCTTTTATAAATATTAATCATCAGGCAGATTATCAAAAATGGGTAAAAAAGCAAGAGGATAAATAAATAGGGAAGTGAGCGGAATGTTAGTGAATCATAAAAAAGATGCTGCACACAATATTTCGATTGCAGTTATTACAGTCAGTGATACACGAACAAAGGATACAGATAAAAGCGGCAAAAAGATTATGGAACTATTAAAGGAAGCAAACCATCAAGTTTCTTTGTATAAAATCATCCCGGATGAGCGGGAGCAAATTCGTATGACAGTTGAAAAGGCTATTTATAGTAATAGAATTGATGCTGTAATTGTAAATGGCGGAACTGGTATATCCTATCGTGATGTCACGATTGAGTCAATTGAACCTTTATTTGACAAGCATCTCCCAGGATTTGGAGAGCTTTTTCGCTATTTGAGCTATCAATATGATATTGGTACTGCCAGTATTTTATCCCGAGCAACCTGTGGGGTTGCCAATCATCGCTTGATTTTTTCCATTCCTGGTTCAACAGGTGCTGTAACATTAGCAATGGAGCGCTTGATTTTGCCTGAAATCGGACATATGGTGAAGGAAATTAAGAAGGATTTAGGATGATGACAGATGAAAAAAATGACGATTAAATTGACTTTATTATTCCTGTTAGTTTTAGCTGGTTGTGCCAATGATTCAGAATCTGAAAAGACTGCAGAATTAACGGTTTCTGCTGCAGCTAGCATGACCGATAGTTTATTGGAAGTTAAGGAAGCCTTTGAAAAAGAGCATCCTGCAATTAAGATTTCTTATAATTTTGGAGGATCCGGAGCACTAAGAAAGCAAATCGAACAGGGGGCACCAATTGATTTATTTTTTTCTGCTTCGAAAACAGATTATGATAAACTAGTGAAGCAGGATATGGTACAAGATGGAACTGCTATCTTTCAAAATGAGCTTGTACTTATCAAATCGAATCAAACGGATTTAAATTCTAGAGATGATTTAATGCAGCAAGGTGGAAGTATAGCAGTCGGTACACCTGATGCAGTTCCAGCGGGTACATACGCAAAAGAGGTATTGGAAAATATAGGTGTTTGGGAAGAACTGCAAGACAGACAAATGCTTGTATTTACAAAAGATGTTAGTCAAGTTGTTACATTAGTGAGCCAAGGAGCGGTTGACGTTGGTATTGTCTATGCTAGTGATGTAATTGCTCGGGATGATGTGACAGTAATTGATCGATTTGACCCGAGTCTTCACGCTACGATTGAATATTATGCAGCAATTATTGAAAGTGAAGAACAACAATCTGAGGTTATGCAAGCACGCGAAGCCTTTTATCAGTGTGTGTTAGAGAATGAGGCAAAAGATATTTTCCGTAAATACGGCTTTCTAATTATGGAGTAGGTGAATTCAAATGGAATGGTCATGGCATCCAGTTCAATTATCTTTTTATGTTTCCACCATTGCAACGGTCTTTACCTTTTTATTGGCAGTTGTTTTAGCGTATTGGATGGTTCGAAAAGAGCGAAAAATAAATGCAGTCCTGGAAACAATCTTTTTTTTGCCGCTAGTTCTTCCTCCAACTGTCATTGGATTTCTGCTTATTATTATATTTGGAAAAAACAGCTGGATTGGACAAGCGGTAGAAAGTGTAACTGGAAATAGTATTTTATTTACATCAACTGCTGCAATAATCGCAGCAATGACAGTTGCGTTTCCTTTAATGTATCAATCCATTAAAACAGGTTTTCTATCTGTTGACACGAATATTATTGGCGCGGCACAAGTTGATGGCGCAACAGAGTGGATGGCCCTGGTGAAGGTAGTCATTCCCCTAAGTATCCGTTCGATATTAACAGGAGTTGTTCTTGGGTTCACCCGTGGATTGGGTGAATTTGGTGCGACGCTAATGTTTGCTGGAAACATCCCAGGGAAAACACAGACGATTCCAACGGCAATTTATTTGGCAATTGAAACAGATGCAACAACAATTGCTTGGTATTATGTATTAATAAGTATTGGTTTTTCCTTTGTCTTATTATTCGTAATTAACCGTATGCGTACGGATGTATAAAACGAAGCCTTAATGGAGGAGAATCGGTAGTAATACCGATTCTAAGACTCAGCCCTTTTAAAATCACCGCTTTTCCCGCCACTTTTCTCCAACAAATAAGTTTGACCGATAATCATGCCTTTATCAACTGCTTTACACATATCGTAAACTGTAAGCGCAGTTACGGATGCCGCAGTCAGTGCTTCCATTTCAACTCCAGTGGCACCCACCGTTTTTACTTCCGCATCAATAATAAGTTCATACATCTTGTCTTCAAGTGCATTCCATTCGAAGGATAAATCCACTCCACTGATTGGAATAGGATGGCACATTGGTATGAGGCTTGAGGTTTGTTTGGCAGCCATGATACCAGCTACTTGTGCAACCGATAGGACATCCCCTTTTTTATTCTTTTGCTCGGTAATATTCTCATAAACTTCTTGTTTCATTTGCACACTGGATCGTGCGATTGCTTTACGAGCAGATTCCTCTTTGGCAGAGATATCCACCATTTTTGCTCGTCCATGTTCATTAAAGTGTGTAAAGTTTGTCATTTTAGTCACCTGACTTTAGGATATTTTTAACGCTGTTCACAAGAAATTAGTTGTTATATGATAGATAGTGATATCAATCTTATAAGTCTTCTACTGTAATCAGTTTAAAGCAAGTATCCAGTAAATTCAATGGACGGCAAAATCTAAAAAGCAGCAGTATGGTAAGAGGTGATTGGATGAAGGAAAAAGTAAATTCGCATGCTGTTAAAAATTCTCTTTTAGAGGATCTTAAATTATTGGTTAAATTTAGTGTGTTGGTTGCTAATTTTTTACCTGTTCTTGCAGGATATATTTTAGCATTACATTTTACGGGCCAGGATTTCCAGTGGCTGGATTTTGTGCTTGTAAGCTTCGGTTCCACACTTGTTATGGCAGGAGCATTAATATTAAATAATTGGTATGACACGGATATTGATTCTGTTATGGATCGCACGAAAAAACGCCCGACAGTTACGGGAAGCTTTACATTAAAACAAGTGCTGACGATTGGGATTGTAACGACCGTATTCGGATTTATAATGCTCGTTTTTATCAATCTGGAAACAACGTTGTATGCCTTTATTGGTTGGTTTACGTATGTATTTTTATATACGATGTGGTCCAAACGCAGATACACCTTAAATACGGTCATCGGCAGTGTTTCAGGGGCGGTAACACCATTGATTGGCTGGGCAGCAGTCGATCATGCAATACATATCGTTCCACTAACGTTGTTTCTTTTACTATTCATTTGGCAAATACCGCACACGTTTGCAATAGCCATGAAAAAATGTGAAGAATATCGGGCAGCTGGAGTTCCTATGCTACCAGTTGTTTATGGTTTTACGATGACAAAAAGACAGATGTTCATTTATATTGCTGCATTATTACCGCTTCCGCTTTTTTTAACAACTTTAGGAACGGTGTTTGTTGTGATTGCAATGCTTCTTAATATTGGTTGGATTGTGCTTGCCATCGCTGGATTTTTTGTGAAAGATGATTTGAAATGGGCACATTGGAATTTTCTCTATTCGGTTAACTATCTAATGATTATTTTCTTATTAGGCATGGTAACTACACTTCCTATGTTTCGGTAATAAGCTTTAATAAACTTTCTCTTTTACATTGTATATTGAGCTAGTCAAGATTCGTAACTAGCTCAATTTTTTTACTTCAGAATCACCTCCATCAAAATCTCCTTAATCATTCTTCTCGGCAAATAAGAAAGTATAAAACTTACCAATTTGCATAAATGCAACTAAGGCATTCGCCTAAAAGCTTGCACTCCAAAGTATAAGGGCTTCTAAGAAAGCAAAGAACGCTTTCGTAAGAATCCCTTTAACGAATGCCAAGTTTTCTAAAAATTTTCTCTGAATATGAAACTTTTCTCCAAGATACTCGTATATTAATAAAGCGTTTATTTTTAAGATATCGCTTTATTAGTCTGAAAGATTGTTAGATAATAAAATTAACATAAAAATGGAGGAGAATGTGGAATGGAGATTTTAAGAAGGTTCAGGGACATTATGTCAAGTAACATCAATGCATTGTTGGATAAGGCCGAAAATCCGGAGAAGATGATTGATCAGTACTTACGAGATTTGAATCGAGATTTAGGAAAAGTAAAATCTGAGACTGCATCCATTATGGCAGCTGAAAAGCGGGCACAACGTGAACTTGAGGAGTGTCAGTCAGATATCGTAAATATGCAGAAATACGCTGTTAAAGCATTAGAAGCAGGAAATGAAGATGATGCAAGAAAGTTCCTTGGGAAGAAAGCAGAGCTTACAGCGAAAGAAGCAGATTTGAGAACCTCCCATGAGTTAGCTTCTGCAAACGCTCTACAGATGAGACAAATGCATGATAAGCTTGTTTCAGATATTGGCGAGCTTGAAGCAAGAAAGAATATTTTAAAAGGAAAAGCAGCTGTTGCAAGATCACAGAAGAAAGTAAATGAATTTGCTACTTCAATGGGTGGAGCAAATCGCTCGATGTCAGCCTTTGATCGAATGGAGGCAAAAATCAATCAGTCACTTGATGAAGCAAATGCGATGGCAGAGCTGAACAAAGGAACTGGTGAAGACATCAATGATCTAACTGCTAAATATGATTCGAATGCTCAAGTTGAGAATGAACTTTCTGCATTAAAGGCACAGCTGAATGTTGATGATGAACTGGAAGAGTTGAAAGCACAATTACATGGTCAAGAACCAGTACAAAGTGAAGAACAGCTTCAAAACAAAAAAGAACAAGTAAAAACTGAAGAACAATAAATTGCAGGCTACAGTATAAACTGTAGCCTGCCTATACATCGGAAGGAGGGGATAACATTGGTTATTCATTATAAATGTCCGAACTGCGGATCTGATATGGAGTTTGATGCTGTATCGGGAATGTTATCCTGTGGTAGCTGTGGAAGAAAAGATAATATTGAAGACTTCTCTGAGGAATTTATCACCACAACATTTTCTGAAGATGAAGCGAAGCAGTATAATTGTAATAACTGTGGAGCAGTTATCATTACAGAAGCAGACACTACAGCAACCAATTGCAGTTTCTGTGGAGCGGGTGTCGTTCTTGGAGATCGACTTTCAGGTGATTTGGCCCCAGCAAAGGTTATTCCCTTTACAATCAGTAAGGAAGAAGCAATGGCTGCATTCCGTAAATGGTGTCGCAACGGTCGTTTGACGCCTAAAGGATTTATGACGGCGGATCGAGTTAAGGGAATTACCGGACTATATGTCCCATTTTGGTTGTATGATTTAGATAGTAAAGCAGATGTAAAAGCTGTCGGAACAAGGGTGAGGACGTATACGCGGGGAAATTACATCTACACGGAGAAGAAATTTTATGATGTGTACCGTGATATTGATTTAAGCTATGTAAAAGTACCTGTAGATGCGTCTGAAAAGCTGGATGATACGTTAATGGATAAATTAGAACCATATGATTATCAAAAGTTTAAAGATTTCAAGACCCCATACCTTGCTGGGTACATTGCAGAAAAATATAATTTTAGTGATGAAGAATTGTTCTCTCGGGTAAAAACAAAAGTGCAGCCCTACATAGACTCCTATATTCGTTCAACCATCAGTGGATATTCTTCGGTAAATTATAAAAGTAAAAATATCCGTACGAAAAAAACAAAAGCACATTATGTTCTTTTACCTGTTTGGATGGTTTATTATGATTTTGATAAGCAAGAGCATACCTTTGCGATGAACGGTCAGACAGGAAAGATAGTTGGGAAACCACCAATTAGTCTAGGGAAGGTAGCTAGCTGGTTTGGTGGAATTGCTGCAGCTGCATTCGTCACCTTGAAAATTATCTCCTATGCTGTTGGAGGTGTTCTTTGGTGAGCAGACGCTTTCTTACATTATCAATTTTATTTACGAGTTTATTTACGAGTTTATTTATTTTCACATCATTTTCATTACAAGTAGTGGAAGCAAGTTCGAAACAATATATTTATGATTCAGCTGAACTTTTATCAGAAGAACAAGTCATGGAATTGGAAGGTAGCATAAAAGAATTTGGTGAAAAACAAGAAACCGATTTTATTATTCATACTACGAATGATACAAGTGGAAAAAGTATCAAAACGTATATGGGTGATTTTTATGATGAACATGCTTTCGGCTATGACCAACCTAAAGGGAATACGATTTTGTTAACTGTAAGCGTGGATCCAACCAAGAGAGAGGTTTTTCTGGCAGGATTCAAGAGGGGGGAGGAGTACTTAGATGATGAAAGAATCGAGCTAGTACTTGATAAGATTACTCCCCATCTCTCGGATAAGAATTTTTATCAGGCATTCCAACAAGCAATAAGTACGTCTAATGATTATATGGAGTATAGACCTGGAGTAAATCCAGAAAGTGTACTGTTAAAAACGTGGTTTCAACTCGTGGTTGCTCTAGCTGTTGGTGGTATTATAGTTGGTACCATGGTTTATAATTCTGGAGGGCGCGTCACAGTTACCTCCCGCACGTATTTTAACGAGAACAATTCAAGAGTAAACAGCAAAAGGGATATGTTTGTTAATAAAACCGTTACGAAACGTCGAAAGCCTTCCAATAATAATAAAAGTAGAGGTGGAAGAGGTGGTGGCGGAGGAATTACCGGAGGAGGTAGTTCATTTAGTGGCGGTGGCCGCAGTTTTTAATTAAGTTTTATAGAGTAAGTTTAGAGAAAGGAATGATCAAATGTCTTTTTTTAGAAGTCAGCTCTCAGATGTAGTGGAATGGGAAGAATTTAGAGATGATATGATTTTTTGGAAATGGAGCAATCGTGAAATAAAAAAGGGCAGTAAGCTTATTATTCGCCCTGGTCAGGATGCTATCTTTTTAAATAGTGGTCGAATTGAAGGAATTTTTGAAGATGATGGAGATTATGATATTGAATCCCAAATTATTCCTTTTCTATCAACGTTAAAAGGGTTTAAATTTGGTTTTAATAGTGGCATGCGTGTGGAAGTACTATTCGTCAATACGAAGGAGTTCACCGTTAAATGGGGAACGAAAAATGCAATTAATATCCCTACCCCCACACTTCCAGGAGGCATCCCGATTCGAGCAAATGGGACGTTCAACTTTAAAGTAAATGATTATATGGCTTTGATCGATAAGATTGCTGGTGTGAAGCAAAGCTATCTGGTTGAAGATATAAAAATAAGAATTACGGCAATCCTTGATCAGCTTCTGATGAAATGGATAACGCGAGAAGGAAAGGATATCTTCAACCTGCAGGCGAATGCATTTGAGATTTCACAAGGAATCAAAGAAGACCTTGACATGCAGATTATGGATAATGGCATGAGAATTACCGGATTCAATATTATGAGCTTTAATTATCCGAAAGA
Source organism: Oceanobacillus sp. FSL W7-1309 (assembly GCF_038002145.1). Classification (NCBI taxonomy): domain Bacteria; kingdom Bacillati; phylum Bacillota; class Bacilli; order Caryophanales; family Bacillaceae; genus Oceanobacillus; species Oceanobacillus sp. FSL W7-1309. Next base: position 2,330,258 of record NZ_JBBOBX010000001.1, read on the forward strand.
AGTGCAGGACATGGTTACGAAAAGCGCCTCTCACGGAATGGTTGGCGATGTAGCGAAGTATCAGCAAATAAAAATGACAGATGGAATGGCTTCTGGTAAGGTTTCTGGATCTGGTACAGCCTCTGATATGGCTGGGATGATGATGGGAATGAATATGGCAAATCAAATGATGCAAAACATGAATCAGAATACAGGGCAGCAGTCCGGGCAACAGCAACAGCCAAATCAAAGCAACAATTTCAATCAGAATAACCAATCAAATTCATCTAATCAACAAGACTCCAGCAATAAGCAAATACCTAATTTCTGTCCGAATTGCGGACAAAAAACAACTGGAACAAACTTCTGTCCGAACTGTGGGCATAAGTTTATCTAAAATTAGAAGCAAGGGACATTCTCTTGCTTCTTTTGAATTTCGTTAGTATCAAACTTTTCAATCATATACGCCCTTACTTTCTACATGAACTGTAACCGAAATCTCGTTAAGACTATCCATTGAAAGTTGATAATTGTTGACTTCTTCAAGAGTCATCCCGTTACGAAATAACCAATGCTTTAAATTATATACATCAATATCCTTATCTACACTAGCTTGAAATGTCTGCATAATATCATCTTTAACTTGTTGCGAGATTATTTTTTCTATTTGTTCTGAAGACATCTTTTCCTCGAGATCTGCAACATGTCCTCTCATTTTTAACTGGAATTGAAACATTGCCTCTTCCCCATCATTTACTTGTTTTATGGTTGCCTTTGGACTTGTAATTTGCACTACTCCTATGTGCTCACCATCCACGATAATATCAACCGGTGTATTTTTGACTTTAGCATCCATCCATCTTAGACCTATTAGTTCTTCATAGGACATCCATTCCGTAAGTTTACCTTGGTCTATAGGGAAGCTCCCATTTATTCTTAATGTTTCTTTTTGATCCTCTTTTGCAGCTATCTCCTGCCAAGCATGTGTATCAATCGATATAGAAGGGAGCAGAGCGGTGCCACCGGGCTCATTATATGTTGAAATAAACCGATGCATCCGCAAAGGCTTAATATAGGAATATACGTTATAAATTTGCTCGGGCTGAAATAAAATTGTGTAGATTGGTGGTAAATGGAAGAATCCAGAAACGCCAAATATTTTCTCAATGGATTCCTTTGTTCCGTATACCCAAGGTGTGTATCGAAACTCTCCATTTCTTCGGATTGCTTGATCAACCTTTTTGATGCCTTGTTCTAAGACTGATTCTGAATAAATAATAGATCCAACCTGCCCCCAATTAATAGGTGCTTGAGCAGTTTTATATAAATTATTCATTGCTTCATTAAAGGTTTTTCCTGAACTTTGTCCGACAAACAATGGTGCATCTGCAGATTGTTTCGCTCCCTCTTGTTTGGCTACATTGGAAAAGTCCATCATTTGCACATAAAGTACATAGTTTTCATCAACAAAATCGATTCCAATAGCGGTAGCGAAATTAACTTCCCCAATTTCCTTTTCATCCCAGCACCCGCTTAATAGGAGTAATAGTATAATCCCTAACGATAAAGCATGACATACCTTCAATTTATTTGTCCTCCTGCCTATCATCGTCCTCTGTTTTGAGAATTTTAGCACGTTCATCTTGCTGTACAACAGGAATCTTTAAAAGTGATTTAGCAAAATCTCCTTTAACAAATGGAGAGACAGGACTTAAATATGGAATTCCAAATGACTCAAGCTTTGCTAAATAGCCTACGATTAAAAATAGACTAAGGAAAAATCCATACATCCCCAGCACGCTCGCACAAAGGATGGAAAAGATTCGTAAAATCGTTACCGTTCCAAATAATGATTGATTACCTAAGGTAAACGTTGCAACGGCGGTAATGGAAGAAATCACTAGCATCGTAGGAGATGTCAAACCAGCTCGAATAGCAGCATCACCCACGATTAATCCACCTACTACAGCAACAGTCTGTCCGACAGCTTTAGGCAATCGGACACCAGCTTCACGAAAGAGCTCAAAAAGACCAATCATTAATAATAATTCAACAGTAGTGTTAAACGGGATTCCTAAGCGTGAAGCTCCGATTGTTGCAAGTAGTGAAAAAGGGATTTGATCTACATTATATGCAGATAAGGCAACCCAAAATGCTGGGAGGAAAATAGATATTCCCAATCCGATCACCCGAAGAAGAATTTCAAATGAAGCATAATAAAATGGCATATGTGTATCCTCTGACGACTTTAATAGATACCCTAAATTAGCAGGTCCCACAATGACGTTAGGGACATTATCGATAAATATTGCAAATCGTCCACGTACTAAGCCACTGACAACGCCATCAGGACGAGAAACACTTTTTAGTAATGGAAATATGGAGTAACGGGAATCTGTTAATAGCTCTGCTAATTGATTGTCACTGTTTAAAGCGTCTAAATCAATGTTATTTAATCGTGCAGTTACCTCATTAATTATCTCTTTACTTTGGATATCCGTCATATAAACGAGACTAACCTTTGTATTACTGCGTTTTCCAATTGTAAATGACTTTGTAACGAAGGAATCTGTTTTCAGCCGTTTACGAACTAATGCGATATTGGAGCTAATATCCTCGATAAAAGCATCGCGAGGTCCCTTCACGGAGACTTCCGTAGTCGATTCCTCAGGAGACCTTTTTGGAGGACTAGATGTATTAAAAAAGTATACTGTTTTTGCTATTACAATGGCTGTGTACCCATTAAAAATCATATCTTTTATAGAGTTCTTAAAAGAAGGGTTGTCCGGATTCCAAGGGATTGAAATTGAATCACTTAATTCATTAAGGTCATTAGTATGGTGGCATTTTCGAATTTCCGGAAGGATGCTTTCTACTAATAAATCACTATTAATTAGGCCTTCGCAATAGGTAATGACAATTTCTTTATCTTTTTTTTCACGTGTTAACGGATATCTTTGAACTTTTATATCAGAAGAGTGTTGAAATAGATGTTTAAAATATGTTTCTTTTAATGCTGCATTATTATTTTTCATCTGTTTCCATTCCATTCTTTGAAGTTTTGATAAGCAGTGTTAAAAATAGAATCATGACTACGGCAAAAGCGCCAGTTCCTGGATAAAAATAGTCTTTTAAAAATAAGGAAAAATGTTCATCTGATATAGGAGCTAAAACTAGCATTAAATAAAGGATACAAATGATAGCTTGAGCGATAATTCGCTGTTTCTTTTTTTTGAATGGGAAAGCTCGTGTGATTAAATACAAAATAAGAGCTAAACGAATAAATGATCCAGACAGCCATTGATAAATAGATAAAAAGTCGACATGATTAAAGTACTGACCAATATTAAGGATTCGCCATTGCAGAAATGCTGGATAGCGAAGTCTTCCAGCCTCATCCGCTCCAAAAACAGCAATACTTCCTATTAGTGGTCCTAATGTTAAAATGAACAGAAAAAAGGAAAGCAGTAAAATGTGCTTGAATGTTACTCTTCTTGCGATTTCATGCTGGATCATAATTAGCAGAAATATTTCTAGTAATGAACCAAAAACAAATATAGCGCCGTTTATGATATCGACCCAGCCATTTTCAACAAGTACAGGTGTAATGAGTGAGTAATTTTTATTTGGTATCGTACCAATCGTGACAAGCAAACCAAATAAAACGACAAACGGAAGTAGGACACCAGCACATATGGCAATAACATTTAATTTTCCATAAGAAATATATAGTGAGGTTGCAAGAATGGAAATCCCCACGACAAGCATAGGAGTATCTTGCAAATAGGTCTCATGCGTCCAGGTAACGGTTTCTTTTAATGTAATAAACCCAGTGATAAATAGGAAAATACTAATGAGAACGGCAATTATACGACGAAATGCTTTATTATAATTTGTTTCAAGCCATTCAAAAATGGATATGCTTTTGAAGTGTTTTGTAACATATACCATTAAAAGAAGGATTGGGATACTAATAAAATATCCAACGAAAACACTGATCCAAGCATCACGTCCAGCAGCATCGATTAGTAAAGGGATGACTAGTACATGATTGCTCAGACCAGTACTGATTAGGAAAATAAAAAAGAACTGGGAAACGCTAATAGGATTTTTCATGATACCTCCGCGGAATGGTGTACTTATCATATATTGTGTAAAGAAAATCTTTCGTTATGCATGCGTTATATGAAGAAGTTCTGTTAATTGAAGATAGATGGAGGGAGAGGTATAAATTAGTGTAAATAAGCGGCTGCAATATATAGTTCGTTTCCAAATCCATGGACTTAGCTGAAGGAGTTTGAGGGTGGGGAGGTACGATGCTCTTCAAATTTTAACCAGCTGAAAAATAGCGATATCGTAAATAGGGTGATGTCTGGGGGACAGAAAAGCTATTCAACCCTCCGAATTGGCCAAATCAAAACACGCTTGCATGAAGCGTAATGAAATAGTTGTATTTCACCATTATCATCAAAAGGGAAGGGTAACATAGTATTCTTTTCAATTATGACTTCTGCGTCATGAACTTCCAATGGTGTATGATGAATATCACCTCTGAAAAGCACCCCGTATTTGTATGTCCATAAGGCATAGCGTTCGAGCAGCCAGTTACTAAGACTGTGTTTTTCCGGATAATAGGGCTTGGAAATAGGCTGGTAACTTCCATTAAAATTATATTCAGAATGACTTTTTCGATTGGATACAAAATAAAAAAGATCTTTCTGTTTTTTCATTTTCATATTTGCGTGAAAATACGGTAACGTAATCATTCTGGCACCAAGAACCGGAAGCAGTTTATCAGCATCCAAGCTAAAAAAGTAAACACCTGATGTTCCTTCTCGCTTTACATATGTTCGAACATTTAATTCTAAATAAGCGCTTAAATAAGGAATGGCTGGCATATTGCGCAGACGCATTCCAGTTACCTTGAATGGAATAATACTAATCCATGCCATTCCGTCGTACGTATCTAATTCCAATCCTTCTGGAAGGTGGTCTTTGATTGCGTCTTTAGGGAATGGCAGGTGAATGAAAAGCAAATGATGCCACCGCTGTGTCAAAATCCAAGATCGATTAGGGAGCGGGAACTCCCGATGCTTTGTGCTTTTTAAAATAGCTTGATACAAATTTGTCACTTCCCCCAACATAATCTTAAGTTTAGTATGCGAAGGTGAGTATTCTTCATACAGGTTTAATAAGAAGAAGTAATTTGTTAAGATGGTACTATTACATGGCTGAAGTTTTTCATAATCGATAACCCAACTTGTTTAAGCAATAGAACTTGAAAAATTTACCTTAAGCTTGGTTTAATAAAAAATTTAATTCTATTCTATGAATCTGAAAAGGAATACACATGTAGGAGGAGAGTGGCATGTATTTCCTTGTGAATTATAAGTCTATTAATAAATTAGGAATGGTAAATCTACCAAAAAAATGGCGTGCTGCATTAGGATTTCAGGATGGGGAGCGCGTAGAAATACGAATGTTAAGAAACGAAATATGGATATTTCATGGAACGAATGAAAATTACGAGAACCAGCGCTTTATATCTTCAAGAGGGATGGTTAATATACCAGCCGAATTTAGAAGAATATTGGAAATTGATACAGACACAGAGCTTTGTATGTATGCAGAAGTGACACAAAATGCATTTATTATTAAGCCGTATTCTTAACATGAAATTGTTGCCCTATCTGCTTTGGTAGGGCTTTGTTTATCTTAATGTTATAGGAAACGTAGAACATATACCTCATCATAAAAAAATGGCTATCCTGCCGTTACTGGGAGGACAAGGCATTCATAAGCTATGGTGAGGAGGTGTTACCAATGTTTGAAGTCTATGATGTTGCTTTGATCGCTCTTATTGTAGGTCTAGTAGAGATTTTAAAAACTGCTGGTCTGCCTAAGAGGTGGCTTCCTATTGCGTCTGTCCTATTCGGTTTAGCTGGAGGTATCTTTTATGTGAGCCCTGGCGATTTGAAAAGCGGTATAATAATCGGACTGATATTGGGGCTTTCTGCAAGCGGACTATATTCTGGGAGTAAAAATATAGTTGTAAGGAAAAAATAACCTCCAATGAATATGAAGGCATTCGCCAATTCTTCTGGCGAATGCCTTTGTTCATGAATTTATTGCCTTCCTTTATTCACTGACATTGCCCTCTGCAGGAATCGGATTATCCGCTAGAATCCTTGCTAGGTGTACAAGGTTATGGCTGGCAATTTGTGCATTTTTTTGGGTGAATTCATTGTTTTGTCCCTCTGCCTCAATATAGGAAGCTCCTGGACCTGCCTCACCGACCCAATAAGATAGAGGGTTAGGTGGTAAGGAGAAACCAAAGTGCCCTAAGCTAAAGAGAATATCTCTAGCTGCATGTTTGGCACCATCCTCATTTCCGGTTACCACGGCTCCGGCTACTTTATTGTAGTAGATCGGTTGGCCTTTATCGTTTGTTTCTGAACCCGATCCACTAATTCGCTCCATGACCATTTTAGCCACACTGCTCTTTTCACCAATCCATAAAGGTGTACCAACGAGCAGAATATCTGCCTCTTTTATCTTATCTGCTATTACTGGCCACTCATCACCATTCCCCATATCTCCTTCAACACCGAACGCTATGTTGTAATCAGCCACCCGAATGGTCTCTGTATCAACTTTTTTTTGATTGAAGACATCGATGAATTCTTGTAACAGCGCATCAGTATTTGATGTTTCATCAGATGTTTTTAATGAACAATTCAATAGTAATGCTTTTAAATTACCCATGACAAACACTCCTCTTTCCTTATTCTATAAGGCTTTACCCTAAAAACTGCTTTATTATGCATCGTTTTCGGTAAAGTTCGAATAGCCCAACTGTATGGTTAGAATAAAATAGCCTGATGATGGGAAAGACAAGAGGGAATCTATTTTACTTGATTGAGGCGATAACATGGCTAGAAGCACCCTGATTAATCGGATTAAAAATAGAAAGCAACAAAATAACGATAAAGCTAGAGATAAAGCGCCACAGCAGGTAAACCTTCAAGTTGAAATTGTAAAGGATCTTGATCGCAATGTAAAGAATTCTAAGGAGATATTTGGGAATCCGGATGATTTAGTTATCCGTGAATTAATGATTGGCAGTATAGAAAAGAGATCAGCAATTGTTTATATTAGTGGATTAACCGATGAAGATTTGATTAATAATAATATATTAAAAACGATTCAATTAAATATGAAGAACTTTAAGATGAACATACTTGAAGACATATATGAAGAAGTAGTTGCGATTACAGCTATTAAAAAAACGCAATCAATGGATGAGGTTTCTCTCGCAATTTTAAATGGAAGTACTGCGTTTTATATAGATGGTTCAGATACCGTTCTAATCATGGAAACAGCTGGTGGAGAAAGACGTTCGATAGAAGAGCCTGATTCTGAAACATTAGTGCGTGGTCCAAGAGATGGATTTGTGGAAAGCATTGATACAAATTTGGCATTAATTCGCCGAGATATTAAAGATACCAACCTGCGCTTTAAAGGATATGAAATTGGGAAGCGCACGAAGCAAAAGCTAGTGATGGTATATATGGAAGGGATTGTTAATCCAGAGATTGTGCAGGAAGTTGATCGAAGGCTGAAATCAATTGATACGGATTATGTTTCCGATTCCTCTCATGTCGAGCAATGGATAGAAGATAGCTTTTTATCTCCATTTCCACAACTATTAGATACAGAGAGGCCCGATCGGGTTTCATCTAATGTTGTAAAAGGGAAAGTTGTGATTTTACTGAATGGTTCGCCATTTGCATTAATCGCGCCAATTACGATAGGTGATGCACTGCATTCAATGGAAGATTATTCACAGCGCTGGGTATCTGCTACTTTATTACGTGCCCTTCGTTACCTTACTGCTTTTTTTGCAATGTTTTTACCAGCGCTTTATATTGCCTTGGTCTCTTATCATCCAGGCATGATTCCGAGTACGTTAACGTATTCTATCGCAGGTTCGAGGGAAGGTGTACCATTTCCAAGTGCAATTGAGGCATTTTTAATGGCATTAACATTTGAGATTCTGCACGAAGCTGGGGTAAGGCTGCCAAAGGTTATCGGACAAACAATTGGTATTGTCGGTGGATTAGTTATTGGAGAGGCAGCAGTAAGTGCAGGAATAGTTAGCCCAATCATGGTAGTTGTGACTGCACTGACAGCCATTGCATCCTTTAGTATTCCGGCTTATAGTGTAGCGGTCACATTTCGAGTATTGCGTTTTGCTTGTATGATTGCAGCTTCCTTCCTGGGATTGTATGGCGTTATTCTTGTATATATTATGGTGAATATTCATATCGTCAATTTGAAGAGTATTGGGATACCATACTCGACTCCTTTTGCACCGACATTTGTTAGTGATTGGAGGGATTTGGTCTTGCGTGCTCCGTTCACAATTTTAAAGAAGAACCCTAAATATTTGAAAACGGTAAATAACGAATCGACTGAAAATGATGGGAAACAAGGAAAGGAATAATCCATGCTTAATTTTAAATATGGTGATGATAAAATACAAAATCGAGACATTATGATTGCACTGCCTTCCATGTTAATTGGGGTAGGGATTCTTCCATTTCCAAGAATACTTGCTGAGGATACAAGATTTTCAGATGGCTGGATCGTTATATTATTTTCGGGGGCTATTGTAACAGCTATTGCATGGTGTGTTGCAAAGCTGGCTGCCAATTTTCCGAATCAATCCTTTCTCGATTATTCTTCTTCGCTGGTAACCAAACCTGTTGCTGTCTTTTTTACTTTTTTATTTACTGTTCAAGGTGTTGCGTTAACTGCCTTTGAAGTCCGTTCCATAGCGGAAATCTCGCATCAGTATTTATTTAACCGTACACCAATGGAGGTTGTTGCCCTGACGTTTTTGCTTGTTGTTGTATACGCAGTAGCGAATACTCGCGGGGGGATCTTCCGGCTGAATGCAATGTTTTTGCCAATTATCTTTATCACGACAGGGCTATTAGTGCTTTTTTCCATTCCATTTATGGGATGGCATAATGTGCTGCCTATGTTTAAAACCGATCTGCAAGGCTACTTGCAAGGCTCTTTAAAAACAACTTTGTCCTATACCGGAGTTGGTATTTTGTTTTTTTATATATCATTGGTAAAAGAACCAAAACATGTGGCAAAGTATACTGTTATCGGAATGTCATGGGTGATTATATTGTATGTTTTTATCTTTGTCACATGCATAGCGGTGTTTGGTGAATTAACAACCGCTAATATTCGTTTTCCATTGATTGAGCTCGCAAAGTCGATCGAAATTCCCGGTGGTTTCTTTGAACGAATCGAGTCAATATTTTTTGTGATATGGATTATGGCGATTTTTACAACAACCGCAATGGCCTTTGATGTAGGGGTTCTAGCATTGAGTTCTATTTTACCTAAGGTAAAAAAAATACATCTGCTCTTTGTTCTAACCCCGCTTATTTTCGCGGTTGCAATGATACCAAGGGATTTTATTGAAATGGAAAACTTCGGAAACTATATGAGTTACTCAAGTTGGATTTTAATTGTAATCATTACGACGATATTAGGGGTAATGTATAAAGTAAAAGGGGAGAAGCAAAATGAGAAATAAAAAAATGCTTCTTGTAATTCTATTTAGTTTCGTTTCCATTACGTTATCTGCTTGCTGGGACGACGCAGAATTAGAAGACCGTGAATTCATTGTAGGGGTTGCGATTGATTTAGTGGAAGATGCTGGTGATGGTGATAAAATGTTTGAAATGACACAGCAATCAGCAGTTCCTGCCGGTTTAGCGACAGCGACAGATAGTGGCTCAGGAAAGGCATATTTAAATTTAAGTCAAACAGGAAAAACGTTAAACCAGATCAATGCCAAAATCTCAAAGCAAACAAATAATATGATTAACACGGAGCACTTGAAGCTTATACTTGTATCAAGGGAACTAGCTGAAGAACCAGGTTTATTCACAAATGTTATCGATGTTTTTATCCGTGTGCAAGGATTCAGAAGGGGAATTAAGGTAGCGATAGTAGATGGCGAATCACCGGCGAAGGAAATTTTGAATATTGATCCAGGGCATGCTTATATTCCAGCACAATATATCAATGAATTATTGGAAAATGAAGTAACTCCCGAAACAATGGACCCACTCCGAATTGGAGAACTGCAAGAACTCTTGCTGAATAAAAGCAGCTTTACGGTTCCGCTACTCACTAAGCATTCAGCTAGCACGGCAAACTATGAGAGCGTATCTGTATTTGATGGAAATTCCAGTCGTTTAGTGGATACAATTTCAGGTGAAGATGCGATGGGGTTAAATTTTATCCTTGGAAGGAATCAAGTAGGAAGTGTCAGTACGGAAGTGGAAGGAGAACAGATTGCATTTTCGATCAAACATGGGAACAGTAAAATAAAGCTTATAAATAGCAATAAAGATGCATTAGCTTTTCATATAGACATGAATGTGGAAGCCCAGGTTGAAGAGTACCATGGTTATAAAGATTATTATACGAAAGAAGGAGTCAAACAATTTGAGAAAGTGTTAGATCAAAAAATTAAGTTGATGACAGAGCGTACGATCAGAAAACTAAAGGATGATTTACAAGTGGATGTAATGAAATTGGATGATCATCTCCGAATGTTCCATTACGATGTATGGAAACAAGTCAAGGATAATTGGGATCATGGAGAAAATTATTTTGCTAATAGCGGTGTAACCGTTGATGTCAATTCGGTTCTAGTGGAACCTGGAAGCATTATTCAAATTAAGCGAAAAGGAAATGAGGAATAGGGATGTGGGAAACATTAGTAGATAGGCTTCCAACAGGGATGGAAATACTTTGTACCTTTTTAGCCTTTTTCGTGCCTTTTCTCGTTTATACCATCAATCAAAAGTTGCACCAGGAAATGGACCCATCATGGAAAAACAGCGATTCAGAAGACAAGTAAGCAATCGAAACCAAAGCACGCAAATGCTTGGAAAATAACGTAAGGTAGTGATTGGAAATGATGATCATTTCAGTAGTTAATCTTATATTACTTGTTTTACTGCTTAGTATCTTATTAATATTCTTGCTAGGTTGGAGAGGTCTGCTAAAGCGGATGACGAAGAAAATGGGGAAGATTCTCTTTACAGATAGCTATCAGGAGAATTTAATCGAATTGATTCCAGGTATTAAACATATGGGATTACAAAATGTTCTTGAAAACAATTTACGTGCAGAAACAGGGGATGTCTTACACCGGCCATTAGGGTCGTCTAAAAGCTGGCCACATATGGATACGTTAACATTTATACCAGCACAGGTGGCTTCATTTCCCATAGATGGTGATGAAGATGTTGATATAAAAGTTACCATCGGTCCAAACGCTAAAAAGCCACTCGAAATTGAAATCCCGTTACTTATTAGCGGTATGGCTTATGGTATTGCTTTAAGTGAAGAAGTTCGACTTGCATTAGCGGATGCAGCAAAGCAGACAGGTACGGCGATTAATTCTGGTGAAGGAGGGGTTTTACCAGAGGAACTAGATGCAGCTGATAAGTATATTTTACAGTTCTCCAAAACGGAGTGGTCAAAGGATGAGAGCCTATTAAAGCGTGCTAATATGATTGAAATCAAGTTCGGCCAAGGAGCGCTTGTCGGAGTAGGCGGGAGAATTTCGCCGGAAAATTTAACAGGGCGCGCACGGAGCGTAATGGGGTTAAAGGAAGATGAAGTGGCAGTAATTTATGAGCATTTTTTTGATAATCAAACGTTAAAGGATTTAAAAGAATTAGTTGAGGAATTAAGAAACTTAACGGGTGGAGTTCCAATTGGAGCCAAGCTAGGTGCTGGCGGAAAAATAGAGCAGGACATCGATCAATTAATAGAAATGGGAGTTGATTATATTGCAGTAGATGGCGGGCAAGCTGCAACCCACGGAGCGCCTCCAGTATTATCAGATGATTTTGGAATACCGACCCTGCATGCAGTTGTACGTGCGAACAATCACTTGAAAAAACGTAACAAAAGAAAGGAGGTCAGCCTCATCGTATCTGGTGGTCTATTTACACCATCTGAATTTTTAAAAACGATCGCACTTGGGGCAGATGCCGTTTATCTAGGATCAGCGATGCTTTTTGCAGTAGCACATAGCCAAACGCTTGACGCTATACCGTTTGAACCACCTACACAGGTTGTATGGAATGAAGGCAAATTTAAAAATAAATTTAATAGAGAAGATGGCGCACAATCAGCAACAAAATTTTTAACGGCAAGCATAGAAGAGATGAAAGTAGGTCTAAGAGCAATGGGGAAACGTTCGTTAAAGGAAATGACGTTAAAAGACCTAGTATCTTATGACAAATTAACAAGTGAGATGCTAGGTATTCCTTTTTCATTTGAACCATGGCAAGAGAAGAATCAAGCAAAGGAATCGAATAAACAAAAAAATGCTTCCGAATCATAGTACTGGAACCAATCAACAGGTATGGTAGACTAGGGTAAAATGCTTCTGTGAGGAGTGTACATATGGATTTGGAAACATACTTAAAATTAGATGCCATGGAAATGGCGCAGTTGATTCAAATGAAAGAGGTTACCGCAAAAGAATTGATGACGGTTGCCTTCGAACGATTAAACGAGGTTCATCCTATCTTGAATATTGTCGCACACTCAAGAATGGAAAAGGCCTTAGAAGAAGCAGAGCGCATATCGATAGAAGATGCTCCGTTTAACGGTGTCCCTATTTTGCTGAAAAATATCTCTCAAAGTCTAGAAGGAGAGCTGATGACAGCAGGTAATAAACTGCTCAAAGGGAATCGTTCGAAACATGATTCCTATTTTGTGAAAAAGCTTCGCGATGCTGGTTTTCATTTCATGGGTCATACAAATGCACCGGAGTTTGGCCTGAAAAACATTACAGAGCCTGAAATTTACGGTTCCACAAGAAATCCATGGAATACCAGTTATTCGCCAGGCGGTTCTAGTGGTGGGGCTGCAGCAGCAATCGCCTCAGGCGTTGTACCACTTGCGGGTGCGAGTGATGGTGGTGGCTCCATACGGATTCCAGCTTCGTTTTCTGGTCTATTTGGTCTAAAGCCTACACGAGGAAGGACGCCAGTTGGTCCAGGAGTTGGCAGGCAATGGCATGGTGCATCGATTGATTTTGTTTTAAGCAGAAGTGTCCGAGATAGTGCAAGCATGTTGGATTTACTTCAAGTTGTGCAGCCAGAGGCGGCATTTCAGACACCATTATTCCCAGGAAGCTATCATCAAACGATGCTGGAAGATTTGAGTAGGCCGCTGCGGATTGCTTATACGACGAAATCTCCTGTGGGCACCCCAGTAAGTGTGGATGCAAAGCTTGCAGTGGAAAACACGGTAAAGTGGCTTGAAACACAGGGACATGATGTAGAAGAAAAGGATAACGGTGTTGATGGTATCCAGTTAATGAGGGATTACTTTATGATGAACAGTGGCGAAATGAGCCTTACTGTTCAAGAACTGGAAAAAGCAATTGGTCGCGCAATTACTGCTGATGATGTAGAGATTGAAACATGGGTGCTTCGTGAAGCAGGGAAGTCCCTTTCAGCGGCAGATTTTTCTGCAAGTCTTGCATCATGGGATGTAGCCGCTGCTCAGATGGCATCGTTCCATCAAATATACGATTTTTATATTACGCCAGCTACAGCGAGCACTGCACCAGAGGTTGGCGAGCTAACCCACTCAAAAGCAAGCCAAGAAAACCTGCGATTACAAGTAAGGGAAGCAAACAAAGAAAAACAACAAGATCTTATCTATGAGATGTTTTTACCTAGCCTCACCTATACCCCGTTTACCCAGCTAGCTAATTTAACTGGTCAGCCAGCGATGTCTGTGCCTGTATACCTTTCAAGCGAGGGGCTGCCATTAGGGGTACAAGTTATGGCACCAAAAGGCGAAGAACACCGCCTATTACAGCTAGCAGTTCAACTTGAGAAATCTGACTTATGGGTGGGGATGAAGGGAAATCCATATTTTGAAGAGAGTCTGAGTAATCGGAAGTAGAGGTAAAAATTTAATCGTGTAAAACAGTCCATTCACCTACAAAAGCACCACTTAATTCTAAAGCGAAGTGGTGCTTGATATGTTTTGCATAAGTCTAGTATATAATTATCATTTTCTGGTAATGTTAGTTATATAGATGAGGTTTATAAAGATGATTAACTTCTACTTTTACTTCAACTTCTTTTCTTGATATAGTTGAAGTAGACGAATTATTTAAATAGTTTTATTAAAGGAGGGAATACAGCTTGATACATGGGACAAGTATATATAATGATAGAATTGAACGTGTAATCAATAATATAAATAAAGTAATGATTGGTAAAGAGGATGTTGCAACACTAAGTTTAGTTGCTTTATTAGCACAGGGTCATGTGTTATTGGAGGACGTTCCTGGTGTTGGGAAAACAATGCTTGTACGTACACTTGCCAAGTCACTAGACTGTGATTTCAAAAGAATTCAGTTTACTCCGGATTTATTACCATCAGATGTAACTGGCGTTTCGATTTATAATCCGAAAGAACTAGCATTTGAATTTCGCGATGGACCAATCTTTGGGAATATTATTCTCGCAGATGAAATTAATCGTACTTCACCAAAGACACAATCATCACTTCTCGAAGCAATGGAAGAACAAAACGTGACCATTGATGGAATAACGAAACCTCTTAAGCAACCTTTCTTTGTTATGGCAACTCAAAATCCAATTGAATATGAAGGCACCTATCCATTACCAGAAGCACAGCTAGACCGATTTATTCTGAAATTGAAAATGGGCTACCCTACCTTTAGTGAAGAACTTGAAATGCTAGACCGAACCTCTAGTAATCACCCAATTGAATCAATAGAGGCAGTAATTGATAGAGATCAGTTAGTAGAAATTCAAGAAGAGGTAAAGGACGTCTATATCGATCGCAATGTACAGCAGTACATTATTAATCTTGTAACACGTACAAGAGAAAATGATGCTATCTACCTCGGAGTAAGCCCAAGAGGGTCAATTGCCTTAATGAAAGCAGCGAAGGCCTATGCTTACATATATGGAAGAGACTATGTATTGCCTGATGATGTAAAATACCTTGCACCATTTGTTTTATCGCATCGGATTATTTTAAATTCAGAGGCGAGGTATGAAGGGGTTACGAATGAGGAGACGATTGCAGCTATTGTAAAAACCACGCATATCCCGATTCGAAAGGAATTTCATTAATGAGAGGCCGGTTCAGGGTATTTGGCAATGCTGCAATAATTGCTACACTTTTTGTCGTATTATTCTCCTATGCAATGTTTCAAGGGGGATTTGTCAGTTGGTTTCTCTTTTTTAGTTTTCTTCCAATTTTCTTCTATCTTCTTGTGTTCTTATTTTATCCGATGAAGAAGTGGAATGTAACGAGAGAGGTAACGCGACCTATTATCCAAGCTGGTGACAAGATAGATGTCATGCTAAGGATAAAGCGGAATATCCCATTTCCGATTTATTATTGTATTGTTGAGGAAGTTTTTCCAGTGAGCTTAATGAAAGCTGACAGTAGTACGGAAAAATATCGCCATATGGATCACCCTGAGAAACGATTTGTAGAACGAAAAATTAAAAAGGTAGTTTTCCCCGGATTTAAACGAAGCTTAGCTTTACCCTATACAATTGAACAAGTTCCACGAGGGGAGCATCAGCTAAAAGGAATTCGTGTGAAGCTTAGTGATATATTTGGTTTTGTAAAACGAGAGCATTTATTCCATGTATCAAATGAACTGATTGCTTACCCGACCATTCGTCCTATCACGATGCAAGAGCAATATCAAAATTTTGAACAGGGCTCTGTTTCTTCTAGCTCACATCAATTAATGAATACCAACGTCGCAATTGGTGTTCGTGAATATGTGCCAGGTGATCGTTTTTCTCGAATTGATTGGAAACAAACTGCTAGACGAAATAATGTGATGACAAAGGAATTTGAACAAGAAAAAAGTACGGATATTCTACTGATTTTAGATAGTTGTCATTATGAAGGTATGAATGCATTAGCTTTTGAAGCTTCTGTAGAGCTTAGCCTTTCTTTAATGAATGTTTTTCGGAAACAGGGGAATCAAGCAGGATTGCTTTCGATTGGGGCAGAAGCGGTCTATTTCCAATCTGAACAAAATGCAGGGGCTCAAGCGCGTATCAATCATTTTTTGGCACGAATTCAGCCAAATGGAGAGCGGTCGTTTTCGATAAGTGTAAAGGAAGAAATGAAGCAAATTAAGGCGGGACAAATGGCAATTGTAATTACAACAAAGATCGATGACTTTTTTAAACAATCGATGCTACAAGTGAAGCGGCGAACGAAGCGTATTGCTGTAATATTCATTCAAGCAACTGATTTGATTTCAGAAGCGGAAAATCATGCTGTTCTGCAGCTTCGCTATGCAGGTATTGGTGTGCAAATCATGACAGAACAACAATTGGTTCATAATCCGATTGAGGTGAATATAAGATGAACAAACAGCAAAATAAAGCAGCAATCTTATATGCCACGATTCTTTACTTTTGTGGATTCTTTTTGTTCCTTGAATGGCTCTATCCATTAAAAGATATATCGGATACAAATAATATTTTTATTTTTATTATTTATACGATGTTTTGCTTTATTATTTCAGCATTGCAACTGAAATGGTGGATTGGTTTTTTATTAAAAGGATTCGGCTTGCTTTTCATTCTAAATGGTCTCTATTTTAACGTACCAATTGTAAGTGCTATGTGGATAGAGCAAGTACAAGTCGAATTTGTCTTCAACATACAGGCGTTGTTCTCACAGCAATGGTATTATTTAACACCGTTGTTCCGCAGCTTTCTATTCTTATTATTAATTTGGCTAATGAGTTATTTATTGCATTATTGGTTCGTGCAGATGAAACGGATTTTTCTGTTTGTCTTGCTGACATTCATCTATATCACGATTCTTGATACATTTACCGTATACGATGGTGCTATGTCAATTGTAAGAACTTTTATAGTTTCATTTATTGCACTTGGTATAGCTAACCTAATGAAAGAATTGAGTCAAGAGTCTATTCATTTTGCATGGGTAAAGAAATCACCAGTATGGCTCATGCCGCTAGTTGTTGTTGTGTTTATCTCCAGCCTGATTGGTTTTGCCGCACCGAAGGCAGAACCAATTTGGCCGGATCCTGTTCCATTTATTCAAAGCGCTGCTGAAAACGTTGGCAGTAATGGTAGCGGACCGGTGCAGAAAGTGGGCTATGGAGAGGATGACTCTAGACTAGGTGGATCATTTATTCAAGATGATACACCAGTGTTTTATGCCAGGACTCCAGAAAGACATTATTGGCGAATTGAAACAAAAGATGAATATACAGGGAAAGGTTGGGTGTCTTCTTCTGACTCAGAGTATGAATTACAGCCAAATGGTTCCATCGATTTAGAGACATTTTCTTCGAATGTTGAGACAGAGAGACGGGATGCTTTGGTTGAATTTCAAGAAAATGAATCGATTAATAAGCTCGTTTATCCTTATGGGATCAGTCAAGTAGAGGGGTTAGAGGGGGAAGAGGCAGTCTTTCTCGACCAACAATCAGATGCAATAGAGGCTAGAAGAAGTGGAGAGGTTACTAATTTAACAACGTATCAATTAACGTATGACCATCCGTCCTTTGAGTTGAATGAGCTGCGTGAAAGCAGTGAGCCGTACAGAGATGAACTGTTAGAACACTATACGCAATTGCCGGATACATTACCTGAGCGGGTAGTTGATTTAGCCGAGGAAATAACCAATCCACATGAAACAAGGTATGAAAAGGTAAAAGCGGTCGAACGGTATTTCGCAAGCAATGATTTTGAATACCGTACAACAGATGTCCCTGTTCCAAGGGGAGATCAAGATTATGTGGACCAATTTTTATTTGATTCCAGGATAGGCTATTGTGATAACTTCTCAACTTCGATGGTTGTTCTGCTTCGTGCTATCGATATTCCAGCAAGATGGGTGAAGGGATTTACTAGCGGCCAACTAATTGGAGGAGAGAATGCAACAGAACTGTATGAAGTGACGAATGGAAATGCCCATTCGTGGGTAGAAGTGTACTTCCCGGAAACGGGCTGGGTGCCATTTGAGCCGACACAAGGGTTCTCTAATTTATCTGATTTTCATGTGGATATTGATAATGCTAGTAATACAGACTTACCGCAAACAGAGGATGATGCATTAGAAGCTCCAGAGAGGAATGATCTCCCGGAACAGCCGGAGTCAGATGTACCAACGGATGAAGCTGCTGAGCAAGAATCTGATCAAACCGATGGAACGAATTTTACATTTAAGTGGTGGTACGCAGCAATTTTGGTGGCTTTAATCGTTATTATCGGAATCGGTATCTATAAAACAAGATTCCGTTGGCAAACAAAGGCACTAGCGGTGAAAATGAAAAACGGGCAGGATGCTAAATCTTTCCAAGAAGCCTATCATCATTTAATTAAATTGTTGCGGCATTATGGATATACAAAAGACCCTGATCAGACATTGCGTGAATTCGCAAACCGTATTGATATCCATTATTCTACAGATGAGATGGGGCAGCTAACTAGCTACTATGAGCGGCTGTTATATAAAAATGAGCTAAATGAATCACAACTAAATGAACTAACTCAATTATGGAAAAATTTAATTAAACGCATAATGGGTTGACCTGGTGTGGGTTGATTAGTAGAATAAATACATGCAAAAGTGAGGGCTTAGAAGGACAACCTCTATAAGCGTGTGTTCAATAGGAGGATAAAAAGGACCAAGAAGTTCGAGGCGGCGCAGCTTCCCGTACCGGAACGTATGCAGTTGATACGTGAGGAACGGAAAAGCAAGCCAACGAAGAAATTCGAAGTGTCATTTTTACCGGACTATTTTGGACAACCTCTAAAAATTAAAATATAATGCGTTCGTATATCCTTGACAATATGGGTCAAAAGTTTCTACCGGGGCACCGTAAATGCTCTGACTATGAAGGCAGAATCTAGATGATGTAGTTTATATCATGAACCTGGATTTCTGTCTTTTTGTAGCTATATGAGTATTTATATAGCTTGCGGAAAGTAGAAATGCAGGTTTTTTCAGCAGGAAAAATGTAAGTGTTGCAGTGTGCATGTCTGGGTTTATCGCGACTCAGCATGGTTTTATTAAACCACTTACTTAAAACCTAATGGTTACCTTATTCAATGGAGACACCTTACAGCAGATAGGAGCGGAATCAATGGAAAACAACGAAATGATACTTGTACTTGATTTTGGAAGTCAATACAATCAGCTGATTACACGTCGAATCAGAGAGTTCGGGGTGTATAGTGAACTACATTCACATAAGCTGACAGCAGAAGAAATTAAAGCAATTAACCCAAAGGGAATCATTTTATCTGGTGGACCACACAGTGTTTATGATGAAAACAGCTTCCGTTGTGATGAAGCAATATTCGACTTAGACATTCCAGTATTAGGAATTTGCTATGGCATGCAGCTTATGGCACTGCATTATAAAGGAAAAGTGGAGAAATCCAAAAACCGTGAGTATGGAAAAGCACTTATCGATCTTAACCATGATCCAATTCTTTTCAAAGATACACCAACAAAGCAAACGGTGTGGATGAGTCATGGAGACAAGGTAACAGAGGTTCCTCCTACATTCCAAATTGATGCAACAAGCCCATCAACGCCAATTGCAGCAATGAGTGATCCCGAAAACAAATTATACGGCGTACAGTTCCATCCAGAGGTTCGTCATTCAGAGTATGGAAACGATTTGTTAAATCAATTTGTATTTGATGTGTGCAAATGTAAGGGTGATTGGACAATCGAAAACTTTATTGACATGGAAGTGGAGGCAATCCAGAAAAAAGTTGGCGACCGCAATGTGCTATGTGCATTAAGTGGTGGGGTTGATTCATCTGTAGTTGCAGCGTTAATTCATAAAGCAATTGGAGATCAACTGACTTGTATTTTCGTTGATCACGGTCTACTAAGGAAAAATGAGGCAGACGATGTGATGAAAGTCTTTGCTGACGATTTCCATATGAACATTATAAAAGTAGATGCAAAAGATCGCTTCCTATCTAAATTAGCTGGTGTCGATGATCCAGAGAAAAAACGTAAAATCATCGGAAATGAATTCATCTATGTATTCGACGATGAAGCGGCAAAATTAAAGGATATGGACTTCCTTGCACAAGGTACTCTATATACGGACGTGATTGAAAGTGGTACCGAAACAGCACAAACCATTAAGTCACACCATAATGTTGGCGGACTGCCTGAGGACATGCAATTTGAATTAATTGAACCACTAAACACATTATTCAAAGATGAAGTACGTGAATTAGGTACACAGCTTGGTATTCCTGATCATATCGTATGGCGTCAACCATTCCCAGGTCCAGGCTTAGCAATCCGTGTATTAGGTGAAGTAACGGAAGAAAAGCTGGAAATCGTGCGTGAGTCCGATGCGATTTTACGTGAAGAAATAGCAAACGCAGGATTAGACCGCGATATTTGGCAGTATTTCACCGTACTACCGAATATTAAGAGTGTTGGAGTGATGGGCGATGCCCGGACATATGATCATACAATCGGTATTCGTGCCGTTACATCCATTGATGGAATGACATCTGACTGGGCACGTATCCCATGGGATGTTTTAGAAAAAATTTCAACTCGTATTGTGAATGATGTGCAGCATATTAACCGTGTTGTGTATGATGTAACGAGCAAGCCGCCCGCTACGATTGAGTGGGAGTAAAACTACAACTTAACTTGAAGAGAGAACGCCTATATATCGGTATTTATCCTAGTCTAATATGGAGAAAATAAGTTAAAAATGATATGGTTCCCTACCAAAAACCCTACCAAAAATAAAAATTGGTAGGGATTTTGGTTTTAGTATTAAATTTTGGTAGGGATATTTTTGTATGTTAAAATGACATTGAAAGAGTCGAAATATTATTTACTACACAAACGGGCCAGATTGTTTAACATCTCCTTACCACTTATTTCATTAAGTATGTACTATTGAACAAATGATCAGAAGAGGAGGCGTTGGTAATTATTAATTTTGTAATAGATATTTATAAACAAGTTTGGGATGATATGGGTTTAGAGCCAAAGGAAGATGTACATCTAAAAACACTATCCTATCGACTAGATAAAACTATGGATGAGTTTTCAAAAGAAATTCACAAAACCCTAGGCTATGGTTTAGGTGATGGCTACACTGTTGTTCTTAATGAATTTGAGGATATTATATTTGTGAGAATAGAGATTTTTGGTCGGGATACATACACTTTTATCACAAATTATCTGGAAAGTAACGGCAATGAAGTTGATTATCCAAGTATTCCCGTTAAGCAGAGTAGTGCTTTAATTCAAGTTCATAGGTTTGACGAGAGACTGTCTCAAGAACTAATTAACGAATTGTATATTAAGTTTGGGCAGCAAATAAAAATCACACATTCTGAAAGGATTTTTGAAAAAGGTGCTTCAGATTGGAGTTTAGATTTGCTTTTATGGCTAGGCAATATACCTGCTTCAATAATAGCAACTTATATATATGACTTTTTTAAAAGGAAAAAATCATATAGTTCTAATGAGGTAAACATTATTGATGATTGTGATATAGAGAATGTTTTGGGTATAGCCTCCAATATAAGTGGAGTAAACAAAAATGACTTAAGAATAATTAATTTTGATTATAATGAATACGATAAAACGATTTTTTATTTCATTACTAGTAGATATGTAGATATTAAGTTAACCCTTAATGATTCGAGTAAGGTTATCAATTGCGATGTAGATAAAAAAACTCAATTACATATTTAAATCTTGGAACAAATAATACTACTAAACAAACGAGCGCGTTTGTCTAATAAAAGTGTTCAAGAATTGGGCTATATTTAGGAGATTAAAATAAAAAATCGTAATGTAGTGTACGAAGAAAATATTTAAAAAATACTCTTCTCATTCCGAATTAGAAAAAGAAAAGTGTTTTGATTTAATATTAAATGGAGCTGAAGGGGCTCGAACCCTTGACCTTTTGTCTGCCAGACAAATATTCTCCCTGCTGAACTACAGCCCCGTTATTAAATTTATGATAGTATAATTCATAAAGCAATTACATTATATAAATTTGATTGAATTACATCAAGCTTTTATTTTAATATTAATTTTGTGATTGGATTGAATTAATTAATTCCTAAAATGATCTAACTTTCTTTCTGCAATCTCTTTTCTTACTCTAAATATAACCTTTTTCAAATATCTACCATATCTAATTGAGTGGGAGTAAAGTAAAGACATAACTTGATTTGAAGAGAGAACGCCTATTTAACAGTGTTTATATTAATCTGAAATTGACAATTTGGTATAAAATAAGATAGTTCCCTGCCAAAATCCCTGCCAAAAATAAGTTGTTAGGGATACTTTTTTAGATAAAGCGATGATAATTTCGTTGAAATTTTTGAAGTAATAGATATAGGACTATATTGAGTTGTGAAATATTGTACTTAAACGAAAGGGGCAGAATAGTTTAGGTCAAACTCTTCACGAAGTCTTAGTAAACGAGTGTTAGAATCCTCTATTAAATAATACGGTAAAACATAGCTCATTATTTATAGAGGAGCATAAGTAAGGCATCTTAGTTATCACAGTAAGATGCCTTACTAGTTAGGAAAATATCGCTGAATAGGCTAAACCGTTTTATTCTCCTCCTTTAAAGCTATAACTTCCCTTGCTACTTCTATGAAAGATAATATGATTGGTGAAAGCCACTTATCTTTATGCCATGCCATATGTGTATATACATGCAAGTCCGGAATTTGCCATGGAAGAGGAACAAGGTCACCCCGTTCAACTTCTGCTTCCACTGTGATTTCCGGAAGAAAGGCAATACCGATTCCAGAAATTGCACATTGTTTAATGGCTTCCGCATTTTGAAACTCTAAATAAGTAATATCATCAATGCCCTTTTTCTCAAATGACCGGTCAAACATGGTTCGATAGGGACAGCCCTTTTCATTAACCAGTAATACTTCTCCGTGAAAATCTTCCTGCTGCAGTACTGGTTGTTTCGCAAGTGGATGATCAGGAGCGACGAACAAGCGGAAAGTTTCTTCCAGTAACGGTTCCACTGTAAGCGCCGTTGAGAGAATGGTTTCGTCCAGCATAAAGACGATATCTGCGGTTCCCTCAAAGAGCGTTTGCTTAAGTTCCTGATTTGGAACAGAGCGGAAGATTAGACGAACTCCTGGATAGCGCGAACGAAATAGCTGGAAGACAACTGGAAGCCGATAGGCGCAAAGAACCTCATTCGCACTAATCGTTATGGTGCCGCTTGGATTTTCATTATCATGAATGGCACTACGAGCTTCGTCCAATTTGTCTAGAACGCTTTGGACATGATTTAAAAAGCGTTTACCCGCAGTTGTGAGAACGAGCTGCTTGCCCAAACGGTCAAAGAGACGAACACCAAGCTCTTCCTCCAGTGCTTTTATTTGCATTGTGACGTTGGAAGGGACGTAGTTTAGCACTTCCGCAGCACGACTGAAATTTAAAGTTGATGCAACCGTTCGGAACGTAATAAGTTGACGCAATTCCATCATGTTTCACCCTTCGATTTCAATATTATTGAATACTGCTTTGAATTTTATTCACTTTTCTTGAGACTACCACAGGTTTATACTAACAACAAGAAATACATTTTGGATTTCAATTTGAAAGGAGCAACAATACAATGGATTACGAAATTTTTGATTTGGGTGACGTTACCTTACAATCAGGAGCGACACTACCGAACGCTTTTCTTGCTTATAAGACTCATGGGAAATTGAATGAAAAGAAAGATAATGTCATTATCTACCCAACTGCTTTTGGAGACCAACATGTTCAGAATGAATGGCTGATTGGAAACGGAATGGCACTAGATCCACAGAAATATTTCATTATTGTTCCAAATCTGCTGGGAAACGGATTATCTTCGTCTCCTAGTAACACGCCTTCTCCATTCGACAAGGCTAATTTTCCGCAGGTAACCATCTATGACAATGTTAAATTCCAATATCGGCTGGTGACCGAAAAATTCGGCATTCAAAAGATTGCCCTCGTAGTTGGATGGTCAATGGGAGGCATTCAATCATTCCAATGGGGGGCAAGTTACCCCGACATGGTGGAACGAATTGCACCTTTCTGTGGAGGTGCAAAGACTTGGCCGCAAGCGTATGTGGTCCTGGACGGGATGAAAGCTGCGCTCATGGCTGCAGTTGGTTTCGATTCAAGTAAATTAAACCAGTTGACTTCTGCGGACATGCGAACCGTTGGTCGTGTCTATGCGGGATGGGGTTTATCGCAGGCGTATTACAGAGCGGAACTTTATCGTGATATGGGATTTGACTCATTAGAACATTTTGTGGCTGGCGTCTGGGAAGACAGCTTTATGAAGATGGATCCTCACAATGTCCTCGCCATGTTATGGACAGGCCAAAATGCAGATATTAGTGCAAATCCTATCTATAATGGAGATTTCGATGAGGCGCTTAAAAACATTAAAGCGCTAGCCTGCGTCATGCCAGGGAGTACGGATCTCTTCTGCACTGCAGACGAAAACGAATACGAGGCTAAGCTTATACCTAATGCTGTTTTTAATCCTATCGAATCTATCTGGGGCCATTTTGCCGGTCGCGGAATTAACAGTGTTGATAATAAATTTATTGATGACAACCTGAAAAGATTGTTGGCACTTAGTGCAAACAGATAGAGGAAAATGTCATTCCTGAAATATAGCAAAGCAGCTAGAAAGTTTTTTGCCATTTTTTCTATAACTATTCGGGCTGTTGTTGCATAAAAAAACAAGGTAAAGGACTAGTAACTAATCCTTTAAACCCTGCTTCTTTCAAATATCTGATTACAGATGGACACTAATATCAACCTGTTATCTTCTTTATTCGCATTTATATGACCAATAAAAAGAAAAATACAATAATTAAAATAATCCCTAAAGCGATTAGTAAATTGCTTAAAGGGTTTTTCCTGTAAGTTAACCCAACTAAGGAAACTAATAAACTAGCAATAGCCAAAGCGATAAAATTATTCAACGGAACTGGTAATAGTAGAATAATTCCTGCAGTGAGTATGAGAATTGTGCAATAATTTTAAGTTTTTTTCTGTAATATAAAATCCTACTCTTCAGAAATATTAAATATGATAGGATTTGGGGAAGGGAGAGGTTATACGAATATTTTACCAAAGAGATCCATTTTTGATAGGATTAGTTTCTATCATCACAATCGGGAGTATAAACTAAACCGTGTAAGTAAGAGAGCGTACGGCTCTTACATTTACTAAAACCTTTAGTAAATCGCGAAGGTTTTTATGCATGGTTATCGCGATTTACTTTTTGATTTTGATACGTCAATTGACAACTAAATTTCATCGTACAATATCTATTGTACAGGTTGAAAAACATTGAATATTGGAGTGTCAAAACAACATAATATATAGTCTATATATTGATATAACAATAAAATGGCATACGTCGATTCGTATGCCATTTAGCGTGTCATTTAACTAATTTGCACCTCAAAACGGAACCCTTTATTACTTTAGATGCTGATTTTTTAAATGCCATAAGTTATCCGTCTTGCTAAACTGGTTCCATCAAGTGATCCTTTTTGTGTCTATCTTGGTTTTGATTCTACAACATCTCCATTTTGATACACATCATAGAATCCTATCGTTCCAGTACCTCCATTATCAATATAATCCTGACTTCGTGCTTTTAATGAATAAAATAATCTTCCATCTGAGTCCTCATAAAGTACACCATTGCTGCTAAACACTAAATCATCATTATCAAGGGCAGCCTCTGCATAAGCAACCGCCGATTCTACTGTAAATAACTCTGCTTGATATTCTTCAAGTAATACAGTCCATGTATTAACACCGACAATCCCGTCTTGGGCTAACCCATTCTCAGCTTGCAACCCGCGAACCTGTTGGTCTGTGTGAGAATCAAAAATCCCATCAACTTCTGTTTCAAATCCAAAGTGATTTAACATCACTTGAATAAATTCAACTTCAAAACTTCCTTGGCTCCCCTGTTTGACGATGGGCTGTTGTTCAGGTGGCCAATTTAATATTGTTTCATATCCTGCTGGTATTTCTGATTCTGCTTGTTGAACCGATTCATTTTCCGGAGCTGCATCTACTGTTTGATTAAAATCAGGTGAACCTACAAGCGCAACCGCAACTGCGGGAACTGCCAATAACCATTTCTTCTTCAACATCATTCACTCCTTAAATAATTTGGTTGTTATTCAGATACTCCTTTTAGGGATGCATAAAACGCCTTCTTATAAACCTCTCTGTTTTTTTACATTGAGATCACCTCCTAATCTGATTCATTACCTTTCCTGGAGTAACTTTGAATGATTAGCATTCGTTTTATAACGTTCGGGCAGCTTACCGTACGTTGCTATTTTCCATATAAATTCCATGGGACCGATCTTGAAATATTGAAACCAAATGGTGCTGTATATCATTTGGATTATTAAAATTATGAAGGCAATGTTCATTAATGTTGTTTGATGCACATGACCTTTTAAATCGAATAGACTACTAGCTGTTAAAATCAGAGCGGTTTGAACGAGATAGTTCGTTAACGCCATTCTTCCAATATACTTAAGAGGTGTTAATAACTTTTGAATCATATCGTGCCGGAGCAATAGTGTTAAAGTAGTCACATAGAACGCACTTACAACGGGCGCAGAAATTGCACCAGCTAGATCGATTTGTCCATTTTCCTCCATTAATAAATATTGAATAAAAAGTACTGCAGGCAAGAGACAAAGAGATGAAATTTGCACGATACGAAATGCTTTTTGATGTGCTGTAATATTTTCAAAAACGCCCCATTGCCCCATGCATAAACCAAGTAGAAACATAGGTAAGATCATAAAATAACTTCCGCCAAGAAGTACGGCAAGGATTAATAGTATGACAGTGATAATAAAGTTAATCTTCGGTTTAATCCTGTAAAAAGGAATAAGGATGAATCCGAAAATCGCATAGGGGAGCAAAGCTTCTCCTAATTGGAAGAATTGATGGATCAATCCAAAAATGGATAATACGATCAATCTTTTTATAAACAAGGCTGTACTTTTATCACCGCGATTTACTGCTCGTGTCATGAAAATATAGAAACCAATTCCAAATAAAAAAGAAAAGATAATAAAAAATCGCTCGTGTACCGCATAATTTAAGATTTGGCACCAAAAATAGTTTGATTGAACGGAGGAAGGTAATATTATTAGTGTGATATTGGCGAATATTATGCCTAATAGAGCAAAACCTCGCAAGAAATCTAAAGTATCAATACGTTGTTTCATCATAAACTCATCCTTTACTTATTGATAAAGCTAAATCATTGTGCTCGGGTCAGAAGCTAGAGTAAATCCAAAGGCGCGGCAACGGTATGACCTTTCCTATTGATAAAGCTATGATGACGGAAAACACGGAAACCAACATCGATTTTCCTTACAACAATTTACCGAATAATAGTATGGAAATATTAATTGTTTCGTTTTCCCCAGTTGTATAAAAGCACATTGACATATTCTGTTGAATCTCTTTCTTTATATTTATCTAGTTTCCCATTTTTCCATAGATTCATAGATTCTTTAAAAAGTCCTGTCTGTACAATTAACCGTTTACCTTTCAATGCTTGATAAAAAACCTCAAACACTTGTTCATTAACAAGGTGATCGTCTTTTACCGAAGATATGGTGAGCTCAGACATCTTTTTATCGCTATCCTCTCTCACTTTGAGAACATCAACTTGTTTGTTATGAGAGCTGTCCGCCCCTTGTTTCCATAATTCAAACCAACGATCATATGTTATATAATAATTCTTATCTGTAAAATAACTTTTATTGACGACAATTAGTACATGGATACGTGGTTGATAATCATCACGGTCTTTATTGTAGATGACTTCCAATTTACTCATATAACCCTTTATCTTCTTTTTAACCTCTTTCTGTTCCATTAGTTTTTCACAAGCTTTACTATGCAATTCAACTTCATTTTCCAATTCATCAGCTAACACGTGATTAGCTATCAACGTAAGAAAAATGAACTTCTTTTGATACTTCTGTTTGATATATTCCATTTGAATTGCCAGTGCTAAAGCATCCCTTCTTGCTTTAAACCAGGAACAAATCGTCTGACAAGAATTGAGCTTATGCTGTTTCCTTTTTTTCGGCTTTTCATCACTCGCAAACATGATAATTCTATTCTTATCCATGCATATTCCTTTCTGGTTTATCGTTAAGTTAATGTGTTCGTTTGTTAATTTCTTCATCTGCACGGTTCTTGAAATATAAATCCGAGATGGACGCTGCGAAAGTCAGCAAGCTGATTCCCTTTCATTTTTGCAATATTATCATTTTCTATATAAATATCACCTTTAGAAGGGGTATCAATTGTCGCTAGTACATGAAGTAATGTTGACTTTCCAGCACCGGATGGTCCCATGATTCCTACAAATTCACCATGATCTATCGCAAAGTAAATGTCCTCCAGTGCTTTAAACGTATTCGTTCCTTTTCCAAAGACTTTCTCAACACTTTTCACCTGTAATAAGGATTCCATTATTCCTTCACCTCTTTCGTATGTTGTCTTTACTGTATCCCTCCATCCTTAAACTACAATCACATGAACCTTACAAAATCCTTAAATACGTTTTTTTATAATTCCTGTTAAGATAGAATAAATCAGATGATAATAACAAGTATGAAAAGGTGATAAACATGGAAAAACCACGCATACTATCGTTGACGATAAACAAGACTTATGCTAATTAATGAAAACAAGCTTAACAAAGTAAGGGTTTTTTGAAATCGAAATGGCAGGTACCATAGAAGCAGGATGGAAAAGATTTCAAGGTTTCGAATTCGTACCCTGGAGCTCTGAGTTGAACATATTTTTAACATCTTACCTCTTGTTAGAGATGGTTTAACTACTTGGTCTGGAAATGAACGTATGATTCGTGTAGGGGAAAAACTAGTTGAAAATGGAAGCTTGTATTAGGAAAGTTCGCTACTACGAAGGTAATTATTATGATTCAATTCGTATGGGGATTTTACGGGAAGTAGGAACAAGGGTTGAAATGCAACTTTTGTTTTTTAGATATGATATTGTGAAGTATTGTACTTCAACTATAGGGTCTTTTTTTACCTGAAATGTCCCATAAAAAACCTTGCTTTTCTACAAAGTTAATTTGCTCACTGTTAGGTAGGTATGGATCTCTAATATATAATTCTTTTGATAGCAATAAATCCTTTGATATCTCGTATAATTCCATTGTCTCTGATAGACATTCTTTATAGAAGGCAGTGAAGTCTGACCTTACAGCTTATGACAATGAAAAGCCGCATTCTTCCGTTAGAAAATGCGGCAGTTTCAAAAGAATAGTTGTTTACTTAAAATCAGACGTTCAGGGCTGAACCCAAAATAAGTTACAAAAATGGACCAGCTGTTAAGAATATGGAAGTTCCTTTCCTTCAACAAACGCTTTTAAATTTTCCAGAGAATGATCAAAGCCCTCCATGTTTAAAGTTACTTGGGTTTTCCCTGACTGAATGCTTAATTTATAGGAAAAAAAGATGTCATCTTCCTTTGAGGAAAATGAGAATACCTGATTCGGAATCACTTCTTTAATTTCAAAGCTCATTGGAATGCTTTCGCCATCTTTAAGATTGTTGTGTTTACTTGGCATCAGAGTGAACGCCGCTTTTTCTCCCACTTCCAGTTTCGGAATTGACCATTTAGAACCCGGAGCGTACCACACTGAAAATTTCTCGTCATTTGTAATAGCATCCCAAACTTTTTCTCGATCTGCATCAATTAATATGGAGCTAGTATCACTATTCATCTAATAAGCCTCCTTTGCCATTAATATTAACACATACTGGATTGTACTCTTAATTTCTTTCCAGACTATTTTTCGATAACCCTTTTAAAAAAATCCAAAATAGAAATTATACATTAAGTAGTTGTAATTTTGATACTTGTAGCTGATTTCTAAAATGAATTAATCTTTTTTGTGCGATTAGGATCAACCCCCGCTTATTGTTATTTATATAAAGAGAATGTAATAACTGTCGTATGGGATAGGCACTGGATAAAATTTATGCATAAGTTTTACCTGGCAAGATTTTCAGGGAACGATTATAATAAAATTTTTGGAAAGCATGTTTAAATTTAGATGTGCAAGTAATTCCTTTTTACTTTGGTATTAAAAGATATGATTAGTTCGTTTAAAAATCATCAATATAGGAATAAGAAAAAAACGCCTTCCATTTGAAAGGCGTTTAAAATAGAAATTAAGGGATTAATATTACCATTGATTACTAAGAAACTTCTCCGTATAGAATGGTTGATTTTCTTCATTAAAGTCTACACCAATTCCTAATTCGGTAAAGCCATTGTGTACGATATTCTCACGATGCCCTAGTGAATTCATTAAGCCTTGGTGAGCGAAAACACTGCTAAATTGCCCGTAAGCTAGATTTTCTCCAGCACTTGTAAAAGCAATCTCATCTTCTCTCATTCGGTCAAAAGGAGACTGACCTTGTAAATTCGTATGACTGAAATATTGATTATCAGCCATATCGGTACTGTGTTTTCTTGCGGTCTCTCTTACAGCTTCGTTCCACTCTAGTACAGGTAGGCCGTGATTTACACGAGTAGCATTGGTTAAGTCGAATAATTGATATTCAAATCCTTCTTTTAATGCGTCACTACCAGGAGTGTAAAGGGTATCTTTCGCAGCTTCTAAGTCCTGATCAATTATTTGAATAGCTGTAACCTCATCACCTTCATGAATATCGTAAAATATCGTTACATAGTTTCTATCTATTTGGTAAACATCGTATTCCCCATCACTGTTTACTTGATAATTAAACCAGCCATTGCGAATCAATTCTTCTGGTTCACCTAACGTTTCGTTCACAGTAGCTTTTGTATCACCTAAGACAATATTAAACTGTGAAGAAAGTAAGTCTTGATTTGTAAATAATCCACGAACAACTTCTTGTTCATCATACGCTACCATCATAAAATTTTGGTAGTTTTCATGGTAGGTGGACCAATCTACACCATACTCATTCTCACTCTCACGCATAGGTTCTCCATACATCTCTTCAACCGATTTTTTTGTATCACCCAGCTCCACATTTCCGACAGAAAAGGATTGCTCATCTGGCGTTGTCAGTTCAGGTTTATCAACTTGTTCGTGTTCTGGTTCATGTACTTGTACAGAACCGACAATAGAAGAGTAAAAAGATGTTGCTTCATCTTTTATTTTGTCAAAATCGAAGCCAAATTCAATGTCATTATCTATCGCTTGGGTGGTAAATTCCTTTACAGATTGAAAAGCATCACTAACGGATTTAGGAACATATCCACGAATGGAATCCTCCCAAAACGGTTTTGTCCAAAAAGCTAATAATATGATTAACAGCATAAAAAACAATCGCTTTAAAATATTTATCCCAACCTTTTTCTTTGGCATTGTTTCGTTATATCAAGAAGCAATCCTGTTCAGGAAACAATTATAAATACTATCTTATTTTTATTATTATAGTCAATTCCTCCTTAGTATTTAATATCTTTAATTTTACAACATAAAGTTAACTCTAGGGCAACCTCATATAAAAAACTTATCGAATTTTGCGTTATGCTGAGGAAATAAGATTTCAAACTTAACTGAATGAATGATGAAATAAATATAGAATCCAGTATATCCAAATTTAGATATACTAGATTCTATTATGTTGAAAATATAATTTTCAATTTATTCCCTTGGTTATATTTTATAGCAAAATTAGTCTGAAATTTGTTTGCTGCAATGGATAATACGTGATGTTCTTGTAGGTAATTTTTAATTCTGCATGTAATTTAAGCTGCAAAGGTTTAAAACAAAGATTGCGTTCTCCTATGTGGTAAATTTTCAATACAAGAGTCGCCATAAATAAAAAGTTGCGTAGGATTCCCACCCTTTCCAAGGTGCAGCTAGTTTCATTATTTCTTCTTTCGTTGGTTTCTCTTTTGCACCTGTTACATGTTTAATTGCATTATGCAGCCCTACATCTGCAATCGGGAATGCGTTCGGAAATCGGAGACAACGCATTAACACATAGTTTGCAGTCCATGGACCGATACCACGAATATTGACGAGCATTTTTTCTGCTTCTTTAAAGTCACCAGTACCCATTATAAGTGATTTAGACAGACTTCCTACTGCGATAAGCTTAGCTACCCCGATAAGGTATTCACATTTTTTTACCGTCATTTTTAATGGTGCTAGATCTTCAACTGTAAGCTTAGCAATGTCTTTCGCTTTAGGAAAAATCCAATATTGATGACCCTTCCATTCAACCTGGCTTCCAAATGTTTCTACAAGTCGCCTTTTTAACGTATACGCGTATGTCAAATTAATTTGCTGTCCAAGAATCCCCCAAGCTATTGCTTCAAATAAATCTGGGATTCCTATGTTGCGTAATCCATAAAATTCAACAATAGACTTTTGAAGCAGCAAATCATTTTTAGCCATTTCATAAAAAGGCTTTAAGTCAGTATCCAAATCAAACCAATCTCTTATATACAATTGCACTTCTTCACGTATTTTTTTACTTATCGGATAAGTTTTTTCTAAAAAGCGAACCAGAAGATTTCCATCCGAGTTTTCACTGATTTCGACCAAAAGAGTTTCATCTAAGGCAGGAATCAACCTTATAATCTTATTATCTTGGATTTCAAACATACACTCATTTGGAGACCGCCCGATATAACGCATATTTTCATTAAAGCTGAATTCTGTTGGAGCCTTTATAACAAAATTATCACTTTGATTAACGATCATTCAGAATGCTCCTTCCTATTTCCCATATAACTAGTTGTATCATATTTTTACAAATAAAAATTTTGTTTTCTTGCTCATACATTGTGATATCCTTTTATAACAAAAAGCAGCCGAGTATAATGTGAAGTAGAAAGAGGTGATTCCATGATAGATAATCAAGCGATGCAACTGACTAATGAACGATGGCAAGCGATTATGAATAATGACAAATCCTATGATAATATTTTTATTTACGCAGTTAAGTCAACAGGGATTTGTTGCCGACCTTCTTGTAATTCGAGAGATCCCAAAAAAGAAAACGTCCTTATTTTCAATAATGCGGATGAAGCAATGTCAGCGGGATTTCGGCCTTGTAAACGGTGCAAACCAGGTGGCATACGCTTGCCGGATGAAGAATGGGTAATCCAAATGAAAGAGTATATCGAAGGAAATTATCATGAAGCCATAACATTAGAGATATTAGCAGACGTGTGTCATGGAAGCCCTTATCATTTACAACGTACGTTTAAGAGGATTACAGGTTTGACACCTGCCGAATATATTCAGCAAGTACGAATGTCACATGCAATGAGAGAGCTCGAAACGACCGATAAATCAGTTGCAGAGGTTGGTTTTGCTGCAGGATTTCCAAATACGCCCTATTTCATAACGTTATTTAAAAAGAAAACAGGTCAAACCCCTAAACAGTATCAGAAAACAAGGATGGAGGTGTAAGAAATGGAGAAGACCAATGGTAATATCGTATATTGGATGCTACTCAATCACGGACATTGGGAGATGTATATTGCAGCAACTTCAGAGGGGCTTTGCTATGTTGGTTCACAGCATACACCATTTGAAGAACTTGCGGCATGGGTGAAAAAACAACTGCCCTCTTCTGTACTTTTGGAAGATGAGCATAAATTGAAACCATATGCAACAGAACTAATTGATTATTTGGAAGGACGACGTAACGTATTCACGTTACCCGTGAATCTTCATGGGACAGTATTTCAGCAAGCTGTCTGGGAGATATTGCAAGAGGTTCCATATGGACAGACGGTTTCATATACGGATATTGCGGAAAAACTGCAAAAGCCAAACGCGGTTCGCGCTGTGGGAACTGCAATTGGCGCGAACCCTGTCCTAATTATGGTTCCTTGTCACCGTGTCATCGCTAAAAGCGGAAAGTTGGCTGGTTACAGGGATGGATTAGATATGAAGCAACAATTACTGGAAATAGAAAAACATAAATACGGTTGTGAAACAAATGATTAAACGTATTCATGACCGCATTGTTTCCTGAACGGGTAGGGTACATACAATTGAAGCAGGAGAGGGACTTATTTTTACGACAAATTATCGCCCGGTAAAAGGGACAAATGGGTACTATCGGTCAAAAATGCAGTATGGGTATGTACATTCACTTCTGAAACAAGATATGGACTAGGCGTTATTTTTCACGATGCAAAGTAAAGAAAAGGGGCAGATTTTGTTTGAAGAGACAAATAATTTATAAATATCCAAAGACGATACTTAATAAAGGAACGGGCTATCTCTCGGGATATAGCCACTCATTGAATCCATATACTGGCTGTGCATTTGGCTGTTCCTATTGTTATGTAAGGCAAATGCCAGTATCATTGTTTCGCAAAGAAGAATGGGGAACATGGGTAGATGTTAAAATGGAAACTGCTAATCTGTTATATAAAGAGCTTCAAAAGGCAAAAACTAAAGGAAAAGTGACGATTTTTATGTCTTCAAGCACAGATCCTTATCAGCCCGTCGAATATAAAGAAAAGGTGACACGTTCATTGCTTGAAACCTTGGTCGACTTCCACCCAGATTTTTTACTCGTCCAAACACGCAGCCCACTTGTCAGTAGGGACATTGATTTATTAACACGCATGGGCGATAAGGTCCGGGTGAGTATGACTATTGAAACAGATCTTGAGTCTATACGAAAACATTTTACACCAGGTGCACCACCGATTGCAGCCCGCCTAAAGGCGCTTCGATTATTGAAAGATGCCGGCATACCGACACAGGCCGCGATTGCACCTGTACTTCCGAGCAGTGAAGCATTTCCGCATCAATTAGCAGAACTGGTTGATCGTGTTTGTGTGGATGATTATTTTATGGGAGACGGTAGTGGTGGAAAAAGGACAAAGAGAATGGGGATTTATAATTTATATGAGTCTTTAGGTTTGGCGGAATGGTATCATCCATCTGCATATCAGATTGTTTACGACAGGCTTAAAAATGCTTTCTCTGAAAACCAGATTTATTTAAGTCAACAAGGTTTCGAACCTTGATTATAGGTTGAGTAAGAAGTAAAGTGGTACGTTAAAAGAACAATTATAGTTACTCAATCGAAAAGTGGGTCATTCAGGACAAGACAAATCCTGATGACCCAATCTCTCTGAAATCAAGTATTTCGATACCTTATTACAGAAGCGAGTATACAGGTAGCAATCGCTTCATCACTTTAATTGAGTTGTAAATTATCCAATCGTGTAAAAAGCTAACTTCCTACCTTATCATAAAGGAAAAAAGATTAAATATAAGATTTTTCAATAATTTTTCCGGTATGATGTTCTATATCCGATCTTATTCATGTATTTGCTTTAATTTGCAGTTTGAAAATGTTATGAAAGAACTGTAACATGTTTAATTGTACTTAAATTTATCTCTCCTTAATGCTTGAAAAGTTTTTGCCCATTTTTAGGAAACTAAATATATAAACGTATGAAAAGCTAAAGATTAATAGCTTTTTGATAAGGAGATTTGAAGAATAGTCTACAGGAGGAGTAAACATTGAAAAAAGTAAAGCATCTAGGAATAATTTTTGGAATTTTGGCTATATTTATGCTTGCAGCTTGTGGCAATTCAGATGGAAATGCAGCTGACAGTAATGGTGAAGCTGACTATAGTGAAGAAGTGGATTATACCATTACAGGGATTGAACCAGGAGCAGGGATCTCTGTTACAACGGAGAAGGCGATCGAAGAATACGATAGTTTGCAGGGCTGGAACGTAGAATTATCTTCTACTGGAGCGATGATGACTGAACTTAGAGGTGCAATTGAGAATGAGGAACCGATCGTAATTACTGGATGGAATCCGCACTGGATGTTTGCAGAGTATCCAGATATGAAGTATTTGGAGGATCCTCAAGGTATTTATGGTGGGGAAGAAACCCTTAATTCATTGGCAAGAATTGGGCTGGAAGAGGAAAAACCAGAGGCTTACAAGCTAATTGATCAATTCGAGTGGAATGTAGAGGATATGGAAGAAATCATGTATGAGTCTGAACAAACTGGCAAAGCAGTAGAAGAAGTAGCAGTTCAGTGGGTTGAGGATAATGAAGATAGAGTAGCCGAATGGGTAGAGGGCGTAGAAGATGTTGATGGAGTAGAAATCGAACTTGCCTCAACACCATGGGATTCAGAACGTGCATCTTCAGGTGTATTAAAAGAAGTAATGGAGCAAAAAGGATTTAGCGTAACTGTAACCGAGTTAGATGTAGCTATTATGTTTGAATCGATTGCAACAGGAGATGCGGATGCCACTTTAGGAGCTTGGTTACCGATAACACATAAAGATTTTTATGAGGCAAATCAAGATAACATTGTTGATTTGGGTCCTAACTTAACTGGTGCTAAAATTGGCCTTGTTGTTCCAGAGTATATGGATATTGATTCGATTGAAGATCTTAATTCTAAATAAAAGCCTTAATAATAATTATAGGAGAAACGACTTTTTAGTTGTCGTTTCTCTTTTTAGTTGTTTATGGTGACAGTTAACAATGATACACCTTTTGTTCCATCGGATTTCAGCCCTTAGTCTGAAGAATTTGAGTTTAAATAACAATATAATCTATATTGACGACATATTATAAAAGGTGTGCATTATTATGAAAGAGAAAAAAGCATTAAAAAGCCCATTGATAAGTTTTGTTATCACAAGTTATGTCATATTTTTTGTGTTTTTTACGGTAATCGGTATAAGTATTGTATTAGGTGCACCTGAGAGCATAACAAACATATTGCAAATCATCTCTGCGTGGTCATCAACATTTGCATTCGTTGTTTTATTTAAAAAGATTTATCCGGGGTTTAAGTTAAAGGAATTTGTAAAAGAGCAATTTGCTTCAAAACTTAAGCTTTCAGTTCTTAGCACTATAGTGATTATTCAAGTTATAGTCCTTGCGGTAACTATATTTCTTCCCTCCATTATAAACAATAATCAAAACGTAGCATTATCATTTACAGGAATTGGACTATTGTTTCTTGCATTTATAGATACTTTAATAAGGGGTCCTTTAGGCGAAGAATTAGGTTGGAGAGGATATGCATTAAATGAACTTCAAAAGAAATACTCTCCCTTGAAATCAGCACTCATTGTAGGTGTTTTATGGGGATTTTGGCATACTCCACTATGGTTCGCTTCAGGGTATACCGGAGTAGATTTATTCAAGTACATTGTACTTTTTATGATTGGTATTATTTCTTTTTCTATTATTGTGACGCTGTTCTACAATCTAAATAAGAACCTTGTGATACCAATTATTACGCACCAAATATTTAATTTTTCTCTGGTGCTGACTAAAGGAGACTTATTAGACATTTTGGTGTATGTGATGATTTCCTATTTTGTTGTCGCAGTTATATTAATTGTTGTAAACCCAAAGGGAATTCTATACAAAAAATATATGTAAATTCAACTTGTTATGAATGAACCGTGTACAGATTGGAAAATGGATAAAACTTTACGGCAGGAGATAATTTAAACAAATCCACTTTTAAAAAGAAAAAGCAGTGGTTATTGTGCTATATTGAATAAGTAAGTTATCGAAATATTAGTTTTATTTTACAAATGATGTTAAGTTAAATTACAAGTCTAGGTAAATTCAGGAGATTACAGCAACTTTTAATTGCTTGATAAAGATAGGGGAGAAATGTAAATGACCATTGAACTAAGACCTGTTACAAAGGATAACTTAATAGAGGTATCTAAATTAACAACAAATCCAGATAATAAACCTACTGTGTTCGAGGATTTTGTTGCTTCAAACGCCTTTTCGATTGCCCAAGCTAGTTTCTACCCTTCCTATATAACAGAAGCTATCTATCATGACGATGAGGTAGTTGGTTTTGTGATGTATGGTATAGATGAGGATGATGGTCTTTTGTGGATTCCTAGATTTATGATTGATGTAAAACATCAAGGAAAAGGACTTGGAAAAAAGAGCTTTCATATAGTCTTAAAGAAACTTAATCAACAATATCCTGAGTCTGACATTTATATTAGCTTTGAACCTGAAAATATCATTGCCAAACAGCTATATACTTCATTTGGATTCAAAGAAACAGGAGAGATAAATGAAGGAGAAGTGGTTTTTGCTCTGAAAAATTAAAAGACACCTTTTCGTAGAACAAACGGCATGATTTGATTTATAGAATTTCATAACCAATATAGATGAGAAGAAACGAAAAGTAAACTATAATTACATTGCCGGAGTAGTGAAAGAGAACAAAGCTGTCTCATTTTCAAGAGACAGCTTTGTTGTACACTTCTATTGAGTTACACAAACTACTTCACTAGTATCTCGTGAGCCATATTATCAATAAACATGCTCCACCTCATACCCCTCTTCTTCCAAAATCGAAACTACATGAGGCTCCATAATTAAGTGCAAGCTACCGACAATAACAAAGTATGTATCGCCATTATCTTCCTCAAGAAACTCCGTAATTGTATCGGCCATTCCATAGTTACGTTCATCATTCAATGCTTCCATAAATGCTTGTTCTTCAGCTGTTGGCTCTGCCTCTTCCTCGGTTAAAGCAGTTAATAGTTCATCGACATCCCCTTCTTTATAGAGGTTGAATAGCTCTAGCATATCTTCCTCATAATCATCGATATCAACTAATGATTCCTCTAGCATTTGAATTTGATAGTCATCCGATGTATCAGCAAAAATGCTCAGCTGTTCCTCAACTGTTTCGAGGGCAATAATTTCTTTGTCATCTTGAGCGGCTCTGTCTAAAAAGTATTGATCGACCCCATTCATAAAACCAAGTTGTTCCGTCATGAGCTGTTGAATGGTGGAGGATAGGAACCATGGCTTAAAGCCTTCAACCATCTGTAATGGCAATCCAAGTTCATCTAGTGTCGCAGATAAATCAGAATACACATCTTCTGGAATATGATCTTCTATTGTGGTCCCGTCTTGATAGGCGCCAATATCCATTGTTAATTGCTGTACCTCCATTACATTTAAATCGGTTATATCAATTTCAGGCACAACGACATCAGCTTCTCGATATGCATCTTCAATTTTTTCGTTTAATGGATAGAAGTCTTCTGTTCCAGCATGAATGGTTCCTTGCAGATAAACGGTTGTATCACCATTTTCTACTTTCCACAAAAAGCCACCCGGACCATCCGGACTTCCGACGACCTCTGTTTCTTCCGTGAAGTGAACGACAACGTCTTGTTCGGTTAATTCATCTAATAGTGCTTGTTGCTCCTCATCAATTGGATTACTCCTTACATTAACTTCTTCGAGACTTTCTAAATCCTTTAAAAGAGAGAAATCATTAATTTCATTATCTTCTAATGATAATACTTTCAAATCATCTAATAACTCTATTCCAGTAAGGTCCTGAATACCTAAACCAGAAAGGTCAAGCTCAACTAATTCATCGAAATCTGACTCGTATAACTCTCCGTCTGTTTTTTCAACTTCCGCACGTAATCCTTCCTCTAATTGTTCATCGGAAAAAGAAACAGCTTCTTCTGATTGACATGCCGTGATAACAAGTGCAAGCGTCACAATCAGTAAGTTGGCAAATAGGCGTTTCATAAGAACAGCTCCTCTTGTATGTTGTGTTTTTATCATTGGGATGAAAATAAGTGATGGTGAAGTTTTGTACTAATATTATCCCTGTCTCGATTATAAATGATAATTGGTATGATTAGGAAAATAATATGAAAAAACTCTGGTTATGATTAGTTTTATAAATCAGATTAAAATTTAACGAACGTTAATATATTTTTACATAAATAATGTACGCATTTTGTTGACAAATCGTTACTGAGTTAGTAATCTATTGATGTGAATTAAAAGAAAAGCGTATAATTTCGGGGATAGGGCCCAGAGTTTCTACCAGACTACCGTAAATGGTCTGACTACGCAAAGATGAAAGTAATCAAGGGATTGATGTAATCTCTTGTATTACCCCTTCTTGCATAGTTAATGGGTAGTGCTCTTGGTCAAATGATCAAGGGCATTTTGGCAAGCATAAAAGTATAAAACTTTTAAATTTGCATGAGTGCTACTAAGGCATCCGCTTAAAAGCATAGCGAATGCCAAGTTTGCTAATTTCCGAAAAAGCTGAGGAGGACAATGAATGAAAAAGTATTTTCAGTTTGATGAACTGCGGACGAATTACAGAACGGAGTTTATGGCTGGTTTAACCACGTTTTTAGCGATGGCATATATTCTTTTTGTTAACCCATCAATACTTGCTGAAGCGGGAATGGATGAACAGGCTGTCTTTGCAGCAACTGCCATAGCTGCAGCTGTTGGTTCGTTATTTATGGGAGTGATTGCGAAGTATCCAATTGCATTGGCGCCTGGAATGGGATTAAACGCCTTTTTTGCATACACGGTTGTATTAGGCTATGGTATTCCTTGGCAAACGGCATTAGCAGGAGTTCTAGCATCAGGAATTATCTTTATTATTTTTACATTAACAGGTTTACGTGAACTGATTATAAATGCTATTCCTGCAAATATGAAATTAGCAGTTGGAGCAGGGATTGGGTTATTCATTGCTTTAGTTGGGCTTATTAACTCAGGAATTATTGTTAGTGATGAAGCCACTTTAGTTGCACTTGGTGACTTAACTTCACCAACTGTTTTATTAGCTATCTTTGGGGTTGTCGTATCTGTCATACTTCTAACGCTCGGTCTAAAGGCTGGGATTTTCTACGGGATGATTCTAACGGCAATTGTGGGAATGATCTTCGGGTTAATCGCTGCACCTTCCGGAATTGGCAGTATTGTAAGTTCTGTTCCAAGTCTAGAGCCAACATTTGGTCAAGCGTTTTTGCATTTTGGTGAAATTTTTACATTAGAAATGCTCGTTGTTATTCTAACGTTCTTATTTGTTGATTTCTTTGATACTGCAGGGACACTGTTAGCAGTCGCAAGGCAAGCTGGTTTAGTGAAAGATAATAAACTGCCTCGTGCAGGAAGAGCATTGTTTGCAGATTCGACTGCAACTGTAGTTGGAGCAGTTGTTGGTACATCTACAACAACTTCTTATGTCGAATCAACGTCTGGTGTTGCTGTTGGTGGACGCTCTGGATTCACCTCGGTTGTTACAGCTGGATTCTTCTTATTGGCTTTGTTCTTCTCACCATTATTAAGTGTTGTAACAGCAGAAGTGACAGCTCCTGCATTAATTATCGTCGGTGTGATGATGGCGAGTGCGCTGAAACATATTGAATGGGAACAATTTGAGATCGCAGTACCTGCTTTTTTAACAGTACTCATGATGCCGTTAACCTATAGTATTGCAACAGGAATTGCAATTGGATTTATTTTCTATCCAATCACAATGATTGTAAAAGGGCGGGCGAAAGAAATACATCCAATCATGTACGGATTATTTGTTGTCTTTGTTCTATATTTTGTTTTCTTAAGTTAGCCAAGAGAATGTTTCTTTTCTCTTGGCTTTTTTTATGTATCTATCCAATTACTGATGGTCACAATGAAATGGCTGATGTTTTAAATGAAAAAGCTGATGTTCACAAATAGTTTTTCACGAATACTTACTCACATCAAAAAGTTGAATCAATATGTAATACGTTGGATTATTACCACGAAATAAACATAAAAAAGGACTACTGTTGCAGATTTGAAATAAAGTTAAATCGTTTGTAAGAAGTTCGACCATTTATTCAAAAGGTTGCACCGTTTTCCCCCTTTGGATAAGATGAATCCAAAGGGTTTTTTACGGAAAACCATATTCCGCAATCAGGCCATTATGCGGAATAACGTTATGAAGGATTTTTATTTTTGGAGGGAGGGTATCTAATGAAAAACTTTCATTACGAAATTAAAAAGCTTCCTGCCTATCGTGCTATGGGAATTAAATGCGACGTTGCATTTACTGAAATGAAAAAGATTAAAGATGTGATTCAAAGTGGAATTAACAGAGTGGATGAGCTTGAATATGCTGTAAATAAAGATACAAGATTGGGCTTTTCTTATCATATTCGATCAGATGGTTTCGTTTATTATTCTGCCTATGAAGTACGGGAGGAACAACAACTTCCAGAAGATATGGTTGAAATTCATGTGCCAGAAATGACCTACTTGGCCACAAAACATGATGGTGGAAGTATTGAAGAAACTTATGGAAAAATCATGGAATGGCTAAATGAAAATGAATACATAGTTTTTAAAGAGCAAGGTGTTGATTACTATGATGACTTGCCGATAAAGCATGAAAAATACCCAATTGATGTAGATACAAGGGATCCACATTTTGAAATCTTAATACCTATAGAAAAGCTATAGACAATCTAAATGAGGTGCTTTTGCGGAACAAGCGCTTTGCAGGCCATTTAATGGATTAATAAGGTAGCTTAGTAACAAATCATTTGACATTCAAAGGAGGAGTTTCTTTGAAGTTTAACACTGAAAGATTAACAATTCGACCGTTTAAAAGTAATGACTTACATAATGTATTTAACATTTACAAAAACGATGATACATGTAAATATCTCCTGCATGATAAATGGACACATGAAAATATGGAAGAAGAGTTTAATAAAAAGCTAGAAAATAGTGCACTTACTAAAGAATCAATGTTAAGTGTGGCGGTAGTAAATCGTTCTAAAGTAATTGGAGATTTATCTGTATGGTATACAGATATGAAAGATACTGTTGAAATTGGTTATAGTTTTTCTAATGAATCTTCAGGAATGGGTTATGCAACAGAAGCCGTGGGCAGTTTAGTCAAGAAGCTATTTGATGAATTTGATGTGCATCGTATACAAGCTAACCTTGATGCAAGAAATGAAGCATCACAAAAATTATGCGAGCGTATTGGTATGAGGAAAGAAGCTCATTTCATTCAGGATTTTTGGAATAAAGGGGAATGGACAGATAGCATTGTATATGGAATGTTGCTTTCAGATTTAAATTAAAGCTAAAATCAAGAATACCTGCTAATATCAGTTTAACCGAACTTAGGTAAATAGAGTGGGGTTGTCGAAAATCACATAAGAAAGTGGTCAAGCTTTTTTATAAAAATTGAACAATCCCTCACAAAGAAAAGAATCCATTTTGATCAGTCTTTTTTCAAAATGGATTCGTAATACTAGTATTTTGATCGACCTTTATTTTAAACCTACTACTAACAAAATAGAAGCTCCTAATACATTATTCCACTTCCCGAACCGCACCCTCTTTTCCGAATGGCAGCAAGTGATAAAGAATAAGCGAGACCGTTCCGATTGCTGCGAGAGACCCCATAACTAGATACATCATGCTTCCACCAAATAATTCGATAATTGGACCACCTGCTAATGAGCCGATAATCCCGGAAAGACCAAAGTACACAGAGAAGAAAATGAGATGACCAGTTGATTGTAGTAAACTTGGAATTAATCGTGTCACATATT
Organism: Oceanobacillus sp. FSL W7-1309; assembly: GCF_038002145.1. Taxonomy (NCBI): domain Bacteria; kingdom Bacillati; phylum Bacillota; class Bacilli; order Caryophanales; family Bacillaceae; genus Oceanobacillus; species Oceanobacillus sp. FSL W7-1309. The sequence continues at coordinate 2,373,900 of NZ_JBBOBX010000001.1, forward strand.
CAAAGGCAGCTGTGTAAAATACACCAAACGTTAATCCATGCATGAATTGAAGTGCGATAACATGCATCGGGTCATCAACATATGCGTATAAGAACCAACGAATCGTATAAAGGATTGCTGCAGCTATGATAAAGATTAATGTTCGGTACTTTTTGAACCAAAAGCCTGCAAGTGCAAATACTGCAGCTTCTGAAATAACTCCCATGAACCAAGCAAGTCCAACTAACGATTCGCTTCCGCCAAGTTCTGCAATATAGAGTGCTATATAATAATCATTCATGCGGTGGGTTATGGTAATAAAGACAATGACAACCAGAAAGAGAAGGAAAGGTTTATTTGTAAAAATTTTGCGAACATCTTTCAACTTTACAGGCTCTGATTCCACTTTCACATCTTTCATTGGAATGAGGACAAATAAAATAACGAGTCCGAAAAATAAATACGGCCAAATCATATATTGAACACCGAATTGGTCAAGAATTCTACCAACAATTAATGCTGAAATTGCAAAGCCAACAGAACCCCACATCCGAATTGAACCAAAGGAAATATTTAATTCATCTGCTCGTCTTTGGGCAAGGCTGTCACTTAGCGCTCCAATTGGTGTCGCGAAGAAGTAAAACGCTGCGCCTGTAATTAAGATAGTCGATAATGTATCCATCTGAAAGAAGATAGAGCTTCCAATTAGGAGACCAATCACACAAATGAACAATATTTTTCGTACTGTTTTGAATTTATCGCTTAAATATCCCCAAATTGGCTGTGCAAGAAGGGATGCACAAGATTCAACTGCGAGCACCCAGCCAATTTCAGTTCCGTTTAACCCACGATAATGTAAATAAAGTGGCAAAAAACTAATCAGAATGGTGTTGGAGGCATGAAAGCTTACAAATAATGTTTTTAAAGGTATAAGTGATTTTTGTATGGACAAACGTCTTGGGCCCTCCTTATATAAAGTCTACGATTAAATAGTAAGCATATAAATGAATGTGTTAGACTACTATACCATGATTTTTTAGTGTTAAATAGAATTGTTAAGAAAAAAACAAATAACAGATTAATCAGAATGTATTGGTTGCACAGACCAATTAGGAGGAGTTGTAATGAAACCAATTATTGGAGTAACAGCGTCCATGGAAACGGACCGGGCTTACTACAGTACAGCTAAACGAAATGTGAAAGCAATTATCGATGCAGGAGGTATCCCTGTCATTCTACCATACATCATAGAAGGGGAGGATGTTGCAGAAATTGTTAACCGGTTGGATGGTCTTTATGCCACAGGTGGGGGAGATATCGACCCGATTCTATTTGGAGAAGAACCGCACCCTAAGCTTGGTTTGATTATACCGGAACGCGATCAATCGGAACTTATTCTTATTCAAAAAATGCTAGAAATGAAAAAACCAATTCTTGGTGTTTGTAGGGGAAGTCAGATTTTAAACATAGCTGCTGGTGGAGATATGTATCAAGATATTTATTCGCAAATCGATAAGCAATTGCTCCAGCATTCGCAAAAAGCGCCTTTTGATTATGGTTCCCATTTTGTTTATGTCAAGAAAGACTCGCTATTACACAAGCTGACAGGTGAAGATAAATTACGTGTGAATAGCTATCACCACCAGGCTAATCGTAAGGTTCCGAAAGAGTTTCAGATTAGTGGGGCTGCAAGTGATGGTGTGATTGAGGCAATTGAGAGTAAAACCCATCCTTTTGTACTTGGCTTGCAATGGCATCCGGAGGGGATGACGGAAGTAAATGATGAAGCATCGCTTAAAATTTACGCTGGCTTTATGAAGGCAAGTATTTCTAAATAGAAGGAGAGCTGTCTTTTAAAGACAGCTCCCTCCTCGCAATTATTTCCAAACGCTATCAATAAACTCATCTCTTCCAGATTTCGCACGGTCTTCTTCATATTCCGCTTTATGCGTTTTGTAAAAATCCTGATGGTAATCTTCTGCATGATAAAAGGTGGTAGCTGGAAGAGTCTCTGTAACAATCGGTTTTGAGAATTTGCCACTTGCAGCTAATTCCTGCTTAGCAGTCTCCGCTAATTCTTTCTGGTTTTCATCGTGATAAAAGATTGCAGTACGATATTGGTCTCCACGATCATCAAACTGTCCCCCAGCATCTGTAGGATCAATTTGTTTCCAAAATAAATCAATGATTGTCTCGTAGGAAATTATATCTGGATCATAGGTGATTTCAACTGCTTCATAATGTCCCGTTGTACCAGTTTTTACTTGTTCATATGTCGGGTTTTTCACATGTCCACCAATATATCCGGAAATAACACTATGTACGCCATCCCATTGATCAAATGGCTTTACCATACACCAAAAGCAGCCCCCTGCAAATGTCGCCTTTTTAATTGTCATTCATGATTCCTCCCTGTATGAATTGGAACGATAATCTAGTAAAATATACTATATCACAAATAAGCAGGTGACATAATGGAAGAACCTCACGTACATAAAATATTTACAAATCATAAGGAGTTAATGGAATCCTTTTTATTACAGAAAACGGGATTTTTGAGTGATGCAGAGAGTCAAGATGCTAATAAAAGCAAAATGGATAAAGCAATCTTTGCTTACCCAATTAAACATTATACGGAGTTGCAAGACATGGGGTCGAACGGTGAAAATTTTGCTGTGCTTGAAATGGATGAATTTACTGTGTTTATTGGAGATACGTTTAAAATTGGTGATGCCATTATTCAAGTTTCGCAGCCCGGCCCTGTATCAAGGCAACATCTTCAAGGTGGATTACAAACAGGCTGGTACTTTCGGATAATACAGGAGGGGATGATTCAAGGCGCGACAGATTTTGAATTACTTGAGCGCCCATATCCAGAATGGTCAATTGCGGCATGTACAGAAGTAGTATATTTGCATCAAGATGATTTTCGCGCTGCAGATGATTTGTATGCCTGTGAAGCACTTGGTGATATTTGGAGACGTACATTGCGAAAGAGATTACGGGGATTTTAATTGACCTTAAGTGCGTGTTCACCAGATTTTTTGAACAACCTTCTATAATCAAATATCGATGCACAAAGGAATGGTTATCTTGCTAGCCATTCCTTTTATGATATTAGAATATACAGTGCTTGTAATTCGTAATTCCAATAACTTCCACGTAAGTGTTACTTCGCGCATTTCTACAAGTTCTCGGGCGGCACCTCTACAAGAATTTAGTTTTATTCCTATTTAGGAAGGGTAGTAGAAAAAGGATGTATCAATTACATTTGTTGACGAATTGTTATACATATACATGCAATTCGAAACATAGGGATTAAAAAAATGAAAAATTAGAGGTGAGTCAATGGGGTTAACCCAGCAAGAAAACGATGATTCAGACGGTAGGAAGGATACAATTATTGACAAGATAAAGAGCGTTGGTCCAGGGGCCATTATTGCCGCGTCATTTGTTGGTCCGGGGACTGTGACAACAGCAACGCAGGCTGGTGCATCATTTGGCTACGCGCTTGTCTGGGCGGTTGTGTTTTCGATTATTGCTACCATGGTTTTGCAGGAAATGTCAGCTCGCCTAGGAATTATCGCACAAAAAGGTTTGGCAGAGGCGATAAGAGATCAATTTGCAAATCCTATTATTAAATATAGTGTGATTTGGTTTGTGATCATAGCCATTTCGGTAGGCTGTGCAGCGTATATGAGTGGTGATTTGAATGGAACATCATTGGGTATATCTGCTTTAACAGGTGGATCGGTTAAAATGATTGGTCCGATCGTTGGTGTTATTATCCTAATACTTGGATTAACGGGAAGTTATAAATTAATTGAGAAATTAATGATTGTATTTGTCGTTCTCATGAGTGTTATCTTCATTACAACCATGTTTATAGCAAAGCCAGATATTGGAGGGATTCTTACTGGAATGTTTGTGCCGACAATTCCGGTTGGTTCCATTATTACGGTTATTGCTTTAATCGGAACAACAGTTGTACCGTATAATTTGTTTATTCACTCTACATCTGTGCAGGAAAGATGGAATAAGCCTGAGCATTTGAAAAAGTCACGTTGGGACATTTATTTATCGATTGGCGTCGGAGGATTGATCACAGCAGCTATCTTAATTACATCCGGTACATTAATGAGAGGAATTGAAGTTCAAAGTGTTGTCGATTTAGCGGTACAATTAGAGCCGCTTTTAGGAACCTATGCAGAAGCTTTTCTTGCAATTGGTATCTTTTCAGCAGGGTTTTCTTCTGCTACTGCATCAGCACTAGGGGCAGCAATCACAGTCAGCAGTATGCTAAAGTGGGAGAATGGGATGAAAAATTGGCGTTTTAAAGCGGTCTTTGCTTCCGTTATCCTCATTGGAATCATTACCTTTATCTTCAATTTCCAGCCGATGGATGTTCTACTTTTTGCTCAAGCACTAAATGGCATCCTTTTACCTGGTATTGCGATCTTGTTAATGATTATTATGAACAACAAAAAAACACTTGGCAGCTATCGCAACTCCATAAAAATAAATGTGATCGGTTCTGTTGTTGTGTTAATCTGTCTTGGTCTCGGTATGTATAGTTTTGTTACCGCTATTCAATCATTCTTAGCATTATAATAGGTGAGTTAGCATGATAATCAAGAAAAGTTCCATTATTGGTGTCTCTGTGCTTTTTTTGCTGGACACCAATTTGGTATGCTCGGATGAAAAAGGAAATTACCCACAGGTGGAAAGATAGCTCATAAAAAAATTAATGCGATGGTACAAATTATATTTAAAATGAGGTATTCTAAAAGTGTGTATTTAAAATGAAATTTTACAACCTCTAAAATGGAAATAAATCTAAGGAGGAATTCTATTGCTAAGTAATGCATTAATCATGCTTGCAATTATTTTTGCTGTTAATGTTGTCTACGTATCATTAATGACTATCCGAATGATTTTGACACTTAAAGGACGCAAATATATTGCTGCTTTTGTCAGTGTGTTTGAGATAACTGTATATATTGTTGGTTTGGGACTTGTACTAGATAATTTAAATGAAATTCAAAACTTAATTGCTTATGCACTTGGGTTTGGAACGGGATTAATTATTGGCTCCATAATTGAAGAAAAGCTGGCACTCGGTTACATAACAGTTAATGTTGTTTCCACTAATCCTGATCTTAAATTTACAAAGAGAATTAGAGAAAAAGGATATGGAGTCACAAGCTGGTCATCGTATGGGATGGATGGAGATCGGTTATCGATATCAATTCTCACCCCGAGAAAATATGAGTTAAGGCTATACGAACTGATCCAGGAAATAGATCCGAAAGCATTTATCATTTCCTATGAACCAAAACGGATTCATGGCGGGTTTTGGGTTAAGCAAGTACGAAAAGGAAAGCTAATGAATCCAAAGAAAAAAGCTGCTGCAGAATCGGCGAAAAAGCAGATAGAGCGGGAAGAGCTAATGAAAGAAGATTCCAGTTCAGTAAATCAAGAAAAGAAATGAGTAGACGTTCATAAGTCTATTCATTTTTTTATGCATTGTTATAAGATATGGATTCTTGAAATATAAATCAATTTATAGGTAAACAATGGTATGATAAAATAATAGAATATAAAAATAATTTGGAAAGGAGGATGAAAATGAGACATATACCAATTGTCCATAGCCAGCTTTCTCCACCGCCAATACGTGACCGATTTGTACAGCGCAGTCATTTGAATAAAAAGCTCATGCAGATACCGAACTACCCGTTAACATTATTGTATGCTGGAGCTGGATATGGCAAAAGCACGGCATTATCTCTCTTTACCAAAAATAGAAATGCAGCTGTCTGTTGGTATTCCATTTCCAAAAATGATGATGATCTCTTTCCATTTCTAACAAAACTCATTAGCTCTATTCGGCAATGCCATCCGCGGTTTGGCAACTCCATCGAAAAGGAATTAATGCGGCTGGATAATTATATGAATACAGAAGAAATTTATTCACTCGCAACGTTCTTTATCAATGAAGTAATTCAGCTTAATGAAGAAATCCTGATAATCTTAGATGATTTTCACCTTGTGATGAATTCGAGTGAAATTGAAAATATGCTCTTGTATGTAGTCGAATATATACCATCAAATTTGCATATGATTGTCTCGAGCCGGAAAAAACCACGTTGGAATATTCTGCCCAAATTAAGGGGACAAGGGGAATTACTAGAGCTAACGCATTTTGACTTTGTTTTGTCGCCTGCTGAAATGTCCTATATTTTAGAGGAAATATACAAGACTGATGTTTTGGAGGAAGAGGTAGCGCAAATTTATCGCGCTACAGAAGGGTGGGCAATCGCATTCAATATGTTAGCCCAACAAATTGCTGAAAATACGTCCATAACTGCGATTTTACAAAATAAAAAGAAATCATTAAAGGACTTGTTTGCTTATTTGGCCTCGGAAGTATTGTCCAAACAGTCGTTAATTACACAGCAGTTTCTCATGCAGTCCAGTATATTTCATGTTTTATCACCTGAGATTTGTGATCACGTCCTTGAAATTAAAGGATCAGAAGAAATTCTAGTTGGACTCGTAGAACAGAATTTGTTTATTGAAGAAGGGGAAGGAAATGTCTATCGTTATCATGCATTGTTTCAAGCTTTTTTAGAAAACTTATTTATGCGTAAATATGAAAACGAATTCAACCTTTTGCATAAACGGGCAGCTAGCTACTATAAGCAAGTAGAGGACTTGGAATCTGCACTATATCACTATAAAAAGATAAATGAATCACAAGCAATTGCTGTCTTATTAAATGAGCATGGCCGTACAATGCTCCAATCTGGTAGATTGCAAGCTTTATATGATTTACTAGTTGAACTTCCTGACAATTATAAAGGGCAGTATCCACTGCTTTATTTTTATCAAGGGGAAATTGAGCGGTACAGATCATTATATGATCAAGCAGAGCACAGCTATAATGCGATAAGTGATGCAATCACAAAAGGTGATAAAGCAAAAGACTATATTATGAGTCTTGCTTTAGAGGGAAAGGCACGTATCTATTTGGACACGATTCAGTCGGACCGGGCAGAGCATTTTGTAAATCAGGCCATTCAATTGCGTGAAAAAGCCTCCGCATCAAAGGAAGAGATGGCACGGCTATATGTATTAATGGCTGAGAATTTATTGAATGCCGGTCAAGCAGTAAAGGCAGAGGTTTGGTATGATCGTGCAAAGCGTCTAAACCTGCCGTTGGAAGAGAGTGAAAGTAATTTACAAGCGAGAATATATTTGAGGACAGGAAGGCTTGCACAAGCGAAGGAGATTTTAATTGCACGTAAACAGCAAAATGCAGGAAGTGAGAAAGAGCATTTGCCACAATCGCATCGAGAAACGGATTTAATTTTATCGATTATTGAAGCTTTTATGGGCAATGAAAAAGCAAGTAAACAATTAGCATCAGATAGCATTCAATTAGGGTTGGCGATTAAATCACCTTTTGTAGAAGCATGTGGCTGGATGCGATTAGGACATGCAGTTCAATTAATCAATCAATATAATCACAAATTAGCAATTCAATGCTACCAAACTTCCCTTGATATAATGGAGAAGATTAATGTATCTCGGGGCAAGGCAGAGCCATATATGGGGCTTTCTATTCTTTATGGGAAGCAGCAAGCATACAGCCTCGCGATGGATAATGCAAAACGAGGATTGCTGGAAACAGAGAAGGTAAATGACCGCTGGCTAAGTGCATTAATTAAGCTAGGAATTGCGATTACAGAAGTGTATCGGATGAATTACGATCAAGCAGTAAAAGCGATTGAAAAAGTAAGAACAGATATGATTGCTTGTGGTGATCGATATGTTATGATGGTTACCTCCTTTTGGTCAGCGTACATCGCATTTGAAAAGGGAGAGGCGGATGGATTTAAAGAAGAAATGATTGCGTTTCTTACAGCGGTTCAAGCTGAAGCATACGACTTTTTTCTGAAAAGAAGAACGACCTTTGGTCCGCTTGATATGCAAAACATGGCACCGATGCTGCTCAAAGCAAAGCAATTAGATATCGAATCTACCATTGTTACACGCATGCTGTCTGATCTTGGACTTGATAAAAATGTTAAAAATCATCCTGGCTATACGTTAGTAATTCAAACGTTAGGTCAATTCAAGCTATGGCTAGGTACAAAGCAAATTGAGTCAAACGATTGGCAACGTGGGAAGTCGAAGGAGTTATTTGAGCTTTTTATAACTAATCGAAATATAAAATTACAAAGAGAAGAGATTTTCCAAAGTCTCTGGCCAGACCAAGATGAAAAAACAGCAACTAAAAACTTTAAAGTAACCCTTAATGCTCTCTTAAAAGTACTAGAGCCACATCGAAAAGCAAGAGAGGATTCCTTCTTTATTATACGAGAAGGAAGCTCCTACGGGATTAATCCTGATGCGGTCTATGAATTAGATACGATCACGTTTGAAGCGCTTATCTTAAAGGGATTAGAAGAAAGTAATCCAAAGCACGCAGCAGAGTTATTAGAAAAAGGGTTAATGGTATATCAAGGTGATTACTTAAAAGACCTTCGATTTATTAGCTGGTGTACCACTGAAAGAGAACGCTTGCGTCAGTTGTTTTTACGTGGTGCAGAAAGGCTAGCGCAGCATTCGGTTCGATTACTAGACTTCCATCGGTGTATAGAATGGTGTGAGAAAATCCTAAGCTTGGACTCCACGTGGGAGGAAGCATATCGCCTAATGATGTATTGCTATTATCAAAATAATAACCGTCCTCAAGCGATTCGATGGTATGAGAAATGCTGTAATGTGCTGCAAGTGGAATTAGGTATCGAGCCAATGCAACAAACAGAAGAAATATATGATTTGATTATGGAATCAGAGGAATTAGACAAATATTGAGGAAGTTCTAAAGTATGTTATATCGAATGAACATCAAGCATCCGATTTCTTGGATGCTTGATTTTTTAAATGAATTTAGTAACTTTTAATATTTAAAATAAAATACACTTGCTAATTTTTAGATAATTATTTATAATCAAAAACTGAGGGGTGATTCATATGTCAGAAATTAAAGCGACACAATTAACTAAAAAGGGAATAAAAACAAGGCAAAAAATATTAGCAACGGCAGAGCAAATCTTTGGTGAAAAAGGATACTTTGAAACATCGATTGCTGAGATCACTGTACGAACAGGGGTAGCACAAGGGACGTTCTACAATTATTTTCCAACGAAAAAGGCGATATTTGATGAGCTGATTTATCAATTAAGTTCGGATTTCCGTTATGCGATTAAAAAGAATATGGATGAGGCTGACACATTTGAAGAAAAACAACGTGCGGGGTATTTTGCCTTTTTTAAATGGGTAATGAACCATCGTAATTTATATAGCATTATACAGCAATCCGTATTAGTTGATAACGAGCTTTATCGATGGTATTACGAAAAAATAGCCGATGGATTTATCAGAGCCATTGAGACAGCGGTTGATAGTGGAGATTGTAAACCGTTAAATCCAGAAACCGTGGCATATTGTTTAATGGGGATTGGACAATTTATTGGAATGCGCTGGGTGCTTTGGGAGGATAAGCTCGTACCAGAGGATGTATTTGATGAAGCAATGGAAATAATCTTTCATGGAATACGTGGCAGGGGGTAGACGAAATGGAGTCAATTGCTAATTGGATTCATAAGCGAGGATTAATCACGCCGAATCGCACCGCATTAATAAGTGAACATAATCAATATACCTACAAATCCCTTTCTACTAAAGTCAAATCGATGGCTGGTTTATTGCAAAACAAGTATCAGCTGGAAAAAGGAGATCGGGTCGCAATTCTTTCGCACAACCGGGAAGAATATATTATTTCTTATTTCGCAATAGCGCAGCTTGGTCTAATTGCAGTTCCTTTAAATATCCGTTTACGAGCTACTGAAATAGCTTTTCAATTAACGGATAGTGGCACAAAAATGATTCTCTTTGAAACAGAGACAGAAGCATTACTTGAGGAAATAAAAGACTTGTTCGTTTTTGAAAACGCTTACTCGTTTGATGAGAGAATAGCAGATACCGAAGAAACAGTAGTGACAGTGGAAGTAGACGCGAGTGTGGATCCGTTTATTATTTGTTACACATCGGGAACAACTGGAAGGCCAAAGGGAGCTGTATTAACACAGGGAAACATGTTTTGGAATGCGGTAAATAATCAATATGCAATAGATATTACTTCAACAGATATTGTTCATGTGCTGCTTCCATTGTTCCATATCGGAGGAATTGGTTTATTTGCTTTTCCAACATTACTTGCAGGTGGATCCATCGTTATTCCCGGTAAATTCAATGCAGAGCTGGCGATTCGTTCCATTGAAACCCATCGTGTAACGATCGTTATGGGAGTCCCTACAATTCATGATGCAATTAGAAAGCATGCCTTATTTGATACAGCCGACTTTTCATCCGTGAGATGGTTTTATAGTGGAGGAGCCCCTTGTTCAGAAGAGATTATCCGCTCATTTATTGATCGTGGTCTTCCGTTTGGCCAAGGAATGGGGATGACAGAAACTGCTCCAACCATCTTTATGTTGTCTAAGGAGGATTACAAGCGAAAGATAGGATCCATTGGAAGGCCAGTCATGTTTTGTGAGATTGCTCTCGTAGATGAAATGGGTCAACCAGTTGATACTGACGAAGTTGGCGAACTGATTATTAAAGGACCAAATGTGATGAAAGAGTATTGGGGGTTGCCTGATAAAACAAAAGAAGCAATACGTGATGGGTGGTTCTATTCAGGTGATTTAATGCGTCAGGATGCGGAAGGCTTTATTTATGTGGCTGGAAGAAAAAAAGATATGATCATTTCTGGCGGGGAAAATATTTATCCATTGCAAGTGGAACAAACCATTTATGAGCTTCAAGCAATCCATGAATGTGCTGTAATTGGGATGGCTGATGATAAATGGGGAGAGGTACCGATTGCATTTATCTCATTAAACGATGGGAAAACCATAAGTAAGACAGAAATTATGGCACACTGCAGAGCGAACTTAGCAACTTATAAAGTACCGAAAGACATTCGGATTATCGAAGAATTACCGAAAAATGCGACTGGAAAAATAGATAAGGGAAAACTTACTCCTTTATTCAATTTCCCAATTTAAATTTATCAAACTAGCCTAAAGGGGGAATTACATTGGATTTTGCAGTTGGTGATGCAGCAGCTTTTTCAAGGACAATAACAGAAACAGATTTTACTATTTTTGCAGGTTTAAGTGGAGACTATAATCCGATACATGTGGATAAGGAGTATGCAAGGGAGACATTTTTTGGAGAACGAATTAGTCATGGGCTACTAACTGCAAGCTTCCTATCGAGATTATTAGGAATGCATTTGCCAGGTCCTGGATCTGTGTATGTATCACAAACCTTAACCTTTAAAAAGCCTGTCTATATTGGCGATACGATTACAGCTAGAGCAGAGGTCATCAAGGTAGAAGATGAAAAAAGGCTGCTAACGTTGGCCACGACCTGTTTAAATCAACATGGAGAAATCGTATTGGATGGCGAAGGGGTTATGAAACTACCAAAAAAGGAGCGTAATCGATGATTGGCATACAAGCAACCAGTATTTATGAACCAGAATTGAAAGAAACTGCAGTAGATTTAGCAGTTAAAACTGGGATACCAGAGCAGGTTATTGTGGAGAAGTTTGGTCTTTATGAAAAACGAATTGCTCCGGATCATTTGCATGCATCCGATTTGGCAATTGCAGCAGGTAAGAAAATTTTAAGGCATATCGATCCGAAAGCAATTGATGTTGTGATTTATTTTGGTAGCCCCTACAAGGACTATCCAATTTGGACAGCGTCCTCTAAAGCACAATATGAGCTTGGAACAACTAGTGCATATGCCTTTGAAATGATGAATGTAAGCTCTTGTTTTCCAATCGCAGTCAAAGTGGCGAAAGACATGATTCGTTCCGATGAAAGTGTTAACCATATTTTACTCGTTGGCGGATCAAAAGAGTCCATGACAATCAATTACGAGAACCCTCGTTCACGGTTTATGTTTAATTTTGCGGATGGTGGGACCGCTGCCTTAGTATCGAGAAATGCGACAAAAAGTGAGATTCTTGCTTCATCGATTATCACGGATGGTTCGTTTAGCGGTGATGTACTTGTTCCAGGAGGAGGGTCTGTCCAGCCTGTTAGTACGGAAGTGGTAGAGAAGAAACTACACTTTCTTGATGTACCCGACCCACTAGGAATGAAAGAGAGGCTTGATCCGGTCTCCATACCGAACTTTACGCGTGTGATCAAACAAGCGGTAGAAAGGAGTGGAGTAAGACTAGATGATTTGAAAATGCTCTTTCCATTGCATACAAAGAAATCCATGTTCCGTGAGATGCTTGAAGGAGTTGGCTTAAAGGAGGATCAAGCTGTTTACTTAACACATCACGGACATATGTCTGCACTTGATCCATGCTATGGGCTTCATCTGGCAGAACGAAACGGATTATTGAAGAACGGGGATATCGCTGTTATTGTTTCCGCCGGAACTGGCTATACGTGGGCTGCTACTGCGATTCGTTGGTTTGGGATGGCTGTGTAAAAGACGTAGGTTTACGCAATGCACTGTAACTTCCTTGTAACTTGAAAATTTTATGATGATTGTAGGTAAAACGATTCTATTCAAAGGGGGCAAAAAGTAATGATAGCTAGGAGATTTGGAGTTGTTTTGATTGCAGTGTTGATCATTGGTGTACTAGCAGCTTGTGGAGATAGTGAAGGGGCATCCAGTGAAACAAAGGATACAGTCAAGGTTGGTGTACTTATTTCAGCAACTGGGGCATTAGAAACATACGGTGGCATGACAGAAAGAGGATTTAAATTAGGAATGGAATATGCTACAGACGGAACGATGGAAGTTGCAGGCAAGAAAATCGAATATATTTTTGAAGATACAGAGACAGACCCGACGATTGCACGGCAAAAGGCATTGAAGCTACTGGAAGATGATGAGGTAGATTTTCTTGTTGGATCATCAAGCTCAGGCGATACGCTAGCTGTAACACCATTAGCAGAAGAATACGAAAAAATCATGATTGTTGAACCAGCTGCAGCTGATAGTATTACAGGCTCTGAGTACAATGATTACGTATTCCGTACGGCAAGAAATTCCTCACAGGATGCCATTGCAGCCGCTGCAGCAGTAGCGGGTGAAGGAGTTAAAATAGCAACGCTTGCACCAGATTACTCCTTTGGTCATGATGGGGCAAAAGCATTTATCGAAGCTGCAGAGGAATTAGGGGCAGAGCTTGTTCATGAGGAATATGCCGATCAAGCAGCAACCGATTTTACAGCGAATATCCAAAAAATAATTGAAAAGAAACCAGATTATCTTTTCGTTGTGTGGTCGGGAGCAAATACACCATGGAATCAAATTGTAGATATGCGTGTGGAAGAGCAAGGAATTAAAGTAACGACAGGTGTTGCCGATAATGCAACATTGCCATCTATGAAGCCTTTAGTAGGGATGGAAGGTTTTACGCTTTATTATCATACATTACCGGATAATGAAGTGAATGACTGGTTAGTTGAAGAGCATAAAAAACAATATGATGGTGAAGCACCAGATCTATTTACAGCTGGAGGTATGAGTTCAGCTCTCGCAATTGTGGAAGCGCTTAAGCAAACGGATGGTGATACAGACGGTGCAACATTAATTGAAGCGATGGAAGGAATGAGCTTTGAAACACCAAAAGGAACAATGACATTCCGTCCAGAAGACCATCAAGCATTGCAGGAAATGTATTCGGTAACATTAGAAGAAAGTGATGAATTTGATTATCCAGTTCCAGTATTAAAACGTGTTCTAACACCGGAAGAAACAGCACCACCAATTATGAATGAGTAGTTGTAAAACGCGTTACAGGCAAGATAAATTGCTAGAGTATTATACAGAAAATAGGACAAATCTTTCATATCCTTACCTAAAGGGATTTGTCTAAGGATAAGAATGTATAAAATTAGGCGCAATCATGCTGATTTATCATAATTTACCACGTCTGGCTCCAGCGCCCTAAATGGGCGCTCCTTGAGCCTTTGTAATACATCATGCTGTAGGGGAGGAAGGAAATTGGCAGCAATTTTGGAAACAAAGGATTTATCGATAGCATTCGGTGGGCATGTAGCAGTAGATCGTGTTTCTGTACAAATTACCGAGAAAAAGTTCACCTCGATTATCGGGCCTAATGGTGCAGGAAAAACCACCTTTTTTAACCTGCTTAGCGGACAGCTCTCACCCACAAATGGTTCCATCTATTTTAAAAATCATGACATAACAAAGCTTTCTACAACCGAACGTACACGTATGGGAATTGGAAGGTCGTTTCAGATTACGAATGTTTTTCCAAAACTAACCGTCTTAGAAAATGTCCGTTTAGCGGTTCAATCACAAGCGAAGGTTCGATATCATATGCTTTCTCATTATTTACATTATAAGAAATTTGAAGAACGGGCCTATGAGCTACTGGAAGTTGTCTTTTTGAAGGATAAGGCAAAATCGATTGCAGTTAATTTGGCACATGGAGAAAAACGAAAGCTTGAGATTGCTATGTTACTAGCCTTAGATACAGAGATTATGCTGCTGGATGAGCCAACGGCAGGTATGTCTTTAGAGGAAGTCCCGGCAATCATCGATGTAATTAATAAAATTAAACAACAAGGAGAACAGACAATCGTCCTCATCGAGCACAAAATGGATATGATTATGGGATTATCAGATGAAGTGCTCGTTCTATACCACGGAGAATTAATTGCACAAGGTTCACCACATGAAATTGTGGAGAATGAAACGGTTCAATCCGCCTATTTAGGAGGTGGTGTCTAATGGAGAGCTTACTCGAACTAAAACAAGTCGAAGCATTTATTCAGCATTATCATATTTTACATGATATCTCTTTTGAAGTTCCAAAGAGTGAGGTTACTGTTCTATTAGGAAGAAATGGTGCTGGGAAAACAACCACATTGCGTACGATTATGGGATTAAATCAAGTATCTAAAGGGACGGTGCGATTTAAAGGAGAGGAAATTTCAAATCGATCCACACATCAAATTGCAAATAGAGGTATTGGTTACGTACCGGAGGATCAAGGGATTTTTAATGGCCTGACCGTAGGAGAGAATATGCGCGTAGCGATGAAAAAAGAAGACGAAGAAACAACAAAACGGATGGAATGGGTGCTTGAACTGTTTCCGGATTTGAAGAAGTTTTGGAAGAAAGAAGGCGGCCAATTAAGTGGCGGGCAAAAACAAATGCTTGCTATCTCCAGGGCATATGTCAATAGAAATGATCTATTACTGATTGATGAGCCGAGTAAGGGACTCGCACCAATCATCGTTGATAAGGTGACTGAGTCGATTCAGCAAATGAAGGAGCAAACGACAATTGTTTTAGTGGAACAAAACTTTATGATGGCAAGTAATATCGGCGATCATTTTTATATTATTGATGATGGCGCTACGGTCCACCACGGGAAAATGGAAGAATTGAAGGAAGACAAGATAACAATGAAAAAATACCTTGGTATTGCATAGGAGGGATTGGAATGGATTTATTAATAAGCTTAGTAATCAATGGGCTTGCGACGGGCATGCTAATATTCCTCCTTGCAGCCGGATTAACACTTATATTTGGTTTAATGAGCGTGCTGAATTTTGCTCATGGTGGCTTATTTATCTGGGGTGCTTATACAGGTGTTTGGGTTTTTCAAATGAGTAACAGCTTTATCTTAGGAATTATTGCTGCAATCAGTATAGGATTGCTTCTGGGACTCGTAACGGAGAGACTGATTGTTAGGCCAGTATACGGAAATCATATTCAGCAGATATTGATTACGCTCGGATTTATGCTTGTCTTGCAAGAGTTAATTAAAGTGGTATTTGGACCAGATCAAAAAGCAGTTTTTCCACCGGATATTCTTGCAGGAAGCTTTATTGTTGGTGACATTGTCTTAATTAAGTATCGACTGTTTATTATTGCAATCGGCATACTGATCTTTGTTATTTCAACCATTATCTTAAAAAAATCACGAATTGGATTAATTGTACGAGCAGGTGTTATGGATAAGGAAATGATTCAGTCGCTTGGGATCAATATTAAGCTCGTATTTATGCTTGTCTTTATGGTTGGAGCTGGGCTTGCAGGATTAAGTGGCGTGCTTCATTCCGTGTATTCTGGTGTTATTTATGCAGAAATGGGATTGGAATTCTCCATTCTCGCATTTATCGTTGTTGTTATCGGTGGGATGGGCAGCTTCTCTGGCTCTTTATTTGCGGCTATATTAGTTGGCTTAGCACAGGCTTTTATGGCTTATTATGTACCAGCACTTTCCTTGGCGGTGAACATGTTATTAATGACGATTGTACTCATTTTCAGACCACAAGGCTTGTTTCAGGTGAAGGGGTGAGGACGAAGTGAATTTACGTAATGTAGATAAAAGTACCTGGATTTATTTAATTGCTAGTTTGTTATTGTTTATGGTGCCATTTATTCTTACGGGCAGAAGCATGCAATTTATTTTTATCCAAATATTTATTTTTGCGATCTTTGCCATGAGTTATGATATTTTGCTAGGATTTACTGGGATTATTTCATTTGGGCATGTGATGTTTTTCGGAATAGGAGCGTATTCAACGGCAATTACAATGAGTAAGTTTGATTCAACGGTTGGCTCTTTTCTTTTAGGGGTCGTTATAGCCGTGATTCTCGCAGCCATTGTAAGTTTTATCGTCGGTGTTTTAACATTAAGGCTGAAGAGCCACTTTTATGCGATGCTCACATTGGCTCTTGCCGGGCTATTCCTAGTTGCCGCTGAGAAATGGCGCTCCTTAACAGGAGGAAATGATGGATTTACGTTCAGACTTCCAGAGATACTCCGTGATTCACAAAGTATGTATATGTTCTGCTTGCTATCTCTGATTCTAATATTCTTTGGGCTTAGACGATTTACAAAATCTCCATTTGGCAGAGTATTAATGGCCATCCGTGAAAATGAAAATCGTACAGAATCTTTAGGCTATAAAATTGTTCATTATAAGGTGATTGCAAGTATTGTAGCAGGGGTGGTAGCTAGCTTCGCAGGTGTTTTATATGCACTTTCGCTTCGTTTTGTAAATACGGGTGTATTTGCGACCGACCTTACGATTGATGTCCTTTTGATGACAATTATTGGTGGTGTTGGGACATTAGTTGGGCCGATATTGGGTGCCGGTTTAGTTGAATTTGCACATCATTGGTTATCTGGTTTAGCGGATGTACACTGGATATTTGAGCGTTGGATTATCCTGTATGGAACTGTCTATATTCTAGTTGTTATTTTCTTTCCGCTTGGCATTGTTGGGACCATTCAATCGAAGTTTTCAAATCGTCCATTAAAAGGGTTGCGCGATAATCGAAAAGCTAATGAAAATAAGGGGAGGAGGGCTTCGTGACATGCAAATAGGAATGTTAAGTACGGGTGTCTATATTCCAGAAAAAAGAATGACATCAGCTGAAATCGCAACACGAGCAGGACTTCCACTAGAGGTTGTCGAACATAAAATGGGGATAAAAGAAAAGCCGATCCCAGGTGAAGCTGATCATACGGTGGAAATGGGGGTTCGTGCAGCGAGAATTGCAATCCAAAAAGCTGGAATTGATCCGAAGACCGTTGACCTTGTCATCTATATTGGGGAAGAATATAAAGAATACCCCGTTTGGACAGCCGGAATTAAGCTGCAATATGAGATTGGTGCGAGTAATGCATGGGCTTTTGATACAGCATTGCGATGCGGAACGACGGTAATGGCATTAAAAGTTGCTAAAGATATGATGATTGCTGATGATAGTATTCAAACCGTACTGCTCGCAGGAGGCTACCGAAACGGAGATCTGATAAACTATGAGAATCCCAACACAAGGTTTATGTTTAATTTAGGTGCGGGTGGTGGAGCAATCATCCTGCAAAAAGGCTGTGTGAAAAACGAGTTGCTTGGCACGCACATGATTACAGATGGGGCATTTTCCGAAGACGTGATTGTTCCAGCCGGTGGAACAAAAACCCCAATAACAAAAGAATCATTAGAGGAAGGTCTCCATCAATTTGATGTGCCAGATCCACTTGGAATGAAGCAGCGATTAGAAGAAAAATCAATGGTTAATTTTATCGCATGTATCGAGAAAGCATTGCATAAAAGCGGCTATCGTAAAGAAGACATTGACTATGTTGCGATGCTTCATATGAAGCGTTCTGCACATACATATGTCTTAGATCAACTTGAAGTTTCACTGGACAAATCGATTTATTTGGAAAACTACGGTCATATTGGCCAGATGGATCAGATCATTTCATTAGAGCTTGCTGAACAACAGGGAAAGCTAAAAGATGGATCAATCGTTGTCTTCGTGTCTGCAGGAATTGGCTACGCATGGGGTGCGACGGTTTTAAAATGGGGAAGGTAGAGGTGAGTAAAATGATTGATGTGAAAAAGGTTTTACTAGCAAACGGTGAGGAGATTGCTTACCAGGAAAGAGCCGGTGGTGAGGATGTTGTTATACTTGTTCATGGGAATATGACATCTTCGGTCCATTGGGATGTCGTGATTGAAAATTTATCACCTCATTATAAGGTTTATGCCATTGATCAGCGAGGATTTGGAAATTCCAGCTATCATCAACCAATAACACAGATTAAAGATTTTGCGGATGATCTGAAGCTGTTTATAGATGAATTAGGGTTGAAAGATTTTGCACTAGTAGGCTGGTCACTTGGTGGAACGGTTTGTCAGCAATTCTGTGCCGATTATCCAGGTTACTGCAATCGTTTGTTTTTGCTAGCTTCAGGTTCATCCAGGGGTTATGCTTACTATCCAATTGGAGAAGACGGGCTTCCAGATACAATCAACCGCCTTCGTACGATAGAAGAAGTGCGGGAGAGTGATAAGGCGAAAATTGTACAAACAGCGTATGATACGTTAAATTACGATTTTCTAAGGCAAATGTGGGATATGGTTATCTACATTGACAACAAGCCTGATCCGGAACGCTATCAGAAATATTTAGAGGATATGACAACGCAACGCAATTTAGCAGAATGCTATCAAGCATTAAACCTATTTAATATTAGCGATGTTCATAACGGTCTTGTTGCAGGTACGAATCAAGTCAAGGATATTGATATCCCTGTCATGATTGCATGGGGTGAAACAGATATGGTTGTAACAAAGGATATGACAGATGAATTAATTGCGGATTTTGGTGACAAAGCAGTGCATAGGGAGTTAAAGAAATGTGGACATTCTCCTTTAATTGATGATCTTGATCAATTATTAGACGCAATGGAAACGTTCTTCGTTGGATCGACTACGAATAAAGGGGTTTTATAGATGGGGAGACTTGAGGGGAAGGTTGCAATTATAACCGGGTCCGCAAATGGAATCGGACTGGAGGCTGTCAGGGTGTTCGCAAGTGAAGGGGCAAAGGTTGTACTTGCAGATTTTGACCATGAAGTTGGTGAAAAACGTGAGCAGGAGTTAGCTGTTGAAGGGATAGAATGTAAGTTTTTTCCAGTGAACGTATCAGATGCGGATAGTGTGAATTCAATGACTGAACGTGCCAAAAGTGAATTTGGAAAAATTGATATTTTGGTTAATAATGCCGGAATAACAAGAGATGCGATGCTTTCAAAAATGTCAGTAGAACAGTTCCAGCAAGTAATTGAGGTGAATTTAACTGGTGTTTTTAACTGTACGAAGGCAGTTCTTCCAGCGATGATAGAGCAGGGTAAAGGAAAAATTATTAGTACGTCCTCGGTATCTGGCGCATATGGCAATGTTGGACAAACAAATTATGCCGCAGCAAAGGCTGGAGTTATTGGGATGACAAAGACGTGGGCAAAAGAGCTTGGTCGCAAAGGGATTAACGTGAATGCTGTCGTTCCAGGCTTTACAGAAACAAGCATGGTGGAGGCAGTTCCAGACAAAGTCATTGAGCAAATGAAAGCCCAAATTCCACAACAGCGCCTAGGAAGACCAAGAGATATTGCGAATGCATATCTGTTTCTTGCATCAGACGAATCAGATTATGTAAACGGGCATGCATTACATGTTGATGGAGGAATTATGATGTAATTGAAAACAGGTGATTTACAGTCTGATGGGCTGGTAAATCACCTGTTTTTACTTGGGTTTGTAATTCTTGCTCCCTTTATACTAAACGTACTTCATCTTGATCAGTTACTGAATGATCTAGCTTATGCCCCCAATGAGTTACCAACTGGCCAAGAAATCCGTGGTTTTGGGCGCTTATGCCCTTAATGAGTTACCAAATGACCAAGAAATCCGTGGTTTTGGGCGCTTATGCCCCCAATGAGTTACCAACTGGCCAAGAAATCCGTGGTTTTGGGCGCTTATGCCCTTAATGAGTTACCAAATGACCAAGAAATCCGTGGTTTTGGGCGCTTATGCCCTTAATGAGTTACCAACTGGCCAAGAAATCCGTGGTTTTGGGCGCTTATGCCCCCAATGAGTTACCAACTGGCCAAGAAATCCGTGATTTCGGGCGCTTATGCCCTCAATGAGTTACCAACTGGCCAAGAAATCCGTGATTTCGGGCGCTTATGCCCTTAATGAGTTACCAAATGATCTAAATATCCCTCCGTTCGGTAACTCAACGCCCTAAGAGTTATCAAACACGCTAGTGAAGTACCGAGACCCTGGTGTAACTCCCCTGTAACTAGATCGATTTATACTGAACGTAATTACTTAGTTGGGCAAGGGGTGGCGAGGATGCTATATGATATTAATTGGTTTGAGAGCCGTGTGCAGTTAACACCGAAGGATATTGCGATTATTGATTCAGAAACAAAAGAATCATGGACATATGAAGAGTTATATGAGCGTGTAATAAAAGTTTCAAATATTTTTCATACAAAAGGAGTGCGGAAAGGTGACCGAGTTGCTATCTTAGCTCCTAATCATATTAGTTATTTTGATTTTTTCTTTGCTTCCATGAAAATTGGCGCAATCTTCGTCCCGTTAAACTGGAGAGTTGCAAAAGCTGAATTGCATTATTGTATAAATGATTGTGACCCAAAGGTTATAGGGGTGAATCCAGATTTCAAGGCGAATCTAGATGCTGCTGAAACAAATGGAACGTATATTACTATTGATACGAGTAATTATATCGACGATCTATATTATGAACAAGCTACTTTTGATGGAAATCTGCATGAGGAAGATCCACTAGCAATGATCTATACTGGTGGAACTACCGGATGTCCAAAAGGGGTTGTGTTATCCCATAAATCGATTTTATGGAATGCTTTAAATACAATCGTTAGCTGGGGACTAAGTAAAGAGGATACGACGCTTACTTGTTTACCGATGTTTCACACTGGTGGTCTTAATGTATTGTCCTTACCATTATTATTAAGCGGCGGTAAAGTAGTTCTCCTAGCAAATTTTGATGCAAGTCAAGTAATAGAGGAGTTACTCCAGTATAAATGTACAATTGCTATGTTTGTGCCCACAATGTACCACATGATGATTGAAACAAAAACCTTTAAAACAGCAACATTTCCTGATATGAAGGTGTTTGTGTCTGGCGGAGCGCCATGTCCTTATAAAGTTTATGAGGCATTTTCGAAAAAGGGGATTGCTTTTAAAGAAGGGTATGGGTTGACAGAGGCTGGTCCGAATAATTTCTACATCGATCCCAAGGATGCCATGCATAAATTGGGCTCCGTTGGCAAACCAATGCTTTTTAATGATATTAAAATTATGAAAGATGAAGAAGTTATCACAACTGTTGATGAAGTGGGGGAATTATATATTCGTGGAAGTCATGCCTTTACATACTATTGGAATAGACCTGAAGAAACAAAAACAACGTTGATTGATGGGTGGATCCGAACTGGGGACATTGCAAGACAGGATGCAGATGGCTATTTTTATATCGTCGGGAGAAAGAAAGACATGATTATAACAGGAGGAGAAAACGTTTATCCATTAGAAATAGAGCATTGGCTGGAGGCACATCCTGCTATCGATGAAGCAGCAGTAATTGGATTGCCGGATGAAAAGTGGGGAGAGGCTGTTGTGGCATGTATCGTCACGGAGAAGGTATTGACTGTAGAGGAATTGGAAGACTACTGTAAACAGCAGTTAACACGGTATAAGGTTCCGAAACAGTTTTTCTTCTTAACTGAGTTGCCGAAAACCGATGTTGGTAAAGTAAATAAAAAAACGCTAAAGCTCAAGTATAGCAATCATACCGACAGCACAATTTCATAATTAAAATTGTATGTTATAAAACTAGCTATCCCCGTAAATGGAGTCAATGAACCCTATTTTACGGGGATATATTAAAAGCACTGCGAAACTATTCAATAAGCCTTTTTATGTCATGAATATCTTTTATACTTATTTGAGTTTGTAAACTGTTATTTAACAGTATTAACATCTCTTCAACCTGTAGTTGCCCTTTTTTTAATAAAAGAACATAGACTGATCGTTTATCATTTTCATCTGTTTGACGCTGCACTAAAGATTCTCCACGATGCTTTTCCAATCTTGTTACCAACCGAGATAAAGCACTATGACTAAGCCCCACTTTTGGCACCAAATCCAAAAGCTTCATTTTTTTGTTTTCGGATTGGGCAAGAAAATACAAAAGATAAAACTCATTAATCCCTAATTGAAAGTGATCTTGAAGTGTATAATCTATCGCTTTTAAGAGACGATTATGATATTTAGTTAACTTGAGCCACGTATCAAATAATTCATTATCATACATGTTGATATTCCTCTCCGATTTAAATTATTGACTTCATTATATCATATGCTATATTATATGCATGCGCAAACAAATAATAAAGTGTAGATAGGTGGTTAAAGAATCTTTTTATGTTATTTATATGTATGCGCAAGCAAATTAAAGGAGTGGTGCATACATAGAGATATTTCAACCTTATATATTTAAATTTTGGATTCATTAATTACTCTCCATACCTTAGCTAAATAGAACAACTGATGAACACTTTTATTACATTGTAATGAAAAAATAGTTCTAAAAATAATCTTAATCAATAAGGAGTTTTCATAATGAGTAACATGTTTAGTCCCTATTCTATCAAAAACTTAACTATAAAAAATCGTATTGTTATGCCACCGATGTGCCAGTATTCGGTTGATAAAGAAGATGGTGTTCCAAATGATTGGCATTCTGTCCATTACGTTTCAAGAGCTGTTGGGGGAGCCGGATTAATTATCTTGGAAATGACAAGTGTAACCCCCGAGGGACGTATTACAAATCGCGACTTAGGTCTATGGTCAGACGAACAAATTCCACATTATCAACGGCTTGTTAGCCAGATAAAGAAATATGACGCTAAAGTTGGAATTCAAATTGCACATGCGGGTAGAAAAGCAGAAGATGCAAATCAGCCTGTCGGAGCTTCCGATATTCCAGTTGAGGTTCTGCCGGAGGAGACTATAAACGGTGAACTAAAACAACCGAGAGCTTTAACAACCCAAGAAGTTAAGGAAACCATTCAACAGTTTAAAAATGCTGCTGAAAGAGCAGTGAAAGCAGGTTTTGATACCATTGAGTTGCATGGAGCACACGGATATCTTTTACATCAATTTATGTCACCGAGCATTAATAACCGTACGGATGAATATGGAGAAGACTTAGCCTTATTTGGGGAAGAAGTTGTAAAAGCAGTGAAGAGCGTAATACCTTCTGAAATGCCTTTAATTATGCGTTTATCTGCTATTGAGTATATAGATGGAGGTTATAACTTACCGCATGCTATTAATATGGCGAAACGATTTAAAGCAGCAGGTGTCGATGTATTCCATGTTTCAAGTGGTGGTGAGGGACTTCCTGGGAAGTTAAAACCTAAAAACACACCAGGTTATCAAGTACCATTTGCACGTGAATTTAAAAATCAATTAGGTCTCCCAGTTATCGCTGTTGGGAAATTAAGTGATCCTGATCTTGCAGAAGCAACGATTTCTAATGGAGATGCTGAACTGATAGCTATTGCAAGAGGCATGCTCAATGATCCTTACTGGGCATTACACGCAGAAAAAACATTGACCCGTAAAGTTAATCCACCTTTTCAATATTCAAGAGGAATACGATAAAAAGTTTTCCCTAATTAGTGTTGTCCCCAAAGTTAGATTTGGAATCTACTTTGGGGGCTACTATTGTAAAACTAACCAAAAATATTTATGAACCAGCTTCATGACGAACAAAAAATAGGCAGTTAGAGCTTGCGCACTTTATTTTACAAGATTCTAAAGAGTTTCGTATCTACTACTCATAAACCTCTGTCATCCAATCAACAATGCCCATTTGCTTCTGTTCACGCAGTTCTTCCACATTATGATGTCCAATAATGGAACCGGCTTTAATCGCTACGACTTCATCAAGAATATTTTCAACTTCTCTAATTTCATGTGTCGTGATAAGAACAAGCTGCTTTTCAAGATCAATGAAGGAAATCAGCCCTTTCACAATTGAATTGCGGACCATTGGATCAAGTCCGGAGAATGGTTCATCCATCAAGATGACTGGTACATTCCGTGCTAGAGAGAGTACGATTTTTAGTCGACCGCGGTTTCCCTTTGATAAATGTTTTAATTTATCATTTGGATCCAGCTTCATAAATTTCAAAATTTCATAAGCCTTTTCCTTATCGAAATCCTTAAATTGACTAGATTGGAATTCGATTGATCTTTTCACCGTGAAAAATCGATAATACTCATCGAGCTCTGATAAATAGGATACGGAATCCGCAATTTTGCGGGTAACTTTTTCTCCATTCACCCTTACTTCTCCATTTGTTGGGTGATTGAGCCCCGCGATTAGCTTTAGGGTTGTTGATTTGCCACTTCCGTTCTCACCGACTAGACCGATTAATTTCCCCGGTGTCAGCTCTAAATTCACATGGTCTAATGCTTTTTTAGTGCCATATCTTTTTGAGACATTTGTTAATGTAATCATCCCTTTTGCTCTCCCTTCTCATTCAAAAAATCAATTAATCCACGCTCGATTTCCTCGTTCGTATAGCCCATTTCATGCATTCCTTGAAAAAAGGTCGTCATCAATTCTGTTTTCATTTCTTCACGGATGGATTCAAGCACTCCTTCATCTTCTGTTACAAAGGTCCCCTGACCGCGCCTGGACTCTACGATATGCATCGATTCCAGCTCCCGATAAGTGCGTTGTACTGTATTTGGATTAACACTCACTTCAATTCCTGTCTCCCTAACAGAAGGGAGCTTATCACCTGGGGCCAGTTCCCCTCTTATTATTTGTTTTTTCATTCGTTCCGCAAGCTGCTGGTAAATTGGCTGGGATGAATGGAATATGTCTGCCATAACTTACACCTCAACTTTTTTCTCAATAATCCAGCAAGCAGCAATAAACATAATGACTGCAACAACAATATCACGAACAAAATGCCCGATATAGAAGATAGATGATTCGCTCATTGCTTGTGCTTCAAATGCATTCTCTACATAACCAAACTCAAATCCAACGATAATATCATTGACTTGAATACTTCCCCAATTTGTTAATGTTTGCATAAAGGATAGATCCATCAAAGAACCATAGATCCAGGATATGAATAAGAAGAGAATAAACGTTAGGATGAAGCTGATAAAATCATTCATCAGCTGACTAAAGGTCAGGAAAATGGACCAGAAAAATAGGAAGAGAGCTGCGATGAAGAATCCTAATGTAAACACAAAGACAGTAATTGATCCTAACAAATTAAATATTGTTTCCTGATTAAAAAAATCGAAAGTATGAAGGAAAAATTGCGTTGAACCGATAATGAATACGGCAAAGGTAGATACCATAAAAGTGATTCCTGTAACTACTTTTGAAGAAAGCAATCCTGCAATCGACATCGGCGTGTGCAGCCATAAGTGTAATCTCTTTCTTTCAGCGCTCAAGCTGTAATATAAATAAAACGGTAGAAAAAAGATATGAAGTGTTACCACAAACCCTAATGCCACTGATAGCAAGCCTTCTCTGTAACCAGCATAATTACCAGTAAAATATCCACCACTCAAAATACCTAAATATAATATCAAAGCAATGAGAAAAGCTGGAAAACCAAGCTGGAATTCTTTCTTTGTTAACGACAACCATGCATTCATTTTTCATCCTCCTATAACAATGTATTAGTGTACTATTTAAATAGTACACTAATACATTGTTATAGGTCAATAATATTCAGAAACAAATTTAAAATAGGACTGCATTTAGAAGTATGGGTTATTTTGCCGAAATGCTCATTATAAATCAATCTAATTATTACACTGTATAAATTTAAGCGAATTACAACATCTATATCAGTAAAATCCGTACGTTAATTAAATATGACAAAACATCGTATGAAATTCAGTTGATTTTTTAGTTTTGTTTTGTTATGCTTAATCCGACAAATAAATAGAGTTCCTCATATATTTACTGAGAATATGGCTCAGAAGTTTCTACCCAGCACCGTAAATGCTGGACTATGAGGGAAGGTGAATCGTTGTGTAAGAACAATGAAAAGTTTTCACTTGATCGAAGGATTGAAAAGTCTATTCATCTTCTCTCATTTTGAGGGAGACGAATAGACTTTTTTAATTGATTATTTTTTGATGTTTCAACATGACTCCATGATAGAAAGAGGGATTTGATGACTCAGGTAGGCGTAATTATGGGGAGTATCTCAGATTGGGACACGATGGAACATGCGTGTAACATTCTTGAATTATTAAATGTCCCATATGAAAAGGATGTTATTTCTGCGCATCGTACACCGGATGAAATGTTTACGTATGCTAAAACAGCACGTGAACGTGGTTTGAAGGTGATTATTGCAGGGGCTGGGGGAGCTGCTCATCTTCCAGGGATGGTTGCGTCCCAAACGACATTGCCAGTCATTGGTGTTCCCGTTCAAAGCAAGGCATTGAATGGACTTGATTCTTTATTGTCGATTGTACAAATGCCTGGTGGTGTGCCGACTGCTACTGTTGCAATAGGGAAGGCCGGGGCAACAAATGCAGGTATTCTTGCTGCGCAAATTATAAGTACATTCGATGAAGAGATTGTTGGAAATCTAGAAAACTATCGTGAAACAATGAGAAAGAATGTATCGGAAATGAGGGAAGGTCTTGGAGAAAAATAAAACCATACTTCCACCACATACAATTGGAATCATCGGTGGTGGACAACTAGGAAGAATGATGGCAATCGCTGCTAGATATATGGGATATAAGGTTGCAGTGCTTGATCCTACGCCTGACTGTCCAACTGCCCAAGTGGCTGATATTCAGATCACTGCCGCTTATGATGATATGAACGCAATTAAAGAATTAACGGAAATTAGTGATGTTATCACGTATGAATTCGAAAATGTTGATTTGACAGCGGCTGCTTATATTGAAAAGCAAGGAAAGCTACCACAAGGTACCTATGCACTTGAAGTTACACAGAACCGTGAAAAAGAAAAAGACTTAATGCAGGAAATGAACTTACCAATTCCCGACTTCGCAATTGTAAAAAATGCAGAAGAATGTAGAAATGCATTACACACATTTACGATTCCAGCAGTGATTAAAACATGTCGTGGCGGTTATGACGGCAAAGGACAAATTAAAATAAATTCGATTGAAGACACAGACCGAGCAGCACAATTTGCAGAGGAACATGGCTATTGCATTATTGAACAATGGATAACGTTTGATAAAGAAATTTCAGTTGTGTTCTCAAGGTCTCACGAAGGAAAAATTACAATTTTCCCAATTGCAGAGAATAAGCATCGTGACCATATTTTGTATCAAACAACTGTTCCAGCAAAAATTAGTTCTACTGTTAAAAATAAAGCGTATGAAGCAACGAAAATCCTTGCAGAGAAAATGAATATTGTTGGCACATTTGCAATTGAAATGTTTGTACAAGGTGATGACATTTTCTTAAATGAAATGGCGCCAAGACCACATAATTCTGGACATTATACGATAGAAGCTTGTAATGTATCTCAATTTACCCAGCATATTCGAGCTATTTGTGGTCTTCCATTAGTAGAGGTTCAATTACTGAACGAAGCAGTAATGATCAATATTTTAGGCGAGGATATGGACGGCGTATTCAAGGCATTGCCACAGGCAGAGAACGGTTTTGTTCATTTATATGGCAAATCCGAGCCAAAAGAAAAGCGAAAAATGGGACATATCACATTTATTGCAGCTAACGAAGAAACGTTACAGAAACAGATCGAACATTTCAAGGGGGCAATGGCATGATTGAACGCTATACAAGAGAAGAAATGGGAAACATTTGGACGGAAGAGAATAAATTTAAAGCTTGGCTTGAAGTGGAGATTCTTGCATGTGAAGCATGGAGTGAGTTGGGTGTTATTCCAGCTGATGATGTAAAAAAAATACGAGCGCACGCTTCTTTTGATATCAATCGAATCTACGAAATAGAACAGGAGACACGTCATGACGTTGTTGCCTTTACACGGGGAGTATCGGAGACACTTGGAGAAGAACGGAAATGGGTCCATTATGGATTAACATCAACAGATGTTGTCGATACGGCATTAAGTTACTTAATTAAGCAAGCGAATGAAATTATTCGCAAAGATTTACATCGTTTTATTGAAATTTTGAAAAACAAAGCGATTGAACATAAGCATACGGTGATGATGGGACGAACGCATGGTGTCCATGCAGAACCGACTACTTTCGGGTTAAAGCTTGCCCTCTGGTATGAAGAAATGAAACGTAATCTGGAGCGATTTGAGTTGGCTGCGAAAAATATCGAATTTGGTAAATTGTCTGGAGCGGTAGGGACATATGCCAATATTGATCCGTTTGTTGAAACCTATGTATGTGAAAAGCTTGGGATCACGCCTGCACCAGTGTCTACCCAGACCTTACAGCGTGACCGCCATGCTGGATATATTTCTGCATTAGCGTTAATTGCTACATCAATTGAAAAGTTTGCTACGGAAATTCGCAGTTTGCAAAAAACAGAAACCCGTGAAGTAGAAGAACGGTTTGCTAAAGGGCAGAAGGGTTCCTCTGCTATGCCGCATAAGCGTAATCCAATCGGGTCAGAAAATATGACCGGAATGGCGCGTGTGATCCGTGGTTATATGATGACTGCATATGAGAATGTAGCCCTATGGCATGAACGTGATATTTCCCATTCTTCCGCAGAACGTGTCATTCTGCCAGATGCCACAATCGCACTGAATTATATGTTAAATCGCTTTGCGACCATCGTGAAAAATTTAACCGTATTTCCGGAGAATATGAAACGAAATATCGATAAAACACATGGTGTTATTTTTTCACAGCGTGTCTTGTTGAAATTAATTGATAAAGGGATGGCACGTGAAGCAGCCTATGATATCGTTCAGCCAAAGGCAATGCAAGCTTGGGAAACAGAAACACCTTTCAAGCAGCTTGTGGAAGCAGACGAAGAAATCACAGCTAAATTAACGCAGGAAGAAATAGATGATTGCTTTAATTACACCTATCATTTGAAAAATGTTGATGTCATTTTTGAGCGAATTGGATTATCAAGAGGTGTACAGGATGAAGGCTGATCTTGTGTATGAAGGAAAAGCGAAAAAGGTATATCAGGCAGAAGGAAGACCTGGAGAACTTGTTCTTTCCTATAAAAATGATGCAACAGCATTTAATGGAAATAAGAAGGAATCCTTTGAAGGAAAAGGAGAATTGAATAATTCTATCTCAACCTTAATCTTTCAGAAGCTTCATAAAAGTGGAATTGAAACTCATTTTATAGAGAAGTTGAATGATACCGAGCAGCTTGTGGTTCAAACGGAAATCATTCCATTAGAGGTCGTTGTTCGCAACATAGCCTCAGGTAGTATTGCGAAGCGTTTAGGGATTGAAGAGAAGACAATTTTTGAAAAACCAATCATCGAATTTTACTATAAAGACGATGCACTAGGGGATCCGCTGATTAATGATGAGCATGCATTATACGTAACAACGATTACAGAAGCAGAGATTAGTGAAGTGAAACAAAAAGCATTACAGATTAATCACCAATTATTGGAGCTTTTTCAATCGATCGGGATTACATTAGTTGATTTCAAATTAGAATTTGGAAGAAAAGCGTGTGGCGATATTGTTTTAGCGGATGAAATCTCGCCAGATACATGCCGCTTATGGGATAGAGCGACTGGAGAGAAGTTGGATAAGGATGTTTTTCGTCAAGGAAACGGAGATTTAATTGAAGTTTACAATGAAATATTACAACGGCTGGAGGCTAAAGCATGAAGAAGGTAACTGTCTATATTACATTAAAACAAGGTGTTCTGGATCCACAAGGAAAAGCAATTCAGGAATCATTAAATTCTTTAGGTTATAAGGAAGTAGAAGAAGCTCGTGTTGGGAAATTTATTGAATTACAAGTAGAAGAAGGACCCGATTTAACGGAACGTGTTACGGCAATGTGTGACAAGTTACTAGCTAATCCAGTAATCGAGGAATATCGTTTCGATGTGGAGGAGGCTGAAGCACTGTGAAATTTGCAGTAATTGTTTTTCCTGGATCTAACTGTGATCGTGATATGTATCATGCTGTTAAAGACGTTTTAAAGACAGAAGCTGACCTTGTATGGTATGAAGGCAGCAATTTAGAGAACTATGATGGAATATTGCTGCCAGGCGGTTTTTCTTATGGTGATTATTTACGCTGTGGAGCAGTTGCTTCCACTTCCGATATCATGAAGCAAATTAAAGTACATGCTGCGAAAGGAAAGCCAGTGCTCGGTGTATGTAATGGATTCCAGATTCTAACGGAAGCTGGTCTGTTGCCTGGTGCATTGCTGCGTAATGAGAAACTTTCGTTTATGTGCCATCAGGAACCACTTGTTGTGGAAAATAACGAAACTATCTTTACTGCTGCATATGACAAAGGAGAAGTTGTACATTTTCCAATTGCTCATGGAGAAGGTAACTATTTCTGTGATGAGGAGACGTTAAAAGAGCTTAAAGCGAATAACCAAATTGTTTTTACCTATCAAAACAATCCGAATGGATCGGTTGAAGATATTGCTGGGATTATGAATAAACAAGGAAATGTACTTGGAATGATGCCACATCCAGAGCGTGCTGTGGAACAGTTACTCGGCAGTGATGACGGGTTACGACTATTCCAGTCTATGATTCAGAATTGGAGGGACATGTATGCTGCAAACGCATGATATAAGTCCAGAGCAAATTGAACGTGATAAATTGTATCGTGAAATGGGTTTAAGTGATCAGGAATTTGAAATGATAAAGGATATTCTGAAGAGACTTCCTAACTTTACAGAGACTGGAATCTTCTCCGTCATGTGGTCAGAGCATTGTAGTTATAAAACATCCAAACCACTTCTTCGTAAATTTCCAACAAAGGCATCACATGTGCTGCAAGGGCCTGGAGAAGGAGCTGGAATTATTGATATCGGTGATAACCAGGCAGTTGTGTTTAAAATTGAAAGTCATAACCACCCATCTGCAGTAGAACCGTATCAAGGAGCCGCAACTGGTGTTGGGGGAATTATTCGTGATGTGTTTTCTATGGGTGCACGTCCAATTGCATCGATGAATTCATTGCGCTTTGGAAACTTAAATACCGATCGAACGAAATATCTCTTCTCAGAAGTTGTGAACGGGATTGCTGGCTATGGGAACTGTGTTGGTGTTCCTACCGTCGGAGGAGAAGTTCAATTTGATGACAGCTATGAGGATAACCCACTTGTAAATGCGATGTGTATTGGGTTAATCAACCATGATGAAATTCAAAAAGGGATTGCAGCTGGAGTTGGGAATACCATTCTTTATGCAGGTCCTCCAACTGGACGCGATG
Source organism: Oceanobacillus sp. FSL W7-1309 (assembly GCF_038002145.1). Lineage (NCBI taxonomy): Bacteria > Bacillati > Bacillota > Bacilli > Caryophanales > Bacillaceae > Oceanobacillus > Oceanobacillus sp. FSL W7-1309. Next base: position 2,405,807 of record NZ_JBBOBX010000001.1, read on the forward strand.
GAATTCATGGGGCAACCTTTGCATCTGATGATTTAGGGGAAGATGCAGCCAAGGATCGTCCTGCCGTTCAGGTTGGTGATCCATTTATGGAGAAGCTTCTGATTGAAGCGTGTTTAGAAGTCATTCATTCCGATGCATTAGTAGGAATGCAGGACATGGGTGCTGCTGGTCTTACGTCGTCTGCAAGTGAAATGGCTAGTAAAGCAGGAACAGGACTTGAAATGAACTTGGATCTTGTACCACAACGAGAACAACATATGACAGCTTATGAAATGATGCTCTCGGAATCCCAAGAGCGAATGCTTCTATGTGTGAAAAAAGGGCGCGAACAGGAAATCATTGATATTTTTGAGAAATACGGATTAAAAGCAGTTCCTGTTGGTGAAGTAATCGAAGAAAAAGTATTCCGTATTAAGCATCACGGGGAAGTTGTGGCAGATATTCCTGTAGACTCACTAGCGGATGATGCACCAGTGTTTCATATGCCATCAAAAGAAGCAGCTTATTATAAAGAATTTCAGAAAATAGAAAATACGGCCCCGTTTGTAAATGATCATGCGGAAATACTAAAGCAATTATTACAGCAACCTACAATCGCTAGTAAGGAATGGGTCTATGATCAATACGACTCAATGGTACAGACAAATACAGTCGTAACACCAGGTTCTGATTCGGCAGTTGTTCGGATTAAAGGAACAGATAAAGCATTGGCGATTACAACGGATTGTAATTCTCGTTATATTTATTTGGATCCTGAAACAGGTGGGAAAATTGCTGTAGCAGAAGCGACGCGTAATATTGTTTGTTCTGGTGCAAAACCACTTGGCTTAACCGACGGATTGAACTTTGGAAATCCAACAAATCCAGAAGTGTTTTGGCAAATGGAAAAAGCAGTAGAAGGAATGAGTGAGGCTTGTGAAGTCTTAGAAACTCCTGTAATCAGTGGAAATGTGTCCTTATACAATCAGTCAAAAGGTAAATCTATTTATCCAACACCAATTGTTGGAATGGTTGGACTTCATGAGTCATTGGAGCATATTACACCAAGCTTCTTCCAAAAAGCAGGGGACGCTATCTATTTAATTGGTCATACAGAAATTGAATTTGGTGGAAGTGAGCTGCAAAATCTACTTGACGGAGAATATAAAGGGAAAGCACCTGCTATCGATTTAGAAGTGGAAGCAACAAGGCAGAAGCATTTGTTAGAAGCAATTCAAAGCGGATTAATTGTATCTGCGCATGACCTTGCTGAAGGTGGGCTTGGCGTTGCTTTGGCGGAAAGTGTATTTGCTGGAAAAGGACTAGGTGCAGACGTACACCTGAGCGGAGAAGCTACCGTTGAGCTATTTAGTGAAACCCAGTCAAGATTCATAGTTACAGTAAAGGCTGAGGATCAAGCGCGCTTTGAGAAAGAAGTAAAAGACGCTAAGCAAATCGGTGTTGTAACCGATGATCAAACATTAAGCATAACTGTCAATGAAGCAGCAGTTATCCAGGAAAATGTTAACCAACTAGAGAAACTATGGAGGGAAGCGATCCCATGCTTGCTGAAATCAAAGGCATAAACGAAGAATGCGGTGTGTTTGGAATTTGGGGACATGACAAGGCGGCTGAACTTACCTATTACGGGCTGCATTCTATGCAGCATCGTGGGCAGGAAGGAGCAGGAATTGTTGTTAGTGATGGCAAGGAATTAACAGCACATAAAGGGCTCGGTTTGGTTAATGATGTTTTTAAAAAGGCAAAATTTGAAGAGCTTGCTGGCAGGAATGCAGTTGGGCATGTACGATACACTACCCAAGGCGGGAAAGTAATCGAAAATGTCCAGCCCCTTCTTTTCCGTACACAAACAGGCAGTATGGCCCTTGCGCATAATGGGAATATCATGAATGCTCACCAACTGCGCGGGGAGCTTGAAGATGAAGGGAGTATTCTACAGACATCATCTGACACGGAAGTACTTGCACACTTGATTCGAAGAGGAGGACAGCGAACAAATGAAACCTCCATATCAACTGCTCTCAACCAAGTTGTTGGAGCATATGCATATTTAATCTTAAAAGAGGATCGTATGTATGCAGCCCTTGATCCCGCTGGAATTCGTCCACTTTCCATTGGCAAGCTTGGTGATGCATATGTTGTTGCATCAGAGACATGTGCATTTGATCAAATCGGTGCAACCTTTGAACGGGAAGTTTTACCAGGAGAACTTGTAACGATTAGTGATGATGGCATAGAGATTAGGCGATTCGCTCCTCGCGGTGGCCGTAAATTGTGTGCAATGGAGTATGTCTATTTATCAAGACCGGACAGTGATCTGAATCATGTAAATGTCCATGCATCACGAAAACAAATGGGTGTGGAACTTGCAAAAGAAGCGCCAGTAGATGCAGATATGGTTATTGGAGTTCCTGATTCCAGTATTTCTGCTGCAATCGGCTACGCAGAAGAAAGTGGCCTTCCATACGAAATGGGAATTTTAAAAAATCGCTATGTTGGAAGAACATTTATCCAGCCTTCACAAGAGTTACGGGAGCAAGGTGTTAAAATGAAACTCTCTCCTGTTCGTGGCATCGTGGAAGGCAAACGGATTGTGATGATTGATGATTCCATTGTGCGCGGTACAACGAGCAAGCGAATTGTGAAAATGTTAAAGCAAGCCGGTGCAAAAGAGGTCCATGTTCGGATTGCATCACCATCCATTCAGCATCCCTGCTATTATGGAATTGATATGTCGACGAGAAAAGAACTTATAGCTGCTAATAATAGCCCAGAGGAGATCTGTGAAATAATTGGAGCTGACAGTATTGCTTATTTATCAGAGAGAGGTCTCGAACAAGCAATTGTAAAGGACAAAACGATTAACCAAGGAGTTTGTATGGCATGCATGACAGGGCGATATCCTGTGATGGAAAATGGAGAAACGGAAATAAATTATACAAAGTGCTAACAGCACGTTTTGACCAAAAAGCTATAACCGAGGCGAAGACACGTGGACACCGTAGCTGGAAAATTGATCGTTGCTAATGATTGAGCATTCCGATTTAAATGTGGTGACTGTGTTTGAAAAAACATATACGTGGCTGGTCAAAATTGCCAAAATCTAATCCAACATTAAAGGAGATATTCATTCATGTCAGAAGTATATAAACAAGCTGGAGTAGACGTGGAAAAAGGCTATGAAGCTGTGGAAAGAATGAAAAAGCATATTGCAAAAACGACACGCCCAGAAGTAATGGGGGGGATCGGCTCATTTGCAGGACTATTCGACCTTTCCAGTTTTACTTATAAAGAACCAGTGATGGTATCAGGTACCGATGGTGTTGGTACAAAATTGAAACTTGCCTTCGAATTAAATAAGCACGATTCAGTTGGAATTGACCTTGTTGCGATGTGTGCCAATGATATTGTTGCGCAAGGTGCACAACCTTTGTTTTTCCTGGATTATATTGCTTGTGGAAAAAATGACCCTGCAATGATTGAACAAATTGTTGCCGGAATCTCTAATGGTTGTGTTACTGCAGGAGCTGCACTAGTTGGCGGAGAAACAGCAGAAATGCCTGGGATGTACGAAGAAAATGAGTATGACCTCGCAGGCTTTGTTGTAGGAATCGCCGAAAAAACAAAATTGATTACAGGTGAGGCAATTAAAGCTGGGGATATTGTTATTGGCTTAGCCTCCAATGGTATTCACTCCAATGGCTACTCACTTGTACGGAAAATCATTGAGCAGCTTGATTTAAACTCAACATACCACGGGCTGTCAGCAAGTCTTGGAGAAACGGTAATGACACCTACGAAGATTTATGCGAAACCTGTAGCCGCAGTATTAAAGGAAGTGACGGTAAAGGGTATTTCACATATTACTGGTGGTGGATTCTATGAAAACTTCCCACGAATGATGCCAAAAGGGCTGGGTGTGGAACTAGATAAGAAAAGCTGGAACGTACCGGAGATTTTCACCTTCTTACAAGAAAAAGGAAGCATCTCAGAAAAAGAAATGTATGCTGTCTTTAACATGGGGATTGGTATGGCACTTGTCGTTGATGAAGCAAATGTTAACCGCACACTTACGATTTTAAAAGAAGCTGGTGAGGAAGCCACTGTTATTGGAAGTGTAACCACTACTGAGGGAGTGCAATTTCAATCATGAGCAAGATAAAAGCAGCAATTTTTGCCTCTGGTACAGGAAGTAACTTCGAGGCAATCATGGAAACAGAGCAGCTCGCATGTGATATTGCATTGCTCGTTTGTGACAAAGCTAATGCGGGTGTCATCGTCAAGGCAGAAAAATATGGTCTTCCTACATTCGTATTTGATGCAAAACAATTTCCTGACAAGGCAGCCTATGAAAAAGCTATCATTGACAGATTGGAAGAATCCGAGATCTCTTGGGTTTTTCTTGCGGGCTACATGCGGATTGCAGGAGCAACATTACTAGATCACTATGAAGGTAGGATCGTAAATATTCACCCATCGTTATTACCATCGTTTCCTGGGATTGATGCCATAGGGCAGGCATTTCGTGCTGGAGTGAAAACAACTGGAGTTACGGTTCATTTTATTGATGAAGGAATCGATACGGGTCCAATCATTGCACAAGAAAAGGTAGCGATTCTTCAAGATGATACAGAGGAAACATTAAAGAAACGAATCCAAAACGTGGAGCATCAATTATATCCAAAAGTAATTAATCAACTTTTACAAACAAAGTGAGGTATTCGTAATGAGCAAGAGAGCGCTAATCAGTGTTTCAGATAAAAGTAATCTTACAGCATTTGCAAAAGGCCTTATTGAAGCGGGATATGAAATTATTTCAACAGGTGGTACACTAAGCACCCTTGTAAATGCTGGGATTGAGGCGAAGCCAGTTGATGATGTAACAGGTTTCCCGGAAATTATGGATGGTCGTGTGAAAACATTGCACCCACTCGTTCATGGTGGCTTACTAGCAAAACGTTCCAATCCAGATCACATGAAGCAAATGGAAGAAAACAATATTTCACCAATTGACATGGTTGTTGTTAATTTATATCCATTTAAACAAACCATAGAAAAACAAGGTGTTTCCAATGAGGAAATTATCGAAAATATCGATATAGGTGGACCAACCATGCTTCGTTCTGCTGCAAAGAACTTTGAAGACGTTGCAGTAGTTGTTGATCCTGCTGATTATGATAAAGTACTGCAAGCACTCCAGTCTGACCAGCTAGATGCAGAAATTCGTAAACAATTAGCTGCAAAGGTATTCCGTCATACAGCGAACTATGACGCTATGATTGCAAACTATTTTATGACAGAAACAAATGAAGAATTTCCAGAAACCTATACCATTACATATGAAAAAGTCCAAGATTTACGTTACGGAGAAAACCCGCATCAGCAGGCAGCTTTTTACCGAAACCCAATAAATAAAAGCACGAGCCTTGCGACAGCTAAACAGTTACATGGCAAGGAATTATCCTACAATAATATCCAAGACGCTAATGCTGCACTTGAAATATTAGCGGAATATAATGAACCAGCCGCAGTGGCAGTGAAGCATATGAATCCTTGTGGAATTGGTGTTGCTGAAACAATCGAAGGAGCATTCAGCCGTGCTTATGATGCAGATCCGATTTCTATTTTTGGTGGTATTGTTGCTTGTAATCGGGAAATCGACTATGCTACCGCAGTGAAGCTCAGTGAAATATTCCTTGAAATTGTTATTGCACCTGGGTTTAATGCAGATGCAATGGAAATTTTGACAAGGAAGAAAAATATCCGCTTGCTAGAATTAGAACTAACAAACGAGTCAACTGCAATGAAAAAACTAACAACAGTTAGTGGTGGTGTCTTGATTCAAAATAGCGATAACGGAAACATCTCCTCTATCGATGATTTAAAGGTTGTAACGAAACGTCAGCCCTCAGATGAAGAACTGGATAACCTATTGTTTGCATGGAAAGCTGTAAAGCATGTGAAATCTAATGCAATCTTACTTGCTAAGGATAACCAGACAATTGGTGTTGGTGCAGGGCAGATGAATCGGATTGGTGCAGCAAACATTGCGATCGAACAAGCTGGTACTAAAGCGGAAGGATCTGTGATGGCATCTGATGCATTTTTCCCAATGCCTGATACAGTCCAAGCGGCAGTAAAAGCTGGAATTACAGCAATCATCCAGCCAGGCGGTTCAAAACGTGACCAGGATTCCATTGATGTTTGTGATGAACATGGCATCACAATGGTCTATACAGGGATGCGTCACTTTAAACATTAAACACTAAAGTCACCAGATCAAGGAAGGCTGTTCCAACGGTTCTGGTGACTTCTCTACTCGATTTAAGGAGGGTTCCAATTGAAAGTGTTAGTAGTCGGACGTGGTGGTCGTGAACATAGTATCGTTATGAAGCTTGCTGAAAGTAAAGCAATCACAACCCTTTATACAGCGCCAGGTAATGGTGGAATTCGGGAGCGGGCAACTTGTATTGCGATTGATGAAATGGATATTGAAGGGCTTTTGTCCTTTGCAAAGGAAGAAGCAGTTGATTTAACCATTGTTGGTCCAGAAAATCCATTAAATGAAGGAATTGCCAACCGTTTCCAGGAAGAAGGATTGCGAATATTTGCCCCAACAAAAGAAGCTGCACTGCTTGAAGGAAGCAAAAGCTTTGCTAAAGAATTTATGAAAAAATATGATATCCCAACAGCGGATTATGCTGTATTTACAGAAGCTCGTGAAGCAAAAGCGTATATTGAGGAAAAAGGTGCGCCAATCGTTATCAAAGCAGATGGACTGGCAGCGGGAAAAGGAGTTATCGTTGCTTTAACAAAAGAAGAAGCCCTAAATGCAGTAGACGATATGCTCATATCTAAAGCTTTTTCGAATGCTGGAGCTACTGTGGTTATCGAGGAATTTTTAGATGGAAAAGAATTCTCACTTATGGCATTTGTTCATGAAAATCAAGTCTATCCAATGGTAACAGCGCGTGACCATAAACGTGCATATGACCATGATGAAGGGCCGAATACGGGTGGAATGGGAGCATTTGCACCTGTGCCAGATGTTACAAAAGAGCATTTAGATTTTTCAATCGAGCATATCTTGCAAAAAACAGCTGACGGCATGATGGAGGAAGGCAGAACCTTCACAGGTATTTTATATGCTGGATTAATCATGACTGTAAAGGGTCCAAAGGTGATTGAGTTCAATACACGCTTCGGAGATCCAGAAACACAGGTTGTTTTGCCATTGTTAAAGAATGACCTTGTTCAAGTTTTCAACGATGTCTTGGATGGGAAAAATCCAGAACTAGACTGGGAGGATGCCGCATGCACAGGTGTTGTTGTAGCATCTAAAGGCTATCCAGGTACATATGAAAAAGAAGCGCCAATTCCATCATTTAATGTCACGGACAATACGTTTGTTGTTCATGCAGGAACTAAGCTGAAAGGTGACACAATCGTTTCGGATGGTGGCCGTGTCCTCTTGGTGGGTGCTAAATCTACCTCTCTAAAAGCGGCAACGGAGGATGTCTACCAGTTGCTTCATCCGCACGTGGAGCACTCAGCATTTTTCTTTAGAAATGATATAGGTAAATAGTTAACCCTCTCCCAGGTTTTATTCTAACAAGGGAGAGGTTTTTTTCTGTCCGTCACTTTTGCAGATAAATCTACTCTCGCAGTTCTTCAGATTCTTGAATAATCCACACCCTACTAGAACTACGTCCATTCGACGGAATCAGTTATGTTTGCAGATGATTAGACTTAATTTTCAATTTTATTAAGTTAATTTAAATTTATAATTAATTAACCCTTTTAAAGTGAAAATATGGTAAAATAAAGCAAATGGTTGATGAGAGAGTTGGGATATGAAATGATCAATGGATTGAATTGGCGTAACCGTGAACTAAGACAGCATGTAAAAGTGATTGATGGCTTAGTAGCACCAACACTTGTACTGAAAAACAGCACGTATTTAAATGTATATACAAAACAATGGTTAGAAGCTAATATATGGATTTTTAATGACCGCATTATTTATGTTGGTGAACAATTACCAAAGCAGCTTGATGGTGTAGAGGTAGTTGATTGTACTGGGAAATACTTGGTTCCAGGATATATTGAACCCCATGCACACCCATTTCAATTAGCGAACCCGGAAGCATTAGCATTTCATGCTGCAAGATTCGGTACAACAACATTGGTTAATGACAGCTTAACGTGGAATTTGACATTAGACAAAAAGAAAGCGTTTTCTATAATAGAGGAGTTCAATAAATTACCGACTTCGATGTATTGGTGGGCGCGATTTGATTCACAAACAGCCTTGAACGATGAAGAAGAATTTTACAACACTCCAGATGTTCTATCATGGTTATCACATCCAAATGTCGTGCAGGGTGGCGAATTAACAGCATGGCCTAGTCTTCTTGCTGGAAATGACCGGCTGCTCTATTGGATTCAGGAAGCAAAGCGGCTTGGGAAACCAGTGGAAGGGCATTTGCCAGGAGCATCGGAGAAAACATTAACAAAAATGAAGCTGCTAGGTGTGAGTGCAGACCATGAGGCGATGACAGGTGAAGAAGTCATTCGCCGCTTGCGACTCGGATATAGTGCTGCATTGCGTTATTCTGTTATACGTCCAGATTTACCGGTTCTTATAGAAGAAATTCTTGAATCGGGTCTCAAGCATTTTGATAATTTGATGTTCACGATGGATGGACCAACACCGGCATTTATGCAAAAAGGAATCATTAATGTTTGTCTTGAAATTGCGTTAGACAAAGGAATTCCGTTGGAAGAAGCATATCGTATGGCAAGCTATAATGCAGCAAAACACTTCCATCTTGATGAACAGATTGGTAGTATCGCACCAGGGCGCGTTGCTCACATTAATATATTAACAGACAAAGCCAACCCGCATCCGGAGAGTGTTTTGGCAAAAGGACAATGGATAATGCGTGAGCAACAAGTGCAAGTTTCCGAGTCGATGATTAATTGGGAAAAGTATGGAATTGAGCCAGCAGCCTTTGACTGGGATTTAGATGAAGGGGATTTGCAATTTTCCGTTCCGATTGGATTAGAAATGGTTAACAATGTAATCGTAAAGCCGTACAGTATCGAGGTAGATATTAATGTCGAAGATTTATCAGAAGCGAATGGTGATCAATTTCTACTATTAATGGATCTAAAAGGTACATGGCGAGTCAATACGACAATTCGTGGCTTTGCACCAGGCTTAGGTGGTATAGCAAGCAGTTTTTCTGCTTCTGGTGATATTGTGTTTATCGGGAAAAACAAAAAGGATATTCTACTTTCATGGCAACGCTTGAAAGAAATTGGCGGTGGTATTGTCCTTGTACATGATGGAGAAATATTAGCGGAGATACCTCTTGAGCTTGATGGATTTATATCAAAAAAATCAATTCAAAACCTTATCGAAGAAGAAGAAAAATTAAAGGGATGCTTAAAAAAGGCTGGTTATGCTTTTAGTGATCCATTTTATAGTCTTCTATTTCTATCATCAACCCATTTACCGTTCTTACGCATTACGCAACAAGGGCTGGTGGACATAAAGAATCGGACAATTCTCTTCCCAGCAACGATGCGATAGCATATAATAGAACATAGACTAAATTAGAGAGTGTGGACATAAATGAAAAAAATACTTTTGTTAACACTAACGGTCTTTGTTCTAGCACTTGCAGCTTGTTCGTCGGATAATCAAGCGTCAGATGATAATAAAGAGAAGGACAATGTTCCCGAACAGCAACCAGAGGGGAATGATCGTTATGCAGCTACATTTCCATTATCAGGAATCGAAACTGACGAGTCTGTAGACAATCGAACGATTGGTGTTATGATAAATAATCATGCTGCAGCAAGACCACAATCTGGGTTATCAGAAGCAGATATCGTTTTTGAAATTTTAGCTGAAGGAACAATTACTCGATTTCTCGCTTTATATCAAAGTGAATTGCCAGAAGTCGTCGGACCAGTTAGAAGTGCGAGAGAATATTATTTCGAGCTTGCTGAGGGATATGACGCAATTTATGTGTATCATGGTGCAGCAGATTTTGTAAATGATATGATTGTGAATCGGGGCATTAATTTCTTAAATGGTTCTACCTATGATAATGATGGGATTCTATTTAAAAGAGAATCCTTCCGAAAAGCACCACATAATTCATATCTACAGCTGGGTGCTGTTTATGATGTAGCATCAACGAAAGGATATGAAACAACAAGTACGCAAGAGTCGCTGAACTTTCTAACAGAAGAGAAAATCGAAACGCTTGATGGCGAAAAAGCTGCACAAGTTAAGGTTGAGTATGGCGATAATACATCAGAAAGCGTTGAATACACATATGATGAAGCTAGTGGAAAGTATGCACGCTCCAGTAATGGAGAGCCGTCAGTTGATTTAAATACAGAAACTGCAATCCAAGTGGATAATGTTTTTATAGTAGAAGCCTTCCATGAAGTAATCGATGATTCAGGACGCAGAGCGATTGACTTGAAAACAGGCGGAGATGGATACCTGATTCAAAAAGGCCAATTACAGGAGATTCAATGGGAAAACAAAGATGGAAGAATCATTCCTGTAAAAGATAGCCAGCCGATTGGTCTTGTCCCTGGAAAGACATGGGTCAATGTTGTACCAACAGATCCTGGAATCAAGCAGTCTGTCACAATATCAAATGAGTAGAATAGTCAGGAGGGTTTTGTCTTGCAAATCGATAAACTACGTGGAGAACAGTTAGATCAATTATTCGAAGCAATCCTATCACTGGAAAATATAGAAGAGTGCTATCGCTTTTTTGATGATATTGCAACAATGTCTGAAATACAGTCTATTTCACAGCGCTTGCAGGTTGCTAAGATGCTGACAGAAGGAAAGACATATAGTGCAATTGAAAATGAGACAAAAGCATCAACAGCAACGATATCCCGTGTACGAAGATGTCTCAATTACGGCAGCGATGGTTATATGATGGTTTTAGATAGAATTAAGGAAAAAGAATAGAAACCGTGTCCCAGCTTGGGCTACGGTTTCTATTCTTTTGTTCCTGCATAGGGAACTATAAAATTTGAATGCTGTGGATAACTTAGTTACCTAAACGGCTACGTCCAGCTCCAGCGCCCAGCGACTAGCGAGACTTCCTTCACCTCCGTACGATAAGTCAACATCGGCTCCCTGCGGTCGCCGTGTTTCCTTTATCTCCTACGTGGGAATGTTCGATTCGTCGAACCACCCCAAAGTTCGGGGCGCAGTCCGTACGTCGCTAACCGGGCGCTTGCGCTTTTGTTCCACAGTTATCTATCCTATTACTTTATTTCGATTTCATAAACATTCCTCAAATTGCTAAATTCCAACCTTGATTTTTGGTATAATAGACTAATGTAAAATGATGATGGAGGAATCAACCTTTGAAGACAATTAATGAATGGAAACATATATTTAAGCTTGATCCAGCAAAAGAGATTTCGGATGAGGATTTAGATCTAATTTGTGAATCAGGTACGGATGCAATAATCGTTGGCGGAACGGATGATGTAACATTGGACGGTGTACTTGATTTATTATCACGGATTCGCCGCAGCCATACGGTTCCATGTGTTTTGGAGATATCGAATGAAGAAGCACTTACTCCCGGATTTGATTACTACTTTATTCCAATGGTGCTCAATTCCAAGGAGAAAAAGTTTATGATGGATATCCAGCATAAAGCGATTAAAGAGTATATTGATATGATGGAGTACAGCGAGATATTTTTCGAAGGATACTGTATATTAAATGAGGACGCGAAAGCATTTACGCATACGAATAGCTATTTACCAGATAAAGATGATGTGAAGGCATATGCATATATGGCAGAGCATGTCTTTCACTTGCCCATCTTTTATGTAGAGTATAGTGGTACATATGGAGAACCTGAACTTGTGAAAGAAGTAAAGAACGAGCTTGATAAAACACTGCTTTTTTACGGTGGGGGAATCGAAAATCCCGAGCAAGCGAAGGAAATGAAAGAGTATGCAGATGTAATTATAGTTGGGAATAGTATCTATACCGACATCAAAAAAGCACTCAAGACAGTAGAAGCGGTAAAAGATAAATGATTCAAGGAGTGATGTAATCATGAGTCAGGCATTTGACGAAATGATAAATAGATTAAATAAAGAGCAGCAGGAAGCTGTTAGACATACAGAAGGACCATTATTAATTATGGCAGGAGCGGGAAGTGGAAAAACGAGAGTACTCACACACCGAATCGCTTACTTAATGGATGAGAAAGAGGTTTCACCGCGAAATATTCTGGCGATTACGTTTACGAATAAGGCTGCAAGAGAGATGAAGGATCGTGTGAGCAGACTTGTAGGAGCTCAAGGGGAGCAAATGTGGGTTTCAACTTTCCACTCGATGTGCGTGCGAATTTTACGTCGTGATATTGATCGGATTGGATATAGCAGCAGCTTTACAATCCTGGATAGCAGTGACCAGTTATCGGTGATTAAACAGGTGTTAAAGAATTTAAATATGGATCCGAAAAAGTTTGACCCCCGTGCTATGTTGGGACAAATAAGTACAGCAAAAAACGAATTAATTACCGATGAAGAATTTAGTAAACATGCGGGTAATTTTTACGATAGACAAGTAGCACAGGTCTATGAAGGGTACCAGAAAATGCTTCGAAAAAATCAATCTCTTGATTTTGATGACTTAATTATGCAGACAATCCATCTATTTCAACGTATCCCTGAAGTGTTAGAATACTATCAACGTCGTTTTCAATATATTCATGTGGATGAGTATCAGGATACCAACCATGCACAATACTATTTAGTAAAACAGCTGGCAAGTCGTTATCAAAACCTTTGTGTTGTTGGGGATTCAGACCAGTCGATTTATCGCTGGCGAGGAGCAGATATTAAGAATATCCTTTCTTTTGAAAATGATTATCCAAGTGCGAAGACAGTGTTTTTAGAACAAAATTATCGTTCGACAAAATCAATTCTTGCAGCTGCGAATAAAGTCATTGGAAATAATGCTGGACGTAAACCGAAGAATTTATGGACAGAAAATGATGAAGGTCAGAAAATAAGCTATTTCCAAGGTGCAACAGAACAGGAAGAAGCTCTTTATATAACAGATAAGATTCAGGAGCTAACTCGGAATAAAGAGTATTCACCAAGTGAAGTTGCGGTTTTATACCGAACCAATGCGCAGTCCCGTGCAATTGAGGACACACTATTAAAGTCTGGTATTTCTTATCAAATGGTTGGAGGTATGCGATTCTACGACAGGAAAGAAATTAAAGATATGGTGGCCTATTTACGATTAATTACCAACCCGGATGATGACTTAAGCTTTGAACGTGTGGTGAATGAGCCCAAAAGAGGAATTGGGAAAACATCTGTTGAACGACTTCGTGCATATGCAGCAGAGCACGGCATTTCCTTCTATGAGGCAGTGAAGGAAGTAGACTTTACAGGTGTTTCAGGCAAAGCAGCAAATGCACTTGCAGCCTTTGGTAATTTAATCAAAACGTTAAATCAACAACAGGATTTCCTGACTGCAACAGATATGGTTCAAGCAGTTTTAGAACGAACTGGCTATGAAGAAATGCTTTTAAATGAGAAATCAATCGAAGCACAAAGTCGTTTAGAGAACTTAGAAGAGTTTATGACGGTGACAAAGGATTTTGAAGAGACAAGTGAAGATAAAACACTAATTTCATTTCTAACGGATCTAGCCTTAATCGCAGATATTGATCGTGTGGATGAAGAAGATCCGGACAATGAGGAAAAAATTACATTAATGACGCTCCATGCTGCAAAAGGGCTGGAATTCCCGGTCGTCTTTTTAATCGGTATGGAGGAGAATGTTTTTCCACATAGTCGTTCATTAATGGATGAAGAGGAAATGCAAGAGGAACGACGCCTCGCGTATGTAGGAATAACCCGAGCAGAAAAAGAGCTTTATTTAACACATGCAAAAATGCGCACTCTATATGGCAGAACGAATATGAACCCCATCAGTCGATTTATCAATGAAATCCCGAGAGAATTGATTGAGGGAATGGAAGAAACTAGAAACACGATGTTTGGCAGCATATTCAGTAAACCTAAGGATGTCCAAAGCCCAGCACCTGTGAAGCGAAAAGCAGAGCGGATGCAAACAACAACTGGAGCAGAAGATAAGGATTGGTTCCCAGGAGATAAAGCGAATCATAAAAAATGGGGCATTGGCACAGTTGTGAAAGTTCAGGGAGATGGAGACAAAATGGAATTGGATGTTGCCTTCCCAGCACCCGTAGGTATCAAACGATTGCTTGCAAAATTCGCACCAATCACGAAAGAATAGGAGTCAGCTAATGGATAAACAAAAAGCGCAGGATCAAATACAAGCACTGATCGAATTACTGAATCAATATGGTTATGAATATTATGTGCTCGATAAGCCAAGCGTACCGGATGCAGAGTATGATGAAAAGCTAAGAGAATTACAGGAACTCGAAAAGCAATTCCCAGAGTTCCTTTCTGAGAACTCTCCAACACAGCGTATTGGTGGAGAACCATTGGATGCATTTAAAAAAGTGCAGCACAATGTGCCAATGCTAAGCCTTGGTAATGCATTTAATGAGCAGGATCTTAGAGATTTTGCTAGGAGAGCAAGTAATGGAACGGACGAACCCCTTACGTTTGTGTGTGAGCTTAAAATTGATGGACTTGCTATTTCTCTAACCTATGAAAATGGTAAGTTTGTTCGTGGTGCAACTCGTGGTGATGGAACAACGGGTGAGGACATTACTGCAAATTTAAGAACGATTCGCAGTATCCCGCTCTCCATTAAAGATGAAGCAACACTAGAAGTTCGCGGAGAAGCTTTTATGCCGCATAAGTCATTCCTTGCATTGAATGAAAAGCGAGAGAAAAATGAAGAAGAGCCATTTGCTAACCCGCGGAATGCTGCGGCTGGGTCTTTAAGACAGCTTGACCCTAAAATAGCTGCCCAGCGTAATCTTGACATCTATTTATATGGTGTTGGTGAGTGGAATGATAGCTCCATTACGTCACACAGTGAACGACTTGAGAAATTGAAAGAGCTTGGATTTAAGACAAATCCAGAATGGAAAAAATGTGAAACAATTGATGAAGTCATCGAATTTGTTAACTATTGGACGAAAGAACGCCCGAATTTATCCTATGAGATTGACGGGATTGTGATAAAAGTCGATGATTTAAATCAGCAAGATGAGCTCGGCTATACTGCAAAAAGCCCTCGCTGGGCAATCGCTTATAAGTTTCCAGCGGAAGAAGCCATCACAAAGCTTCGAGATATCGAGCTAAGTATCGGCAGAACTGGTGTGATTACACCAACTGCAATTCTCGATCCTGTAAAGGTTGCTGGATCTACAGTACAACGTGCTTCACTGCATAATGAAGATTTAATTCGTGAGCAAGATATCCGAATTGGTGATACAGTCGTTATTAAAAAGGCAGGCGATATCATTCCAAAAGTCGTCCGTGTCGTGGAAGAAAAGCGGAACGGGGAAGAGCAAGAATTCCATATGCCAACAGAGTGTCCTGCTTGTGGCAGTGAAGTTGTTCGATTGGAGGAAGAGGTGGCGCTTCGCTGTATTAACCCGAATTGCCCAGCACAGCTCATGGAAGGACTCATTCACTTTGTATCTAGAAATGCAATGAATATTGACGGGCTTGGAGAAAAAGTAATTATACAGCTTTTCCAAAACGAGCTCATTCACACAATGGCAGATTTATATCGATTGGAACGAGAAGAATTACTCAACCTGGAGCGAATGGGTGAAAAATCTGTATCTAATTTGCTGGAAGCGATCGAAGCATCGAAAGAGAATTCATTGGAGAGACTGTTATTTGGCCTGGGCATTCGTTTCATAGGAGAAAAGGCAGCTAAAACGCTTGCGATGGAATTTGAAACAATGGATAATCTACAGCAGGCTACATTTGAAGATCTTGTAGCTATTGATGAAATTGGCGATAAGATGGCTGATTCCATTGCACAATATTTTACCGAGGAAAAAGTGGTTGAACTCTTAGATGACCTACGTGGATTACAGATTAATATGGAATATAAGGGTCCAAAAAAGTCAGCCCAACAGGACGAGGGTGACACTGTTTTTGCCGGTAAGACAATTGTATTAACAGGGAAGTTGGAAGAGTTTTCTCGAAATGAAGCAAAAGCCTTCATTGAATCGCTCGGTGGGACAGTTACCGGAAGTGTAAGTAAAAAGACAGACATTCTCATAGCTGGGGAGGATGCTGGATCGAAATATGAAAAAGCCGTGAAACTCGGTGTTGAAATATGGAATGAACAGCAGCTAAAAGCAGTTGTGGAAGAATAAGGAGTGTTAAACTTTGAAAAAAATAAGTGCTGTTTTGTTATGTACACTCCTAATTATAACGGGATGTGTACAAACACCAACCGAAGAAGAAGTGCTGCAAAATGATGATACTGAACAAGAAACTTCTATTGTCCCTAGCTATCAATTATCGGATGAAAATTATAAAATGATTCTTCCTTACAAAACGAGTCAGGCGAGAGGTGTTATTGTCAATCAATTGGCAAACCGAGTAGACATTGATGAGATGGAGCAAGGCCTGCAGCGGTTATCAAAGGATGTTTTCGACCCAAATGATTTCTATTTTCAAGAAGGACAATATTTAACATCAGGACGAATCTATGAATGGATCGATGGTTTGAATCCACAGGTGGAAACAGGATCGGATGAGGATACGTATCGCGACAATCCGCGCTATCTATCGCATATATTGGAGCAAAATTATTTGAAACAAAATGATGATGGCACCGTTCAAATCGCAGGAATGTCTATCGGAATTGCGCTTAAATCCGTTTATCGCTTCCAAACCGAAATCGGTGGACCATATTATTATGAAAATATTTCAGAGGAAGATATGCTCGAGCAAGGTAATCGAATTGCTGAAGCTGTTGTGGAGGAGATTCGCCAAGAGGAGGGGCTAGGTGAGATTCCAATTATGGTTGCATTGTATCGAGAAGCAGAACAAGCATCACCTGTGCCAGGGAGCTTTGTCGCTAAAGCAAATGTATCAGGTGGAAGCAATTCGATAGGTGATTGGGAAGACGTTGATGAAGAAAATATTTTATTCCCTTCAGCTGAAGGAAGAGAAAAGTATTACGATGACCATGAGATTGTAACTAGTTTTGGCAATGAAATCGCTGAGTTTTTCCCTAACTATGTTGGTTTAATTGGAGAAGGATTTTATGTTGATGGTGAATTGCAAAAATTAACGATTGAGGTTCCGATAGAGTTTTATGGAAAAGCAGAGGTAATAGGTTTCACACAATATGCATATGGACTTGTTCAAGACATGTTCTCAAACTATTATGACCTTGAAATAAACATTACATCCAGTAATCAAGCAGAAAGTTTGATTTATCGAAATGCTGGTGATGAGTCGCCAACAGTTCATATTTTTCATTAAATAAGCATGTAAATGTACAAATAAGAGTGACACGTTATATGTTATAAAATATGAAAAGCTCGTTTAAATAATTGTATTTAAACGAGCTTTTTTATTGGATTTAATGCCTGGTTTTCTAAACGAATGGATTATTTAAAACTTTAGTCGTAATACAAGACTAATTATTCATATTTATTCGAATAAAATAATGGTATAATTATTTTTTAGGTGAGAAAAATCTTGTTAAATTTTTACTCCGAAAAGTTAGGGTTACTGTACCTCATTTAGTTTGTTTTTTTATTGCAGCCCTACATCCACTTCATATGATTGACATTTAGGATTCAAGGCCAGAAAAAGAAAAAACCGCGTAAATTTTCCTCTCTCAGGAAAATCAAGAAAACTAAAGTGCTGTTATACGTGCTTTTGACCTATGATTTTCCCAATATGCATTTCCGTTAAATATGATATAATACTAGTAAATAGAAATATTTCTGAATATGAGGGTGGGTATTTTGATAGAGATAGGATCATTTATAAAATTACAGCGTACAAAACAGGAAATGACCTTAAACGAACTTTCTGAAGGAATCGTATCTGTCTCCTATTTATCAAAAATTGAGAATCAGAAAACCCAGGCTAGTCCCGATATTATTCAATTATTATGCAATCGCCTTGGGATTGAGAATGATAACAGTCAAGAGGAACAGATTAAAGAAAAATGTAACAGATGGTATAGCATGCTGTTTGAGGTTAACAACAAGGAAGAAATTATAACTACATATAAAGAAATCCAGGAAATGCTGGACAAAAACCTTTCGAATAGCTTGCTAATGTTTGAGATTCATAAGATTAGATACTATCTCATAATGGAAAATTTTGATGAAGCATTGAAAAAGATTAATGAACTGAGTGAGATTGCCAGTACATTCGATAGTTTACAGCAGTTTTATTGGTTTAAATTCAAAGGGAATTATTATTCAACTGCAAGTGATTTTCAACAGGCTTTGCAAATGTATAAACTTGCAGAGGAAAAAATAAATAGAATAGATATTACTGAAGAAGAAACAGCAGATCTTCAATATACAATGTCCGTTACGCATAGCAAACTAAGACATACATTGGAGTCGATTGATTATGCAAATCGGTCTTTAGAAATTTTTATGAAACAATATAATTTCCAACGATGTGCACAGTGCCATATTATTTTAGGTATATCTTACAGACGAATCAAAATGCATGACCGTGCAATAAAAAACTATAATTTGGCAAAGCACTTGGGAGAATTGAATAAAGATAAACAAATTATTCAATTAACGAATTTAAACCTAGGTTACTTATATTCTGTAATCGCTGAGACAAACGAAGCAATTAGCTTTTATGAGAAAGTAGCAAATGACGAAGAAGTAAATTTAGAACAACGTTTAATCGCAATAACATCGATTATTAAAGAGTTTTATAATATAGATAAAATAAATGAAGTGAGAGTAGCTATTGTCAAAGCCCAGAATATACTGGACTTGGCTAAGGATAAAGGTTATTCCAAGCTATACTCCTATATTATTCATACGTTTGAATATGCAACCAATGGTGAGAATGACAGATTTGTATCATTTGTTAAGGATAAGTTTATACCTTTTTTAAAGAATCATAGTGATCATGCTAACTTGGTATTCTACTCAACAATGTTGGCTAGACACTTTGAAGAACAATATAAGTATAAAGATGCTGTAAAATATTATAAGCTTGCTAATTCAACTTATGATAATTTAATAAGCCTGTAAAGGAGGGGAGAAAATGAAAAAGCTGTTTTCAGGTGTTGCATTAGCTGCGGTACTGGCTACTGGATTCTTTTTTGCCCAGGGAGTACAGCAAGATAATGTTGAAATTGCTGGTGAACATGAGCCAAGTATCTTTAGTGTCAGCAGTTCAAGTGTATTTTTCTAAGTTTTTACTTTTACATTAATTATTTCAATTTTTTACCCTATTACTATATGATGGATTTGCCTGAAACGGAGTGGAACCTGTTTCAGGCCTTTTTTTGCGTAGATATATATAAGTAGTTTTCCAATATCCTACATAATATGCTAAGGAACTTTCATATACAACATAATTTGCCTATCTAGACCTATCTTTGCTATTATCAATAGTGTTATAATGGTACAATGAGAAAAAAATAAAGCATCACCTATATAAATTATTGATTTGGAGGTAATCACATGGCGGATATTTCAAAAGAGCAAGTGAAGCATGTAGCACACTTAGCAAGGCTCGCTGTAACGGACGAAGAGGTAGAGCAGCTTGTAGATGAACTGAGCGCAATTATCGATTATGCTGAACAATTGAATGAATTGGATACAGACGGCATTGAGCCAACAACGCATGTGCTTGATTTGAAAAATATAATGCGTAAAGATGAACCGAAGGAATGGATTACGCAAGAAGAAGCATTTAAGAATGCTCCTGATCACGAAGACGGTCATTTCCGCGTACCATCAATTTTGGGAGATAGTTAAGTTTCGAACTTTTCTATCCGTAAACAAAGACATTTGCCGCAGAAGGTCAGGCAAATTCTTTAGTTTTCTAAAACAAGGAGGGAAACCCTAGATGTCATTATTTGACCATACAATTAAAGAATTAGAAGCAAAGCTACATAATAAAGAGATTACGGTTCAAGATCTAGTCGATGAATCTTACCGTAGAATTAAAGAAGTAGACGGACAAGTAAATGCCTTTTTAACCTTGGATGAAGAAAATGCTAGGGCGAAAGCAAAAGAACTTGATGAAGCAGCAGATGCTACAGCGAGTCTATTTGGGGTTCCAGGTGGAATTAAGGATAATATCGTAACAAAAGGCGTTCGTACTACATGTGCAAGTCAGTTTTTAGATAACTTCAATGATCCGTTATATGACGCAACAGTTGTACAAAAATTAAAGAACGAACAAGCAATTTCTGTTGGAAAACTAAACATGGATGAATTTGCAATGGGATCAACCAATGAAAACTCCAGCTATACACCAACAAGAAATCCATGGAATACAGATTATGTCCCAGGAGGTTCTAGTGGTGGTTCTGCAGCAGCGGTTGCAGCAGGTGAAGTATTGTTCTCACTAGGCTCTGACACAGGTGGTTCGATTCGCCAACCAGCATCTTTCTGTGGAGTTGTAGGAATGAAACCTACTTACGGACGTGTGTCTCGTTTTGGATTAGTTGCATTTGCATCTTCGCTTGATCAAATTGGACCAATTACAAGAACAGTTGAAGATAATGCACGAGTATTAGAGGTCATTGCAGGACATGACGAAATGGATACGACAAGTGCTAATATTGACGTGCCGAAATATACCGAAGCATTGACGAAGGACATTAGCGGGTTGAAGATTGCTGTACCAAAAGAATACTTAGCTGAAGGTGTGGCACCAGAGGTTAGAGAGTCTATTCTTGAGGCATTGAAAGTATATGAATCACTTGGTGCTACATGGGAAGAGGTTTCTTTGCCGCACTCTAAATATGCTGTATCTGCTTATTACTTATTATCTTCATCTGAAGCATCTGCTAACTTAGCTCGTTTTGACGGGGTACGCTATGGTGTGCGCAGTGAAAACGCAGATAATCTGATTGATGTATTTAAGAAATCTCGAAGCGAAGGCTTTGGACCTGAAGTGAAAAAACGAATTATGCTCGGAACATTTGCATTAAGTTCTGGATATTACGATGCATATTATAAAAAAGCGCAAAAAGTACGTACTTTAATTAAACAGGATTTTGACAAAATCTTTGAGGACTTTGATGTTATTGTTGGACCAACTTCTCCTACAACAGCATATAAAGTAGGCGAACTTATTGATGACCCATTAACAATGTATGCAAATGATATTTTAACCATTCCAGTTAACCTTGCTGGCGTTCCAGGAATCTCCCTTCCGTGTGGATTCTCTGAAAATGGACTACCTATCGGCTTGCAAATTATTGGTAAGTACTTTGATGAAAGTACGGTATATCGTGCAGCACATGCATTTGAACAGGCAACAGAGCATCATAAAAAACGACCTCAGCTTGGAGGTGCCAACTAATGAATTTTGAAACAATAATTGGACTTGAGGTACACGTTGAATTAAAAACAAATTCGAAAATATTTAGCCCGAGTATTAATGCATTCGGATCTGATCCAAATACGAATATAAACCCAATTGATCTTGGCTATCCAGGAACACTTCCAGTTTTAAATGAAGAAGCCGTTAACTTTGCAATGAAAGCAGCTATGGCATTAAATTGTGAAATTGCGACACACACAAAGTTTGACCGTAAGAATTACTTTTACCCAGATAATCCGAAAGCATATCAAATATCTCAGTTTGATCAGCCAATCGGTGAAAATGGCTGGATTGAAATTGAAGTAAATGGGAAAAAGAAACGTATCGGCATAACGCGTGTTCATATGGAAGAGGATGCTGGTAAATTGACTCACGGTGATGATGGTTATTCGTATATTGACTTTAACCGTCAAGGGACACCATTGATTGAAATCGTATCTGAACCAGATATGCGCTCTCCAGAGGAAGCATATGCATATTTGGAAAAACTAAAAAATATTATCCAGTATACAGGCGTTTCCGATGTGAAAATGCAAGAAGGTTCACTAAGATGTGATGCGAATATTTCATTACGTCCAATTGGACAAGAGAAGTTCGGTACGAAAGCAGAGCTTAAGAACTTGAATTCATTCTCCTTTGTACAAAAAGGTCTTGAATTTGAAGAGAAGCGTCAAGAAAAAGTACTCCTTTCAGGTGGCGAAATTCTTCAGGAAACACGTCGTTACGATGAGAAAACAAAAGAAACAATTCTCATGCGTGTAAAGGAAGGTTCGGATGACTATCGTTATTTCCCAGAACCAGATTTAGTACCACTATACATTGATGATGTATGGAAAGAACGTGTGCACAGTGAAATTCCTGAACTGCCAGATGCTCGCAGAAAACGTTATGTTTCAGAACTTGGCTTATCCGAATACGATGCAAATGTATTAACGAACTCGAAGCAAGTGTCCGATTTCTTTGAGGAAGCTGTCTCGCATGGCGGTGACATCAAGCAAGTATCGAACTGGCTGATGGGTGAAGTTTCTGCATACATGAATAAACACTATAAAGAAATCCAAGAATTAGCGATTACACCAGAAGCATTGGCTAAAATGATTCAGTTGATTGAAGACGGAACGATTTCCTCTAAAATTGCGAAGAAAGTATTTGCTGAGCTCGTAGAAAATGGCGGAGATCCAGAACAGATCGTAAAAGACAAAGGTCTCGTACAAATCTCTGATCCAGAGCAGCTGAAAGAAATTGTTAATAATGTGCTGGATGAGAATGAGCAATCCATTATTGACTTTAAAAGTGGAAAAGGCAAGGCGCATGGTTTCCTTGTTGGTCAAATTATGAAAGCTACAAAAGGACAAGCGAACCCGCCACTTGTTAACAAGATTCTTTCTGAAGAACTTAGCAAACGTTAAATATATATGGAAGGCTGTCATTTGCTTGCAAATGGCAGTCTCGATATGTTTTAATCCTTTTCAATTGATATGAAAAAGGCTATGATATTTATTAGATGCAAAAGTACGAGTTCTAAATGGATAAAGCCTTCAGAGTGAACATATTGGGGGAGGAAATAGAATGAAAAAGGCCCGAATAATATATAATCCGACTTCGGGGCGTGAAGCAATCAAAAGAGCATTGCCAACGATATTGGAAAAGTTTGAGGTTGCAGGTTTCGAGACATCCACACATGCTACTACTGGCGAAAATGATGCGATTGCAGCAGCGAAATCAGCGGTAGAGCGTGGCTATGATCTAATTGTAGCTGCAGGTGGTGACGGCACTATTAATGAAGTAATTAATGGAATAGCTGGTTTCGATAACCGGCCAAAGCTTGGAATTATCCCTGCTGGAACCACAAATGATTTTGCCCGAGCATTGCGAATCCCACGAGATATCTATAAAGCAGTGGATATTATTTTATCGAATAAATCGATGCTACTGGATATTGGAAAAGTCAACGAGCATTACTTTATGAATATTGCCGGTGGCGGGAAGCTAACGGAATTAACCTATGATGTACCAAGCAAGCTAAAGACAATGCTTGGACAGCTGGCATATTATATCAAAGGGATTGAAATGCTTCCATCACTAAAACCAATTAAAGTAAAGATTGAATATGATGATGAAGTATTAGAAGATGATATTATGTTATTTCTCGTATCAAATACCAATTCGGTTGGGGGATTTGAAAAGCTCGCCCCAAGTGCGAAAATGAATGATGGATATTTTGATTTGCTAATTTTGCGCAAAACAAACCTAGCTGAATTCATTCATATTGCCTCCCTCGCTCTACGAGGCGCACATTTGGATAGTAAGAATATTATTTATAAACAAGCGAGGTACGTAAAAGTATCTGCTGATGAAAAAATGCAATTAAATATTGATGGTGAATATGGTGGGTTATTGCCTGGTGAATTTGTAAACCTACAGGAGCACATCGAATTTTGTGTGCCAGAAGAATTTATTGATATGCAGGAAGACTTGGATTAGAGTCTTCCTTTTTGGTGTTATTGACCGTTCAACAATGCTATAATAAATAATAAAATTTGCTAACTTGGGGTGATTACATGTCATTACCAAAGGAAGATCGCATTTATACGTATAACGACTATTTATCATGGCCCGAGGACGTAAGAGTAGAGATTATTGATGGTCGTCTTTATATGCAGGCAGCCCCTTCAAGAATCCATCAAGAAATTCTATCGGAGTTACATCGCCAACTTGCTAATTATCTAGTTGGAAAAGCGTGTAAGGTATATCCTGCACCATTTGAAGTGGTGTTATATCTTGATGAAGAAGATAAAGACGAAAGCAGAAATGTATTCGAGCCAGATATTACGGTTGTTTGCGATACCTCTAAATTAGATGATGCAGGTTGTAAAGGGGCTCCAAATATGGTCATTGAAATTTTATCACCATCGACAGGAAGAAAAGATAAACTTGAAAAGTTCAATAAATATGAGCAGGCTGGTGTTCAGGAATATTGGATTGTTGAACCCCAAGAAAAGATGGTTAGTGTTTTTACCCTCGAAGAAAGTCAAAACTACGGTAGGCCAAGTTTGTATTCAGATGAGGAAGAAATTCAAGTATCTATTTTTGATGATTTACAGATTGATTTGAAAACCGTGTTTGCTTAATAATAAAATAAGTATCTGTCCGCTTTGCCGGTGGGTACTTATTTTACTGCTTGCTGAAGAGGAAATAGGATAAAATAATTATAAATAATGTAATTGAAGGAAGATATAAATGGTAAAACAAACCACACCGGTGAAAAAAAACGAGACAATCACACTACGCTTTGAAGACCTGACCCATGAAGGGAATGGTGTTGGGAAAATTAATGGTTATCCATTATTTGTTCCAAACGCACTACCAGGGGAAGAAGCGATAGTAAAGGTTGTTAAAGTAAATAAAAATTTTGGTTTCGGAAAATTAATGGAGCTTACCAAGTCAAGTCCTGAACGAGTGGAGCCAACCTGCCATGTACATTGCGGTGGTTGTCAGCTACAGCATATGAGCTATAAGCTTCAGCTTGATATGAAACAAAACCAAGTGAAGAATGTGATGAAGAAAGTTGCCCATCTTCCGCATGTACCAATTCATCCAATCATGGGGATGGAGCATCCATATCATTATCGCAACAAAGTACAAGTCCCTGTTGGAGAGAAGAACGGTGAGCTTATAGTTGGCTATTACCAAAAACGAAGTCATCGAATCGTTGAAAATATGGACACATGCAGTATTCAAGCTGAGGCAATCAATGAAATTCTGCCAGTAGTTAGACAGCTTGCTAACCAGCTTGGGATCGAACCTTATCAGGAAGAAAACCATCGTGGGGACCTCAGACATATTATGATCCGGACTGGTCATGCAACCAATGATGTCATGATTGTGCTCGTTACCCGCACCAATAGATTGCCAAATAAAGATGTCCTAATTGACGAGTTAACGAGACGATTCCCTCAGGTTAAATCGATTATTCAAAATGTAAATGAGAAGCGAACAAATGTCATACTTGGTGAGAAAACAAAAGTGCTTTGGGGCGAAACATATATTTACGATAAAATCGGCGATATTACTTTTGCGATTTCAGCGAAATCTTTTTATCAAGTAAATCCAATACAGACGAAGGTGCTTTATGACAAAGCATTAGAGTTTGCAAACATTGGAAGCGATGATGTTGTCGTTGATGCATACTGTGGTATCGGCACAATTTCTTTATTTTTAGCGCAAAAGGCGAAAAAGGTTTACGGAATTGAAGTTGTTCCAGATGCTATTGCGGATGCTAAAAAGAATGCTGCACTTAATGAAATTACGAATGTTGAATTTACAGTAGGACAAGCTGAAAAAGTAATGCTAAAATGGAAAGAACAGGGCCTTACTCCAGACGTTATTGTAGTTGATCCACCACGTAAAGGCTGTGAAGCTGATTTCTTACAAGCAATGATCGATATGGAACCACAGCGGATTGTATATGTATCCTGCAATCCATCAACATTGGCAAGAGATCTTCGTATTTTAGAGGATGGTGGCTACGTGACGAAGGAAGTGCAGCCTGTAGACATGTTTCCTAGTACGAATCATGTGGAGGCTGTTACTTGGTTGGAGAAACGCTTTGTCTAACTAAAATAAACATCTGCTCGTCAAAATAAACATTTGCTATTCCGACCCTGATTTCGTAATAATAAACATTTGCGAATTCGGGGTCTTTTCATGCCGAACCCCTTGTCCTGTCTATCTTTTCTCGATTTATTCTTCTGTCCATTACTCCCAAAACTTTATTCCAACTGTCCGAAAAAGGTGAAAAAAACAGGTGGAAAAGAGCGGGAAAACGGTCATTATTGAACCAAAAACCCTTCAAAACGGGGGTTCGGTAGCAAAACTTTATTTTAACTCGAACAGTGGAATGCGGGTTTGAGGTGGGGGATTTCGGAGGAGATTAAATTAACGTCACATAGTAGAGAAAAGAAGTGAAGTTTGGTTTGTAATATTTCCAACCTAGTCTTAGAGATAGAAGAAAAGAGTAAAGTATTTCTGTTGTTTTACAATGCAACTTTGCTAAGAGTGTAACTGTAGAATAAAATATCAAATCTAAGTGGAAGCTGTTGCCTCCCTGTAACTCCCTTGTTCCCAATGTAACTTTGTTCTTCCCTTATGGAACTTAGTTGGTATCCGAATTGGAAGAGGACGAAGAGAACAGCAGGGAAAACAATATTTAATTTGATGGCTTTTTAATCATCATCCAATAGGGGTTTTCAATCCCAAATCAATAAAAATTC
This sequence comes from Oceanobacillus sp. FSL W7-1309, assembly GCF_038002145.1. NCBI lineage: Bacteria > Bacillati > Bacillota > Bacilli > Caryophanales > Bacillaceae > Oceanobacillus > Oceanobacillus sp. FSL W7-1309. Next base: position 2,432,641 of record NZ_JBBOBX010000001.1, read on the forward strand.
GGACTGAATCCAATAGTGATTCAGTCCGATTCTTTTTGCTTAATACTTCTTCAATCCCTTATCAATATAGGCTTTCAGACAGTTTCCAATCGCTTTTCAGTAGTTTTCCTAACCCTAAATCCAACGGATTTTCAATCTATATTCAGTGTATTTCCTAACTGTAACTACATCCTGAAATTGTTGCATATCCAATCTTTTATCCAGTTTCCCCTGATACTTTTACCCAATTCTGGGGAATAACTTAGTTACAATGGCAGAATATTCTACACAACCCAGAAGGCTTAATTCGGGTCATTTTCGGTGTTTTGGGGAAGAACTTAGTTCCATTGCTTTGTGGCGTAAAAGAGGGGGTGAAGACTTGGGGGATAAGGGATTGAGGGGAGTTTGGTTGGGGAAGGACTAAGTTACAGGTACATATAGTAGATGAGTAGAAATGGGCATTAGAGGAATGAGGAAAGAGTTAGGATATAAATATTTTGAATATATGGTAAAATAAGAGCGGACTATAGAGTTTGTAAAAAATGTAATTACACTAACGGGGCAGCATTAGTTGAAGATCGTTGTTAAACTTGTGTTCAACAATCAGACCATATAGTTGAGTAACTTAGTTTCAATATAAATGGATAATTATGTTAAATTATAGTGAATACCCTCTCCGATAAGAGCAGATTATCAAACGCAGCTTCTATCATTTCTTTGTTTCTAGACAACTCAAGGATAATTGATAAAGGAGTCTACGTGCATTTTTGCTTCATTTTGGGATTTTATTGTAGAACCCAAAAACAGAAGAGACTTATCTCTTCTGTTCTTCATGATTTTAAAGCTTTATAATCTTGAACGAAAGAAGAATAGGAACTTTCCTCCGAAAAAGAAAATTGATTATTGACGATAAATTCTCCAAATGCTAAGAATCCCTCTATTATTGCTTTCGAATACTCATCTTTAGGAATTGTATTTGAAATTTGATTGTCTTTACTTGATGTATTATTAATACAAAAAGTAAATCCTGAGTTATTGGTTAATATCTTAACTTCATATAAGGAATCTAAAATTGATATTTCATACTCTTTATTTCCTGGTGTTAATATAGGTTCAACTAATGTTTGCCATGTAAATAACAAATCTGTTGTTTCCATGTTTTCGGTTAGGATAACTTCAGAGTTGCATTCTAATCTGATTGCTCCTTCTAGATAATCATGGTCATTTTCATCTAAGGTTTGATTCACTAAATCACCAGATAATGGATTATTAATTGATAAAAAAGTAGACTTGTGACCTATGTTGATATTTGTATCCTTAATCAAAGTTTCAATCTTTAGCATATTATCACCTCATTAAACTGGATATGCTGATTTTACATACCCATCTTTCCCTATATTTACTTTATATTTTATTCCATTTATAGTCTTATAAGCATTAACAGAGTTTCCTTTTTTAAGAGCATTTCCAATGGTAGTTTTATTACTGTTAATAACATTAGTAACAATGTTTTTTACACCATTGACACTTAAACTAGGGTCAAACATTGATTTCCCACCTTTTCCTGTCCAATAATTTGGGTGGTGGTTTTGTAGAATATGTTGCATTTTAGCATTAGTAAAATAAACATTTTTTCCTCCAGCTTTAATGGTTACATTAGAAAAATTGACTGTTGCTTTCTTGGCAGCATCTTTAGATTTCGCTTGGAATGTTTTTTTACCAATTTTTAAAATGGCTTTTTTACCAATATGTTGAACTGTTATTCTGGCAACTTGTGAACCAATAAAATAAACAATTACAGGTAAAGCAGATGCTTCAATTTGCGTGGAGTCAACAATATATTCTTCTCCTGTGTTAAGATCAATAAAATTAAAAACATATGAATCTTCGTTTATTTCTAGGATTTCTATTTCATATTTCCCTTCAACTACTTGTCCTTCTTCGAGATATTCACTTGTCATAATGATTTCTTCTGTTTCAAATGAAAATTCCAACTCAAATTTTGCTGCAATAATTAAACCCAAAATTGGGGGGAATGGTGGTTCGGTAGCAAAACTTTATTTTAACTGAAACGGTGGGATGCGGGTTTGAGGTGGGGGATTGCGGAGGAGATTAAATTAACGCGTGTCTAATTAAAAAAGTCATTTGGCTGTAAAAATAAACATTTGCTAGTCCGATCCTGATTTCGTAATAATAAACATTTACTTTTTTCAGTCCGAATCCAATAATTTCTCGGGTTTTCCTCATCAGGAGCCCGAGTTTTTTATGCCGATTCCAATTTCAAGTTCAATACTCTTTAATCCCCAAACTGTTGTCATTACTGGATTTATCCAATATCCCACGCAATATTAAAGCAATAATAATTCAATACTTATTCAATAAAATTCATCTTTTCTCAAAGCTGTGTTTTACAGGTGAAATAATAGAAACAAAATTATTGTTGGAATATAGCTTAATAGCTCAAGATTTTAATTCTCATCTTGATACATAGCTAAAATTTCTTCAGCTTGTTTACGTAATCCAACTATTAATTCCTTCGGTTCCAAAATTCGTGCATGACTTCCAAGCCTCAAAAATAGTGATGTTATAAAATTAAGTTCACCTCTATCAATGATTGTATCAATGTATCCAGTTCCATCTTCTTGTGTGCCTACAAAACCATCGAAATAATGAACACTTTTACATTGACGGACACCTTCCACTGTTAAGATCACATGCAGTCGAACAGGGTTTTTTACCTCATGAAAGTTGAACCATTCTTTTAAATTCATGAAATCATCTTCATTTTTCTCAGCTGATAAGATTGATAGAATGCGATCTACGCGATACAGTAATATTTTTTTCTTATCATAATCGTAAGCAGGTAAGTACCATAATCCATCATGAGCATATACACCGATAGGATGGATGTGTTTTTTTCTCATTCCTGATTTAGATTCATATTGAATATGTAAATTTTTATTTTCAATAGAATGCTCTAGAATATCTTTTAAAAATGGGGTATCAATCGTTCTTTTAGGATTCCAAAAAGCAATATAAGAACGAATTTTATCCACTTTTGTTTTAGCTTCACTCTGAAGTGAACTATATAATTTATGTTCAACCGAAGTAATTTCAGAATCAAAAGGCAAGTTGCGATAGTAATTTAGAGATTGAAAAGCAAAGAAGATAGAAACAACTTCTTCTTCTGTAAATAAAATAGGGGGAAGAAGTCTACTTGTTAATACTGTATACCCTCCATTTCGTCCTTGTTCAGAGTAAATTGGCATTCCCATATCAGATAAATCTAGTATGTATCTATGTACAGTACGAATGGATATATTAAATTCATCTGCTATTTCTTGTGCTGTAAAATTTTTCTTAGCGGTGACAAACATAAGAATATCTAATAGACGCTTTGCTTTTGACATTTTGTTCACCTTTTTTCAATTAATCATGTCATTACTTGTCATGTTTTACGTTTAGTATAGTTTATACGTTATGATTTTATCAACAAGGAAAATCTATAAGATAAAAGGAGATAAAAATATGGCCATTAACGAAAGTGCAAGAAGAGTAATTCTGGATTTAGCAGTTACTTTAGATGGATTTATTGAAGGACCGAATGGCGAAGTTGACTGGTGCATCATGGAATCGGATATGGGTTTCATAAATTTCTTGAATCAAATTGATACTATTTTATATGGAAGAAAAAGCTACGATTTATGGGGACAATATATCCCCAAAAATGATGATTCAGATAACGAAAAAGAAATTTGGAAATTGGTTCATAGTAAAAAGAAATATGTATTTTCCAGAACACAAAAAGAGTCTGATAATCAAGCGATATTAATAAATGATAACATTGTTGAAGAAGTAAATAAATTAAAGAAAAAACCTGGTAGAGATATCTGGCTATATGGTGGAGCGAGTCTTATTACAACTTTTATAAAATTAGGGTTGGTTGATGAATTTAGGTTATCTGTTCACCCTGTTATTTTAGGGGAAGGAAAACCTTTGTTTATTGACATAAAGAAGAGAGTGAATCTAAGACTGATTGACACAAAAAGATTTTACTCTGGTGTTGTTCAACTTTGCTATCACCTTAATGACAGTAATTGATAAGTTTATGCTAAGGCTGAGGTGAAAGTAAATTTTCTTCTCAACTAATGAAAGAGTAAATAATTATTAACATCCTTCCATTCTTAATGATGGGAGGATTTTTCTTACTAAATAGTCACTAGAGCTTCGGTTAAATACATAGTGCCGAACTTTATAAGCAGAGTTATCTTCGTCATTTGTAGATCTTTTTGTTCAGACTGATTTAACGCTTCAAAGTGGATGAGAATGAAGCAAGATTATTCATTAATTTTAATTTGTCTCGTTATATCAAGTCATGTCTGCCTAGTTCGATCTGCGAAAGTTGAGTTATCAAAGCGGAGGTAAAGATACCTTTTTTAAAATTAATATGTATTTTTTAAGACAATAGAAATATGATTTTATATGTGAATGAGATATATTTGTATTAGAGGATAGTTTTTTTATGAAAAAAATTTTACTATAGAAGATGATTCAAAACCTGTTTTTTGCTTTGAAAGAGTAAAAAAAATGATTTCAAGGGTGCAAATCTTTCAAGGTAATGAAATAACAATATAAAAGGAGTTTAAAGAATGGATTTCGTTGAGTTAATAAAAGCAATAATATTAGGGTTAGTGGAGGGATTAACAGAATTCGCACCAGTATCCTCTACAGGACATATGATCCTAGTTGATGATATGTGGCTAAAGTCTACCGAATTTTTGGGACAATATGCGGCAAATACGTTTAAGATAGTTATTCAGCTCGGATCTATTTTAGCCGTTGTGATTGTATTTAAGGATAGATTTATTGATTTGCTTGGATTAAATCGTATTTTTAATAAAAAGGGTGAAGTATATAATAGGGAACATCTAAAATTAACCCACATTATTGTTGGTTTGATTCCAGCAGGGGTTTTAGGATTACTATTTGAGGACTATATTGATGAGAACCTCTTTACAACCAAAACCGTTCTAATTGGTTTATTAATTGGTGCCTTCTTTATGATTGCAGCGGATTTACTTCGTTCTAAAAATCCAAAAGTTGTATCTGTGGATCAAATAACTTATAAACAAGCATTTTCAGTTGGATTAATTCAATGCTTATCATTGTGGCCGGGGTTTTCTAGGTCAGGTGCAACCATTTCAGGTGGTGTATTAGTGGGGATGAATCACCGCACAGCCTCAGACTTTACATTTATCATGGCTGTCCCAATTATGGCTGGTGCAAGTTTCTTGTCATTAATAAAAAACTGGGAGTACTTTACCTTAGATGCTTTACCATTTTTCATTGTTGGGTTTATTAGTGCATTTGTATTCGCATTAATATCTATTCGTTTTTTCCTGAAATTAATTAATAAAGTTAAATTAATCCCATTTGCAATTTATCGTATTATATTAGTAATTGTAATCTACTTTTTATATTTCTAAATCTGAAATAGGACAATACACATGATCTTATTTGTATATTAATGGAGTCTATTTCATTAAAAATTGATTTTTCTTGTGCTGCTGAAACACTTCCTTTTCCTATGTAATACAATAATACTTTGCTAAGCAAATAAACATCCTCTATTCTAATCCTGTCTTCGTAAAAATAAACATTTGCGAATTCGGGATCTTTTTTTATTCGATCTCCTATCCTTCCTGGCTTACCTTTGGATTTTTGTTCCTAAATCGAATCTGATCGAATCCCATTTTTAATCTAAAATCGTAATTATGGAACAATATATAAATTGTTTCGCACTACAAATAAATTCTTCTGCCCTCTGCTAAATATTTGGTAGAGTCATACAATTCTAGTTGAAGATATGTGGTTAAGGTCTACCGAATTTTTGAGGAACGGGTGATACAGATTTGTCTCTGGTTTGTTTCCACCACCAGTTTAATCGTCTTTACCAATCAAATCAAAAATCAATATCGTAAGCTGGATTCATTAAGAGGTCTAGCTTTATTTCTTCATCGAATAGTGTTTCGAACATATTTTGTCAGTTGAAACTTTTACCTTTTTATTTCGTATGAAAAGTATAACTCATTATTTTAGGGAGGTGCTTCTAATGGAATCAATTGTAAATTTTGTACACTCAATAATTACAATAACTTCCTTCCCATATGAGGAACGTGGTATTGCAGGTCAATAAAACAGAAAGGAGGGAGAGATAATGAAAAGAACAGTCGAAATTGTATTAGCTATAATTGGAATTTTAGGTTACGGACTTCTTGGAGCTTTTGGAGTTGTTATGTTAGTTCTGCAAAATAATGAAGCTATCCTCCAAGATATCGTAGAGCAAACTCCAGAAATGGGTCTTGGTGATCTGGACACTCTAATTGAAGGATTGAGTACAGGCGGATGGCTTATTCTCATTGTAGCTGTGCTGGCTATTATATTGAGTATTGTCGCTATTTTCTTAATTAAAGGTAATAAGCACCCTAAAAGTGCTGGTATTATTTTCGTTGTGACTTCTATCTTGGGTGCTGTTATTACTGTTGGATTTGGTATTTTTCCAGGCATCTTCATACTTATTGCTGGTATTATGTGCTTTGTTCGGAAACCGGCTCAACTTATTCAGTAACATAATCTTACTGGGACACTTAGTCTCTTCTTACTACAAATGCGTGGTCTAACGCCACCGCCTTTAAAAGGTATCAGCTTTTTGGTCTTTTTTAGGGTTAAGGCATGTTATGTACACATAGTTAAAAATCCCATCAAAATGCAAAGTAAAAAAAACAAGTGGTTTTCATTATTCCACTTGTTTTTTACTTCTAAATAAAGGATTGACAAAAGATAGTGGTTATGACTATAATTCAACTATTCAATAAAACACTTGAATAGTTGGTGATTTAAAATGCTAAACGAAAGAAATTTAAAAGATTTATTATATCAAGAGTTTGCAAGACTAGGTAAAAGCTTTTCCAGCCCAAAGCGTATAGAGATTCTTGATATCTTATCTCAAGGCCCAAAATCGGTGGAAGCATTGGCGAAAGCAACTACCATGTCTGTGGCAAATGTATCTCAACATTTACAAACTCTCTCTAGTTCCAGATTGGTAAAGTTTCAGAAGAAAGGTAACTATGTGATCTACGAATTAGCAGATACAGCGATTTCCGGCTTTCTAAAGTGTCTGCATACTTTGTCAGAAAAACAGTTTGTACAGGTTCAACAAATAAAACAAGAATTCTTAAATGCCAATCTTGGCATGAATGGTATTTCACTTGTGGAACTTAAAGACCGGATGGAAAAAGATGAAGTTTTATTGTTAGATGTCAGGCCGAAAGAAGAGTATGAAAAAGCTCATATTCCGGGTGCTATTTCGATGCCAATTGAGGAATTAAGGGAAAAAATATCTTCTTTACCAACCAACTGTGATGTAGTTGCCTACTGCAGAGGACCATACTGTTTGATGTCAGTAGAAGCAGTAGAGCTTTTAAAGACGAGAGGAATACATGCCTTTCGTTTTGAAAGCAACGTTCAAGATTGGTATCAATTTGAAGATAGCTTAAATTAATGGGGGAAGGAGGAGTAATATGTCTCGTGAAACGAATGATTTGATCCAAAGTTATATAGATAATCCAGCGAAACAAAGACAATTATATAAACGTACATTAATCATCGTGGTTATTTCTCAAATGTTTGGCGGGGCAGGATTAGCTGCTGGAATAACAGTAGGGGCACTACTTGCTGAACAAATGCTTGGAACAAACGCATTTGCAGGGCTTCCTGCTGCTTTATTTACGTTAGGATCTGCAGGAGCTGCTTTAACAGTAGGGAGACTTTCTAACCGTTTTGGAAGACGTATGGGTCTAGCAACAGGATTTATAACAGGTGGACTTGGAGCAATAGGTGTTGTGTTTGCTGCTGTCTTAAATAGTGTATTTTTATTATTCGCTTCTCTACTTGTTTATGGTGCAGGTACTGCAACCAATTTACAAGCCCGTTATGCTGGTACAGACCTGGCTTCGAACAAACAGCGAGCAACTGCAGTGAGTATAGCGATGGTTTCAACTACATTCGGTGCAGTTGCAGGTCCCAACTTAGTAGAGGTGATGGGGAATGTCGCCCTTTCAATTGGTGTCCCAGAATTAGCGGGTCCTTTTATTTTATCCGCGACAGCATTTATAGTAGCAGGTATTGTATTATTTGCCTTTTTACGTCCTGATCCATTCATTATAGCGTTAAAAATAAATGAAAATAAGCAAAAAACAGAACCTAAAAAAATACCTGAGAAGAATCACCTAAACAAAAAACGAATTACAGTTGGTGCTCTCACAATGGTACTTACGCAAATTGTGATGATTGCTATTATGACAATGACACCAATTCATATGGGGCATCATGGTCATAGTTTAGGTGCAATTGGGCTTGTTATTGGCTTTCATATAGGTTCCATGTATCTTCCATCACTTTTCACTGGAATTCTTGTTGATAAGATAGGTCGAACCGCCATGGTAATTGCTTCTGGCGTTACATTACTCGCCTCAGGTATTGTAGCAGCGATTGCTCCGGGCGATTCTATATTTCTTCTGGTTGTTGCACTTTCATTACTTGGAATCGGATGGAATTTTGGTTTGATAAGTGGAACAGCTTTAATTGTTGATGCAACAGAACCTTTAACACGGGCCAAAACTCAAGGAACAGTTGATGTCTTTATAGCATTAGCAGGAGCGTCTGGTAGTGCCATGTCAGGAATGGTTGTCGCTGGTTCAAGTTACGAAATGCTATCACTTGCTGGAGGGGTTTTATCTTTAATCCTTATTCCGGTTGTGATTTGGTCTCATAAAAGTAAAGCTGTATTAACCTCGGACAAAAAAGTAAAAGAGTTATAAAAGGTATCTGTTGCAGTTGATATAACACTACGTATTCAATCTTTCTTTAAATGATTTTTTTACTTAAATATCATTTTATATTAGGGCTGGATCCAATATGGGTTCAGTCTTTTTTTAAATGTCGTGAATAACCAAATCCCAATACCTCATGTAATGTTTCATTTCTCTTTTTTCATTCCATTTCTTCTAATATTGCTTTTGACAACCATTGATTTGAATCTGGAAAACTCTATTTTATTTAAAGCAAGATGTTCTTCCTTCGAAAAAACAAAGCATAAAGTAAGTAAATGACTGCAGTTATGCCAAATATAGCTGCACTCACTTTTATCGTCGTTATGGTTTGGTTTTGGTTGGCTAAAACGCTGCCGATGGTTGGTCCAATCATGACACCAAAGCCTTGTAAGGCGGAGAAGATACCCCAGCCAGCTTCCTTTAAATTTTCAGGTATAAATCCAGCAATAAATGCATTCCAAGCTGGTAAGAATAAGGCGTAAAACAATCCGAGCGAAATGACGATTGCAAATGTAGCCACAATGTTAGGGCTCATAATTAGGATTAATAGCGACAGAGCAAACAAACAAAAACCAATAATAAAAAGGACGACTTTATTTGAAATTTTATCAACCAATTTTCCAATTGGAACAAGGAATAATAACGCACTTCCACCACCTAGCAACATTAATAAGGAATATTGATCCGTTGAAACGTGCAATACATTAATTGCGAATGCCGGGAGAATTGGGATAATCATTCCCATTGCAACACCCTGCAATAATAATCCAGGTACGACGGCTTTACTCTTTTTTATTAATGTAATGGTATTGTCTTTTTGTTCCTTAAGGTTAGAGAGCCGATATGATACGTCACCCTTATTCACAAGCGTATAAATTAGCCAGCCAAGTAGAATGAGTCCAGGAAGAAACCATAAAATATATTTAAAGTTGAATTGTAAATAATGGTTCATCGTTATTAACCCAGCGCCAATTCCAGCAAGCCAACCGAAATAGACAATACTAATATTTTGCCCACGCTGTTGTTTACCTGCTTTGGATAATAAAATGATCCATAGGGGGCAAATGCCAATTCCTAAAAATAAAGCACTGACAATCAGCGTGATACCATTCGTCCATATTGCCACCATCACTAGACCTATTATAGAAAAGGTAAAGCTTAGATGAATGACAACATTACTTCCAAATAGCTTCATGAAATAGCCAACAATTAAATTTGTCACGGAATCACCTATAAAGTGAATGGATATAGCTAGTCCAATGATTGTTAAAGCAATCCCCCCAGGGTGGATAGATAAACCTGGAAGGTAGCTAAAAACAAATGCCCCCCTAACAAATTCAATGAGAAAAAGAGGGATAATGAGTAATAAAAATTCTTGTCTTGCTGTGACATTAGCTGTGACATTTTTTAAGATATTCATTTGTTATACAAATTCCTTTATACGTTTTTCCTTTTGTTCTTCCAACATAGTGCTAACATCGTCACAAATAACCTTTGCAGCATGGGGATGATATAGGGATCTCATATTTTCTTTCATTGTCGTTTGCATCTGTTCCTGAGAAATGAGATTTGTGATCGTTTCGATTAATGAATCTGGATTGTCAACATTGATACAAGCACCTTTTTGTTCGAAAAATAGAGCATTTTCTCTTTCTTGACCAGGTACAGAACGGTAAAGAATTAATGGAACCTGCACTGCCAGCGCTTCACTTAATGTAATGCCGCCAGGCTTCGTAATCATCACATTTGATAGCTTCATTAAGTCGTCCATGTTATTCGTATAACCTAAAATTTTCACATGATTATTTTCTCCAAATTTACTAGTTAAGCTCATCTTTAATTTCTTGTTATGGCCACAAACGATGATAACTTGGTTGTCCTTTATTGCTAACAAGCGCTGGACGATATCGACCATATTTTTCATTACACCATGAGCACCAGCGGCAAGAAGCGTGACAGGCATATTTTTCTTTAATCCATAGGATTCGAGCAATCGATTTTTATCATCTTCACTTTCAAAACTAGACTGGATCGGTATGCCTGTAACTTTTATTTTTTCAGAAGAAATTCCTTTTCCAATCATTTCAGCTTTTAAATCATCGGAAGCGACATAATATCTACCAATCTCCTCATGTATCCAATTATTATGCAGGCCGAAGTCTGTTAACACATTAACCATTGGAATTGGTGAACCTGCTTTCTTTAAGAATTCCGGAACAACAGTCATTGGAAATGTATTGATAATGATATCGGGATTAAATTCTTTCACTAAATTTGCTAATGTCCTTCTGCCATAGTAATTGATGAAATCTAATGGAGAGACACTTTTTTCTTTCTTTCCCGCATAATAAAAACTGCCATATAGCTTCTGTCCATAGGTAAAACTCTTAATATATAAAAATTTAGTTGCTTTTGTTAATATTGGGTGTGCTTCTAAATATAAATCGGATTCTATTACTTCATTGCAGCCATACGCAATCAAAGTTTCCTTTAATGTATTAGAAACTTTCAAATGGCCATTACCGTAGCTTCCAGTTAAAATTAAGATTTTTGAGTTTTGTATCATCAAATCACCTTTCAGAAAACTAGTATGAGTGTGTTTGCCTAATAATATCAAAATTCAGTCAATACATTGTGATTATATCATATGAATATTAAGTTAGATTAAACAAATCGTAAATTTATTATAAGAAAGGACGGAGCTCTTGAGTTTTGTGATCTACAAGCTTGTAGCGAAAGCTGAGATCGTGTTTGAAAACAAATAACTCCGCATTATATCCTGGTTTTGTCGGAAATAATAAAGAGGTTGATAAGTTAATGTTGTACGTTATGAACAATGAGAATACGGAACAGGGTTTTATCAACTCACTCCGACGTGTTATTACATCTTTGCTACTAAGATGTGTTTACCCAACTAATTCCATTTTTTAAACGCAACATCGATTCTGAATTCATTTTTATGAATATCTGCAACTACTTTCCCGCCCTGTTTGTTGATAAGCTGTCTGACAATATGCAGGCCTAATCCAAGGTGCCCAGCTGTTCGGCTGTTATCCAATCTAAATGTTCGATCAAAAATTTGATTGATTTCAGTACGATTAAACTCGGTAACATCATTTATTGCTCTTAACCAGACATATTTCTCATCTTCAATTAAGGTAATGGTTAAATAGCTTTTTGCATATCGTAACGCATTTTGAATAATATTTGTCACAATTCGGTTTGTTGCCTTCTTGTCTGCAATAATGGGTGGTAAAACAACTTCATCCACATGTATGCTTAACTGGCTTTTTTCAAAATCGTCGTAAAACAGTAGCATAGCTTCTACGACAAGTTGATCTAAAAACTGCTGTTCCATTATCAATTGCTTGTCTTCAGAGTCGATCTGGGAAAGTTCATAGAATAGATCGACCATCATTGTGAGAGTGTCAATTTTCTTTTGAATAATAGCTAGAAACTCTTTCTTTTCTACTTCAGATAAAGATCGATCAGTTAGCAATTCCGAAAATCCTTTAATTGATGTTAAGGGCGTTCTCAAATCATGAGAGATATTAGTTATTTCTTGCTTTAGTTCTTTTTCTCTTCTGTGGGTGTACTGTTGATCTTCCTTAAATAATTGAATGAGCTGATTGATTTTGGCGGCAAATCGAATTAGGCTTTTACTATGTGTATTTGTGCGAACCAATTCATTTGTACCGAAATTTTCAATGATTTCTTCTAATTGGTTTGTCATCTTTTTGATATCCCAATGAAAAAGCAGAAGCATGCCGATATTAACAATTAGTAGTAACATCAAAGTAATGATTATCAACAAGCTACTCACTTCCATTCATCCCATCTCCATCAATCGATATTTTGTTTAGTGAACTTTCTCGCTCCTACTAGTAAAGAAACCACCGAAATAACGATGCCAACAACCCAGTAATGATAATCGAATTGAACTGCTTTGTTCAAGAAGTTCAATAGGTTTTCGTTTAATAGTGTACTGGGTGCATATTTGTATAGCTCATTTAATCCTGAAATCGGGCGAAGTAGCATCCGTAATAGATCACCAGAAAATATAAAGATGAATAGCAACGTGATAATGATATAGACTTCACCGAACTTCAACATTTTCAGCACATGAATTATAAAAAATCCACTGATCACAATCGGGAACATGTTTATACTAGCTGTCAAGAAATACCTGACTGATTGTTCCTCGCTAGCCAAAAGATTCTCTCCCAATCCAATCATTAAGAGAAGACCAACGGCACATATTGCCAGAAAGTAACTCAATGTTAGAATTAGCTTTGACCAAAAGATCGTGTTTCGAGATACACCAAAGGATACAGATTGTTTGATTAGAGACGTATCCTTGCCAGTAAGAGCCAAATTAAAGAGAAAGGCAACGATTATAATTAGTACCCCACTACCAATTACGTTCGAATAAAAAAACAAACTAGTAGCGTAGGGGAAATTCTGATCTTGTTTCCCGGAATAGTACAAGACAGCCGCTGCTGCAGCAATTAACACTAAACAGATAACACTCGTAATATGAAGTCCTTTTTTGTGTAATAAACGATAATTTTCGCTTTTTAAATAATTAATCATTTTTCATTCCCCTCCACTAATCCTAAGAAGTACTCTTCCAAATTCAGTGCCTCCATACGAAACTCCATTACTAACACACCATTGTCGACTAAGAGGCGATTGATTTCGCCGCCCTCCTCTACATGATTTTGGATGGTTATGATATGATTAGGAAGGACTTTATACTGAATATCAGCATAGGTTTGTTCCAACAATCGTGATGTCTTTGCTGCATCATCGACTTTAAGTTGAATTTGCTTCTTGCTTTTATCGTTTAAATTCTCCTTGCTTAAATCATCGACAATTACACCATTTTTGATAAATACAAAACGTGTAGCTAGTAATTGTAGTTCAGTTAAAATATGGCTGGAAACTAAAATCGTTATTTGTTTTTCTTGATTTAACCTCAATAATAAATTACGAATCTCTATAATCCCTTCAGCGTCTAAACCATTAATTGGTTCATCTAGCACTAGACAATCTGGACTGCTTAGCAGGCAAAGGGCGATCCCTAAACGTTGCTTCATTCCCATCGAGTAATCTTTAAATCGTTTCTTCTTTTGATTTGCTAAACCAACGATTTGCAAAACCTCATAAATGCGTTTCTTTTCAATAACGCCGCGTTGAATTCGAAAATACTCTAGATTTTGAGTTGCAGTAAAATCTGGGAAGAATTCAGGTGTTTCTATCATAAAACCCATTCTTTTTTTTGAGTGAATCATCTCTTTGCCTGATTTTCCAAATAAGTGAATGTCTCCTCCAGTTGGCATTAGTTGTCCCGCAAGCACTTTAAAAAACGTCGATTTTCCAGCGCCATTCTTACCAATTAATGCACAAATTTCTCCTTTTCTTAATGAGAAATCAAGGGGTTTGATGATTTCTTCTTCTTTAAAGGTCTTTTTTAATTGATATGTTTGAATAATGGTATCCATTTTGTTGACTCCTTCACTAAATTTCTTGATATATTTAGTTTAGCTTAGGTGCCTTTAATTTCCCTTAAACAAAACATAAAGAAATCATAAAGAAATTACACCAGCATGAAGCCTACTCCCCATATTGTCTTTATATACTCATCAGAAGTGATTTCGGCCATTTTTTTGCGAAGATTTGAGACATGAACACTAATCGTATTATCATCACCTAAATAGGTACCTTTCCAGATGCTTTCATAAATCTCCCTTTTGGAAAAGGCATGCTCTGGATGACTTACAAATAAGGACAAAATATCAAATTCTGCATTCGTCAATTGCAGCTCTGTGTTATCTAAAGAGACAGATAGTTTTTCAGGTTGAATCTTAAGTCCGCGCCATACATTCTCCGCTGTTCGTGATGTAATGGTTGATTTTCGTAATTGAACTTCAACTCTGGCAAGAACCTCTTCTTGATTAAAGGGTTTGGTTATATAATCGTCTGCCCCCATTTTCAATACGTGCACTTTATTTTCTATATCAACCTTGGCTGAAATCACAATTATGGGGATGGAATTCTCTTCTCTGATCTTTTTTATTAATTCCTCTCCACTCTTACCTGGTAACATTAAGTCTAATAAGATTAAATCGAACTTATTATTTTGTAGTTGCAGGAGACCTTCAGTGCCAGAATAAGCCGCAATCGAATCCAATTCTTTTTTTGTTAAAATAACGCTTAGTAGTTTACTTATTTCTTGATCGTCTTCAATTATTAAAATCCTTTTCCCTTCATTCATAATCATCACCCGTCTTTTTCCTATTGATTATAACTAATTATAGCTTATTTTGTTTGACTAAATTAGGGAATGTTGGTGCAGGTTGGAGAGTCGAAATTCGGAATAGCTTATTTTAAACGTACATCAGGTGTCTAATTAAAATAAAATAACTCCTACTCGGATTGATAAAAAGTACTTAAACATGGTATAAATATAAAAGGAGCAGGAGCCATTTTCTGCTTTTTAATTTTGTGGTAAGGGTTTGTCCTGGTTTCCCGGAATGAGAGGATTTGAATTTGAAATGGTAGATAATTTTTGGCGTGATTTACCACGACCGTTTTTTATATTGGCACCAATGGAAGATGTGACGGATGTTGTTTTTCGTCATGTTGTAAGTGAGGCAGGTAGACCCGATGTGTTCTTTACAGAGTTTACAAACTCGGAGAGCTATTGTCACCCAGATGGGAAACAAAGTGTCCGTGGGCGTTTGACTTTTACAGAGGATGAACAACCGATTGTAGCCCATATATGGGGCGATAAGCCTGAATACTTTAGGCAAATGAGTATTGGTATGGCGGAAGAAGGATTTAAAGGGATCGATCTCAATATGGGCTGTCCTGTACCAAATGTGGCAGGGAAAGGGAAAGGTTGTGGCCTTATCCGCCGTCCGGAAGTTGCAGCAGAGCTAATACAAGCCGCAAAAGCAGGTGGATTGCCTGTAAGTGTGAAGACAAGGCTTGGTTACACGAATGTAGACGAATGGCGCGACTGGTTGACACACGTCTTGGAACAAGACATTGTTAATCTTTCCATCCATCTTCGTACGAAAAAGGAAATGAGTAAAGTAGATGCTCATTGGGAATTGATTCCGGAGATTAAGAAACTTCGTGACGAGATAGCGCCAGATACGCTTTTGACGATCAACGGGGATATTCCTGACCGTCAAACTGGCTTGGAGCTTGCCGAGAAATATGGTGTTGATGGGGTTATGATTGGGCGTGGAATTTTTCAAAATCCGTTTGCCTTTGAAATGGAGCAGAAAGATCATAGCAGTCAGGAACTGCTTGAACTTTTAAGACTGCATCTGGATCTCTTTGATAAATATTCAGCAGTAGAACCACGTGCGTTTAAGCCTCTACGTCGTTTCTTTAAAATATATGTCCGCGGGATTCGCGGTGCAGGCGAGTTAAGAAATCAATTGATGAGCACAGAGTCAACAGATGAAGTGCGTGCATTGCTCGATAAGTTTGAGGGAAAGCGTACTGAGGGTACAGGGGAAATTTAGATTTTTACCAATTTATGGTAAAAATTAAAGTGGGGCGTTTAAAGAATGTGCTTCTACAGTTAGCGTCTATATAAGCTGTTAATTGGCATGTGTGAATACGGTAATCATCCGTGTTCACGCATGCCAATTTGTATTTTAAACGTTTGTTGTAGGAAGTTATTTTATTATTCTGGGGCTATAGCCTGCTTCCTGAATAAAATTACATAAATAAATCATTAATCCATAAAATAAGCCTGAAAATTAGGAGGGATTTTGTGGATTATATAGAATATCGGGATAAATTTATGTGAAGACAGAAGAATTTAATGGGCTTATATCGAACTACTGGAACGATTATTCCAATTTTGGTACATGGCAGTTCTGGGTAACGTTGCTGGTTTTTATTCTTCCACTGGTTCTGCTTTTCTTTGCAGTGGATCGAAGTAGAATTTTTGAAGTATTTTTCTTTGGCTTTATGGTACATATTTTATGGACTTATGCCAGTATAATTCTTGAAAGATATAATTTCATGTTTCATACATTCTTTCTCGCACCGGCACTGCCATACTCTTTGAATATAACAGTGTCCATTCTTCCTGTTGTTTTTTTACTTCTATATCAATATACAACAAAGCATAGGAAGAATTTTTACGTATATGCTATTCTGTTAAGTGCAGTGTTTGCATTTGGTTTTGCAACACTGGAAGAATGGATGGGCTTATTGGAGCTTCATAAGGGAACTAATAATTTCCACATTTTTCTTGTCGATCTTGCAGTAGTCTTTATATCCTACTGGGTTACATTGTTTATAAAAAGTTTAAAAGATAACAATGTCAAATGAAAACGCAACCTTACCTACTCAAATGCCATTATAAATAAAAAAAGCCGTCTAAATTTAGATGAATTTTTATTTATAATGGCAAGTTTACCTTGAAATTTTAAGATGTTTCTAATATATGGCAAGATAACTATGTGATATTATGTACTTAAAGGAAAAGCATAGTGAAACTTCAATTTTTTCTAATTCGTATATAAGGTATAAAGGTATATATATCTAATTATTTATCAGAACATTAAAATTAATAGGACTTCCACTATGCTACAGATTTTATTCCCATGCTATCTATAGTTTCTTTAGTTATATGGATTGTGGTGACCCGAAAACTTGCAAAATCTTTTTAAAAGAAGAACGGACAAAAAATAGTAACTTTAATGTCTGCGAGTGCCTTATGTACTTCGTGAAAGATTCAGATTATATTGCTGAATTTAAAGGCGATATTATCAGTATTATCATTCTAATTATAAATTTAGCAAGGCTATAAAGAAACCAGATGATAAAACTATTGAAAAATTGAATTTATAATTATGAAATCATTTATCAGGAATCTAAAGGAGGGAATTAAATGAGTAATACTACAAGAGACATTTATAATAAACTAGCTCATACCTATCAGAACGATATTGATGAAGGGAGTCCTTATAACGCTTATTATGAACGTCCAGCTATGTTAGCGGCTTTACCCACCGAGTTAAATGGAAAAAAAGTTCTTGATGCTGGTTGTTCGGCTGGATGGTATGCTTCGCAATTATTGCAGCAAGGAGCGGAAGTTACTGGTATAGATGTAAGTCCTGAAATGGTAAAGGCAGCAAAGCATCGTTTAGGGGAAGAGGCTACATTCCTTTGTCAAGATCTTCAAGAACCCCTTCCGTTTAAAAATGGTTCCTTTGATGTGATTATAAGCTCACTTACACTTCATTATCTAAAGGATTGGACTTACACATTTCACGAATTCAACCGCATTCTAAAAGCAGAAGGAACTTTTTTATTTTCGCTTCATCATCCTTTTATGGATTATACAAGATTCGATTGTGAGGATTACTTTAAAACACAATACTTATCAGAAACTTGGCACAAACCTAATATTACAATTGATGTTAGCTTCTACAGAAGACCCATGCAAAGCATCGTAAATGAAACAACTGCTTTTTTCAACCTCGATAAACTGATTGAACCTAAACCGCAAAAAAAGATGAAAGAAGTAAAAGAAAAATCGTACTACTATCTAATGACCAGCCCTCATTTCCTAATAATAAAAGCTACGTCCAAAAAATAAATCTAACTATAAGATTGGGTATCTGATATTCTGCAAATGGGTGTTTTAGTGAAAGAAGGAAATGTAGTTTTTCATAAAAAGTTGTAGGTTATTGAGTTGTTCTTCAAAATTTAATAACAGGGATGAAAATGTGAGCAAAAATAGATTGAGGATGAAACATGGACATAGGTAATACGGATGCAAGCATTAAACAAGTTGTTCATCAAAACGAATGGAGAACATTTTCATCCTAAAGTGAAGAGTGCACTTTAGGATGGTGCTTTTCATTAAAGGTTGCCGTTGAATACCTGTCCATGATCGTTCACATCAATGATTTTCAGAAGGTTGTCATGTTTTACGAAAATGGTTTTAAAGTGCTTTTTTCCCTCTTCGTCAACAAGGAACATGATGCGATTTCCTGGATTGTCAGTAACCAGATGAAAAGACAAATCTTCTGCGTTTACCTGATCAATAATGGTGTCGTACTCTTCAAGTGAAGTAACATTAGCTGATTCAATCGAATAGTTACTATCATCAAAAGAGCGTTTCTGTCCAGCTACTTCCTGTTTTTCTTCTTCTACAGTATTTTCAATTTCCTGCCCTACAATTTTCCCTGTTGTTGCATCAATGTTAAATTCATACTCGTTTACGCTGCTTTCGATTTGAACTGCATAATAATTTTCATCCTCTTCGAAAGAAAGGTCCACTTCCTGCACGAATCCTTCCACTTTTTCGAATACTGTCTGGATGGCTTGTTCTGCGGTAAATGCTTGATTATCCTTGATGTTATTGTCATCCGATGCCCCCACAACAGCGGCACCACCCAAAATGACTGTTGCTGCTGCTGTTCCAATCAAAAGATTTCTTTTCAAAATACTTCCTCCTTTATTTGTTTTACGCATTAATATTAACTTTTAAAAGTAAGAGAAGAATGATAAGAATATTAGAATTTGATTAGAATTGGAAAGAATACCAAGAATGTATTTTAAATAAAGAGTGCATGAAGATCGTGAGAAGTATTCCTAAGATGAATGACAGATGATAATTCATCTGTCATTCACGAATACCTTTAATCAATTTTTTTAAAGATAGAGCGTGATTATGAAAAATGAAACCTATCAAGTTTCTGAACGGAACGTTTTTCCTACTTCTCTTCCTAATTCAAAGTAATGCCTAAAATTATAAATTAGCGGACTCCATTTTGATGGATTGATATAATTTTCATTTTGTATAATACTTTCATTAGCATGGAAATGTAATACTTGTGTTTCAACAATAGCAAACAATGAATTATATTCAGGGATGCGAATATTTTTAACTGCTGCTTCAATTTGAATTTGGCATTCTTCAATACGAGTAGGTAAAACAGTTTTTGATTTTAAAGGTGTTAACTCTGCTGATACATATTTATCCTTTTTATAAGTGAATCCAATCTCTTTCTTATAAGATGGTACATTCTTTTTACCAGTGTAAGAAGAGATTTTTTCAATGTTTTCCCAAAGGTTTGGGCTGGGTAAATTGATGACACACTCTTTATGTCTATCTAAGTTTTCTATAGCTTTTCCTTCAAGCCCTATTCCGAGAACAATGCAGTCACCTAATGCCCAAGAAGAAGACATTGGGCTAATGTTCGTTGTTCCATCTTCATTTAACGTGTTAAGAAGCAGTGTTGGTGTCCCATAATACATAATGTTAGGTTTTATTTCTTTAAAACTATCTGTATCCTTTTCTTTAATAATCAAGTGTTTTCTTCCTCCTTTAAATTTAGCTCACAATTGGATTATAATAGAATAACATTTCCACTATCATCGAAATATGAATGCGAGGAGAATAAAAGTGAATCCGAATATCTCAAAAATAGCTTCGCTAATATCTGATCCAACTCGCTCTTCTATTCTGCTTAGTCTTATGGATGGAAGAATACATCCTGCTAGTGAACTGGCTTATACTGCAAAAGTAAAACCTCAAACGGCTAGTTTTCACCTGCAAAAAATGCTTGAAGCAAATCTTGTTAGTGTGGAAAGGCATGGAAGACATCGTTATTATAAGTTGACTAGCAGTGACGCAGCAAAAGTGATTGAGCAGATGTTAATTATCTCACCGAACTCTCCTGTAACCTCATTAAGGGATTCAAGAGAAAAAAGTGCTATACATTTCGCTAGAACTTGTTACGATCATTTAGCTGGTTATATTGGTGTGCAAATTACAAATTCTTTAATAGAACAAGGTTTTATAAAAAAGGTAGATATGAATTATGAGGTAACATCAGAAGGCTTCCAATTTTTTCAGGAGTTTGGAATTGATTTAGAAGAACAAAAGAAAAAGCGTAGAGCATATGCCCGGTGTTGTCTAGATTGGAGTGAGCGTGAGCATCATATTGCGGGAGCTCTGGGTAATGCGTTGCTACTAAAGATGCTCGAATTAAAATGGATAACACGTATGCCTAAAATACGTGCTATTAAAGTAACGCCAAGCGGAAAAGTTGAATTACAGAAACATTTTAAAATGCAATTATGAAGATGATCTTTAACCTTTTGAAGAAATAGGAATGGATGTAATTTATAATAGGTTCTAAGTTATGTCTTCAAACTAAAAAAGGGAAAAAGGAGTGAAATGCTATCGAACTACGACATTTAGAATATTTTTTAATGATTTGTAAAGAACTGCATTTTACAAGAGCAGCTGAAAAATTAGGAATTTCCCAACCAACTTTAAGCCATCAAATTAAGATGCTAGAACAAGAGGTAGGATATCCACTATTTAACCGTGTTGGCAAGAAAATTGAGCTTACAAAGGTTGGGGAGATTGTACAACAAGAAGCATTGAATATTAAAGGTTCGCTGCAAAGCATGTCGTCTCAAATTGAAGCATTTACGAAAGTGGAAATCGGAGAATTGAAAATTGCTGTGTTACCAGGAGAAATAACCGATTTGGTATCAACTTTGTGCATTCAATTTAACCAGCTATATCCGAACATTAATGTGTCCATCCTAACTACTGATCAGGTGGAAAAGGCCGTTCTAGAAAATCGAGCTGATTTTGGTATTAGTTTTCAACTTAATCAATGTGATAGGTTGCAAGTGACGAAGCTGTATGATGAAGAATTTTACCTGATTAGTAATCAGCGCAATGAAGAGGATCGGGTTTCATTTTCCACAGTTTCAGAATTGCCTCTGATTTTATTTCCAAATATGCATCAATGCAGAAAAATACTTGATATAGCGAGTAAGGAGGTTGGCAAACAATTACATCCTATTGTGGAAACATCTAGTATTCAATCTATCTTGAATCTAGTCCGAAGTGGTGTTGGCCGTAGTGTTGTTTCACGTACATTATATGAGTTTTATGACACAGGGGATTTATTTTTTCAGCATATTGAGAAACCGGTTTTGGCAAAGGAAGTTTATCTAGTGATGAAAAAGAATTGTTTTATTAATTATGCAGCACGTAAATATATTACGTTATTAGTACGTGAAATCGAAAAACTGCATTTTCCCACAGAGAAAGATGCGGTTACTTCTATACAGAGCTCTGTATTATAGTTTTTATCTATCATTATGATAGATATGATGTAATAGACAAATGATGAAGTCCTCTTTACAATGAAGACAACTCATGGAATGAGAAATTATATTGTAAAGGGGTTTTAATCATGCAACAAACAATAGCAGGTATCAAAATTCCAGATTCCAGGTTGGCAAAAGATGCAGCCGATATATTACGTGAGTATGGGAATGACCTATTGTGGAATCATTCCAATCGTGTATTCTTATTTGGTGCAGTAAACGGGGAAAAAGCGAAGCAGAATTATGATTTAGAGTTATTATACATTAGTGCTTTATTCCATGATTTAGGCTTGACTAAAAAATACAGTAGTGCAGATTTACGGTTTGAAGTAGATGGTGCAAATGCAGCAAGAAGTTTCCTCCAGCAGTATAAAATTCCAAATGATTCGATTCAGCTTGTATGGGATGCGATTGCTTTGCATACAACACCCGGAGTTGCTGAGCATAAAGAATCTGAAGTTGCATTGCTCTTTCATGGCGTTGGTTTAGATGTTATGGGTGATGGCTTTGAACAGTTCCCGGAAGACTTGCGTGAAGATATTATAAAAGCGTTCCCTCGTAACAATTTCAAAAAGGAAATTATTCCAGCGTTTTATGATGGATTTAAACATAAACCCGAAACAACTTTCGGCAATATGAAAGAAGATGTTGTTCAATATTTTAGACCTGAATATAAAAATAAGAATTTCTGTCAATGCATTTTACATTCCCCGTGGTCAGAATAAGCAATTGAATTGACAGAAGGTTAACGATAATCTACTTAAAAGTCGGTTTCCACTATCAATTCGATTATACTATTAATAAAAAATAGTCAAAAGTAAGGGCAGATTCGATAAGAATTTGCCCCACTCCTTTAATGTAATCCTTCAATCCATTGTGCAATAAGTGTCTCAAGCTTCCTTTTTCCAACCTCTTTTCCTACTGCTCTCTATTAAGAAACACGCTTTACATTTCAGTAGAGTGATGAAACAAAATCTATTGATAACTCTCTGCAACATGCCAGTCCCAACTGTTAAATAATCAGCTAGAGGGAGTTCCATATAGGAACTCTCTGAATGAATTTACTAGGTAGTACATTGAAAAATGATATACTGAAAATAGTTAACAAAAACTTTGTGATCAAATTCACTTAAACTATAAGGGCGGTTTATTGGGAGAAAATAGATTAGATGACTAATTTCCCTTATTAAAGAGAATAGAGATGTATATGAGAAGGGAATGTTTTAATGAAGATAATCTATTTTATCCTCTTGGCTGCAGCTGCTATCATGATTGTTTTTGTCTTTAGCAATATATTTGATAAGCAAGATCAAGCTATTTACGTTGCTAAAAATGGGGATGATCAAAATGCTGGTACAAAATCAAAACCATTTCGCACACTAAAAAAAGCAGCGTCAGAAGCAATTGCGGGGACTACCGTCCACATACGAGAAGGAAAGTATAATGAAAAGCTTGTTGTTAAACATAGTGGCACCAAATCAGAACCAATTACTTTTAAATCCTACAACAATGAGAAGGTTGTTCTAAGTGGGATAGATCTAAAGGATGCTGAAGGGGATACATCCTTAGTTACGATAAATAGTAAAAACTACGTGACGATTAGTGGACTAATTATCCAGGATTTATCTACTGATTTGGCAGATGAAACAGTGATGGGGATTTATGTAACAGGATCTAGCAACCATATTAAATTAGAAAATAACAATGTGCAGCGGATTGAAACCAATGCAGATGATGGGAATGGCCATGGGATCGCTATATACGGAACAGATCCAATGAAGGATATAAATATTTTGAATAACACGATAGAAGATTTAAAACTCGGTTCAAGTGAATCTCTTGTTCTAAATGGAAATATTGACGGTTTTAAAGTGGAAAATAACATAGTTCGCAGGAGTGATAATATTGGGATTGACCTGATTGGTTATGAAGGCGTCTCTAATGATAGAAAGATGGACTACGTGCGCAATGGAGTAGTAAAAAATAATCAAGTTTATGAAATATCCTCTTACGGCAATCCGTCTTATGGGGAAGATTACTCTGCTGGCGGAATTTATGTAGATGGTGGAAAGAATATAATCATTGAAAAGAATACGATTTATAAAAGTGATATTGGAATTGAAGCAACCTCTGAGCATGCTAAAAAATACGCTGATAACATTAAGATAATGAACAATATTATTTACGACAACTTTTACACTGGGATATCGATTGGTGGGTATGATGAAAATCGGGGTGGTACAATAAATTCTACTATCTCAAAAAATATTCTTTATCGAAATGACACGAAGGGGCTGGGTGGGGGACAGCTTTTATTACAACATGATACAAAAAACAATGTAATAGAAAGAAATATATTAACCGCTGGGCCATCACGGATTTTTATTGCCAACGATTTTATAACAAATCAAGAGAATAAACTGCAAAAGAATGTATTTCATAAAGAGAAAGAAGAAAAGGGTATTTGGATATGGAAAGAGGAAGAATATACATCTTTTCCTAAATTCAAAAAGGCTTCAAAAAGTGATGAGCAATCCATTTATTTAGATCCAAGGTATCAAAATGCAAATAAATATGATTTTAGGCTGAAAAAGGATTCACCCGCAAGAAAAATTGTAGACTAATTTTGTATTCTAATAATCTAGCTCTTTTAGATTTTAAAACGGCGATTACTACATATAGGCTTTGTTATTATTTTTCATTGTTTTTCCTAGATGTATATAAATGTTAAATCATCCTCTTTATTTTGTTTTAAATTTAAGATAACGGGTAGAGGGCTATGTAAAACAAAAATTAAAGGAGGAGATCGAATGAGAAAAGCGAAACGAGTTGTTGTAACTTCTGCATTAGGGATAGCCGTGTTAGCGACGCCATTAGCTCTGCCGACTTTAGGGGGTTCTACAGGTTCCGCAGAGGCAGCAGAGGTCAGTGGAGAAATAACTGTTGATCCTGTGGCTATTGGACAAGCTATTGAAGATGCTAAGAAATCAGCTGACAATAGAAGTGGCTTTGTAAAGGGAGCGATGGAAAAAGCATTCTTTGAAGCAGGCCAGCAATATAATGTAATGGTGATGAATTTGAGTCAAGGTTATAATTCCAATCAATTGCAAGGTGTACACTTCTTTGATACGGTAAATTACGATGGCATTACATTCGGAGTCTGGGTGTTTGAAGAAGGAACATTCATTAACGAAGGTGATGGAGGTTACGATAATTGGGCCTTCAGAGGTTGGTTTGAACGAACTGGACACGACGAGAAAACGGTCAATTTTCATAGACCTTAAATACAAATAGAATTGAAGATGAAGATGGAGTAGTGTCGGGAAAATGCAGGTTTACAAAGTTAAGGAAATCCAAATAACAAAAGCCAGATTTCTCGCACTGAGAAATTTGGCTTTTGTTACTTTAAAGTACTACCCTTCACCAAATGAAACACATTTTTGAAATATAAAGTAGGATTCCAATTAATGATAATTTAAAAATCAATATTATGTTATTATGGAACTGGACTGATTAAAAAAGGAAGGCAATGCAGAATGGAATTCAATTTTGGTGATTTTGCTATCGTTCTCCCCCCTTTACACATTACGATTATCGCAATAATTATTATTTTCTTTTTAGTAAGGTGGAGCAGGCAATTAGAAACAAGACGTTTTACGGTCTTCTTATATTTTTTGATTAGCACTTACATTGCTCCGGTTTTCTATCGCAGTACAGAAGAAGGTGTTTTTGAGCTGTGGATTCCCCTGGGGTTTATAGTCGTTTTCTTTTACTTGTTTCGCAACAAAAGAAGCCATCCATCTAAAGTGAAGGCAAGTCTTTTAGGGTTTTTCATAGCATTATATCAGTTAATTCTTCAATATATCGGGTAGTTTTTAATTCTACTAACAGGTAACTATTACATAGAGCTATTTTAAGAATTTGGAGTGATATGATGGCACGATATTATATTGCAGTGACATATGATGTTTGCGAACATGATAATCTATATCAAGATATGAACGAATATCCTTTAGATTTGTCCATTGATATAGATAAGCAAATAAAGGAATTTGCAAAAATGGATGTAGCTCCCTTAATAAAGATTTATGAATCAGATACAAGTGATCTTAAAGAGTTAAGATTGTACAGAGAGTATAAATTTAAGGAATATGAATGTAGTTGTAAACAGTAGCTTTTTATTAGGATAAGAATGGATAGAACGGGATCATCAATCGATGGTCTCTTCTTTCTGGCAAATTTCAGAAATTTGCAATTAAAATGTTGTTTATTATGATATTATTTTTTTATAGATATGAACGGAGTGGGACTGTTTAAGAAGAATTTTAAAATGGAAAGAAGGTTTTGAGATTGGCAATTATCTCTGAAAGACTGGTATTTCGTCCCTATAATGATGGTGATTTTGAATTTCTTATGTCCTTGCTGTCGGATCCTGAAGTAGTCAGATACATTGGAAACGGAAAAACAAGGGATAGAAACGGTGGTAAGGACTTTTTAAATTGGATTTCTAATACATATGAATTTTGTGAATATATGGGTTTAATGGTTTTAGTTAATAAAGAAGATAATACTTTAATTGGACATGCGGGTTTAGTTCCACAAACAATTGATGGTAATAAGGAAATCGAAATTGGTTATTGGATATCTCGTAAATATTGGGGAAAAGGATACGCAACAGAATCAGCTAAGGCATTATTAAAATATGGAAATAAACAATTTGACAGACAACGATTTATCGCATTGATTCAACCTAATAATTTTTCTTCTCAAAAAGTAGCAATAAAACTAGGAATGGAAATAGATAAAAAAATTATATTAGGTGGGAAAGATGTAAATGTATATGCTACTAAGTAGGCAATGTTTGTTTACTATTAGTGTAATAACAGGGGTGCAGCTTGTTAAACACTATAATGAGAAATAAGGATTAAGGAGGTGTAAGAACTTCTTAACCCTTTTCAAGGCGTTGTAAAATAAATTCCTATTAGTGTTAGGGATTGGGTTACTGAATATAAAGTATAATATTCATCCATAAGAAGAAATCTACTCTCTATAATAATTATATATTGAATAGCAAATACCCATGACTAAATTTAGAGGAATTATTGCTCTTTTTATAGAAATGAAATCATTAGGTATTAAACTATCTTGTAGATATAAAGAATAAAGGAGATAAAATAATGCTATCAGAAAAAGTCCATATTGCTGTGCCAACAGCTTTTTTTGAAGATGAATCTGTAAATATTCAAGGGACAATCAGCCATATAAGAGACCTGTTTAAAAAAGGAGTAAAATCTGTTCTTGTCTCTGGTAGTACTGGAGAACAGCATAGTCTTAGCCTCCAAGAGAAAATTGAAATAATAAATGCTTTAGAACTGGAAGTAGAACTTATTGGTAATATGGAAATTATATTTGGAGTGGCTTCAATTAGACAGAAAGAGGCAGAGGAATTAGCTGAGAAGATTCGTCATACAAAAATATCTGGTATCATGCTTGGGTATCCGCCGTATGTTTTACCTACACAAGAAGAAGCATGCGTTTATGCAAAGAGGATTATACACCTTAGTAATAAACCTACAATTTTATATAACAATCCAAAAAGGACTGGATTTGATTTATCAGAAAAAAGTATTATTCAATTAAGTAAGGTAGACTTAGTGATTGGCATAAAAGATGCTGGCAATAAAGAAAAAGTTGAACGAATAAAAAATGGTATCCATAGAAATGATTTTTATTTTTATGCTGGTGGAGAAGTGGGTGTAGAAGAAAAAGTATTACATGGATATGATCGTCTTTCTTCTATTGCTGGGAATGTTTCCCCGGCAGAAATTAGTCAATGGTTTCAAAAACTGCTCATGAAGCAAAAAGTAAGCAAACAAGAAAGCGATACAATAGAAAATATAAT
This sequence comes from Oceanobacillus sp. FSL W7-1309, assembly GCF_038002145.1. Classification (NCBI taxonomy): domain Bacteria; kingdom Bacillati; phylum Bacillota; class Bacilli; order Caryophanales; family Bacillaceae; genus Oceanobacillus; species Oceanobacillus sp. FSL W7-1309. Next base: position 2,460,592 of record NZ_JBBOBX010000001.1, read on the forward strand.
GGAACAAGTTTTTCAAGGAAATGCTATTGTAAATCTGAAGAAAATAATAAATCATAAAGGTATTCCAATAGGGATTTGCAGGAGCCCAATAGGAAATATTTATTAGATGGGAATAAGGAGCTGCAGCAGCTGTTTCGGAAATTCTTAAGAGTACGGTAAATAATCCAAAAGAGATGTTTGCTCTATGCTTGCATCTCTATTTAGGTACTCATATATTTCTAAATTTTCTTTCCCCAACTCCTCTATTAATTTAGTCATTTTTTTTATCTATTATTCTACCTATCAACATAAATAGACGAATAAAAACTACAGTTAAGATACATTTAAAAAGTCTTTCTCCCCAATTAATCGGCTGATCTCTTAAATAGTCTATAAAACCTGCTACTCCCAATATAAATAAAACACCAAAAATAAAGAGTAAAATTTCTTTTAAAATGACATTTGCCTTTAACATGAAGTTCAACTCCAATTGTAATAAAAATTCTTCTTAGTCTGTTTAGTTTAAACTATCTTTTTCTAGAATTATAGGGTTGGATTACAATTTTTAAGATGCTATAATAGATATAATTTTGTTGTAAATACAACAATTATAAGATAAAATCAGTACATACAATTTATTGCATTTGCAACAAAATGAGAAGGAGCGTATTATGAAAGAAATTCTTAGAGAAATTGGAATGATAGCAAGAGCGTTAGATTCTATAAGCAATATTGAATTTAAAGAATATGAGCTAACAAAAGGACAATATTTGTATCTTGTACGAATATGTGAAAATCCAGGAATCATTCAAGAAAAGTTAGCCGAAATGATAAAAGTAGATCGAACATCGGCAGCTCGTGCTATAAAAAAACTTGAACTAAATGGCTTTATTCAAAAGGAAAAAGATAATCATAACAAAAAAATTAAAAGGCTTTTCCCAACCGAGAAAGGGATTAACATTTATCCTTTTATTAAAAGAGAAAATGAATATTCAAATAGCATTGCATTAGAGGGACTATCCGAAAGTGAAACAGATACCATGTTCAATTTACTTCAAAGAGTTAGAAAGAATATAGAAAAAGACTGGGAACTTGTAAAAAAGGGAAACAAGCGGAACTATTGATTTATGAAGGGAGACATAAAAAGTGACTATAAGTTTTACAAAATGCACCCCTGAAGAGTTACATACACTTCAAGAGATTAGTTATGAAACATTTAATGACACATTTAAACATCAAAATTCACCTGAAAATATGAAATCCTATTTGGATAGTGCATTTAGCATAAAACAATTAGAGAAAGAATTATCCAATACTGATTCAGAATTCTTTTTCGTTTATTATAATAATAAAATCGCTGGTTATTTAAAGGTCAATACCGATGAGGGACAATCTGAAGAGATGGGTGATGCATCTTTTGAAATTGAGCGAATTTATATAAAGAAAGAATTCCAAAAGCATGGTCTTGGTAAATATCTATTAAATAAAGCTACCGAGATTGCTATGGAACGCAATAAAAATAAAATCTGGCTAGGTGTATGGGAAAAAAATGAAAATGCCCTTGCTTTTTATAAGAGAATGGGGTTCGTTCAAACTGGAGCACACTCTTTTTATATGGGTGATGAGGAACAGGTAGACTTTATAATGGCAAAAAAGCTTCAATAAAGTTAATGACCATACTATAGAAATAATGAAAACCAAAAAAGGAGAGTGAGCCCCCTTATCTCCTTTTTTTATTAGTTTGATAATGCATTTCATAATTTATTCAACGTGATAATGATCCCCCTTAAATTCCTTAATCCCTATTTTCCTTAATGAGTTGTGAAAGTTTTATTAGCCCTTTTTCAAGTTGCTTAGGTGTCGCATACGAATAGGAGATTCGAATATGAGAAGAATCATTCCGATCATAGATATTGCCTGGATTTAGTAATATACCTTCCTTCAAAGCCTTCTTAAACAATTTATCCATAGGTCCTTTCACATTTAATTTGAGCCAAATATAAAAACCACCTTCTGGATTATTCCAGGTTGCAACCTCTGAAAAATATTTATCGAGAATATGAAGTGTTAAATCTCTGCGGACTTTCAACTCTTTTCTTATATGAATAATATGTTTATCATACAAGCCGCTTGCAAGCCATTCGGCAACAGCAAATTGCGATAATGAACTAGATCCATAATCGGTTTGCATTTTAATATCAGACAAGCGGTCTATTACTGGTTCTGGTCCGACAAGCCAGCCAATTCGTAAACCAGGACTCAATGTTTTGGACATGCTCCCCATGTATAAAACAAGTCCTTGTTTATCCTGCGCTTTTAGTGGCTTTGGTATAGGTTGCTCAAACCAAAGATCGCCATAAACATCATCTTCCAGAATCGGTAGCCTTTCTTTACTACAAACATCCAAAAGTTGTTTTCTTCTATTATTAGACATTAAAATGCCTGTAGGGTTGTGAAAAGAGGGAATGGTATAAAACAACGTACCATTATGTTGTCGTTTTAATCTTCCTAATAAATCTGTTTTAACACCCTCATTATCCATTGGAATTTCGAATAAATTCATTCCAGCAGATTGAAATACATTGACAGATGTTAAATAAGATGGTGTTTCATGAAAAATGGTAGAACCTTTATGTAATAGACCTAGAGAGACTAACTGTAACGCTTGTAGTCCACCAGAAACAATTAAAACAGATGGTGGAGTTACTTCAATACCTTTTGTTTTCAAATGGTTGCAAATCGTTTCTCGTAAATACAGAGTTCCTTTTGGTTCGGTATAGCCAAGCGAAAGAGCCTGTTCGGTATTATTTTGAAAGACGCTTTTCATCTTCTTAGATGGCAAAAGTTCGGGTGATAGTTCACCTGTTCCGAGACGGATAATATCAGATCTAATTTCTGTTTGATTAATATCTTGTATAATTGATTGATTTGGTTGATGTGTACCTGATTTCACATAAATTCTCCAATCAGGTGGTGAAGTAGAGGAAATGATACTCCACGTATTATTAATCACTACGGTGCCTCTACCCACTTTCGATTCAATTAACCCATCAGCAGTCAATTCGTCAAGGGCGGTAACAATGGTACTTCGGTTCACTTTAAACTCATGAGCTAATCTTCTTTGTGGGGGGATTTTTGTACCTAATGTCCACTCCCCATTCATAATTTTCTTTTTCATAAATTCGTATATTTGTTGATATAAAGGAATTTTTGAAGATTCGTTTGGTTTCCATTCAAGGTTATACATATCCATATGGCTCCTGTTTTTCTTTTATTATAACTGATTGGTTGGTGTTACTTCCAACCAATTGGTTGGAGACTTCACTTTATTCTTTCTTTAGAATGTTTTCATAGACAGAAGGAGGATAAGTAATGATTGAAGCGTTTATTCATGGAGCAGCATTAGCTTTAGGTTTAATTTTACCTCTTGGGGTACAAAATGTATTTATTTTTAATCAAGGAACTACACATGAAAGATTTCTAAGAACAATACCAGCCATTTTAACAGCGGCTATTTGTGATACGATTTTAATACTTTTAGCGGTGACGGGTGTATCGATAATTGTGTTTCGTTTTGAGTGGCTAACGAATCTGATATTTATAATTGGGTTTTTCTTTCTAGTTTATATGGGGTGGTCTATATTAAAAAGCGATATTGAAAAAGGAGAAAAACAAAACAAGCATGTATATTTTACTTCTAAGCGCCAGATTACATTTGCAGCCTCCGTTTCATTACTTAATCCTCACGCTATTATTGATATCATAGGAGTGATTGGACCCAGTTCATTGTCTTATAATGGATATGATTTGATGATTTTTACAATATCTTGTATTGGTGTTTCTTGGATTTGGTTCTTCGGATTGGCAACTGCAGGGAGACTTTTTGGAAAGGTTGATTCAACTGGCAAATTGGTGAAGCGATTCAATCAAGTATCAGCATTTATTATATGGGGGATGGCTGTTTATATTGGGATTAAAGTTATAGGTGGGTAGTAGCGATTACCATAATTAAAATCATCGATTCCGTATATTTATTAATCAAATTGGAAATTACTTATATCTAAATTGATTAATAAAGGATCGATGGTATACAATGTCTAGTCATAATTATAAAAAGGCGATATTGTACTCTCAAAGAATTATGGAAGAAAATTGTGATGTTGCTGAAATAGAGGATGATATTATAAAGCACTTGCATGAAAAAAATTTTGAAGTAGTTAAGAAATTTTCAGACCTTGGCTATCAAAACCGCATGCGTACTGGCTTAAATGAATTAATTAAATATCTTATGAATACGGATCAAACTATTGATTTAGTTGCATTTTATTCATTCGATTATCTAGGAAGAGATAAAGCGAGACTTAACTATGTAATGCCAAGAATAAAAAAGTATGTAACACGGGTAATGTTAATCGAAAACCAACCTAGTTTGTATCGTAATAGCAAACTGAAACTTCAGTTCAATCAAGATATATGGAAAAAGATTATATAGCCGATTGCCTTGCCAGATTAGGTGGTAAGGCGATTTTTGTGGTTTCAGGACAACAAAATGGATGTATTTGAAGTCTTAATTTGAGATTAATTTCCAAATAATTATGATAAAATAAGCGTAAGGTTTTTACAGGATTATTTTAAACAAAAACGACAGTAAATATAGAAGTGAGATTTTTAGAGTCATAGTATGTGTAATTAAATAGTCGGAGGAGTGAATAGATTTGTTTGAAACGGAGAGATGTAGTATGAATGTCTTTAAGAAAACAGATCATGCCGATGTGAAAAAACTATTTTTGAATGAGGATGTAAGAAAATACCTCGGTGGAATACGGGATGAAGTATCAATTTCAGGGGCGTTAAATAGTATGCTGAATCCTCCTGACAATGCTTTTTACTGGGTGGTTAGAGAAAAACAAAAAGATAAATTTATTGGCTTAGTTTCTTTAGGTTTGCATCATGATGGTATACTTCATGAAATTTCATATCAACTATTGCCAAATTGGTGGGGGAAGGGATATGGGAAAGAAGCAGTACAATTGATTATTCGTTTCGCACTAAATGATTTAAAACTAAAAAAGATAGTTGCTGAAACACAATCAGCTAATAAAAGTTCTTGCAAGCTCTTAGAAAAATTAGGAATGCAATTAGAATACAAGGTTATCAGGTTTGGTGCTGAACAAGCAGTTTACTCGATAAAATCATCTTAGAAATTTGTCTCTAAACAACAATATAGAATTATCATGAATCCTTAGGAGGTCATCATGAAGTTTTATATTTTTAATAAAGATAGTGGTAAAAAGGTTCCAAAATCTAATTTAGATTTTATTATGTCTCGTATTATTCAAACAGATAAGATAACTAACATTGGATGTATGCACTTAGATAGAAAAGGTATTTATTGTGGGCTATCATCAAGCGGTAGTGCTTCAACTACTTTTAAATGGAGAGGGTTATGTCCTTAATGAAGTAGATGAGTATTTTAAGTCTTTAAAGAAATAGAATATCTTTATAGTTTATAGGCTTAGCTTCATTAGATTCACATCATGAAGGTGTTTTTTTGCAGAGGAGGTGTTCTAATATTGCTTAAACAAAACCTAATAAAAGCATTTCTATACCTGACTACAAAGCTAGCAGGTGCTGGATTTTTATATCTCGTAATGTCTGGTTATCTATTAATTTCAACTGGTTTTGATTTGTATGAGTTTGTTGAAGAAATATCTCATGGATTTCTATGGTTCGTTGTTTACGTGTACGGCATTTTGTGTTCCATAATTATTGATTTACTTACATATAAGATTTCCAAGAAACACTTTTCTGTAAAAATCTTGCTCTATGTCGTTGCAGGTTATGCTTTTTTCATCGTACGTGAGATAAATGTCATAATGCTCATTGCTGGAACAGTCGGAGCGTTGTGCTCAATCATATTTTATGTTGGGGCTTATAATTCTTTCCGTTTTCAATCGTTTAAATATGCAGTGATCATAGCGCCTTTATTTGTTACCATGCTAATGAATTTTGACTTTACGGAAAAGGAACAGTGGGTTGAGGTAAGAAGTGATCATACATATATAGCAACATTTGAATATTTTAATGGAAAACATGAAATACCATTTCATGTAAAGGAAGGTCAAGCCATTACCGTTTTTCATGATTTTAAAAATACAAATGGGGGTGGACATGGATTTCATTTCCTGAGTGGGAAAAATAATGTAATCGGAATGACAGAAGTTAGTGAGAAGAAGGTGAAATTAGAGGTTCAGGATTCTGGTGTTTACAGTATGGTTGTAACGGGGGATGATGTCAAAGGAAGCTTTCTCGTAACTTGGGAAATAGATGAAGATGGTTAATAATAAATAGACGTAGCGATAGTAGTGGATGAAATAAACCAGAAAAAGGGCTGCTATAATGAAAATAACATTTCGTTTGAGGTCCATTACTTTTTAGTGAGAATTGTTGGCGGGAAAAGAAAAATCCAAGATCCAGATAATTTAATTTATGATATTGCTTGGAAAAACATAGACGATTTAAAGAAAATCGATTTATCTTTTCCTGAGGATAGAGGTTTCCTGATAAGCTATATGAAAAACGACCCATATTAAGCCAGAAAAGTTACTAACAGAGCAACTATTGTACCTAGTTAGGAAAGAGGTTAAAGGCAAGATGATATCATTAAGAAATGTGCGAACGACAGATTTAGAGCAGCTGTTACAGATTGAGAATGAAGGCTTTTCAAAAGAAGAGGCTGCTACAAAAAAAGCATTTATCGAGAGGATTCAACTGATACCCGATACGTTTATTGTGGCGGAAAAAGAAGGAGAGCTACTTGGTTATATTAATGGTCCGATTATTCACCAACCGTATATAACCGATGACCTTTTTGAGCAAATTAAGGAAAATCAGACAAAAGGCGGATATCAGAGTATCTTAGGATTAGCGGTGTCCAAACATGCAAGGAATCAAGGAATAGCAAAGATATTAATGGAGAAAATGGAAGAGGTTGTAAAAGAAAATGATAGGGAGGGAATCACATTAACCTGTAAACAGGAATTAGTTTCTTTTTATGAAAAACTTGGATTTGCTAACCATGGTGTTTCGGAATCAAAGCATGGTGGAGTGCGTTGGTATAACTTGGTCAAATTAAAAGAAAATATGAATTAAATCTTTTCTGAGTGTATTAAGAGACTTAGGAGGGCTTAAATTGAAAGATACAACAGATACGTTAAATGCGGTGGAGAATCTAACAGAGGAAGATGCCAAAGCATTTTTGAAATTAATATATGCTAATATAGATATTTTCAAAAATGGAAATGGAAACTATACAATTGAAAAACTAATAGAAGAAATCTCGTCTTTTTACAGTCAAAAGATAATAAGGACAGTTGAATTAAGAAATGCTATAAAAGAGGAATCCAGATAGGACAAGTTAGGGTTTCTAATGAAAATAATTAGAGGTCCTAATTTATAAAAAGTTTGATACAATGATGCTAAATGATGAATTACATTAATTAATGTACAAGAATAGATTTGTAAACTGAATCTATCTATTAGGAGGAAACATATGACACAGAAAAATACAAACAGCGTTAACAAGGACATAGCTTCAGAAGAGCGTGAAGAACTACTCAACGTATTGAAAGCTCGTTTTGAGAAAAACATGCATCGCCATCAAGGGATTGAATGGGAGGATGTCCAAGCAAAGCTGGATGCCAATCCCCAAAAGCTTTGGTCTCTAAATGAAATGGAAAAAAGCAGTGGTGAACCAGATGTTGTTGGTTATGTTAAAGAGACGGATGAGTATATTTTTTATGATTGTTCAGCGGAAAGTCCAAAAGGTCGCAGGAGTGTTTGCTATGACCGTGAGGCACTGGAGGCTAGGAAAAAGCACAAACCAGAAAATAGTGCTATGGATATGGCAACAGTCATGGGAATTGAACTTTTAACAGAAGAACAATATCGCGAGCTGCAGAAACTTGAAGATGTCGATAAGAAAACATCGAGTTGGGTGCAAACCCCTGCTAACATTAGAAAACTTGGCGGAGCTCTATTTTGTGATCGCCGTTACGACACTGTCTTTGTTTATCATAATGGTGCAGATTCTTACTATGGTGCAAGGGGATTCCGTGGCTCACTGAGGGTCTAGGTTTTACAGGTAGCAAAAGTCAATTTTGTATGTCGAAAATGGATTTTCGATAATGAAAAACGAACTTGCAGAGCAGAATGCCAGAAAGGAGAAACATGTTCTTATTTAAAAGGAACGTGTTTCTCCTTTCTTTATCAGAAAATCCTCGTCTACATTTTAATGCAAGTGTATCAGAAGAGTTTCCACTTTGTAACATAGTCCTGCAATAATATACTATATCCAATAAAACCTTTAGATGTATATTTATATGAAAACTACACACTTGAAAAGGAGTTTTCATCATGGATATTACATCTTTTATTATATACTGCTTTATTGTGACGGTGACCCCAGGGCCTACGAATATCGTCATCTTATCCACCGTACATAATTACGGATCCAAAAAAGCAATGGAGTATACGTATGGAGCAACGATTGCTTTTGGATTGTTACTAGGAATTTCAGCTATGTTGAATACGGTATTGATAACGGTCATACCAAAAATTTTAATTGGTATGCAGATTATCGGAACTGTTTATATGTTATATCTTTCTTACCAAATTTATAAAATGGATACATCCGAAACAAAGGACAATAAAACAGGAACCTTTACTACTGGTTTTCTGATGCAATTTTTAAATCCAAAAGTAGTACTATTTACAATGACTGTCATTCCCAGCTTTATTTTGCCATATTATAACGACATGCCAGCGGTAACGATAAGTGTTATAGTTATAACGATCATAGGTTTATTAGCATTTATTATATGGGTTCTTTTCGGTGCAATCTTCAAGAAGTTTCTACAAAAGCATAATAAGGTTGTTCATGTAATCATGGCATTAAGTCTAGTTTATGCTACAGTCATGATCTGGATATAGGACAGCGTACAAGAGGTGAGTCAAGTGGATAAATTTATATATAAAAAAGCAGCAGGAATCATGGCGTTGTCAGCTAGTTTCACAGAGTTTAAGTATAAAAAGCACGCTCATCAAGAATATGCAATCGGTGTTACATTGCGTGGCATCCAACAATATCATTTAGATGGCAGCTTACAGTTATCATATCCGAATGGTGTTATGCTTTTTAATCCCGAACAAGTACATGACGGAATGGCACATGATGAGAATGGTCTTGATTATGTCATGTTATATATTAATCCACAATTGCTCTTAGAGGTAACTGGAAAAAAAGAGATCGTATTGTTCCGGACTCCCATTGTGTATGATTTTAAACTTGAACAAAGCGTCTTAAATCTAGCCAATGCAATATCCAGCGGAAAAGATGAGGCGTTGTGCAGTGAATTATTCTACTCCCTCACAGATAGTCTAATACAAACAGATCTCTCGGCAGATTTTAAGAAAGATCATAAATTAATAAAAAAGGCGAAAGAGATACTTCATTCGGACTTGGGAAAAGTCCTTAAATTGGAAGCGATTAGTAGTGAGTTAAATCTATCAAAATTTCAGTTTATCAGGTTGTTCAAATCTCATACTGGAATTACGCCATACCAATACTTTCTGAATTACAAGATTGAACGTGCTAAGCAGTTAATAGATGAAAAACGAGATATTTATGCGGCAGTAGCTGAATGTGGTTTTGTAGATCTAACGCATTTAAACAAGCACTTTAAAAGTGTATATGGAATAACAGCATTTGAGTATATGTCTTATTTAAAATGAGGAGAATCTTTATACATCACCTAAATTTCAGGAGGATGAATTTATGAAACATCCTAAAATTATTTTCTATGAGCGAAAATTCCCAAGTGCAAATATGATTCTTATCAAGGATCAATTTCCAATCCTTGTTGATACAGGATTTGGAAGTGAGGCAAAAGAAACAGAGCAAATCATTAAAGATGCAGGCATTTCCCCAGAAGGATTACATTTGATTGTGAACACGCATTATCATAGTGATCATGTAGGAGGAAATTCTCACCTCCAAAGAAAATTTGGAGTGAAAATTGCTGCCCATAAATGGGAAGCAATTTTAATTAATACTCGTGATACAGAGGCTTGCAGTGCTGGATGGTTAGAGCAGCCTGTAGAACCTTACGAAGTTGATTTGCAGCTTTCTGATAACGATGAAATTCGTACAGGAAACAGAAGTTTTAAAGTCTTGCATACACCAGGACACACGCTGGGACATATTTCTTTATATGAACCTGAAGAATAGGTATTCATTTGTGGGGATCTTTTTCACAGTAATGATGTCGGCTGGTTGAACATCTTTAGGGAGGGTGTTTCATCCATTCAGCGCTCTTTAGAAAGTGTAGAGCGGGTGGCCAAGCTTAATATTAGGCAGGCATATTCCGGGCATGGGCCACAAATAAAGGACCCTATTCATTCGATTAATACAGCAAGGAGACGACTTGAAAAGTGGCTCAAAGATCCAGAGAAAGTTTCTTGGCATGCTTGTAAAAGGATCTTTGCATTTACATTAATGATGGAAAATGGATTGCAAAAAGGTGAGGTTGATAATTACTTATTAAATTGTGGTTGGTTTCAAGATTTTGCTCGCTACAGTTTCAAGCTTCAAGCAGAAGAATTTATCCCAGTTCTGATAGATGAAATGATTCGATCCGGAGCAGCAAGCTGGCATAACAATTATTTAATTGCTACAGCTCCCTATACGGCTCCGCAAAAGAAATGGATCGATAAGAATAGCAAGCCGAAAGATTGGTGAGCTAAGGTTTTTATTTAAAATATTTTTCAGATTTTTCTGTTAAATAATCACTTAGGAGGAATTTTATTGAATTTAAAAATTGGAGATATTATTCAATTTGAACGGACATTTACAAAGGAAGAGGTTGAACTATTTACAAAAATATCGATGGACGAAGGGAAACACCATACGAATCCCGATGAGTTAGGAAGACTTGTCGTTCAAGGACTGCTAACTGCTACATTACCAACAAAAATTGGTGGAGATTACAACGTACTGGCTCGCACCATGAATTTTGAATTTTTCAGACCTGTTTTTACAGGAGATACAATAAGTTGTGCGGTAACGATTGAAAAGCTAGAAAAGAAAGATACGAAGAGAATGTCGATTATGGCAACTTTCAAATGTATGAATCAAAATGAGAAACAAGTATTAGGTGGGAATTTTGCAGGAGTTATTTTAACGAGGGATTAGTTCAAACATCAACCAAAATATTATATTAGTTCAATTACACTTCCTATTTCGTGTTCATATCCAATAAAATCCCGGGCTTTTGTTAAGAGCCCGGGAATTTTTATGATAATAAATATTTTGAAAATATGATAAACTGGATTTGGTTTATAAAGATTTGCAATTACGTCCTTAATAGAAAATTTAATAAGACAAGGTGAGATCAAAGAAATAAAATTTAAGCTGTTTCAATTCTATTGTATGAAGTAGTAAATCTTTGTAAATAATCAGATCTAAGATTATAGGAAGCAACTTTCTTCTTCCGTTGTTTAACTACTAAAATATGGTCATCGTTACCGTCACAATAAACAAAGAAATTCATTTCTTTGTTTCTGCCTTTTATGTTGATGACAAATGGAATAACATCTGTTTCTGGATTTAGAAACAGTTTCTCATTTCCTTGGAATATCGGATTACGATTTAAGAACAGAGCTTCATTAAAATAGTCAGTAAATCTATCTTTTTCTTCAATATGTAAGTCTTTTCCGTTAATTGATACAGTAATATCTTTTGAATCAAGTTTTGGGTGAAGTTCGAATTTACTTAAAAACCATCCAACAAGTGCACTTGGGGGACATGTTAAAAATTTTAAAATTGCACCAATCACGATAACGAGAATAGTCGTCCATATCAATTCATATCAACTCCTTGAAATAATATATGGTTAATTGATCGGCCTATAGGATCACTTTAGATAATAGATTAAGATTATCACAAAAAATGTATTTTAAGTTTGACAAACTTTCAACATTTAAGTTGAAAGTAAATAGTAAAGTCTAAAAATGCTAAAAGTAAAGGAGAAAAGTATATGCTGGGTTACTATAATAAAATTTCTTCAGAAGTTTACGATATAGACAAATATATAGGTCTTTCATTTGGAGATGTAGAATTTTATAGCGATAGATTAGCTGCTTGTAAGGGCAGCATACTTGAACCAGGTGTAGGGACTGGTAGAATTCTTATTCCACTTTTAGAAAAGGGGTTGTATGTTGATGGCTTTGATGTTTCTGAAGAAATGCTAAAAATATGTCGTACTAACTGTGAAAAAAGAGGGGTAATCCCTAAAAAACTATTTAAAGGGGAAATGGAGTCAGTTTCATTAGATGCACAGTATGAAGCCATTATTGTGCCAACTGGAACATTTCTGCTATTGCATAGAAGAGAAGATTCAATACAAGCATTAAAAAATTTTTATAATCATCTTTCTAATGGAGGCAGGCTAATCTTAGATATCTTTTTGCAAACTGATTTGGAGATTGACAAAGTCTCAACAAGAACTTGGGAATCTAAAAATGGTTATATTATCACATTAGAACATAAAGTAGTTGAAGTTGATTATATAAACCAATATTCAATATCGCATCATCGGTACGAAAAATGGAGTAATGGTGAACTTCTACAAACAGAACTAGAACGATTTCCAGTTCGTTGGTATGGAATTGAAGAATTTAAACTACTTCTGGAACAAATTGGGTTCGAAGATATAATAATATCAGCTGATTATAAGTATGGGCAACATCCAACTAAATCAAGTCAAATAATTACATTTGAAGCTGTTGCTAATAAGGCGTAACAATTTTTATTAATTAGTGTTCTTACGAAAGAGTTGTCGTTTCTAAAACTTCATTACTATTGTGCCAAAAGGTGAGCTGAATCAAATAAGCCTAAAGAATGGAGGGAATTAAACAGATGAGACAAGTGATCGCTCTTGGTGGCGGTGGGTTCTCAATGGAGCCAGAAAATCCATTGTTAGATTTATATGTGCTTCAGCAATCAGGCAAGATAAATCCAAAGATTTGCTTCATTCCTACTGCAAGTGGAGACTCGGATAACTATATATCAAGGTATTATAACTTCTTTAATAAACAAATATGTATACCATCACACCTTTCATTGTTTAAACCGCAAACAAGAGACCTGGAAAGCTTTATATTAGAGAACGATATAATTTATGTTGGTGGCGGTAACACCAAAAATTTACTGATTTTATGGAAAGAGTGGGGATTAGATACGATATTAAGAAGGGCTTGGGAACAAGGTGTTGTATTAGCTGGAATTAGTGCTGGTTCAATTTGTTGGTTTGAAGAAGGGGTTACGGATTCATTTGGGGATGGTCTTGAGCCATTAACTTGTCTAGGTTTCCTAAAGGGCAGCAATTGCCCGCATTATGATGGAGAATTAAATAGAAGACCTGCTTATCAAAATCTTGTAGCTAAAAGTAAAATAAAACCTGGTATTGCTACTGATGATGGGGTTGCACTTCATTATATTGACCAAAAATTAAGTGAAATCGTTAGTTCAAGACCCAATGCCAAAGCTTATAAGGTTTACTTTGATGAAGAAATAAAAGAAGTAGAATTGAAGACAAAATTTCTAGGTGTTCATTGATGAATAGGCTGGAGAAGGAGAAGATGCAAAAGTACATAAACAGAACGAATATAATTATATTTTTATTGGGAATTATAACGTATTTTTATAATTTCTATGATCGTAAAACTAATATGGTAATATCTTTGAAACGTAAAAGTTAATATGTTGGTTTCAGAGAAAACATTTCAAGGTTTATTCTGCAGAAGCGGGAAGGCAAAATGTATTTTCGTAGCGAAGCTAAAAAAATGGAGGAAGATATGAAAATAATTATCTATTTATATAATGGAATAACAATGCTTGATGCCATTGGCCCGTATGAAGTTTTAAGGAACATGCCGGATGCAGAAGTATACTTTGTTGCTGAAAAAACAGGTGAAATAAAGGCTGATTCTGGGTTTATCGATCTGAATGTGAAATATAGCATCGATGATATGAAAAGTGCAGATGTTTTAATAATACCGGGTTCAACGATAGCGTTTGTTAAGGAAATGAAAAACGAGAAAGTATTGAGATGGATCAAGGAAGTAGATAAAACGACAAAATGGACGACATCTGTATGTACGGGTTCTATGATACTGGCTTCAGCAGGTTTACAAATTTTTTAACCGACCACTCCTTTAGGTATGGTCGGTTAAAAAATTGATTAAGCATCTATATCTCTTGTTTTTATAATCTAAAAATTATATAATAGAAGAAACATATGTTCGTTAATGGGGTATTCATGTATGGCTAAAACCACTTCGCCAAGCTTTGTCTTTTCGCTCGAATTAGAAAAAAATCCGATAGTGTTTTCGGTGATCGAGAAAGAATTAGAGATTGCTAGAGTAATCTACAATACTGTGTTAGGAAAATATTTAAAATTAGAAGAACAAATGAAACGCGAAAAACGCTATAAAAAACTCGTTCTGCAAAACAGAGGCGTATCTAAAAAATTAGCAAAAGATCCTAGCAATAAAATTTTAATAGCGGAGAAGAAATGTATTCAAGCTGCTTTCGAAGAATTAAGATTGAAATACGCCTTAACAGAATATGCTTCGCATGAGTGGATTAAGCCCATACGTGAACACTTCGGTAATAAAGTAAATTCCGCAATTACGCAAAAAACAGCAGCAAGAGCTTGGAACACATTTAAGAAAAAACTATTTGGCGAATCCAAAAAGGTAAAGTTTATCTCTAAAGGTGATATGGACAGTTTTGAAGGTAAGTCAAATGATACCGGTTGGAGATTCGTTGATGGTTTTATTGTATATAAAGACTTAAACACATCTTTGGTATTCAAAGAGAAAGATGCCTATGCTTCAGAAATAATGACTAAGCTATACGATAAAACGCCATTTTCTTATAAAACGAAAGATAGTGTTAAGAGTGACTACTATCGCGTAAAATATGTACGTATTGTAAGAAAAGAGATTCGAGGCAAGGTTAGATATTTTGCAGACCTTGTCATTGCTGGTTACCCTCCTTCTAAGGATAGAAATATCGGCAAAGGAAACGTCGGGATCGATATCGGAACGTCTACTGTTGCTGTTTCTTCAGAAACGAAAGTATTATTGAGTAACTTAGCAGAACAAGTAAAAGAAATCGCTCGCGAAATTAGACTCATTCAACGAAAGATAGACCGTTCTAGAAGAATGATGAATTCCAGCAACTTCAATGATAATGGCACCATAAAAAAGGGAAAGAAAACCTGGGTATTCTCAAATCGATACCGGAAACTTCGTTCTCGTTTAAGAGAACTGCATCGTAAACAAGCAGATATTCGAAAAACATCACATCGAACATTGGCTAATAGCCTACTTTCTCTTGGCGATACATTCTATACTGAAACGATGAATTTCAAAGGGTTGCAGAAACGAAAAAGAGAAACAGAAGTTTCCGATAAGACTGGTAAATACAAACGTAAGAAGCGCTTCGGAAAAACCTTAGGTAATCGAGCACCTGCATTGTTTCTAAAGATTTTAGAAGAAAAAGTAAATCGGTTTGGAGGCATATTTAAGAGAATAAATACCCGCACTTTTAAAGCAAGTCAGTATTGCCACGTAAGGAAGGATTATTTTAGAAAGCACTTGTCTGAACGCTGGCACCGGATCGACGAAAAAACTAAAATACAGCGAGATATCTATTCAGCGTTTTTATTGATGAACGCAAATAAATCTGGGAAGAAAACCAATCAAAATAGTTGCGAAGAAACGTTTCCAACCTTTCAAAAACTACACGACCAAGAAATAGCATATATCTTGAAGCAAAAAAAGATGATCCTTAATTCAGGAATCACCTTAAAGAATTAATGCAAATCTCATAAGCGGTTTGACACAACCGGGCTTGCGAAAGTCAAAAGATGCGGTCGCTAATGGAAGCAAAGGCTTTTTTGGCCGTAAATGTTCTAAACAAAGTTGTCTCAGTGTTAGTAACCCTAGATGCCGAGCGTACCTAATAGTTCGAACTGTGGATGCCGGTTCTAACGAAAGCAGCGGATTTAGAACCCCACTGCTTTAGCTGTGGGAGTGTCAGTTACTGGATTAAAAGCAACATCACATTGGAAGCCAATCAATCTTCTAAAGGATTTTGGAGTTACACCAGTTAGAGAGAGAGTCGTTGAACAAGGAAAGTATATAACAGCTGCAGGAGTCTCCGCAGGTATAGACATGGCGTTATATCTAGTGAATAAAATTGTGGGAGAAGATGAAACGAAAGCTATTCAACTTGCGATAGAATATGACCCACAGCCGATAGTTGACTCTGGAAATTACTCGAATGCAGATGAAAGAATTAGAAAAATAGCAGAAAAGAAATTAACAAAAGATGCAACAAAAGGACTTGGATTACTGGGTATGATAAAAAACTCAAAAGATATTCTTAAAATGATTAAATAGATTAAACGGATAGATTTTTTGGGGGTGATAAAGGTGTCGATAAAAGGTCTAAATCATTTTTTATTTTCCGTTTCTAATTTAGAAAATTCTATTGCATTTTATCAAAATGTATTCGATGCGAAGCTGTTAGTAAAGGGGAGAAGCACTGCCTACTTTGACTTAAATGGAATGTGGCTTGCTCTCAATCAAGAGAAAGATATCCCCCGTAATGAAATAAGCCACTCTTACACACATATTGCTTTTTCAATTGAAGTACAGGAATTCGATAAGATGTACGACAAGCTAAACAGATTAAATGTAAATATATTGTCAGGTCGACCGAGAGATGAGCGAGATAAAAAGTCTATTTATTTTACGGATCCGGATGGGCATAAATTTGAATTTCATACAGGGACATTACAAGATAGATTGGATTACTATAAGCAAGAGAAAACACATATGGAATTTTTGATTGAATAGGTTGGTATTTAGATTAAATAGCTTTAACTAGGGGGGAGAAATATAAGAAAGTTTTTGAAAGTAAATAATAACAAAATAGAAATTCTTCAAAAAGGGGATAAAGGTACCCCCATAATTATTCTTATTGGAATGGGTTGTTCTTTTTATGAATGGTATGAGGTAACAGAATCAATAAGTAGATCAAACAGAATCATAATGTTTCATAGACCTGGTCTTGGTCAAAGTGAAATTGGTAATGAAATTCGTAATACACAGGCCGTAGTGAATGATCTAACTGAAATCATATCTCAGCTCAAAATCTATGAACCTGTCATTTTGGTTGGTCACTCATATGGTGGGCTATGCGCTCAGCATTTTGCAATTGAGTATCCTGATAAAGTTAAAGGATTAGTATTAGTAGATTCAACTTCTGTTGATTTGAAAGAATTAGACGAGTTAAATTTGCCTGTTTTAGATGAAGAGGAAACAGATGAAAAGTGGATGGAAAAATGTTCTTCCTATTCTATTATGGAACAGAAAGAATTAAGAAAAGTAATAAACCCTTCTCTTACTGAAAAGCAGAAGCATCTCCCTATCTATATTCAACAATTGCTAATTGACTTTCAAATAAATCCTTATCTTTATAAAGCAATGTATTCTGAAATTAAAAATTGGAAAAATGACGCTAAGATAATTAAGAGCTTAGGGAAGTTTCCTGATATCCCGTTAATCGTTATTGGTCGAGATAAAGAGTATAACATTAAGCTGGGGACTATGGATGGTTTGCCTGAAAGGGAGATAATATTATTGGAAGAGAAGTGGCAGGAACTTATTGTCAGCCAAGCTAAACTTAGCCAAAATAGTGAATTGATATTTGCTAAAGAATCAAGTCATTCAATTCATCTGGATAGACCAGAAGTAATCGTTCATTCTCTCAATAGTATTATTAACAAACTTTAAATGTTAGATCATTCTTTTGAACATAGACTAGGAGGATAAGTCTGTGAGAAAAATAACGTTATCAAATGGAAAAACGGTTGAGGTTGCTTGTTTAAGTTGTGCAATAACAAGTAATTTGATTGAACCAGATGGTGGTATTGTATTTGAAACGGAGTATTTTCACGCGCATCAAGATGTTGCTTATCCTATTAAGGGACTTATAATTTTAGCTTCAAAACGGCATATCAAATGTTTTGATGAACTAACAGAGAAAGAAAAAATAGATTACATCCAGCTTCTGTCAAAGATAAGAAAAGCTCAGAGAGATGTTTTAGGAATTGAGTACGTTTATTATTTCTACAATGAAGATACAACACATCATTTTCATACGTGGATGGTTCCGAGATATGATTGGATGTACGAATTTGGTCGCTCAGTTGAATCAGTTAGACCCGTACTTCTATACGCTCGTAACAAAATGAATACGAAAGAAAATATTCAAGAAGTATTGGATGCTATTGATTCTTTAGCTAAGGAATTAAATAAGTGATATTTTAGTTTACCCTTTCTAAATTAGAAACAGATTGTTGTAGTAGGTGGATAGTTTTCCATTAAAATCAGTATGTTTTTTTAGCTGAACTTAATGAGTTTAATGTTAAAATTGAAAGTATTGTAAAGTTAATAGAGAAATCAAATACGAAGATATCGGGATTTTTCTTTCAAACAAATAAAATGAAGTAGGTAATGTCTTGGAATATTTTACAACACAATTAATAATGATAGCACTGTTTACCCTAATCATTCATTCAATCGAAACTTTAGCATATTCAGTGCGCTTGTCGGGAGCAAGAGTAAGACTATTAGCATCGGCCCTTTCCTTGTTTAATGTAATGGTGATGGTTTCGAGGTTGGCTAATATGATGCAGCAGCCTTTCACAGGGAGCTTGATAGATAATGCTCCAAAAGAAAATGCTTTAGAATTCGTTGCTAGTCAATATCGGATTTTAATTGGTTCTGCCACAGTAGGAACCATTATCGGTGTACTTTTACTGCCGACATTTATTGCTATTTTTTCGCGGGCAATCATTCATTTAGCAGAGGAACGCGGTTCTATCCCGACGTTAATGAGAAAGGGATTTACATTACCTTACTTAAAACGTGCAAAAAAGCATATTCATTTACCTAGGTATACATATTTGAAAGATATGAACTGGGGAGATATACCGATTAAGTTATTCTGTATTAATATGTTGATTACCGCAATCTATACAATCGGTGTATTATCTGCATTATATGCTGCATTGCTTGCACCTGAGCGGGAAACTACGGCTGTAATGGCTTCAGGTTTAATTAATGGGGTGGCAACTATCTTACTAATTGTTTTTATTGACCCTAAGATTTCAATCCTTGCAGATGATGTGATCAACAAAAAAGGAAGCTATATTAATTTAAAAAACGCATCTATAATGATGGTGACATCACGTTTATTGGGTACACTTTTAGCACAGTTATTGTTCATACCAGGTGCGAAGTATGTAGCATGGTTTACTCAGTTTATTGTATAGTTAGGAAAGTACATATGTGAGAATATCAAATCTGATAAGTGGACCTATGTGAAAAGTATAAGAAATAATGGTTGAAATAAACTCAATATCACGATATAATAAATGAAATTTTTGAGGTGAGTAAAAATGCTTCTGTTCAAGCTTTCGTTCACACAATTACATCATCATATCAATTAGCCTTGCTATTGGATTTTAAAAAATCGCAAATAGGAAGGCTATTTATCATTAACCGTATTTGATTAAGTTCAACACTTCAATCAAGTGCGGTTTTTTATTTTATAAAAATTTGGAGGTTAGCGTCATGAAAAAAATGGATTATCAAAATGTAAAAGGTACACAGGATTATTTGTCGAATGCGGAGGTTGTACGTCGGAATATTAGAAGAACATTAGAAGACGTCTTTATTCAATATGGATGTAAACCGCTGGAAACCCCAATATTAAATTACACGGAATTATTAGCTTCTAAATATGGTGGGGGAGCAGAGATATTAGAGGAAATGTATACATTAACGGATAGAGGGGAGAGGGATTTAGCATTGCGGTATGATCTCACTATTCCGTTTGCAAAGGTTGTTGCAATGAACCCCACATTGAGGATGCCTTTTAAACGCTATGAAATTGGGAAAGTATTTCGAGATGGGCCAATCAAAACAGGGAGGCTTCGGGAATTCACGCAATGTGATGTTGATATTGTAGGTGTTGAGTCACAAATAGCTGAGGCAGAATTAATGGTGATGGCTCTTGATGCATTCAGTAAGATTGATTTAAAGGTAACTATACAATATAACAATCGAAAATTGCTCACAGGAATGCTTGAAGTATTTGGTGTAGAAAGTGAAAAACGCAATAAAGCAGTGTTAATACTTGATAAGTTAGAAAAGATCGGATTAGAAGCTGTTATCACTGAGCTAAGTGAACAAGGATTAGCAAATTCAACGATAGCATCCATTCGGAAATTCTTGAGGGATGAGAATAATATTACCTTTAACTATTTTGAAACTTACGCTAACCAAAATGAACAGGTACGGGAAGGGTTAAATGAATTAAAAGAGCTAGATTCCTATCTTGACTATCTAAGTGTTGATAACCAATGTGTATTTAATCCTTTTTTAGCAAGAGGCTTGGAAATCTACACAGGTACCATTTATGAAATGTTTTTATCAGATCAAACTATTAAATCAAGCATTGGCAGTGGTGGAAGGTACGATAATGCAATTGGTGGTTTGCTAGGGACAAATGAAAACTACTCAACGGTAGGAATATCATTTGGCTTAGATGTAATTTACACGGCCATACGTAATTCCGAGAAGCGTTTAGAAGTCAGTCAGGATGTAGATTATTATATCGTTCCATTGGGCACTCCAAAAGAATCATTAATGGTAGCAAAGTATTTAAGAAAGAAGGGATTTTCAGTCGAATATGAAATGAGTAACAAGAAACTAGGAAAGGCACTTAATAAAGCAAACAAAGAAAAGATTCGTAACGTCGTTATTATTGGGGAAGATGAAGTGAAAAACAATCAGATTAAAATTAAAGATATGATTACTGGAGATGAAAATATTGATACCTATTTGTTTAGGTGAATTAAAGGATAATTGTTTTGAAAGAAAGGGGATATTTTCTAGACGAATGGTTTATTTGTTTTTTTCATACTCCAATCATTTCTTGCGTTCATTTAAATTGAAAAGGTAGATAGTTTAAAGTTTAAATCAGAGTCAGGTTCACTAGAATCTTTTCATTTAGGCAACAACTTCGCGTTTATAAAGATAGAGATATATAATATTTTATGAAGAAGGTTGTACCCTTGTAAGGTTGAGATGCAGAAAGGAATGATCGAATGAAAAGGGGAACAAAGATTTTTTATTACAATGTAGCTCTACTAATGCTGGTACTATTACTTGTTGGGTGTTCTGACAGTGCGCGCGAAGAAGCAGACGCAGGTACTAATGAGGATGCTTTGGCTTCAGAACCAGTAAAAGAAACTGAGGAGCCAAAAGAAAATAATCAAGTAGAAGAAAATTCAAAGAATGGAGAGCCGTCTGCAGAATCAGAAGAGACCATAAGGAATGATTCAATTGAAACACCTTCAGAAGAAACTAGCAATGGAGAATCAACTATTGCAACAGGCAATGAAGAAGAAAATTCATTGTCGACATATTCTTCAGAGGAAATCGAATATGCTCGAGTTTGGTTACAGCTTGGTCCAAATCAAGAAATAGATGAATTGAATGTTTTACATATTCCAGCTGGCGAACCACTGAATCCTGATGATAATACCGACGTTAAATATCCAGAGGATGTTATCCAGCTTAGCGGCTCTCGCTTAGTTGATGGATCAGTAACATATAGTGGTAATGGAGACGGCACGATTAATATATATAACGTCCCATTACGTTGGTACGGTGGATTCTCGCCACCTGATGATTTAGATAAGAATGATGTTATAGCAGAAATGGAGAATATTATTGAGAATACGGAGCTAGTGTATATTGAACCAGGTATGGATGAGGAAGTCATAGATTTAATTGAATTATTAAATATTCATTGATTAATGTAAAGCATAATTGTTTAAAAGTATGGATTTATTTGTATTTGCTATTATGATCACCTTAAAAAAATTAATCAGTAATTGTAATTGGAGAGGGAAAATATGCAGAAAGCACTAATCTTTGATATGGACGGCACACTCTTTCAAACAGATAGAATATTAGAGTTATCTCTTGACGACACGTTTAACTATTTGCGAACGCAAGGTAAATGGGAAGGGGAAACCCCCATTGAAAAATATCGGGAAATTATGGGCGTCCCATTACCTAAAGTATGGGAAACACTGCTGCCTGATCATTCTATAGATGTAAGAGAACAAACGGATGTTTATTTCTTGGAAAGTTTAATCGAAAATATAAATAATAGTAAAGGTGCTTTATATCCTAATGTTAAAGAAGTCTTCAGTTATTTAACGAAGAATAATTGGTCCGTTTTTATAGCGAGCAATGGTTTAAAGGAATATTTAAATGCGATTGTAAGGTATTATCATTTGGATAATTGGGTTACCGAAACATTTAGTATACAACAAATAAAATCATTGAATAAGTCCGACTTAGTGCAAGATATTGTAAAAAAATATGGTATTACCAATGCACCAGTAGTAGGAGATCGTCTATCAGATATAAAAGCAGCGAAAGACAATGGTTTAGTTGCAATTGGTTGTAATTTTGATTTTGCACAAGAAGATGAATTGGCCAAGGCTGACTTTGTTATCGATGACTTAATTGAACTAAAAGAGGTTTTAGCTAAATTATTCTAAGATTCCGGCTGTTATTCTATATAATAGAAGAACACGTATAGATAAGCTACTTGTTCCTCTTTCCTTATATGTTAATAGGGCTAAACCTAAGTAAAGGATTTGTTCGAGATGAAAGTGTTAAAAGAGACAGAATATCATCGCGTTCTACCTGTGTTAATAGAGAATTCGAGAAGGTGTCCAACATTTGCTTATTCTGTTGCGGAAAACATAATCCCTGGAATTGTGTATGCAGATGATCAAATTCAACCGAGAACAGTTTTAATTGGCACTAGAAATGGTGTATATTTTATTGCTGGTAATGAATGCAACCCTACATTTAATGATGCATTTTTCGCTTTGTACAAACAGCATACTAGGGAAAGTGCTAGATTCACGTTGTTTTCAGCCACAGGAAATTGGGACAGGGTCATATATAACCTTCTCAAAGAAGAAATAATTCAAATGAAAAGAAGTTCATTTGAATATAATCCAAGAAATTACCCGGTTAAAAAAAGCAGTTACCTAGTGGATTTACGATCAGAGAAATTAGCCAAAAGACCATTGAAATGAGTTCTAGTTTTAATGAAAGTTATTATGATCAGTATTGGAATGGCATACCAAACTTCCTGAAATATGGATTCGGTTTTTGTGTAATAAATAATGATCGGGAAGTAGTAAGTGAGTGTACTTCTATCTTTACCAGTCAATCTTTTGTAGAAATTGATATCGTGACACAGAGTCAATATACTGGTAAAAGTTTCGCTTTTATTTTAGGAATGTCATTTATCGATAAATGTTTGGAAAAAAGGCTAACACCTAGATGGGACTGTGATGTGGAAAATATTAGCTCTATAAAATTGGCTGCTAAGTTAGGGTTTGTTAATCCAGTTGAGTATTCAATATTTGTTCGAAAATAATATAAATATATCGGTGAGACAAAATCATAGATTAATCTGAGAGAAATGGACGATTTCCAGATAACTCTCCATTTCTCTTAAAGGGATTCTTCATTTAAAAACGTTTCATCAATCTCCGGCTTTTGATATAAATTAATTCGCTCTTGAACATTATCACTTTCATTAGGATCCCACCACTCAATTATCATATAAACACCACTTAATTCATCGAAATCAATGGGGGCGCCACCTTCTAATGTTCCGGTCGTTTGCTCTTTAATATCTGCGCGTCCAGAGACTGAGCCAGCATGAATTTTATGATCTACGCCATTAATAACCGCATATGTATCAAAGCTAAAGGAATCTGTAATATATTTATTTTCTTCCTTCATTATCAGCTTTCCATTTCCGACCTTTATTTCATCTGGGGTTAATATTATTTCATAACCAGACAATCTCCAAGTCTCACTATCGCCCAACAGGGATAAATAATAATTCGTTTCCAATTGCTGATCCTGACATGCAAATAAAATGAAAAGCAACGGAACTAAACTAAATAAAACCTTTTTCACTATCGGAATCCCCCTTTCATTACAACCGTTCCTTTATCTTAAAGATATAGTTGAAATCATTCCAAAAATTCTATTTTTAATATAACATAGATTTAAGGGGGAATTTGGTAAAGGCGATGAAGGATACTGAGAAATGAAAAAGAAATTATGGATACTAATTCTAATTTAATTAATTACAATTGGTGGAGGTTACACCACTCAGACTTCAACGTTTAATTCATTTTCTAAGAATGTAATTAACCTTAATAGAAAGTATAACGACAGGGTGATTTTATGGACATTAAGTTATCATTTATTTTAAACACTGTTAAACCAAATGAAACTGAATCACAATATTCTTCTTACGACATTGGATTTATTGAGGGCGAGTTAAAGATTTCGCTAAATGAAAGAGTATTTTTCTACGACCCATACATCAATCTTGCGGAGCTGGGAATTCAATTGGGAGAGTGGATCCAACAAGTACAAAAAGGATATAGAGTAAATATGAATTATGAGACAATTGATCACGATGAGGTAATTCTTAACTTTCTTCATGTAGCTAAGGACAATTGGCATATTTTTTCAATCTGGCAGGATTTTGAGTCTAAAGAATTCATAACTACTGCGAAATTAGTGGAAGCTGTTAAGGAATATTTATATAGTTTAAACAATGAACTCAAAGCAATAGACTATGTTGTAAAACTTGATAAATACCTAAAATAAAATGGGATTTTAGTAGGGTAAACCTTGCTCTCAAAGGCTTTCCTTAAAGTTTAACAAAGCCTTAATTAAAAAAGGGTTAAAGCCAGAAGCAATTTGATTGAGGGGAATGTATGATTTTAAAATCAGTTTATGTTGAAGATCCAAGTGGATTTCGGATCGAAGCTTTGTCAAAGTGAAGTTATTGAACAACAGACACAAAAGGGCTAATTCCGAGCCCTTTTATGCCAACTCAATCTTATAAACTCCACGATTCGTTGTAAGAACAAATGTCTCCCCATTAAATTCATAGAGGGAGTCATCCTGCAGGGGGATTTCATAATTCGATGATGGGAGTGATACATTACTCATAGTAGTCAGTGTTTCTATTTGGCCATCTCCATGTAAAAGTAAGCTATGTTTCGGTACGTAGTCATCGATTCTGCGCAAGTTTTGATCATAGGAAATATTTTGCAGATTCAATACTGTTTGATCGACATCATCTAATTCGTGCTTGGTAATTTTAATTGTTCTTCCGCTCCACTGTTGAAGCAATACATTAAACTCTTCAACAGATAAAAATTCATGATCCATAGAATCCCTCCTGACTTTAAATTCTCCTACATTCAAAGTAAATATGCAGATTAAAATTTTATTCCAAGTGAATAAAGATAGTAGAATAATTAGCATCCGCCTTTCAAGCTTGTTACAATAAGAATCCATCTATATTTTCTGTATAATGTGAAACTTAATGAATTATCAATTCGTAAACAAATACAGGTGGTGATCATTATAAATAATAATATTCTATTAGAGGGTGCAAAAGAATTTGGTGCTGATTATTCAGACTTAAAATTAATTGGAGGATTTTCAAACAATACAGACCAATAGAATTTATGAAATCTAGAAGTGCCTAACAGTCACAAACGAGTTTACGTATCTAAAAGCTATAATAGATTGAAGGAGAGGAAAAGATGCATCATCACATAGGACTTTCTGGAAGTACAATTATGTCAGATCCTGAGAAAATCCCTTTATTATTTGATAAGGATAATGTGAGTCATATTGAAATTGGCGAATTTCCAAGTGAGGATTCCTTTAATTATTTCATAGAGTTAACGAATAAAGAAAATAAAACGTTTGGACTGCATTCTCCATTGTACAGAAATCAAAGTAAATACGATTTGCTGGAAAAGGTAAATTACGAACCGGAGCAGGCTTGGAGACAGTTTGAATCGGAAGTTAACTATATGTCCAAGTTAGGCGCGGCTTATATTTTAGTACACTTTCCTTACTTCAAAGAAGAAAAAGACATTGATTCTGCTGAAATTATTGAAAGCGGATTAAAAAGATTGCATCAGCTGCAAGAAAGATATTCTATACCAATTGTGTGCGAACCAAAATTAGGTCTTAACAGATCCGCGTTTGGTATAAAAGCACTGGATGCATTTCCAATTGAAATCTGGGATAGGTATGGAATAAAACTTTGCATTGATATCGGGGATTATGTATTGGCGGTTGGCGATGAAGCAATAGATTATATCGAAAAGTGGAAAAAGCATGTAAAGGTAGTACATTTACACAACGTAGAGTTTCACAATGATAAATATATTTGGGTGCCTGTTCATCCATCTCACGAAAATAGCAATTCGCATTTTAAAGTAAAGAATTTAATTTATCAGCTATCGACAAATTCGGATGTGTTTTTCATTTTTGAACATACGCCACATACAAATCCGACAGAAGCCTTTGTTAATGAAGGGATTGATTGGGTGAAAGATATAATAGGCATAATAGGCGACTAACCAAATTCAAGACCCAGCAATGATTATTTAGAGGAGGAATTTATCATGGAATTTACGCACACTCGATTGCTTGTAGACAATTATAAAGAATGTTTTTTATTTTATAGAGATGTATTAGGGTTTGACGTGTCTTGGGGCGATGAGAATTCTAATTATGCCGATTTTAAATTTAATGGAGCTACTTTAGGTGTTTTTGATCGTAAACAGATGATTAAAGCAATTGGTGGAGATTATTCTACTGATATTGAAAAAGTAGATAGGACAGCTTTAATTTTTAGTGTAGAAAGCGTGGAAGAATCATATCAAGCATTAAAAAATAAAGTGAATTTTATTACGAAACCAACCGAACAAAAGAATTGGGGTATTAAGGTAGCGCATTTTAGGGATCCTGCTGGGTCACTGATAGAAATTTATGAAAGCATCGAAATGAGCACAGAATTTTAATTGTGTTAAAGGACAGATTTTCAAAAATAATATAATCATTTAGTAAGTAAAAATAGAGAGGGAGCGTTTAAATGGTTGGTATTACAGACGCTTGGTTCACAGTGACGCAAATAGACGATACTACGTTTGCTATTAGTGAGTTCGGACATTGGGAAAAAGTCCACTCCTACTTGTTAATAGGTGAAGAGAAGGCAGCATTAATTGATACAGGACTGGGGATTGACAATATAAAACGAATTACTGACCAACTAACAAGCCTGCCAATTATTGTTCTAACCACCCATGTTCACTGGGATCATATCGGAAGTCATTCTGAATTTAAGGACATCTATGTCCATAAGGATGAAGAAGACTGGCTTATCAATGGAATTAAGCAACTTTCCATAGAGCAAATAAGAAAAGATGTAAGTCGTGATATTACCTTACCTACTCCAGTGACATTTAATCCTGCTACATACAGACCATATCAAGGAAAGCCTACTGGTCTATTAAATGATGGGGATGAAATAGAGATAGGAAATAGAAACTTGACGATTTACCATACGCCAGGCCATTCCCCAGGTCATATATCTATCTTAGATAATCATACTGGTTATTTGTTTACAGGAGATTTACTCTATGATGAGACTCCAATCTATGCTTTCTTTCCTACAACTAATCCGATGGAGTTAGTACAATCATTAGAAAGAATCTCAACGATTCCCCACGTAACGAAGATTTTTGGTGGACATAATACGATAGGGCTGAATCCCGATCTTTTACAAGAAGTGAAAAATACAGCAAAAGAGCTAAGAGATGAAGGACTTATAAAATTTGGAACTGGTATTCATCAATTCAAAGGGTTTCGTGTTCAATTTTAAAGAAATTCTTATAGCTAATAGGGCATCTTAAGAGAAGTATTAGAGGTATCAAAATCATCTAAACTTCAGTTTTTGAGATGGTTTTTAAATGCCAAATATTAAAGGGAATTATGTTTTAGTTGCTACATTCACAAGCTCGAGTGGTACTGCTCAATATGTGGGAAACATGTTGATTCAATAAATGTAATTTACTTGTTAGAGTAAAAGGAGAATTATCTATCATGATTAAAGGATTATACGAAGCGCATTTACCAGTCAGTAACTTAAAACGGTCAATTGAATTTTATGAAAATCTAGGTCTCGTGCTTGATCATATTGTTGAAGAGAGGCTGGCATTTTTATGGATTGAAAGAGACAAAAGTTGGCTTGGATTATGGGAATCAGAAAATGTACAGCTAGAATACCATCCTTCGATAAGACATATCGCATTTCAAGTAACATTAGAAGACCTTAAGAAATCAGTTGGTTGGTTACAAAGTATAGGATATGAACCAAGGGAGGCATTTGGTTTTAAACCCGTAGAACCGTTCGTAATGCCACATGAAAGCTACGCTCATGCTAAAATCCATTTCAATGATCCAGATGGCAATAGTTTAGAACTAATTTGCAAACTAGAAAATCCTAAAAAGATAGCCAAACGGATGTATTTAAGCGAATGGGAACAATTGAATTCACATACATAAAATTAATTAAATGATGAGAGTTTGAATTTTGTAATACATTCCATATATATATTAACGTACTCGCTATATTTTTAGCGGGTCTTTTTTCTTTGTTGAAGCGGTTATAAAAAAACTAAAGTGAAAGCTATCATTCACTTTAATTAATTCTATCACACCTTCCTGAAACCAATTGACGACTATTCTTCACTTGATTCTTCGTGTAAAAGCAACATGCCCTCACTCACCTTGTTTACAAACTCCAGTTATATTTTAAATTTTTTAGTAAATACTTTCATATAAAGGAAAATAAGGTGGTGAGGGATTTTTATGGAAAGTCGTAGTTTCCAAATAACCGTAAATGACATTACAATCGAAGCAAAAGATGGGCAATTTATTTTAGAGGCAGCTTTAGAAAGCAATATTTATATTCCCGGTATTTGTTCGTCACAACCAGATCTAGGTATAGGAACTATTCAAACTTGTGACACATGCTTTGTAGAAGTCGATGGGCAATTAAGACGAGCATGTGCGACAAAAGCGGAACCCGATATGGTTGTAAACTCTGTGTCAGAAACAGCAAAAGAAGCACAGTTAGAGGGTATGTCACGTATTCTGAAGGACCATGAGCTTTATTGTACTGTTTGTGACAATAACAATGGAAATTGTGTGGTACATAATACTGCAGAATACTTAGAACTAGAGCACCAAAAATACGAATTTACACCCAAACCGTATCCTCCAGATAATTCACATCCATTTTATCGATATGAGCCTGATCAATGTATCAAATGTGGGTTGTGCGTGGAGGGATGTCAGGACTTGCAAGTAAGTGAAGTGCTTAGCATTGATTGGGATCGGGAACACCCAAGGGTCATTTGGGATAATGATGTGCCAATTAATGAATCTTCTTGTGTATCATGTGGACATTGTGTTTCCGTATGTCCTTGTAACGCTCTAATGGAAAAATCCATGCTCGGTGAAGCTGGGTACATGACGGGAATACCAAATAATATCCTTGAACCAATGATTGATCTAACAAAAGAAGTGGAACCAGGATATAAGGAAATCTTCACCATCTCCAATGTTGAAGCGGCGATGCGTGAAGATCGGATTAAGAAGACAAAAACGGTTTGTACCTATTGTGGGGTAGGTTGTAGTTTTGAAGTATGGACAAAAGGTAGAGATATTCTTAAAGTTCAACCTCAGAGTGATGCACCGGTTAACGGTATTTCTACTTGTGTCAAAGGGAAATTCGGTTGGAATTTTGTGAATAGTGAGGAGCGCCTTACCAAACCATTGATTCGTAAAGGAGATAAATTTCACGAGGCAACCTGGGAAGAAGCGCTGAGCTTAATGGCCGAGAAGTTTATGGAAATTAAAGAAAAAGAAGGTGGCGACAAGCTTGGTTTTATTGCATCTTCTAAATGTACAAACGAGGAAAATTTCCTATTCCAAAAACTAGCTCGTTCCATTTTTCAATCTAATAATGTTGATAATTGCTCGAGATACTGTCAAACTCCTGCATCAGCTGGACTTATGCGCACAGTTGGTATTGGTGGGGATTCTGGAACAATCAAGGACATCGCGGCAGCTGATTTAGTAATGGTTGTTGGTGCAAATCCTTCCGAATCCCATCCCGTATTGGCAACAAGGGTGAAAAGGGCACATAAATTACATGGTCAGAAACTGATTGTATCAGATTTGCGAAAGAATGAACTGGCTGATAGAGCTGATTTATATATTCATCCAAAACCAGGAACAGACTTAGTATGGCTGTCCGCTGTTACGAAGTATATTCTTGATCAAGGATGGGAAGATGAAGCGTTTTTACAAAAACGTGTTAATCAAGTAGAGGAGTATAAACAATCATTAGAAAAATTTACGCTTGATTATGCGGAAAAAGTAACAGGTATCTCGAAAGATACATTAATACAAGTAGCGGAAATGATACACGAATCAAACGGTACATGTATCCTTTGGGCTATGGGTGTTACACAACACCTTGGTGGTACAGACACAAGTACCGCAATTGCTAACCTTTTATTGGTCACAGGAAATTTTGGTAAACCTGCAGCAGGTGCTTATCCGCTTCGTGGTCACAATAATGTACAAGGAGCAAGTGATTTTGGAACGATGCCAAACTGGCTGCCAGGATATGAACCGATTGAAAATGATTTAGTACGTGGACGCTATGAAAAAGCATGGGGAACAAAGCTGCCTAAAGATCCTGGTCTGGATAATCACCAAATCGTGGATGGTATTATGGATGGCAACATAAAAGGCATGTACTTATTCGGTGAAGAAATGGCATTGGTTGATTCCAATATTAATTTCGTACATGAAGCATTTGAAAAACTGGAATTCTTTGTGGTGCAAGATATTTTCTTCTCTAAAACGGCCCAATTCGCAGATATTGTTTTACCAGCTGCTCCTAGTTTGGAAAAGGAAGGTACTTTTGTAAACACAGAAAGAAGAATCCAACGCTTTTACCAAGTATTAGAACCATTAGGTGATTGTAAACCAGACTGGCAAATCTTCCAGGAATTTGCAAATAAATGTGGAGCTGACTGGAAGTATGAACACCCATCTGAAATTATGGCGGAAGTAGCTAAATTAGCTCCTATTTTCGCAGGTGTAAGCTATGATCTTCTTGAAGGGTGGGATAGCCAAATTTGGCCTGTTAAACCAAACGGAGAAAGCACTCCATTGCTATATGAAGAAGAATTTAAATCTAAAGATGGTAAAGCAAAATTATTCCCAGTTGATTGGACTCCACCAATGGAGTTTGGGAAAGAATTTGATCTTCACCTAAACAATGGGCGACTTTTGGAACAATTTCATGAAGGTAATATGACTAATAAATCAGCCGGAATTAATCAGATGGTTTCCGAGCCATGGCTTGAGGTTTCAAAAGAACTAGCAGAAGAAAGAAATGTCGAGACCGGTTCACTCGTCCGTCTCATTTCCCCTTATGGAAAGGTGAAAGTGCGTGTGTTGGTATCTGAAAGAGTAACGGGGAATGAACTGTACCTGCCTATGAATACCGTGGAATACGAAAAAGCAGTAAATGCGTTAACAAGCAGTTACTATGACAAAGACACACATACACCAAATTATAAAGAGGCACAAGTAAGAATGGAAGTGCTCGAGAAAACAGGCGAATCTCCATTGCCAAAAAATAATCACCGTTTCGGTAATCCACAACCACATATCGGTGTAGAAGTAGAGAAAAAATGGAGAAGAGATGATTTTACGCCGATACCTGAAGTGATAAGAAGAGAGGGTGGTTTACGTGGCAAGGGCAATAAGGCAAATTGAGAAAAAACAACTTAGTGAAGAGGAAGAACGTGCACAAGACCTGCAAGCTATAATTAAACAAATTGCGGAAAACCGTGAAGCTATTGAAGATACCCTTATTATATTAAAAGAACTCCATGATTTTGGAGTTCTTGATATGCTCAAAGGTTTGCTGCGCACACGTGAAAAAGTAGGCGCAATTGCCGTTGAACAACTGAACCAAACTGGGATGCATAATATTATCAAAAATGGAATGAGCACCATTCAATTGCTTTCCGATATGGATCCCGATCAAATAAAGGCAATCTTTAATGGGGTAAATAAAGGATTAGAAAGAATGACAGAAGCCTCCAATTACAATGAAAATATTGGAATGTGGAACCTCTATAAGTCAACAAAAGATATTGAAGTAAGAAATTCCCTTAATGCGATGATTCAATTTTTAAGTGGTATGGGTGAAGGATTATCTCAAAAACATACTTCTTAAGTGAAGGTGATGAAAATGATAACACATAAACTTTCTATTCCAGATCTAAAAAAGGAAGATGAAAGGAAAGTAAGCGATGCCTTGCATGACGTGTGGGGAGTTCGCAATATTAAAATTAATACGCAAACCAATGAAGCGATTATTTCTTATGACGAGGATGCAGGATCACTAATGGATTTCGAACAAGCAGTAAAAGACCTAGGTTATGAAGTAAATAAACTGGAGGATGACATGTAAAAGGGAGGTTTTTCATTTGCCTAGAATTTGTGAAGTATGTGGCAGGGAAGAGGAAACCGAAAAAGAACAGCGCCCATATAGAATATTAGACGTTTGTTCGGATTGCGCGGATAACCTTATCCACCCTACTTCGCTGCAAACTGATGAAAACCCAGGTATAGAATAAACCTGGGTTTTTTGATGTTTTAAACAAGCGTTCTCAGATCCCTTTAGTAGTTCTCCTATGTGTTTAAACCTTTTCACGAATATATGCTAAATAATATAATCCACCTACGAAAAAAGCTCCTCCAACAGCATTTCCAAGAAAAACAGCTACGAAATTTATCAAATACTCTCCCCAGGTAAAATACCCGGCAAAGATAGCGGCTGGGATAACAAACATATTTGCAACAACGTGCTGAAACCCGATTGCTACAAAGGCCATAATTGGAAACCAAATACCAAGGATTTTGCCTGTAACATCATCGGCTGCGTAGCAAAGCCATACTGCTAAACAAACCAGCCAATTAGCACCAATACCGGATAGAAACGCAAGCATAAATGGATCCGCTATTTTTGCCTCAGCAATGGCAACGGTCGCTTCTAGATAAGGGCCAGTTTCTGTTAAGCCTAGAAGATGACCAAAGAAATATGCAACAAATATAGAACCAATAAAATTAGTAATAGCCACAATGGTCCAGTTCTTAATTAAGTATGTTGTTTTAATTTTACCTGCAAATCTTGCTGTTGTTACAGCCATCATGTTTCCTGTTAATAGCTCTCCACCGGCCAATAGTACAAAAATAAGACCCACAGGGAAGACAGATGCTCCAATAAATGATCCCATTGATCCCCAAATTTCCACTGGAAGATTACCTGTAACCCGAATATCTAACAAAAAACCAAAAGCGACAAATGCTCCTGCTAAAAATCCCAATATGGATTGAGTTAAAATCGGCAAATTTGCCTTTTTTGCACCGTGTTCAACAGCAAGTCTAGCCGTTTTCTTTGGGGGATTAAATGCCATTTATATCACCTATCCTCTTCTTTTAATAGCAGAGATAATCTTATTATTTTCAAGGCTAGGCTAATCATACATAAGTTAAAACCCCAGAAATTATGATTATTGAACTGAAAGGGAATTTTACAAGCCATAGGCTATATAGTTAAAGCTGAATGGACAAATTGAGCAGTTTAATATAAGAAGTATTTTCAATACGAATCAATAATTGTACAATTGATATTGTTGTGATGGTTTTGTTTCTTCGCTCAGAAATTAACTATTGACCTTGGAGTTTTCTCCAATGTTATTATTTTTATGGGAGGATTGCTGCTATGCAAATTAAAGACTTTGCTGCAAAATACCATATTCAACCGGATACTGTTCGTTACTATGAGAAGGAAAATATTTTAGTTCCGAAAAGGCGGGAAAATGGTTACCGGGAATATGATGTAGCCTGCGAGAAACAGTTACAATTTATTATTGTATTAAAGCAATTAGGTTTTACCATTAAAGAGATTCAACAAGTACTTCTGTTAAGAGATCAACCAATTTCAATCGAATGCAACGTTTCTACCGTCTCGTTATTAGATGAAAAAATGATTAACCTTGAAGAAAAGATTCGGTTCTATCAGCAAGCATTAAAAGTAGTGCATCGAATTAAGGAATTAATCAACGAAGGAAAATACGAAAGAAACAAAGAAGTTATTGAAGAATTATTGTTTGGATTTTTCAATAATATTCAATCGGGGGGATTTAATGACTAATCAGCGAATGGTTCGAATAGAAAATGGAATTGCTTTTGTATTCTCATTTTACATGTATGTTTTGCTGGATTTTCCAATATGGTTATTTTTTGTGCTGTTATTTGTTCCCGATATTACAATGATTGGATATGCATGGAACAATAAAGTAGGTGCAACCGTTTATAACATTGGTCATAGTTTTATATTGCCTTTATTATTTATTTTTTGCTCGGTCATTTTCGCAAAAGATTTCTTGCTTTTATTATCTATCATTTGGTTTGCACATATCTTTATGGATCGATTATTCAGCTATGGATTAAAGTATTCCGATGAATTTAAGCATACACATATACAAGAGATTTAAGGATATTTATGTATATAAAAGACGGAGCTTGGTGAAAAGTATATAATCAAAAGATAAATCTAAATGAAGTCGTTTATGCAAATTGCTCCAGAAAGTTTAGGTCTTTTCTTTCCTTTCTCACAAAGTCATATCACGAAAGAGCTGACAGTTGCAGTTATGCAGATAGGAAAGTTCTATACTTTCCTATCTGCCAAGCAAGGTAAGGAATGTGGGTTATATGCCATGGAACTTCCACTCGAGCACTGCCTGAAAACGTTCATTTTATAAGTTATTTTCATGTTTTCTTATGTCGGCTATACAACATGAAAAATCAATTCAAGCTTTCCTCTGTTTCTTTAACTGGAAACCAACCTTGAACCTCTAAAATTAATTTCCACAATGGTGTTGGGATGACTGCGTTTTGTTGATCATTTTCTGTTAGGTGATGAATAATCGTGTCTTCTTGATCAGCATTTGCTTTCTCAACCCAATGTGGGTCAACGACAATAGCTCGTCCAAGTGCGACAAATTCTGTCTTTCCTTTTTCTAACACACGTGCAGCATCATCCGGTGTATGCACATTGCCGACACCGATTACTGGCACACGCCCGTCAACATATTCAGCAATTAACTCGGTACGGGATTTATCGCTAACAATGCCTCGGCGGGATTTTGCCCATGCATTCGTCGTTGCAATATGCAAATAATCAATGTCTGCCTGAATTAAGTCATCCATTAAAGCAAATGTTTCCTTCATCGTGATTCCTGGTGTTTCTGGCTCTTCCGGTGAAAAACGATAACCGATTAGGAATGGTTTTGTTGCATGTTTTTGGACGACTTGTTTTACTTCTTCGATTAATTTTAATGCGAATAGGTGACGATCCTCAAATTCATCTGTTCTTAAGTTAGAGTGCGGTGAAACGAATTGTTGGAGTAAGTAACCTGTTGCCCCATGCAGCTCAACACCATCAAATCCAGCCTCAATTGCACGGCGTGTTGCCTCACCAAAATCTGTGATAATTTCATAAACTTCTTCTGTTGTTAATGCTCGAGGTGCTTGATCGATACTATAAAATCCGCGATCTCCAAGAGGCGGAACTGCACTAGCACTAACGGTTTCACCATTTGGAGTAAGTCGAGGTACTGCTAAACGGCCTCCATGATAAAGTTGAACAATCCCTTTTGCTCCACCGGCATGGATAACTTCAGCAAGCTTCGTAAGACCATCAATTGTCCCATCGTGATCGATACTCATTTGGCCATCAAAGCCCTTACCATTTTTGGAAATATAGGCACAAGCAGTAATGATTGTACCTATCCCATTTGCGCGTTCTTTATAATAATCAAGCTCTTCTTGTGAAACATAGTCATTGCTATCTGCAGAAAAAGTCGTCATTGGTGCCATCGTCAACCGATTCCGTACATGGACACCATTTTTAAATGTAAAGTCTTGAAATAAGTGCTGAACATTGCTTTTCATGTTATTCCTCCGTTATATAAATTAATGTATATTATCTAAAGCCTCTAATTCTTGTGTGATTGCTTTACTACCGACATTTAGTTTTAAAGCAATTTGTTTGACACTGCTACGTGATAGTTGATCTGTTGGTGCCGCAATAGCTAATGCAGCAATGACTTTCTTATTGCGAAAAACTGGTACAGCAACGCAACGGAGACCAACAGCCCGTTCTTCGTCATCAAAAGCGTATCCATCTTCATGTATCGCCTTTAAATGATAACGAAATAATTGGGAGTCTTGAAACGTATTGACTGTGGCAGGATCCAGTGCCATTTTATCGAGTAGTGGAGTTAATTTAGCATCATCTAAATGTGCTAAAATGACTTTGCCTAAAGCAGATAGATGTAATTTAGAGCGGTTACCCATTTCTTCGTCTGCTGATTGCTGGAAAGGAGCGTGTAATACCTGGGTCATAACTAAGTCGGTACCATCTACTTTTCCTAAATAGGTGCTCATTTGCAGGTTTTCTGCTGCTTGGTAGATGGAACGTAAAGATGTCCAGCCCTTTGAGGAGCGTTTTTCAGATTCATCAAGGAAAACCTTTGGATTAAAGAAATACGATGTTTGAATTTTATAGATATACTTCATTTCTTCTAAGGTCGTTAATAATCGGAATGCTGTAGACTTACTTAAATGAAGCTCCTTCATCACCTCTGCTAAAGTAATTCCCTCATTTTGTTTAACCAGTTCTAATACGAGAAGTCCTTTTCTTAGTGTAGAAACTTGATTTTGTGCCATTTTTATCACCCCGTCTTCTGTAGTATAGGTGTTTGAATAGTTTACTACAAAATAATCATAGTGAGTTTCATTATTTGAAACTTTACCAAGAATATTTGTAGTTTTTACATGTAGAAATTATGCTATAGCTACTCAAATACAAGGAGGGAAAAACATGAATTATACAAAGCTAAAGAAATCAAATTTGGAAATATCGGCGATTGGACTTGGTACAAATGCTGTTGGTGGTCATAATCTATTCCAAAATTTAAATGAACAAGATGGAAAAGATTTAGTAAGGGAAGCACTTAACCTTGGGGTAACATTTATTGATACTGCTGACATTTACGGTCTTGGCCGTTCGGAAGAATTAGTTGGTGAAGCATTAAAAGAATTTAAACGTGATGATTTTGTTATTGCAACAAAGGGAGCACAAAACTTTACGAATTTAGATGATGTGAAAACAGATAATCGTCCTGAATATTTAAGGGAAGCAGTTGAGAAAAGTTTACAAAGGCTGCAATTAGACTATGTAGACTTATATTATTTGCACTTCCCAGATAATAAAACGCCTTTTACCGAATCAATTGGTGAGTTAGCGCGTCTAAAGGAAGAAGGAAAAATTCGGTCGATTGGGGTTTCAAATCTATCTATTGAGCAGTTAAAAGAAGCGAATGCACATGGTGACATTTCTGTCTTGCAATCACCATACAATATGCTGGATCGATCTGCTGAGGAAGCATTATTGCCATACACAAGAGAAAATAATATTTCATTTATTCCATATGGTCCATTAGCATTTGGATTACTAGGCGGAGGATTTACAAAGGAGACTAAATTAGATGCGGGTGATTGGCGCCAGTCTGTTCCATTGTTCCAAGGAGAGCAGTATATTCAAACGCTTGATAAAGTAGATGAATTAAACAAGTTTGCTGTACGTAAGGATACGAACTTGCCTAATTTAGCACTAGCATGGCTGCTTGCTCAGGAAGGCGTAGATGCAGTAATTCCAGGTGGAAAACGCAAAGAGAGAATTCGCGAAAATGTTAAAGCAAGTGACATTCGATTATCGAAAGAAGAGCTACAAGCAATCGATGAAATTTTAAATAAAAACGAGTAAAGATAGGGTTTGTCAAATAAAGTGTGTAAGTTCTAAACTTACTCAAGATATTTTAAAGCCCTCTCTTTTAGATTTCCATGGAGAAGTAGTTGGTTCATAACCATTGCCCAGTTTTGGATATGGCCACCTTCCCATTTGGTTTCGAGTTCTTTGACTCGTAAAAATAATACTTTTAGTAGAGCGTTCTCGTTAGGGAATGCTCCTTTTTTGGTTACTTTTCTGAAGCTGGAATGGATGCTTTCAACTGCGTTGGTGGTGTACATAACTTTACGAATGGCACTTCCATAATCATAAAGCTGCTCGACATGGTGGAAGTTTCTTGTCCAAACATCAATTGCCCCTGGATAAGCAGCCCATTGCTGTTGAAAGGATTCAAAGGCACTTAGGCAAGCCTTGTGGCTTGGCGCACCATAAACTTTCTTTAAGGCTTTGGTGAATGTTTTATAATCCTTGCTGGGAACATATTTGACGGAGTTACGAATCAAATGAACCATGCATCGTTGAACGATTACGTCAGGGAAAATCGCACGTGCTCCTTCTTCCAAACCACTCACACCATCCATGGATATAAAGAAAATGTCTTCGACACCTCTCGCCTTGATTTCATCGAAAATCTGCATCCATTTGTGTTTGCTTTCCGTTTCATTTAACCATAAGCCAAGGATTTCTTTATTCCCTTCCATTGTGTAACCCAGAATCGTATAGACAGCATATTTCTTCGCCTCATATTGATTGCGGATGGTTGTATACATGCAATCTACGAAAACAAATGCATAACAGTCACTTAACGGTCTGGTTTGCCAATCCTCCAGTTCAGGAAGCACTTGATCCGTAATATCGGATATCATTTCATGAGATACTGAAAAACCATAAATATCTTCAATCGTTGATGAAATATCACGCTGCGACATCCCACGTGCATACATGGAGATCACTTTACCCTCAATGGCAGAAACATCCTTCTTACGCTTCGGTATCAGTTCAGAATTAAAGGAACCGTCACGATCACGGGGCATATTAATATCTACTTCTCCTGAAGCTGTTTTGATCGTTTTCTTTCCATACCCATTGCGTCTGTTTTCGGTTTCTTTTTCTCCTTTATCATTCGAATCGTATCCTAAGTGGTTATTCATCTCGCCCTTTAACATTGTTTCAAACATAGGACCAAATATATCTTTGAGTGCATTTTGCATATCTTCAACTGACTCTGGTTGATAGTCTTCAATAATTTTATTTGCCAACTTAACTGATTTCGGGTCTCGCTTTGACTTCGTCATTACATAACCTCCTATCAATTTAATTCCATTCTATCAAAATTAAAAAAATGTGTAAGCAAGAACCGTACGCATTCTTACTTACACAGTTAATATTACACTCCCTAAAGATAAAAAGGGTTGTCCTCCAAAATCAGCCAACATGATTTTGGAGGACAACCCTTCCTCATTATTAAGTGGATTTCCAATCTGTCATATCTCAGATTCGGATTGAAACCAATCTTGTGACCAGCTCTCGATCGTTCGCAATATTGGCTCCATTGAACGCCCTTTTTCTGTTAAAGAGTATTCAATAATCACTGGTGTATCTGGTATAACTTCACGTTTCACGATATCTTGCTTTTCTAAATCCTTTAAACGGTCGGATAATACTTTTCCACTTATGCCGATAGCTGATTGGATTTCACTAAAACGTTGTGTTCCTAGTAATAATTGATAAA
This sequence comes from Oceanobacillus sp. FSL W7-1309, assembly GCF_038002145.1. Lineage (NCBI taxonomy): Bacteria > Bacillati > Bacillota > Bacilli > Caryophanales > Bacillaceae > Oceanobacillus > Oceanobacillus sp. FSL W7-1309. Next base: position 2,500,410 of record NZ_JBBOBX010000001.1, read on the forward strand.
CTACTAATGCCGTCCACCTTTGACTTAACAGTGAGATGGCTTTTTCAAACTTTGGACAGATTGTTGGTTGTGCCAATTATATTCACCTCGCTTACTTTAAGTATAACATAAAAATTCACCTTGTTATAAAAATAAAATTTATTACTTGACAATATGTAGTTCTAATTATAAACTTGGTTACATAAAGTAATCTAATGAAAAACATTGTAAAAATGAATAAAATACAATGTCTAATTCTAAAAAACTGCTGAAGAATTAGGCTTATTTTAGCAAACAAACTATTTAATTGAATAAAAAAAACGAGGAGGATGATTATGGGGTTCCATACTAAACCAACGACATTCGTTGGCCATGTCAACATAAAGGTAGAAAATTTAGAAAGGTCTTTACAGTACTATCAAGAAATAATTGGTTTCGATATATTAGAACAAACAGCTAATACAGCAAGATTAACAACAGACGGGAAGACGAGCATCTTATCATTAACGCAACCAAAAGATGTTATTCCAAAACAAGGAAGAACGACTGGGTTGTATCATTTTGCCCTGCTATTGCCTGAGAAAAAAGATTTGGCTAATATTGTTGTGCATTTTTCAGAAAAAGGTATTCGTTTTGGTTCCTCAGACCACCTTGTAAGCGAAGCACTTTATTTACATGACCCTGATGGAAACGAAATTGAAATCTATATTGATCGTAATCCATCAGAGTGGAGTTGGACTGATGAAGAAGTTGCAATGGCAGTTGACCCATTGGATTTTGAAAGGTTACTAAAGAATCGTGTACCAGGTGAAACATGGGAAGGACTGCCTGAAGACACACTAATGGGGCATATCCATTTACATGTTTCTGAATTAGAAAAAACAGAGGAATTTTATGTGAAAGGTCTTGGATTTGATGTTGTAAATCGTTATGGAAGACAGGCGCTATTCCTATCAAAAGACAACTATCATCATCATATTGGAGTCAATACATGGAATGGAGTTGGAGCACCGAAGCCAGCTGAAAACAGTGTAGGTATGGAATCCTATACACTTGTTTTACCGAATGAAGAAGCGATTAAGGAAACAGTCGCTAACTTGACAAAAATCGGCGTTTCGGTAACTGAAGAAGCAGGAAGAAGAATGACGTATGATCCGTCCGGAAATCGGATTGAGTTAACGATCTAAGAGGTGGAAGAAGCATTGTCAACATTAAAAGAAAATGGGATTGAAATAGGGATTTACACACTTGCGGATATAGGACCAGATCCCATAACTGGAAAAACAATCAGCATGAAACAGCGAATAGATGAAATTATTAAAGCGGCAAAGCTGGCAGATGAAGCCGGTCTGGATGTATTTGGGATAGGGGAGCATCATCGCTTAGATTATGCGGTTTCCTCACCAGCTGTGGTATTAGCTGCTATTGCTAATGCGACAAATCAGATTCGATTAACGAGCGCTACCAGTGTTATCAGCACACTTGACCCTGTTCGCTTATTTGAAGACTTTGCTACATTGGATTTAATTTCAAATGGACGTGCAGAAATTTTAGCTGGACGAGGAGCTTTTATCGAATCTTTCCCATTGTTTGGTTATGATACAAATGATTATAATGAACTGTTTAGCGAGCATATGGATTTACTTTTAAAGCTCAATGAAAATGAAATCGTTTCGTGGAATGGAAAGTTTCGTTCAGCATTAAAAAATGCGGAAATTTCACCACGTCCTGTACAAAGGAAATTGCCAATCTGGATTGGAGTTGGCGGGACACCGGAAAGTGCTGCTCGTGCAGGGAGACTCGGTGTAGGTATGGCGATCGCGATATTGGGTGGCGATCCAATGCGTTTTAAGCCGTTGGTTGATATCTATCGCAAGGCAGGATTGGAGGCGGGACATTCTCCAGATACATTAACAGTTGGTGTGACAGGGCATACTTACCTTGCTGAAACAACAGAAGAAGCCAGGGATGAGTTTTATCCGTATTACGCCAACTACTGGAATTATGTTAATCGTCAGCGTGGCATGGGAACACGAATGTCTAGAAGTGACTTTGAACAGGTTGCCAGTCCCGAAACAGCATTATTTGTTGGAAGTCCAGAACTGGTTGTTGAGAAAATCCTCAGGCAGCATGAGTTATACGGACACACACGTTTTCTGGCGCAAATCGATATTGGTGGACTGCCGTTTGAAAAAGTACAGAAAAATATAGAGTTACTTGCAACGGAGGTTGTTCCAAGGTTAACGAAAGCGATGAGTCAAGGTAAATAAATTATGTATAGCGTGGTTACGATAAAATTCATTCAACTGAAATTGGAGGAATAAAAAATGAATATTGCAGTTATCGGTGCTAGTGGAAAAGCCGGGAAATTAATTTTAAATGAGGTGATGGATCGTGGACATCAAGTTACGGCTATCGTAAGAGATGCTTCAAAGCTAGCCGTTAAAAATATTACCATCATCGAAAAAAATATTTTTGATCTGAACACAGAAGACCTTCATAAATTTGATGTAATTGTAAATGCATTCGGTGCCCCACTTGGTGAAGAGCAAGCACATGTTGATGCTGGACATCACCTAATCAAGCTACTGCATGAAACAAACGCTAGATTAATCGTTGTCGGAGGAGCTGGGAGTCTTTATGCTGATGAAAACAAAACAATCCGCATAATCGATACGCCAGATTTTCCAGATGTATTTAAACCAACTGCAAATGGGCAGGCACGAAATTTAAAAGAATTACAGGAGACAGATAAATTAGCATGGACGTTTGTCAGCCCTTCCGCTATATTTGATGCAGAAGGAGAGCGAACAGGTTCCTACAAAACAGGAAAAGATGTCTTGCTTCTTAATGAAGCAGGTCAAAGCTATATTAGCTATGCAGATTTTGCTATTGCAATTGTCGATGAAATGGAAGATGCAAAACACGTAAATGAAAGATTTACGGTTGTAAGTGAATAATTGATAAATGATTAAAAAGCTGGAGCCATATGGTTCCAGCTTTTTAATTGCTTAATCAAATAAGTAGTAATTAACTCTTTGTACAGCGGAACGAGCTTTATGCCGTCACCTAAAATTTGAGTAAATTTGTATTGATTTTTACTCGTTTTGTTCAGTGAAAAGGAATACAATATAAATAAGAGTTTCTTTTTCTGATAGAATAATATTGTTACTTGCCCTAAAATATATAAACGATTTTGAATAGATATAACAGAAATACACGAATACGGGGACGGGAAGAAGATCCGGAAACTATAAAGATAAAAATAAAATTCAGGTGGGAGTAAAGTGAGAGAGATTAGCTTAATAAATTGGTTGTTAGAAGTTGATGTAAATCAGACAAAAGAATTATATAGGGAAAATGTAGAGGTTTGCGAATGTTTATACTGCGAAAACTATATGGTTATGTACAAACATTTAGATTCTACTATCATTGACATTTTTAACCTACTGGGAATTCAACCATCCATGCCAAACAATTTATCGGAATTCGGAAAAATGGAAGATGGGCTGCACTTATATATGGGGAATTATCCTATAGTTGGCAGACTAGTAGAGGGCGAATATTGTACAGATTCTTCATGGGATGATACAACTACCACTACAATTAAAAACTTCACATTTGGATTTGGTAAGGGTTCATTTTTATTACAAGATAGTTCGACTCATCCGTTCATACAATTAGAATTTGAAGCTAGAATTCCTTGGGGGTTACACGAAGAACCGGAGGATTGATTTTACGAGGGTATTATTTGCGATAGTAATAATTGAGGGTTCAGAAAACCTTTTTAGTTAAAATAGGAGAATTATTCAATGGACAATTACTGATTTTACTATCGTATATCCTAAAAGACTTTAAAAAAGAGACCTACTATAAAAGGAGTGAACACGTGAAAAATCATCTTTTACTAGGAGCGGGTGTGATGGTGATTGCTCTGGTGATAATGGCAGTAATCTATCATCAGAGTTCAAATCGAGTCTCGCTCTCACAATCAGCTCTGGTAAATAATTCGCAGGAAAACAGCTTAGATGAAATAGAACAAGCGCAACCAGAGCAATTACAACCTGTTACCGTTGACAATGCTGTTACGTATTCTTTACAAAATGATCAGCTTAACCTTCGTTTTAATAATGGCGAGGATTGGGTTGAGGTTCCGGTTGAGAAGGACCAGCTATTTACTGGTGAGTATAATGGGAGCGAGCAGGAGCTAATTGATAATAGCTATGTTCTGACGGAAGAGCGAGTTGGTTTTCTCTATTCGGAAGGAACCGATTGGGAAGCACAACAAATCGTTTTTCTTTTTTCTGTCGATCAGGGTGAAATGTGGGAGAAATCTGTTGTAACTGAACCATTTTCGGTAATGCGTTTTAGAAAAGTAGATTTTTTAAACGATCGTTTTGGGTATGCGATTATCTCTGGTGGTCGAACCATGTCTCAAGAATATTCCGCAGCCTTTCTAACACATGACGGAGGAAAGAGCTGGGAAGAAACAACCTATACAGAAGTGACAAGACTTATTTCGGATGGTGGCTTTGTGGATGAAACTACAGGTTTCCTGTCCTATGGAACGATTAATCCGGTAGAACCGATGCTTTATGTTACTGAGGATGGGGGAAATACGTGGAATCAGGCATCCATTATTATGCCAGAGGAATATCATGAGGTCTTTGTAATCGCAGAAATTCCAGTAAAAGAGGGAGAGCGGCTGAAGATGTTGATAAATCAAGGGCCAACCGGAGATTATGCAGGCGGACTTGTCAAAGGGGAATTTATCTCAACGGATAACGGTCAAACATGGGATTTTTCAAAGGAGGTTCCGCCAGATGAAGCAGAACACGAGTAAATGGAAAAAAGTTATGGGATGGATGTTATTTCTCGTAGCAATTGGCTTTTTCTGTATGCAAATAGGATACCTTGTCCTTCACGAAAGATTCCAAGTAGAGTATGTGGATAATCGGTTATTCTATATCATAAATATCGTTTGTTTGGTTTGTCTAACGTTAGCGATCTTACTGCTTCTTCAATCAACTAGAAAATTTATAATGAGTATCTCCAGCATTTCGGCACTTCTTATTATCGGGCATGTTTTTCTGCTGATTAGCAGCAACAATGAGATTAAAAATATCACAAGCATATCGCCTGATTGGAAGCATGTTCTCTCCATTAAAGAGAATATGGAAAGTGGTGAAGCTATTTATTATCGATCCTATTATGGTATTCTTGCTCGTCCAAAGGAAGTATTGCCAGAACAGACAATAGGTGAATATCAAGTTGAATGGTTAGCGGAAGATGTTGGAGCAGTTACGTATAAAGCAGCAAATAATACAACACAGCAGTTCATTGCTACTTATGGAGATCGTGGAAGTGGCATTTCCTATTATTATGTTGGAGCACAAACACATGGCAACTGGCAAGGCGATAACGTTGAGCTGGTTAGCGGTCCCGAGGGAATTACTGTGACCGAGAATGGAGAAGCAGAAATATTCCAATGGGATGATATACATCAGTTTGGGACACTTGCCATTGTTTTAAAAAAGAATGGTGAAGCAGCATGGACGATCGCATTACATGAAAATTTTCAAGTAGATACAGGAACAATAGAAGCGAACGATGGCAATATTCTTTTATACAAAGCAACTATGGAGAATGCTGAGCCAATCGTATTATCAAGATCCTAATTAGATAGTTATTCTCCTAATGAAATATGAATTACAACAATTGATTAAGCGAGGGGATGACGTAAATATCGTACAAATAATATTGCTTATGTTGTTGCAAAACATGGTGTGGTAGGTATGACAAATGTATCTGCACTAGAAAATGGGGATTAAAATATCAGCGTTAACTCTGTAGCGCCAGAAGCAATTAATACACCTGTTAAGAGGTGCTATAGAGGAAACCGGTCAAACAGAAGAGGAATTTGCGCTTTAGCTTAGTCTTTTAGGGCAATTCGGTCAACCAGTGGAAATTGCACAAGCAAGTCTATAGTTAGCTTCTGATCAGTCTTCTTATGTAACTGGAACCGTTATTCATGCAGATACTGGTTACACATGCCGTTAAATCAATAAAGAGATCCCCGTACCTAGGAAAGGTACGGGGATCACGTTTACTTATAGCTGCAAAAAGTCATTTAAGAATATAACATTTCTTTATCTCGAACAGGCTGATTAGAAATTTTGTTTAAAATGTAATGATAATAATCAGCTTTAATGCTTGCGATTTCACCTGTGCCAAATTCTACACCTGGTGCAGAGTTTACTTCAAATAAGAAAAGCTCTCCCTGCTTATCAATTCCAATGTCAATACCCATGGAAGTAGCTTGCTTCGATAATTTCTCAATTTTATATGGCAGCGTCTTTCCTATCCGTTTAATTGAATCTCGGATTGCTTTCCAGTTCTCCCCGTAGTTTGCTTTTAAGAAGGGTGTTAACGTACTGACACTACCACCCTGCGCTACATTCGAAACGACCTTTTGGTTCGTTCCGATCCTAACGAGGTAAATAGGGACACTCCACTCGCCGTTTCCATTCTTTTCAAGTCGAATTCTGCAATCAAAAGGATCACCAGCTTCTGATTTGGACTCTATATATTTTTGAAACAAATAGATTTTTGGGTTAATCTGGTTCTCAAAAAAATCTTTTAGTTCCGTTAAAGAAATATTTCTTTCCTGATTTTCATAGCTCAGTATATAGCTGTCATCTTTCATAGAAATCAGAAATATACCCTCGCCCTTTTGTCCATTTCGAGGTTTTGCTATAATTTCTTTATGTTCATTTAAGAAGCTATAAAACGCTTCGAAATGTTGAACAGTTTGGGAAGGAATGAGTAAGTGTTTAAATTCTCCATCATCTCCCAACATTTTATATACCTTTTCTTTCGAGCCAAATTTACCATAGCTAGATAGAATGCTTCTTTCCTTTAAAAATTTCATTTCTTCTTTATATTTATAGCAATAGCTGCTTAAATCAATAAATGGAGGGATAGAAATATCTTTATTTACCCACTTGTTATGCTTTAGTATTTTTCCGTGAATAATTTCCTCTTCCATATTAATCTCGGTTGGATGACAATAAATTAAGTCAATACCATAATATTTAGCAGCTTTTGATAGTAGTCTTGCGAATTTTGCTGGTTTTCTACGATTACGCATAAAGCAAATTTCCAACGTCACACACTTCCTCTCTCTTAAGGAAATTCCAGTTTGAAATGAATGATACACTATATACTACCCTAAATTGCAACCATGACAAACAGGTATAAGTTAACAATGTGATGAAAATTATTGCAAGTTAATGATGGATGTTTCAATGGTATAACAGAATAGGAAGAGTTAGGAATGGGAGGAAATATATGGTCAGTAACAAATGGAATTTAGAATTTAAAGCGTTTTTAATAAAAAAATAAATTTAGTAACTTGACAGATGGGATATAACATGATAAACGTGTAGAGGATAATCTTTAATGGCAAGATTATATGGTTGTCGCAATATCGAAACCTAATTATATTAAATAAAGTAGGTTTCAATTAAAATTAAGTGAAGTTACTGTAAATATATTGTAAGATTAGCTTGAGTGTTAAAATAAGGTAAATACAATGCACTGCCGATTAATTTAGTTGGTTTAGAGGAGGAATTGGACATGTCAGAAGAGAATAAAACAGCAAATGTTGATAAGAAGGTAAGCGAAGGGGATAAAATCCAAATCGTAAAAGGTGAACAAAAGGGAAAAACCGGAGAGGTCCTCATGATTCGTGAAAACTCTGTAATCGTTAAAATTGGTGATCATAAAGGAACTGGAGAACCAATTAAAACAGTTGTAAACCATAAAAATTATAAACGGATGAAATAAGTATTGGTTGAAAAATATTCTAATAACTAAAGATTAACTGAAAGTGGATCGTAATAAATACAACGATCCACTTTCAGTTAATGCGCCCGCTTAGAGGGAAAGAGCCCTATTTCCAATTGAATCCCCTTGGATAATTTTTACAAACCTTGTCGAAGCAGGAGAAAGTGGAACACTCTTTAAGAAACAGATTCCAATACTTCTTTTCGGTATCTCTTCTTCTAATTTCACTTCATATAATAAACCGCTATTCAAATAACTAAAGGAAAATTCTCTTGTTACACATGCGATCCCTAAATTTATTTTGGCGAATTCCAATAACAAATTATACGAGCCTAATTCCATTTCAGGAGCGATTGTTATTCCTTTTGATTTCAACTGATTTTCTACATATCTTCTTGAATTAGACTTTGGTTCGAGAAATATTAAAGGGAGCTTTACTAATTCTTTGAAGCTCAAGGGCTTGGATAAAATATATTTAAACTTTTCCCCGCAAACAAAGATGTCATGGGTATCCATACAAGGGATTTGCTCAAATGTTGGATCGTTCAGCGGGAAATTACAAAGAATAATGTCGACTTCTCCTGACTTTAAAGCTGAAGAAAGCTCTAAAGTCGTTCCGTTAACAATATGAAATTTAATTTTAGGATACTTATGACGAAAATCTTCTAAATATGGAAGTAAGAAATGCTGGGAAATTGTATCCCCCACTCCGATCTTTAACTCTCCTGTTGTTAAATTTTTAAATTCTAATATTTTTTCCTCTCCAGCATCAATTAAATTAATTGCGGAATTTGCGTATTCGAATAAAAGCTCGCCTTCAAGTGTCAATGTTACGCCTTTGGGTGTTCTCTTGAAAAGTCGGGTATCCAAATCTCTTTCTAACTGCATAATTGCCTGACTTACAGCTGGCTGTGTCATATAAAGACTTTCAGCTGCCTTCGAGAAACTATTCGTTTTTCCTACTTTGCAAAATATCTTATATAAATCTAATTTGCTAGCCATATAAGTGCTCCTTATATCTGATATTAGTTATATTCATTTTACTTATATCATTAATACCATGTATATTACAAGTAAAGAGATACATAATGACATTAACATTGAAGGAGCGATTCGATTGGAAAGAGTAGTTGGAACTGTAGTTAGAGGTCTTCGCTGTCCGATTATCAATCAAGGTGATCAAATAGAGGAAATCGTTGTTGATAGTGTGTTACATGCTGCAGAAACAGAAAAAATTCAAATTAATGATAAAGATATAGTTGCTTTGACAGAATCAATTGTTGCTCGTGCACAAGGAAACTACGCTACAATTGAAGCCATAGCGAACGATGTCCACGCGAAATTTGGAGATGATACTGTGGGTGTTATCTTCCCAATCCTAAGTAGAAATCGCTTTGCAAATATTCTTCGCGGAATTGCAAAAGGTGCAAAAAAGATTGTGTTAATGCTCAGCTATCCGTCAGATGAGGTTGGGAATCACTTAGTGAGTATTGATATGCTTGATGAAAAAGGAGTTAATCCTTGGACAGATGTTTTAACAGAAAAACAATTCCGTGATTACTTTGGATATTTGAAGCATACATTTACTGGTGTAGATTATATTGAGTATTATAAATCACTTATTGAGGAATTTGGGGTTGAATGTGAGGTTATCTTTTCGAACAATCCGAAGTCAATTCTAGATTATACAAAGAGTGTGCTTGCTTGTGATATTCATACGAGATTCAGAACGAAAAGAATTTTGGAAGCAAATGGTGGGGAGAAGGTTTATAGCCTTAATAATATCCTGGCAGAGCCAATTGATGGCAGTGGATATAATGAGGAATATGGACTGTTGGGTTCAAACAAATCAACAGAAGATAAGGTAAAGCTTTTCCCGCGTAATTGCCAGCCGACAGTGGACAGAATTCAAAGTATGCTGCAAGAGAAAACAGGAAAAAATGTGGAAGTAATGATTTATGGAGACGGAGCATTTAAAGATCCTGTAGGTAAAATTTGGGAACTCGCAGATCCAGTAGTATCTCCTGCTTTTACAGCTGGACTTGAGGGAACACCGAATGAAGTAAAATTAAAATATCTTGCAGATAATAATTTTTCCGATTTGAAAGGCGAGGAACTGCAGCAAGCAATCTCAAAATTTATTAATGAAAAAGATGAGGATCTTGTTGGAGCGATGGAAGCACAAGGGACAACTCCGAGAAAGCTTACGGACTTAATTGGTTCTCTTGCTGACTTGACTTCAGGAAGTGGCGACAAAGGTACGCCGATTGTCTTTATCCAAGGATATTTTGATAATTATACGAAATAGGGATTTTAGTAAGCAATGCTGGTTATTTTCTGGCATTGCTTGTTTTAGTTTGAACATCATTTAAAGTAGATTCGCGGAACTTTTATAATACAATTCGGGGAAGGTTGTTAATGCAAGACGTATATGGCATGATAAGAGCATATATAATGGATGGAGGAAGCATGTGATGAATGAAGTACCAAACTGTCCGAAGTGTAATTCGGAGTATACATATGAAGATGGAAATCTATTTATATGTCCAGAGTGTGTGCATGAATGGACTATAGAATCAGGTAAGGAAAACAATGAAGATGAGCATGTGATTCGAGATGTAAACGGAAATGTCCTAAAAGACGGGGATACAATCACTGTAATTAAAGATTTGAAAATAAAGGGAAGTTCATCTGTTGTAAAGGTAGGGACGAAAGTGAAGAATATTCGATTAGTTGATGGCGATCATGATATTGACTGTAAAATCGATGGCTTTGGAGCAATGAAGCTGAAATCTGAATTTGTTAAAAAAGTTTAGATGTTTAGGCTTTGAAAAAGGCATGATGTTTAAAATAAATTGCTTATATGAAGATAAAAAGGACTTAGCTTTTACTGCTAGATTCAAGCATTGAGTCAAGTCCTTTTACCAGGTTTTTCATGATCGATGCTAGCATCGTTGATATAGATGTCGTTGCACAGATAAGGGTGCTTTTCTTTTATAACACCTATTGACAGAAAAGTCTATGTAAATGGAAAATTTTACTTAAAACTACCTCTTATGCTGTTTTGTGTAAATTGACATATATATAATTCATCTATATAATAAACTCGTAAATATGCGAAAGAGGTTCTTAGCTTTAACCCTCTATAAAAAACTAAGGAAAGTGATGCGATTAAAGTCGTGTGCCTTAGGGGTACACGGCTTTTTTTGGTAGGTCTGCAAGGTAGATTTTTATCTGAAAACAAATAAGTGGAGGGAATTACATGAAGGAACAAGATTTGTCAGGATTGACTTTACTAGGAAACCAAGGAACATCCTATGTATATGAATATAATCCAGAAGTGCTGGAGGCATTTGAAAATAACCATCAAGATCGGGATTATTTTGTAAAATTAAATTTTCCAGAGTTTACGACGTTATGTCCGATGACAGGGCAACCTGATTTTGCAACGATTTATATTAGTTACATACCTGATGTAAAAATGGTAGAGAGTAAATCGCTCAAACTGTATTTATTCAGCTATCGCAACCATGGCGGATTTCATGAGGATAGTGTAAATGTTATAATGAACGATTTAATTAAGCTAATGGATCCGCGATATATTGAAGTATGGGGGAAGTTCACGCCGCGTGGTGGTATTTCCATTGACCCGTATTGCAACTATGGTAAACCTGGAACGAAATATGAACAAATGGCAGAGCACCGGATGATGAACCATGATATGTATCCTGAAAAGGTTGATAATCGTTAAAATTAGGTAGGATCTAGGATTGTCATTAAATATATTCAATGCTTTGTTAAGATAGTATGGGGGATTCGTCAAATCGAAGAGTGATGACGAATCCCTTATTTGTTTGCGTTTATTTAACTTAATCTTAGGATAAGGGTTTTCATTAAAAGTTTCTATTTTCTTGACGATCTACCTTTTGAAGCTGCTGCCTTAAATTATGCAGCAATTCCTGTGTTTGTTGAAATTGAGGGTTCTGCAGGGCTTGCTCTCCGTATTGGTTCTGTGCTTGCTGCAATACATCTTCAGCCCGCTGCAGCTGCTCAGTAGCTTGTTCGTATTGCTGATGGTCTACGCTTGCATGATCTTTTGCTGATTGGATCGATTCCATGGACTGGTGGACAAGTTGAGTAGCTTGTTGAATCTGGTCGTGTGGGTTATGTTGAACCATAAAAAAGCCTCCATTCTTTTGTTTAAAAGTACCATAAACTTGGTTAAACCATTGTTGTTATATTTCCAAAGAAAGTTTGTATTATGTATGGAAGACAGTTAAAAAGGTGGACGTTAGGGATAAATAATTGAAATGAGAAGAGCAATCATTATCTGTATTTCGATTATCCAATTAAAAAATAATGAACATCCCCATCTGCCCTAGACTTTTATGTTAAAATGGTATATAGTTACTTAGGTAACTTTTTAGGAGGGGTTTGAATTGTCCCAACGATTTTTTCAATTAAACATGCAATTTACAAGAACGTTTAGGAAAAAATTGAATGAGCATCTAGTTGAAGTAGGTTTATATTATTCCCAATGGAGCATTGTTTATTATTTAAAGCAGTGCGGATCGGCTACTCTTGTAGAGATAACGAATTATTTGGATGTTGAGAAGCCGACGATATCTCGTACTGTCAAACGGCTGGAGGAACAACAATTAATTGAACGTCTTCCAAGTGAGGATAAGCGAGAGCGGAAGATGCAATTGACAAAAAAAGGCTTGGAAATGTATGAAAAAGCTTATGATGTTGTCAATAAATTTGAACAATCATTACTAGCAGAAATTCCTGAAACAGAAATGGAAGCTTCGTTTCGAACAATTCAGCAACTAAGAGATAAACTTAAGTAAGGAGAGTAAGTATCAGTATGAGTCAAAAACCTAAATTATGGACGAAGGACTTTATTATGGTCGCGACATCCAATTTTTTGTTATTTATTTCGTTTTATATGTTAATTGTAACGTTAGCTATTTATGCTGTAGATCAATTCGATGCCTCCCAAAGTCAGGCAGGGCTTGCATCGAGTATTTTTGTGCTTGGAGCAGTGCTTGTCCGTCCAATTGCCGGAAGAATTATAGATAAGGTAGGCAAAAAGAAATTGCTGCTCTTTGGGCTCGCTTTATTTTTGGTCTTTATGCTATTTTATTTCCCAGTCAATAATTTGGCTGCATTATTAGTCATTCGTTTTATTCATGGTTTTGCTTTTGGAATTAGTACGACAGCTACGAGTACAATTGCGGCAGATATTATCCCAATTGTAAGGCGTGGTGAAGGAATGGGGTACTTTGCAACAAGTACAAATTTAGCCATGGCAATCGGTCCATTCCTAGGATTGTATATTAGTCAACACTTTAACAATCCGATGATTTTTATCGCTACTACTGTCTTCGCAGCTGTTGCATTGATTGCAACAGTTTTCTTACGTGTACCAAAGGTAGATATTGTGAATGAACCGACCCCAACGCGAAAAGGATTTCATATTAATGATTTCTTTGAAAAAACCACTATTCCAATCGCAATTCTTGTAGCTACTGTAGGTTTTGTTTATTCTAGTATTTTATCCTTTTTCTCTGCATATGCAGCGGAAATCAACTTGGTAGATGCGGCTAGCTTTTTCTTTATCATGTATGCAATTTTTCTGGTAGCTTCTAGACCTTTTACTGGCCGATTATTTGATGCAAAAGGCGAGAACAGCGTAGTATATCCATCGCTTTTACTATTTGCTGTGGGATTAGTTATTTTAAGTCAAGCAAGTGTTGGAATCAGTTTACTTTTAGCTGGAGCGGTAATCGGAGTCGGTTTCGGAACTTTCCAATCAAGTGCTCAAACGATTGCTGTCAATCAGGCTCCAAGGCAACGAATTGGACTTGCAACATCTACATTCTTTGTGTTCTTTGATTTCGGTATCGGTGTCGGACCTTTCTTGTTAGGGTTTGTTTTACCTCTTATCGGATTTAGAGGATTATATATTGCAATGGCGGTTATTGTTCTATTAAGTGTAGGAATTTACTATATCGTTCATGGAAAAAAAGCAGCAGAGCAAAGACGAATCAATATGGACAGTACGGAAATGAAAATATCTTAACGGGCGGGGAGGAAACTCTTCGCTTTTTTCTTTATTTTTACGGTAGAGTTGTAGTATTCTATCAACCTCTTTTAAAACGTGGAGTTGATAACATTTTTATATAGAGTACAGGGTCTTTTCTAACGAAACTTAAATACACAACGTTATCTGAATTTTCATGTTTTAGCACCATTTAAAACAAGCAAAATTTTTCATTAATTTATTATTTTGAAATTTCCCTTTAGTGTGTTATCCTTCCATTAAGTCGCGACTTACTATAAAATTTGGAGGTTGTTAATATCTTAAAAAAATACTTATTATGGGAGTAGTAGCATCGTTTTTAGTCTCTGCGTTCGCTTTTAATGTCTCAGCAGCAGTTAGTCGGGTAATTGGAGTGACACCTTACGAAGCTCAAGAAATTGGTCTAAGCTTTGAAACTAGTGAAAGCATAACGAGAAGTGAGCTAGTTAATTTCCTTCACGAAATAGAATATGCAGAATCCTCTGAAGATGCATTAGACAATGTACGCTTTGGCATTGCTGCTGGAATAGTGACATATCCACTTTCCAATTTTGGAATTAGCATAGGAGCAAGTGGAGCTTCAGGGTTGCTATCTATTTTTATAATTAGCAATGACCTAGGCTCAAGAGGTATTCAAACTGTATTAAATAGTTCTACGGCAGATAACTTTTTAATAAGTATTGAATATGAAAGAGGTAATAGGGGACAAGATTATTGGTATGAGGCATCAGATATAAGTGTAGTTCCCAACTGAGGATAACCCTAGAACAAGTTAATTTAATAGAAAATATACTCAAAAGACCGTTGAGAAAATCCCAACGGTCTTTATTATTCAGATAAAAGTTTACTAGCTCTTTTTATTATTAAATATAAATAACTCATATACAAAAATGTTAAAGACAACAAGTACACCTAGCGTTATAAAGCTACTAGTTTTGGGTAAATCAAAAATAAATACTATAATGATTAAAAAAAGTAGAACTGGAATTGCTTGCAAATAATTTTTCTTGCGCTTACTCATCTGGGTCAACCCCTTTGCCTTTCATAGATACTATCGGTAAATAGCGTTCTATTTGATATTAATAAATTCAAAGTTCCTATGAATAAATATTATATTACAGCAAGTCTATAAAATCAAAAAATTGAACATCAATCGAAGGTGGAGTCCCTTTCTAAATCTTTGATTTAGTTGGGGGTTAACCTTCGCGTAGTACGGAAGTAATTTAATGACTAAACATTAAATCACAGAATGGAAAAGATCTATGACTCTGATTCGCAGATAAGATGTAATGATAACAACCAATTTAATTTGGGAAAATTATTTGAAGGTCCATCAAGGAATGGCGAGTAATACTATACTCCTCACTGACTCCAAAAGATGCAAAATGCCTGGAAGGCATTGTAACATACTGATAAGCCAGATGCCTTAATATTAATAGGGCACGTTCGGTTTGATAAAGGGGAAGCCATGGGAGTGGTTTCCCTACTTTATTTTTTGTTTTCCAGTAGAGTTGTAGTATTCTATCTACGAAGATATTTTACAAATAATTCAGTTTTTATGCAGGGGGGCTAGGGCTTAGCAATGTTTCATACAATTTGCTATTTAAAACAGGGAAACCCGAGGCAACAGCAAGCGTATAAGGCTATAAAACAATTGAACATGATGCAAGATCTAATTGATTATACACCAATACTTTGTGGAACGATTCCAATTGGAATAGATGTGAAAGATTCTGACTTGGATATTATTTTGGAAGTGAATGATTTTAGTGATTTTAAAACACGTATCATAAGATTGTATGGGGAGCATGAAGAATTTACAATAAAGCAAATACGGATACGAGATACTCCAGTAATCAAGACTAACTTTCATTATGGCGGGTTTGAATTTGAATTATTCGGTCAATCAAAAGCCGTTTATGAACAGTACGCCTACCTACATATGATCGTCGAACATCATCTATTGAAAGAAGTATCGAAGCTCCGGGAAAAGGTGATTCACCTTAAACAACAAGGGATTAAAACAGAACCAGCCTTTTGCGAAGTTCTAGGGATTAAAGGTGACCCTTATGAACGTCTGATTGAAATGGGAAGAGAAAAGGGGATAATCTAATGAGCGTTGTGATAAAAGAACTGCAAACACAGGAAGACATATTAGAAGCATATCCAGTTATGCGGGAGCTTCGTACACACCTCAGTGAACAATCTTATCTTGATTTGGTCAAGGAAGCACGAGAAAAGGATAGCTATAAAATTATCGCTTTGTATGATCAAGACGAGATTGTAGCGGTTGTTGGATTCAAGCCGATGATAACACTCTATTATGGTCGATTTGTTTGGGTTTGTGATTTAGTTACAAGTCAGACGAGGCGTTCCAAAGGGTATGGTGAAACGTTGCTTTCTTATGTGCATGAATGGGCTAAATCAAATAAATATGAATGTGTTGCGCTGTCATCAGGTCTCCAAAGAGAAGGTGCACATCGTTTTTATGAAAGTAAGATGAATTATAATAAGGTGAGCTATGTGTTTAAAATGGATTTAGAATAAGTGTTTTAAGGGATATGCGCTTACTAAAATCAAAGAAAGTAGAAAGGAAAGTATTCTTTTGAAAACAAAAGAAGAATTAATTGACACACTAGAACGGTTTATACCATGGGTAAAAACGTTGCTAGCATACGATTCTGATGTACTATTTCATCCTACAACAGAAGGGAAGTGGTCTGTTGCTGAAATTATTGCACATCTAGCATTCTGGGACAAATACATTGCTGAGGAAACGATTCCAAAAATGAAACCCAATGCAAGGATTGAAAGCGTTGAATTTCAAGTATTGAATGATCAGGCTTCCGAATATGCATTATCTGGTGTTTCTTTCAATACACTCATTGAAGAGCTAATCGAAAACAGGATAGCATTGGTTTCTAGTTTGAAGGAAAAGACCGATGAAGTATTCTTTGCGAAATTTGTATTAAATCGGGAAGAAATTGATCCGTACTCGGGTTACCCCCATACGTTATATAACTATGTGTGTGGTTTTATCTGGCATGATCAGCATCATAAACGACAGATCGAATCGTTTCTTCGCAAACGTTAAAGTAGTTTTCAAAACTTAGCTTTCTGCATATCTCTCAAACCCGAGAATTTGCGAACGAAAGCAATCTTTCATTCCATGGATTAGTAATGATAATTGGTCACTGTATATTCTCAAAAGCTAAATTGACAAAGCAAGTTAGGTTGCTTTTTTACAAACCTAACTTGCTTCTTTATTAAGAGATGATTAATTCCTTTTTGTATTCTGTAACCATACTAACAAATAGCTCAAGGAAACGTGTATCCCCAGTTAGTTCGGGATGAAAGGAGCTGACAAGTAAGTGCTCTTGTTTTGCAGCAACAATATGCTCGTTATATGTAGCTAAAATTTCCACATGAGTTACTGCGCTCTCCACATAAGGAGCTCGAATAAAGACTGCTGTAAATGGGTCAGCAATACCTTTAACATCGAGCTTCGCTTCAAAGCTGTCGCGCTGCCTGCCGAAAGCATTCCGTTTCACGCAAATATCCATTAATCCAAGATGTGAATCCTCTGAACCTGAAAGCTCTTTGGCGAGCAGTACCATTCCAGCACAAGTACCGAAAATCGGTTTTTTGCTCTTTGCAAATTTCTTTATTGGATCAGTGAATCCATAACGATGAATAAGTCTGCTTATTGTTGTGCTTTCTCCGCCTGGTAAGATTAAACCATCAATTTCCTGAAGTTGTTCGGGTTGCTTAATTGTTATTCCTTCTAATCCTAAAGCAGTAATTTGCTTGATATGCTCTTCAACCGCACCCTGTAATCCTAAGACGCCGATTTTCATGACTTTCATCCTTTCTTAAGAAGCTTACCTTTCTTGCATTCTCTCTTCAGCAGCAAGTGTAGCAATATCGATTCCTTTCATTGCACTTCCAAGCTCTTGGGAAAGCTTACCAATTAGGTCATAATCATTGTAATAGGTCGTTGCTTGTACAATGGCATTTGCGAACTTCTCTGGGTTTTCTGATTTGAAGACCCCGGATCCTACGAATACGCCATCTGCACCTAATTCCATCATTAATGCAGCATCAGCTGGTGTAGCAACCCCACCGGCAGCAAAATTAACAACTGGTAACTTTCCTGCTTCCTTAATTTGTTTTAATATTTCATAAGGGGCACCAAGGATTTTTGCCTCTGTCATAAGCTCATCATCGTTCATTAAGGTTACTTTGCGGACCTGTGCATTTACTTGACGCATATGACGAACTGCTTCAACGATATTCCCTGTTCCAGGTTCACCTTTTGTACGAAGCATGGCAGCACCTTCCCCAATTCTGCGTGCAGCTTCCCCTAAATCACGGCAGCCACAGACAAATGGTACTGTATATGCGTTTTTCAGCAGGTGGAATTCTTCATCCGCAGGCGTTAATACTTCACTTTCATCAATATAATCTACTCCCATTGCTTCTAAAACACGAGCTTCTACAATATGCCCGATACGTGCTTTCGCCATGACAGGAATCGATACAGCATTCATTACTTCTTCAACGATGCGAGGATCAGCCATTCGAGCAACTCCACCAGCAGCACGAATATCGGATGGTACTCTTTCTAATGCCATAACAGCAACCGCACCTGAAGCCTCTGCAATTTTCGCTTGTTCCGCATTAACAACATCCATAATGACGCCGCCCTTTTGCATTTGCGCCATCCCTCGTTTTACCGTTTCAGTGCCTAATAATTTTTCCATTTTTACCACTCACTTTCTGTGTTGTTTTTTTCAGAATTTAGTTTATTATAAAAAGTATGTGGCTGTATTAAAAGTGTCAGTTTTTATAAAAATGATAGGGTCAGAAAAGAGGAGTGCTAAAAATTATGGATATGCTGTCCTGCCATTTAAACCGAACGAGTGATGTCCCTTTATATGAACAATTATATATATTTATCAAAACAGAAATTATAGATGGGCGTCTGGAATATGGAAGCAAGCTGCCTTCAAAACGGAAGCTTGCTGAGTTTCTAAAGGTTAGTCAAAATACAGTTGAAACCGCCTATGAGCAATTAGTGGCTGAAGGGTATGTGGATGGTATACCGAGGAAGGGATATTTTGTATTGGCGTATGCCGACTTAGAATATGTGCATCAGGCAGAAGCTTCAGCAGAGGATGAAAAAGAAGAGGAAACTGTGATTTATAATTTTCACCCAAGCTGGGTGGATACGGAAAATTTTCCATTTTCCAAGTGGAGGAAGTATGCAAAAAACTCCATGGATATGCAAAACCATTCCTTGCTTCTGTTAGGTGATTCCCAGGGGGAATTTGAGCTCCGCCGGGAAATTGCGCACTATTTATATCATGCCCGAGGTGTAAAATGTGCTCCCGAAGAGATTTTTATCGGTGCAGGGAGCGAATTTTTATTGCAACAGCTTGTTCTATTATTTAAGCACCAGACAGTCTATGGTGTGGAAGACCCTGGTTATCATGTGATTTCTCGAATATTAAGCAACTATCCAAATGAAGTACATCCACTTGAAGTTGATGATGAAGGAGTGGATGTGAGCACAATCGAAAATAAACAAATGAATGTTGTCTATGTAACGCCATCGCATCATTTTCCATATGGATCTGTATTGTCTGTGAATCGCAGAGTTAAGCTTTTAAATTGGGCAGCAGCTGCAGTAGATCGTTATATTATTGAGGACGACTATGATAGTGAATTTCGTTACAGCGGGAAATCAATTCCTTCGTTACAGGGGATGGACCAGGCGGGAAGAGTAATCTATTTAGGGAGCTTTTCCAAATCGCTCATCCCCTCACTTCGTATTAGCTATATGGTGCTCCCTAAGCTGTTGCTGCAAAAATACAAAAACAAGCTATCATTTTATCATTGTTCCGTTTCAAGGATTGATCAGCATATCTTAACACAATTTAT
The DNA here is from genome assembly GCF_038002145.1 of Oceanobacillus sp. FSL W7-1309. Taxonomy (NCBI): domain Bacteria; kingdom Bacillati; phylum Bacillota; class Bacilli; order Caryophanales; family Bacillaceae; genus Oceanobacillus; species Oceanobacillus sp. FSL W7-1309. The sequence continues at coordinate 2,520,265 of NZ_JBBOBX010000001.1, forward strand.
GAAAAACGGAGATTTTGAAAAGCATTTAAATCGCATGCGAAAAATTTATCGCAGGAAATTAGAGAAGACATTAGAGATGTTAAAGCCTTACCAAGAGAAGCTGCAAGTAATTGGAGAACATTCAGGACTTCATATCGTTCTTGCTGTGAAAAATGGGATGGATGAAAAAGAGCTTATCCATCGAGCAACAGAAGCAGATTTGAAAGTGTATGGCTTATCCTCTTATTCGATGGAAAAACGTTATCGTGGTGATCCAAAAATAATTCTTGGCTTTGCAGGAATACCTGAAGAGGAGTTGCCAAAAGCTATCGAGTTGCTGTTAGTTAGCTGGGGTTTTTTCTCAAACTCTATAGATCTAGGTTAATACCAAGCATTGCACTAACTCCATTATATAGGTACAAAAGGATGGTTAATTAGGACTTCATAAGTCTGTTAAAAGGTGACAATAGACCTTCATTTTGCTATACTAATTCTTGTCGTCTTTGGCAGGTAGTAAAATTTTCCTCAACTGTCAAATGTTCGATTAAGCTTATAATGTCAGGAGTTTTGGAGTTGGAAGAAAAATATTATGTAAAATTAAATCGAGCAAAAAAAATAATAGATTGTATGGTTAGTGGGACATTTGTACCAGAAGATGCGCAAAGCTTTGTAGATGATTATCATAAAGCTGTAAACTCGATTAACCCAGCAGAATACACGCTTGAATTCGATTGTACGTCGATGCAAGTTGTTTCGGCAGATATGGTTCCCCATTTAGAAGCATGCTTCGGTTTATACAAAGAATCTGGATTTAACAAGGTAATTTTCAAGGTGCAGGATAATGTAGTTTTAAAAATGCAATTTAATAGACTTGCTAGAAACACAGGGTTAACAAACGTAGAAGTTACGTCAGACTAAAACTGAATGAAACGAGAAGAAGAACAAGGTTTCGTTAAAAATCTTGTTCTTTTAGATTGAGCAATTATCATGAATCAGATATAGAAGAAGGGGTTTTACATCTTATGAATATCAGAATAAAGGAAGTAGGAATTTATCATCCACAAACATCAGTGAATAATGAATTTTACCTCGATCATTTCCAAAAGCAAGGCAAAGATATCAGACGATTTGTCCAACATATGGGAAGGAAAGATCGCTATATCATTAAAAACAATGATGAGAATGCACTTACGATGGCGATTGAGGCAAGTAAAACGGTACTGGAAAAAGCGGGAATGTCAGGAAAAGATATTGATATGCTTGTCTTCTCTACACAAACACCAGAATATACATTTCCAACGAATGCATTATTTCTGCACAATGCCATTGAAGGAGATGAGCACACGATTGTACTGGACTCGAATGCAAACTGTGCAGGAATGACAGCAGCGGTTGAACAGGCATCACGTTATATGAAAGCAAATCCAAACGTAAAAACTGCCCTCATTGTAGGTTCAGATTATAACTCACTTCTCTGTGATCCAGAAGATGAAATTACATATTCTAACTATGGTGATGCTGCTGCGGCGGTAATTTTAGAGACGACAGAAGAAGATACAGGCTTCATCGACTCAGTTTATGCAGTAGATTCGAAAAGCAGAAATAATATTGTTTATCCTGAACAGGGATTGTCGAATACACTACGAGGGGCGGCTCAAGGCAAATATATTAAATGGATTCCTTTTGATGGAAGTGAAAGTATGAAACATGTTGAGGAATCCTTCGAAACAATCTTTGAAAGAAATAACCTAACGAAAGCGGATATCGGAATATATTGCCTCTCGCAATTTTCGCTTGCAACAATTCTAGAGATTCAAGAAAAATTCAATATTCATGATGATCAGATTGTTTACGTAGGAGATCAATTTGGTTACACAGGCACTAGTAGTCCATTTATTGTTCTGCATGAAGGCGTTAAATCCGGCAAAATTAAACGCGGAGATTATTTATTATTCTGGACCATTGGTGCAGGATACCAGATTGTAACGATGGTATTTAAATATTAAATCGCAAAAAAAACCGGCATCCTTATAAGTGGATGCCGGCTTTTTATTAAAGTTTATTTTCCTTGACCAACAGCTGGCTTTTTCCATAAGCCAAGCAATACAGCTGATACAACAGTACCAATGGCAAGGGAAAGCAGGAAGAATAAAGGATTCTCTGCTAAAGGAATTACGAAAATTCCTCCATGTGGTGCTGGGATAGCACTATTCCAGAATTGCGTTAAACCACCAGCGATTGCTGCTCCTAGAACCGAGGATCCGATTACGCGTAATGGATCTGCAGCAGCGAATGGAATCGCACCTTCCGTAATAAAGGAAATTCCCATCACATAGTTCGTGACACCTGATTTGCGTTCATTTTCATTAAACTTGTTTTTAAAAAATGTTGAAGCAAGCGCAATGGCAAGTGGTGGCACCATTCCTCCAGCCATAACTGCTGCCATCAGGCTGCCATCTCCAGTGTCCGTGAAAATACCAATCGAAAATGCATACGCAGCTTTGTTAAATGGGCCACCCATATCGATAGCCATCATGCCACCAAGTAATGCTCCAAGAATAACTGCATTTCCTGTTCCAAGGTTTTGTAAAAATTCAACCATCACATGGTTAAGACCGGCAAAAATTGGGCCAAACACAAAATACATAAGAAGGCCAGTGAAAAATAGACCTAAAACAGGGTAAAGCAAGATTGGCTTTAAACCATCCAATGCTCGTGGTAAGCCGCGTAAACCTCTTTTTAAAAGTACAACGATATATCCAGCTAAGAAACCAGCAACTAAGCCACCAATAAACCCAGCTTCACTTTGAACAGCAATTAATCCACCAACCATACCTGGCATTAATCCAGGGCGATCTGCGATACTCATTGCGATAAATCCAGCGAATATTGGGATTAAGAAGTTGAATGCATTGCCACCAACTTCATTCAGGAAAAGAAAAATTTCACTGTCACTGCCTAAAATACTTTCAAATAGGAAGGAAATCGCTAATAGAATACCACCACCAATAACAAATGGCAGCATATGTGATATCCCATTCATTAAATCTTTATACACAGTGTTTAGTACAGATGATTTTTGCTTTTCTTCGTTATCAGAACTGACAGCAGACTCTTGTGCATGATAAACAGCTGCATCATGATTCACTGCTTTGGTAATCAGTTCTTCTGTTTTCTTAATACCGTCTGCTACCGGTCTTTCCAATACACGCTTGCCATTGAACCGAGCCATTTCTACTTTCTTGCTTGCTGCTACAATAACGGCATCTGCACGTGCGATCTCTTCATCGGTTAAACGGTTTTTTGCTCCATCCGAGCCATTTGTTTCTACACGAATGTCGACATTCATTTCAGCTGCTTTTTTCTTTAAAGCATCTTCAGCCATATACGTATGAGCGATTCCAGTCGGGCAGGCGGTAACAGCAACAATAAATGGTTTAGTTGAATCGGTATCAACCATTGTATCCGCTGGGGATTCAGTATCATCTTCTTCAGACTGATTGAACAGCTGATGAACTTCATCAGGTGAGTTTGCTTGTTTGAGCTGCCCGACAAAATCTGGGTCAATTAATAATTTGGAAAGTGATGCAAGTGTTTGCAGGTGAGTATCATTGGCACCTTCTGGAACAGCAATCATAAAAAATAAATATGCAGGCTGACCATCTAGCGACTCATATTCAACACCTTTTGTACTCTTGGCAAAAAGCACTGCAGGTTCATTTACTGCTTTTGTTTTAGCATGTGGCATTGCAATGCCATCACCAAGACCTGTAGAGGATTGTGCTTCACGGTTTAATATAGCCTCTTTAAATTCCTCTGCATCCTGGACAACGCCATTTTTATGGAGGCTACGAATCATTTCGTCAATTGCTGCCTCCTTGGTTGTTGCCTGCAAGTCCATAATCATAATATCTTTTCTTAATAATTCGGTTGTTTTCAAGGTTATCATCCTTTATTAATATTTTTACACAGGGGAAATTTTTACTTGATCAACTAAAGCGAGAATATCGTTTCGCTTCGCTAGATCATCAGAAAAGGCTGTTGCGCTGCCAGAAGCTATCCCCATCTTAAATGCTCGCTCTGCATCCTTTGTTTTGATATATTCACCAACAAATCCGGCAATCATGGAGTCACCTGCTCCTACAGAGTTCTTAACAACTCCTTTTGGACTTGTTCCTTTATAGATGACTTCTTTTGTGAAAAGAAATGCGCCATCACCAGCCATGGAGACGATTGCGTGCTGTGCTCCAAGCTCGAGTAATTTCTTGCCATATTGCAGGATAGTTTCTTTCGTGTTTATCTTAGTTCCGAATAGCTCTTCCAATTCCTCGAGGTTCGGTTTAACGAGTAAAGGATTATAAGGCAATGCAGCCTTTAAGTCTTCACCAGTAGTATCGATAATAAATGCAGCATTGGATTTCGTAATCACATCAATTAATGTATGGTAGTAATTATCTGGGAGAGAAGGTGGCTTGCTTCCCGATAAAATAACACTATCTTCACTGGAAATATTACCGATTTGTTTTAAGAGAGCATCGGCTTCTTCAGTGGAGATGGCAGGTCCTTGCCCATTAATTTCAGTTTCAAGCTCTGATTTTAGCTTAATATTAATTCTCGTATCATTTTGAATTTGGATGAAATCTGCAGAAATATTGTCCTTTTGTAACCAATTGGAAATAAAATCTCCGGTAAATCCCCCTAAGAAACCAAGTGCGGTTGAATGTACATCAAGTTCTTGTAAAATTCGAGATACATTAATACCTTTGCCTCCAGGGAGTTTTAGATCGTTTGTCATTTTATTCAATTTTCCAAGGTCCATATTCTTCACTTGTACGATATAGTCAATGGATGGATTTAAGGTAATTGTGTAAATCATTGATTCGCCTCCCAAATTGTTGTTTTCGCTTTATAGGGTCTAAGGTCCTCATGACAGGAATCCGTAATCAACGTAACTTCTTCGATCCCGCATACGTTTACGAAGTGAACTTTATCCCATTTTGTATAATCTGCTAAGACATAAGCTGTCGCAGAATGCTGATGGGCAATTGTTTTTAATGCCGCTTCTTCTGGGTCGGGGGTTGTACAGCCGAATGTTGCATCGATTCCATTCATTCCTAGAAAGGATTTATTGAATTGGTATTTTTGCAGTTCATTTTGACTTGGAGTACCAACAATAGCTTTTGTTGATGGCTTTACTTTACCACCTATTAAAATGGTGTTGATTTCTTTATCTGTAAGTAAGGATGCATGTACGATTCCGTTTGTTACTACAGTAATATTCCACTTATTTATGAATTCAATCATTGCTAATGTTGTTGTTCCGGCATCTAAATAAATCACGTCATTATCTTCAATAAAAGAAGCTGCTAATTTTGCAATGGCTATTTTTTCTTGATTGTTTTTGATGGATTTTTCCTGAATTGACTGTTCGCTATCCAATTGATAGATACGCTTTGCTCCTCCATGGATACGTGTTAATTCTCCAGCTTCCTCCAAATGTTGCAGATCTCTTCTTATTGTAGACTCTGAACTGTTAAGTGCATTCATTAAATCTTGCGTTTTAACAATGTTCGCCTGTTTTAATTCATTTAATATGAATGTATGTCGTTCCTCAGTTAACATATACACCCTCCTAATCAGTATAATAACATCAAAAACAGTCAAAAACAATCAAGTTGATAGCGTTGTCACAAAAACGACTTATTGTTTAAATGTTCATAATAAAATTACTTTTGACTCTAAGTAAAAATCGTAATATGATAGTAACAATTTATTACGAGTGAAAAGAGATTATTATGGGAAACAAAAGCCAGCAAATTTATTTGACTAACTTATAGACTGGCATTCGTTAAAAAGAATTTGTTTGGTAGGGTTTGGACACTTCGTGAAGACATTCTATCTGCAATGAAGACAATGCATTCACTGAAATGTCGGAATTGTCCATCATTTTACATTGAATAAAATATAAGGGGATATACATCATGAAACAATCAACGAAGAAATATATCATTGATCGAATGTACAAGGCTTCTATCGGGCTTGCAAACGCCGTGTTGGTAACACTCGGAATTGGTTTGTTGGTTGAAGCTTTTGGAACCATTACTGGTTGGGCAGGATTTACAACAATTGGTACAGCTGCTCAGCTAATGCTTGCCCCAGCTATCGGAGCTGGAATTGCATATCAGTTAGGTGGAAATACATTAGTTATCTTTAGTGCAATGGCAAGTAGTACGGTTGGCGCGAATGCTCTGCAGCTTGCCGCTGACGGTGGATGGGTCCTGACAACTGGACAGCCTGTAAGTGCCGTTTTGGCAGCAGTTATCGCAACATGGGCTGGTAGAAGAGTAACTGGAAAGACGAAGTTGGATATGCTCGCTATTCCATTTACTGCAATCATGATTGGGGGCGTGTCAGGTGTATTCCTAGCATGGGTCACAACTCCTGTCCTTGTATGGTTAAGTGAAAAGATTGCTACTTCTGTGGGAGGATCACCATTGGTTGGTTCGATCGTTATTGCCCTTATATGGAGTGTATTTCTTATGTCGCCGGCTTCTTCAGCAGCTATCGCGATTGCACTCCAGCTTGATCCTGTTTCTAGTGCTGCTGCATTAATCGGCTGTACGGCACAATTTGCTGGTTTTACTGCAATGTCGTTTAGACAAAATGAACTTGGAGCAAATATTGCACAGTCATTCCTTACACCTAAGGTACAGGTACCCAATATCGTGAAGAATCCACGATTAGTAATTGGCCCATTTCTTTCATCAATTATTTGTGCACCAATCGCTATTATTCTATTTGATTTCCAAGTTCCATATCAGCTTGCTGGACTCGGGTTAAATTCCTTTATCGCTCCGCTAAATATTATAGCGAATCAAGGACTAGGAACATTAATAATGTATCTTGTAGTAGGTGTCTTCCTACCGATTATTATCTCTATTTCGGTCTATCATGCATTGAAAGTAATTGGTTGGGCAAAAACTGGTGATTTGCGAATGGAAGTACAATAAGATAGAAGAAAGCCACATATTGTATACAAAAAAAGCGTGATCAGTTTCGCTACGTGCGAATCGATCACGCTTTTTATAATTGGCAGGAAACTATAAAGTTTGCATGCATTTGATAACTTAGATACCGGAGCAGCCACGTCCAAGAAGCGCTACAGCTGTAGTCAGACTTCACTCCACCGTAATTCGCTTGCCGGACGCTTGCGACTATGTTTTATTATGGATTGGATGATTCTATTTCAAACTGTGTTGTCACACGCTCTAAAGATTTAGACAATCCAGATATTGTTAACCCCACCTCATGTGTACGTTGCATTTGTTCGTATTGCTGTTCACTTTTTACGCGCATTTCTTCAGCGCTAGCTAACGTTTCTTGAGAAACAGAAGCAAATTCATCTGCCGCATATTCTAAAGCAGGAATTTCATTTTTTAAGCTTTCTAGCTCTGCGTTCATATCCTGAAGTTTTGTCCCAACCTTTGCGATTTCCTTCATAAGATTATCCAATGATAACTTTGCATCGTTTGCTGTCGTAATATTTAAACCTATCTTATTTAACATTTGTTCAAATTCTTCAGTAGCATTGGAGGTAATATTCCCCATATTGCTAATAGATTGAGTGATTTTAGCAGCAGTTGCGGAAGATTGCTCTGCAAGTTTACCAACTTCATTGGCGACAACGGAAAAACCTTTACCAGATTCTCCAGCACGAGCAGCTTCAATCGTTGCATTAAGTGCTAATAGTTTTGTTTGTTCTGCAATTCCTTGAATTAATCCTACTGAATTTGAAATGGACATCGAGTATTCATTTACTTGCTGAATTGTTTTGGTTAAATGCTCAAAGTCATTTTCGAAAGCTTGTGTTGTATTGATTAATCGTGATATATGTTTTTCGCCAGTAATTGCTGTATTCCCCATACGTTTGGAATTGCTAAATACAATAGCCATATTCGTGATGATATCCTCTGTTTTGTTTTTCATCGTAATAAAGCTTGCTACACTGCTTTCTGAGCTGTTCGCAGTTTGTTCTGCACCTAATTTCACAACATTAATAGACTCGGTTAAATCATGGCTGTATTGTAGTGCGTCATCAGAGGAATGCTCTAGTGTCTTTCCTGTACGCGACAATTCAACTGCAGTTTTCTTTAACTCATTAAACATGGTCGTCATCTGGTTAATCATGGAATCATAGCTTCTATGTAATGATACAAATTCTGGTATTGTTGTTTTCATTGCTACCGAATTCTGAAGGTTTCCATTACGAACTTCCCGCATTGTGTCTCGCAGAACAGAAAGCGGCTTGGTTAAGGTACGAACAAAAAGGATAATCAATATAGTAGAAAGAATAATACTTGTAGCGGTAATTAAAATAGATACAAATCCCATACTATTAACAGGTGCCATAAATGATTGTGTCGGCACAAGTAATACATAGGTGCCGTTAATTTCGTCCATTTGTTGGAAAGTTATTGTGTACGTTTCGCCATCAATTACGCGCTGAAGCTGCCCATCCTGCGATTCTGTAATGGTTTGAACCAAAGAATCAGGAATATTTGGCAGTGAATCCGCACTGACTGGAAAAGGTGTTACACTATTATCAGCAATATAAAAGAAATCCGATTCCATCCCATCGGTTTCTAATTGGCTCTGCTGCGTACGAATGTTAGAATTCAATTGCTGCATAAAATAATCTTCATCACTCACGTAGAGAAAGTGGAGATTTTCTGCTATGTAACCAATTAATTGAGCTTCGCGAACTAATCGATCTTCAATCGTAGTTATTGTCATTTGCTTCGCTTGTATGTATGAAGTAACTCCAACCGCAGTGACGGATAAAAAGATTAAAGATAAAAACAATATACTCAATCTAGCATGTAAATTTGTTTTAGTAAGTAAGAGATGGTAAAACCGTTTCACAAAATTGATGCCTCCTTAATTTCCGTAAAGATAAACAGGTCTTTCGGACTGCTACTATTTCAGTATAACAATCTATTGTTAAGTTACTGTAAAGTGAATGTAAAGGATTATTTTCCTTTCTCCATCAAGGGATTGAATAGGATTGATATTATTTCCACCACAATTGTTTGACAAGTGAGGTATAATAGAGGGTGGTAGACGTAAATTTGAGGAGGATAAAAATGACTACTATTAATAAAGGCGAAAATAAATTTTATGTAGGAGACAATATAAAAGAACCACTTGCAGAAATTACGTTTGTGCAAATTGGAGATTCGAAAATTGTAATTGATCATACATATGTTTCAGATGAATTACGTGGTCAAGGTATTGCTGGAAAATTAGTAGAGCAGGTCGTTTTGTTTGCCCGTGAAAAAAACAGAAAGATAACACCGTTATGTCCTTATGCGAAAAATAAAATCGAAAATACTCCAGAATTTCGAGATGTATTAGGCGCGTAATTTCATGTACCTAACAATCGAGGAAACCGCGGAATATATAGCAATGAACCCCTCAAGTGTTACAGCGCTGGTTATGCAAGGACGTATACGTGCAATTCATGATGGGGAGCAGTATTTAATTAATAAAGAACAGTTTACAACACATTTTGAACAAGTAGAAAAGTATAAAAAAATGATTCAAGAATATCTAAATGAACCAATACCAGAAGATATAGATGTGAAAGATGAAGATTAAAAAAATGGCAAATTTCAATTAGTGTTAAGTATATGCTAGACTTTATTGAAGGAAAGTGTAGCATATACTTAACACTTTTTTGGCAGTCTGCATATTTCTTTCTGCATAAGTGCAACTTAGGCATTCGCTAAAGGCTCTGAGAATGCTAAGTTCTCTAATATAACTGCTATTCAACTATAGAGGAGTTTATCATATGGCTAGTAAATATCATTCAAAAAATAAACAGCAACCAAAGTCACTTCAATTTAAAGTAGAAGAGGCAAGTGAATTATTACCTTTTTTAATAAAGGTCATGTCAAATCGTAGTCGCAATTCCGTTAAATCAATACTTGCCCGTGGTCAGGTAACGGTTGATGATCATATTGAAACGAAGTACAATTATGCCTTGCATCCTGGACAAAAAGTTACGATTTTAAAAAATAAAGCTGCGATTAAGCAGAATGTATTAATAGGCATGTCTATCTTGTATGAGGATGATGCCGTTATTGTTATCAATAAGGAAGCAGGACTGCTTGCGATTGCAACAGAAAAGGAAAAAAAGCAAACAGCTTACCACCAGCTGATGGAATATGTAAGACAGGAAGACCCAGATAATCGAATATTTGTTGTGCACCGTTTAGACAAAGGTACATCCGGCGTAATGCTGTTTGCCAAGCAAAAAGAAGTAAAACAAACCTTACAAAATAATTGGAAACGGGTGGTTAAGGAACGTACGTATGTTGCGTTAGTTGAAGGAGAAGTAACGAAGCAGGACGGCTATATTTCATCCTGGCTTAAGGAAAGTAAGGCGCATAGAGTCTATTCTAGTCCTATTAAAAATGATGGGCAGCTTGCAATAACGCGTTATAAAGTAATGCAATCCAATGAGGATTTTTCATTGCTTGAAGTAAAATTAGAGACTGGCCGTAAAAATCAAATACGTGTCCATATGGAGGATCTTGGACATCCGATTGTTGGCGATAAAAAATACGGGTCTAAACATAATGTGATTGGAAGATTAGGTCTCCATGCGAAAGTATTATCATTTCAACATCCAACTACTGGACAATTACTGCTGTTCCAAGCAGATGTGCCAAAATCATTTTTGAAGAAGTCGAAGTAAAAGAACAAAAGTGGAAGCGTCCGGTAAGCGACGTACGGACTGCGCCCCGTACTTTGGGGTGGTTCGACTTGTCGGACATTCTTACGCAGGAGATTCACTCCAAAGTATAAGATGAACTATGACTTTCGCCGTTATGGGCGAAAAGTCAAGTTCATCTAAAAGGAAACATGCCCCTGTAAGGGGTATGCCGATGTTAGGCTTTAGCCTGATTTTAGTCGGCCATCCTTTTACTTGGAGTCGATGTTGACTTTCACCACAAGGGTATAAGTGCGACTAACCCTCTGGCGCAGCCAATCGGCAAGTCTTCTTTTCGTACGGAGGTGAGGGAAGTCTCGCTACAGCTTTAGCGTTGGAGCTGGACGTGGCTGTTTTCGGTAACTAGTTACCCAAAGTATTCAAATTTTATAGTTACGCTAAGCAATGGGAAAGGGAGTAGAGCAAAATGCTCTCCTCCCTTTCTACAATGGCGCTTTTTTGAGCATTCTACCTCTTCTTCCCACAGTAGTTTCCGCGTGTTTTAGAGAATTCATAATTGCTTCTTCTGTTGCTTCAATAACGCCTTGGAACAGCTGACCCATTGCTGGATGGTCATCTCGAATAAAGGAGATTGATCCAAGAGTATGATCTGAGTTGTGTTCAAATGTTGCTGCGGTAGAAAAAGCAATGGCGATGTCGCCGCTCCCGTGGTCTATGGTACTTCCTGTTCGACCTAGTCCAACTGCAGAACGACTGGCTAGTCGTTTTAACTGTCGATCATAAAGTGGTGCATCTGTGGCAATTATAATCATAATCGAACCATCAGGAGTGTCCAGACTGGCTTTATTCCAATTGGCAAATAGTGCTTGCTCCCGTTTGCCAAAATTACTTAATACCAGACATCCGACGGTATAATTTTCCTTGCCTGCTGAAATGATACGAGAAGCGGTGCCGATTCCGCCTTTATATTCAAAGCATGCCATACCTTTTCCAGCGCCAACAGCACCTTCTTGGACAGGTTCTGTGCTCGCCTTTTTAATTGCCTGAATCGCGTGTTCTGGTTTTACTGCTTGAAGCCGAATGGAATTCAAGTAGCCATCATTACATTCGCCGACAACAAGGTTAATTGTCCCTGTACTTACACCAATGTCCTCATTCTTTTCAAGCATGTATTGTAAAGTTCCTTGCATAACAGAACCAACACTAAGGGTATTTGTTAGCATGATGGGTGACTCTAATAATCCAAGCTCATCAAGCTGTACGAGACCAGTTGTTTTTCCAAAACCATTTATTACTGCGTTTGCAGCATGTGTTTTTTTCTTGAATAAATTGCCTGAATGAGGAAGAATAGCGGTTACCCCAGTACATATCGTATCGTGATCATCGATTTTCTCATAGAGTGTGACATGTCCGACCTTCACATCGCCTACATCTGTAATACAATTGTATTTTCCCTTTTGCAGTACCATAAATTCTCTCCTTCTGTAGAACACGTTTCTTATTACACTACATGTATTATATATCAAATGGGTGAAAATTATCGATAAGCATGCATGGATATTGGCTAACGAGGGAAACTAAGATGATTACTTATGGGTGGTGATAACAGGATGAAACGAATCGTTTCAGCACTACTGTTTATCGTAGTTTTCTTTTCAACTATAGGATTGGTTGCAGCAGAGGATATTGGTACTGAAGTTGGTCAGAAGGCGCCTGACTTTAAATTGATTACAAGTGATGGTGAGACTGTTCAGCTATCTGACTTTAAGGGAAAGCGCGTATTACTTAATTTCTGGGCGTCTTGGTGTCCGCCATGTCGAGAAGAGATGCCTGATTTGGAACGATTCTACCAAGACAAAGATGCTGTGGTGCTTGCGGTTAATTTAACAAACATGGAAATGAATAAAAAGACGGTAAATGAGTTTATTGAAACATATGGTCTAACCTTTCCGGTATTAATGGATGAGGAAGGGCAAGTATCCAGGTTATACAGAATAAGCCCAATCCCTACAACCTATATGATTGATACAAAAGGAATTATTGGGCAACGCGTGTATGGGCCTTTGAATTATGAACAAATGATAACTGAATACGAAAAAATGAATTGAGGAAATCGGCACTAAGCCCGATTTCCTTTCCTGTTTTATAACATAAATAATGAGGAGCTTGGTAAGGAATAGAGCAGTCTGTTTTTATAAATGGAAAATTAAGCGCCAGTACGCTAAACTATTACATAGACTAGTAAAGAAAGTCGGGGGAGATTATCATAAAACTATTACTTGGACAGCTCGTCATGATTGGAGCGATATGGATCGGAATGGCCACCTTTTTTTCAGAAATGAATGAAGGAGCTAAACTTATTTTTTATTTAGTGACATCATGGCTTTTATTTTTAATCGTTATAATTGTAAAAGCTTGGATAAAGCAGTTGATACGGAAAAGAAAATGACGATAACATGAAAACGCGAACTATAATTGAAAAGCGTGAGGAAGGTTAAACAATGCTTATTATTGAAAATTTACATAAATCTTATGGTGATAAAGTTCTTTTTAATGACATCAGCTGTACAATTACTGACAAAGAGCGAATTGGACTGATTGGTGTAAATGGAACAGGGAAATCAAGCTTTTTGAAAGTGATTGCTGGAATAGAATCACCCGAAAAAGGAAATTTGAAACATGCAAAAGATTACCGAATTGAGTATTTGGCACAGGATCCAATTCTTGATCCTAACCTAACTGTTATTGACCAGATTTATTACGGCGGGTCGACGATTATGAAGTTGATGCGGGCATATGAAGCTGCATTACTCAAGCTGCAGGAGGATGCTGAGAATAGCACCTATCAACAGGAGTTGCTAAAACTCCAGCAGAAGATGGATGAAGCGGAAGCATGGGAAGCGAACACTGCAGCTAAAACAATATTAACGAAGCTTGGGATAACAGATTTTGGCAAAAAAGTCACCGAGCTTTCGGGTGGACAACAAAAGCGTGTTGCTATCGCAAAGGCGCTTATTCAGCCAGCTGACTTACTGATACTAGATGAGCCAACCAACCATTTGGATAATGAAACGGTAGAATGGCTCGAAAAATACTTACAGTCCTATAAAGGATCTCTTCTCCTTGTGACACATGACCGTTATTTCCTAAATCGGGTAACGAATCGAATCTACGAGTTAGATAAAGGAAATTTGTATATATACGAAGGAAATTATGAAATATTTCTGGAAAAGAAAGCAGAGCGAGAAGCGCTTGAAGTTAGTAATGAGCAGAAACACCAGAATACATTACGTCGTGAATTAGAATGGCTAAAACGTGGAGCAAAAGCAAGATCAACAAAACAAAAAGCACGAATTGAACGCGCAGAAGAAATGAAAAAGGAAACATTTGATACGAAAAAAGACCATCTAGCGTTTCAAGTAGGTTCTACACGATTAGGTAAAAAGGTAATTGAGCTGAAATCCATTGGGAAGACCTATGATGGTAAAACGCTCTTGCGTGATTTCAGTTATCTCGTAATTCCAGGGGAGCGCCTCGGTATTATTGGTGCCAACGGCTCTGGAAAATCTACTTTGCTTAATATAATGGCGGATCGAGTCGAACCAGATGAAGGTGAAATTGAAATCGGTGAGACGGTAAAAATCGGCTACTATACGCAGGGTGATGAGGAACTAGATGGAAGTATGCGGATGATTGATTATATTAAAGAGGTTGCAGAAGTCATCCATACAAAGGACGGTCAAGTCATAACTGCTGAGCAAATGCTGGAACGCTTTTTATTTTCCCGTTCAGAACAATATAACTATATTCGGAAATTATCTGGCGGGGAAAAACGCAGGCTTTATTTATTGAAAGTGCTTATGACAGAGCCGAATGTACTCTTTTTGGATGAGCCGACAAATGATTTAGATACACAGACACTTAGTGTTCTGGAAGAATATTTGGATCATTTTCCTGGTGTCGTCATTACCGTATCCCATGATCGCTACTTTTTAGATCGTGTTACTGACCGTTTGCTTGTCTTTAAGGGACATGGAAGGACAGAACGCTTCCAAGGGAATTACAGTGCGTATTTAGAACAACGTCATTTCGATATAAGCACAGCGCAGAATACTGAAAAAGCAATTGAAAAGCCGAAGAAGCAAAAGAAAAAACTTTCCTACAATGACCAGCGAGAATGGGAAAAAATTGAAGATCAAATAATGGAGTTAGAGGAAAAGGTTGAAGCATTGCAGCAGGCCATTATCGATGCCGGAAGTGACTCGGAAAAAATACAGAAATTATATGAGGACCAGCAAGAAACTGAGGCAGCACTGGAAAAGAAAATGGAACGCTGGGAGGAACTCTCCGTATTAATTGAGGAAATGGAGAATCAATAAAGTGCAACGTCATTCAGTGGGGTATTACTATCTGTTCATGCATGATAATTTCAAGTGACGTTATAAAAGTAAACAAAACAGGGTGTACCCGAAAAAATCGGGGCACCCTGTTTTCTATTGTAAGCCATCGATTTCAATAGCTTCGACAATGGCAGTACCGTTATCCAATTTATTTGCTTCTAGCTGAACATGATCCCCTTGTTGTAAAAAGACCGCTAAAGGAGCCTTAGTTGAGCTCAATGTGTAAATGGTTGTGTCATTTGTTAATAAAAATTGAATCAGTTGTCCAGTTGTTTGGGTTGTAATAACAACACGTTCAATCTCACCACTGACGCTTTCATGTCCTGCTGCTTCACCGGTAGATTCCACATTACTAGGATCCTGTGCAAGTGCAATTCGATAGGCACCTAGTGTCTGTTTTGCAGTATCACCGAAAACAACAAAATCGGAATCAGCGGCCTTAATGTAGGCATATTGTTTAAATAATCCATTCGGATCTAGTACATTGACTACCCAGGTTGGATTTCCGTCAATATTATACAAAATCGGCATGGAGCCTTTCCAGTTTTTCTCTGGGAATTCTTTATCAACGATTTCTCTTGCACCTTTACTATCCATGATTCCATTATTTTTTTCTCCATTGTAATACACTAATTCACCTGTACGAGCATTGATTAGTGTGTAGCCTAAAGCAGAATCAATATTCTCTTTAGGAGAGGACATATCTGTAAAATAATGCATGTTTCCTTGTTCATCAAAAATAGGTGTTACATTACTTTCCGTTCCAGATTCGTTTGGTATTTTTACATCCCGTTTTCCAAAAATAGAGTTCAGCCAGCCATGCACGTATTTTCCGAAATACTCATTTTGATCAGAAGCCATTTCAGAACTAATCGAACCATCGATAAAATCAGGTGCATCTTCTGTTGTATAAAGGGATACATCACTTGTTACCGGGTCAACAACTGCGACATGCAGCTTTGACATGTTTGGTTTATTTGTAAGGCCAATTGGTTTATACAACGTCTGTACATACCATGGTTTCCCTTCCTCATCTACCTCGATTTGTGCGCTGCCACTTTGAATATAAGCTGGATATTCCCCATAAATCGTTCGTTGGATATTATGTTGAAAGTAGCTGGAATTCGTATACTTCATTTTACTTTCAATAAATTTCGGTTGGGCATTGATATCTGTAGCAGATATGGTAAAATATCCTTCTGTTTCTTTACCGCGGAAATAACGCCAGAAACCACTAAATTCAACTGGAGCAATGAATACGATATCGTCATTTACCATTTGTACCTGTAATTTACCTAGATCATAAAACTGGGTATTTGGAACAACACTCATTGCTTTTTGAACCTTGTTACGTGCAGATTCTGGTGATACAACAATTGGTGTAGCATCTTTATCGAGTGGCTTTGCTTCTTCCATTTCTTCTTTTTTAATGGACTCATAGCTATTATCTAAAGCAGAAATGCCAAGGATAAAAAATGTCGGAACTGCGATGACTGCTAATACAATAATTCCAGATGAAACCACATCGATTGGACGACTTGCTTTTGTAAGTGGTTTGCTCATCGTCAATCCATATAAACCAAGTGTTCCAATGAAAGCGACAATTAAGTTTGCAATCGACATATTTGGAATGGTGATGGTAGGCATGAAAATATAGACGATGATTGCTGTAATAATGAAAAGACTAATAAACGTAAATCCAGCAGTTTTGATTGTCGTTTTCCGCTGGTGCTGATTTTTAAAAATAAAGTAAACAGCAATTATGATATAGAGAATAAAAGTAAGAATCGTAGTTGTTAATATTCCTGTCATGTTCACATCTCCTATGATCGTTTCTAATTGGTTATACGAAATGGAAAGACGATTAGTTTCATAAAATAAAAATAAAAGTGAAACTGACAAAATAAAGGTTTAAAAATGGACTGCATATGGGAAAATAATCACAGAGCTATATTATCGGGTACTGTTTAAAATAAGGTCCGTAGATGACATCATGTGAAATAAGGTGGAATGAAGATTCACTTTATGATAGAAACTAGTTATAATGGAAATAATGCTTTAATTAGGAGGGAACGGAATGAAGCTTTATCAAGTGAGGAAAGGCCAGTTTGTGTTTTATCAAAACGAGCTCCATAAAGTGTATTCAGTAAAGCCGATGTTTAAACAATCTGTACACTTGTATCGTTTGAAGGATATGAAACAAATTTTAACGAAGGCAAGTGAGATTGACTATTATAGACCGAAGCATAATGATACATTTATCTTTTATGGCAAACGGTACACGATTGATCAATATGCGAAGCCAGAGCCAGGCGACTATATTTTAATCGTTAAACCTGCACCAGACTTTTTAGATCATTATTCATTGAATGAAATCGAAAAAGTGGAAAGTGTTGAGAACGGAAATGTGAATACAACACGTGATAATGGTGTGAAACATAATGAATATGTTGTCATGGTTCCAGGTCGTCAGGATGCAAGTCAAGAAATCGCTTATTATGATAAAAATCTTGTGCCTGAAGAACAACAGCTAAAAGATGAATCGATTAGCTACCTTGCTGAAAATGATGATACATTAAAGCCTGCTGTTGGAGATATATATGTTGATACTCGTAGTAATACGAAAGCTATGATTGTTGCGATGACAGAGGATGAGGTTATATTCGGACATGGTTTACGCGTCCATGTTGCAGAGTTATTGGATGAAACGAGCTTCGAACTTATTTACCAATTTGAAGATAATATTTAAAAAAATAAATCCCGGCCTTTAGCCGGGATTTACTTTTTTAGCATATCGATTGCTTTATAGCCAAGAATATTGATGGGATCCTTTGAACTGGAATAAGGTGGTGCATATCCGAGTTCCAGCTCTGGTAGGTCATTTACAGTTAAATTTCCTTTGATAGCAGTAGCCAATACAGCCATCCGCTTATCAACACCATCATACCCGACAATATTTCCTCCAAAAATCAGCCCTGTTTCTGGATGGAAAAAAAGTTTTAACCAGAGTTTCTTGGAACCTGGATAATAGTTAGCGTGGGAAGTTGAGGCAAGGACTACATTCTCGAATTGTTTGCCTTCCTGCTGCAAGCTCTGTCGGTTATGTCCGGTTGCAGCCACTGTTAAATCAAATACCTTCAAAATAGAAGAGCCTGTATTGCCGCGATAAGGAATCTGTTCTCCATCTAAGTGTGCAGCAATAATAGCTGCTTGACGATGTGCAAGCCAAGCTAGTGCGATATGTCTTGGTGAGCCAGTTAACAAGTCTCTTGTTTCTACGACATCTCCTAACGCATAAATATCAGGATCTGTTGTTTGCATATATTCATTCACAGAAATAGCACCAGTACTACCTAACTCCAGTGCCGTATTGATAGCTAAATCGGTATTAGGCTTTATTCCAATAGCGAGAATTGTCATGTCTGCTTCCAGTTGTATCCCGCTATTTAAAAGTAATGTCTTGCCATCATTTTTAAACCCCTTCAAGCCATCATTCAAAATGACCTCAATTCCTTTATCCTTCAAATGTTCTTCAACTATTGCCGCCATATCATCATCAATGATTTTGCTTACTTGTGAAGAGCGATCGATGATGGTGCAATTCAACCCAAGGGCATGCAAGTTTTCGATCATCTCTAATCCGATAAACCCAGCACCAACTACAGCAACTGACCTCGGTGTATTTTGTTGGATGAATGCATGAACAGCATCCATATCCTCAATCGTTTTCGCTGTAAAGGTTCGATTATTATTGATACCCTCTATGTCTGGAACAATTGCAGATGCACCAGGAGAAAGGATCAGTTTGTCGAAGGTTTCCTCCTGCACTTGTTTACCTTTCCGATAGTGCACGGTTTTATCTGAGCGTGAAATCGAAATAACTTCTGTATTCGTATGCACGGATACATTGTATTTTTTCGTGAATTTCTCAGGAGGATACAGGAGATCCTTTCTATTTTGAACCACATCGCCAAGATAATAGGGGATACCGCAATTTGCGTAAGAAATATAACCCCCTTTATCAAAGATGATGATTTCGGAACTTTTATCGTTTCTGCGGATTTGGGCGGCAACCGTAGCGCCGCCACCAACACCGCCAACAATTACAATTTTACGTGGCATGTATGTCACTCCTCCAGCGGAATCTTTCCTTTTCTCCTTGTGTAAAAATCTTCGTACTATAAAATTCCGACAGAACTTAAGAAAACGATGATGATTGTAGCGGGAACTAACCAACGCATGATCTGGAACCATACGTGGAACAATCCATCAGGTAACTGGTTTCCATAAGAAAATTCCTGCTTTAATAATGATTTATCCAGTTTAAATCCGATAAACAATGAAATAAATAGGCAGCCACCAGGAAGCATGATATTACTCACAAGGAAATCACTTGCATCGAATACAGTTAAACCGAATATAGTGAAATCCGTAAGCATGTTGGTAGAGAGTGCAGATGGAATGCCTGCGAGAAATACGAGTAAACCGGCAATGAATGCAACTTTCTTTCTTGAACGCTGTTTATTTTCTGTGAAAGCTGCTGTAATAATTTCCAGCATACTGAAGGATGATGTCAACACCGCGAATAAAAACAGCAATAAAAATAAGCTTAAAAACAATTCACCGAACGGCATTTGTGCAAATACCTCAGGCAGCACGATAAACAATAATCCAGGTCCTTCTGCAGGCTCCAAACCAAAGGCAAATACAACAGGAAAGATAGCTAAACCTGCAAGCAAGGAAACAAATATATTCATAATACTTACCGATCCAGCTGATGACGGTAAACTGACATCTTTTTTCAAGTAAGAGCTGTATGTCACCATCACCGAGATTCCTACTGCTAATGAAAAGAATGCTTGACCGAGTGCATATAAGACATTTTCAGCACTTAGTTTGGAAAAGTCTGGCTGCAGGAAGAAGCGGATACCTTCCATTGCTCCTTCGAATGTAACGGAACGGATGACAAGTATAATAAAGAAAATAAAAAGTAATGGCATTAACACCTTATTTGTTTTCTCGATTCCATTTGTAATTCCGAGAGATACAACAATAATATTTATTAATACAAATAATCCAAGACCGACAATTGTCAAGGTTGGACTGCCAGTTATATTTGCAAATAGTTCGGGATAATTTGCGTTTTCTTTTATAATTTGTCCAGGCAGTGACATGAAACTATATAGAAGGACCCAGCCGCCTACAACACTGTAAAATGCCATCAGAATGAATGCACCAACAACGCCCCATTGTCCAATGAATGACCAAGGAGTTTTTGGTGCTAATGTTTTGTAAGCTGTGACTGCTTCCTTTTGTGAACTTCTTCCAATAATAAATTCCCCAACTAAGAGAGGAAGACCTAGAATGATGGTAAAGCCAATAAATAATAGGAAAAAGGCACCTCCACCATTCATTCCTGTCATATATGGGAATTTCCAAATTGCTCCAAGGCCGACTGCCGCTCCAGCAGATGATAGGATAAAGCCGAGCTTTGTCGACCATTGTTCTTTGTTTTTGTTCATGCTGTAATTCCTTTCATGTTTGAAAAAGTTATCTTATTAGTATAGCATAATCAATTCATTTTTGAAGGAAGTTCTATCGTTGTTAAAGCTTTGTTCGAATTTCCCAAAGTTCAGGAAAAAAGTAATGCTCCAGTACTTTTTTTAGATAGCTGACACCAGATGATCCTCCAGTACCTGTCTTGTGACCAATAATGCGTTCAACTGTTTTCATATGTCTGAAACGCCATTGCTGGAACCAATCTTCAATATCGACGAGCTTTTCAGCCAATTGATAAAGGTCCCAATAGCGATCGACGTTTTGATAGACCTGGAGCCATGCCTGCTCAACACTAGCATTTTGTTGATATGTTTTCGAAATATCTCTATCTAAAACTCCTTTATCAATTGGCAGACCTGCCTTGTCTAAAGATTGAATGGCAACATCATATAGACCAGGTGCATGATACGCATCCATTAGAATTTGATGAAGTTCTTTGTCTTTTTGATATATTTTTAAAATAAATGGTGTTTTATAGCCTAGGACAAATTCGACAAGCCGATATTGATAGGATTGAAACCCGGAAGCATTTCCTAGTTTATCCCTAAATTGCATGTACTCTGCAGGTGTTAATGTTGAAAGCACATCCCATGCTTGAATGATTTGGGATTGGATTTTGCTGACACGTGCAAGCATTTTATAGGACGCTTGCAGTTCGTTTGCTTGAATCTTTTTGATTGCTGCCTGCATTTCATGAATAATTAGCTTTAGCCATAACTCGCTTACCTGGTGGATAATTATAAATAGCATTTCATCATGGCGACTGGATAATCGTTTTTGGCTTGATAATAAAGGATCGAGCTGAAGGTAATCTCCATATGTCATTTTCTCCATAAAATCCGTATGAATTCCTTTTTCCGACTGAAATGTTTTGTTGGAAGAATCCGTCATGATTCATTCTCCTCAAGTGGACGTAATACGGCGCGGACTGGACTGCCATCCGCACCATGGATAGCTAACGGCAAAGCGATTAAATCATAGGATCCTGGAATGACATGTTTTAGCATTATATTTTCCAGAATGTGAATTCCATGCCGATGGAGGGCGTGATGTGTGGTGAGTTCTTTGCTGTCCGGTGCATCGACAGAGGGGATATCAACGCCAAGTAATTGTATACCCTTTTCACTTAAAAACTGGGCAATCTCTGGATCCAGATAAGGAAATTCTCTTGGGAACCGTTTTGGATTGTTCGGTAGTGATGTTCTCAGCAGCAGTCTTGTTGCATAATCAAATTGGTAATTTTCTAGTACTGCCGCTGTAATATTATCGGTATGACTGACATCGATAACGATTGCTTTTCCAATGTAAAGATCAAGATCGAGCTGATCTACCGTTTTACCATTAGAATTAAAATGAAAGGGTGCATCAATATGTGTCCCAATGTGCAGACTTGTTGTGATTTCTCCAATATTGGCAGAGCCGGTCTGCTCCTTCGTGGCTGACAGTTTGTAGTTGAATGGTGTATCTCCTGGCCAATGTGCGATATCATTCGTTAAGGCTTGAGAAATATCAATCCATTTACTCATGCGATTACACCTCGTTTATTTTCGTAGTTTTTATAGCTTTCTTTCTCCATAATGGTTTTCAGAATATGAACCATTTGCCATACCTCTTCAAATGTATTGTATAAGGCGACAGGGGCTATCCGTATTCCATTTGGGTTGCGAAAGTCAGGAATGATGCCGTTTGCTTTTAAAGCTCTGCAAATCCGTGCAGCTTCGGGATGCAACAGTAAAACGTGTCCACCTCGTTCATCATCTTGCTTCGGATTGGCAATGGAAAAGGAATATGCAGCTAATTCGCTTTCAATCAAGTCCATCAAGTACGCTGTTAATTGTAATGATTTTTTGCGGATATTTTCAATGCCGGCATCCTCAAACATTTGCAGTGCCCCGAGTAATGGCGCCATACTTAATACATGTGGTGTTCCAATTTGGTAGGCACCTGCATGATTTGCTGGGGTCAGGTTATGCCCCATATCAAATTGCTTTTCTTTGGAAGAACTAAACCATCCAGCAAGTCCAGGTGTTTTGCCGAAATGCTTTTGATTAACATACAGTCCCCCAACACTCCCAGGACCTCCATTTAAATGCTTATACGTACACCAGAAAGCAAAGTCCACATCCCACTCTGATAGACTGTGAGGGATGGCACCAATCGAATGGCATAAATCAAAGCCAATAAGGATTCCTCGCTTATGAGCTTCTTTTGTTAACCTTTGCATGTCTAGAATTTGTCCGCTGCGATATAGGACACCTGGCAGGACAATTAATGCGATTTCCTCTGTCATGTAGTCGATGATGTCTTCTGATTTCAACGTATTCTCATCAGCACTCGGTACTTGAATAAGATGTGTGTGGGCATCATATCCTTTTTGTGCTAATTGGCTTTTTAATGCATAAATATCAGAAGGGAAATTCAATACATCAGCAAGAATCTTCGTTTTTGCGCCTTTTGGGTGATAGAAACTCGCTGTCAGTTGATGGAGGTTGGTTGTTGTTGAACCAGTAATAATTACTTCCTCTGGTTTTGCACCAACAAGATTGGTGGACATTTTCCCAAGCTTTTCAGCTAAATAAAACCAAGGATGATGACCAAGTGTCCAACCATCGATTGCATGGTTTTTCCAATCATTCATAACTTCAGTTACAAATTGTTCCGCGCGTTTGGATAATAATCCGAGTGAGTTACCATCAAAATAAATCGTATTGTTAGGTGTGTAGAACTCGGTTCGAAAATGTTGTAAAGTATCCTCTTGATCCAGTTGCTGTGCATATTGACGTGTACGCATCATAAATATAGCACCTCTTTTGTATTAAATTGATATATGTTCAATCTAACATAAGGAATAAAAAAATATCCAATAAATTTAGTATATTAATAACAATTGTACAATTAACATATACTCATTTATACTAAAGATAGAAAATAAATATATATAGAAATAGGGTAAAAGCACGTCATTTACTGCACTATTTTATTCGGGAGGGATAATTTTGACAACGTTATCATTGGAAGTTGAAAAACTTAATAATTTTATTAATGGAGAATGGGTGAATGTAAGTAAAACCCAAGCAGTAATAAATCCGGCAACTGGGGAAGAAATTGTGCAAGTGCCTTTATCTACGGAAGAAGCGGTAAACGAAGCGGTAGCTGCTGCAAAAGCCGCACAAAAGGAATGGGCGCTTGTTCCTGCACCACAGCGTGCAGAAGTGCTATACCGTGTTGGCTACATTATGAAAGAACGTAAAGAAAGACTGTCTCAGCTGCTGACTATGGAAAACGGGAAAGTAATTGAAGAAGCTCGCGGTGAGGTGCAAGAGGGTATTGATATGGCGTTTTACATGGCAGGGGAAGGTCGTCGTTTATTTGGTCAGACAACACCTGCTGAGTTGAAGGATAAATTTGCAATGAGTCAACGTGCTCCCGTTGGAGTTGTAGGTATTATCACACCGTGGAATTTTCCGATTGCAATTGCAACATGGAAGTCTTTTCCTGCAATTGTCGCCGGAAATGCAGTTGTTTGGAAACCGGCTACGGAAACACCAATCATGGCATATGAGCTTGCCAAAATTTTTGAGGAAGCTGGCCTGCCTAAAGGGGTTGTCAATGTTGTATTTGGTGCAGGATCTGTCGTTGGAGATGCGATGGTCCATCATGAGGCTATTCGTGTTATTTCCTTTACGGGTTCCAATGATACAGGTCGAAATATTGCAAGTGAATGTGGAAAGCAATTAAAAAAGGTTTCCTTAGAAATGGGTGGGAAGAATGCTGTAATCGTAATGGATGATGCTGATTTAGATCTTGCAGTCGAAGGAATTCTTTGGAGTGCCTTCGGAACGAGTGGTCAGCGATGTACAGCATGCAGTCGGGTTATTGTACATGAAAAAGTAAAACGTACATTGGAAGAGAGACTGCTTGCTGCTATGGATAAGCTGACTATAGGCAATGGACTTGATGAATCAATTAAAGTAGGACCGATCATTAACCAGTCAGGCGTTGTTAAAATTAAGCAATATATTGAAATCGGCAGGGAAGAGGGGGCCAAACTGCTTGCGGGAGGCTACGAGCTGACGGAAGATGCACATGAAAATGGCTATTACTTTGCGCCGACCCTGTTCACCAATGCTACGGCAGATATGCGAATTGCTCAAGAAGAAATTTTCGGCCCGGTTGTTTCGATTATCCCCGTTTCCAGCTTTGAAGAAGCAATTGAGGTAAATAATGGTGTGACGTACGGACTGTCCAGCTCGATTTTTACAAACGATGTGAATCGGGTTTTTAAAGCGCAGCGAGATCTCGATACAGGAATTGTCTATGTGAATGCTGGAACCACAGGAGCAGAAATTCACTTGCCGTTTGGAGGAACAAAAGGAACAGGGAATGGTCACCGAGATTCAGGCATTCAAGCATTGGATGTTTTTACAGAATGGAAGGCAATTTACGTGGATTACAGTGGGAAATTACAACGTGCACAAATTGATGTAGAATCATAAGCTATTTATGATGAAGGCTTTTTGAATAGTTATATAGATAGAGATTGCTTTTACCAGTCTAAGCAGGGAGTGAATCGAATGAAAATAGGTGTATTAGGTTCAGGCTTGATGGGAAAAGAAGCAGTACGTGATTTGGTATCGAGTCCAGGTGTAACACATGTCGGGCTTGCAGATATTGATATCGAGCGGGCGCGGCTCGTAAGTAAGCAGCTGGATACTAAGAAATTAAAAGCATATCAAGTAAATGCGGGTAATAGAGAGGAGCTTGCAGCGTTTATTCGGAAGTTTGATGTGGTTATAAACGCACTATTTTATTCGTTTAATGAAATCGTTGCTAAAACTGCAATTGAGGTAGGGGTCAGCGCAGTAGATTTAGGCGGACATATTGGGCATATGACAGATAAAGTGCTGGGGCTTTCAGATGACGCGAAAACTGCTCAAGTTACACTCATTCCAGATCTTGGTGTAGCTCCTGGGATGATCAATATTTTATCAGGCTATGGTGCAAGCAAGCTTGATCAAGTAAAGTCGATTAAATTATATGTTGGTGGAATTCCTGTAAAGCCAGATCCTCCAATTGAATATAATCATGTATTCTCAATGGAAGGGGTTTTCGATCATTATACAGATCCTTCCCTCATTATTCGTAATGGTATCAAGCAGGAAATCCCTTCATTAACAGAAGTAGAGCAAATTTATTTTGAGCGGTTTGGCCCGTTGGAAGCTTTTCATACATCTGGCGGCACATCAACACTTTCGCTATCTTTTCCGGATATTGAGACACTTGAATACAAAACAATTCGTTATCCCGGTCATGCGGAGAAATTTAAACTGCTTGTTGATTTAAATTTAACGAAGCTAGATTATGAGGTCGAAGTAAATGGTCAGATGATTCGACCGCGCGATGTTTTTCTGAAAGTACTTGATCCCATCGTTGAATTAGGTGAGAAGGAAGATGCAGTCTTATTAAGGGTAATTGTTTCTGGTGAAAAGAATGGGACGGAAGCAACCTATGCATATGAGATGACGACGTATAAGGATCGAAAAACACATGTAACAGCGATGGCTCGAGCGACTGCGAATACAATATCAGTTGTTGCACAGATGATTGGTGATGGAACTATTGCGAAAAAAGGCGTATATCCGCCAGAACAGATTGTCCCTGGCCATACCTATATCGAAGCGATGAAGAAACGCGGTGTAAATATTACAGAAACAGAGTCAATCTTAGAAGCGAATTCAGTAAAGGTAAAGTGAATGTAATAAGATGAAGGGATTGGACCAATCGTGAATACCATATTTATTGCAGGTCACGCAAGGCTGCCCGCAGGAATGGCAGCTAAAAGTATTTATGACACATTAACTATTACAGCAGAAATTGATAAAAAATATGGTGTTATCGTAGCTGCAAATTGTACTTTAGCCACGGAGCATGGGAGAGAATTTGTTCAACAATTGCTAAGAGGCTACAGCTTGCAGGATGGGATGGAAAAGCCAATTGAAATGGTAAAACAGCATTACTTAGGGAAAGCAGGCAATGCCCTTTCGTCCGCCTTAAATGATTTGTATAAACAATATGTGAATTATATAGAGACAAAATAAGAAGAGGAGATGGTACTGACTGTGTACCATCTTCTTTTATTTAGAATTTATTGAAACTTGATTTTCCGCTTCTATACAAGTTGCTTATTTATTGGACTGTAATTAGGTGGCTTTTTTTGAACGCTTCTTTTAGTTGAAACATAGGATGTAGAAATAATAATTCTGTTTCTGTTCTACTAACATTCAGTGGGCGGAAGGGAACTCTAACTGAATGAAGTTTTACTTTATAAAAAGAGGTAGGTGGCCAAAATAAAACATAATAAAAAGCATATTGTCTCTACTCGTCGTGTATATGATATGGTCAATACAACTTCCGAATTTCGTATTAAAATTCCTATAAAACCTGCTAGGAAAATCAATAAAGTTGATACTTACCAGTATAATGCATTGTCTGATGGGAAAAGTCTTCTATATACGAATAAAGATGAATTAAAACAATACGGTAATCGCGGGATATTAGATCCAATGAAGGTCTCCTATGTAAATCTCTTTATTAATGGTGTATTACAACCTCCAGTTACCTATGAGATTAAGGAAGGTATATTGCAATTAAAAACAAGTGATGTACCTCCAGAAGGAGCTCCAATTAATTTGCAATTCATTACTATTCACCAATCGTAATCGATTAATTAAGGGGTGGCATAGACCACCCTATTTCAAATGAAGTTATGTTGTAATATCTGTAGTAGAAGTCGTATCGAAGTTGGCTATTTCTAATACGATTGGTGTTTCTGCTACTATGGAGTCTGTACCAGTGGGTACCACAATACTAAGTGATCCTACACCAGTTGCACCAGGCGTATAAGTTGAAATATCCTGCATTTGTAATACACCATTTATATATAGGTTATAGTAACTGTTATTCGCTATTAACTCGGGGAGTTCAACGACTTCAGCACCTAAATCATCAAAGAAATCAGCTGCATCAATTGTTAAAGTGCCTTCTGGTGCAGTATCAGCTACCGTTACATAGAAAAACTTATCAACCGTTGGCGTAACCTCCGTTTCCGTTGTTGCAGAAACAAATAATTTCATAAGCTGTAATGCCATTAGTGTCTCTCCTTCCTATCAATAAATTGTTTCATCATAGTATATGAATAAGAAATCATTCTGCATAGATACGTTCATCATTTCTATGTTGAATGATGTATTTGTACACGTTTTAGAAATAGATAAAAACCCTAGCATTTAATATGCTAGGGGAAATAGATTATTGTTTTTTAAACGCGCTCCTTCTCTCCATCCCAGGCAGGAAGCATTTTATTCAACTGCTTATCTTCCCGATACCCTAATACATATTCTGCCTGCATAATCGTGTGAATTTCTCGAGTTCCCTCATAAATAACCGGTGCTTTCGAATTCCGTAAATAGCGTTCTACTGGATATTCATCGGAATAGCCATAAGCACCGTGGATTTGCACGGCATCATCTGCTGCTTGATTAGCGAAGTCACAGGCCTGCCATTTGGCAAGAGAAGTTTCTCTGGTATTGCGTTTTCCTCGGTTTTTAAGCTCACCTGCACGATAAACAAGCAAACGACTCATTTGATAGCCTGCTTCCATCTTCGCAATCATTTGCTGCACGAGCTGATGTTTTCCAATCTCTTTGCCGAATGTTTCTCGTTCATGGCAGTATTTAACGGAAGCTTCCAGACAAGCCATAATTTGTCCAACAGCACCTGCAGCAACTGTGAAGCGCCCATTATCTAATGCTGACATGGCAATTTTAAATCCTTCTCCTTCTTCGCCCAGCAGATTTTCTTTCGGTACTTTAATATTTTCAAAAAATATTTCACCTGTGTTACCGGATCGGATGCCGTGCTTGCCTTTGATTGCCTTCGATGAGAAACCTTCCCAAGAACGTTCAACAATGAAAGCAGAAATAGCTTTATGCTTTTCGGAACGATCTGCAGTATAAGCAAAAACAATAAAATGATCGGCAATATCACATAGTGAGATCCATGTTTTCTGACCGTTTAAAATATAGTGGTCACCATCTTGTACAGCTGTCGTTTGTAAAGCTGCAACATCCGAACCAGCGCCAGGTTCGGTGAGACCAAATGCACCAATTTTTTCACCTTTTGCCTGTGGTGTAAGGTATTTTTGCTTTTGCTCTTCTGTTCCCCATTGAAGTAATGTCATGCTATTTAACCCCGTATGCACGGAAACAGCTGTACGAAAGGCGGTATCGCCTCGCTCCAGTTCCTCACAAACAATAGCTAATGCGTTATAATCCATTCCACTGCCACCATATGCTTCAGGGATACAGACGCCCATTAGTCCAAGCTCTGCAAGTCTCGTTAGTATGCTTAAGTCAAACTTTCCTTCCCGGTCCCACCCGTCAATGTATGGCATAATTTCTTTGTCTGTAAAGCTTCTTACCGTTTCACGCAGCATCTTCTGTTCATCATTAAATTCAAAATTCATTAGCTCATCTCCTTGTTTACTTATTTTTTACTTCTTTATCGTCTATACGAAATTCCTGATTATGTTCACCAGCATCAGGAGGATGCAGATTGTAAGCGACAGGTGTTCGTGAAAGTTTTAATGGACTTCCAATCATTGTGATAGGACCTGCTGTAGGGTGTTCGTAATCAACGAACATTTCTCGCTCATGCAGTTGTGGGTCATTGCTTACATCTTGTAAATCTTGAATTGGTCCACATGGAATGTTATTTGTATGACATTGTTCTAACCAATATGCCGTCGGCTTTGTTGCAAAAATTTTTTGTAAACGTGAAACAAGCAAATCTCTATGTTTTACCCGGTCTGCATTCTTCTCAAATCTCCGATCGTTACTGAGATGAGGGACATTTAATAGGCTACAGAGCTTTTTAAATTGATTGTCGTTACCAACGGCAACTACCATTTCTCCATCCGCTGTGATGAAGGTCTGGTATGGCACGATATTGGCATGATGATTACCGAGAGCCGAGGGTATTTTCCCAGACATCAAGTAATTACTTCCGATATTGACCAAGGCGCTGACAGCTGAATCATATAATGAAAGGTCGATTTTCTGACCTTTACCTGAATTGGTTCGCTCAAGCAATGCAGCTTGAATTCCAATACAGGCGTATAGTCCGGTTAAGATATCGGTAATAGCAACTCCCATTTTCTGTGGACCGGATGCTTTTGTGCCCGTAATGCTCATTAATCCACTCATTGCTTGGATAATGAAGTCATAACCTGGTAAATGTTTGTATGGGCCGGTCTCCCCAAAACCGGTAATAGAGCAGTAAACGATGGAAGGATTCAATTGTGCGACGGTTTCATAATCGAGTCCGAAGCGCTCCATCGTCCCGGCTTTAAAATTGTTCATGATTACATCTGATTCGGCTATTATTTTTTTTATCTGATCAATTCCTTCTTTTGTTTTCAAATCCACGGTAATGCTCTTTTTATTACGATTAGCACATAGGTAGTAAGCGCTGACGCTGTTTTGAAAAGGGGGGCCCCATCCGCGTGTTTCGTCACTTCCACCGGGTGCCTCGACTTTGATTACTTCTGCACCAAGATCGCCGAGAATCATTGAGCAATAAGGACCTGCAAGCACCCTTGATAGATCGAGAATTTTAATGTTGTTTAATGCACCAGTCATGTAGTTCCTCCTTTCTCATGTTATAAAAAAAGCCAGCCCAAACAAATGCAGGATTGCTGCAATTTTGTTCGAACTGGCTTTTGTTTGTTGGAACATACCTGATTATAGGAATGTGAACAAATTAGGCAGTTATGGAAATTCAATTTAATGTACTGTGTAGAATAACGTGGCATACGTTTTTCACAGTATTATTAATAAGTATACTTTATTCTGAAAAATATGTAAATAGATATTGGCTGTTGACTAAAAAATAGTATAAAAAGCTAACCTCAAAGATATTCTCTTTGAAGCCAGCTTTTATTCATGAAGCGCTATAAACATAGCAAGTCTGCTTTTGTTTCTTATTTCGCTGCTTTTTGTAGTTTTGTAATCATCTTTATAGCACGTCCAGTACCGATGGCTACCGATTCAAGCGGGTTTGGAGCCATATGAACTGGTACACTAATTTCATTAGCAAGCCATTCCTGCATTCCATTTAAAAGGGAGCCTCCACCTGTTAAGACAATGCCATGGTCAACAATATCTCCACTTAACTCTGGAGGGCAATCCTCTAATGTAGCGCGAATTGCTTCTAGTATTTGCTCTAGAGATTCTTTAATCGCATTATAAATTTCAGTAGACGTTATTTCAATCGTTTTAGGCAAACCAGTTACCATATCACGACCGCGAATATCCATCGTGACTTCCTTATGATTCGGGTGTGCATAACCGATTTCCATTTTAATATTTTCTGCAGTGCGTTCACCAATTAAAATATTATACGTTTTGCGGATATGCTGTACGATTTCATCATCCATTTTGTCTCCGGCAGTGCGTACTGAATTACAAGAGACAACTCCTCCGAAGGAAATAATACCTACCTCAGAAGTTCCTCCACCAATATCAACGACTACATTGGCAATTGGTTCATCAACGGGTAAATCTGCACCAATTGCAGCTGCAACAGGCTCTTCAATTAAATGCACATGCTTTGCACCATAGCTTGTTACCGCATTATGAATTGCACGTCTTTCAACTGTCGTACTACCTGAAGGAGTACAAACGACAACAGTTGGCTTGCGCATAGACATCCCAAGCGTTTTACTTACTTTTTTCAATAGTTCCCTTAGCATTTGGGCAGTAACATCATAGTCCGCAATCACACCATCCCGTAAAGGGCGGATAGGTACAATGTTTTTCGGTGTTTTACCGACCATTTCTTTTGCTTCCGCACCAACTGCTACAACTTTTTTTGTTTCAATATCGATTGCCACAACAGATGGCTCGTTTAAAACGATTCCTTTTGTTTTTGAATAGACAAGTATATTTGCTGTTCCAAGATCAATTCCGATTTCCGCGTTTGAAAACATAATAGGTTCCTCCAATGATGACAATTTATTGTATCGTAGATTAAGGGGCAGTATTCCCGTTGTTTATAAGTTCAAATTTATATGATAGGGGTTCTGCCCCTAAAAGCTGTTTCGTTCTATCAGAATAATTCTGATAGAAGTATCGCATTTGTTTTTAATTGAGAAGTTTTAATAGTTATGTACATATAACAGCATAAACTTCCGATGCTAGTGTAAAGTGCTTATTGAAGTATATATAAATAGGAAATGACTATTTCAAATTATATACCCGAATTTAGTTTAAATATTGCATCCATAATTTAATCGTAAAATGCATTTGTTAAATTAAATAGAGATAAAGTTTTCACTATCCTATCTACTATAATAAAGAACGTTACTCTTAAAATTAAAACATTTAGTGGGGGAAATGCAAGTGACAGTTTGTTTACAAATCATTGCAACCTGTAATATAAACCCTTTATTTAAAAGGTGTCAACCGTAAAATTGTACTAATTTTTTCCTGTATGTTGAACTTTTACCTGTTTAGTCGAATTTAGGGATTTAGAACTTTTCTATGGAATACAAGGTTTCGAGTTTAATAGGTAAATTTATCGATAACTATTTTTCTAGTTTGGAAAAGCTTTCCTTAAATATTACAAAAATCCCGTGCTATGATGATTTTGCAAGAAACAACAAAACCAAAGGAGAGTGTAACAAAGATGTTTAAAAAAGTAGGAATCGCTACTGCATTATCAACTGCGCTATTACTTGGCGGAGCATTTACATCTACTGCTGATGCGTCAGCAAATCAAGATCAATCAACTAACCCTTCATATAAAGTCTATTATTCAGTAAATGGACAAACGGGAAATGTATCAGAGGGAGATATCCAAGGCCTTATTAATAAGGTATTGAATGGCGAGCTTGATTGGAAAAATATAGACTGGAAATCCATTCCTGCAAAAGAACAAAATCAAAAGCAAGCTGATGCTCCAGCAAAACAAGAAGAATCAGAACAAGCTGAAACGCCAGCAAAACAAGAAGCGCCAGCAAAAGAGAAAGCTCCAGCTAAAGAACAAGTGCAGGAAGCTGCAACACCTGTACAGCAACCAGCTCAAAAAGAAGAGCAATCTAACCAAAATCAAGAAACTTCACAGCAATTAAGTCAGTTTGAACAAGAAGTAGTAGAGTTAACAAACCAAGAAAGAGCAAAACAAGGTTTAAGTCCATTGGAAGTTGACACAGAATTAAGTAAAGTAGCTCGCGAAAAATCCCGCGATATGGCAACAAGCAACTACTTTGATCACAACAGCCCGAACCATGGTTCACCGTTTGACATGATGAAGAGCTACGGTATCTCTTACCGTACAGCTGGAGAGAACATTGCTAAAGGGCAACAGACTCCAGAAGAAGTTGTGAATGCGTGGATGAATAGTGAAGGTCACCGTGCAAACATCCTAAATGGTGAGTATACTCACATTGGGGTAGGTTATGTAGAGCAAGGTAACCACTGGACACAGCAATTCATCGGAAAATAATATAGTATTAGGGACTAGCTTTTAGCTGGTCTCTTTTTTTTAGGCTTAAAAACGGATGTGCACAATTTATCACGCTTAAAACAATAGGATGGATGCTTCATATTCAATCGTGTAACTAATTCTTTCTTGCAGTATAGTAGAAACTATATGAAAAGCTGTTATTATAAAAGCTATATAGTAGTACGTTTTAGGGTATACATAGATACAAACTTGTTTGGATGCACATACTGTTAATGAGGTGGGTAATGATGGTACAAGGATCTGTTAACTTAAACACAGAATTGTCGAAGGAATGGCTTCAGGATTATGTTGACAGTTGGATTAATTTTTATAAAAAGCAAACAGTTGATGGTGAAGTTGCTACGTATATACCGATTTTGGCAGAGGCTGATCAACACGCACTAGGCATATCGATTATTGGAAAAAATGGTGTTACGATTAAATCAGGTGATACAGAAGAAAAATTTACAATCCAAAGTATTTCCAAAGTATTGACCTTTATTGCTGCCTGTATGGACAGGGGACTTTCCTATGTATTAAATAGAGTGGATGTGGAGCCTACTGGTGAAGCGTTTAATTCTATTATGCATCTCGAAATGAAGCAGCCGAAGAAGCCGTTTAATCCATTAGTTAATTCTGGAGCAATTACCGTATCTTCGCTATTAAGTGGTAAAACATCGGATCAGAAACTAGATTCACTTTTTGTTCTAATGGAAAAAATGATTGGCTATCGACCGCAAGTAAATGTAGATGCATATGAATCAGAACGTGATACATCGATGAGAAATCGATCAATCGGTTACTATTTATTAGAGGGCGGCTATTTGGAATCTGATCTTGGAATTACGTTGGAGACATATTTTAAACAATGTTCGATAGAGATAACAACAGGTGATTTAGCAAAAATCGGATTAGTCCTCTCCAATGATGGACGTGATCCAAATACAGAAGAAGAAATTATACCACGATCAGTTGCGCGTTTAGTAAAGGCATTGATGCTTACGTGTGGAATGTATGATGCTTCAGGGAAATTCGCTGCATATGTTGGTATTCCTGCCAAAAGTGGTGTATCCGGTGGAATTGTAGCAGTCGTTCCACCACGAGTAAGGGATGAGGAACTTCCGTTTTTAGATGGTTGTGGCATCGGCGTTTTTGGACCTGCTCTTGATCTGCAGGGGAATAGTATTGGTGGTATTAAATTGTTGAGGCACATCGCTAATCAGTGGGATTTAAGTTTGTTTTAAGAACAAAGGTGCAAGTGCCGAGTCAGAGACACGGAGACGAGGGAAGTCTTACTGTAGTTTTAACGCTTTGTGGACATGTGAGAACCGGGGATATTCGAATGAACGAATATCCCCGGTTCACGTACAGATCCAGCTTCAGACCACAGCGACTTGGCGCTTCCGCTTTTGTACTTTAAGCAGATTTCGATTTCGCAGCTCTTTCTTGCTCTTTTTCTTCTTTCGCTATTTTCAGGAATCGTTTTGTTTCATAAGCTACGACGCCAGATAGCCCGAGGAGTCCGATTAAGTTAGGTATCGCCATTAATGCATTAAAAATGTCTGAAAATAGCCACACGATATCAATAACTGTAGTTGCACCAAAGAAAACAGCAACAACCCATACAAACCGATAGATTGTAATTGCCTTTGGACTCTTGAATAAATAGTTAAGGCACTTTTCCCCGTAATAGGACCAGGCAATAACTGTAGAATAAGCAAATAGGATTGTCGTGATACTTACAATTAAGACTCCAGGCGTTCCTAAGAAAACACCAAAGGACTCACCAGTTAAGGCACCACCTGCTACACCAGTTTGGTGCAGATCTGCCATAACAATCGTAATTCCAGTGATACTGCAAACAATGATTGTATCGATAAATACCTGTGTCATTGAAACGAGGCCTTGTCTTCCTGGGTAGTCTGTTTTTGCTGCAGCAGCTGCAATGGGAGCAGAACCAAGACCTGCTTCGTTTGAGAAAATCCCACGTGCAACTCCGTATCGGATAACCGTACCTAGGATACCACCACCGACAGCACTTGCAGTAAATGCATCTGTTAGGATGAGGTTAATAGCGGCTGGAACAATATCAAAGTTAAGCGTCATGATAATTAAGCCACCGATAATATAAAATACAGCCATGATTGGTACAAAGAAAGCAGTTACACGTCCAATACTTTTAATTCCACCGAGAATAACCAATGCAGTAACAATAGCAAGAATAATTCCAGTAACCCATGTTGGAATGTTAAATGAATTTTCAGCAGCAGCGGACACGGCGTTTGTTTGTACCATGTTACCAATTCCGAATGCTGCAATTGATCCGAAAATCGCAAATGCAACAGCTAGCCATTTTAATTTTAAGCCTCTTTCAAGGTAGTACATCGGTCCCCCGGACATTTGTCCGTCCTCACCTTTGACCCTGTACTTTACAGCCAGCACGGCTTCCGCGTATTTTGTTGCCATACCAAAAATCGCCATGACCCACATCCAAAATACAGCTCCTGGCCCCCCGGCAATAACAGCTGTAGCTACCCCTACAATGTTACCAGTCCCAATTGTTGCCGCCATTTGCGTGGTTAAAGCTTGATAATGGGAAATATCTCCATCTGACAACTTATCTTGCTTTTTGCGACTGAATGCGTTTAATAACGCTGTTGGTAACGCAAGAATTTGCACAAAGCCAAGTCTGAAAGTTAAATAGATCCCTGTTCCAACTATAAGAATTAATAATGGCGGTCCCCAAACAAACGCACTTACTTGTTCTAAAAAACCTATCATTGAATCATCCCCCTTAATTACTTATACTTACTAATATTTCGAAAATTGGATGAGTTGTCAAGAGGAAATAAAAGTTATTTTAGTCTGCAAAAACTTCTGAACTACTTAAACGCTATAAAATCGATTGACAAAATCCCTAGCTAATAATGATTTATCGAAAGGGTTCGACATAATAAAACAAAAAATCATCCATTCCTATTTATAATTTTTTGCTTATGAACCACTATATTGCTTATAATAGAAAATGGAGAAGGGAGTTATCATCATGGACATTCGTGTACTATTTGTTTGTTTAGGTAATATTTGCAGGTCGCCAATGGCAGAAGCTATTTTTCGTGATTTAGTGGAAAAAGAAGGACTTTCTGATAGAATTAAGGTGGATTCAGGGGGGACTGGTGATTGGCATGTTGGAAATGTACCACATGAAGGAACAAGAAAATTATTAGACCGTGAAGCAGTTTCGTATGAGGGCATGTTCGCACGACAAGTGAAGGAACAGGATTGGGATGACTTTGATTACATTATTGCAATGGATGATCAGAACATAGCTAATCTGAACAAGATCCGAAAGGTGCTGGATGACTCGGTAACAGTCGCGAAATTAATGGATTTTGTCGAAAACCCAGAGGATGTAAACGTTCCGGATCCATATTATACGGGGAATTTTGAATACACCTATCAGTTAGTTTTAACAGGTTGTGTTCATTTACTAAAATCTATAAAGCATACATACCATATTGTTTAAAGGAGAGAATGAAAATGGGAAAACGTAGAATCATTTTAAGTATGACTATTGGGGCTGTAGTAGGTGGGGCTGTCGCTTTATTCGACAAAAATACGAGAAGCTATGCGAAAGGAAGATTTGACGCAGCGAAATCATGCTCATCTCACTTTATTAGTAACCCTTCTGAAGCAATTCATAGCTTGCGTAATACCTTTGATGAATTAAATCAAACGATTGCAAGTGGTGCAGAGAATGCAATCAATGCTTTAGAGCAAGTAGAATCAACGCTAGAAAAGGTTACGAATAAAAAAGGGTTAAACTAAATATAGTAAAGTAGAAGAACGTATTGAAAATGATTTACTATATTTAATTTATGGGAGCGAGTGAACGTGAAAAAAATACTAATTCTTGGGAAGCAGTTCTATCAGCGCGTCGAAAATGTGGATGTGTTTGGTCTTGCTGCACAGTTAGCATATTTTTTTCTGTTGTCACTGTTCCCATTTTTATTATTTCTATTAAATTTAATTGGATATTTACCGCTTGATGCTCAAGTAATTTTAGATACGATTGCAACCTATGCGCCCCCGCAAGTAATGGAATTGATCAATAATAATATTGGTCAAATGCTCAACCAGCAAAATGGTGGTCTGCTTTCTATTGGGATTATCGGTACACTTTGGGCTGCTTCGAATGGGGTTAACGCCATAACCAAAGCATTTAATCGAGCGTATGAAATCGAGAATAACCGTTCTTTCTTTTTTGGGAGACTAATCGCGATATTACTAACCATTGCCATCGTAATTGTCATTATCATCGCATTAATTTTACCGGTTTTTGGAAGAATGATTGGCTTGTATTTGTTTTCCATATTTGGTTTATCAGAAGACTTTTTGCAAACCTGGGAAACATTTCGCTGGGGCATTTCTTCTGCGATCTTCTTTATTGTGCTTCTCTTTCTCTATAAATTAGCACCTCATAAACGGATATACTTTAAAACTGTTATTATAGGTACTGCATTCGCTACGATAAGCTGGCAGTTCGTATCATGGGTATTTTCCTTCTATGTCATTACGATTGGTGATTACTCTGCTACATACGGAAGTCTAGGGGTAGTCATTATACTGATGTTCTGGTTTTATCTATTTGGCATCATTATTATTCTTGGTGGTGTATTAAACGCATTTATAGAAAAAGTATATAGACGCCCATAATCGGTGAAAGAAAATAGCTACCCCCTAAAAGGCAGCTATTTAAGTAAACGCAAACTATTTAAAATAACGAGGATAGTGCTACCTTCATGACCAATAACACCGAGTGGTAAATCAATAATTTGAAAGTAATTTGTAAGAACAAGCAACAAAATGATGGTTAAAGAAAAGATGATATTCTGTTTAATAACACGATTCATTCGTTTGGATACTTGAATTGCGTTTGTGATTTTTGTTAGGTCATTTTTCATCAATACCATATCTGCTGTATCGAGTGCGATGTCTGTTCCTTCTCCCATTGCAATACTTACATTGGCATTCGCTAAAGCAGGAGCGTCATTAATGCCATCTCCGACCATTGCCACCGTTTTGTATTGCTTCCTAAACGATTTGACGTATTCGACTTTATCCTGTGGAAGACAATTGGCCTTGTATTGGTTTATGCCAACTTCCTCGGCAACAGCTTTAGCCGTCAATTCATTGTCACCAGTAAGCATAATCGTTTCAATGCCATTTGACTTTAAGTTATGAATCGCTTCTTTTGCTGATTCTCTTGTCGTGTCTTTTAGGATAAACATACCGATAATTCGCTCATTTATTTGAATGAAGGTAGATGTTTTTTCAGCAGTGGATTGTTTGTCTGCGTATTGTTGTTGAAAGGCCACTGTTAACTCTTTCCCTACAAAGTCTGCTTTACCAATTCTCCACTCATTATTTCCTACTGTAGCGATAATTCCTTTTCCACTAATATTTTTTAGATGCTTAATCTCAAAAGTAGGAGCTAGGACTCCAGCTTTATCCAAACAATACGCAGTTATCGATTTGGCAATAGGGTGTGTCGATTCTTTTTCAATAGCCCCGATAATAGACAAGATTTCCTTTTCATTAACAGCTTCGTCCATATATACATTTGTTACGGCTGGCTTCCCTTTGGTAAGTGTCCCTGTTTTATCCAATGCAATAGCTTGGATGTTGCTTAAATTTTCAAGGTGTACGCCACCTTTAAAAAGAATCCCTTTCCTTGCAGCATTCGATATAGCGGATAAGGTTGCAGGTGAGATGGAAGCTACGAGTGCACAAGGAGAAGCTACAACTAGTAACACCATTGCCCGGTAAATACTGTCAGAAAGTGTCCAGTTAAATAAAAGATATGGAAGAAACATCATAATAGCTACAATTGCTAGCACTCCATATACGTATGTGCTCTCGAACTTTTCAATAAACAGCTGTGAGGTTGATTTCTCCTCTTGTGCAGATTGGACAAGCTGGATAATTTTTTGGAATAAGGTTTCATTTGGTTTTGTTGTAATCTTTATTGTTAATGTACCATCTAGGGCTACAGTGCCTGCGTACACATCATGCTGATTTTGTCTGTAGATAGGCAGTGATTCACCAGTAATCGTGCTTTCATCAATCGTAGAAGCACCCTTAACGATAACTCCATCAGCTGGAATGCGTTCACCAGCCCTTACGAGAATAGTATCGCCAATTTTCAGCTGGGAAACAGGTATTGTCGTTTCTCGTTTGTCTTGCAAGAGTAAAGCCTCTTCAGGTTGTAATTCCATTAATGATGAGATTGCTCGATTGCTTTTATTCATCGAATAGGTTTCAAGAGCACCAGACAATGCAAAAATAAAAATTAAAATAGCGGCTTCTGTCCAATAACCGATTGTGATTGCTCCAATTGCGGCAAGAATCATTAAGATTTCTACATTTAATTTCTTTGTTTGAATCGTTTCTGTGATGCCTTCCTTCGCTTTCGCATATCCACCAATTGCAAATGCAAATCCATGAAGCGTAAACCAAAGAACAGAGGTTAATTGATCTTTAAAAATCCATGCTAGGAGTAGTAGGAGCCCGCTAATTAGCGCAGCAATTAATTCGTGATGCTCATAAATAGCTACTGTTTTTAACTTGGAAATTGGAGTCTTCCAAGTTGTACGTTTCATTTCTAAAGTATCAGTAGACATGACAGTTACCTCCTTTTAATAATATTTACCTTTTTATAATAATTCTAATTAGATATTTATTATTATATCAACAAAGAGGCAAGAGTCAATATAAATTTTGCAAATAATAAACTTTCCTTTTTTGCATATGTACAACTAAGCCATTCACAAAGTTTTAGGTGCATGTCTAGTTTTCTAAAAATAAATTTATAGAAACAGATTAATTGTTACAATTTTTTAGTAAAATCATTTAAAACAGAATTCATTACGTTGTTTTATCAACTTAGTTCTGTTACAATTGCATTTGAAAATTATATATAACAAAGGGGTGCTTTTGGTGAAAAAGCTTAAGTTATCTTTAATGCTTTTAGCTTTAGTTATGATTGCTGTGCTAAGTGCATGTGGCAATTCTGGAGATACAGCAGGGGAAGATTCATCAGATGAAAGATGGGAAGCAATTCAAGATGCAGGTGAGCTTATAGTCGGAACTTCCGGTACATTAATTGCTGCATCCTATTACGATGAGAACGATGAATTAACAGGTTATGATGTGGAAGTAATGCGTGAAATCGCAGAACGTTTAGATCTTGAAGTAAGCTTTGAGATAATGGGAATTGACAGTATGCTTCCAGCAATTCAAAGTGGAAGAATTGATGTGGCAGCGAATGATATCGAGCCTACTGATTCAAGAAAAGAAGAATTTAATTTCAGCGAACCATATAAATATTCCTATTCGACAATGGCGGTTCGTGAATCCGATAACTCTGGAATCGAGTCATTAGAAGATTTAGAAGGCAAAAAAGCAGGTGGTGGAGCAACGACAATTTACAGTCAAATTGCCGAGCATTTTGGTGCTGAGGTTGTGACATATGGAAACGCTCCAAATGAGGCTTATTTAAGCGATGTTAGCAATGCGCGTACTGATGTTGTTATTAATGACTATTATTTAACGAAATTTGGTGTCGCAGCATTTCCTGATTTCGATTTGCATTTGCATCCAACATTAAAATTCCATCCAACTGAACAGGCGGTTGTTATACCAAAAGGTGCGGATAAATTAACGGAAGAGATTAACCGTGTATTAAGTGAGATGCGTGAAGATGGAACATTATCAAAGTTAGCAATCCAATTTTATGAAGAAGATGCTTCTGAAAAACCAGAAGGCGATATTGAAGAAATAGAAGGTCTTGATCTGTAAGGGGAATTGATAAATGAACTTCAATGGATTTGATTTCGGAGGATTATTTGACATTGAATTAGCCATTAATAGTTTACCCTTTGTCCTAGAGGGATTGCCAATGACATTGATTGTATCGATAGCTGGAATGGGAATAGGTCTTGTATTAGGCCTGTTCCTAGCTTTAGCTAGAGGATCAAAGCATGTTCTATTACGCATTCCAGCACGTGTTTATATTTCTTTTATGCGTGGTACACCAATGCTCGTATTTCTTTTTATACTTTATTTTGGTCTGCCCGTAGTTGGTATTCAATTCACAGCAACAGCAGCAGCTATTATTGGTTTTGGGCTGAATAGTGCGGCATATATTGCTGAAGTGGACAGGGCCTCGCTTAACAGTATTGATACAGGACAATGGGAATCGGCAAAGGCATTGAATATGCCATACTGGACAACACTGCGAAAGATTATCTTGCCTCAAGCAACGAGGATAGCAATCCCGCCACTCACAAATGTGTTCATGGACGTTGTAAAAGCTACATCATTAGCAGCTGTTATTACCGTTCCAGAGCTATTTCAGAAGACACAGATTGTAGCAGGAAGAGAATTTGATGCGATGACAATGTATGTCCTTGTAGCACTTATTTATTGGCCAATATGTATATTAATTGGCGTTTTACAAGAACGATTAGAAAAACGATATAGTCGATTTGTTTAGGTAGGGTTGCTCAATCTTGGGCAGCCTTTTTTAGTGCAGCTGGAACATGAATAGGTTGAAAAGAAAAAAAGCAGAAAGTAATTTAGTCAATTTCATGAAGTAATGTATAAATTCCTCCTCAATCGAAAAAAATAGGGAAAAAGAAAGGAATGGGAAACATGAAATTAAATAAAATGACCAAGTTTGTCATAATTGCTTTCTTATTAAGTATGCTTTTCCCATCGGTTGGATCGGCTGCGAAAAAATCAGAGGACGCTGTTGAAATTCCAAACCATGTGTTGAATATAGCGAAAGAAAATACGTTTCCAAATTCAACAGAAGACCAGGAAGTCATTGAGCCAAGCGAACTAACCCAGGAATTGCTTGACGCATTATCCATACCTGTTGAAAACCCTGATCTGATTAAAATGCTAAATGAAACATCATTAAAGCCTTCACCGGTTGCTATCGGTTACCGGGGAATGGTCTATCTTGGACGCTGGCCGTTAAATTATCAATCAGATGAATCAAATATCAATTGGGAATACCAGCCAATCAACACAAATGAATTGAGTAATTATGGTGAGGAAGCGCCACAAAATATGAATTATATTCAACAGGAAGAAAAGGAAATTAAAGGTGCCTTAACCAATAAAATTACAAATCCGGAAGATGTTAAAAAAATGATGCTGCTTAAATCAAAGGAAAAAACAAAACTTCCACTTTCTTATCAGACGATAATCGGCAAAAATACGAAGAAAGATAATTCCTATGCAATACCAGCTAAGAAAAATGGAACTTTGCAAGCATTTGCTCCTGCAGTGAATGAAAAAGGGCAGGTTACTTTTGGAGAAGTTTATCTTCAGTTAAAAGGCTCGAAGAAATCCCTAGTAGTTAAAAATGTTACGAAGCAAGGGATTGGTGCTTGGATTCCTGTTCAGGATCATGTATCCTTTTCATTCCAATTAAAATAGTTACAAGCCCTGTGAATTTATTTACAGGGTATTTTATTTTCATAAAAGGGTTGAAAAATCCGTTTTAATGCTTTATCATATTAAAGTATTAAAGTTAAATTCAATTACACAACATAGATAAGAACATAGGGGGAAGCTTGAGATGGAATGGATTGTAATTGTTTCCGTGCTTGTAATGACAATTTTATGTTTACTGCGCGTGAACGTAATTATAGCCATTATTGCTGCGTCGATTGTAGCAGGATTAATGGCGGGATTAAGTCTGGTAGATTCAATTGAAATGATGGTAAGTGGAATGGGGGCAGCATCGAATACTGCATTGAGTTATATTCTTCTAGGTGCGTTTGCTGTTGCAATTAGTTATACCGGCATTACAACGATTTTAGTGAATTTTTTAATTCGCAAATTGACAGGTAAGAAAACAATGCTGGTACTTGCAATAGCCGGAGTTGCTTGTTTATCACAAAACGCAGTGCCAGTGCATATTGCTTTTATTCCAATTTTAATACCGCCTTTATTAAAATTGTTCGATGAAATGCGTTTAGACCGCCGTGCTGTGGCATCAGCCCTAACATTTGGTTTAAAAGCTCCATACATTATGATACCAGCAGGATTTGGGCTTCTCTTTCAAGGAATTATAGAAGAAGGCATGATACAAAATGGCACTTTTATTACTGAGAACGAAGTATCACTAGCGATGCTTATCCCAGGAAGCGGGATGATTGTTGGCTTATTTATCGCTATTTTTATTACTTATCGAAAAGATAGAGATGCAATACCTGGAGCTGGTGGAACAGAATCTACAATTACAACATCAACGACAGAGAGCGTCCCATTTAATAAGCAGCATTTGTTTACAATAATAGCTATTTTGGGCGCATTAGCTGTACAGCTGGTTACCCAAAACCTTATCGCAGGTGCCTTAACTGGACTTGTGCTTATGTTTTTATTCTTCGTTATCCCCTTTAAAAAAGGTGACAAGGTGATGACAGAAGGAATTGGCATGATGGGAACAATCGCATTTGTTATGCTTGTCGCATCAGGATATGGAGAGGTTCTAAATGAAACAAGAGCGGTAGAAGCGCTTGTTGAATTGAGTTCTGGCTATTTAAACAACAATAAAGTACTTATTGCCTTTATTTTATTATTAGTTGGCTTATTAATCACAATGGGGATTGGTTCTTCATTTGGAACGATTCCAATTATTGCAGCTTTGTATGTACCAATTTGTATTGCTGCTGGATTTTCGCCAATGGCAACTGCGGCATTAATTGGAACAGCGGGAGCACTTGGGGACGCAGGTTCTCCTGCATCGGACAGCACACTTGGACCTACATCTGGTCTGAATGCAGACGGAAAGCATCACCATATATGGGATACTTGTGTGCCGACCTTCCTCCATTATAATATTCCGTTATTTATATTTGGATGGATAGCAGCACTTATTTTGTAATGTGAATAATTAAATAGCATGTAGGAAAAGGTAAGAAAAAAACTAGGTGGGTTGTTATGCGGAAATTTACGTTAAAATCAATCATCGTTTTTCTTGCCTTTTTCATTTGCTTTATGGAGCCGGGCACTACCAGCGCATTTGGCTGGGGGTATAAAAAGAATTCCGATCACCAAATTCCAGAAATAGGTCATTATAAGGAATTGCTTGATCAATATGGCGCCTATTATGTAGATGATTCCGGTGCGAAAAATATATACCTTACATTTGATAATGGATATGAGCAGGGATATACAGCGGATATTTTAAAAGTGTTGAAACAGGAAAAGGTACCGGCAACATTTTTCATAACCGGGCATTATG
This sequence comes from Oceanobacillus sp. FSL W7-1309, assembly GCF_038002145.1. Lineage (NCBI taxonomy): Bacteria > Bacillati > Bacillota > Bacilli > Caryophanales > Bacillaceae > Oceanobacillus > Oceanobacillus sp. FSL W7-1309. The sequence goes on from NZ_JBBOBX010000001.1 coordinate 2,564,825, forward strand.
TAGAAAGTGAACCCGACCTTGTGAAGCGGATGGTTGATGAAGGACATATTATTGGAAATCATTCTTACCATCATCCTGACTTTACGATTATGAATAAAGAATCGATTAAAAAGGAATTGGAAACCTTAGAGGAATCAGTAGCAGAATTAACGGATCAAAAGGAAATAAAATTTCTTCGACCACCCCGTGGTGTTTTTAATGAAAACACATTACGATGGTCAAATGAACTAGGGTTAATTCATGTGTTTTGGTCACTAGCCTTTGCTGATTGGAAAATTGCAGATCAAAAAGGCTGGGAGTATGCTTATGAGCAAATAATGAAGCAAATGCATCCAGGGGCAATTATATTGCTTCATGCTGTGTCATCAGACAATGCCCAAGCACTCGAGCAAGTCATCAAGGAATTAAAAAAACAAGGATATACGTTCAAAAGCCTTGATGATTTACTATTAAATGATATGCTGCCAAATGGAATGTTTGGACTGTAGCGGAAACACTCGTAGTTGGAGAGGAATGTTTATTGTGGAATGAAGGACAACTGCTTTTCCTAAAAACTTTATCACGGTTGATCTTTCTCAGTTTATGTTATTAATCGACCGTGACAGTTCATCTCTCGGTCGATACTTTTTGCTGTATCAAACCAATCAGCCGTGATAGCCTATTTCTTCGGCTGATTGAGTAATTATATAACAGCAGTTACTTGAGATTTAAAATGATATCAATTTACAGGATCAAATCGAATTATCGATTTGGTCTTTTTTAATTAGTAGGAAACCCCCACTTCAAAAACGGACGTTTTAAGTGGAGGAAGGTTCATTCAGAGCTCTTTTCAGCACCACCAAATCAAATAAGTTGAGAGGAATTTTCCAAAGACTTTTATGTTAAAGTTAATGGAGAGAATGGATTATTAAGGGAGGTATGCTTTATGTATAAGGCAATCATTAATGAGGACACTTATATCTCCATCTTTGAACCAAGGCATGCGGAAGCATTATATCATCTTATTGATGGAAGCCGTGACAGTATAGGGGAGTGGCTCTCATTCCCCGCAAAAACAAACAATATTAAAGACACAAGATTATTCATAGAAAAGTCACTGAAAAGACTATCCGAAAACAATGGGTATTGGGCAGGTATTTGGTACAATGAAATACTCGTCGGTTCGATAGGGTATTTATATATTGACTGGACTGCGAGAAAAACTGAAATCGGGTATTGGCTGGGAGATGACTATGCAGGAAAAGGACTGGTTACTTGCGCTTGTCAAAAGCTTATTAATCATGCATTTATGGATTTAGAACTAAGAAAGATTGAAATCAATGTAGCATCAAAAAACACGAAAAGCAAAGCAATACCAGAGCGCTTAGGTTTCAAAAAAGAGGGAGTTATTCGCAACTTTGAGTATTTAAACAGTGAATACCTAGACAGGACTGTTTATGGATTACTCAAAGAAGAATGGACTATAAACAGAAATCCTTAGTTTTTATTTATATAAATATTCTTAATTATTTGTTACAATGAAAATAATTATTGTGGGAGGGGATACATGGTGAATCGGAGAGACCTAATCGCGCCAACAGATTATAATATTGTAATGGAGATGGAAAAGCATGCTACAAATACAGAACGAACAGCACTAATATGGGAAAATGAAACAGGTCATACAAAAGAAGTGACCTATGAACAATTAATGAAAAACGTTAATAAAATAGGTAATGCCCTTCTTGAAAAAGGACTAAGGCAAGGAGATAAAGTACTTATAATGGTACCTCGACTAATCGAGGCTTATGAAGTATATTTGGCAGCAATCAAAGTCGGGGTTATTGTTATTCCAAGCTCTGAAATGCTAAAAACAAAAGACTTGCAATACCGTGTAAGCCATGGTGAAGTGCGTGGAATAATTAGCTATTACCCTTACGTAGAACAATATAAGGATATTGAGGAGTATGATGAGCTAATCAAATTTGTGGTTGGTGAGACCCGGGATGATTTTTATTTTTTAGATGAACTACGAGAACAACAATCTGATGTACTAGAGATTGCATCGACAACAAAGGATGATATTGCTTTTATCTCCTATACTTCTGGTACAACAGGAAGTCCAAAAGGTGTTGTTCATACACATGGTTGGGGCTATGCGCATTTAAGGACGGCTCCAGAGCACTGGCTTTCTATTAAAGAGGGAGATAGAGTATGGGCAACGGCTGGGCCTGGTTGGCAGAAATGGATATGGACTCCGTTTTTATCTGTGCTTGGTACAGGGGCAACTGGATTTATTTATCACGGAAAATTTGATGCACAAAAATATTTAAGCATTTTAGAGAAGCAAGCAATCAATGTCCTGTGCTGTACGCCAACAGAATATCGAATGATGGCAAAAGTAGATACGATTAGCAAATATAATCTTTCGGATTTAACAAGTGCTGTATCTGCTGGTGAACCATTGAATGTGGAGGTTATTGATGTATTCCGCAAGTATTTCAATATCACAGTTCGCGATGGCTATGGTCAAACTGAAAACACATTACTATTGGGAGTAATGAAAGGAATGAAAGTGAAACCTGGTTCCATGGGCAAACCAACTCCAGGTAACGATGTGGAAATTGTTGATGACAAAGGTCAACCAGTCTCAACGAATGAAGTTGGTGATATTGCTGTGAAATTAGATAGTCCAGCTCTTTTCAGAGAGTACTATAAAGATATAGAGCGGACAAAGCATTCTCGCCGTGGAGATTACTACATCACTGGAGACAGGGCACGCAAAGATGAGGATGGCTATTTTTGGTTTGAGGGAAGAAGCGATGATATTATAATTAGCTCTGGCTATACGATTGGTCCATTTGAGGTGGAAGATGCTTTGGTCAAACATCCATATGTTCAGGAATGTGCTGTTGTCGCAAGTCCGGATGAGATTCGAGGAAGTATTGTCAAAGCATTTGTCGTATTAAAAAATAATATAGATCATGACGAAACAGCATTGGTCAAAGAATTACAAGAGCATGTTAAAGCATTAACAGCACCATATAAATATCCAAGGGAAATTGAGTTTCTGGACGAGCTTCCAAAAACAACCTCCGGAAAAATCAGACGTGTTGAATTACGCCAAAGGGAAGCTGTTAAATAAAGTATACCCAACGATCTCGACTAATAACTAGTCGGGATTTTTCACTTTTTATAAAAAAATTTATCAAAACACTTGAAAGTCAAAAAAGGTCAGAGTATAATGTAGTTAAGGTCAAAGATAGTCAAAGTCAAACCTGAGAACGATATGGAATATTTCCAAGGAGGAATGGAAAATGAAATGTCAACAATGTGGAACAAATGAAGCAAATATAAATGCGCAAATGCAGATAAATAATCAGCGAGTGGAAATGCACTTATGTGCTACATGTTTCCAAGAGCTTCAAGGAAAGATGATGAATTCAAATGACTTCTTTTCAAATTCTCCGTTCGGGGATTTCAATGAAGCATTTTCAAATAACTTCTTCCAAGGTAATGGAGCAAGCAAAACGGGAACACAAACAAAACAAAAAGCAAACAAAGGGAATGGCTTGATTGACCAATTAGCAAAAAATCTAAATGATGCAGCACGTGCTGGTAGCATTGATTCTGTAATCGGCCGTGATAAAGAAATTAAACGAGTTATTGAGACTTTAAATAGAAGAACAAAAAATAATCCGGTTCTTATCGGGGAACCAGGTGTTGGTAAAACAGCAATCGCAGAGGGACTAGCAGTTAAAATTGTAGAAGGCAATGTACCTGCGAAGCTGCTCAATAAAGAAATTTACTTGCTTGACGTTGCTTCACTTGTAGCGAATACAGGAATACGCGGTCAATTTGAAGAACGTATGAAAAAACTGATTGAAGAATTGCAAGCACGTGAAAATGTTATCTTGTTTGTCGATGAAATTCATCTAATCGTCGGTGCTGGGACTGCAGAAAGTTCCCAAATGGATGCAGGAAATATCCTAAAGCCGGCACTAGCTCGTGGTGAACTGCAATTAATCGGTGCTACGACATTGAAAGAGTACCGTCAAATTGAAAAGGATGCGGCACTAGAACGCCGTTTGCAGCCAATCATGGTCAATGAACCTTCGCAAGAAGATGCTATTCAAATCTTAAATGGAATCAAAGATCGTTATGAAGCATTCCATGAAGTTCGATATTCAGATGAGGTTGTTCGTGCATTTGTGACACTATCAAGTCGCTATATTCAAGATCGTTTCCTGCCAGATAAAGCAATTGACTTGATGGATGAGGTTGGATCACGTCTAAACCTGGCAAATGCCCAAAAAGATTCCGATTCCTTGCAGAAACGTTTAGATGAGGTAGTCAAAGAGAAGCAAGAAGCGGCAGAAAAAGAAGAATATGAACGTGCTGCGAATCTAAGATATCAGGAAATTCAATTACAAAAGCAAGTTGAAAAAGCCGTAGACGGTGAAAAAGTACTGGATGTCGACATCTCAGATATTCAATTAATAGTAGAAGAGAAAACAGGCATCCCAGTAACGAAAATGCAAGCAGATGAACAAGCAAAAATGAAAAATATTGCTGAAAACCTGCGTAAGAAAGTAATTGGTCAGGATGAAGCAGTTGATAAAGTTGCTAAAGCAATCCGCCGTAGTCGTGCAGGACTAAAAGCGAAAGATCGCCCGATTGGATCCTTCTTATTTGTCGGACCAACTGGTGTAGGGAAAACCGAACTGACAAAAGTATTATCAGAAGAATTATTTGGTACGCGTGACTCGATGATTCGTCTTGATATGAGTGAGTACATGGAAAAACACGCTGTGTCTAAGATTATTGGATCACCTCCAGGCTATGTTGGTCATGAAGAGGCAGGACAACTAACTGAGCGTGTTCGCCGTAATCCATATTCTATCCTGCTTTTGGATGAGATTGAAAAAGCACATCCAGACGTACAGAATATGTTCCTGCAAATTATGGAAGATGGTCATTTGACCGATTCACATGGCAGAAAGGTCAGCTTCAAAGAAACTGTGATTATTATGACAAGTAACGCAGGAACTGGAGTAAAATCAGTCAATGTTGGCTTTAACAGTGATCGTCATGAATCTGTATCAACATTGGAAAACCTAAGTGACTACTTTAAACCAGAATTCTTGAACCGTTTCGATGCAATTGTTAACTTTAATGAGTTAGCAGAAAAAGATCTATTAAAAATTGTAGATTTAATGCTAAAAGATCTTGAAGAAACGATTGAAGAAAATAATATTCACATTACAATTTCAGATGAAGCGAAGCAAGAGCTCGTTAAACAAGGTTATGATGTACGATTCGGTGCAAGACCATTACGTCGTGTCATCCAAGATAAAATTGAAGATAAATTAACAGATTTAATTCTAGAAGAAGAAACAGTCGATAATGTGCATGTCGATGCTGTTGATCAGGAGATTGTCGTTCAGAAAAAGTAATAGCTTAAGTGAAACCCGCTGCGTGTTTGCAGCGGGTTTTTTTCGTTTATGTAAGTTAGGGAATTAAATTTAACTGCTTTATACTATTTGAAAGTGCGGACCAGTTACCCGTGGTATAAGATCTTGTGACCCCAGATGGAGAGACCTGTGACCAGATAAAGAGAAAACGCGGACATTCGGTAACACATAAAGATGATGAGTGCCCTATTAAAGGAGAATTGAGGTAATTTGGTAATTCATAAAGATGATGAGTGCCCGAATAAAAAGAAATCGAGACCATTCGGTAACTCATAAAGGAGATGAATGAGTGCCCGAATAAAGAAAAATCGAGGTAATTTTGGTAACACATAAGGATGATGAGTGCCCGAATAAAGGAAAATCGAGGTGATTTGGTAACTCATAAAGGAGATGAGTGCCCGAATAAAAAGAAATCGAGGCCATTCGGTAACTCATAAAGGAGATGAGTGCCCGAATAAAGAGAAAACGATGCCATTTGGTAACTTATAAAGGAGATGAGTGCCCGTTTAAAGAAAAATCGAGGTAATTCGGTAACACATAAAGGAGATGAGTGCCCGAATAAAAAGAAACCGCGGCCATTCGGTAACTCAGAACCACGATTCTACATTAGGCTGTGTCTAGGAATCCATCCTTTCCTAATAATCTTTCCAGAATAAAGTTATTTTACCGTAATTCGAAAATGCTCAGACCGCGTTATTTTTGCTGTAACAAGTGATAAAAACACTGTTGTCGCAGCCTTCAATACTAATATTCAACCCAAAATATCCCTACAATAAAAAGCTAATAACATATGAACATTCGTAAAAGCTATAACAAACAGCGAAAAAAGGATGTTTTTTATGAAAAGATGGCTATCAGTAATTATCATTATTCATATTTGCCTAATTGCTTATCCTAATAATAGTTATAGTGAAGATACCCCAGATATGCAGGTGCATTTTATTGATGTTGGTCAAGGAGATAGTATTCTAATTGAAACGCCTTTAGATAAAACAATTCTAATTGATGGCGGGCCACCCGGGTCTGGGAAAAAGATCATCTCGTACTTAAAAAGCCAAGGTATTGATGAATTAGATTTATTAGTTGCAACACATCCAGATATGGATCACATTGGGGGTCTTCCGGAAGTGATGAAAGCTGTCACTGTCAATGAAATTCTCGATACGGGAAAGCTTCATCCAACAAGAACTTTTGCTAAATATATATCGGAAATAAGAAAACAGAATATCCCAGTTCAAATCGCAGAAAAAAATGACACGATTGAAATTGATCCACTGATTAATATTGAAATCTGGAATGCCTATGAAAAATTTAAAAACAATAATAAGTCATCGATTGTATTAAAGGTTTCCTATAAGGAGATGGATTTTTTATTAATGAGTGATGTAGAGAAACAACAGGAGAAAAAAATAATGGAAGATTATGATGTTGAATCCGAAATAATAAAAGTTGGACATCATGGGTCAAAGACAAGCTCATCATTAGAATTTTTACAAGAAGTCAATCCTGAGATAGCTATTCTTACCTATAGTAAAGATAATAATTATGGACATCCAGTAGACCAGGTGATTGACAATTTATATAGTGTAAATGCTCTAATTTATTCGACTGCGGCGCTCGGCGATCTGGTCATTTATACAGACGGTGGAGGTTATTTTGTAATACCTAAAAAGGATCCGATTTCAAATATAATTAATGCTGCTAGTTAATTATTCTGACATTTTAATTTACAATTTAATACAAAAATGATATCATATTAATATAAAAATAAAATCATTTTGGAAGGTGTGTTAATATGATTCATGAGAAAAAGGCTTGGATGATAAATGGCTTCATCGGTATTCTTCTCGTTGCATTGCTTTTGGCAGGTACAGTATTCAGTTTTGTTCAAGAACAGTTTGTACTAGGTGGAATTTGCTTAATCTTAGCTGTTACCTTAGGCAGTGGAATAACGCTTGTGCAGCCTAATCAGTCGGTTGTCGTTATATTTCTCGGTAAGTACATGGGGACAATACGACGAGAAGGTATTGTAGTAACGATTCCATTTTCAGTGAGGAGAACCATTTCACTACGTGTGCGAAACTTTAATAGCAATCGTTTGAAAGTAAATGATGTGAACGGGAATCCGATTGAGATAGCTGCAGTTATTGTGTTCAAAGTAGTGGATGCAGCAAAAGCGGTTTTTGATGTTGATAAATATGAACAGTTTGTCGAAATTCAAAGTGAAACAGCTATTCGAGCGGTTGCTACAAAGTACCCGTATGATACGTTTGAAAATGTTGAGCTTACACTACGTGGGAATGCAGAAGAAGTATCGAATGAATTAACAGTAGAACTCCAGGATCGTTTGAAAGTCGCTGGCGTTGAAGTGATTGAAGCACGATTGACACATCTTGCCTACTCAACAGAAATTGCTCAGGCAATGCTGCAGCGCCAGCAAGCAAGTGCAATTATCTCTGCACGTAAGCAAATCGTTGATGGTGCGGTCGGAATGGTGCAGGATGCGATTGAGCGAATTGAAAAAGAGGGGATTGTTGACTTAGACGAGGAGCGCAGAGTTGCGATGATTAATAATTTACTCGTTGCGATTGTGTCAGATCATGGGACGCAGCCAGTGATCAATACTGGTTCATTATATCAATAAAAGAGGGGGTATTTATGGCTAAAAAAAAGAACTTTCCATTGCGGATAGACCCCAAATTATATGATATCCTCCAGTCATGGGCAAAGGATGAGTTTCGAAGCGTCAACAGTCATGTAGAATTTTTGCTTCGGGAATCCGTAAAAAAAGCAGGACGACTCCCAAAGAGTGAAGACAAGAAGATTGGTGAGGATTAAGGTCCAGTTGGATACAATATAAGACTTAAAACAGTTTAGCACTTGCTAGGCTGTTTTTTTATTTTTTCAAAAAACTATTGACAAAAATGTTCATTAGTTATAGGGTTAGTTACATAAGTAATTAACCAAATAGGAAGGAACTGAATATGAAAAATTCATTAGATGATAGTAAGCCAATATTCCTTCAAATTAAAGAACAGCTAGAGGATTCCATCATAAATGAAACGATAAAAGCAGAAGAACGTGTTCCATCTACAAATGAATTTGCAGCTTATTACAAGATTAACCCAGCTACTGCAGCAAAAGGAATCAATGAGCTTGTCGCAGAGGGCATTCTATTTAAACGGAGGGGTGTTGGGATGTTTGTTACCGAAGATGCACAGCAAATCTTAATTGAAAAGCGAAAGAAGTCATTTTATGAAAATTACATGCTTCCCCTAAAAAGTGAGGCGGAGAAGCTACGTATTAGTGCAATGGAACTTATCGAAATGGTGGAAAGGGAGGATACTTCAAATGAAGATTGAAGTGAAAAATCTATCTAAAAAGTATAAAGAAAAAGCTGCTCTGAACAATGTTTCTTTCACATTAGATGAGCCAAAAATATATGGATTACTCGGGAGAAATGGTGCTGGTAAAACGACATTTATGGATATTCTATCTGGACAGATATTACCAAGCGGTGGTGAGATTTTGATCGATGGAGAGAATCCGTTCGATAACCAGCGACTAACCGAATCGATTTGTTTAATTAAAGAGGGAAACAACTTTAAAAAGGATTTAAAGATTAAAAATGTCCTTAAAATATATTCGTATTTCTACCCAAATTGGGATCAAGAACTAGCAGAGGACTTGATTCAGGAATATAACTTAAGCTTAAATGCAAAAGTAAAAACGCTCTCCAAAGGAATGGAATCGGCTTTAGGTATTACAGTTGGCCTTGCAAGTAAAGCTCCAATTACAATCTTTGATGAACCGTATATCGGACTTGATGCACCATCAAGAAAAAGATTTTACGAAATTATGTTAGAAGAATATCAGACAGAAAAGCGAACGATTATTTTCTCCACCCATTTAATTGATGAAGTGAGCTTGCTGTTTGAAGAAGTACTTATTTTAAGAGAAGGGTCACTGGTTTTACAAGAAGAGGCGGAGACACTTCGTGATAACGCAATCTCCGTTTCAGGAAGCATTGAGAAAGTTGAAGGATTCCTAGCAGGTAAGGAAGTAATTGAGCGAAAGCGACTTGCAGGAGTAATGACTGCATACGTTTATGGAACGGCATCAGATGCAAAAGTGCATGGACTAGAAGTGGAAGGTATTCCAATCCAAGAGTTAATGATTTATTTAACAGAAAGAAAGAAGGGTGCTTAAAATGGGCAGGCAGATAAATGGATTACTTTATTTCTTTATAACGGATATACGCTACTCACTGATGATTTTCTGGACAATTTTACTCGGTATACTAGGCGTTTCATTAACGATTTCTTACTTTTTACTTGGGGTGGAAGATGGTAGTCTCTACTTCATGTTTCAATTCATCTACGTATATTGTGGTATTTTAGGGTTTATTACAGTAAGAGAAAGTATTCCTTTTGCTCTAAAGATGGGCGCAACGAGAAAGAACTTATTTATAAGTCTTGGTCTGTTTTTTGCTGCAATAGCTTTAATGAAAGCAGTAATTGCAAATACGCTACACACGATTATTTTATATTTTACTGATGTAACAAATCTCCATACATTTGGTTTTATGCACGTGGCACAGCTCATGGAAGATACATGGGTTAATAGAGTAATTATTGATATGTCCGTAATGTTTCTTTTTCTAACTGTAATGTTCTTAACTGGTCTGATATTTTATAGATATGGACTGTTAGGGGGAGGAATTGTTGTCGGGATTGAAGTGATTATCTTATTTGTTGGGATTGCACAAGGTTGGTTAATTGACTTTTTTACCGATTTATTTTCAGATTTAAAGCTAACCTTGTTCCTGCAAATTTTCGGCATAGGCATTGTAATTTATCTCATTTCATTCTTATTGATACGAAGAGTAACAACTGTAAGTACAAAATAAAAAAAATAAAGGACTGGCTCGCCAGTCCTTTCTGCCCTGAATAAATTGCTACTGTCAAACCAATAGTACCATCGTGCATATCAATCAAATAAAGCACTACTCCGCTCAATTAAAGCACCATAACGTAGAATAAAGCGCTACTCCGCTCAATTAAAGCACCATAACGTAGAATAAAGCACTACTCCGCTCAAATAAAGCACCATAACGTAGAATAAAGCACCACTCCGCTCAAATAAAGCACCATAACGTAGAATAAAGCACTACTCCGCTCAATTAAGACACCATTCCACAGAATAAACCACTATCCCGAATGAAACTAGCACCATCCTCAAAATTAAAAGCACCATCCGTTGAAAACCCACCCATCGATCAATCCAATGGCACTTCCGTACACCTCTGCAGCAATTAACCAGCCAATTCCTTCGCCTTAAACGTAAATATCGAAGCAATTAGCAAGATGAGGGAGAACGCAATCGTAATCGCCGAGGTAGCTGCAAGATCAGATGAAACTTCACCAGCGATTACCATTTCATAGATATAGCTTGATAAATTATTTGGGCTCCATTCAAGAATGTGCCCGAATATTTGTGTCACAATGCTCATTCCCATTATCGTCAAAATAGATAGAAATGCGACAAGGCCAGGAGTTTTTACTAATGTATTGTAAAAAATGACGATTGAAATAACAAAAGTAAGCCACAGTCCATAGAAAATAAAAATAAGCAAAAAACTTTTAAAAGAAAGATCACCATATAAAATATTCGTATAATACCAGCTTGCAAGTAAGCCAACGAACAGTGCAGCCCAAACAAGAGCAAGCAATGCTGCCCATTTAGCGGTAATATAGTTTCGATAGGAGACAGGCTTCACAAGTATTAATTCAGAAACACCGCTTTTTCGCTCACTCGCAATTGTTCCCATTGCCATCAGTACAATCACTAACACACCTAGGCTGCTTAACTGACTTAAACTCATCATCACAACGTCAGCTGGTGCAAATTCAGGGAGATTAATAATCGCTCCATCTGGTAAACCACCAACCACTTCAATAATTTGCGGTAAATAATAATTAGAAATCGGATCTAAAATGGCAAGTAAAATCAATACTAATGGTACCCAAATCCATTTTTTATTACGCCAGTTTTCCATCATTTCCTTGTTAAAAAGTGTCATCCATTGCATCAGCTATTCACCACTTTCATAAACATATCCTCAAGTGAAGCGCGGTTAAGTTTAAAGTTTACGAGCTCCCAGTTTTCTTTTGCAGCAGTAGCAAGAATCTCCTGTCGTGCGATCGCAATATCTGTTGCATTAACTTGGAGAACGTTTCGTTCCACGTGACTACCTGAAACACTTTCTAGAGCATTTACTTTGGCTTGATAACTAGGCAAATCACTCTCGAATTCTAACGCAATCGTTGAGGTCTGGTATTTTTGCCGTAACATTGCCATCGACCCAGATTCTACAATATTTCCCTGATGTAAAAGTAATAACGCATCACTTACTTCATCTGCATCAGTTAAAATATGGGTAGAGAAAAGAATAGACATCTCTTTCTTTAATTCTTCCATTAATGTAAGAACCTCTCGACGACCAATTGGATCAAGTGATGAAACGGGTTCATCCAGTATTAGTAGCTTTGGTTTATGAATAATTGCTTGAGCAATTCCAAGGCGCTGCTTCATTCCACCAGAATATTTCCCAATTCGCATGTTCCTTGCATCGGCAATACCTACTTTCTCAAGTAGTACCTCTGCACGACTTTTTGCCTCCTTTTTTGAAAGAAAAGCGAGTTGTCCGCTATAAACTAAAAATTCCATACCTGTCATCCATGGATGGAATACAGGATATTGGGGCAGATAGCCAATATATTTTCGAACATCATCGTTACTTGCCACATCAGAAATGCGAATGGTCCCTTCTGAAGGCTTTAGAAGCCCCGCAAGTGTGCGGAGAATTGTTGTTTTACCTGCGCCATTTGGTCCGATGAGTGCAATACACTTTTCATACTCAAATTCAAAGCTTATATTGTTAACTGCAGTCTTTCCATCGTAAGTTTTTGCTAGATTGTTAACGGTTAGCAAGGTCATCGATCACCGTCTCCTTCCGAAAATAAAGTAAATAATTGGGCCAATTGTGTTTAAAATAACGATAATAAAAAACCAAAGCCATCTCGCACCGCGAAAATCATCCGCTTTTGCCCAGTCAAGAATAGCAACAATCATTAAAATACCTTGAATGACGATAAAAGGAGCAACGATACTCCAATTAATAGATTCAATAATTGCTTGCATTAATTCACCTCCGATAGTTACATTAAGCTCCAAGCAAATAAGGGATAATAACTGCCAGCCCAATAATGCCTAAGAAAATAATCCAAGCGAGCGGCCGTGCCAAATTGATTGTCCAGCCGACACCAAATCGTTTTTCAAGAAAAAGTGAAGGGTCTTCCCGATTAAAATAAAATATCCCAAGCTTCCAATGTGCATCATCATCCCGATTCATTATTGCGCCATCGGTTGAAGCATTTGAATTATTTTTTATGCGGCTGCCACCTTGCCCAGTTGTAACCGAAAGTATGATAGCTCCTAATGTCAACGCGATACTGAAAGCAAGCGGAATAATAATTAACAACTGCTGATTTATTGGATAGATGAGAGACAATTGAATAAGCGAGAATAACAGTGTTAATGCAATCCCAGTAATAATAATGTAAGCAGACCATCTCCTCCTAAAAATAACATTCTTCCGCATTGATTCCTCAGGTGTGTCCGCATTAATTTGTTGTTTTGCTTTTGCAATCATGGTATTGATAAAGACAAAAAGCAGGGTTAAATATAATTGCATAATCGGTAAGATAAGAACAGAACTATATGATTTTTCTGCCCAGTTCGTAACCTCTCCGGCAAAATTATATTGTAGTGGGATTCTATCTGGAATTTGGTGATACGATTGTAATGTCAGGACGATCAACCCGATTATTGCTATAAAAGAAAGAAGAAACCATAAATTGGAATGATTAAGCTTTTGGGAGCGGAATTGGATGCTAACAAAAACCTGCTGTGATTTTTCTATACCCCATTGTTTCCTTTTCTTCAGCGATTTCATTTCACGATGAAAGGTTAAATAAATGATAAAAGAGCTAATAAGATATCCAAAGATTAGGACGCTGAATAATAAACTAAACATATTTTCGTCCAATTTAATGGAAGCACCTATGGATAAAAATATTGCCGTTACAATGAATCCACTTATCCCAGTAATTCGCATATATCGTTTTCGCATTTGCTTTAATTCTACGCTTTGGTAAATTTCTTCTGGAATTGTTACCCCAAAGCTTTCTGTTTTACGCGTCCAGAAAGGGATAAACATAGTAGAAATAAATACCGGAATTAGAATAAGCAGAAATATAATAATAAGAAAACCATTCAATTCTTTTCACCTTCCTCTTCATTGAATAATTGAAACAGTTCTTTACTTAAATGACTAAACTCAACCTCGCTTAACCCTCGACATATGGAATCGGCTATAAGGGGACGGAGCTTAGCTTTTAGCTCTTGTCTATATTCCTCATCTGCCTGTGGAACCCCATCCGGATGAATAACGACACCTTTTTGTCGGTGAATCAAAATAAACCCGTCTTGTTTCAATTGCTGGTAAGCCTTATTAACTGTATGCAGGTTGATGCCAATATCTGCTGCTAATGATCGAACAGAAGGTAACGCATCTCCAGGTTGAAGCTGTTTTTTAGCTATTCCTTCAATAATTTGCTGCTGTAGCTGAATGTAAATCGGTTCACTGGATTCTAAATTTAAGTTTATAAACACATTCAATTAGCACCCTTTCTCTAATAGTTATATCTGTTATATAAGTAGTATAACAGATATAACTAAAAAAGTGCAATAAAAAAGAGACTGAATTCAAATTCTAGTCTCTTTTAAAGCTTTTCATACTGATCGATTAAATTACTGAATAGCTGTTGCACAGATAGTTGCTTTTTAATTGGTAACTTCTTTAGCTTATATATTTGTTCTTTAAACATGGGGTGTATCATGATGTATTCCATTAGTTCAACAATCTCATCATCAAAGGGTTTGTCTTTTGAACTATATATTCGTTTAAAGTCTTTTAATAAGTCATTACGAAACGAATAATTCCCTGTTAAATGATCAAGTGATACATCGAATACATTACTGAGCTTTATTAATGAAGCTATATCGGGAGTAGCTGTCGAGTTTTCCCATTTTGTAACGACAGAACGAGATATCATTAATTTATCTGCTAGCTCTTGTTGTGTCCAGTTATGCTGATCACGAAAAAATTTAATATTATATGCAATTTGTTCAAGACTCATTTTTATCACACTCTGCATTATAGATTAGGATTCCGTTCTTTACTTTTAAGCTAACTTTAATCCTATCACGGTTACGTGAGATAAGAGATGGATTCCTTGTTCGGTAATGTAACATATAGTAAAATGTTCCAAAGGAGAACAAAGGGGGGGATAATCATGAATTTAGGCTGCATGATTTTGTATCATCCAATGATAACGAGTAAAACGAAAATAAAGCTAATACAAGCAATATTCCCGGTAGATACTATAGAAATACTGGAAGAAGAAAACAATACAGTCATTCTATATGCTTGGAATATAAAGCAAGAACAAATTTGGCAGGCGGTAGCTGAATTAGTTTCAACAGATATTATCTGCGGTTATGGCTTTGGCAGAAGAAAAAAGGAAGCAAAAAAAGAGGCGGTTAATAAGTTAAAAAAATGGATTGCGATGGATACAGAAGCAATAAAATATTAAATTGCACTAAGCTTCGTAACCCTTTTGAACAAAAAGGAAACCAAAGCAGTCAGCTTCGGTTTCCTCTTTGTGACAACTGTTTGTAAATACGGTCTGCATGCTTGAATTCCTTTTGGTAAAGAACTTCTTGTGTTTTATTGAGAAACTTCTCACTTTGACCTGGTCTTAACCTTGGCATGGACATCCCTCACTTTACTACTAGGATGCCCAAAATGAATCAAAATATGCTTCCTTAGGAAACTTCTTCATCTGTAGATTCTGTTTCCATCGATCTGAATTGTTGATAAGACACATAATGATCTTTTGTAATGACGAATAAATCATATATGTCTTCTTCCGGATTAATTTGATTGTAAACATCAGAATAAATTTCATTAGCTAAAGCAACGTAGGGTAATTTTAAAACTGCCTTCATGGAACGTATATTTGTCTTTCTTACCTTCATAAAAATACCTTCAATATTATAGGTGAAGAATAATAAATCAAAGAATTGCTCTTTTGCTTGTTTATTATAACCTTTTCCGAAGTAGGGCTGGCCAATCCATGTTGCTAAAAACCCGTGATTATCCTGAATATCAAATAAATTGATTGTGCCGATTGGCTGTAAATATTCGTCGACAATGGTACGAGAAATGAGCTCGCCGTTTTCTTCGGCTTCGATTGTCATCTTCGTAAGGAAATAAAATTCATCGCTTGTTTCTGCTTTATGTCTAACATAGGGAAATACATCTGGATGTGACATCAGTTCAAAAAGTACTGGCACCTCATGCAAATCACGTATTTTCAACATAAAAAATACCCTCCTCATTCCAGGTGGGTATACTTGCTGACTTTCCAAAAGGAAATCCAGTAAGTAGCCCACCCTCGAATTTTTATTTTCGCGTTCAACAAAAATTCGGGGTGGGAATCGAACCCACTAGAACCAGTCAATGCTGGTGGCGCACCATTTGCCTTCCCTATTTAATTCAGTGTTGTATTACGATTTTATTCATCTCTTTCGTATTTTAATAGAGGCAGTAAGGTATTGTAGCATAACCAATCCAGGACCTTTTTGACCTCTTTTTAAACTCAATTTGATAAGGTTATTTTACAACCTTTTTCTTAAAAAGCAAATACTTTTTTTGTAAAAATTTTGTTCAGAAAAATTAACTATGATTTCTTCAGTTCTTTCAAGGCTTTTACTAACTCTGGATACTTAAACTCAAACCCATGATCCAATGCTTTTTGTGGTAACACATATTGACCCTTCGTAATTAGTTGCCCCATTTCTCCAATCGCAGCATGTATTAGTGTGGAAGGAGTTGTGGTCCAGTGTGGTCGCTTTAATACTTTTGCTAACGTACGCATGAAATCCTTGTTTCGCAATGGATGAGGCGCTGTTGTATTGACTGCCCCTTCCATTGACTTATTAAAGAGACAATAATCAATCAATCGAACAACATCTTCTATGTGAATCCATGACATCCATTGTTCACCATTTCCAATTTTCCCTCCAGCAAATAATTTTACTGGAAGACTTATTAATGGCAGCGATCCTTCTTTACCAAGAATCACGCCAAATCTCGTGTAAACTGTACGAATTCCAAGAGTTTCTGCTTGTTTGGCAATCTGCTCCCATTCTACAACCACTTCAGCTAAGAAATCTTTTCCAGATTTTGCAGTAGCTTCCGTAAAAATAAGATCTTCAGAAATGCCATAATAGCCAACTGCCGATCCACTAATGAATACATTCGGCTTTATTTTCATCTGTTTCATTAATTGTATTAATACATTTGTCGTTTCTAACCTACTGTTCTTAATTTGATCTTTCTTCTTTTGTGACCAGTAACCAAAGAGAGATTCTCCTGCTAGGTTGATAACACCTTCAATAGGTGGTAAATTATCCACCGGATAATTATAATCTATGTAAGTAGTGGCCTTCGTGTTCATATGATCGAGAGGGGACCTTGTAAGTATATACGTATGATGTCCTTTCTTTTGCAGTGCTTGGCAAAGGTGTTTTCCGACAAATCCGGTTCCACCGCTAATTAAAAAATTCATATCCATCCTCCTAATCAAATTTTGTGTTATATGTTTAGTATATACGCTTCCGATAAAAATCTAAGTGTTTTGTTAAACAAATTTTAGAGGTTGTTCAAAACGAACTCTCAAGTCTTTTCCTTCCCCCTTATTATTCTGTTATGATAAGAGGAAGAGGTGGAATACGTGCGAAAAATAACGAAGATAACAACTCAAAAGAAACATAAAAATCGGTTCAATATCTTTTTAAATACGAAGCAAGGTGAAGAATATGGGTTTAGTGTAGATGAAGCGATATTAATTGAATATCGACTTCGTAAGGGTATGGAACTTGATGGCGAAATGATAGCTACGCTTGTTGAAAACGATACAGTTCATAAGTCATATACCCAGGTTATTCACTTTTTAAGCTATCGAATGCGTACAAAAAAAGAAATTAGGGATTACTTAGTAAAAAAAGAAGTAGATCCAGAGCATATCGAACAAATTATGAAGCGATTAATTAACGAGAAGTTAATTGATGATCAGCAATTTGCTCACTTTTTTGTCCAATCACGAATCAATACGACAACAAAAGGTCCTGTTTTAATCAAAAAGGAATTGATTGATAAAGGAGTTTTGGCGCAGCAGGCCGAGCTTGCATTAGAAAATTATCCGCTGGACATCCAGCTTGAGAAAATAAAAAAGCATATCCAGAAAAAGCTAAATACTGGAAAAAAAGAAGCGTTTCGTAAAAAAATTCAGCAATTGCAAGTAAATCTCATTCAAAAAGGTTTTACACAGGATGCGATCACAAAAGCACTAGCAAGTATGGAAGAAGGGAAAGATCAGTCAGAGGAATGGGATGCACTCGTGTTTCAGGGGGAAAAGCTTTTACGTAAATATCAATCGAAGCATGAGGGATTTGCATTAAGGCAAAAAATGACAGAATCCTTGTACCGGAAAGGTTTTTCCTTCGAATTAATCAACCAATTTTTGGATGGAAAGAAGCAGGATTACCAGTAGTCATAGCTGCAATTCTGTAAATTAAATCAATCATGGGTGTTTAGCTATCTGAATGTGTTCCCATTCGTCCACACAATTGGTAAGATAGAATGGGAAGGGGAGAGAAGGATGAATTATCGATATAGCGATTATTCGATCGAACAGCTACATAGGGAAATTGGTGTTTTAAAAGAAAAAGCACAGAAAGCAGAACAATTAGGAAATATTTCAGAGGTGCAGATTAATGAGCGTAAAATGCAAGTTGCGCTTGCATATACGATGAATCCGGAAGATTTTCAGGCGAATGAAGTATATCAATTAAAAATGGAGCCTGGATTTACATTTAAAATTAGTTATATAAATGGTGTATTTGCATGGGGATACCGAATAAATTTACTTGAAGAAATGTACGAGCAGATAGAAGCTTTGCCTATTTCGTTGTTAGGTAAAAAGGTAACAAAATAGAAAAAAACAGCAGGTAAGTGCCTGCTGTTTTTTCTGCGATTCTGTTCAAGGGTCCGTGGGGCACCCTTGTGCTGTTAGTTAACATTCAGCGGGAAAAAGAAATCAACCCCAGCGAAGTTTTCCTTTACGTAGTTGGATCGCCGACATATAGTTTACTTTGCAGTTTGTGTTCTGAGAAGATCCATCCTGTATAGGAACTGATTATTTCCATATTCTCGTCAATTTTTACGACCGCTACAAAGGGGTAATACGTTTTAGAGCGGTAACGTAAATCGATGAAGCGAACTTCTGTAAAAGAATCGAAGTAATTAATTTCCCACCGGTAAACAGGAGAGAAGTTTAGAAAGGCTTCGATATTCTTATCTGTTTTCGCTACTTCGATTATTGGAGTTTCAGGTAAGGGAACCTTCCAGAATTCATCCACAATTTCAATATGCCGATTTTCAACAGTACCTACATAAAATTTATCTTTCGTCGTAATTGCTACACGCCAATAATTTTGCTTCATCGTAGGAGATGTGGCAACTTCTACCGTATCTGGATAATATTCATGGATTTTTTTTACAATCTCTCTTTTGTCCATATACCGTTTAATGTAATATAATACAATCACAGTATAAATGGTAATCCATGTATAACCAGGATTAGCTCCTAGCGCCCAAGCACAGATACCAGCAACATTTAAGAAGAAAATATATGGATCAAAGGTATTAATAAAGCCCTTCGCAATCCATTTACTTGAAAAAGGCCTAAAAGCCTGTGTTCCATATGCATTAAATAGATCAACAAACACATGGATAATCACTGCCAAAAATGTCCATAGCCATAGATGCAAATAGCTAACCTGTGGTACGAACATATAGATAACACTGGACACCAATAGTCCCCAAAGAATGATTGCAGGTAAAGAATGTGATGCACCACGATGATGGCGTATATAGGTTGCATTATTTTTTAGTTTAAAAACTGTGTCAAAATCAGGGGCATGTGAACCAACCACTGTCCCGACTAATACTGCATGAAATAGTGTAGGATCACTTTGCACTACAGGGTCAAGTGTAGCTAAACCGCCCAGTGCAATCCCCATAACTATATGTGTGCCAGTATCCATATAATAAGGTCCTCCTTAGGATAGCCTTGAATACAAATTTGAAGATAATACTACCTAACATATTGTAACATAAAAGGAAGTGCCTTGATGACTAATAATATATTACAACATTTTAACATTGATCAATTTCAAGCAGATTTGCTGCACTGGTACAACGTAAGTAAACGGGATCTTCCATGGCGCAGAGAACGTGATCCATATAAAATTTGGGTTTCTGAAATTATGCTGCAACAAACAAAGGTCGATACCGTTATTCCATATTTTAATCGTTTTATGGAGAAATATCCAACGGTTTACGAGCTTGCGAAAGCAGACCAGCAGGAAGTATTGAAAGCATGGGAGGGCTTAGGTTACTATTCCCGTGCGCGCAACCTTCAAAACGCAGTTCGTGAAGTCGTTTCTGAGTACGGAGGAGTAGTTCCCTCGAATCGTAAGGAACTTGGAGGATTAAAAGGGGTTGGTCCATATACGACAGGAGCTATCCTTTCTATCGCGTATAATCAACCTGAACCAGCGGTTGATGGAAATGTCATGCGAGTATTTTCACGTCTATTGAAAATTGAAGCGGATATCGCGATGCCACGAACAAAGAAACTGTTTGAGGATTATGTTCGGCAAGTAATTTCAACAGAGGATCCCTCATCCTTTAATCAGGCAATTATGGATCTAGGTGCCACAATTTGTACACCGAAATCCCCAACTTGCTTATTTTGTCCGGTACAAGATCATTGTCTTGCTTTTTCAGAAGGCATTCAAGAAGAGTTACCGATAAAAACAAAAGCAAAGAAACAAAAACCGATTGCGTATGTTGCATTGTTAATAAAAAATGGCAAAGACGAATACGTTATTGAAAAACGCGGAGAAAATGGATTATTAGCAAATCTCTGGCAGTTCCCAATGGTACCGATTGAAGAGATCGGAATGGAGCATCTTGAAACCTGGGTTTATAGTGAGTATGGAATACGTATTCAGCTTGGTGAACGAAAAGGAAAATTGAAGCATGTATTCTCCCATATTATCTGGCAACTCGAGATATTTGAAGCATATACACTGCAAGCAGAAACAGATGATGAGCGAGTAATATTTATTGATAAAGAGGCTATTGAGAAGTACCCATTCCCTGTTTCGCATCAAAAAATGATGAAATATTTATAAATCCTTAAGACTTCCTTATGTATATTGGAAGTCCTGTTATGCAGAGAGTGAAGGTAAAACTTTCCTCTCTGCATAAGTGCA
This sequence comes from Oceanobacillus sp. FSL W7-1309, assembly GCF_038002145.1. Classification (NCBI taxonomy): domain Bacteria; kingdom Bacillati; phylum Bacillota; class Bacilli; order Caryophanales; family Bacillaceae; genus Oceanobacillus; species Oceanobacillus sp. FSL W7-1309. The sequence goes on from NZ_JBBOBX010000001.1 coordinate 2,585,812, forward strand.
ACTAAGATATTCGTCTATGTGCGTACCAACGAATGTCAAGTTTTCTAATCTGCCCGGTTGTAAATTTCTTTATTAATTTCATGCAGGATTGTTAAGCCCTCTGCATTAATGTAAGGTAAAATTTGTGAAAGTGCATGCTGAAAAAATTGTAATTCTTCATCCTGCCACCTTGTTTTGCTTATCATAGATAGTTCAGTGAAATCTCTAGGTGTTTGCATTGCGGCTACCTCCAATAATGAAGTGAAATGCATTCATAAATTGCGCCAAATCCAGATTATTATCCGCTGGTAGTTTTTTCATGAAAAATTTACAAATTTAATGGATAACAATTTGTTATGTGGTTAAATTAATCATTGTTGGAGGTGATACTGATGGCTAAAAAACCTAACAAAACTGCTGCTGGAACAAATGTTCAGCATGTAAAACAGCAGAATCAACAGGCTGCTCAAGGTCAAGGTCAATTCGGTACTGAATTTGCTTCTGAGACAGATGCTCAGCAAGTAAAGCAACAAAATCAACAGTCACAAGCAAAAAAGAAGTAAATATTTGTGTATGACAGTGAAGAAGAGTTTCCTATTAATTAGGAAGCTCTTTTTCATTGAATTCATCTTATCCCTAACTAATAACACATAAAATTTGCCCGAGCTTTCCATTTAGGATTCATAATACTTTATATTTAATTTGGTTAGCATTATAATGAATGATAATTGATGGCGGAAGAGCGGGGAAAGGAAGATAGGATGGTTACTCCGGGAGCAGGTTCAAAAATGCAGATACAGAGCTATAAACATAATGGACAGCTTCATCGGATCTGGGAGAACAGTACGGTATTAAAAGCTACAGAAACTATTGTAATTGGGGCGAATGACCGAACACAAGTTACGGAAAGTGATGGTCGCACCTGGGTCACAAGAGAACCAGCAATATGTTATTTTCATGCGAAGCATTGGTTTAATATCATCGGTATGCTGAGAGACGATGGTATTCACTACTATTGTAATATCAGTTCTCCATTTGTATACGATGATGAGGCATTGAAATATATCGATTATGATTTGGATGTGAAAGTATATCCAGATATGACATATGATCTTTTGGATGAGGATGAATATGAAGACCATCGCCAAAAGATGAATTATCCAGTTGTTCTAGATCGAATTCTTCATAATAATATAGAATATTTATTGCGGTGGGTACGTCAACGAAAAGGTCCCTTTGCACCAGATTTTATTGATGGTTGGTATGAACGATACTTAACCTATCGGTGAGTAAGAAATATACATGAAATACAAAGGGACTTGTCCTTGTTACCTTATTTGTAACAAGGATTTTCTATTGGACTATAAGTGCAACTAAGTCATTCGCTGAAGGTTTGCACTTCAAAGTATAAGGTAAGGGATTCTAAGCAAGTAAAGAAGGCATTCTAAGAATCCCATTAACGAGTGCAAATTTTTTCTAAGCAAAAGATGAATTAAAAAGATTGGGAATGATAATATGAGCAGTGTAAAGCAATACATGAAATTTGTTGCCCCGTATAAGTGGAAAATACTTTGGACAATAGTCATCGGTATTATTAAATTTGGTATCCCATTATTAATGCCATTAATTTTAAAGTATGTAATTGATGATATCATCGTTGCAGAAAACATGAGTGATGCTGACAAAATAAGTAAATTGCTATGGGTAATGGGAATTGCCTTTGTAGTATTTTTATTATTACGGCCACCAGTTGAATACATTCGTCAATACCTTGGACAGTGGGTAGGCAATAAAGTCTTATATGATATTCGGGATAGACTTTTTGATCATATCCAGAAGCTAAGTTTGAAATTCTATTCTCAGACAAAAACTGGCGAAATTATTTCCCGGGTAATAAATGATGTCGAACAGACGAAGAATTTTGTCATTACAGGTCTAATGAACGTTTGGTTAGATTTAATAACGATACTCATTGCAATAGGTATTATGCTATCAATGGATATTGGATTAACCATTGTTTCGATTATATTGTTCCCATTCTTTGGGTTTGCGATTAAATACTTTTATGGGAGACTCAGGAAATTGACAAGGGACAGATCCCAGGCGTTAGCGGAAGTTCAAGGACATTTACATGAGCGTGTTCAAGGTGTACCTGTTACGAGAAGCTTTGCGTTAGAAGACTATGAACAAACACAATTTGTAGAGCGCAATGGGAATTTTCTTGATAAAGCGCTTGTTCATACAAACTGGAATGCCAAAACATTCGCTGTAACAAATACGATTACTGATCTTGCTCCGCTTCTAGTCATTGCTTTTGCGGGCTATCAAGTCATTATAGGTAATGTAACGATGGGAACAATGGTCGCTTTTGTTGGCTATTTGGAACGCGTATACAGTCCACTTCGGAGGTTAATTAATTCATCAACGACATTGGTTCAAGCAGTCGCTTCGATTGATCGTGTTTTTGAATTTATGAATGAGAAATATGACATTGTCGATAAGGAAAATGCGATTGATCCTGGAAGAGTTAATGGCGCTGTCGATTTTGAAAATGTTTCCTTCCAATATGACGAAGCGGAGCTAAAGGTGTTGAAAAACATCAATTTGCATGTCGAGGAAGGTGAAACGATTGCTTTTGTCGGGATGAGTGGTGGCGGGAAGTCTACCTTAATTAGTTTGATCCCAAGATTTTATGATGTTACGGATGGTTCGATTAAAGTCGATGGGATGGACATTCGTGATATGAAAGCAAGAGCACTTCGGAATAACATTGGAATGGTTTTACAAGACAATATTCTTTTTAGTGAATCCATCGCTATGAATATTCGAATGGGAAATCCGGACGCAACGGACGAAGAAGTAATTGCTGCTGCAAAGGCTGCAAATGCGCATGACTTTATTACGAACCTGCCAAATGGATATGACACGTTAGTAGGAGAACGCGGTGTAAAATTATCAGGTGGACAAAAGCAGCGGGTTGCCATTGCGCGCGTATTTCTCAAAAATCCACCGATTTTAATTTTTGATGAAGCAACCTCCGCGTTAGACTTGGAGAGCGAACATTTAATCCAGGAAACAATGGAAAAATTAGCAGCAGATCGTACAACCTTTATTGTTGCACATCGCCTTGCAACGATCACGCATGCCGATAGAATTGTTGTGATTGAAAACGGCGAAATTACAGAAGTCGGGTCTCACCAAGAATTGATGGAAAAACAAGGGGACTACCATCAGTTGTATCAAATTCAGAATTTGGATGAAGGAAGCAAGTCCAAATAAAGAAACAGATAGGAAAGCTTAACTTTCCTATCTGTTTTGTTATCTTAAAAAGAATTTGGGACAAACTACAGTGTTTTTACTTACCTGTCATGACACTAAAGGCGTGACTAACAGCGTCTATTGTTTGAGCAATATCAGATTCCTTATGCTCTGTTGTTAAGAACCATGCTTCATATTTTGATGGTGCTAGGTTAATTCCCTGGTTCAGCATTAGTTTAAAGAAGGTTGCAAACGCATCTCCATCTGTAGCTTCAGCTTGTTCATAATTCGTAATCTTTTCTTCACCAAAGTATACTGTCAGTGCTCCACGCAAACGATTGACTGTAATAGGCACACCATATTTTTCAGCTTGTTCTAAAATACCATTTTCCAGCATTTCTCCAAGCTGATCTAATTTTTCGTATACGCCATCCTGTTTCAAAACTTCTAAGCACGCAATACCAGAAGCCATTGATGCAGGATTACCAGCCATCGTTCCAGCTTGATATGCAGGTCCAAGTGGTGCAACTTGTTCCATAATATCTTTACGACCACCGTAGGCCCCAATAGGAAGTCCTCCACCAATGATTTTACCCATTGCTGTCATATCAGGTTCTACTCCATATAGCTGCTGTGCACTTCCATAGGTGAAACGAAAGGCAGTAATCACTTCATCATAAATAACAAGTGCTCCTGCTTCGTGTGTTAAATCATTAACAGCTTGTAAAAAGCCTTCATGTGGTTCGACAATTCCGAAGTTCCCTACAATTGGCTCAACTAATACAGCAGCAATTTGATCTCCCCATTTATCTAGTGCTTCCTTATAAGCATCTAAATCATTAAAGGGAACGGTAATGACGTCGGCAGCAGTTGATTTAGGAACTCCTGCTGAATCTGGAGTGCCAAGTGTAGATGGTCCTGAGCCAGCTTGTACGAGTACCGCATCAAAGTGTCCATGATAACAGCCCGCAAATTTAATAATTTTTGTTCTACCTGTATAAGCGCGAGCTACACGGATTGTAGTCATAACTGCTTCGGTTCCTGAATTGTTGAAACGAACCTTTTCCAGAGAAGGAATTGCTTCCTTTAACATTTTAGCAAATTGATTTTCTAATTTTGTCGGTGTACCATACAAGACACCAGTAGTCGCAGCGTGTGCAATAGCTTTAGCAATATGTGGGTGTGCATGACCAGTAATAATTGGGCCATAAGCTGCTAAATAATCTATGTACTTATTTCCGTCAACATCCCAAAAATAAGGACCTTGCCCACGTTCCATATATACAGGCGAGCCACCGCCTACCGCTTTAAATGCACGAGAAGGTGAATTAACTCCTCCAACAATATGTTCCAAAGCTTCTGTGTGAAGCTCTTCTGATTTTGTGAAATTCATTTCTGAAATCCTCCCTTGATTTCTCCGTACTGACATTAACTAATATAACATAAAATGGAATACAGAATGATTACGAAGTAGCGAACGTCAAATTTCACATTTTCGTTTTTTCTAAGACAAGCTTTTTCAGTATGAAGCATACATATATCATATAACAATTATAAATGAGGGGTCCTGAATGGTTATACCTTGGCTAGTTATGATTGGGATATGCCTTATCGTGATAAAAAGCTTCTTTGACTTTTTCCATGGGAAAAGCTTTGCTCAAGTTCTGGAAATGAAGGAGAGTCGGTTTTCGATAGAGATATTTATGGCATTACTCATTATTTATATCATTCTTATGTTTGGCTATGGCATGATTTATTTCATTTTATCTATTGAAGGAATTGTTCTCGTAGAAAACGGGGAGCTGCGGCAGGTAAGTATTATAGGATCTATTATCCATTCCGTTTATTTCAGTGGCGTTACATTACTTTCGGTTGGATATGGAGATATTACTCCAGTTGGAATTGGGAGATTCATTGCTTTAACACAAGCATTGATCGGATATATTTTACCGGCTGCATTTGTGGTTAGAGTGCTTCAATCTCGAGATAGAAGCAGGGATATATGAATCTATCAGCTTGATATGATATAGTTGCAATAGAATGTTTTAAGTTGGAGGGAAATTTTCATGACAATAGAGATTGGAAAAAAAGTAGAGGATTTCACGTTGCCAAGTCAATCTGGCGAGCAGGTGCATCTATCTGATTTCAAGGGTAAGCATGTGGTTTTATACTTTTATCCTAAGGATATGACACCAGGATGCACGACAGAGGCTTGTGATTTTCGCGATCAGCATGAGAGCTTTGCGGAATTAGACGCCGTAATTATTGGTATTAGTCCAGACCCGGCTGAAAGCCATCAGAAGTTCATTAATAAACATGAGCTGCCATTTTTATTGTTAGCTGATGAAGACCATAAAATTGCAGAGATGTTTGATGTGTGGAAATTGAAGAAGAACTTCGGAAAAGAATATTACGGAATCGAACGCTCTACGTTCATCATTGATAAAGAAGGAAAACTCCAAAAGGAATTTCGAAAAGTAAGAGTCAAAGGGCATGTAGAAGAAGCGTTAGAATTTATAAAAGAAAATCTATCATAAAGCGTACGAAGGAAGCAGTCCAATTTTGGGCTGTTTTGCTTTATTGTTTTCAGTTTTTGAAAAAACAATTAGTATAGAAGAAAGGGGTTTTAGGGGGAGGGCTTTCGTAATGATTTTATTTTCAGCAAAAATATCAGGCAAGCATCAAGAAAAGTTAAAACAGGACTATTCCAATCAACATTTTTTATTCTCCGAAAGTGATGAGATGACGAAGAAATATTTAGCTGAGGCTGAGGTTCTTGTCACGTATGGTAGTGATGTTAATGTGCAGGTTATTCAACGTGCAGCCAGCCTTAAATGGATTATGGTTCTATCGGCTGGAGTAGATGAATTACCTGTTGAACTCATTAAGGAAAAAGAAATTATCGTAACGAATGCAAGAGGTATTCATAAGATACAAATGGCTGAATATGCTATATCAATGTTATTACAAGTTTATCGCCAGGAAAAAATATTGATGCAAAATGAAAAGGCCCATCGATGGGACAAATCTGTAAAAGTAAAAGAAATAACTGGAAGTACAATTGTTATTGCTGGAACTGGCGCAATCGGTCAAGAGGTTGCTCGTCTTGCAAAAGCTTTTCAAATGAAAACGATTGGTGTATCCAGAAGTGGAAAAAATGTAGCGTATTTTGATGAAAATGTTACAAATGATAAGCTTAAGCATGTGTTAGCTGAAGCAGATTTCCTTGTATCAGTACTACCGAGAACAAAAGAGACAAGCGGATTTTTTACGGATAATCATTTTAATGCAATGCCAAATCATGGCGTGTTTTTAAATATGGGACGAGGTGACGCAGTTAGCAGTGAAGTGATTCTTAAAGCTGTACAAGAAAATGAAATTGCTCACGCGATTTTGGATGTAACGGAGCAAGAGCCATTACCGAAAGACCATCCATTTTGGTCAGAGGATAACATTACAATCACCCCTCATATATCAGGTCTTTCACCAGATTATGTAACACGGGCATTAGAGATTTTTACAAAAAATCTTGACCAGTATATAACTGGTGCGGGCGATTATACGAATAAAATCGATTTATCTAGGGGGTATTAGCAATGCGAATTTATACGCGTTCTGGTGATAAAGGACAAACGTCATTAGTTTATGGCGAACGTGTACCAAAAAATCATTTACGTGTAGAGGCGTATGGAACATGTGATGAAGCAAATTCTATAATTGGTCTTGCGCTAAGTTTTCTCAATCAGGAAGACTGGAATGAGAAAGAGCAGTTCTTAGAGCAGATGTATCGTGTACAGACGATTCTATTTCATGTAGGGGCTGAGCTTTCTACGCCAGCTGATAAAGAGGTAAACTGGAAATTAAAGCAGGAACATATTCAAGAGATGGAGGACCAAATTGACAATTGGGATGGTCAATTAGATCCACTGAGAAACTTTATCCTTCCGTCTGGTCATAGTGCTTCAAGCGCCTTGCATACTGCGAGAACGGTTGTTAGAAGAGCAGAACGTATCGTGGTTGGTCTAGGTGATGAATTGAAAAATGATCTTGTATTATCCTATTTAAATCGATTATCCGATTTTCTATTTGTTGCAGCTAGATATGTTAATAAGAAGCTAGGTGGCGATGAATTACCGTTAAAGGTAGATATTTAATTCAATTTGTATAATATACTTATGGTATGTGTTCGAAAAGGAGGATAAGAAGGACCAAGGTCGTCTAAGATCGCAACGTCCTTTTGCGACGCCGACACTAGCACGTCCTTTGCGTCGAAGTTCGAGGCGGCGTAAGCTCCCCGTACCGGGCTTCCACAGGATGTGGTGAATTCGACGTTCGACACAGGACGTGTCGGTACTTAGTCGAAGGTCTACTGCTCTCGATGTGTCATTTTTACCGGACTTTTTTGAACAACCTCTAATATTGACAGAACACTAGGTAAGCAGTTACACTAATTATAAAGATTACAATCTAATAACGTTGTTAATTGAATATATTATTAATTTGAAAGTGAGGTGTTTGGCGGTGTCTGAAAAGCGGCTACGGAAAGCAATTGATACATTAAAAGAATCAGGCGTCCGTATCACACCACAGCGGCACGCAGTTCTAGAGTACTTGCTTAACACGATGGTTCATCCAACAGCAGATGATATATATAAAGCGTTGGAAGGGAAATTCCCTAACATGAGTGTGGCAACTGTTTATAATAACCTCCGTGTGCTTAGAGAAGTAGGGTTAGTTCGTGAATTAACCTACGGAGATTCATCAAGCAGGTTTGACTGCAATACTTCTGATCATTATCATATTATTTGCGAAGCGTGTGGAAAAATTGTTGATTTTCATTATCCATCATTAGATGAAGTAGAATCCCTAGCTGAACAGGTAACTGGATTTGAAGTAAGTCATCATCGACTTGAAGTTTACGGGAAGTGCCCTGGTTGTCAAGGAATGCTAACACAAAAACACTAATTGCTAAAAGCCAATTGTAAGATTAACTTACAATTGGCTTTTATTATGGCTCTAATATTATTTATCATTATAATAGATGAACAAGCATCCATTTTCTTACACTATTAATGAGCCACATTTTAGATATACTACTGAGTTCCCCAACTAGTAACTTTCTTTCTAAAATAATTCTCTCATTAAGTAATACTTCTCTGTACGTGCCAGCAAGTAAGCCTGAACTTAATGGTGGTGTATATAATTTGCCATCTATCTCTACTACAATATTACCTGTCGTAAATTCTGTAATTTCATCCTCCTGATTCCACATTAGAACGTCGAATACTTCAGGGTGTCGTTGTTTCACTTTTTCATAAATGTTTCTGTTCGTTGTTTTATAATGCAGAAAAGGGTTTTCCTTATCTACTGCATGATGAGCTAGCTTGACTGGAACAGAATCGGTAAGTTCAGTTATTTCCTTTCCTTCTATTGTAATTTGCCCATCACGATCGGAAAGTAGTCGGACCTTCCATTTTCCGTGTTGGTGGGCAATTGCAAAATCCTGAAGTTTCTCTTTTGCGCTTGCTATGTCTACATGATAGTTAAAATAAGAAGCACTCTTATTCAATCGGTTTAAGTGATTTTGTGAAATGAAATAGACTCCGTCTTCAAGCCCAATTGTTTCTAATAATTGAAATTGCATCGGCGAGACGGCTAATACTTTTGCTTTTGTTAGTGCTTCCTTGTATTCATCCTGATCATTTGAATCCCAAGTAATCCCGCCGCCAATTCCGTACGTTGCATCACCACTATGATTATCGATCATTACTGTTCGTATTGGTACGTTAAAAATAGCCTCCTTGTCAGGAGTTATGTAACCAATCGTTCCACAATACACTTCTCGTGGAGTAGGTTCAAGCCGATTAATTATATTCATTGTACTTATTTTAGGTGCTCCTGTAATGGAGCCACAAGGAAATAACGCGGTGAATATATCGGCAATTGTTTTTTCTTTTGAAATCTCTGCAGTTACTGTGGAAGTCATCTGATAGACTGTTGGGTATTCCTCGATGGAATATAGCTTCGGTACCTTTACACTGTTTGGCTTTGCTATCATTCCTAAATCATTTCGCAGCAGATCGACAATCATCACATTTTCAGCGCGGTTTTTCTTCGAATGATAAAGCCAATTTGCATTTGACTGGTCCTCTTCTGAAGTAGTTCCTCTCTCAATCGTTCCTTTCATCGGCTTAGTAGTAAGCTTACCTTCTTTTAAGTGAAAGAATAATTCGGGTGAAGCAGAAACGATTGTAAAATCACCAATGTTTAAATAGGCACTGTAATCTGCTGCTTGAGCATTGGCTAGTTGATTGTAGTATGCAACAGAATCGCCGGAAAACTGGGCCAGCATACGAATGGTATAGTTAACTTGATAGGTAATGCCCTTTTTAATGTAATTTTTAATTTGCCCGATACAATTGTTATAATCGAATAAAGTAGTTTGAGCTTTCCATTCGGAAGTATGAAATTCTTGAACGGATTGAAGTCGCTTCTTCTCCGGCTTCTCATAAATTCCGAACCAAAGAAGTGGCATGACTGGGTTAGAATGAACTTTTAAAGCTTTTTCAAATGCAGGAGCAGCTTCATAGGAAAGATATCCTGCTGCATAGTAGCCTTTGCTCGTTTCTGCTTCAATTTCATTTAATAAAGGAATCACTTCGTCTATTTTAGTAGTGGAAAAAATTTTGATCGGATCTTTAAAAAGAAAGGGACTATTTTTTCTCGTTTCACTTATAAAATCAAAATGCAATAGGGGTTCCATTGAAATATCTTTCCCTTCGTTAGATCGTTGATATGCAATGTTGTCTGTCGGTAAAAAAATCCGTCGATTTCGACGGATTTAGTGCGTGCAGTAATTTAACGTTTCTTTTGTGATTTTGCATAGCTACGTTTATTATATTTTTCATCGAATGCTTCACCTTCTAGGTTCTTATCCATGGTCAATGGTTGTTTGCAATGCATACAAGCATCAACACGACCTAACATCTTGGTTGGCTTGTCACAGCTTGGACATACAACAGGTACCGCCTTAAGGGATAGAGTTCCTATCCAGACATAGACAACACAACTGAAAACAACCATCAGTAATCCTAATATAAAAAATATAACCATTAACCACTCAATATTTTTAGTGAGAATACCTGCGTACATTAACAGAATACCTGCAAAAACTAGAATCAGCGCGAACGTACGAATCTTATTTATTTTACTTGAATATACCAATTGTTGTGCCATGTTTTTCCCCCTTATTTTACAACTGTAGTATAGCATAAAAACTAAAAAAATTAATTATGAAAAAGGTTTTTCAATCAAATGTAACGAATTACTCTAAATAGAAATCGAAAATGGAGGAAACCGTAGAATGGAAAATTCGCTGAGACCTATATATCAAGAACATGCAAGTAATCCCAATACATTGGGGATATTATTAATAGAGAAGATTCAACATGACAGTCCAGTTACCGACGGATTCGATGTTATTCTACTTATTATCGTGGATGAATATGAGCAAAACTGGTATGTGAAGCATTATGAAATAGAAGGAAAAACAGCGGCGCTGCATATTGTCCGTATGGATGTTTTGGTGGAATGGATTGATACAAGTGGCTATCGAAGAGCAGTTGAATGGATTATTCTGGGGAAACCCGTATTTGATAGAAATGAATACATTGCTCGGTTAAAGGAACAACTACGAGATTTCCCTAAAGAGAAACGAGATTTAAGGAAAATGATTGATTTCGGCAAATTAGTTAAAAGCTATAGTGAAGCTAAGGCTCTTTATGAAACAGGGGAATTTAATGATGCACATAGTAAAATACTTAATTCCCTTCACTATTTAGCAAGATTGGCTGTAATAGAAAAAGGCTATTATCCCGAAGTAACTGTTTGGAGCCAAGTAAAGAAAATTGATTCCGAGGTATATAAATTATATGAAGTTTTCATTGAGAGTAATGAAGCAGTATATAAACGAATTGAATTAATGATAATAGGTATGGACTTCGTGATACATAATCGTGCCATGATATCAGCTAAGCATTTGTTAGATATTATGAAAACAAAGGAGAGTGCTTGGTCATATGCTGAGATAAAAAGTCATGTTATGATCCAACCATATAGATTAGACTTAAGTGCGATCCTTTCTTACCTTGTTGAGAAAAATATAATTAACGTTGTTCTCGAGCAGACAAAAGGACATGCTGTATATCAAAGAAAATATATTTTAACCGATGAAGTAACACATAATAATTAATTTGCATATGTAATAAGAGTGGGCGGTAAATAGCGTAGAACCTAATAATCCGTCCCTTTCTTGAAACAATTGTTAAGTAACAGATATTTTTTTGTAAAATAACCGTTGACTTTAATATAGAGCCGTGATAAAGTTAAATCCGTCGCAAAAATCCACTAAAGATTAGCGACAAAAATTTAAAATTAATTGTTGACACAACGTTAATAGTTATGGTATATTAGAAAAGTCGCTGCTAAACAACGCGACAAACAAATTTGCTCTTTGAAAACTGAACAAAACAACCAGTATGTCAAGAAAAAGGAAACTCGTTTTTCTTTTTGAAACAAGTAGAAGTCAGCTTCTACAAAAGCTAAGTATTACAAACTTTTATGGAGAGTTTGATCTTGGCTCAGGACGAACGCTGGCGGCGTGCCTAATACATGCAAGTCGAGCGCAGGAAATAAACAGAACCCTTCGGGGTGATGTTTATGGAATGAGCGGCGGACGGGTGAGTAACACGTGGGCAACCTGCCTGTAAGATCGGGATAACTCGCGGAAACGTGAGCTAATACCGGATAACACTTTTCATCTCATGGTGAGAAGATAAAAGACGGTTTCGGCTGTCACTTACAGATGGGCCCGCGGCGCATTAGCTAGTTGGTGAGGTAACGGCTCACCAAGGCGACGATGCGTAGCCGACCTGAGAGGGTGATCGGCCACACTGGGACTGAGACACGGCCCAGACTCCTACGGGAGGCAGCAGTAGGGAATCTTCCGCAATGGACGAAAGTCTGACGGAGCAACGCCGCGTGAGTGATGAAGGTTTTCGGATCGTAAAACTCTGTTGTTAGGGAAGAACAAGTTGGGTAGTAACTGACCCAACCTTGACGGTACCTAACCAGAAAGCCACGGCTAACTACGTGCCAGCAGCCGCGGTAATACGTAGGTGGCAAGCGTTGTCCGGAATTATTGGGCGTAAAGCGCTCGCAGGCGGTCTTTTAAGTCTGATGTGAAAGCCCACGGCTTAACCGTGGAGGGTCATTGGAAACTGGAGGACTTGAGTACAGAAGAGGAGAGTGGAATTCCACGTGTAGCGGTGAAATGCGTAGAGATGTGGAGGAACACCAGTGGCGAAGGCGACTCTCTGGTCTGTAACTGACGCTGAGGAGCGAAAGCGTGGGTAGCGAACAGGATTAGATACCCTGGTAGTCCACGCCGTAAACGATGAGTGCTAGGTGTTAGGGGGTTTCCGCCCCTTAGTGCTGAAGTTAACGCATTAAGCACTCCGCCTGGGGAGTACGGCCGCAAGGCTGAAACTCAAAAGAATTGACGGGGGCCCGCACAAGCGGTGGAGCATGTGGTTTAATTCGAAGCAACGCGAAGAACCTTACCAGGTCTTGACATCCTCTGATACCTCTAGAGATAGAGTTTTCCCTTCGGGGACAGAGTGACAGGTGGTGCATGGTTGTCGTCAGCTCGTGTCGTGAGATGTTGGGTTAAGTCCCGCAACGAGCGCAACCCTTGATCTTAGTTGCCAGCATTCAGTTGGGCACTCTAAGGTGACTGCCGGTGACAAACCGGAGGAAGGTGGGGATGACGTCAAATCATCATGCCCCTTATGACCTGGGCTACACACGTGCTACAATGGATGGAACAAAGGGAAGCGAACCCGTGAGGTCAAGCCAATCCCATAAAACCATTCTCAGTTCGGATTGTAGGCTGCAACTCGCCTACATGAAGCCGGAATCGCTAGTAATCGCGGATCAGCATGCCGCGGTGAATACGTTCCCGGGCCTTGTACACACCGCCCGTCACACCACGAGAGTTGGTAACACCCGAAGTCGGTGAGGTAACCTTTTGGAGCCAGCCGCCGAAGGTGGGACTAATGATTGGGGTGAAGTCGTAACAAGGTAGCCGTATCGGAAGGTGCGGCTGGATCACCTCCTTTCTAAGGATTATTACGGAACCCTACCTTCGGGTAGGAAGGGCATACTGTGTTGTTTGGTTCAGTTTTGAGAGAGTAAAAAAGATCTCTCAAAGGATTGAAGGATCTTCTGTTAAAACCCGTCACGTCCTGTGACGAACACAGAAGTCACCACATCCTGTGGAAGCTTGTACCTTGAAAACTAAATAAGAGTAACAACGACATCAATATTTTTAAATAAAAGCAAGGCTAATAAATTAGTACGCTTATTTACTGTAACTTAGTTAAGTGAATAAGGGCGCACGGTGGATGCCTTGGCACTAGAAGCCGATGAAGGACGGGACTAACACCGATATGCCTCGGGGAGTTGTAAGTAAACTTTGATCCGGGGATTTCCGAATGGGGGAACCCACTGTTCGTAATGGAACAGTACATGCATCTGAATACATAGGGTGCATGAGGTAGACCCGGGGAACTGAAACATCTCAGTACCCGGAGGAAGAGAAAGAAAAATCGATTTCCTGAGTAGCGGCGAGCGAAACGGAAAGAGCCCAAACCAGAAAGCTTGCTTTCTGGGGTTGTAGGACACTCCACTCGGAGTTACCAAGGAATTCTTTAAATGAATCGACCTGGAAAGGTCAGCCACAGAAGGTAACAGCCCTGTAGTTGAAAAAGAATTCCCTCCGGAGTGTATCCTGAGTACGGCGGAACACGTGGAATTCCGTCGGAATCCGGGAGGACCATCTCCCAAGGCTAAATACTCTCTAGTGACCGATAGTGAACCAGTACCGTGAGGGAAAGGTGAAAAGCACCCCGGAAGGGGAGTGAAATAGAACCTGAAACCGTGTGCCTACAAGTAGTCGAAGCCCGTTAATGGGTAACGGCGTACCTTTTGTAGAATGGACCGGCGAGTTACGATCGTATGCAAGGTTAAGTGGAAGACACGGAGCCGCAGCGAAAGCGAGTCTGAATAGGGCGAATGAGTATGCGGTCGTAGACCCGAAACCGTGTGATCTACCCATGTCCAGGGTGAAGGTCAGGTAACACTGACTGGAGGCCCGAACCCACGTATGTTGAAAAATGCGGGGATGAGGTGTGGGTAGGGGTGAAATGCCAATCGAACACGGAGATAGCTGGTTCTCTCCGAAATAGCTTTAGGGCTAGCCTCAAGAAATAGAGTACTGGAGGTAGAGCACTGATTGGACTAGGGGCCCTCACCGGGTTACCGAATTCAGTCAAACTCCGAATGCCAGTTACTTTTACTTGGGAGTCAGACTATGGGTGATAAGGTTCATAGTCGAAAGGGAAACAGCCCAGACCGCCAGCTAAGGTCCCAAAGTATACGTTAAGTGGAAAAGGATGTGGAGTTGCCCAGACAACCAGGATGTTGGCTTAGAAGCAGCCATCATTTAAAGAGTGCGTAATAGCTCACTGGTCGAGTGACTCTGCGCCGAAAATGTACCGGGGCTAAACGTATCACCGAAGCTGCGGATTGTTCTTACGAACAATGGTAGGAGAGCGTTCTAAGTGCTGTGAAGTCAGACCGTGAGGACTGGTGGAGCGCTTAGAAGTGAGAATGCCGGTATGAGTAGCGAAAAAAGAGTGAGAATCTCTTTCACCGAATGCCTAAGGTTTCCTGAGGAAGGCTCGTCCTCTCAGGGTTAGTCGGGACCTAAGCCGAGGCCGAAAGGCGTAGGCGATGGACAACAGGTAGATATTCCTGTACCACCTCATGATTGTTTGAGCGATGGGGGGACGCAGTAGGATAAGGAATGCGCACTGATGGATATGTGCGCCCAAGCAGTGAGAAAGTCAGATAGGCAAATCCGTCTGGCAATTTCAAGCTGTGATGGGGAGGGAAATTTAGTACCGAAGTTCCGGATTTCACACTGCCAAGAAAAGCCTCTAGTTAGATCATAGGTGCCCGTACCGCAAACCGACACAGGTAGGCGAGGAGAGAATCCTAAGGTGAGCGGGAGAACTCTCGTTAAGGAACTCGGCAAAATGACCCCGTAACTTCGGGAGAAGGGGTGCTTCATTTACATGGAGCCGCAGTGAATAGGCCCAAGCGACTGTTTAGCAAAAACACAGGTCTCTGCGAAGCCGAAAGGCGAAGTATAGGGGCTGACACCTGCCCGGTGCTGGAAGGTTAAGGGGAAATGTTAGCCGCAAGGCGAAGCTTTGAACCGAAGCCCCAGTAAACGGCGGCCGTAACTATAACGGTCCTAAGGTAGCGAAATTCCTTGTCGGGTAAGTTCCGACCCGCACGAAAGGTGCAACGACTTGGGCACTGTCTCAACGAGAGACCCGGTGAAATTATACTATGCGTGAAGATGCGCATTACCCGCGACAGGACGGAAAGACCCCGTGGAGCTTTACTGTAGCCTGATATTGAATGTCTGTGCAGCTTGTACAGGATAGGTGGGAGCCTTGGAAACCGGAGCGCTAGCTTCGGTGGAGGCATCCGTGGGATACCACCCTGGCTGTATGGACATTCTAACCCAGGACCGTGATCCGGTTCGGAGACAGTGTCAGGCGGGCAGTTTGACTGGGGCGGTCGCCTCCCAAAAGGTAACGGAGGCGCCCAAAGGTTCCCTCAGAATGGTTGGAAATCATTCGTAGAGTGTAAAGGCACAAGGGAGCTTGACTGCGAGACCTACAAGTCGAGCAGGGACGAAAGTCGGGCTTAGTGATCCGGTGGTTCCGCATGGAAGGGCCATCGCTCAACGGATAAAAGCTACCCCGGGGATAACAGGCTTATCTCCCCCAAGAGTTCACATCGACGGGGAGGTTTGGCACCTCGATGTCGGCTCATCGCATCCTGGGGCTGTAGTCGGTCCCAAGGGTTGGGCTGTTCGCCCATTAAAGCGGTACGCGAGCTGGGTTCAGAACGTCGTGAGACAGTTCGGTCCCTATCCGTCGTGGGCGTTGGAAGTTTGAGAGGAGCTGTCCTTAGTACGAGAGGACCGGGATGGACACACCGCTGGTGTACCAGTTGTTCCGCCAGGAGCATCGCTGGGTAGCTACGTGTGGAAAGGATAAGTGCTGAAAGCATCTAAGCATGAAGCCCCCCTCAAGATGAGACTTCCCATCACTTCGAGTGAGTAAGATCCCTCAGAGACGATGAGGTTGATAGGTTCGGTGTGGAAGCGTGGTGACACGTGGAGCTTACGGATACTAATCGATCGAGGACTTAACTAAATTCTTTATTTGATGTCTTGTTTACTCTTATTTAGTTTTTAAGGTATAAACCTTATAAAAACCTAACTTTATACTTGATTTTTTTTCAAAAACGATTATAATATTGGTTGTCACTGATTTTCTTGAGGTTCACTTGGGTGATAATTATATTGTCTGGTAGCAATAGCGAAGAGGTCACACCTGTTCCCATGCCGAACACAGAAGTTAAGCTCTTCAGCGCCGATGGTAGTTGGGGCTTTGCCCCTGCAAGAGTAGGACGCCGCCAGGCAAGTAAATTCCTTACCATACAAGAGCTGTATGACAGGAATGAAGCTACTCTAAAATATCTCATTTGGTGGGACGAGCAATTTATGTTTGAAAAACCAAATAGATTTCATTTTGGATTATTCCACAGTAGCTCAGTGGTAGAGCAATCGGCTGTTAACCGATCGGTCGTAGGTTCGAATCCTACCTGTGGAGCCATACGGAGAGCTGTCCGAGTGGCCGAAGGAGCACGATTGGAAATCGTGTAGGCCGTTTACGCGGCCTCGAGGGTTCGAATCCCTCGCTCTCCGCCACTATTACATAAAATAAGGCCCGTTGGTCAAGCGGTTAAGACACCGCCCTTTCACGGCGGTAACACGGGTTCGAATCCCGTACGGGTCACCAATATGGAGGATTAGCTCAGCTGGGAGAGCACCTGCCTTACAAGCAGGGGGTCGCAGGTTCGAGCCCTGCATCCTCCACCATATTTCATCTTAATACTTTATTTCATACCGCGGGGTGGAGCAGTCTGGTAGCTCGTTGGGCTCATAACCCAAAGGTCGTAGGTTCAAATCCTGCCCCCGCAACCAAAAATGGTCCGGTAGTTCAGTTGGTTAGAATGCCTGCCTGTCACGCAGGAGGTCGCGGGTTCGAGTCCCGTCCGGACCGCCATTTAAAATATTTTAATTATGGCTCGGTAGCTCAGTCGGTAGAGCAACGGACTGAAAATCCGTGTGTCGGCGGTTCGATTCCGTCCCGAGCCACCATTTACTTCAATTTAGTTGGAGGGGTAGCGAAGTGGCTAAACGCGGCGGACTGTAAATCCGCTCCCTCAGGGTTCGGCAGTTCGAATCTGCCCCCCTCCACCATTTTAATAAATAATAGGGGTATAGTTTAACGGTAGAACTACGGTCTCCAAAACCGTCAATGTGGGTTCGATTCCTACTACCCCTGCCATTTACAATTATATGGCGGTCGTGGCGAAGTGGTTAACGCACCGGATTGTGGCTCCGGCACACGTGGGTTCGATCCCCATCGATCGCCCTCATATAATTAACAAATTTATTGATTGGGCCATAGCCAAGCGGTAAGGCATCGGGTTTTGATCCCGTGTACCCTAGGTTCGAATCCTAGTGGCCCAGCCATATGCGGAAGTAGTTCAGTGGTAGAACATCACCTTGCCAAGGTGGGGGTCGCGGGTTCGAATCCCGTCTTCCGCTCCATTTTATTTTTGGCGGTATAGCCAAGTGGTAAGGCAGAGGTCTGCAAAACCTTTATCACCGGTTCAAATCCGGTTACCGCCTCCATACCTATGCCGGTGTGGCGGAATTGGCAGACGCGCGGGACTCAAAATCCCGTGTCTTCACGGACGTGTCGGTTCGACCCCGACCACCGGTATCTTTAGTACTTTTTTAGAGTTTTTAGATGAATAATAAGAAGCCTGTAAATGTTGGTATATCAACTTTTGCAGGCTTTTTCATTTATATGAGAATTCGCTTGAAAAAGGTTGGTTTTAAAATTTTTCTACACATTTTCTACACACTATTTACACAATAATTAACCAGATAACATTTGCTCAAAAGTATCTGTCATAACTTTTTCATCTTCTTCTCTTAATTCTTTAATAACATGTGTATAATCCTTTAATGTTGTTTCAATATCAGCATGACCCAGTCTTTCACTAACATAATGAATTGAATTACGCTTGTATAACAATACACTAGCATGTGTGTGGCGTAATCCATGGACAGTAATTGGTTTTATATTCAACTTATTTAAAATAGCTCGTAATAGCTTATTTGTGTTTGTATTACTTATTACTTTGTATTTAGAAGTAGGGCTGTAAAAAACTAATTCATTTTCGTTATCGGCTAACATATTGAAAAGGTCTTCAAATATAGTCATTGTGACTTTATCAACTTTAATAATTCTTTCAGATTGAGGGTTTTTGGTTGGACCAAATCCTTCATGCATTTTTTTGTTGTAACCCCATGTTTTGTTAATACTTAAAGTGTTATTTTTAAAATCAAAATCTTTGTGAGTTAATCCTACTAATTCTCCATATCTCAAGCCTGTTGTTAATGCAAGAAGTAGTAGATAGTATCCCAGTCCTTTTGACAGATTGCTTTTTAACTCTTTTAATAATAATTCACTGTCAACATAATTTAAATATTTCTCTGATTTCTTTTTAGCAGGAACCTTACCGATAACTTTTGCGTTTCGAGTAAAGTCTATTCTAATGATTCCTTCATCAATAGCTTCCCTAACTGCACCTCGAATATGACCGTTAATCTTATCTGCTGTTTCTTTTGCGTGTGTTTCTCCAAACATATTTAAAAACTTTTGATATTCTTCTTTAGATATCTGTTGAATAGGAATATGACCAAAATACTTTTCAATAGTATTTAGAGTATATACATAATGTGTTTTTGTACTGTTAACAACATCAAATTTAAAAACTTTATACCAGTTATCAAAGTATTCATATAAAGAAATTGGTTTTAATTTGGGTGCTACTCCTTTTTGTAATTCCAATTCGACTTCTGAAGCAGCAACTTGGGCTTCTTTCTTTGTTTTGAAACCACCTTTTCTGATTGGCTTATATTTCCCATTAATCATCCTACTAACTGTAAATTGCCATGTTTTTCCTCTTTTATCAAAGCTCGCCATTTTGACATACTTCCCTTCTAAAGACTGTTAATTAATCCTGTGTATTTTCATTAAACAGCTCTTCAGCAACTTGGTATGCATGGCTAATATCAATATCTATAATATTTAACTCTATTTCTAAAGCATTTAATACAAAATCGTCAAAAGAAGTGATTTGGTTTTTATTTAAAAATGCTAATTTCAATATATTGTAAACCTTTAATAGATCATCTAGACTTTTCTTTCCGACTAGGCTGATAAGCTTGTTATATGATTCAACAGGAATTCTATATGTGGATTCTAAGAAAAGTTCAATAATTGAATTTAACCTTTTTAATTCTGAACTACTTAAAGGAACACCGTTAAAAAACTTTTTATTTAAATGATCACTCATTAAATGAAAAAAAAGGTCATTTATTGGGTAGCTAAAATTATCTTTTTTTAAAGTAGGTTCATTAGAATCACTACTTATAAATTCATACTCACTATTTCCTTGAACCTCAACTTCGTATTTATAATTATGTTCTGTAAGATTCATGAAATCAATAATAATTCCTGCTTTTTGAAATGCTCCATCATTAAGTTCATAAAGAGTGTCAGCAACTTTTGTTAGAATATCCATACTTGGATTCACAGCTTTTCCACTAGCGCGTCCATAGCCTCTTTCCAAATCAGACCAGTAACTAGGACTAATACCTGCCATTTTAGCAGCCCTTCTAATTGAATGGCCTCCCCTTAATTCTTTTATGTAGTTTCCTAATTCATTGTCGTTCGTCATAAAGTAACCCCCTAAAATAATTAGATGTTTTTATTGTACACGAATAAACACTGTCTCTCAATATAAAACGCAAAATATGGGTTTTTGATCACGATAGAACTTGACTTTATATATAGTGGATTTTATAATTGTGATGTAAAACGCAAAATATGAATTTTAAGTTTTGGAAGGGGAGATAAAATGATTTAATAAAAGCTTTTCCGATAGCTAGTTAAAATAAAATTTTATATGGAGGTTATGATAATGCAACGCTTGAATGTAGAGTTAAATATTCCAATTCCAAATGATCAGGTTTTAATTTCTAAAGTAGAATTAGAGGAATTAAAGAAAAAAGATCTTGAAGGTGTTTACTGGACAATGAAGGATCTTGAGAATCGAATTAACAAGAAAAGCGAATGGATTAAAGAAAATATCCTGTATCCAACTCATTTTCGAAAAGTATTGGATGTAGATAATGGCGGATTTGTTTATTATCCGAAGAAAAAAGGACAAACTTGGTCCTTTCAAGCAACAAAAACTGCTGAGTTTCTAGACAAAAACTTTTATAGAATATTTGGAGAGCTACAAGTGTCTTAATTGACCTAATTAGCTTAAAATCCATATTTAACAATGTATCTATTTAAGTAGTTTGATAACTTAATAATCTTAATTAATGAGGTGTATTTTATATGAATGGTCATTCTCAGTGGGAAAAGCCAGAAAGATTAGTAGTAAACAGAATGCCGTCATTCCCAATTAATGTTTTTCCAGATTGGATTAAAGATTTTGTAGAAGGGATATCTAAGGAATTAAATACACAGGTTGATTTAGCGGCAACTGCAGTTCTATCAATCCTTTCTACATCATTGGTAAGAAAGTATAAGTTCAAATACGAAAATTTAAATTGGACACAAGAATTAAATTTATATTTATTACTTGCTAGTGACCCTGGTTCAAAAAAAGATACTGTGCTTAATAGAATTTATCAGAAGCTAGTAGAATTACAAAGATTACAACTGAGAAAAGTTAGGGAAAAAGAGCCAGTGATTTTAAGTGAGTTGGATATTAAGAAAAGCTCATATGATAAATTGATTAATAAAGGAAAAGAAGATGATGAAGAAAAAATTAAGCAATTGAAAAAAGAAATTATAGATTTAGAGAAATCACTTTTCAGAAAGATGTTTATAATCAGTGGCGATGTCACCCAGGAACGAGTTGCAGAATTACTTAAATTAAATGAGGAAACACTTACAATAGCAACTGCAGAAGCCTCTGAAATGTTTGATCATCTTGATGGAAAATACAAAGTGGATAGTATCGATATTTATCTTAAAGGATGGGAAGGAACAAGCTATGACAAATTACGTTCATCTACTGAAGATATCAGTCTTGAACATCCGTTACTAACACTTTGTTTATTTACTCAACCTCAAGAAGTTTTAAAGTTAAAAAAACATGAAGGCAGAGGACTGTTACAAAGATTTTTGGTTTCAGTTCCCGAACGTTTTCCAAAGGAGAAGATTTCTCTCAACAATAAAATGTTTAATTCATTAATTACTACATTTGAAGAAAACATTCAGATATTATTTGAATTAGATAACAGGAACGCAAAGACTATTACTGTAGATCCAAATGCATGGGATGAATTTGATAAGTTTTATTTGGATATAATTTATGAATCATATGAAGATGTTACCTATACTACTCAACAATGGCTAATGAAGGCTTGTGGAAATATTATTAAGGTAATTTGTTTAATAAAATTAGCAGGAGCTATTATCGATAAGAACGAGAAAGATTATATATCCTTAGAAAAAGAAGATATTGAAAAAGCAAGGTTGTTATTTGACTATTACTATACTCATTTTAAGAAGATCGCAGAGGAGAAATATAAGACATTTAAAGAAAGTGAATTAGAGTTTTTCTTTAAACGGTTGATTCAAATTAATAATCATTTTGGTTTAGATGGAAAAATAAGTGCAACTACTATCAATAATAATATAAAGAGATTTAATAATGAGCAGCGAGAAATTATGTATGAAAAACTTCAGGAACACAAGTTATTAAAAGTGAGTCAACAGGGGCGTAAAATAACCGTAGAGTTAAATCCAGAAATAAAAAAAATGTCCTACAAAGATGCGATACGCTTCGTAAGGACAAGTATTAACTAAAGTATAGTTTTATTTTAACAAATATTTGGTTATCAATCCATATAAATGTGTACAAATAGACAGATTTAGAATCAGTATTTTTCAAGGGTTTAACAAGAAAATGATTTCAAAGTGTATACATTGGTTGGAAATAATGTATACACTTTATATCTTTTTATACCTAAGGTTCAAATGAATTTTAGTTATTTACTGTAAACAATTTAGTATTCTTAATAATCATATGTTTACATTTAAATTTCCTCGATGCTAAAAACATTTATAGATAAAGGGCTGGACAGTGTTTATGAAAGGAGAATAACTATAGATTATTAAATAGATTAAAGATTTAGGGGCATACGCATAACCCCACCATTAAGGGAGGGCAGGGTGTAGGAATATGATAAAAGTCATTCGCTGAAACTGTTTTATCTAGGTCTATTATATCATGTGTAATTAAGTTGTGAAATCGGAATTTCAAGCAAAACTGCGCATAGAATGGAATCGTATTAAAACGTACTTACCACTATTTTTATATAAGAACCTTCACGTTTTAATGTTAGGGGGGAATGAAAGAGGAATTGTTGAAGTCAGTATTATTAAAAACTAGGAGAATTTTCACCCTAATTTTTACCTTTTATTCAGATGGAATAAGGGTAAAAATTACTCATCTGCAAAACAGATAAATTTTACCATAAATTTTACCCTGAAAAAGTGCGCTAAACCCTTAAAGATCAACTGTTTAATAATGTTAAAGGAATTAAAATATAGAGTGCAGTATATTGTTAGCTATCCGAAAACTTGCAGAATAGCGTAACGATATACAGGATTTGCACTCTCTAGGAAGGGAAAGCTAAACTTGGAAGTAATAAACTATAAGTTAACACTTAATCCAGAGAAAAATCGCAACTATCTATAAAATTGTATTGTCGATATATGTCTATGATGATATGATATAATGTTATTTCAGGTAAGCTTTTAGGAGGAAAATAAAATTGTTTCTAAATGAGCGTAGAAAGTTAAAAAGATTGTGTAAAGAAATTGCTTTTAATAAAAGTATTAATATAGATTCAACCGCAAATAAATATAATATGACGATCATCTCTATCTTTGCTGTGTGCATACTAGGTCGTTTACAACATAAAAGGGTTGTAACGCTAAAAAACCAGAGTGATTTTAATGAAGTATATAATGAGGAGATAAGTTACTTAACTAACAGGTTTCCCTTTTTAACTAAAAGAATAACAAATAGTCTAGAGATTATCCCAAACAAATCTTTTATTAAGATATCAAATTATATTAATGAAATAGAGCACTCCTTAGATAACGTCTTAGCATGGGCATATCAATATTTAAAGCACGACAAAGAAAAAGAGGTTTATGCTAAATCATTAAATGAAGGTAAAAAAATTGAAGGCGAAGGAATTGCACCAGCAACTCAGTTTTTTACTGAAGACTATATGGTTAGATATCTAGTCAACAATGCTTTAAGCCAATTTGATTTAACCAAAGTCAAACTAAGTGAATTAAAAATATTGGATCCTGCATGTGGTGGGGGGAATTTCTTAGTTCATGCATTAGAAATACTCTATAATCATTTTGCACCAAAAGCAGAATCAAAATTAAAACTAATTAATGAACTTGTAGAAAAAGTACTTACTGGCTATGACATTGATCAAGACCTAGCCGAAGTTGCTACATTGAATATTTATTTGAAGGCCGCTTCTTTTATTAACCCTAACCAATTAGATATTTGCCCTTCTATTTATACTAGTCAAAAACAATCCGAGGAGATTGGCTCTTTATTAAGATGCTATTCATTAGACATAGATGTATTGAATGTTAGTAACGGGGAGACTGAGTCTTATAAAGAGATTTTTAAAGAGGGGATCTATCAAGCGGTATTAACAAATCCTCCGTTTATGGGGAAACGTAACATGGGTAAAAATTTGTTGAATTACCTTAAAGAAAATTATCCTTATTCAAAAGGGGACCTATGTATTGCATTTATCCTTCGCTGTACTGAATTGGTAACTGATAAAGGGATTGTTGGAATTGTTAACCAAACAAGCTGGATGTTCCTTTCTAGTTATTCAGAAATTAGAAAGAAATACTTGGAAGAGAACAATCTAATTGAAGTAGTTGATTTGGGGTCAAATTCATTCTTTGATATTAATGGTGAAAAAACAAATGTTGCTTTAACACTATTAACTAAAGAGCCACCTAAATCGGATACGAAATTCCTTAAATTAAGTTCTCTCTCGCTTGAACTTAAAGAAGAATATCTTTTAGAAGAAACTATACCAGATAAATTTATATATTATCGTTCCCAAAATGAATTACTAAAGAATGAAGGACATGTTCTTCAATACGAATCAAGTAGTAATATAAATCATTATTTTAAAAATCTAACACCTTATAAAGAATATGCGACGCCGATGCAAGGAACTTCTACTGGTGATAACAAGAAGTTTATAGATTATTCTTGGAACCGCCAAGATGACCCCGATTGGAAACTTGTAAGTAAAGGTGGAGGTTACTCAAAATGGAGCGGACTTAATATATATAAAGTTAAATGGGGGGAAGAAGCAGAATATATAAAACAACATCCCGGTTCTGCCCTTCGTAATTTACAATATATGAATGATACTGAATTGGTATACAGTGATACTGGTACACGTGGTCTTAGTGTAAGGATCTTAAAAGAAGGTCAAAAGTTTATTGCCTCTGGCCCTGGAATTCGAATTCATAAGGGTAATAAATTTGCACACCTTGCGTACTTAAACACACGTACTGTCTCCTATTTTATAAAACTGCTAACACCTAAATATACAATCGCTGCAGGATATATAGGAAAATTGCCTGTTACTGAAAGCATTATAAGTTCTGAACAGTTAGCAGAAATGGGAGAAAGATGCTATAACCTAAAAGAGTCTTATTTAAGTAGAAAGTTAACCAATGAGGAATTTGTTCAGCCTGACTTTTCTAAGATACATTCCGTTAATGATTATTTTTATAATAATATAGAGAAGGATTTATATGAAGAGTTAGAAAGACTGAAAGTCGAGAACGATATTGACCTATACGTTCAAAATGAACTGAAGATGACTTTAGAAGATGTACAAAAAGTGACTGAAAAAGTTGGCAAACCGGTTTTTAAAAACACACAAAAAGAAATTAATCTTACATCCCAAGAACTTGATAAACTAATAACAAATATACTTAGTAAGTCATGCCAGTATGGATCAAATAAAAAGACTATCTTTGGTATGGAAGGTATACTTGAGGACCTATCTTTCACTTTACATGTAAACCCTAAATTTCTCTTTGAGTTTATTATTAAAGATTTACATTCAATGCAAAAAGTTAAAAAAATGTATTATGATGATTTACTGCATAAAGCTCTACTTTCTTTATTTGGGTTTCAAAAAAATACGTTTAACAATCGAGAATTATATTTAGAAGATATAACATTAGAAATAACTAAGATACTTCCTTTCCTTGAAAGAAAGGATATCGAAGGCTGGATTGATAAAAACTTTTGGCCTATTCATTCAAGAGTATTTTATAATAATCCAATATTAGAGAGGCTAGATTCACCCTCTGGTATAAAATTTCGTACTAGGAGAAGTTTAGTTACATCCTAAACTTCTTCTTATATTTGTGGAGGAAATCGAGATATGAATAAAAGACTTATTTCAGATATAGTAAACATCGTTCAAATAAGTATTAATAAAAATTCAAAATTTAATACGCAACAGAATGCTTTTGTAAAAATAGACCCAGAAGTACTATTTACAATACGGAGTGAAAGAATTGCACTTTCCATGGGTATTCTCGCTTCATTGAACTTCCGTGATAATAAAAGGATTGCCCTTGATGGGACCGATTTACTTAACCATATTAAAGTTTTTAAAGAAAAGACCCCATGGGTTTCAGTTTTACTTAATTACTATTTTAAGTTAGATACTTCTGAACAAGAGTTATTTAATAAATGGTATATTGAAATTTACCCACTTTGTTACAATGAAATAAGTTTAAGTATGATTTATGAGAGCTTATTGTCTTATGAATGGATTCTAGATGAAACGGGATTCCATGTAAAATCTGATAAGTCTAGTAGAAATCGTTCTGGCTCGTATTATACGCCTGAATATTTAGCCGAAATATCAATAAGAAAAGTATTAGACCAGAAGCTCGAAGAAAAATTAGGTATTTCTCAATTCTCTTTTAATCCGTTACAATACAAACTACAATTTAATGATATTGTTACTCTTTTAACATCTTCTAAAATCATTGACTTTTCATGTGGTACGGGTCATTTCCTAAAGGCTGTAATAGATTATATTAATAAATATATATTACCTCTACAGCCAGACCCCGAAAATATTTCAGATACACAAGAAGATTTAATATCTCTTTTCATAAGTAACATTTGGGGTGTTGATATTGATTTTATCGCACTGGAAATTGCCAAAAATGAAATCCTTTCTTTAACGGATGACCGGGACGTTCAACAAAAGATTAATGGACAATTTATTCATGGTAACCCTTTAATTCCCACTCCGTTTAATATAATTGCAGATGAAGAAAAAAGAAAACTAACAGCTGCTGGTTTTCTATATCATACTGATTTGGGATTAATTTGGGGAGAACGCGAAGATGAAATAAAAGATGGTTTTGAACTAGTGGTTGGTAATCCCCCCTGGGAAAAACTTAGATTTGAAGAAAAGTCCTTCTTCCGCCCATGGGCACCACATATTTCTAAACTTAACAAAAAAGATGATCGAGCAAAGGAGATTGAAAAACTTAAGCAGTCCCAACCTCGAATTTATGGATATTATGAAAAATATGTTTCCCAGTTAGAGGCTTCAAAAGAGTTAATTAAAGGAAGCACTTTGTTTAGAAATTCGGCAGTCGGAGAATTAAATACGTATGCTTTATTTACAGAACTTGCTTCCTCATTCATTAGTCTAGAAGGTAGAGTTTGTTATATTGTAAAAAGTGCTATTATAGTCAGTCCAGTAAATGAAGGTATATTTAAATTTCTACTGACTCAAAACCTTATAATTGGGTGTTTTGATTTCGTTAATAGAAAAAACATATTTGCTATTGATAATAGGGAGCGTTTTTGTGTACTTATCTTAGGTGAAAATCACAATAATTATTTTCATTATAAATCTGGATTAACGTCGCCAGATGAATTGCTAGTAAATGGTGAGGATCTGCATATAACATCTGATATTTTAAATCTTCTTAACCCTTTAACAGGAATGCTTCCTAGTGTAACAGACCCAATGGAACTTACATTCTTGACTAGAATGCATACCCTACACCCTGTTTTAGAAGGGGAATTTCCAGACTGTAAGTATGGCAGATTAGTTCACTTTACAAACCATGCTGATTTTATAGATAGAGAACCTCAAGAAGATAATATTCCAATATACGAGGGTAAATTCATTGAACTCTATGATGGAAGGTATTCAACTTATGAGGGTGTTGAGTTTAGTGAGCGTTATGGTAACAAAGCTAGTTCAATTGTAATTCCTGAAAATAAAAAAGAGGATTCTTCAATACTTCCTACTTCTAGATATTTCATTAAAAAAATCAAATGGAAATCTTTAAATAAGAATTATATAGAATATTATTCTCTAATGTGGAGGAGCTTAACATCAGCTTCTAATAGAAGAACCACAATTTCGACTATATTACCACATTGCCCTGCATCTCAATCAGTTCAGTTTTTACAATTGGAGAGCAAAAAATCTTTAACAATATTATTATCATTATTTAATTCTGTTATTTTCGACTACATGGTGAGGTTAAAATTAAACGGAATTGATTTGACACAAAAGATATTAAAACAAATCGCAGTTCCATCTATCAAACGTTTTGAAAAACCGATTAATTTTGATGGTGTTAATGCTACAATATATGACCATATAGCATCTAGGGTGGCACTACTATTAGGTAATGATGAAAGAATGATTACGTTCTCTAATGAAATAATGCCAATTAAATATCCAGTAAAACAGTTACAATGTGCAAATCGCAAACAAATTATTGCTGAAATTGATCAATTAATTGCCTTAACATATGATATAGATGAAGCAACGTTCAAAATAATACTATCAAGCTTTCCTAGCTTTTATTCTGAACACGAAGTTAATCAGTATTTTGACAAAGAAAAACAGGCCCGCCCCCTATCTTAATATTTGGGGGCACCTGTTTTTTCTTTGCATACCATAAGTTAATTGTATTAATGATGTTGGCCATAAAAAATTAATGTGGCTGCAAGATTTTGTGCTTGTTGTATCTCGAACGAAATAGTTAATCTACCATATGCCTTTCTAACTGGATTGCTTTCTCCTATAATCCTAAGCTCCGTTTCTGGGACATTATATTCTCTTGTTTGCGCCAAATCTATAGTACCATTTACTTTTGATAAAGGTATCCCTAGATGAATTTCTGGTCCAACCATTTCAATGTGACCCTCATTTGGCCTCTCTCTATCCATATAAACTGGTCCTGAATTACCATTTATTGTACAGCCAGCAATGTTCATCATAGTTTGGTGTTGTCTGACTCTTCTCGCCTCATCAATTAATGGTAATGTTTGAGGTCCATTACGGAAATCCTCAGGATTAACAGTTGTTAGTTCCGCAATATTACCCGCTCCAACTAAAGCTAGAATATCATTTCCTAACTCTAACCCCGCATAGCCTGGCATATATATATCAACTCTGGTTCTAGGATTTTGTTGAACATTTGGTTTCAATTTAAAAAGATCCTCACAAGTTAAAATAACATGATTATTTTCAATATGGGCTGAAATTAATGGGTTATGCCCTTCATCACTATAATGACTGTATGGAAAAACGGTTCTATTATTTGTTGGAGCTTTAATAACATGTATCCTACGTGGTGTCATCTTTTTAATGCCCCCTTATCTAATTATAATTTACCGTAGTATCTACCTTTTGCCCCTTTATTCTGTTCGACAAGTGAGCTTATACTTTGATAATGTGACAATCGAGTTAATGGCTCGACCGTTAACTCATAATGGTTTGGTCCTATCTCTTCAAAAACAAGAATAGAATTTGCTAATTGACCTGGGCCTTTAGGAACAAGCGGTCGCGCAAAGTCTGTCAATTTTTGTCCCGATGTGCTCTTTCCCCTTAATGATAGTCTCCAACTATTGTTAGGTTTTTTAGTCTTCTTACTTGGAAACATAATAACATTCCCGTAATAATCTACACCATGATAACGAATAGTAAAATTTAAGGGATCTATATGGGTTGGATTAAGTAAATCAATGCCTCCGATTCCTCCATGTTTACTACTAACTGAAAGGTCTAATATATTCCTTGATCCTGATGTCATACTTCCAGACTCGAACCATACAGTTACTCCTCCTGATGGTGGTGATGCTGTTCCAGGTGGCGATGATACCGGACCTCCCGATGGTGATACAGGTCCAGGTGGCGATGATACCGGACCTCCCGATGGTGATACAGGTCCAGGTGGCGATGATACCGGACCTCCCGATGGTGATACAGGTCCAGACGGCGATGATA